>NZ_CM146908.1:442500-3575941 GCF_055755275.1 Marinovum sp. E3
ACGAGGGGAGTGAAACAGTACCTGAAACCGAACGCCTACAATCAGTCGGAGCTTGACTGGACTCTAATGACAATCTGATGCACCTCTGATCCCGGAAATCGGGAGACGAAGATGGCAGACGGAACCTTTGCAATTCTCATGCTGGTCGCAGGGCTGGCGGATATGGGATTGAACTATTGCGGCACGGAGACGGGCTGCGTCGGCCGGACCGAGACAGCGCCCCGCGTTGCGATCTCGGGCGGGCAGGTTCTTGAACGCCGGGCAGAGACGGGTGGCGAGGCTTACCTGCGCTACGATCTGGGACACCGCATCGGGCCGTTCGGCCAGGCTGTGGGGCTCAGCATCGGCGACAAGGGTGAGGCTTGGGTCGGCTTCGGCCAGACCTACCGGCAGAGCTTCGGATCGACCCCGTTCTATGCCGAGCTGCATGCGATGACCGGCCTTTACCGGGCCGGTGACGGTCTTGATCTGGGCGGGCCCATCGTGTTCCGCTCGGGCATCGAGGCCGGCTGGGAAAACCGCCGGGGATGGCGGTTCGGTCTCGGCTTCGACCATCGGTCGAACGCGGGGATTTACGACGAGAACCCCGGTGTCGAGACGGTGCACCTGCGGGTGTCCATTCCGACGCGGTAGCATCGAGATTATTATTAGTGTCCAGTCTTGTGACGGCGTACCTTTTGTATAATGGGTCATCGACTTAGTGTATCTAGCAAGCTTAAGCCGTTAGGTGTAGGCGCAGCGAAAGCGAGTCTTAATAGGGCGACTGAGTTAGATGCATTAGACCCGAAACCGAGTGATCTAGGCATGACCAGGATGAAGGTAAGGTAACACTTACTGGAGGTCCGAACCCACACCTGTTGAAAAAGGTCGGGATGAGTTGTGCCTAGGGGTGAAAGGCCAATCAAACTCGGAGATAGCTGGTTCTCTGCGAAATCTATTTAGGTAGAGCGTCATCCGAATACCCCGGGGGGTAGAGCACTGGATGGGTAATGGGGCCCCACAGGCTTACTGATCCTAACCAAACTCCGAATACCCGGGAGTACTAGATGGCAGACACACTGCGGATGCTAACGTCCGTAGTGGAGAGGGAAACAACCCTGACCTACAGCTAAGGCCCCCAATTCATGGCTAAGTGGGAAAGCAGGTGGGACGACCAAAACAACCAGGAGGTTGGCTTAGAAGCAGCCATCCTTTAAAGATAGCGTAACAGCTCACTGGTCTAAACAAGTTGTCCTGCGGCGAAGATGTAACGGGGCTCAAGCCATGAGCCGAAGCTTAGGATGCCGTAAGGCATGGTAGCAGAGCGTAGTGTGACATAGGACCTCTCCTCTTTAGCGATCCTCGGATCGCCTTGGAGGAACGGGTTCTTTCTGTGAAGCCGGCGCGTGAGCGATCCGGTGGAGAGATCACTAGCGAGAATGATGACATGAGTAGCGACAAAGAGTGTGAGAGACACTCTCGCCGAAAGTCCAAGGGTTCCTGCTTAAAGCTAATCTGAGCAGGGTAAGCCGGCCCCTAAGGCGAGGCAGAAATGCGTAGCCGATGGGAACCACGTTAATATTCGTGGGCCAGGAGGATGTGACGGATCAAGAGGGTAGTTCATTCTTATCGGATTGAATGGGCTGCTTATTGGTCCCTGGAAATAGCCCTCCATCAGACCGTACCCTAAACCGACACAGGTGGACTGGTAGAGAATACCAAGGCGCTTGAGAGAACGATGTTGAAGGAACTCGGCAAAATACCTCCGTAAGTTCGCGAGAAGGAGGCCCGGTTCCTAGGCAACTAGGGGCTGGGGGCACAAACCAGGGGGTGGCGACTGTTTACTAAAAACACAGGGCTCTGCGAAGTCGCAAGACGACGTATAGGGTCTGACGCCTGCCCGGTGCCTGAAGGTTAAAAGGAGAGGTGAGAGCCTTGAATTGAAGCCCAGGTAAACGGCGGCCGTAACTATAACGGTCCTAAGGTAGCGAAATTCCTTGTCGGGTAAGTTCCGACCTGCACGAATGGCGTAACGACTTCCCCGCTGTCTCCAACATCGACTCAGCGAAATTGAATTGCCTGTCAAGATGCAGGCTTCCCGCGGTTAGACGGAAAGACCCCGTGCACCTTTACTACAGCTTCGCACTGGCATCAGGACTGCAATGTGCAGGATAGGTGGTGGGCTTTGAAGCGCGAACGCCAGTTTGCGTGGAGCCTCCCTTGAGATACCACCCTTTGCATTCTTGATGTCTAACCGCGGTCCGTTATCCGGATCCGGGACCCTGCGTGGCGGGTAGTTTGACTGGGGCGGTCGCCTCCTAAAGAGTAACGGAGGCGCGCGATGGTTGGCTCAGACCGGTCGGAAATCGGTCGTTGAGTGCAATGGCAGAAGCCAGCCTGACTGCAAGTCTGACAAGACGAGCAGAGACGAAAGTCGGTCATAGTGATCCGGTGGTCCCGAGTGGAAGGGCCATCGCTCAACGGATAAAAGGTACGCCGGGGATAACAGGCTGATACTGCCCAAGAGTCCATATCGACGGCAGTGTTTGGCACCTCGATGTCGGCTCATCTCATCCTGGGGCTGGAGCAGGTCCCAAGGGTACGGCTGTTCGCCGTTTAAAGAGGTACGTGAGCTGGGTTTAGAACGTCGTGAGACAGTTCGGTCCCTATCTGCCGTGGGTGTAGGATACTTGAGAGGAGTTGCCCCTAGTACGAGAGGACCGGGGTGAACGATCCACTGGTGGACCTGTTGTTGCGCCAGCAGCAGTGCAGGGTAGCTATGATCGGACAGGATAACCGCTGAAGGCATCTAAGCGGGAAGCCCCCCTCAAAACAAGGTATCCCTGAGGACCGTGGTAGACCACCACGTCGATAGGCCGGAGATGTAAGTGCAGTAATGCATTCAGTTGACCGGTACTAATGGTCCGATAGGCTTGATTTGATCCAGTAACAGACAGATTTGTCAAACTGGTCACGATCAAAGCAAACTACACACACATATATCAGTAACTTGACTTGGAATTTGCCTCTGTCTTACGGCCTTGAACGCATAACGCGCTCAAGTAGCCGAATAGGCGGTAGCGCAAAATACCGGGGCTTTCCCGGTTTGGTGATCACAGCACGAGCAAAACACCCGGTCCCATCCCGAACCCGGCCGTTAAGTGCCGTCGCGCCAATGGTACTGCGTCTCAAGACGTGGGAGAGTAGGTCATCGCCAAACCTGATAAGCCCCGATAATACGTATCTCTCAAAACGATGAAACACCCAGGCCTCAAACAGCCGTCAGGCGCGAGGCCGCACCGGCCTCAAGCAACCGCAAGGCAGCAGGCCAACAAAAGTGTCGCGGGGTGGAGCAGCCCGGTAGCTCGTCAGGCTCATAACCTGAAGGTCAGAGGTTCAAATCCTCTCCCCGCAACCAAATCTACACACAAAAATATACCGCCAAAACAGACCAGCCCTCTCAGGACTGTACTTCCTGGTATGGCCGGAGAGGCCCCTGACCTTCCCCCCGACCAACGGACGAGTCCAGCCGCCAACAGCCGCAGGCTCGAACCCCGCTCCGAAACCAAAGCCCGTCCCGCCCGAAAAGCGCATTCCCAGCCCGCCTTGACAGGGGGGCTCGCCTGGCGGTTCATCGCGACGCCATGTCCCGAGCGATCTGTTCGGAGAGGGTGGTCAGCGCCGTTGCCTGTGCCGCGGCGATGGCGGCGGCGGTCTTGACCGGCAGGGCTACAATGATGTCGAACACCCGTGCCTTGTCGGAAAGCGGGGCCGGGACGATCTTGGGCGGCGCGTCGGGGTCGTCGAAATTCTCGATCGGATCCGGCGTCTCGGAGCCCATGAAATACTGCCCCGACATCCGGAAGGTATCGGTTTGGGTGGCGATGAAGGTTTCGATGCGGATATCGATCACGCCCTTGGGCGGTTCGGGCAGGGGCCAGGGCTCGGGCGCCACCCGGGCAGAGGTCATGGTGTTGAGATTGCGCGAGATGATCAGCGTTGTGGCGCGCTCGGGCTCATCCGCCCAGAGTCCGAAATCGCTGGCCAGAACCTCGCCGCCTTCTCCCTGAACCGCGATTTTCTGATCGGCGGCATAGGTCGGCAGAGACACCGTGCGCACCAGCACCGTTCGCACCACCGAGTTCACCCGCAGTTTCGACGGCGCGGGCTCGAGCAGGTATTGCGGTTCGGTGTCGGCACAGGCGGTCAGGGCGGCCAGCGCCAGGGCGGAAAGGAATTTCGCGGCTGTCATGTCATCGACCTATAATCAGGGAATTCGGGTTGCGCTGAATGGTGCGCGCCAGGCTGCGCAGGGCGTCGGCGGCTTCGCTCACGTCGCGCAGGGTGGAGAGCGCGCCGTTGATCAGCCTTGAATTGTCGCCGTAGGATTCGATCACTTTCTCGGTGCGGGTGGCAAGCGTCGTCAGCCGTGCGGTCAGCTTGGGCAGTTCGCCGGCGGCGGCCTCGACTGCATCGGCGGCGTTGGCGGCGGAGGCAAAGACGTTGTTGACGTTCTCGGTCGCGCCGCTTTCGCGCAGGCCGGCAACGATCAGGCGGATCTCTTCCAGCGTCGCCGTGGCCTCGTCGAGCGTATCGGTCAGCTCCGGCGTGATGGTGCGGAATTCTTCCAGCGTCGATGTAACCTCGGGCTGAAGCGCGCGCAGGTCGGCAAGCGTGGCATTGATGCCCGGCGCCACGGCGCGGATGTCGTCAGAAGCGACCAGCGCCGAAGCATTGTCGATCAGCCCCTGCACCGAGGCCAGGACCTCTTCGATCGGCAGGTTGTTGATTCGCTGAAACACGCCTTCGGCGGTGGCGTTCAGATCGCTGACCTCGGCCTCGATGGTGGGCAGTTGCGGAATGCCCATCTCGGTCATCACGATCTCGGCTTCCCCCTCTTCGTCGATCGGCAGCTCGATCAGGTCGACCACCAGATCGCTGGACAGCAGGCTGGCGGTGGCCAGCCGCACGCGCAGCCCCTCTTCGACATAGACGCTCAGAAGGTCCAGCGCTTCCTCGACGCCGTCCTCGTTCGACAGGCCGAGGCGGGACGGGATGATCGCCAGCATTGCGCGCATCCGCACGACCTTGCGGCCGTCACGTTCGCCGGCGACCATTGCCACATTGTCGACTTCGCCCACCGGCACGCCGCGAAAGCGCACCGTCGCGCCTTCGGCCAGCCCGCCCACGGTGCCATCGAACACCGCCAGCGCCCGCAGCCGCTCGGCGGTGGGATCGTTGAGCAGGCTCGAGCGCGCGGCGCTTTCGTCGGCATAAAGCGGGAATTCGGTGCCATCGGCCACCGCGTCGCCACCGGGGACGAAAGTGTCGAAACTGATCCCGCCCTGCACCAGCGAGGCCAGCGAGGAGAAATTCAGCGAGACGCCGGAGGTGTCGAGCGAGACCGAGACCCCGGAGATATTCCAGAACCGCGTGTCGCTGGTGATGATCTCGTCATAGGGGGCGCGGACAAAGCCGGTGATGATCACCTGCTCACCGCCTTCGGCCAGATCGGGCGCCTCGACGGTACCGACCGGGATGCCCTTGTAGAGGATCGGCGCGCCGGCGATGATCGAATTGCTGTCGCGGGCGCTCAGCCGCACGCGGGTGCCGTCTTCGTCGGGATTGTTGATCGGGGCGTTTTCCAGCCCGTCAAATCGGGTGCGGGCGGCGCCAGCGGTGCTGTCCCACTGACCGACGATGTAGACGCCGGACAGGACGGTGTTGAGGCCGGTGATCCCCTGGGCCGAGATCTCGGGGCGCACCACCCAGAACTCCGCGTTCTCGTCGAGATAGGGCGCGAGATTGTGGTCGATCCGCACCGCCGCGATGACTTCGCCCAGATCGTCGGAAAAGCGCACATCCTCGACCAGCCCGACGGTCACGTCGCGATAGCGCAGCTCGGTCTTTTCGGCGGCAATGCCGGAGGCGCTGTCAAAGGCGATCTCGATCAGCACACCACGTTCGGCATAGGTCTGATAGGCGATGCCAAGCGAGACCGCGAGCGCGAGAATCGGCACCAGCCAGACCACCGAAAAGCGCGGGCCACGGGCGCGGCGCACCACCGGGTCGGCTGCTTTTGGCTCGGTCATTGCGGCTCCTCATCGGCATCCCAGATCAGCTTCGGGTCAAAGCTCTGGGCCGCCAGCATTGTAAACGCGACCGACAGCAGAAAGCTCACGGCGGCAATTCCGGGGTTGATGGTAGCGACCGAGCCCAGCTGGACAAGAGCCGAGAGGATCGCCACCACGAAAACGTCGATCATCGACCAGCGGCCGATGAATTCGACCACCTCATATAGCAGGTGGCGCTGATGTACACGGTCCGGCCGCGCCCGGCGCAGGCTGAGCGCGAGATATCCGATGGCGATGAACTTGCCGATCGGAATCACGATGCTGGCGAAGAACACGATAAAAGCCACGCCGTAAGAGCCGTAGTGCAGCAGCTCGATTGCGCCGCCGATGATGGTGCTTTCGGATTTGTCGAGCAGGGTCGAGGTGCGCAGCATCGGATAGGTATTGGCCGGGATGTAGACGACGATCCCGGCAAAGAGCCAGGCCCAGACCGTCTGAAGCGAGCGGCGGCTATGATGGGGCAGGGTGTCGCCGCAGCGGGCGCATTCCTCGGCGCCCCGGCGGTCGACCCGCCCGCAGGTGACGCAGGCCACCAGCCCGGCTTGTCGTGCGGTTGTCATTGATCGGTGGCCTCGAGCGAATTCCAGATCGTGTGGCGGCACATGCTGGTGTCTTGCAGAACGGTAACCACCACAAAGCCTGACATGGCCCAGAAGGCGGGGCCGAGGTTGAGCGTCGCAAGCCCGCCGACCTTGACCAGCGCCACCGCGACGCCGACGATGAAGATCTCGGCCATGGACCAGGGTCGCAGCCGTTCGGCCAGTCGAAAGGCCGCCTTGGCATGGGCGTAAGGCTTCCGGTCGCGCATCAGCGGCAGCAGCGTGTAGATGATCGCCAGCAGCCGGAGGAAGGGGATCAGCACGATCAAGAGCGCCACCACCACCGCCAGCGGCACCATCAGCCCCGAGGAAAACACCTGAATCGCATCCAGAATCGAGGTGCGGTTGTGGATGCCGCCGGCCTGAAGATCGATGAAGGGAAAGAAGATCGCGGCGGTCATCAGCACGGCCGAGGTCATCGCCAGCGCCAGCACCCGGGCAAAGGCGTCCGAGCGCGGTGCGGCGATCACATGGCCGCAGCGGTGACAGAGCGCGATGGAGTTTTCGGGCACCTCCGGCTCGTTGTAGAGCGTGTCGCAGACCGGACAGGCATAAAGCGCGTTGCCCGTCGCTTTCTCGGGCCGCTCTTCGGTCTGCACCATGTCGTTTCGTTCCAACTTCCCGCTGCCCCGCGATCTGGCTGTCCATAACCAGTCGCGAACAGCCGAACAGAGAGTAGTGCGCCACCCGCGTGCTGTCCACTCTGCGCCGCGGCGGGGCGATCACTTTTGGGCGGGGCGGCGGGTGACCTTGCGGAATTTTGGCGCGGTGATCCGAGGGGTGCAAGACCCTTGCCAAGCGGCTCAGGAACCCCAAGTTCGCGACGGCAAGGGCTCAGTCCGGGCGGCCGCGGTTCGTCCAGTACATGACGCAGCAGGCGGCGAGCCCGAGCACGGCAAAGCCGGCGATCAGCGGGGTCACCGTGCCATTGATGCGGGCGCTGATCGCCGCTGCCAGGGGCAGCGACAGAAAGGTGGCGAGCGAGCCGACAAAGGCCGCGCCGAGGCCCGCCATATGGCCCAACGGTTCCAGCGCCAGCGCGTTGAGATTGCCGAAGGTAATGCCGACGCAGAAAAACACCGAAAGCTGCCAGAGGATAAACAGTAGCATCGGGGGCTGACCGCCATAAAGCGGCAGAAGCGCCCAGAAGCCAAAGGAGAGGCCAGTCAGCGCCACCAGCGCCAGCCCGGTGAGCCGGCGCATCCCGAGCCGCATCACCAGCGAGGCATTGACGATCGCCGCCGCCCCGAGCGCGGTGGAGGCGAGGGCGAAATAGGCGGCAAAGAGCTCTCCGACGCCGAAGACACCCTGAAAGATCTGCTGCGCGGCGCCGAGGTAGCCGACGAACATGCCGTACATCAGCCCGGCGGTCAGCGTATAGCCCAGCGCCACCCGGGTCCGCAGGATCTCGCGCAGGCCGGCGGCGATATCGCCCAGCCGAAACGCCCGCTTGTCCTCGGGGGCCAGGGTCTCTCTCTGCCGCAGGGCAAACCAGCCCACGACCGCCAGCGCCAACACCACCAGCCCGGCAAAGGTCGACCGCCAGCCGCCCAGCAGGATCAGGCCCTGGCCCAGCGCCGGGGCGACAACCGGCACGATGATGAAGGCGGCCATGACGATCGACATGATCCGCGCCATCGCCCGGCCTTCGTATTCGTCGCGCACCATGGCGACAGTGACGATGCGCGGCGCGGCGGCGCCGAAGCCCTGAAGCACCCGCCCCGCCAGCATGATCGCCCAGCTCTCGGTGAAGGCCGAGACCAGGCAGCCGAGCACAAAGACGCCGTAGCCGGCATAGATCACCGGCTTGCGCCCGAAACTGTCGGCCAGCGGCCCGACGATGAGCTGGCCACCGGCCATGCCGAGGAAGAAGGCGCTGACGATGTAATGCCCGTCGGTGAGCTTGGGCGCGCCGAGATCGGCGCTGATCGCCTCGAGCGCGGGCAGCATGATGTCGGTGCCGAGCGCGCCGATCGAGATCAGCAGCGCAACCAGCGCGATATATTCGGCAAAGGCCGGTCGGGGCGGTGTCGGTCGGGTCATCGGGGGCTGCGGCCTTTGTCATCTGACGTCCGCCCTCTCCTAGACCCTGCGGCAGGGAAAGGCCAAGGCCTGTTCTCCCGTTCCCCGGGGCCCGCTTGCCGCGCTGTTGCCGGACAGCGGCGGCAGAGGGCGCCGGGGTCAGATCACGGCCATGGCTCCGATGGCGGCAAAGGCGTCCTCGGTGGTTTCCTTGCCGGCGCTCTTGGCACCGACCGCCCCAATCGAGCCCCAGACGGCGCCGCTTACCGCGGTGTTCACCAGCCCCTTGTCGAGCGGGTCGCCGTTGACCGCGTTCCTGGTCACGCTGACCGAGATGCCGATGGCCTCTTTCTTGGCGGTGTTGATCAGCACGCGCTTGCCGAACTCCTTGAACCCCGCCTTGTAGGCCGGCCCCGCCGTGCCGGCGGTGATCGCGGTCGAGACCGCACCCCAGAGCGAGCCGCTGACCACGTCGAACCCCGGCGTGACATTATGCGCCACGTCGTTGAGCGAGGTCGAAACCGCACCGCTCACGGCGCCGCCAACCGCGCCGAACCCCGCCTTGATGCCATATTCGACGACGGTCTGCGTCGCCTTGCTGGCGGCCTGAACCGTCGCCGTGGCCCCGGCGCTGGTCGCCGCCGCGGTGCCCAGCGCGCCAAAGCCGAAGGATATTGCCCCGGCCACCGCGCCGACGCCCATCGAGATGCCGTATTCCTTCCAGTCAAAGCTCTGGACGTTGAGCACCGAATAGATGATCGAACTGGCGCCGGCGCCATAAAAGAACCCCGCGGCCGCGGCCAGCGCCACCGCCGCCGGCGTCGCCAGCCCGCCGGTCACCACCTCGAGAACCCCCGCCACCACATCGATTGCCACGCCGATCAGAATCTCGACCGCGCCGATGATCACCCCGGCAATCGCCGAGAACAGGCTGCCGATCGAGAACCGGCCGTCCGGGTCGACATAAAGCACCGGGTTGTTGGCGGCATAGGTGTAGGGCGAATTGAACTGGCTCATCGGATCGGTATCGAGGAACCGGCCGATCTGGGCGCCGTAAAAGCGCGCCGGCGTGTCATAAAGCCCGAGATCGGCATCGAAGCGATGGCCGGTAAAGCGCAGGTTGGTGGCGTTCAGCGCCGGGCCGGAACTGCGCGAGACGGTGCCATAGGGCAGATAGTCGAAATCGGCCACCACCGCGTTCTTGTCATCGAGCAACCGGCGGACCGAGCCGAGATGGTCGCGCAGGATGTAGTAGACCTTGCCGTTGTGGCGCAGCAGGGCAAGTCCCTGCGGTCCGAAACCATAAAGCATCTCGTCGCGCGGCGCCTGTTCATAAAGCGGCACGTTGTCGGCGCCATAGGCATAGACGGTCTGCTCCACCGCGCCATTGTCGCGCGGCACGGTCTTGAGCACCCGCCGCCCGGTCGCGCCATAGCGATAGGTCACGTCATCGCCGCCCGCGACCCGCGCCGCCACCGGCCGCGAAATGCCGGGATCGTGGTCAAAGGCGATCTCGCGGCCGTTCTCGAACGGGGTGCCGACGGTCTTTGACGTCTTGGCCGCGCCGTTCTTTGTGTAGGTATAGCGCGCCACCTCGACGTCGCCGCCCCCGGTCACGTCGCGCAGGGTCTTGAGCCGCTGGGTCTGGGCGACATAGGTGAACGCGATCTCGCGCGTGCCGAGATTGGCGGCGCGCATATTGCCGTTGGCGTCGTAGCGCACCGGGCCGTCGGTGCCGAGGCTCCATTCCGGCTCGGCGGCGCAATCCGCCGTCTCGATCTCGCCCAGGCCATTGTAGGCATAGGCAAAGTCATGCGCCGGGGCGCCGCCCGCCGCCGGATACCCGGCCTTGGCGATGACCCCGTCGTAGTAACCCGCCCCCTTGTAGCCGCCGGCGGTATAGCTCAGCTCTTCGGTGAACAGCGCCGCCGTGGCGGTGCTGTCATGCAGCCGCGTCGGCCAGAGCGGCGGGTTGTAGGCATACTCGCGGTCACTGGGCGTGCTGCCGTCGCCGGGGCGCTGCTCCGCCTCGGGGCGGCCATCGGCGCGATAAGCATAGCGGATCAGTTCCTCGTTGCCGGTCTCGCCCTGCGAGATCGTGCTGACCCGGCCCAGCGCATCGTACCGATAGCTCAACCGCCAGCGCGTGCCGTCGATGTCGCGCGGATATTGCACCGCCAGCGGCGATCCCTGGGCGTCAAAGGCATAATCGGTCTGCCGGTCGCCGCTGACCCCGGTCACCGCCTGACGGATCTGCACGGTGTTGCCAAACAGATCGTAGCGATAGCTGTCGCGGCTCGCCGATGTGCCTTCGTCGCTCTGGCTGGTCTCGACCTGCGCAAGCCGGCCGATGGCATTGGCCGCCAGATCGGTGCCGTCCCAATGCTGGCGCTTGCGCCAGGTGTCGGGCGTGGCGGGCCAGCCGGGGGCCTCGGTGGCCTTGGCGGTCAGGGTCTTGCGATCGAAACTGCCGGTCAGATAGCCGTTCTCCAGTGGTCGGCCCAGCCGATCATAGGTCCAGTAGAGATAGGTGCCGCCGGCGGCGCCCTCGGGGTCTTCCATGAAGCGAAGATCACCGGCATCGGAATAGACGAACTGGCTGCTGCCGGTGCGGCCGATGGTCTTGGTCAGCGGCCGGCCGGCGAAATCGAAGCTCTGGGCGATCACCCAATCCTCGGGCAGGCTGTCGGCGGGCGGATCGAAGTAGTTGGGCTGGCGCCGTTCGACCGGATTGCCGGCATCGTCGTAGATCACGAAGCTGGTGATCAGCTGCCCCTTGGTCCGCTCGGCCGATTGCACCACCACCTGGCCCAAGGTGGTCGAGATCGTGGTGGTCACATTGCCGTTGGGGTCGGTCACCGTCTCGCGCAGGTAGCCGGCGATCGGAAGGCCATGGCTGCCATCGTTGGCGCCATAGGCGATGCGACTGTCATGCGCGCCGATGGCAAAATCGGCGCCGGGCAGGCCGGAGGCCACGGTGCGCCCCAGGGGCGAGGCCTCGAAGACCTCGCGGGCATAGGGAAAACCGCCGTCGTCGGGATAGGCCTCGGCGACACGGCCGGTCATCTGGCCGCTGGTCCAGTCGAGCCTGGCCATGTCCGGCGTATAGGCCAGCAGCGGGGTCTTGTCCGAGGCCGCGATCCAGGCCGGCTTGGCCTTGACGGCGAGCCGGCCCTGGCTGTCGGCGAGAAACTGGCTCACGGTCATCCGCTCGTGTTCGAGCCCCTGCTGTTGCAGCGGAATGCCGGTGGTGTCGGTGTAGTTCACGGCCGCTGCCGGCGCATGGCCCAACGCGAGGTCGGAGATCTCGACCTGGCTGTCGAAATGCAGGGTCAGCGCGCCGGTGATGGCGTTGTCGAAGACCTCGCTGAAGATCACCTTGCCGTCGATGCGAAAGACGAGGCTGCGCTTGTGAACCAGCAGCTGCCAGACCCCGCCCACCCGATGCACCGCGACCTTTGCCTCCTCCGCGTCGTCCAGCGGGGTGAGCACATAGCGATAGTCGGCGCCGGGCGGATGGATCTCCTGCACGCCGGTTTCGGGATGCCGGGCCACCCGCGCATCGCGGGGCAGGTGCAGGCCGCGCCGGGCAAAGGCGGTGACGATCTGCGGCGGGACGGTGGCGGGGGCGCCGCTGCGCAGGCTGGCCCGGGCCTCTTCGGGCAGCGCAAGCGTCATCACCCGGTCATGGCCGGTCAGGGGTTCGCCGCTGCGCGCCTTGGCGGTGCCGGGGCCGGTCAGGTTCCAGAGCCCGGTGGCGGGGTTCCAGTCGAGCTTGACGCTGGTTCCGACGCTGATCCCCAGCGCCCCGACCGGCGTCGTCACCGGCCGGAGTTGCGCGCCAAGGGCAAAGCCGCGCGCCGGATCGGCGGTGGCGGCGGTCAGCGTCGCCGGGCCCGTGGCGCCGGCATTGGTCAACATACCGCCGCTCGATTGCCAGTCGCCGGCGGCACCCGGGGCCCAGGTTGCCCGCCAGGCGCCGCCGCGGGTAAAGGTCTCCATCCGCCCGCCCGACGCCGGGCGCAGCACCGCCTGGCTGTTCGGGTCGGCGGGGTCAAAGCTGCCCTCATGGCCGTCGCGCGACTGGTAATGCGTGGCAATCTCCGACAGTTCGTCGCGCGCATTGGTGCGCAGGACCACCCGGCCGAAGGGATCGTAGCGGCTGCGTGAGGTCACGCCATTGGCCTCAAGCTTGGCGTCGGGCAGCCAGAGCCGGGTGTCGAAACCGGTGGCCGACCAGGTGCAATCGCCCGGCGCGATACAGAGATTGTCGACCAGAACCGGGGCCTCGGTATTGGCATTGGTCAGGCTGACGGTGATGTCGGA
This sequence comes from Marinovum sp. E3, assembly GCF_055755275.1. Classification (NCBI taxonomy): domain Bacteria; kingdom Pseudomonadati; phylum Pseudomonadota; class Alphaproteobacteria; order Rhodobacterales; family Roseobacteraceae; genus Marinovum; species Marinovum sp. E3. The sequence goes on from NZ_CM146908.1 coordinate 455,561, forward strand.
TTTATCCGCCGTCAGGTCGAAACCGGCGGCAAGATAGAGCCAGTCGCCGCAAGGATCGGGGAAGGGGCTGCGCGCCGTCAGCGTGCCGTTGACGACAACGGTCAGCTCGGCCGCGCCGGCGCTGGTGTCGAAGCCCTCGGGCCGCTTGACCCAGGCCGAGACGATCATCCGCCCCTTGCCCCGCGCGATCCAGTTGCGGCGCAGCGCCTCGGTGCCGGTGGCCGCGCCGGGGTTGAGCCGGATGGCACGGGTGCCGGTGTGGGCGTCGATCTCGCCCTGGGCCGATGGCGGCACGATCTCGGCGCCGCGGCCCAGGCTCCAGCCATCGGGCGCCTCATAGGGTTCGGCCCCCCAATAGCTGGCCCAGCCCGCGCTGCGGGCGGCGCCGGGGAAGCTGGCCACCAGATAGCGGCTATCGCTGTCATAGACAAAGGACGAGGCGGCGCCGCGCGCGTCGATCTGCTCTTCGATCAGCAGGCTCTTGGCGCTGCGCGACAGGATCTCGGCTTCGCGCACCCAGCCGGCATTGGCGCCGCCGGAATAGTCGAAATCCGGGGTGCTGCCCTCGGCCTTCCATTGCCAGGACCCGCTTTTGGCCAGCCGTGACGGGGCAGCCCCGGCGGACCAGTCCTTCCAGGTCGTGGCCTTGCTTTCGATCACCGTGACCTTGCCGCTGGCATTGTCGGTGACCGCCCGATCCATCCGCGCGATGGCCGAAAGGTAGTGCCGCGCTTCGAAGGCCACCTTGTACTCCGGCACCTCGTGGGCAAAGACCAGCGACTTGGAGAGCCATTTCCGGTTGCCCCGGCTGTCGTGGTAATCCTGCCGCCGCGACCTTTCGAGCCCGCTTTCGCTGTCGAATTCGGCAAAGCTGGTGACGGTCACCGCATCGCGCGTGGTCCGGGTTTCGACCGGCTTGGCATAAGAGCCGAAAAGCTGCCGGCCGCCGGGGCCCTTGGTGAAAACCTGCCAATAATTGAGCTGCTCGGCCACCAGATCGCCCCGGGCATCGAAATCGCGCCGTGCAAGTTCGACCCCGTTGAGCGTCTGGTCATAGTTCAGGATCCAGCCGGTGGGATATTTCAGGCTGTCCTGTGGCGAAACGCCATTGGAATAATAGTATTCCGAGCGCCCGTCGGGCTGGTTGCGCGGCAGATCGTTGCCGGTGGTCTTGACCCCGGTGACAACCGAGACCTCGGGATATTGCGCCAGCCCGGTGCGGGTGTCGTAAGACACGATGGCGGTCGACGAATTTGCATAGATTAAGCTTTCGACAAAACCCTGATCGGGGTCGAAGGGGTTGGCGATGGCGGTCCAGGCCACCGGCGTGTCACGGGCAAAATCCTCGAGCACGCCATTGTCGAGGTTGATCAGGGTGAGCGATCCGGCCTGGTCGAAATCTTCGGCCGAGGGGTAGGTCACGAGAAAGCGCAGGCCGGCCAGGTTGCTGCCCGGCCCGGCGGCATCGGCCGGCACCGACACCTTCTGCGGCCCGCCCGGAAGCACCTGCACCGGACCGATATCGCCATTGCGGGTGGCGACGATATAGCTGCGGGCGCTGGCGTCGTCGCTGTCCTGAAAGGCGATGTAATTTGGCGCGCGGTTGGCGACGCTGGCCTCCGGCTCCAGCCCGGTAAGCTGTTGCGACAGGGCCCGCCAACTGCCGTCGGTCCGGTTGAAATAGACCGTTTCGCCAATGGTGAGATAGCTGCCGAAAACCGTCGCCGCGCTGCCCGATTGCACCACGTTGGGCTGTGGCTGCCAGGCGGCCGAGGCTGGCTGGTTCGGATCAAAGCGCAGGATTTCCGCCGTCGTGCGCTGGGCGCCGTCGACCGTGACAAAGGCGGTCGCATCGGACTCCGAGGCGAAATTCGGGCGCTCGCCCGCCGCCAGCGTCAATGTCTTTTCGACCCAGTTCACATTGGCGCTGGCGCGCTGGTCGCCGCCTTCGTTGCGCAGGTTGATCAGGTTGTTGTTGAGATAGTTCTGCGAGGCCACGGTCTGAAAGACATTGTAGGCCGCGGTGCCATTGTCGACCGCTGCCGTCTCTTGCATTGTTTTCGGGCTGGCGCCGTTGATTGCGGCGAAGCGCTCGTCAAGCTGATGCACCGCCACCGCATAGTTGATCGCGCTGACCGAGGTGCTGGTGACATAGGTGGTGGCAAGATAGCTTGATTGCGCCACTACCGCCAAGAGCCGCTGGCCGTTCTCTTCGGCAATATCGACATTGGCGGTGTGCCAGCTGCCGCCCGGCTGCCAGCTTCGGTCGGCGGCGCGGTAGAAGGTTTCATAGCCGATGCGTCGGGTCTTGGCGTCCCAGGTGGCGGCGACGTAATAGGTGTCAAAGGCGGCGAGGGCGAAATTGCCATTGGCGGTGGCCTGCGATCCCGAGGGCCGGATCGGCGGCGCCGACCAGGCCTGCCGCTGCCAGTCCCAGGAAAAGCCCTGATAGACCCCGGCCGAGAAATCCAGATTGCCCGCGATCACGTAATCGCGGCCGGCGGCATAGACCGATCTGCCGTTCTTGCCCGCGCGCAGGTCGAGATAGCGAACGCCCTGCACATCTAGCGTCCAGGCGCCGAAAACCGCCGGATCGGGCCGGAACAGGCAAAGGACATCACGGTTGCCCTGGGTGTCGCGGCCAGAGACCGCCAGATAGCCCTCCTGCGGGCTGGCCCAGAGGCTTTGCGGATCGATCTGGGCATTGCGCAGCGCGGCCGGGGTGATATCGACACTCTGCCACCTGCCATTCCAGGTCGAGACCAGAAGCCGGAAGCCGCTGGCGCCGGTGAAACTGGTCAGCACGTAATCCGGCCCATGCCAGACGCCGGGCGTCGCCTGGCCCAGCGGGTTCTTCAGCGTCGTGCGCCGTGGCGCATCCAGCACCAGTTCCTTGTAGCCGACGCTGGCCTCGGCGCCGCCGGGATAGGTGATCTTGATCAGCGCGCCGGGGTTCACCGCCGTGGTATCATTGTCATAGGCAAAGCGCATCGAGGGCAGCACCCGGCCCTCCGGGCTCCACTGGAACACCGAGGTCAGCACCCGTTTCCACATCAGGTCGCGCGCCGGATCGGTGGTCGCGGCGAGATTGATGAAATCATAGGTATAGGTCAGCCCGTGGATCTGCCGGCCCTGGGCGTTGAACACCTCGACCCGTTCCAGATACAGCGTTTCGTAGACATCCTGATAGGCGTTTGGCGCGGGTTTGCCAGTGTTGGCGGCCTGATATTCGACGATCTGCTGCGGGCTGGGATTGCCGGCGCCATATTTCTCGCCATAGACGAATTTCACCACCCGGCCGAGGCTGTCGGTGATCTGACTGACATACGAGGCCTGGGTATAGGCCCTGCCGCCGCGGTCGCCCACCGCCACCTCGGTGGCGCGATATTCATAGCTGACGGCATCGCCCGCCACGGTCTCGATCCGGGCCAGATTCCAGGCGCGGGCATAGCGTTCCTGGCCGTCGAGGCGGCTGGAGGAGCCGGTGAAATTGCCCCAGCGCACGCCCCATTGCACCGCGTTGGCCGCGCCCCGGCCGCCATAACTGTGCACGGTGCCGTCTTCCTTGACGATGCGCCAGCTTTCGTCGGCCGGATCATAGGTGATCTGCCAGAACTGGAACTGCCTGAGCTGATAGCTCTGCCGCCCGGCGGTGTCGGTGCCGGTGCAGATCATCGGGTTGGCGCTGCCGCCGGCGATCAGGAAATGCCGGTCAGACGCCGGGCTGCCATTGCCCGAGGTCTCCACCACGATGCGCTCGACCGGCATCTGCCAGCCAAGACCGAGAATGCCGGTGGGCGCATCGAGGTTCCAGGTCTCGACATCGCGGGCGATATTCGAGGAATAGAGCGCCGAGACCTTCAGATCGAGGCCCTTGCGCCCCTCGAGTGTCAGGAAATCGATCGGCAGCGAGAGCGTGCCGCGGAACTGGTTGACGCTGGTCTTGATGTCGCCCACCGCCGCGTCGTTGAACTCGAAAGAGCGGATGGCCGGCACATTGGCCTTGTCGGGGCTGGTTTCGGCAGGGGATTGGCGGGTCATGGGCGGCTCCGTCTCACGATGGGATATGGCTCAGGCGTGGGCCGCGACCGGGCGCAGCGCGCGGCGCAGGCGGGCCTCGTCAAGCGGCTCGGGATCGCCGGCGAGGGTCGCCAGGTGGCGGCCCTCGGCCGGGCGCATGCCGATGGTGTGCTGGCGATAGAAATCCTCGGGCACCTGCCAGACCTCGACCTGATCGGGATTGTCGCCATGGTCGCGGTGCACATAGAACAACGGGCTTTCCGCCGGGATTGCCACGCCGGCGGCCACCACGCGCGGCCGGTCGGAAAAGTTGGGCGGCGAGCCGTGAAAGGTGCGGCTGTCCATCAACAGCACCTCGCCCGCGCGCATGGGCAGCGCCTGCATGAATTCGCCCTCGATCACCGGGATCAACTCGCGGTAGGGCAGGCCGGAAGGCTCGCGCCAGTTGGAATTGAGCAGATGCGACCCGGGGGCGAGGCTCAGGCAGCCGTTTTCCGGGGTGACGTCCTGCAAGGGCGCCCAGATCGACAGGGCGAGATGGCCGGGGCGGTTTTCGTCGACAAAGCTCAGATCCTGGTGCAGCCCGACGCTGGAGCTGTCGCTGTTGGCCGCCTTGGCGGCGACCGAGCCGACGATGATGCGGAATTCTTCGAGCACCGGCAGCACGCGCGCCCGCCAGATCTCGGCCAGCGCCGAATGCACGCCGGCCCGCATCGCCAGATCGCCATGCAGTACCGAAGCCATGAAGCCATCGTCATGCGCCTGGGCCACGCGGTCATAGACCGCGCGCAGGGCGGCAAGGTCGCCTTCGGTCAGGAGCGGCAGCACGACATAGCCGTCGCGGCGCAGCAGGTCTTCGGAATGCGGGTCCCTGAGGGCGCAGCGCGGACGGGTCATGGCGGTCTCCTTGATTGTCGGTCGGGTCATGTCTGAGGGTGCCGGGCCTTGCCGCGGCTTCGGGTCACAAGCGCGCCGCAGACCGCGCCGGGCAGGGCGCGGATCACCGCCTCGGCGCCGATGCGGCTGCGGCCGTCAGGCAGGCAGAGCACGGGCTGGCCCCGCCACTCCGCCGGCAGCTCGGGCAGGTCTTCGGCGGCGCGCAGTTCGAGCTGGCCCAGCGACAGCGCCCGCGCCAGTCGCGCCAGCCGCAGGCAGAGCCGGCAGCTCCGGCTGTAGATCAGCATCGGCGGGCGGGGGGCGCTCATGCCGCCACCCCGGCACTGGCGGCCGCGCCGGCCCGATCCTGCCAGAGCCGCGCCAGCACGCGCAGCGCCGTGGCGGTGGTGAAACTGCCGGCGATGTCGGTGAAATACTGGCCGTCGGGCGCGTCCCAGGGGGCGGTGCAGGCCTGATCGGTCACCCGCAGATCGGCGCCGCCGGGAAAGCCGCCGTCGGGCAACTGCCGCCGAAGAAGCGCGGCCAGCGCCCCCGCCAGATCCTCGGCCTCGGTGCCGTGCAGATGGGCGACGCCCACCGCGCATGCGAGATCGAGCGTCGTTTCGGCGCCGAGGCTGAGCCGCCGGGGCAGCGCTTCGGGCAGGGGCTCGCCAAGCGCATCGAGCACCTCGCGGGTGAGCAGCGTGCCATAAAGCGGGCTGCGCCACCAATAGGCCCGCCAGGTGCCGTCGGGCTGAAGATTGTCGGCAAGACCCCGGCGAAAGCCGTCTGCGCGCGCGGCCCGGGCGGCGGCCGGCAAGGCGGCATAGGCGTAGGGCGTGACGTCCCAATGCGCCTGGGCCCAGGCGTCGCTGCCGTCATAGGTGCTGATCCCCGACGCGCCCTCGGGCCAGCGCGCCGCGAGAAACCCGGTATCGGCCTCGGCGCAGGGCCGGTCGAGCCGGTGCAGCAGGGTCAGGACCATGGCGGTGCTGTCGCTGTCGGGCCCGGTGCTGGCATTGTAGCCCCATCCGGCCGCATAGGGCCGGTCGCGGCACAGCCAGTCGGCGGCACGTTCGGCGGCGGCGCGCGCCGCGGGCAGATGCAGGCGGTCTGCGGCCTCGGCGAGGCTCATGCCGAGATAGCCGGTGATCCACTGATCGCTGGCGCCCACCGGCAGCTCGTAATCCTGCCAATGGCCATCCTCCCGTTGCTGCGCCAGCAGATAGGCCACCGCATCCTCCGCCGCGGCGCGCAGGCTCTCGGGCGCATTGGGGCGGGCGTCGGGGCTGGGCTGAAGATAGAGGTTGAGTCGCGCCGCGCGCTCGGCGGAGACGCCACAGCCCAGAAAGGCAATCCGCGTCTCGCCGCCATCGAGGAGCGGGGCGACATCCACCGGCGGGATCTCGAGCCGGGCGCAGCAGGCGGTGACGATCCGCTGCCAGTCCTCCGGCGTGTGATCGAGGCAATGACCACAGAGATCGGCCTTGCAATCGACCAGCGCGCCGGTGGCGAGATCGAAGCCCATGCTCATCACCAGCCCGTCGAGATCGACCCCCCGCCCGGCCATGGCGATGGCAAGGACATCCAGCATCTCCGGGCTGGCCAGCGGCGCGAGGCCGAGGGCGTGCACATCCTGCGGCGCGGTCAGGCGGAAATAGATCTTGGCGCGGCCTTTGCCGGCGTCGAGCCCTTCGAGCCCAAAAGAGGCGGGCGCGCAATGCGGCCTGAGCCCGGCGATCGCCTGATGCGCCGGTCCGGCGTCGGGCAGCAGGTCCGCCAGCCAGGCGCCGGCGATGTCCCAGTCTGCCCTCGCGGCCTCGACATAAAGTGCCAGCCCCGGCCGTTCGGCGGCAAGGCCGAGCCAGAGCGCACCGTCGCGAAAGGTGTCCTGCGCGGCGCGGTCTTGCGGCAAGACCCGCGCCAGCAGCGCTTCGGCCGAAGGTCGAAGACCCGCGGCGCCGGCCGTCCGCATCGCGGTGCCCATCGCCTGGCGCGCGGCGTCGATCCGCGCGGCGCCCGAAAGATGCGCGCAGGGATCGCCGAGATAGCGCAGGGCCTGGCCACCGGGTCTGGCCGTCAGGCAGAGTTGCAAGGGGGTTCCGTCCGAATTCAGCGCCGAGCGCCCGAAGGCGTCTTCGGCATCAAGCCGCTCCGTGCCGAGCACTGCCGCCAGGCATTCATCCGTGCGGGCGCGCTGCGCGGCAGGGGTCAGCCGCCGCGCCGTCTCGCACAGTCGGAGGGTGCGCCGCCGGACCCTGGCCAGCGGCGCCGCCATTGTGGCTGGCATCAGCTCGGGGGAGGACCGGCGTTGACGGTGATGACGCTGGGCGTGCCACCGCTGTCGCCGTCGGCGCCGTGATCGCCGGCCTTGCCGGTCGCGCCCGGCGTGCCGTTGCCGCCGCCGCGCGAGCCGCCCTTGCCGCCCTGACCGCCGGCACCGCCGACGCCGCCGCTGCCGCCATTGCCGGGGTTGCTCGGCTCGGTGATCGGCACGATGTTGGCGCCGCTGTCGAGCTTGCCGTAAGACAGGGTCACCCGGCTGCCGTTGCCGCCGTCGCCGCCCTTGCCGCCGCTGCCGCCGTTGCCGCCATTGCCACCGTTGCCGCCGTTGTAGCCGTCATGGCTGTAGGCGCCGTCCTTGTCGCCGTTGCCGCCGGTGCCGCCGTTGCCGCCGTTGCCACCGTTGCCGCCATTGCCGCCGTTGCCGCCATTGCCACCGCGTCCGGCGACAAAGATCGTGCCGGAAAGCTCGCCGATATAGATCTTGGCGTCGGTGGCATCGCCGCCTTCGCCGCCTTCGATGCCACCCGACCCGTCGCCGCCATCGGCGCCATTGGTGCCGGAAGAGCCGCTGCTGCATCCGGTCTTCCAGTTGCAATTGGCGTTGCGCCCGTCGACCCCGCCGTTGCCGGTCTGGCCGTTCTGCCCGGCGTTGCCGGTCTGGCCCTGGGCGCCGACGATGCTGACATCAGGTGTCGTCTGGCCGCCGGCCATGGCTTCCGCCATGAGATTCATGTCGTCTTTCATTCGTTCGTCCTCCCGCGGGGCGTTATTCCTTGACCAGTTTGTCGATGGTGACCTGGGCTGAAGTCTCGACGAACACCTGGCCGCCCGATTTGATCGTCACCGTGCCGAAATCCCTGTCGGAATTTGTGATACGGAGCGGGTCACCCGGCTCCACCGTTACATCGCGTTTCGCCATGATGGGTCCTCTTTGCTAATGTGGCTTCCTGAAAACCCCCAAGGGAATCCCCCGGGGAACTTATCAACAGTACACTCGGACACGCACCGGAGGGCGCGCGTTAATTCAGACCGTCGGGCCGTTTTATTTGGCCCGACGGAAAATTTGTTTCAGGATCGGAGCATTCCATTCCGCCAGGTTGGCAGCAATGAAACCCACCCGGCGAAAGCCGAAGGTCAAACCTCCAGCAGAAAGAAACCACTCTCTGCCATATGCACTTAAGGGTTGAATGCACCTATCTACTTCACAACTTTGCTGCGATTCTTTACATCCGTCAACCGCTACGGGTGACGCAGCGTGACGTGCGTCACATCCAATATGAGATGGGCTTTTCGCGTTTTCTTGAGGGTTTCGTGCCGAATTTTTCGGGTTTTTGCGGATCTTTGAGTTCTGTCCTGGGTCGTGGCGCGGTGATGCTGGAAGAAACCTTCAGGTGAGGCGGGCGCGACGAGTATTTTTCGATGTTTCGAGAAATGCGTGACGTTTCAGTTCTCAAAGCGAGACGAAATTGGAGAAGGGTAACTTAATTATTTTAAGGGTTTGAGTGGTATTTCGTTTTGTGTGGGGAAGATTTTTTAGTATCCGAGTTGATCAAATTTCGCTCTTTCAGATTTATGGCGCATCAATCCATTTTCTGTCCTGCCCTGCCGCCGCCTTTTGACGGCAAGCTCCCGGGTACCGGCAGCCGCGCCTCGGCGACCTCTCGCACGGCGGTGTCGAGCAGCAGGGTGAAGGCGGCGTTCTGTTGCAAAAAGCGGCGGAAGATCGGGCCGGAGTTGAATTGCACGTCCGGCAACTCGGTGGTGACGACGTCGAGGCCCTTGCCGCCCGCCCGGGTCAGAAAGCTGCTGGGCAGGAAGGCCAGGTAATCGCCCTGCCGCAACAGCTCGAGCGTGGTCGACATGGAATCGCATTGCGCGGTCACATGCAGCGGCTGGCCGCAGGCCTCGCGCACCACCTCTCGGATGTTGTCGAGATAGGCGACGTCGCTCTGAAACGACAGCCAGCGATAGCGCGCCAGCGCCGCCGCGTCGGCGGTGGGTAGGTCAAAGATCGGATGGCCGGCCCGGGCGATCACCACCAGACGGGCGACAAAGAGCGGCCGGCGTATCAGGTAGGAGGGCAGGGGCTCCATGATCTGGAAACCGCCGAAAAAGGCATCCAGCGTGCCATCCTGCAACCCGGCGGCGCCTTCGGCATAGTTCATCGAGGACAGCGTGACCTGGAGCAGGGGATAGCTTTCGTGCATCCGGGCGATGACCTTGGGCAAGAGCTCCATCATCCAGATCGAGGCGGCGCCAACCCGAAGGTTGCCATGCTCCCCCTTGCGAAAGGCCAGCAGCTCGGCTTCGGCCAATTGCTGTTCGCGTAGCAGGTGGCGGGCCTGTTCGGCCAGCAGCACCCCCAAGGGCGTCAGGGTGAGCCCGCGTCCGCGCCGTTCGAACAGCGCCTCGCCGACACTCTCTTCGAGCAGCTTGAGGCTGCGGGTCAGGGCCGGCTGGGTGACGCCGATGGCTTCGGCCGCGGCATGCAGGGTGCCGCAATCGACCACGCCAAGGAACCGTTGCAGAAGGTGGGTGTTGCTGAGCACATTGATAACAAAATCTGATCGAGGTTAAAAAGATATCAGCTTTTTTACAGTTTGCTGTCAAGCTAGGCTCGCTGCACTGACGGGCCCGCCACGGGGCCCCCGTGACAGGGAGGAGACCTATCATGACCATTTCGCAGGGGCTGAGCCGCCGCAACTTCATTCTCGGATCAACCGCCGGTGCCGCGCTTCTGGCCAGTGGCGCGGGCGCCCAGACCGTGCCCGCCCCGATCAATGACGTCACGAGCGGCGCCACATTTCGCTGGATCGACAGCGGCGACCAGAAGGCGGTGTTCTTCAAGAAGCTGTTCGCCGAGTATGCCGCCGCCCGCGACGTGAATATCGTCTATGACCCGCTGCCCTGGAACGAGATCGCCCGGGTGATCCCGCTGGGCGTGCGCAACGAGACAGCGCCGGATGTCTTTGTTCTGCCCCGCAACACCTCGCTTGCCGATGCGGTGGCGCAGGGCTGGTTGCAGCCCTACGACGATTTCATTCCCGACATCGAAACCTGGAAGGCCAGCTTCCCCACAGGTGCCTTCCTGCCCGGCATCAACGTCTTTGACGGCAAGACCTATGGCCTTCCCTTCACCTCGAACAAGCGCTATTCGACCCATCTGCTCTACAACAAGGGCTACATGGAGGCCGCGGGCTTTGACCCGGCCGAAACGCCGCTGACCCAGAGCGAATTCCGCGAGGCGGCGCGCAAGATCACCGAGGCCGGCAAGGGCCGCTACTTCGGCTTCATCCTCGGCGGCTCGCAGCTCAACCGGTGGCAGGACGCGGTGCGCAACATGGGCCGGATGGCTGGCGCCAGCGCCGGCGGCGACAGCCCGCTCGACGCCGATATCGATCTGCGCACCGGCGACTATGTGTTTGACAGCGATGAATATATCGCCGCCGTCGAGCTGCTGATCGCGATGAACGACGATGGCAGCTTCTTTCCCGGCCTGATGAATCTCAACGCGCCGCAGGCGCGGGCCTATGTGCCGCAGGGCGCGGCCGGCATGATCCTGCAAGGCCCGTGGAACATCCCCGGATGGGAGGCCGGGCACCCGGAGTTCGATTTCGGTGTCGCCTCCGGCCCGGTGCCCGACCAGGGCCCTACCGGCAAGCTGACGATCAGCCAGGCCGGCGCGGTGCCCAATACCATCAGCCTCTGGGCCGGGTCCGACAACGGCGCCATTGCCGGCGAGATCTTCCACTACCTTGGCACACTTGAAGGGCAGGTGGCGTGGGGCACCGTCGTGGGGGCCGGCGATCCGCCGATCATGCCCGAAGCGATCGAACGGGCCGAGTTCTCGCCCCGGTCGCGTTTCATCCTCAACCACTTCAACGAGGCGATCCGCGTCGGCCCCAATCCGATCGTGCGCAATGCCGATCTGGCCAAGGTCATCAGCTCTTTCACCGCCCCCGACATCGGCTTTGCCCGCACCGTACAGGGGCTGGTCTCAGGCGAGATGACCGGTGTCGCCAAGGAGATGAAAGCGCTGAAGGATCGCTACAACGCCGCGCTCGATGCCGCCTTCGACAAGGCCCGTACCGAGGGCGCGCAGGTCGACCGCGCCGATCTGGTGTTCCCGAACTGGGATCCGGACGTCGATTTCGCCGCCGCCGATTACTGAGACCTTTCCGTTCTCTCCCCGGGGGCCGCTGCCGATCTGGCGGCCCCCTCCTTTATGCCTGGACCCAGCCCTGACATGCGCCTGCTTCACACCCTTCACCGACACCGGTTCGCCTATCTGATGCTCCTGCCCGGGATGATCCTGTCGGGGATGTTCGTCTTTTACCCGATCTTCGCCGCCGTCTTTTATGCGATGCAGGATTGGTCGGGGTTCAACGCCGATATCAAATTCGTCGGCTTTCAGAATTTCGTCGATCTGTTTCGCGATCCGATCTTCTGGAATGCCTTCGGCCGGTCGATCTACTTCCTGGCTGGCACCGTGCCGGCGCAGCTGGTGCTCTCGCTGATGCTGGCGATGGTGCTCAACAACCAGCTGCTCAAGCTGTCGAACCTGTTCCGCACCATGGTGTTCCTGCCGGTAGTCACGCCGGTGGCGGTGATCGGCATTGTCTGGACCTTTCTGCTCTCGCCCTTCAACGGGCCGATCAACGGGCTGCTGCTTGACATCGGGCTGATCGCGCGGCCGATCGATTTCCTCGGCTCGTCGGATACCGTCATGCCCTCGGTGATCGGGGTCTATGTCTGGAAATGGCTGGGCATCACGCTGATCTATTGGCTGGCCGCGCTCCAGACCGTGCCCGAGGATGTCTATGACGCCGCGCGGCTCGACAATTGCAAGGGGCTGCGGCTGGTGGTGCTGGTGGTGCTGCCGATCATCATGCCCTTTGCGATGGCGATCACCCTGATCACCATGGTCTCGGCGCTCAATGTCTTTCCGTTGATCATGTCGATGACCAATGGCGGGCCGTTCTTCGGCTCGGAGGTGATGGAGATCTTCATCTACCGCACCGCCTTTGCCAGCGACGACGGCACCATTCCGCGGCTGGGCTATGCCGCTGCCGCCGGGGTGCTCTTTGGCCTGATGATCCTCGGGCTGACCATCTTGCAATCGCTGGCCACCCGGATGGCGCGGCGCCGGGCGGAGGGCGTGGCATGAAACGTCTGATCTTTGGCGATCACCAGCCCACAAGCCGCATCGCGCTGATCTCGCTGGCGATGACCGTGCTCTGCCTGATCTGGATCTATCCCTTTGTCTGGATGCTGGCGACCTCGCTGAAATCCAACACCGAGATCTTCGGCAATCCCGGGCTGATCCCCGAGAGCTGGGCCTGGGAGAACTATGCCCGCGCCTGGACCGAGGCCAACATGGGGCGGTATTTCTTCAACACCCTGTTTGTCACCGTGGGTTCGGTGGTGCTGGTGACCTTCGCCACCTCGCTGATGGGTTATATTCTCGGCCGGTTCGAGTTTCCCGGCCGCACCCTGTTGTTCGTCGCCACCGTCTCGACCGTCTTCGTTCCGCAGGGTTTCACCATCATCCCGGTGTTCGAGCTGCTCTCGGCCATGGGCCTTTCGACCAGCCTGCTCGGGCTGACGCTGGCGACCTCGGGCAACGCCATCGTGATCTTCGTGGTGCTCTTTGCCGGCTATTTCAGCCAGCTGCCGAAAGAGCTGGAAGAGGCCGCCCGGGTCGAAGGCGTCAGCCAGTGGCAGATCTTCTGGTACGTGATGTTGCCGCTGGCCAAACCGATGGGGGTGACCGTGGTGATCATGCAGGTGCTCAACGCCTGGAACGACTTTCTGCTGCCGCTGGTCATCACCCTGGCCAATCCCGCCATCCGCACGCTCTCGGTCGGTATCTATGCCTTCAAGGGCGAACAGACCATCGACTGGACCGGCATGGCGGCGGCGGCGACGATTTCGATCATTCCCGTTGTTCTCCTGTTCATCCTGTTGCAGCGCTATTTCATCAATGGCCTGGCAGGCGCGGTAAAAGGCTGACCCATGACCGAGCGCCCCAATATCCTTCTGATCACCACCGACCAGCAGCATTACAGCGCCCTGGGCTGTGTCACGCCGGGGCTGAAGACACCGAATATCGACCGGCTCTGTGCCGGGGGCACGCGGTTCGACCGGGCCTATTGCCCGGCGCCCACCTGCACCCCCTCGCGCGCCTCTATCCTGACCGGGCTCTACCCTTCGCAGCACGGCGCCTGGACCATTGGCTGCAAGCTCGACGAAGCGACGCCGACCCTGCCGGGGCTGCTGAGCCGCGCGGGCTACACGACCGGGCTGATCGGCAAGGCGCATTTCCAGCCGCTGGCCGGCGACAGCCTGGAGAAACAGCCGATCCTGCGCGATCTGGAGTTCTGGCGCGGCTTCAACGGGCCATATTACGGCTTCGACCATATCGAGCTGGTGCGCAACCACGCGGACGAGGCGCATGTCGGCCAGCATTACGCCGCCTGGATGGAGGACCGGGGCCTGGCCAACTGGCGCGACTATTTTCAGCCGCTGCCGGGCGAAGAGGCGCCGCTTGCCCCGAAGATGGCCGAGGGCGCGCCCTATTGGGCGCGTGAAACCCGAAGCTGGGCGCTGCCCGAGGACAAGCATTACACCCCTTGGATCGGCGAGCGGTCGCGGGCCTTCATCGACGATGCGGCGGACCGCGGCGAACCCTTCTTCCTCTGGACCAGCTTTCCCGACCCGCATCCGCCTTATACCGTGCCCGAACCCTGGGCCTCGATGTACGACCCCGAGGACATGGAGCCCGGCGCCGTCACCCCCGGCGAACACGCGTTGAACGCGCCACATTTCGCCAAGACCCAGCAGGCCGCGCCCGATTTCGCTGATTGGCACCAGCCGCACGAGGCGCATGGCTGCGCCAGCCATCTCTATTCGCGCGCCGCGCTGAAGAAGGACATGGCGGTCTATTACGGCATGATGAGCTTCATGGACCGCGAGATCGGCAAGATCCTCGACCGGCTGGACGCGCTGGGGCTGACAGAGAACACGCTGATCGTCTTTACCACCGACCACGGCCATTTCCTCGGCCAGCACGGTCTGGTGGCCAAGGGGCCGTTCCACTACGAGGACATGCTGCGCATTCCCTTCGCGGTGCGTTGGCCCGGAAAGGTGCGGGCCGGCGCCGTGAACAGTTCGATCCAGACGCTGCTCGACCTGGCGCCGACGATGCTCGACGCGGCCGGCGTTGCGGCCCCGCCGATGCAGGGTCTGTCGCAGCTGGAACACTGGCAGGGCAAGGCGCCGCCGCCGCGCGATCACGCGCTCTGCGAGAACCGGCACAATCCGCTGGCGCCGCATGTCACCAGCTACATCGGCGCGCGGTTCAAGATCTCGGTCTATCGCACCGAAGAACACGGCGAGATCTTCGATCTCGAAACCGATCCCGGCGAGGTCAACAACCTCTGGACCGATCCCGGCAGCACCCGTCTGCGCGCCACGCTGTTGCAGAAGATGGTACAGGCGATCCAGGCGGCCGAACCGCTGAAATCCCCCCGCGTGGCTCAGGCCTGAGACAGGCGCCGGGTGATCCGGCCCCGCCTGGGCGGAAGGGGCCTCAGACCACGCTGCGCGGGGTCTTGGGGACCGGCTTCGGCCCGCCCTGACGGGCCAGTTGCACCGCGAGGATGCCGCCGCCGACAATGGCCACGCCGATCATGTCGAGCGGCCCAAGCTTTTCGCCCAGCAGCAGCGCCGCGACGGCGACGCCAAAGAACGGGTTGAGGAAGTGGAAGGTCGAGGCCTTGACAGCGCCGATCCGGTTGACCAGCGTGAACCACACAAAGGTGGCGGCCAGGCCGGGCACCAGCGTGGTATAGAGAAAGGCCAGCACCAGCGGCCGGGTCACCTGCACCTCGAACGGCCATTCCAGCGCCGCCGAGGCCACCGCCAGAAGCGCCGCGCCCACAAGCATCTGCAAGCCGACGATCATCATCACATTGCCGCCCGACGAGGCGCCGCGCACCGAGAGCGTCGCCACGGTCAGCGCCACGGCGGCGATGATGCAGAGCGAGAGACCGTTGAGATCGACGCCGGCGCCCAGCCGCGCGCCCATGATCAGCGTCACCCCGCCAAAGCCCGCCACCAGCCCGGCCACCGCCAGCCGTGGCAGCCGTTCGCGGAACACCAGCCAGCCGGCCAGCGCCACCATCAGCGGCATGGTCGAGGCGATGATCGAGGCCAGCGAGGCTTCGATGGTCTGCATGGCGATGAAATTCAGCCCGAGGTAGATGGCGTTCTGGCAGACGCCAAAGACCAGCGTGGCGCGCCATTGCGCCCGGGTCAGGCGAAAGCTCTGACCCATGGCCAGCGCGAGGGCGATGCCGATCATGCCCGACAGCAGGAAGCGCAGCGCCAGCGAGCCCATCGGCGGGGCATATTCGACGATGATCCGCGCCGAGGTGAAGGCCGAAGACCACATGGCGGCAAAGGCCAGCCCCATCAAGATCGCGCGAATGTCCATGACCGGTGTCCTGTGTTTGTCGGGAAGTTGCCCGCCGCCGCATGCCCGCGCCCCGGGCCCGATCCGGGGCCTCCTGCGGCGGAGGGGGAGGTCCCGGATCGGGTCCGGGACGCGGTTATTGCACCGCGCGGATGCCGCCGCCGACGGCGATCAGCCGGTCGATCTGCGCCCCGGTCTGTTGCCGCGCCTCGAGGCCGTCGCGCACCCCGGAAGTTCCGAGATCGAAGCCGAGATATGCCATGCCTGCGCCTTTCGCGTTGGTCCCGTCTCGCAGGCATTAGTACCAAGGCGCAGACGCGGGGCAAGGGGGAGATTTCCCAAGTGGTGGCGCGGCTTGACCGGGTGCGTTATGCACAGGCAAATCGCAGCGAAACGGGGCCGGGACAGGTGCGCATCGTCAGCTACAACATTCGCAAGGCCGTGGGCCTTGACTGGCGCCGCGATCCCGAACGGATCGTGGCGGTGCTGGCCGAGATCGATGCCGATGTGATCCTCTTGCAGGAGGCCGACAAGCGGGTGCGCCGGCGCGAGGGCGTGCTGCCGCGCGACATTCTCTGCTGCGAGATGGGCTATGCGCTGGCCGAAGTGGCGATCCGGCCGCACAGCCACGGCTGGCACGGCAACGTGATCCTGGTGCGCCGGAGCTTTCCGATTGCCGAAACCCGGCGCATCGATCTGCCCTCGGCCGAACCGCGGGGCGCGGTCTCGGTCACGCTGGCCGATCCGCGGATCGAGGTGATCGGCGTGCACCTCGGGCTCAACGCGGCGATGCGGCGCCGGCAACTCGCGGTGTTGCAGGCCTATCTGGCGCAGGCCGATCATCCGGTTGTCATCGGCGGCGATTTCAACGAATGGCGCCGCGGCAGCGACCATGTCGAGAACCTGGGCACCGTGATCGAACCCGGTCCCAGCTTTCACAGCCGGGTGCCGGTGGCGCATCTCGACCGGTTCATCCTCAGCGGTGCGCTGCGCCATGAGGGGTCGTTCGTGCACCGCTCGGATCTGGCGGCCCGCGCCTCGGACCACTTGCCGGTGGTGATCGACGTTGCGCCGGAGAAGCCGGAATGATCCTGAACACTCTGCTGGTCCTGCACGGGCTGATCGTCCTGTCCTTTACCATCCGCATCCTGGTGCGCGACGACCTGACGCCGCCGGCGCGGCTGGCCTGGTTCATCGCGCTGATCCTGCTGCCGCTGGCCGGCTCGGCGGCCTATTTTCTCTTTGGCGAGGTCGATCTCGGGCACCGCGCGCGCAAGCGCCACCGCGAAATCTTTGCCCTGATCCGCACCCGTGCCGCCCGCTTCATGGGCATGCCGGACGGCGTGGCGCAGTTGATCGAACGCGACTATCAGCCAGCCTTTGCCTATGCCGCCAGCATCAACGGATTTTACCCGGTGCCGGGCAACCGCGCCGCGCTCATGGCCGACAGCAGCGATTATCTCGACCGGTTGATCGCCGATATCGATGCCGCCACCGACACCGTGCATGTGATGTCCTACATCTGGCTCGAAGATTACACCGGCCGTGCCATTGGCCGGGCGCTGATGCGGGCAGCGCGGCGCGGGGTGACCTGCCGGGCGATTGCCGACGGGCTGGGCGCGCGGCTGATGATCAAGGGGCCGCTCTGGCAGGAGATGAAGGAAGCCGGCGTCGAGTTGGCCATCGCCTTTCCCTTCAGCAACGTGCTGCGCACCCTGGCCACCAGCCGCATCGACCTGCGCAATCACCGCAAGATCTCGGTGATCGACGGGCGTATCACCTATTGCGGCAGCCAGAACACCGCCGACCCCGAATTTCGCATCAAGGCGCGTTTTGCGCCCTGGGTCGACATCATGCTGCGGCTGACCGGGCCGGTGGTCGATCAGAACCAGTTGCTTTTTGCCTCGGACTGGATGCAGGCCACCGGCGAGGTGCTGGACGAGCTGCAACTGGTGGCCGAGCGTCACGACGACGGCTTTGCCGCGCAGGTGATCGGCGACGGCCCGACCGAGCGCCACGGTGCCACGCCGCAGCTGTTTTCCGGTCTGCTCGGCTGTGCCCGCGAACAGATCGTGCTGACGACACCCTATTTCGTGCCCGACACCACAGTGCTTGAGGCGCTGTTGGCTGCCGCGCTGCGCGGGGTGCGGGTGGTGCTGATCTTTCCGCGCCGCAACGACAGCTGGTTTGTCGCCGCTGCCAGCCGCAGCTACTACCACCGGCTGCTCGATGCCGGCTGCGAGATCTTCGAATATTGCGATGGGCTGTTGCACGCCAAGACCCTGACGATCGACGGCTGCGTCAGCCTGATCGGCTCGTCCAACCTCGACCTGCGCAGCTTCGACCTGAATTATGAAAACAACATCCTGTTGCAGGACCGCGCGATCACCCGTCAAATCCATGCCCGCCAGCAGAGCTATCTGCCCCGTTCGCGGCCGGTGACGCTCGACGAGGTGCTGCAATGGCCGTACTTGCGGCGGATCTGGAACAATATGGCCGCCACCATCGGGCCGATCCTCTGACCACCGTCGCGGTTGCAAAACGCTGCCGCATCTGAAATGCACACGCAACGCGTTATCAGCCGGGATCGCAGAGTGATCGCCCAGGACATGACACAGATCGGCCGGACACCGGCGGCCCCGGTCCGGCAGGCAAGCCGGCTGCACCTCGAGGCCGCGCGCTTTGCCCATGGCGAAAAAGTTGTGCTCGACGCCCTGACGCTCGATCTCGCCGTCACCCGGCTGGCCGTGGTCGGCCGCAACGGCTCCGGCAAGTCGACGCTGGCGCGGCTTCTGGCCGGGCTGGTCGCGCCGCAGGAGGGCCGGGTGCGGATCAACGGCACCGATGTGGCGCGCGACCGCAAGGCGGCGCTGGGCGAGGTCGGCATCCTGTTCCAGAACCCCGACCACCAGATCATCTTTCCCACCGTGCTCGAGGAACTGGCCTTCGGACTGGCCCAGCAAGGACGCAAGAAAGCCGCCGCCGAGGCGGCGGCGCGCGCGGTGCTGGCGCGCTTTGGCAAGAGCCACTGGGAAGCGGCTTATATCAACACGCTGAGTCACGGGCAGAAACATCTTGTCTGCCTGATGGCGGTCACCGCGATGGCGCCCCGGCTGCTGATCCTCGACGAGCCCTTTGCCGGGCTCGACATTCCCACCCGGGCCCAGCTCTCGCGGTATCTCAGCCATTATACCGGCAACCTGATCCACATCAGCCACGATCCGGCCGACCTGGCGGGATATGACCAGGCGCTCTGGCTGGAGCGCGGGCAGGTCGCGGCGCTGGGCGCGCGCGACAGGGTGATCGCGGACTATGTGGCGCGGATGACCGAACTGGGAGAGGCCGATGATATCGCTGACCTCGCCGGTTAGAACCCGCGCCCACGACTGGCCCGCCGGGGCCAAGCTGGCCGCGCTTTGCGGCGCGACGCTGGGGCTGTTCTTCATCGAAAACCTGACGGCGCATCTGGTGATCCTGGCCGGGGTGCTGGCGCTTTATGCGGCACCGGGGCGGGTGTTCCTGCGCAACGGGCTGCGCCAGCTCTGGATGCTCTGGCCCTTCGTGCTGGTGGTGGCGCTCTATCACCTGATCGACGGCAGCGCGGGGCAGGGGGCGGTGATCCTTCTGCGGCTGGTCTCGGCGGTGGCGCTGGCCAATCTGGTGACGATGACCACCCGGCTGTCCGACATGATCGCCGTGGTGCACTGGCTCTGCACACCGCTCCGGGCGCTGGGCCTCAGCACGCGGCCGCTCGAGATCGCCATCGCGCTTGTCATTCGCATGACGCCGGTGCTGCTGACCAAGGGCCGCGCGCTGTCCGACGCCTGGCGCGCGCGCTCGCCCCGCCGCGCCAACTGGCGTATTATTCTGCCGTTCACGCTTCTGGCGCTGGACGACGCCGATCACATCTCCGACGCGCTCAGGGCGCGCGGGGGGCTTGTTTCCAAGGAGGACTGAGAAATGGAACGAAACGTCGTCATGATTGCGCTCTTTGCGGCGCTGATCGCGGTGCTGGGGCTGATCCCCAAGATTCAGCTGGGCTTCGGCGTGCCGATCACCGCGCAGACCCTGGGCGTGATGCTGGCGGGAACCGTGCTGGGCGCGCGGCGCGGCGCGCTGTCAGTGCTGCTTTTCCTGCTGCTGGTGGCAATCGGCCTGCCGCTCCTGTCGGGCGGCCGTGGCGGGCTTGGCGTCTTTGCCTCGCCATCGGTGGGCTTCCTGATCGGCTGGCCGGTGGCGGCCTACGTGACCGGCTGGATCGTCGAGCACTGGCGCGGCGCGCCGCTGACGCTGGTCGCCGGCGTGGCCTCGGTGATCGGCGGCATCGTGGCGCTTTATGGCTTCGGCATCGTCGGCATGTCGATCATGTTGGAAAAGTCGCTGCTGGAAGCCACCGCGCTGGTCACCGCCTTCATTCCCGGCGACATGCTGAAAGCGGCGATTGCGGGCATGCTGACCGCAGCGCTGGCCAAGGCGCGGCCGGCCAGCGTGCTGTCGCGCGCGGTCTGAGACCCCGGCGCTCCAATCCACGAAGCGCCCGGCCGGTCCGGGCGTTTCGCATGTCTGCACGGGCTATCTGTGAAAGGCGTAGCCGGCCTTGACCAGAATGTCGCCGACATCCCACTGACCGATCTTGCACGTGCCGTTGAGCCGACCCTTGCCGTCGATATGGGTGATCCGGCACACCGCCGGCTTGCCGCCGATGCTGTTGTCGATGGCCCGCAGGGCACGCCTGGCGTCGCGGTCCGACATCTGGACGTTGTCGATATTGGCCAGCCGCACCCGCTGATCCGCCACCCGCACGCTGTCGAGCGCCTCGGCATAGCCGTCATCGGGATGGACATAGGCCCAGATCTCGCCGCGCAGCGTCTCGGCGGCGGCAACAGGAAGCCCGGCGCAGAGCGTCAGGGCGGTCATCAGGATCGTCTTTCTTGCGTTCAACTTCGTACTCCTTGGTCTTGGGCCGAATCACAGCGGCGCCACCCAGACTAGACCGAATGCGATTTTTCGAATAATGCCGCGTTTCCGCCGCCTTGCCCCGAACGTTTGGCAAAAGCCGGGCCCAGCATGTGCCGCATCCCGCCGCGGCCTTGCCGGCATGGGCCGAAAAGGGTTGCCAACCCGGCGAAGCTGACCTATACGGCGCGCTCATCCATGCACTCCAGCGGACCTAGGGTGACCCTTCTTGGGGGCCCTCCGTTGATGTTGAGAAAGGAAAAAGGCGATGAACGCCAAGGAACTGCGTGACAAGACGCCGGATCAGCTTCGCGAAGATCTGGCCAACCTGAAAAAAGAATCGTTCAACCTGCGCTTCCAGCAGGCCACCGGCTCGATGGAAAACACCGCCCGCATGCGCGCTGTGAAGCGTGACGTGGCGCGTGTGAAAACCGTGCTGAACGAAAAAGCCGCTGCGGCCGCTGAATAAGGAGCCTGAGACATGCCCAAACGTATCCTTTCCGGCACCGTGACCAGCGACGCCAACGAACAGACTGTAACCGTGTCGGTTGAACGCCGCTTCAAGCACCCGGTTCTCAAGAAAACCATCCGTAAGTCCAAGAAGTATCGGGCTCACGATGAAAAGAACGCCTTCAAGGTCGGTGACACTGTCCGCATCATCGAATGCGCGCCGAAATCGAAGACGAAACGCTGGGAGGTTCTGGAGGCGTAAGCCTCTCGAACCTTTTGGTTTGATCGAAACCCTGGGGAACAGGCCAGCATAGCCCCCCAAAGGTCAGGAGAAACCCCATGATCCAGATGCAGACCAATCTGGATGTCGCTGACAACTCCGGCGCGCGCCGGGTGCAGTGCATCAAGGTTCTGGGTGGTTCCAAGCGTAAATACGCCTCCGTCGGCGACATCATTGTCGTCTCGGTGAAGGAAGCCATCCCGCGCGGTCGCGTGAAGAAAGGTGACGTCCGCAAGGCCGTCGTCGTGCGCACCGCCAAGGAAGTTCGCCGTGAAGACGGCACCGCGATCCGCTTCGATCGCAACGCAGCCGTGATCCTCAACAACGCCGGCGAGCCCGTCGGCACCCGTATCTTCGGGCCGGTTGTGCGTGAGCTGCGTGCCAAGAACTTCATGAAAATCATCTCGCTCGCTCCGGAGGTGCTGTAATGGCTGCCAAACTCCGCAAAGGCGACAAGGTCGTCGTGCTTGCCGGCAAGGACAAGGGCAAAGAGGGCACCATCTCCTCGGTTGACCCCAAGTCCGGCAAGGCCATCGTGGACGGTGTCAACATCTCGATCCGCGCCACCCGTCAGACCCAGTCCAGCCAAGGTGGCCGCATCCCGAAAGCGATGCCGATCCAGCTGTCGAACCTGGCGCTGCTTGATGCCAACGGCAAGGCCACCCGCGTCGGCTTCCGCATGGAAGGTGACAAGAAGGTCCGTTTTGCCAAGACCACGGGGGACGTGATCGATGCTTGATGCTGCAACCTATACCCCGCGCCTGCGCACGCTTTATCAGGACACCATCCGTGGCGCTCTGAAAGAAGAATTCGGCTACAAGAACGAGATGCAGATCCCGCGTGTGGACAAGATCGTTCTGAACATCGGCTGTGGCCGTGCCGCCGTGAAAGACAGCAAGAAAGCCAAGTCGGCCCAGGCCGATCTGACGGCGATTGCCGGTCAACACGCGGTCATCACCACCGCCAAGAACTCGATCGCGGGTTTCCGCGTCCGTGAAGGCATGCCGATGGGGGCGAAAGTCACCCTGCGCGGCGCCCGCATGTACGATTTCCTCGATCGTCTGATCAACGTGGCAATGCCCCGTATCCGCGACTTCCGCGGCATTTCGGGCAAGTCGTTCGATGGCCGTGGCAACTATGCCCTGGGCATCAAGGAGCACATCGTGTTCCCCGAGATCGACTTCGACAAGGTGGACGAGCCCTGGGGCCTGGACATCGTGATCGCCACCACCGCGACAAACGACGACGAAGCCAAGGCGCTGTTGAAAGCATTCAACATGCCCTTCAACTCGTAATCGCGGGAAGAGGATTAAGACATGGCTAAAAAAGCAATGATCGAACGCGAGAAGAAGCGCGAGAAGCTGGTGGCGAAATACGCCGCCAAGCGCGCCGAACTCAAGGAAATCGCAACCGACGAGTCGAAGCCGATGGAAGAGCGCTTCAAGGCGCGCCTGAAGCTGGCAAAACTGCCGCGCAACAGCTCGCCCACCCGTCTGCACAACCGCTGCCAGCTGACCGGTCGTCCCCATGCGTACTACCGCAAGCTGAAAATCAGCCGTATCGCGCTGCGGGATCTGGGCTCCAAGGGCCTGCTTCCCGGCATGGTCAAGTCGAGCTGGTAAGGGAGGGTATATAGATGAACGATCCTATCGGCGATATGCTCACCCGTATCCGCAACGCATCGCTGCGTGGCAAGTCGACCGTGTCGACCCCGGCCTCGAAGCTGCGTGCCTGGGTGCTCGATGTTCTCGCGGACGAAGGCTATATCCGCGGCTACGAGAAAACCACCGACGAGCGCGGCCACCCCGCTCTCGAAATCAGCCTGAAATACTACGACGGCACCTCCGTCATCCGCGAACTCAAGCGGGTGTCGACTCCGGGCCGTCGCGTGTATCTGGGTGTGGACGAGATTCCCACGGTCCGTCAGGGTCTTGGCGTTTCCATCGTGTCCACCTCGAAAGGCGTCATGTCGGATGCAAACGCTCGCTCTGCCAACGTTGGCGGCGAAGTGCTTTGCACCGTATTCTAAGGAGGGCTGTGTAATGTCTCGTATCGGCAAACAGCCTGTCGCTCTGCCCGATGGCGTCTCTGCGACGATTTCCGGCCAGACCATCGAAGTCAAAGGCCCGAAAGGCGCTCAGAGCTTCACCGCGACCGACGATGTGACGCTGACCGTCGAAGACGGCGCCGTCTCCGTCGCGCCGCGCGGCAAGTCCAAGCGGGCGCGTCAGCAGTGGGGCATGAGCCGCACTGTGGTGGCCAACATGGTCACCGGCGTCAGCGGCAGCTTCAAGAAAGAGCTTGAAATCCAGGGCGTCGGTTACCGGGCGCAGCTTCAGGGCAAGGTCCTGAAACTGAACCTCGGCCTGTCGCACGACGTGGATTTCGAAGTTCCGGAAGGTATCACGATCACCGTCCCGAAACCGACCGAGATCATTGTCGAAGGCAATGACATCCAGCAGGTCGGCCAAGTGGCGGCGAACATCCGTGACTGGCGCAAGCCCGAGCCCTACAAGGGCAAAGGCATCCGCTACAAGGGTGAGTATATCTTCCAGAAGGAAGGCAAGAAGAAGTAAGGACGCGGACAATGGCAAACAGCAAAAGACAACTGTTCCTCAAGCGCCGTCTGCGCGTCCGGAACAAACTTCGCAAGATGAACCGCGGGCGCGTGCGCCTTTCGGTGCATCGTTCGAACAAGAACATCTCGGTCCAGCTGATCGACGACGTGCAGGGCCGTACCCTGGCCGCGGCGTCCTCGCTCGAAAAGGATCTGGGCATCGTTGGCAAGAACAACGTGGAAGCCGCAACCAAGGTGGGCGCTGCAATCGCAGAACGCGCCAAGGCGGCCGGTGTCGAGGAATGTTACTTCGATCGCGGTGGTTTCCTCTTCCACGGTGGCATCAAGGCTCTGGCCGATGCCGCCCGCGAAGGTGGCCTGAAGTTCTAAGTGCAGGGGCGCGGCGCACGCGCCCCTCGATGATCGGGGGCCCCGGGCAGCACCGGGGCCACTTCGATCGTGCAAGACCCGGCGCAATCGCGCCAGAAACAAAGGAAATGCCACATGGCAGAACGTGAAAACAGAGGCCGGGGCGGCCGTCGTGACCGCGACGAAGCACCGGAATTCGCCGACCGTCTGGTCGCGATCAACCGGGTCTCCAAGACCGTGAAGGGTGGTAAGCGCTTCGGCTTTGCCGCGCTTGTCGTCGTCGGTGACCAGAAAGGTCGTGTCGGCTTTGGCAAGGGCAAGGCGAAAGAGGTCCCCGAGGCCATCCGCAAGGCCACCGAACAGGCCAAGCGCCAGATGATCCGCGTGCCGCTGCGCGAAGGCCGCACGCTGCACCACGACATCGAAGGCCGTCACGGCGCCGGCAAGGTCGTCATGCGCACCGCACCGCAGGGTACCGGTATCATCGCCGGTGGTCCGATGCGGGCCGTCTTCGAGATGCTGGGCGTGCAGGACGTGGTTGCCAAGTCGACCGGTTCGCAGAACCCCTACAACATGATCCGCGCAACGCTGAACGCGCTGACCCTCGAGGCCAGCCCCCGCATGGTGGCTCAGCGTCGCGGCAAGAAAGTGGCCGACATCCTGCCCAAGCGTGAAGACGCGCCGGCGGAATCGACCCAAGTCGCCGAGGAGGCCTGAGACCCATGGCAAAAACCATCGTCGTCAAGCAGATCGGCTCGCCGATCCGCCGCCCGGAAGTTCAGCGCAAGACGCTGATCGGTCTCGGCCTCAACAAGATGCACAAGACCCGCGAGCTGGAAGACACCCCTTCCGTCCGCGGCATGATCAACAAGATCTCGCATCTGGTGGAAATCGTCGAAGAGCGCGGCTAAGCCCGCCTCCCACGACTGGACACGCGCGCCGTCGCCCCGAAAGGGCGGCGGCGTTTCGGTTTGCTGGCCGCCACCTACTGACCGGTATTCGACGTGGAGAAATTTGACTGCGGTTGCTAAAATTGGCGCTCCCGCCGGCCTGTCGCCCGGACAATGACGAGAAACTGCGGCCCGGATCCGAACATGTGGTTTTTCCTCGATCCGTCGAACAAGATTATCGATGTCTCGCCCGATTGGGACAGCCAGGCAGGCACGCTCGGCGGGGCTCTTGTGGCGCGGAGGGGAATCGTCGGCCGCTCGCTGTGGGATTTCGTCAATGGCGCCGAAACCCGGTCGTATCTCAATGCGGTGTTCTTCTGGTGTCGGCAGTCCGGGCGCGGGCTGTCCTTGCCATATCGCTGCGACGCGCCCAACCTGAGGCGCGAGTGCCGGATGGACATCGCCCCGGATTCCGAAGGCGGTCTCGAGGTGCGCCACCATCTGCTGGCCGAAACCCCTGTCGCGGGGCAGAAGCTCTCCGGGACCGACGCGCCGGGGCAGCAATGTTCGCAATGTCTGCGCTGGGAAGGCCCGGACGGCTGGCGTGATCTGATGATCGCGACGCCGCCGCAGGCGACCTTTGTCACCTATGTGATCTGCCCCGACTGCCGGCGCGCCGCCAACCATGCCCTGGGGCGCGACAGCAACGGGGCAGGGGGGCTCGGCGACTGAGCCCGCCCGCTCCGGTCTATGCCCTCCGGCGCGGGCTGTCTGTGGCATGCCCGGACAGTTTCAACCGATGCTGCATTGCAGAAAATGCATATCCGGTCGACCAAACTGTCGATTGTTAGCGCCACCGCAGAAGCCTAAATAAAGCCCACGGAGGAAATGAAACAGCATCTTCTGGGGAACGTCCCCACCCACGAAAGGACTATGAAAATGGCTTATGCTTCGTCCAATACCGTCTCCGGCTTCAGCTTCTCTGCCCTGGTGCACACTGCTGCCGAGGCGTTCAAGACCGCCCGCGCTCGCCGCGCCGTTTACAACCGGACCTACGATGAGCTTTCGGTGCTCTCGGACCGTGACCTGAACGATATCGGCATCGCGCGCTCGCAGATCCGCGACATCGCCCTGCAAGAGGCAGCGCAGGTTCGCTGACCCCCACGGAATTCCGCTGGCGCGCCAGGGGCGCAGCCGCATCACGCGGGCCAATGAATTGGCCCGCGTTTTATTTTGCGCCGGCCGTTATGCCCGAAGGACGTGACCCGTCGCCGGCCCTGCGCCGCGGACTTTTCAAACTGCATGCATTTTGTGCAACGCAGGCATTCCGAATTGGCGTTAGCGGTCGCGCGCGGGCGGGTTTATGCCAAGCGCGAACACTCTACCGCTTTCTGGAGCACCGATATGACCTTTCTCACCACTCTCGCGAAACGCATCGCAACCGCCATCCGGCAGGAGCCCGTGCCCTGCTGGACCGAATACCTGCGCAACACCCGGCCCAATTCCTGAGGCTTCCGGCGTCTGCCGATGACCTGCGATCGCGCCCGGCCCTTGCGCCGGGGCGCGACCATCGGTATACGCCCCCGGTGGCCTCTCGGGCCGCGACTCACATCAATCAAGAAACGCCGTGGTCTGCCAACTCGCTTCGGGGCAGCATCCGGCAAGGAGAAGCGACATGAAACTCAATGAGCTGCGCGACAACGAAGGCGCAAACAAACGCAAGAAACGCGTTGGCCGTGGCCCGGGTTCGGGCATGGGTAAAACCGCAGGCCGCGGTATCAAGGGTCAGAAATCCCGTTCGGGTGTAGCCATCAAAGGCTACGAAGGCGGGCAGATGCCGCTCTATCAACGTCTGCCCAAGCGTGGCTTCAACAAGCCGAACCGCAAGGCATTCGCTGTCGTCAACCTTGGCCTGATCCAAAAATTCATCGAAGCCGGCAAGCTCGACGCTGGCAAGATCGACGAAGAGACCCTGATCGCCTCGGGCGTCGTCCGCCGCAAACTCGACGGTATCCGCGTGCTGGCCAAGGGCGAATTGACCTCGAAAGCCACCATCACCGTGACCGGCGCCTCCAAGGCGGCCGTGGATGCGGTGGAAAAGGCCGGCGGCTCTCTTACGGTCACGGGTGCGCAAGCTTCCGAATAAGCGGGTTGTGAGCGGTGCTCTCGCCGCTTACATAGCTTACAGTTTTCCAAACGCCGCCCGCCGGAAAACGGCTCTGGGCGGCGTTTTCATAGAGCGAGATTAACGAGCCATGGTATCAGCAGTAGAGCAGATGGCGGCCAACACCAGCTGGGCAGCGCTCGGCAAGGCCACCGACCTGCGCAACCGCATCCTCTTCACCCTCGGTCTTCTGATCGTCTACCGTCTGGGCACTTTCATTCCGGTTCCCGGGATCGACGGCGCCGCGTTGCGTGACTTCATGGAGCAGGCCGGGCAGGGCATCGGCGGCATGGTCTCGATGTTCACTGGTGGCGCGCTGGGGCGGATGGGCATCTTTGCCCTTGGTATCATGCCCTATATCTCGGCCTCGATCATCGTGCAGCTGCTGTCTTCGATGGTTCCGGCGCTCGAACAACTCAAGAAAGAGGGCGAGCAGGGTCGCAAGAAAATCAACCAGTGGACCCGCTACGGCACAGTGGTGCTCGCCACCTTCCAGGCGTATGGCCTCTCGGTCGGGCTATATGCCAACGATTTTGTTTCGGCTGACATCGACCAGAGCTTCTTTATCGCCTCCTGCGTCATCACGCTGGTTGGCGGCACGATGTTCCTGATGTGGCTGGGCGAACAGATCACTGCGCGCGGCATCGGCAACGGTATCTCGCTGATCATCTTTGTCGGCATCATTGCCGAGGTTCCGGCCGCCCTGGCTCAGTTCTTTGCCTCGGGCCGCTCCGGCGCGATCAGCCCGGCGGTGATCGTCGGCGTGATGGTCATGGTGGTCGCGGTGATCATGTTCGTGGTCTTCATGGAACGCTCGCTGCGCAAGATCACCATTCAGTATCCCCGCCGCCAGCAGGGCATGAAGATCTCGGAGGCGCAGCAAAGCCATCTGCCGGTCAAGGTCAACCCGGCCGGCGTGATCCCGGCGATCTTTGCCTCCTCGCTGCTGCTGCTGCCGACCACGATCGCTACCTTCAGCGGCAACCAGACCAGCCCGCTGATGTCGACGATCCTGGCCTATTTCGGCCCCGGACAGCCGCTCTACCTGCTGTTCTTTACGCTGATGATCGTGTTCTTCGCGTATTTCTACACCTTCAACGTCTCGTTCAAACCCGATGACGTGGCCGACAACCTGAAAAACCAGAACGGTTTTGTGCCCGGCATCCGGCCCGGCAAGAAAACGGCGGAATACCTCGAATACGTGGTGAACCGGGTGTTGGTTCTCGGCTCGGCCTATCTTGTGGCGGTGATGCTGCTGCCGGAAATCCTGCGCGGCCAGCTGGCCATTCCGTTCTATTTCGGCGGCACCTCGGTTCTGATTGTCGTGTCGGTGACCATGGACACCATCCAGCAGGCCCAGAGCCATCTTCTGGCCCATCAGTACGAAGGCCTGATCCAGAAATCGCAACTGCGCGGTAAGGGCAAGGCCCGCAAGAAACGCAGCCCCGTTCGGAGATAATCCCGCATGAACATCATTCTTCTTGGGCCCCCGGGGGCAGGAAAAGGCACGCAGGCACGCAAGTTGGTAGACGAGCGCCGGATGATCCAACTGTCGACCGGCGACATGCTGCGCGAGGCCAAGGACAGCGGCACCGAGATGGGCAACCGCGTGGCCGAGGTGATGGCGCGCGGCGAGCTGGTCACCGACGAGATCGTGATCGGGCTGATCGAGGAAAAGCTGGAGAAGGATGCCAATTGCGGGTTCATCTTCGATGGCTTCCCCCGGACTTTGGCGCAAGCCGACGCACTGGATGCGCTGCTGGCCAAACACGGCAAATCGCTGCATGCGGTGATCGAGATGCGGGTGAATGACGATGCGCTGGTGGCGCGGATCACCGCACGTTCGACCTGTGGCGTCTGTGGCGAGGTCTACAACGACCAGACCAAGCCCTGGCCCGAAGGCGGCAAATGCGCCAACTGCGGCTCGACCGATCAGAAGCGGCGCGCCGATGACAACGAGGACAGCCTGCGCACCCGGCTGATGGGGTATTACAAGCAGACCTCGCCGCTGATCGGCTATTACTACGCCAAGGGCAAGCTGCGCCCGATCGATGGCATGGGCACGCCTGACGAGGTCCGCCACGAGCTGGAAATCCAGCTCGGTTAGAAGGCCAGGCGGCCGGGCCGACGCCCGGCCTTTCGCCCCGGCGCCCGACGGGAAAGGCCGCTCTTCCGGCGGCATCCTGCGGGTTCTGCCGAAATCCCTTGACAGGGGCTTGACGATGCCCCCTCAGGCTCATAGTTAGCCCTATCTCGCGTCACGCGAGCGATTCCCGCGAGGGAATCCACCACCTCGAAATCAGCTGCGGCCCGGGTGCTCCATGCCTCGGGCTTACGTTGTGAAAAAAGGTTCTGGCACTACGGAACCGCAACAAAAGGAAAGTGACACTTGGCACGTATCGCCGGCGTTAACATCCCGACCCACAAACGGGTCCCGATCGCCCTGACTTACATCACCGGAATTGGCCACACCTCGGCCAAGCAAATCTGCGAAGCCGTGAACATCGACCCCTCGCGTCGTGTGAACGAGCTGTCCGACGCGGAAGTCCTGGCCGTGCGCGAGCACATCGACGCCAACTTCACCGTCGAAGGCGACCTGCGCCGTGAAGTGCAGATGAACATCAAGCGTCTGATGGATCTGGGCTGCTACCGTGGCCTGCGTCACCGCCGCAACCTCCCCGTCCGCGGTCAGCGGACCCACACCAATGCGCGCACGCGCAAGGGCCCGGCGAAAGCAATCGCTGGCAAGAAGAAGTAAGGGAGGTCTGGAAACATGGCACGTGATACCCGTCGCGGAGGCAAGAAGAAGGTCTCCAAGAACATCGCCACCGGCGTGGCGCATGTGAACTCGTCGTTCAACAACACCAAGATCCTGATCTCGGACGTGCAGGGCAATGCGATCGCATGGTCGTCGGCCGGCACCATGGGCTTCAAGGGCTCGCGGAAATCGACCCCCTATGCCGCCCAGATGGCTGCGGAAGACGCAGGCAAGAAGGCACAGGACCACGGCATGAAGACGCTGGAAGTCGAAGTTCAGGGCCCCGGTTCGGGCCGTGAATCGGCGCTCCGCGCGCTGGCCGCCATCGGCTTCAACATCACCTCGATCCGTGATGTGACCCCGATCGCACACAACGGCTGCCGCCCGCCGAAGCGCCGCCGCGTCTGATCTACAACAATCCAGTTTGGGGCCGGGCATCCGCACGGCCCCATTCCGTCATTTTAACCTCGGGCGCTTTTGCCTTCCGGACATGGGGCAAGAGCAGGAATGGAGGGACGCATGATCCACAAGAATTGGGCCGAGCTGATCAAGCCGACACAGCTGGAGGTCCGCCCCGGCAACGATCCGGCGCGTCAGGCCACCGCCGTGGCCGAGCCTCTGGAACGCGGCTTCGGTCTCACCCTCGGCAACGCGCTGCGCCGCGTGCTGATGTCGTCGCTGCAAGGCGCCGCCATCACCTCCGTCCAGATCGACAACGTGCTGCACGAATTCTCGTCGGTGGCCGGTGTGCGTGAAGACGTGACGGATATCGTTCTGAACCTCAAGGGCGTCGCGCTGCGCATGGAAGTCGAAGGGCCCAAACGCCTCTCGATCAATGCCAAGGGTCCGGGCGTCGTCACCGCCGGCGACATCTCGGACAGTGCCGGCATCGAGGTGCTGAACAAAGACCACGTGATCTGCCACCTCGACGAGGGCGCGGATGTCTACATGGAACTGACCGTCAACACCGGCAAGGGCTATGTCTCGGCTGACAAGAACAAGCCCGAGGATGCGCCCATCGGCCTGATCCCGATCGATGCGATCTATTCGCCGGTCAAGCGGGTGTCCTATGACGTGCAACCGACCCGTGAGGGCCAGGTTCTCGATTATGACAAGCTGACGCTGAAAATCGACACCGACGGCTCGGTCACCCCCGAGGACGCCGTGGCCTATGCCGCTCGCATCCTGCAAGACCAGCTGTCGATCTTCGTCAACTTCGACGAGCCGGAATCGGCGACCCGTCAGGACGACGACGACGGTCTCGAGTTCAACCCGCTGCTGCTCAAGAAGGTCGACGAGCTCGAGCTTTCGGTGCGCTCGGCCAACTGCCTGAAGAACGACAATATCGTGTATATTGGCGATCTCATCCAGAAGACCGAAGCCGAGATGCTGCGCACGCCGAACTTTGGCCGCAAGTCGCTGAACGAGATCAAGGAAGTGCTGTCGGGCATGGGCCTGCACCTTGGCATGGATGTCGAGGACTGGCCGCCGGACAACATCGAGGATCTGGCGAAAAAGTTCGAAGACGCCTTCTGAGGCTTCCGAACCAGAGATCGAACGAGGGCAGGGCGCAAGCACCTGCCCTTTTTCTTTTGCGGCCATGCGCTCGATATTTCGAGAAATCATGAAATAGACTTGCGGCCGGGCGGCCGGACGGCTAGATGCGCTCTGCATTCGCCGCCGGAAAGGGAGCCGCACCATGTCAGACAATACGCATCTCGACGAAACCAAGCTGCATCAGCCCGATCTGGCGGCGCTTGGCGCGCCGCTGCGCGCGACCCACAAGCCGCGCATCCTGCTGTTGCATGGTTCGCTGCGCAAGACGTCCTATTCCCGGCTGGCCAATGAGGAAGCCGCGCGCATCTTGCAGAAACTGGGCTGCGAAACGCGGGTCTTCGATCCCTCCGGCCTGCCATTGCCCGACGATGCCGAGGCCGACCATCCCAAGGTGCAGGAGCTGCGCGATCTGGTGACCTGGTCGGAGGGCATGGTCTGGTGTTCGCCCGAGCGCCACGGCAGCATGACCGGCATCATGAAGGCCCAGATCGACTGGATCCCGCTCTCGCTCGGCGCGGTGCGGCCGACCCAGGGCAAGACGCTGGCGGTGATGCAGGTCTCGGGCGGGTCGCAGAGCTTCAACGCGGTCAACCAGATGCGCGTTCTGGGCCGTTGGATGCGCTGCCTGACGATCCCGAATCAGAGCTCGGTCGCCAAGGCCTTTCTGGAGTTCGACGGCGACGGGCGGATGAAGCCCTCCGCCTATTACAACCGGATCGTCGACGTGATGGAGGAGCTGGTGAAATTCACCCTGCTGACCCGCGATCTCAAGGCGCATCTGACCGATCGCTACAGCGAACGGGTGGAAAGCGCCGAGCGCCTGTCGCAACGGGTGAACCAGAAGGCGATCTAGCACGCCAGGAGGCCCCGGAGCGGGGTCCGGGGCGCGGCGAGGCAGGGCAGGACCGCAGCGCCAAAACCGGGGCTTGCCCGCCTTCGCCTTTTCGGCTAAAGACCCGCATCCCTCCGGGCCTGTCCCGGGGTGGCTGCGACGGGGCCTTCGGGCCCTTTGCAATTTCCGGGCATCCCGCCCCAAGGAGAGCGGCCCGCCACGCATGGGCCGCCGGACAAAGCAAAACCGCCCGTAGAGGGCACATGAAGGACCAAACACATGCGTCACGCAAAAGGTTACCGCCGCCTGAACCGCACCCACGAGCACCGCAAGGCGCTCCTGTCGAACATGGCCGGCTCGCTCATCGAACATGAGCAGATCAAGACCACCCTGCCCAAGGCAAAAGAACTCAAGCGCGTTGTCGAAAAGCTGATCACCCTCGGCAAGCGCGGCGATATCCACGCCCGCCGTCAGGCCGCAGCCGCGCTGAAAGAAGACAAGGACGTCGCCAAGCTCTTCGAAGTGCTCGGCCCGCGCTATGCCGACCGTCAGGGCGGCTACACCCGCGTTCTGAAAGCCGGCTTCCGCTATGG
This sequence comes from Marinovum sp. E3, assembly GCF_055755275.1. Taxonomy (NCBI): domain Bacteria; kingdom Pseudomonadati; phylum Pseudomonadota; class Alphaproteobacteria; order Rhodobacterales; family Roseobacteraceae; genus Marinovum; species Marinovum sp. E3. Next base: position 488,625 of record NZ_CM146908.1, read on the forward strand.
TGACATGGCACCGATGGCGATCATCGAACTGGTCGACCGCGACGTCGATGCAAAAGGCGCCGCCGACAAGGCCCGCCTGGCCGAGATGGAAGCGGCGGACGAATAAACCGTCCAGGTTTCGCCCATTTCAAACCCCCGTTCTTTCGAGCGGGGGTTTTTCTTTGCCACGAGGGCTGGCAACTGATTGTCTTGCGGCGACGCACCGCTTTCGGAGATCGCAATGAAACTGCCAGTGTCCGTGTTTGATCTCCAGGGGCTGACCTTCGGCATCGTCCTGATCAGCATCGGCGTGGTGTTTCTGAAATCCGCCGGCCTGGTTACCGGGCAGACCGCGGGAATCGCGCTCTTGCTGTCTTACGTGCTGCCGCTGGGTTTCGGCCCGCTGTTCTTTCTGATCGGCATTCCCTTCCTGATCCTCGCCTGGGTCAAGCGCGGCCCGGACTTTGCCCTGCGCACGGTGGTTGTGGTGGCCGGGGTGTCGCTCATGTCCGAGGTCTTCGGCCGCACCATGGGCTTTGACCGCCTCGATCCGCCGATTGCGGCGCTGCTGGGCGGTGCCTGTAGCGGCGTCGGGCTGGTCGCGGCCTTTCGCCACAATGCCTCGGCCGGGGGGATGACCATCGTCGGCATCCTTCTGGAGCAGAAGACCGGGTTCAAGGCCGGCTGGTTCCAGCTTGCGGTGGATGCGCTGGTCTTCCTGGCCTCGGCGCTGGTGCTGACGCCCTCGCAACTGCTGTTTTCGGTGCTGGGCGCGCTGATCACCAATTTTGCCGTGATCTGGAATTTCGATGTCGCCCAAAGCGCAACCGGCCGCCCGGGCTATGGCCGCGCGGCGGCCAGCGCGCCGCGGTCAGACCAGCTTCGGGACGGCAGGCCCCGAGGTTCAAGATCGTGAGCCAAGGTTACGCGATCTTGCCGGCGGCCTTGCGCCGCCTGTGCCGCGCGTAAATCCAACGGGCGATGATATCGGCGTAGACCCGGTCGCAAATCTGGTAAATCCCCGGCAGCCGCCCAATCCGCGCCAGCCAACGATAGCGCGGCATTTGAGCCCAGAGCACCAACATGGCGTCAAACCCCAGATGCAATTCGCCGCGGTGCCGCACATGCAACAGCCGCGTCGCCGCATCCTCGGTGACACCCCAGCGGGCGAGATCGCCGCTGTTGAGGTCGTCAAAGGCAATCGGCAGGCCGCGCGCTTGGGAATAGGCGGCATAGCTGCCCATTTTGCCATCGCAGATCGGACAATCGCCGTTGTAGAGTGCGCGTGTCTCGGGTTGCGGGGACATGAAAACCTCCTGAGGGGCCTGACGTATCTAATCATGAATTCGTTGGTGCCCAGTGACCTGCGGTCGCAGGTAGGCACAATGAAAAGGACCAGCCCCTTCGGACTGGCCCATACTCACTACGTACCCGGTCAACGCGCTCAGCCGGCGTCGAGTTCCTTCTTGACCAGATCTTCGATCTTGCCGACGGGATGGTTGGTCAGCGTCTTGGGGATCTCGGCAACCACCCGGTCGCTCACCTCCTGATGCAGTTCGGCGCGCAAATCGCCCAGCACCTGCGGCGAGGCGACAAGGATCAGTCGCTCGAAATTGCCCTCATGCGCCTCGTGATAGAGCTTTTCGGCCAGATCTGCGGCAAACCGCTCCTTGGCCAGCTCGTGCCAGTCGGTGTCGTCCAGCGCCGAACGCTGCTGTACGCCGGTGTCCTGCATCCGCCCGGGACGGTTGGCGGATTGCTCGATGTCCGAGGGATTTTCCTGTTCGTCCTTGCCGGTCACTTCGAGGTGCGGATCCTCGTGATCGGTCAGATTGCGCAGGAAGAGCGCCTTCTCGCTGTCGGTCACCACGATCCAGGTGCCATTTCTGATCCGCGCCATGTCAGTCCTCTCCCTTTTCCAACTTGTCGCTTTTCCGCACGCGGGTGACGCCAGGCCGGTCCTTTTCGGCCTGTTTGAGCAGGTCGCGGGTGCCGACCTTGCGCTCGAGATTGCCGTCAGCGCGGCCCTGCTGGCTGGGCGTTGCGGCGTCGTCGACATATTTCTCTGTCTCCCGTTCGCCGTCCTGTGACCTCTTGCGGTCTGCCATGGTAGCCTCCTTTTTCCAGCGGTTCAGGCGATCAACGCATCAGCGGCGCCGCGGTTCCGGCTGCGGCTTGAAACAGCCGGGGCAGACGGGCATATCAGCTCCGAACCCCGAGAAGGAGGGAAGATGCGACTGTTCCTGGCCCTTGCCCTAGCCTTGCTGTCCGGCCCGGCCCTGTCCGAGACCCGCGTGCCCGAGAGCCGTGCCGAGATCTCGCTCAGCTTTGCGCCACTGGTCCGCGAGGCCGCTCCCGCTGTGGTCAATATCTATGCCCGCCGGGTGGTCGAGACCCGGCGCAGCCCCTTTGCCGAGGATCCGTTCTTTGGCGAATTTTTCCGCGAGTTCGGCCAGCGCCAGCCACGGGTGCAGAACTCGCTGGGCTCCGGGGTGATCCTGTCGGACGATGGCATCGTGGTGTCGAATTACCACGTCATCGGCCAGGCGACCGACATCAGCGTCGTGCTCAACGACCGGCGCGAATATTCCGCCTCGGTGCTGCTGGCCGACGAACAGAGCGATCTGGCGATCCTGCAACTCGACGGCGCCAGCGACATGCCGCATCTGCCCCTGCGCGACAGTGATACCGTCGAGGTGGGTGAATTGACCCTGGCGATCGGCAACCCTTTCGGCGTGGGGCAGACGGTGTCGTCGGGCATCGTGTCGGGGCTGGCGCGATCCGGCGTGGCGACCGGCAATATGCGGGGCTATTTCATCCAGACCGACGCGCCGATCAATCCCGGAAATTCCGGCGGTGCGCTGATCGACACCCGCGGCCGGCTGATCGGCATCAACACCTCGATCCTGACCCGGTCGGGCGGGTCGAACGGCATCGGCTTTGCCATTCCCGCCTCGCTGGTGGCGCAATTCGTGGCCCAGGCCCGCGACGGCCAGGATCGCTTCCTGCGGCCCTGGGCGGGGATGAACGGCCAGGCGGTGGATGCCGATCTCTCGGATGGCCTCGGCCTGGCGCTGCCGGGCGGCGTGGTGATCTCGGAACTGCATGCGGCCAGCCCCTTTGCCGCGGCGGGGATCGTGGTGGGGGATGTGATCCTCGCGGTCGATGACCTGCCGGTGAACACGCCGGCCGAGATGATCTATCGCATGTCGGTGCGCGGCATCGGCGCATCGGTGACGGTGGATTACATGCGCGGCGGCCGCCCGGCCGAGGCCCGCGTGACCCTGATCGCTCCGCCCGATGACCCGCCGCGCGAAGAGCTGGTGCTGGGCCGCGGGGATCGGTTCGAGGGGCTGCGGCTGGCCCGGCTCAACCCGGCGCTGCGCGACGAACTCGGGCTGGCGGCGAATGCCAGCGGCGTGATCGTGCTTGAGCCGGGGGCCGTGGGCGCGCGCATCGGGCTGCGCGCCGGTGATATCCTGCTGGCTGTCGGGCGGTATGCCATCGAGCGACCGTCCGAGGCGGCGCGGCTTCTGGCGCAGGCCTCGGGCCGGGTCGCGGTGCAGGTCCAGCGCGGCAATCGCCGCCTGGCGCTGCGGTTCCGGGTCTGATCGGGTGGCGGATCTCTTCGACAGCTCGCCCGATGCGGTCCCCGACAGCGCCCCGCGTCCGCTGGCCGACCGGCTGCGGCCGGCCAGGCTGGAAGAGGTGATCGGCCAGGAGCAGGTTCTCGGCCCCGAGGCGCCGCTCGGCGTGATGCTGAAATCCGGTGCGCTGTCTTCACTGGTGTTCTGGGGGCCGCCCGGGGTGGGCAAGACCACCATCGCGCGGCTGCTGGCCGATGTCACCGACGTGCATTTCGTCCAGATCAGCGCGATCTTCACCGGCGTGCAGGAGCTGCGCAAGGTCTTCGAGGCCGCCAAGCACCGCCGCGCCAACGGCCAAGGCACGCTGCTCTTTGTCGACGAGATCCACCGTTTCAACAAGGCGCAGCAGGACGGATTCCTGCCGCATATGGAAGACGGCACCATCCTGCTGGTGGGCGCAACCACCGAGAACCCCTCGTTCGAGCTCAACGCCGCGCTTCTGAGCCGGGCGCAGGTGCTGGTGCTGACCCGGTTGGAACTTGCCGATCTCGAGCGGCTGGCGCAGCGCGCCGAGACCGAACTCGACCGGCCGCTGCCGCTGGACGGGCTGGCGCGCGAGGCGCTGCTCGAGATGGCCGACGGCGATGGCCGGGCGCTCCTGAACCTGATCGAGCAGGTGATGGCCTGGGAGGTCTCGGGCAAGCTCGATCCGCAGGCCTTGGCCGGCCGGCTGATGCGGCGGGCGGCGCAATACGACAAATCGGGGGATGCGCATTACAACCTGATCTCGGCATTGCACAAATCGGTGCGCGGTTCGGACCCGGATGCGGCGCTCTACTGGTTCGCGCGGATGCTGGAGGGCGGCGAAGACCCGCGCTACCTGGCGCGGCGTATCACCCGCATGGCGGTCGAGGATATCGGCCTGGCCGATCCGCAGGCCCAGGCGGTCTGTTTGCAGAGCTGGGAGACCTTCGAACGCCTCGGCAGCCCCGAGGGCGAGCTGGCGATTGCGCAGGCGCTGGTCTATCTGGCGCTGGCACCGAAATCCAACGCGGCGTATGTCGCCTACAAGGCGGCCCGCAAGGAGGCCAAACGCACCGGATCGGAGCCGCCGCCGAAACACATCCTGAACGCGCCGACCCGGTTGATGAAAGAGCAGGGCTACGGCGACGGCTATGCCTACGACCATGATGCCGAAGACGGGTTTTCCGGCCAGAACTACTTTCCCGAGACGATGAAACGCCCGGTGATGTACCTGCCGGTGGAACGCGGCTTCGAGCGCGAGCTGAAGAAACGGGTGGATTATTTCGCCAAGCTGAGATCGAAGCGGGACGAGGGCTAGCGGCCCCGCCGGCGTCCCGGCCCGCGCGCCGGAGGCCGCTTGACAAGTGGCACCACCCGCGCGACAGACGCGCCATGACATCAACCCTTCTCCAGGTCGCCGCCGGCGGCGCAATCGGCGCGAGCGCGCGCTATCTCACCGGGATTGCCGCGGTGCGCGTCATCGGGCACGGCTTTCCCTGGGGCACGCTCCTGGTAAACGTTCTGGGATCGTTCCTGATGGGCGCGCTGGTGGTGGTGCTGGCGCATTGCCATGCGACCCGCTTCGCGCCGTTTCTGATGACCGGCGTGCTGGGCGGGTTCACCACGTTCTCGGCCTTTTCGCTGGATGCGGTGGCGCTGTTCGAGCGCGGCCAGGTGACGACGGCGGCGCTATATGTTGCGGGCTCGGTCGGGGTGGCGATTGCGGCGCTTTTTGCCGGAATGATGGCGGCGCGGGGGTATTTCGCATGAGTGGCGTACAGAAACAGATCGTGGGCGAGGCCGATGGCGGGCAGCGGATCGACCGCTGGCTGCGGCGGATGTTTCCGCATCTCAGCCAGGGCCGCATCGAGAAGATGTGCCGCAAGGGCGAGCTTCGGGTCGATGGCGGAAGGGTCAAGAGCGCGACCCGGATCGAGGCGGGGCAGGAGGTGCGCATTCCGCCGATCCCCGATGCCGAGCTGACCAAGCCGGCGCCGAAGCGCGACATCGTGTCCGAGGCCGATGCCGAAATGATCCGCGCCTGCGTGATCTGGAAGGACGACCATATCATCGCCTTGAACAAGCCGCCGGGCCTGCCGACCCAGGGTGGCAGCAAGCAGACCCGCCATGTCGACGGGCTCGCCGAGGCGTTGCGCTTCGGCTATGACGAAAAGCCCCGTCTGGTGCATCGGCTCGACAAGGACACCTCGGGCGTGTTGCTGCTGGCGCGCACTCAGGAAATGGCGCGCCTGCTGACCGCCGCGATCCGCCACCGCGAGACCCGCAAGATCTACTGGGCCGTGGTCGCCGGCGTGCCGGTGCCCTATCTCGGCGAAATCAAGTTCGGGCTGGTCAAGGCCGGCGGCCACGGCGCCCATGGCGAAGGCGAAAAGATGCGCGCCGTCCACCCGCGCGAGATCGACAGCACGCCGGGCGCGAAACGCGCGATCACCCAATATGCCACGCTCTATCGCGTTGCCAGCCGCGCCGCCTGGGTGGCGATGGAGCCGATCACTGGCCGCACCCACCAGTTGCGCGCGCATATGGCCGAGATCGGCCATCCGATCGTCGGCGACGGCAAATACGGGGGCTCGGGGCAGGAGAACCTGGGCGACGGCTGGGGCGCCAAGCTGGGCGGGATCATCTCGAACAAGCTGCATCTGCACGCCCGCACCATGCGGCTGGAACACCCCAAGACGCGCAAGCCGATTACCATAACGGCACCGCTTCCCGAGCATTTCGCCCATACTTTCGAAACCTTCGGCTGGACCGAGGATCTCGCCGACGACGACCCTTTCGAGGCGCTGCAATGAGCCGTTTGCGGCTGGTGATCTTTGATGTCGACGGTACGCTGGTGGACAGCCAGGGCGATATCGTCGGCGCCATGCACGCGGCTTTTGGCGCGCTGGAGATGGCGCCGCCGGCCCGGGCCGACATTCTCTCGATTGTCGGTCTCTCGCTCGAGGTGGCGATGGCGCGGCTGGCGCCCGGGTTGCCCGGCGAAACCCATCAGGCGCTGGTCGCCCACTACAAGGACGCCTATGTGGGCGCACGCCAGGCCGGCCACAGCGGGCCGTTGTATCCCGGCGTGGCCGAGGTGCTCGATCGGCTGGCCCGGCAGGAGGACTGGCTTCTGGGCATCGCCACCGGCAAATCGCGGCGCGGCCTGACCGCGCTGCTCGAGGCGCAGGGGCTGACCGGGCGTTTTGTCACCCAGCAGGTCTCGGATTTTCACCCCTCCAAGCCGCATCCGGCGATGCTCGAGGCGGCGCTGGCCGAGACCGGGGTGGACAAGGCTGATGCTGTGATGGTGGGCGACACGAGTTTCGACATGGATATGGCGCGCGCGGCGGGGATCTTTGCCATCGGCATGAGCTATGGCTATCACCCGGTCAGCGCGCTGACCTCGGCGGATATCATCCTGAACGAGATGGCGGCGCTGCCGGAGGTGCTCGGGGAAAGATGGGGGCAGGGCGCATGAGCGCGTGGAAAGCGAAACGGTTCTGGAAGACGGCCGAGATCCGGCCAGAGGCCGGCGGCTACGGCGTCTATCTCGACACCCGGCCGGTCAAGACCCCGGCCAAGGCGCCGCTGGTGCTGCCGAGCGAAGGTTTTGCCGAGGCGGTGCGGGCCGAGTGGGAGGCGGTGGACGAGCAAATCGATCCGACCCGAATGCCGTTTACCCGGACCGCCAATGCCGCCATCGACAAGGTCTCGGTCCAGCAGGCGGAAGTGGCGGACATGATCGCCGATTATGGCGGCACCGACCTGTTGTGCTACCGCGCCGAAGCGCCGGAGGCGCTGCGCCAGCGGCAGAACGCCGGGTGGGATCCGCTGCTGGACTGGGCGGACGAGACCTTTGGCGCGCGGCTGGCCGTCACCTCGGGCGTGATGCACCTGTCGCAGGACGCGGCGGCGCTGGTGCCGCTGCGCCGCGCCGTCCATGCCTGCACGCGGTTTCAGCTCGCGGCGCTGCATGATCTGGTGTCGCTCTCGGGCTCGCTGGTGATCGGCCTGGCGGTGGCTCGGGGGCAAAACGAACCACAGGCGCTCTGGGAGCTGTCGCGGATCGATGAGACCTGGCAGGAAGAGCAATGGGGCGAGGACGAAGAGGCACAGAATCAAACCGCTTTGAAGCGGGCCGCTTTTTTGCACGCGGCAGAGGTCTGGCGCTTGTCGGAGGATCAGTGACCCGGCGTCAGTGCCGGAAATGTGCCAGTTCTGCGGGCAATTTGTCACATGCTAGGCTTGACGTTTCTGCGGAAATCCGCCCACACTTGGGCCGTTGGGGAGCGAGGCTTCCTTACAAGAGTGTGGCGTCCCGCGAGGGAGGCCGAGACCGCTCGAGTGACATGGCGGCTCAAAAAACAGGAAGAGGTAATCATGAAAAAATCCGTATTCTTTGGCGCGCTGACGGTCGCCGGTCTTGCTGCTGGCGCATCCGCCGCAGCTACGCTGGATGACGTCAAGGCACGCGGCACGCTCAACTGTGGCGTGACGACGGGCCTGGTGGGCTTTGCCGCCCCCGACGCCAACGGCAACTGGGACGGTTTTGACGTCGGCATCTGCCGCGCCGTCGCCGCCGCCGTGCTGAACGATCCGACGGCCGTCGAATTCGTCCCCACCACCGGCAAGACGCGGTTTACCGCGCTGGCCTCGGGCGAGATCGATCTGCTGGCCCGCAACACCACCTGGACCTTCTCGCGCGATGTCGACCTGAAGTTCGAATTCGTCGGCGTGAACTACTATGACGGTCAGGGCTTCATGATTCCCAAGGACATGGGTGTCAGCTCGGCCAAGGAACTCGATGGCGCGACCGTCTGCATCCAGACCGGCACCACGACCGAGCTGAACCTGGCGGACTTCTTCCGCAAGAACAACATCAGCTACGAGCCGGTTCCGATCGAAACCAACGCCGAAGCCCAGCCGCTCTATCTCGAAGGTGGCTGTGACGTCTACACCACCGACGCCTCGGGCCTCGCCGCCACGCGCGCCGCGTTCGAAAACCCGGGCGATCACGTCGTCCTGCCGGAAATCATCTCCAAAGAGCCGCTCGGCCCGCTTGTCCGCCACGGCGACAACGAATGGGGTGATGTCAATCGCTGGGTGCTGAACGCGCTGATCGCGGCAGAAGAGCTGGGCGTGACCTCGGCCAATATCGACGAAATGATGTCGGGCACCGAGAACCCCGAAATCAACCGTCTGCTGGGCACCGAAGGCAACCTTGGCGAGATGCTGGGCCTCGACGCCGATTGGGCCGCACGTGCGATCAAGGCCGGCGGCAACTACGGTGAGCTGTTCGAGAAGCACATCGGCGAGAACACCCCGGTCGGCCTGTCGCGTGGTCTGAACGCACAATGGACCGATGGCGGCCTGCTCTACGCACCGCCGTTCCGCTAAGTCTGACACGGCAAGGGCGCGGTCACACCGCGCCCTTGTTGCATTGTGCACAATAACCTCCGCACCGGGCCTCAGAGCGGGAAAACCGCCGGCCCCCAAGATCGCGGACACTCAGGGATCATATCATGTCGACCGTCACCGACCCTCCGGTGGAGTCGTTCCGGCTATCGCAGCTGATCAACGACACCCGTTACCGGTCCATCACCTTCCAGTTCATCGCATTGATCCTGTTGATCTTTGCCATGGCCTACCTGGGGTGGAACCTCGTCCAGAACCTCGCCGCCGCCGGGCTCAACATCTCTTACGATTTTCTCGGTGAGCCGGCCGGCTACGACATCAACCAGACCCTGATCGACTACAACAGCCAGTCAACCCATTGGCGCGCCTCGATGGTGGGGGTGCTCAATACCCTTCTGGTGGCGGTCATGGGCTGTATCATGGCGACCATCGTCGGGGTCTTTGTCGGGGTGCTGCGGCTGTCGCCGAACTGGCTGATCCGCAAGCTGATGTCGGTCTACGTCGAGATTTTCCGCAATGTGCCGGTGCTGATCTGGATCCTGATCATCATGGCGGTCTTTGTTGCCGTTCTGCCGCAACCGCGCGACTTCCGCGGCGACGATGCCGAGGCGTCGATGCTGTGGGAGGCCTTCGCCTTTACCGGCCGTGGCTTCTATCTTCCGGCGCCGATCTACGAGCCCGGTTCCTGGCTGGTCGTCACCACCTTCATCGCCTCGCTGGTGGCGATCGTGGTCTATCGCCGCTACACCACCAGGAAGCTCTACAATGAAGGCGTGCTGTTGCCGCGCGCCTGGCCCACGGCGGCGCTGTTCTTTGTGCCGACGCTGCTGATGTTCTTTGTCCTCGGCATGCCGATCTCGCTGGAATATCCTGAGCTTGCCGGTTTCAACTTCCAGGGCGGCATCTACATGCGCAACTCGCTGCTGTCGCTGTGGTTCGCGCTGTCGATCTATACCGCCGCCTTCATCGCCGAGAACGTCCGCGCCGGTATCCTGGCGGTCAGCAAGGGCCAGACCGAGGCCGCGGCCTCGCTCGGGATGCGGCCGAACCGGATCATGAACCTGGTGGTGCTGCCGCAGGCGCTGCGGGTGATCATCCCGCCGCTGATCTCGCAATATCTCAACCTCACCAAGAACTCTTCGCTCGCCATCGCCGTGGGCTACATGGATCTGACCGGCACCCTGGGCGGCATCACGCTGAACCAGACAGGCCGTGCCATTGAATGCGTGCTTTTGCTGATGCTTTTCTACCTGACGATCTCGCTCGCGATCTCGGCGATCATGAACGTCTACAACAACGCCGTTAAGCTGAAGGAGCGCTGAGCCATGAGTGACATGCACGCACATTCCGTCGCTTTCGTGCGCGAGACCATGCTGCCGGAACAGGAGCCGCCGGCCTCCGAGGTGGGCGTCGTCCACTGGATGCGCGAAAACCTGTTCCGCGGCTGGGCCAACACGCTGATGACCGTGATCGCGATCTTCGTGATCTACAAGATCGTCGCCGGCGCCTTTCCGTGGTTTGTCAACGGCATCTGGTCGACCAATTCGCTCGCCGAATGCCGCGAGATCCTGCAAGGCACCACCGGCGGCTGTTTCTCGGTGCTCACCGAACGCTGGAACCAGCTTCTGTTCGGCTTCAAATATCCGCAGGACCAGTATTGGCGGCTTATCCTGGCCTTCGTGCTGCTCGGCCTGGCCGCCGCGCCGGTGCTGTTCAACAAGCTGCCCAAGCAGATGCTGTTCTTTACCGGCCTCTATCCCTTCATTGGCTTCTGGCTGATCTGGGGCGGCACGCTCTTGGCGCCGCTGGTGGCGCTGGCGGGCTTCCTGGTGGGTTTTGCCGCCTTCAAGAAGGTCGAACATCAGAGCTTTGCCATGGGCGCGCTGGCCTTTCTGGTGGCGGCGCTGGTGACCTGGTTCCTCGGCGGTTTCGCCATCCGGTCGGCACCGGGTTTCCTGGCGCTGGAGGCCGTGCCTTCGCGCGACATGGGGGGCTTCATGCTCAACATGATCCTGGGCGTGGTCTGCGTCTCGCTGTCGCTGCCCTTCGGCATTCTGCTGGCGCTGGGGCGGCAGTCGGACATGCCGATCATCAAGTGGATCTGCGTCGTCTTCATCGAGTTCATCCGCGGCGTGCCGCTGATCACCCTGCTGTTCGTGGCGAACGTCGTGCTGTCGTGCTGGCCTATTTCCTGCCGCCGGGCACCACCTTCGACCTGATCATCCGGGTAATCATCATGATCACCGCCTTTGCCTCGGCCTATATCGCCGAGGTGATCCGGGGCGGGCTGGCGGCGCTGCCGCGCGGGCAGTACGAGGCGGCCGACAGCCTCGGCCTCGACTATGCCCAGGCGACCCGGCTGATCATCATGCCGCAGGCGCTCAAGATCTCGATCCCGGGCATCGTCAACGTGGCGGTGGGCCTGTTCAAGGACACCACCCTGGTCTCGGTGATCTCGATGTTCGACCTTGTCGGCATGATCCGCGGACCGATCCTCGCCTCGACCGAGTGGAACGGCGTCTATTGGGAACTCTGGGGCTTTGCGGTCTTCCTGTTCTTCATCGTCTGCTACTCGATCTCGCAATATTCACAATGGCTGGAGCGTCAGCTTCAGACCGATCACCGTTAAGAGGAGGGATTGTCCATGGCTGAAGCTGCACAAACCCAGATGGAAATCTCCAACGAAGTCGCCATCCAGATCGAGAACATGAACAAGTGGTACGGCACGTTCCACGTGTTGCGTGACATCGACCTTACCGTCTATCGCGGCGAGCGGATCGTCATTGCCGGGCCTTCGGGCTCAGGCAAATCCACCCTGATCCGCTGCATCAACGCGTTGGAAGAACATCAGAAAGGCTCGATCTCGGTCGATGGCACCCGGCTGTCGTCGGACGTCAAGAACATCGACAGGATCCGTTCCGAGGTTGGCATGGTGTTCCAGCACTTCAACCTCTTTCCACATCTGACCATCCTCGAGAACTGCACCCTGGCGCCGATCTGGGTGCGCAAGACGCCCAAGAAGGAGGCCGAGGAAATCGCAATGCATTTCCTCACCAAGGTCAAGATCCCCGATCAGGCCAAAAAATACCCCGGCCAGCTCTCGGGCGGTCAGCAGCAGCGGGTGGCGATTGCCCGGTCGCTCTGCATGCGGCCGCGGATCATGCTGTTCGACGAACCGACGTCGGCGCTTGACCCCGAGATGATCAAGGAGGTGCTCGACACCATGGTCGAGCTGGCCGAAGAGGGCATGACCATGCTCTGCGTGACCCACGAGATGGGCTTCGCGCGGCAGGTGGCAAACCGGGTGATCTTCATGGACGCCGGCCAGATCGTCGAACAGAACGAGCCGGAAGAGTTCTTCAACAACCCGCAGAACGAGCGCACCAAGCTGTTCCTGAGCCAGATCCTCGGACACTGAGACGCGCCGGGCATCCCCGGGCAGACCCGTCCCGGGCAAGGGCGAGGCCCCGGATCAGGTCCGGGGCGCGTGCCTCGACAAACAGAGGTGCGCACGCCCGCCTGGCACGCGCGGCCTCTCGCCAAAGCCTGCCAGGCTTGGCCGAAACCTCTCGTCACGTCGGAATTGGTAGCCCCGGATCGGGTCCGGGGCGCGTCACACCAGCTCGCGCGGCACCACGAAATCGACAACGGATGCCGTGCCATAGTCCACCCCGGCCCAGCTCTCGGCCGCGAACTCCGCCACCAGGGTCGCGCCGGTCGGGTAGGGATCAAACTTCGGATGGTCCGGCGCCGTTGCCACCAGCCGCCCGGCAAACGCGCCGATCCCCGGGTTATGCCCAATCAGCAGCACCGACCGGGCCTCGGCCTGCCGCAATCGCTCCAGCATCGTCCCGGTATCGGCCAGATACAGCGCCGGTGTGAAGCGCACCGGGCAGGCCAGCGCCAGCCCGGCAAACGTTTCTTGCGTGCGCACCGCATCCGAGCTCAGTGCCACATCTGGCAGATGGCCCTTGGCCCGCAGCCAATTGCCCAGCGCCTCGGCCGACCGCCGGCCGCGGCCGTTCAGCCGCCTTGCATGATCGCCCTGCCAGGGGTCGTCCCAGCTCGATTTCGTGTGGCGCATCAAAATCAGTCGCAGGGTCATGCCGGGTGAAAGCTCCTCATGTGAAAGGCCGATTGCGCCTCCGCCCGCCCGTAGCTCTGCGAAAGGGGACAGGACCGGCGTACCGCGCATCCCCGCGTCATGCAATCCTTGCCCGCAGGGGTGTCCAGATAGCCCTTGCAGCGCGGCACGTCATATGCGCGGTCCGGGCCCATCGCCCCCACCGGACAGGCGCTCAGGCAGGGCTTGGCGCAGCGCTCGCAAGGGCAGGGCGGGGCCGGTGGCAGGGCGATCCGCTCGGCCAGCGCCAGCGCACCGCGAAACGACACCATCAGCCCGGCCCGGTCGTGCACCAGGATGCCGGCGGGCGAATTCCAGACCCGCCCCGTGGCCTTGGCCCAGGCGATGAAGGGCGCATAAGGCGGGCCATCCGAGGGAAACACCGCGCGCGCGTCCAGTTCCCGGGCCCAACCGCCCAGCAACCGTTTCGACCAGCGGTCGAGCGGATCGGGCGCGCCGTCGGAAAACTCCGGGCTGGCCTGGAACGCCGGCCAGAAGCCGGGTTCCGCCGGGCCGATCATCAGCAGGGTGGCACAGCCCTCGGGGGCGCCATCCCGTGGCCCCGGATGAAACCCGCCCAGCACCCGCAGGTGCCGCGCCTCCGCCTGCGTCTCTAGCGCTTCGAGAAGGGCAGCCACAGGCTCCACCCCAGTCGCGTCGGCCGTGTGTCCTGCCACTCCAGCCCGATTGTCATGCCGTCGTGCCCGGCCTCGGGCTGGGCCCGGTAGGTGCGGAACAGCCGATCCCAGAGAGAGAGGGAAAAGCCGTAGTTGCTGTCATGTTCGTGACGGTGCACCGAATGGTGAACCCGGTGCATGTCGGGGGTCACCAGCACCTTGCGCAACGCCGCGTCCAAACCCAGCGGCAGGCGCAGGTTGGCGTGGTTGAACATCGCCGTGCCATTGAGCAGCACCTCGAAGATCACCACCGCCCAGGCCGCCGGACCCAGGAGATAGACCAGCCCGATCTTGAGCAGCATCGACAGCGCGATCTCGACCGGGTGAAACCGGATCGCGGTGGTCACGTCGAAATCGACATCGGCATGATGCACCCGGTGCAGCCGCCAGAGCAGCGGCACTTTGTGGGTGATCAGATGTTGCAGCCAGATCGCAAAGTCGAAGATCAGTACCGCCAGCGCCATTTCGAGCCAGAGCGGCCAGCCCAGTTGGTTGAACAGACCCCAGCCCTGCGCCTCGGCATCAAGCGCCGCGCCCACCGCCAGCAGCGGCAGGCCCAGCGCCAGTGCCCGCAGCGCCAGCACATTGGCGATGGAAATGCCCCAGTTGGTCAGCCATCGGCCGCGGCGCGGATGTTTGCGCACGCGGCGCGGTGCCACCGTTTCGAGCGCCGCGAAGAGCAGGAATAGCCCGCCGAACGCGCCCAGTCTGACAAGTGCTTCATTCTCCATGGCGGCGAATATATGCCATGGGCGGAATGTGACAACTCACGTCTTGGGCACTTCGCGGATCAGCGATCCGGCACCGTGTTCGGTATAGAGCTCGAGCAGGCAGGCATTGGGCGCGCGTCCGTCGAGGATCACCACCGCCCGCACGCCGCGCCCGATGGCGTCGAGCGCGGTTTCGGTCTTGGGGATCATGCCGCCGGCGATCACGCCCTCGGCGGTCATCTCGCGGATCTGCGCCGCCGTCAGTTCGGTCACCACCTCGCCCGCGGCATTCTTGACGCCGGCCACGTCGGTCAGGAGCAGCAACCGGTCGGCCTTGAGCGCGCCGGCGATGGCGCCGGCAGCGGTGTCGCCGTTGATGTTGAAGGTCTCGCCCTTGCGCCCCGCGCCGAGCGGCGCGATCACCGGAATGGTGTTTGACCGGAACATGTCGTGCAGCACCGCGGTGTTGATCCTATCGGGCGTGCCGACAAAGCCCAGGTCGGCATGGGTCTGTTCGCAGACGATCAGATTGGCATCCTTGCCCGAGAGGCCCACGGCCTTGCCACCCTGAGCGTTGATCGCCTGCACGATGCGCTTGTTGACGAGGCCCGAGAGCACCATCTCGACGACTTCCACCGTCGGTTTGTCCGTCACCCGCTTGCCGCCTACGAAGATGCTTTCGATGCCCAGCTTGTCGAGCATCGCGTTGATCATCGGGCCGCCACCATGCACGACCACCGGGTTCACCCCGACCTGCTGCATCAGCACCACGTCGCGGGCAAATTCCTCCATCGCCTCGTCCGAGCCCATGGCGTGCCCGCCAAGCTTGATGACGACGATGGCGTCGGTGTAGCGCTGAAGATACGGCAGTGCCTGGCTCAGCGTGCGAGCCGTGGCGATCCAATCACGGTTCATGTCCTGGGTTCTCATTTTCGGCCCTCTTGAAAGGCTGTTATCACAAGCCGGGGAAACGGGTGCAAGCGGTTTGCGGGAGGCGTGGCCCCGCCCCGGACCCGGCTCCGGGGCCGTTTGGCAAGGGTCGGGGAGGCGGCCGCGGGCCGCTGCGCCCCGCGTCGGGCCGGCGGGGCCTGTGGGGCGCGCGGTCCCGGCGCGGGGGCCGGGACGGGGTGGGCGTCAGATCAGCGTCGCGATGATCGCCCGCAATGTCTCGATACCGTCGCCCTTTTCGGACGAGGTGACCACGATCTCGGGGAAGGCCGCCGGATGCGCCGAGAGCCGCTTGCGCACCTGCGCCATCACCTTGTCGCGTTCTGCCGCCTTGACCTTGTCGGCCTTGGTCAGCACCGCCTGAAAGGTCACCGCGCTCTTGTCGAGCAGGGTCAGGATCTCTTCATCGACCTTTTTCACCCCGTGCCGCGCGTCGATCAGCACGAAGGCCCGGCGCAGCGATTGCCGCCCCGACAGATATTGCTTGAGCAGGCGCTGCCATTTCTCGACCACCGCCAGCGGCGCATTGGCATAGCCATAGCCGGGCAGGTCGACGAGGTAATGACTCTCGGCCAGGGTAAAGAAGTTGATTTCCTGCGTCCGACCCGGGGTGTTCGACGCCCGGGCAATGCCCTTGCGCCCGGTTAGGGCATTGATCAGAGACGATTTTCCCACGTTCGACCGGCCGGCGAAACAAACCTCGATCCGGTCGTCGGGCGGCAGGCCGGACATGGCCACCACGCCCTTGAGGAAATCTTTCTCGCCGGCAAAGAGCTTGCGGCCCGCCTCGCGGGCAAACGCGTCGGGCTCTTCAGCTATGGGGAAGGGCAGTTGCATCATGCGCGTCCGATCTCGTCACCTACGGCGATCTCGCCGCTTTTCACCACTTCGGCCATCACGCTGAAATCGCGATGCCCCCAGGCCTCGAGCGTGCCCAGAATATCCGCGTCCCGGGCCCCGGTCTCGGGGTTGGCATGGGTCATAAGACAGCGCCCGGTGCGCTCGCGCGGGATCACCACGGCGCTGCCGATCCGGACCTCGCGGTCGATCCAGTCGAATTCCTCCCAGGGCGCCAAGCCGTCAAACCAGAGGTTTCCGCGCCAGCGATGGATCGACAGTTCCCGGCCCAGCTTCTGCGACACTGCCCGGTGCGACGAGTGGTTGCAGAGTGTCACCGAGGCGAAATCGCTGTCGGTCATCGCCCGCGCCTCGGCCCGTACCACCCGGTCCGACGCGGCCCGGCCCTCGGGCATCAGCGGCCGCGTCCAGTCGATCAGCCGCGCGCCTTCGTCATCGGGGCGAAATCTCAACTGGCCCAGCTCGGGGTGGGCCAGCGTCACCCGGGCGTCGGCTTCGTCGAGCGCGGCGGTCATTGCCTGCAAGCCGGGCACCTTGGCGCCGCGGGTGAAATTGCGGCAGGGCACCCAATCCGAGCCATCGGCATCCGAGGCTTCGTGCGCCACTGCCCAATGCCGGTCCCAGGGCAGGGATTGGCCTTCGGTCAAAGTGACGCGAGCCACGGCCTCCCGGCCGTGGCTCTTGATCGGATACCGCAGGATATCGGTGATCCTGCCGGTCATTTCTTGGCGGCTTCCGCGGCCTTCTTCTTGTTGCGGCCGGTGATATTGCCGAACAGGTCCGGCTTGTACCCATGGCTGCGCATGATCAGATACTGCTGGATGAAGGTGATCGTGTTGTTGGCGATCCAGTAGACCACGAGTCCGCTGGCAAAACTGCCCAGCATGAACATGAAGACCCAGGGCATCCAGGCAAAGATCATCTGCTGCGTCGGATCGGTGGGCGCCGGGTTCAGCTTTTGTTGCAGCCACATCGAGACGCCCAGAAGCAGCGGCAGGATACCGATGAAGATCAGCGCGAGGATGGTGCCCGGCTCGGGCGCGGCCCAGGGCAGCAGGCCCCAGAGGTTGTAGAGCGACGACGGGTCGGGCGCCGACAGGTCGTCGATCCAGCCGATCCAGGGCGCGTGGCGCAGCTCGAGCGTGACGAAGATCACCTTGTAGAGCGAGAAGAAGATCGGGATCTGCAACAGCAGCGGCAGACAGCCCGAGGCCGGATTGACCTTTTCCTTCTTGTAAAGGCCCATCATCTCCTGCTGGAGCTTTTGGCGGTCGTCGCCGGCGCGCTCCTTGATCTTCTCCATCTCCGGCTGAAGCTCGCGCATCTTGGCCATCGAGGCATAGGATTTGTAGGCCAGCGGAAAGAGCACGGCCTTGATGATCAGGGTGAGCGCGATGATCGCCCAGCCCATGTTGCCGATCAGCTGGTTGAGCCAGTGCAACAGGGCAAAGATCGGCTTGGTCAGGAAGAAGAACCAGCCCCAGTCGATCGAGTCGATAAAGCCCTCGACGCCCTCGGCCTCGTATTCGCGGATGGTTTCCCATTCCTTGGCGCCGGCAAAGAGCTGGGTGGTGACCTCGGCGCTGGCGCCGGGCGCCAGGCTCTGGGTCGGCAGGACGGCCTCGGTCTGGTAGATGTTGCGGCGCGGGTCGTATTTCGCGGCGGCGCGAAACGCCTCGCCGGGCGCGGGCACCAGGGTCGCCATCCAGTAATGGTCGGTAAAGCCGATCCAGCCGTTCTCGGTGACCTGCATGACCTCGGCCGGCACACCTTCGCGGGCATCGACGTCGAAATCGGTCATGTCGTCATAGTCGATCTCGGCCAACTCGCCATCGGCCATGGCGACAACGCCCTCGTGCAGGACAAAGAAGTTTTTCAGGTCCACCGGCTCGCCATGCCGCGCCAGAATGCCGTAGGGGGCCAGCGAAACGGTGCCTTCGGTGGTGTTTTCCACGCTCTGGGTGATGGTGAACATATAGTCCGCATCCACCGCGATCTGGCGGGTAAACCGCAGGCCGGCGTCATTGTCCCAGGTCAGGGTGACCGGGGTGTCCTGAGTCAGGGTCGCATCGCCGGCGATCTGCCATTCGGTGTTGGGGCCGGGCACATCCTCGATGGCGAGCCCCTGGCCGGGAGCCCAGCCATGCAGTGCATAATAGGCGCCGGCGGTGCCCACCGGCCGCAGCAAAGAGACGATCGGCGCATCGGGCTCGGTGGATTCGCGGTAATCCTTGAGCGCCAGGGTGTCGATCCGCCCGCCCTGGGTCGAGATGCTGCCCGACAGGCGCGGGGTCTCGATCGCGATGCGCGGCGCGTCGGCGGGGCCGGCGGCGGTCTCTTCGGTCGCCGGCGTGCCGCCGGGGGTGTCAGCCACGCCGGGGGTGGCGGCGACATCGCCGGGGGCCGCCGTTTCCTCGGTCACCGCCGGGGCCGGCTCGATCGCCTCCGGCTCTGGCGGTGGGAACAGCACGAACCAGATCAGGATCACGACGAAGCTGAGCGCAGTTGCGAGGATGAGGTTCTTGTTCTGATCGTCCATAGGGGACCGCCACCTGTCACTAGGGTATCGTGCCGGGTTCAACCCTTGCGCGGCCCAAAGGTCAAGGGCAGAGTGGCACATTCCCTTGCGGTGCGGCCATTCGGGGCACCCCCGAAGGGACGGCGGGCGCCGGGCGGGAGGCGTGTCAAAGGCCTTTGACGGCCGGTTCAGGGGCTCTTGCGCCGGGCCGGTCCGCGCAGGGGGGTGATCTCGGGCGGCGGGGCGATCCGCGCATTGTGATCGGTGATCCAGGCCGCCAGGTTCTCGGCCGGCATCGGCACGGCGATGCCGAAGCCCTGCACATGACCGCAGCCCATCTGCGACAGCAGGGCGTTCTCGCCCAGCGTCTCGACGCCTTCGGCCAGGGTGTCGAGGCCCAGTTTCTCGGCCATAGACAGGATCATCGTCACCATCCGCCGCTGCTCGGGGTCGGTGTCACATCTGACGATGAAGGAGCGATCGATCTTGAGCCGGTCGATGGCGAATCGCCGCAGGCTGGTGATCGAGGCATGGCCGGTGCCGAAATCGTCGAGGTCGATGGCGCAGCCCAGGGCCGCCAGATCGGCGATATTGCGCGCGACGATGTCATCCGGGGTGCCGGCCACCACATGTTCGAGGATCTCGATCGTCAGCCGGTCGGGGGCCAGGTTGAAACGGTCGATCTCCCAGCGCAGGCGCTGGCCGAGCTTGGGGTTGCGCAGCTCGGTCTCGGTAAAGTTCACCCCCACTTGCGGAATGTCGAAGCCGTCGCGATCAAGATCGCGCAGCGTGGAGAGGGCATGAAACAGGATCACCTCGCCCAGCCGCTCCATCAGGCCGGCGGCCTCGAGCGCGGGCAGGAAATCGGCCGGCGGGATCAGCCCGCGCGCCGGGTGGCGCCAGCGGGCCAGGGCCTCGATACCGGAAATCCGGCCGGTCTCGGTACTGATCTGCGGCTGATACCAGGCGCAGATCTGGCCGTCGTCCAGCGCCCGCGCCACCTCGTCCCGCAGTGCCACGCGCTGAATGCGGTTGCGCTGAAGGTCGGGGGAAAAGGCGCGGATCGCCCCGGGCCCGTGGCGCCGGGCCTCGTCGAGCGCGGCCACCGTGGCCTCGATCAGTCCGACGCCGCTCTGGTCCGGCGCGCGGGCGGCGAGGCAGAAGCCGAGGCAGGCCGAAATATAGACCGGCGCGCGGTCGATCCTGACAGGCTCTTCGAGTTCGGCCTGCAAGCGCGCCGCCATCTGAACCGCGGTTTCGATGTCGATCCGCCGCAGCGGCGACAGCACGACGCCGATCCGCCAGTCGCCCAGCCGTACGAAGCTGTCGGAACCGCGCATCGCCGTGCGCAGCCGCGCCGCCAGCGTATCGGCCACCCGGTCGCAGGCCTCGCCGCCGAATCGCTCGGTCAGTTCGGCGCTGTCATCGACCTCGATCATGAAACAGACGGTGGTGCGGCCGGTGCTGCGGCAGTCGGCCAGAAGCGCCTCGAGCCTTTCGGCAAACCCCTCCTTGAGGCGCAGCCCGGTAACCGGATCGGTGCGCGCGGCGGGCCGCCCGGCGCGGCCGATCAGCACCGCCAGCCAGACCAGGGGCACGCCGATCGCCAGAAGGGCCAGAACCGGTTCGCCGCCAAGCCAGAACCCGCCCAGGGCCAGCGCCGGAAACATCGCCGGCAACAGCGGGCTGGCCGTCACATCATTCAGAACGCGCTGCGTGGCGCGCGCCATTCGCGGCTTGGAAACCGACATGGGCAATCCGTCCGAGCTTGTCTTGTCCGAGCTTCAGACTTAGCCGCGAGGGTTCACTCATGCGTTAACGCAAGTCAGGAACATTCCCGGAACTTGTTTCGAATTGTTCCGAATTTCGCATCAGCCCGGCAAAATCGAACAACCCCGAATCAAGCAGATGCGAGGGCCGCGCGTTCATCAGCGCGCGGAACATCACCTGCCGCCGGCCCGGGCTGTTGCGTTCCCATCCGTCGAGGATCTGCTTGACCTGCTGGCGCTGCAACCCGTCCTGCGAGCCGCAGAGGTCGCAGGGAATGATGGGATAATTCAACGCCTTGGCAAATTTCTCGCAATCGGCCTCGGCAACAAAGGACAGCGGGCGATAGACAAAGAGATCGCCCTCTTCGTTGACCAGCTTCGGCGGCATGGTCGCTAGGCGGCCGCCGTGAAACAGGTTCATGAAGAAGGTTTCAAGGATGTCGTCGCGATGATGGCCGAGCACCACGGCAGAACAGCCCTCTTCCCGCGCGATCCGGTAAAGATTGCCGCGCCGCAGCCGTGAGCAGAGCGCGCAATAGGTCCGCCCGGCCGGCACCTTGTCCTTTACGATGGAATAGGTGTCCTGATATTCGATCCGATGCGGAACCCCCATCTTTTCAAGGAATTCCGGCAGCACGGTCGCCGGGAAATTCGGCTGGCCCTGATCGAGGTTGCAGGCCAGAAGCTCGACCGGCAGAAGCCCGCGCCACTTCAGCTCGTGGAGCACCGCCAGCAGGGTATAACTGTCCTTGCCGCCGGAGAGGCAGACCAGCCATTTTGCGCCGCGCTCGACCATGCCGAATTGCTCGACCGCTTCGCGGGTCTGGCGCACGATCCGCTTGCGCAGCTTCTTGAACTCCGTCGAAGACGGGGCATCGGCAAAGAGCGGGTGAATGTCATCGGTGTTGTCGAACATGGGGCGGGTTTAGGCCTGCTGTCGCGGCGTGGCAAGCACCATGCTCAGGCCTTGAGCCTGGTGCCCCTGCGCAACATGTTCCAGGCCACCGCGGCCACCGCCACGACCGAGACCAGCGAGATCACCAGCCCCAGTGCCGGGGCGCTGTCCGACACGCCGATCATGCCGAACCGCACGCCGTCGATCAGATAGAACATCGGATTGAAGCGGGTGATCTCGTGCAGCACCGGCGGCAGCGCCTCGACCGAGTAGAAGGTGCCCGACAGAAAGGCCAGCGGAGTGACGATGAAATTAGTGATCGCTGCCATCTGGTCGAACTTCTGCGCATAGATCCCGGCGATGATCCCGAGCCCCGACAGGAAGGCCGCGCCCAGCACCCCGAAACACAAGGCCCAGAGCGGATGCGCCACGCCCAGCCCGAGCACCAGCCAGAGCCCGGCGGCGATCACCAGCGCCACCACCATGCCGCGCGCCACTCCGCCGGCGAAATAGCCCAGCACCAGTTCCATCGGCGACAGCGGCGGCATCAGCGTATCGACGATATTGCCCTGCACCTTGGAGATCATGATCGAGGAGGAGGTATTGGCAAAGGCGTTCTGGATCACCGTCATCATCAGGATCCCCGGCGCGATGAAATGGGTAAAGGGCACGCCCATCACATCGCCGCGCCGGGGGCCGATGGCGATCGAGAAAATCAGCAGGAACAGCCCGGCCGTCACCAGCGGCGCCAGAAGCGTCTGGGTCCAGACCGCCAGAAAGCGCTGGATCTCGCGCTGGCAGAGCGTCGCCAGCCCCAGCCAGTTCACCCGGCCAAAGCGGCGCATGCCCATCTCGGGGGTGGTTCCGGCCTGCATCGTCTCGCTCATGGCTGCCTCCTGCTTGCGATTCGCGGCCTTGTATCTCAGCCACCAGTGATTAAAATAGGCACCACACAGAAATTCCCAGAGCGGCCCGCTGTCGAGGCCGCTTTTTCTCGTAAGGATGATCCATGGCCTGGACCGATGAACGCGTCGAATTGCTCAAGAAAATGTGGGGCGAAGGGCAGTCCGCAAGCCAGATCGCCAAGGAGCTGGGCGGCGTGACGCGCAATGCGGTGATCGGCAAGGTGCATCGCCTCGGCCTGTCCAACCGCGCCGGCGCCGGCACGGGCGCCGCGGCCAAGCCCGAGCCCGCCAAGGCACCGAAACCCGAAGCCAAGCCCAAGCCCGCCCCCAAGGCCGACACCCGGCCCAAGTCCGAACCGGTCCCCGCCACCGAAGAGCCCGCGGTGGCCAAGTCCGCCACCCCGGCGCGCCGTCAGATCATTCCGGCCGGCCAGCCGCTGCCGCCGCAGCCCTCGGCCAACGAGATCAGCCCCGAGGCGCTTGCCAAGGTCAGCGAGATCGAGAAGAAGGCCAAGCGGCTGTCGCTGATGGAGCTGACCGAACGCACCTGCAAATGGCCGGTGGGCGATCCCGCGACCGAGGATTTCTGGTTCTGCGGCCTGCCGGTGCAGCAGGGCAAACCCTATTGCGAGGCGCATGTCGGCGTGGCCTTTCAGCCGATGTCCTCGCGCCGCGACCGTCGGCGCTAGCGCGTGACTGCCCCGGGTGAGGTTGCAGGACGGCGCCGGGCGTTTGGCCCTTCGCGTCCCGGACCTGATCCGGGACCTCCCGGCCCGAAGCCCCGCACCCGGCCTGCCAGCGCCGCGCGCCCGATCCCGTCGCAGGGGCCCCTGATCAGGTCCGGGGCGTGCGCCGCCCCGATCCCGGCACCGGCTCTGCCCAACATCGGCTGGACCTCCGCGCCGGCAGGCAATAGCCTGACGGCCGACTTCTGCTCAGGACAGGAAAGACCGCGATCATGAGCGATCCGCAGCAGCCCGCCTATCAGGTTCTGGCCCGCAAGTACCGGCCCGAGACCTTTGCCGATCTGGTCGGGCAGGGCGCCATGGTGCGCACCCTCAAGAACGCCTTCGAGACCGGCCGCATCGCCCAAGCCTTCATGATGACCGGCATCCGCGGCACCGGCAAGACGACGACGGCGCGGATCATTGCCAAGGGCATGAACTGCATCGGCCTCGACGGCCACGGTGCGCCCACCACCGAGCCCTGCGGCCAGTGCGAACATTGCCTGGCGATTTCCGAGGGCCGGCACGTCGATGTGCTGGAAATGGACGCCGCCTCGAACACCGGCGTCGATGACATCCGTTCCACGGTGATCGACTCGGTGGCCTATGCGCCCTCGGCCGCGCGCTACAAGGTCTACATCATCGACGAAGTGCACATGCTGTCGAAATCGGCCTTCAACGCATTGCTGAAGACGCTTGAGGAACCGCCCGCGCATGTAAAGTTCATCTTTGCCACCACCGAGATCCGCAAGGTGCCGGTGACGGTGCTGTCGCGCTGCCAGCGCTTCGACCTGCGCCGGATCGAGCCCGAGGACATGATCGGCCTGCTGCGCCGCATCGCCACCGCCGAGACCGCCGAGATCGCCGAGGATGCGCTGGCGCTGATCACCCGCGCCGCCGAGGGCTCGGCCCGCGACGCGACCTCGCTGCTCGACCAGGCGATCAGCCACGGGGCAGGCGAGACAACCGCCGAACAGGTGCGCGCCATGCTGGGCCTGGCCGACCGCGGCCGGGTGATGGATCTCTTCGATCTGGTGATGAAAGGCGACGCCGCCGGCGCGCTGGCCGAGCTCTCGGCGCAATATGCCGATGGCGCCGATCCGATGGCGGTGCTGCGCGACCTGGCCGAGGTGACCCATTGGATCTCGGTGGTCAAGATCACGCCGGATGCCGCCGAAGATCCGACCATCGCCCCCGGCGAACGCGCCCGTGGCCAGCAGATGGCGACCGACCTGCCGATGCGCGCGCTCAGCCGCATGTGGCAGATGTTGCTCAAGGCGATCGAGGAGGTGGCGCTGGCGCCCAATGCGATGATGGCGGCCGAGATGGCGCTGATTCGGCTGACCCATGTCGCCGACCTGCCCAGCCCCGAGGAGCTTGTGCGCAAGCTGGGCGAGGCCCCGGTGCCCTCGCCGCCCTCGGGCGGAGGCGGCGTGCCGACCGCCGGCAACGCCCGGACCGGTGCGCAGGGCCAGGCCATGTCCCGCGCCACCCATCCCGGCCCGTCCGGCCCCTCGGCCGCCGGCGGCAGCGCCGTCGTGGCCCTGGCCGCCGACCAGGCACTGGCGCGCTATCCGAGCTTCGAACATGTGATCGAGCTGATCCGCTCCAACCGCGACGTCAAGCTGCTGGTCGAGGTCGAGGCCGGCGTGCGCCTTGCCGCCTATCAGCCCGGCCGGATCGAGTTCACCCCGGCCGAGGGCGCCGCCCCCGACCTCGCCCAGCGTCTCGGCACCGCGCTGCAACGCTGGACCGGCAATCGCTGGGCGGTGACCCTGGTCAATGGCGCCAAGACGCCCACCATCGTCGAGACCCGCGACGCCGACCGCCTCGCGCTCGAGGCCAAGGCCGGCGAACACCCGCTGGTGCAGGCCGCGCTAGCCACCTTTCCCAAGGCCCGGATCACGGCGATCCACACCGCCCAGGCGGCCGAGGCCGAAGCCCAGGCCGAGGCCTTGCAGGAGGTCGAGGACGAATGGGATCCCTTCGAGGAAGACTGACCCCCGCCGCCGGGGACCGATCCTGGAATTCTTTTGTTTGAAACTACCGCGGGGGAGGCCGCAGGCCGGGGGCAGAGCCCGCCAGCTCTGCCGCAAACCCCTGGACGCCGCGGCCCGGCCCCTTGTCGCCGCCGGTTGCGCCCCGTATCTAACCCCCAAGCACACAGATGAGGAGCTCCCGATGTTCAAAGGTCTTGGCAATCTCGGCGACATGGCCGGGATGATGAAGAAGGCGCAGCAGATGCAGACCCGCATGGCCGAACTGCAAGACAACCTGCATTCGATGACGGTCACCGGCGAAAGCGGCGCAGGTCTGGTCAAGGCCACGGCCTCGGCCAAGGGCGAACTCAAGGGGCTCGACATCGATCCGTCGATCTTCAACGGCGATGACAAGGAAGTGGTCGAAGACCTGATCCTCGCCGCCATCAAGGACGCCCAGCAGCGCGCCACCCAGAAGGCCGAGGACGAGATGTCCAAGCTGACCGAGGAAATGGGCCTGCCCAAAGACATGAAACTGCCGTTCTGAGGCGATGACGGGCCGGGGCGTCATTCTGGGGCTGGCGGCGGCGCCGCTGCTGGGCGGCGGCGCGGCGCAAGCGCAGGACTGGGCCGATCACGCGCTCTGTAGCCCGGTCGAACCGGCGCTGCATGCCGGGGCGTTCGCGCCGGCCGATCTGGCCGGGCTCCGGGCGGCCGCGGCGGCGATCCCGCATGGCACCGGGCGGTTCTGGCGGGTGGTGGCCCCCTCGGGCGCGGTGTCGCATCTCTGGGGCACGATGCATTCCGCCGATCCCAGCATCCTCGCGCTGCCCGACCTGGTCGAGCAGCGCATTGCCGAGGCCCGGATCGTGGCCCTCGAGATCGATCCGGTCCTGCCCTCGCGCGCCGCCTTTGACGCCCGGCGGGTCAGGCGCGACTGGTACCGTCAGGACCGGCTCGACGGGCCGCCGGCGGGGCTGCATCCCGCGGTGCTGGACTGGATCCGTCAGCGCACAGAAGGGCTGGGCTGGGGGCGTGGCGCGCCCGAACGGCTGACCCCCGGCGCTCTGGCCGAGGTGCTCCTCTCCGATCCCTGCGACGATTTTTCCGCCGGCGTGCTGCCGGTTCAGGACGGCCGTATCCAGATGCTGGGGCTGATCGGCGGCGCCACGATCACTCCGCTGGAGCCGCGGGAGCGCATCCGCCAGTACCTCGACAGCCCCGGCAACGCGGATTTCGCGGTGGATTTCCTCAATGTCTACGGCGCCTATCTCGACCCCGCCACCAGCCGCGCGGAACGGGCCACCCGCATGGCGCTGTATCTCGCCGGCGAACTCGGCTTGATGCTGGCCTGGGACAAGGCCGTCGTGAGTGCGGTTCTGGAGGATGGTGGCGCCACCCTCGCGCGGGTCAACCGCGTGTTGCTCGACGCCCGCAATCAGGCCTTCATCGATACCGCACGCGCCAACCTGGCCGAGGGCGGGGTTTTTCTGGCGGTCGGCAGCTTTCACCTGCCGGGGCAGGCCGGGCTGATCGCGCGCCTGCGGCGCCAGGGGTTCACCGTCACCCGCATTCCGCTGCCCGGCGAGGCCTCCCCATGACCGCCACCCGCGACATCGATGCGCTGATCGAGCTGATGGCCAAGCTGCCCGGTCTCGGCCCGCGCTCGGCGCGCCGCGCGGTGCTGCACCTGATCCGCAAGCGCGGCCTGTTGATGACGCCGCTGGCCGACCTGATGAGCGAGGTTGCCGCCTCGGCCCGGGAATGCCTGAACTGCGGCAATATCGGCACCACCGACATCTGCGACATCTGCGAAAGCGAGAAACGCGGCAACGGCATGATCTGCGTGGTCGAGGACGTGGCCGATCTCTGGGCGATGGAGCGCTCGGGCGTATTCCGCGGCCGCTACCACGTGCTGGGTGGTACGCTCTCGGCGCTTGATGGCGTCGGCCCCGAGGACCTCTCGATCCCGCGGCTGGTGGACCGGATCTCGGCCGAAAGCGTCACCGAGGTGATCCTTGCGCTCAATGCCACCATCGACGGCCAGACCACCGCGCATTACATCGCCGACCAGCTCGAGGGCCGGGTGACGCTGACCTCGCTCGCCCAGGGCGTGCCGATCGGCGGCGAACTCGATTACCTCGACGACGGCACCATCACCGCCGCGCTGAACGCCCGCAAGAGCCTGTAACCCGGCCCGGGGCCGCGCCGAGGCCGCATGCCGAACCCCGCTGGCGCTTGCGTTGTGGGCGCGAGGTCCCGGGGCAGGCCCGGGACGCGCGGGCAAGGCCACGCCCCCCGCTTCGCGCAATGCCCGCAAGAGCCTGTCACCCGCCCCGGCCGCCGCGCCAGGGCCGCTTGCCGAACCGCGCCGGCGCTTGCGTTGTGAGTGCGGGGTCCCGGGTCAGGCCCGGGACGCGCGGGGCAAGGCCACGCCCCCCGCTTCGCGCAACACCCGCAACAGCCTGTCACCCGCCCCGGCCGCCGCGCCGGGGCCTCTTGCCGAACTGCGCCGGCGCTTGCATTGTGAGCGCGAGGTCCCGGGGCAGGCCCGGGACGCGCGGGGCAAGAGGCAAGGCCACGCCCCCTGCTTCGCGGAACAACCGCAAGAGCCTGTCGCCCGCCCCGGCCGCCGCGCCGGGGCCTCTTGCCGAACTGCGCCGGCGCTTGCGTTGTGAGCGCGGGATCCCGGGTCAGGCCCGGGACGCGAAGCGCCGGAAACCTCAGCTCTTCTTGCCGATCCGCGGCTCTTCGCCCTTCAGGATACGCCGGATGTTGGCGTGGTGGCGCCCCCAGACGATCGCCGCCAGAACCAGGCAGAGCGCCACCATCGACGGATAGCCCAGCCCCCAGGCCCAGGCCGGCGCCAGCGCCGCCGCCAGCAGCGCCGAGGCCGAGGAGATCCGCGTCAGCGCCGCGCCCGCCGCCCAGGTGGCGCAGGCCGCCAGCCCCAGCGGAAAGGCCAGACCGAGCAGCAACCCGAGGAATGTGGCGACGCCCTTGCCGCCCTTGAACCCCAGCCAGATGGGGAAACAATGGCCGAGAAAGGCCATGAGACCGGCCAGTTGCGCCGCATCTTCCGCCGCCAGCCAGCGGGCGATCAGCACCGCGATCGCCCCCTTGAAACTGTCGAGGATCAGCGTCGCCAGCGCCGCCGGCCTGTTGCCGGTGCGCAGCACATTGGTCGCGCCGATGTTGCCCGAGCCGATCTTGCGCAGATCGCCCAGACCCAGCAGGCGGGCGATCACCAGGCCAAAGGGCACCGAGCCCAGCAGATAGCCGATCAGCGCCCAGAGCAGCAGCCCGGCAAGGGTGGTTTCCAGGACCGGCATCAGGGCTCTCCGTAGACGCGGGCGCCGGCCACGAAGGTGGCCAGCACGCGGCCCTGCATGCGGGCGCCGTCAAAGGGGGTGTTCTTGGATTTCGAGTGCAGCTTGAAGCGGTCGAGCACAAAGGGCGCATGGGCATCGAACAGCACCAGGTCGGCCGGTGCCCCGGCGGCAAGCCGGCCGGCAGCGAGGCCCAGGCGCCGCGCCGGGGCGAGGCTGAGCGCGCGGAACAGCTGCGGCAGGGTCAGCGCCTCGGCGTGATAGAGCCGGAGCGCCGCCGGCAACAGGGTTTCCAGCGCCACCGCGCCGGCGGCCGCCTCTTCGAAGGGCAGGCGCTTGCTTTCCTCGTCCTGCGGCGTGTGCATCGAACAGATCACGTCGATCAGCCCGTCGCGCAGCGCTTCGATCATCGCCTGACGGTCGTCCTCGGCCCTAAGCGGCGGCTTGACCTTGAAGAAGGTGCGGTAATCGGCGACGTCCATCTCGTTCAGTGTCAGGTGATGGATCGAGATGCCGGCGGTGACGTCGAGCCCGTTGCGCTTGGCGCGTTGCAGCGCGGGCAGGGCGCGGGCGGTGGTGATCTGGTCGAAATGCGCCCGCACGCCGGTCATCTCGATCAGCGCGATGTCGCGGTCGAGGCCCATGCGCTCGGCCATCGCCGAGACCGCCGGCAACCCGCGCAGCGAGGCGAATTTTCCCGAGGTGGCCACGGCGCCGTCCGAGAGCACCGGTTCCTGCGGGTGCAGCATGACCAGCGCGTCGAGCGAGCGGGCATAGGTGAGCGCCCGGCTCAGCACCTTGGTGTTGCGGGTGACGGCATCGCAATCGGAGAACGCCACGGCGCCCGCATCGAGCAAAAAGCCGATCTCGGCCATCTCGCGGCCCTGCCGGCCCTTGGTCAGCGCCGCCATGTGGCGGACATGCACCGATGCATCGGCCTGGGCGCGGCGAGCAACGAATTCGAGGCTCTCGGGGCTGTCGATGGCCTGCGTGGTGTCGGGGCGGGTGATCATCGTGGTCACGCCGCCGGCCGCCGCGGCCCGGCCGGCAGAGGCATAGCTCTCCTTGTGGCGCTCGCCCGGCTCGCAGACCTTGACGCCGATGTCGACGATCCCCGGCGCCAGGCATTTGCCTTGACAGTCCAGCACCTGCTCGACGTCCTGCGGCGCCGCGCCGTTGCCGGTGGCCGCGATCACCCCGTCGCGGATGTGCAGCCAGCCGGGAGCATCACTGTCGGCTTCGGGGTCGATCAGCCGGGCGTGTGTCAGCAACAGGTCGGTCATCGCCTCACCCCGCGATCCAGATCATCACGCCGACCAGCGCAAACATCACCAGAAGCGCCACCGTGGCGACGCGGCCCGACATCTTGGGGTCCTTGGGTTCCTGCATCAGGCATCCTTTGCATGCGTGTCATTTGCTGCGCCGCCAAGCGGCTGTCAGGCCAGCGCCCAGAGCACCACGCCCAGCACCGCCATCGTCACCACGAGGCCGATGATCAGGCCGGGCCGCATCATCCGCGCCGCGGCGGCGGGCGGCGGCGGAGCGGCCGGCGGGGCCTCCGGTTCCGGCGGCCTGGCGCTCTCGGCGCGGGGTTTTTCCAGCGGTACCGGGTCGCGCGCCTCGCCGAAGGTGGCGATCCAGCGCAGCGGATGGGTGACGCGCAACTGCTGGCCGATCCGTTCGAAGGCGGCCGAGCGCATCACCATCACCCGCCCCTTGACCCGTTCGAGCTGGGCGCGGATCGGCGCCAGTTCCTCGTCGGGGATGCCATGGCCCTCGGCCAGGTAATCGGCCAGCGGCAGGCCGGAGAGGTCGTTCATGTCGAACAGATCGATATGGTCGGGATCGAGCGCGATGGCGCCGGTCTTCTGCTGGAGCGCGCGGGCCTCGTCATCAAGCAGGATCTGCGCCTCGTCGAGCGGCAGATCGACGGTAAAGACCCGCACCAGACCGTGTTCGTCCGAGGGTATTTCGAGGACGTCGCTCATGCCATGATCCCTTCTGTCGTGGTGGTGGCCGTCCTGTTGCGGACCAGCAGGTCCATCGCCGCCATGCGCACGGCCACGCCCATCTCGACCTGTTCCTGAATGACCGAGCGGTTGATGTCATCGGCGATCTCGCCGTCGATCTCGACGCCGCGGTTCATCGGGCCGGGGTGCATGACGATGGCGTCGGGTTTCGCATGGCTCAGCTTTTCGGCATCGAGCCCGTATCGGTGGTAATATTCCCGCTCGGAAGGGATGAAACCGCCGTCCATCCGCTCTTTCTGAAGCCGCAGCATCATCACCACATCGACATCCCTGAGACCTTCGCGCATGTCGTCATGGACCTCGACGCCGAAGTCGGCGATGCCGGCGGGCAGCAGGGTCGGCGGCCCCACCAGACGCACGCGGTTTTCCATCTTGCCGAGCAGCAGGATGTTGGAGCGCGCGACGCGGGAATGCGCGATGTCGCCGCAGATCGCGATATTGAGCCGGTGCAGCCGGCCCTTGGCCCGGCGGATGGTCAGCGCGTCCAGGAGCGCCTGCGTCGGGTGTTCGTGCCGCCCGTCGCCGGCGTTGAGCACCGCGCAATTGACCTTCTGCGCCAGCAGGTCCACCGCGCCGGAATGCGGATGGCGCACCACCAGAAGGTCGGGATGCATGGCGTTCAGCGTCAGCGCGGTGTCGATCAGCGTCTCGCCCTTCTTGATCGACGAGGCCTGCATCGCCATGTTCATCACATCGGCGCCAAGCCTCTGACCGGCCAGTTCGAAAGAGGCCTGGGTGCGGGTGGAATTCTCGAAGAACATGTTGATCTGGCTGCGCCCGGCCAGGGCGTCGCCGTGCCGTTTGCCGCGATTGAGCCGGACATAATCGTCGGCCAGATCGAGGAGCGTGGTGATCTCGGACGGGTGGAGCGGCTCGATGCCGAGAAGATGGCGCTGGGTAAAGGTCATGACCTGCTCCGGTTCGGGTTGGCTGCGGTTATAGGAGCGGGGGCGGATGCGTTCAATGGGGGCGCCTTGGGCTGGCGTCGGAATTGCGTATTTGTCAAAGAGAAGAAGCAGGGGCGGGTTTATTCGGACGTTTTCATTCGGGGGCCGGGCGGGATAGGATCGCGGTGATGGATTATTTCGAACACAAGAGCCTGCGGGCGGCGCTGGACTGGCAGATCGAGGCCGGGGTGCTCGACACCATCGGCGAGGAGCCAGTCGACCGCTATGCCGTGCCCGCCGCGCCCGCACAGCCCAAGCGGGCCGCAGTCGCCGGCGCCGCGCCGGCACAGTCCGCGGCGCCGGCCTGGGCCGATCCGGTGGCCGAGGCGCAGCGGATGGCGGCGGCCGCGCAGGATCTGGCCGGGCTTCAGGCGGCGATGGCGGCCTTTGACCATTGCGATCTCAAACGCGGCGCGCGCAATCTGGTGTTTTCCGACGGTGTGCCGGGGGCGCGGGT
This sequence comes from Marinovum sp. E3, assembly GCF_055755275.1. NCBI lineage: Bacteria > Pseudomonadati > Pseudomonadota > Alphaproteobacteria > Rhodobacterales > Roseobacteraceae > Marinovum > Marinovum sp. E3. The sequence goes on from NZ_CM146908.1 coordinate 520,503, forward strand.
GATGATCGTGGGCGAGGCGCCGGGCCGCGACGAGGACCGGCAGGGCAAGCCATTTGTCGGCCGCGCCGGGCAGTTTCTCGACCGGATGCTGGCCGCCATCGGGCTGAGCCGCGACAGTTCGGTCTATATCACCAATGTATTGCCCTGGCGGCCGCCGCAGAACCGCGATCCCCTGCCTGCCGAGATAGCCATGATGCGGCCCTTCGTGGCGCGGCACGTGGCGCTGGCGCAGCCCGAATTTCTGGTGCTGATGGGCAATATCTCCTGTGACGCGGGCCTGGGCAAACGCGGCATCACCCGGCTGCGCGGCAGCTGGGCCGAAGCCTATGACACGCCCGCCCTGCCGATGTTCCACCCGGCCTATCTGCTGCGCCAGCCGCATCTCAAGCGCGAGGCCTGGGCCGATCTTCTGTCCCTCAAGGCCCGCCTCGGCTGAGCCAAAGACCTGCGAGACCCCATGCGCCCCATCGACGACAGCCGAGACTTCATTCCCGTCCGCATCGCCGTCCTGACGGTGAGCGACAGCCGCTCGCTGGCCGAGGACCGCTCCGGCGATGTCCTCGCCGCCCGGATCGAGGCGGCGGGGCATGTGGTGGCCTGTCGCAGGATCCTGCCGGATGAACGGGCTGAGATCGCGGCGCTGCTGCGCGACTGGAGCCGAGATGCAGAGGTCGATGTGGTGATCACCACCGGCGGCACCGGGCTGACCGGGCGCGACGTGACGGTCGAGGCACACCGCGATGTCTATGAAAAGGAGATCGAGGCTTTCGGCACGGTCTTCACCCATGTCTCGATGGCCAAGATCGGCACCTCCGCCGTGCAGAGCCGCGCCACCGGCGGGGTGGCGAACGGAACCTACATGTTTGCGCTGCCCGGCTCTCCGGGGGCCTGCAAGGACGCCTGGGATGAAATTCTGGCCTATCAGCTCGATTACCGGCACCGTCCCTGTAACTTTGTCGAGATTTTGCCGCGATTGACCGAGCATCAGCGACGGAAATAGCGGATAAGTCCGTATCACTGCCGAAGCGGTGCGTCCGGCGGCGCCGGAACGCCGCTGGCGACTTGTGTTCAACGATCAGGGGATGTCGCGCATGCGGTTCCTACGCCAGAGCCTGACCGGTCTGTTTCTGCTGTCGCTGACGCTGGGCCTTCTGGTCTATGCCGGCCTGCTGGTGCGCGAGGCCGTCGAGGCGCGGATGAGCCAGGAGCGGCGGGTGCCGGAGGCGCGCGAACGGGTGTTTGCCGTCAATGTGGTCGAGGCCGCACCGCAGACCGTGACCCCGGTGCTCACCGCCTTTGGCGAGGTGCAGAGCCGCCGTGCGCTCGAGGTGCGTGCCGCCAGCGCCGGCAAGATCGTCGATCTGGCCGAGACCTTCGAGGAAGGCGGCCAGGTGCGCGCGGGCGAATTGCTGGTGCAGATCGATCCCGGCGACGCCGAACTGGCGCTGAGCCGGGTGCAATCCGACATTCTCGATGCCCGGGCCGAACAGGCCGAGGCCGAGGCTGCGCTGCTGCTGGCGCGGGACGAGCTGCATTCGGCCGAGGAACAGGCGGCGTTGCGCGAAAAGGCCTATGATCGGCAGCGCGACCTGCTGAGCCGTGGCGTCGGCACCGCGGCCAGCGTCGAGACCGCCGAATTGGCGGCCTCGTCGGCGCGGCAATCGGTGCTCACCCGGCGCCAGGCGGTGGCCCAGGCCGAAAGCCGTGTCAGCCAGGCCGCCACTGCGCTGCAACGCGCCGAGATCGCCCTGGCCGAGGCGCAGCGGCGGCTGGACGACACCCGGATCGTGGCGCGTTTCGCCGGCACGCTGGCCGATGTGAACGCCACGCTGGGCCGGCTGGTGTCGAACAACGAGCAACTGGCGCGGCTGGTCGATCCGGCGGCGCTCGAGGTGTCGTTTCGGGTCTCGACCGCGCAATATGCCCGGCTGCTGGACGGCAGCGGCGCCCTGACGCGCGCGCCGGTCCGGGTGACGCTGGATGTGCTGGGCACCGGGCTGGTCAGCGAGGGCGTGCTGGTGCGCGACAGCGCCGCCGTCGGCGAAGGCCAGACCGGCCGGCTGCTGTTTGCCCGGCTGGAGGCGGCGCGCGGGCTGAAGCCCGGCGATTTCGTCACCGTCGAGATCGAGGAGCCGCCATTGGAGCGGGTGGTGCGGCTGCCGTCTTCGGCGCTGGATGCCGGTGGCCGGGTGCTGGTGCTGGACGCCGAGGAGCGGCTGGAAGAGCGGCCGGTCACCCTTCTGCGGCGCCAGGGGGATGACGTTCTGGTGCGTGCGCCCGATCTGGCGGGGCGCAGCGTGGTGGCGGAGCGCACGCCGCTGCTCGGTGCCGGAATCAAGGTGCGGGCCCTGCGGCCGGGCGCGGCGGCCGGACCCGAGGAGCCCGAGATGCTGGAGCTGAGCGCTGAGCGGCGGGCGAAGATCCGCGCCTTTGTCGAGGCCAATGCGCGGATGCCGGACGAAGCCAAGGCGCGCATCCTCGCGCAGCTCGAGCAGGAGAAGGTGCCGGCGCAGGTGGTGCGACGGATCGAGGAACGGATGGGGGGCTGAGGCAATGATACGGGATACCAGCCGCCGCACCAGCGCCATGCAACGCCCCGCCGAGCCAAATCGCCGCCCCGGGGGGCGGGTCATGCCGAAGGCCTGCCTCTGGCATGACGATCGTGCGGTGGCCTGCGGCCGCGAGTCCGCGCGGAGGATACCAGCATGACCCGCGATCTTCCGCCGGGCCCGGGCGGCATTCTCAGCTATTTCACCCGCCACCGCACGCTGGCCAACCTGCTGCTTGTCCTTCTGGTTGCCGCCGGTCTCATGGCGGCGCCCAACATGCGGGCGCAATTCTTTCCCGATGTCATCATCGACGAGGTTTCGGTCTCGGTGAACTGGGACGGGGCGGGGGCCGAGGATGTCGATGCCGCCATCGTGCAGATCCTCGAGCCGGCGCTGCTGGCCGTCGAAGGTGTCGAGAGCGCGCAATCCACCTCGCGCGAGGGCCGCGCCGCGATCGATCTCGAATTCGAACCGGGCTGGGACATGGCCCGCGCCGGCGACGATGTGCAGGCGGCGGTCGATGCGGTCTCGAACCTGCCGGAGGAGGCCGATGATCCCAACGTCCGGCGGGGTGGCTGGCGGGACCGGGTGACCGACGTGGTGATCACCGGCCCGGTGGGGGTCGATCAGCTGGCCCGCTTCGCAGATGAAATGGTGGTGCGGCTTTTTGCCGAGGGCGTCACCCGCGCGACCATCCGGGGCCTCGCCGCGCCGCAGACCATTGTCGAGGTGCCTTCGGTGGCGCTGATCCGGCATGACGTCACCATGCGCCAGATCGCCGATGCCATCGCCGCCGAGGTCGATGCCGATCCGGCCGGCGATGTCACCAGCGCCAATACTCGGGTGCGCACCGGCGTCGAGAAACGGTCGGCCGATCAGATCGAGGCCATTGCCCTGCGCTCGAACGACGACGGCTCCAAGCTCACCATCGGGGATGTCGCCAGGGTCCGGGTCGAGGGCATCGACCGCGACCGCAGCTATTTCGTGGGCGAAAACCCGGCCATTTCGGTGCGCGTCGACCGCTCGAACCAGGGCGACGCCATCGAGATTCAGGACACCGTGGAAGCGGTGGCCGAAGCGCTCGAGGCGACGCTGCCCGCAGGCACCCGGATCGACCTGATCCGCACCCGCGCCGAGGCGATCACCGGGCGGCTCGACATCCTGCTCGACAACGGGTCGATGGGGCTGGCGCTGGTGCTGGCGCTGTTGTTTCTCTTTCTGAATGCCCGCATCGCCTTTTGGGTGGCGGCGGGCATTCCGGTGGCGATGGCGGCGACCATCGCCCTGATGTTCCTGGCCGGGCTGACGCTCAACATGATCTCGCTCTTTGCGCTGATCATCACGCTGGGCATCGTGGTCGACGATGCCATTGTCGTGGGCGAACATGCCGATTTCCGCTATCGCCGGCTGGGCGAAAGTCCGGTCGAGGCGGCAGAGAATGCCGCCCGGCGCATGGCGATGCCGGTCTTTGCCTCGACGCTGACCACGGTGATCGCCTTTTTCGGGCTCACCGCCATCTCGGGCCGCTTCGGCGACCTGATCTCCGACATTCCCTTTACCGTGATCGTGGTGCTGCTGGCCTCGTTGGTGGAATGTTTCCTGATCCTGCCCAACCACATGGCACATGCGCTGGTGCACCAGTCGAAAGAGCATTGGTACGACTGGCCGTCGCGCCAGGTCAATCGCGGCTTTCGCTGGGTGCGCGACGTGATCTTCCGCCGGATCATGGCCGTCGTCGTCTGGGCGCGCTACGCGGTGCTCGCCGGTGTGGTGGTGCTTCTGGCCAGCCAGGTGGCGCTCTTCATCCGGGGCGAGGTGCAATGGCGCTTCTTCAACGCGCCCGAGCGAAGCTCGGTCACCGGCAATTTCGCCATGGCGCCGGGCGCCACCCGCGATGACACGCTGGAAATGATGCGCGAGATGCAGCGCGCCACCGAGGCGCTGGGCGCGGAATACGAGGCCGAACATGGCCGCAACCCGATCGATTATGTCATCGCCGAGATCGGCGGCAACGCCGGCCGCGGCCTGGCCGGCACCGACACCAAGGAGAGCTATCAGCTTGGCGCGATCTCGATCGAGCTGATCGATCCCGACTTCAGGCCCTATTCCAGCTTTCAGTTCGTGGCCGCGCTGCAAGACGCCGTGGGCCGCCATCCGATGCTGGAAACCGTGAGCTTCCGCGGCTGGCGCTCCGGCCCCGGCGGCGATGCGCTCGACGTTCAGTTCTATGGTGCCTCGTCAGAGGTGCTCAAGGGCGCCTCCGAGGACCTCAAGGCGGCGCTGGCGCGGTTCCCCGAGGTCTCGGCGGTCGAGGACAACCTGGCCTATGATAAGGAAGAGCTGATCCTCGAGCTGACGCCGCAGGGGCAGGCCCTGGGCTTTACCATCGACGGGCTGGGCACGGTGCTGCGCCACCGGCTGGGCGGCATTGAGGCGGCGACCTATCCCGACGGGCCGCGCTCCGCCGCGATCCGGGTGGAACTGCCCGAGGGCGAGCTGACCGCCGATTTCCTTGAACGCACCCAGCTCCGTGCGGCCTCGGGCGCCTATGTGCCGCTGGCCGATATCGTCAGCGTCGCGCGGCGCACCGGCTTTTCCACCGTGCGGCGCGAGAACGGCATCAGGCTGATTTCGGTCACCGGCGATATCTCCGAGGATGATCCGGCGCGGGCACAGGAGATCCAGGAGGTGCTCGAGGCCGAGATCCTGCCAAAGATCGCCGAAGAGCGGCAGGTGGATTACCGGCTCTCCGGTCTGTCCGAGCAGGAGAACGACTTTCTCAACGACGCCCGCACCGGGCTGATCCTCGTGCTGCTGGGCATCTATCTCGTGTTGTCCTGGGTCTTTGCCAGCTGGACCCGGCCGCTGGTGGTGATGTCGATCATTCCCTTCGGTCTGGTCGGCACGATCTATGGCCACAATTACTGGGACGTGCCGCTGAGCATGTTCACCGTGGTCGGGATGCTGGGGATGACCGGGATCATCATCAACGATTCGATCGTTCTGGTGTCGACCATCGATGACTACGCCAGGGACAGGGGCCTCGTGCCCTCGATCATCGAAGGCGCCGCCGACCGGCTGCGGCCGGTGATGCTGACCACGCTGACCACGGTGCTGGGGCTGGCGCCACTGTTGTTCGAGAAATCCTCGCAGGCGCAATTCCTCAAGCCGACGGTGATCACCCTGGTCTATGGCCTGGGCTTCGGCATGGGGCTTGTGTTGCTGGTGGTGCCGGCGCTGATTGCCATCCAGCAGGATCTTGGGCGGATCCATGCCACCCTGCGGCGCGGCTGGCGGTTCCGCGCGGCGCCGATCCGGGCGCTGCTCGTGCTGGCGACGCTGGCGGTCCTCGGATGGCTGGCTGCGACCATGGGCGCGGTGGTGGTCACCGGCGCGCTGCCCGAGGCGCTGGCGGCGCTCGTGCCGGAGGCGCTTGGGCAGGGGCTGGGCGCGGCATTCGTGCTCTATCTGGCGGGGGCGGCGTTGCTGGCGCTTGTTGCCTATGCGCTGGCCGCGCTCTCGCTGACGCTGGCCCGGAGGCGGCGCGGCGCGGCCTGATCACGGCGCCCGGGGGATGTTACAGCGGCTTGGCAAATATCCGCCAGCCGGTACGACATTCCCATGACAAAGCCCCTCTGCTGACGCCTTCGTGTTGGCTTTCCCCCTTTCTTTCCGCTACGCTCGCGCTCAATTGGGCCGCAGAGAAACGGCCATAACAAAGAGCAGGCTGATGGAAACAGAGACCCTCGCGCTCGCACAGGAGATCGATTTCTCCATGTGGGGCCTTTTCGCCCGTGCGACCCTGACCGTGAAGCTGGTGATGATCGCGCTGATCGTGGCAAGCTTCTGGTCGTGGGCGATCATCGTCTACAATCTGGCCACCTATCGCCGCGCCAAGCGCGAGGCGCGCCGCTTTGACCGCGCCTTCTGGTCCGGCGAGCCGCTCGACGAGCTGTTCGAGCAGATGGGGCCGGGGCCCAAGGGGCGCGCACAGCGGGTGTTTGCCGCCGGCATGCTGGAATGGCGCCGCTCGCACCGCGAGGACGGCGGGCTGATCCCCGGCGCCCAGGCCCGCATCGACCGCTCGATGAATGTCGCCATCGCCCAGGTCAGCGACGAGTTGCAGAACGGCCTTTCGGTGCTGGCCACCGTCGGCTCGACCGCGCCTTTCGTTGGCCTCTTCGGCACCGTCTGGGGCATCATGAACGCCTTTGTCGAGATCGCCGAGCAGCAGAACACCTCGCTCGCCGTCGTCGCCCCCGGCATCGCCGAGGCGCTGCTGGCCACCGGGCTGGGGCTTCTGGCGGCGATCCCGGCGGTGATCTTCTATAACAAGCTGAGCGCGGATGCGGACCGGATCTTGTCGGGCTACGAAAGCTTTGCCGACGAATTCGCCACCATCCTCAGCCGCCAGTTGGACAGCTAGGCCATGGGCGCGCATATCGTCAAACCGGGCGGTGGCGGCTCGGGCCGCAGACGGCGCAGGGGCGGGGCCAAGCCGATGTCCGAAATCAACGTCACGCCCTTTGTCGACGTGATGCTGGTGCTGCTGATCATCTTCATGGTCTCGGCGCCGCTGTTGACCGTGGGCGTGCCGGTCGAGCTGCCCAAGAGCGCGGCGAGCGCCTTGGCGGCGGATTCGGAAGAGCCGCTGACCGTGACACTGACCGCCGAGGGCGGCATCATGATCCAGACCACCGAGACGCCCTCGGACGAGCTGGTCGGCAAGCTGCGCGCCATCGCCCAGGAACGGACCAGCGACCGGGTGTTCCTGCGCGCCGACGGGGCGGTGCCCTATGCCCAGGTGATGGAGGTCATGGGGGCGCTCAATGCCGGCGGCTTTTCCAACATCGGGCTGGTGACCGATACCGGCGGGCCACGGCTCGACGGGCAGGACGAAGGCTAGGCCGGGTTCGCCGTGAGCGCTGATCAGGATATCCCCGAAGCGGGCCGCCGCCGGCTTCACTTCGGCTTTTACGTGTCGGGTGCGGCGCATGTCGGGCTGATCGGCTGGCTGCTGATCGGGCCGTTGTTCGAGGTCGAGCCGCTGCCTTTCGACGTGACCAGCGTGACCACCATCAGCGAAGAGGACTACGCCGCGCTGACCGGGCAGGACACGCCGGAAGACGCCACGCCCGAGGTTGCCCCGGCGGTGCCCGACGCGCCGGAAGAACCCGCGTCGCCCGCCGCCGAGGATACGCCGCCGCCGGCCCCGGTCGAGGAACCGCCGGCCCCGGTGACGCCGCCGGAGCCGGTCGAAGAGCCGCCGGCCCCCGCGCCGGAGACCCTGCCTGACGTGCCCGAGCCGCCGGCGCCGGTGCTGAGCGAACCAGACGACATTCCGCCGCCTGAACCGGCGCCGCCGGCCGACGAGGATGTGGCCGTGGTGCTGCCCGAGGTCTCGCAACGGCCGCAGCCCCGGCCGGCGCCGCGCGTCGCGCCGGAACCGGTGGCGCCGCCGGAGCCCGAGGTCGCGATCGAGGACACCACCCGGGATGCGGTGGTGGCCGAAGAGGACAGCCCGACGCCGGAGCCGCAGGAAGAACAGGAGGCCACCGCCGAGGAGGAGGCCACCAGCGAGATTGTCACCGAGGCCGCCGAGACGCCTTCGGGCGCCCCCGAACGCTCGGTGCGTCCGCGGGGCCGCCCGCCGGCGCCGCCGACCGTGGCCGAAGCGCCGCAGGAAAGCCCGGAAACGCCGCGGCAGGCCCCGGCACCCGCCGACGATCCGGCGCCCGCCGCCGACGGCACCGCCGATGCGGTGGCCGATGCTCTGGCCGAGGCGCTGGGCGGCGGCGACACGGCGGCACCGGCGCCCACGGCCGCCAGCGGCCCGCCGCTCACCGCCGGCGAGCGCGAGAACCTGCGCCTGGCGGTGCAGGATTGCTGGGTCGTGGATGTCGGCTCTGCCGCCGCCCGGGTGACGGTGGTGGTCTCGATGGAGATGGAGCAATCCGGCCGCGTCATCACCAGCTCGATCCGGCTGACCGGCAGCGAAGGCGGTGACACACGGGCCACTGAAGTGGCCTTTCAGGCCGCCAGACGCGCGATTATCCGCTGTCAGAAGGACGGCTATGAACTGCCGGTCGACAAATACGACCAATGGCGGCAAATCGAGATGACCTTTAATCCCGAGAAGGTAAGCAGATGAGTGTAAACCACCGAGTGACCCAGGTCCTGACCGCCTTGACCGCCGCGCTGGCCCTGCTGTTGGCCCTGCCGGCCCAGGCCGCGCCGCTGCGGATCGAGATCACCGAGGGGGTTGTCGAACCCTTGCCCTTTGCCGTGCCCGATTTCATCCCCGAAACCGCCGCCGCCGGCGAATGGGGCGGCAAGCTTGCGCAGGTGGTGGCCGACGACCTCAACGGCACCGGGCTGTTCATCCAGACACCGCAGGATGCCTTCATCTCGCGCCCCACCAGCTTTGCCGCACCGGTACAATACAACGACTGGAAGGCGATCAATGTCCAGGCGCTGATCATGGGGGCGGTCTCGGTCGCCGACAATGGCCAGCTGACGGTGAAATTCCGGGTCTATGACGTGTTCTCCGGCCAGGAGCTGGGCAAGGGCCTGCAATTCCAGGGCACCACAGAAGGCTGGCGGCGCATGGCGCACAAGGTGGCCGATGCGGTCTACAGTCGGATCACCGGCGAGAGCGGCTATTTCGACAGCCGCGTGGTCTATGTCAGCGAAACCGGCCCCAAGGACGACCGCAAGAAACGGCTGGCGATCATGGATTACGACGGCGCCAACGTGCAGTACCTGACCGACAGTTCGTCGATCGTGCTGGCGCCGCGATTCTCGCCCACCGGCGATCGGGTGCTCTATACCTCCTACGCCACCGGCTTTCCGCGCATCCATGTGCTCGATGTCGGCAACACCCAGAGCCGCATCCTCGAGAGCCAGACCGGGGTGATGTCCTTTGCGCCGCGCTTTGCGCCGAACGGGCAGACGGCGGTGTTTTCAATCTCGGAAGGCTCGAACACCGATATTTTCACCATGGACCTGGCCTCGGGCGCGACCACGCGGCTGACCAACACTCCGGCGATCGAGACCGCGCCGTCCTATAGCCCCGACGGCAGCCGAATCGTGTTTGAAAGCGACCGCTCGGGCAGCCAGCAGCTCTACATCATGCCGGCCGGCGGCGGCGAGGCCGAGCGCATCTCCTTCGGGCCCGGCCGCTATGGCACGCCGGTCTGGTCGCCACGCGGCGACCTGATCGCCTTTACCAAACAGCACAAGGGCCGGTTCCATATCGGCGTGATGCGCACCGACGGCAGCGAAGAGCGGCTGCTCACCGCCTCGTTTCTTGACGAGGGCCCGACCTGGGCGCCCAATGGCCGGGTGATCATGTTCACCCGCGAAACCCAGGGCGCCAGCGGGCAGGCCAGCCTCTATTCGGTCGATGTCTCGGGGCGCAGCCTGCGGCGGGTGCGCACCCCCGATGCGGCCTCGGACCCGAGCTGGGGGCCGTTGCAATAGGCCGGTCGCGGGATCGGCAATTAGGATGTCAAGGCGGGCAGGCATATGTTAGGCTCGCAGGCAACAATGGCGAAATGCCACGGAGCAGGACAGGAATTATGACACATCTCACCAAGATCGCGCTTCTCGTGGGCGCTTTGGCCGTTTCGGCCTGTACCAATGCCGGCCGCTTCGGTCAGGACGATCCGCGGCTCGACGGCAGCGCCGGTGCGGGCGCCGGAGCGGGTTTTGTGCCCGGTGGCGCCGGCGATCCCTCGAGCCCGGCCTATTTCCAGCAGGCGATCGGCGACCGGGTGCTGTTTCTCGTCGATCAGTCGTCGCTGACCGCCGAGGCGCAGGCGACGCTGGACCAGCAGGCCGAATGGCTGCTGACCAACAGCGATTATCAGGCGGTGATCGAGGGTCATGCCGACGAGCAGGGCACCCGCGAATACAACCTCGCGCTCGGCGGCCGCCGGGCCAATGCGGTGCGCGAGTACCTGATCTCCCGGGGCGTGCCGGCCAGCCGGCTGCGGTTTGTCAGCTATGGCAAGGAACGCCCGATCGAGATCTGTTCGGATGAAAGCTGTTATGCCAAGAACCGCCGCGCGGTGACGGTGATTGCCGGCAGCGCGGTCAGCTGAAGCCGGCACGCTGGGACAAGGCCCCCCGGGGCAGGAGAGGACGATGCGACTTCTGGTGCGATTTGTTGTGATCTTCGGGCTGGGCCTGGCGCTGCCGCTGTCGGCGGCGGCGCAGGACAGGGCCGAGACGCTGGCCGATATCCGGCAGGATCTGACGCTTCTGAACATCGAGGTGAAACGCCTGCGGCGCGAGCTGTCGACCACTGGCGGCTCGGATGTCTCGGCCGGCAGCGGCACGCTGCTCGACCGGGTGCAGGTGATCGAGGCCGAGCTGTCGCGGCTCACCGGCAAGACCGAGGAGCTGGAATATCGCATCGACCGGATCGTGACCGACGGCACCAACCGGATCGGCGATCTCGAGTTCCGGCTGGTCGAGCTGGAAGGCGGCGACGTGGGCGCCCTGGGCGAGACCTCGACCCTGGGCGGCGAGGAGGTGGCGACACCGGCCGCGCCGCAGCCGATCGCGCCGCCCGAAGGCGAGGGCCCGGCGCTGGCGATGAGCGAGGAAGAGGATTTCCGCCGCGCCGAAGAGGCGCTGGCCGCCGGCGATTATCAGCGCGCCGCCGAGCTTTTCGGCACCTTCAACGAGACTTATCCCGGCGGGCCGCTGGGCCCCGGCGCCTTGCTCGGACGCGGCGAGGCGCTGGAGAAGATGGGCAATACCAAGGAGGCGGCCCGGGCCTATCTCGACGCCTATTCGCTGGCCCGCGACGCTCAGGCCACGGCGGCGCCGGCGCTGCTGAACCTGGGCCGGGCGCTGGCCTCGCTGGGCCAGAACGACGCCGCCTGTCAGATGCTGGCCGAGATCGCGCCGCGGTTTCCTTCGGCGACCGAGCTGACCGAGGCGCAGACCGAGATGGGCCGGCTGGGCTGTTCCTGACCGGGGCGGCCCGGGCCGAAGGGAGAGGGGGCTCTGCCCCCGTCGCCTCCGGCGACTCCCCCGGGAATATTTTGGGCCAGAAGAAGCAGGGGGCGCGGCGCGCCGGATGACCTCTTTCAGTCTCGACAGCCATTTTGCCGGGGTGATGGGCGATCTTCTGGGGCCGGAGTTCCCGGATGAGATCGGGCTGGCGGTGTCCGGCGGCGGCGACAGCATGGCGCTGCTGACCCTGGCGCACAACTGGACGCGGCACATGGGTGTCGGCCTGCGGGTGGTGACCGTGGACCACGGGCTGCGGCCGGAGAGCGGCGCCGAGGCCGCGCTGGTGGCGGCGGAATGCGCGGCGCTGGGACATCGCCATGACGTGCTGCGCTGGCAGGGCTGGGACGGCAGCGGCAATCTTCAGGAGGCGGCCCGGACGGCGCGGCTGCGGCTGATCGGCCGGTGGCGCGGCGGGCTGCGGCATGTGCTGATGGCGCATACGCTGGACGATCAGGCCGAGACCGTGCTGATGCGGCTGGCGCGCGGCTCCGGGGTCGACGGGCTGGCGGGCATGGCGGATCGCCGCTTCGTGCCGCAGGCGACCGAGGATGGCGGCTTTTGGCTGATGCGGCCCTTGCTGACGGTGCGGCGGGCGGAGTTGCGGCATTATCTGACGGTGCTCAAGGGGGCCTGGGTCGAGGATCCGTCGAATGCCGACCCGCGGTTCGACCGGGTGCGCATGCGCCAGGCGCTGGAGATTCTGGCGCCGCTCGGGATCGACGCAGCGGCCCTGGCGGAGACCGCGGGCCGGATGGCACGGGCGCAGGCGGCGCTGCGGGCACGGGCGGCCGAGGCCGCGACGCGCGCGGTGCGCGTGCAGCATGGCGATCTGCTCATGGATCGCGACGCTCTGGCGGCGCTGGAGGCGGAGACCCGGCTGCGGCTCCTGGCGGGCGGGCTGCAATATGTCTCGGGGCGGGTCTACCGGCCGCGCGCCCGCGCACTGGCGGCGGCCGCCGACCGGGTGCTGTCGGGCGGCAGCGCCAGCCTGCACGGCTGCCTGATGCGGGCCGAGCGGGCCGAGATTCGCCTCTGTCGCGAATATGCCGCGGTGGCCGAAACCCGGGCGCCGGTGGGGGCGCCCTGGGACGGACGGTTCCAGCTGGGCGGCGCGGCGATTGCCGGGCTGACGGTGCGCGCCCTGGGCGAGGCCGGCGCCGCGCAGCTGCCGGCGCGGCCCGAGGGCCTGCCTTATCAGAGCCTGATCGCGCACCCTGCGGTCTTTGATGGCGACCGGCTGGTGGCCTTTCTCCCGGCCGGCTTTGGCCCCGAATACGACATCTGCCGCCTGACCGGGCAGCATGGCTTTGCCGCTTTCCTCACGACGCATTGAATGTGCCGCACAAACCCCTATTTTTCACCACAAGGGCACGCTATAGAGCGGGCCACACCCAATCTTCGGGAGAACTTTCTTGGGCAACCTGCGTAACATCGCCTTCTGGGTCGTACTCTTCGTATTGATCCTGACGCTCTTCAATCTCTTTTCCGGCGGTGGCAGCACGCTGCAAAGCCAGAGCACGCCGTATTCGGACTTTGTGCAACTGGTGGAGGAGGACAAGGTCTCCTCGGCTGTGATCGATGGCGAGACGATCCGCTATCGGGGCAAGGACGGGCGCGATTACGTGACCATCAAGCCCGAGGATGCCGAAGTCACCCAGGTTCTGATCGACAACGGCGTGGCGGTGAATGCCGAATCGCAGGAGCAATCGGGCTTTCAGTCCTTCATCCTGAGCCTGCTGCCCTTCCTGCTGCTGATCGGGGTCTGGATCTATTTCATGAACCGGATGCAGGGCGGCGGCAAAGGCGGCGCCATGGGCTTTGGTAAATCCAAGGCCAAGATGCTGACCGAGAAACATGGCCGCGTCACCTTTGACGATGTGGCCGGGATCGACGAGGCCAAGGAAGAGCTGGAAGAGATCGTCGAATTCCTGCGCAACCCGCAAAAATTCTCGCGCCTTGGCGGCAAGATCCCGAAAGGCGCGCTGCTGGTGGGCCCTCCGGGCACCGGTAAGACGCTCCTGGCGCGCGCGATCGCGGGCGAGGCCGGCGTGCCGTTCTTTACAATTTCCGGTTCGGATTTCGTCGAGATGTTCGTCGGTGTCGGCGCTTCTCGCGTCCGTGACATGTTCGAACAGGCCAAGAAGAACGCGCCCTGCATCGTCTTCATCGACGAGATCGACGCTGTCGGCCGTCATCGTGGTGCGGGCTATGGCGGCGGCAACGACGAGCGCGAGCAGACGCTCAACCAGCTGCTGGTCGAGATGGACGGCTTCGAGGCCAATGAAGGCGTGATCATCATTGCCGCCACCAACCGCAAGGACGTGCTGGACCCGGCGCTGCTGCGCCCCGGCCGCTTTGACCGGCAGGTGACGGTGCCCAACCCCGACATCAAGGGCCGCGAGAAGATCCTCAATGTCCACGCTCGCAAGATTCCGCTGGGCCCCGACGCCGACATGCGCATCATCGCGCGCGGCACGCCGGGATTTTCCGGTGCGGACCTCGCCAACCTGGTGAACGAGGCGGCGCTGATGGCGGCGCGCGTCGGCCGGCGTTTCGTGACGATGGAAGACTTCGAGAACGCCAAGGACAAGGTGATGATGGGCGCCGAGCGCCGTTCGATGGTGCTGACCGACGATCAGAAGGAAAAGACCGCCTATCACGAGGCCGGCCACGCGGTGGTGGGCTTGTCGCTGCCGCAATGCGACCCGGTCTACAAGGCGACGATCATTCCGCGCGGCGGTGCGCTGGGCATGGTGGTGTCGCTGCCCGAGATCGACCGGCTGAACTGGCACAAGTCGGAATGCGAGGAAAAGCTCGCGATGACCATGGCCGGCAAGGCGGCCGAGATCATCAAATATGGCGAGTCCAATGTCTCGAACGGGCCGGCGGGCGACATTCAGCAGGCGTCGGCGCTGGCGCGGGCCATGGTGCTGCGCTGGGGCATGTCGGAAAAGGTGGGCAATATCGACTACTCTGAGGCGCATGAGGGCTACAGCGGCAATACCGCCGGCCTGTCGGTCTCGGCCCATACCAAGGAGATGATCGAGGACGAGGTGAAGCGCTTTATCCAGGACGCCTATGACCGTGCCTTCGAGATTCTGACCGAGAAGAAAGAGGAATGGGAGCGGCTGGCGCAGGGTCTGCTGGAATACGAGACGCTGACCGGCGAGGAAATCCGCCGCGTGATGAAGGGCGAGCCGCCGCAACTGGGCGAGGATGAGGACGACACGCCGGATCAGGGCAATGCGCCTTCGGTCACGGCGATCCCCAAGACCAAGCCCAAGGCCAAGCCGTCCGGGGACATGGAGCCGGAACCGACGGCCTGAGCCCGGCAGATCAGTCAAGGACGCCCCCGCAGCCGATGCTGCGGGGGTTTTGTTTTTCCGGAGGGGTCTGACGTTTCGGTTGCCAGGGCAGGGGGAGGCCCCGGAGCGGGGTCCGGGGCGGGTCATCTGGACGTCGGGCGGTGGCGCATTTGATGAGCTGTCGGGGATCGGGGCACGATCCAGGATGCAGGCCGCAGCCCACGCCGCGCCCGCACCCGCCCCGGCCCTGCGCCGGGGCCCCGCGGTCCGGTCGGCGGCCGGGAGAGCGGACAGGGCAGAGGCCGAGCCGCTCCGGGGCGGCGGCACGCCGAGACCCGGAGCGGCGGGTTTTCGAACTGCCGTGTCTTCGGGCAAAGCCGCCGCAAGCTGCGGTCAAAATGTCGGATTCACCTCGGGCTGCGGCGGGATGCCGCGTTATGCAGGGCCAAAGCCAACTGGAGTGCACCCATGTCCCATAAATCCGACATCGAAATCGCCCGCGACGCCAACAAGAAGCCGATCCAGGAAATCGGCGCAAGGCTCGGGATCGGCTCGGAACATCTGCTGCCCTTCGGCCATGACAAGGCCAAGGTCAGCCAGGATTTCATCACCTCGGTGCAGGGCAACAAGACCGGCAAGCTGATCCTCGTCACCGCGATCAACCCGACGCCGGCGGGCGAGGGCAAGACCACCACCACCGTAGGCCTGGGCGACGGGCTCAACCGGATCGGCAAGAAAGCGGCGATCTGCATCCGCGAGGCCTCGCTCGGGCCGAACTTCGGCATGAAGGGCGGCGCCGCGGGCGGCGGCTATGCCCAGGTGGTGCCGATGGAGGACATGAACCTGCATTTCACCGGTGATTTCCATGCCATCACCGCGGCGCACAACCTGCTCAGCGCCATGATCGACAACCATATCTACTGGGGCAATGCGCTCGACATCGACCCCCGCCGGGTGGTCTGGCGCCGGGTGATGGACATGAACGACCGGGCGCTGCGCGATGTGGTGACCTCGCTCGGCGGCGTGGCCAACGGCTTTCCGCGCCAGACCGGCTTTGACATCACCGTGGCGTCGGAAGTCATGGCGATTCTCTGCCTTGCGACGTCGCTGGCGGATCTCGAGCGGCGGCTGGGCGACATCATCGTCGCCTATACCCGCGACCGCAAACCGGTGACCTGCCGCGACATCAAGGCCGATGGCGCGATGACGGTTCTGCTCAAGGACGCGATGCAGCCCAACCTGGTGCAGACGCTGGAGAACAATCCCGCCTTCGTGCATGGCGGGCCGTTCGCCAATATCGCGCATGGCTGCAACTCGGTGATGGCGACCTCGACGGCGCTCAAGGTGGCCGATTACGTAGTGACCGAGGCCGGTTTTGGCGCCGATTTGGGCGCCGAGAAGTTCATGAACATCAAATGCCGCAAGGCCGGCCTCGCGCCCGATTGCGTGGTGCTGGTGGCGACCTGCCGGGCGATGAAGATGAACGGCGGCGTGGCCAAGGGCGATCTCGGTGCCGAGAATGTCGAGGCGATCCGCAAGGGCTGCCCCAACCTCGGGCGGCATATCCAGAACGTGAAGAGCTTTGGCGTGCCGGTGGTCGTGGCGATCAACCATTTCGTCACCGACACCGAGGCCGAGGTCCAGGCGGTCAAGGACTACGTCGAGAGCCAGGGCTCCGAGGCGATCCTCTGCCAACACTGGGCCAAGGGCTCCGAGGGCACCGAGGCACTGGCCACCCGCGTGGCGCAGATTGCCGACGCCGGTGTGTCGCAATTCGCCCCGCTCTATCGTGACGAGATGCCGCTCTTCGAGAAGATCGAGACCATCGCCAAGTCGATCTACCGCGCCGATGAGGTGCTGGCAGATGCCAAGATCCGCAACCAGCTGCACGACTGGGAGAAGGCGGGATATGGCGATCTGCCGGTCTGCATGGCCAAGACGCAATACAGCTTCTCGACCGATCCCAACCTGCGCGGCGCGCCCACCGGCCACTCGGTGCCGGTGCGCGAAGTGCGGCTTTCTGCGGGGGCCGGCTTTGTGGTGGTGATCTGCGGCGAGATCATGACCATGCCGGGCCTGCCGTCGGTTCCAGCGTCGGAAAATATCCGGCTGAACGAGGGTGGCCAGGTCGAAGGATTGTTCTAAAAGGGGGCGGGCCGCGGGGGGCATCTTGCCTCCTCCGGTCCGGTCGCCGCTGGGGCGGCGCCTGCCTCTGGCGGGGATATAGGACAATCGAAAAAGGACAGGCATGCGCAAGACCCCCGACGAGATCGAGACCATGGCCGAGCTGCGCGACACGATCGATGACATCGACCGCGCATTGATCGCGCTGCATGTGGAAAGGGTGGGGTACATCGACCGCGCGCCGGTGCTCAAGGCGCCGGACGGCATCGCGGCACGCGCCCCCTCGCGGGTGGCGGATGTGCTGGCCAAGGTGCGGGCCGAGGCGGACCGAACGGGGTTTGACGCGGATCTGGCCGAGGCCATGTGGGCGCTGTTGATCGATGCCATGATCGCCCGCGAAGAGCAGGTGATGGGCAAGGAAGGAAAAGACGGATGACGGCGAGTATTATCGACGGCAAGGGGTTTGCCGCCAAGGTGCGGGTCGAAGTGGGGCGCCATGTGAAAAGGCTCAAGGACGAGCATGGCATCACCCCGGGGCTGGCGGTGGTGCTGGTCGGCGAAGATCCGGCGAGCCAGGTCTATGTACGCTCCAAGGGCAAACAGACGGTCGAGGCCGGCATGAATTCCTACGAGCACAAGCGTGACGCCTCGATCTCGCAGGAGGAGCTGCTGGCGCTGGTCGAGCAGCTCAATGGTGATCCGGCGGTGCATGGCATTCTGGTGCAATTGCCGCTGCCCGATCACATTGACGAGGATCTGGTGATCAATGCCATCGATCCGGCCAAGGATGTCGATGGATTTCACATCTCCAACGTCGGGCTTCTGGGCACCGGGCAGGAGAGCATGGTGCCCTGCACGCCGCTGGGATGCCTGATGATGCTGCGCGATTTTCACGGCAGCCTGTCGGGGATGAACGCGGTGGTTGTCGGCCGGTCGAACATCGTCGGCAAGCCGATGGCGCAGCTTCTGCTGGGCGACAGCTGCACCGTGACCATCGCGCATTCGCGCACCAAGGACATTCAGGAGGTCACCCGCCGCGCCGATATCGTGGTCGCCGCCGTCGGCCGGCCCGAAATGGTCACCGGCGACTGGATCAAGCCCGGTGCCACGGTGATCGACGTCGGCATCAACCGAATCGACGCGCCGGAAAAGGGCGAAGGCAAGACCCGCCTGGTGGGCGATTGCCACTTTGACAGCTGCGCCGAGGTCGCGGGCGCGATCACCCCGGTGCCCGGCGGAGTGGGGCCGATGACCATCGCCTGCCTGCTGGCCAATACGCTGACCGCCTGTTGCCGGGCCAATGGCATCGCGGCACCCGAGGGGCTGACCGCCTAAGCCTCGGCCAGGACGGGCACCATGGTGCCCTGAAGGGCGGCGATCTCGGTTTCCCGGTCGCCGTCGCGCGCCCAGACCGCGGCCCGCACCACGATCAGCCGCCGCCCGGGCTTGAGCACCTCGCCCACCGCCCGCAGGCTCTGGCCGCGGGCCGGGGCCAGCAGATTGATCTTGATTTCCGCCGTCAGCACCTCGGCCCCCTCGGGCATCAGCGTGAGGGCGGCATAGCCGGCCGCTGTATCGCCGAGGGCAAAGGTCAGCCCGGCATGGCCAAAGCCGTGTTGCTGGCGCGCTCCGGGCCCGATGGGCGCACCGATCACCACATGCCCCGGGGCGATCTCGGCCAGTTCCGCCTCGAAGGTGGTCATCAGGCTTTGCCGGGCAAAGCTTGCCCTTAGGTCAACCCTTTTTTGGGGGGACAATTCCATGGTTTTCCCTTAGCCCGATGGTATTAAACACTCACTGTAGAAATCACGATGCCAAAGCGGCAAGTTTTTTGCAAAGAGCAGACATGACGCATTATTCAACGATGTTGAAAGAAGACACCGACATTTCCCATACCGACACAGACCACCCCCCTCTGACGGCCATTATCAACCGGGTTCAGAGCCTGCGCCACTCGCGCATTGCTCTGGCGGTGTTCTTTGGCCTGACGGCCGTCGCCGTGATCGCGGAACCTTTTGGCACAGATGGGCAATTGAGCGTTGGTCTGCGGATTTTCTTCTGGTCCTTCCTGATCGGCGTGTCGATCATGTGCGGCGCGGTCTTCGACGAGATTTCCTATCGCCTGGTGCGCCCGCTGGTGGCCTGGCGCGCGGCGCTGGTGGCCTCGGTTCTGATGACGCTGATCTTTGCGCCTTTCGTCTATCTGTGGTCGCGCGCGATGGCGGTTCTAGGCGGCACGCTTGACCCGCAGATGCCATCGATCGCGCTCAATGTCCTGGTGCCCACGCTCACCGTCTATTCTGTGATCCATGTGGTGCGCCCGCATCTGCGCGCGCCCGAAGCGGCCGCCGCCGCGCCCGAAGAGGAACCGCTGCCACGGCTGTTCGATCGGCTGGAAGTGTCGCAGGCGACGGTCTATCGCCTATCGGCCAACGATCACCTGACCGATGTCGCCACCGACCGCGGGCTGGAGCAGATCCGCATGCGGTTTGCCGATGCGGTGGGCGAGATGGCGCCAATGCCGGGCTGCCACGTGCATCGCTCGCACTGGGTGCCGCTGGATGCGGTCGACGCGGTGCAGCGCCGGGGCGGCAAGCTCATGGTCAAGCTGGTGAACGGCGATGAGCTGCCGGTCAGCCGCACCTATCGCCCGCGTCTGGAAGAGGCCCGGCCCGATCTGTTCTGACGCATCGGCACCGCCAGCGCCCGGGCTCCGGTGAGGATTGCCAGAGCGCCCGGCGCCATCAACCGGTCGAGCGCCGGATCGTCGCTGCGCAGCCCGCCGGTGTAGGTGCCGAAAGCCGGCAGAATCAGCCGCGCCTCATCGACGAGAAAACAGGCGCGTGCCCCGGCCCGCAGCCGCAGCTTGGGGTGGTAATGGCCCGAGATCTCGCCCCGGTCTTCGTCACTGGCGATATGGCGGAAGGTCAGCCCGAGGTGGCGAAACTGCGCCAGATGATCGCCGGCCAGCGCCACCGGACCGGGATCGTGATTGCCCTCGATCCAGATCCAGCGCCGGCCGGCCTGCAACCGGGTGATCCAGTCAAGCGCCGTCCGGGGCAGGGCGTCAAAGGCCTGCAAATCGTCGAAACTGTCACCGAGACAGATCACCGTCGCCGTCGCGGTCGCTTCCACCTCGGCCTCGAGCCGGGCCAGCGTGTCCTCGACGTCATAAGGCGGCACCTGCATGCCATTGCGCCGCGCCTGCCGGGCCGATTTGCCCAGATGCAGGTCAGACACGCAGAGCAGCCCGGCCGCGGGCCAGTGCAAGGCGCCCGAGGGCCGCGCCACCAGACGCTGGCCGGCAAAGGTGAAACTGTAGGTGTTCATGCTCTGTCCCATGCCGCAAGCCGCGCCCGGGCGCAAGCGGTCACAGCCGGTCGATTCCCGCCTCGGCCATCAGCGCCGCCGCCTCTTCCTCCAGCAGCCGCTCGCGCGCGGCGCCTGTCACCGGCACCCGGCCGACCTCGAGCAGCATCGGCGCGGCCAACGGCGTCACCCGGTCGAGCCGGTGCAGATCGATTCGCCCCTGCACCCGTTCGGCCATCTCGCGGATGCGGGCGAAATCCACCAACCCGCGCATCGCCTCGGCCCGGGTGATCCGCATCAACAGGTGATCGGGATCGTATTTCAGCAGCGTGTCATAGAGGATGTCGCTGGAAAACGTCGCCTGCCGCCCGCTTTTCCTGGTCCCGGGCATGTTGCGGTTGATCAGCATGGCGATGGTGGCGCTGGCGCGAAAGGTGCGTTTCATCACCGCATTGCCGGCCAGCCAGCCATCCAGCCCCGCCTCCAGCGCTTCGATGTCGAACAGCGGGGCCGGATCGGTCAGCGGCGTCAGCCCCCAGATCAGCGTGGCATAATCGGTGGCGACAAAGCCCAGGGGATCGAGCCCCAGCTCCTCCATTCGCTTGGTGACCAACAGGCCGAGGGTCTGCTGCGCATTGCGCCCGGCAAAGCCATAGATGCAGGCATGGGCACGGCCGTCATGCGGAAAGCTCTCGATCAGCAGCCGCCCTGGCTCCGGCAACCGGCTGACCTGTCGGTGCAGGTGCAGCCAGTCGCGGGTGTGATCGGGCAGGTACGGCCAGTCGCGCGCCTGCAACATGTCGAGGATGCGCTGGCTGAGCTGCGTCGAGGTGGCGAACTTGGTGCCGCCGAAGGTGGCGATCTTGGGCTTTTTCGCCGCATCCCGCGTCACCTCCACCACGGTCTCGCGCAGCCCGGCATAGCGCACGATCTGGCCGCCGATCAGAAAGGTGTCGCCCGGCGTCAGGGTGGCGGCAAAGCCTTCCTCGATCTCGCCCAGGGGCTTGCCGCCGCGGCCCTTGAACCGCACCTTCAGCAGGTCGCTGTCCTGGATGGTGCCGATGTTCATGCGGATGATCCGCGCCGACCGCGGATCGCGCAGTTGCCATTGCCCGTCCGCGCGCCGCTGGAGCCGCTGCCACTGGTCATAGGCGCGCAGCGCATAGCCGCCGGTGGCGCAGAATTCCAGACAATCGTCGAACTGCGCCCGGGTCAGCCCGGCATATGGCCCCGCCGTCGTCATCTCGGCATAAAGCGCCCCGGCCTCGAACGGCCCGGAACAGGCGGCGATCAGGATATGCTGGCACAGCACGTCCAGCGGGCCGGGGCCGCGCGGATCGCCATCAAGCGCATGGGCGCGGGCGGCCTGAAGCGCGGCATGGCATTCCACCACCTCGAAACGGTTGGCCGGCACCAGCCGCGCCTTCGACGGCGCATTGTAGCGGTGATTGGCGCGGCCGATGCGCTGGATCAGCCGCTTGACGTTCTTCGGCGCGCCGATCTGGATCACCAGGTCGACATCGCCCCAGTCGATGCCGAGGTCGAGCGACCCGGTACAGACGATGGCGCGCAGGTCGCCGCGCACCATGGCCGCCTCCACCTTTTCGCGCTGCGCCCGATCCAGGCTGCCGTGGTGGATGCCGATCGGCAGGCTGTCATCATTGGCCAGCCACAGGTTGTGAAAGAAGATCTCGGCCTGTGCCCGGGTGTTGTGAAAGATCAGCGTGGTGCGATGCGCCTTCACCGCCGCCATCACCTGCGGAATGGCATAGGCGGCGCCGCCCCCGGCCCAGGGCGGCGCCGCCGGCAGCGCGAGCATGGCAATGTCCGGGTCGGGGCCGGGATCGGCGGCGACGATGGCGCAGGGATCGGGATGCCGCGCCAGCATCTGCGCGATCGCGTCGGGATCTTCCACCGTGGCCGAAAGCCCGACCCGGCGCAGCCCGGGGCAGAGCCCCTGCAACCGCGCCAGCGCCAGCATCAGCTGATCACCGCGCTTGCTCTCGGCCAGGGCATGGATCTCGTCGACGATGACTCGCTGCAAGCCTTTGAAAATCCGCGGCGCATCCTCGTAAGAACACATCAGCGCCAGGCTCTCGGGCGTGGTCAGCAGAATATGCGGCGGATCGGCGCGCTGCCGCCGCTTCCGGGTGTAAGAGGTATCGCCCGTGCGGTCCTCGATCCGGATCGGCAGGCCCATCTCCGTCACCGGCCCGGTCAGGTTGCGCTTGATATCCGCCGCCAGCGCCTTCAGTGGCGAAACATAAAGCGTATGCAGTCCCTCATGCCGCCCCGCCGCCAGTTCGGCCAGGGTGGGCAGAAACCCCGCCATGGTCTTGCCGCCACCGGTGGGCGCGATCAGCAGAACCGCCGGCTCCGCCCGCCGGTCGACCATCGCCTGCTGGTGCGGGTGCACCTGCCAGCCGCGGGTGGCAAACCAATCGGTGATGACGGCGGGCAGCGACTTCATCGGAAAAATCCAGGGCGCCCCCGCCGGATGCAAGACCGCCCCGGTCTTCTTCTCTTCGAAAATACCGCCGGGGGAGTCCCGCAGGGACGGGGGCAGCGCCCCCAGACCCCGCCTGCCAAGCCTCTCGCGGGGGGAGCTTCCTGGCGCGGGGGTGCCCCGGCTCCGGTCGGTCTCACTTCACGATCT
Source organism: Marinovum sp. E3 (assembly GCF_055755275.1). NCBI lineage: Bacteria > Pseudomonadati > Pseudomonadota > Alphaproteobacteria > Rhodobacterales > Roseobacteraceae > Marinovum > Marinovum sp. E3. The sequence goes on from NZ_CM146908.1 coordinate 543,473, forward strand.
TCTCGTCCTTGACGAACATATTCGCCCAGGCGCGATCGACATAGTCCGGCGTCATCCGCGGCGCGACCCCTTCGAAGGCGCAGATCGATAGGATCTGATCGATCAGGAAGACCGGCTGGTAATTGGCATAGACATTGTCGATGGTCGGATATTTCACCTGCAACAGATGGATCAGGCTGGCCTCGTCCAGCGGCAGCCCCTTCTTCTTCGCCACCAGCGCAAAGATCTTGAGGAAATCCTTCTGCCCCGGCCCGTCGATCTTGATCTTGAAGAAGATCCGCCGCAGCGCCGCTTGGTCGAAAATCTCGTTCGGGTGGAAGTTGGTCGAAAACACCACCAGCGTGTCAAACGGCACCTCGAACTTCTCGCCCGATTGCAACGCCAGGATGTCCCGGCTTTCCTCCAGCGGAACGATCCAGCGGTTGACCAGCGCCTGCGGCGGCTCTTCCTGCCGGCCAAGGTCGTCGACGATGAAGATGCCGCCCGAGGACTTGAGCTGCAACGGCGCCTGATAGGTCCGCGCGGTCGGGTTGTAGACCAGGTCGAGCATCTTCAGCGACAGCTCGCCGCCGGTCACCACCGTGGGGCGTTCGCAGCGCACGTAGCGGGTGTCATAGCGGTTCGACGAGCGCCGCAGCCGGGTCGGGTCGTCCTCCTGCTCCTCGGCGGCGGAATGCACGATCGGGTCATAGACGGTGATCACCTGACCGGCGTATTCGATCGCCCGCGGCACATAGATCTTGTCGCCCATCGCCTTGCGGATGCCGTTCGAGATCGAGGACTTGCCGTTGCCGGGCGGGCCATACATCAGGATCGAGCGGCCGGCCGAGACCGCCGGGCCGAGCTGGTCCATCAGCGTGTCGGGCAGGATCAACTCGCCCATGGCGGCGGTCAGCTGGCTGCGGGTGATCTGGATGTTGCGGATCGATTGGCGCTTGACCTGCTCCTGATAGACATGCAGCGGCACCGGCATGGCGCCGTAGTATTCCGACTGCGCCAGCGCATCCAGCGCCCGCGCCTTGCCGGCATCGGTCAGCTCGTAACCCATCTCGTTGCCGGAATTGGCGTTCAGCGTGCCGGTGGCCTGCAACAGCTTCTGGCCGCGCGCCAGATCGACCAGCTCCTGTGTCACCGGGATCGGCAGGCAGATGCCGCGGGCGATCTCGGTCACCACGTCGAGGTTCGAACGGAACATGGTCTTGAGCAGGATATCCCGCATCATCACGATCGGCAGGGCCATCTCCTCCAGTCGCCTGGGGGCGGGCGGGGCTGTGACGTTTCCAACGGCCATGTTCATTGCAGATACCTCTCTCAATGCGGGGCCATGGTGGCGGGCAGGGGTTCAGAAATCATGAAGCGCATGGCGCTCAGCTCCCGTAAACCGCGCCAAGCGCGAGATAGAGCGCCAGCGTGCCGCCAAGCGCAAGGCCCATGGGAAAATCGCTGCCAGTCTCCCAGCTCTGCCAGCCGGGCGCCATGCGGCGCAGCGGGCTGTATTTCGCCAGCCGGTGGGCGGCAAAGGCGCCCAGCAGTGTCGCCGCCAGAAGCATCATCAGAAAGATGAAATCGCCGGGATGGATGAATGGCGCGGCAGCGGCGGCAAACTTGGCGTCGCCGGCGCCAACCAGCCCAGTGGCATTCATCACGATGCCCAGCAAGAGCACGACCCCCAGCTGCAAGAGCCGCCAGGGATAATCGGCCAGCGGCAGGGCGATCAGCCCGACCACGACAAACACCGCCGTCAGCGCCAGCACCGCATTGTTGGGGATCTTCATCATCCGCATGTCCGACCAGCAGACATAAACGCAGACCGGCACCGCGAAGGGCAGGAACCACAGGGCCGACCAGGCGGTGACATGTAGGCCCATCGGTCAGTTCGCCGTGTTGTTTTCCAGGGCGCTCAGGGAGCGGACGGCGGCCTCGAAATACTGCGGATGGGTCTCGATCGCGTCGCGGAACAGGCCCTTTCCGGTCTCGACATCGCCGCGTTTGATCGCCGAGAGCCCCAGGGTATAGAGCAGCTCGGCGCGCTCCTGCTGGCTCATCGGCACCACCGGCAGGGTGTAGTTGCCCTGGGCACCGCGGGCCAGAACCAGGTTGTTCTTGGCGGTAAAGAGCGAGGTGTCCTGGCGGATCGCCTGCACGAACATCCGCTCGGCACCCGGGTAATCGCCCCGGCTCAGCTTGGAATAGCCCCAGTTGTTCATCACGCTCGACGGCGTCGTGGTGAGGCCGATGGCGGTTTCGTAGAAACTGTCGGCCTTTTTCCATTCCTTGTTGCTGTCGGCGATCATCGCTTCGAGCCGGTAGCGCTTGAAGGTCTCATGCGTCGGCGGCACGCTGTCGAGCACCTCTTCGGCCTCTTGCCACTGGTTGTTGCGGATATAGGCATCGGCGAGCTGCACCTTGTCATCGGCTTCGCTGTCCTCGAGCTGGACGATCTTCTTCCAGGCCGAGACCGCCTCGGTCGGGCGTTTGGCCCGGATCAGCGAGGCCGCGAGGCCGCGTTGCAGATCGATCCGCTTCGGTTGGCTGGCGGTGGCGCGCTGAAAATAGCTCACCGCCTCGTTCGGGTCGGAATTTGTGAGCATCACCTCGTTGAGGTTGCTTTCGTCGATCACGTTGATGTCTTGCAGCTTGCGGTCGACGGCGTCCCTGTCGATCTCTTTCTCACAGGCGGCCAAGGCCAGCACGGCGGCCAGACCGGCGAACACAAAGATAGGGTGGCGCATTCTTGCGTCCTTTTCTGCTCGTGCCTCTAGAGTGCGGTTCGGATCAGGTAGTCGGAACTGCCCCTCCGCACCAATTTATAGTCTTGTTGTTGCTCGATACCGTACTGGATATTGTCCAGTTTTGCGAGGGCTAACCGCAGGTTGTCCCGGATCGAGTCGCTCTGCCCATCGTCGAGCGCATAGGCCCGGCGGAACACCTGGGCGGCCTCGGCATGTTTGCCGCGCTCCATCAGAACGACGCCCAGATTGTTCCAGACCTCGGGCCAGCTTTCCTCTTTCTTGACCGCGCGGCGCAGCAGGGTCTCGGATTGCCCGAGCCGCCCGAGTGCCAGATTTGCGGTGCCCAGCGCCGAGAGCACCTCGGCATCGCCGATCCCGCGTTCCAGCGCGGCGCGGTTGAAGGCCGAGATCGCCAGTTCGTATTCCTTGGCAGCGAGCAGCCTGTGGCCCACAAGGAGCTGATCCACCGGCTCCGCGCGGCGATTGACCTGCGGAGCATAGGGCGAATTGCGGTCACGCTCAAAGCCGCCCTGGGAACAGGCGGCGGACACCAGGATCACGGCCAGAAGGCCGGCTGTTCTGGAAAGGGACACCTTCTTTCCTGCTCGTTGACTGCCTCGGTTCATGCCGGTGTCTCGCCTCGCGGCGGCCCGGCTTGGCCCGAGCCTAGCGCAAGCCGGCGCAGAAACGGGACCGGTTTGTTGATCCCGGCCGCAAAAACCCCGTCCACGTTGCGGATTTGCCGATGGCGCCAGCCCAGCCACCGCCGCAGGACAAAGGGGGATACGCCCCATGCCTGACTGTAGGGTGGGTTTCCAACCCACCGCTTTGCGCCCGAGTGGCGGGTGGGTGTTCAACCCACCGCCACCTCACCCCGCCAGAGAGCCGAGCTTCATGATGCCCATCGCCGAGGGGCCGACCAGGATGATCAGCAGCGGCGGCACGGTCAGACCCATGGTCACCAGCGTCATCTTGGTGGGCAGCTTGTTGGCCTTTTCCTCGGCCCGCATCACCCGCTTGTCGCGCATCTCGCCGGCATAGACCCGCAGCGCCTCGGCGATCGAAGTGCCGAAAACCTGAGCCTGGATCAGCACGGTGACAAAAGACGAAATATCCTGCACGCCGCAGCGTTCGCCCATGTCGTTGAGCACGGTGGATTTGTCCTTGCCGGCCTTGATTTCGTGGCTGACGACCTGAAATTCATAGGCAAGCTCTCGATAAGACGACTGGATTTCCTTGCTCACCCGCAGGATCGACTGGTCGAGCGACTGCCCGGCCTCGACGCAGACCAGCATCATGTCAAGCGCGTCCGGGAACCCGTCCTCGATCTCTTCGTGACGTTTGCCGGCGCGGCGCGAGACCCAGTATTTGGGTAGGAAATAACCCGCCGCACCGGGGCCGAGGATATACATCACCATTTGCTGCGTGGTGGCATTCTCCGGGCCGAGCACAAGGTAATAATAGGCCAGGCCCAGCCCGAGGGCGAGCACGCCCAGGATCACCTGCGCCGCGTGGAACATCCGCACCGCGTCGCGGCCGCGATAGCCGGCCTGCATCAGCTTCTTCTGGATCTCGGAATAGCTTTCCTGGTCCTGCGGCTCGAGGAAGGCACCGTATTTCTCCAGCTTTTCGTTGCGGGTGCCGCCGGAACGCAAGGTCTCGTTCTTGCTGACCTTTTGCTGGCGGGTCTGCGCCGCCAGCTTTTCCATCGGGTCGGGGCGCTGTTTGAACAGCATCGACACCGCCAGCAACAGAAGCAGCACCGCCATGGCACCGACGATCAGCACCGGCGCCATCGGACCAAACAATTCGTAGAACACTCCGCCGGGTTCGAACATGACGGGCTCCTTTACACTTTGATGTTCACAAGCATCCGCATGACGACAAGGTTCGCCGCGAGGAAGCCGAAGACCACGAAACAGGCAATGATGAAGAGCGGGTGATCGATCACTTCGTCATAATAGTTCGGGTCGGTAAGCTGGATGAAGATCAGGCACATGATCGGAAAGCCCGAGAGGAACTTGCCCGACCACTTGGCCTCGGCGGTGATCGCCTTGACCCGGCGAAACAGCCGAAAGCGCGCCCGGATCACCTTTGACAGCCCCGCCAGCACCTCGGCCAGGTTGCCGCCGGATTGCTGCTGGATGGTCACCGCCACTGCCAGAAAACGCAGATCCTGCATGTCGAGCCGGTCCGACATCTCGCGCAGCGCCTCGCCGACGTCGCGGCCATAAGCGGCCTCGTCGGCGATGATGCCCAGCTCCGAGGCCAGCGGATCCTTGACCTCTTTCGACACGATGGTCAGCGCCGAGGAAAACGGGTGGCCGACGCGCAGCGAGCGCACGATCAGTTCGATGGCGTCAGGCAGCTGCTCTTCGAGCATCGCCATCCGCTTGCCGGCCTTGTGGTTGATCCAAGTATAGACCCCGCCGACCCCCATGGCGATGGCGCCGGCCACGCGCACGGCCAGGCCGGCCTCGGTGCCCAGCGTCAGCCCGACAAAGGCGAGGAAGCTCACCACCACCATGATCAGGATGAGCTGGCCGGGCGTAAAGGCGATGGCCGCCTTCTGCGCCTTGGTGGCCAGCAGCGAATAGAGCGGGATCTTGCGCGATTTGACGTGCTGGGTCATCTCCTTGCGGAGCTTTTCCAGCACCTCGTCGCGGCGCGCGCCCTTGTCCATCATCTCCAGCCGGCGGTTGACCCGGCTGTTGAGGCTGATCGATTTGCCAAAAACGGTCAGGTAGACCCCTTCGACCAGCGCCAGGACGCCGACAAAGATCAACCCGTAGATAATCGGTTCTGCTGAGAGCTCCATGCGATCTACTCCGCGGCAAAGGGTTCAAAGATGGCGGGCGGCAGGTCGTAGCCCCAAAGCTTGAAGCGCTCGGAGAAATGGCTGCGGACGCCGGTGGCGGTGAAATGGCCGATGATCTTGTTGTCGGGCGTCAGGCCGACGCGCTGATAGCGGAACACCTCCTGCATCGAGATCACCTCGCCCTCCATGCCGGTCACCTCGGTGATCGAGACCATGCGGCGCGAGCCGTCCTGAAGGCGCGAGGCCTGGACGATCAGGTTGACCGCCGAAGAGATCTGCGAGCGCACCGCCTTGATCGGCATCTCGATCCCGGCCATGGCAATCATGTTCTCCAGCCGGCTCACCCCGTCGCGGGCGCTGTTGGCGTGGATCGTGGTCATCGAGCCGTCGTGGCCGGTGTTCATCGCCTGCAACATGTCGATCACTTCCTCGCCGCGGGTCTCGCCGACGATGATCCGGTCGGGGCGCATCCGCAGAGCGTTGCGCAGACAGTCGCGCTGGGACACCGCGCCCTTGCCCTCGACGTTGGCGGGGCGGCTTTCCATCCGGCCGACATGGGTCTGTTGCAGTTGCAGTTCCGCGGTGTCTTCGATGGTCAGGATGCGTTCACTGTCATCGATGAAGGACGACAGCGCGTTGAGCGTCGTGGTCTTGCCCGAGCCGGTCCCGCCCGAGACGATGACGTTCAGCCGGCAGGCGACGGCGGCTTGAAGATAGGCGGCCATCTCTTCGGTGAAGGCGCCGAAATTCACCAGATCGTCGACCGCCAGTTTTTCCTTCTTGAACTTACGAATGGAAACCAGGCTGCCATCGACGGCGATCGGCGGCACCATGGCGTTGAAACGCGAGCCATCGGCGAGACGGGCGTCGACGTAGGGGTTGCTCTCGTCGACCCGCCGGCCCACGGCCGAGACGATCTTGTCGATGATCCTGAGCAGGTGTTTTTCGTCCTTGAAGGTCACGTCGGACAGGGTCAGCTTGCCATTGCGTTCGACAAAGACCTGCTGCGGGCCATTGACCAGGATGTCGTTGACCGTGTCATCCTGAAGCAGCGGCTCCAGCGGGCCGAGGCCCTTGACCTCGTTGTAGAGCTCCTGGATCAGCGTCGTGCGGTCGTCGCGGTTGAGCACCACGCCCTTTTCGTTGAGAAGCTCCTGTCCGATGTCGCTGATCTCGGCCTTGAGGTCGGCCTCGGAGGCATGTTCCAGCGCGCTGAGGTTGAGATTGTCGAGCAGCGCGCGGTGAAGTTCGAGCTTGAGATCGCCCATCTTTTCCTTGCGCTTCTGCTCCTTGTCGGTGGCCACCGGACGCGCGGCCATGGTCTTGACGACCGGACGGCGCATCGAGACCGGCTTGGCCGGGGCCTCTTCCTGGACCGGCATCTTGGCGACATTGTCGGGCTTGGGCGCCGGTTTGGCGGCGTCGGGCTTGCGGTATCTGGAAAACATCGGGCTTTGTCCTCAGGCTGCTTCTGCCGCATCTGCACCGATTTCGTGCAGCGATTTGGCAAGCTTGGCGATTTCACGGCGCAGCGGGTTCTTGGCGGCGGCGGTGGCCAGCGGCAGGCCGTGGTCGCAGGCCTGCACCACCGGCTTGCCGCCGTCGGGGAATTGCACGTCGATCGAGATGCCGAGGCTCTCGGCCATGCGCTTGACCCGGCTCTTGCCGGTCAGGTCGGTGAATTTCGGCGCGCGGTTGAGCAGGAACCGCAGCTTTTCGAAGGGCAGATCCTCCGATTGCAGCGCACGTTTGAGCCGCAGGGCGTTTTGCGCCGAACGCATGTCGATCTCGAGCATCGAGAAATAGACATGCGCCATGTTGAGCACCGTCTCGGACCATTGCACCAGGGTCTTGGGCATGTCGACGATGACATAGTCGAAATGCGCGCAGGCGGTGGCCAGAAGCTTTTCCACATCCTGCGGCGGCAGCAGGTCGAGCGGCAGCATGTCGGCCGGCGCGGTCAGCACCTGCATCTTTTCTTCGTAATCCATCAGCGCCTGGCTGAAGCTGTCTTCGTCCATGTTCTCGATGTCCGAGAGCAGCTCGTAGACGGATTCGCGGCGCGGCAGATCGAGGTAGGTGGCCACCGATCCGAATTGCAGATCGAGGTCGATCAGGCAGACCTTGGGCGCATCTGTCTTGGCGATGGTGGCCAGTTCCCAGGCGAGGTTGGTGGCAAAGGTCGTGGCGCCGGTGCCGCCGACAAGCCCCTGCACCGCGATCAGCACGCCGTTGCGCGCCGCGCCCTTTTCAAGCTTGACCTTCTTCTCGTTCGTCTCGTCGGACGCGGGCTCTTCGGGCACCGGAGCGTCGCTCACATCGGCCAGCGCCACGGCGGCGGCGGTCTCGGCCGGGGCAGGGGGGGTGGCCCGGACCCGGTCGATGGCGAATTGCAGTTCGGTCTCGGGCAGCGGGTACGGCACGAACTCGTCGGCGCCCTTGCGCATCAGGTGATGCAGCGCGGCGGGCGAAACATCCTCGGTGATCAGAATCACCTTGATGCCCCGCGCCTTGGCGGCCTCGATGATTTCGGCCAGCACCGGCAGATCGGCCTCGTCCTCGGCATCCATGGCGATGGCGATGAATTCGAGCGAGCCGGCGTCTTCCTGGGCAAAGAAGGGCACCGCCTCTTCAAAGCCCAGATCGCCCCATTGCTCGCCCAGGGCGTTTTCCATGTCTTCGATCAGGAGCTCGAATTCCTGCACATTCCGGCTGATGGTGCAGGCAATGATGGGGGGGATGTCCATCTCAAGCGCTGTTTCGTCGGTCATGGCCTTGTTATCCTTTACCAAGCTCTACTCGCCCTCTGTCTTCGCCGTCTGCCGCTACATGAAGCGCCTGTTGCAGCAGCGAGGATCCGGGACCGTCCCGCAGGTTCATCGTCCCGCGTGGCACATTTCACTGGATCGAAGGTGATGGAAAATTCGGGCGAATTTGCGGCCAAAAGATCGTCATTTCGCGAATTCGGTTCAATCGCGGGCCTGACCAGGCATTGTTCACCGGCTCCGAAAACCAAAAAGGAGGCGGAACATCCGCCTCCTTCTGCCTGCCGCCGGACGAGGTAGTCTAGTTGGCAGAACTGTCGGAGGTGTCCGCCTGCGTGCCGGTCGACACGCCGGTGGTAAAGGTCGAGGCCGGTTCGCCGGACACCAGGTATTCGCGATAGACGACGGCGGCATAATTGCCGTCGAGCAGCATCGGATGCCCCGCCACGAAGCCGGAAACCTCGGTCACGGTGCGGCGGTTGCGGCGTTCGCGGCCCTGGGTCACGATCAGCGGCTGGGTCTCGCCAAAGCTCACCACCGCCTCGAGCCGGGCACGCGAAATGCCCTGACCGATCAGGAAATTGACCACCGCATCGGCGCGGCGCTGGCCCAGCCGGCGGTTGTAGGCATTCGAGCCGACCTTGTCGGTATGGCCATAAACCCGGAAGCGCACTTCGGGGAAGCGGCGGATGAACGCTGCCTGCTGACGCAGGATGGCGCGTGCGCCGGCCTCGAGCTGCGACGAGTTGAAGGCAAAGTTCACCGTGGTCGGCACCTCGTCGGCAAACCGCTGGGCCATGTTGTAGACCCATTGCTTTTCGCCGGTCTGATAGGCCTGGTTGTTCAGCGTCGCGGTGCCGAAATGGCCGGTGTCGATCAGCGCGCCGGATTCGCGAAAGAACGAGCTTTGAACCGGCCCCCGATCGGGCGAGCATCCGGCCAGGACGCCGAGAGCGGCGACCGAAGCCACAAGATATGTCAAGCGCGGCTGCTGCATCCGATCAATCCATCACATAGCCATAGGACCCGGAGAAATCCTGCTTGGCAACCTCGGCAACGGGGCCCTTTTTATATGCCGTGTCGCTGGCCACGCGGCCATGCAGGAAGAGGTCTTTCTCGGAGGGCGGGCGCACCTTGTCGGTGGGCAGGGCCAGCGCCTCGCCGCGGGTGGGGGTCACCAGATGCGGCGTCACGATGATCACCAGTTCCGATTGTTCGCGGCTGTATTCCGCCGACCGGAACAGCGCGCCCAGCACCGGCACATCGCCCAGCCAGGGCACCTGGCCGTTGAGATCGCGAAAATCGTCCTTCAGCAGGCCGGCGATGGCAAAGCTCTCGCCGTCGCGCATCTCGACCGTGGTGGTCGCTTCGCGGCGGGTGAAGGCATCGATCTGGAAGTCGTTGTTTACAAAGCCGTTTGTCGGGTCTATGGCCGACACCGCGGTCTTAAGTTCAAGGTTGATGACGTCATTGTCGACCACCCGCGGGATAAAGCTCAGCTCGATCCCGAAAGGTTTGAACTCGATGCGGATCAGGTCGCTTTCGGCCGAGACCGGCACCGGATATTCGCCACCGGCCAGAAAGGTCGCCTCCTGGCCTGACAGCGCGGTCAGGTTGGGCTCGGCCAACATCCGCACCATACCCTTGCTTTCCAGCGCTTCGAGCAGGACCGCCACTTCCACCGCGCCCATGTTGAAGCCGATCGAGGAGGAGAGCTCGTTCGAGGTCGAACCGGGGATCGTGCCGTTGAGAATGCCCTGAAGCGCCGAGTTGCGCGCCGCTTGGCCCGAGCCGAGCCGCACGCCGACATCGCCGCCGAAGATGTCGCCGCCAAGCGCCAGCGAGGACGACAACGATTTCGACACGTTGCGCGACATCTCGGCAAAGCGGACCTTGAGCATCACCTGCTGCACGCCGCCGACGCTCATCAGGTTGGACACCCGGTCGGGGGCGTAGCGTTCGGCAAGATCGAGCGCGCGCGTCATCTTTTGCGTGGATGAGGCGACGCCGGACAGGACGATGCCGTCATCGGCGCTGCGCACCTCGATCTTTTCGTCCGGCATGATCTGGCGCAGGCGTTCCTTGAATTCGGTCAGGTCGAACGTCACATGCACGTCGACATTGGTGATCAGCCGGCCCGAGGCGTCGAGCAGGGTCAGCGTGGTGGTGCCGGTGCCCTTGCCCAACACATAGATGGTGCGGTCGGACAGCGAAGAGATATCGGCAATCGCGGGGTTGGCAATCGAAAGTTCCGCGAAGGGCACGTCGCTTTCGACCACGACGGCGCGGTTGATCGGCACCGAGAGCTTGGACGAGGTGCCTTGCCGCACCACGCGAAGGGTTTCGGCCTCCGCGCTTGGCGCAAACGGCCCGGTGGCCAGAGCGGCGCCCATGAGGGCGGCCCCGAGGAACATCTTCACTGTCATCTGTGACCTGCCTTTCCGATCACGCCTCACACGCGCAGGTCTTGTTGCCTGCATTTGGCGCCACCTTGCGGGAACTTTGGATTTTTTGCAATATTCAATGGCTTCCGACCCTGTGTTTATGTGGGTATCTCGCAACAGGCGCAGAAAAAAGAAAACGCCACATTACAGGATGCGGCGTTTTTCATTTGCTGTCCTACCGGATATGGGGTGAGTCGCTCAGTTTGTGCAGGGGATCGGGATTTCGATCATTTCGCCGCCCTTGCGGGTGCGGATGGTGCAGACTTCTTCCTTTTCCACCTCGACGATCTTTTCCTCTTCCGGCGCCTCGAGCCCCAGAAGGCTCATCTGGTCGACCTCGACCGGGCCCACTTCGCTGGTGTCGCCCGAGCCGACCAGGGCCAACGACAGCCGGCCGGTCGATTGTGCCTGGGCCAGCGCCGCCACCTGCTGCGGCTTGGCCGAAACAGTCACCGTGCGGGCGATGGTGGTCGCGGTCTTGTCGCCATAGGCCGATTGATCGACGGCGATCAGCTTGACGCCGGTCTCGATCAGCTTGGTCACATCGGTCGAGCTGCGGCCGCTTTCGTCGGCAAAGGACGCGACACGGCCGGTCCAGTAGACGTCGACCCGGTCGCCGGGACGCAGGAAGCCGGAAACGCCGGAAGCCACGTCGACCTTGATCGCAAAGGCGCGCATGCCCGGGCTCAGCCGCGAGGTGATGCCGGCATCCTGGCCGGGCAGGGTGACCTTGCTGGCCAGAACCGCCTCGCCCCGCTCGATGGTGCGCATCACAAACCGTTCCTCGCCGGTTTCGGGGAAGAGATCGGCGATCTCGGTGATCTTCATGCCGTCGCGGCGCGGGTGCACGCCGGGCTGAGGGTTTTCGCGCAGCCGGTCCTGGGTCTCTTCGTCGAGCTCGTCCCAGGGCTTGTGATAGGGCACGGCGCCACCGCGTTGCAGAAAGGTGCCTTCCGGCACCGAGGCACGGGGAAACTTGACCACGCGCACCGCGTCCTTGTCCAGCTTGTCGCCGTAGTTCATCCGCTTGGTCGCGACAAAGACCTCGACCGTGGCGATGCCTTCGGCGCCCTTGGCCTTGGCCAGCGCGACACGATAGGAATTCACATAGCCGTTTGCCAGATAAACCGCGAATCCGGCCAATGCGATGCCGAGAATCAGCACAAATCCGAATACCACCCGCATATCCTGCCCTCTCCTTTGAAGCGTCCCGGTCTTATGCCGGGAGAATGTGGTGAAACTAAGCCCGGCAGCGGGCGTCCTGGGGGCGCGCCGGCCTTTCCCGGCCGCGGCAGCCGGCGCAGATCACGCCCGGCACGTACATGCGAAAGCCGGCCCAGGGATCGGGCCGGCCGTCGAAACTTGGTCCTGCGTTCTGTCAGGTGTCAGAAATCGTTCTGGCCGCCGATCGCGCCGCCAATTGCGGTGGACAGGGTATTGGTGTTGCCCTCGATCGTCACATAGGCCACCGAGGCCAGCCCGACGATCGCGGCGGTCAGAATGACCCAATCCACGGTCACGGCACCTTCTTCGGATTTGTAAAATTGTTTGAGAAGCCTTTGCATAGCTCTCTCTCCTAACTCTTGATACCCCCGGGAGGCGCCGCCAGGGGTTGGCCTGACGTCCGCGCCGAGCTGAAACTGCCCCGAAACACCGGGGCGCAGCGGACCTGGCGCTTGCGCCCGGTCCGATCATCTGATCCGCCCTGTCCCGACATGCAACGGCCGCCACACGGGCGGCCGGCGCCATACGGCGAAGCGGATCCGACAGGTGCCCAAGCGTGAAATCGGGGCACCTGTCGATGTTCAGGCACTAAGCGATCAGAAGTCGTTCTGGCCGCCGATGGCGCCGGCAGTGGCGTTGAACAGCGTGGTGGCGTTGGTCTCGATCGCGCCATAAGCGGCGATGGCCAGGCCGACGATGGCTGCGGTCAGGACGACCCAGTCAACAGTCACGGCGCCGTCTTCGTCTTTGCGGAAGTTTTTGATGAACTTGATCATGGTTTTTCTCCGGGTAGGGCTCGCGGGCCCGATGTTTGTGGCGGGGTCTTGCCGCGGCAAGACCCTCATGTCAGATGCTCAGGCGGTCGATCAGAAGTCGTTCTGGCCGCCGATGGCGCCGGCAGTGGCGTTGAACAGCGTGGTGGCGTTGGTCTCGATCGCGCCATATGCGGCGATGGCCAGGCCGACGATGGCTGCGGTCAGGACGACCCAGTCAACAGTCACGGCGCCGTCTTCGTCTTTGCGGAAGTTTTTGATGAACTTGATCATGGTTTTGGTCTCCGTAGGTCGATTTGCGTTTCGTTAACCTTGCCGGGGTGCTCAGAACTGCCTCTCACCTCAGGTCTGTCCGACTTGGTATGACGCTAATAAGCCAGTGGATTGGGGCGGCAGTTGGGCAGCAATCGCGCGATTTCCGGGTCTCGGGCCACTTTTGTGATTTTATCGTGAAGTACTTGATTCTGCTGGGAAACAAGTTTTTAGGAAAGTTTTCCGCGCCGTCGGATCGGGAAAATTGCTGGCAAATATGGCGCGCGTGCCGCTTTTGCGGCCGACAAAACTGGCCCCGAGGCGGGTTTTTTGCGAGGGTCGAGACAATCACATAGCCCAACGAGGCAGAGCAGGTAGACCGATGAGACATCTCGCAAGAGGCCTTGTGCTGTGCGCCCTGATGGCGGCGGTGGGGCCGGCCCGGGCCGAGCCGCCGGCCTTTCCCGATTTCGAGGCCCGCCGGGTCAAGCCGCCGAAACCCGGCGCCAAGAAACGCATACTGGTGCAGATCACCGCGCCGGCGCCGCGCAAGCCCGTGGCCCCCGCGCCCGATCCCGCCGCCCGCGATGACGGCGACGGCGCGGCCTATGGCTGGTTCTGGAACCGGGTCTCGACCAGATACGAGGCCAGGAACCCCGGCCGGTTGGAAGAGGCGCTGGCGGCGCTGGACGCCGCTCCCGCCGGCCAGGCGGTGCGCGCGCCGCGCCTGTCGGAGTTGCAGGCGATCGCCACGGCGCAGGGGATCGAGATCCTCAAGGCCACGGTCGGCACCCGGGTCTCGCCCGCCTTTGCGCTGGCGGTGATGTCGGTCGAGAGCGGCGGGCGGGTCGATGCGGTGTCTTCGGCCGGGGCGCAGGGGCTGATGCAGCTGATGCCGGCCACCGCCGCCCGGTTCGGAGTGAGCAATGCCTCGGTTGCGGCTGACAATATCCGGGGCGGGGTGAAATTCCTCGATTTCCTGGTCGAGAAGTTCGAGGGCGACCCGATCCTTGTCCTGGCCGGCTACAACGCGGGCGAGAATTCCATCGGCCAGCACGGTGGCGTGCCGCCATTTGCCGAAACCCGCGATTATATTCCCAAGGTGCTGGCGGCCTGGAAGGTGGCGCAGGGCCTGTGCAAGACCCCGCCGATGTTCATCTCTGACGGCTGCGTCTTTGTCACGATGAACTGAGCCGCCTCAATATGGCATGGACGCCCCTCTGGGGCGGCCTGCTCAGCCCCTGCGGGGCCGGATGGGGGCTCAGCCGCCGGCCTGCGGCCTCCCCGCGGTATTTTCGAACAGAAGAGGGATCGGGGCAGCGCGGGGCTGCCCCGGTCGGGTGTCAGACGACGGTCGCCTCGGTGGCGGCGCGGATCTCGTCTTCGGTCACGCCGTCGGCGCATTCGACGATCTTCAGCCCGCCTTCGACCACGTCGAGCACGCCGAGATTGGTGATGATCCGGTCGACCACGCCGGTGCCGGTCAGCGGCAGGGTACATTGCTTGAGCAACTTGCTGTCGCCGTGCTTGTTCTGGTGGTCCATCACCACCACCACGCGGCCGACGCCGGCCACCAGATCCATCGCGCCGCCCATGCCCTTGACCAGCTTGCCGGGGATCATCCAGTTGGCCAGATCACCGTTCTCTGCCACTTCCATCGCGCCGAGGATCGCCGCCGCGATCTTGCCGCCACGGATCATGCCGAAGCTGGTTGCGCTGTCGAAATAGGAGGTGCGCGCCAGTTCGGTGATGGTCTGCTTGCCGGCGTTGATCAGGTCCGGATCCTCTTCACCTTCGATCGGGAAGGGGCCCATGCCGAGCATGCCGTTTTCCGATTGCAGGGTGATATCCTTGTCGCCGACGTAGTTCGCCACCAGCGTCGGGATGCCGATGCCGAGGTTGACATACATGCCGTCTTCGAGTTCCTGCGCGGCCCGTTCGGCCATCTGGTTGCGGTCCCAGGGCATCAGGCTTCCTCCCGCTTGCGCACGGTGCGCTGTTCGATGCGCTTCTCGTGCTGGCCTTGAATGATCCGGTGCACGTAGATGCCCGGAAGATGGATGTGATCGGGGTCGAGCGCGCCGCGTTCGACGATCTCTTCGACCTCGACGATGCAGACCTTGCCGCACATCGCCGCCGGCGGATTGAAGTTGCGCGCGGTCTTGCGGAACACCAGGTTGCCGGTGTCATCGGCCTTCCAGGCCTTGACGATGCTGATGTCGGCGAAGATGCCCTCTTCGAGGATGTAATCCTCGCCGCGGAACTGCTTCACTTCCTTGCCTTCGGCAATCTGGGTGCCGACGCCGGTCTTGGTGTAGAAACCCGGAATGCCGGCGCCGCCGGCGCGCATGCGCTCGGCCAGGGTGCCTTGGGGATTGAATTCGAGCTCGAGCTCGCCCGAGAGATACTGGCGCATGAATTCGGCGTTCTCGCCCACATAGGACGACATCATCTTCCTGATCTGACGGGTTTTGAGCAGCTTGCCCAGGCCGAAACCATCGACGCCGGCATTGTTCGACGCCACGGTCAGATCCTTGACGCCGCTTTCGACCAGCGCATCGATCAGCAGCTCGGGAATGCCGCAGAGACCGAAGCCCCCGGCGGCAATCAGCATGCCATCGTGCAACAGGCCATCCAGCGCCTCCGACGCCGAGCCATAGACCTTCTTCATCGAAAATCTCCCATGAAAGTGATGATTGGGCAGTTTGTGGGCGTTGGACGACGGAGAGTCAAATGGATTGCCGCAGTGCAGAGAGAGTTAGCGTTAGCAGCGGAATGCCCTTTCATTCATCCAAAGGGTTGACTGACGGGCGGCGAATCTGTTATTCAACCGTATGGCTAAGCGACCCGAGACTCATGATCTGAACGCAATTCTCAAGGCCGCCAGCGATCCCACGCGGCGGGATATCCTGACGCTTCTGGCGCAGGAGGGACCGCTGAAGGTGGGGGATATACACGCGCGGTTCGACATCAGCCTCAATGCCGTTTCCAAGCATATCAAGGTGTTGGAACGGGCCGGGCTGGTGCGGCGGCGCTGCGAATGGCGCGAGCATCTGATTGACGTCCAACTGGTGCCGCTGGCGGAGGTCGATCGCTGGTTCCGCGACTTGCGGTCGATCTGGGAAATGCGGCTGGACGCCCTGGACCGGGTGATAACGGAAGGAAAGAGAGATGACCGAACTGACGATGCAAGTTGAACGCTCGATTGCCGCCCCGCGCGAGGCGGTGTTCCGGGCCTGGCTCGATCCCGAGATGCTGCGCCGCTTCATGCTGCCGGGGCAGGACATGACGGTGCCGCGCGCCGATGTCGATGCCCGCGAGGGCGGGCGCTTCGAGATCGTGATGCGGGCGGGGGACAAGGACATGCCCCATGCCGGCACCTACCGCGAGATCTCGCCGCATGAGCGGATCGTCTTTACCTGGGAAAGCCCTTATTCCACCGAGACCGACAGCGAGGTGACGCTGGAATTTGCGCCCGAAGGCGACGGCACGCGGGTGACGCTGACCCATGTGCGGTTTCCCGATGCCGAGATGCGCGACAATCACAAGGCCGGCTGGAGCGCGATCCTGGCGGCGCTCGATACGGCGCTGGCCTGAGCGCCGGGCTGGCGGGACGGGCCGGGGCCGTCTGGCCCCCGCCCGCATCCTGCCTCAGATCAGGCGGACCTGGGTGCCGATCCGGGTGATCTCGAAAAGCTCGGCGACCTTTTCATTGTAGAGCCCGATGCAGCCATCCGAAGACCGGCGGCCGATCTTTCGGGTGTCATGGGTGCCATGGATCAGATAGGCCGGCCAGTCGAAATAGAGCGCATGGGTGCCCAGCGGATTGTCGGGCGCGCCGCCGGCCACCGGCCGCCAATCGGGAAAGCGCTTCATCTGGCTGGGGGTCGGCGTCCAGGAGGGGCCGACCTTCTTGCGCACGATCTTGGTATAGCCGCGCTTGGTCAGCTCGTCGGTCTGGGGCACCGAGGTCGGATAGACCCGGTAGTCGCTGCCATCGCCGGCCCAGAAATGCAGGGCGCGCGAGAGGGTGTCGCAGACAATGGCGCCCTGGCCCAGCTCGCTGAAATGGTCGCGCCAATCCTGTTGGGCAAAGCCCGAGACATTGTGTCGGACCGGCTCGGCGGCCCGCGCCACGGCGGGCAGAAGCAGCGTCGCGCCGGAGACGGCCAGCAGGCGGCGGCGACTGAAACTCTTGTGCATGTCAGGACCCTTCGATTGTCGTTCCGTGCAGCGCGACATGAACCCGAAAGCGCCGGACATGGCCACTCACGTATTCGCGAGCGCGAATGTGAGTGCGGAAAGGGCACAACGCGGGGCGCTGTAGAGAGCCGCGCGCGTCCCCGCGCCCCGGACTTGATCCGGGACCGCTCGCGTTTTGTGCGTGAGGGTTTTTGCGGCGGCGGGGTCCCGGCGCGGGGCCGGGACGGGTGGGGTGTGCGGAGGGGCTTGCGCGTCCCCGCGCCCCGGACTTGATCCGGGGCCGCTCGCGTTTTGTGCGCGAGGGTTTTCGCGGCGGCGGGGTCCCGGCGCGGGGGCCGGGACGGGTGGGGTGTGCGGAGGGCATGCGCGTCCTCGCGCCCCGGACTTGTTCCGGGGCCTCCGGCCGCTCTGCGCCGTTCTGGGCCTGCGTAAGCGGGCGTTATTCTTCCTTGGCGGCGGCCTTTTTCGGCGCGGCTTTCTTGGCGGGCGCCTTTTTTGCCGCGGGCTTCTTGGCGGCTTTCTTCGCCGGGGCCTTCTTCTTGCTCTTGCCGGCCTTTTCCTCGATCAGCTTGACCGCCATCTCCATGGTCACGTCCTTGGGCTCGGTGTCCTTGGGCAGGGTCGCATTGACCTTTTCCCATTTCACATACGGCCCGTAACGCCCCTCCATCACGTTGACCGGACCGCCGTCGGGGTGATCGCCCAGCTCTTTCAGCGGCTTGACGGCGGTGCGCCCGCGGCCGCGACCGGGGTTGGCGCGCTTGTGCTCGAGCAGTTCCACGGCGTGGTTCATGCCGATCTCGAAGACCTCGATCGGGTCTTTCAGATTGACGTAGACCGGTTTTTCCTCGTCCGGCTTCTGATGCATGACATAGGGCCCGAAACGGCCGAAGTTCGACTTGATCATGCCACCTTCGGAATGTTCGCCGATCTCGCGCGGCAGGCTGAGCAGGGTCACGGCCTTCTCCAGCGTCAGGTCATCGGGCCCCCAGCCGGGCACATATTGGCCTTTCTGCTTGGGCAGCGAGGCGCGCGGCGGCTTCTTGTTCTCGGGCGTCGGTTCGCCGCGCTGTACATAGGGGCCGAAGCGACCGGCTTTCAGCCAGATCTCGTCGCCCTGATCCTCGCCCAGCAGCTTTTCCTCGCCATCCGCGCCTTCGCCGGCAATCGGCCGTGTGTAGGTGCATTCGGGATAATTGCCGCAGCCGACAAATCCGCCGGTCTGCGAGGTCTTGAGGTGCAACTGACCGGTGCCGCATTTCGGACAGATCCGCGGATCGGTGCCATCCTCGCGCGGCGGGTAGAGCTGATCGGAAAGCGCCTCGTCGAGCACGTCGAGCACCTGGGCGATGCGCAGATCGGAGGTTTCGGCAATCGCGGCCGAGAAATCCTGCCAGAAGCGCTTGAGCAGTTCCTTGTAGTCGCCTTCGCCGGCCGAAACCTTGTCGAGATCCTCCTCGAGGTCGGCGGTGAATTCATACCCCACGTATTTGCGGAAGAAATTCAGCAAGAAGATGGTGACGATCCGGCCCTTGTCCTCGGGGATCAGCCGGTTCTTCTCCTTGAGCACATAGCCGCGCTCCTGGATCGTGGTGACGATGCTGGCATAGGTCGAGGGCCGGCCGATGCCGAGCTCTTCCATCTTTTTCACCAGCGTGGCCTCGGTATAACGCGGCGGCGGCTGGGTGTGGTGCTGCAAGGCCAGAACGGCGGTGTTTTCGCTGAGCAGCGCCTTGCCGTTGCGCTGGATGCCCGAGGTCTCGACCACCGCGGGGGCGCTGTCGCCGGCCTTGGTGTAGTCGCCCTCCAGCCCGGATTTGGCGAACTTTGCCGGTTCGCCCTCCATGATCTGCGGCAGGATACGGTCGTCATCGCTCTCGGCCACGTCGTCGCGGCCTTCCTCGTAGACCTTGAGAAAGCCTTCGAAGGCGATGCGCTGGCCATTGGCGCGCAGCCCGACCTGGCCGTCCTGGCTGGCGATTTCCACCACCGTGCGCTCGAGCCGGGCGCTTTCCATCTGGCAGGCCATGGTCCGCTTCCAGATCAGGTCATAGAGCCTGGCCTGGTCGCTCTCGCGCAGTTTCAGCGCCTCCATGTCCTTGGTCATGTCCGTGGGGCGGATGCATTCGTGGGCTTCCTGGGCGTTCTTGGCCTTGTTCTTGTAGATCCGCGCCTTGTCGGGCACGAACTCGGCGCCGTAGCGATCCTTGATCGCCGCGCGGGTGGCGTCGACCGCCTCGGGCGCCATGTCGATGCCATCGGTCCGCATATAGGTGATATGGCCGGCCTCGTAGAGCCGCTGCGCCGCGTTCATCGCCTGCCGCGCGCCCATGCCGAACTTGCGGCTGGCCTCCTGTTGCAGGGTCGAGGTCATGAAGGGCGGCGAGGGGTTGCGGGTGGCCGGCTTGGCCTCGACCGATTTCACGAAGAGATCACGCGAGGTGACAGCCTGCACCGCGAGCTCGGCGGCGGTCTCGTTTTCTAGGTCGTATTTGTCGAGCTTCTTGCCGGCATGCACCGTCAGCCGGGCCTCGTAGTCCTGGCCGCGCGGCGTGGTGAGCAGCGCCTTGACCGACCAGTATTCGCGCGGCCGGAACGCCTCGATCTCCATCTCGCGCTCGACGATCAGTCGCAGGCAGACCGATTGCACCCGGCCGGCGCTGCGCGCGCCGGGCAACTTGCGCCAGAGCACGGGGCTGAGATTGAAGCCCACCAGGTAATCCAGCGCCCGGCGGGCGAGGTAGGCCTCGACCAGCGGCGCATCGACCTGGCGGGGATTCTGCATCGCCTCGGTGACGGCGGTCTTGGTGATCGCGTTGAACACCACGCGGCTGACCGGCGTGTCCTTCTTGATCGCCCGGCGCTTGCGCAGCGCCTCTTCCAGATGCCAGGAAATCGCCTCGCCCTCGCGGTCGGGGTCGGTGGCGAGGATCAGCGCATTGTCGTCCTTGAGCGCGTCGGCGATCGCCTTGACGTGCTTGCGGCTGTCGGCGCCGATCTCCCATTTCATCTCGAAATCCGCCTCGGGATCGACCGATCCGTTCTTGGCGGGCAGGTCACGCACATGGCCATAAGACGCCAGAACGGTGTAATCCGAGCCGAGATATTTGTTGATTGTCTTGGCCTTGGCCGGAGATTCGACAACAACAACTGGCATGAAATTTCCTTTCGACTCAAACCGCCTGCTCTGGCGGCGGAACATGTGGGCGGAGTGGTACAAAAGTCAATGCAGGCAAATCAGAGTTGTGAAACGCCCGCGCCTGCCGCTAGTCTGCGGCATCCGGGGAGAGAGGTCATGCCGCGCCATCTGACATGTTGCGCCGTTCTGGTTCTGGGTTGCGGCCTCGGGGCCGGGGCGGCCCCGGCCCAGGAATGGTCCGAGCCGGCCCGCGGCAGCGCCACCCGC
This sequence comes from Marinovum sp. E3, assembly GCF_055755275.1. Taxonomy (NCBI): domain Bacteria; kingdom Pseudomonadati; phylum Pseudomonadota; class Alphaproteobacteria; order Rhodobacterales; family Roseobacteraceae; genus Marinovum; species Marinovum sp. E3. The sequence continues at coordinate 564,090 of NZ_CM146908.1, forward strand.
AGCGCCCTGATGGACGCGCTGCGGCCGCATGCCGAATGGGAGCTGGGCGCGCCGGTGGAATTCGTCGTCGGCGAGCTGCGCGTGGCGGGGGATCTGGCCTTTGCCGCGTTGGCCGCTCAGCGCGCCGGCGGCGCGGCGATCGATCTGCGGGACACGCCGGGCTTTCTGCGCGGCACGCTCGACCCGGGGATGATGGATGGCACCAACATTCAGGCGCTCTATCGCAAGAGTGGCGCGACCTGGGTGGCGGTGCATCACGCCATCGGCGCCACGGATGTCTGGTTCGCCTGGGATCCGCTCTGCGAGGAATACCGGCCGGTGATTTCGGATTATTGTTTCTGACGGGCCGGGCCCGGGGATTTGCGTGCCCGGCCGGGGGCGGCACCGCCGGCCTTATTGCGCGGCTGGCCGGGAGGCCCCGGATCAGGTCCGGGGCGGGGGGCAGCGCTTGCGTCTCAGGAGGCCAGCGAGATCAGGCCGCCGGGATGCCGCTTGATCCGCCCGCTGAGCTCCAGATCGGTCAATTGTGCCGCCACTTCGCGCGAGCGGCCGTCGAGGTCGCGGATCAGCTGATCCTCGGCCAGCGGCGAGGGGCCGAGCCGCGCCAGGATCTCGCCATGCAGCGCCGCGGTGTCGCGCAGGCTGCGTTTCTGCGGCGCGGCCTCGGGCACCAGCGGCAGCTCCGGTTGCGGCGCGGCGGCGGCGCAGATCGGGCCCAGCGCCTCGATCACGTCGCCGGCGTTGCGCACCAGGCGGGCGCCATCGCGGATCAGCAGATTGCAGCCGCTGGCGCGCGCGTCGAACGGATGGCCGGGCACCGCCAGCACGTCGCGGCCCTGGTCGAGCGCATTGCGCGCGGTGATCAGGCTGCCGGATTTCGCCGCCGCCTCGACGATCACCACGCCACGCGACAGGCCCGAAATGATCCGGTTGCGCTGGGGAAAGTGGCGGGCCTGCGGCGCCAGCCCCGGCCGCTGTTCCGAGAGCACCAGCCCGCGGGCCAGGATATCCTCGGCCAGCTTGGTGTTTTCCAACGGGTAGATCACGTCGACGCCGCCGCCAAAGACCGCAATGGTTCCACTGTCGAGCGCGGCGAGATGGGCGGCGGTATCGACGCCGCGGGCCAGGCCCGAGACCACGACAAATCCGGCCTCTCCCAGCTCGGCCGCCAGCGCCCGGGCCATCCGCGTGCCCAGCGACGAGGCATTGCGTGCGCCGACCAGGGCGATCAGCGGTTTGTCCAGAAGGTCGATCCGGCCGCGGGCCCAGAGAAACGGTGGCGCATCGGCCAGTTGCGCCAGCGCGGCGGGGTATTCCGCCTCGCCCCGGCAGATCAGCCGGGCGCCAACGGCCTTGCCGCGCCGGTATTCACCTTCGGCATCGGCTGTCGAACAGGGGGTGTATCTGTCGATCCCGGCGGCCCGCGCCACATCGGGCAGCGCGGCAAGCGCGGCTTCGGCCGTGCCATGTTCGGCCATCAGCCGGTAAAAGGTCGAGACACCGACACGATGAGAGCGCAAGAGGCGGAGCCAGCCCAGCCGGTCATCTTCCGAGGTGGGTGGGAGTAGGGGGTGAGAGGAAGAAGAAACTGTGTCGGCCATCCTGATCCCGCCTGCTTGCAGAATCATGTCTACAATGTGGCTGGTTAACGGACGGTAAACCGTAATCGCTTGACCGGGAGGGGAGGCCTCTTCGTCCCGGCGCCCCGGATCGGAGGTCTGCGGCCCGCCGGCAACATGCCGGCAGGCCGCCCCGTGTCACGTTGGCCGGCTCAGGCGGCCGCGCCGCCGACGGTCAGCCCGCCGATGCGCACCGTCGGCTGGCCGACGCCCACCGGCACCCATTGCCCGGCCTTGCCGCAATTGCCCATGCCGGGATCGAGCGCCATGTCGTTGCCCAGCGCCTGAATGCGCATCAGTGCCGAAGGCCCGTCGCCGATCAGCGTCGCGCCCTTGACCGGCGCGCCGACCTTGCCGTTCCTCACCCGGTAGGCCTCGGTGCACGAAAACACGAACTTGCCGTTGGTGATGTCCACCTGGCCGCCGCCGAAGCCCACCGCCCAGATGCCATCCTCCAGGCCCGCCACGATCTCTGACGGATCGGTGTCGCCGCCCAACATGTAGGTGTTGGTCATCCGCGGCATGGGAATGTGCTGAAAGCTCTCGCGCCGGCCGTTGCCGGTGGGCTCGACCCCCATCAAACGCGCGTTCTGACGGTCCTGCATGAAACCGGTCAGGATGCCGTCCTCGATCAGCACGTTGCGCCCCGAGGGCGTGCCCTCGTCATCGACCGAGAGCGAGCCGCGCCGGTCGGGCAGGGTGCCGTCATCCAGAACGGTCACGCCTTTCGCCGCGACCTGCCGGCCCATCAGCCCGGCAAAGGCCGAGCTGCCCTTGCGGTTGAAATCCCCCTCCAGCCCGTGGCCGATGGCCTCATGCAGGAGAATACCGGGCCAGCCGGGGCCAAGCACGATGTCCATTACGCCGGCCGGCGCCGGCTCGGCGTCGAGGTTGACCAGCGCGATGCGCAGCGCCTCGCGCGCCTTGGCCTGCCAGTCCGCGGGATCGAGCAGCCCGTCAAGGCCCAGCCGGCCGCCACCGCCGGCCACGCCGCTTTCGCGCCGGCCGTTCTGTTCGACGATCACCGAGACATTGACCCGCGTCATCGGCCGCACGTCGGTGACATGCAGCCCGTCAGGGCGCAGGATCTCGACCTCCTGATGCGAGGCCATGATCGTGGCCGAGACCTGCACCACCCGCGGATCGAGATCGCGCGCGAACGCATCGATCTCGCGCAGCGTCTCGATCTTGACCGGAAACTCCGCCCCGGCGATCGGGTCGGCATCGGTGTAGAGCCTGCGATTGGTGGGCTTGGGGCCGGGCGCCATGACGCCGCCGCCATCGCCCACCGCCAGCCGCGCGGTCTCGACCGCGCGTTTCAGCGCCGGTTCGGAGATCTCGGTGGCATGGGCATAGCCCGCCACCTCGTCCTTGACGGCGCGCAGGCCGAAGCCTTCCGAGGCATCGTAACTGGCTGTTTTCACGCGGCCATCGTCGAAATGCAGCACCTCGGAGCGGCGCCGCTCCAGAAACAGTTCGCCATCCTCGGCGCCGTCCGTGGCCGCGCGCACAAGCGCCAGCGCCCGGTCCGGGTCGAGCGATGTCTGAAAGGGGCGAAACGCGGTCTCTGCCATGGGATATGCCTCGGGAAGTTTGATCCAAATCAAAAAAGCGGCCCTTTGACGCGGGCGTGGTGCTTTATCTCGTATCAAGAATATGATTTTAAACGCCTGCGTTACAATGGGCGGCGCGGCAATGGATTCGTATGCGCGAATTTCCCGCGCCCGCCCCCCGAACAGACGAACAGCATGAACCGACCAGGGTGTATATGATGCAACTTAAATCTCTGCTCACCGGCCTTGCGGCCTCGCTCGCTGCGGCGCCTGCCCTTGCGCAGGATCTCGAGATCGTGGGCAAGCCGGTCCCGAACGGGGTCGGCTTTCAGCCCGCGGCCACCGAACTGGCGCGCGATCTGCAATGGCTCGACGGCATGCTGCTGGTGGTCATCACCATCATTTGCATCTTCGTCGCCGGCCTGATGGTGTATTGCTTTGCGCGCTTCAACCGCAAGGCCAACCCGACGCCCAAGGCCTTTACCCACAACACCCCGATCGAGGTCGCCTGGACTGTGGGGCCGATCGCCATCCTGGTGCTGATCGGCTCGTTCTCGCTGCCGGTGCTGTTCAAGCAGCAGGAAATTCCCGAAGGCGACATCGTGATCAAGGCCACCGGCTATCAGTGGTACTGGGGGTATGAATATGTCGATCCCGGCGTCGAGGGTGTCGAGCCCAGCGTCATTGCGTTCGACAGCTTCATGCTGGGCCGCGAAGGTCTGGCGGATGCCGGCTATTCCGACGATCTCTACCTGCTGGCCACCGACACCGCCGTTGTCGTGCCGGTCGGCAAGACCGTGGTGATGCAGGTCACCGGCGCCGACGTGATCCACTCCTGGACGATCCCGGCCTTTGGCGTGAAGCAGGACGGCGTGCCCGGGCGGATCGCCGAGCTGTGGTTCGAGGCCGAGCGCGAAGGCGTCTACTTCGGCCAGTGCTCCGAACTCTGCGGCAAGGACCACGCCTACATGCCGATCACCGTCAAGGTGGTGAGCGAAGAGGCCTACGAAGAATGGCTCGCCGGCGCGGTCGAGGAATATGCCGGCCTGCCGCTGCCCTACGATCTGGCTTCGGCCAAGTAAGTGACCGGGCCGGGCAGCCGCCCGGCCTACCCATCCGCCGTAGGCCGGGCGTCCGCCCGGCGCCCCGGAGACCAAGATGACCGACGCCAGCCTTCATAGTGCCAGCCGCGACAGCGAAGCCCAGTTCGGGGATTATTTCGCCCTGCTGAAACCGCGGGTGATGACGCTTGTCGTGTTCACCGCCTTTGTCGGCCTGCTGGCCGCGCCGGTTCCGGTGCATCCCTTCATCGCCTTCTGCGCGGTGCTGTTCATTGCGGTCGGCGGCGGGGCCTCCGGCGCGCTCAACATGTGGTGGGACGCCGATATCGACGCGGTGATGAAACGCACCGCCGGCCGGCCGATTCCCGCCGGCAAGGTCGCGCCCGAAGAGGCGCTGGCGCTCGGCATTGGCCTGTCCGGTTTCGCCGTGCTGCTGCTCGGGCTGGCGACAAACTGGGTGGCGGCGGGGCTGCTGGCCTTCACCATATTCTTCTACGTGGTGATCTATACCATGTGGCTCAAGCGCTGGACGCCGCAGAACATCGTCATCGGCGGCGCCGCCGGCGCCTTTCCCCCGATGATCGGCTGGGCCGCGGCAACTGGCGGCATCGCGGTCGAATCGGTGCTGATGTTCTGCCTGACCTTCATGTGGACACCGCCGCATTTCTGGGCGCTGGCGCTGTTCATGCGCGGCGACTATGACAACGCCGGCGTGCCGATGCTGACCGTGACCCACGGCCGCAAGGCGACACGGGCGCATATCCTCGTCTACACCCTGCTGCTGGCGGCGCTGGCCGTGGCCATCGCCTTTACCGGGGCGGGCGGGCCGGTCTACCTCGTGGTTGCGGTGGTGCTCAACGCGCTGTTCATCAAGGGCGCGCTCCGCATCTGGCGCCGCACCGAAGAGGATGCCGAGGCCGACAATTTCGCCGCCGAGCGCGGTTTCTTCAAGCTGTCGCTGCTCTATCTCTTTGCCCATTTCGGTGCGATCCTCGTCGAGGCCGGGCTGGACCGGGCCGGCGTGGCGCTGTCGCTTGGAGGCCTGCTGTGAACTTTCCCCCCGAACATGAGCTGCACCAGCGCCGCAAGGGCCGCAACCTTGGCGTCGGCCTGGTGCTGGCGGCGCTGATCGTGATCGTCTTTGGACTGACCTACGTCAAGGTCACCAGCCAGGGCTTCCGCGACTCCGCGACCAGTGAAGGAGCTGAATGATGGCATTGAGCGGACCTGCGAAAACCGTGGCCCAGACTGTATCGGTGGTTGTGCTGATGGGCGGGCTGGCCTGGGCCTCGGTGCCGTTTTACGACTGGTTCTGCCGGGTGACCGGCTTTGGCGGCGTGACCAATGTCTCCGAGACCGGCAGCGACGTGATCCTCGACAAGACCATCAAGATCCGCTTCGACGCCTCGCTCGAGCGTGAGATGTCGTGGGAGTTCAAGGCGCTGCAACCCGAGATGACAATCCGTCTCGGCGAGACCGGCCTGGCCTTCTACGAGGCCTACAACCCCACCGACCGGCCGATCGCCGGGCAGGCGAGCTACAATGTGGCGCCGTATGACGCCGGGGCCTTTTTCACCAAGATCGAATGTTTCTGCTTCACCGAACAGGTGCTGATGCCGGGCGAGCGGGTCGAGATGCCGGTGACCTTCTACGTCGATCCCGAGATTGTCGAAGACCGCGATGCGAAGTACACCAAGCATATCACGCTGTCCTATACCTTCTACGAAATCGACATGCCCGAGACTGCCGCGCTTGACGCGGCGACGGAAACAACACAAACGAACTGAGCCTTTTGCACGAGGGAAGACACGACAATGGCCCATGTAAAAAACCACGATTATCACATTCTGAACCCCTCGATCTGGCCGCTGCTCGGGTCGGTCTCGGGCTTCGTGATGCTGTTCGGCGCGGTGCTCTGGTTCCACGACAATGGTCCGTGGATGTTCCTGATCGGCTTTGTCGGCGTGCTGTATGTCATGTTCGGCTGGTGGTCCGAGGTGATCGCCGAGAGCCGGGTCGGAGACCACACGCCGGTGGTGCGGATCGGCCTGAAATACGGCTTCATCCTGTTCATCATGTCGGAAGTGATGTTCTTTGCCGCCTGGTTCTGGAGCTTCTTCAAGCATGCGCTCTATCCGATGGACCCGGGCGGCATGAGCCCGGCCGTCGATGGCGTCTGGCCGCCGGTGGGCATCGAGACCTTCGATCCCTTCCACCTGCCGCTGATCAACACGCTGATCCTGCTCTGCTCGGGCGCCGCTGCCACCTGGGCGCACCACGCGCTGGTGCACGAGAACAATCGCGAAGACATGAAATGGGGTCTGATCATCGCCATCGTCCTGGGTGTGATCTTCACCATCTTCCAGGCCTATGAATACAGCCACGCGGCCTTCGGCTTCTCCGGCAATATCTACGGCGCCAACTTCTTCATGGCGACCGGCTTCCACGGCGCGCATGTGATCATCGGCACGATCTTCCTCTTCGTCTGCCTGCTCAGGCTGCTGAAGGGGCATTTCACCCCCGAAAAGCACATCGGCTTCGAGGCCGCCGCCTGGTACTGGCACTTCGTCGATGTGGTCTGGCTCTTCCTCTTTGCCGCAGTCTACATCTGGGGCGGCTGAGCCGAGCCGGAATTGAATGTCTAGACGCCCGCCGCATCGGCGGGCGTTTTCCTTTCCAGGGGCTGGCCGTGACACACCCGGCCCAGAACAGGGTGAGGCCAGCGCCGGCCCGGCTCGCCGTCCGCCTTTGCGGTTGCATAACCTGCCGGAACCATGGAAAACACGGGGCGCGCCATTTCCGTGCGACACCGGGACGTCATGACACGCATTCTCTTTGCCCTGATCATCGGAGTGGCCGGCACCGCGCTGCTGGTCTGGCTGGGCACGTGGCAACTCCAGCGCCTCGCCTGGAAAGAAGACATCCTCGCCGCGATCGATGCCCGCATCGCCGCCGATCCGATCCGGCTGCCCGAGGTGCCCGACATTGCCGCCGATACCTATGCCCCGGTCGCCCTCAGCGGGCAGATCGGCAGCACCGAGCTTTTTGTGCTGGTCTCGCAAAAACACAAGGGCGCCGGCTACCGCGTCATCGCCCCGTTCCTGACCAACACCGGCCGCCACATCCTGATTGATCGCGGCTTTATCCCGGTTGCCGCCCGCGACGCCGCCCGGCGCACCGGCCCGACCGAGATCACCGGCAATATCCACTGGCCCGACGACCGCACCTCCGCGACCCCCGAGAACGACCGGCAAGGCAACATCTGGTATGCCCGCGACGTCGGCGACATGGCCAAGGCCCTGAAGACCGAGCCGCTGCTTGTCATCCTGCGCAGCGAGACGCCCCCGGCGCCGGGGATCGCGCCGTTGCCGGTCGACAGCTCGGCCATCCCGAACGATCACCTGCAATATGCCGTCACATGGTTCTCCCTCGCCGCGATCTGGCTCGGGATGACCGGCTATTACATCTTCCGCGCACGCCAGACCAAGGACGCTTGAGCGATGAAATACATCTCGACCAGGGGCCGCGCCCCGGAACTTTCCTTCGAAGAGGCAATGCTCAGCGGCCTCGCCCGTGACGGCGGCCTCTATGTGCCGGCCGAAATTCCGCAGATGTCACGCGCCGATATCGCGGCGCTGGCCGGTCTCAGCTACGAGGAAACCGCCTTTCGCGTGATGCGCCCCTTTGTCGGCGACAGCTTCACCGACGAAAGCTTCGGCGATATCATCGCCCGCGCCTATGCCGGATTTGGCCATGGCGCCCGCGCGCCGCTGGTGCAGCTGGCGCCCAACCACTTCCTGCTCGAGCTGTTCCACGGGCCGACGCTGGCGTTCAAGGATTTCGCCATGCAGCTGATCGGCCAGCTGTTCGAGGATGCGCTGAAACGCCGGGGCGAGCGGGTCACCATCGTCGGCGCCACCAGCGGTGACACCGGCTCGGCCGCGATCGAGGCCTTTCGCGGGCTCGATGCCGTCGATGTCTTCATCCTGTTCCCGCATGGTCGGGTTTCCGAGGTGCAGCGCCGGCAGATGACCACGCCCGCCGAGGCCAATGTCCACGCCCTCGCGGTGGATGGCAACTTCGACGATTGCCAGGCCCGGCTGAAGGACATGTTCAACCATTTCGACTTCCGCGACGAGGTCCGCCTCGCCGGGGTCAATTCGATCAACTGGGCGCGGGTGCTGGCGCAGGTGGTCTATTACTTCTCGTCCGCCGTCTCGCTTGGTGCGCCGGACCGCAAGGTCAGCTTCACCGTGCCCACCGGCAACTTCGGCGACATCTTTGCCGGCAACATCGCCAAGCGCATGGGGCTGCCGATCGACCGGCTGGTGATCGCGACCAACCAGAACGACATCCTGCACCGCTGCCTGTCGTCGGGCGATTACCGCAAGGGCGAGGTCCATGCCTCGATCTCGCCCTCGATGGATATCGAGGTCAGCTCGAATTTCGAACGTGCGCTGTTCGACGCCTATGACCGCGACGGCAATGCCATCGGCCAGTTGATGGACGAGCTGGGGCAGGGCGGTTTCAACGTCAGCCAGGGCGCGCTGCAACGCCTGCGCGAGCATTTTGACAGCGGCCGCGCCAGCGAAGCGGAAACCCTGGCCACCATCGCGGAGGCGCGCAAGACCATGGGCGAACTGCTCTGCCCGCATTCCGCCGTCGGCGTGAAGGTGGCCGAAGAGCACCGCGATCCGGCCACTCCGATGATCACCCTGGCCACGGCCCATCCGGCGAAATTCCCCGATGCGGTGGAAAAAGCATCGGGCCAGCGGCCGGGGCTTCCCCAACGCATGGCAGATCTGTATGAGCGTGCGGAACGGGTGACCCGAGTGCCAAACGACCTCGCCGCCCTCGAAACCCACATCCGGGAGAAGATCGCCTCTTGACGGTAGAATTGCACACGCTCGCCAACGGTTTCCGCATCGTCACCGAACATATGCCGGGGCTTGAATCGGCCTCGGTCGGCATCTGGGTCGGCGCCGGCGGCCGCGCCGAACGCGAAGACCAGAACGGTATCGCGCATTTCCTCGAGCATATGGCCTTCAAGGGCACCGAGACCCGGTCGGCGTTGCAGATCGCCGAGGCGATCGAGGACGTCGGCGGCTATATCAACGCCTATACCTCGCGTGAGGTGACCGCCTATTACGCCCGCGTGCTGAAAAACGACGTGCCGCTGGCGGTGGACGTGGTGGCCGACATCCTGCTCAACCCGGTGTTCGATCCGCGCGAAATCGAGGTCGAGCGCGGGGTGATCCTGCAAGAGATCGGCCAGGCCAACGATACGCCCGACGACGTGATCTTCGATTGGCTGCAAGAGGCCTCGTATCCCGATCAGGCGCTGGGCCGCACCATTCTCGGCCCGCCCGAGCGGGTTCAGGCATTCACCCGCGAAGACCTCGCGCGTTTTGTCACCGAGCATTACGGCCCCGATCAGATGATCCTCTCGGCGGCCGGCGCCGTCGATCACGCGGCGCTGGTGAAACAGGCCGAGGCGCTCTTTGGCCACCTCGCCCGGCGCCACGCCGAGCTCGACAGCCCGGCCCGCTTTGGCGGCGGCGAAAGCCGGACGGTGAAATCGCTGGAGCAGGCGCATTTCGCCCTGGCGCTGGAAAGCCCCGGCTACCGCGACGAAAGCATCTATACCGCGCAGATCCATTCCGTCGCGCTTGGCGGCGGCATGTCCTCACGGCTGTTTCAGGAGATCCGCGAGAACCGTGGCCTCTGCTACACGATCTTTGCCCAGGCCGGCGCCTATGCCGATACCGGCATGATGACGATCTATGCTGGCACCTCGGCCGAGCAGTTGCCCGATCTGGTCGGGCTCACCATCGACGAGCTGAAACGCGCCGCCGATGACATGACCGAGGCCGAGGTCGCCCGCGCCCGCGCGCAGATGAAGGCCGGCTTGCTGATGGGGCTGGAAAGCCCGTCGAGCCGGGCCGAACGGCTGGCCCGCATGGTGCAGATCTGGGGCCGGGTGCCGCCGCTCACCGAAACCATCGCGCGGATCGATGCGGTCACCGTTCAGGGCGTGCGCGACTTCGGCGGGCACCTTGCCGCCAGCGCGCCGGTGGCCATGGCGCTTTACGGCCCGGTCGAGGCCGCCCCGGATCTCGCGGGGCTGAACGCGCGGCGCGCCGCCTGATGCTTCTGGCCCGACGCAGGATACGGCTCGAGACCGACCGTCTCACCCTGCGCGCGCCCCTGCATTCGGACTACCGCGACTGGTCGTCCCTGCGCGACAGCTCGCGCGGGTTTCTCACTCGGTGGGAGCCGACCTGGTCGAACGACCACCTGAGCCGCAAGAGCTTTACCAACCGGGTCTACTGGTCGCAGCGCGCCATCACCAATGGCACCGCCATGCCGCTGTTCCTGGTGCGCCGCGAGGATCAGGCGCTCTTGGGCGCGATCACCCTCGACAACATCCGCCGGGGCCCGGCCCAGGCCGGCACGCTCGGCTATTGGGTCGGCGCGCCGCATGCCCGCCAGGGCTACATGCGCGAGGCCATCCTCGCGCTGGTGCATCACGCCTTTACCAAGATGGACCTGAGCCGCATCGAGGCCGCCTGCCTGCCGGAAAACCACGCCTCGCGCGGGCTCCTGGAAAGCGCCGGCTTCAAATATGAAGGCGTGGCCCAGAGCTATCTGCAAATCAACGGCCGCTGGCGTACCCATGTGCTCTATGCCGCGCTGCGCATCGACCGCCGGGGCAAAACCGACGCCGGTCTTTGAGGCACGAGGGGCGTCTGCCCGGGCAAATGGGGCCCGGCGCCATCAACAGCCCGTGACCGATCGGCGAATCACGCTATCCTCGCGCCAGAGAGGTATGCCCCATGTTCCGATTTCTTTTGACGTTTCTGGTCTTCGCCACCGCCGCCACCGTCACTTCGGCCCAGCAGGACCGCCGGCCCTCGCATTGCATCGCCATCGCCGATGCCGCACCGGGGATCAGCTTTGTCCACAAGGCCGCCTGGACCGATCCGCTGCCCGATTACACGGTCGGCATTCAGTACATTCAGCATGCCTCCTTTTTGATCCGCACCCGCGGCGGGCTCAATGCCGTGACCGATTTCACCGGCTTCATCGGCACCACCACGATGATCCCCGATGTGGTCACCATGAACCACGCCCATTCCTCGCATTTCACCCGCGCGCCCGATCCGGCGATCCCGCATGCCCTGCGCGGGTGGGGCGAGCCGTTCGGCAGCGGCATCGAACATTATCTCGATCTCGGCGAAATGGTGGTGCGCAATGTCTCGACCGACATCCGCTCGGGCGCCGGCATCGAGCCGAAGGGCAATTCGATCTTCGTCTTCGAGGTCGAAGGGCTCTGCATCGGCCATCTCGGCCACCTGCACCATGAACCCGACGACCTGCAATATGCCGCGCTGGGCCGGCTGGATGTGGTGATGGCGCCGGTCGACGGCGGCATGACCCTCGCGCTGCCGGTGATGATCCGCGTCCTCAAACGGCTGAAATCCTCGATCGTCCTGCCGATGCACTGGTTCTCCGATTACGGCGTCGAACGCTTTGTCGCCGGCATGGCCGACGAATTCGACATCCAGCGGCCCGGCACTTCGGAAATCGAGGTCAGCCTCGCCACCCTGCCGGATCGCCCCACCGTGGTGATCCTGCGCCCCTCCTGGCTGCGCGACGAATAGCCATTGCCGCGCCGACGCGCTAGAACGCGGCCAAGGAGACCCCGATGACCGATCTATTGCCGGCCGATGCCGGATTCGCCGACCGTCTTGCGGCCGCGCTGCCCGAGGGCACGCTCCGCCCCGCCGAGCCGCGCTATCTCGAGGAACCGCGCGGCCGCTGGCAGGGGCAGGCGGGCCTCGTGGCGCTGCCGCGCACGGCCGCGCAGGTGGCGCAGATCGTTGCCGCCTGCCATGCCGCCCGCGTCGGCGTGCTGCCGTATGGCGGCGGCACCGGGCTGGTGGGCGGGCAAATCCAGCCCGAAGGTCCGCCGGCGCTGATCCTCTCGCTCGAACGGATGACCGCCATCCGCGCGCTGTATCCCGAGGAAAACGTGCTGGTGGCCGAGGCCGGCGCCATCCTCGCCGATATCCAGACCGCCGCAGCCGAGGCCGGCCGGCTGTTCCCTCTGTCGCTCGCCTCCGAAGGCAGCGCCCGGATCGGCGGCTGCCTGTCGACCAATGCCGGCGGCGTCAACGTGCTGCGCTATGGCAATGCCCGCGCGCTCTGTCTCGGGCTCGAGGCCGTGCTGCCCGACGGCAGCCTGTGGAACGGGCTGCGGCGGCTGCACAAGGACAACACCGGCTATGATCTCAAGCACCTGCTAATGGGCGCCGAGGGCACGCTGGGCGTGATCACCGCCGCCAGCCTCAAGCTCTCGCCGCGCCCCGCCGCCACCGGCACCGCGATGATCGTCGTCGAAAGCCCGGCCGCCGCCCTGCGCCTGCTGGCCCTGGCCCGCGACATCGCCGGCGAAGGCGTTTCGGCCTTCGAACTGATCCACCGCACCGGGCTCGATTTCCTCGCCGAGATGCTGCCGCAGGTGCGCCAGCCCTTTGCCGAACGGCCCGAATGGACGGTGCTGATCGAGCTTGGCCTGAGCGCCGGACAGGCGCCTGAAGCTGCGCTCGAGACGATCTTTGCCGAAGCGCTGGAGCAGGGGCTGGCCAGCGATGGCGTCATCGCCCAGAGCGAGGGCCAGCGCGCCGGGCTCTGGGCGGTGCGCGAGGAGATCCCCACCGCCAACCGGATGATCGGTGCCATTGCCTCGCATGACATCGCCCTGCCGCTGAGCCTGGTGCCCGACTTCATCGCCAGGGCGCCGGAGGCGCTGGCGGAATTTGCCGATATTCGCGTCAACTGCTTTGGTCACCTGGGCGACGGCAACCTGCATTACAACGTCTTTCCGGCCCCGGGCCGCAGCAAATCCGACTATGCGGCGCAGCGTGACGCCATCAGCCGGGCGGTGCATGATCTCTGCGTCGAGATGGGCGGCTCGTTCAGCGCCGAACACGGGCTTGGCCGGCTCAAGGTGGCGGATCTCGAACGCTATGGCGATCCGGCCAAGCTGGCGACGATGCGCGCGATCAAGGCGGCGCTCGATCCCCACGGCATCATGAACCCGGGCGCGGTGCTGCGCGGCTGAGACCGTTGCGCTTTTGCCGAAGCTGCACTAGATCACCGGCATGAAACGGCCCATTCTCATCCACCCCGACCCGCGGCTCAAGAAGCTCTGCACGCCTGTCGCCGATCTCTCGGACGATCTGCGCGCGCTGGCCGACGACATGCTCGAAACCATGTATGCCGCGCCCGGCATCGGCCTCGCCGCGCCGCAGGTGGGCGTGATGGACCGGCTGATCGTGATGGATTGCGAAAAGGACGAGACCCAGCCGCCGAAACCGATGGTGATGTTCAACCCCGAGATCATCGATACCTCCGAAGACCTCAATGTCTATGAGGAAGGCTGCCTGTCGATCCCCGACCAATACGCCGAGGTCACCCGCCCGGCCGAGGTCCGCGTGCGCTGGCTCGACCGCGACGGCAAGGTGCAGGAACAGGACATGGACGGGCTCTGGGCGACCTGTGTGCAGCACGAGATCGACCACCTCGACGGCAAGCTCTTTATCGACTACCTCAAACCGCTCAAGCGCCAGATGATCACTCGCAAGATGGTCAAGCTCAAGCGCGAGATGGCGCGGACGGGGTGAGACCGTCGGGCCGGGTCGGGATACGCCGATCCATTGACGGATCGGCGGAGATTTGTTGACAAATCGCCTTGCCCGGCGCCCAACGCTGGCTTACCCCGGCGTGCATGACCCGCAAAGTGATCCCCTGGCCCGACAAGCGCCTGCGCAGCCCCGCCGAACCGGTGAGTGACCTCACCGAGGCTCACCGCATCCTCTGGGAGCAGATGATCGAGGTGATGGAGGCGATGCCCGGCGTCGGCCTCGCCGCGCCGCAGCTGGGCGAGATGGTTCGGCTGGCGGTGGTCGATGCATCGGAGACGCGCGGCCAGGTGGTGCGCATGGCCAACCCCGAGGTGCTGCATGCCTCGGTGCAGCTGCGCGAACACGAGGAGGCCAGCCCCAACCTTCCCGGCGTCTCGGCCAAGGTCAAACGCCCGCGCGCGGTGACCGTGCGCTTCCTGAACGAACATGGCGAGATCGAAGAACGTGATTTCGTCAGCCTCTGGGCGACCTCGGTGCAGCACCAGATCGATCACCTCAATGGTCGGATGTATTTCGACCAGCTGAGCAAGGTCAAACGCGACATGCTGATCCGCAAGGCGAGGAAACTGGCATGAGAGTGGTTTTCATGGGCACGCCGGATTTCTCGGTGCCGGTGCTCGACGCGCTGGTCGCCGCCGGCCACGAGATCGCCGCCGTCTACTGCCAGCCGCCACGCCCGGCCGGCCGTGGCAAGAAGGACCGGCCGACGCCGGTCCATGCCCGCGCCGTGGCGCTGGGCCTCGCGGTGCGCCATCCGGTGTCGCTGAAGGGCGCGGAGGAACAGGCGGAGTTTGCCGCTTTGAACGCCGATGTCGCGGTGGTGGTGGCCTATGGGCTGATCCTGCCGCAAGCGGTGCTCGATGCGCCGCGCCGGGGCTGCCTGAATATCCACGCCTCGCTCTTGCCGCGCTGGCGCGGGGCGGCGCCGATCCACCGCGCGATCATGGCCGGCGACGCCGAGACCGGAGTCTGCATCATGCAGATGGAGGCGGGGCTCGACACCGGCCCGGTGCTGCTGCGCGAGGCCACCGACATCACCCCGCAGGACACCACCGCACGGCTGCACGACCGGCTGAGCGCCATGGGCGCGCGACTGATCGTGCAGGCGCTGGACCGGCTCGACACCCTGACGCCGGAGCCGCAGCCCGACGCCGGCGTGACCTATGCCGGCAAGATCGACAAAGCCGAGGCCGCCATCGACTGGACCCGCCCGGCGCAAGAGATCGACCGCCAGATCCGCGGCCTTTCGCCCTTTCCCGGCGCCTGGACCACGGTGGGAGACACCCGCATCAAGCTTCTGATGTCGGAGCTGACGGGGGGGCAGGGCGCCCCCGGCACGCTGCTCGACGACGACATCACCGTCGCCTGCGGAACCGGCGCGCTGCGGCTGCATACCCTGCAACGGGCGGGCAAGGCGGCGCAGGACGCCGAAACCTTTCTGCGCGGCATGGCACTGCCGCGCGGGACCGTCCTGGGGGAAAGCTGATGTTTCCGGTTCTGATCGGCACCGTGGTGATTGCAGGGATCGTGGGCTATGTTTCTGAAAAGTCGGGGTTTACCCACAACGGCTATCTTCAGAGCATCATCATCTGCGTCGGTGGCGCCTTTCTGTTCTATTTCGTCCGTATCATGTTCGGCCTGGGCTTTGCCTCGCCCGGGCTCAACGCCATCGCTTCGTCGATCGGCGCGCTGATCATCGTGCCGACGCATTGGCGCCGCTAGAATCTTACCGGGCGTTCAGGGAAAATTAACTTATTATTCATACACTTATCCGCGGATAAGCTTGGGGCGGATCAGCTCAGCGCCGTGACCGCCTTTGCCACCAGTGCGATGCCTTCGGCAATCCGCGCCACCGGGATCGAGGAATAGCCCAGCCGGTAAAAATTGCGTGGCACCGAGGGGCCGGCAAAGAAATTGTGCCCCGGCTCGATCAGCACCGATTGTTCCTGCAAACGCTCGAACAGGCGGATGGTGTCCATCCGCTCGGGCGCGCGCAGCCAGAAGGACGAGCCGCCGACCCCCGGCAGCCCGGCCACCTCCAGCCCCTGGGCGGTGATCGCCGCCTCCATCGCCTCGCGCCGCTGGTGCAGGGCGCGGGCCTGGCGCCGCATCAACGCGTCGTAATGACCCAGCGCCAGGAAATGCGCGGTGGTGCGCTGCACATGGCCCGGCGGATGGCGCAACACGCTGGCGCGCAGGCTGCGGACCTCGCGGATAAAGGTCTCGTCGCCCACCAGATAGCCCAGCCGCAGGCCGGGAAAGAGCGATTTCGAAAACGAGCCGACGTAGATCACCCGGCCGTCGCGGTCGAGCGATTTCAGCGCCGGTTGCGGGGCCGTCGGATAGGCCATCTCGAATTCGTAGTCGTCCTCGACGATCAGCGCATCAAGCGCCCGGGCCCTTTCGAGCAGCGCCCGCCGCCGGGCCATCGGCATGGTGGCCGAGGTCGGCGCCTGATGGCTGGGGGTGACAAAGATCACGTCGGTCTCTTCGGGCAGCGCCGCGGGCGGCAGCCCGTCGGCATCGACCTCGACCGGCGCCAGCCGGCAGCGTGCCTGAAGCAACATGTCGCGCAGCGCCGGATAGCCGGGGTTTTCCATCGCCGCCACCCGGTCGCGGGTCAGCAGTACCTGGGTCGCCAGCCAGAGCGCGTTCTGCGCGCCCAGGGTGACGAGGATCTCCTGCGGCCGGGCCTGGATGCCGCGCCGGGGCAGGGTGTGGCGGGCGATGAAGGCGATCAGTTCGGGATCGTCCTGATCGTAATAATCCGAGGTCAGCGCATGGAAATCCGCCCCGCCAAGCGCGCGCAGGGCGCAGAGCCGCCAGTTGGCGTGATCGAACAGCCCCGGATCGGCCTGCCCGTAGACAAAGGGATATTTGTAGTGGTTCCAGTCGAGCGGCTTGGTCACCTCGGAGGTCTGGGCAAAGCGCTGGCCCAGCGCACGCGCCCAATCGACCCGATCGGCGCTGGGCGCGGGACCGGCAAAGGCGGGCGGCGGTGTGGGGGCGTTTTCCGAGACGAAATAGCCCGACCGGCCGCGCGCCGCGAGGTAGTCATTGGCGACCAGCTCGGTATAGGCCAGCGTCACGGTGATCCGGCTGACCCCAAGGTGCTGGGCCAGCTTGCGGGTCGAGGGCAGCTTTTCGCCGTGTCTGATCCGGCCCGACAGGATGCCCTGGGCGATCATCTGCTGGATGCGCACCTGAAGCGTGCCCTGGGCATGCGGATCGAGAAAGAAGGCTTCGACTGGGACGGCCATGTCCCAGGGTAGACTGGCTTTATGGTGGGTGCAATCTGGACTGATGACGACCTGCGACCTTGGGGTTTGACAAGGCGGGCTTGGCCCGCAGTTTTTTGGGGAGGGGGGCTTTGCCCGCAGTTTTTTTGAGGAGGGGGGCTTTGCCCCCCGGGCCTGCGGCCTCCCCCCAGGAATATTTACGGGCCAAGAGAAGCCAGGACGGGGATCGTGCCGAACCGTCCCGGCCGGGGAGCAGGAGACCGGAGAGGGACTTCCCCGGGGCGCCGGATCAGCCGGCGAAGACGCGGGTCAGGGCCTGGTCGACGGCGCTGACGATCTCGTCGATGTTGTCCTTGCTGGCGATCAGCGCGGGGCTGAAACACAGGGTGTTGTTGTAGCCCGGCACCGACCGGTTGGTGGCGCCGATGATCACGCCCTGACGGCCGCAATCGGCCACCACGGCCCCGACCTGCGCCTCCGGCACCGGCTGCCGGCTGTCGCGGTCGGCGACCAGTTCGGCGCCGAGGAACAGCCCCTTGCCGCGGACCTGGCCGATCACCGGGTGACGGTCGGCAAGCTCGCTCAGCGCCTCGAACATATGCATGCCCATGGCGGTGGTATTGGCCAGCAGGCCTTCCTCTTCGATGATCGCCATGTTTTCCAGCGCCGCCGCCGGCCCGGCGGTGCAGCCGCCAAAGGTCGAGATATCGCGGAAATAGTCGAGCGGATCGGCGGCGTTCGACTTGAAGAGGGAAAAGACATCCTCGGTGGTGACAAGGCAGGCGATGGCGGCATAGCCCGAGGCCACGCCCTTGGCCATGGTGACCATGTCGGGCTGGATGCCGTAGTGCTGATAGCCGAACCATTCGCCGGTCCGGCCCAGGCCGCAGACCACCTCGTCGATGTGCAGCAGGATGTCGTATTTGCGGCAGATTTCCTGAACCTTCTGCCAGTAGCCCTCGGGCGGGGTGATGACGCCGCCACCGGCGGTCACCGGCTCGAGGCAGAGGCCGCCGACGGTATCGGGGCCTTCGCGCAGGATCACCTGTTCGATCTGGTCGGCGGCCCATTCGCCATAGTTCTCGACCGGCGCGCCGTCCTGTTCGTGGCGGCGATATTCGAGGCAATGCGGCACCCGGACAAAGCCGGGGGTATAAGGCCCGTATTGCGCGCCACGCTCGTCCTGGCCACCGGCCGACAGGCAGGAGATCGTGGTGCCGTGATAATCGCGGTCGCGATAGAGGATTTTGTGCTTCTTGCCGCCGTGGCGCTTGTGGGCGATCTGGCGGATCATCTTGAAGGCCTTTTCATTGGCCTCGGAGCCGGAGTTGCAGTAATAGACCCGGCTCATGCCCGGCATCTTGTCGAGCAGCGCCTCGGCGAAGTGCGAGCCCGGCACGGACCCGGCGGAGCCGGCGAAATAGTTCAGCTTGACCAGCTGGTCGCGCACCGCATTGGCAATGCGCTCGCGGCCGTAGCCGACGTTGACCGTCCAGACGCCGCCCGAAACCGCGTCAAGCAGGCGGGTGCCGTGCTGATCCCAGACGTGGATGCCCTTGCCCTCGATGATGATCCGCGGATCGGAGGTCTCGAAGGGTTTGTGCTGGGTCAGGTGATGCCAGATGTGGGCCTTGTCGGCCTCGACAACACGGCTGATATCATTTGCGCTCAGAGTGCCATCCATGGCGTCACCTTTTGTTTTCGAGGTCAAGAAACAACGGCCGACGGGCCCGGTGAAGCCGGGCCGTCGTCCCTGTCAAGGAAGCCGCGAAAGACGGCGAATGATAGGGCCACATCCGGCCAGTCCTTGAGTCCAATGGAAAGTTCGCCAACGGCTGAATTCAGAGCCAATCCGGCAAGACGCTGAATTCGCGCCAGAAATTTTTCAGGCCGGTTTTCGCAAGCCCTTTGGCACCTTTCGGCGCGCAAAGTTTTTCGTTGATCGCTGACAGGATTTCCGCTCGGATTGTGCCCACGTCCGGGCCACCCGCGACGTGGCCGGGCCAACCGGCAGATCACATGCCCGCAAAAGGGCAGGACCAACACGGGAGCTGAAGACATGACAATCACACGACGGGTTATGGGGACAGTCGCCGCCGCGGCGCTGATGGCCTCGGCGCAGGCCGGTTTTGCCGGCAGCCACAGCGAGGGCATCACGGTCGGCTATTTCCTCGAATGGCCGATGCCGTTCCAATACGCCAAGCAGGAAGGCATGTATGACGAGGCGCTGGGCATGCCGGTCAACTGGGTGAGCTTCGACACCGGCACCGCGATGTCGGCGGCGATGGCCTCGGGCGATGTGCAGATGTCGGTCAGCCAGGGCGTGCCGCCCTTCGTGGTGGCAACCTCGGCCGGGCAGGATCTTCAGATCCTCGACGTGGCGGTGAGCTATTCCGAGAACGACAACTGCGTGGTGCGCGAAGACCTTGAAATCGACAAGATGAGCGCGGCGGAACTCGAGGGCAAGAAGGTCGCAGTGCCGCTGGGCACCGCGGCGCATTACGGTTTCCTCAAGCAGATGAGCCATTTCGGCGTCGACGTCGGCTCGCTCGATGTGGTCGACATGGCGCCGCCGGATGGCGCCGCGGCAATCGCCCAGGGCTCGGTCGACATGGCGTGCGGCTGGGGCGGATCGCTGCGCCGCATGCTCGAGCACGGAAATTCCCTGCTCACCGGGGCGGAAAAGGAAGAGCTCGGCATCCTGGTCTTCGACGTGACTTCGGGCCCGGCCTCCTGGGTGGCCGAGAACTCCGACACCGTGGCGGCCTTTCTTCAGGTGACGGCCGAGGCCAATGCGATGTGGGCCGACGAGGCCAACCGCGACAAGATGCTGCCGGTGATCGCCAAGGATGCCGGTATGGACGAGGAGGCGACGATGTCGACGATCTCGACCTTCATCTTCCCGCCGGTCGACGAACAGCTCGGCGAGAAATGGTTGGGCGGCGGCGCGCAGGAGTTCATGAAAGGCGTGGCGGATGTCTTTGTCGAGGCCGGCTCGATCGACAGCGCGCTCGACAGTTATGAAGATGCGGTGAACACCGGACCGCTGCAATCCGCCAGCGGCATGTAAGCCTGACGGCAACGAGACCGGGCCGCTCCGCGTGCCCCTGCGGCTTGCTTCGAAAGAGGCCCGCAGGGCGCCGGGAGCGGCCCCACCAATAAGGGGCAGTAGGGCCGGCCATGTCGGGACTGATGATCGAAAAACTGTCGATGCGCTTCGACCTGCCGAACGGCAGTCACGTGCAGGCGCTCAAGGACGTGTCGCTGGACCTGGCCGAAGGCGAGCTGATGTCGGTGCTGGGGCCTTCGGGCTGTGGCAAGACGACGTTGCTCAACATCGTCGCGGGCTTTCTGGCGCCGACCTCGGGCGAGATACAACTCAACGGCCATGACGTCACCGGCCCCGATGCCGAACGGGGCATGGTGTTCCAGCAGGGCGCGCTCTTCGAATGGATGTCGGTGCGCGAAAACGTGAGCTTCGGGCCGCGGATGAAAGGCCAGGGCGAAAAGGAATACGGCGCCGAGGTTGATCACCTGCTGGATATCGTCGGGCTTCAGGATTTCAAGGAAAAGGCGATCTACGAGCTGTCGGGCGGCATGCAGCAGCGGGTGGCGCTGGCGCGCTGCCTGGCCAATGACCCGGATGTCATCCTGATGGACGAGCCGCTGGGGGCGCTGGATGCGCTGACCCGCGAAAAGATGCAATCGCTGGTGCTCAAGCTCTGGAAGGAGACCGGCAAGACCATCATCCTGATCACCCATTCGGTCGAAGAGGCGCTGTTGCTGGGCGAGCGCCTGCTTGTCATGGCGCCGCGCCCGGGCCGTATCCACCGCGAATACCGGTTGCCTTTCGCCGATCTCGGCGTCGGCCAGGATCTGCGCGAGGTGAAGAAACACCCTGAATTCGCCGAAAGACGCGAGGAGATCCTTGGCATGATCTGGGACATGGAAGAGGAAATCATGGGCCGGTCGGAGGACGAGAAATGATCATCTTCCTGATCTATATCGCGATTTTCGTGGGCTCCTTCTTTCTGGTGCGGCTGATCGTCGATCAGACCGCCAAGGGCTACAGCGCCCGCAAGACGGTGACCTTCGGCGACGAAAGCGCCGTGACCTCGAACCGGACCGCCAGCGTGGTCTCGATCCTGACGATCTTTCTGCTCTGGGGCGCCTTCACCGGCTCGTCGCTGCTGCCCCGGTTCCTGCATGCGCCGGGGCCGTTCGAAGGCGTGGCGACGATGACCTATACCGCCGAGGCCGACGACGGCAGCCGCGACGAGGCCACGATCACCGTGCTGGTGCATCCGGTGGGCGAAGACGCCGAGGTGCCCGAGGTCGATCCGGGCGACGGCTGGGCCAAGAACGACGCCTATACCATCGGCGCCTGGCGGTCCGGGCTGATGCGGGTCGACCGAAACGATGAAAAGGGCCGTGACCAAGGCCATCAGGTGGTGGCGGTCAATGGCGAGCCCATCGTGCCCGGCGGCGAGGTGCTGACCGAGTTCGGCCGGGTCGGCATGTCGCAGAAAGGCACGCTGAATTTCGAACCTGCCAAGGGCTGGCAGATGGAGCCGATCTGGCTGCCGCCGCCCGAGGCGGTGGTGCAGCGCCTGGGCGAAATCGCCAGCGACGGCTACCGCGACAGCACGCTCTGGGAACATCTGGGCTATTCGCTGTTCCGCGTGGTGGTGGGCTTTGTCGCCGGCGCGCTGGTCGGCATCCCGCTGGGCTATGCCATGGGGCTTTCGGCCTGGTTCCGCGGCTGGTTCGACCCGATCGTCGAATTCATGCGGCCGGTGCCGCCGCTGGCGCTGATCCCGCTGGTGATCATCTGGGCCGGCATCGGCGAGACCGGCAAGATCATCCTGCTGTTCCTCGCCGCGCTCTGGATCATGGCCATCGCGGCGCGGTCGGGGGTCTCTGGCGTGAACATCACCAAGGTGCATGCCGCCTATTCGCTGGGCGCTTCGAAATGGCAGATCATGCGACATGTGATCGTGCCCAACTCGCTGCCCGAGATCTTCACCGGCGCGCGGGTGGCGATGGGGGTCTGCTGGGGGACGGTAGTCGCCGCCGAGCTGGTCGCCGCCGAACAGGGCGCCGGCATGATGATCATGGTGGCCTCGAAGTTCCAGCTCACCGACATCGTGCTGATGGGGATCATCCTGATCGGGGTGATCGGCTTCGGCATCGACATGCTGATGCGCAAGGCCGAGCGGGTGCTGGTGCCCTGGAAGGGGCGGTCGTGACCGCCTGATCCCGGGGCCGCCGGCCCCCTGCTTCTTCTGGCCGGAAATATCCCGGGGGGTCTGGGGGGCTGGCCCCCCAGGTCGGGCCGGGCGCCCGGCCTCAGCCAAGCTCCTTGTAGCTGATTTCGCGCGCATCGGCGCCGGGGCCGAGCTTTTCACGCCGCACCAGAAGCCGGTTCAGGGCCTGCACATAGGCCTTGACCGAGGCCACCACCGTATCGGTATCGGCCGACTGGCCGGTGGCGATCATGCCATCCTCTTCCAGCCGGACCGAAACCGTGGCCTGGGCATCGGTGCCCTCGGTCACCGCATGCACCTGGTAAAGCTGAAGCCGCGCGGTGTTGGGGTGCAGGTCGCGCACCGCCTTGAAGGCGGCATCGACCGGGCCGTCGCCCTGGCAGGTCGCGGAGTGTTCCGTGCCGCCGATTTCCATCTCGATCGTCGCTTCCGCCGGGCCGCCGGTGCCGCAGACGACCTTGAGGTTGACCAGTTGCAACTGATCGGCATTGCCTTCGGTGGTGGCCGAGACCAGTGCCAGGATATCGTCGTCAAAGACCTCTTTCTTGCGGTCGGCGAGCTCCTTGAACCGCACGAAGATGTCCTTGAGCTGGTTGTCGCCCACGTCGACGCCCAGCTCCTTGAGCTTGGCGCGCAAGGCGGCGCGGCCCGAGTGCTTGCCAAGCGGCAGCGAGGTGCCCGAAAGGCCCACATCCTCGGGGCGCATGATCTCGAAGGTCTCGGCGTTCTTGAGCATGCCGTCCTGGTGGATGCCGCTCTCATGGGCAAAGGCGTTCTTGCCGACGATGGCCTTGTTGAACTGGACGTTGAAGCCCGAGACGGTGGCGACACGGCGCGAGATATGCATGATCTTGCGGCTGTCGATGCCGGTCTGGAACGGCATGATGTCATTCCTGACCTTCATCGCCATGACAACTTCTTCCAGCGCGGTATTGCCGGCGCGTTCGCCCAGCCCGTTGATCGTGCATTCGATCTGACGCGCCCCGGCCTCGACCGCGGCCAGCGAATTGGCCGTCGCCATGCCAAGATCGTTGTGGCAATGCGTGGCAAAGACCACCTCGTCGGCGCCGGGCACCGTCTCGATCAGCCGGCGGATCAGCTCGGCGCTTTCGCGCGGCGCGGTATAGCCCACGGTGTCGGGGATGTTGATCGTGGTGGCGCCGGCCTTGATGGCGATCTCGATCACCCGGCAGAGGTAATCCCACTCGGTGCGCGTCGCATCCATCGGCGACCACTGCACATTGTCGGTCAGGTTGCGGGCATGGCTCACCGTCTGCTCGATGCGCTCGGCCATTTCATCCATCGACAGGTTGGGAATGGCGCGGTGCAGCGGCGAGGTGCCGATAAAGGTGTGGATACGCGGCCGGGCGGCCTGTTTCACCGCTTCGAAACAGCGGTCGATGTCGGGCAGCTGCGCCCGGGCGAGGCCGCAGATCACCGCGTTTTTCGAGCGCTGGGCGATCTCCGAAACAGCGGCGAAATCGCCTTCGGAGGCGATCGGAAAGCCGGCCTCGATGATGTCGACGCCCATATCGTCGAGCAGTTCGGCTATCTCGAGCTTTTCCGAATGGGTCATCGTCGCGCCGGGGCTCTGCTCGCCATCGCGAAGGGTCGTGTCGAAGATCAACACGCGGTTTCTGTCTGTCTGGGTCATGGTCACGTCTCTTGAAAAATCTTCTCCGGGGTTCGGGCGCGAACGGGCCTCCTCTGAGCGGTCGCGCCTGACGGCACGCTCAGAGGCGGATTAGGAGAAGCAGGCCGCGCGACAGCGCCGCGCCGGGGGCGCGGGACAGGGTCGGGATATGGCCTCGGGTCAACATGAGGCGACTATACGCGGGTGTTTCCGAATGAAAAGTGTCTTTTTGCCGGGTTTGGCCGGCCGGGCGGCCTATTTTGCCCGCCGAGGACGGACAAAATGCGCTCATGCGCGCCGTTGATCGGCGCGACCGCGGGAATTGGCGGCGCTCCGGGGTTCGAGCGGACGGCCCCGGAGGCGCGGCAGATCACTCCGCGGCGGGCGCGTCCGGTGTGTCCTCGGCGCTCTCTTCTGCCGCAGGCTCCGGCTCGTCCGCCTGCATCAAGGCGCCGTTCTTCCATTCGCCGCTGGCCTCCTGACCGGCGGCATACCGCATGGTGCCCTCGCCCTGGCGCTTGCCGGCCACGAAGGTGCCCTCGTAGACATCGCCATTGGCATAGGTCGCCACGCCCTCGCCGGAGATCTCGCCGTTCTTCCAGTCGCCGATGTATTTGAAGCCGTCGGGCATCGAGATCTCGCCTTCACCGTGGCGCTGGCCGTCTTCGAACTGGCCGATATAGACCGTGCCGTCGGGATAGGTGGCGGTGCCCTTGCCATGCCGCCGGCCGCGTTCCCATTCGCCTTCGTAGCGGTAGCCGTCGGCATAGGTCATCACGCCGTAGCCATGGTTGCGCGCGTTCTGGAAGCCGCCTTCATAGACCAGGCCGTTGGGATAGGTGGCCCGGCCCTCGCCCTCGATCACGCCATCGACCCACTGGCCCTCGTAGGTGGAACCGTCGGGATAGGTGATATTGCCCTGGCCATGCGCCAGATCGTTGCGGAACTGGCCGACATAGATCGAGCCGTCGGGATAGGTCACGGTGCCCACGCCCTGGATCTTGCCGTCCTGCCAGTCGCCTTCGTAGCGATAGCCGTCCTCACCGGTGAACACGCCCTTGCCGTTGCGCTGGTCGTCGCGGAAGCTGCCTTCGTAGACGTCGCCATTGGCATAGGTCACCCGGCCCTGGCCCTCGCGGCGGCCGGCCACCAGCTCGCCTTCGTAGATATCGCCGTTGGGCTGGATTAGCTTGCCTTCGCCCGAGATCTGGCCTTCGCGCCAGAGCCCCTCGTAGATCAGACCGTCGATCATCACCAGCTTGCCCTGGCCGTCGCGCTGCCCGTCCGAGACCCGGCCCTCGTAGGTCGAGCCGTCGGGATAGGAGATCGTGGCATTGCCTTCCTTGACGCCATTGACCCAGTCGCCGTCGTAGACATAGCCGCCGGGGCTGGTCATCACGCCGCGCCCGTGGTGCATGGCGTTGCGGAAACTGCCCTCGTAGCGCACGCCATTGGCATAGATCGCCACGCCCTGGCCGGTGATCTCGCCATCGGCCCATGTGCCTTCATAGGTGCCGCCGTCGGTAAAGGTGATCTTGCCCACCCCATGCGGCTTGCCCTTGGCAAACTCACCTTCATAGATCGACCCGTTGGGAAAGCGCGCCACGCCTTTGCCCTTGATCTCGCCCGCCACCCATTCGCCACGGTATTCATAGCCGTTGGGCAGCCGGTAGCTGCCTTCGCCATGCTGAAGCCCGTCGCGGAAGGTGCCTTCGTAGACGCCGCCGTCGTCATATTGCTTGGTCAGCACCTCGCCATCCTGTGACAGGGCCGGCAAGGCGGCCAGAAGTGCCAGTGTCACGCCTGCGATGCGGATGGATTGCTTCATGTGGCCCCACTTGCCCCCGGTCTGTCCTTTCCGAGGACGGTAATGGAGCAGGCCAGTGCAGACAATGCCTTTTGATCGCAGGCGGTTGATCTGACGGGTTTGTTCACGAAGTGGTGGCCGGCGTGCCAGCGGGCCGCCACCACGGCGGCGCCGCGCCGGGCAGGGCGGGCCGGCCGGGCAGGGGGGGGCGGCGCCCGAAGTTTGCGCGTTCGCGCCGGTGGCAGAGCGCTGCGGGCGGTTTTGCCGGGGTCCGGCGGTGGCAGGTCTTTTCCCTGCCGGTCGATCTGGTAAGGGAAGGCATGACACCGAAGGGGCAGGACATGGCCGACACATTCCGCATCACGCTGGCACAGCTCAACCCGACCGTGGGCGATATCGCGGGCAATGCCGCGCTGGCGCGCGATGCCTGGGCGGCGGGCAAATCCGCGGGCGCCGATCTGGTGGCCTTCCCCGAGATGTTCATCACCGGCTACAATGCGCAGGATCTGGTGATGAAGCCGGCCTTTCACACCGCCGCCATCGAGGCCGTGCGGGCGCTGGCGCGGGATTGCGCCGATGGGCCGGCCATCGCCATGGGCGCGCCCTGGGTCGAGGGCGCCGAGCTCTTCAACGCCTATCTGATCTGCAAGGGCGGCGAGATCGTCGCAACCCAGCTCAAGCATCATCTGCCCAATGAGACGGTGTTCGACGAAAAGCGGATCTTTGACACCGGGCCCATGGGCGGGCCTTATGCGCTGGGGCCGATCCGCATCGGCAGCCCGATCTGCGAGGACGCCTGGTATCCGGATGTGGCCGAGACCCATGCCGAGACCGGTGCCGAGTTTCTGCTGGTGCCCAATGGCTCGCCCTATTACCGCGGCAAATTCGACGTGCGGCTGAGCCATGCGGTGGGCCGGGTGGTCGAGACCGGGCTGCCGCTGATCTATCTCAACTGTGTCGGCGGACAGGACGATCAGGTCTTCGACGGTGGCACCTTCGGGATCAACCCGCATGGCGAGATTGCGTTTCAGATGCCGGTATTCGAGGCCGGTCTGGCACATGTCGATCTTGCGCGTGGGGCGGACGGCTGGCGCATCGTGCCGGCCGAGGTGGCGCAGCATCCGGGCGAATGGGAGCAGGATTACTATTGCATGGTGCTGGCGCTGCGCGACTATCTGCGCAAGACCGGCTTCAAGAAGGTGCTGCTGGGGCTGTCGGGCGGCATCGACTCGGCGCTGGTGGCGACCATCGCGGCGGATGCCCTGGGGCCGGAGAACGTGCGCTGCGTGATGCTGCCGTCGGAATATACGTCGCAGGGCTCGCTCGACGATGCCAAGGCGCTGGCCGAACGGCTGGGCTGCCGCTACGATTTCGTGCCGATCACCGAGGGGCGGACGGCGATCACCAACACGCTGGCGCCGCTCTTCGAAGGCACGGAAGCGGGGCTGACCGAGGAAAACATCCAGTCGCGGCTGCGCGGGCTGCTGCTGATGGCCCTTTCGAACAAGTTCGGCGAGATGCTGCTGACGACCGGCAACAAATCCGAGGTCGCGGTGGGCTATGCCACGATCTATGGCGACATGGCGGGCGGCTACAACCCGATCAAGGATCTCTACAAGACCCGGGTGTTCGAGCAATGCCGCTGGCGCAACGCCAACCACCGCGACTGGATGAAGGGGCCCGGGGCCGCGGTTATCCCGGTGTCGATCATCGACAAGCCGCCCTCGGCCGAGCTGCGCGCGGACCAGAAGGACAGCGATTCGCTGCCCGATTACCCCGAGCTCGACGCGCTGCTGACGATCCTTGTCGATCAGGACGGTTCGATCGAGGATTGCGTCGCGGCGGGGTTTGACCGGGCCACGGCCAAGAAGGTGGAGCACCTGCTCTATATCAGTGAATACAAGCGGTTCCAGGCGGCGCCGGGCACGCGGCTGAGCAAACGTGCCTTCTGGCTCGATCGGCGCTATCCGGTGGTCAACGGCTGGCGCGACCCGTCGTAATCCCGCTCGGGCGCGGCCTCAGCGGGCCAGCGCCCGGGCGATCAGCCCGGCGATGCGCGCGCCGCCTCTGGGTGTCGGATGCACCAGATCACGCGAATACAGAGACAGATCGCGCGGGTCATAGACATCGCCGGCGTCGACAAAGGTCACCCAGGGCCGCCGCCCGGCGGCGCGGGACAGCCGCGTCTGATATTCCGCCAGTTCGTCGGTACAGGCGGCAAACGGCCCGCCGCGCACCGATCCGGGGTAATAATCCATCCACACCACGCGCTGTGCCCGCGACCGCAGCCGGTCGAGAAAGGCCGGCACCTCGCCGCGCGCCCCGTCGGCGCTGACCATGCGGTCGAGCGTCGTGGCGCATCGGGTGCAGTCGCATTCCCGCGCCAGATCATTGGCCCCGCCATTGAGCAGGATCACATCCCATTGGCCACGTGGCAATTGCGCCCGGATCTCGCGCTGGAGCATGCTGCGCAGGTTGCCGGAATGCGAAAAGGCCGCCCCCGGAAAGGCGCGGCTGGTCACCTGATACTGCGGCATCCGGTCGAGGATCTGCGGGATGGAATTGCCGTTGAGCCGGTTCCAGGCGAGGATGGAATCGCCGATCACCAGCATCCGCTCCTGGGCCTGCGCCACGACCGGCAGCAGCAGAAACATCATAAAAACCAGCACGCGCGTCATCCTTCACCTCACGATCTTTCGGAAGTGCCGCTCACTCCCACCACCTGTCAATTAAGGCGATATCGTCGTCTGACCAGCCGAAATGATGTGCGAGCTCGTGCACCAGAACGTGACGCACCAGATCGCCAAGCTCCTCGTTGCCCCGGTCACGCCATTCGGCGAGGATCGGTTCGCGGAACAGCCAGATCATGTCGGGTGTCAGCGGCTGGTCGAAGCTCGACTTCTCGGTGAGCGGGATGCCCTCGTAAAGCCCGGTCAGCTCGAGCGGGTCGTGCATGCCCATGGCGCGCAGCATCTCGTCGGGGGGCCAGTCGACGACCTGCACGATGACCGCCTGCGCCGCCCTGTCGAAAGGCGCCGGCAGGGCGTCGATCGCCTCTGCCGCCAGCCGCTCAAAGGTTTCTGCGTCAGGGCTCACAGCCGGGTCAGCACCGCGTCCGGCAGAAGCGCGTCGACGGTGGCCTTTTCACAGAGCCGCGTGCCCAGCGTCGTGCAGGCCGCCCCGGCCGCCACGACGCCGACCTTGAGGCAATCGGCTACCGGCTCGCCCCGCGCCAGCGCCAGCGCGAAGGCGCCGACAAAGCTGTCGCCGGCGCCGACCTTGCTCACCACTTCGATCCTGGGGCCCACCGCGTGCCAGGCGCCGTCGGCGCTGGACAGCACCGAGCCATCGGCGCCGCGCGCCACGATGACGTTCTTGGCCACGCCGCGCTCGACCAGGGTGCGGGCGAATTCGGCGCTGTCTTCCCGGGTCGGCAGCGAACGGCCGGCCAATTCCTCGGCCTCCGGCCCGTCCATGCGCAGGGCAAAGATCGTCTCATGCGGTTCGCGCGCGAGCTGAAATAGCGCCGGGCCCGAGGTGTCGACGATGATCTGCGCATTGCGGCCCTTGATATGGGCGGCGAGGATCGAGGGGAATTCCTTGGCCACGCCGGGCGGCTGCGAGCCCGACAGCACAACCAGCGTATTGTCCGCCGCCGCCTGGTCGATGCTGCGAAGGCCCCGCGCGACGTCTTCCTCGCCCCAGGGGTCGCCGGGCAGGACAAAGCGGTATTGCTGGTTGTCCGCTTGGTCGGTGACCGAAAAGCTCAGCCGTGTCTCGCCCGGGCCCTGAAAGGCCACGGTCGGCACGCCCTCGAGCGCCAGCAGTTGCAGGAGCTGCGCGCCGGTGGCGCCGCCAATGGCGATCAGCGCGGTGGCATGGCCACCCAGCAT
This sequence comes from Marinovum sp. E3, assembly GCF_055755275.1. Lineage (NCBI taxonomy): Bacteria > Pseudomonadati > Pseudomonadota > Alphaproteobacteria > Rhodobacterales > Roseobacteraceae > Marinovum > Marinovum sp. E3. The sequence continues at coordinate 593,872 of NZ_CM146908.1, forward strand.
CTGCACCGCGCGGGCGACGTTGATGCCGCCGCCGCCGGGATCGATGCTGGGATCGGTGCAGCGCAGCTTGTGCTCGGGATAGACCCGCGGCGCCGAGGTGGCGAAATCGACGGCGGGGTTGAGGGTGATGGTGAGGATATTGGTCTGCATCTCGGTTCCGAAGGGCGCGCGGCATGCCGCAGTTAGCGCTCACAGTCTCATTCTCCGGCGGCGTTTTCCAGCCCTTGGCGGGCAAATTTCTGTCGTTTTCCGCCCGCCGCGTCGCAATTTGCGGCGCAGGCCGGGAAAATTCCGGGCAAGGCGACCGCTGATCCGTAAACGGAAGGCCGACATGATCGCAGTCCATCAGGTGGCGGGCGCCTTTTCGCCCGCCGAATGCAATGAAATCGTGGCCCTCGCGGCTTCGGCCGACGCGCGCGATGCGCGGCTCGTGGGGCAGACCCGCGATCACAATCTGCGGCGCGCCGATCTGGTCTGGCTCGACGAGGTGGCGGGCGCCGAATGGGTGATGGACCGCATCATCGATGTGGTGCGCAGCGCCAACCGCGATGTCTTTGGCTTCGATCTCCAGGATTTCGCCGAAAGCGCACAGGTGGCGCGATATGGCGCCGAGCGCGAAGGTCATTTCGACTGGCATGCGGATATCGGCGACGGCCCGGTCGCGGCGCGGCGCAAGCTGACCATGGTGGTGCAATTGGCCGGGGCCGAGGCCTACGACGGCGGTACGCTCGAGGTGATGCCATCGGCCAATGTAGTGGCGGCCAACCGGACCTGCGGGACAGCGACGCTGTTTCCCGCCTTCCTGCTGCACCGGGTAACGCCGGTGACCCGCGGCGCGCGGCAGTCGCTGACCATCTGGGCGCACGGGCCGGCCTTTCGCTAGGCGGGCCCAAGGCAATGCAGGCCGGCCTTTCGTCAGGCCGGCCCATGACGTCGCAAGGCAGGCTCAGAGCATCAGCTGATAGCTCATCGGCGTGTAGTGATAGCCGCTGTCGCGCATGTCGACATAGCCGATGGCCGGGAAGGGCATGTGGTAGCCGATGAAGGGCAGCTTGTCGGCGGCCATCATCCCGAGCAGCTCCTTGCGGGACGCGGCGGCGGCGGATTTGTCCATGTCGAAACGCACTTCCCAGTCGGGATAGGCCAGCGACCAGACGTAGTGGTTGGCGAAATCGGCGGCGACAATCAGGCTCTGCCCGCCGCTTTCCAGCCGATAGACCATATGGCCGGGGGTATGGCCGAAGGCCTCGATCGCCTCGATGCCGGAGGCCACGCTGTCGCCGCCCGAGATCATCTCCATCTGCTCGGCCAGCGGCCGCACCTTGGCCTCGAAACCCTCGTTGCCGGCATTCGACCAATGGTCGAATTCGGTGGCGCCGGTGACGTAACGCGCATTGCCAAAGGTGGCGGTCCCGCTGTCATCGGCCAGCCCGCCGATGTGGTCGCCATGCATGTGGGTGATGACAACCACGTCGACGTCCCCGGGCGCATGGCCGGCGGCCTCGAGCGCGGCGGTGATGCCGGCGGGGTTCAGCCCGGTGTCGAAGAGCACCAGTTCGCTGCCGGTGTTGACCAGCGTCGGGGTAAAGAAGAACTGCGCCTGATCTGTGGGGATATGGGCGGCCTCGGAGGCGGCGGCAAACTCCTCTTCGCTGGCGTTTAGGCCAAAGATGGTCTGCGGATCGGGGACGGCGCGGGTGCCTGCAAGCAGCGTCGTCACCTCGAAATCGCCCAGCTTCACGCGGCGAAAATCAACCGTGTTGATGCCCTGCTGCGCGGTCTGCGCCCGGGCACCTGTGGCGGCAAGCCCGGCCAGAGGGGTCGCGGCGGCCGAAGCCAGCAGGCCGCGTCGGGTCAGTTTCGGTGTCATGCAATATCTCCCTGTAATATGCGGACAGATGTAACACGTTGTGCAAAACTTATTTCGTCGCTCACGGCTTCGTGACGGGAAGGGAGGCGGAATGGCCAAGGCCGAGAACAAGACGCAACCGACCGGCGCCTCGGTGCGCGAATTTCTGGCAAAGGTGCACCCGGAGCGCCGGCGCGCCGATGCCCGGGCGCTGGATGCGCTGTTTCGCGAGGTGACCGGTTTTCAGCCGCAGATGTGGGGCGCGAGCATCATCGGCTATGGCCGCTACCACTATGTCTACGACAGCGGCCGCGCGGGCGATTTCCTGGCCACCGGCTTTGCCCCGCGCAAGACCGCCCTGTCGATCTACATCATGCCGGGTTATGCCGATTTCGGCGACATCCTGGCGCGGCTGGGCAAGCACAGGACCGGGGTTTCCTGCCTCTATGTCAACAAGCTGGCGGATATCGACTTGGCGGTCCTGGGCGAACTGATCGGCGCCGGGCTGCGGGATCTACAGGGGCATTGGCCGGTGGAGCCGAGCTGAGACAACCTGAGGCGGGATGGCTGCGCGGCTGACCTGTTCCTCCCGGGGGCGGTGTGGCGCGGGCGGGAAAGCTGGACAAGCGCGGCGGATCATGGGAAAGGCTCAGCCAACAGGAGACCCCCATGACCACCACCCGTTTCGCCCCGTCGCCCACCGGCTATATCCACATCGGCAACCTGCGCACCGCGCTGTTCAACTGGCTGATCGCGCGCAAGGCTGGCGGCACCTTCATCCTGCGCATCGACGACACCGATCCCGAGCGCTCGAAAGAGGAATATGTCGACGCCATCAAGCAGGATCTGGAATGGCTGGGCCTGACCTGGGACCGGGTGGAACGGCAATCCGAACGGCTTGACCGCTACGAGGCCGCCGCCGAGACGCTGCGCCAGAAAGGCCGGTTCTACGAGGCGTTCGAGACGCCCACCGAACTCGACCTCAAGCGCAAGAAACAGCTCAACATGGGCAAGCCGCCGGTCTATGACCGCGCGGCGCTGGCGCTGTCGGAGACCGACAGGGACCGGCTGAGGGAAGAGCGCGGCCAGGGGGTCTGGCGCTTCAAGCTCGATCAGGAACGGATCGAATGGACCGACGGCATTCTCGGGCCGATCTCGATCGATGCCGCCTCGGTCTCGGACCCGGTGCTGATCCGGCAGGACGGGCAGATGCTCTATACCCTGGCGTCGGTGGTGGATGACACCGAGATGGGGGTGACCCATGTGGTGCGCGGTTCGGACCATGTGACCAATACCGCGACGCAGATCCAGATCATCGAGGCGCTGGGCGGCACGCCGCCGGAGTTCGCCCACCATTCGCTTCTGACCGGGCCGCAGGGCGAGGCGCTGTCGAAACGTCTCGGCACGCTGAGCCTGCGTGACCTGCGCGCGCGCGGGGTGGAGCCGATGGCGCTGCTGTCGCTGATGGCGCGGCTGGGCTCCTCCGACCCGGTGGAGCTTCGCACCGAGATGGCCGAGCTGATCGAGGGCTTCGACCTGTCGAAATTCGGCTCGGCGCCGACCAAGTTCGACGAGCAGGACCTCTATCCGCTGACCGGCCGGTTCCTTCAGACGCTGGCCTATGCCGATGTCGCCGAAGACATCCGGGCGCTGGGCGTGCCCGATGCCCTGGCCGAGCGCTTCTGGACGGTGACGCGGGAGAATATCTCGACCAAGGGCGAGCTGAAAGCCTGGTGGGAGATGTTCCGCGACGGCGCCGAGCCGGTGATCGCCGAGGAAGACGCGGCCTTTGTGGCCGAGGCCATGGCGCTGCTGCCCGAGGGCCCGTTCGACGGCGAGACCTGGGGCGACTGGACCGGCGCGGTGAAAGCCGCCACCGGGCGCAAGGGCCGGGGGCTCTTCATGCCGCTCCGCAAGGCGCTGACCGGCATGGAGCGCGGGCCGGACATGTCGGACGTGATGCCGCTGTTGCAGGTGGTCAAGGCGCGCTGAGACGCCGCCCTACGCTGCTTCCCGCCCCGGACCTGATCCGGGGCCTCATCCCTCATCCGCCTTCCGGGCCGCCGCCGTGAGGCCCCGGCGCCAAGGCCGGGGCGGTGGCGCCTCTGAGCTCAGTGCATCCGCTGGCCGTTGGCGACCGGTTGGTCGGGGGCGAGCAGGATGATGCCGCCGGTGTCGTCGCTGAGACCGAGGGTCAGCACCTCGGACATGAAAGGCCCGATCTGGCGCGGCGGGAAGTTGACCACCGCCATGACCTGCCGCCCGACGAGGGCGTCCGGCGCGTAATGATCGGTGATCTGCGCCGAGGTCTTCTTTTCGCCGATCTCGGGGCCGAAATCGATCCAGAGCTTGAACGCCGGCTTGCGCGCCTCGGGAAAGGGTTCGGCGCGCAGCACGGTGCCGGCGCGGATGTCGACCTTGAGGAAATCGTCGAAACTGATTTCAGCCATCGCTCAACTCCTTCGAACGGGTGGTTGCTGCCGCGACGGCGCGCGCGAGCAAGGGCGGAAAACCGGTCTCTGCGTCCATCAGCACCTCGAGCGCGGCCTGGGTGGTACCATTGGGCGAGGTCACGTTCTTGCGCAGCTGTGCCGGGCTTTCCTCGGCCGCTTCGGCCAGCACGCCGGCACCGCCGACCGTGGCGCGCGCCAGTTTCATCGCCAGCTCGGCCGGCAGGCCCTGGGCCTCGCCGGCGGCGGCCAGAGTCTCGATCAGGTGAAAGACATAGGCCGGACCGGAGCCGGAGACGCCGGTCACCGCGTCCATCTGGCCTTCGTCGTCGAGCCGCACGGTCTGACCCACCGCCTGCAACAGGCTTTCGGCCAGGACCATCTGCGCTTCGGAGACCTTGCGGTTGCCGATCAGCGCGGTGATGCCGCGACCGACGGCGGCAGGGGTGTTGGGCATGGCGCGGATGATCGGATTGTCGGCGCCCAGCATCTCTTCATAGGTCGCCAGGGTGACGCCTGCGGCGACCGAGACAAACAGCGTCTTGCCGGTGGCCATGGCCTTGATCGCGGGCAGGGCGTCGCCCATCATCTGCGGCTTGACGGCGATCAGCACGATGGCGGGTGCGGCGGGCAGCTCGGCGTTGATATGGACGCCCTGGGCCTGCAACCAGTCGGACGGATAGGGATCGATCACATGCACCGACGTGGCGGGCAGGCCATCGGTCAGCCACCCTTGCAGCATCGCCGATCCCATCTTGCCGCAGCCCAACAACACCAAGCCGCGTTCGGCCAGATCCTCTGAGGTCATTGCCCCCTCCTGTCCTTGCATTCGGGGGCGAGTGTTACGCGCGGCCGTAGGCCTCTGCAATGGCAACCTGAAGCGCCTCTTTCGGGCTGCGATCACCCCAGACCACCAGTTGCAGGGCCGGGTAATAGCGCTCGGCGCTCATCACCGCGGCGCTGATCATCGTGTCGATCTGTTCCGGGCTGGCGACCTGTCCGCCGGCCAGTACCAAGCCGTAGCGATAGACCATCAGCTGGTTCTCGCCCCACCAGGTGAAGGCGCCGGCCCAGCATTGGTCGTTGATCGCGTTGATCGCCTCGCAAAGCTGCGGGGTCTTGTCCTCGGGCGGCTCCATCTCGAAGCTGCAAATCAGCCGCAGCGTCTCGTCATAGGCCGACCAGGCCAGGGTGATGGAATAGGTCCGCCACTGGCCTTCGACCGCCATGGCGATCTGGTCATCGTGGATGCGGTCGAAATCCCAATCGTTGTGGTCGGCGATATGTTCGACGATGTCGATCGGGTGGAGATCGTCCTCCAGGTATTGCTCGGAAAGTGCCATGCGCCACCTCTTTGTTTTGGTAGCGCGAGGGGGTGGCAGCGCCCCAAGCGCTAGGTGCCTGCTCTAGGGGCGGTGGGCTTTTCCGCTGCCCCTACTTGATATGGTGACGGGAGGCCTGTCTCAAGTAAAGCGATATTTCGGTGACACCCGCAATAAGTTGTGGATGGAATGCCATTGGGTACTAAAAGAATGCACAGACTGACCTGTCGGTGTTGATAACCCCGGCCTGCGCGGTGTGTCGCGGATTTCGACGCGGAAACAAGAACGCCCCCGCAGGTTCCTGCGGGGGCGCATCGGCCCCGGTCACGCCGGGGCTTGCAACAGGCGGCGATCAGCCGCGCGGTTCGGCTCTCAGGCCCTTGATGATGGCCACGCAGATCAGCAGCAGGATCACCGTGAAGGGCAACCCGGTCGAGATCACCATCGCCTGAAGCGCGCCGAGCCCGCCGCCGATCAGCAGCGCAATCGCCACCAGCCCTTCGAAGGTGCACCAGAACACCCGTTGCGGCATCGGCGCATCGACCTTGCCGCCGGCGGTGATCGTATCGATCACCAGCGAGCCGCTGTCGGACGAGGTGACGAAGAAGACGATCACCAGAATGATGCCGATGGTCGAGGTAATGGCGGCAAAGGGCAGGCCTTCGAGCATCGCAAACAGCGACAGGGGCGGGTTGTAGCTGTCGATCACCTGCGCCTTGACGGCGCTGCCCGCGGGGTCGGCGATGACCTGTTCGATGGCCGCGCCGCCGAACACCGCCATCCACAGAAGGCAGACGAAAGACGGGATGATCAGCACACAGGTGACGAATTCGCGCACCGTGCGGCCACGGCTGACCCGGGCGATGAACATGCCGACGAAGGGGGACCAGGAAATCCACCAGGCCCAGTAGAAGGCGGTCCAGCCCTGCATGTAGCCGGTGTCTTCACGGCCATGCGGGTTGGACAGCGGAATGACCTCCTGGAAATAGGCGAGGATGCCACGGCCGAATTCCGACAGGATGGTGCCGGCGCCGGCTGCGACAAGCACAAAGACCAGCAGCAGCAGGGCAATCACCATGTTGATCTCGGAGAGCACCTTGACGCCGCCGTCAAGCCCGCGCAGCACCGAGATCAGCGCCACCGCGGTGATCGCGATGATCAGGATCACCTGCACGGTGATGCTGTTGGGCAGGCCGTAGACATATTCCAGCCCGGCGTTCGCCTGCTGCGCGCCAAAGCCCAGCGAGGTGGCGAGGCCGAAGAGCGTGGCAAAGACGGCCAGGGTGTCGATGATATGGCCGGTCCAGCCCCAGACCCGTTCGCCAAAGATCGGGTAGAAGGCCGAGCGGATGGTGAGCGGCAGGCCCTTGTTGTAGGTAAAGAGCGCCAGGGCCAGCGCCACCACGGCATAGATTGCCCAGGGGTGCAGTGCCCAGTGATAGGAGGTGGCGGCCAGGGCCATGCGGCGCGCTTCGGCGACGTTTTCCTCGATCAGGGCGCCGTCCTCGGTAAAGGGCCGCACCACGCCCAGCGGCTCGTCGCCCCAGGGGGTGCCGAAGTAATAGACCGGCTCGAGCACGCCAAAGAACATCAGGCCGATGCCCATGCCGGCGGCAAAGAGCATGGCGAACCATCCCGGATAGCCATAATCGGGCGTGGCGTCCCGGCCGCCAAGCCGCACCGAGCCCCAGGGCGAGACGATCAGGAACAGGCAGAAAAGCACGAAGATATTGGCCGACCAGAGGAAGAACCAGTCGAAGTTGGAGGTCAGCGCCGGGCGCAGCCAGCCAAAGAACTCACCGGCCTGACCCGGCGCCACCAGGGCGTAGGCCACAAAGGCGACGATGGAGAGGCCCGAGATCAGAAAGACAGGATTGTGGATATCGAGGCCGATCGGGCCCATTTTGGTCTCGATATTGTCCTGCCCGATCTCGTAATCGGTTTCGATGATATCCGCCGCGCCCTCTGGCGCGGGGATACCCTGATCGGTGTTTATGTCTGTCATTGGACAGTCCCCTTGTAGTGTCGGTTCCGGGCCGGGGCCGGGCTGAGCGGATCAGCCGCGCACCAGCAGGACCGAGCATTTCGCGTGTTCGGCGACCTTGCCGCCGTTCGAAGGCCAGACGTATTCCATCAGTCCGGGCACATGGCTTTGCATCACGATGAGGTCGGCGCCGATCTCTTCGGCGGCCTCGAGCAGCGCGTCGTCGATCTCGGTCGCCGGGTCATGCGCCATTTTTGTGTGTGCCTCGGAAGAGATCCCAAGCGATGCCGCCTTGTCTTTGGCAAAGTCGGCGAGTTTTTCTTGGTATTCCGCCGGGTTGTGCGCCACCGAGGACGGTACGCCGGAGGTTACTCCGACATAAACCAGGCTGGCCTCGTAGAGCTTGGCGAGATCGGCCGCACATTGAAGCGAATGCGTCAGCTTTTCGCGGTGCGTCAGGTCGACGGGCACCATGATTTTCTTGAACATTTTCTTCCCTCCGTGTTGCGCGGTGTTTGTCTTGGATCACCGGGAACCTGGTTGGCGCCTTCGGCCAGCACGGGCCAAGTGGCCCTGCGCTGCGCCGCAGAGCCTATTTGTTGTGCAGCCGTGATGCAAACAGACAGCCGGCTCTGTTCGATAGCTAGCGCGCCGGTTGCAAAGAAAAAGGCCGGGCGATTGGCCCGGCCTCCGCACTTCGATTGTCTGACAGGACGTCGTCAGCCGTCCTTGCGCTCGAGCTTGTCGAGCCGCGCCTTGAGCAGCTCGTTTTCCTCGCGGGCCTTCTGGGCCATGCCGCGCACCGCATCGAACTCTTCGCGGGTCACAAAATCGCGATCCGCCAGCCAGCGGTCCATCATCGATTTCATCGCGGTTTCCGCCTCGGTCCTGGCGCCCTGAGCCACGCCCATTGCGTTAGTCATCAGTTGCGACAGGTCGTCGAATACCTTGTTCCGGCTCTGCATGGGGTCTCTCCGTTACATTTGGTTACTATATGGCGGCCCCGGAGGCGGGCGACAAGGTTGACCTCGGCAAAAGCGAAAGGCAAAGGAGCGTCATGTCATCGGTCATCCCATTCCCCCCGCTCAGCCCCGAGATCTTCTCGGTCGATCTCTTTGGCATGAGCTTTGCTCTGCGCTGGTATGCGCTGGCCTATATCGCCGGGATCGTGCTTGGCTGGGTGCTGGCTGTGCGGCTGCTGAAACGCCCGACGCTGTGGCGCAACGACAGCCCGCCGATGACGCCGGCGCAGCTCGAGGACCTGATGACCTGGATCATCCTCGGCATCATCCTGGGCGGGCGGCTGGGCTTTGTGCTGTTCTATCAGCCGGGCTACTACCTCGCCAATCCGGGCGAGATCCTGATGATCTGGCAGGGCGGCATGTCCTTCCATGGCGGGCTTCTCGGGGTCATCCTCGCGGCCTGGATCTGGAGCGCCCGCAACAATGTTGAACGCCTGCCGATGGCCGACATGATGGCGCTGGGCACCTGGCCGGGGCTGCTCTTCGGCCGGTTGGCGAATTTCGTGAACGCCGAGCTTTGGGGCCGTCCGACCGATCTGCCCTGGGCGGTGGCCTTCCCCGGCACGGCGGCGCAGGATTGCGGCCAGCCGGCGGGCGAACTGTGCGGCCGGCACCCGAGCCAGCTTTATGAAGCCGGGCTCGAGGGCGTGCTGCTTGGCGTGCTGCTGCTCTGGCTGGCGCTGGCGCGCGGCTGGCTCAAGACGCCGGGGCGGATTGCCGCGATGTTCTTTGCCGGTTACGGCGCGGCGCGTTTCTTTGTCGAATTCTTTCGCCAGCCGGATGAACAATTCGTCAGCCCGGGCAACCCGCTGGGGCTGGCCTGGCACGTCGGCGGCTGGGGGCTGACCATGGGGCAGCTTCTGTCGCTGCCGATGATCGTCGTGGGGCTCTGGTTGGTGCTGCGGAAACGCCCGGCATGAGTGCACTTGCGCCGATCCTTCTGGAGCGCATCGCGGCCGAGGGGCCGATTTCACTGGCCGACTACATGGCCACCTGCCTGATGCACCCCGATCACGGGGTCTATACCGCGCGCGATCCGCTGGGGGCGGCGGGCGATTTCACCACCGCGCCCGAGATCAGCCAGATGTTCGGCGAACTCATCGGCCTGGCGCTGGCGCAGGCCTGGATCGATCAGGGGCGGCCGGCGTTCACCCTGGCCGAGCTGGGGCCGGGGCGGGGCACGTTGATGGCGGATATCCTGCGGGCCGGACGCCGCGTGCCGGGCTTTCTCGAGGCCGCGCAGGTCATGCTGGTCGAGGCATCGCCGCTGCTGCGCGACCGGCAGAAGGCGGCGTTGCAAGGCCATGCGGTGGCCTGGGCCGACCATGTCGATGCGCTACCGCAGGCACCGCTCTGGCTGGTCGCGAACGAATTCTTCGACGCGCTGCCGGTGCGGCAGTTCGAACGCCAAGGTGCGGGCTGGTGCGAGCGTCGGGTCGGCGCCCGCGACGGCGCGCTGGTGCTGGGGCGGACCGAACCGACGGCGGTTCCGGCGCTGGCCCATCGGCTGGCAGATACCGGCGAGGGCGATGTCGTCGAGCTGGCGCCGGGTCTGCCGGTGATCGCGCAGGCCATCGGCCAGCGGATCGCCGATCACGGCGGTGCGGCGCTGATCGTGGATTACGGCGATTGGCGGTCGCTGGGTGATACCTTGCAGGCGCTGAAGGCGCACCGGCGCGTCGATCCGCTGGCCAGCCCGGGCGAGGCCGATCTCACCACCCATGTGGATTTCGAGGCCATCGCCGCCGCCGCCGGCTGTGCCCATACCCGCCTGACCCCGCAGGGGGTGTTTCTCGAACGGCTGGGCATCACGCCGCGCGCGCAGCAATTGGCCGGTGCCCTGCAAGGTGCCGCGCTCGAGAGCCATGTCGCCGCACATCGGCGGTTGACGCACCCCGAGGAAATGGGGACGCTCTTCAAAATTCTGGGGCTGCTGCCCGAAGGCGCCCCGCCGATACCCGGATTGGACCTATGACGCTGGAAATCCTCACATCCGATCTTTTGGCCCCGGTCAGGCACGGGTTCTTTACCCGCCGCGGTGGCGCCTCTTCGGGTGTGTTTCACGGGCTGAACTGCGGCCAGGGCTCCTCGGATCAATCCGAGATCGTGGCGATCAATCGCAGCCGGGTCGCCGCCAGCCTCGGACTGGCGGCGCAAAGCCTGGTGACAGTGCATCAGGTGCATTCCGCCACCGCCGTGCCGGTCGATACGCCGTTTGACACGCCGCCGCGCGCCGATGCGATGGTGACGGCGACGCCGGGCCTGGCGCTGGGCGTGCTGAGCGCGGATTGCCAGCCGGTGCTGTTTGCCGATGTCCGGGCCGGCGTGATCGGCGCCGCCCATGCCGGCTGGCGCGGTGCGCTCGACGGCGTGCTCGAGGCGACGCTGGACGCGATGGAGGCCCTGGGCGCCGCGCGCGAGGACGTGCATGCGGTGATCGGGCCCACGATCTCGCAAAGCGCCTATGAGGTCGGGCCCGAGTTCGTCGAGGATTTCATGGCCGAAGACCCGCAAAGCGCACGCTTTTTCGGCCAGGGCAAGGGCGACCGCTATCTGTTCGATCTGCCGGGGTTCGGCCTTTATCGGCTGCGCATGGCCGGGGTGGGCGAGGCCGAATGGCTGCGCCACTGCACCTATGGCGATGCCGACCGGTTCTATTCCTACCGCCGCTCGGTGCATGCCGGCGAGGCCGATTACGGCCGGCTGATTTCGGCGATCCGACTGTGATTGCGGCACGGGCGGGGCAGGGGGCTGCCTTGTCCTTGCCACATTGCCCGGGTGCGGGATGCGGAAGTTCCGTTTAAGTTTATGAAAAATTTGTATAAAATGCAGTTTGACGCGCCGCCGATTTTCCAGCCTGCGGCCGGGCGGAATTAACCAGAAATCATTCATCCTGCCGCACGCCTGCCGAAAACCGCGTGCATACTGTCGGGGACAGCGCGGCTCTTTCTGCCGCGGATCAGATCGAGGAATGCAATATGAAAACCCGGTTTATCCAATCCGCCGTTCAGCGTGCGCAACAGTCCAAGGCCGAGCTGCCCTTTGCCCGCGGCACCCGCCGCGCCGCGGCGATCGCGCGCCGCAAGCAAGCGGCCCCGCTGCGCAAGAGCGCCTGACAGCCACGCCAAGTCCCCCACGTGACAAGCCGTGCCCCTTGCCGAGGGCGCGGCTTTTGGCTGATGTCCGCTCCGATTCGCCAGCGTGCAGAATTGTGGCAGGCCGGTTTTCGCAGCCACGACAATCCAGCCGCATTCGCCGGGATTGGCCTGCCAGGGCCGCCCAATCGATGCAAGATTTTGACGGATCGACGGAATTCTGCTTCTTTGATCTCGTTGACTAGACGCAATCAGTCCGTCTGTCGTTGTCGGTGGGGGCCGGCGCGGATGTGACCCACACTCTGGGAGCATATCATGACGAGTCCCCTTTTGCCGCATCAGCGGCGCCTCTCCGCCACAGAGCGCATGCCGGTTACGGCAGTCCAACGCTTTGCCCGCGCCGGTGACCGGCCCCGACGCGACCTGCCGATGATGCGGCGCATGGAAGTGGCCGCGCTCAACGCCGATTTCTCCATCCAGGAACAGAGCTTTGCCGTGCCGCAGACCGAAGTCTTCGAGCGCGCGGTGTCGGGTTTTGCCCGCGGCACCGTGCTGGCCACGCCGAACGGGCCGGTGGCGATCGAGGATCTGCTGCCCGGCGACATGGTGCAGTCTTCCCAGGGGCCACAGCGGGTGCGCTGGATCGGTTCGGCGGCGATCATGCCCGGTCAGGCGCTGCCGGGCAGCATGCTTGACGGGTTGATCCGCGTCACCGCCGAGGCCTTTGGCGTCGGCCGGCCCGGCAGCGACGTCGTGCTGGGGCCGGGTGCCGCGATCCTGCACAACCCGCCGCAGTTCCGTGCCGCCACCGGCGAGGGCCATGTGCTGACGCCGGTGCAGGATTTCATCGACGGGGTGAGCGTCTTCAAGGTGACGCCGCCAAGCGCGGTCAAGATCTATCACCTGATGCTCGACCGGCATGCGGCGGTCCAGGCCGGGGGGCTCGAGGTCGAGAGCTATCACCCCGGCAGCGGCGCCGTGGGACGCATGGGCGAGAATGCGCAGCGGCTTTTCATGTCGCTCTTTCCCTTCCTGACGCATCCGCGCGACTTCGGAGCCCTCGGGTTTCCGCGGGTGGAACTGGAGATGCTCGAAGGCCTCCGGGTCGGTTAACGCAGGGTGAGCGTGGTGGCGCGGGTTTCCAGCGGGTCCGCGCCGCGCCGCAGCGTCACCGTCAGCCGGTAGTCGCCGGCCGGCCAGCCGCCGGCCTGCGCCTTGCGACCGGCGGCGCGAAACAGCGTCGCCTGCGGCTTCTCGATTGGCGCGTCATGGGCGATCACCCGGCCTTCGGGCCCGTCGATGACGATCCGCAGGACATCGCCGGCGCGCGCCCCGAAGGCATGGCCATAGCCCACCAGCGCGGTGTCGCGGCGTGGCGGTGTGTCATCGGCGCTGCCCTCGGTCACCGCCGCCAGATCGGGCACCTGCGCCGCAAAGCCGAGCGACAGGAGGCCGCCGGGGCGATAGGCGGGCGGGTCCAGCCAGAGCGTGGCGCCGCTGCCGCAACTGTCGGCGTTCTCGGGTGCAAAGGGATCGATCACCGTGCCGTTCCGGCGCAGGGTCATGTGCAGATGCGGAAACTGGGTGCGGCCGCTGAGCCCGATCTCGCCCAGCACCGTGCCGGCCGCGACCTCTTGGCCCTGGGTGACCGCGACGGTGCCCTGGCGCATGTGGCAATATTGGGTTTCCCAGCCATCGGCATGCCGGATGGCAACCCCGTTGCCGCAGTCCTTGCCCGCCAGATCACGGCCGTCGTGCAGCCGGTCGGCCACCCCGTCGCGGCGTGCGCGCACCACGCCCGGGGCGGCGGCGCGCACGCGCACGCCCTGGGCCATGGCCGCAAGCGTGGGCAGGGCGATGTCGGTGCCCTTGTGGCCGTCGTAACTCAGCCCCTGACAGGTGAAATCCCGCGCGCCGGGGCCGGGATAGTGATCGACATATTGCTGGATGTAGCAGGTCTCGCCCAGGGTGCAGTCCACCGGGAAGTCCAAAGAAAAGGGCTCAGCCGCCGCGAGGGAGGCCGAGCCCAGAAGGCAGGCGCAGAGCCTGCGGATCATTCCGCCGTCAGAAGCGGCGGTTTTTTCCCGGCGAGGCGCGGATTGTCCGGCCCGCTCATTTGCAGGTCGATCTTGCCGTCCTTGATCGCCACGCGGACGACGCCGCCCTTGGCCAGCTTGCCGAACAGAAGCTCTTCGGCCAGCGGCTTCTTGATGTGTTCCTGGATGACGCGGGCCAGCGGGCGGGCACCCATCTTGTCGTCATAGCCTTTCTCACCCAGCCATTCGGCCGCCGGTTTGGTCAGCTCGATGGTGACATTGCGGTCCATCAGCTGCGCTTCGAGTTGCAGCACGAACTTCTCGACCACCTGCGCGATCACCGATTTCGGCAGCGGCTTGAAGCTGATGACAGCGTCGAGCCGGTTGCGGAACTCGGGCGTGAAGGTGCGCTCGATGGCGGCGGTATCCTCGCCCTCGCGGCGGTCGCGGCCAAAGCCGATGGCGGCCTTTGCCTGTTCCTGGGCACCGGCGTTCGAGGTCATGATCAGGATCACGTTGCGGAAATCCACTGTCCGGCCGTTGTGGTCGGTCAATGTGCCGTGGTCCATCACCTGGAGCAGGATGTTGTAGACATCCGGGTGCGCCTTTTCCATCTCGTCCAGCAGCAGCACGCAATGCGGGTGCTGATCGACGCCATCGGTCAACTGGCCGCCCTGGTCAAAGCCGACATAGCCCGGAGGCGCGCCGATCAGACGCGAGACCGCGTGTTTCTCCATGTATTCCGACATGTCGAAACGCAGCAGTTCGACGCCCAGCGTATCGGCGAGCTGTTTGGCCACCTCGGTCTTGCCGACGCCGGTGGGGCCCGCAAACAGGTAGTTGCCGATCGGCTTCTCCGGTTCGCGCAGGCCGGCGCGGGCCAGCTTGATCGCCGAAGAGAGCGCCACGATGGCATCATCCTGACCAAAGACCACGCGCTTCAGGCTGGTTTCCAGATCCTTGAGCACCTCGGCATCGTCCTTGGAGACGTTTTTCGGCGGGATGCGCGCGATCTTGGCGACGACATCCTCGATCTCCTTGGTACCGATGGTCTTGCGACGGCGGCTCTCGACGATCAGATGCTGCGCCGCGCCGGCCTCGTCGATAACGTCGATGGCCTTGTCGGGCAGTTTCCGGTCGGTGATGTAGCGCGCCGAGAGCTCCACCGCGGTCTTGATTGCGTCAGCGGTGTACTTGATGTGGTGGTGGTCCTCGAAATAGGGCTTCAACCCCTTGAGGATCTTGACCGAATCCTCGACCGAAGGCTCCACCACGTCGATCTTCTGGAACCGGCGGGCCAGCGCGCGGTCTTTCTCGAAGTGCTGGCGGAACTCCTTGTAGGTGGTCGAGCCCATGGTGCGCAGCTTGCCGCCCTGAAGCGCGGGCTTCAGCAGGTTGGAGGCATCCATCGCCCCGCCGGAGGTGGCGCCGGCGCCGATCACGGTGTGGATCTCGTCGATGAAGAGCACCGCGTTGGGATGTTCCTCAAGCTCGTTGACCACCGCCTTGAGCCGTTCCTCGAAATCGCCGCGATAGCGGGTGCCGGCCAGGAGCGCGCCCATGTCGAGCGAATAGATCGTGGTGCCGGCAAGCACCTCGGGGGTTTCGCCGGCCTCGATCTTGCGCGCCAGACCTTCCGCGATGGCGGTCTTGCCGACGCCCGGATCGCCCACCAGAAGCGGGTTGTTCTTGCGCCGGCGGCAGAGCACCTGGATGCAGCGCTCGACCTCGCTCTCGCGGCCGATCAGCGGATCGACATCGCCAAGGCGGGCCTTTTCGTTCAGGTCGACGCAGTATTTGCCAAGCGCGCTTTCCTTCTGGTCGGCCTCGGGAGTGCTGTCGGTGGTTTGCTGGTCGTCGTCCATGTCCTGGGCGCCGGTCACCGGCCGGGCCTCGCCGTAGGCGGGATCCTTGGCGACACCATGGGCGATGAAATTCACCGCGTCATAGCGCGTCATGTCCTGCTCTTGCAGGAAATAGGCGGCGTTGGACTCGCGCTCTGCAAAGATTGCCACCAGCACGTTGGCGCCGGTCACCTCGGTGCGGCCCGAGCTCTGGACATGGATCGCGGCGCGCTGGATCACCCGCTGGAAGGCCGCCGTCGGCACCGCCTCGGATCCTTCGATGTCGGTCACCAGGTTCGACAGGTCGGTGTCGACATATTCCACCAGCTTGGTGCGCAGCTCCTCGGTGTCGACCGAGCAGGCTTTCATCACCCGCGTCGCGTCGGGTTCGTCGATCAGCGCCAGAAGCAGATGCTCCAGCGTTGCGAATTCATGCGAGCGGCTGTTGGCCAGGGCCAGGGCCGCGTGGATCGCCTGTTCAAGCGTATTCGAGAATGAAGGCACTTTATTCGTGCTCCTTCTAATCTATGTCGGCGGCGAAAGACGCCAAGCCAACCGTGGCCTCATAAGGTTAAAGTTTGGTCGATCTCAGGCCCGCTTCAAGTTTTTTCTTTGCGAACCCGCTCACATTTCCAAACACTGTGTGCACAGCGCCGTGATATGCGGCAGCGCGGCGAGGGCTAGGAAAAGCTGTCGCGACGCTTGCGTACCTCGGCAAAAACGGCCAAGGGATCACCGTCTGCCAGACCGACCGAGGCCTGAACCGCCGGGATATGGCAGCGCAGGAACGGGTTGGTGTCCAGCTCGAGTGCAAGGGTTGTGGGGACAGTGGCGCGCCCCGCTGCGCGCGCCGCCGCAATCTCGTCTCTGCGAGAGATAAGGCGGGAATTCTCCGGTTCAATGGTCAGGGCAAAGCGGACGTTGGTTTCGGCGTATTCATGGCCCGAACAGACGATTGTTTCCGGCGGCAGGACGGCCATCCGGCCCAGGCTGTCGAACATCTGCGCCGCGGTGCCTTCGAACAGCCGGCCACAGCCCAGATGCATCAGGCTGTCCATCGTCACCAGGATGGCCGAGGTCGGCAGGTGATAGGCGACATGGCCGGTGGTATGGCCCGGCACCTCGATCACCTCGACGCTTTCGCCGCCAAGCGGCACCACATCGCCCTGGCCGACCTGCTGGTCGAGCGAGGGCAGGCGGTGGGCATCGGCGGCGGCGCCGATCACCCGGGCCGGCGCCTTGGCCAGAAGATCGGCGGTGCCCTGCACGTGGTCGGGGTGGTGGTGGGTCAGGAAGACATGGCTGAGGCGCCAGCCGCGCGCCTCCAGCGTCTCCAGGATCGGCCCGGCTTCGGGCACGTCGAACACCGCCGTTTCGCCGCTTTTGTCGTCGTGCACGAGATAGGCGTAATTGTCCGACAGACAGGGGATGGTCACAAGCTCAAGGGGCATGGCAATTCGCGGCTCCGTTGCTAGAGTGGCCCTCAAGTCTGACCCAAGCCGACGCGGATCGCAATGCACCTGGATGTACAGGACCTGAGGAATTTCTATTACCGCAGCGCGCTTGGCCGTGCGGCGCAGCGGGCGGTGAGTACCCGGATGCTGCGGCTCTGGCCCGAGGCCAAGGGCCAGACGGTGGCGGGCTTTGGATTTGCCGTGCCGCTGCTGCGGCCCTATCTGGCCGAGGCGCGCCGGGTCATGGCGCTGATGCCGGGGCCGCAGGGGGTGATGCGCTGGCCGGCCGGGATGCCCAATGTCTCGGTGCTGACCGAAGAAACCTCCTGGCCGGTCGAGACCGGGCGGATCGACAAGCTGGTGGTGATGCACGGGCTGGAAACCTCGGAGCGGCCCTCGGTGCTGCTCGAGGAATGCCATCGGGTGCTGGGGCCGGGGGGCAAGATCCTCTTTGTCGTGCCCAACCGCGCCGGGCTCTGGTCGCGCAGCGATGCCACGCCTTTCGGTTATGGCCGGCCCTACACGCAGAGCCAGCTCGAGACCCAGTTGCGCAGCCATGGCTTCATGCCGGAAAAACATGCCTCGGCGCTGTACCAGCCGCCGTCGCCACGGCGGTTCTGGATGAAGACCGGGCGGCTCTGGGAAAGTTCGGGCCAGCGCTTTGGCCTGCCGCTGCCCGCGGGGGTGCTGATGGTCGAGGCCTCCAAGCGCGTGCAGGCGCCGCATGACCCCGGTCTGCGGGTCCGGGTGCCCAGCCCGCTCGACGTCCTCAGCCCGAAGCCCGCAAAAGAGGCAAAGCCCGTTTAGGCGCTAACAGCGGAAAATCCACCCCGGGAATCGTCGCAGTTCACGAAAATGAAAGATTTTTGAGACGCTTGCAGGTGCGCATTCGGTCGCACATGCGGCAAGCTGCTGATAACACTTATTTATTCACGCGGCTTAAAAACCCTCAAGTATGTTGCGGGGTTGAGAAGGCTCTGCTACATCCGGCGTGATTTAGCGCCTTGAGAGATGTCAGGGCCGGGAAACGTCCCCGGACGCCACAGGAATGCGGCAAACCGGGGCCAGACAGTCGGAAGGGTGGACGTGTCCGAACCAGCTTCGATTTCCTCGGGTATTGCCGATCGCTATGCGTCGGCCGTGTTCGAGATTGCCAACGAGAACGGCACTATCGCCGAACTTGAAACCAGCCTCGACGATCTGGCTGCCGCACTCGACAGCAGCGAGGAACTGCGCGACCTGATTGGCAACCCGCTGTATTCCCGCGACGATCAGCAGAACGCCATCATCGCAATCGGTCAGAAGATGAAGCTCCTCCCGGTGCTCGTCAATACCATGGGCCTGATGGCGGCCAAGCGCCGCCTGTTCGTCCTGCCTCACCTGGTCGCCCGGCTGCGCGCCAAGATTGCCGCCCACAAGGGCGAAGTGACCGCGGATGTGACCAGCGCCACGGCCCTGAGCCCGGCGCAGGCCGATGCCCTGGCGGCATCGCTGAAGAAATCCGTGGGCAAGGATGTCAAAGTAAATGCGACCGTCGATGAGAGCCTCATCGGCGGTCTTGTTGTCAAGGTGGGCTCGAAGATGATCGATACCTCGATCCGCTCGAAGCTCAATTCCCTCCAGAATGCAATGAAAGAGGTCGGATAAATGGGTATCCAAGCAGCCGAGATTTCTGCGATCCTAAAGGAGCAGATCCAAAACTTCGGGCAAGAAGCCGAAGTCGCCGAAGTGGGCCGCGTGCTCTCTGTCGGTGACGGTATCGCGCGGGTCTATGGCCTCGACAGCATCCAGGCGGGTGAAATGGTCGAGTTCCCCGGCGGCATCATGGGCATGGCGCTGAACCTCGAGACCGACAACGTCGGTGTGGTGATCTTCGGTTCCGACCGGGACATCAAGGAAGGCGACACCGTCAAGCGCACCAATTCGATCGTGGACGTCCCCGCAGGCCCCGAGCTGCTCGGCCGCGTGGTCGACGGCCTCGGCAGTCCGCTGGACGGCAAGGGCCCGATCAAGGCGTCCGAGCGTCGCATCGCCGACGTCAAGGCGCCGGGTATCATCCCGCGTAAATCCGTGCACGAACCGATGGCGACCGGCCTCAAGGCCGTCGACTCGATGATCCCGATCGGCCGTGGCCAGCGCGAGCTGATCATTGGCGACCGTCAGACCGGCAAGACCGCCGTCGCGCTCGACGCGGTTCTGAACCAGAAATCCTACAACGACGCCGCCGGCGATGACGACAGCAAGAAGCTGTACTGCGTCTATGTCGCGATCGGCCAGAAGCGGTCCACCGTGGCGCAGCTGGTTAAGCGTCTCGAGGAATCTGGCGCCATCGACTATTCGATCGTCGTCGCCGCGACCGCCTCCGACCCGGCCCCGATGCAGTTCCTGGCACCCTATGCCGCGACCGCCATGGCCGAGTACTTCCGTGACAACGGCAAGCACGCGCTGATCATCTACGATGACCTCTCCAAGCAAGCCGTGTCCTACCGCCAGATGTCGCTGCTGCTGCGTCGTCCGCCGGGCCGTGAAGCCTATCCGGGTGACGTTTTCTACCTCCACTCGCGCCTGCTCGAGCGTTCGGCCAAGCTGAACGAGGACAACGGCGCCGGCTCGCTGACCGCGCTGCCGATCATCGAAACCCAGGGTGGTGACGTTTCGGCCTTTATTCCGACCAACGTGATCTCGATCACCGACGGCCAGATCTTCCTTGAGACCGAGCTGTTCTATCAGGGCATCCGCCCCGCCGTGAACACCGGTCTGTCGGTCTCGCGCGTGGGTTCCTCGGCCCAGACCAACGCGATGAAATCGGTCGCCGGTCCGGTGAAACTGGAACTCGCTCAGTACCGCGAAATGGCGGCCTTTGCGCAGTTCGGTTCCGACCTCGACGCCGCGACCCAGCAGCTGCTGAACCGTGGTGCGCGTCTGACCGAGCTGATGAAACAGCCGCAGTATTCGCCGCTGACCAACGCCGAAATCGTCTGCGTGATCTTCGCCGGCACCAAGGGCTACCTCGACAAGATCAAGGTGTCCGAAGTGGGCCGTTTCGAGAAGGGCCTGCTGCAACACCTGCGTTCCAAGCACGCCGATCTTCTGGATTACATCACCGAAGAAGACCCGAAGATCAAAGGTGAAGCCGAGGACAAGATCCGCGCCGCACTGGACGAATTCGCCGCCGACTTCGCATAAGGAGATAAGGCTATGCCAAATCTCAAGGACTTGAAAAACAGGATCGAGTCGGTCAAGTCGACCCGCAAGATCACCAAGGCCATGCAGATGGTGGCCGCCGCGAAACTGCGGCGGGCACAGGAAGCGGCCGAGATGGCGCGCCCCTATGCCGAACGGTTCAATGCCGTGATGGCCGGGCTCGCCCAATCGGTGGGTGACAGCGACAGCGCGCCCAAGCTTCTGTCGGGCACCGGCAGTGACGACGTGCATCTGCTCGTCGTCATGACCGCCGAGCGCGGCCTCTGCGGTGGCTTCAACGGCAATATCGCCAAGCTGGCCAAGACCCGCGCCCGGGAGCTTCTCGACAAGGGCAAGACGGTCAAGATCCTGACCGTCGGCAAGAAGGGCCGCGACGTGCTCAAACGCGACTTCGGCGACCATCTGGTCGGCCATGTCGATCTGAGCGAGGTCAAACGCGTCGGCTATGTCAACGCACAGGAGATCGC
The DNA here is from genome assembly GCF_055755275.1 of Marinovum sp. E3. Taxonomy (NCBI): domain Bacteria; kingdom Pseudomonadati; phylum Pseudomonadota; class Alphaproteobacteria; order Rhodobacterales; family Roseobacteraceae; genus Marinovum; species Marinovum sp. E3. The sequence goes on from NZ_CM146908.1 coordinate 614,599, forward strand.
CAAGGACGTTCTCGGCCGCTTCGATGCGGGCGAGTTCGATGTGGCGACGCTGTTCTATTCGAAGTTCCAGAACGTGGTGACCCAGATTCCCACGGCGCAACAGATCATCCCCGCCAGCTTCGAGGCTGACGAGGACGGTGAAGAGACGGGCACCAGCACGCTCTACGATTACGAGCCCAGCGAAGAGGCCATCCTGGCCGATTTGCTGCCGCGCGGGGTGGCCACCCAGATCTTTGCCGGTCTGCTGGAAAACGCCGCGTCGGAGCAGGGCGCGCGGATGTCCGCCATGGACAACGCGACGCGCAATGCCGGCGACATGATCGACAAGCTGACCATCGAGTACAACCGCTCGCGTCAGGCCGTCATCACCAATGAACTGATCGAAATTATCTCGGGCGCGGAAGCGCTCTAAGAACCGGAGACGAAACATGGCAAACGCAACTGGCAAAGTGACTCAGGTCATCGGCGCCGTGGTCGACGTGCAGTTCGACGACCATCTGCCGGCGATTCTGAACGCGCTGACCACCGACAACAACGGCAACCGTCTGGTTCTGGAAGTGGCACAGCACCTGGGCGAAAACACCGTCCGCACCATCGCGATGGACGCGACCGAAGGTCTGGTCCGGGGTCAGGAAGTGGTTGACACCGACGGCCCGATCTCGGTGCCGGTGGGCAACGCCACCCTGGGCCGCATCCTCAACGTCGTGGGCGAGCCCGTGGACGAAGGCGGCCCGGTCTCGGCCTCCGAGACCCGCGCCATCCACCAGCCGGCGCCGGAGTTCTCCGAGCAGTCGACCGAGTCGGAAATCCTCGTCACCGGCATCAAGGTCGTCGACCTGCTGGCCCCCTACGCAAAAGGCGGCAAGATCGGCCTCTTCGGCGGCGCCGGCGTGGGAAAGACCGTTCTCATCATGGAACTGATCAACAACATCGCCAAGGTGCACTCGGGCTACTCCGTGTTCGCCGGTGTTGGTGAACGGACCCGTGAGGGCAACGACCTCTACCACGAGATGATCGAATCCAACGTCATCAAGCCCGACAATCTGGAAGAGAGCCAGGTGGCACTGGTCTACGGCCAGATGAACGAGCCTCCGGGGGCGCGTGCCCGTGTTGCGCTGACCGGCCTGACCCTGGCCGAGCAGTTCCGCGACCAGTCCGGGACCGACGTTCTGTTCTTCGTCGACAACATCTTCCGCTTCACCCAGGCGGGCTCCGAGGTGTCGGCGCTTCTGGGCCGTATTCCTTCGGCGGTGGGCTACCAGCCGACGCTGGCCACCGACATGGGCGCGATGCAGGAACGCATCACCTCGACCAAGCAGGGCTCGATCACATCGATCCAGGCCGTCTACGTTCCCGCGGACGACCTGACCGACCCGGCACCGGCAACCACCTTTGCCCACCTCGACGCCACGACCGTTCTGTCGCGCGCCATTTCCGAGCTGGGCATCTACCCGGCGGTGGATCCGCTGGACAGCTCGTCGCGCCTGATGGACCCGGCGATCGTGGGTGAAGAGCACTACAAGGTGGCCTCGGATGTGCAGAACATCCTCCAGCGCTACAAGTCGCTTCAGGACATCATCGCCATCCTCGGCATGGACGAACTGTCGGAAGAGGACAAGCTGACCGTGGCCCGCGCCCGGAAGATCCAGCGGTTCCTGTCGCAGCCGTTCGACGTGGCGAAGGTCTTCACCGGCTCCGACGGTGTGCAGGTGCCGCTCGAGGACACGATCTCGTCCTTCAAGGCGGTTGTCGCCGGCGAATACGATCACCTGCCCGAAGGCGCCTTCTACATGGTTGGCGGCATCGAAGAGGTGAAAGCCAAAGCCGAGAAGATGGCTGCCGACGCGGCCTGAGGAAACGGCCGGTCGCCCCGATGAGGGCCCGCAGGGGCCCGCAAAGGGGCGACCTCTCCAAAGGAGAAGAACATGGCAGACGAAATGCAATTCGACCTGGTCAGCCCCGAGCGGAGCCTCGCTTCGCAAAAGGTGACCGCGGTCCAGATCCCCGGTGCCGACGGTGACATGACGGCAATGGCCGATCACGCGCCGACCATCACCACGCTGCGCCCCGGCGTTCTGCGGATCGAGGGGGCCGAGACGGCGGAATATGTCGTCACCGGCGGCTTCGCCCAGATCAAGGCCGACGGCGTGACCGTGCTGGCCGAACGCGCGATCCCGCGTGCCGACATGACGCAGGAGCTGCTCGACGAGATGATCGCCGAAGCCGCCTCCGTGCACAAATCGGCCAAAGAGGCGAAAGAGCCCGACAGCAACGCCGTCGACGACGCGGTCAAGCTGGTGGCGGACATGGTCGCCATGGGCGGCGAGATCGGCCTGTCCTCGCAACAGCCGAGCCTCTGAGCCGCACCGGCCCGAGAGTTTGAAACGGCGCGCCTCCGGGCGCGCCGTTTGGGTTTCCGGCGCCCCGCGCGCGGGACCTGATCCGGGGCCCCCGGCGTGCGGCAGGAGGTCCCGGGGCGGGCCCGGGACGGGCGGGGCATGTGGGCAAAGGGCGCCGCACAAAGGCTTTCCTTCCGGGCGTCGCGGCTATATTCAGGGCGGCGAAACCGACACGGGGTGCAGCATGTCCAACGATCTTTTCAATTCCTTCATGACCGGCCCCGACGAAAAGGGCCGCTTCGGCAATTACGGCGGCCGCTTCGTCTCGGAAACGCTGATGCCGCTGATCCTGTCGCTGGAAGAGGAATACGAAAAGGCCAAGACCGACCAGAGTTTCTGGGACGAGATGGACCACCTGTGGAAACACTACGTCGGCCGGCCGAGCCCGCTCTATTTCGCCGAGGGTCTGACCGAGCGCCTGGGCGGTGCCAAGGTCTATCTCAAGCGGGACGAGCTGAACCACACCGGCGCGCACAAGATCAACAACGTGCTGGGTCAGATCCTGCTGGCGCGGCGCATGGGCAAGACCCGGATCATCGCCGAGACCGGCGCCGGCCAGCATGGGGTGGCAACGGCGACGGTCTGTGCCAAGTTCGGGCTGAAATGCGTGGTCTACATGGGTGCGCATGACGTCGAGCGGCAGAAGCCCAACGTCTTCCGCATGCGGCTCCTGGGCGCCGAGGTGGTGCCGGTGACCTCCGGCCGCGGCACGCTGAAGGATGCAATGAACGACGCACTGCGCGACTGGGTCACCAATGTGCGCGACACCTTCTACTGCATCGGCACCGTCGCCGGGCCGCACCCGTACCCGGCGATGGTGCGTGATTTCCAGGCGATCATCGGCAAGGAAGCCAAGGAGCAGATCCTCGAGGCCGAGGGCCGTCTGCCCGACACGATCATCGCCGCCATCGGCGGCGGGTCGAACGCCATGGGACTGTTCTATCCCTTCCTCGACGACAAGGATGTGCGCATCATTGGCGTCGAGGCCGGCGGCAAGGGGGTGACCGAGAAGATGGAGCATTGCGCCTCGCTCACCGGCGGCCGGCCCGGCGTGCTGCATGGCAACCGCACCTATCTGTTGCAGGATGACGACGGGCAGATCCTCGAGGGCTATTCCATTTCCGCCGGGCTCGACTATCCCGGCATCGGGCCGGAGCATTCCTGGCTGCATGACACCAAGCGCGCCGAATATGTGGCGATCACCGACAAGGAGGCGCTGGCGGCCTTCCAGCTCTGCTGCGCCGCCGAAGGCATCATCCCGGCGCTCGAGCCCAGCCATGCGCTGGCGCATGTGATGAAGATCGCGCCGGAGCTGCCCCGGGACCACCTGATCGTCATGAACATGTGCGGCCGTGGCGACAAGGACATCTTTGCGGTGGCCAAGCATCTGGGTTTCGACATGGAAGAGGCCGACTGAGGCCTGCGGGCCGGCGGCGACCGCCCCGGCAGGTTTCGCGGCCGGGCTTGACGGAGGGTGTCGGGGGCTTCGCCCCCCGGCCTGCGGCCGCCCCCCAGGATATTTCCGGCCAGAAGAAGCACCGGATCCGCCAGAGCGCGGTGGTGCTGGCTCTGGCCCCTTGTGCCGGCCTGCGTTAAAGGGAGCGAAACGGTTTTTCGGGGACGCTCATGACACGCCACCTCATCACATCTGCCATTCCCTATATCAACGGGATCAAGCATCTGGGCAATCTCATCGGCTCCCAGCTGCCGGCCGATCTCTTTGCCCGCTACCAGCGTGCCCGCGGGCAGGAGGTGATGTTTCTCTGCGCCACCGACGAACACGGCACCCCGGCCGAACTCGCCGCGGCCAAGGCGGGCCAGCCGGTAGCGGACTATTGCGCCGAGATGCATGGCGTGCAGGCCGAGATCGCCCGCGGTTTCCGCCTCAGCTTCGATCACTTCGGCCGCTCCTCGAGCCCGCAGAACCATCGGCTGACCCAGCATTTCGCCGGCCGGCTGGCCGAGGCCGGGCTGATCCGCGAGGTCAGCGAGAAACAGGTCTATTCGAATGCCGACGGCCGGTTCCTGCCCGACCGCTACATCGAGGGCACCTGTCCGAACTGCGGCTACGACCGTGCCCGGGGCGACCAATGCGAGAATTGCACCAAGCAGCTCGACCCGACCGATCTTGTCGAGCCGCGCAGCGCGATTTCCGGCTCCACCGATCTCGAGGTGCGCGAGACCAAGCACCTCTACCTGTGCCAATCCGACATGCGCGACCAGCTGAACGACTGGATCGACAGCAAGGCGGATTGGCCGATCCTGACCACCTCGATCGCCAGGAAATGGCTGAACGACGGCGACGGTTTGCAGGATCGCGGTATCACCCGCGATCTGGATTGGGGCATTCCGGTGAAAAAAGGCGATGCCGACTGGCCCGGCATGGAAGGCAAGGTCTTTTACGTCTGGTTCGACGCGCCGATCGAATATATCGCCTGCGCCGGCGAATGGGCCGAGGCCAACGGCAAATCCGAGGCCGACTGGGAGCGCTGGTGGCGCACCGACAAGGGCGCCGCGGATGTGCGCTATACCCAGTTCATGGGCAAGGATAATGTGCCGTTCCACACCCTGAGCTTTCCGGCAACGATCCTGGGCTCGGGCGAGGACTGGAAGCTGGTCGATTACATCAAGTCGTTCAACTACCTCAATTACGACGGCGGCCAGTTCTCGACCTCGCAGGGCCGGGGGGTCTTCATGGATCAGGCGCTGGCAATCCTGCCCTCGGACTACTGGCGCTGGTGGTTGCTGAGCCATGCGCCGGAAAGCTCCGATGCCGAGTTCACCTGGGAGAACTTTCAGGCCTCGGTCAACAAGGACCTCGCCGATGTGCTGGGCAACTTCGTCAGCCGGGTGACGAAATTCTGCCGCTCGAAGTTCGGCGAAGCGGTGCCGGAGGGGGGCGTCTGGGGGCCGCGCGAAGACGCGCTGATCGGCGATCTGACCCGCCGCCTGCGCGCCTATGAGGCGCATATGGAGGCCATCGAGGTGCGCAAGGCGGCGCAGGAGCTGCGCGCTATCTGGGTTGCGGGGAACGAATACCTTCAGGATGCGGCGCCCTGGTCGACCTTCAAGCAGGACCCGGAGGCGGCGGCGGCGCAGATTCGGCTGGCGCTGAATCTGATCCGGTTTTACGCGGTGATTTCGAGCCCGTTCATTCCCGATGCCTGCGACCAGCTGATGCGGGCGATGCAGAGCGACGACACTGCCTGGCCCGAAGACGTCAAAGCCGCGCTCGAGGGGCTTGCGCCCGGCCACGGCTTCAGCGTGCCGGATGTGACCTTCCGCAAGATCACCGACGACGAGCGCGCGGCGTGGCAGGAGAAATTCGCCGGCACCCGCGACTGACGGCAGCTGTCGCGGGTGCCCGGCAAACGATCGTCAAGATCGGCCGCGCGATCAACGCGGCGCAGGAAAAAGGCCCGCCGGTGCGCACCGGCGGGCCTTTTCCGTCGCATATGCGGGCGCGCTCAGGCGGCCTTGATCTCGACCAACTCGATGGCGAACGTCAGATCCTTGCCGGCCAGCGGGTGATTGGCGTCCAGTGTCACCTGTTCGTCGGTCACCTCGATCACGGTCACGGGCATTGCCTGGCCGGTGGGCGTCTGCACTTGCAACTGGGTGCCGATGTCGAGCGGGATGTCGGCCGGAATATCGGCGCGCGGCACCGCCTGGCGGGCGTTGGGATCGGCCTGGCCATAGGCTTCGTCGGCGGGCACGTCGACAACCTTCTTGTCGCCCACTTCCATGCCCGGGATGGCCTTGTCGAGACCCGGAATGATCTGGCCGGAGCCGACGGTGAATTCCAGCGGATCGCGTCCTTGCGAGCTGTCGAAGGTGGCACCGTCGGCAAGGGTTCCGGTATAGTGAATGGCAACGGTGTCGCCCGATTTGACCTGGGTCATGAAAGCTCCGAGATATGGGGAAATGAGAAGGGGAGGCCGCCGCTCTGACGGGTGCTCCGGGTTTATGACGCGACACCCTAGCGTTTTGCGCCCGGATTGGCAAACAGACGGCTGGCCCCCGGTTTGAGCGAGCTGCGGCGGCCCAGTCCAAACCTCGGGCGCATCGTCGAAGTTGACGGTGCAGGGGGATACGATTTTCGTGGTCCGCCGAGCATTTCAGCCTGCCGGCCTGAAACCGGCGCCGCAGGGCTGGCAATTGCCGGCCCTATCGGCATGATGGCCGCATTCACGCACGACGGAAGGCGCCACCATGACCATCACAACCTGCATCTTCGACGCCTATGGCACCTTGTTCGACGTGGCCGCCGCCGCGCGGCTTGCCGCCGAAGAGCCCGGACAGGACGATTGGGCCGCGAAATGGCCGGCGCTGGCCGCCGACTGGCGGGCGAAACAGCTGCAATACACCTGGCTGCGCGCGATCACCGGCGAGCATTGCGATTTCTGGCAGGTCACCCGCGACGGGCTCGACTGGGCGCTGGAACGGCAGGAGCTTGACGGCAATCCCGAGCTGCGTGAGCGGCTTCTGGCGCTGTACTGGGAGCTTCAGGCCTATCCCGAGGTGCCCGAGATGCTGGCGGCGCTGAAATCCGCCGGGCTGAACACCGCGATCCTGTCGAACGGATCGCCCGACATGCTGAACGGCGCGGTGGGCAGCGCCGGGCTGGAGGCGCTGCTCGACGATGTGCTCTCGGTCGAGAGCGTCGGCATCTTCAAGCCGGCCCGCCAGGTCTATGATCTCGTCGGCCAGCGGTTCGGCTGCACGCCGGAGCAGGTGCTGTTTGTCTCGTCGAACGGCTGGGACGCGGCCGGGGCCTCGGGCTATGGCTTCCGCACCGTCTGGGTCAACCGTGCGGGCGAGCCGGTGGACCGGCTGCCGGCCCGCCCCGGCGAGGTGCTGAGCGATCTGACCCGTATCCCCGATCTCGCAGGGGCCTGAAATGGCGACTTTCACCACCTCCGACGGGCTGTCGCTCTATTACGACGACCGGGGCGAGGGCCTGCCGCTGCTCTGTCTTTCGGGGCTGACCCGCGACAGCCGCGACTTCGAATATGTCATGCCGCATCTGACCGGCTGTCGGGTCATCCGGCTGGATTATCGCGGCCGCGGCAAGTCCGATTTCGCCGAAGACGCGCTGAGCTACACGATTCCGCGCGAGGCGCAGGATGTGCTGGAGCTGCTGGCGCATCTCGGGCTGGCGCGCGTGGCGGTGCTGGGCACCTCGCGCGGCGGTCTGGTGGCAATGGCGCTGGCGATGGGCGCGCCGGATGCGCTCATCGGAGTGGCGCTGAACGACATCGGGCCGGCGATCGCGCCCGCGGGGCTCGAGGTGATCATGGGCTATCTCGGCCGGCAGCCGGTGTGGAAAACCTATGACGAAGCCGCCGCCGCCCGACCCGGGGTGATGGCCGGCTTTGCCAATGTGCCCGAGCGCCGCTGGCGCGCCGAGGTCGAGAAGTTCTATGACCAGACCGACGATGGCCTCAGGATCACCTATGACCCGAAGCTGCGCGACGCGGTGATTGCCGCCGGGGCGCAGCCGGTGCCCGACCTCTGGCCGATGTTCGATGCGCTGGAGGGCAAGCCGCTGGCACTCATCCGTGGCGCCAATTCCGATCTGCTGTCACCCGAGACCCTGGCCGAGATGCAGGCCCGCCGGCCCGATGCGCATGTTGCGGTGGTGCCCGACCGCGGCCATGTGCCGTTTCTCGATGAGCCCGAGGCGCTGACCGCGCTGGGCGCCTGGCTGAAGGACATGGCATGAATATCGACCGGATCAACGCCGCCCACGCCCGCATTTCGGGGGCGATCCGCCGCACGCCGCTGCTCTCGGCGCCGCTGCTGGACGAGATCGCCGGCCGCCGGGTGCTGGTCAAGCCGGAGTGTCTGCAACTCACCGGAAGCTTCAAGTTTCGCGGCGGCATGTCGGCGGTTTCGGCGCTGCCGCAAGAGCTGCGCGCCCGCGGCGTCATTGCCTTCTCTTCGGGCAATCATGCCCAGGGCGTGGCGCTGGCCGCGCGGCGGTTCGGCGTGCCTGCGGTGATCATCATGCCGTCCGACGCGCCGCAGATGAAGATCGCCAACACCCGGGCCTATGGCGCCGAGGTGGTGCTCTACGACCGCGGCCGCGAAGACCGCGACGAACTCGGTGCGCGGCTTTCGTCCGAGCGCGGGCTGACCCTGATCCGCCCCTTCGACGAACCCGAGGTGATTGCCGGGCAGGGCACCTGCGGGCTGGAGATCGCCGAACAGGCGGCCGAACTGGGCATTGCCGAGGCCGAGGTGCTGGTCTGTTGCGGCGGCGGCGGGCTGACTTCGGGCATCGCCCTTGCGCTCGAGGCGAAGGCCCCCGGCCTGCGCGCCCGCCCGGTCGAGCCGGAGGGCTATGACGACACCGCCCGGTCGCTGCGCTCGGGCACGCGCGAGCGCAACCGGTCCGAGGCCGGCGGGCTTTGCGATGCCATCCTGACGCCAAGTCCCGGCCAGCTCACCTTTCCGATCATGAATCGGCTCTGCGGCCCCGGCCTGGTGGTGAGCGAGGAGGACGCCCTGCGGGCCATGGCGCTGACCTTTGCCCATCTCAAGCTGGTGGCCGAACCCGGCGGCGCGGTGGCGCTGGCGGCGGCGCTCTTTCATGGCACGGAGCTCGCGGGCGACACGGTGATCTGCACCATCTCGGGCGGCAATGTCGATCCGCAGGTCTTTGCGCGGGCGCTGGAGCGGGGGCCGGGCTGAAGCCGGGCCTACGGCCGCAAACGGGGCTTGCGCGCCGCGGCGGCGGGTGCTTCCCTCGGCCTGGAGCCATGGGAGCGCGCGATGAGAGACTTCACGATTGCCTCGTTCAACGTCAAGAACCTGATCGGGCCGGACCGGGAATACTATCGCTTTCAAAGTTACACCCCCGAGGAATTCGCCTGGAAGAAGGACTGGCTGGCCGATCAGCTGCTGACCATGGATGCCGATATCGTGGGCTTCCAGGAGATCTTCGAGGAAGAGGCGCTGACCGAGGTGATCGAAGAGGCCGATGCCCGCGGCGCGGCGCTGAACGCCGCCGCCATCCCCGATGCCTCGCGGCGCTACCACAAGAAGGCGATCTTTCGGAAGCTGGCCTATCGCGCCTATGAGGATGCGTCGCTGGCCTTCGCGCCCAATGCCGCCGACGCGGGCATTGCCGGCCAGCGCCGGCCCGGCGTGGCGATCCTGTCGCGCACGGGTTTTGCCGAAGAGCCGGAGGTGATCCAGGATCTCGACACCCCGCTCACCATCCCCTTTCACCCGCTGCGCGGGCTCGAGGGCGGTGAAAGCGGCGCCTTCACCCTGCACCGCTTGTCCCGCCCGATCCTCAAGGCGCGCATTCCGGTCGGCGATCAGGTGATCACCGTCTTCAACTGTCACCTCAAGTCGAAGCTGGGCGAATATGTCACCCCCGAGGGCGCCGGTTTCGCGCCGGAACAGGACCTCACCCGGTATGACCCGCTGGGCCGGGTGATGGGCAGTCTGCGCGCTGCCACCCGCCGCATGGCCGAGGCCTGGGTGCTGCGCCGCGAAATCCTCATCGAGCTTGACGCCGGGCACCCGGTAATGGCGCTGGGCGATTTCAACGACGGCGAACATGCGGTCAGCTCCGAGATCGTCACCGGCGAGGTGCCGTTCCGCAATTATGCCTGGATGTTGCGCCACGATGCCCGCCACCATTCCGACCGTTACAGCGCCGAGGAAGCCCGACGGATCACCGAGGATGTCGAACGTGTCCGCCTGCATTCGGCGGAAAAGCTGTTTGTCCGCAAGAGTCTGCGCGACATGGTCTATACCGCGGCCTTTGGCGGCAATTTCGAGTCGATCGATCAGATTTTCCTGTCGCGGCATTTTCACCCCGATCACCCGGGGCGCATCGGAGAGATGGACTATTTCAGCGTGCTCAACGATCATCTGACCGACGGCAGCCACCCCGAAGCCCCCTACAACAAGCTCGCGTCCGACCATGGCCAGATCATCGCCCATATGCGGCTGAACGACGGCTGAGAAGGCGCGGCCATCCCGCCGCCCGCGAAGAAGACCCAAATGCGCCATTTCATCGAGGCCAATGGCATCGGCCTGCACATTGCCGACACGGGGCCGAAAGACGCCCCGGCCGTCGTCTTCGGCAATTCTCTGGGCTGCGACATGCGGATCTGGGACGGGGTGCTGCCGCATCTGCCCCGGGGGCTGCGGCTGATCCGCTATGACAGCCGCGGTCACGGGCTTTCCGACTGTCCCGCGGGCCCCTACGCCATGGGCACCTTGGTGCGCGATGCCGAGGCGCTGCTCGATGCACTCGAGGTAAGTGATGCGGTCTTTGTCGGGCTGTCGTTGGGTGGCATGGTGGCGCAGGGCCTGGCGGTCAAGCGGCTCGATCTGCTGCGCGGCATCGTGCTGTCGCATACCGCCGCCAAGATCGGCACGCCGGAGCAATGGCAAGAGCGGATCGATACGGTCAGGGCGAGCGGGCCGGAGGCGCTGACCGAGGCGCTGATGCCGCGCTGGTTCACCCGCGCTTTCCGCGATGGCCCGGAGGCGCGGATGATCCGCAACATGGTGGCGCGCCAGCCGGCCGAAGGCTATGCCGGCGCCTGCGCCGCCATTTCCGGCACCGATTTCTACACCCCGACCTCCGGCCTGCGTCTGCCCTGCCTCGGGATCGCCGGCAGCGACGATGGCTCGACCCCGCCGGACCTGGTGCGCGAGACGGTGGACCTGATCCCCGGCGCCCGCTTCGAGCTGATGCGCCGTGCCGCGCATCTGGCACCGGTGGAACAGCCCGAGGCCTATGCGGCGCTGCTCTCGGGCTTCCTCAAAGACATCGGCCATGTCTGACATCCTGCTGATCCATGGCTCCTGTCATGGTGCCTGGTGCTACGAGGGGCTGATCACCGAGCTGACGGGTCTGGGCCACAACGCGCGTGCCATCGACCTGCCGGGTGCGGGCCAGGACACCACGCCGTACCCCGCGGTCACGCTCGACAGCTATGCCGAGGCGATCTGCGACGCGCTTGGCCCCCGCACCCTGCTGCTGGGCCATTCCGCTGCCGGTTTCGCGATCACCGCCGCCGCCGAACGGCGGCCCGAGCGGATTGCGCGGCTGGTCTATCTCTGTGCCTATGTGCCGGCGCCGGGCCGCACCATGCTCGATCTGCGTCGGGCCCAGGCGCGCCAGCCGCTCAGCGGCGCGCTGGTCAAGCGGGACGACGGGCTGAGTTACACGCTTCGCCCAGAGGTGGCCGCGCGGGTGTTCTATCAGGATTGCAGCGAGGAACAGCGGCGTTTCGCCCTTGCGCGCCTCGGGCCGCAGCCCATCGCGCCACAGTCCGCCGTGGTGCGCGTGAGCGACGCCTCGCAATCGTTGCCACGCAGCTACATCCTCTGCCGCGACGATCAGACCATCCCGCCGGAGTTCCAGGCGCAGATGACCGCCGACTGGCCGCGCGAGGATGTGCATGTTTTCGACGCCGGCCATTCGCCATTTCTTGCAGCCCCCGCAGCGCTGGCCGCACTGATCGACCGGCTGGCCGAAACATGACCTGACGTCACGGCCCGGCACAGGCGTTTTTCCGGCTTTTCACATCCCGCCCGGTTTGATTGGGTGAAGCCTTCAACGAGGAGGTGGGACATGCCGCAAATCAAAGCCGCCGTGCTCAGGGCCTTTGGCGCGCCCCTGGCGATCGAAGAGGTGACGCTGCGCGACCCCGAGGCCGGCGAGATCGAGGTCACGCTCGACGCCGTGGCGATCTGTCATTCCGACATTTCCTTTGCCGAAGGTGGCTGGGGCGGGGCGCTGCCGGCGGTCTATGGCCACGAGGCAGCCGGGCGGGTGAGTCGCCTCGGGGCCGGAGTGACCGGGTTGGCCGAAGGCGATTTCGTCGTCGTCACCCTGATCAAGCCCTGCGGCACCTGTCCCAGCTGTGGTTCCGGCAAGCCCACGATCTGCGAAACCCCGACGATCGAGCCGCCCAAGCTGACCGACGCCGAAGGCACCAGCATTGGTGCGGCGATGAACTGCGGTGCCTTTGCGGAACGTGTGGTTGTCAGCGCCAGTCAGGTGGTGGCGCTGCCCGATGACCTGCCGGCCGACAGCGCGGCGCTGCTGGCCTGCGGCGTCATCACCGGCGTCGGCGCGGTGGTCAATGCCGGCCGGCTGCACGCCGGCGAGGATGTGGTGGTGATCGGTGCCGGCGGTGTCGGGCTCAATGCCATCCAGGGCGCGCGCATCGCCGGCGCGCGCCGCATCGTCGCCGTCGACATGAGCGAGCAAAAGCTCGCAATGGCGCGCGACTTCGGCGCCACCCATGGCGTTCTGGCGACCGGCGAAGCACCATGGAAAGACGCGATGGCGGCGCTGGGCGGGCGCGGGGCGGATGTGGTGGCGGTGACCGTCGGCGCGACCCGGGCCTATGACGAGGCGCAGCGCTATCTCGGCTGGGGCGGGCGGATGATCATGGTCGGCATGCCGCACACCGGAGCGATGGCGCAATATGAACCGGCGGTGAATGCCTATATGGGCTCGTCCATGGTGGGCTCGAAGATGGGTGACGTGGTGATCGGCCGCGATATTCCCTGGATGGCCGATCTCTACCGGCAGGGGCGGCTCAAACTTGACGAGCTGGTGTCGGGTCGCTGGCGGCTCGATCAGATCAACGAGGCGATCGCCGACACCAAATCCGGCGCCGCGCGGCGCAATGTCATCCTTTTCGACCGCGAGAGCTGAGGACTAATCGAGATCGAAGGCGCCATCCCAGCCGAAGCCCGCTATGACCTGTTCCGCGCCGCCGAGGGCGCGGTAGAGCGCCAGCGCGGGGGCATTGTCGGGCTCGGTTCCGAGCCAGATGCCGTTGCAGCCCATCGCGCGGACATGGGCGAAGAGCGCCTCGGTCACCGCCCGGGCCAGCCCCCGGCGCCGGTGGCTCTCGCGGGTGCCGACCTCGTTGACGAAGACCCCCGGCGGCTTGTCGGGATGCAGGAGCACGGTGCCGGATGCAAAGGACACCAGATCGCCGCCCGCGATTGCCGCAGCCATCACATGCAGCGGGCTGCCAAGGAAGGCGCGCGCCTGATCGGGCCGGACCGGGTGATCGAAAAGCCCCGGGGTGACATTCTGCAACAGCGCGATATCTTGCGCGCCAAGGACACGAACCTCCATCGCCAATCCCCCAACTGAGAGCATGCCATGAAACTCGCCGATCTCGACGTGATTGTCACTGCGCCCCCTGCGCCGGGCTGGGGCGGCCGCTACTGGATTCTGGTCAAGCTGACCACGGCCTGCGGCATCACCGGCTGGGGCGAATGTTACGCCGCCTCGGTCGGGCCCCGGGCGATGGAAGCGGTGATCCGCGACGTCTTCGAGCGCCACATGGCCGGCGACAGCCCCGAGAATGTCGAGCGGATGTTCCGGCGCGCCTATTCCTCGGGCTTCACCCAGCGCCCGGACCTGACCGTCATGGGGGCTTTCTCGGGCCTGGAAATCGCCTGCTGGGACATTCTCGGCAAATCGCGCGACCGGCCGGTCTGGGCGCTGATGGGCGGCATGATGAACGAGCGGTTGCGCGCCTATTCCTACCTCTACCCGCTCGAGCGCCACGCGCTGCCGGAGTTCTGGGTCTCGCCCGAGATGGCGGCGGAAAGCGCGCTCGACCTGGTGGCGCGGGGTTATACGGCGGTCAAGTTCGACCCGGCCGGCCCCTATACCATGCGCGGCGGCCATCAGCCGGCGCTCTCCGACATTTCGATGTCGATGAGCTTTTGCGAGGCGATCCGCGAGGCGGTGGGCGACCGCGCCGACCTGCTGTTCGGCACCCACGGCCAGTTCAATACCGGCGGCGCGATCCGACTGGGGCAGGCGATCGAGGAATACCAGCCGCTGTGGTACGAAGAGCCGATCCCGCCGGACAACCTGCTCGAGTTCCGCAAGGTGGCCGAGGCGGTGCGCATTCCGTTGGCCACCGGTGAACGGCTGACCACCCGGGCCGAGTTCGGCACCCTGTTGCAATCCGGTGGGGCGAGCATCCTGCAACCGGCGCTGGGTCGCGCCGGCGGGCTCTGGGAGACCCGGAAGATCGCCGCCCTGGCCGAGCATTTCAATGCCCAGGTGGCGCCGCATCTCTATGCCGGGCCGGTGGAATGGGCCGCCAACATCCATCTGGCCGCGACGATTCCCAACCTGCTGATGATCGAGACCATCGAGACGCCGTTCCATGACGCGCTGATCTCCGGCGCGCTGACGGTCGAAGAGGGCTTCGTCACCCCGCCCACCGCGCCCGGCCTCGGCATCGAGGTCGACGAGGCGCTGGCGCGGGCGCATCCCTACGAGGGCGACGGGCTGCATCTCGAGATGCGGGAAGCGCCCTGCGATTATGTTTCGGGCAATGCCTTTGCCGGCGGCGCACCGGTTCGGGAAAGCTGATTGCCGCTGGGTAAGGCGCCATGGTAGGCGTGAACCGATTTCACCTTTCAGATACGAGTTGTGCCTCGTGAGCGACACATCCCCCGACCCGAGCCCCCGCGACATGGCCGAAAGCGCCAAGGCCGCCGCAGGCTATCTCAAGACCCTGGCGCATGAAGGGCGGCTGATGATCCTGTGCCATCTGGGGCAGGGCGAGATGTCGGTCGGCGCGTTGGAAGAGACGTTGGGCATACGGCAGGCGGCTGTCAGCCAGATGCTGGCGCGTCTGCGCGACGAGGGGCTGGTGGTCACCCGGCGCGAGGGCAAGACGATCTATTATTCCCTGGCCGATGAACGGACCCAGCGGATGATCGGCCTGCTGTACGAGTATTATTGCAGCTAGGTTTCGGTCCAGAGTCCGAAGACCGGGCTGAAATCGCCCTCGGCCAGCGCCCGGAGCGGCAGGCAGATCTCGAGCGCATCGGCGCCCCAATCCCACCCCGCATGCGGCAGGGACGGCAGGCGCAGCAGCACCGCGACCGGACCGTCGCCGGTGCTGCGGACATCGCCCATGCTCACCGGTTCGGCCGCGTCGCGGGATTGCACCTGCGCCGCCCAGAAGGCACGGGCGGCGGGAGCCATCGTTTCGGGTGCGGAATGCACCAGGGCGCAGGCGCGCGCGGCCAGCTCGGCCTGCCAGTCCTCGGCCCAGAGGCTGCTTGGCGCGCCTTCGGGGCCCCGCGCCGAGCGGCTGGCGGGGACATTGCGCTGATAGATGCGCAGCGGCGCAGGCGCGCCGTCCGTGGCCGGAACATCGGGCGCGGCTTCGGCCAGAAAGAACGGCAGCTCGACATGGGCCAGGGCGGCGGCGATCAGGGCCGGTGCCTCAGGCGGCAGGGCGCTGTGCAACCGGTCCAGCGTCTCGAACAGCCGGTCGAGCACGGCCTGGGCGGCGGCAATGTCCTTGCGGCCTGTGACAAGGATGCCGGGATTGGCGATGACGCGCGGTGCCGGGCGCGGCGCGGGCCGGCTGCGCAGCATGCGGCCCCAGATGCCGTTTGATCCGGCCGGGTCCGGCGTGGCGGGCCGGGCTTCGGCCTCCAGCCTGTCGAGCACCGCCGCCGACGCGGCCAGCTCATTGCAGAGCCGTCCCAGCAGATCGAGCGCCGTCGACAGATCGACCGGCTGAGAGCGGGGGTGGCCGAGATCATAGCCGAGATCGGTCGGGGCCACCGGGGCGGCCCGTCGCGGCGTCGGCGTCAGCCGCCAGAGCGGCACGCGCGAGCGCACCGGCCCGCGGGCCGCGGCGCTGTAGAACACCACCGGTTCGCCCAGGGCGTCGAGGGACAGACGCAGCCAGCCGCGGCGGGGGCCATAGCCGCGCCAGAGCGTCTCGGGCAGGGCGCCGAGATCGATCTCGGCGGCCAGGCGCGGCGGGCTGTCGGAGGAGGGGGCGGCCTCGGCCCGGACCCAGCCGACGCTGTCGGCGGGCACTCCGGAACCCGGGTGCAACCAGATGATGGCTTCCTCGAATGCGCGCGCCTGCTGTTCCATTGCCCTCTCCCTTTGGGAGACCGGTTAACCATCCGATTGCGGAGGAATTGCGGCAATGCCGTGGCAATCAGCCGGTGGCCCCGGCCAGTTCCGGCCCGGCCGCGCCCTGCCGCACCTGCCAGTCACGGACGGGCGCGGTGCGCGCCCGGAGCCGGGTCAGCCGCCAGCCCGCCGCCTCTGGCCGATGCGCCGGATCGAGCCGCCAGCGGCTCTCCACCCCCGGGGCGCCGCCCGCCTGGCCCGGCGTCAGCAAGAGCCCCAGCGGCCGGCCGCCCGAGGCCGCGGCCCCGGTCTCGGCCGCCAGATGCAGGCGCCGCACCTGGGTCAGCCCGGGCAGGCCCGGCAGATCGCCCACCACCAGCGGTGCCGCGCCCGACCGCAGCACCTCTTCCAGCGTCCAGAGCACATCCTCGGGGCGCGTGGGATGGACAAAGACAAAGCGTTCGGACGCACAGAGCCCGGCCAGCCCCGGCGCAAAGAGCGCATCCTTTTCCCAGGCCGGCGCGACCCAGATCACCGGGCCGGGCGCGGCCGCCTGCACCGCGCCCGCCACCCAGGCCGCCAGGGTGCGCCGCGCCCGGCCGCAGAGCTCATGCACCCGCATCTGGGCAAAGGACAGCTCGCCCATCACCGACAGGGCCGGGCGCGCCTGATGCGGCGCACGGGTCAGAAGGGCATGGGGACGACTCATGCCTCCATTGTAAATGTTCGCTCTATGTTCTCAAGAGCGGCGGGGTGGCCGGCGCCAGATTTGCAGTTTTTCAAGGAAAGGCGCGAACCCGGCCGCCGCCGCGATCCGGGGTTTAACTTTCCGGCGCGGGCGTTAGGTTCCGGCGCAACTGAACAGGGAAAATGATCGATGAAGATGACCACGCTGGGCCGCACCGGGCTCTCGGTTTCGCAGCTGTGCCTTGGCACGATGACCTTTGGCACCCAGACCGCGCCCGAGGTGGCCCATGCCCAGATCGACCGGGCGCTGGCGCGCGGGGTCAATTTCATCGACACCGCCGAGATGTATCCGGTCAATCCCAAGTCGCCCGAAACCGTGGGCCGCACCGAGGCTATTCTCGGCGACTGGATCGCCGCCAGCGGCCGGCGGCAGGAGGTGGTGCTGGCCACCAAGCACCTGGGCAACGGCTCCGACCAGTCGCCCGACGGCGGGCCGATCACCGCAAAGACCATCCCGCGGTCGATCGAAGGCTCGCTCAAGCGGCTGAAGACCGATGTGATCGATCTCTATCAGTTCCACTGGCCCAACCGCGGCTCCTACATGTTCCGCAAGAACTGGCACTTCGATCCCACCGGTCAGGACCGCACGGCGGTGATCGCCGACATCGAGGAGTGCCTCGGTGCCTTGCAGCGCGAGGTCGAGCGCGGCACGATCCGCGCCTTCGGTCTCTCGAACGAGAGCGCCTGGGGCACGGTGCAATGGATCGAAGCGGCAAAACGGCTCGGCGGGCCGCGCGTCGCCACGTTGCAGAACGAGTATTCGCTGATGTGCCGGCTGGCCGATACCGATGTGGCCGAAATGTGTTGGAACGAGGATGTCGGGTTCTTGCCGTTCTCGCCTTTGGCCTGCGGTTATCTGACCGGCAAATACAGCGGGGGCACGGTACCCGAGGCCTCGCGCATGACGCTCAACCCCGACATGGGCGGACGGCAGGGCGACCGGGCGCTGGCGGTGGCGGATGCCTATGTGGCGCTGGCGCGCAAACACGGCATCGACCCGGTGCACATGGCGCTGGCCTGGACGGTGCAGCGGCCCTTCGTGGCCGCCGCGATCTTTGGCGCGACGACGCTGGCACAGCTCGACCATGCGCTCGACGCCGCCGATGTCACCCTGTCTGACGATCTGCTGGCCGAAATCGACGCGCTGCACCGCGCCAACCCGATGCCCTACTGAGGGGGCGGACCTTTCTGGACAAACCGGCTTGTGCGGCCCGGGTTTCCGCCGCACATTCGCCGCATGTTAAGATTTTGTTTACCTTTTGCGCTCCTGGCGGCGGCGCTTTTGCCGTCGCCGCCCTCGGAAGCCGCCCAGGCCGAGATCACCGGCATCGCGCGGGTGATCGATGGCGACACGCTCGACCTCGGCGACACCCGCATCAGGCTGTTCGGCATCGACGCGGTCGAACGCGACCAGACCTGCCGCCATCCCACCCGCGGCGACTGGCCCTGCGGTGCCGAGGTGGCCCAGGAGGTGGCCTTCTGGCTCAACGGCGAACGCCTCGCCTGCACGCCCGAAGACCGCGACCGCTACGGCCGCGTGGTGGCCACCTGCTACCTGCGCGACGCGGATGTCGGGGCGGTGCTGGTCGAGGCCGGGCTGGCCTTTGCCTACAGCAAGTATTCCCCCCGGTACGAGGCGCTCCAGGCCCGCGCCCTGGCGGCCGGACGCGGGCTCTGGACCTCGGTGGTGGTGCGACCCGAGCGCCATCGGCGGGGCGAGGACCCGGTGGTGCCGGCCCAGGCCGGCTGCCGGATCAAGGGCAATATCTCGTCGAAGGGCGTGCGCATCTATCACCTGCCGGGACAGGCGTGGTACGACAAGACCAGGATCTCCCCCGAGAATGGCGAGCGCTGGTTCTGCTCCGAGGCCGAGGCCCGCCGCGCCGGCTGGCGCAAGGCACGCCGCTAGGCCACTTCAATCCCGACGGGGCTCTCCTCGCCACCCCCCCTGCTTCCTCTTGCTCAAAATACCCTCGGGGGGCGGCCGCAGGCCGGGGGGCAGAGCCCCCAAGCCCCGCCCCGCCGCCCGGCGCCTCAGCCCCGGGCATCGCGGATCAGCCGCAGGATATCCTGCGCCGCCGTGGGAATATTCGTCCCTGGCCCGAAGATCGCCTTGACCCCGGCGGATTTGAGGAATTCGTAATCCTGCTGCGGGATCACCCCGCCGCAGATCACGATGATATCGCCGGCATCATTGGCCTTGAGCGCCTCGATCAGCTGCGGCGCCAGAGTCTTGTGGCCGGCCGCCTGGGACGAGATGCCCACCACATGCACATCATTGTCGACGGCGTCCTGCGCCGCCTCTTCCGGGGTCTGGAACAGCGGCCCGACATCGACGTCGAAGCCGATGTCGGCAAAGGCGGTGGCGATCACCTTGGCGCCCCGGTCATGCCCGTCCTGGCCCATCTTGACCACAAGCATGCGCGGCCGGCGGCCTTCTTCCGCGGCGAAATCCTCGACCGATTTCTGGATCGCGGCAAAGCCCTCGTCGCCCTCGTAAGCCGCGCCATAGACGCCGGCGAGGGTTTTCACCTCGGCGCGGTGCCGTCCGAATACCTTTTCCATCGCCATGCTGATTTCTCCCACGCTGGCCCGGGCCCGGGCGGCTTCGACCGCCGCTTCCAGAAGGTTGCCGCCCTCGCCGGCGCGGCGGCTGAGTTCCGCCAGCGCGGCATCGCAGGCGGCCTGATCGCGCGTGCCGCGGATGCGTTCGAGCCGGGCGATCTGGCTGTCGCGCACCTTGACATTGTCGACATCGAGAATGTCGATCGGGTCTTCGCGGTCCTTGCGGTATTTGTTGACGCCGACGATCACCTCGTCGCCCCGGTCGATCATCGCCTGTCGCGTGGCGGCGGTTTCTTCGATGCGCAGCTTGGGCATGCCCGAGGCCACGGCCTTGGTCATGCCACCCATCTCCTCGACCTCCTCGATCAGCGCCCAGGCCTTGTCGGCCAGCTCCGCCGTCAGGCTCTCGACATAGTAGGAGCCGGCCAGCGGATCGACCACATTGGTCACGCCGGTCTCTTCCTGAAGGATCAGCTGGGTATTGCGCGCGATCCGGGCCGAGAAATCGGTGGGCAGGGCAATCGCCTCGTCCAGCGCATTGGTGTGCAGCGACTGGGTGCCGCCCAAGACCGCCGACATCGCCTCATAGGCGGTGCGGATGACGTTGTTGTAGGGGTCTTGCTCTTGCAGGCTGACGCCCGAGGTCTGGCAATGGGTGCGCAGCATCTTGGAGCGGTCGTTCTTGGCCCCGAATTCAGTCATGATGCGGTGCCAGAGCAGGCGGGCGGCGCGCAGTTTCGCGGCCTCCATGAAGAAGTTCATGCCGATGGCAAAGAAGAACGACAGCCGCCCGGCAAACTTGTCCACGTCCATCCCGGCCTCGATGGCGGCGCGCACGTATTCGCGGCCGTCGGCCAGCGTATAGGCCAGCTCCTGCACCAGGTTCGCGCCGGCCTCCTGCATGTGATAGCCGGAGATCGAGATCGAGTTGAACCTGGGCATCTCGGTTGAGGTGAACTCGATGATGTCCGAGATGATCCGCATCGAGGGTTCGGGCGGATAGATATAGGTGTTGCGGACCATGAACTCCTTGAGGATGTCGTTCTGGATGGTGCCCGACAGCAGCGCCTTGTCATGACCCTGTTCCTCGCCCGCGACGATGAAGCTGGCCAGGATCGGGATCACCGCGCCGTTCATCGTCATCGACACCGAGACCTGATCCAGCGGAATGCCGTCGAAGAGGATCTTCATGTCCTCGACCGAATCGATGGCCACGCCCGCCTTGCCGACATCGCCCACCACGCGCGGGTGATCGCTGTCATAGCCGCGGTGGGTGGCCAGATCGAAGGCGACCGAGACGCCCTGTTGCCCGGCGGCCAGGTTGCGGCGATAGAAGGCGTTCGATTCCTCGGCGGTGGAAAAACCCGCGTATTGCCGGATCGTCCAGGGCCGGCCGGCGTACATCGTCGCCTTGGGGCCGCGGGTGAAAGGCGCAAAACCCGGCAGCGACCCCATGTGCGGCAGATCGGCGGTATCCGCTTCGGTATAAAGCGGGCTGACGTCGATCCCTTCCAGCGTTTTCCAGGTCAGGTCGTCGAGCGGGCGGCCGCGCAATTCCTTTTCCGCCAGGGCCTTCCAGTCGTCCTTCGTCTGGCTCATCACGTTGTCCTTTCCTCTGCGGCAGGGCGGCGGGCGCGCCTGCGAAATCCGTTGCATTGGCGCGGGCTCACGCCATTCTCAGTCGTAATCGGGTGGCAATTGCCTATATGCTGGGTACGAGGAGGACCCATGGCCCAGATGTACCGCGTTCTGACGATGATCTTTGCCGCCGCCGCCAGCACGGGCGCGGCACAGGAAGTGGCCGTCGCCCAGGGCGAGCCGGTGGCCGAAGAGGCGCCCGGGGCGGCCGAAGAGCCACCAGAGGTCGCCGTCGAGGCGCCGGAAACGGCGGTCGAGCAGGAAGTCGCGGCGGAGCCGGTGATCCAGCCGGCCGGGGTGCATGAGCTCGAGGAATACCTCTGGCTCAAGCGGCCGGTGGTGGTCTTTGCCGACAGCCCCAACGATCCGAGGTTTCGCCAGCAGATGGACCTGATCGAGGACCGGCTGGACGACCTGGCCGACCGCGATGTGGTGGTGCTGACCGATACCGATGCCTCCGTGCTCACCCCGATGCGCGAAAAGCTGCGGCCGCGCGGCTTCATGCTGGTGCTGATCGGCAAGGACGGCTCGGTGTACCTGCGCAAGCCCTTTCCCTGGTCGGTGCGCGAAATCGGCCGCTCGATCGACAAGATGCCGCTGCGCCAACAGGAGATCCGCGACCGGCGCACCGGGAACTGAGCGCTGTCTTCATTGATTTTCCGGCGATATATGCCTATATATGCGGTGTATCCCGCGCGTGTCGCGGGCCAACCAGATGAGGTGCGCGGATGCTGAAAGCGCGGTATCAGCCGAAACAGCCCGAAAAGACGCCCGGCGGCCCCGGTGGCGGCGGCGATTTCTGATCGCGCGGTCATAGCGTCACATCCTCGTTCTTGCCCGACCGCGGAATCGCTTCCGGATTCGGCACGCCGATCTTCAGATTGATGTCCTCCAGCGCCCGCAGCCCCCAATAGAGGGTCGCGCGTCTTTGCTGTGTCAGCTCCTTGTGCAGGGTGATGCGCCGCCGGGCTTCTAGCCGGGGGAATTCGGCGCGGTGGGTGTCGGCGACCATGGTGCCCAGTTCCGAAAAGGCCGCATAGAACCGCAGGACCGGTTCCAGCGTCGCGGCATTGATCACATGCAACTGGCCCGACACGGCGTCATAGACCGTGGCCGGGCTTTCCGAGGCGGAAAATGGAAAATAGGCCCCGGTCGGATCATCGCCGCCCATGGCGATATTGCGCTCCACCTCTTCCGCCTGCCGGGTGATCGGGTGCTTGTCGAGCTTTTCGACGATGGTAAAGACCTCGCTGCGCAGCGCCATCAACAGGTCAAGCTCCTGCTCGCTGCGGTCGCGCTGGCGGCGTTCCTCCTGAAAGATGAAGGTGGCCAGCCAGCCGGTGACGATGATCAACCCGGCCAGCGCCGCCTGCCGTAACCGCACGTCCAGCCCGTCGCCGGAGAACACCAGAACGATTGGCACCAGTGCCGCCAGCAGGATCGGCAGGAGCACCATCCCGCCGCGCCGCAACATGCGCAACAGGTCGACCTCGCCGCGCCACCGGTAGACCGCCAGCAACGCAACCAGCAAGAGCAGAACGGCCGCCAGCAGCGCCATGGGGTCGGGCAGCGCGATGCCGGTGGTGGTGGCGCTCAGCGCCAGCCAGACCGCCAGAAAGATCGCTATCCACCCCAAAGCAGACATGGCCGGGTTACTCGAATTCCATGATCACGTCGTCCACCGCCAGGCTGTCGCCGGCGCCGGCATTGATCTTGGACACCACGCCGCTGCGTTCGGCGCGCAGGATGTTCTCCATCTTCATCGCCTCGACGGTGCAGAGTGCCTGACCCTCCTGGACGTCCTGCCCGACCTCGACATCGACCTTCACGATCAGCCCGGGCATCGGGCAGAGCAGCATCTTCGAGGTGTCCGGCGGCAGTTTCTCGGGCATCAGCGCGGCCAGCTCGGCCTGACGGCGCGAGCGCACATGCACCTTCATGTCGGCGCCACGCGAGCGGATGCGGAAGCCATGTGTGATCTTGTCGACCTTGAGCACCAGCGGCTTGCCGTCCACGGTCATTTCGGCCAGCGTCCTGCCCGGGGTCCAGTCACCTTCGACCCGCAGCGAACCGCCGTCTTCAAAGCTGACATCGGCACCGCCGGAGTAGGGGGCGATGGTCACGTTGTAGGTCTGGCCCTGAAGCGTGACCGTGGCCTGATTGTCGACCCGGCGCTCGTGGTTGTCGAGCCGGCCGGACACGCGGGTGCGGCGGATTTCGGCAACCCGGTTCATCGCCGCGGTGCAAGCCGCGATCTGGCGCAGGGCGGCGTCCTCCAGCGTCACACCGGCGAAGCCGTCGGGATATTCCTCGGCAATGAAGGCGGTGGTCATCTCGCCCGAGACGAACTTGGGGTGATCCATCACCGCGCTGAGGAAAGGGATGTTGTGGCCGATGCCTTCGACCTCGAAGCTGTCGAGCGCCACCCGCATCGCCTCGATCGCCTCGGCGCGGGTCGGCGCCCAGGTGCAGAGTTTGGCGATCATCGGGTCGTAGTACATGGAGATCTCGCCGCCCTCGAAAACGCCGGTGTCGTTGCGCACCGCATTGGGCCCCGAAGGCGCCTCGCCCTGCCATGTGTCATTGGCCAACAGCGGGCCGGCGGCCACCTCGGCCGGCGGGCGGTAGCGGGTCAGGCGGCCGATCGAGGGCAGGAAATTGCGGTAGGGGTCTTCGGCATAAAGCCGGCTTTCCACCGCCCAGCCGGTCAGCTTCACGTCCTCCTGGGTGATCGACAGCTTCTCGCCGGCGGCGACGCGGATCATCTGTTCCACAAGATCGACGCCGGTGATCAGCTCGGTCACCGGGTGTTCGACCTGAAGCCGGGTGTTCATCTCGAGAAAGTAGAAGTTCTTGTTGCCGTCGACGATGAATTCCACGGTGCCGGCGCTGGCGTAGCCCACCGCCTTGGCCAGGGCGACGGCCTGTTCGCCCATCGCCTTGCGCGTGGCTTCGTCGAGAAAGGGCGAGGGCGCCTCTTCGATGACCTTCTGGTTGCGGCGCTGGATCGAGCATTCCCGCTCGCCCAGATAGACCGCGTTGCCATGGCCGTCGGCCAGCACCTGGATTTCGATGTGGCGCGGCTGGGTGACGAATTTCTCGATGAAGATGCGGTCATCGCCAAAGCTCGAGGCGGCTTCGTTCTTGGATGACTGGAAGCCCTCGCGGGCCTCGTCGTCGTTCCAGGCGATGCGCATGCCCTTGCCGCCACCGCCGGCGGAGGCCTTGATCATCACCGGATAGCCGATCTCGTTCGAGATCTTCACCGCCTCCTCGGCGTCCTCGATCAGCCCCATATAGCCCGGCACGGTCGAGACATCGGCCTCCTGGGCGATCTTCTTCGAGGTGATCTTGTCGCCCATCGCTTCGATCGCGCCCTTGGGCGGGCCGACAAAGGCCACCCCGGCGGCGTCGAGCGCCTCGGCGAATTTCGGGTTCTCGGACAGGAAGCCATAGCCCGGGTGCACCGCCTGGGCGCCGGTCGCCTTGATTGCGGCCATGATCTTGTCGATCACGATATAGGACTGGTTGGCCTGCGGCGGGCCGATGTGCACGGCCTCGTCGGCCATCTTCACATGCAGCGCGTGCTTGTCGGCATCGGAATAGACGGCCACGGTCTGGATGCCCATCTTGCGGGCCGATTTGATGACACGGCAGGCAATCTCGCCACGGTTGGCGATCAGGATCTTGTTGAACATGGGTGGTCCTTCTTGGTCTGGCTGAACACGGCAAAACGGCCTCGCGGCGCATCAGACGCCGGAGGCCGTGCAAAGGTGGTGAGAGGAGACGGAATTAACGGTGCAGCGACCCGGTCATCGCATGGCTGCACGCCGATGGCATGGCCACTGCGGACACCAATACCACAATCAACTGACTCTGTCTGACCGCTCTCATGTCTTGCCTCTTTTGCCAGAAGCTTCTGACACGGGAGAGTAACGAGATTACTGCGCCACGTAACCCTTTGCGTGTGCAAAGCGCGCCGAAGTGATGCTGATTGGCGACAGGCAGGGCGGGGCCCTGTGCCTGGGGTCGCGGCAAATCGGGCCGGGGCAAAAGACGCGGGCGGTTGCGAAGGGGACACGCAAGACCGCCCGCAGGTCAAAGGGTAACGGTGATCTGCCGGGAACGATTGGACACCCGACCACACAGTTATCCCGGCGACACTGCGGCGGGCCCGCGCCGGTGCCAAGGGCCGGGGCGCCGGTCGGCGGTGATCGGCAAGGCTCCGCGCGTTTGCGGCCGGGGTGCGCGTAAAGGCGCTCATCACCAGGTGCCGCCGTCTTCGAAGGCGTCGGGAAAGGCGCGTCGGGCGGCCTCTTCGTCGATGATCAGGCGGGCCTCGTAGTCCTCGGGGTCGAACGGATCGTCATAGGGCAGCACCTCGCGGCCGAAGAGCCAGCTCAGCCGGCCGGCGTCGAGGTTGCCGCGTTCGAAAGGTTCGGCGCCGAATTGCTGCCAGAGCGCGGCAAGAAACCACAGATCGGCGCGCCGGTCGGGGGCGCGGCGGTCGCGGTAGCGTTCGCGCCGGATGATCGGCGTTGCGCCCTTGGGATTGGGGCGGCGGACGGTAAACTGAAAATCGGTGCCGGGAAGGCGGCCGGGGAAACCGCGATGCTTGATCATGCCGCGCCCTCCCGGAAAGAGGCGGGCAGAAGCGGAACAGGCCCGGGGGCCTGTTCCGATCGTGTCTTACTTGTATTTGCCGGTATAAACGGGCTCGACCGAAATCGGCTCCGGATCGACAACGATGAATTCCTCTTCCTGCTGCTGGGCGCATGCCGCGACAACGGTGAAGAGGCCAAGTGCTGCGATGAGCTTGAGGCTCTTGGACATAAATTTCTCCTGTCAGTCACAACGGCAGGGATCCGCGCACACGGCGAGGCCCCATACCGACACAAAGGTAAGGTCACTTGGGTGTAACCCGTCTCAACTTTAGTAGATAACATCCCGGAAATATACGGGTTTTCGACGGGTCCACACTCATGTGGCGAGAAAGCCGCAATATCGGGGAACTTCTGCGAGGACTCCGCAAGATATAGTAGGCGCATCAGAACAACTCCCAGATGCAGGTGGCATCCTCGATGGAGTAGCTCTCGAAGAACTGTGCCACATCGGGTGCGATTGTGCCGAATTCGAGCGGCTCGGAACTAAGTGATACGACGACGCGTTGGGCGGGGAGGCCGCGGGTTGCGAGCTCGGGCAGGGCGACCGTATTGCAGAGGTATTCCATGTCGGAAAACACCGCTTCCATGGTCTCGGCGGCCTGCTCGAGATCGGGGGCGACGAATCGGGCGCGGAAGATGGCGAGCGGTGTATCGGTCTCGTCGCGGTAGTCCTGAAGCACGACCCGAAGCCCTGACGGCGCCTCGATCTGCGTCGGATCGGTAGCGGCGGCCGGGGCGGTGGTGGCCCAGAGCATTGCAATCGCGGGTAAAATCAAGTGGCAGCCCCGCCCTCGTTTCCGAGCTCCTCCCGGCGGGGCTGCGCGGCGTGTGGTTCCCCCTCGCGCCGCAGTAAACTTGACGTGAATAAAGGTCATATCAGAACTTTCCCCCCGGTCAACAGGGCACATCGTTGCCAGCGCGCCCGCAGTTCGGGGTCGTGCAGCAAGTCTCCGATCTGTGCTTCGGTCCGCGCCTTGGGAAAGGCCGCGGTGACGCTGCCGCCGGCGGTGACGGTGAGGCCGGCACCGGTTCGTGTGACCTGCACCGCCGGTGCGAATCCGCGCAGGCGGCGCAGCCGGCGCCACATGTCCTGACGGATCATATGCGCCAGGGGCAGCATCCGCAGCGGCGGAAACTCGGCCCGGGCCGCAACGTCGAACCGCGCCTCCGGCCGGCGGGACAGGGTCAGCCCACAGGCGTCGCGCCGGATGTGCCAGGTCTTGCTCACGCGAGCGTCTCCTCGGGCCGTCGCAGGCCCTTCTCGGGTCGGGTGGGCCGGCCGTTAAGGCCGGTTACAGCGGAATATTGTCGTGTTTCTTCCATGGGTTGGTGAGCTTCTTGCTGCGCAGGGCGGCAAAGGCCCGGCTCACCCGCTTGCGGGTGGAATGCGGCATGATCACCTCGTCGATAAAGCCCCGCTCGGCCGCCACGAAGGGGTTGGCGAAACGGTCCTCGTAATCCTTGGTGCGCTTGGCGATCTTGTCCGGGTCGCCCAGTTCCGCGCGATAGAGGATCTCGGTCGCCCCCTTGGCGCCCATCACCGCGATCTCGGCGGTGGGCCAGGCATAGTTCATGTCGCCGCGCAGGTGCTTGGACGCCATCACGTCGTAGGCGCCGCCATAGGCCTTGCGGGTGATCACGGTCACCTTGGGCACCGTCGCCTCGCCATAGGCGAACAGCAGCTTGGCGCCGTGCTTGATGACGCCGCCATATTCCTGGCTGGTACCGGGCAAGAAGCCGGGCACGTCGACGAAGGTGAGAATCGGCACCTCGAACGCATCGCAGAATCGCACGAATCGTGCCGCCTTGCGCGACGAATCGATGTCGAGACAGCCGGCCAGCACCATCGGCTGATTGGCAACGACGCCGACGGTCTGGCCTTCGAGACGGATGAAGCCGGCGATGATGTTCTTGGCGAAATCCTCCTGGATCTCGTAGAAATCGCCTTCGTCCGCCGTTTTGTGGATCAGCTCCTTCATGTCGTAGGGCGTGTTGGCGTTTTCCGGCACCAGCGTGTCGAGGCTGTTTTCCAGCCGGTTCACATCGTCGAAGAACGGCCGCACCGGAGGCTTTTCGCGGTTGTTGAGCGGCAGGAAATCGACCAGCCGGCGCACCTCGGCCAGCGCTTCGACGTCATTTTCAAAGGCGCCGTCGGCGACGCTGGATTTGCGGGTGTGGGTCGAGGCGCCGCCCAGCTCTTCGGCGGTGACCTGTTCGTTGGTCACGGTCTTCACCACGTCGGGGCCGGTGACGAACATGTAAGAGCTGTCTTTCACCATGAAGATGAAATCGGTCATCGCTGGAGAATAGACCGCGCCGCCGGCACAGGGCCCCATGATGACCGAGATCTGCGGCACGACACCCGAGGCCATGATGTTGCGCTGGAAGATCTCGGCATAGCCCGCCAGCGCGTCGACGCCTTCCTGGATGCGGGCGCCGCCGCTGTCGTTGAGGCCGATCACCGGGGCGCCGTTCTGCACCGCCATATCCATGATCTTGCAGATCTTCTGGGCGTGGGTGGCGCTGACCGAGCCGCCGAGGACGGTGAAATCCTGGCTGTAGACATAGACCATGCGGCCGTTGACCGTGCCCCAGCCGGTCACCACGCCGTCCCCGGCGGGGGCATTGTCCTCCATGCCGAAATCGGTGCAGCGGTGGGTGACGAACGTGTCGTATTCCTCGAAACTGTCCTCGTCGAGCAAGAGCTCGATCCGCTCGCGTGCGGTCAGCTTGCCCTTGGCGTGCTGCGCGTCGATGCGTTTCTGTCCGCCCCCCATCCGGGCGTCCTGGCGGCGGTCTTCGAGTTCCTGAAGAATGTCGGTCATCATCGGCCCCTTGCATGTTTCCGCGAGACCATACTGCGATGCAGCGACGACACAAGGCAAAGGTGGAATATTTGCAAATAAGCTCACGGCTGATTTGGAATATTTGCAAAATGCACGTTTGACGCGAGTCGACCTTTGCAAAAATGCACAGGTCATTGTGCGGATCGGGCCTACAGTTTGCAGGGGCGAGATAATGGACATGCCTGCAAAGCGGGCGTAAGCCTTTTTCATGGCTGTTTCCCCCGTGGTCAAATTTCTTGACCGAACCACCCCGCCGCATATCCTGACGCTGATCCTGCTTGCTGGCATGGCGGCTCTGGCGATGAACATCTTCCTGCCGTCGCTGCCGGGGATGACCGCCTATTTCGACACCGACTACCGGCTGATGCAGCTCTCGGTCGCGATCTACCTTGGGGTGAACGCCTGTCTTCAGCTTGTCGTCGGGCCGATGTCGGATCAGATGGGCCGCCGGCCGGTGATCCTGGGCGGGCTGGTGATCTTTGTCCTTGCGACGCTGGGCTGCATCTTTGCCCCCAATGTCACGATTTTCCTGATCTGCCGCATGGCCCAGGCCGCCGTGGTGGTGGCAATGGTGCTGAGCCGGGCGGTGGTGCGCGACATGGTGCCCCAGGATCAGGCGGCCTCGATGATCGGCTATGTCACCATGGGCATGGCGGTGGTGCCGATGATCGGCCCGATGATTGGCGGGGTTCTCGACGAGCTCTGGGGCTGGAAGGCCTCGTTCTGGCTGCTCTTTGTCACCGGGCTGGCGACCCTCTGGCTGGCCTGGCGCGATCTGGGCGAGACCAAGATGCGGTCGGGTCAGACCCTACTGCGGCAGTTCCGGGATTACCCCGAGCTGATCCGCGCGCCGCGCTTCTGGGGGTATGCCCTGGCGGCGGCCTTTTCGTCGGGTTCGTTCTTTGCCTATCTCGGCGGCGCGCCCTTTGTCGGATCGGTGGTGTTTTCGCTCGACCCCGCGCTGCTCGGCCTGCTGTTCGGCGCGCCGGCGGTGGGCTACATGATCGGCAACGGTATCTCGGGCAAGTTCTCGGTCCGGGTCGGGATCAACCGCATGATCCTCTGGGGCTGCTGGGCCAACACCGTCGGATTGCTGCTGTCGATGGCGGTCTTTGCCGCCGGCCACGGCTCGGCGCTGAGCTTCTTCGGCTTCATGACATTCGTCGGCTTCGGCAACGGGCTGTGCATTCCCAATGCCACCGCCGGCACGCTTTCGGTCCGGCCGCATCTGGCGGGCACCGCCAGCGGGCTTGGCGGGGCGATCATGATCGGCGGCGGCGCCGGGCTCTCGGCGCTGGCGGGCGTTTTGCTGCAACCCGGCACCGGGCCGTGGCCGCTGCTGTGGCTGATGTTGCTCACCGGACTGCTGGGCATGGCGGCGATCACCCTGGTCATCCGGCGCGAACGGCGGCTGGGGATGGTCTGATCCGGCGGTGCAGGGGATCTGCGGCCGCGTGGCACCTTGCTCGGCTGGATTTGCAAAGCTAGCCTGCGCGCGACGCAAATTCGCAAAGGCACGCTCATGGCCACACAGAAACTCTATGCCGGCGCCAAGCTGCGGGAAACCCGCACGCGGCTGGGCCTGACCCAGAAGGATTTCGCTGGCAAGCTTGGCGTCTCGCTGCCCTATCTCAACCAGATGGAGAACAACAACCGCCCCGTCAGCACCACCGTGGTGCTGGCGCTGGCGCAGGAGTTCGGCTTCGATGTCACCGAGCTCAGTTCCGGCGATGCCGAGCGGCTGGTCTCGGACATGCGCGAGGCGCTGGCCGATCCGGTGTTCAACCAGGACGAGGCCGGTGCGCCGCCGCTGGCCGATCTGCGGCTCACCGCGTCGAACGCCCCGGCACTGGCGCGCGCCTTTCTCGAGCTGCACCGCGCCTATCGCCAGACCCATGAGCGGCTGGCCTCGCTCGATGCGGCGCTGGGGCACGAGGGCGGCGGCTTGCAGCTCAGCCCCTGGGAGGAGGTGCGCGACTTCTTTCACTATTGCGACAATTACATAGATGCGGTCGACCGGGCGGCCGAGAATTTCGCCGCCACTGCCCGGCGCGGTGATGTGCCCGCCGCCGCCGAGGCCTGGCTGAAAGGGCAGGGGATCACGCTGTGCATTGCCGCCACCGACACCCTGCGCCAGTTTGACCGCGCGACCGGCACGGTCACGCTTTCGGACCGGGCCGCGCCCGAGACCCGCAACTTTCAGCTCCTGCTGCAAATGGCGCTCTTGCAGCAGGACAAGCTGTTGCAGGCGACGCTCGACCTGGCCCGCTTTCAGTCCGACACCGCCCGCGCCATCGCCCATATCGGGCTGGCGAACTATTTTGCCGGTGCCGCGCTCATGCCTTATGGCCCCTTCCTCGCCGCCGCCCGCGAGACCCGGCATGATCTCGAACGCCTCGCCACCCGTTTCGGCGCCTCGATCGAACAGGTGGCGCATCGGCTTTCGACTTTGCAGCGGCCGGGCGCCAAGGGCGTGCCCTTCTTCTTTGTCAGGGTCGATCAGGCCGGCACGATCACCAAGCGCCACTCGGCCACCCGGCTGCAATTCGCCCGCTTTGGTGGCGCCTGTCCGCTGTGGAACGTGCACCGCGCCTTTGAAACCCCGGGCCGGTTCCTGCGGCAGCTGGCCGAGACACCGGACGGGGTGCGGTACATCTCCATCGCCCGCGATATCTCCAAGAGCGGCGGCCGGTACGGCGCACCGGTGCGGCGCTATGCCATGTCGCTGGGCTGCGAGGTCGAACACGCTGGCCAGCTTGTCTACGCCGACGGGCTCGACCTCGGGCCGGAGGCGGTTTTTGAACCGATCGGCATTTCCTGCCGGATCTGCGAGCGCACCCATTGCCACCAGCGCGCCATCCCGCCCCTCGAGCAGAAGCTGCACATCCAGCCCGACAGCCGCAAGGTGCTGCCTTACGAGATCGAGTGACGGGCGCGGCGACTGGGCTGGCTCAAGCCACCTCGGCCGCCTCCGGTTCGGCCTCTTCGCGCGCATCCGAGGCGAGCATCAGTGCGCCATAGCCGATCAGACCGGAAACCAGCGATCCCGAGAGCACGCCAAGCCGCACCTGGTTCATCAGGAGCGCGTCGTCAAAGCTGAGCGAGCCGATGAAGAGCGACATGGTAAAGCCCACCCCGGCCAGACAGCTCAGCCCGTAGATGTGCAGCCAGTTGGCGCCATGCGGCATGCGGGTCAGCCCGCTCCTGACCAGGACAAAGGTGACCCCGAAGACGCCAAGCTGCTTGCCGAGGATCAGACCGAGCGCGATGCCCAGCGGCAGGGGGGCGAGCAGGGCGGACAGGCTCATGCCCTGAAGCACCACGCCGGCATTGGCGAAGGCAAAGACCGGGACGATGAAATAGAGCACGTAAGGCGCCAGCCCATGTTCCAGCGAATGCAGCGGGCTCTTGCCCCATTTGTCGGTCATCGGAATGCAGAAGGCGGTGATCACCCCGGCCAGCGTGGCATGGACGCCGGATTTCAGCACGAAATACCACATCACCGCGCCGAGCAGGATCATCGGGGCCACCCGGTGCACCCGCTTGTAGTTGAGAAACAGCAGCAGCGCCAAAGGGATGAGGGCAGAGAACAGGTAGTCCACCTTGAGGTCGGCGGTGTAGAACAGGGCAATGATGACGATGGCCCCCAGGTCGTCGAGAATGGCCAGGGTGAGCAGAAAGACTTTGAGCGAAGAGGGCGCGCGGCTGCCCACCAGGGCGAGAATGCCGAGCGCGAAGGCGATGTCGGTGGCCGCCGGAATGGCCCAGCCGGCCAGCGTTGCCGGATTGCCCCAGTTGATCGCCACATAGACCAGGGCCGGCAGCGCCATGCCGCCGATGGCGGCGGCACCGGGCAGGATGACGTCACGCGGGTTCTTGAGCTTGCCTTCGAGGATCTCGCGCTTCAGCTCGAGCCCGATGAGAAAGAAGAAGACCGCCATCAGCCCGTCGTTGATCCAGAGGATGGCCGGTTTCTCGAGCCCCTCACCATTGACCATCAGCCCGAGGCGGGCGTCGAGAAAGCTGTCGTAGATCCCGGCAAGGCCGGAATTGGCCACGACAAGCGCCGCGACCGCCGAGAGCATCAAGAGAATGCCTCCCGATGCTTCGTGGCTGAAAAAACGGTCGATGGCGCGTAACAGCATCGAAATCCTCCCGAATTAATAATGATTTCGCATGGATATGCGTCGGCGTGGCGAATTTTCAACCGGCCAAGCCGTCGCAGGGGGAGACCAGGTGCGGCGGCGGGCGGAAAAACCGTCTTTTGGGCGCCGCGCGTGGTTTTTGCGCAGATCTGCGCGGCGGGGGCGATCAAGGCCGCGCTTGCGGCGAGATCGCGGGATGGCATAGTGCGTGGGGAGAGGCCGGAGGCGGGGATGCGGATCGCGACCTACAATGTGGAATGGTTCGACGCGCTGTTCGATGACGCGGGCCGGTTGCTGGCCGATGACGCATGGTCGGCGCGCCATGAGGTCACCCGACGCGAACAGATCGAGGCGCTGGCGATCGTCCTGACCGCGCTCGATGCCGATGCGGTGATGGTGATCGAGGCGCCCGACAGTCACCGGGCCCGCGACGGGGTGCGGGCGCTCGAGACCTTTGCCGCGACGTTCGGGCTGCGGGCGCGCCGGGCGGTGATCGGATTTACCAACACCACGCAGCAGGAGATCGCGCTGCTTTATGACCCGGACGCGCTTCGGGTGCGTCACGATCCGCGGGACAGCGCCGGGGCGCCGCGGTTTGACGGCACCTTCGAGATCGATCTCGATTTCGACGCCCGCCGCGACCGGGTGCGGTTCTCCAAGCCGCCACTGGAACTTGCGGTGGAGACCGCGGGCGGGCAGCGGCTTCGGATGATCGGCGCGCATCTGAAATCCAAGGCGCCGCATGGTGCCAAGACCCGCGATCAGATCATGCGGCTGTCGATCGCCAACCGGCGCAAGCAATTGGCGCAGGCGATCTGGCTGCGCCAGCGGGTCGAGGAGCATCTGGCGGCGGGCGAGAGCCTGATCGTGCTAGGCGATCTGAACGACGGGCCGGGGCTTGATGAATATGAGGCGCTGTTCGGCCGTTCGTCGGTCGAGATCATCCGCGGCGAGGGCCGCGACGGGCCGCGGCTTTACGACCCCAATGCCAGCATCGCGCTGCAACGCCGGTTGGGCGCGCAGCCGACGACGGCGCGGTTTTACATTGCCGGGCAGGACAGCTATTTGCAGGCGCTGCTGGATTATATCTTTGTCTCGCCCGATCTGTGTGCCAGGCGGCCGGACTGGCGGATCTGGCATCCGTTCAACGACCCGGCCTGCTGGCGCACGCGGGAGCTGCGCGAGGCGCTGGTGACGGCCTCGGATCATTATCCGGTGACGCTGGATATCGCGATCTGAGGTCGGGGGCTCTGCCCCCGTCGCCCGGGGCGACTCCCCCGGGATATTTTTGACCAGAAGAAGGTGCGATTATGGTGAAACTTGCGACGGCGGCCTATCCGATGGGCGTGCTGGAGAGCTGGGCGGATTATGAGGCGAAGATCTCTGGCTGGGTGGCCGAGGCGGCCGGGCAGGGGGCGGAGCTGCTGCTGTTTCCGGAATATGGCGCGATGGAACTGGCGACGCTGGACGGGCCGGAGGTGGCGGGGGATCTGGAGTGCTCTCTGCATGCGGTGTCGGACCGGGTGGCGGCGGCGGATGCGTTGCACGCCCGGCTGGCGGCAGCGCATGACGTGTATATCTGCGCCGCCTCGGCGCCGATCTTTGCCGGCGGCGCGCGACCGGTGAACCGGGCGCGGCTGTTCGCGCCCTCGGGGGAGATGGCACATCAGGACAAGCAGATCATGACCCG
The DNA here is from genome assembly GCF_055755275.1 of Marinovum sp. E3. Lineage (NCBI taxonomy): Bacteria > Pseudomonadati > Pseudomonadota > Alphaproteobacteria > Rhodobacterales > Roseobacteraceae > Marinovum > Marinovum sp. E3. The sequence goes on from NZ_CM146908.1 coordinate 649,202, forward strand.
CTTCGAGCGCGCGCCCTGGGGGGTGGCGGCGGGCGATCCGCTCTGCCTGATCGAGACAGATCTGGGGCGGATCGGCATTTTGATCTGTTATGACAGCGAGTTTCCACTGCTCGGGCGGGCGCTGTCCGAGGCCGACATCCTGCTGGTGCCCTCCTGCACCGAGGCGCTGGCCGGTTATTGGCGGGTGCGCATCGGGGCGATGGCCCGGGCGTTGGAGAGCCAATGCGTGGTGGCGATGGCGAGCACAGTGGGCGCATGCCCCTGGTCCGAGGCGGTGGACACCAACACCGGGGCGGGCGGCGTCTTTGGCCCGCCGGACCTCGGATTCCCGCCGACCGGGGTGCTGGCGGAAGGGGCGCTGAATGTGCCGGGCTGGACCTATGCCGAAGTGCCGGAGGGGGCGGTGGAGACCGTGCGGCGCGCCGGCGTCGTGGCCAATCGCGCGCATTGGGTGGAGCAGCCGCAGGGCGCGGGAGCTGTCACAAAGCGTGATCTTCGCACACATAGCCCTTGAAAATCGTGCCGCAAGCGCTCATTTAGAGCGCGCCCGGCCTGTGTGCCGGGGTGTGTAACAAAGGAGAGACCATGGCCAAGGAAGAGATGCTCGAATTTCCCGGTGTCGTGAAGGAACTCCTGCCGAATGCGACGTTTCGGGTCGAGCTGGAAAACGGCCATGAGATCATCGCGCATACGGCAGGCAAGATGCGCAAGAATCGCATCCGCGTTCTGGCCGGCGACAAGGTTCAGGTGGAAATGACCCCCTATGATCTGACCAAGGGTCGGATCAACTATCGATTCAAGTAACCGGCGTTCCCGTGAGGTTCATCCTGGGATCGGGGAGCCCCAGACGGCGCGAGCTGCTGGGGCTTTTGGGCGTCGTGCCGGACGAGATCCGGGCGCCGGAGATCGACGAGACGCCCCTGAAAGGCGAGCTGCCCCGGGCCTATTGCGCCCGTATCGCGCGGCAGAAGGCCGAGGCGCTGGCGGTGGCCGGGGGCGAGGTGCTGCTCTGTGCCGATACCACGGTGGCGCTGGGCCGGCGCATTCTCGGCAAGCCGGCCGATATCGGCGAGGCCGCGGAATTCCTGACCAAGCTTGGCGGGCGGCGCCACCAGGTGATCACCGCCGTGGCGGTGAAGACCGCCGAAGGTCTCTGGGAGCGCGAGGTTGTCAGCGCGGTCAAGATGAAACGGCTGAGCGATTTGGAGCTGAACGCCTATCTTCAGTCCGGCGACTGGCGCGGCAAGGCCGGCGGCTATGGCATTCAGGGCATGGCCGGCGCCTTTATCCCGTGGATCCAGGGGTCTTACCCGGCGATCATGGGGCTGCCGCTGGCCGAGACCGCCGGAATTTTGCAAGCGGCGGGCTATCCGCTTTATCGGGAGTGTGCCGCATGAAGGGCCGCCAGATCGTTCTCGACCATTACGCCGGCCGCGAGGCGGCGGCGCTGCTGGTCGATGGCCGGCTCGAAGACCTGCTTATCGACGGCGAGGGCGTGCGTGTGGGCGCGATCTATCGCGCCCGGGCCGACCGGCCGATGAAGGGTCAGGGGGGAATGTTCCTCTCGACGCCCGACGGGCCGGTCTTTCTGCGCCAGGTCAAGGGGCTGAAACCCGGCGAACCGCTGCTGGTGCAGGTCACCGGCAGCGCCGAGCCGGGCAAGGCGGTGCCGGTGACGCAGAAGCTTTTGTTCAAGAGCCGCCATGCCATCGTCACGCCCGGCGCGCCGGGGTTGAACATCTCGCGGCAGATCCGCGACGAGGCGCTGCGCGACGCGCTGCTCGAGATCGCGCATGAGGCGATGCCGGAGCGTGACATGGGGCTGATCCTGCGGTCGTCCTGCGCCGAGGCGGATGCCGAGGAGATCGCCGAGGACATCCTCGCCATGCTGACGCTGGCGCGGCAGGTGCTGGCGGATGCGACGGGCGCGCCGGAAAAGCTGACCGAAGGCGACGGGCCGCATGTGCTGGCCTGGCGCGACTGGGTCGAGCCGGCGCAGGTCGAGACCGCCGAGGGCAGCTTCGAGGCCCTGGGCGTGCTGGACCTGATCGAAGGCCTGCACAGCCCGATGGTGCCACTCAAGGGCGCCGGTCACATGTATATCGAGCCGACCCGCGCGCTGGTGGCGGTGGATGTGAACACCGGCGGCGATACGTCGCCCGCAGCCGGGCTCAAGGCCAATATGGCGGCGCTGCGCGATCTGCCGCGGCAGTTGCGTCTGCGGGGCCTGGGCGGGCAGGTCGTTGTCGATCTGGCGCCGATGGCCAAGAAGGACCGGCGCCCGGTCGAGACCGAGCTGCGCCGCGCGCTGAAGGCCGATGCGGTCGAGACCACGATGGTGGGCTGGACCAACCTCGGCCATTACGAGCTGCACCGCGCACGGGTGCGCATGCCCTTGCCGGAGGCGTCATGAGCTGTCCGATCTGCGCCAAGCCGTCCGATCCGAAATACCGGCCGTTCTGTTCGAAGCGCTGCGCCGATCTCGACCTGGCGAAATGGCTGAGTGGCGCCTATGCCGTGCCGCTCGAGGAGGAAGACGAGTTCAGCGACTCGCAAGATCCGGTCGACACCCCCCAGCGCCGGACCCATTGAGAGAAACCTGACATTTATCAGGCGGTTGCACAGGCTTTCGTTGACTCGCAGCGGGAAGGGGGTAGCCTTGGGACAATTCTCTTGCGCGATTGCATCCTGACACGGGGGATCCCATGACTTTGACCAAAGCGACATTGATTGCCGGTTTGCTGGCGCTCGGGCCCGCGCCGGCGCTGGCCTGGAACGACATCTACACCGGTGACGGCACCACCAGGGCGGGCAAGACCCTGGTCTATCCCTATCCGGGCGTGGCCAATTTCTGCCCGGCCGGGCTTCAGCCGGTGCTGGCCAATGGCGAGATCTGCTGTGGCACGCCCAATACCACCGCACGTTTCCACAATGCGCCGGGCGGGCGCAAGCATCTGGCCAAGCGCCGGGCCCATGCCCCCAAGGCCTATGCGCCCGAGGGCTACAAGGGTGTGATCTACAAGTAATCCCGCTGCGCAATCGGCCGATCCGGCCTTGGCAAGCCCGGCCGGGCCGCGTATACGCGCGGCCTGATGCTTTTCGCCCGGGCCAGGGCGACCCCCGAAGGAGCCGGATATGCAGGGCAGCGCCAATCTCAACATCATGATGAAAACCGCGCGCAAGGCGGGGCGGTCTCTGGTCAAGGATTTCCGCGAGGTCGAGAACCTGCAAAGCTCGTCCAAGGCGGCGGGCGACTTCGTGACCCGCGCCGATATTGCCGCCGAAAAGATCATCCGCGACGAGCTGATGGAGGCGCGTCCGACCTATGGTTTCCTCGGCGAAGAGGGCGGCGAGACGGCAGGGCAGGACCCGACCCGTCGCTGGATCGTCGATCCGCTCGACGGCACCTCGAACTTCATGCACGGCCTGCCACATTGGGCGGTGTCGATCGCGCTTGAGCACAAGGGCCAGATTGTCTCGGCGGTGGTCTACGATCCGGCCAAGGACGAGATGTTCTTTGCCGAGAAGGGCGGCGGCGCCTGGATGAACGACACCCGCGTGCGGGTCTCTGACCGGCGTGGCATGACCGAAGCGCTGTTTGCCACCGGCGTGCCCTTTGGCACCCGCCGCGGCTTGCCCGAAACGCTCAAGGATCTGGGCCGGCTGATGCCGGTCTGCGCCGGTGTGCGCCGCTGGGGTGCCGCGGCGCTTGACCTGGCCTATGTCGCCGCCGGCCGTTTCGACGGCTATTGGGAGCGCGAAGTGCAGGTCTGGGATGTGGCCGGCGGGCTGTTGATTGCCCGCGAGGCCGGGGCGCTGGTCGAAGCGATCACCCCGGACGAAGACCCGCTCGAAGACCGCACGGTGGTCTGTGCCAACGAGCGGCTCTTCAACCAGTTTGCCAAGGTGATCCGCGGCTGATGTGCCTCAGCCTTTGAGGCAGCCCGCCATGTCTTCCGCCAACGTGGTGATCAGCGCCGGATAGAAGCCGGCGCCGGTCTCGATCCCGCTGCCCAGCGGGTCGAGCGTGGCAATGCGGGCCGTGGTGCCTTCGGCCAGGGTCTCGATCAGCCCGCGGTCGAACTGTGGTTCGGCGAAGAGGCAGGCAATGCCTTCCTTGGCGACGCGGTCCTGCAATGCGCGCACCCGCGCCGGTCCGGGCGCCGAGGCGTCGCCCAGCGAGACCGAGCCGGCCGCATGAATGTCGAAGCGTGTTTCGAAATAGTGATAGGCGTCGTGGAAAACGAGGAACGGCGTGTCGCGATGCGGCGCCAAGAGCGCCTCTGCGGCCTCGGTGGCGGCGGCGATTTCCTCGACCGCGGCGGCGGCATTCGCCTGGTAGGTGGCGGCATTGTCGGGATCGGCGGCTGCGAGCGCTTCGGCAATCAGCAGGCTCCAGGCCTGGGCGTTTTCGGGATCGAGCCAGCTGTGCGGGTCGGTGTCGCCGTGATCATGGTCGTCGTGATCATCAAGATCGTCGTGCCCGTGTTCCTCATGTTCCGCGTGGTCTTCCTCGTCGTGGTCCTCATGCGCATCCTTGTCGGGTTCGTCGTCGTCATGCGCGGCAGGGCCGTCTTCATGTTCGTCGTCAAAGCTGGCGCGCCAGTCCAGAACCTCGGTTTCGGGCCGGGTGTTGAGGTTGATCACCGCGCCCAGCGAGAGGCTGTCGAGCGTCCGGTCGAGCCAGGGTGCGAGCGCCGGGCCCATCCAGACCACCAGGTCAGCGTTCTGCAAGGCGCGGGCCTGTGACGGGCGCAGCGCGAAATCATGCGGCGTGGCGCCGGCCGGCACGATCAGCTCGGGCGTGCCGACGCCCTGCATCACCCGGGACACGAGGCCGTGCACCGGCGCGATATCGGTCGCGACCTGCGGCACATCGGCCAGGGCGGTGGATGCGGCGAGGAAAAAGGAGAGCGAAAGCAGTTTCTGCATGGGAGTATGTTACCTTATAACGTTTCCCGCTTGATACAGAGCATGTTATTACGTATCAAGTCGAAACACGCAGAAAGGCAAAATATGGACCCGGTGGGCTTTCACCAGCACGATCACGAGACTTGCAAGACCGGTGGCGTTGCCGCCGCCGACGCCTATTGCGTCGCCAGGGGGCTGCAATTCACCCTGGTGCGGCGCCGCACGCTCGAGGTGCTGCTCTCGGAGCATCGTGCAATGGGGGCCTATGACCTGCTCGAGGTGCTGGGCGCCGAAGGGTTCGGTTCGCAGCCGCCGGTGGTGTACCGGGCGTTGGATTTCCTGGTGAAGAACGGCTTTGCCCACAAGATCGAGCGGCTCAATGCCTTTGTCGGCTGCGTCCACCCCGGCGCCGATCACACGCCGGCCTTCCTGATCTGTCGCGCCTGCGACACCGTGGCCGAGACCCGCGCCCGCCCCGCCATGACGCTTTTGCGCGATCTTGCCGACGAGGCGGGCTTTGCCGTCGAACGCGCGGTGATCGAAGCCGAGGGCCTGTGTCCCAACTGCCGGGAGGCGGCACCGGAATGAGCCTGATGTCGATGCAGGGCGTGAGCATCCGTCATGGCAGCTTTCCCGCCCTGAGCAATGTGGATTTTGCCATCGAACAGGGCGAAATCGTCACCGTTGTGGGCCCCAACGGCTCGGGCAAATCGACGCTTTTGCGGGCGTTGATCGGCGCGGTCAAACCCTATGAGGGGCGGATCACCCGGCAAGACGCCATGCGAATCGGCTATGTGCCGCAAAAGCTGCACATCGATCCGACCCTGCCGATGCAGGTGGCGCGCTTTCTCGCGCTGCCCGGCCGGGTCTCTTCTGAGGCCCGCGCCACGGCGCTGCACCGGGCCGGCGCGGCCGATCTCGGCGCGCGGCCGATGGCCGGGCTCTCCGGGGGACAGCTGCAACGGGTGCTGCTGGCCCGGGCGATCCTGCACGAGCCGCAGCTGCTGCTGCTCGACGAGCCGACCCAGGGCCTGGATCAGCCCGGTGCGGCTGCTTTCTATCGCCGGATCGAGGATCTGCGCGCCGAGATCGGCTGTGCGGTGCTGATGGTGAGCCACGATCTGCACGTGGTGATGAGCGCCTCTGACCGGGTGATCTGCCTCAATGGCCATGTCTGCTGTGAGGGCCACCCCGAGAGCGTCGCCTCGGCCCCAGCCTATCGCGCGCTCTTCGGCTCCGGCACCGGCGGGGCGCTGGCCCTTTATCGCCACGAACACGACCACGAGCATGACGCCGGCTGCGACCACGACCATGCCCATAATCCCGAGGCAGCCGAATGACCCTGCTTGATGATTTCATTGTCCGCGCGGTGCTGGCGGGCCTTGGTGTGGCCCTGGCGGCGGCGCCGCTGGGCTGTTTCGTGGTCTGGCGGCGGATGGCCTATTTCGGCGATGCCACGGCGCATGCCTCGATCCTCGGGGTGGCGCTGGCGCTGGCGTTTTCGGTCTCGCCCTTTCTGGGTGCGCTGATCGTGGCGCTGGCGATGGCGACCACGGTTTCGGTGCTGTCGGGGCGCGGCTTTGCCATCGACACCATGTTGGGGGTGCTGGCGCATTCCTCGCTCGCCTTCGGCCTGGTGGCGGTCTCGATGCTCGACGGCGTGCGGATCGACCTGATGTCGTATCTGTTCGGCGATATCCTCGCGGTGGGCCGCGCCGATCTTCTGGTGATCTGGGGCGGTGCGGCGGCGGTGATCGGGCTGATGCTCTGGCGCTGGCAGGCGCTGCTGACCGCGACGCTCAGCGACGAACTGGCCTGGGCGGCCGGCATCGATCCCCGGCGCGAGCAGATAGTACTGACCCTGGCGCTGGCGTTGGTGGTCGCGGTGGCGATCAAGGTGGTGGGCGTGTTGCTGATCGCCGCCATGCTGATCATCCCTGCGGCGGCGGCGCGGCCCCTGTCCTCGACGCCGGAGACCATGGCCGCCATTGCCGCGATGGTGGGCGGCGGCGCGGTGCTGGGCGGGGTGCAGCTGGCACTTGTGCTCGATTCGCCGACCGGCCCGACCATCGTCTGCGCTGCCGCGCTGCTCTTTGCCGCCAGCGTCACCGTCTCGCTGCTGCGGGGCCGGGCGGCTGATCCGCGCTAGCCTGCCTCGCGCAGATCGGCGGGGACCGGGTAATCGGGGTGTTCGACCGGCTGATGGCAGTAATGCGCCGGCAACGGCGACTCGTGCAGCGCGGCGATGGCCGCCACCTCGGCCGCGACCGGGCCGGCCTCGGGCAGTGCGGCGCGCCACTCTGCCGGCCAGTCCAGAGGATCGGCCCGCGCCGCCACCAGCGCCATCCAGCGGCGCCGCAGCTCGGCCCAGTCTTGCGATTTCAAGTCGTCGGCGACAATCGCGGTCGAGGGCCGTATCTCGATATAGATCGTGCGGCGCACGCCGGGGCGGCGCTTGGGCAGCGAGGAATGCAGCACCATCATGTCCTGCACCAGGATGTCGCCGGCCTTCGTCGGCACATCGACCGAGCCGGGGATGTCCCATCCGTGTTCGCCGGAGAGGGCGCAGATATCGACCTTGTCACCCTGGGTTCCGGGCACATAGCGCAGGCAGCCATCGTCGATCGGGGCGTCGTCGAGGTAGACGCCGATGTTGAGGTAGGGCCAGCGCCGCGAATGCTGGGCGCCCTGATGCCAGATCACATAGCCGTTCGGATGCTGGCGCTTGTACAGCAGGTCCATCTCCATCGGCACCGCGGTCTCGCCGCAGAACTCGCGGGCGATGGCCATCATCGCGGGGGTGGCCAGCAGGTCCAGCACCTCCTCCGGGCTCCATTCCAGCAGCTTGTCGATCCGTTCCAGCACCGGCCCGGTCGCGGTGTCGAAGACCGCCGCCTTGCCGGTCTGGCGGGCCTCGGCATGTTCCTCGAGCGCGCGGGCCTCGAGCCGGTCGGCCATGTCGCGCAGCCGGGCCAGAAGTTCCGGCGGCACGGCGCCGGGAAAGGCGACATAACCCGGGCCGTCCAATTCCGCCTTCTGCCGGGGTGAGATCATAAAGTTTGCCATGCCGCGGATCCCCTGATGAAAATTCGAGAGTGGCGACTGCGTCCGGCGGCGTCAACCCGTGCGCGCGATGCGGCTAATCCGTTGGGCTTGCTGGCAATACCGTCAGCCACTATGGCGGCGTGGACACATCGGCGCCGCGGCACGGGGCCCATCCGCCTTTTGCGCCATCATGGTTGCATCCGGCCGTTCCGGGCCCCAGATGGAAAGCGTGTCGCACAGGCCGGCGCCGCCCGGCTTTCCCGGCGCATTTTTTTCCCGCTCCACTTGTTGACAGAGCTTCGTGAACTGCCTAGCTATGCGCCGTTAGCACTCAAACAGGGTGAGTGCTAACGCCTCTCCAAGGGGAGGCGAGACTGGAACAGAACTTTGAGCCAAGGAGCTGCAAAGATGGCATTTACACCGCTGCATGACCGCGTGCTGGTGCGTCGCACTGAGAGCGAAGAGAAAACCAAAGGCGGGCTGATCATTCCTGACAGCGCTAAGGAAAAGCCGCAGGAAGGTGAAATTGTGGCCGTGGGCGCAGGCGCGCGCGACGACGACGGCGACCGGATCGCCCTGGACGTCAAGGCCGGCGACAAGATCCTGTTCGGCAAATGGTCGGGCACCGAGATCACGCTGGACGGCGAAGAGCTGCTGATCATGAAGGAAAGCGACATCATGGGCGTCATCGCCTGAGTGTCGCCGGGTGGTGCGCCACCTGAATCCCAACGAAATTCAAGTCAAGGAGAGACATAAATGTCTGCCAAGGACGTCAAATTCGATACCGATGCCCGCAACAAGATGCTCAAAGGCGTCAACATCCTCGCCGATGCGGTGAAGGTGACCCTCGGCCCCAAAGGCCGCAACGTCGTGCTCGACAAATCCTTCGGCGCGCCGCGCATCACCAAGGACGGTGTGTCGGTTGCCAAGGAAATCGAACTGGAAGACAAGTTCGAGAACATGGGCGCGCAGATGGTGAAGGAAGTCGCTTCCCGCACCAACGACGAAGCCGGTGACGGCACCACCACCGCGACCGTTCTGGCTCAGGCCATCGTGCGCGAAGGCATGAAGTCGGTCGCAGCCGGCATGAACCCGATGGACCTCAAGCGCGGCATCGACCTGGCGACCGCGAAAGTCGTCGAGGCGATCAAGGCGGCCGCACGTGACGTGTCGGACAGCCACGAAGTCGCGCAGGTTGGCACCATCTCCGCCAACGGCGAGAAGGAAATCGGCCAGCAGATCGCTGACGCGATGCAGAAAGTCGGCAACGAAGGCGTGATCACCGTCGAAGAGAACAAAGGCCTCGAGACCGAGACCGATGTCGTCGAAGGCATGCAGTTCGACCGCGGCTACCTGTCGCCCTATTTCGTCACCAACTCGGACAAGATGATTGCCGAGCTGGAAGACTGCATGGTGCTGCTGCACGAGAAGAAACTGTCGTCGCTCCAGCCGATGGTTCCGCTGCTCGAGCAGGTGATTCAGTCGCAGAAACCGCTGCTGATCATTGCCGAAGACGTCGAAGGCGAAGCGCTGGCGACCCTGGTGGTCAACAAGCTGCGCGGCGGCCTGAAAATCGCGGCCGTCAAGGCACCGGGCTTCGGCGATCGCCGCAAGGCCATGCTCCAGGACATCGCGATCCTGACCGGCGGCCAGGTGATCTCGGAAGACCTCGGCATGAAGCTCGAGTCGGTCACCATGGACATGCTCGGCACCGCCAAGAAAATCTCGATCACCAAGGACGAGACCACCATCGTCGACGGTGCTGGCGAAAAAGCGGAAATCGAAGCGCGCGTCGCCCAGATCCGCAACCAGATCGAAGAGACCACCTCGGACTACGACCGTGAGAAGCTGCAAGAGCGCGTTGCCAAACTGGCAGGCGGTGTTGCCGTGATCCGCGTTGGCGGCATGACCGAAGTCGAAGTGAAAGAGCGCAAGGACCGTGTCGACGACGCTCTGAACGCGACCCGCGCAGCCGTCCAGGAAGGCATCGTCGTCGGCGGCGGTGTGGCCCTGGTTCAAGGCGCGAAGACCCTCGAAGGTCTGACCGGCGAGAACAACGACCAGAACGTCGGCATCTCGATCGTCCGCAAGGCGCTGGAAGCGCCGCTGCGTCAGATCGCAGAGAACGCCGGTGTTGACGGTTCGGTCGTGGCCGGCAAGGTCCGCGAAAGCGATGACGTCAAGTTCGGCTTCAACGCCCAGACCGAAGAATATGGCGACATGTTCTCCTACGGCGTGATCGACCCGGCGAAAGTGGTGCGCACCGCACTGCAAGACGCAGCCTCGATCGCCGGCCTGCTGATCACCACCGAAGCGATGGTGGCCGACAAGCCCGAGAAGCCGGGTGCCGGCGGCGGCGCAGGCATGCCCGACATGGGCGGCATGGGCGGCATGGGCGGCATGATGTAAATCACGCCATCCTGTCGGATGATTTGGGGGTCGCCTTCGGGCGGCCCCCTTTTCGCATCGGGGGTGTCAGCCGATCCGCACCAGGTGATTGTCCCAGGCGCGGTCGGCCCGGGTCAGCGGCGAGAGCCGCGCCGCGTCGCCCTGCAAGACGCCACCCAGCCCGTCGGTGGCCAGAAAGCCCCGCGCGCCGGCGGCCAATCCGCAGATGTCGGCCCGGTGGTGAACGGCAAGGAATTGGCCTTGTGTGTCAAAGACATGCAGTCGGCCGCCGCGCGGCGAGGTTATGCCCACCTGCGTGCCCTCGGCGGAAAAGGCGATGCTGCCGGCATAACCCTGCATTGCCATCTGCTCGGCCAGGCCGGCCTCTGCCAGCACCGGCGCCGCGCCGCGGCGGTGCAGCCCCAAGAGCGGCACGCCATCCTCGGGCGCGCCCTGCCATTGCATGGCAAAGGCGACTTGCCCGTCGGGGGCCACCGCCAGATGGCGGATCGAATTGCGCCAGTGCTCGGGTGGCAACTCGACCTGCTCCAGCATCTCGCCCCGGGCCGAGAGATAACTGAGGTTTGGCCGCATGGTGGCGAGGTTGAGCTTGTCGCGGCCGTGGTCGGGGTGGGTGCGAATGCCGCCATTGGCGATCGCCAGCACATCGCCGGGCAGGGCCTTGATCTCATGCGGGCCGATCCCGCCGGAGCGATATTCGCCGATCCGCGAATAGCCATCGGCGCGCGACCAGAGACCGATCATGCCGGCGCCGGTCTCGATCTCGTTTTCGCTGGTGGCCAGGATGTCGCCTCCGGCCAGAAAGGCGCCATGGCCGTAGAAATGCCGCCCCTCGGGCGCGTCGAGCCGCCGGATCTCGCGCCCAACAAGGCAGTCGATCACCAGCGCAAAGCGGCCGGGCCGGCGGGCAAAGGCAACCGCTTCCGGCGCGATGGGGTGGGCGGCGGCGGCATGGCCGCGATCGGGCAGGGCGATGCGAAAGATGTCCTGCCCCTCGGCGCCCAGCCCAAAGAGCGCATGGCCGCCCGAGGGCGCGCGCGCGGCGGCGAGATAGGCGGGATCTCCGGCGTCGGCCCAGCTCAGCCGTGGTGTACCGGTGGCGGCGACCAGCCCGGCGAGGAAGGCCCGGCGCGAGGGCATCAATCGCCGTCCGTCGCGTTGAAGCCGACGCTGACGCCAAGCGCGGTGCCGATCTCCTGCGCCGCGGCCGCACGGGTCTCCTCGATGCGGTTCTTCAGCACCTCGACGCGCAGCCGCCCCGACGGATCGGCGACCCCGGCCAGCAGCGGATCGTCGAGCGCCCGCGCGGTTTGCAGCGCCGTGGCAAAGGCGGCCTCGGTCTCGGGGACCGGCTGGTCGGCGAGCGCAAGCGCCAGACCGCGGAGTGCCTCGAGCGACAGGATGACATTGCGCAACGGCCGTCCCGAGCGGCGCGCCTCTGCCACCTGCGGCCTGGGGGCGTCAAAGCGGCCCATGGGGCGGCCAAGCCGCTGGTCAGCGGTAAACTCGAGACCGGTGACCAGTGCCGTATACAGGGCCTGCGAGGCCTCGCGCGCGGTCAGAAAGCGGCTGTTGCCTTCGGCGCCGGCATTCAGCAGCTGATCCGCGAAATCCGTCCGCCAGCCGGTCTCGATCTCCTGCGCCAGCCGCGACAGATCGCCGGCGATGGCCTGCGCCAAGCGGCAGGTGTACTCCCCGTTGCCGTCGTCGTCTGGTTCGTAGAGCAGCCGCTCCAGCGCAAACAGCCCGCGCCCGGCGATCGAGACTTCGGCAAAGCGCTCGGGCCGGTCGACGGCGGCATCCTCTTCGGCCCGCAGCCGCTGCACCGTGCGGCCCACCAGCCCGCGGCTGTCCGGCCAGAAGGCGATGGTCAGCGCGCGGCCGTCCTCTTCCAGCGGGCCGAGGCCGAGATGCGACAGGCCCATCCAGGCATCAAAGGTCGCCTGATAGGCCGGGCGCAGGGTGTCGGCCCGGCAGTCTTGCGCGGCGGCGGCGTCGAGCGCCTGCGCCGCCTGGGCAAAGCCTGCGACACGGGGTAGGGCGTGATCCTGCACCACCGCGCGGGTGCCGGCGGTGGCGGGCAGGGTGAGCAGGCAAAGGGCAGCGGTCAGAAGGTGGCGCATCAGAGGCTCTCCAGATAGCGGATCAGGGCGTCACGGTCGGCTTTCGGCATCGTCGCCACGGCATCGCGGGCGGCCTGGGCCTCGCCGCCGTGCCAGAGCACGGCTTCCAGCAGCGACCGCGCGCGGCCATCGTGCAGGAACTGGCTGTGGCCATTGACCTGCTCGGTCAGGCCGATGCCCCAGAGCGGCGCGGTCCGCCATTCCCGCCCCGTGGCGCGGCCTTCGGGGCGGTTGTCGGCCAACCCCTCGCCCATGTCGTGCAGCAGGAGGTCGGTCATCGGCCAGATTAGCTGAAAGCTCTGCTCGGGCTGGCCCTGAAGCCGGTGAGTGACAAATTTCGGTGTGTGGCAGGCGGCGCAACCGCTGTCGTGAAACATCCGCTTGCCGCGCAGCACCTGGCTGTCATCGACATCGCGGCGCGCCGGCACGGCGAGGTTGCGGCTGTAGAAGGTCACGAGGTCGAGGCCGGCGGCGTCGATCTCGAATTCGCGCGCGTCGCCGTCGCCATGCGGAGCCCGCTGGCAGGCCGGCTGGCCGGCGGCGCAATCGCCCCAGGGGGCGGGAAACAGCGGCGAGGAAATCCCGATGTCGCCGGCAAAGGCGCTGGCCGATTGCTCGCGCACCGTCGGCGCCCCGGCCTTCCAGCCGAAACGGCCCAGCATCGGCCGATCATGTTCAAACGACCAGACGATCTGGGCCCTGCCGGAAATGCCGTCGCCATCGGCGTCTTCGGGGTCTTCCAGCGCCAGAATGTCTGCGGCGGGGATCGCTTCGAGCAGGCCCAGCCCGATCATCGGCGGCGCGACACGGGGGCTCAGCATGGCGCCCTCGGCCAGCGGGCCATATCCCAGATCCTCGGCGCTGTAGCTGGGCTGACGCAGCCAGGCGGTTTCGCCATCGGAGAGCGCGACCTCGATCTCGTCGTACTGCAGGCCAATCCGGTATTCGGCCCGGTGCCCGGCAACGGCGAAATCCTGCAATTGCCCGCCATAGGTCGGATCGGGCCGGGTGCGCGGCGGCGCGTCGCCCAGCGACAGCAGGAAGGCCTCGATCCGACTGATCTCCGTCTCTGGCGCCGCCGGCACCGAGATCCGCAGAAACATCGAGATCGCGTCATCCTCGGGCCCGTCCGGCGGATGGCCGCGCCCGTCCTTGAGATGGCACCGCTGGCAGGAGCGGGCGTTGAACACCGGGCCAAGCCCGTCCGAGGCCAGGGTAGAGGAGGGCGAGGAGACCCAGAGCTTCTTGAACAGCCCGTTGCCGACCTTGAAATCCAGCTCGCGCTCGAAGGCGATATTGCCCGAGGGCTGCGAAAAGGCATCGGGCGTGGTGCGGGCGCGCACCGTGGCGGCGCCAGCCGGGTTGGTCTCGAAGGCTTCCGGCTGCGTGAAATCCCCGGGCGGCGCGGTAACACCGGCGATGCGCGCGCGCTCGGCCTCGGTGCGGGGCAGGACGCTGAGATGCGGCTCGGCCAGCTCGGGGGTGGCGGCAAAGCTCGCCAGTCCGGCGCCGGTCAGGGCCAGTGTCAGTAGGGGAAATCGCATGTGAAGGGCCTTGGCCAAAGGCGCGCCCCGTCAGGCGGGACGCGCGACGGAATTACTCGGCCTCGTCGGTCGCCTTGGCCTGAAGCTGGCCATAGACCGCATCGCCCAATTCGGCCTGCAACGACAGCTGGGTCTCGAGAAAGTCGATATGGCCTTCCTCATCGGCAATCAGCTCTTCGAACAGATTCTTGGAGACGAAGTCGCCGACCTGATCGCAATGGTTGCGGGCCTCGATGTAAAGCGTGCGCGCCTCGTGTTCGGCGGCGAGATCGGCCTCCAGACATTCCTTGACGGTCTCGCCGATACGCAGCGGGTCGAGCTTTTGCAGGTTGGGGTGGCCTTCGAGAAAGATGATCCGCTCGATCAGCTTGTCGGCGTGGTTCATCTCTTCGATGCTTTCCTCGCGCGATTTCGAGGCGAGCCGGCCGTATCCCCAATCTTCCTGAAGCCGGTAATGCAGCCAATATTGGCTGACCGCCGTCAGCTCCGAGCGCAGGGCTGCGTTCAGGTATTCGATGACTTTCTTATCGCCCTTCATTGACGGGTCTCCTTGTCTTGCGGTCCCGCAGGTTTTGCAGGTTGGCTGGAACTTCGTAACTCTCGGTGGTTGCCATGGTATCCAGAAATAGCGGCAGACATCCACCGCAATCCGCGCGTTTGCCCAGGGCGCGATAGATCTTGCCCGGGGTGATGATCGTGTCGGGGTCGGCGGCGCGCATCCAGTCCATCGCGGCGCGGATCTCGGTGTCGCGGATGTTCATGCACTGGCAGACGATCATGGCTGCGGTCCTTTGCTCGGGCAGGCGGGCGGCCGTCCGGTCGGGCCGCCCTGAGGGGTTAGTGGAAAACGGCGTCGGGATCGTCGAGGCTGTCGGAGCCTTCGAAGGCGATCTGATCGACACCAAGCACGCTGACCGCGCGTTCGATGCTGCGGGTCTGATCGACCAGCGCTTCGACCGCGCCCATGATCAGCGCCTCGCCTTCGGCATTGCCGCGCGCCAGCATCATGTCATAGCTGAAGCCCGCCTCGGCGGCGGATTTGATCTGGCCCAGCTCGACCATGGTGGCGTTCAGCCTGGCGCGCAGCGCTTCGTCGACGCCGGCATCGGCCGCCGCCACCAGATCAGAGAGCGCCGGGCCGGAGACCCGCGACCCATCGATTCGCAGATATTCGCCCAGATAGACATTCCGCACGCCCAGACCGTCATAGTAATGGCTGTTGTGGGTGTTGTCGGAGAAACAGTCGTGCTCTTCCTCGGGGTCGTTCAGCATGACGCCGAGCTTCATCCGCTCGCCCGCCTGTTCGCCATAGGATAGCGAGCCCATGCCGGTGAGAATCGCGTTGATGCCGGCATCCTCATCCTCGAGCACCGCGGCGCGGGCGTCGCCGCCCTCGGCCCATTGACTGGCCATCCAGTCCAGGTCCGAGACCAGCAGATCGGTGGCGGCCTTGAGGTACTGGCCGCGGCGGTCGCAATTGCCGCCCGAGCAGGCCGCGTCGGTGGCGTAATCGGTCCAGGGGCGGCTGCCGGCGCCATAGTCGGTGCCGTTAAGATCCTGCCCCCAGAGCAGGAATTCGATGGCGTGATAGCCGGTGGCGACATTGGCCTCGACCGCGCCCGCCTCGTGCAACTGGCCTTGCAACAGGGCGGGGGTGATCTCGGTGGCATCGACCTCTTGGCCGCCGAGGGTGAAGACCGGATTGGCCACCACGTTCAGCGCCGCAAGCTGGTTTTCGTCGGTCGCGCCGCCATAAGAGGCATCGACATAATCGATCAGGCCTTCGTCCAGCGGCCAGGCGTTCACCCTGCCTTCCCAATCATCGACGATGGCATTGCCGAAGCGGAAGACCTCGGTCTGCTGATAGGGCACCCGCGCCTCGAGCCAGGCCGCCCTGGCTGCCTGCAAGGCTTCGGCCGAAGGCGCGCCGAGCAAGGTATCGACCGCCGCCTGCAAGCCGCGCGCCTTGATCAGGCTGTCCTCGTAACCCGCCTGGGCGATGTCGGCATAGGTGTCGAGAACCTCGGCCTTGCTCTGGGCAAGAGCAGGCGTGGCGACACAGGCCGCAAGGGCGAGGGCGGTGGTGGAGCGGAGGCGCATGGAAAGTCCTTTCAACTAAGCAACAAGACCCGGCGACGCGAAGCAGGATCGCCCGGCGAATGGGTTTTGCGTATTGCTGACTTATTTTGTCGGATTAGTCAATGGGGCCAAGACCCGATTGATCCGCTGCGATCAGGACAGCGGAAATCACCCCGGTCAAAGCCGGCGCGGCGCGGATTTGGCGATCTGGTGGGGGCGGGCGCAGGCCGCGCCCGGGGGTCAGTTTGTCTTGCGACCGACCTTGAATGGCAGGGGGGCGATCGGCACGCCGTCCTCGACCAGTTTGCGGGCCTCCTCGGGCCGGGCCTCACCGCGGATCGCGCGGCTCGGGGCGTCGCCGAGATGAATGGCGCGGGCCTCTCGGGCAAAGTCGCGGCCGACATCCTCCGAGGTTTTCTCGATATGCGCTTTCAGCTCGGCCAGCGCCTTCTCGGCGGGCGAGGCCGGGGTCGGGAGCGGCTTGGCCGGCGCCTGCGGTTTCGGCTTGGCGGTGCCATGCGACACGCGCGGCGCCATCAGGTCGCGGTCAACTTTGCTGGTGCCGCAGACGGCGCAGGCCACCATGCCCGCGGCCTGAAGCTTGTCGAAGGCGGCGGCGGATTGGAACCAGCTTTCGAACCTGTGGTCTTCGCTGCATTTCAGCGCGTAGTGAATCATCGTCCTGACCGATCCTTGATTGACAAAGACATAGCCATTTGCGGGGCAAGTTCAACTCGCTGCGCGGTCACACCGGATCACGAGCGCAGCTTGCGGGGATCGAAGTGCAGCAGAATCTGGTGCAGCTCCGGCTCGCTGACCAGTTCGGCGGCGCGGGCCGGGCGCATCCACTTCATCCGCCGCTGGCCGGCCTCTGGAAAGGCCTCGGCCAACCGCTTGACGCGAATCGGATAGACCATCGCGACACAGGGCAGGTCACCGGTGCGGGCATTGATCTTCATGTAGGAAAAGACCCCGATGCATTGGCCGTGCGGCCGGCCGATCACGCCGGCTTCTTCCCAGGCCTCAATCGCCGCGCCCTGAGCCGGGGTGACGCCATGGCTGGGCCAGCCCTTGGGAATGATCCAGCGCTTGCGCCCGCGCGAGGTGATCAGCAGCACCTGGGTCTTGTCGTTGACGACGCGATAACACAGCGCGGCGAATTGCGCGCGCATCTCGCCCTTTTGACGGGCGCGAATGGCCAGCGGCAATTGCGTCTTGTCATGAAACGACATCACCGGCCCTCCTTGCCCTGGAACAAAGGTAGAAGAATTCCCCCACATTGCCACCCGGGAAATCGCGGCGGGTCGGCAAAACCGCCCGACTGCCGCGCGGCGGCGCTCAACCCGGCAGCGCCGCGAGAATCCGGGTCACGACCTCGGCCAGATCGGCCGGCTGATCGAGCTGTTCATGGGCCTTGCGGCGCATCGCGTCGCGGCGGTCGGCATGGCGCACCTGGATCAGTGCGCGCGCCAATTCTTCGGCGGTGCTCACCTGGATGGCGGCGCCGGCGACGTCGAGCATGCGGTAGATGCGGGTAAAGTTGCTGGTGTCGGGCCCATGCAGCAGGGTGCTGTCGAACACCGCCGGTTCAAACGGCGTGTGCCCCCCTTTCTCGACCAGCGAGCCACCGATGAAGGTGGTGCCGGCGAGCTGATACCACAGCGGCATTTCGCCAATCGTGTCAGCGATATAGACTGCATCGTCGCGGGGCGCATCGCCCCGCGAGCGCAGGGCCGCCGGCAGATCGGCGGCGCGCACCATGGCGGCGATCTCGGCGCCGCGCCGGGGGTGGCGGGGGGCGATGATCAGCCGGGCCTCGGGGCGCTGCGTCAGCAGGGCGGCATGGGCCGCGATGACGATCTCGTCCTCGCCCTCGTGGGTCGAGGCGGCCAGCCAGGTCGCGTCACGGTCAAAGGCGCGGCGCAGATCGGGATCGAGTGTCAGCCCGGCCGGTGGCACGTAGAACGCCTTGAGGTCGAGCACGGCGGTTATCTGCGCCGGTGTCAGCCCCAGTTCGGCCAAGCGGCGGCGCGACCCCTCGTCCTGCGGAGACACGAAGGTGAGCCGCGCCAGCATGTGCCGCGCCAGCGGCCCGAGCCTGCGCCAGGTCTGCGCGGTGCGCATCGACAGCCGCGCGCCGATGGCGATGACCGGCAGTCCACGGCGCGCCACGGCAGCAATCCGGTTGGGCCAGAACTCGGCCTCGAGCAGCAGGTGGCCGACGACGCCGTAGCGCCGGCAGAGCAGCACCGCCGCCCAGCGGGTGTCAAAGGGCGCCAGCCGCGCGCTCAGCCCCGGCAGACCCCAGCCCAGCGCCAGATCGCGGCCGGTGAGCGAATTGCAGGTGATCAGGAATTTCAGCTCGGGCCGCGCCGCGTGCAGCGCCAGCAGCGCCGGGCGGGCCGAAGTCAGCTCTCCGTTCGAGGCGGCATGCAGCCAGAGATGCGGGCCGCTGCCCCGGCCCGGCGCCAGTCCCGTGCGCTGGCCCCAGTCGGCCAGCCGCTCGCGCTGCGCGATCACACGCGCCAGGAGCGACAGCGCCACAATGGGCCACGCCAGGCAGACGACGAGACGATAAAGCGGCATGGCCGGGAAAGTCATGAAGGATCAAATGTCCTTGGCAATGGTGCGCAGTTCGAATTTCTGAATCTTGCCGGTCGAGGTTTTCGGCAGCTCACGGAATACGACCTTTTTCGGCGTCTTGAAACCCGCAAGTCGGGCACGGGCAAAGGCGATGAGCTCGGCCTCGGTTGCGGCATGCCCGGCCTTCAGCTCGACAAAGGCGCAAGGCACCTCGCCCCATCGCTCGTCCGGCTTGGCCACCACTGCGGCCAGCGATACCGCCTCATGCGCCATCAGCGTGCCTTCGATCTCGACCGAGGAGATGTTCTCGCCGCCGCTGATAATGATGTCCTTGGCGCGGTCGGCGATCTGGACGTAGCTGTCGGGATGCTGGACCGCGATGTCGCCGGAGTGAAAATAGCCGTGCTTGAAGGCCTCGGCGGTGGCCTGCGGGTTCTTGTAATAGCCTTTCATCACCGCATTGCCGCGAAACATGATTTCGCCCTGCTGCGCGCCATCCATCGGCACCTGGTCCATGGTCTCCGGCGCCATCACCGTGATGTCGTCCATCATCGGCATCGCGACGCCCTGCCGTGCCTTGACGGCCGCGCGGTCCTCGGGGGCGAGCGCCGCCCAATCCTCGTCGCGCCAGGTGCATTCGGTGGCGGGGCCATAGGTCTCGGTCAAGCCGTAGACCTGGGTGATGTTGAAGCCCATCGGCTCGATCTTGGCGAGGGTTGCCGGGGCCGGGGGCGCGCCGGCGGTAAAGACCTCGACGGTCTGGTCGAAGGCGCGGCGATCTGCGTCCGGCGCATTGACCAGCATGTTGAGCACGATGGGCGCGCCGCCGAAATGAGTCACGCCCTCGTCGGCGATGGCGTCAAAGATCGCCTTCGCGGTGATGTCGCGGCAGCAGACCAGCGTGCCGCCCAGAAGCGGCATCATCCAGGTGTGGCACCAGCCGTTGCAGTGAAACAGCGGCACGATAGTCAAGTAGCGCGGATAAAGCACCATGCGCCAGGAGATCGGCTGCGCCATGGCGCTGAGATAGGCGCCGCGATGGTGTGTCACCACGCCCTTGGGCCGACCGGTGGTGCCGGAGGTATAGCTGAGCGCGATGCTCTCCCATTCATCGTCGGGCATCACCCAGTCGAACGCCGGATCGCCCGTGGCAATGAAATCCTCGTAGAGCTGATGCGCGCCGCTGGCGCGCACCCCGGCCTGCGGATCGGGCACTTCGATGATGCGTGGGGCGGGGCCCGTCATCAGCGCCAGTGCTTCGTGCAGCACCGGCAGCGCCTGGCTATCGACCAGCACCAGCCGTGCCTCGCCGTGATCGAGGATATAGGCGATTGTTCCGGCCTCCAGCCGGGTGTTGATGGTATTGAGCACCGCACCGCAGGCCGGCACGCCGAAATGCGCCTCGGCCTGGGCCGGGATATTGGGCAGCACGGTCGCCACCACGTCGCCGGGCGCGATACCGGCCTGCGCCAGCGCAGAGGCAAGGCGGCTGCACCGGGCATGGTATTCGGCATAACTCTTGCGATGCGTTCCATAGGCCACGGCCAGCCGCTCGGGAAAGATTCTCCGCGCCCGCAACAGCATCGAAAGCGGCGTCAGGGGCACGTAATTCGCGGGGTTTCTGTCCAACCCGGTCTCATCCGCCAGCCAACCCATCGCATCCTCCCTTTTTAAGCCGGATCATATCGTTATAAGGCAAGACAGACCTCCCGCAAGCTGGCCCGTTGCCCCCCATGAGCAGACCCATCCCCCAAACCCGGCCGCTGGTGGCCGCCGCCTCGATGCTGGGGGCCATGGCCGTGATCGGTGTGATCGACAATGCCGTGCCCGTCCTCGCCGGTGAAATCGGCCTCTGGCAGTTCTACGCCTGGCGGGTGGTGATGGCGGTGCCGGTGATCCTGCTGGCGGCGCGGCTGGGCTTTGGCACGGTGAAGCCAGGGCGGCTCTGGGCTGTGCTCTTGCGCGGGGCGATGCTGTCGATCTCGATGATGTTCTACTTTGGCGCGCTCTCGGTCATGCCGATTGCCCAGGCCCTTTCGGGCCTTTTCACCTCGCCTGTCTTTGTCCTGGTGATCACCGCGCTGGCCCTGCGCCAGCCGATCGGGCCGTGGCGCGTTCTGGCCGTGAGCATGGGGTTCACCGGCATTCTCGTGGTACTCAGCCCCGATCCGGCCAGCCTCAGCCTCGCCACCTTTCTGCCGGTGTTCGGCGGGCTGTTCTATGCGCTGGGCGCGATTGCAACGCGCACGGTCTGCGCCGGCGAGGACGTGCTGGCGATGCTGCTGGCGATGTTCCTGGTTCAGGGGCTGATCGGCCTTGCGGGTCTGGGCACGGTGGCTGTGCTGGCGCCCGAAGTCGGCGCCGGGGCTTCGGGCTTTGTCTCGCGCGGCTGGGTCTGGCCGATGTCGCCGCTGGTCCATCTGCTGATGGTGATTCAGGCGGTGTTCTCGGTGCTGGGTGTCGGGCTGATCACCCGGGCCTATGCGCTGGGCGATGCCTCTTATGTGGCGGTCTTTGAGTATTCGGTGTTCATCTTCGGCCCGCTCGCGGCCTTCGTGATCTTTGGCCAGCGTGTGGGCTGGAACGAGGTGGCGGGCATCGCACTGATCGCCGGGGCCGGGCTGGTGATCGTCTGGCGGCTGCGCGACGGGTGAAGGGCGCGGGGGCCGGGGCGCGGGGCCGAAAACGCCCGCCTCCGGCCTGCCGGAGAATTGCCGTTGGCGGCGCGACCGGCTAGCGTCGCCGCCATGATCATCTCTCGCGGGCGGCGCTATATCTTTGTCCATATCCCCAAGACCGGGGGCACCGCCATGGCGCTGGCGCTGGAGGCGCGCGCCAAGGCCGATGACATCCTGATCGGCGACACGCCGAAAGCCCTTCGGCGGCGTGGGCGGCTCCGGGCGCTTACGCCGCGCGGCCGGCTGTGGAAGCATTCGACGCTGGCCGACATCGACGGGGTGATCGCTGCCGGTGAGCTTGACAGGCTGCTGATCTTCACGCTGGTGCGCAATCCCTGGGACCGGGTGGTGAGCTATTATCACTGGCTGCAAGTCCAGAGCTTCGACCATCCCGCGGTGACCTTGTCGAAACGACTGAGCTTTGCCGCCTTTCTACAAGCGCCACAGATTCAAGCCAGCCTGCACAACACACCGGCCGCAAGCTATGTCACCGATGCGGCCGGGCGCGAGCGGCCGGCGCGCTTTCTGCGGCTCGAGCATCTGGCGGAGGATATGCCGCCACTCGAGGCACATCTCGGCTTCCGGCTGACGATGCCCCATGCCAATCGCTCCGCCCGCGCGGCCGATTACCGCAGCTATTACGACGATGCGGGCGCCGGCATCATCGCCCGCGTCTGCGCCGCCGATATCGCCCGCTTCGGCTATGCCTTCTGATCAGCCGCGGCTGCGCCAGATCGGGTGCCCGTCATGCTTGCTCGGAAAGCGCAGGGCATAGAATTTTCGGGTCAGCCACGCGGCATGCGGGCGGTTCCAATCCATCCGGTCCTGCATCAGCAGACATCTGGCTATGCTTGTCGGCAACATATTCACTCTTTCCTTTTGACCTGTGGCGACATAGCATCGCGCAGCGCCGCCTATGCAATGTATATACACTGCCGTGGCGGAAAAATCAAGGGCCGGACCGAACGACGTGAGCGAGAAACCGCAAAAGAAGAAAACCGCGAACAAGGACGCGCAATTGATCCTGCGGCTCGACAAGGACGAGCGCGACGATTTTGTCGCGCTGTGCCGCGAGCTCGACACCACGGCGGCACGCGAGATCCGGCATTTCATCCGCAAGTTCATGAAGAAGAACGCCGGCAAGAGCTGAGCTAGCTGGCCCGCCGCATCGTCGCTGTCAGCACGCCCATGGCAATCAGCGCGCCCCCGCCGGCGCGGGTGGTCCAGGTGATCACCTGCGGCCGCGAGATCATCCGCCGGAGCCGGTCCGCCAAAATCGCATAGGCCAGCGCATTCAGCGTCGCCAGGCTTACGAAGGTGGCAATCAGCGCGGCGAATTGCCCGCCAAGCGGTGCGGCAGGGTCGAGGAACTGCGGTACGAAGGCGATGAAAAAGGCGATGGATTTCGGGTTCAGCGCCGTCACCGCCGCATTATGGGCAAACACTCCCCGCGCGGTGACTTCGGCCCGGATGCGATCGGCGGCCAGCCCCTCGGAGGGGGCCGAACGGATCAGCTTGACGCCGAGCCAGATCAGATAGGCCGCGCCGGCCCATTTCAGCACCGTGAACAGCGTCGCCGAGGCCAGCACCAGCGCCCCCAGCCCGGCCAGCGAAGCGGTCATGGCGATGAAATCGCCGGTTGCCACACCGGCCGCCGAGGCCACCGCCACGCTGCGCCCCTTGGACAGCGCATAACTCAGCACCAGAAGCACCGTCGGCCCCGGGATCAGCAAGAGCGCCGTCGACGCCGCCACGAAGGTCAGCCAGAGTTCGAATGTCATCCCATCACACCTTTCACCCGCCGGGCGTCAGCCCGTCGCCTTTTCCAGAACACGGCCCGCCACCGCATCGAGCTTGGCCATCAGCCCGGCATCGCGTTTGTCCGGCGCGGTCAGGATCGCATATTCCAGCGCCCGGTCGCAGCCATGCGGGCAGGGCGCCCGACCAGCGCCCAGAAGCGCCGGCAGCCGGCTGACCAGATCGCGCCCCTTTTCGGCATTGCCCATCAGCGTGGCGATGATCTGCGTCACATCCACCTCGCCATGGTCGGGGTGCCAGCTGTCGTAATCGGTGATCATCGCCACACTGGCGTAGCAGAGCTCGGCCTCGCGGGCGAGTTTGGCCTCGGGCATGTTGGTCATGCCGATCACATCCGCACCCCAGGCCTCGCGATACATTCGCGATTCAGCCAGCGTCGAGAACTGCGGCCCCTCCATCGCCAGATAGGTGCCGCCGCGATGCACGTTGATCCCGCCGTCGCGCGCGGCGGTTTCGCAGGCGTCCGACAGGCGCGGGCAGGTCGGATGCGCCACGCTCACATGCGCCACGCATCCTGTGCCGAAGAAGGATTTTTCGCGCGCGATCGTGCGGTCGATGAACTGGTCGACGACGACGAAATCGCCCGGCGCCATTTCGTCGCGGAACGATCCGCAGGCCGAGACAGAGACCACGTCGGTCACCCCGAGCCGTTTGAGCGCATCGATGTTGGCGCGATAGGGCACGGTGGCGGGTGCATGCACATGGCCACGGCCGTGGCGCGGCAGAAAGGCCATCTTCACCCCGTCGAGCGTGCCGGTCAGAAGCTGATCCGACGGCGCGCCCCAGGGCGTGGCGACCGAGACCCATTCCGCCCCGCTCAGCCCGGCGATCTCGTAAATCCCCGATCCGCCGATCACCCCGATCATCGTGTCCGTCATGCCTGTGCTCCGTTTGTTGTCGACGCCACCTTAGGGCGCGCGGTTGCGAGCGCAAGCCACGGCTGCGCGACCCGGCCCGCGACCGCGCCGGCCGGGCCTGGCGGGGTGGCGTTTCGCGCCGCGGCGGACTATAGCGCTAGCGGAAACACACCAAATATCAGGATCCGCCGATGAAACGCGCCTTGCTGGCCTCATTCGCCAAGGGCTTTGCCATGCCCGACCTCCGCTGGATGCCCGACGAGGGCTTTACCATGGGGCGGCTGCGGATCGAATTGCTGTCCGGTCTCACCGTGGCGCTGGCGCTGGTGCCCGAGGCGGTGGCCTTTGCCTTTGTCGCCGGCGTGCATCCGCTGGTCGGCCTCTATGCCGCCTTTCTCGTCGGATTGATCACCGCGCTGATCGGCGGCCGGCCCGGCATGATCTCAGGCGCGACCGGCGCGCTGGCCGTCGTCATGGTGGCGCTGGTGGCGCAGCATGGTGTCGAATACCTCTTTGCGACGGTGGTCCTGATGGGGCTGTTGCAGATCTTTGCCGGTGTCATGCAATGGGGCAAGTTCATCCGGTTGGTGCCGCATCCGGTGATGCTGGGCTTTGTCAACGGCCTGGCGATCGTGATCTTCCTGGCGCAGCTGACCCAGTTCAAGGTGCCCGGAACAGCCGAAAGCAACGGCCACGGCATGGGCGGCGGCGAATGGCTGACCGGCTGGCCGCTGGTCGTGATGCTGGGACTGGTGGCGCTGACCATGGCGATCATCTGGGTGATGCCCAGGATCACCAAGGTGATCCCGGCGCCGCTGGCCGGCATCGGCGTGGTCGCGGCGCTGGTCATCGCCTTCGGCATCGATGTGCCGCGGGTGGGCGACATGGCCTCGATCCAGGGCGGGCTGCCGCCGTTTCACATTCCGATGGTGCCGTTGAACTGGGAGACCCTGCAAATCATCCTGCCCTATGCGGTGATCCTCGCGGCCATCGGGCTGATCGAATCTCTGCTGACGCTTAATCTGGTGGGCGAGATCACCGGCAAGCGCGGCGGCGCCAGCCAGGAATGCGTCGCCCAGGGCGTGGCCAATACCGTCACCGGTTTCTTTGGCGGCATGGGCGGCTGTGCCATGATCGGCCAGTCGATGATCAACGTGAAAAGCGGTGGCCGCACCCGCATCGCCGGCATTGCGGCGGCGCTCTTCCTGCTGATCTTCATCCTCTTCGCCGCGCCGGTGATCGAGCTCATTCCGCTGGCGGCGCTGGTCGGCGTGATGTTCATGGTGGTGATCGGCACCTTCGCCTGGAACTCGCTGACCATCCTGCGCAAGGTGCCCAAGATGGATGCCTTCGTCATCCTGCTGGTCACCGCGGTCACCGTCTACGAAGACCTGGCGGTTGCCGTGGTGGTGGGTGTGATCGTCTCGGCGCTGGCCTATTCCTGGAACAACGCGCGGCGCATCCATGCCCGCACCCGGGAATCGATCACCGACAAGGGCGCCAAGGTCTACGAGATCCAGGGGCCGCTGTTCTTCGGCTCGTCGGATGGTTTCATCGAGCTCTTTGACATCGCCGGCGACCCCGACACGGTGATCATCGACTTTGCCGAAAGCCGCGTGGTCGATCAATCGGCGCTTCAGGCGATCGAGGCCGTCGCCGCGAAATACGAGGCTGCGGGCAAGATCATCAAGCTGCGGCACCTGAGCCGGGACTGCCACAGCCTGCTGACCAAGGCCGGTCACCTGATGGTCGACAGCGACGATGACCCCGATTACGAGCTGGCGGTGGATTATCACGTCCGCACCGGCATTCTCGGCGGTCACTGACGCCGCGGGGGACAGGGCTCAGGCCCGCGCCAGCCATGTCCCCCCGAGCGCCCGGCAACGGGCGCCGGATCCAAGCTTGAACCGCGCCAGCCCCGGCGCGGTGACCGTATCGACCATTCCCAGATCGAGCCGCGTGATGCCGCGCGCCGCCAGATCGATCATCGCCCGCCAGAGCAGCAGATGATGCGCCGCACGCGCCCGGCCTTCGGGGCCGGACCAGCCGATGTGATAGGTCGCCACCGCGCCGTGGCAGAGAAACAGCAACGCCGCCACCGGCGCGCCCTGATGCCGGGCCTCGAAAATCCGCGCCTGGCCGCGGTTGGCGGCGGCAAAGGCGGCGGTAAAGAGCGGTGGATAGCCGCGATAGCGTTTGACCACCTGTTGCGCCTGATCCACCCGCAAGAGCCAGTGCCCGGGATCGGCCGGCAGCCCGACCGAGGCCACCCGCAGCCCGGCGTCCGAGGCGCGATTCAGCCGATTGCGCCATTTCTGCGCCATCCGTGCCCGCAGATCCGCCGCCGTGCCGTCAAGCGACAACTCGGCCACATGCGCCGCCGTCCTGAGCCGCAGGCCGGGGGCGGTTCCCGGCGTCTCGGCATTGATCAGAAACAGGCGGCAGTCGCAGGCCGCGCGCAATCGGCGCAGGTCGCTCCGGCTGACATCCGCCCGCGACACCAGCGCCACCTTGGCAAAAGGCCCGAAGCGGCGGCGCAGCACCTGCACCTCGCCGCCGGACGGGCCGAGAAAGATGCGCAGCGGCGGGCGACCCAGATGCGTGAGCGTGGCGCCATAGGCCGGATGCTGCTGGAACGGTGCGGTCTGTACCGCCGCGAAACGAGAAGCGTGAAACGTCATGGCGGCATTAACATCTGATTCAGGTAAATCAGGGATTAATGGCTGCCATGAAAAACCACATTGTCCTGGGCGTCCACGCCCCGCCGCCGCGCCTCGCCCCTGCGGGCCTCGCACTGTTCTCCGCCGCTCTCGCCCTGCCGGCCGGGCTTCTGCTCTGGCTCACGGAGTGGCTGTTGCTCTAGGCGCAGCGAGGGATCGCCGCGCCCTGGCGCTCAGCCGAGCTGCACCAGCGCGTGTCGCTTCTTGCCCGCCGAGAGCTTGACCGGCGAGGCCAGCGCGCCGGCATCCAGCATCAGCCCGGCGTCAGTCAGCGGCGCATCGTCGAGGCGCGCGCCGTTTTCGGCGATCAGCCGCTTGGCCTCCTTGCCGGATTTCGCCAGCCCGGCCCGCACGATCACCTGCACGATGGAAATGCCGTCGCCCAGCTCTTCGGCCGAAAGCGTCAGGGTCGGCAGGTCGTCGCCCACGCCACCCTTTTCGAACACCTCGCGCGCGGTGGCCTCTGCCGCCGCCGCCGCCTCGGCCCCGTGACAGAGCGTGGTGACCGCATTGGCCAGCACGATCTTGGCCTCGTTGATCTCCGATCCGGCCAGCGCGCCCAGCCGCTCGCATTCGGCGACGTCGATTTCGGTATAAAGCTTGAGGAAGCGGCCGACATCGGCATCGGTGGAATTGCGCCAGAACTGCCAGAACTCGTAGGGCGAGAGCATGTCGGCATTGAGCCACATGGCGCCGCCCTGAGATTTGCCCATCTTGCGGCCGTCCGAGGTGGTCAGCAGGGGCGAGGTCAGGCCAAAGATCTCATGGTCGAGCACCCGGCGCGTCAGGTCGATGCCATTGACGATATTGCCCCATTGATCCGATCCGCCCATCTGCAAAACACAGTCGTAGCGGCGGTTCAGCTCAAGGAAATCATAGGCTTGCAGGATCATGTAGTTGAACTCGAGGAACGACAGCGATTGCTCGCGATCAAGCCGCGACTTCACGCTTTCGAAGCTCAGCATCCGGTTGACCGAGAAATGCCGGCCGATGTCGCGCAGGAACTCGAGATAGTTCAACCCGTCGAGCCATTCGGCATTGTTCAGCATCAAGGCCGCATTGTGCAGGCCGTCGGCGTCCCCGTAGTCGAGGTATTTGGCAAAGACCTGCTGCATGCCGGCGATATTGGCGTCGATCTGCTCCGGCCCCAGCAGCGGGCGTTCGTCCGACCGGAACGAGGGATCGCCCACCTTGGTGGTGCCGCCGCCCATCAGGGTGATCGGCTTGTGCCCGGTCTTTTGCAGCCAGCGCAGCATCATGATGTTGAGGAGATGCCCCACATGCAGCGACTGCGCCGTGGCATCATAACCGATATAGGCGGTCACCATGCCACTGGACAGGGCCTCGTCCAGCCCCTGATAATCGGTGCAATCGGCCAGATAGCCGCGCTCCATCATGACATGCATGAAGTCCGATTTGGGATGGTAGGTCATGAGGTCTCTCCGATATGGTCGGGGCAAGGCTATAAAGGCCACAGGCCACGAGGAAAAGAGCATGTTGCAGGCAGGCATGGTCAATGCGCTGGGCGCGATGTCGGGAACGTCGCTCGACGGGGTCGATGCGGCGCTGATCCGCACCGACGGGGTGACGATCGAAGGTTTCGGCGCACATCGCTACCGCGCCTATTCCGACAGCGAACGCGCGGTGCTGCGGGCGGCGCTGGGGCGCTGGCCGGGCGAGGATCTGGGCGCGGCGCTGGCGGTGGTGCAACGGGCCCACGCCGAGGCGATGGCCGGTTTTGACGGTGTCGATATCGCCGGCTTTCACGGCCAGACCCTGGCGCATGACCCGGGCGGGCGCGGCACCCATCAGCTGGGCGATGGCGCGGCGCTGGCCGCCGCCCTGGGGCTGCCGGTGGTCTGGGATTTCCGCTCGTCCGACGTGCGGCTGGGCGGGCAGGGGGCGCCGCTGGCGCCGTTCTTTCACTTTGCCTGCGCTCGCTGGATCGGGGCAGACCAGCCCGTGGCGTTCCTCAACCTCGGCGGTGTCGGCAACCTGACCTGGGTCGATCCGCGTCACCCAGGCCCCGAGGCGGCCGGCGCGCTTCTGGCCTTTGACACCGGCCCTGCCAATGCGCCGCTCAACGACCTGATGCAGGAACGGCGCGGGCTGCCCTATGACGCCGATGGCGTGCTGTCGTTGCGGGGCGAGGTGGTGGAGGGCGCGCTGGAGCTGTTCCTCGACGAGGGGTATTTCCTCAAGATGCCGCCCAAATCCTTGGACCGGAACGATTTCTCGCTGATGCTCGATCTGGTGCGCGAGCTTGGGGACGCCGATGCGGCGGCCACGATGTGTGCCATGGCGGCAAGCGCGGTGATGCGGGGAATGGAGCATTGCCCGGCGCCGCCCGCAGCGCTTTATGTCACCGGTGGCGGGCGCCACAACCCGGTGATGATGCAGATGCTGGGGGTGTCGCTCGACTGCCCGGTGGCGCCGGTCGAGGCGGTGGGCCTCGATGGCGACATGCTGGAAGCGCAGGCCTTTGCCTATCTCGCGGTGCGGGTGGCCCGCGGTCTGCCGACCTCGGCCCCGGGAACCACCGGCGTGCGCGCGCTGGTCGGCGGCGGCGAAATCTCGCATCCCGCCGGCTGACCCGTCCCGGACCGGCTCCGGGACTTCTTCGCTTCTGGCCAGGGGCCCCGGATCGGGGTCCGGGGCGCGCGGGGGTCCGAGGGCGCGCCTATTCGCCCGGCCGCTTGAGCGAAAACACCTCGCGCACCACCGCGTAATCGCGATAGCCCAGCCGGCTCAGCGGCGCATAGCGGGTCACGTCGACGCGGCCGTCATCGAGGCAATCGTCGCGGATATGCACGCCGACGACTTCGCCCAGCACCATGAAATTCGACCGGCCCGCCAGCTCGATGATCTGCGTCATCCGGCATTCCAGCGCCGCCGGGCTGTCGGCCACCCGGGCGCAGGCGATCTCGTGGCAGGCGTCGCGCGCGATGCCGGCCTTGCCGAATTCATCCACCTCGCGCGGCCAGGGGCCCGAGCTCACGTTCATCACGTCGCGCTGGGCCGAGGCCACGATATTGACGCAGAACACCCCGGTTTCGCGGATATTGCCGACGCTGTCCTTGGTATCGCCGCGATCTTCCTTGGCCGAGGTCGAGCAAAACATTACCTGCGGCGGCGTATAGGCGACGGCGTTGAAAAACGAATAGGGCGCCAGATTGTCCTGGCCGTCCGCGCCGCGGCTGGAAATCCAGCCGATCGGGCGCGGGCTGACAATTGCGCTGAACGGGTTGTGCGGCAGCCCGTGGCCATCCTCGGGGCGATAGAACATGCGGAAATCCTTTGGCTTTACCCTTGACCTAACCGCATGTTAACCGGCTTTCCACCACAACCAGCCGAGGACGGTCGCCTTTGATCCAGCTGCGCAAAGAAACTCCGGCCGACCTCTGGGCGGTCGAGGCGCTCTTTGATCTCTGTTTCGCGCCAGGCCGCACCGCGCTCAGCTCGTACCGGCTGCGCGAGGATGTGCCGCCGGTGGCCGCGCTCTCGACCGTGGCCGAGGACGAAACCGGCACCATCGGTGGCGCGATCCGTTATTGGCCGGTCCGGGTCGGGGCGCACCCGGCGCTGCTGCTCGGGCCGATCGCGGTGCACCCGACGCGGCAGGGCGAGGGGCTCGGCGCCGCGTTGATGCGTGATTCGCTGGCGCGGGCGGCCGAACTGGGCTGGCACCGGGTGATGCTGGTGGGCGATGCACCGTATTATGCGCGCTTCGGCTTTGACAAGCTGACCGGCGTCGAGATGCCGCCGCCGACCAATCCCGAGCGGGTGCTGGGCCACGATCTGACCGAAGGCGCCTGGCAGGGCATCCGCGGCGAAGTCACCCGTTGGGGTGACACGCCGGGCCACGAGGCTTGACTTCCGCCCCGCAGGCCCAATGTAAATAGCTGTAACATCGGGGGCCGCCATGACCGCAGAGCATACAACCGGAACAGATCTGATCTCGCCGACGGCCGCGTTGCGGCTCGATGCCCTGGCGCTGCGCTATCGCAAGGCCGGGGGCGTCGGGCTTCAGGTGCTCAACCTTGTCGGCACCCAGGCCGAGAACCTGCTTGAACGGCTGCCCGACGGCGTCAAGCACCGGCTTGAATCCGCAACGGAACGCGCCCTCGGCATCGCGCTCGAGGCGGCCGGGCAAAGCCGGACGCGAGTGGGCGATGCGCCGGGCTGGCTCAATCGCGCGGCGACCACGGCGATGGGCGCGGCGGGGGGCTTTGGCGGGCTGCCCTCGGCGCTGGCAGAATTGCCGGTGACCACCACGGTGCTGCTGCGCGCCATCCAGGGCATTGCCGCCGAACATGGGTTTGACCCGGACGATCCCGAAATTCGCGCCGAATGCCTGCAAGTCTTTGCCGCCGCCGGCCCGCTCGAACATGACGACGGCGCCAACATGGCCTTTCTTTCGGCGCGGGTCACCTTGACCGGGGCAACGGTGCATGGCGTCATTGCCCGCGTGGCACCGCGGCTGGCCACGGTTCTGGGCCAGAAACTGGCGGCGCAGGCGGTGCCGGTGGTGGGGGCGGTGGCCGGCGCGGCGACGAATTTCGCCTATACCAGCTATTACCAGGAAATGGCGCATGTGCATTTCGGCCTGCGTCGCCTGGCCATCGACGAGGGGCTGCCGCGCGAGGCGCTGCTTGCCGATCTTCGGCGCCGGCTTGCCATTCCCGCCGGAAAGCGCCGGGAGTGACGCTGCCGTGAATTGAATTTTTCGCCAAAATGGCGCACACTGCCCGAAAACAAAGGCGGCGCACCCGAGCCAATTCGCGCCGCGCCATGAGAGGGCAGTTGATGAAACAGGTGATCTATACCCTGGCCATTGCGGCTATTTTGACTCCGGTCTTTGCAAGCCTTGCCTCCGCCGGGCCGATCAGCCGTGCGTGTCTGACATCCGGGCGCAAGGCGGCGAATTCGAGCCTGTGCGGCTGTATCCAGGCGGTGGCCGATGTGGCCCTGTCGCGCCGCGACCAGCGGATGGCCGCCAAATTCTTTCGCGACCCGCACCGGGCACAGGAAATCCGCCAGTCCGACCGCGCCAGCGACGAGGCCTTCTGGCTGCGCTACAAGGCGTTCGGTACCCAGGCCGAATCCAGCTGTCGCGGCTACTGAGGCGCGGCGCCGTCCCGACGTGAACCGGGCGGGACGTGGCTTTGGCCCTGCGCTGGCACGGCCAGCCTGGCCCACAGGTTGAACAAAGCGGGAGATACCTTCACAAAAGGCAAAACTGTGTGGAGGGCGGCCGATGCTGGCCAAGGGGGTGACATTGCGCGGGCTCGAGGTCTTCGAGGCGCTTGCGCACAGCGGATCGGTGGCCCAGGCGGCGCGCACCACCGGGCTGAGCCAGCCCGCCGTCAGCCAGCAGATGAAGAACCTCGAAGCCGCGCTGGGCACCGCGCTCGTCGATCACGCCCGAAGGCCGATGCAGCTGACGCCGGCCGGGCGGTCTTTCCTGGCCCGGACCGAGACGGTGCTGGGCCAGCTCAGGCTGGCGCAGAGCGAGCTGACGGTGATGGATCTGGCGCATCTGTCGACGCTCAATCTGGGCATGATCGACGATTTCGACACCGACCTGACGCCGCGACTGGCGACGATCCTCGGCGAGAGCATGTCGCGCTGCCGCTTCAAACTGATCTCGGCGCCCAGCCATGAAATCAGCGCCGCCCTGCGCGACAAGCGACTGCATGTGGCGGTGGCGGCTTCGACCGGCGAAGTGGTCGACCATGTCGCCGAATATCCGCTTGTCTGCGATCCCTTCATTCTGGTCACGCCACGCGGCTTCAGCGGCGGGGCCGAGGCGGCGATGGAGCAATTGCCGCTGCTGCGGTATGACCGCGACCAGATGATCGGGCGGCAGATCGAGGCGCAGTTGACACGGCTCCGGCTCGATTGCCCCGGGCGGTTCGAGATCGGCTCGCATCTTGCATTGATGACGCTGGTGGCGCGGGGCATGGGCTGGGCGCTGACGACGCCGCTGGGATATATGCGGGCGGTGCGCATCCATGGCGAGATCGAGGCCCACCCGCTGCCCTTCGCGCCGTTTTCGCGGACCATCTCCCTGTTTGCCAGCCCTGACTGGACCGACCAGGTGCCGCGCGACATCGCCGCCACCATGCGCCGGCTGGTGAGCGAGCTGGTGATCGCGCCTGCGCTGGTGCAATTGCCCTGGCTGAAGGATCAGCTTCGGCTGCTTGCGGCGTGACACCGGCGGGGCGTTGCACTGGCAGTACGCGCGGATTTGGGAAATCCGAAACTGCGGCGGTCGGGGTCAGGCGTCGAGGAAGGCCCGCAGCGAGGCCTCGAATTCGCGCGGTTTTTCCGCGTGCAGCCAGTGGCCGGCCTGCGCCAGTCTGGCAAATCTCGCCTTGGGGAAATGCGCGCGGATCACGGGCCGATGCTCGGGCAGGACATAATCCGAGAGCGCTCCGGACAGGAACAGGGTGGGGCCCTCGAACCGGCCCGAGACCTCGGGGAAGCCGACGATCTTGTCCATCTCGCGCTTGAGCACCTCGAGGTTGAGCTTCCAGCGCTTGGCCGCGATGTCGAGCGACTGGGTAAAGAAGCTTTGCAGCACCTTGTCCTCGACCTGTCGGGCGAGTTGTTCGGAGGCATCGGCGCGCTTGGTGACGGCACCGAGATCGACCGATTGCATGGCGTCGATATATTGCGTCTGATCGTGGCTGTACCCCACCGGGGCGATATCGGCGACCACCAGCCTGGCCACCTTTTCGGGATGCGCCAGCGCCAGCACCATCGCCGCTTTGCCGCCCATGGAATGGCCGACCACATCGGCGCGCCCGCCATTGGCGTCGATCACCGCGGCCAGATCGGCGGCCATGTCGGGATAGGAATGGCTGTCGTGCCAGGGGCTGTCGCCGTGATTGCGCTGATCGACGGCGATGACGTGGCGGTTTTCCGACAGGCGTTTTCCGATCACGCCCCAGTTGCGCGCCGAGCCATAGAGGCCGTGGACGATGATCAGTGGCGTGCCACCGGGGGCGCCGTGGTGGATTTGGTTCAACATGGGGCAGAATTAGCCTGCCGGCGCCCGGGGGAAAACCGGGAAATGCGTATTTGCAAAGAGAAGAAGTTGCCGGCCGCGAGGCAGGGTCTTATGCAGGGGGCCGGAGGTGGCCCGGGTGATCGACGCAAAAGAGATGGAGCGCCGCAATGCGCAACTGGCCGAGCAGATCGGCACACGGCTGCTGGTTGGCGGGGTGACGCTGGAGCAGCGGCTGCGGCGGGCCGGACGGCTGTTGCCGCGCTGGGCCCGGCGCGACGCGTCCCGGTTTGTCGAGGCCGGGCGGCTGGCGGCACACCCCAAGCTGGCGCGTCAGATCGACGAGGCGGCGCTCGACAAGGCCGAGGCGCGGCTGACGCGCTATCTCGGCAGCATCGATCCCGACGAACGCCGCACCACGGCGCGGCTGCATCTGGCCGGGGGGATCGTTCTCAAGCTTCTGATTGTCGGTGGGCTCCTGCTGGCGGTGCTGCGCTGGCGTGGCCTGATATGAGCGGGCTCAGCGGGTGCAATTTGCCCGATCGGCCTCGACCGGCATGGCACAGGCCGCCGGAGCGTCGCGGGCGCCTGTGCCCTGGGGGCTGCCGGTGGCACTGGCCAGCATGCCCAGAGCGATGAGTGCGGCAGTCAGGATCGGCGGGATGTAATAGGGACGTTTCATCGGCGGTCCTTCTGCGGCGGCTGTCTCCGGTGATACGGGTGACCACGGCCGTTCCGTCGGTATCGCTGGTGCAAATACAGAAAAGGCCCGGAAAATCCGGGCCTTTGTCATCTCTGGCGGGCTGAACGATCAGAGCTCGGGGTAGATCGGGAAGCGTTTGCAGAGCGCTTCGACTTCCGCTTTTACCTTGGCTTCGATCTCGGCATTGCCGTCTTCGCCATTGGCGGCCAGCCCGTCGACCACTTCGATGATCCAGTCGGCGATCTGGCGGAACTCGTCCTCGCCGAAGCCGCGGGTGGTGCCGGCGGGCGAGCCGAGGCGGATGCCCGAGGTCACCGTGGGCTTTTCCGGGTCGAACGGCACGCCGTTCTTGTTGCAGGTGATATGCGCCCGGCCCAGGGCCTTTTCGGTGGCGTTGCCCTTGACGTTCTTGGGCCGCAGATCGACCAGCACCACATGGGTGTCGGTGCCATGGGTCACGGTGTCCAGTCCGCCCTTGATCAGCTGATCCGACAGCGCCTGGGCGTTCTTGATCACCTGTTTGGCATAGGTCTTGAACTCGGGCTTGAGCGCCTCGCCGAAGGCCACGGCCTTGCCGGCGATGACATGCATCAGCGGGCCGCCCTGGATGCCCGGGAAGATGGCCGAATTGACCTTCTTGGCGATGGCCTCGTCATTGGTGAGGATCATGCCGCCGCGCGGGCCGCGCAGGGTCTTGTGCGTGGTGGTGGTGGCCACATGCGCATGCGGGAAGGGCGAGGGGTGTTCGCCGGCCGCCACCAGACCGGCGAAATGCGCCATGTCCACATGCAGCAGTGCGCCCACCATATCGGCGATTTCGCGCATGCGCTTGAAGTCGATCTGGCGCGGGATGGCCGAGCCACCGGCGATGATCAGCTTGGGCTGGTGCTCCTTGGCCAGCGCCTCGACCTGATCGTAATCGAGCATGTTGTCCTGCTTGCGGACACCGTATTGCACCGCATTGAACCATTTGCCCGACTGATTGGGGCGGGCGCCGTGGGTCAGATGGCCGCCGGCGTCGAGCGACATGCCGAGGATGGTGTCGCCGGGCTGGATCAGCGCCTGGAACACACCCTGGTTGGCCTGGCTTCCGGAGTTGGGCTGGACGTTGACGTATTCGCAGCCGAACAGCTCCTTGGCGCGGTCGATGGCGAGGTTCTCGGCCACGTCGACCCAGTCGCAGCCGCCGTAGTAGCGCCGGCCCGGGTAACCTTCGGCGTATTTGTTGGTCAGGACAGAGCCCTGCGCCTCCATCACCGCGCGGGAGACGATGTTCTCGCTGGCGATCAGCTCGATCTCGTCACGCTGGCGGCCCAGCTCGCCGGTGATCGCGCCGAACAGCTCGGGGTCGCGCTCGGCGAGAGGTTGGGTGAAGAATCCTTGGTCCTTGACAGACGCATCCATGGGCTGGCTCCTTGGGCAAGCAATGTCTTGGCGCGTTTCCTAATGCAAAGCGGACGCGACGAAAAGCCGGGAAAGCGACGCATGTCCCGGCGCGTGCGGCACCGCTGGCCTTGCCGGAGAACTTGTGGTTGTTTCGGAAACGACGCGGCCGGCAAGGAAACCCGACATGACGCTCAGAATCGCCTTTTGCGCCTCGAATGCGCCGATTGCCCAATCGGCCAAGGCGGCGCTCAGCGCGCGCTATGGCGACCACGCCGAACAGGGTGCCGATGTGATCGTGGCGCTGGGCGGCGACGGCTTCATGCTTCAGACCCTGCACCGGACCGAGGCCAACCCGGCGCCGGTCTATGGCATGAATCGCGGCACCGTCGGTTTTCTGATGAACGAATACGGCGAACAGGGCCTGATCGAACGGCTGAGCGCGGCCGAGGAAGAGGTGATCAATCCGCTGAGGATGCAGGCCACCTGTCTCACCGGCACGCTGCATCACGCGCTGGCGATCAACGAGGTCTCGCTGCTCAGGGCCGGGCCGCAGGCGGCACGGTTGCGGATCTCGGTCGATGGCCGGGTGCGGATGCCGGAACTTGTCTGCGACGGGGCCTTGCTGGCGACGCCGGCCGGATCGACCGCCTACAATTTTTCCGCACATGGCCCGATTCTGCCGATCGGCGCAGATGTGCTGGCGCTTACCGCCATGGCGGCCTTTCGTCCGCGGCGCTGGCGTGGCGCGCTGCTGCCCAAGACGGCCGAGGTCTGTTTCGAAGTGCTCGATCCGGCCAAGCGCCCGGTGATGGCCGAGGCCGATGCCCGCGCGGTGCAGGATGTGGTCAAGGTCGAGATCCGGTCCGACCCGTCGATTGCCCACCGCATCCTGTTCGATCCCGGGCACGGGCTGGAAGAGCGGCTGATCCGCGAGCAATTCGTCTGACCCAGTCCCGGGCTTGACCCGGGACCTCTTGTGAGCCGCCGGAGGGGAGGCCCCGGATCGGGTCCGGGGCGCGTTGGGCTTTGCGGCTGGCGCCTGTCCTACTGGGCTTTCTCGGCCAGCAGGTCAGGATCGGTCAGGATCAGCTCACGGCCATCGCGGCGCAGCAGCCCGTCGGATTCCCAGGTGCGGATCTGCCGGTTGACGGTCTCGCGCGTCAGCCCCGCCATGTCGCCGAGATCGGATTGCGAGACCGAGGGGGTCAGGCGGTAGCCGCCCGGCTCTTCCACCCCCCAGCGGTCGAACAATCCGATCAGCACCTTGGCCAGCCGGGTTCCGCCATCGGCGGTCGAAAGGTCGGCCAGCGCCGCGGTGGTGGCCTGAAGCTTGCGGCAGAGATCGGCGATCAGCCCGAGAGTGGTGCGCGGGTGCTGGGTGAGAAAGGACATCAGCACCGTGCGGTGCAGCATCCGGCCGGTCACGTCATTGGTGGCCACCGCATCCGCCGTCCGGTCGCCGCCCAGCAGCACCGCCATCTCGCCGACGGAATCGCCGGGGCCGAGATGCGCCACGATCGAACGGTTGCCCGCCGCCGAGGTCAGGCTGATCTCGACCCGGCCGGTTTCGATCAGCATCATAGTCTCGCCGGGGCTGTCCTTGGAAAAGATCACCTTGCCGCCGTGGTAGTGGCACGGTTTCGACAGGCCAAGCAGCGTCGCACGCTCCTTGGCCGAAAGGGCGCCGAGAATCAGGCTTTCCCTGCTGGCGATATCGCGAAACTTCAACGTCATAAAATCTGAACCGGAACCTGCCCGAACCGCAGGGATCGGGCCTCAAAATCATTCTACACCCATATGCTGCGACAGCAAACAGCGTCTGAAAATCAATAACTTTCCACAACTGTGACTTGGCTCACAGATTTTGGTGCATAAAAAGTGAATCTTCTGGGAGCGTTCGTCGGGGTCGGTGTCTCACCATAGTTCCCAAACCCTTTTTCCCGAGTCTGGCGGGTGCGCACCCCTATCTTCGTGGCATTTCCGCGGAGGTTCGATCGTGCGGAGGGCGGACGAGTGAGTGACGTTCGTCCTTTCGCCGATCACCCGTGTTGCTGAGGCCCGGCACCGACAGGGTGCAGTTCCTGCTGCCGAGGTGGCGCGGTTTGAAGGATCCTGAAGTGATCCAGGCCGTCCGGTGTTCCCCCGGGCGGCCTGCTCTGCGTTTTGGACGGGTGTCTATTTCGCGTAGCCAAGGGTTTGCAGGGCCGATCTGATCTCGTCGAGAATGGCGGGATCGTCGATCGTGGCCGGCATCTTGTATTCCTGGCCGTCGGCGATCTTGACCATGATGGCGCGCAGGATCTTGCCCGAGCGGGTCTTGGGCAGGCGATCCACCACCACCGCCAGCTTGAATGCCGCCACCGGGCCGATCTTGTCGCGCACCAGTTTGACGACCTCGCCGGTGATTTCGTCCTGCGTCCGGGAGCAGCCCGCGTTCAGGCAGAGGAAGCCCACCGGCAACTGGCCCTTGAGCGGATCGCTGACGCCGATCACCGCGCATTCGGCCACATCCGGGTGGCTGGCCAGCACCTCTTCCATTCCTCCGGTCGAAAGCCGGTGCCCCGCGACATTGATCACGTCATCGGTGCGGGCCATGATATAGAGGTATCCGTCCTCGTCGATCATCCCGGCATCGCCGGTTTCGTAGAAGCCGGGAAAGGTGGTGAGGTAGCTCTTGCGATAGCGGTCCTCGGCGTTCCACAGCGTCGGCAGCGTGCCCGGCGGCAGCGGCAACTTGACGGCGATGGCGCCCAGTTCGCCGCGCGGCATTTCGTGGCCGGCGTCGTCGAGGATCTGCACGTCATAGCCCGGCATGGCGACCGAGGGTGACCCGATCTTGACCGGCAGCGGCTCGATCCCCATCGGGTTGGCGGCGATGGCAAAGCCGGTTTCGGTCTGCCACCAGTGATCGATCACCGGCACGCCCAGCTTGTCCTGGGCCCAGAGGATGGTGTCGGGGTCGGCACGCTCGCCGGCAAGGTAGACGGTCTTGAGCGACGACAGGTCATACTCCTTGATCAGCGCCCCCTGCGGATCCTCGCGTTTCACGGCGCGAAAGGCGGTGGGGGCGGTGAAGAAGCTCTTGACCCGGTGTTCCGATATCACCCGCCAGAAGGTGCCGGCGTCGGGGGTGCCGACCGGCTTGCCCTCGAACACGATGGTGGTGTTGCCGTGGATCAGCGGGCCGTAGCAGATATAGCTGTGACCGACGACCCAGCCGACATCCGAGGCGGCCCAGAACACATCGCCGGGGTCGACATCATAGATGTTCTTCATCGTCCAGTTCAGCGCCACCAGATGGCCGCCGGTGTGTCGCACCACGCCCTTGGGGGCGCCGGTGGTGCCCGAAGTATAGAGGATATAGGCCGGGTGGTTGCTCGCGACCGGCACGCAATCGGCCGGCGCCACGCCCATCTGGAAACCGTGCCAATCGTGGTCGCGGCCTTCGGTGAGCCTTGCGATCTCCTGCTCACGCTGGAGGATCACGCAGAAGTCGGGTTTGTGGCTGGCCTGATCGATGGCGCCGTCGAGCAGCGGCTTGTATTTCACCACCCGCCCCGGTTCGAGGCCGCAGGAGGCGGCGATGATCGCCTTGGGCGTGGCGTCGTCGATCCTGACCGCCAGTTCGTTCGCGGCAAAGCCGCCGAACACCACCGAATGCACCGCCCCCAACCGGGCGCAGGCCAGCATGGCCTCCAGCGCTTCGGGCACCATCGGCATATAGATGATCACGCGGTCGCCCTGTTCTACGCCCTTGGCGCGCAACGCCCCGGCCAGGGTCGCAACACGGGTCTGCAATTCGGCAAAGGTGATCTTTTGCTGGCTGCCGGTGATCGGGCTGTCGTGGATGATCGCCACCTGATCGCCGCGTCCGGCGGCAACATGGCGGTCGACGGCGTTCCAGCAGGTGTTCACCTTGCCATCGGCATACCATTCGAAAAGGTCGTCGCCCCTGTCGAACAGCGCCTGTGACGGCGCCTCGTCCCAGTCGATGGCCTGCGCGGCCTCCATCCAGAAGGCCTCGGGGTCGGCCTGCCAGCGCGCGTAAACATCCTTGTATGCCATTGTATCCTCCTCCGGCGATTGCCTTCGGGATACGAGAGCCGCCGCCCATCGGGCAAGCCGCTTGGCGCTACCAGCGTCAGATTAACGCAATTTGTTTGCAGAATCTCCGACGGGAACCTGCAAATTGTTGCAAACTCGGTGATATTTGCGGGCGAACTTGGCGCATTATGCCGGTTTGCAAAGTTTGGCAGATTTTCGACACTGCCGATGTCGATTCCTGTCGCGCGGGCCGGGCGACTCGCTGGCATAGAGGAGATATGGCGCGGCACAGGGCTGCGCCTTTTCAGAAAAGGTCATGTTGCCATGGGCGACAAGAAGCAAAAGCCGGTCAAGACTGGCGACAAGACGGTCAAGAAGTAATTTTCAACAAAGGAAGTCCGTGCCGCCCGCTTGGGCGGCACGG
This sequence comes from Marinovum sp. E3, assembly GCF_055755275.1. Lineage (NCBI taxonomy): Bacteria > Pseudomonadati > Pseudomonadota > Alphaproteobacteria > Rhodobacterales > Roseobacteraceae > Marinovum > Marinovum sp. E3. Next base: position 689,538 of record NZ_CM146908.1, read on the forward strand.
CATTCGGATCAGCCGTACTGCGCCACCGGCGTGCCGGCGATGGCCGCCATGTTGAGCAGCCCGCGGGCGGTGATGCCGGGGGTCACCACATGCGCCCGGTTGCCCATGCCCATCAGGATCGGCCCCACTTCCAGCCCGTCGGCCTTCATCTTGAGGATGTTGCGCACACCGGAAGCCGCATCGGCATGGCCGAAGATCAGTACGTTCGCCACCCCGTCCAGACGGCCGCCGGGCAGCAGCCGCTCGCGCAGGTCGGGGTCGAGCGCGGCATCGACATTCATCTCGCCTTCGTACTGGAAATCGGTCTCCATCGCGTCGAGAATGGCGATCGCCTCGCGCAGGCGCTTGCCCGAGCCCTCGGCCTGATTGCCGAATTGGGACTGCGAGCAGAAGGCGATACGCGGCTCCACCCCGAAGCGGCGGGCATGGCGCGCCGCGCCCAGGGCCACCTCGGCCAGCTCCTGCGGCGAGGGCAGGGACCAGACATGGGTGTCGGCCAGAAACAGCGGCCCGTCCTCGAGGATCATCATGCTGAGCGCGCCATGCGGACGAAAGGTCTGGTTGCCCAGCACCTGGGTGACATAGTTCAGATGCCAGCGAAACTCGCCGATGCTGCCGCAGATCAGGCTGTCGGCCTCGCCTCGGTGCACCATGACGGCGCCGATGGCGGTGGAATTGGTGCGCATCACCGCCCGGGCCACGTCGGGCGTGACGCCGCGCCGCGCCATGATCTGGTGATAGGTGCCCCAGTAGTCGCGGTAACGCGGGTCATTCTCGGGGTTCACGATCTCGAATTCGCGGCCGGGGCGAATGTTCAGACCGTGGCGTTCGCAGCGCTGTTCGATCACCTCGGGGCGACCGATGAGGATCGGCTTTTCCGTGGTGTCTTCGAGGATCGCCTGCGCGGCGCGCAGCACGCGCTCATCCTCGCCCTCGGCAAAGACGATGCGGCGGCTGGCGGTGGCGGCGGCATGGAAGATCGGCCGCATCAACAGCGCCGATTTGAAGACCGACGCGTTCAGCTTGTGCTTGTAGGCCTGCATGTCCTCGATCGGGCGGGTGGCGACGCCGGTCTCCATCGCCGCCTTGGCCACGGCGCTCGAGACCACGGCCGACAGCCGCGGATCGAAGGGCTTGGGGATGAGGTATTCGGGACCGAAGGTCAGGTCTTCGCCCTGATAGGCCGCCGCCGCCTCGGCGCTGGTGGTGGCGCGGGCCAGGGCGGCGATACCTTCGATACAGGCGATCTTCATCTCGTCGTTGATCTCGGTCGCGCCGACATCCAGCGCCCCGCGAAAGATAAAGGGGAAGCAGAGGACGTTGTTGACCTGGTTGGGAAAATCGCTTCGGCCGGTGGCGATGATCGCCCCGGGTTTTACCGCACGGGCATCGTCGGGCATGATTTCCGGCGTCGGGTTGGCGAGGGCAAAGATGATCGGACGATCCGCCATTTTTGCCGCCATTTCCGGCTTGAGCACGCCGGGCCCGGACAGCCCGAGGAACAGGTCGGCGCCTTCGATCACCTCGTCCAGCGTGCGCTTGTCGGTCTTCTGGGCGTATTCCGCCTTCTGGTCGGTCATCTCTTCGGTGCGGCCCTCGTAGACCACGCCCTTGATGTCGCAGAGCCAGACGTTTTCGCGTTTCACCCCCAGTTTCAGCAGCATGTTGAGACAGGCGATGCCGGCCGCGCCGCCGCCGGTCGAGACGATCTTGATGTCCTCAAATTTTTTGCCCGCCACGCGCAGCGCATTGGTCGCCGCCGCGCCGACGACGATGGCAGTGCCGTGCTGATCGTCGTGGAACACCGGAATGTTCATCCGCTCGCGGCAGAGCTTTTCGACGATGAAGCACTCCGGCGCCTTGATGTCCTCGAGGTTGATCGCGCCGAAGGTCGGCTCGAGCGCGCAGACGATATCGGCGAGCTTCTCGGGGTCGGTCTCGTTCACCTCGATGTCGAAACAATCGATGCCGGCGAATTTCTTGAAGAGCACCGCCTTGCCCTCCATCACCGGCTTCGAGGCGAGCGCGCCGATATTGCCCAGCCCGAGAACGGCCGAGCCATTCGACACCACCGCCACCAGGTTGCCGCGCGCGGTGTAGCGGGCGGCATTGGTCTCGGCCTTGGTGATCTCGACACAGGCCTCGGCCACGCCGGGCGAATAGGCCCGCGCCAGATCGCGGCCATTGGCCAGCGGCTTGGTGGCCCGCACCTCGAGTTTGCCCGGCTTGGGGTACTCGTGATAGAACAGGGCCGCCTCGCGCAGTGTTTCCTGTGCCTTGCTGTCGGTCATCTCGAAGTCCCTCTGCGTGTTTGGTTTAGTGTTAAACTATCTCGGCCCGGAGTATTATACCCGGCGCGGCGATAACAGCTATTTGCCAATCCTGTAAATCAGCTTAGCGATAACAGTGCGGTTCTGTCGTGCCTTTCGTCGCTTTTCCCGGCAGGGCCGGGCCACGTCATGCTTGCATCGCGTGGCGCGCGGCCCGATCATGACGGGCAGTTTGAACGATGGGGGTTTTGATGGAACTGGCCGAAACCGCGCGTGCCGTGCGCGACAATGCCTATGCGCCATATTCCGGTTTCAAGGTGGGCGCCGCCCTGCGCGCCGGCGATGGCACGGTCTATGCCGGCTGCAACGTCGAGAACGTGGCCTATCCCGAGGGCACCTGTGCCGAGGCCGGCGCCCTCGCCGCCATGGTGGCCGGCGGGCAGACCCGGTTCGACGCGGCCTATGTGGTGGCCGACAGCCCGACGCCGGTGACCCCCTGCGGCGGCTGCCGGCAGAAGCTGGCGGAATTCGCCAGCGGCCCCGATGTGGTGGTGACCATGGCGACGCTGGGCGGCGAGGAAATGGCCCTGACCATCGCCGAGCTGCTGCCGGGCGCCTTTGCCACCGCCCATATGGACGCAGCCGCGACATGAGCGATGCGCGGGCGATTCTTGCCGCCTTGCGCCGGGGCGATCCCCCGACCGAGGCCGATCTGACGTGGTTCGTCCAGGGGCTGGCCGATGGCGGCGTGACCGATGCCCAGGCCGGGGCCTTTGCCATGGCGGTCTGCCTGCACGGGCTGCCCGAGGCCGGCCGCGTGGCGCTGACCCGCGCGATGCGCGACAGCGGCGATATCCTGCGCTGGGATCTGCCGGGGCCGGTGCTCGACAAGCATTCCACCGGCGGGGTGGGCGATTGTGTCAGCCTGGTGCTGGCGCCGGCGTTGGCGGCCTGTGGCGCCTTTGTGCCGATGATTTCGGGCCGTGGCCTCGGCCATACCGGCGGCACGCTCGACAAGATGGAAAGCATTCCCGGGCTCGCCACGACGCTCGACGAGGCGCGATTTTCCGAGGTGGTGCGCCATGCAGGCTGCGCCATCGTTTCCGCCAGCGCCGAGATCGCGCCGGCCGACAAGCGGCTTTATGCGGTGCGCGACGTCACCGCTACGGTCGATAGCCTCGACCTGATCACTGCCTCGATCCTGTCCAAGAAGCTGGCAGCGGGGCTCGAGGGGCTGGTGCTCGACGTCAAGCTCGGCTCGGGCGCCTTCATGAAACGGCACGCCGATGCGCAGGCACTGGCACAGGCGCTGGTCTCGACCGCCAATGCCGCCGGCTGCCCGACCCAGGCCTTGATCACCGACATGTCGCAGCCGTTGGCCCCGGCGCTGGGCAATGCGCTCGAGGTCGATGTCTCGATGCGGGTGCTGACCGGCGCCGCCGAGGGGCGGCTGCACGCGATCACCTGCGGCCTCGGCGGGGCGCTGCTGGCCTCGGGCGGGCTGGCGCGCGATGCCTTGGCGGGCGAGGCAGCGATTGCCGAGGCGATCCGCTCCGGCAAGGCCGCCGAACATTTCGGCCGCATGGTGCAGGCGATGGGCGGCCCGGTGCATTTTGTCGAGGACTGGCAGCGCTTTCTGCCCGAGGCGCCGGTGATCCGCGAGATCCCGGCGCCGGAAGCGGGCGTCGTGGCGTCGATGGATGGCGAGGCGCTGGGCCTCGCGGTGGTACATCTGGGCGGCGGCCGTCTGGTCGAAAGCGACCTGGTCGACCCGGCGGTCGGCCTGTCGGACGTGGTGTCGCTGGGCGAGCAAGTGGCACAGGGCCAGCCGCTGGCGCGGGTCCATGCCGCGCGCGAAAGTCAGGCGGATGCGGCGGTGCAGGCCGTGCGGGCGGCGATCCGCATCGGCGATGCCGCGCCGGAACCGCCGCTGATACACGAAAGGATCAGCTGATGGCGCGTGCCTTCCTTGTGGTGATGGATTCCCTGGGCATCGGCGGGGCGCCGGATGCCGCGGCCTATTTCAATGGTGACATCCCCGACACCGGCGCCAACACCCTGGCCCATATCGCCCAGGCCTGCGCAGCGGGCGAGGCGGAAGAAGGACGCTCCGGCCCGCTGCACCTGCCGCATCTCGAAGGGCTGGGGCTGGGCGCGGCCTGCCGGCTGGCCTCGGGCGACGCGGCGCCGGGGCTCGAGGCGACGCCAAAGGGCCTCTGGGGCGCAGCGACAGAGCATTCGCGCGGCAAGGACACGCCGTCGGGGCATTGGGAGCTGGCCGGGCTTCCCGTGCCCTGGGACTGGACGGTCTTTCCCAAGACTGTTCCGGCCTTTCCCAAGGATATCAGCCAATTGGCTGCCGAACTTGCGGGAACAGACGGGATTTTGGGCAATTGCCATGCCTCGGGCACGGAAATCCTCAAGCAGCTTGGCGAAGAGCACCTGCGCACCGGCTGGCCGATCTGTTACACCTCGGCCGACAGCGTTTTTCAGATTGCCGCGCATGAAGAGCATTTCGGCCTCGCGCGCCTGCTCAGGCTTTGCGAGGAGCTTGCGCCGCATCTGCATGCGATGCGCGTCGGTCGGGTGATTGCGCGGCCTTTCGTCGGCACGCCCGGCGCGTTCGAGCGCACCGGCAACCGCCGCGACTATGCGCTGACGCCGCCAGGCAAGGTGCTGACAAACTGGGTGCAGGACGCGGGCCGTGCGGTGCATGCGATTGGAAAGATTGGCGATATCTTCTCGATGCAGGGGATCGACGCGGTGTCCAAGGGCACAGATGCCGCGCTGATGCAGGCGCTGGCGCATCAAGTCGATCACGCGCCCGACGGCGGCTTGGTCTTTGCCAATTTTGTCGAGTTCGACAGCCTCTGGGGTCACCGCCGAGACGTGTCGGGATATGCCCGTGCGCTGGAGTGGTTCGACGCCGAACTTGGGCCGATCCTGGCGCGGCTGCGGCCGGACGACCTGATGATCCTCACCGCCGATCACGGCAACGATCCGACCTGGACTGGCACTGATCACACCCGCGAACGGGTGCCGGTTCTGGGCGCCGGCCGGGACGCCCAAGGCATCGGAATCGTCGATTTCACCGCCGTGGCGGCTGCCATATCCGAACGCCTTGACGTCGAATACCCCCCTGATCTGCGGAGTTTTCTGTGACTTTTCGAACATTTCCCAAGGCGGAGCTGCATCTCCACATCGAAGGCGCGGCGCCGCCGAAACTGATTGCCGGGCTGGCCCGGGAAAAGTCTGTGGATATCGCCGGTGTCTTCGACGAGCGGGGCAATTACGCCTATCGCGATTTTCTGCAATTTCTCAAGGTCTACGAGGCCGCAACTCAGGTGCTTCAGACGCCCGAGGACTACCGCCGCCTGACATTGGCGGTGCTTGAGGAAAGCGCCGCGCATGGGGTTGTCTATTCCGAAGCCTTTCTGAGCCCGGATTTCTGCGGCGGCGGCGATCTGGCGGCCTGGCGCGAATATCTGCATGCGATCCGCGAGGCCGCCGATCAGGCCGAGCGCGAAATGGGCATCACCCTGCGCGGTGTGGTGACCTGCGTGCGGCACTTCGGGCCGGAGCAGGCCAAGAAGACGGCGCTCTGCGCTGCCGAAACCGCAGATGACTGGCTCTGCGGCTTTGGCATGGGCGGCGACGAGAACGCCGGCGAACAGGGCGATTTCGCCTATTCCTTCGACATGGCGCGCGAGGCCGGTCTGCGGCTGACCACCCATGCCGGCGAATGGCGCGGCCCCGAGGAAGTGCGGGCGGCGGTTCGCGATCTCCGGGTCGAGCGCGTCGGGCACGGGGTGCGGGTGATCGAGGATCTGGCGCTGGTTGACGAACTGATCGAAAAGGACGTGGTGCTCGAGGTTTGCCCCGGGTCCAATGTCATGCTAGGGGTCTACCCCAAGCTTTCCGCGCATCCGATCGAAAAACTGCGCGAACGGGGCATCAAGGTCACGGTTTCGACCGATGATCCGCCGTTTTTCCACACCGACATGACCAAGGAATACGAAGGGCTTGCACGCGTCTTCGAATGGAACGAAGACGACTTCAAGGCCCTCAACCAGACCGCCCTCGCGGCGGCCTTCTGTGATGACGCGACCCGCGACCGGATCGCGAAGAAACTGGAAACCGCATGACCGAACATCTGACCGTCGTCGAACACCCCCTGGTGCAGCACAAGCTCAGCCTGATGCGCGACAAGGCGACCTCGACCGCCGAATTCCGTCGCCTGCTGCGCGAAATCAGCCAGTTGCTGGCTTATGAGATCACCCGCGAGCTGCCGATGACGACGCAGCAGGTGGAAACTCCGATGGAGATGATGGATGCGCCGGTGCTCGACGGCAAAAAGCTGGCGCTGATCTCGATCCTGCGGGCCGGCAACGGGCTGCTGGACGGGGTGCTCGAACTGGTGCCATCGGCGCGGGTCGGATTTGTCGGGCTGTACCGCGATGAAGAGACACTGCTACCGGTGCAATACTACTTCAAGGTGCCCGACGGCCTCGATGACCGGCTGGTGATCGCCGTCGATCCGATGTTGGCAACCGGCAATTCCTCGGCCGCCGCGATCGACCTGCTCAAGCAGGCCGGGGCGACCAATATCCGGTTTCTCTGCCTGCTTGCCGCGCCCGAAGGCGTCGCCCGGATGCAGGAGGCGCATCCCGATGTGCCGATCATCACCGCCTCGCTTGATCGCTGCCTGAATGATCAGGGATATATCATCCCGGGTCTAGGTGATGCGGGTGACAGGATGTTCGGCACAAAATAGGCCCGAGACCGCTTTACTAAATAGCAACCTTTTGTCATGCTGAGCCCCAAACCTGTGGGGACTGGTGATGAATAAATCGAGCATCTGTGCGGCGTTGGCGGTCGCAATTGGACTTTCGGCAAGTGCGACCTCGGGGGTGGCCCAGATCCGCGATGAGCTGGCCGCGCCGGCCGAGTTGCCGCCGGCTTCCTTTACCGGCCGGCAATATGTCGACAGCCGGGGCTGCATGTACATCCGTGCCGGGATCGACGGCAATGTCACCTGGGTTCCGCGGGTTGACCGCAACCGGCAGGTGGTCTGCGGCCAGACCGCCTCTGCGCCCGCCGCCGCACCCGCTCCGGTTGCCTCGGCCCCGGCGCCGATTGCAGAGCCCGAACCCGCGCCGGCCGCCCCCGCCGAAACCGCGCCCCGGCCGGTTGTCACCGAGCGCCCGGCGCCCGCAGCGGCCCCCGCCGCGCCGCGCCGGGTGGTGCAGGCGCCGGCCCCGCGCAGGGTGGCGCAGCCCCCGGCGCCGCGTCAGGTCACCCAAGCCCCGGCACAGGTTGCTCCCAAACGGCGCGTGCGTCGCGATGCCTCGGGCAAAACGGTGATCCGGCATGCCACGCCGATCGTGCGCAACGCGCCGGCGCCGGCGAACAAGGTCATCGTCCGCCGCGCCGGGCAGCTGCCGCCGAATACTGTGCTGCGTACCCCGGCCGGGCTGAGCAAAGGCCCGACGGTCGTGGTCCGCGAGACGGGCAAAGCGGTGCGTCTGGCCGATCAGGGCGTCAAGGTCTTTACCGGCACCAGCGGCATCCAGCGTGTCACCGGCCAGACGCGCATCGCGCCCAAGGAAGCCTATGTCCGTGGTGCTTCTGTCGATGTGCCGGTGCCGGAAGGGTATCAGCGTGCCTTCGACGACGGCCGGCTGAGCACCACCCGCGCGCATCAGACCCTTGATGGCCGACGCAAGATGCTGCTGACCTGGACAAATACCGTACCGCGCCGGCTGATCGACAAGAGGACCGGCGAAGAGGTCAGTCATTACTTCCCCCAGCTTGTCTATCCCTATCGCTCGATGAAGGAACAGCAGGCCGCCGGTTTTGTCAGCTCACGCGGGGCAGTGCCCGAGGCGGCGCCGGAGCAACAGCGCCGGAGCGCGCCCGAGGCGGTGCGCAAGGACACGCCGAAACCGATCCGCAAGAGCGCCGTGGCCCCGGCCAGCCACCGGTATGTTCAACTCGGCACCTTCAGCACGCCGGCCAAGGCGCAGGCGGCGATCCGTCGGGTGCAGGCGGAGGGATTGCCTGTACGGATCAATGAATTCAGCCGCGCCGGCGTGCCGCACCGGATGGTTCTGGTGGGGCCCTTCGCACGGCAGGACCGGCTCAGGGCCGCGCTGGACACGGTGCGCAACCGGATCGGCTATCGCTCGGCCTCACTGCGCAAGTAAGGCCAGGGCAGGTGTGACGGCAGGGCGGGCTTCGGGCCCGCCCCATTCGCTTTCCGAAAGTTGCGTTATTCGCCGCAGATCGCCTGCAAGCGCAGCCAGTCGTTGTCCGACATCACCGGCGCGGCATCGGCGTCTTCCAACGGATCGGCCTCGATCAGGGGGAGCGTGGTTTCCCCGGTGAAGTCAACCGCATAGGCATAAGGCGCAGTGTGCAGCCGGGCCGCGTGAAACGCCTCGATCACGCGCCGGTCGGGCAGGGGCTCGGGCGATCCGGCCATCAGGGTGACGGCAAAGCGCTCGAGCGCGTCGTCGGGCAATTGCCCGGTGGTCAGCAGGCGCGCGGTGGCCATCATCCCAGCCTGCCGCAGCAGCGCCTCGAGCGGATCCTCGGCCTGGGCGCGCAGATTCTCGACCAGCACATAGCCGGCGGCGGCCTCGGGGTCTTCGGTGTCCTCGAGCACGCGCCGGTCAAGCAGGATGAAGCCGCCCGGCAGATGCGCCGTCGCGCGGGACGAGGCGCGCAGTACTACCAGATCGCCGGCGCGCTCGGGGCCGAGAACCCGGCGGCTCAGCATGCGCAGTTGCGCGACGGCGGTGTCCGAGCGGCAGGCGGGGCCGGAGACGCGCGAAATCTCGGTCAGCAGGGCGCGGCCGATGGCATCGCGTTTCACATCCGGCACCACCCGCATGGTATGGGCGACCAATGCGTCCGGCAGCCAGAACACGGCCAGGCCGAGAAAGGCCGCCATCGCCGTGGCGCCCAACCCCCAGCGCAGCCGGCCCTGGCGCGGCCGGCGGCGGATGATCTCGCGCCGCAGCCGCTCGATGGCGTCGATCATGTCATTGGCGTCGTCGTCAAGCTCGAGCTCTTCGCCGGGATCGCCGTTGGGAAAGTAGCGGGCAGGGCGTTGGCCGGGGTTGGCGCGTTCCACCGCCGCCAGCGACCAATGCGCCAGGGCCTGGTCGTTCATGTCGCTCAGAACCAGCGTCGCTTCGCCCAGAGAGACCACCACATGTCGGCGCTGCGCGCCCTCGGTGGCGCGCCAGAGACCCTGTGCCTCCAACCTCTGGAATTCCTTCAACGCTGTCATCTGCCGGGCCTGCTCCGCCTCATCGGCGCGGACCGTAACATGAAGCGCGGGGCGGCGTCCATCAGCGGCGATCAGGGTTTGGGCCGGTCGTCCCATTGGTCGCAGAGGATACGCTGCGCATTGCCCGCGGGATCGTCGTATTGCCGCGCCCGGACGGTAAAGACAAAGCCGGCGAGGCCAATACCGCCGAGGAACAGCGCGATCGGGATCAGATAGATCAGGACGTTCATGGCGACCTCAGGCGCAGGGCGTTGAGCGAGACGGTGATCGACGAGGTCGACATTGCCAGCGCGGCGATCAGCGGCGTCGCCAGCCCGGCAACGGCCAGCGGCACGGCGAGGATGTTGTAGAGCGTGGCAATGCGAAAGTTCTCGCGGATGCGCCGGGTCGCCGCGCGCGCGGTGGTCAGCGCCAGGGGCAGGGGAGCAAGATCGCGGCCGAGCAGCACGATATCGCTGGCCACCCGCGCCGCATCCAGCGCGCTGGCAGGCGAGATCGAGACATCGGCCATGGCCAGTGCGGCGGTGTCATTCAGCCCGTCGCCGACCATGAGCACATTTGCGCCCTGGGCCTTCAGCGCCCGGATGCGCGCCGCCTTGTCCTCCGGGCGGGCTTCGGCCGTCCAGTCCTCGATGCCGAGGCGCGCGGCCATGGCCGCCACCGGGCCGGGGGAATCGCCCGACATCAGGAGCACCCGATGGCCCGCCGCCTGCAAGGCCGCGACCGCCGCTTCGGCGCCGGGGCGCAGGGCGTCGCGAAAGGCGAAGCGGTGGGTTGTGCCATCCGGCAGGGTCAGCCAGGCGGCGGTCTCGCGGCCCTGGTCGCCGGCGCCGGCCCAGGCGGCGCGGCCGAGGCGGACCATGTGGCCCTCGAACTGCCCTTCGGTGCCGAACCCGGGCACCTCGTGGAGCCGGGTGACCCGGTCCGGTTGCAGCCCGCGATCGCGCGCGGCGCGGGCCAGTGCCTGGCTCAGCGGATGAGCCGAGCATTCGGCCAGCGCCAGAGCCAGGCGCAGCACCGCGTCTGAATGGCTGTCGGGGTGCGAGAGCACCGGTTGGCCCTCGGTCAGCGTGCCGGTCTTGTCGAACACCACGGTGTCGACCCGGGCCAGCCGTTCGAGTGCGGTTTCATGTTTGATCAGCATGCCGCGTTTGAACAGCCGGCCCGAGGCGGCGGTGGTCACCGCCGGCACCGCGAGGCCCAGCGCGCAGGGGCAGGTGATGATCAGCACGGCGGCCGCGATGTTGAGCGCGATCCGCAGGTCGCCCGACCAGGCAAACCAGCCGATAAAGGCCAGCGCCGAAAGGATGTGCACGCCCGGCGCGTAGAGCCGGGCGGCCCTGTCGGCCAGCGAGGTATAGCGCGCGCGGCCGGATTCCGCCACGGCCACCAGATCGGCCAGCCGGTGCAGCGCACTGTCGCTGCCAATGCCGCTGGCGCGAACCTGCAATGGCCCGGTGAGGTTCACCTCGCCGGCGCTGACGGCCATGCCCGGCGCGGCAAAGACCGGCAGGGTCTCGCCCGTCAGCAGTGACCGGTCGAGTTCGGAGTTGCCGGCCAGGATCTCGCCATCGACCGGCATCCGGCCGCCGGGCCGCACCAGGACGATGTCGCCAACCGAAAGCGCGCCCAGCGGCACCTGGGTCTCTTCGCCGTCGCGCAGGCGGGTGGCGCGGGGCACCTCCAGCGCCGCCAGCTCCTCGGCGGCCGACCGGGCGATGGCGCGGGTGCGGTGATCGAGATAGCGGCCGGCCAGCAGGAAGAAGGTCAGCGCGATGGCGGCGTCGAAATAGGCGTGGTGTCCCGAGAGCCATGTCTCCCAGAGCGAGGTCGCGAGCGCCAGCGCAATGGCCAGCGAGATCGGCACATCCATGTTGAGCCGCCGGGCGCGGAGTGCACGCCAGGCGCTGACAAAGAACGGCTGGGCGGCAAAGCCGATGGTGGGCAGGGTGATCACCGCCGAAATCCAGTGAAACATGTCGCGCGTCGCACCCTCGGCCCCGGCCCAGACCGCGACCGAGAGCAGCATCACGTTCATCGCCGCAAAGCCCGCCACCGCCAGCCGCATCAGCAGGTCGCGCCCGGCCTTGTCGGTTGCGGTGGCGCCGAGCAGCCCGGCGTCGAGCTCATGCGCCTCAAAGCCCGCATCCGCCAGCACCCGGATCAGCGCGTCGGGGGTGACTTCGGGCCCGGCCGCAACCGTCACCCGTTTCAGCGTCAGGTTCACCCGCGCCTCGCGAACCCCCGCCTGGGCATTCAACACCCGTTCGACCGTGGCGATGCAGGCGGCGCAATGGATCGTGGGCAGCGACAGGGCCAGCGGTCCGGATGCCTCGGCGGCGCCGAGGGCCTGGGCCGCCGGAGCCGCGGCGCAGGCCGGGCAGGCCGAAGGCGAGGGGCGAAGCGCGACCGTCATGGCCTATTCCCCGCGCAGAAGGACGCGCTGCGAAAATGCGGTGCCGTCCGGCGCCTTAGCGGTCATCCGCAGGTTCCAGTTGCCCGGTGCAATCTCGGCATCGGCGACATAGGCGCGACCGTTGAAACTGAAGTCGGGCGCGATGTCGTCCTTGACATGGGTGGCCCGGCCCAGCACCGCATGCAGGTCGGCCACCTGCACCGGCCGGCCCTCGGCATCCTCGATCGCCAGCACCACCCTGCCGTCATCTGCGGTGGCGGTGACGGTCCAGCCCAGCGCCTGCTGCGCGTCGCGTCTGGCATCGAAGCTTTGGCTGGCGACATAGGAATTGCCGGTCTCGAGCCCCGGAAAGGTCGCGACCGCATTGAAGGCCAGGGTCAGGTTGACGCCGATGATCACGCCAAAGGCGGCGGTGAAGATTGCCAATACGTGCCAGCCGGTGAGTTTCCGCATCGCGGATGTCATCTCAGTTCTCCTTGCCGTTGAAGACGGTGTCTTCGAAGCTGCGTTCGCCGCTCTCGGTGTCTTCGGCCCAGAGCCGGATATCGCTGCGTGCCCGCCGGGCCGGGGCCGCGGCGGCGGGCGCGATCACATGGACCTTGTGCAATTGCGTGCTGTCGGCGGGAACGGTGACGGTCGTGTCCGTGGCGCCTTCGACCTCGAGCCGCAGCGCCGGGTCGCCGGCCACCGAGAGCCGGAAGGGCTGCGCCATGCCATGTTTGTTGCGCAGCCGCACCTCGTAGGTGTTGCGGGTCGCCCCGTCCGACAGGGTGACAAAGGTCGGGTTGCGCACCGGGGCGACTGTCATGTCGATCTCGGGCCGGATAAAGAGCGCAAAGAGCAGCAGCAGCCCGACCCCGCCCCAGAGCGTGGTATACAGCACGGTGCGCGGCCGGAAGACATGGCGCCAGACCGGCCGGGGCGTGCCGCCGGCGCGTTCCGCGGCTTCGTCGGTCAGTGCCATGTAGTCGATCAGCCCGCGGGGCTTGCCGATCCTGGCCATCACGTCGTCGCAGGCATCGATGCAGAGCGCACAGGTGATGCATTCCATCTGCTGGCCGTTGCGGATGTCGATCCCCATCGGGCAGACGTTGACGCAGGCCATGCAGTCGATGCAATCGCCGGGCGGCTGATCGGCCAGCGGCTGCGGCAGGATCGGTGCGGCATAGGGCATCGGTGTCGAGGGATAGGCCGGCGCGGTGCGCCCGGTGGCGGCCTCTTCGGCGGCGATTTTCAGCGACAGCGCCTTGTTCTTCTTCTGACGGCGGGTGTTGCCCTTGCCGCGCGGCTCACCGCGCCAGGCGCGGTAGCCGACGGTCAGCGTGTCCTCGTCCATCATCGCCGCCTGGATGCGCGGCCAGGGGCAGGCGTAGATGCAGATCTGTTCGCGGGCCAAGCCGCCAAAGACAAAGGTGGTCAGCGTCAGGATCGCCATGGTGGTATAGGCCACCGGATGGGCCTGGCCGGTCACCAGATCGCGCAGGAGCGTCGGCGCATCGGCGAAATAGAACACCCAGGCGCCGCCGGTGCCCAACCCGATCAGCAGCCAGATCGCCCATTTCGTCAGCCGCAGCCGGGCCTTGCGCAGGCTCATGGCCTGACGGTGCAGGCGCAACTGGGCGTTTCGGTCGCCCTCGATCCAACGTTCGACCAGCATGAAAAGATCGGTCCAGACGGTCTGCGGGCAGGCATAGCCGCACCAGACCCGGCCCAGCGCCGAGGTAAAGAGGAAGAGGCCGAGACCGGCCATGATCAGCAGCCCGGCGACGAAATAGAATTCATGCGGCCAGATCTCGATCCAGAAGAAATAGAACCGCCGGCCGGCCAGGTCGATCAGCACCGCCTGATCGGGCAGGCTGGGGCCGCGGTCCCAGCGAATCCAGGGCACCAGATAATAGATGCCCAGGGTGACCGCCATGATCGCCCATTTCAGATTGCGGAACCTGCCCGAGACGCGCTTGGGAAAAATCGGTTCGCGCGACTTGTAGAGGCTTTGCTCTGTCGTATCGGTCAAGAGGGGGCTCCGGGTGCTGCGTTTGCGTCCTTTTGGACGTTGCGCCGCGCCACGGCTTTGACCTGAGTCAAACTGCGCCGCCCGGTCCCCCTTTATGTTCAGCCCGACACCATGCCCTGTGCCTTGCCCTGCTGGCGCAGCCATGCCACGAAACGCCGCAGCGGCGGGCGCTGGACACCGGGGCGGGTGACGATGAAATAGCCTTTCTTGCGCACATCCTCGAACAGCACCCGCAGCCGGCCGGCGGCGACATCCTCCTCGACAAAGACCCGCGCGGTGATGGCGATGCCCTGGCCCTGCCGCGCCGCCTCGATCATCAGGTTGCCGGGCAGGGAAGAGATGCCCATGGCGCGGTTGCGGCCGACGCCGAGCCGGGCGAACCATTCGGTCGCCTCGTTGGTGCCCAGCTCCTGGAGCCAGTGAAAGGCGCGCAGATCGTTCAGATCGTCGAAGTCTCGCATGCCCACCAGCGAGGTCGCCGCCACCACCGCGATCGGTGATTGCACCAGCAGTTCGGCTTCGAGCCCGGGCCATTCGCCCGAGCCGTACCGCAGCGCCACATCGATGCCGCCGGGTTCGATCGGCTTCACCTCGGCGGTGGGGTCGATCATCAGGCTGATCGCGGGGTTCGCCGCCCGGAAATCCGCCAGCCGCGGCATCAGCCAGGACGAGGCAAAGCTCGGTGTCGCCGATACCGTCAGCGGCCGGTCGGCATCGCGCCCGGTAAGCTCGTCACAGACCCGGGCAACGCCGCCAAGCCCGTCGAGCAGGGCATCGGCCAGCCGCTGGCCCTCGGGCGTCAGCACCATGCGGCGGCCCGACCGGTCGAGCAGGGTAAGGCCGAGATGCGCCTCGAGATTGCGGATCTGCTGGCTGATCGCCGCGTGGCTGACATTGAGCGCGGCGCCCGCGGGCTGCACCGCGCCGGCATCGGCAAAGGCGGCAAAGGCGCGCAGGGCGGCCAGCGGGGGCAGGGCAGTCCAATCCATCATGTAATCCTATCTTACATGAATGAATTATTCCTGCCTCGCCTGAGCGCCGTCAATAGCGCATATTATCTGCATATCCCCAAGGTATCAGGAGGCTGACATGTTCGGAATTTTTGCAGATGTCTTCAAGCGCGCAACCTATCTCGAGGATCGTGATGCGGGCTATCGCAAGGAAGAGCCGCCGCGCCGCGACATCCAGCAGCGCGCGCCCTTCCACTGGTCTTTCGAGACCCGCCGCCGGTTGTTCGGCGACGACAATGGATGAGCCCCGCGCCAAGCCCGGTGCGCTTCGCTGGCCCTGGCGGACCGGGCGCTGGCGGCGGCATCAGGTGCCGTTCGGCCGGCGTTATCTCTGACGCGGAAAGGCCGCCGGTTCCGGCGGCCTTTGGCTTTGAACACAGGGGCCCTGTGCGGGGTCTCGGGCGTCACGGTTCCCCGACAGGGCCCCCACGCCAGCACGAGACGGCAGGGCCGTCCCGGCTGTTCCGGGGCTATTCGGCCGGTGGCGCCTCGCCGCCGCCCAACCCGTGCACATAGGCCGAGACCGCGCGGATCTGCGCCTCGGTCAACCGTCCCTGCCACGCCGGCATGACGCCGTAGCGGGCATTGTGCACCGTCTCAACCAGCCGCGCGAAATCGCCGCCATACAGCCAGATCGCATCGGTCAGATCGGGGGCGCCCTGCATCCGGTCGCCGGAGCCGTCCGCTCCGTGGCAGGACGCGCATTGATCGGCAAAGACCTGGGCCCCGGCCGCCACTTCGCCGGCATCCTGCGGTGGGCCGGAAAGCGACATCACGTAGTTGACCACCTGGCTGATCTCTTCGCCTTCGAGCAGTTCATCGCGGCCAAAGGCCGGCATCATCGAAAACCGCGCATCGGGGTTTTCCTCATTGCGGATGCCGTAAGAGATCGTCTCGTGGATGGCCGTGATATCGCCGCCCCAGAGCCAGTCATCGTCGAGCAGATTGGGATAGCCACCGGCCTGCGCGCCGGCCGCACCCGAGCCGTGGCATTGCGCGCACCAGGTGCGAAACACCGCAGCGCCGGCATTGGTGGCATAGCTCAGAAGCGCGGGATCGGCGGCGATGGCGGTCAGATCGGTGGTTTCGAGCCGTGCGTTGGTCGCGGCGTTGGCGGCGTCGACGGCGGCGATCTCGCTGGCCACTTCGGCGCGGGTGGAATAGCCCAGCACGCCGGCCGTGGCCTTGGTAATCCCCGGCCAGGCCGGATAGGCGATGGTGTATCCCACGCCCCAGACAATCGTGGCGTAGAAGGCCCAGAGCCACCAGCGCGGCAGCGGATTGTTGAACTCCTCGATCCCGTCCCAGCTGTGGCCGGTGGTTTCGGGATCGCCCGTCTGTTTCGGCGGTGTCCGGCTCATGTCCGTGCCTCCTTGTCCTCTGCGGCGGCAGGTTTGTCATCGTGGCGCAGCGGGATGGCGGCGCAGTCGCGATGGGCGGCGCGGCTGCCGGGGCGCAGCACCCAGAGCACCATGCCGACGAAGAAGGTGAAGAGCACCAGAAGGCCCCAGCTGTCGGCCAGTTCGCGCAGAAAGGAATAATTCTCCATGTCAGTGCCTCCTTAGCGGCTTGCAGCGGGCGTGAAGGTCGAGAAATCGACCAGCGTGCCCAGCATCTGAAGATAGGCGATCAGCGCGTCGGCTTCGGAAACCCCCGGCGCCCCGTCGAAATTGCGCAGGTTGACACCTTCGCCGTAGCGGTCGAACAGCCCGTCGTAATCGCTGTCGGGATCGGCCTGCGCCCGAAAATCGGCCTCTGCCGCCTCGATCATTTCGCTGCTGTAGGGCACGCCGACGAAGCGGTGGGTGGCCATCAGCTCATC
This sequence comes from Marinovum sp. E3, assembly GCF_055755275.1. Lineage (NCBI taxonomy): Bacteria > Pseudomonadati > Pseudomonadota > Alphaproteobacteria > Rhodobacterales > Roseobacteraceae > Marinovum > Marinovum sp. E3. The sequence continues at coordinate 706,367 of NZ_CM146908.1, forward strand.
GACATGGCGCCCGTCGATCAGCGTCCGTTCGAGCTGGTCGTATTTCGGCATCACCGATTCCGGCACCACCGATTGCGGATCGCGGAAGTGATCGACGTGCCAGTCGTCGGAATAGCGCCCGCCGACGCGGGCCAGGTCCGGCCCGGTCCGTTTGGAGCCCCATTGGAACGGGTGATCATACATCGATTCCGCCGCCAGCGAGTAATGGCCATACCGCTCGACCTCGTCGCGCATCGGCCGGATCATCTGGCTGTGGCAGGAATAACAGCCCTCGCGCACATAGATGTCGCGCCCGACCAGCTCCAGCGGGGTATAGGGGCGCATGCCCTCGACCTTTTCGATGGTGTTGTCGAGGTAGAACAGCGGCACGATCTGCACCAGCCCGCCGATGGTCACCACCAGGAAGCTGAAGATCAGCAGCAGGGTGGCGTTTTTCTCGAGGATCTTGTGCCGATCCAGGAGTGAGCGGCGGCGCGGTCGTTCGCCAATCGCCGTGGCGGATGCGGGCATTGCGGGTTTGTCAGTAGCCATCTCCGGTCCTCCTCATTCGGCCGGCGTGGCATGGGCTGCGGCGGCAGGGGCCTCGGCGGCCGGGCTGCGTTTCACAGTCATCCACAGGTTGAAACACATGATCAGCGCACCGGCGAGGAACAGGACCCCGCCCAGACCACGCACCACGTACATCGGAAGCTTCGCGGCCACGGTGTCGGCGAAGGAGTTCACCAGGAAGCCATTGGCATCCACCTCGCGCCACATCAGCCCTTCCATGATGCCGGTCACCCACATCGAGGCGGCGTAGAGCACGATGCCGATGGTGGCGAGCCAGAAGTGCCAGTTGACCAGGCTCAGCGAATAGAGCCGCTCGCGGTTCCACAGTTTCGGCACCAGGTAATAGAGCGCGCCAAAGGTGATCATGCCGTTCCAGCCCAAGGCGCCGGAATGCACGTGGCCGATGGTCCAGTCGGTGTAATGGCTCAGCGAGTTGACTGCGCGGATCGACATCATCGGCCCTTCGAAGGTCGACATGCCGTAGAAGCCAACCGAGATCACCATCATGCGGATCACCGGATCGGTGCGCAGCTTGTCCCAGGCCCCCGACAGCGTCATCAGCCCGTTGATCATGCCGCCCCAGGACGGCATCCAGAGCACGATCGAGAACACCATGCCCAGCGTCGAGGCCCAGTCGGGCAGGGCGGTGTAATGCAGGTGGTGCGGACCGGCCCAGATATAGAGAAAGATCAGCGCCCAGAAGTGGATGATGCTGAGCTTGTAGCTGAACACCGGGCGTTCGGCCTGTTTCGGGATGAAGTAGTACATCATGCCCAGGAAGCCCGCGGTCAGAAAGAAGCCCACGGCGTTGTGGCCGTACCACCATTGCACCATGGCATCCTGCACGCCCGAGAAGACCTGCACCGATTTCGAGCCCCAGATCGACACCGGGATCGAGAGGTTGTTGACCACATGCAGCATCGCCACGGTGACGATGAAGGCGAGGTAGAACCAGTTGGCCACGTAGATATGCGGCTCGCGGCGGCGGATGATCGTGCCGAGAAAGACCGCGAGATAAACCAGCCAGACCACGGTCAGCCAGAGGTCGATGTACCATTCCGGCTCGGCGTATTCCTTGGATTGTGTGGCGCCGAGCAGATAGCCGGTGGCGGCCAGGACGATAAAGAGTTGATAGCCCCAGAAGACGAACCAAGCGGCATTGCCGCCCCAGAGCCGCGCCGCGCTGGTGCGCTGGACCACGTAGAACGATGTGGCGATAAGCGCGTTGCCGCCAAAGGCGAAGATCACCGCCGAGGTGTGCAGCGGCCGCAGCCGGCCAAAGTTGGTATAACCCTCCGACCAGTCGAAGTTCAGCCCCGGAAAGGCCAGCTGAAAGGCGATGAAGGTGCCCACGAGAAAGCCCACCACGCCCCAGACAGCGGTGGCGATCACCCCGTAGCGCACGACGCCGTCCATATAGGCGGTTTCGATCGCGGGTTCGGGTGGGTCCTCGTCGGTGTTGCGCAGAACCCAGAGAAACAGCCCGCCGCTGATCACGAGGATCAGGACGGCGTGGACCTGATAGGCCAGGTCGCGCGCGAAATTGGCCGCCAGCGCCGAAAAAAGCACCAGCAGACCAAGCGCCGCCAGCTTGATATAATTAGACATTGTTCGTCCCTTCGTCTGGCCCCGCGCGATTCGTTGTCCGGCGGGGCAAATACGGATGGGGGCGTTTCTGCGCCTGCCGGGCGAAAGCTGCCTTGATCTGGGTCAATACTTTCGCCGCCCCGGTTTGACGTGGCTCAAGGCGAGGCTGCGATGCAGGCGGCTAACGTGCAGCGACAACGGGAAGGAGACACCCATGACCTACAAATCCGTGTTCACGGTTCTCACCAATCCGAAGCTGGACAGTTCCGTTCTGCCCCAGGCCGCCGATGTGGCGCGGCTGTTCGAGGCGCATCTCGAGGTGCTCTGCCTGGGCATCGACACCAGCCAGGGCGGATATTACTTTGCCGGCGCCAATGCGGTGATCCTGCAAGAGACGCTGAGCCGGGCCTCGGCCGAGGCCAAGGCGGTGGACGAGGCGGTGCGGGACTGGCTGGACCGGACCGATCTGCACTGGAGCAGCGATGCCGCCATGGCGCAATCCGGCGATCTGGGTCGGTTCGTTGCCGGCCACGGCCGGTTCTCGGACCTGGCGATCCTGCCGCAACCCTACGGTGAGGATGGCGGTTTCGATCAGGAAGCGGTGATCGAGGGCGCCTTGTTCGGGGCGCAGGTGCCGGTTCTGGTGATGCCCGACGGCGCAGAGCTGCGGAGCATGCCGAAACGCATAGCGGTTGCCTGGAACGAAAGCGCCGAGGCGCTGCGCACGGTGCGCGCGGCCTTGCCGTTGCTGATGGCGGCCGAGCGGGTGGCGGTGGTCGTCGTCGATCCGCCGGTGCACGGGCCCAACCGCTCGGATCCGGGCGGGCTGTTGTCGCAATATCTGGCGCGCCACGGGGTCAAGGTCGAGATCGACATCCTGTCACGGTCGCTGCCACGGGTGTCTGACGTGCTGAGCCGTTATTGCACCGACATGGGGGCCGACCTGCTGGTGATGGGGGCCTACGGCCATTCGCGGTTCCGCGAAGCGATCTTTGGCGGGGCGACGCGCGAAATGCTTGAAAGCGCGCAGCTGCCGGTCTTCATGGCGCATTGAGCGGCGGCGCTCAGGCCTGTTGCGTGATCCAGACGCCGATGCCCATGACGCCGATGCCCAGCGCGCGGGTGAAGGTGAGGGGCGAGACCTGCGCGGTAAAGAGGCCGAAATGATCGATCGCGGCGGCGCTGACCAATTGCCCCAGAAGGACAAAGAACACCGCGTTTCCGACCCCGAATTTTGGCGCCACCCAGGTGACGGTGAGCACGTAGAAGGCGACGAAAAGCCCGGCCAGGAACAGGTGCCGCGGCGCGCCCGCCGCCCGCGCCAGCGCCGCCGGGCCGGTGACCGCCAATACGGCGATCGTCGCCGTCAGCGCCACGCAGAACAGGATCGTCGCGGCCGCCGCGGGCGAGCTCATGCGCTGGCCCAGTGCGGCGTTCAGCGCGGCGAGCAGCGGAATGCCGAACCCGGCGGCAAGCATGGTCAGGGCATAGATCGGCATCGGCCATCTCCTCGAATTACTGCGGCACACTATCGCGGGATCTGCGCGGGACGCCAGCCTCTTTGCCATTGCGGTCCGCAATGCGGTTTGCGACTCTCAACTCAATCGAGCAACAGGATAAAAAATGACCCCGATTCAACGTCTCGGCCTTGGCCTTGCCGCCTTGGCCGCCCTTGCGGCCTGCAAACCGAACGAAATGCCGGAACCGGATGATGGCCGCAGGCTGTTTGTCGAAAATTGTGCCCTGTGCCATGGCCGGCAGGGCTTGGGGGACGGTCCTGCGGGGGCGGGGTTGAAGCCCGGGCCGGCCGATCTCACGCGGATCAGCGCCCGCAATGGCGGCCGCTTTCCCCGGGCCGAGGTGCTCTCGACCCTCGATGGCTATTCCCGGGTCGATTTTCCCGGCGCCGGCATGCCGGAGTTCGGCGAGCTGTTGCGCGGCGATCTGATCCCGGTGGATGTCGGCGATGGCAGGCCGACACCGACGCCGCGCAAGCTGGTGGCGCTGATGGAATATCTCGAAAGCATCCAGCGCTGAGCCGCCGGCCCGCGCAAGCCCCGTTCAGTAGATGTAGCGGATCTGGTCGGTCCAGTAGCGTTCGACCCGGCGCAGCGATGTGGTGATCTCGGTGATCCCTTCGGGGCCGAGCACGCCGCGCGCCTGGAGCCCCTCGGCATGGCGGGCAAAGAGCTGCGACACCACATCGCGGATGTCGCGGCCCTTGGGCGTCAGCCGCACACGCACCGAGCGCCGGTCGATCTCGCAGCGCTGATGGTGCATGTATCCGGCTTCGACGAGTTTCTTGAGATTGTAGCTGACATTGGAGCCCTGGTAATAGCCACGGCTCTTCAGCTCGCCGGCGGTCACCTCGTGGTCGCCGATATTGAACAGCAACAGCGCCTGGACCGCGTTGATTTCAAGCACGCCAACCCGCTCGAACTCGTCCTTGATCACATCCAGCAGCAGCCGGTGCAACCGTTCGACGAGCGCGAGCGCTTCGAGATAATTGGCCATGAAGCCCGCATTGCCGGGTGCGGGCAGGGAGGAATGCAAGCTCATAAGGATCTCCGCCATGCGTCTTCTTTCGGGCAAGTTGCAGGAAAATCCCGAAAAAAGCGTTAAAGGCGGAAGGAATTACCCGACCCGGCCGGTCTGTCCCACGCCGCCCGCCGCCGAAAGGGCCACATCGCGGATGTCGGCGATCAATGCGGCATGGGCGGGTGGCGGTGTCATCTGGCCCGAGACCCATTGATAGAGATCCTGGTCGTTTTCCGACAACAGCGCATCGTAGCGGTCGAGCGCGGGCGCATCCATCGCCACCAGCCGCGCCTCGGCATAGGCCACCAGGATCAGGTCCATCTCCTTGATGCCGCGCCGCATCGACCGCATGCGCAGCCGCTTGATCCGCGCCTCGCGCGCTTCGCCGCTGCTCATGTCACCGCCTCGGAGAGCTTCAGGCGCAGTTTCTTCTCAAGCCGGCCGAGCTTTTCCGCATTGGCCTTCATCGTCGCCTTCATCTCGCGCAGCTCGATCAGCAGGTCATTGATGTCGGGGGTCATCAGGTCGGTGTCGTCGGGGTCCGACACGCCTTCGCCTTCGCCGGTCAGCAGCCACACCAGCGAGACATTGAGCACGCCCGCCATGATCGAGAGCCGGTTGGCCCGCGGTTCAAGCAGGTCGTCCTCCCATTTCTTCAGGGTGCTCAGCTTGACCCCCAGGCGCTTGGCCAGATCGGTCTGTGTCATCCCGGCCTGGTCGCGCGCGGCGGCCAGCCGGTCGCCGAAGGTTGCCGCTTCGGGGCCATACCAGTCGGTGGTGTCGTCCTGCATCTCATGCTCCTCGCTGCCGATCCCGCTTGAACGGCCTTCCCGCGCAATCTAAGACGGATGTCGTTGAGTTACAAACCACAGGCCCGACCCGATGTCCCTGCTTTCCGACACGCTTGCCCGTGTCAAACCCTCGCCCACCATCGCCGTCACCACCAAGGCCGCCGAATTGCGCGCCGCGGGCCGCGATGTGATCGGCCTTGGTGCCGGCGAGCCGGATTTCGACACGCCGGACAACATCAAGCAGGCCGGCATTGCCGCCATCGAGGCCGGCAAGACGAAATACACCGCGCCCGACGGCATCCCCGAGCTGAAAGCGGCGATCTGCGAGAAATTCGCCCGCGAGAACGGGCTGAGCTATACGCCCGATCAGGTCAGCGTTGCCTCGGGCGGCAAGCAGATCCTCTATAATGCGCTGATGGCCACGTTGAACCCCGGCGACGAGGTGGTGATCCCCGCGCCTTACTGGGTGAGCTATCCCGACATGGTGCTGCTGGCCGGCGGCACGCCGGTGATTGCCGAAACCGCGCTCGAGAACGGCTTCAAGCTGACAGCGGATCAGCTCGAGGCGGCGATCACCGACAAGACCAAGTGGCTGATTTTCAACTCTCCGTCGAACCCCACCGGGGCGGGCTATGACCGCGCCGCGCTCAAGGCGCTGACCGAAGTGCTGATGCGGCATCCGCATGTGCATGTGATGACCGACGACATGTACGAGCATCTGGCCTACGACGATTTCGAATTCTGCACGCCGGCGCAGGTCGAGCCGGGGCTTTATGACCGCACGCTGACCTGCAACGGCGTGTCCAAGGCCTATGCGATGACCGGCTGGCGGATCGGCTATGCCGCCGGGCCGAAACCTCTGATCGCCGCGATGCGCAAGATCCAGTCGCAATCGACGTCGAACCCCTGCACCATCTCGCAATGGGCGGCGGTCGAGGCGCTGACCGGGCCGCAGGATTTCCTGGCCGACAATGTCACGCTGTTTTCCGGCCGCCGCGATCTGGTGGTGCGGATGCTGAATGCCGCCGAGGGCGTGACCTGCCCGAACCCGGAAGGCGCCTTTTACGTCTATCCCTCGATCGCCGGTCTGATCGGCAAGACCAGCGCCGGCGGCACGGTGATCGCCGATGACGAGGCCTTTGCCACGGCGCTGCTGGAAGAGACCGGCGTCGCGGTGGTCTTTGGCGCGGCCTTCGGCCTCAGCCCGAACTTCCGGGTAAGCTACGCCACTTCGGAGGCGCAGCTGGAGGAGGCCTGCCGCCGCATTCAGAGCTTCTGCGCGGGGATGACGTGAGCCGATGACCTCCGGTCTGCCAGAATATTACTTTCGCGTGCGCGAGAACGGCGCCCTGGTGTTCCGTATCGACACCGGCAACCGGCACCGGCGGATCGAGATGGACCAGATCGCGGTGGTCAATATCCGCAACGGCGAGGTCAAGCCGCATGGCGGGCGCGAGCTGAGCGCGGCGGACCGGGCCGAGATCGACCGCTGGATCGCCGAGCGGCAGGCCCTGCTCGAAGCGCGCGACCTCGACGACATCCTGCGTGCGGTAGATCACATGAACCTGACCACGCAATGGGCGCAGTCGCGGGCAACACCGGAGCAGCTCGATCAGGTGACCGATGCGCTGTTGCTGGCGATGCATGATCTGCGCAGCGTGCTGGTGCGCAAGAAAGCCGATCGCCTGCTGAAAGACTAGGGCCGCCTTTCTGGAGCGGTTACGAGACAGAGGCCGGGCCGGAAGTGGCGAGGCGGTCGGCACGAAGCCAGAAGCGCGACATCATCATCACCCCGGCGGCGGCCAGGCCGATGACCAGCCCGGCCCAGACCCCGATGCCGCCGAACCCCCAGGTGAATCCCAGCAGATAGGCGGTGGTCAGCCCGAGGCCCCAATAGCTGATGCCGGCGATGATCATCGGCACCGTCGTGTCCTGGACCCCGCGCAACAGGCCCAGGGCCAGCACCTGCATGCCGTCGGCCAGCTGAAACAGGGCCGCCATGACCAGAAGGCCGGTGCCGATGGTGACTATCGCGGCGCGGTCGGGGTCGTTGTCCGACAGGAAGAGCGAGATCAGCGCCTCGGGCCAGATCAGGAAGATCGCGCAGGTGATCGCGGCGAAAAAGGCCGACAGGGCAATGACGCTCTGGGCGCCGCGGCGCAGCGCGAGCCGGTCTTTCTGGCCAAAGGCATTGCCCGCGCGCACCGTGGCGGCATTGGACAGGCCGAGGTGGATCATGAAGGCGGCGGTGCCGATCTGAAGCACGATGCCATGCGCGGCGAGCGGCACGGTGCCCAGCCAGCCCATCATGATCGAGGAGGCGGCAAAGAGCCCGACCTCGGCGAAATTGGTCAGGCCGATCGGCACGCCCATGCGCAGAACCCGGGCCAGCACGTCGAAATCCGGGCGCCAGAGCCGGGCAAAGAGGTTGTGCGCGGGCAGGGTGGCGCGGGCATAGATCACCACCCCCACCAGCGAGACCAGATGCACAATCAGCGAGGCACAGGCGGCGCCGGCGACGCCCAGCTCGGGGGCGCCCCAGTTGCCGAAGATCAGCATGTAATTTGCCAGCGCATTTGCCGCCGCCGCCAGCACGGTGATCCAGAACACCACCGCCGTGCGTTCCAGCGCCGCGAGGTAGCTCTTGATCACCATCACCAGCAGCGCCGGGATCAGCGCCACACCGGTGATGCGCAGATAGACCTGGGCCTCGGCGGCCAGCTCGGGCGCCTGCCCCAGCGCCTCGAGCAGCGGCGCCGAAAACCAGAACATCGGCAGGAAGAGCGCGCCGTAGATCACCGAGAGCCAGAGCCCCATGCGGGTGATGCGGCGCAGCCCGATCTCGTCGCCCTCGGCGGCGGCAGAGGCCACCAGCGGCATCACCGCAAAGGCAAAGCCCGAGCCCAGCAGGAAGGTGACAAAGAACACCGTGGTGCCCAGCACCAGCGCCGCCAGCGCCTCGACCCCGTACCAGCCCATCATCACCGTGTCGGTCAGACCGATCAGGAATTGCGCCAGGTGCCCGCCCACCAGCGGCAGGCCGATGCGGGTGATGGCACGGATGTGCTGGCTGTGGGTCAGGGGCGTCTGCATGGCTCCGCTCTACCACTCTGGCGGGGTCCGGCAAGCCTTTTCAGCGCTGCGGTGTGGCGCCCAGAACCAGCTCGCGGGTTTCGCGGTAGAGCTTGCGGGTCATCGCCGCCTCGAAGCCTTCGAAGCCCTGCGCCTCTTCGAGAAAGGCGCGCCGGCCACGCAGCACCTCCTGGCGGTAATACGGCACGACGCGGGTGTCGTCGCCGGTGACCACAAGGCCGTTCACCGTCACCCCGTCAAAGGGAAAGTGGCGATAGGCGAGCTGCGGCCGGAAACCTTCGTTGGTGATGCCGTCGCCAGAGACGTCCACCACCTGCCGCAAACAAACCGGGGCCCGTTGCAGCAGACCGGCGGCAAATCCCAGGGCATAGCCCATGGCGGTGGGAAATTCGGAATAGGAGCGCGGCAGGCGGCGCACGCGGTCGGCGACCGCCGCCAGGTCTTCAGCGCTGTCGAGCAGGAGCCAGTCTTGCAGGACCTGTTGTTGCTGCCGGCCGCTCCATTCAAAGATTGCCAGCGCCACCGGGCCGGAGCCTTCGAGGATGGCCTCGGCCACGGCGTCATCGGTGAGCGCGGCCGCGAGGCCCTGGCGTTGCAGCTGATGCTCGGAGGCGTTGACCGAGGCCGAGACATCCACCGCCAGCACCAGCGCCAGCCGGCAGTTGGCCGCCGCCGCCCCGGCCCAGAGGGCCAGAAGACAGGCAGTCAGAAGACGGGTCGTCCAAAGACGGGCGGCCAACCGGGGCATCACCAGTGACCGGTGTTTTCCATGCTGGCCCAGGGCTCTTGCGATGGCAGGTTGTCGCCCTCTTGCAGCAGTTCGATCGAGATATTGTCGGGCGAGCGGACAAAGGCCATGTGGCCGTCCCGCGGCGGGCGGTTGATGGTGACGCCCGCGTCCATCAGTTTCTGGCACAGCGCATAGATGTCCTCGGTGCGATAGGCGAGATGGCCGAAATGGCGGCTGTCGGAGGGCAGGCCCTCGTCGCCGTCCCAGTTGTAGGTCAGCTCGATCGGGCAGTCCTCCTGCCCCTCGGGCGCCATGAAGACCAGGGTAAAGCGGCCTTTCTCGCTCTCGTTGCGGCGGGTCTCTCTGAGGCCCAGAAGCTGGTAGAAATTCATCGAGGTTTCGAGGTCCTTGACCCGGACCATGGTGTGCAGATAGCGCAAGCCCATGCCTGTCTCCTTTGTTTGCTGGGGCGGAGCCTCGGGCACGGGGGCGGCGATGTCCAGTGGTCTGGCGTTCAGAATGCCGTGCGCAGCCCGAGCGAGACCGAGAGTTCGTCGGTCTCGAAGCGGCTGACGTTGGACAGCGTGCGCTCGGACGAGAGCTTGAGGGTGGGGGTGAAGCCCATGTAGCCCAACCGGTCGAAGCTGACATTGACTTCGGCGCTGCTGCGGGTGTCCTCGCGCCCGCCGGGGACGGACCAGAACAGGATGCGGTAATCGGGATAGGTGGTCTCGGACACTCCGATCGCGGCCGAGAGCGAAACCGGCCCGATCGGCTTGGCGCGGTGATAGGAGAGCCGGGCCGAGCGCTCGGTAGAGCGCGACTGCCCATTGTCGGAGGCGGCCCAGGTGGTGCCCACGGTCAGCGCCAGCCGGTCCTTGTTGGCCATGGTGTGGATGGCGCCAAAGCTGACGCCGGTGGTCTCGACATCGGCCAGACCGTTGGCGTCGTTGTGGCGCATCTGATAGTTGGCCCCGGCGGTCAGTCGCAGTTCGGGGCCGAGGTCGAAACCGTAAGACAGCCCGCCGCTGGCCAGATCGTAGGACCGGTCGCCGCCATTCCAGACCTGGCCGAAGCTGAGCCGGGCGGAGGCCAGCCCGCCGGCGGCCCCCAGGGCGCGGTGATGCGACAGTCCGAGGGCGACATAGGTCGAGCCATAGTCGGCGTCCTCGGCCTGCGGTGCCTTTTTCCGTGCCTCGTCGCTCAGCCTGACGCGGCGCAGCTGGCCGCCCCCGGTCAACCGGGTTTCCGATGCCGCGCCCTGATGCAGCCGGTAGCTGAAGCTGCCCCCGACCTCGGCGATCGTGCCCGACAGCGCCTGGCTCGCGGCGGGCAGGATGCCCACCACTGGAATGCCGTCGATCACGTTGATCCGGTCGGCCGAGCCATTGTTGACGTTCGAGGATGGCGCGATCTGGCCCGCGATCTGGAACTTGAGCCGGGCGGCGCTGCGCAGGGCGCGGTATTCGTGGATCGACCGGTTGCGCGTCGGCGCGGTGGGGGCGGCCTGAAGCGCCCGGCGCATCCAGAGCTGGCCCAGTACAAACCGCTCGTCGCGGGCCTCGGTCGCGGCCACCACGCGGGCGGCCTCGTGGCGCTGGCGCCTGGTGTCGGCGTGGCGATAGGCCAGCTTGGCCGCGCGGCGCGCCTCTTCGAGATTGCCGGCCCGCATCAGCACGGTCGACATCACCATATGGCCAAAGGGATCCTCGGGGTCGGCGCGCAACAGGCCCAGCGCCAGCTTGCCGGCGATGTCATGCCGGTCGGCAGAGAGCGCGCGCAGGATCAGCGCGCGGCTGTCCTCGGGGGTCAGCAACTCCGAAGCCGGTGCAGCGGGCGGCGCACTGTCGGACCATGCCGGGCCGATCAGGCCCAGGCACAGCCCGAGGATTGCGACACGGCGCAACATGGGATCAGTTCGGAGCGACGATATCGCAGACCGCCGCATCGTTCGGCTGGCCGCATTGCGTCAGCACGAAGACACCGTATTCCTGTTCGTTCTCGACATCGTCGATGTGATCGCTGACGGAAACGATCCCGGCCACGCTGGTGGCGCCGTTGCCGCCAAAGATACCGCCGTAATCGCCGACGTCGGAGCCGACTTCGCCGCTCATCTCGACATCGCCAAAGAACTCGCCGTTTTCGTCGATGTCGCTGACCACCAGCGTCAGATCGTCGAGCACGACGGTGGTGGTGTTGTCGATCGGGCTGATCAGCACGCGGTTGTAGATCTCGCCATTCACCGCATTGTCGGCAAAATTTGCGTTGAGGAAGATCGTGCCCTCGATGCGCGACGGCTGGCCCGGCAGATCGGGAAGATCGTCCGGGTCGACGCCCGGCGGGATCGGCAACAGATCGGCGCCCTCGGAGCTACTGATATTGGTCACGGCGGCATAGTTGCCGGCATAAGAGACCTGACCTTCGCCGGGGCCGTTGCCGATCGACGGCGCATTGAAGCCGCCGTCACGCTGGTAATAGCCGCCGCCGTGGAAATAGTTGAACTGGCCGCCATCGATGGCCACCCCGGCATGCACGCTGCCGTCAAGGCTCTCGGCCGCCAGCGCAATGAACATCCGGTCCAGCGGATCTTCCTGCGTGGTATAGGCCATGTAGCCGGCGGTATCGAGCGCGGCATTGCGGGTGAAGGAATTGGTCAGCGGCGTGCCGTCGAGCGCAAAGATCTCGACGGTGATCGTGTCGGCGCCGGGCTTGGACACGTTGGACACATTCGACGCCAGCGCCTCGTTGATCGTGCTGGCCTCGGCCTGCTCTTCGGTGTCTTCCGGATCTTCTTGGAAGGGATTGTCTTTGCCTGTGCTGCCTTCGCAGGCACTGACGGCCACCGCTGCAATCAGCGGTAATACAAAACGATTCATGAAACTGCCCCGGTCTTTGCCCGTTTGTTTTGTCCACACGCTGATTTTCGGGGCCTTGAAAGTCAATGTAAAAAGCCGCGCGGGCGCCCGACACCCGGCAACTGCGGCAAATCGGGCATACCAAGTCTCCGCTTTTTTCTTGGGCGCCACACCAGATATAGTGGAGCCCTGATTCATCTTGTAGAAAGGATTCGCCCCATGTCCGTCACGCCCGAACAGGCCGCCGAAATCGAAGCTCTGCGGGCCGAGACGCGACCGACCCTGCGCGCCACCTCGGCCGGGATGGAGGCGCATCTCTATACCGCCTATCCGGTGCTCGATCACGGCTTCGTGCGGGTTGTCGATTACATGGGCGACGATGCCGCCATCTGTCAGGCCGCCCGGGTGAGCTATGGTCGCGGCACCAAGTCGGTGCAGAACGACGAAGGGCTGATCCGCTATCTGATGCGGCACTGGCACTCGACGCCGTTCGAGATGTGCGAGATCAAGCTGCACGTCAAACTGCCGGTGTTCGTGGCGCGGCAGTGGATTCGCCACCGCACCGCCAACGTGAACGAATATTCCGCCCGCTATTCGATCCTCGACCGCGAGTTCTACATCCCCGAGCGCGATGCGCTGGCGGCGCAATCCGTGGTCAACAACCAGGGTCGGGGCGAGGCGCTGACCGGGGAAGAGGCCGACCGCGTGCTGCGCTATCTGCGCGACGATGCGATGCGGGCCTACGACCATTACGAGGAAATGATTTCGTCGGACGGTCAGCAGGGGCTGGCGCGAGAGCTGGCGCGGATGAACCTGCCGGCCAACATCTACACGCAATGGTACTGGAAGGTCGATCTGCACAATCTGCTGCATTTCCTGCGCCTGCGTGCCGACGCCCATGCGCAATACGAGATCCGGGTCTATGCGGATGAAATCTGTAAGGTTGTCGCCGACTGGGTGCCCTTCGCCTTTCGCGCCTTCGAAGATTACCGGATGGGCGGGGCGACCCTGTCGTCGACCGCACTCGACTGTGTGCGCCGGATGCTGAAAGGCGAAGAGGTGACGCAGGAAACCTCCGGCATGTCCAAAGGCGAGTGGCGGGAGTTTCAGGCCGTCTTGGGTTGAAACCCCGTGGAATTGGCGGTCGGCTGAATCCCAAAGTGCTTTGAAGTTGATAAATCAATTGCGTATCAATTTTAATTCCCAGCCGCGGGATAGAACGTTGAATGCGAATTTGGAATGGTTCCAATTGGTGGTTCGCGTTCAACGCTTGACGTGTTCAATAGCCAGGTAACCTTTGCCTGAAATGAAACAGGGTGGGTTTTAGCCCGCTTGCGCGCAGGGGTGGGTTGAAAATCCACCCCACGGCGGACTTCGCCGACCGTCCCGATGCAGGGTGCCGTGCCACTGCTGGCCTCGCTTGCCCGCAGGGTGGGTTTCAACCCACTGGCGCGAAATTGCAGAAGAAAATCACTCCAAAGCGGCCGTCGCGAATCGCGTCAGACCGGCCCCGATGCCGCATTTTTCACCCTCTGAGGTGCCTTGTTACCCAGTTTCCGCAAAAATCGCAGAAGACATGCATGTTTTACGTGAATTTTCAGCGAAATATCGCACACGCCAAGATTGTCTCTGGACCAGTGCGCACAATTTGGTCCAACATGGATACAACCTGAAATGGAGTATAGTCATGCTAGCATGTGTCATATTCGGAGCGCTGGCCGGCGTTTTTGCCGCGATCTATGCACTGGCGCAGGGGCTTTCGTTCGGCGATGCCTTCGGCATCTATCTCGGCATTTCGCTCTTTTCGATGGTGGGTGTGCCGGTGATGTGCATGGCTGCTCGGCGCCTGCGACAGTTCGTCAAGCAAGCGCAGACTGGTCACCTGGTCACCCGGTGGTCGAACGGCTGAGAGATTTGCCGCCAGGGCCACGCGGTTTCTCTTCTGATCTCACACAAGGCAGCGGGTGGCACTTTCGCGCCGCCTCGGCCTGCCAACAAAGTCCTCGCCTCGTGCGGGGACTTTTGAGTCTATGGGGTGTGTTGGTCATCGCAGCAAAGCGATCTTGAGACGGTGACGCTGGAGCGGTTGGTGCCTGGCGATGGTCCTTTGCGCAAGATCGGCGCGGGCATCGACTTGGGGCTCGTCGGGGAGATGACCGAAGGCCTCTGTGCCCGGACCAAGGCCGCCCGCCGCGCCCTTCCGTCAGAACCGGCGTCGCAGAGTTGACGGGACGGATGTCGGCCAGGGCCTCCTCGCCGCCAGCGCCCAGAACATCAAGAAACTCGTATTGGCACCATGGGCTGCCATGTCCCGCAGGCCTGGAACCAGCTCCGAACCTCACACGTCAAAACAAAACCCCGCCAAAATGACGGGGTTTGCCAGTGGTCCGAGAAGGCCCGGATTATCCGGGCCTTCTTTTGCTGATCTCCGCCAGCGATTACATGATGCGACGCCGCTGTCTCAGGCCGATCAGGGCGAGCAGTGCCGCGAACATCACGCCCCAGGGGCCGATGCCGCCGCCGGAACCGCCGCCGCCGCCATTGCCGCCGCCGCCGCCGCCGTTGCCGCCGCCATCAGGCACTTTCACCGGCTCATCCGAGGCCAGTTTTGCCCCGATCGAGACCGCATAGTTGCCCATGGCCGCCGTGGCATCGGCGTGTTCCACCGTGACCACGTGACCCGCGGCATCCAGCGAAGAGGCCGGAACCGTGGCCACAGCCCCCGAAGCCGCATTGGCGCTGGTCGACAGGTCGACCATCAGCAGCTCGGTTCCACCGGTCGCGTCGTAGACCCGCACCACAGGTTGCATGTCCAGCGCCAGCGAAGTCACGCGGGCGATCAGATCATTGGCGGTGGAGGTCGGCGTGAAGAAGAAGCAGTCCACGTCGCCGGCCGCGTCGATCCGCCCGGCGGTATCGACGTTGTTGTCGGTGATTGCGGTACAGGCTCCGGGCACCGACGGATCATTGCTGTGATCGTCGGGTGCGACACCCGTCACCGCCGCGTTGGTCACCGCAACGCGGGTGAACATCTCGGTGATGTTGGTGGGTGTCGGGGTCACGCCATTGCCGTTTTCATCCACCGAGATCGCAGTCGCGGTGAAGGTGGTCTGCGCATTGCCTGACGTGTTCTCGGCGGTGACCACCGCGGTATAGGTGCCGTCCATGTCGTAGGGCACATCCGCGGTGTAGGTGCCGTCGTCGGCCAGCCGGTCGGAGTTCTTGCCGTCGTCGAGCAAGGGCAGATTGACCGTCGAACTGTCCGGCTTGGTCACCGTCGCCGTCACGTCGAGACCGGTGATTGCCGGGCCGTCGGTGACGGTGGCTTCGATCGCGAAGCTCTGGGGATAGTTCACGTTGTTGAACTCGACGGCGATGTCATAGCTCTCGAAGTCCGAGGGTGTCCCCGATACCAGAACCGAAACATCGATGTCGCTCGAGGTGTTGTTCACCACCTCGACCCCGTATTGCCCTGCGCCCAGGGTCGTAACGTCGACCTCGGCGTCACAGGAGACCTCGGCCCCAGCGTTGCAGGTAAAGGCCGCGCCGGTGTCCGCGCCGGTGCCGTCGAGCAGCCGCAGCGAGACATCGGTCACCGCCCCCGCGAAGGAGACGTTGATCGCCGCTGTCGCCAGCGAGCTGTCAAGCGTGACATTGCGCACGTCGGTGGTGCTGGCGGTGGCCGCCGCAGTGGTCGATTGCACAACCACACTCGACGAGAAGGCGGCATTGGCAGCGACAAAGGCCTGCTGGATCTGCGCCAGCGTGGTGGGCGAGAAGAAGTACTGCCCGCCGGTGCCATTGGCCAGGCTCTGCAACAGGCCGGCGTTCACGCCCGAGCCGAAGCCGAAGGTCACCAGAGGCACCTTGGCGGCGGTATAGGCGTTGATCACGGTCGTCTGATTGACCGAACTCTGACCATCGGTCAGCAGATAGACCACCGAGGGACGGGTGCCGCCCTGGAAGCCCTGCACCTGTGCCAGCGCGGTCAAGGCCGCGTCCTCGATATCGGTGCCCCCGCCAGCGCTGAAGGCGGCGATGGCCGTCTGGGCGCCGCTGCGCACGCCGGTATCCGGATCAGGAATATCGGTGATCGCAAAGACCTGGGTGGCGCTGCTGGTGAACCGGCCGACGCCGACGGCGTTTTCGCCCGGGGTCAGTTGGCCGACCAGAAGGCTGGCCGCGGTCTTGGCATTGGAAATCGGCGTGCCTGACATCGACCCCGAGGTGTCGATCATCAGTTCCGCCACCTGATTGCCGGCCCAGATGATGTCAAGCTCGCTGCGGGCGGTGCTTTCGTCATCGTTGACGATCAGGTTCGGCGCGGTGGGTGCCACCAGGTTGGTGTATTGCGTCCGCGTCGGCAGGAAGCTGTGCCGCGGGTCAGTCGCCGGATCACGCGTGAGCGTGGCCCATCCGTTTTCGCCGAACACCCTGGCCTGACCGTTCTTGTCGTCGCCATCGGCCTGTGTGGCATAGGGTTCGACGCCGAGGGTCGAAACCTCGAGCCAGTCCTGGCTGCCGCTGACCGCGGTCCATTGGCCGTTCATGATGGACGGCGACGAGGCGGTATCGGTCGAGCGCGGGAAGAAGATCACGCAGTTGGTTTCCGGCGTCTGGCCGCAGTTGGCGACATATTCGTCATAGATGCCGTAGGTGTAATGTCCCCATTCATGCGCCAGGGTGAACCCTGCGCCTTTGGGGGTGTCCATCAGCGTCGGCGCGCCTTCCCAGTTGGTGCAGAAATAGATCCGGGCGCCCGCCACGCCAAAGCCGCTCGGATTGGCCCGCGGCCCGGGGGCCGTAGTGGTCGGATCGCTGTCGGTGCAGTTTTCCTTCCATTGCACGTCGGTGTTGTTGGCCTGATCGCCATCGCGGAAGATCGTGACCTTGCCGATCTTGTGTTTGCCGTTGGTCATCTGGAAGACGGCGTCGGCGAATTCTTCGATTTTCTTCTCGAATTTGTTCTGGTCGTCGTCATCCGTGGCCGGTGTCGGTTCTTCCGGATACTCGTCGTCGCCCTGCGGGTTTTCCTCGAGCGAGATGCTGAGATCGAAGACCGCGGTGGTGCTGGTGGCCCTTGGCAGCGGTCGGCTGCTCAGTTCCCCGGCACTGTAGGTCGTGCGCGCGCCATTCTCGATGGTTGTCACCGTCGACAACCAACTTGAGGCGGCATAGGCCGGCTGGGCCGCCAAACAGGCCACCCCGGCGGTCGCCAATAATTTGGCTATAGTGTGTCGTACATGCTTCATCAGACGAACTCCCCCTGGATCAATGGTTTTTCGAACAAACATCCATCGGGCGCATGAGTGCCGCTAAGCGGTCACCTGCCCGAAAGAATACCAAAATACGCGTGGCCGTCCGGCAGGTCCGCTATGAATCGGGACCGGCCCGGGTTGGTTTCGACGAACCCCCGGAACGCACTGTCGGTACGGGTTACAATGTGACTTCCGCCAAGTGCCTCAGCCAAATTCTTTTCAATGTCCCCGCCACAGCCGTCCGCGGAAAGCGCGAGATCGGCACGACCGGGGTTGTTTGGCGCCAGAATGGACCAGATGTAGTTTCCGCTGGGCGGCGCACTCACTGGCGCCGCGCCGCGCCAGGCCTCGATCAACCCGCTCAGCGCCGGCGTGGCGGCAATGCGGAAGACAAAGCGGGTTTTGCCGTCGGGTTCGAGATAGGCGATCTCGACGGTAAATGTCGGAGGCGAAGGGATCGTGCCATCGTTGGGCACCATGGCGTGACGCGGCTGCGTGCGGGAAATATCCGCCAGGGCGCTTTGATATGCCTCTACCCCAAGGTCGACAAGTTGGGACCGGCCGAGCATATTGTTTCCGTCGTTCCAGAGCGCACGGCTCAATGTGCCGTCCGGGCTGATCCTGAATCCTTCGCGAAGATAAGAGCCGGCATCAAGCTGCCCGATGACCACGTCGATGCTGCGGGTGTCGCGAGTCTCGCATGCGGCCAGCGCTGCACCCGGAATGACCAGGCTGAAAATTAAAAAGAATAGCGGCAGTATATTCCGCACGACCGGACTCCCGGTTAAACGATAAAATCTATGAGAAGAGGATAAACGCCGTATTGTCCCTGCGTCAACTCTTGCTGTAACGCTTTGTTAACGTGAAGTTTATTATGGCGATGATCGGCATTTCGACTCAGTTGGAACAAGCGGAGCGCGATTGCGGGTGCAGATTTGGCAATCCACGGACATTGTTGCGATACTTGACGGAGTGTCCAAAGATTGCATCCATAGAGTGTCCGTACCCGGGCGCTGGCCTCACCAAGGCGCGCGCGGACTGCGGTCGCGGTGAAAAAGGATGCCGGTGATGCCGGCCGCGCAAATTATTGTCACACTTACCAAGTAATTCGGTGACTTGAATTTTATCAACCCGGAGCCTTGCGAATTCATGCGGATTTGTTTTTCCAAGCGACGTCCCCGCCTTTTCCCGGCGCAGCGGGCAATCTATATCCTGACGTGTCTTTTCCTTGTCATCGCCGGTGCGGCGCAGGCGCATTTCAGCCTCGGCACCAAGATCCGCCATATGTTTCTGAGCGAGGCGGAGGGCCTGACCGAGGTTCTTGTCTTTTCGCCGATCCCGCTGGTTTTTGCCGATGTGCTGAGCGGCGAAAGGGACACCGAGGGGTTTCTTGCCACCGTCGGCCCCGCCGATGCGCCCGGCGTCATTCTTTTGCCCGAGGCCGCCAATGCCGCGCCAGAGGCTTTTGCCGCGCGACTGGCACAAAGCCTGCGCTGGCGGGTCGGCCCACGCGAGATCACGCCCGAGATCGAGGCGTTCCGTATCCTGCCGGGGCCGCCGCCCGAGGGGCTGGCCTCGGTCGAGGCGGCGGCCGCGCTGCTGGCCACGCCGTCGCCCGAAGGGCCGGTGAGCATCGGTTCGGGTTATGTCGCCATGCGGCTGCGGCTGGACGCGCAGGCCCTGCTGCTGCCCCTGACGGTAGAGGCCGGATTGCCGGCGCTGACCCTGGCCGAAGGTGTCAGGATCGACAATCATGTGGTCGATGCCCGCAGCGACACGCCGCGCAGCTTCACCCGCCCGGGCCAGCTCGAACGGCCGCTGACGCTGCCCGAGGGCTGGATCGGCTGGGCGGCGGAATATGTCTATCAGGGCATCGTTCATATCCTCGAAGGGATCGATCATGTCTTCCTTGTGGTGGCCATGTCGCTTGCCGCGACGACCGCGCTGAGCCTGCTGCGCAACATCACCGCCTTCACCCTGGGCCATGCGGTCACGCTGGCCGCCGGGTTCCTTGGGTATGCCCCGAGGAGCGCGTGGTTCATCCCCGCCGTCGAGGCGGCGATTGCCGCGACGATCATCATGGCGGCGATCACCAGCTACCTGCGGATGCGCGCCTCTGCCACGATTTACGTGCTGATCGGCCTGCTGCACGGCTTCGGGTTTTCCTTTGTTCTCGCCCGGTTGCTGGGGCCCGGCTCGCCCGATCTGGTGCCGGCTCTGGCGGCATTCACGGTCGGGATCGAGATCGGCCAGCTGGCTATCGTGGCGATGGTGCTGGCGTTGTTCTGGGGGCTGCGCCAGGCCACCGCACCGGGGGCCGAACTGGCCCGCAAGAGCGTTCTGGTGATCCTTGGTCTGGTGGCAACCTACATGGTGGTCGAGCGGATTCCGGCGCTCCTGGGCGCCTGAGTCGTCACCGCCACAGCAGGACAAGCCCCGCCGCCGCGCAAAGAAAGACGCCGAAGGGCAGGGGCGTGTCGCGGTTGGCGCGGCCGAAGACCCCCAGCGCCGCCGCCGCCAGCCCGGCCAGCGAGGCCAGCAGGCCCACCCAAGGCAACGCCAGCACGCCCAGCCCGGCGCCGATGCCGGCGGCCAGTTTCACGTCGCCCAGCCCCAGGCCCTCACGGCCCCGGAGGCCCTGATAACCCCAGCGCAACGCCAACAGCGTCACGGCGCCGATTGCCCCGCCGACAAGCGCATTGCCCGGGCCCCGGCCGTCCAGCCACGCCAGCCCCAGCCCGAGGGCAAACAACAGCCCGGTCATCACATCCGGCAGCCGCAGGCAGATCAGGTCGGTCACTCCCAGCGCCAGCAACAGCCAGAGGTATCCGAGGGTCAGCGCCAGCCCCGGCCAAGTCTCTGTCACCACGATGGCCGCCAGCGCCGCGGCGATCGCCAGAACCTCTGCCGCCAGCAAGCGCCAGGGCAGGGCGGTGCCGCAGTACCGGCAACGCCGCCTGCGCAAGAGGAAGGACACCACGGGGATCAGGTCACGCGCCGCCAATCGCCTGCCGCAACCGGTGCAGGCCGAGGGCGCCGAGAGCGAGCGCCCGTCACAGCTGCGCTCGGCCCAGACTGCCAGGAACGAGCCCACCGGCCCGGCCAGCAACACGGCAAGCCAGAGCCAGAGATCATCCATCGGCGGTGACCGCCGCCGGCAGCGCCGCCGCTTCGCGCTCGGCATGGATCAGCGACAGCATCAGGCAGACCAGCCCGACACCGAGCCGCGGCCAGAACGGCCCCTCGCGCGCGGCCAGCGCTCCGCCCAGGGTGCCCAGCGTATGCGACACGAAGCTGACCCGCCCGCCAATCGCCGCATCGGCGCCCGGCACCGCGCCATTGAAGAATTCCTGCCCCAGCTTGGCCGCGACGCAGGCCAGGATCAGCCCGCCGAACCAGCGTGGCCCGGTCCGCAGCATCACCAGCCCGCCAAAGGTCATCACGCCATGGGTGATGCCGGAAAATCCGACATAGGTGACCCCGGCTGGCATCAGCGCCAGCCAGCCCAGGCTGATCGCCGCGCCGGAGAGCAGGATCGCGCGCGCCAGCATCCGGGGTGTCAGGATCGACCACAGGCTGACCAGGATCAGCCCCAGCCCGAGGATGTTGAGATGGGTGTGCACACGACTGAGATTGACCAGATGCGCGGTCACCAGCCGCCAGAGCTCGCCCCGCAGCACGGCGTCATTCTCCAGCAGGAAAAGCCGCCGCAGCGCCGCACCCCCCAGATCGGTCACCAGCATGACAAGCGCGATTGCAACCGCGATGCCGACCAGCCGCAACAACATTGAGCGCTGCTCAATCATCGGATAGGCTCGATGCATGTTCTCCTCGCGGCATTGATAATTCCATGATTGAAAACAACCACATTCCCTCGAAAACGCAAGGCCGGGACGCGGGCTTCTCGCTGTTGGAGCTTATGGTCGTCGTGGTCATCATGTCGATCCTCGCCCTGGTCATCGTGCCCCGGGTGATCGACCGGCCCGATCAGGCGCGCGCGGCGCGGGTGCAGACCGATCTTTCGGTGCTCAAGAGCGCGGTCGAGCTCTACCGGCTCGACAATTTCCGCTATCCCACCACCGAACAGGGGCTTGCCGCGCTTGTCGAACGGCCAAGCCAGCCGCCGGTGCCCGAGAATTATGCCAGCAAGGGCTATATCGACCGGGTGCCGCGCGATCCCTGGGGGCGCGCGTACCAATATCTTCAGCCCGGTATCCATGACAGTTTCGACATCTTTTCGCTTGGCGCCGATGGGCGCGAAGGCGGCAGCGGAAGTGACGCGGATTTGGGGACATGGCAGGTCGAATAACGCCTCAAAGCGGGTTTTCGCTGGTCGAACTGATGATCGTCGTCGCGGTCCTGTCGATCCTGAGCCTCGGCGCGGTGCTGGCCATCAACCTGCGCGATCCGCGCGGCAGCCGCGACGTGGCCTGGCTGGAACAGACCTTCGCGACCGCACGCCGCGAGGCAATTCTGACCCGGAGGGAGGCGCGCTTTGCGATCAGCCCGACCGGAGTGACGCGGATGGCGCCGGGAGAGGACGGATGGCAGCCCGAGGGGGCCGAGTCCGCGCTTGACGGTCTGGTTACCGCCACCGCCGGCTATGGCGCGCTGCGGGATGATCTGGGCCGTGTAATCATTGCGCTGCTGCCCGACGGCCGCACCAGCGCGTTCGACCTGCGGCTCGAAGCCGGACGGCAGGTCTGGACCTGCGCCGCCGATGGCTGGGGGGCGCTGGCATGCGACGGCGAGAGCTGAGACAGGCAGATGCGAAACGGGCGCGCGAGCGCGGCTTGACGCTGATCGAGGTGA
Organism: Marinovum sp. E3; assembly: GCF_055755275.1. NCBI lineage: Bacteria > Pseudomonadati > Pseudomonadota > Alphaproteobacteria > Rhodobacterales > Roseobacteraceae > Marinovum > Marinovum sp. E3. The sequence goes on from NZ_CM146908.1 coordinate 728,580, forward strand.
CGGTGGCGGTGCTGGTGCTGTCGATCGGCACCGTGGCGGCGCTGCGGGCCTTCGATGCCGCCCGGTTTCAGATCGGCGGCGCACCGGAGCGGCTCTTTGCGCAGCAGGTGGCGCTCAATCGTGCGGCGGAGTTCCGGGCGCTGGGCGCCGAGGCCGCGCGCGGCCTGCCCGAGACCGTCACCTATGCCGGCCGCGACTGGCAACTTGCGGTGACCGAGACCGAAACCCTCGGCGGCTACACCGAGCTCAGGATTCAGGCGGTTGGGCCCGGGGGCGAAGGCGCGCTGGTGGTGGGCTTTGTTGGCGAAGAGGAGGCGGCAGGATGACATCCGAACGCGGGCTGACCCTGCTGGAACTGACCGCCGCGCTGGCGATCTTTTCGCTGATCGCGGTGATGGGGTTGCAGGCGTTGAGCGCGACGGTGCTGTTGCAGGACCGTCTCGGCACCCGCCATGCCGCGACCTGGGAGCTGGGCGAAGCGCTGACCCGCCTGCGCGCGGATTTCGACGCGCTGGCGCCCTTTGCCTTTGTACCGCCGGACGGGCAGGACGACCGCCAGCCGGCTTTTGTTGCCGATGCCGCCAACGGCCGCTTCAGCCTCTCGCTTGCCGGTGTCGGGCGGCTGCCCGGCACGCAGGAGACCGGGCTGGGCCGGGTCGAATGGCGGCTTGACGCGGCCAGCGGCACCCTGCGCCGCCGTTACTGGCGCGACCTGGCGCCGTTCAATGCCAGCGTCGCCGGGCCGGACCAGGTGATCCTGCGCGACGTCAGCGCGCTTCAGGTCCGGGCGCTGACCGAGACCGGCTGGGTCAGCGATTTCGGGCTGGAGGAGGCCGCCTCGCGTACCCGGTTGCCCCGGGCGGTGGAAGTCACGCTGAGAACCGGCGATCACGGCGATCTTCGGATCGTGGCGGCGCGATGATCCGGTGGCGGGATAGCGGCCGTGATCGGGGCGTGGTGCTACTCAACGCGCTGCTTCTGGTGGTGGCGATGACCGCTGCGGCCAATACCGTGTTGTCGCTCGCGGTGGGCGATACCACGCGCCTGGCCGCCATCCACGGTGGCGATCAGATGGCGCTCTATCTCGATGCGGGCACGCCGCTGGTGTCCCAGGTGCTGACGGCCGATTGGGAAGCCGGCGCCGAGATCGACCATGGCGGCGAGATCTGGGCCACCGAGGGCTATTCGGTGCCGATCGACCGGGGTGTGCTCGCCGGTCGCATCACGGACCTGCAAGGCCGGTTCAACCTCAACTGGCTGGCCAGTGACAACGCCGGCCCGGCGCAGGCGGCCTTCGAGCGGCTGATCCGCCTGCTCGGGCTGGATATCCGGCTCGGTCGCGCGGTGACCGAGCATCTGCGCCCCGGCGGCCCGGCCAATCCGGCGCCCTATTACAACCGCGCCCTGCCGGTGACCGCGCCCGGCGGCACAATCGCCACAATTGCAGAGCTGCGCCGGGTGCCGGGGATGACCGAGGCGGCCTTTGACACGCTTGCGCCGCATGTGGCGGCCTTGCCGTTGGGCACCGGGCTCAACGTCAATACCGCCAGCGCGCCGGTGCTGGCCGCTGTGTTGCCGGGCGCCGCGCTGCGCGATGCCGAGAAGCTCTTAAGCGAGCGGGCGGCCGCGCCCTTTGCCTCTGCCGGCGATTTCGCCAGCCGCGCCGGCACGATCCTGCGCCGCGAGGTCGCCGCCGGTCCGGCCCCGCGTGATTTTCGCGTCGTGAGCGAATATTTCGCCGCCGCACTCGATGTCGCACTGGACGATCAGCGCCAAAGCCGGATGATCTGGCTGCATCGCAGTCTCAGCAGCGGCACGGTAACGGAAACCTATAGAATGACATTGCCATGAAGGGCCGCAAGACGAGGACCACGCCGGATATCTGGCGGATGGACAGCGGCGATGCGCCGCCCCCAAGCGGCGCATTCATCGCCGTGGTGCCGGGCGAGGCGGCGCCGCTCTTTCCGCTCGATCTGCCGGCGCGCCTGCGCGGCGGCATCCGCAACCAGGTCGCCCGCCAGCAGGTGGAAAACCTGCTTCAGGACAATCTCGACGCGGTCGAGCTTCGGGTGAACCGGCCCGGGCGCGACGGCGCGGCGGCGGCGCTTGTGGTCACGGCAGAGCGCGCGCGCGACTGGCGTGACCGGCTGAGCGAGCAGGGCCGGCGGGTCGCCGCGCTCTTGCCCGACTATCTGGTCCTGCCGGTGGTGGCCGAGGGCTGGGCGCTGCGCTGTTTGCCCGAGGGCGAACGGGTGCTGGCGCGGCTCGGCCCGGCCGATGGCTTTGCCGCCGGCCTGCCGGTGGCGCTGGCGCAGCTCCGCGCGGTCCTGGCGCGATCCGGGGCGCCACAGCGTGTCTACCTTTGTGACAGCCCGGTGTCCGAGACCCTGCGCAGCGTCCTCGAAGCGACCTCGGCCGAGATCCACGCCGGCTGGCCGGACGAAGCCGCGCTGCTGGGCCATGGCGAGGCCGATTTCAACCTGTTCCGCGATCCTGCTGCCGACCGGATGGCGGTGCGGCGGCAGGTGCGGCGCTGGCGCGGGCCGATGGCGGCGATGGCAGCCGGGCTGGCGGCGCTGGCGGCGGCGCTCTGGATCGACGGCGCGCGGATCGAGGCCGCGGCCCAGCGCCAGCGCGACGCCGCCACCGAGGTGGCGCGCGCGGCGTTCCTGCCCAGCGGGCCGATCCTCAATTTGCGGCTTCAGGTGGGCCGTGTCGTGGCCGAAAGGCAGGCGGCCGAGGCCACCCCGGCGCAGGGGGTGGGCTCGATGGATGTGCTGCACGCCGCGGCGCAGGTGCTGGCGCAGAGCCCGGTCACCCTGCGCCGCGTCACGCGCACCGCCGGCACACCGCTGCGGGTCGAGCTCGAGGTTGGCGACTTTGCCGCGCTCGAGCGGGTGGTCGCGCGGCTGAACGGGGGCGCAACCCGGGCGCGCGTGGTCAATTCCTCGGCTGAGGCCGATGCGCGGGTAGCGGCGCTGGTGGAAATCGTGGCGGCGCCGGGTGCGGCGGAAAGGGGGCTGCGATGATCCCGGTCTCGGACAGCCTTGCCGCGCTCAGCCGCCGTGAACGCGGGCTGTTCGGCCTGTTGGTGGCGGGCGCCCTGCCGCTGGCGGTGGTGTTTTTGGTGCTCCTGCCGTTGGTCGAGGCCCGTCAGGCCGCGAGCCAGAGGCTGGCCGAGGCGCGCGAGCTGCATCTCTGGGTCAGCACCCAGGCGCGGCTGTATCCGCCAGTGGAGGATCCGGCCAGCGAGGCCGGTCCGCGGCCCGCTGCGGGCATGTCGGGGCTGGAACAGAGCCTTGTTGACGCCGGTCTGCGCGCGGCGGTCTCGTCGCTGTCGAACCAGGGTGCGGACCGGGTGGCATTGCGTTTCGACCGCGTGGCCTTTGGCCGGTTCATGCCGTGGTTTGCGGGGCTGGCGGACACCGCGGGCTACACCCCCGAGAGCTTTTCGATCGAGAGCCTCGGCGCGCCGGGCTATGTCGCGGTGGCGCTGGTTCTGGAGCCGGGGGCATGAGGGTGCTGCTGGGCATTTTCGGCCTGCTGGTCGGCCTGCTGTCGGCGGTGGCGCTGTTTGGCGCGGTCGGCCATCTGCGCCAGGCCGCGCCGGAGAGCCTGCCGCCCTGGACGGCCGGGCTGGACGACGCCGCGGGGCTGGTCAGCGGCCGTGCCGAGGTGGCGGCCGGAACGCCATGGCCCGAGGATATCGCGCTCACCTGGGCCTGGGCCGGCCTCGAGGCGGGCGCGCCGCGCTGGCGGGTGACGGCCGGCACGACCGGCGCGCAGGCTTCGGCACATCTGCTGCTGCCCGCCCCGTTCAGTCATGCCCGGCTGCAAGGCGGCAGCGGCAGTCTCGACCTGGCGGCGCTGCCGGCTCTGGGTGCCCGCGGCGAGGTGCGGCTGGACCGGCTCGAGGCCAGCGTCGTCACCGCCGCCCGGCGGTTGGAGCGGCTGACCGGGGCGGGGCGCATCCTCGGCGCGTATTATGATGGCACGCTGCTCGGCAACGGCAGTTTCAACATCGCCACCGACGCCGGCGGCGCCTGGCGGCTCAGGTTCGAGCTGGCGGGGCCCGCGGTCGCGCTCGAGGGCCGGTTGTCGGGCCTGATCGGCGGTGCCGAGGCCACGCTGGATGCGCGGATCACCCCGCGCGAGGCGATGCCGGAGGCCTGGCGGCAATCGCTCGACCTACTGGCCGACCGGCTCGAGGCCGGCGGCTGGCAAGTGCGGACACGTCTGCCGCTGCGCTGAGGCGCTTAGCCCAGCGCGGCGAGTTCACTGGTGATCAGCGCCCGGCGCCGGGCCATCGCCTTGCCGATGTCGAGCCCGGGATATTCCGCCAGCAGCTCATCGAGCGCCGAGGCCGCCGCTTGCAGGCGCTGGCGGGTGGCGGCGCCCCGGTCGCCGGCGGCAATCGCGCTCCGGGCGATCTCGTGGTCGGCCGAGGCCGCCACCGCCAGCGCCATGCCGCGCACCGGCCCGGTCTGCGACGCGGCCAGGCTGCGCGCCGCGCGCGAGGCGGCTTCGTAGTCGCCGCCACGCAGCTGGGCGTGACTCAATTCCAGCATCAGCCGGGCCTCGACCGCGCCGGCGGGGTAGTTTTTCAACAGTTTCTGATAGCTGCGGGCGGCCGCATCATAACGCCCGGTTTCCAGGGCATCGCGCGCGGCGAAATATTGCTGCTGAAAGCCGCCACCGGACGGGGCGGCGAGATCCGTACAGCCCGAAAAGCCCAGCAGGGCCAGTCCGACCACGGCCGGAACGCGGAGTCGTGCCATGCTCATACCCATTGAATTGATTTGAAATTCTGCCTCTTTTTTTCTAAACTATATCAAAAGTTCGCGTTGGTTCAATCTGCTGGAAATTGTCTTTCATTCACAGGGGACCGGGCGCAACACTATAATATACTCGCCAATGAGGCTGGCGGCATCCATGGAGGAGCGAAGCGCAACTCGTGTTTCGGGCAGATCACATTCTATCGCTTGTCGGATCCGCCGTGTTGGGGCTGGGCGGGGGCGCCTTGGCGCTGATCCTGACCGCGAGCCCGGAAATCCCGCTGAGCCGTGTCACCTTTGATCCGACTGCCCGCGCCGAGGCCGCCGAGAGCCGCGCCGAGTGGCTCTGGCCGGCGCTTTTCGGCGAGATCCCGCCGGAGCCGGTGGCCGCCACCGAAACCGCCGCGCCCGAGCCTTCACCGGATTTCAGCCTCAAGGGGCTGGTGGCGGGCGGCGAGGGGGGCTGGGCCATCGTTTCGGCCGACAGCGGCGATCACCTGGTCAGTGTCGGCTCGGTGCTGCCGGGCGGAGCCAAGGTGATCGAGATTCAGCCGGATGGCGTGCGCATCTCTCTGGATGACAAGGAATTTCTGATCGGGTTCGACGAAGAGGCCGAGGCGCCGATGGTTGCGGCAGAACTCGCGCCAGCGCCGGCGGTGCAAAGTGCCAGCCTGTCGCTCTCGGCGCTGCGCGACGACGGGTTCCAGCGATCGCTTGGGCTGGCCGGGGGCTCGAAGATCGTCGATCAGGGCAACGGCAATCTGGCGCAGCAGATTATGTGGGTGCGCAACGGGCGGCTCTATGACAAGGTCGGGTTGCGCAAGGGCGACATCATCCTGACGCTGAACGGCGTACCGGCGGGCGATATCGACGCGCTGCGCCAGGCCGCGCCGGAGCTGTTGCGGCAACGTGATTTCGAGCTTGAGCTTCTGCGGGCCGGGGCGCGCATGACATTGAAAGTGCAAATTGATGAAGACAGTTGAGCGTCTCTTTCTTGCCGGGTTGATCTGGCTCGCGGTGGCCACGACCGGCGCGGCGCAGGTCAAGCTCGACATGCGCCAGGCCAACCTGCGGGATTTCGTCTCGATCGTCGCCGACAGCACCGGGCGCAATTTCATCCTCGATCCGCGGGTGCAGGGCACGGTCACCGTGCTGGCCCCGCGCGAGGTGACGCCGGCGGCGCTCTACGAGATCTTTCTCAATGTGCTCGAACTCAACCGGCTGACCATTGTCGAGGGCACCGAGGCCGACCGCATCGTGCCGCTTGATGTCGCGCGCGAGCTGGCGCCGCCGCGGGTGGTGGGCAGCGGCGGCTATCAGACGCGGGTGATCCCGGTCAACAACGTGCCGGTGACCGACATCGTCGACGTGATCCGCCCGCTGGTCGCTGGCGAGGCGGTGCTGACGGCGGTGCCGGATGCCAACCTGCTGGTGCTCTCCGACCGGCTCGAGAGCTATCAGCGGATCTCGGCGCTGGTGGCCCGGCTCGACACCCCGCGGAGCGACGCGATCGAGACCATCCGACTGCAAAACGCCAATGCGGTGGAGCTGCTGGCGGTGGTGCAATCGCTCGATCTCGGGCCCGAAGGTAGCAATGTCTCGGCCGATTCCCGCGCCAATGCGCTGGTGGTCTCGGGCGACAAGGCCTATCGGCAGCGGGTGCGCCGGCTGGTCGGCCAGCTCGACACGCCGCAGCGCAGCTTTGCCACCGTCGTCGTGCGACTGAACTATGCCGATGCCAAGGAGCTGGAGCCGGTGATCCAGCGCTCTTTCGGCGCCGCGACGGGCGAAGACGGCAGCTCGGGCGGGGAGATCAATATCGTCGCCGAGCCGCAGCAGAATTCTCTGATCATCACCGGCCCGACCGAGCGCATCCAGACCGTGGCGCAATCCATCGCGGCGCTCGATCAGAAGCCCAGCCAGGTGTTGATCGAGGCGGTGGTCTTCGAGCTGTCGGTCGAGAATTTCTCGGATCTCTCGGTGCAGTTCGGCGCGCTGCTCAACGATGCGCTGGTCGGCGGGGTGGAGTTCTCGCTCGACGGTCGCCCGACGCTGACCGGGTTGGTCAGCTCAGTGCTTCAGGGCAATATCTCGGCGCCCGGCAGCGGCGGATTCCTGGGTGGCCGGCAGGTCAGGGGCGAGTCCGGCATCGGCGGCTTTCTTGCCGCGCTGGCCAGCCAGAGCTCGACCCGGCTGCTGTCGACCCCCTCGATCCTGACGCTGAACAACGAAGAGGCAAGGATCGTCGTGGCGCAGAACGTGCCCTTTGTCACCGGCAGCTATTCCACCGTCGGCGACAGCGCCATCCCGAATGATCCCTTTCAGACCATCCAGCGCGAGGATGTCGGCCTGACGCTCGAAGTGACGCCGCAGATCACCGCCGACCACAACGTGCGGCTCAAGATCAATCAGGAGGTCTCGAACCTGACCAATTCCGCCTCTGCCGCCGGCGGCGAGATCACCTCGAAACGGACACTGTCGACCAATGCCATCGTACGCGACGATCATGTGATCATCCTCGGCGGGCTGGTCGAGGACGGCTCGGGCGTCAACGATCAGCGGGTGCCGGGGCTGAGCCGGGCGCCGATCATCGGCAATCTTTTTCGCGGCCGCAATGTCGCGTCGGGGCAGCGGGTGCTGCTGATCATGCTGCGGCCCCGCATCCTAGACAGCGCCGAGGAGGCGACGCGTTACACCCGAAAGATCGCCCGCGAGGCCCGGCTTGTGACCGAGCGGATCGCGCCGCGCGACGATGGCCGTTATCCGACGATCCCCGAGGGCCGGCTGCCCTTCGACGGTGCCGATCTGAACCAGCCGTTCGAGGCCGGCGCCTCGGACAACATGGTGATCGAGCGGCTGATGCCGGCCCTGCCGAAAAGGCTCGAATTCAGCAGGTGAGGGCATGAGCACAAGGGCACAGCTTCCGTTCGCCTTCGCCCGCGACCATCAGGTTGTGCTGTCCGAAGGCGCCCTGGTGGCCGGGCCGGAAGCCACGCCCACCGGGCTGCGCGAGGCCCTGCGCCGCGCCTTTGATGCCCCGGTCGATTTCACCCAGCTCGACGCCGACGCTTTTCAGGACAGGCTGATGGCCGCCTATCAGGGCAATGGCCAGGACGGGCCCGAAGAGGTCGAGGCGCAGGACAGCGTGGTGCTGGACGACAGCTCGCTCGAGGCGCCGCCGACCGATTTGCTCGACACCGGAAGCGACGCACCGGTGATCCGGCTGGTCAACCATTTCCTGCGCCGCGCGGTCGAGGCCCAGGCCTCGGACCTGCATGTCGAGCCGCATGAAGGCGGGCTGCGCGCGCGCATCCGGGTCGATGGCACCTTGCAGACGATCTATGACCGCGCCGGCGCCCCGGCACGGCGGGTGATCTCGCGGCTCAAGGTGATGGCCGGGCTCGACATCGCCGAGACCCGGCTGCCGCAGGACGGCCATATCGCGTTGCGCTATGGCGGGCGCTCGATCGATGTGCGGGTCTCGACCCTGCCGGGCAACTACGGCGAACGAGTGGTGATGCGGGTGCTCGACAAGACCGCCGGGCTGATGCCGCTGGCCGATCTCGGGCTGCGCCCGGCGCAGGTGGCCGAGCTCGAGGCGCTGAGCGCCGCGCCGCATGGCATCGTGCTGGCCGCCGGGCCGACCGGCGCGGGCAAGACCACCACGCTCTATTCCCTGCTCAAGCTCGCCAATCAGGCCGAGCGCAACATCCTCACCGTCGAGGACCCGATCGAATACGATCTGCCGGGCATCAACCAGAGCCAGATCCACGCCGAGATCGGGCTGACCTTTGCCGCCGGGCTGCGCGCCGCGCTGCGCCAGGACCCCGACATCATCCTGGTCGGCGAAATCCGCGATCAGGAGACCTCGAGCGTCGCCGCGCAGGCGGCGCTGACCGGCCATCTGGTGTTCTCGTCGGTGCACGCCAATTCCTCGGTCGCGGCGATCATCCGGCTGCGCGACCTCGGGCTCGAGGATTACCTGATCGCCGCCACCGTCCGCGCGATTATCGCGCAGCGGCTGTTGCGTCAGCTCTGCCCCGCCTGCCGCCGCGCGGCACCGCCCGATGCGGTGGCCCGCGCGGCTTTTGACGCGGTGGAGATGAGCCCCCCGGCCGAGGTCTTCCATGCCGAGGGCTGCCCGGAGTGCAATGGCAGCGGCTATGCCGGACGGGCCGGGATATACGAGATCGCCACGGTGACAGACGCGCTGCGCGCCGCGATTGACGAGGGCGCGCCGGAACAGCGGCTCAAGGCGCTGGCGCTCACCCCGCAACAGACACTTCTGGGCGAGGCGCTGCGCCTGGTCAGCGCCGGCACCACCGATTTCCGCGAGGTGGCGCGGGTCGTGGGCACCAGCCCGTGACCGCCTTTCGCTACACCGCCTATACCGCTTCGGGCCAGCGCCGCCGCGGTACATTGGTGGCCGAGACCCGGACCCAGGCCAATGACCAGCTGCGCGCCAAGGGGTTGTTTCCGGCCGAGATCGAAGCCCGCGCCGCCGGGCGCCGCATCGCCTTTCTGCGACCGCGCACCGTGCTCAGCGCCGATGAACGCGCGGTTTTCACCCGTCAGCTCGAGGTGCTGCTCTCGGCCGATATCGCGGTCGACATGGCGCTCGAGACGGTGAGCAGCTCGGGCGGATCGCAGCGCATAGAAGCGGTGGCCAATGCCGCTCGCGCCGCACTTCAGGAAGGCGAGAGCCTGAGCCGGGCGCTGGGTGACAGCGATGCCGGGTTTCCGCCGTATTTTTTGGCCGCCATTGCCGCCGGCGAGACATCGGGCGAGCTGGCACGGGTGGTCAACGAGCTGGCCCACCACCTGGAAACCGCCGGACAGGACCAGTCGCGCCTGGCCACGGCGCTGATCTATCCGGCCTTCGTTGCCGCCGTCTCGCTGGTGGTCTGCGCCATCCTCGTCACCAGCGTCGCGCCGCAGCTGGTCACGATGTTCGAGGCGACCGGCCAGCCGCTGCCGGGGATCACCCTGCGTCTGCTGGCGGTTTCGCACTGGCTGCAAGCCAACTGGCTGGCCTGCCTGGTTGCGGTAATCGTGGCCGGGACCGCCGCGCGGCTGGCGCTGCGCGTGCCGCGCCTGCGCGACCGTTGGGACGGGTTCCGCCTGTCATTGCCGATTGCCGGCCGGCTGATCCGCAACGCCGCCGCACTGCAATATCTCCGGACCCTGGCGCTGGTGATCTCGAGCCGGCAGACCGCGCTTGATGCGGTGCGCAGCGCCGAGCGTGTCCTGACCATCCGCCGGTTTCAGCGCGAGGCCGCCGAGGTCTCGGTGGCGCTGCAACGGGGCGAAAGCCTCAGCCGCGCCCTGGCGCAGCTGACGGTGATTCCGCCGGTCTGCTGCCAGCTGATCGGCGCTGGCGAGCAAAGCGCGCGGGTGGCGCCCATGGCCGACCGCGCCGCGCGGCTGGTGGCAAGCTGGCTGGAGAACGACCGCAAGCGCATCGCCGCGCTGATGGACCCGCTGCTGATGATGATCGTCGGCAGCTTCGTTCTGGTCGTGGTGCTGGCGATTCTGTTGCCGATCTTCGATCTGCAAGCGATGGTGGCGGCGCCGGGCTGACATCGGCGCGCCTCGGGGATGCGCGGCGGAGCCGGTGACACCGCTGTCGAGCCGTATCTGGGCGATCACCAGTTCGAAATGCGTGTGATCGCCTTGCGTTGCATCGCTGAGCACCTCGGAGAGCGGCAGGGTGAACAATTCGGCGGTGACGGCTTCTATCCTGGGCATACATTATCCTCCTGCCTTCGTTTGGTCTCGCCAAATTATCTACATATACGTCAATATTGTAAGATATTGCTCGCCTTTCCGATATTTGGTAAGTCCATTGTCGCAGCTTGTTCTGCCTGGATTCACATGGGATAAATCCGCATGAGCGACATTCAGCCAGCCTCTTCCGAATCTCAGGTCGCGCCGCGCGAAAGCGCGGTAGAGCGGGTGGTCGCCGCCATCGAGGCGCAGATCATCTCGGGTGAGTTGAGAGACGGGGAATCGCTTCCGGCCGAGCGCAGCATTGTCGAGGCCATGGGCGTCAGCCGCCCGGTGGCACGCGAGGCGATCAAGATCCTCGGCAGCAAGGGCCTGCTGGACATTCAGCCGCGTCACCGGCCGATCGTGCGCAAACCCGATGCCCATACGGTGATGGATGTGCTGGGCGGGCTGGTTGGCCATCTGACCGGTCAGGCGGGCGGGGTGCGCCAGATTTTCGATGTCCGCATCTTTGTCGAGGCCGGGCTGGTGCGCCAGGCCGCGACCCGGGCCGACAAGGCCGATATCGCCAGGCTGCGCCAGGCGCTGGAGGCCAATCACACCAGCATCGATGACTCGCTGGCCTTTTACGAGACCGACACCGCCTTTCATGGTGTGCTCTATTCGATCCCAGGAAACCCGATCTTTCCGGCGATCCACAACGCCTTTCGCGACTGGCTTGATCTGCGCTGGCGTCAGATGCCACGGCTGCCGGAGCGCAACCAGCAGAACTACGAGGCGCATGCGCGGATCCTGGAGGCGATCCTCGACCGCGATCCCGACCGCGCCGAAGCGGCGCTGCGCGATCACCTCGAATCGGCGTGGAAACAGGTCCGCGATACTTTCGACGATCTCTAGGTCTCGGGCGCTCCGGTAATTTGGCTGTGCGGTGGCGTCCTTGGGCGGACGGCCTGCGCTCCCCTTTGCTGTTTTAAGTTCTCAGAATTTTGGTAATACCATGCGTGGCAGATAGGTGGCATTTCGCGCAAAAATCGTGAGGAGTTGACATGCATCCTCATTTTTGGTCATACCATAAATCAAGATTGGCCGCCGGTGAATGGCGGGCGCGAACCAGAGGAGACTTTCCGGATGACCGACACCCAGATCCATGCCGCCTTTTACCGGGGCGACCGGCGCTTTGACGTCGCCCAGAAGCCTGCCCCGGCGCCTGGGCCGGGCCAGGTTGCCCTGCGCATCGCCTTTTGCGGCATCTGCGGCACGGACATGCATGTCTTTCACGGCAACATGGACGCCCGCGTCGGATTTGAACGCATCATCGGCCATGAGATGTCGGGCACGGTCGAGGCGCTTGGCGCGGGTGTCGAAGGCTTCACGAAGGGGCAAAAGGTCGTCGTGCGGCCGTTGGATCATTGCGGCGACTGCCCGGCCTGTGACGCCGGCCACACCCATATCTGCCACAATCTGAAATTTCTCGGCCTCGACACCGATGGCGCGATGCAGGAGGTCTGGAACGTGCCGGCCCATACCCTGCATGCCCTTCCCGATGACATGCGGCTCGACCATGCGGCGCTGATCGAGCCGGTGGCGGTGGCCTGTCATGATGTCCGCATGGCCGATCTGACGGCGGGCGAGGACGTGGTTGTCATCGGCGGTGGCCCGATCGGCGTACTGGTGGCGATGGTCGCGCGCGAGGCGGGCGGCAAGGTAGTAATCTCCGAGGTCAATGAAAACCGTCTGGCGATTGCCGCCGACATGGGCTTTGACGTGGTGAACCCGGCCAAATCCGACCTGGTTGCCGAAATCGGCAATCGCACCGGCGGCAAGGGTGCCGACGTGGTGTTTGAAGTGTCGGGCAGCCAGCCCGGCGTCGATGCGATGACCGATGTGGCCGCCACCCGCGGGCGCATCTGCATGGTGGCGATCCACGCCAAGAAACCGCAGGTCGACATGTTCCGCTTTTTCTGGCGCGAGTTGCAGCTGATCGGTGCGCGGGTCTACGAGGCGGCGGATTACGACAAGGCGATCGCGCTGGTGGCCTCGGGCGCGATTGCTGCCGACAAGGTGATCACCGATGTCAGCCCTTTGGCCGAGATCCAGCGGGCCTTCGAACAGCTCGATGCCTCGCCGACCGCGCTGAAGAGCCTGATCAAGGTGGGGGCCTGAGCCATGGATGTTCTGAAATCCTTTGACCTGTCCGGCAAGACTGCGCTGGTGACCGGCTGCAAACGCGGCATCGGCCGCGGCATGGCCGAGGCGCTGGCGCAGGCCGGGGCGGATATCGTCGGTGTTTCGGCCTCGCTCGAGGTTTCCGGCTCCGAGGTGGAGCAGGCGGTCACGGCGCTGGGCCGCCGCTTCACCGGCTACCAATGCGATTTTTCCGACCGCGCGGCGGTGACGGCCTTCGCCGCGCAGCTGGATAGCGATGGCGTGGCACCGGACATCCTCGTGAACAATGCCGGCACCATCAAGCGCAAGCCGGCCGCCGAACACCCCGACGCCTGGTGGGATGAGGTGATCGAGGTCAACCTCTCGGCGCAGTTCATCCTGTCGCGCGAGATCGGCCGGGGCATGGTGGCGCGCGGGTCCGGCAAGATCATCTTCACCGCCTCGCTGTTGACCTTTCAGGGCGGTATCACCGTGCCGGGCTATGCGGCGTCCAAGGGCGGGGTCGGCCAGCTCACCAAGGCCTTGGCCAATGAGTGGGCGGGCAGGGGTGTCAACGTCAATGCCATCGCGCCGGGCTATATCGCGACCGACAACACCCAGGCGCTGCAAGACGATCCCGCGCGATCGAAATCGATCCTCGAACGTATCCCCGCCGGACGCTGGGGCCGGCCCGAGGATTTCGCGGGTCCGGCGGTGTTCCTGGCCTCGGCCGCATCGGATTACGTCAATGGCGAGATCCTCACCATCGATGGCGGCTGGATGGGGCGGTAGGCCGACCCGCGTCAGAGCGCCGGTCCCGCCGGCCCCGGCCTTTTGGAAAGCCGCCCCACTTCGGGGCGGCTTTTACGTTTGTCGAGGGTTTTTGAAATTTAGAGCGATGAACACAATAAAATCGTCGACTATCTTGAAATCTTCATATAACTATTAACCCGGGGGAACACCGAATCCCGGGAGGAAGAGATGAACGGCGTTGCACCGGCCTTGGCCGAACAGAGAGAGTGTGTCTGCTTGGGGGTCGCCCCGTGAGCCGCACGCCCGACATCCTCTTGATCACAACCGATCAGCAGCGCGGCGACTGCATCGGCGGCGCCGGCCGCCAGGTGCGCACCCCGAACATCGACCGGATCGCCGGTCGCGGCGCACGGTTCGATACCTGCATCACGCCGCATCCGATGTGCCAGCCCGCCCGCGCCTCGATCCTGACCGGCAAGCTGCCCTACAGCCACGGCGTGCGCGACAATGGCCGCAACCTCGATCCGGCGCTTGCCGAAGAGGGGCTGGGCGGACTGTTTGCCCGCGCCGGCCACGACACCCGCTTCATCGGCAAGGCGCATCTTTCGACACATGAGACCTTTGCGCCGACCGGCGCCGCGGAATGCTACAGCTCGGTCGCGGATTACGACGGCGATTGGGCCGGGCCGTACATGGGCTTCGAACGGGTCGATCTCACGCTCAGGCCGCACCATCACTGCGGCTGGAAGGACCGGCCGTATACGCTGCACTACGAAAATTTCCTCGACCAGGACGGCAGGGGCGGCGACCGCTGGGCGCAGGCCAAGGACCGGGTGTCGCCGCTGACCGAGCACAAGCAGGTCTGGCGCTCGGCGCTGTCGGAGGAGTGGTTCTCCACCGCCTGGGTCGGCGACCGGGCCATCGACATGCTCGAGGAAGACCGCGACCGGCCGCTGATGTCCTGGATCTCCTTTCCCGATCCGCATCCGCCTTTCCTGGCGGCGGCGCCCTGGGCCACGATGTACGACCCGGCCAAGGTCGATCTGCCGCCGCACCGGGCGCTCGATCTCGACCGGCGGCCCTGGTGGCACCGCGCCTTTCTCGAAAGCCCGGCGCGGCGCAACCAGAAGCGGCCGCATGCCGGCGACCAGCCGTTTTGGGGCAACGACGATGCCTTGCAGGACAAGGATCTGCGCGACGTGATCGCGGTCTACTACGGCATGATCGCCGCCATCGACATGCAGGTCGGGCGCATCCTCGATCACCTCGAGGCCTCGGGTCGGCTCGAGAACACCATCGTGATCTTCACTTCGGATCACGGCGAATGGCTGGGCGATCACGGCCTGCTCTTGAAGGGGCCGATGCTCTATGACGGTCTGCTGCGGGTGCCGCTGGTGATGGCCGGGCCGGGGGTCACGCGGGGGCGCCTTGATGCGCCGGTCTCGACCCTCGACCTCCGCGCCACCCTGGCCGAGCTTTGCGGGCTGAGCGCCTCCGCCGATGACGGAACATCACTCACCGACGTGATGCAGGGCGGCGCGCGCGAAGTGGCGCACAACGAATGGGAGGTGGATGCCACCCGCAGCGGCGTCGATCTCGATCTGCGCACGGTGCGGTCTCGCAGCCACCGCCTCTCGGTCGACCTCAATAGCGGGGCGGGCGAACTTTATGATCTCGCCGCCGATCCCCACGAAATGACCAACCTCTGGGATGATGCCGGAGCCGCCGCCATGCGCGACCGGCTCTGCGCGACAATCGCGACTGACCGCCCCGCAATGATCCCCGCCGCGCCCCGCGTCGGCTGGCACTGAAAAGGACCAAGATGACCAAGATCGCCTCGATAGAACCGCTTCACGCCCGTGTCGGCATCCGTAACCAGCTTCTGGTGAAGGTGACGACCGAGGATGGCCTGTACGGCTGGGGGGAATCCGGCCTGTCCTGCCGCGAGGGCGCGGTGGCCGCCGCCATTGCCCATTTCGCCGATTTCCTGGTGGGCAAGGATTCCCGCCAGATCGGGCGGATCTGGCAAGAAACCTACCGCAGCCAGTATTTCGAAGGCGGGCGGGTGTTCACCGCGGCCATGTCGGCCATCGACATCGCGCTTTACGACATCCTCGGCAAGCGGCTGGGCGTGCCGGTCTATCAGCTTCTCGGCGGCAAGCAGCGCGACGAGATCCCGACCTTTCCGAGCTGTCAGTCACCGGACATGGACGAGCTTCTGTCAAAGGCGCGGGTGCTGGTCGATGCCGGCTGGGACTGCCTGCGAATCTATACCGGTGATTTCGACGGCGACGCGGTGTTCGACCCGCGCCAGAACCTGAACCGCGCGGCCAAGGAACTGATCGCCATGCGCGAGGAATTCGGCCCCGACCTCTGCCTCGGGATCGATTTGCACCACCGTCTGTCGATCGCCGAGACCGCGGATTTCTGCAACCGCCTGCCGGCCGGCACGCTGGATTTTCTCGAAGAGCCGATCCGCTGCCAGACGCCGCAGGCCTATCGCACCCTGCGCGGCATGACCAATATCCCCTTTGCCGTGGGTGAGGAGTTCGCCTCGAAATGGGAGGCCGCGCCTTACATCGAAGAGGGGCTGACCCAGTACATGCGGCTCGATATCTGCAACATCGGCGGCTTTACCGAGGCGATGAAGGTCGCCGGCTGGTGCGAGCAGCATTACATCGACCTGATGCCCCACAACCCGCTTGGCCCGGTCTGCACCGCGGCCACGGTCCACATGGCCGCGGCGGTCCCGAACTTCAGCTGGGCAGAGACCCGGCAGGGCCCGACCGAAAGCCTCGGCTTCCACGATCCCGAATTGTTCCCGGTTCAGATCCCGCTCGACGGCATCACCTACAAGGTGCCCGACAGGCCGGGGCTGGGGGTCGAGGTCGACGAAGAGAAGATCCGGGCATCCCGGCCCACCCATGTCGAACCGCCGCATCTGACGCGGCCGGACGGCTCTGTCACCAACTGGTGATACACTTCAACGGAGGAGGAGAAAGACCAATGAAAAACAGATGGAAATGGACCACGCTCGCTAGCGCGCTTGCAATGGCCGTCGCCAGCCACGCCGCGGCCTATGAGCAGGCGCCGGTTCTGGACGAAAAGGTTTCTGCCGGCGAACTGCCGCCGGTGGACGAACGCCTGCCGGCGGAACCGCTGGTGATGGACACCATCGAAGGCCCCGGCGAATACGGCGGCACCCTGCGTCGCGCCATCCTCGGCGGCGGCGATCAGCACAACATGGTGCGCACCATCGGCAGCGACAACATGGTGCGCTGGTCCCCCGACTGGTCCGAGGTGCGGCCCAATATCGCCAAGTCCTGGGATGTCTCCGACGACGCCTCGAAGTTCACCTTCCACCTGCGCGACGGGATGAAATGGTCGGATGGCGCGCCCTTTACCGCCGATGACATCATGTTCTGGTACGAGGATGTCTTTACCAACACCGATCTGACGCCGAACAAGGACAGCACCTTCATCGGTCCGGCCGGCCCGGTCACCGTGCGCAAGATCGACGACGTCACCGTCGAATTCGATTTCGGCGCGCCCAACGGGCTGTTCCTGCAAGCGCTGGCCTATGGTTTCGGTTATCACCCGACCGCCTATCCGAAACACTACCTCAGCCAGTTCCATGCGAAATACAATGACGACCTGCAAGCGCTGGTCGATGCCGAGCCGGCGGCGGCGGACTGGAAACAGCTGTTCAACCTCAAGGCCGGGCCGATGGACACGCCGCTTTTCTGGCAGAACCCGGATCGCCCGACGCTGCATGCCTGGCATCTGACCAATGCCTATGGCGCCACCGACCGCGTGGTCGCCGAGCGCAACCCCTATTACTACAAGGTCGACAGCGAAGGGCAGCAACTGCCTTATATGGACCGGATCACCTATGATCAGGTCGAGGATGTGGAAACCATCCTGCTCAAGGCCTTCAACGGCGAGATCGACTATATGCTGCGCCACCTCGGCCGGCCGTCGAACAAGGCTTCGCTGACCGACAACATGGAACGCGGCAAATACGGGTTCTTCGACGTCGGCGATCTTCCGGCCAACATCATGATCCTGATGATGAACCTCAACCACACCGATCCGGTGAAACGCGAGGTGATCAACAACAAGGATTTCCGCATCGGCGTCAGCCACGCGATGAACCGGCAGGAGGTGATCGATCTGCTCTACTTCGGGGCGGGCGAGGCGGCCCAGACCGCGCCGCGTGAAGGCACCGAGCTCTACAAGGAGGAATACGTCAAGCAGTACACCGAGTATGACGTCGAGAAAGCCAATGAATATCTCGACAAGGTGCTGCCCGAGAAGGATGCCGAAGGCTTCCGCCTTGGCCCGGACGGCGAGCGCTTCTCGCTGATCTTTCTGGTCGCCGATGTGTTTGGCCTGCAATATCCCGACGCGATGGAGCTGATTGCCGGCTATGCGCGGGACGTGGGGCTCGACTTCCAGATCCGCGCCACCGACCGGTCGCGGCTGATCGAATTGCACACCTCGAACGATTTCGACGCCTATCTGTGGAATTGTTCGGGCGGGCAGGCGGATGCCTATACCTCGCCGATCTGCTACGTGCCGACGATCTCGAACTCGGTGAGCTGGGCCCGGGAATGGGCGGCCTGGGGTGTCGATCCGACCACCGGTGAAGAACCGCCGCAGGAGGTCAAGGACATCTTCGAGACCTATCGGCAGGTCCGCGCCGCGGCCACGCCGGAAGAGCAGAAGGCGCTGATGCAGCAGGTGCTCGACATGGCTGCGGATCAGTTCTTTACCATCGGCATGGTGCAGAACGACCCGGTCTTCGGCATCGCCCGCAACAATGTGCGCAACGTGCCCGATCCGCTGCCGATCGCCGGTCAGCTCTGGTTCCCGGCACCCTATACCGCGCAGATGTACTTCGAAGGTGGCACCAACCTGCCCTGATCCGAAGTACAGTGACGGGGCGTCCGGTATCCTCCCTTCCGGGCGCCCCACTTGAACTCAAACGCAAGGAGCGGACATGGGTGGCTTCATCCTCCGAAGGGTTCTCTACATGATCCCGACGGTCTTCCTGGTCTCCATCGTGACCTTTATCATCATCCAGCTTCCGCCGGGCGACTACCTCGACAGCCTCGCCGCCGAGATGGGCGAAGCGGGCGTCGACAATACCGCCGTCGTCGAGCAGCTGCGCGCGCAATACGGCCTAGGCCAGCCGATGTATCTGCAATACTGGAAATGGATGACCGGCATCCTGCTGGAAGGCGATTTCGGCATTTCCTTTGAAAAGAACCTGCCGGTGACGGATGTGATCTGGGACCGGCTCGGCTGGACCTTCGGCATCTCGCTGCTGACGCTCGGGTTCATCTGGGCGGTGGCGCTGCCGATCGGCATCTATTCGGCGGTGCGCAAGTATTCGGTGGGCGACTACATCGCCACCTTCTTCGGCTTTGTCGGTCTCGCGATCCCGAATTTCCTGCTGGCGCTGGTGATGATGTATGTCGCCTTCAAGTATTTCGGCCAGTCGGTCGGCGGTCTGGTCAGCCCCGAATACCTCGATCAGCCGTGGACCTGGGCAAAATTCGTCGATCTGCTGAAACACATCTGGATGCCGGTCTTTGTCGTCGGCACTTCCGGCGCCGCCGCGCTGATCCGCATCATGCGCGCCAACCTGCTGGACGAGCTTTATCGGCCTTATGTCGTGACCGCCCGCGCCAAGGGCATGTCGGAATTCCAGCTTCTGATGCGCTACCCGGTGCGCGTCGCGCTCAACCCGTTCATCTCGACCATCGGATGGATCCTGCCCACGCTTGTCTCGGGCGAAATCATCGTCGCCGTGGTGATGAACCTGCCCACCACCGGCCCGCTCTTGCTGCGCGCGCTTCTGGTGCAGGACATGTACCTGGCCGGATCGCTGATCCTGATCGTCAGCCTGCTGACGGTGATCGGCACGCTTCTGTCCGATGTCCTTCTTGCCTGGGTCGACCCGAGGATACGCTACCAATGACAGCCATCGATACCGCAGCCGAAGTTCAGGCGGCCGAATCCGTGAAATCCCCGGCGCTCCTGGGGCCCTGGGCCCTGATGTGGCGCCAGTTCCGCCGCCACAAGGTCGCCTGGGTCAGCCTCTATATCGTGGGTTTCATCTATTTCGTCGCGCTCTTCGGCGAGTTTCTGGCCCCCGCCAATTACCTCGACACCAACACCCGCGCGCCCTTTGCGCCGCCGCAGGGCATCCATTTCTTCACCGAGGGCGAGGACGGCGGCCGCGACTTTCAACTGCATGCCCGCGGGCTGAAGATGGAGATCGACCGCGAGGCGATGCGCCGGCATTTCGTCGAAGACCCGTCCAAGGTGATCCCGCTGGGGTTCTTTGTCGAAGGGTACGAGTACAAGCTGCTCTGGTTGATCCCGACGAACCGGCATTTCTTTGGCCCGACGGACCCCGGGCAAAGGGTCTATTTCTTCGGCGCCGACCGGCTGGGTCGCGATATCCTGAGCCGGATATTCATGGGCACGCGGATTTCTATGTCGATCGGTCTGGTCGGCGTGGCGGTCTCGCTGGTCGTCGGCGTCAGCCTGGGCGGCATCTCGGGCTACTACGGTGGCTGGATCGACAATGCCATCCAACGGCTGATCGAGTTCCTGCGTTCGATCCCGACGATCCCGCTCTGGATGGGGCTGGCGGCGGCCATCCCGCTCGACTGGCCGCCCTTGCGCACCTATTTCGTGGTGACGCTGATCGTGTCGATGATCGGCTGGACAACGCTGGCGCGCGAGGTGCGCGGCAAGTTCCTGTCGCTCAGACACGAGGACTTCGTCATCGCGGCGCGGCTTGACGGCCTGTCGGACTGGGAGGTGATCCGCAAGCATCTGGTGCCCAGTTTCGCCAGCCATATCATCGCCTCGCTCACCCTTGCGGTGCCGTTGATGATCCTGGCGGAAACCTCGCTGTCGTTCCTCGGCATCGGGCTGCAACCGCCCATCGTGTCCTGGGGCACCCTGCTGAAAGAGGCACAGAACATCCGCACCATCATCGAGGCGCCCTGGCTTCTGATCGCGCCCGGATCGGTGATCGTGGTCACCGTGCTTGCCCTCAACTTTCTAGGAGACGGCCTTCGCGATGCCGCAGATCCCTATGCACACTGACACCTCCGCAAAACCCCTGGTCGAGATCAAGGGCCTGAAAACCCACTTCTTCACCGATGACGGGCTGGTCAAGGCGGTCGAGGGCGTCGATCTCGACATTCTGCCCAACCGCACCCTCTGCCTTCTGGGCGAGAGCGGTTGCGGCAAGTCGATCATGGCGCGATCGATCCTGCGCATCGTCGACGCGCCGGGCCGGATCACCGGCGGCAGCATCCTTTATCATTCCGCCGATGGCCGAACGGTCGATCTGGCGCGCGCCCGGGCGGGATCAAAGGAGCTGCGCTCGATCCGGGGCAGCGACATCGCGATGATCTTTCAGGAGCCGATGTCCTCGCTTGGCCCGATCCAGAAGATCGGCAAGCAGATCACCGAGACCATCCGCCTGCACCGCGACGTTTCAAAGGCCGAGGCCCGCGAAGAGGCGATCGACATGCTGGCCCGCGTCGGCATCCCGCGTCCGGCCGAGCGGTTCGAGGCCTATCCCTTCGAGCTCTCCGGCGGCATGCGGCAAAGGGCGATGATCGCCATGGCGCTGAGCTGCCAGCCGCGCCTGTTGATCGCGGATGAGCCGACCACGGCGCTCGACGTGACGACGCAGGCGCAGATCCTCGACCTGATCGCCGAGCTGAAAGAGGAATTCCAGATGGCGGTGATGCTGATCACCCATGATCTGGGCGTGGTGGCCGAAGTGGCCGATGACGTGGCGGTGATGTACATGGGCAAGATCGTCGAGAAATCGGATGTCTACGGGCTGTTCGAGACGCCGCAGCATCCCTATACGCGGGCGCTGCTCGATTCCGTGCCGCGTATCGGGGTGACGGCACGGGCCCGCCTGCCGGCCATTCGCGGCATGGTTCCGCATCCGCTGGCGCGGCCCTCGGGCTGCACCTTCCGCACCCGCTGCGATCATTTCATGCAGGGTCTCTGCGACCTGCGCGAACCGCTGCTGAAACCGCATGGGCCGGGGCAGGTGGCCTGTTTCCTGCACGAAGAGGAGGCGCATGCCAATGTCTGAGGCCATTCTCGAGGTCAAGGACCTTACGATGTCATTCGGCGGCAGCAAGGGCGGCTGGTTCTCGGACCCGGTGCAGGGCTTTGTCGCGGTGGATTCCGTCTCCTTCGAGGTGCGGCGCGGCGAGACCTTCGGCATCGTCGGCGAGTCGGGCAGCGGCAAGACGACGCTCGGCCGCTGCATCCTGCGGGTTCTGGACCCGAGCTCCGGCAGCATCCGCTTCCTGCCGAAAGAGGGTGGCGAGGTCGAGCTGGCCAATGCGCCGCTGGAGCAGATGCGGCAGGTCTGGCGCAAGGTGCGGATGATCTTTCAGGATCCGCAGGCCTCGCTCAACCCGCGCCTGCGGGTGATCGACGTGGTGGGCCAGGCGCTGCAAAAAACCGAAGGGCTGAAAGGCAAGGCGCTGAACGCGCGCGTGGCCGAGCTTCTGGAGAACGTCGGGCTGCGCAAGGAATTCATGCACCGCTATCCCAACGCGTTTTCCGGCGGCCAGCGCCAGCGACTGGGCATTGCCCGGGCGCTGTCGACGCACCCCGAGCTGGTGGTCGCCGACGAGGCGGTTTCGGCGCTGGACGTGTCGATCCAGGCGCAGACGCTGAACTTGTTGCAGGATTTGCAGGAGGAATTCGCGCTGACCTTTCTGTTCATCGCCCATGACCTGGCCGTGGTGGAACATATCTGCGACCGGGTGGCGGTGATGTATCGCGGCCAGTTCGTCGAGGTGGCCGACACAAGAACCCTGTTCGAAAACCCCCAGCACCCCTATACCCGCGCGCTGCTTCAAGCGGTGCCGGTGGCCGATCCGCGCCAGCGCGGCCGTCGCTCCGGCAAACCCGAGCCGGTCGATGTCGGCGTGCCGCCAAAGGGCTGCCGCTTCAGCCCGCGCTGCCCGCACGCCACCGATCTCTGCCGCGAGACTCGGCCGCCGGCAAAGTCCAGCGCCGGCGCCGATGTGCTGTGCCACTATGCGGGAGAGATCTGACAGCAAGGGCCCCGCCCCACTGGAACAGGGCGGGGCAGACCGTTATGATGGCGCTTGATCCAAAGAGTATGACATTATCATGAAAACCGGCGACGATACCGCGGAACTCCCGCTCTACGATGCGATCCTCGATGACATCTATGATGGCCGTCTGGCCGGTGGCCAGCGGCTGAAGGTCTCCGAGATCGCCGAGCGCTATGGCACCAGCACCAGCCCGGTGCGCGAGGTTCTGCGCCGGATGCAGGGTGAAGGGTTTGTCGAGATCCATCCCAACCGCGGCGCCACGATCCGGCCCACCGATGCCGGATCGATCCAGAACATCTTCGAGGTCCTGCAAATGCTCGAGCCGTATTTCGTCAATTGGTTCGCCGATTACGCGCCGCCCGATCTGCTGGACGAGCTGGAGGGCATCCAGGCCAGGATCCACGAGCTGCCGCATTCCGAGCAGCGGACCTTTCGCAAGCTCGACTTTCAGTTCCACGAGATTTTCTGCCGGGGGCATTACAACCAGACAGCGGCCGAGATCTGGCGCAACCTGCGCACCACGCTCAACGTCCAGGCGGCCCGGCTGCGGATTTCACCGGCGCGGTTCGAGGCGATCAAGAAGGAACATGACGAATTGATCGTCGCCCTGCGCGCCAATGATCCGGCCCGCGCGGATACCGTGATCCGCAAGCACGTCGACGGCTCCTTCGTGCAGATGTCACAGCAGATCCGGGCGCTCGGGATGAAGAACGTTGCGGCGCATTAGCCTGTCGCGGCCGCAGCGCTGAACCCGAACTCCGCGGCCAGTTTTTGCCCGTGTTCGTTCAGTGCCGGGCCGCGCCGGGCAGGCTCCGGACGCTGACCGTCGAGCCGGAACGGCGCCGCAACGCGGGCCAGTTCCGCTCCGGGCCGCAGCATTCCGGTCACCGCCGGGCCGCCCTCGGCGATCATGTCCTCCCAGGTGCGGACCCGGGCGCACCAGATGCCCTTGGCCGCAAGCTCCGCTTCCCAGTCCGCCGCCCGGCCGGTGGCGAAAACCGCCTGCACCGCGGCGCGGATCGCCTCGCGGTCGGCGAAGCCGTCCATCCCGTCCAGCTCTGCCGTCAGCGCCGGCCGGCCCAGCGCCTCGGTCAGCACCGGCAGCGGGGTCATGGCCAGCGCCAGCCAGCCCTCCGCGGTGTCGTAGACCCCGTAAGGCGCGGCGAGATAGCCATGCGCCGACCCCTGGCGCATCCGGCGCGGCGGGGTCTGGCCGTTGCTCATCCAGGTGGTCAGGAATTCGAATTGCAGGTCGATCAGCGCTTCCAGCAGGCTGGTCTGCACATGGGCGCCCACGCCGCTGCGGGCCTGCCGGAAAAGCGCGGCGAGCAGCCCCTGCGCCAGACAGGCACCGGCGGCGATATCGGCAACCGGCAGCCCCACCGGCACCGGACCCTGGCCCCGGTCGCCGCTCAGCCACATCAGCCCGCTGCGCGCCTGCGCCAGCAGATCCTGCCCCGGCAGCCCGGCCCAATCGCAGGTCTCGCCGTAGCCGGAAATCGAGCCGTAGACGAGCCCCGGCCGCAGGGCCTGCGCCGCCTCATAGCCGAGGCCCAGCCGGTCGATCACGCCGGGGCGAAAGTTCTGGATCACCACATCGGCCCCGGCGACAAGCCTTTGCGCCGCCTGCTGTCCGTCGATGCTCTTGAGGTCGAGGGTCAGGCTTTCCTTGCCACGGTTGATGGCGTGAAACAGCGTGCTGTCGCCTTCGACGCGGGTCGCGGACACATAGTGATGACGACAGAGATCGCCACGGTCGGGGTTTTCCACCTTGATCACCCGCGCGCCCAGATCGAGCAGCCGCAGCGCGGCATAGGGACCGGCCAGGAACTGGCTGAAATCCACCACTGTCACGCCATCGAGCGGCCTCATGCCCGGGCTGCGGCAACAAGGCTGCCGAACACCGCGTCGGTGTCGGCGCCCAGCGCCGGCGCGGCCACGGGGTTGCGCAGCATCCGGCCGTCGATGCGGATCGGGCAGCGGGTGGTCTTGGCGTCGGCACCGCCTTCGGTTCTGATCACCTGCACCGGATCGAGCGCCGCGAAACCCGGGGTCGCGGCAAAGGCGGGCCAGTCGAGAACCGGCGCACACCACAGCCCGGCCGGTTCGAGAATGTCGAGCCAATGCTTCGTCGGTTGCGTCGCGAGAACGCCGGCCACCACCGACTTGATCTCGTTGAGCCGAGCAAAGGCCTGCGCCTGTCCGAAGGCCGCGATCTCGGGGCAGGCGAGCAGCTCCGCCAATCTGGCCAGAGGTGCCATGGCCAGCGCCATGTGGCCATCGGCGGTCCGGTACACACCGTAAGGCGCGGGCTGATAGGGGTTGGCGTTGCCCTGCGCGTGGCGGCGCGGCTGGCCGCTGTCGTCATTGAGGAAACAGGTGAACTGCTCGAAGGTCATGTCGATCGCCGCCGACATCAGATCGACTTCGACCAGCCCGCCTCTGCCGCTGACCCCGCGCCGCACCAGACAGGCAAGGATGCCCTGCACCAACTGCCCCGCCGTCGCCACGTCGAGCATGGCAAAGCCGGTCGGCACCGGCCCGTCACCGTCATTGCCGTTTAGCCAGGCAATCCCGGACAGCGCCTGCACCAGCAGGTCCTGTCCCGGCTTGTCCTTCCACGGACCCTCGGCGCCATAGCCCGAGACCGCGCCATAGACCAGTCGCGGGTTGAGAGCCTTGACCGCGTCATAGCCCAGCCCGATCAGCTCCATCACGCCGGGACGGAAGTTGTGGATCATCACGTCGGCGGTTTCGATCAGCCTGCGCACGTCGGCCAGATCCTCGGGCCTCTTGAGGTCGGCGGTGACGCTTTTCTTGCCGCGGTTGAAGGTGTGAAACACCAGGCTGTCGCCGTCCAGCCGTTGATCGTTGACCACCATCGACCGACACAGATCGCCGCCCTGGGGCCGTTCGATCTTGATCACCTCCGCCCCCAGGTCGGCCAGCCGCAGCGCCGCCACCGGGCCGGCAAGGAATTGCGCGAAATCCAGCACGCGCAGGCCGGAGAGCGGAAGATCGGTCATGGGTCAGGTCCTTTGTGTCATGAGGTAAGTGCGGCGCCGAATGGGCTGGCGTCGGGCAGAAAGCCCAGCGAACGCGACAGTTCGAGCGCGGTGAGGCGAATTGTGGCGAGGGCGTCTTCGGCGCTGGGCGCGTCGCCCATCTGGCCGATGAACCCCGAGGTAATGGCGGCGGTGACGCCGCGCGTGTCAAAGACCGGCACGCAGAGGTTGCGCACGCCGGTGATCATCGTGCTGGGCGTATCCTCGAAGCCGTTCTGGCGGATGCGGGCGAGGCGCCGGGCCAGCGCCGCGCGCTGGTCTTCGGGCTGGCGGGCGATGTGGCGGTCCTGCACGTCCTCGGGCGAGAAGGCGAGGATCACATGGCCGGAGCTGGTCTGGCTGACCGGAAACAGCGCGCCGGTGCGCACCGCATAGCCGGCGGGCAGGGGGCTTTGCACCGAGGTGAGCACAAGGACGTTGTCGCGGTTTAGGACACCGAGATGACAGGATTGGCTGGTGCGCGCGGCAATCCGTTCCAGCAGCGGCAGGGCGGCATGGATCAGCCGTTCGGTAGGGTCGTGCCGGTGCGACAGCTCGAACAGTTTCAGCGTCAGCGCATAACGGCTGGTGCGCGGATCCTGATGCAGGTAGCCGCGTTCGGTGAGATAGACCACGACGCGATAGATTTCGCCCATGGTTCGGCCCAGCGCATCGACGATCTCGTTCATCGTCAGGCCGCCCGACCGGTCGGTCAGCAGTTCCAGCACGTCGAGCGCCTTTTCGACCGCCGGAACCGAGGATTTGGCTTTCTTGGTCGCGTCATTTGCCGCAGGTTTGTTCATCTGGTGTCCCCTGATTGCCTGGCGCGCATCTTGGCCTGTTGCGCCTTGGCGAAACAGAGGGACATCAGTTCATTTTCGTTGCGCAGCCCCTGTTCCAGACTCAGATCCATCGCCCCGCGCACCGCCGCCTTGACGCCTTGGGTGGCGTGCGGCGCGTGTCCCGCGATCTGGCCGGCGATGGCGCGCGCGCGCTCCAGCTCTTCGCCCGGTGCGACGAGGTATTCGACCATGCCGATCCGCGCCGCTTCTTCGGCGTCGAAGCGATCCCCGGTCAGCAGCAGCCGCATCGCCTGGCCCTGGCCGCACATCCGCGTCAGATGCTGCGCGGCGCCGCCGGCGCCATTCCAGCCGAGCCGCACCTCGGGCGCGGCAAAGACCGCTGAGCGGGCCACCACGCGCAGGTCGCAGGCCAGCGCGATTTCCAGCCCGCCGCCCAGGGCCCAGCCCTTGACCGCCGCGATGGCGGGTTTGCGCAGCGACAGGATCGGCGGGATGTAATCGAGGCGGTTGCGCCAGGCCCAGAAATCCTCATAACCCTCCAGCGCCTTGATGTCGGAACCGGCGCAGAAGGCGCGGTCGCCCGCGCCGCGAAAGATCACCACATGAACGGCGGCGGTCTCGTTCGCCTCGGCGCAGCATTGGCCGATCTGGCGATACATCTGCGGCGTCAGCGCGTTGTGCTTGGCGGGGCGGTTCAACGTGATCTCGGCGACATGTCCGTCGCAAGCGAAATCCACGCTGCTGTCGGTGTCCTGAGTCATTGCGGGCCTCCGTCGAATTGCAGGTTGGGCAGCCAGAGCGAGAGCTGCGGAAGATAGGTGAGCACGAAGAGCATCCCGAAAAGCACCAGGTAGAAGGGGGCGCAGGCGCGGATGAAATCGGCGATCCGCACTCCGGTGATCGAGCAGGTGGTGAACATCAGCGTGCCGAGCGGCGGGGTGACACCGGCGACGGTCAGGTTGAACACCATGACGACACCGAAATGCACTGGATCGATGCCGACCTTGGTGATCACCGGCACCAGTATCGGCGTCAGCAGGATCAGCGCGGCCGAGCCTTCGATGAACATGCCCGCAAGCACCAGCAGCAAGTTGATCAGCAGGAGCAGCAGCAGCGGGTTCTGGGTCAGGGCCAGCATCGCTTCGGCGACCTGCGCCGGGATCCGCTCCCATGTCATGTAGAAGCCAAAGGCGTTGGCGGCGCAGATGATCAGCAGGATCACCGCCGTCGCCTGCATCGTCTGCTCCAGGATCGGGCGAATGTGGGAAAGCTTCAGGTCGCCATGCACCAGCCCGACGACGACCGCGAAAAGCACCGCCATCGCGCCGGCCTCGGTCGGCGTGAAATAGCCCAGCCGGATGCCCAGCACGATGCCCACCGGCACCAGCAGCGCCAGGAAGGCGCCGCGAAAGGCGCGGCCGCGGCCGACCCAGGGCAGGGGCGCCTCATACGCCGGTTGCAGGTCGAGCTGGCGGGCGCGCAGGGCCACCGCGCCCATCATCGCGGCGCAGATCAGTACCCCCGGCACGATCCCGGCGAGAAACAGCCGCCCGATCGACACATCGCCCATGAAGCCGTAGAGGATCAGCCCGATCCCCGGCGGAATGATCACCGAGATGATCGAGGAGGACGCGGTGACGGCGGTTGAAAATGCCGGATCATAGCCGCGCTTCGTCATCTCGGGCACCAGAACCTTGGACTGCATCGCCGCATCGGCATTGGCCGAGCCCGAGACACCGCCCAACAGCGTCGAGAGCAGCACGTTGACCTGCGCCAGCCCGCCTTTCCAATGGCCGGTCATCGCCTCGGCGAAGCTCATCATGCGGCTGGTGATGCCGGCGTAGTTCATCACGACGCCGGTCATGACAAACAGCGGCACCGCCAGCAGTGGAAAAGAATGGGTGACGGCGACAATGCGCTGGATGAAGATCTCGGGCGGCATGGCGCCGGAAATCAGGAAGAAGGAGAGCCCCGCCATGCCGATGGCGAAGGCGACGGGAATGCCGATGGCGATGCCGAGCAGCAGGATCAGGACGGGCGCGAGGCTCATACCACATCCTCCAGCGCGTCGACCGGCGGCGGGTCCATCAGGCCCAACAGCCGCAGGGCCGAGGTCAGCGACATGCCGACAAAGGCGAGCAGCGTGGCGAGGTAGACCCAGGAGAACGGAATATCGAGCACCGGCGAGGGCCGCGTCGCGCCCTTCTGCATCATGACAAAGCTCAGCCAGGCGGCATAGGCGAGAAAGGCCAGCACCAGCCTGTCGGCCAGCTTGCGCAGCGCGCGCCGGGCCGCAGCGGGCAGGAGATCGATCAGCAGGGTCACCCGGATGTGCCGCCCTTCCTGATGGGCGGTCATCGCGCCGATAAAGACCACCCAGGTAAAAAGGATGCCGGAGAGCTCGGTTGTCCAGACCGCCGGGCGTTCGGTGACGTAGCGCGTCAAGACACCCCAGAGCACCGAGCCGGTCAGCACCGCCAGCGCCGTGAAGGACACCAGATTCTCGGCCCGCCGGACCCATTTGGCAAGGTTCTGCATGATCTCTCCTCCCTTGGTTGGCCCGGGCCGCATCTGGCCCGGACCGGGGGCCTTCCTCAGTTGTCGAGGATTGCGCGCACGCGGTCGTACAGGCCTTCGGACCAGTCCGGGAATTTGGTATAGACTTCGGCCGTGGCGTCCTGGAAGGCCGCGATGTCGACGTCGCGGTTGAATGTGACGCCTTCGGCCTCGAGCTTGGAAATCCACTCTTCTTCCGAGTTCAGCATAACGTCGGTCATGAAGACACCGGCCTTGTTGGCCTCTTCGTCCAGCACGGTTTGGATGTCCTCGGGCAACGAAGCGAAGAGATCGGCGTTCATCATCAGCCCGGTGAAGCCCTTGAAATGGCCGGTGAGCGAGATGGTTTCCTTGGTCTCGTGCAGCTTGGCGCCGTGGATCGAGGGCAGGGGCGCCTCGGCGCCATCGACCACGCCGGCGGACAGCGCCGAATAGACCTCACCCCAGGCGACCTGCGTCGGGCGCGCACCCATGGCGTTGAAGGTTTCCACCCACATGATGTTGGGCGGGGTGCGGAAGGTCATGCCTTCGGTGTCCGCGGGGCTGGAGATCGCCTTGTCGGCCAGCATGTGGCGCGCGCCGAACAGCCAGTTGAGAGACAGCAGTTCGATGCCGGATTCGCTGCGCAGCCGGTCCTTCATCTCGGTATACAGGTCGCTTTCCACGATTTTGGTGAAATCGCGGGGATCATCCATCAGGTAGGGCCCGCCCAGAACGCCGAAATCGGGCACGAAATCGCTGAGATAGCCGGGGTCGGAGATCGAGATGATCGGCGCGCCTGCGCGGATCTGCTCAAAGACTTCCGGGTTCGATCCGAGCTGCGCGTTGGCAAAGATCTGGATCGCCACCGCGCCGTCGGTGCGGGTCTCCACGTTCTTTGCGAACTCTTCCATCGCCTGCTGGATCGGCTCCTTGTCCGAGGTCACATGGGCAAGCCGAAAGGTGTATTCCGCCGCTCCGGCCGCCAAGGGGGCCAGGGCGAGGCCGGCAATGCCGATCAGGCGGGAAGCGCGGCCAATAAGTTGAAAAGTCATGAATTTTCCTCCTCCGATTCGGTGGTCGGCGGCAGTGTCTGCGCCGTTTCCGAGTCTGGGATAACACAGGAATTTCAAATTTAGAAGTAATTTTGATACTTGAAAATAGAATCCGGATTCGGCAAGCAAGAAGGCAAGCCGCAGAATCGGGAGGGCAAGCGCATGAAATTGAGGGGCATGACCTGGGATCATCCGCGGGGCTTCGACCCGGTTGTCGCCGCGTCAGAAGTGTTTCGCGCCGAGACCGGCGTCGAGATCGTCTGGGACAAGCGGTCGCTTCAGGCCTTTGCCGATGCGCCGATTGCCGAGATGGCGGAGCGCTACGATTTCATCGTGCTCGACCATCCGCACGTCGGCCAGATTGCCGAAACCGGCGCGCTGCTGTCGCTGCCGATGCCTCAAGATGCCTCGGCCTCGCTGGGTGGGTCGGCAGAGAGCTATTTCTGGAACGGCAAATGCTGGGCCTATGCGGTGGATGCGGCCTGCCAGATGGCGGCCTATCGCCCCGATCTGGGCCCCGATCTGCCGCGCCACTGGGAGGATTTCCTGGGCGGGGAGGCCGCGCGCTTCCGTCCGCTGACGCCGCTGCTGCCGGTCGATGCCTTCGACATGCTGATGACGCTTGTCGCCGGGCGCGGGGGTGCGGTGATGCCGGTGGGCCCGGCGCATTTCGTCTCTGACGACAATGGACTCTATGCGCTCGGGGTTCTGCGCGCGCTCTACAATCTCGGGCCGGATGAGCAGGTCGACATGAACCCGATCGGCGCGCTGGAGGTGCTCTCGACCACCGATGATTTCGCCCTGTCGCCCTGCCTGTTCGGATACGTCAACTACGCCCGCCCCGGATTTCGCCCGCATCCCGTGGGCTATTTCGATCTGCCGCTCTGCGCCGGGCATTCCCGCGCGCGCAGCATCCTCGGGGGCGCCGGGATCGGCGTGTCCGCCAAGTCGCGGCACCCCGAGGCCGCCATCGGTTTCGCGCAATGGATCACCTCGCCCGAGGTGCAATCCGGCGTCTACCTGGACAACAACGGCCAGCCCGCCAACCGCCACACCTGGCTGGCGCAGGCGGAGAACCCGGCAGTTGCCGGTTTCTTCAAGGGCGGCTTTCACACCATCGACAACGCCTGGACCCGGCCGCGCGACATCTGGTTTCTGGATTTTGTCGACGAGGTTTGTGCGATCATGCCGGATTTCTTTCGCAGGGCGATCCCAGAGGAGCAGTTCCTCGCGCGGATCAACCAACTCTATCACCATCATCTTTGCGAGGCCTGAGCCATGCCGATTGCCGTCATCACCGGGGGAAACAAGGGGCTGGGCCTCAGCCAGTCGCGGCGTTTCCTGCAAGCCGGGTTCGAGGTGCATGTGGTGGCCCGGAGCCGGGCCGATTTCGACACGCTGGGGCAGGGGGCGCATTTCCACGAATGCGACATTGCCGCCGATCGGGCGGCCGATTGGCTGGCTGCGATCCATGCCGGCGCCGGCCCGATCGCGGCGCTGGTTAACAACGCCGGCGTGCATTTCAAGAAGCCGATCTGGGAGGTGCCGCCGGAGGCGCTCGACCAGGTGCTCGACATCAACGTGCGCGCCATGTTCGCGGCCTGCGGGCGCTATGTCAGCCTGCATCAGGACAGCGGCGGCGCCATCGTCAACGTCTCGTCGATGGGCGGGATCATGGCGCTGCCCTCGGCCGCGGCCTATGTGACCGCCAAGACCGCCGTTGTCGGGCTGACCCGTTCCGTCGCGGTGGATGCGGCGCAGTTTGGCATCCGCTGCAATGCCGTCAGCCCGGGTTTCATCGATACCGACATGACCCGCGCCGTGCTGGCGAAAGACCCGGCGCGCCGCGACAGGATCGAAAGCCGCATCCCGACCCACAGCTTTGGCCAGCCCGAGGATGTGGCCAATGCCATCTTTTATCTCGCCTCAGACCAGGCGGCCTATGTCAACGGCGTCAACCTGCCGGTCGACGGCGGCTATGCCATCGGATTTTGAAGGAACCGTCATGAGCTTTGTCCAGACCCGCCTGACCGCCGCCGAAAGTGTTGCCACCGGCCCCCAATCGCCGCCCGAAGAGATCGCAAACGGCCATGTCCGCCTGCGCCTTGCGGTTGCCAGCCTCTGTGGCACCGATCTGCATTACTACGCGCATTTCGCCAATGCCGGGTTCGAGCTGCACAATCCGGTGACTCTGGGCCACGAAGCCTGTGCCTGGGTGGAGGATCCGAACGGATCGAGGCTGCGCAGGGGCCAGCTCGTTGCGCTCAACCCGATCATGAATTGCCAGAGCTGCGATCCCTGCAAGCGGGGCGAGGAAAACCTCTGCACCGCCAAGAAATTCCCCGGTTCGGCCACCACCGTTCCGCATCTGGACGGCTTTTTCCGCGATGTGATCGACCACCCGGCGCGCTGCTGCCGCCCGGTGGCCGAAGATGTGAACCCGCGCCACCTGACCTTTGCCGAGCCGATGGCCTGTGCGCTGCACGCGCTGAACAAGGGCGGCGTGGGCGCGGGGGACAAGGTGCTGGTGACGGGTTGCGGGCCGATGGGGCTCCTGGCGATTGCCGGCGCGGCGGCACAGGGCGCGCAAGTCACGGCGCTCGATCTGCGGCCCGGTGCGGTCGAGGTCGCGCGCAAGGCCGGCGCCGGCGAGGGGCTTCTGGCCGACCGGATCGCGGACGCCGACATCGAGAAGCGCTTTGACGTGGTGGTCGAGGCCTCGGGCGCGATCCCGGCCTTCAACACCGCGCTCAAGGCGGTGCGCCAGAAGGGCCGGGTATCGATCCTGTCGAATATCCAGCTGCGTGAGGCCCGGGTGATGCTGCATCTGGTGATGCTCAAGGAAATCGAGCTTTTCGGCTCCTTTCAGTTCAACCGCGAATTCGAGGAAGCGGTGCAGCTGATCGAATCCGGCGCGGTGAATTTCGAGGCACTGACGGCGGCGGAATACCCGCTGGATCAGACCGGGGCCGCGCTGGCGCATATGGCGGCCGGCAAGGCCTTCGGCAAGATATTGTTGCTGGGAGAGGGCCTGACAGGCAAATCTATTTAGTCTTACAAAAAATATCGAAAACGACGGCTATTGACGGAATGTCGGGCGTTTGGCACAAGTTTCTCATATTTTGGTAATACCAAAAATGAGGGGAGGGCGACTTTCCTGGGGAGGGGGATGATGGAGACTTTCGATCATATCGTGATCGGCGGGGGATCGGCGGGCAGCGTGGCCACCGCACGGCTGGTCGAGGGGGGCGCCAAGGTGCTGCTGCTCGAAGGCGGGTATCACCATCGCCATCCTCTGCTCGACATGCCGCCGGGGGTGTTCAAACTGCTCAAGAACGGCTCCAAGTTCTTTCGCACCCACAAATCCACCCCGCAGTCCCAGCTTGGCGGGCGCCAGACCGAGATCCCGCAGGGCAACGTGCTGGGCGGGGGCTCTACCGTGAACGGTCAGGCCTATGTGCGCGGCCGGCCGCAGGATTACGACGCCTGGCACGAAGGGCTGCGCGGCAACAACGACGCCATCGGCTGGGGCTGGGACGCGGTTCTGCCGCATTTCAAGCGGCTTGAGGGCAACCGCAAGTTCAACGACGATCTGCATGGCTGCGACGGGCCGCTGACGGTCTCGGACCCGGGGCATATCGACGATATGGCGCGATGGTTCGTGCAGGCGCTTCAGGCGCAGGGCGAGCCGTTCAACCCGGATTTCAACGGCAAGAGCCAGCGCGGCGCCGGGTTCTTCCAGTTCACCTATGATCGGGGCCAACGGGTTTCGGCGGCCTATGCCTTTCTTGATCCGATCAAGAACAACCCGAAGCTGACGATCCGCCTGCGAAGCACGGTACAGCGCGTGTTGATCCAGGATGGCCGCGCGGTGGGTGTGGTCTATCGCGACAAATCCGGCACCGAGCACACCGCGCGCTGCGCGGGGGAGGTGATCCTTTCGGCGGGGGCGCTGATCACGCCGAAGCTGCTGATGCTCTCGGGGCTGGGCCCAGCGGATCACCTGCGCGACCATGACATCGACGTGGTGCAGGACATGCCGGGCATCGGCCGGAACCTTCAGGATCACCCCGACGTTTCGATCGTCGCGCGCGCGAATGGAAACTACGGCTATTTCAAGCAGGATCGCGGCTGGAACATGCTGCGCAACGGCATGGAGTTCAAACTCTTCGGCCGGGGCCGCATCACCACCACCGGGCTCGAGGCCGCCTGTTTCGTCAACCCAACCGATCCCGAGGCGCTGCCCACGCATGAGGCCTACTGCATCCCGGTGATGTATCTCAATGACGCGCAGGCCAGGACCATCCCCGAGGATTACGGCGTCTCGATCCAGATGGTGCTGCTCAAGCCGCGGTCGACGGGCGATGTGAAATTGGCCTCGGCCAATCCCGAAGACATGCCGCTGGTGAACCCCAACTTCCTGTCGGACGAACGCGACATGGACGAGATGGTCAAGGGGTTGCGCTATTTCCGCGAGACCATGAACCAGTCGCCGCTGGCCGACCGGATTGCCGAGGTCGTGGCGCCCACAGACTATTCCGACGCCGCGCTGCGCGACCATTGCCGCCGCGTGGTCAAGACCAATTTCCACCCCGCCGGCACCGCGAAAATGGGCGCCGATGGCGATCCGATGGCGGTGCTCGATGCGCGCATGAGGGTGCGGGGCGTCGAGGGGCTGCGCGTCTGCGACATGTCCGCCGTGCCCGACATTCCTGCCGGCAACACCAATGCGCCCGCCATGGTGCTGGGCGACCGCTGCGCCGAGATGGTGCTGGGGCGGCTATGAGAAGGATGACAGATATGCCCAACTTCGGACGACTGCTGCGCGAAAGGAACATCATCTTCGTGACCCTCGCGCTCTGTGTGCTGTTCTATCTGATCAGCCCGCGCTTTCTGAGCCTCGACAACATGTCGGCCATCTCGCGCCAGATCGTGCCCATCGGGCTGATCGCGCTGGGGCAGTATTTTGTCGTGGTCTCGGGCAATATCGACCTGTCGATGGGCATGGGATCGGTGCTCTTTGCCATCGTTTTGGGCGTGTTCTTCGGCCTCACGGGCGGCGTCGCCCGCGGGATTGTCGCGGTGATCGTCTGCTCGCTGGCGCTGGGCTTCTTCAACGGGGTGCTGGTGGCCAAGCTCAAGTTACCGGCCTTCATCGTCACGCTCGCCATGCTGTTCAGCGCGCAGGGGCTTTCGGGCCTGATCATCCCGCGCGGGCAACAGATTTTCCTGATGGGCGATTTCTTCCGCTTCATTGGCGCCGGCAAGTTCATGGGGCTCTACTGGTCGTTCCTGTTCCTCGTGGCGCTCTTCGTGCTGGCCTATGTGGTCTACAACCACACCCGCTGGGGCGCCTATGTGATCGCCATCGGCAATTCCGAGGAAAACGCCCGCCTCGCCGGCATCGATGTCGACCGGGTCAAGATCGGGGTGTTCATGTTCTCGGCACTGTGCAGCGGGCTGGCGGGGATCGTCCTGTCCTCGCGCATGGGGTTCGTGCAGCCGGGGCTGGACGGCAACGGCCTGCTGCTCGACGGCATCGCCGCGATCATCATCGGCGGCACGCTGATCCTGGGCGGGCGCGGCACCATTGGCGGCGCTTTCTGGGGCCTGCTGTTCATCGGCGTCATCAACAACGCGCTCAACCTGCTCAACGTCGAGGACGTCTGGCACCAGGTGTTCAAGGGGGCGGTCATTCTGGCCGCGCTGGGGGCCAACTGGCTGCTCTGGCAGTCGCGGCAGGTCGAGGCGCATTGACCCGCGAAATTACCAAAGACCAATCAACAAGGAGGAGACTACAGATGACTTTCAAACGGACATTCGCCAGCACGCTTGCGCTGGCCACGGGGCTGGCCGGCGGCGCGCTGGCCGACGAAGGCAAGCTCGACATCGTGTTCATCAACGATGGCCATGTCGCGCCCTATCACGTCGCCTGGCTCTCGGGGTTCGAGGACGCCATCGAAGCCTATGACGACGCCTTCGAGGAGATCGAGATCACCGGCCGCTGGCTCTCGGCTGAAGGCTCGCTGGAAAAGATGATCCAGCAGACCGAAGTGACGATCAACGAAAAGCCCGATGTGATGTTCGTCAACGCCATCAACGTCGATGCGTTTGAGCCGCTGGTGGCCAAGGCGCAGGAGGCGGGCATCACCTGGGTCGCCGTGCATTCGCCGATGGAAAGCGCGGACTACAGCTTTACCCTGGGCGACGTGGCCAATGGCACCAATCAGGGCATGGCGATGTGCGCGCTGTCGGGCGGAGAGGCCTACAAGGTGGCCGTGATGCTGGGGCAGGCGGGCAACCCGTCGGGCGAGGCGCGGCGCGAAGGCATCATGAAGGGTATCGCCTCGTGCGACAATGTCGAGGTGGTGGCCGAACAGCCCGCCGACTGGGACACCGTCAAGGCGCAGTCGATTGCCGAGAACTGGATGACGCAATATCCGGACCTCGATGCCATCTCGGGCGTGACCGACGCGTATATGTACCCCTCGATTGCCATCGCCACCAACTCGGGCAAGGACCTGGAGTTCTTTGGCTATGACGGCGACATCCCGATCCTGCAACAGATGCAGGACGGGCCGGTCAAGGCCGATATCCTGCTGTCGGGCACCCGCGAGGGCTGGAACTTCGTGCAGATGGCCTATCGCATCCACAAGGGCGAGACGCCGGACAAGGTCTATGACTTCTTCACCCCGCTGGTGATGAGCGAAGAGAACCACAAGCTGGCACTGGCGAACGGCTTTCCCGAGGACGTGCAGGTCTATTACGTCGATCAGGCGCTCGACGTGGCCGCCAAGGGCTATCTCGAGTTCGGCCCGGATTCGGTGAAGTAACGACACGACCGGGGCGGCCCCCAGCCGGGGCCGTCCCCTTCCGGGGAGGAGAGACCATGACCACAGCCACCGCCACGACGCCGTCACGGCCGGGCTTCAAGCTCGACAGCCTGACCCAGCGCTACCTGTTCCTGATCCTGCTGATCGTCATCGCCTCGGTGGGCTTCGGCATCGCCAACGAAAATT
The DNA here is from genome assembly GCF_055755275.1 of Marinovum sp. E3. Taxonomy (NCBI): domain Bacteria; kingdom Pseudomonadati; phylum Pseudomonadota; class Alphaproteobacteria; order Rhodobacterales; family Roseobacteraceae; genus Marinovum; species Marinovum sp. E3. The sequence continues at coordinate 765,582 of NZ_CM146908.1, forward strand.
TCTATTCGCTGGCCAATATCGGCATCCTGCTGCGCTCCATTGCGGTGCTGTTCCTGCTGTCGATGGGCATGACCTTCATCATGCTGACCGGCGGCATCGACCTTTCGGTCGGCTCCAACGTCGCCTTTTCCGGCGGGGTGGGCGTGGTGGCGCTGACCGCCACCGGTTCGGCCCCCATCGGGTTTGCCGCCGCCGTCGCCGCCGGCATGGCGATCGGCGCGATCAACGGCGTTTTCATCGGGCGGCTGAGGCTTTCGGCCTTCATGGTGACGCTGGCGACCTACGCGCTGGCCCGGGGCATGGCGCTGGTGATCTATAATGCGGATTCGATCAATGTCTCCGACGCCGCCTTCCTCTGGCTGGGCGGGGTGAGCTGGGGCAACATGCCGGTGGTCATCCCCTTTGTCGCACTGGTTTTCGTCGCGCTCTCGGTGCTGCTCTACAAGTCCACTTTCGGCCGCGATGTCTATGCCGCCGGGTCGAATATCAACACCGCCTTCGTGCTGGGCCGCCGGCCGGAACGCACCTTGGTCTGGGTCTATGTCCTCTCGGGCGCATTGGCGGGCCTCTCGGCCATCATCACCGTCGGCCGCGTCTCCTCGGGGCAGCCCTGGGCGGGGCTCTACCTCGAATTCGACGCCATCACCGCGGTGATCCTTGGCGGCACCTCGCTCTTTGGCGGTCGCGGGCGGCTGCTCGGCACAATCCTCGGCGTCCTGCTCTACGGCATCATCATCAACGGCCTCGTACTGACCGGCACCAATCCCTATTTGCAGAGCCTGATCAAGGGGATGATCCTGCTGGGCGTGGTGCTGCTCGACACGCTGGTACAGCGGAGGAACGCGCAATGACCAAACGGCTCGACATGAAGGGCATCGGCAAGAGCTTTTTCGCCACCCGCGCCCTCGACAACGTGAATTTTACCTGCGTGGCGGGCGAGGTGCATGCGCTGGTGGGGTTGAACGGCGCCGGGAAATCGACGCTGATGAAGATCCTCGGCGGCGTCTATCAGAAAGACGAAGGCGTGATCGAGATCGACGGCGCAAAAGTCGAGATCGCCGCGCCCTCGGACGCCGGAGACCGTGGCATCGCGATGATCCACCAGGAGCTGTCGCTGATCAACGAGCTGACCGTGGCGGGCAACATCTTCCTCGGCCGCGAGCTGCGCCACGGCGCCACGCCCTTCGTCAACAAGCGTAAAATGGCGCGGCAGGTGCGGGCCCAGCTTGATCGCTTCGGGCTGACGCTCGACCCCAACCGCAAGGTGGCCGACCTGAACTCGGGCGAAAAGCAGATCGTCGAGATCATCCGCGCGCTGATGTCGGACGCCTGGCTGATCGTGATGGACGAGCCGACCTCGGCGTTGTCGGAAGAGGACAAGGAGATGCTGTTCGACTTCATCCGCAAGATGAAGGAAGAGGGCATCGCCATCATCTATATCTCGCACCACATGCCCGAGATCTTCAGCATTGCCGAACAGGTGACGGTGATGCGCGACGGGGTGATCGTACTGTCGGAACGCACCGCCGCCTCGTCCGAGGATCATGTCATCCGGTCGATGACCGGCGCCGAGCTCGACCATTTCGTCAAACCGCACAAGGAGATCACCGGCAAGACCATCCTGACGGTGGAAAACCTCACCCATCTCGGTGCCTACGAGGACATTTCCTTCAATGTCCATGAAGGCGAGATCGTGGTGATGACCGGGCTGCGCGGCTGCGGCGCCCCGGAACTGGCCAAGGCGATCTTTGGGCTGGACGGCAGTTACGCGGGCAAGATCTCCTATTTCGGCCAGCCATTGAAGCCAGGACGCGGCCCGGCGCAGGCGGTGGCCGACGGCATGGGGCTGGTGACGGAAAACCGCGACAAGAACGGCATCCTGCCGCCACTCTCCGTGCGCGACAACATCGCGCTGCCCTATCTGGAGAAATCGGTGAAGGCCGGATTGATTGACGGCCGCCGGATCGACGCGCTGGTCGACAAGGCGATCCGCGACACCTCGACCAAGACCTCCTCGCCGGAACAGGAGATCCGCTTTCTCTCGGGGGGCAACAAGCAGAAAATCTGTTTTTCCCGCTGGCTCGACCCGGACCTGAAACTGCTGATCCTGCTCGAGCCGACGCGCGGCATCGACGTTCACGCCAAGGCCGACATCTACCGCATTATCGAAGACCTCGCCGGCCGCGGCGTCGGCATCCTGATCCTGTCGTATGAAATCGACGAGGTCATCATGCTCGCCGACCGCGTGCTCACCCTCTACCAGGGTGCGACGGTCTCGGAATATGCCTATCCCGGTTTCGACAAGGACCGGATGCTGGCCGACATGGCCGGCGCGGGGCAGGGGCACTAGCCGCCCGCCCGCGCCGCACCCCATCCAAAAGGACACCGACATGACCACCTATTATCAGGCGTTCATCGCCAATGAGTTCACCGATGCCGCCGGCGGCGACCGTCGGCCCGTGCGCAATCCGGCGACCGGCGCGGTCTGGGCCGAGGTGCCCGAATGCGGCCCCGAGGATGCCCGCCGCGCGATCGACGCCGCCGAGGCCGCCCGCCGCGACTGGGCGGCGCTGCCTTCGGTCAAACGTGCCGAATACATCTATCGCGTCGCCGAGGCCCTGCGCACCGAACGCGACCATTTCGCCCGGCTGCTGGTGATGGAGCAGGGCAAGCCCTTGGCCGAGGCCGGGGCCGAGGTCGACGATACCATCCGCTACATGACCTATGCCGCCGAGGCCGCGCGGCGCATCCAGGGCGAGATCCTGCCCTCTGACCTGCCCAATGAACAGTTGTTCATCTACCGCGTCCCCTATGGCACGACGCTGGGCATCTGCGCCTACAATTATCCGCTCGCCCTGATCGGGCGCAAGCTCGGGCCGGCGCTGGTGACCGGCAATGTCATGGTGATCAAACCGCATGAGGCGACCCCGGTGACCGGCAGCGAATTCTGCCGGCTGGTGCGCGACGCCGGCCTGCCGGCGGGCGTTGTCGGGCTGGTCACCGGCGGCGGGGCCGAGCTGGGCGCGGCGCTGGTCTCCAATCCCGCGACCCGTCTGGTCAGCGTTACCGGATCGACCCGCGCCGGCCAGGCCATCGCGGCGGCGGCGGCGCAGCACCTTGCGGCGCTGTCGCTGGAACTGGGCGGCAATGCGCCGTTCATCGTGCTCAAGGACGCCGATCTCGATGCGGCGGTCGAGGCGGCGGTGGTGGCGCGATATGCCAATGCCGGACAGGTCTGCATCTGCAACGAAAGCGTGCTGGTCGAGGACAGCGTGGCCGAGGCCTTTACCGAGAAATTGCTTGCCCGCGCCGCGCAGGTGAAGCTGGGCGACCCGATGCAGGATGCGGGCATGGGCCCGGTTTCGACCGAGGGCGCGCTGAGCCGGATCGAGGCGCTGGTGGCACAATCCGTCGATGCGGGCGCACGGGTCGCGCTGGGCGGCAAACGCGGCAGCGGCGATTTCGCCAGCGGCAATTGGTACGAGCCGACCATCCTGCTCGACGCCCAGGCCGACACGCCGGCCGTTTCCGAGGAAATATTCGGCCCCGTCATGCCGGTGGTGCGCATCGGCGGGCTGGACGACGCGCTTCGCATCACCAATGCACGCCCCGACGGGCTCTCGGCCTATCTCTGGACCCGCGACGCCGGCAGCTACATGCGCGCCATCCACGAGATGGAGACCGGCACGATCTTTCTCAACAAGGGGATCTCGGGCTATGTGCAGGGCTATCACAACGGCCACAAACGCTCTGGCCTCGGCGGCGAGGACGGCATTCACGGCCTCGAGGGCTTTTTGCAGAAACGCACGGTCTACATGCAATATTGACGCCGGGCGGGGCGGACCCCGGCAGGCCGGGCAGGGCCCTCAGCCCTCAAGATAGGCGCGGGCCTGTTCGGCCGTCTCGTAGATATGGGTGCGCGCCTCTGGGAAGACCTCGCCCAGCTTCATCCGCATGAAGGCCGAGCCGGAATAGCGCGAGACCTTGGCGTAAAAGCGCGCGTGCAGATCTGCGACCATCCGCGCCCAGGGCTTTTCCAGCGCCTCGTCGATGCGGAAGCCGTCGTAGTTGACCACCACGTCGACCTTGCGGCCGAGCGGCGCGCAGCGCTCTTCGACAAGACGGCCGACGCGGTCCACCTCGGCCTGCGACCGCAGGCGCATCTTTTCGAAATTGAGGAAAAGCTGGCTGGAGGCGGCATCCAGCGCCACGCGATCCGGCAGGTCGAGATGCAGCAGATCGGTGCGCAGGTCCATCTCGCGAGGCCGAAAGATGCGGGCGTCCATCATTGCCACTTCGCCGACAATCGGCCGCACCTCCATCTGGCCGAGAATATCCCGGTCGAGATCCACGCCGGGGGCGATCTCGGTCAGGCGCAGGCCCTCCGGCGTCAGCTCGAAGACGCAGCGTTCGGTCACATAGAGCACCGGCTGGCCCAGCCGCGCCGCGCGGGCACCGGAAAAGGTGACCTGCTCCACGTCGCGCAGAAACTTGCGCGAGGCGCCTTCGCGGCGGATCTGCACCGCGCCGTCCTCCACCGCCAGCTCGAGTCCCTTGGCAGTGAACGTGCCCGCAAAAACCACCGCACGGGCGTTCTGCGAGATATTGATGAAGCCGCCGGCGCCGGCCAGCCGAGGCCCGAAGCGCGAGACGTTGACGTTGCCCAGCCGGTCGGCCTGCGCCAGCCCGAGGCAGGTCATGTCGAGCCCGCCGCCGTCGTAGAAATCGAACTGCGCATTCTGCGGGATCACCGCGTCGGTGTTGACCGCCGCGCCGAAATCGAGGCCCGAGGCCGGCTGGCCGCCGATCACCCCGGGCTCTGCCGTCAGGGTCAGATGCTCCAGCAGGCCTTCCTCGGCAGCGACAGCGGCCACGCCTTCGGGCATGCCGATGCCCAGATTGACCACACCGTTCACCGGCAATTCGAAGGCGCAGCGTCGGGCGATCACCTTGCGCGCGTCAAGCCGCATTGGCGGCATGTCTCCGACCGGGGTGCGCATCCGGTTGGTGAACCCCTGCGAAAACCCGGTGGCATAGGTCTGCACATGATGTTCCGGCTGCGCCACCACCACGGCATCCACCAGAATGCCGGGGATCTGCACCTCGCGCGCGGGCAGGGTGCGGGCGCGGGCCACCCGTTCGACCTGAACGATCACCACGCCGCCGGCGTTCTTCACCGCCATCGCCTGCGCCAGGTTGTCGATGGTCAGCGCCTCGCGCTCCATGGTGATATTGCCGGCCTCGTCGGCGGTGGTGCCCCGCAACAGCGCCACCGACAGCCGCTGCGCCCGATAAAACAGCATCTCCTCAGTGCCGATCTGCATCAGGTCCAGCTGCGGGTCGGTTGAGATATCGTTGATCGCGCCGCCCCCGTTGCGCGGATCGACAAAGGTCTCGAGCCCGACCTTCGACAGCATTCCCGGCTTGCCGGCCGCGATATCGCGGTAGAGCTGACTGATACAGCCCTGCGGCAGGTTCCAGCCCTCGATCTTGCCGGCCACCGCCAGCGCCGCCACCTTGGGGATCAGTCCCCAATGCCCGCCGACCACCCGACGCAGCAGCCCTTCATGGCCCAACCGGTTGAGGCCACGGCTTTTTCCGTCGCCCTGGCCGGCAGCAAAGACGAGGCCAAGGTCGCGCGGCTGGCCGGTTTCGAGAAATCGCGCCTCGAGCGCGGCAAGCAATTCGTCGGGCACGCCGATGCCGACAAAGCCCGAGGTGGTGAGGGTATCGCCGCTCTGGATCAGGGCGGCAGCGTCAGCGGCGGAAACGACCTTGTTTGTCATGGCCTCAGCCTAGGGCCGCGCCGCCACATCGTCCAGCGCCAGACACCGCCGAGGTCGCGTCTTGACAGAAGCGGCGCCATTCAATACGTCTGAATGGAACGTTCCAATAGATCAGTCAGGCCGGACAGAAATGACCCAGACAATCCCGCAAGACATCCTCGATGCGCTGACCGACGTCGATATGCCGCGTCTGGCGCCCGAGCCGGGTTTCGACGACAAGCTGTCGCTGGCCGGGCATGTCATTCCGGTGCATCGGGCCGGCGCCATGGTGGTGGGCAGCGGTGCGGCGGGGCTGCGCGCGGCGGTGGAACTCAAGCGGCGCGGTGGCGATGTGAGCATCGTCAGCCAGAGCGCCTGGGGCGGCACCTCGGCCTGTTCCGGCTCGGACAAGCAGACCTTGCACACCGCCAATACCGCCGATCAGGGCGACAATTTCAAGGAGATGGCCCGCGCCATCCGCTCGGGCGGCGCGATGGACGAGGACACCGCCTATATCGAGGCGGTGGGCTCGGTCCGGGCGATGGCTTCGCTGCAATTTCTCGGTCTTCCGCTGCCGCAGGACGGGTTGGGCGGCACCCTGCGCTATCAGACCGACCATGACGAGGTCGGCCGCGCCACCAGCTGCGGGCCGCGCACCTCGCGGCTGATGGTCAAGGTGCTGGCACAGGAGGCGCTCCGCCTGGGCATCGGCTTTTTCAACCAGACCACCGCCGTACGCATCCTGAGCGACGGCCATCGGGTCACCGGGTTCCTCGCTATCCGCCCGAAGGACCGGTCAGAGCAGAATCCGCTGGGCCTCGCGCTCTTTCGCTGCGAGGCGCTGGTGCTGGCGGCGGGGGGACCGGGCGAGCTCTATCGCGACAGTGTCTTTCCCAACGGCTGTTTCGGCTCGCTCGGGCTGGCGCTGGAGGCCGGGCTCGAGCTGGTCAACATCACCGAGAGCCAGTTCGGCATCGGCACCCGGCGCGAGGGTTTTCCCTGGAACCTGTCGGGCACCTATGTGCAGGTCATCCCGCATATCTATTCGCTCGACGACGCCGGGCAGGAGCGCCATTTCCTCGCCGACTATTACCGCAGCACGCAGGAACTGGCCTCGAACGTCTTTCGCAAGGGCTATCAATGGCCGTTCCATGCCGCGCGGATGCTCGATTTCCGCTCCAGCCTTGTCGACCTGGCGATCTTTCGCGAGACGCAGAAGGGCCGGCGGGTGTTCATGGACTTCAATCGCAACCCTCTGCCGGTGCCCGGCGACGCACCGTTTGACCTCGACCGGCTGGATGACGACGTGCGCGGTTACCTGCGCAATGCCGGGGCCGATCAGGCGCTGCCGATCGACCGGCTGCGGCACATGAACCCGCTCGCGATCGAGCTTTACCGCCGCTACAAGGTCGATATCGCCGCCGATCCGCTGGAATTCGCGGTGAACAACCAGCACATGAACGGCGGCATCGCGGTCGATCCCTGGGGGCGGAGCAATCTCGCCGGGGTCTATGCGGTGGGCGAGGCCGCGGGCACCCATGGCGCCACGCGGCCGGGCGGGTCGGCACTGAATGCCGGGCAGGTCTTTGGCACCCGGGTTGCCGAACATATCGCGGCGGCCGGGCGTGCCTCGGTGCCGGCGCAGGGCCTGGCTCCGGGCGTGGCCGAGGCGGTGGCGGCCATCGACGCGCTGTTGCGGCCGGAAACCGGGGTGCCGTTGCAGGAGGTGCGCCGCGAGGTGCAGGCGCGGATGAGCGACACGGCCGGCATTCTCTGCACCGCAGAAGAGGTGCGCTCCGCCTTGCGGGATGCCCGCGCTTTGAACGCGCGCATCCGGGCGCAGGGCATCGCCTTTGGCCGCAGCAGCGAGGCCGGCCGGGCGCTGCAATGGCAGCAGATGGCGCTGGCCTCGGAGGCGGTGCTGGCGGCGCTCGATCACTACATCTCATCCGGCGGCGGCAGCCGGGGCGCGCGGGCAATCTGCGATCCGGCCGGCACCGCTTTGCCGATGTCGGTCCAAGGCCCGCTGGAAGACGTGCGCTTCCGCCCCGAGCGCGAGGACGACAAGGCCAGCCAGATCACCCTGCGGATGGCGGGCGGCAGGATGACGGTCGCCACGCGACCCAATCGGGCGTTCGACGAAGGGGCCAAGGCGTTTTTCGAGCGCGACTGGCCGGCCTGGCTGACCGGGGCGATCTATGACCTGCCGTCGCCGCCGCTCGACTGACGTACCACCAGGCTCACCGGCGTCCGGGTTTCCCCCGGCGGCGGGGTGCCTTTGTCGAGCCAGCCGATCACCGTTTCCGCCGCCTGCGCGCCGATCCGGGCAATGTCGCAGCGCACCGAGGTGAGCGTGGGAAAGCATTGGGCCGCCTCGGAAATATCGTCGAATCCCACGAGGCGGAAGCCTTGCCCGACGTCGCGACCCACTTCCTGAAAGCCTGACAGCATGCCCAGCGCGACGAGATCGTTGAAACAGACGGCGGCATCGACCTGCGGATGTGTCTCGGCCAGCCGTCTTGCCGTCTCGCGGCCGAATTCGCGGGTCGACTGGCCGGTCAGCATCACCGGCGTCATGCCGGCCTCGGCCAGCGCCGACAGATAGCCGTCCTGGCGCTCTTCCGTCACCGCCCGCCCCTCGAGTCCGCCGACAAAGGCCACCTGCCGCGCGCCTCCGGCCAGCAGATGCCGAGTCGCCTCGCCGCTGCCCCGGGCGTAATCGGGCGCGGTGAGGGGGAAGAGATCGAGCCGGTCGTCGACCCGGCGCAGCATCTGCATCGCCGGAATTCCGGCGCGCGCGATGGCGTCAAAGGTCGCCCGCGTCTCGCCATAGGCCGGGCAGAGGATCAGCGCCGAAACACCATGTTCGATCATCGAGCCGACCACCTGGGCTTGCAGCCCCGGGTCTTCGTCGGTGTTGGCGATGACGGCGGAATACCCTTTGTCCGCCAGTGCCATCTGCAAGGACGTGGCGAATTCGGTAAAGAACGGGTTGCGCAGATCATTGATCACCAGCCCGACCAGCCCGGCATTCGAAGACCGCATGTTGGCGGCCGATCGGTTGTAGACATAGCCGATCCGCGCCATCGCGGCGCGCACCTGCTTGCGGGTCTCGTCGCGCACCGAGGCGCTGTTCTGCAACACCAGGCTGACGGTCGATTTCGACACGCCCGCCTCGCGCGCGACGTCGATGATGGTCGGTCTGCGGGTCATTTCTGTGCTCTTCCGCCGTTCTCCTCGGATCAACCTGCCATAGGCCGGTCCGAGGGCAAACGCCAGTCGTGACCGCTCAGGCGCCCGCGACCTCCAGGTCGAAACAGAGAATGCCGTCCTTGCCGCCCTGGGCGTGTTCGGTCAGCTTGGCGCCGGCAATCTGATGATCAGGATGGTCCTGATAGGCCTGCAACCCGTCCCAGTCGGTGAAATCGGCGATAAAGCCGTGCATGTAGCCGCGCTCCATCTTTTCCGGGCTTTCGCTCTTGCCGGCGGTGATGCCGAGGCAGGCGGGCAGCTTGTCCTCGATCTCTTTCAGTTCGGCAAACAGTGCGGCGATCTTCGCCTCGCTCACCTCCGGCTGGAACCGGATCAATACCACGTGTCGGATCATGCTTTCATCCCGTTGTCTGATTTGATCATCTCTGCCGCCTTTTCGCCGATCATGATGGCGGCGGCGTTGGTGTTCGAGGAGATCACCGTCGGCATGATCGAATTGTCGACCACCCGCAGTCGCTCGATGCCGTTGAACCGCAGGCGGGTGTCCACCACCGCGCCGTCATCCACCCCCATCCGACAGGTGCCCGCGCAATGGTGCGAGGTTTTGGAATGGATGCAGATGAAATCGAAATACGCCTGATCGGTCTTCACATCCGGGCCGGGCAGGCGTTCGGCCAGGATGTATTTGGCCAGCGGGGCTTGCGACAGGATCTCCTGCGTCAGCTTCAGCCCGCGGATCGACATCGCGCGATCCAGCGGGTCTTGCAGATAGTTCGGATCGATCAGCGGCGCCTTGGCCGGATCGGCGTTCTGCAATCGGACGGTGCCACGCGAGCGCGGGCGCAGGTAGCAGGAATTCAGCGTGATCCCGCCCTGCGGCATGGCGGCGACCCCATGTTCGATGCCGGTGCCGAGGCCGAGGTGGAACTGGATGTCGGGCGAACGCGCGTCGGGATCGGCGTACCAGAAGCCGCCGGTCTCGAACAGCGACGAGGCCACCGGCCCCTTGCGGCCCATGACATATTGCAGCCCGGCCAGCGCCGCCCAATGCGGCCGGGCGTAGCGGTCATAGCTGTAGGGGCCGGACAGCTCGCTGATGCAGTAAAGGTCGAGGTGGTCTTGGAGGTTCGCACCGATCTCGGGCTGGTCGGCCACCACGTCGATGCCGAGCTGCGACAGATGGTCCGCCGGTCCGAGGCCCGAGAGCTGCAAGAGGCGTGGCGAGCCCACGGCACCGGAGCAGAGCAGCACCTCGCGATCCGCCATCAGCCGCGTGCCGTCCATCATCTCGACGCCGGTGGCGCAGCCACGCTCGACCAGCAGCCTGCGCACCTGCGCGCCAAGCTTGACCGTCAGGTTCGGGCGCCCGCGGTTCGGGGTGACATAGGCCATCGCCGCCGAGGAGCGCCGCACATTGCGCTGGGTCAGCTGGTAATAGCAGACACCATCTTGCGTTTCGCTGTTGATGTCGGGGTTGCGCGGAATGCCAAGCGCGGCGGCGGCTTCGAAATAGGCCTCGCAGATCGGCAGCGGCGCGCGCGGTTCGCTGACCCCCAGCGGCCCGCCCTTGCCATGGAAGGCGTTCTCGTAGGTCTCGTTGTCCTCGGCCTTCTTGAAATAGGGCAACACGTCGTCATAGCCCCAGCCGGTGCAGCCCATCTGTCGCCAGTCGTCGTAGTCCTGGGGATTGCCGCGGGTGTAGATCTGGGCGTTGATCGCCGAGCCGCCGCCGATCACCTTGGCCTGGGTGTAACGGAACACCTTGTTCTGCATGTGTTTCTGCGGAACCGTGTCCCAGCCCCAGGAGCCGATGCCCTTGGTCATCTTGGCGAAGCCGGCGGGCAGGTGGTAGAAGGGATGGCGGTCGCTGCCCCCCGCTTCCAGCAGCAGCACCCGCGCCGAGGCGTCCTCGGACAACCGCCCGGCCAGGACCGAACCGGCCGAGCCGCCGCCGATGATGATGAAATCGTAACCTTTGGACATGGGGTCTTCCTGAGTTTGGGGCGTGGTCAGCCCGCGAGATCGTGCTGGCGCAGATGCGCCCCGGCCCGCAACGCCAGCGCCGCTACGGTCAGCGCCGGGTTCACCGCGGCCGAGGTCGGCAGGAGCGCGGCGTCGGTGATGAAGAGGTTGGGGTGGTCGTGGCTGCGGCCAAAGCTGTCGGTGACGCTGGCACCCGGGTCATCGCCCATCCGCGCGGTGCCGCATTGATGCGACGGCGTGCGCCGATCAAAGGGTTTCGCCACAACCACCGGATAGCCTGCCTTGCGCAGCAGCCGCTTGAGCCGGCTGACCAGCGCGGCATGGGCCTGCATGTTCGAGCGCTGCCAGTCGAGCACGATCTGCCCGTTTTTCAGCGTCACCCGGCTGGCGGGGTTGGGCAGATCCTCGGACATGGCATAAAGGTCGATCGAGCGGGCGGCGATCCAGTCGGCCAGCGGCCCCGGCAGGCCGGAGCTGGCGCGCAGGATCGGACCCGAGATCTTGCCCAGCAGCTGGATATTGCCCAGCGGTTCGCCGCCGGGCCCGCCGGTGAGGTAAAAATCGTTCAGCATAAGGGTCTTCTGATAGACCGACGGGTTCTTGCGCAGCGGGTGCAGGGCCAGAACCGCCGAGCAATTGTGGTTCATGAAATTGCGCCCGACCTGATCGGAGCGATTGGCGAGCCCGGTGGGGCAGCTCTCGTCCGCCGAGGCCAGCAGCAGCGCGGCGCTCTGCACCGCGCCGGCGGCCAGGGCGACGAGGCCGGCCTCGATCACCTCGCCGCTCTCCAGTTCGACACCGCGCAGCCGGTTGCCCGCGCCGCGCAGCAGCCGCCTGACCCGCGCCCCGGTGCGCAGTGTCACGTTGTCCTGCGCCAGCGCCTGGGTCAGCGCGGCGCTTTCGGCGTCACGTTTGCCGCCATTGGTGTCGGGAAAGGCATCCCAGGGCGTCCTGGCCCGCGACAGCCAGCGCTCCAGATCGACCGCCAGCGGCACCGATGACGGATGCAGGCCGAGCGCGGCCAGCCGGTCGCGCAGATCGGCGATGACCGGTTCATGCGGCACCGGGCCAAAGGGATAGTCGCGGGCATGCGGCGGTTCCGTCGGGTCGTCTCCGGTCTTGCCGCGCACGCTGTAGAGCCGCTCGGCCTCGCAATAGAATGGTTCGAGATCGGCATAGGAGATCGGCCAGCCCGGCGTGGTGCCGCCGATGTGGCGCAGGGGGCGGAAATCCTCGGCGCGATAGCGGATCAGCGCGCCGCCGTAGAATTTCGAGTTGCCGCCGACATTGTAGTAGTTGCCGGGGTTGAAGGCGCGGCCGGCCCCGTCGAGCCATTGTTCGTCCGGGCGGTAATGGCCGCGCGCAAAGATCGCCTCGGGATCGCGATCATGTTCCGAAGGGCGCAGATGGTGGCCGCGTTCGAGGATGACGATGCGGCGGCCGCTCGGCGCCAGGCTGGCGGCGAGCGTTGCTCCGCCGATCCCGGAGCCGAGGATCACGATATCCGCCGCCGCGCGCATTCAGGAAATCCGCAGCTCGGTTTCGGGATCGAAGGCCACCGCCTTGTCCATGTTGATGGCAAAGGGGAAGCTTTGCCCGGCATGGACATCCACATCGGCGCGGAACCGTCCGGTGACCTCCTTGCCCCCGAGCTGGGTGACGACAAAGGTGTCCGAGCCCGCCGGTTCGGTCACTTCCACATGCGCCTCGACGATCTGCACCGAACGGCTGTTGCGGTCGGCACCGTCGCGGTCGGTGATCGCTTCGGGGCGCAGGCCCAGCACGATCTCGCGGCCGTCGTGCGCCTCGAACCCCTTGCCTTCGGGAAAGGGCAGGGTGGCCTCGGTGCCGTCGGCCAGCCCGGCCATGGCCACCGCGCGTCCGTTTTCCACCGCGATGCGGGCGGGGAAGAGGTTCATCGAGGGCGAGCCCATGAAGCCCGCCACGAACATGTTGGCCGGATTGTCATAGATCTCCTTGGGCGTGCCCAGCTGCTGCACATGGCCGCCGAACATCACCGCGATCCGGGTCGAGAGCGTCAGCGCCTCGATCTGGTCATGCGTCACATAGACGATGGTGGTCTTGAGCTTCTGGTGCAGTTTCTTGATCTCGGTGCGCATGTCGACGCGCAGCTTGGCATCGAGGTTTGACAGCGGTTCGTCGAACAGGAAGACATCGGGGTCACGCACCAGCGCCCGGCCCATGGCGACCCGCTGACGCTGGCCGCCGGAGAGCTGGCCGGGCTTGCGATCGAGCAGGTGCTTGATCTGCAACAGATCCGCCACCTCGTTCATCGCCTTCTCGCGCTCGGGCTTGGGCGTGCCGTGCATCTCGAGGCCAAAGACGATGTTCTGGCCGACGTTCATGTTGGGGTAGAGCGCGTAGCTCTGGAACACCATGGCGATGTTGCGCTCGGCCGGCCGGACGCCGTTCATCGACCGGCCCTTGATGGCGATGTCGCCCGAGGTGACCTCTTCCAGCCCGGCGATCATGTTGAGCAGGGTGGACTTGCCGCAGCCCGAGGGGCCGACGAGCACGAGGAATTCGCCTTCCTCGACCGAGATATTGGTCTCGTGCAGCACTTTGACCGTGCCATAGGATTTGGTGGCATTGTTGATATCGAGAAATCCCATCGGATTATCCTTTCACAGATCCGGCCATCAGCCCGCGGACGAAGTAGCGGCCGGCGACGATGTAGACGAGGAGGGTGGGCAGGGCGGCCATGATGGCGCCCGCGAAATGGACGTTGTATTCCTTCACCCCGGTCGAGCTTTGCACCAGGTTGTTGAGGGCCACGGTCATTGGCTGGCTGTCGAAATCCGAGAAGGAGGCGCCGAACAGGAAGTCGTTCCAGATGTTGGTGAACTGCCAGATCACGCAGACCACGGCGATCGGCCCCGAAGACGGCAGCATGATGCGGCGGAAGATGGTGAAGAAACCGGCGCCGTCGATCATCGCCGCGCGCACCAGTTCGGTGGGGAACTGTTGATAGTAGTTGCGGAAATAGAGCGTCGAAAAGCCGATGCCATAGACCAGGTGCACGAACACCAGCCCCGGCACGGTGCCAGCCAGACCCGCCAGCCCCAGCATCCGCGCCATCGGAATCAGCACCATCTGGAAGGGGATGAAGCAGCCGAAGAGCAGCAGGCCAAAGAGCACGGTGTCGCCGCGAAACCGCCATTTGGTCAGCACATAGCCATTGAGCGCGCCCAGCACGGTCGAGATCGCGACCGCCGGCACCACCATGACGATGGAGTTCCAGAAAAACGGCTTGAGACCCGTGGCCTCGACGCCGATCTGCGCCGTCGACCAGGCGCTTTTCCACGGCGCGACGGTCCATTGGTCGGGCAGGGACATCATCCCGCCGGCCTGGATTTCACTTAGCGGTTTCAGCGAGTTGACCACCATCACGTAAAGCGGCAGCAGATAATAGAGACAGAACAGGGTGAGCAGGGTGTAGATCACGAAGCGCGTGCCGGCCCCGGTGCGCACCACGGTTGCGGTTGCATTGCTGGACATCACTTCTTCTCCCTGAGTTCGGAATAGATGTAAGGCACCATGATCGCGGCGATCGCCATCAGCATGATCGTGGCCGAGGCCGCGCCGATGCCCATCTGGTTGCGGGTGAAGGTGTAGGAATACATGAAGGTCGCCGGCAGTTCGGTGGCCGTGCCAGGCCCGCCGCCGGTCAGCGCGATAACCAGGTCGTAGGATTTGATCGCCATATGCGCCAGCACCACGAAGGCCGACATGAAGGCCGGGCGCAGTTGCGGGATGACGATCCGGCGATAGAGCGCGATGTTCGACGCGCCGTCGATCTGCGCCGCTTTCAGCACCTCGTTGTCGATGCCGCGCAGGCCGGCGAGGAACATCGCCATGACAAAGCCGGAGGTCTGCCAGACCGCGGCGATGACGATGGTATAGATCGCCATGTCGCCGTCCTTGATCCAGTCGAAAGTAAAGCTTTCCCAGCCCCAAGAGCGTACCACGGCCTGCAAGCCGATGCCGGGATCGAGGAACCATTTCCAGGCGGTGCCGGTGACGATGAAGCTGAGCGCCATCGGGTAGAGGTAGATCGTGCGGATGAAGCCCTCGGCCCGGATTTTCTGATCCAGCAGGATCGCCAGCGTCAGGCCCAGCGCGCAGCAGATCACGATATAAAGCGAACCGAAGATCAGAAGGTTGGTAACGGCGGTGTCCCAGGCGCGGATGCGGAACAGTTTGGAATAATTTTCCCAGCCCACCAGATCGTAGGAGGGCAGGATACGGCTGTCGGTGAAGGACAGGTAGAAGGTGAAGATGATGAAGCCGTAGACGAAGATCAGCACCATCGCGAGGCTCGGGCTGAGAACGATTTTCGGCAGGGCTTCGCGCAGCCAGTCAGAACCGCCTCGGCGGGGTTTGGCAACCTGTGTCATGGGAGTCTCCGGGTGGCAGGGTGGGAAAGCGCACGCGGCGCTTTCCCGAAAGGTGCCGGTTACTGCGAGATTTCGACCGCAGTGACCAGCTCGTCGACGGCGGTTTCGCTGTCGTACTCGCCGTTGAAATGTGCGGTGATCACGTCATACATCGCGTTCTTGACCGCGGCCGGGTTGGCGTGGCCGTGGCCCATGGAGCCATAGAGGTTGCCGCTTGCCGCGGCCGCCTTGAAGTCTTCGTAGGCGCGTTGACCGCAGGCATCCAGCGCGCTGGCGTCAAGGTCGGTGCGGGCCGGAACCGAGCCCTTGACCTTGTTGAAGGCGATCTGGAATTCCGGCGACATGATCGCCTTGGCCAGTGCCGCCTGTTCATCCGACACGCCGTCGCCCTGGCTGAACATGGCGAACTGGTCCGAGTTGAAGGTCACCTGATCCTGGCTGCCGGGGAAGCGGAAGCAGAGGAAATCCTCGCCCGGCACCTTGCCGGCGTTGAGGAATTCGCCCTTGGCCCAGTCGCCCATCAGCTGGAACGCGGCTTCCTTGTTGATCACCATGGCGGTGGCCAGGTTCCAGTCGCGGCCCGAGAAATTGTCATCGACGAAGCCGCGCAGGGTGCCCATGCGGTCGAAGACCTCTTTCATCTGGTCCGAGCCCAGCGCTTCGGGATCGAGATCGATCATCGAGGCCTGGTAGAACTCGGGCCCGCCGACCGACAGCACCACCGCGTCAAAGAAGGTGGCTTCCTGCCAAGCCTGGCCGCCATGCGCCAGCGCGGTATAGCCGGCGGCTTCGGCCGCTTCCAGGGCGGCGACGAAATCGTCCCAGGACTGCGGCTCTTCGAGGCCGAGCTCGTCCATGATCGCCTTGTTGGCCCAGACCCAGTTGGTCGAGTGCACGTTGACCGGGGCCGAGACCCATTGGCCGTCATGGGTGGCGAACTTTTGCAGCGCCGCCGGGATCACTTCGTCCCAGTTGCCCTCTTCGGCGATCGGGTTGAGGTTGGCCAGTGCGCCCTCCTTGGCCCAGTCGGTGATGTCAAAGCCCAGCATCTGCACGGCGGTCGGCGCATTGCCAGAAGTCACCCGCGCCCGCAGCACGGTCATCGCCTGGGTGCCGCCGCCACCGGCGACCGGCATGTCCTGCCAGCCGATGCCCTGACCGGCCAGATCCTCCTTGAGTACGTTGAGCGCCGCGGCCTCGCCGCCGGACGTCCACCAGTGCAGTACCTCGACGTCGGCCGCCATCGCCGGAGCGGCCCCGAGGCCGACCGCCATGGCCGTCATTTTCAGTGTCTTCATCATTGTCATGATCGTTCTCCCTGTTGTTGCGCCCCTCCCGGGCAGCCATATTAAAACGTTACAAATCGCTTTTCCGTCAAGCTTTAACTTTTCATTGAACCTCCGCGATGCCGTGATGGGCGATTTAAGCCACTGTTATTATATTAAAATCTCAAGAGCATGTGTCTGTCAGAATTTTTTCCAGAAAGATTTCAGTTGAATCGTTTTAAGTTTGCCGCTTACTCTGAAACCGATTTCGTCGCCCGCTGTGGCAGTTCGTGAAGTGGATCCCATGAGCCCCGACCCCCGATTCGACCAACCCAGGCCAACGCTGCGCACGGTCGCCGAGCTGACGGGATATGCGGTGGCCACGGTGTCGCGGGCGCTGGCCGACGACCCCAAGATCGCCAAGAGCACGCGGAAAAAGATCGCCGATGCGGCGCGAAAGGTGGGCTACGTCCCCGACCGTGCGGCGCGGCGTCTGCGCACCGGGCGCACCCAGGTGGTGACGCTGCTGCTCAACACCGATCACGAGTTCCTGGGCTTTACCCACGAGTTCCTGACCGGCATCACCCAGGGTCTGCGTGGCACGGGCTATTCGGTCACGGTGGTGCCCGACAGCCTCGGGCCCGATCGGCTGAGCCCGGTGCGCACGATCCTGCGCAACCGGCTGGCTGATGGCCTGCTGTTCACCCGCACCGAAAGCTTCGATCCGCGGGTGCGGCTGTTGATGGAAGAGGGCTTTCCCTTCGTCTGTCACGGCCGGACCGAATTTGCCCAGCCGCACGCCTGGGTGGACTACGACAACGAAGCCTTTGCCCGGGTGGCCGTCGACCGGCTGATCCAGCGCGGCCGCAAGCGCATTCTGCTGATCCCGCCGGCCGAGGATTTCACCTTTGCCCAGCACATCCGCTACGGCTTTGTCTCTGCGGCCCGCGCCGCCGGCATCGATCATGAGGTTGTCTCTTCGGTCAATATCGACAGCCCCGGCGCCGAGATCGCCGAAGCGCTGCGTGCGCGGCTGGCCCGGCCCGATCCGCCCGATGGCTATGTCTGTGTCGGTGAGGCGATCGCCCTGGCCACCATGGGGGTGCTGGCGGATGCCGGTGTGGTGCCGGGCATTGCGGCCGACGTGGTCGCCAAACGCGCCTCGCCGATCTTCGACAACATCCGGCCGCGGATCGAGACCGTCTTCGAAGACCTGCGCGCCACCGGCCAGACCATGGCCGAGATGCTTCTGCGCAACATGGATGGCGAGCCGGCGGGCGGGCTTCAGCACCTCTTTCCGCCGGGCCCGGCAAGCTGGCAGGCGTCCGATGCCACGGTCTCGGCCTGAGCCCGCCAGGGGCGGGCAGGGCGGACGGGCCATCGCTGTTGTCTGTTCGCTATCGCACCACATCAGGGTCTCCATCAGCTTCGGTCTTGGCCGCAGCCACGTTTCCGAAAAATGTCAGCCTGTCTTTACCCAAGGCGCCCGGCTGCGCCCGATGCGCATGACCAGCGATTTCACCTCGAGGAACTCCTCGAACCCGTAACGTCCGATTTCGCGACCCTGCCCGGATTCCTTCATCCCGCCAAAGGCGAGTTCGGGAAAGCCGTCCATCCAGGTATTTGTCCAGACCGTGCCGGCCTGCGCCTTGCGGCAGAAGCTCAAGCAGGTGTGGACATCCTCGCTCCAGACGCCCGCAGACAGACCGTAGGCCGAGTCATTCACCAGGGCAACAGCCTCGTCGAAATCGCGAAAGGTGAGCACCGAGAGCACCGGGCCAAAGACTTCGGCCCGCGCGATCTCCATCTCTGGCGTGACCCCGCGCACCACCGTCGGTTGATAAAATTGCTGGCCCAGGCCCGGCACTTCCATCATCCCGCCGCCGAGCATGACCTCGGCGCCCTGGTCTCTGGCGGCCCGCACATAGCCGTCGATCTTTTGCTGGTGATCGGCGGTGACGATGGCGCCGACCTGGGTGTCGGGGTGCATCGGGTTGCCGAACACCACCTGCCGCGACAGCGCCACCACCCGCTCGACAAAGGCATCGGCAATGTCCTCGTGCACGATGATCCGCGAGGAGGAATTGCAGCATTGGCCGACGTTGAAATAGACGCCGAAGGTCACCGCATCGGCGGCGCTTTCGAGATCGGCATCGGGAAAGATCACCTGCGGGTTCTTGCCGCCCAGCTCCAGCGCCACTTTCTTGAGGCTGTCGCCGGCGGACTTGGTGATCAGCTTGCCCACTGCGGTGGAGCCGGTAAAGCTCACCATGTCGACATCCTTGTGGGTGGTCATCAGGCTGCCCACCGGATCGCCGTGGCCCAGCACGATGTTGCAGACCCCGGCCGGCAGGCCGGCCTCGTTGAGCAGCTCGCCCAGCATGGCGGTGGTCGAGGGCGTCATTTCCGAGGGTTTGACCACGCAGGTACAGCCGGCGGCCAGGGCAAAGGGCAACTTTTGGCTGAGGATCCAGAACGGGAAGTTCCAAGGCGTGATGATCGAGACCACGCCGATCGGTTCCTTCAGAACCACGCCAAGGATGTCGGCGCCCAGGGTGTTGTGGCTGTCGCCGTGGCTGGCCCGCGCGAGGCTGGCGGCATAGCGCCAGAGATCGGCCGCGCCGCCGCATTCGCCGCGGGCCTGGCTGATCGGCTTGCCGCTTTCCAGCGTTTCGATCACCGCCAGCCGCTCTTCGTTCGCCTCGATCAGATCGGCGACGCGGTTGAGTACGATGGCGCGCTCCTTGCCCGAAAGGTCGCTCCAGCACCCGTCGTCAAAGGCGCGGCGGGCGGCGGCGATGGCGGCTCCGGTCTCGCTGGCGGTGCCAAGCGCGGCGCGGCTGACCACAATGCCATGCGAGGGCGAGACGCGGTCGGAGGTGCGGCCATCGGCGCTGTCGTGATATTGCCCGTCGATAAAATGCCGCGCCACATAGGGCGCCTCGGGCATTGCCACGGTCTGGTCGGTCTGGATGGTGAGGTCGAGCATGACTTACTTTCCCGAGAAATCTGGTGTGCGTTTGTCGCGGAAGGCGGCGACGCCCTCGGCGCGATCGTCGGTGGCAGCGATGGCGGCGCTGCCCAGCGCCTCGACCATGGCGGCCCGATCCTCACCTTGGGCGGCATGGATCATCGTCTTGGCAACCTCGACCGCGCGCGGCGAGAGGGTGACG
Source organism: Marinovum sp. E3 (assembly GCF_055755275.1). Lineage (NCBI taxonomy): Bacteria > Pseudomonadati > Pseudomonadota > Alphaproteobacteria > Rhodobacterales > Roseobacteraceae > Marinovum > Marinovum sp. E3. Next base: position 785,399 of record NZ_CM146908.1, read on the forward strand.
GCGCGCTCCAGCAGCGCCAGCGCCGCGGCGCGGGGGTCCTCGTCGACGGCGGCAACAAAGCCACAGGCCAGCGCCCGGTCGGCTTTGATGCGGTGCCCAAAGAGCGCCATCTCCTTGACCATCGGCTCGGGCAAAAGCCGCAGGAGCCGCTGGGTGCCGGACCAGCCCGGCACGATACCGACGCCGGCCTCGGGCAGGGCCAGAGCCGCCTTGGGGGCCATCACCCGCAGGTCGCAGGCCGCCGCCAGCTCCAGCCCGCCGCCGAAGGCATGGCCGTTGAGCACGGCAAGGGTCGGCTTCGACAGCCGCGCCAGCCGGTCAAAGATGCGGTGGCCGTCGCGTACCCAGTGGCGGGCGAATTCGGCCGGTGTCAGATCGCCCCAGCCGTTGATGTCGGCCCCGGTGCAGAAGGCGCGGTCGCCTTCGGCTGTGAGCATCACGGCAGCGATCGCTGGATCGCGCTCGATCCGCTCGAGATGCGTCGAGAGCGCGCCCAGCATTTCGACAGTCAGCGCGTTCATCTTGGCCGGGTTGTCGAGCCTGAGTTCGGCGATGCGGCCCCGTTGTTCGAACCGGACGCCGCTCATTGGCCCCATCCCATCGGCGCATCCGCCAGCAGTGACAGCGGCAGGGTGACGGCATCCTGGGCCACCCGGACCCGCCCGCCGGAGGCCGCGACGATATCGCGCGCGGGGTCGATGCCCGGCATGATCTCGGTGGCCACGAGACCCTGATCGGTCAGGCGGATCACGCAGCGTTCGGTGACATAGAGGATTTCCTGCTCTAGCTCCCGCGCGCGTTTGCCGGAAAAGGTCACATGTTCAACCGCTTCCACCATCTTGGTGAACTTGCCCGGGGCGGCGATCCGAATGCCCTGATCGGTCAGTTCGACCTTGGCGCCGGCCTCGAACCAGCCGGAGAAGACGATCTTCTTCGCCCCCGCCGTGATGTCGACGAAGCCGCCACAGCCGGCCGTCAGATAGGGTTTCTTGCCAAGTTTCGAAACGTTGACGTTGCCCTCGACATCGACCTCGAGGAAGGACAGGAAGGACACGTCGAAACCGCCGCCCTGGAAATAGATGAATTGCTGCGGCGAGGGCACGAAAGCATCGGCGTTGGAGGCGCAGCCAAAGGCGAAACCGGTCAGCGGCATGCCGCCCACGGCGCCCTGTTCGATGGCCCAGGTCACCGCTTCGGGCTGGCCCTCCTCGAGCAGGATGCGCGGCACCATGGCGCTGATGCCGAAGCCGAGGTTGGCCGACATGCCGGGGCGCAGCTCCATTGCCGCGCGCCGGGCGATGACCTTTTCGACACCATGTTCGGCCAGGGCAAAACTCTCCCAAGGGCGCATCACCTGGCCCGAGATCGCCGGGTCATAGGGCGTTTCGCAGGTCTGCTTCTGATCTTCGTCGATCACCACCAGATCGACCAGATGCCCCGGCACCCGCACATCATGCGGCCGCAGCGAGCCGCGTTTGGTGACCCGGCTGACCTGGGCAATCACCAGCCCGCCGTGATTGCGAACGCAGATCGCCTGTTCCAGCCCGCCCAGATAGGCGCCTTCGTGCTCATAGGTCAGGTTGCCGTGTTCATCCGCCGTGGTGGCGCGCAGGATGGCGACATTGGGCACGATATTTGGGAAATGCAGCCAGGTATCGCCATCGAACTCGACGCGCTTCACAATCGGCGCCGCGGCGCCCCGGTCGTTCATCGCGCAGCCTTCGCGGCGGGGATCGACAAAGGTATCCAGCCCCACCTTAGTCAGCACGCCGGGCCGCTCCGCCGCCGCCTCGCGGGTCATGTCAAAGAGGATGCCGGAGGGCACGTTGTAGGCCGCCACGCGGTCTTCGACGACCATCTTCCAGATCTCGGGCATCGGCTTGGACGAGGGGCCCGAGGGGTAAGAGCCGCCGAGAATCCGCGCCAGAAGCCCGTCCTTGGCAATGTGGTCGACGCCCTTGATGCCGTACATGTCGCCGGCGGCAATCGGGTGGATGGTGGTCAGGTCGCGCGGATGGCCCTCGCTGTCGAACCGCGTGCCGATGGCTTCGAGCATGCGGTCGGGGCAGCCCAGCGCCGATGAGGACGAGACGGTGACGACAGCGCCGTCGGGAATGCGTGCCGCCGCCGTTTCGGGGGTGACGATCTTGGTCATGAGGCTGCTCCGTAATTGAGGCTCTGGCGGGTGCCGCTCTGTGCGGCGTCGCGCATCGCTAGCGCAATCATCAGCGATTTCAGCCCGTCGGTGCCCGAGGCGCTGGCCTCACGACCGTCACGCGCGGCCGCTTCGAACCGGCGCACGGCGGTCTCGTAAAGGCTGGTCGTGCCGAAGGGCAGGGCGCTGCGGCCCGCGGCGGTGATCAGCTCCAGCGCGCCTTTCGGATCCTGCGCCATGACATCCCGCGCGATCAGCGAGCCTTCGGTGCCATGCACCTCGAGCCCCGACGTGGTATGCGGGTGGGTAAAACTCTCGTGGCTGAACACCATTGCGCCCGAGGGCATGCTCCAGACCGACATGGCGCTGTCTTCGACACCCTGGCCCATGCCCGAGACGGCGGATTCGGCGATCACCGATGCCGGGTCTTCCTGCAACAGGAAGCGTACGGTATCGGCGTTGTGCACGGTGATGTCGGGGATCACCCCGCCGCCGGCCGCTGGATTGTCGAGCCGCCAGCCGCGCAGATGCTCGGGCAGGTGCACGGCATGAAAGACCCGCAGCGACAGGATACGGCCCAGCCGGCCCAAGGCGATGGCCTCGCGAATGGCACGGTGGCTGCCGGCGTGGCGCAGGTGGTGATTGACGCCGAGAGTGACACCCGCGGCGCGCGCGGCGGCGATCATTTCCGCGGCCTCAGCGACACTCAGGGCCAGCGGCTTTTCGCAGAGCACATGCTTGCCGGCCGCGATCGCCGCCATCGCCTGGGCATGGTGCTTTTCGTTGGTCGAAGAGATGTAGACCGCCTCGACCGCCGGGTCCTCCAGCGCGGCGGCCAGATCGGTGCCGCTGTGCGGAATGTTGTGGCTCTGCGCATAACGTCTGGCGTGATCCTCGGAACCGCTGACCACCCAGCGGACCGTGCCACCCTGCTGCGCGCGCAGCGCGCCGATCATGTATTGGCTGGCGATCGTACTGGCCCCGGAAAGTGCCCAAATCACGCTCTGTCCTCCTGTTCGTTGGAACGTTCCATATCATTAGTGGAACGTTCCACATCGAGTCAAGAGGTTTTCCGGTTTCCCGCCTTCGCGGGCGCCTGTTTTTCGGCAGGGGCCAATGCCGCATTGGCGCGGCACCTGCTCAGAACGGGGTGCGTCTTATCCGCCCGACCGAGGTGAAAAGCCGCAAGCGCGTGGCGGTTCGCGGCGCGCTTGCGATTTCCAGCGCCGCGCTCTGATCGATCCTGACCGTCGTTCCCGCCGCGACGTCCAGCGGCAGCGGGGTGATCCCGATCCGGACCGTCCCATTGACGAAAAGCCCGGTGGCATAGACGCTGATGAGCCTGCCGTCCGGCGCCGCGATATCCAGCCTGTCGCCGGCGTTGATATCGTGCCAGGGATCGCTCAGCGCTTCGATCGGAAGCCATTGCGCGCCGGCCTGCGCCGCCGCCCGCGTGCGCGTGGCAAAGACCTGCCCTTCGGCAAAGACCGCCGGCCCGCCTCGGTCGGGCGGCCCGGTGCGGCGCTCAGCGGTGCCGGCAAAGACTGGTCCCTCCAGCCGCCCAAAGGCGTGGTTCTGGCTGTGGATCAGCCCGTCGTACCGATGAATGCGCCCGGTCCAGCGGCCTTCGCCCCCGAGCGCGTAAAGCGCCTTTCGCGCGCCGGTCAACCAGCAATCGCCCAGATCGACCCGACCGCGGAACTGGCGCAGGCGGATTGCTTCGAGCGTGCCCCGCACCGCCGCGATGCTGTGGCCCTCGCAGGTGACGTTGAGCTCGCCATGGCGCTGAATGGCGATGTCGGTGCCGGGATAAGTTTCGAATTTCGACGTGCCGGTGCCCTTGTAGAGCACGCCATAATATTCCGTCTCCGGATCGGGCGCGATCTCGATCGCGGTCTGGTGGCCCACCCGGATCGGCGCGCGGTTCACCCGCCCGCGCTGGGCCGGATTGGCAAAGGCATCCGAGACATCGCCGACCCCGATCCAATAGGGATGGCTGACCCCGACATGCTCTGCCCGGCCGACATCAGCCCCGGCCACGGCGGCCAGTTCCCAGCCCTTGGTAAAGCCATGTGTCGCCCGGTCGATCGGGCTGAGAAACTCCAGCGTCACATTCTCCGGGTGCCAGGTTTCGGTCAGCGGATAGCCGGCTTTGTCGAGCGTCTCGCGCCCGGCGGGCGGCCGGTAACGGCCGCTCCAATGGGCCAGAAACAACATGTTGCTCGGCGTGTTGGTGCGGCCGAATGTGCCGACCTGAAACACCGGGCTGTCGATCCAGCCGACTGCGGCGGTCAGGATCGAGGGGTCGCTGTCGACATAACGGTCGTTCTCGTCGCCCCGCACCGAGGCCGCACGGCACACTCGCGCCCGCAGCCGGACATCGCGCCGGCGCGGCTGGGCCTCGGTGGTGTAATAGCCGGTGATCGCCCCGGCCACGACGCCATTCTGTCCGCGGTTCGCCGGTTTCGAGCCGTAGTAGCTGTACCGTCCGATGATCCGGTCACCCTCCCAGGCGGCCCCCGAGGCCGCGAGGTTCAGGCCGCATTGAAAGGTCTGGAAATCGGTCCAGAGCACGCCGCTGTGCCGCCATTCGGCGGTCAGGTCGAACTGCCGGCAGATGTCGATATACTGGCCCGCCTCCGGCCGGTAATGTAGCACGCCGCCCAGCCCGTCGGGGGACAGCTCGATCTCATAGTCGGCGGGCGACAGCTCGACATGCACCTGCTCGGCCAGCGCGGCGCGGTCCAGCCCGGGGTCATGGCGCAGCGCTGCAAAGACCTCGGCACGATAGAGCGCGACGCGGATTTGCTCGGGCCGCTCTGCAAAGAAGGGAAAGGCCCAGCGGTCCTCGCGGCCACCGGCCCGGACGCGGCTGTAGCTGCGCACCAGGTAATCGCCTTCGGCCCGGCAGCGGCCGGCGCCCTGCGCGCGGGCATAGCGATCGGCCAGCAGGAAGCCGTTGATCGCATTGCTGCCGCCCGCGCGCAGCGGCCCGTAGACGGCGCCGTTCAGCCCGTCGAGGTCGCCCTCGCGCAGCTGTCGCCAGCGCAGGTCGGGCAGGGCGCCGAAATGCTCCGGCCGGGGGGCGCCCAGCGGCACCACGTCGGCCATGTCGGGGATCCAGCGCGCGCCCGGTTGCCAGAGATAGCCAATGCCGCCGGCGGTAAAACGCTGGCCCGCGTCCAGCCGGCCGCCCGCCGCGCGCCAGGCCCGGGCGGCGTCTCTTGTGGCAAAATCCGGCGCATCGCCGGCGGCCCGCGCCGGGCGCAGGAACGGCGCGGTGGCGGCGGCGGTCAGAAATCTGCGGCGGTTCAGCATCGGCAGGCCCTTGAAGGTCTCGTCGCCCCAGCTTGCCTGCCTGAGCGGCGCGAGAGAACCCCGCCACGGGCGCGATCACCGCGACGTGAGCGCTCCGCCGCCTGTGGTCAGAAGTTGACCGCGACCCCGGGCAGGTTCAGCGCCTTGATCAGCTCGCGCAATTCCTGCCGCGCGGCGATATTCGACATGTTGAGCTGGCGCACCCCGGCATCCTTGAGATCGAGCAGCGTCAGCCCGCGGGGAAACAGCTCGCGAAACACCACCCGTTCGGAAAATCCGGGTGCGACGCGAAAGCCGATCCGCTTTGACAGCTTCTGCACCGCCTGTTCCATCTTCATCTTGTTGACCATCTGCTGCGCGCCCACCCGGTTGCGCAGCACCACCCAGTCGATCGGCTTGCCGCCGGCGACGGCGCGCTCCTGGCGGGCGCGCCAGACCATCTCGGAATAGACCGATGGCCCGGTGATCTTGTCGCCTTCGGTGTCGATATGGGCCAGCAGGTCGAAATCGACGAAGCTGTCGTTCAGCGGCGTCACCAGGGTGTCGGCCAGCGAATGCGCCAGCTGGCTCAGCCGGGTGTGCGAGCCGGGGCAGTCGATCAGCACGAAGTCGCAGACCGGTTCCAAGGCCGCGAGCGCGCCGTGGATCTTGGCGTCTTCGTCGCCTTCGGTGGCCGGCACGTCGTGATATTGCGGTGTCGGCAGCGCCAGCCCGGCCTCGGCCATATGGCTCAGCCGGTTGTGCATGTAGCGGCCGAACGTCTTCTGGCGCAGGTCGAGATCGACCACGCCGACGCTGTGCCCGATCCGCGCCAATGCGGTGGCCACATGCATCGACACGGTGGATTTCCCCGCGCCGCCCTTTTCATTGCCGACAACGATCTTGTGCGCCATGGGTTAGCCTCTCTGCCCTGACACCTGCTGCTCTGAGTGGCCGCTTATTCCCATCAACCCGGAGCACGTACAAGAGCCCGCGCGGGGTTTTTCGCCGATCCGGTCTTCTTCTGTTTGCAAATGCCGGTGGGGGGGTGGGGGGGCATAGCCCCCCGGTGTGCGAGTCGGGGCGGCCCGGGGTCCGGGGGCAAAGCCTCCCGGCCGGTCGACCCCGCAGGCGCGGCGAAACCCGGCGCTGTCAGCCCCGCGCGCGTCCGCCGCGCGTCGCCAGCACGGTCGTAACCGCCAGCAGTGCACAGATCAGGATGGCCAGGATCAGCCGTTCGGGCGTGCCGTCAAAGACCAGCCCGGTCAGCCCGATCATCACACCGCCCACCACCATCTGCAACGTGCCGCCGTAGGACGAGGCGAGACCGGCGATCGGCCCGTGCGGGTCCAGCGCCAGCACCATCGAGGTCGGCACCACGAGGCCGAGGCAGGCATTGCCCAGCGCCAGCCCGAGGATCAGCCCGAACAGCGGCACCGCGCCGAGAAACGCCCAGAGACCAAGCAGCACCGCAAAGCCGGCAAAGCCGAAGGTCGCCCAGATCACCACCCGCGCCGCGCCAAAGCGGGCGCCCAGGGTGGCGGCGAATTGCGAGGCGGCGATAAAGCCCATGGCATTGACCGCAAAGGCCAGGCTGAACTGCTGCGGGCTGAGCCCGTAGGCGCCGGTAAAGACAAAGGGCGACATCGCCAGGTAGACGAAAAAGCTCGCCATGCCGAAACCGCCGACCAGGGTCAGCCCCATGAACACCGGATCGCGCGACAGGAGCGCGATGCCGCGCCGCATCGAACCGAGGTTGACCGGCTGGCGTGCCTCCGGCACCAGGGTCTCGGGCAGGGCGCGCAGGCTCAGCACCAGCGCCAGGCCGCCGGCGGCGGCCAGAACGCCGAAGATCATCCGCCAGCTGCCGACCCCCATGATCAGGCTGCCCGCGAGCGGCGCCAGCATCGGCGAGACCGACATCACCAGCATGATCATCGCCATCATCCGGGTCGCCGCATCGCCGGTGTGCCGGTCACGGATGATTGCGCGCGGCACCACCATCAACACCGCCGCGCCGATCGCCTGCACCACCCGCGCCGCGATCAGCACGCCGATCGAGGGCGCCAGGGCACAGGCCAGCGTGCCCAGCAGGAAGACCCCCAGCCCGGCATAAATCGGCGGTTTGCGCCCCGCGGCATCCGACCAGGGGCCATAGATCATCTGCGCCAGACCGAAGGCGATGAAATAGGCGGTCAGCGTCATCTGCGTCGCGGCGACCGAGGCACCGAGATCGCGGGTGATGTCGGGCATGGCCGGCAGGAACATGTCCACCGCAAAGGGGCCGGGAATGACCAGCGCGCCGAGGATCAGGCCTTCGCGCCAAAGCGAGGGCGCGCGGGAGAGGGAGAGGGTCGACATGGTTAAACTCGCTTTCACAAAAGAGCAGGCACAAATGAAAATGGCTGCCCGCGGAGGTTCCGGGGGCAGCCACAAAACGCGTGGAATGCACGGGTGCTTAGAACCCGAGGCCCTCGTATTTCTTCTTGAACTTCGACACGCGGCCGCCCTGGTCCATCAGGCGGGTGTTGCCGCCGGTCCAGGCCGGGTGCGCGCTGGGATCGATGTCCAGCGTCATGGTGTCGCCTTCCTTGCCCCAGGTGGTGCGCATCTGGACGACGGTGCCATCGGTCATCTTGACGTCGATGACGTGGTAATCGGGATGGGTGTCTTTTTTCATCTCGCCACTCCTTACGCTTCGGCGCCCGAAGACTTGGGCTTGTAGTTTGCGTCCTCGGCGATGCGGGCCGATTTGCCGCGGCGCGAGCGCAGGTAGTACAGCTTGGCACGGCGGACACGGCCACGGCGCACCACGGTGATGCTGTCGATGTTGGTCGAATAGAGCGGGAACACACGTTCCACGCCTTCGCCGAAGGAAATCTTGCGGACGGTGAACGATCCGGCAATGCCTTCGCCGTTCTTGCGGCTGATGCAGACGCCTTCGTAGTTCTGCACCCGGGTGCGGGTGCCTTCGGTCACCTTGTAGCCGACGCGCACGGTGTCGCCGGCCTTGAAATCGGGAATCTCCTTCCCGAGCGAGGCGATCTGTTCCGCCTCGAGTTCTGCGATCAGATCCATCTGATCCTCTCCTATGTCGCTCACGGTTTTGCCCGTGAAGGTGGTCGGCCTCAGAGCTCTCGGTCTTCTCTCGGGTCCGCATGTCGCGCCCGCCAGAGATCAGGTCGGCTTTGCTGTCGTCGGTCACACGCCTTGCCAGGGTGGCATTTGCAAGCCCCGCCAGAAGCAGACGGGAATCGACAAAAACCGGCATGGCGCGGGATGCGCGCGGTAAACCAGAGAACCGGGCAGTTTTCAAGCGAAAAGCGGCCCGACCCGGCAATCCTCCGCAGGCAAGGCCTCCGATGGCGCACGGATGGCTGCAAGGGCCGCCTCGGGGTCTCGACTCCTTGGCGCGCCATCGGCAGTCCCGCCGGCGCTCCGCCGAATTATCCGCGCGATCTGTCTGGAGCGCAGGGCCAGGCTGCTTCTTCTGGCCAAAATATCCCGGGGGTCTGGGGGCAGAGCCCCCAGCCGGTCGACGTGCGCAGGCACGGCGAAAACAAGGGCGCGCAGATCGGGCCGGCCGCCGGTCGTTGTAGCCGCGCGGGCCGCCGGTGTTGTCACCCTTGCTGCGCCAGCCAGGCCTCCCAGAGGTCGGGCCGGCGCGCCCGGGTGATCGCTTCCGACTGCGCCTGACGCCATTTGGCGATCTCGCCATGATGGCCCGAGAGCAGCACGTCGGGGATCTTGTGGCCTTGCCAATCCGCCGGTTTGGTAAAATGCGGATGTTCCAACAGGCCGTTGGAAAAGCTTTCCTCTTCGGCGCTGGCTTCATTGCCCAGCACGCCCGGCAGCAGCCGCACCGTGGCGTCGATCACCGCCTGTGCCGCCAGCTCGCCGCCGGTCATGACAAAATCGCCAAGGCTGACTTCGGTGATGCCGTAATGCTCGATCACCCGCTGGTCGAGCCCCTCGAAGCGGCCGCAGATGAAGATCGCGCCGGGCGTGGTGGCCAGGCTGCGGGCCATCGCCTGATCAAAGCGCCGGCCGCGCGGGCTGAGATAGATCAGCGGGCCGGGCCCCTTGCGCAAGGCATGTTCGATGGCGCGGCCCATGATGTCGGCGCGCAGCACCATGCCGGCGCCGCCGCCGGCGGGGGTGTCGTCGACATTGCGGTGCCGACCCTCGCCGAAATCGCGCAGATGCACGGTGTCGAGCTGCCATTTGCCGTCCTTCAGCGCCCGCCCGGTGAGCGATCCGCCCAGAACGCCGGGAAACATCTCGGGAAACAGCGTGATCACGCTGGCCCGCCAGACGTCGTGCAGGTCCGGCGTGTCGGTCATCAGCGGCTGCGGAGTCAGGGTCGGGCGCACGGCCTTGCGGCCATGGGACTTGCTCGGAGGGGACTTTGGCTGTGTCATGTGCGCTCCTTAGCCTGCCAATCTGCGCCTGCAAAGACCCCCTGGCTTGCGCGCCCGGCCAAATGCCGCATCAATGCCGCCATGATCCTTGCCGACCTGCCCCTGCGCGCCTGGGCCGCGCTGCGCCCCGAGACCGGTCCCACCGATGTCGAGCTCTTGGGCCCCGATGTCTGGCGGGTGGGGGATGTGGTGCTCAAGCTGTTCCCGCAGGCCGATCTGCCCCGGTTTCGCCGCATCGTCCGGGCGCATCGCCAGGCTGCGCGGATCTTTCGCCGGCACCCGGGGCTGGCGGCGCAGCGGTTGCTGGGGTTCGACGAAGCCTGCCGGGCCCTGTTGCTGGAGTTCGTGCCGGGGCGGTCCGGGCGCATGGCGCTGCTGGCCGGCGTGGCGCCGGAAGAGATCCTCGCCCGGGCCGCCGCCTGGCTCGACCGGCTGCATGCCGCGCGCGAGGTCAGCGCCGGCCGTTTCGATGCCCGGGGCGCGGTCGACCGGCTGCCGCCGGCGCCCGATTGCGCCGAACCCGCCGGCTATGCGGCGGCGTTGGAGCAGCTTCGCAGCCTGGCCGACGGCTTGCGGGGCCGCGCGGTCCGGCGCGCCTGCCTGCACGGCGATCTGACCCTGGCCAACCTGCTCTTTGACGAAGGCAGGGTCACCGGCATCGATTTCGAGAATCTGCGCCGGCATCCCGCCGACCGCGACATCGGCGAGCTCTGGGCCGATCTGCTGTTGCATGTCCGGCGTCTGCCGCCCGAGCTGCGGCTCATGCCGGAGCCCTGGGAACGGGTCTTTGCGGCGGAATATCCGGCGCTCTCGCCGGAGATTGCGCGATTCTACACCCGGCATCGCCTGCTCAGGGCCTGGGCGGCGATCCCGGCAGAGGCGCATCACCGCGGCCCCGGGCGCGAGCGGCAGCTGATCAACATCCGCGCCTTGATGGTGCGGGGGGCCTTTGCCTAGCCCTTGTCGGGAAAGAGCCCTTCGGGCGGGTCGGCGACGATCCGACCGGCGGCCAGATCGACGGTCGGCACCGCGGCCAGCGTGAAGGGCAGAAGCACCGTGGTCTTGAGCCCCGGGCCGTGGATTTCCAGCAGATCGTCGGCGCCGTGGTTGTGCACTGCCTTGACCCGGCCCAGCGGCGCGCCGCCGGTGTCAAAGACCTCCACCCCGATCAGATCGGCGTGGTAATATTCATCATCCGGCAAGTCCGGCAGCCGGTCGCGCGGCGCAAAGAGCTGCACGCCGCGCAGGTCGTCGGCCTGTTCCTTGGTCATCACGCCCGACAGCCGCGCGGCAAAGCCGCCCTTGACCGGGCGGCCGAGATCGAGATCGAAGCTCCGCGCGCCGTCCTCGGTGATCAGCGGCGCGTATTCGGCAATCGCGGTGGGATCGGCGGTAAAGCTCTTGAGGCGCACCTCGCCGCGCACGCCGAAGGCGCCCGCAATCGCGCCGACACAAACCAGATCGCTCATCGGGACATCTCTCCGCAATATCCGGCGCGCAGCCATTGCCCGCCGGCGGTTTCACAGGCCTCGCGCTGCGCCAGCCGTTCGAACAACACGCCCGAGACGAAAGCAACCATCACAAAAAGGATCAACCGGAGCAGGCGCATGGGCACGGAAGGCAAAGAGGCCCGGGCGCGATGCCCGGGCCCCGGCGGCCGATTACTCCTCGGCCGGAGCTTCTGCCGCTTCTGCCGCCTTGGCGGCTTTCTCTTCGGCGCGTTCCTGGGCTTTCTTGCCCGGCTCGGCCTTCTTCATGTTGGCGCGCTCTTTCTTCTCGACGACGCCGGCCGCCTCGAGGAAACGCGACACGCGGTCGGTGGTCTGGGCGCCCTGGTCGAGCCAGTATTGCACGCGCTCCATGTCCATCTTCACGCGGTCTTCGCTGTCTTTCGGCAGCAGCGGGTTATAGGTGCCCAGCTTTTCGATATAGCGGCCGTCGCGCGGCATGCGGCTGTCGGCGGCGACGATGCGGTAGAAGGGGCGTTTCTTGGAACCGCCACGTGCAAGACGAAGTTTGATGGCCATTGGTGTATCTCCTTTGAATGGCGTGTCGTGACCGGCGCTGCGCCGGTCAGGATTGGTGCTGCTTGTGATGCTGAATGACTTCAGCAATGATGAAGTTGAGGAATTTCTTGGCAAATTCCGGGTCGAGATCGGCCTGGACCGCCAGGTCCTCGAGCCGCGCGATCTGGTTTGCCTCGCGGTCCGGGTCCGAGGCGGGCAGATCGTGTTCTGCCTTGAGCTTGCCCACCGCCTGGGTGTGCTTGAACCGCTCGCCCAGGGTATAGACGAGGATCGCATCAAGCCGGTCGATGCTTTCGCGGTGGCCTTTGAGCAGCGCGGCAGCGCGGGTGACGGCGTCAGTCAAGGGCATATCCTTTCGGCTGTAACAGCGGGTCGGCGTCGTGGCTGATTTCCATGTCGATGCCCCGGGCCGTCTGGGGGCCGTCGCGCCCGGCGGACGCGGGCTGGCGGTAGACCAGGCAAGGGGTGTCGGGCTTGGGCTGCGCGGCGGCAGTGTCCAGCACCGCGCCCAACCGTTCGGCGAGCGCGATCGACCGGGTGTTCTCCGGTGTGATGTAATGCACGATCTCGGTCCAGCCCAGCCGCGCGCGGGCATCGGCAATGGCCGCCCGCGCGGCCTCGGCCGCGATGCCACGGCCTTCGGCCGCTTCGAACAGACACCAGCCGATTTCGGTCTCGGGGCGGCCATCGGGGCAGTACGGCCCCACCATGCCAAGGCCCGTGTCATCCGCCTTTTCGGTCACCATCCAGAGGCCGTAGCCGCGGATCTGCCAATGGCCGAGGATCGCCGCCGCATGGCCCCAGGCCCTGGCGCGCGACACGAAGCCGCCGGCATATTGCGACCGTTCCGAGACATAGAACTCGGTCATCGCCGGCACGTCGCGCGGCGCGGGCGGGCGCAGGATCAGCCTTTGGGTCTCGAGCCGCAGGCTCATGGCCGGGCCTCCTGCGCGCCGGCATCGGCCAGCGGATAAGAAAACACCAATGCCCCGTCGAGCCTGCCGGTCTCGCTACCGCCGAGCCGCGCCACCAGCGCCCGGCTCGCCCGGTTGTCGGGCGCCACGTAGCTCACGATCCGATCCGGGCCGAGCGATCGCAGGTGCGCCAGCGCCGCCGTCGCCGCCTCGTAGGCAAAGCCCTGCCGCTGCGCTTCGGGAGCGATGAAAAAGCCCAGCTCGATCGCCTCGTCGCCCGGTTCGACCCCGGCAAAGACAAAGCCCACCGGTGCGCCTTCGTGGCAGACGGTGAACATGCCGTCGCCGCGCAACAGCCAGCCCGCCACGTAATTGGTGAACTGCGCCCAGATCGCGTCATCGCCCGGAACCGAGCCCATGAACTTGGCCGACGGTGCCGAGAACAGCCGTCTGAACAGGGCGAAATCCGTCACCTCCGGGGCGCGCAGCAACAGCCGCTCTGTCGCGAGCACCGGCAGGGTGGCACGCGCGGCGGCAGCGATATCGGCGCCGGGGCAGGGGAGGGTGACGGGCGAAAGCATCGGTTACTTCTTCTTGCCGAACCCGCTGAGACCGGAGGGCAGGCCGCCGCCGCCAAGGCCGGGCAGACCGCCCCCCTTGCCGGCGCCCATCTGCTTGGCCGCGGCTTCCAGCGCCTTGGGGTCCATACCCTGCGCCATTTCCGGGGGGAGCCCCCCCTTGCCGCCGAACATGCCGCGCATCGCCTGTTTCAGCATGCCGCCTTTGCCCATCTTGCCCATCTTCTTCATCATGTCGCCCATCTGGCGCTGCATCTTCATGAGCTTGTTGAGGTCGGAAACTTCCATGCCGGCGCCCTTGGCGATCCGCTTCTTGCGGCTGGCCTGAAGCAGTTTGGGATTGGCGCGCTCCTTCTTGGTCATCGAGTTGATCAGCGCGATCTGCTGGCGGATCACCTTGTCGTCGAATCCCGAGTCCTCGACCTGTTTGGCCATCTTGCCCATGCCGGGCATCATCGACATCATGCCCTCCATGCCGCCCATCTTGAGCATCTGCTCCATCTGCATCTTGAGGTCGTTGAAGTTGAACTGGCCTTTCTGGAAGCGCTTCATCATACGCTCGGCCTGTTCGATCTCCAGCGTTTCCTGCGCCTTCTCGACCAGCGCGACGATGTCGCCCATGCCAAGGATACGGCCGGCGATCCGCTCAGGCTCGAAGGTTTCGAGCGCGTCCATCTTCTCGCCGAGGCCGACGAACTTGATCGGATTGCCGGTCACCGCGCGCATGCTCAGCGCCGCGCCGCCACGGCCGTCGCCGTCCATCCGCGTCAGCACCACGCCGGAGATGCCGATCTTGCCGTCGAATTCCTCGGCCACCTCGACGGCGACCTGACCGGTCAGCCCGTCGACCACCAGAAGCGTCTCGCGCGGGCTGACGACATCGCGGACGTCCTCGACCTCTTTCATCAGGACGTCGTCGATCTGAAGGCGGCCGGCGGTATCGAGCATATAGACGTCATAGCCGCCCAGCATGGCCTGCTGCCTGGCGCGCTTGGCGATCTGCACCGCGTTTTCGCCCTTGACGATGGGCAGCGTGTCGACGCCGACCTGCTGGCCGAGCACCGCCAGCTGATCCATTGCCGCCGGACGATAGATGTCGAGCGAGGCCATCAGCACCTTCTTGCCTTCGCGGTCCTTGAGCCGCTTGGCCAGCTTGCCGGTAGTGGTGGTCTTGCCCGAGCCTTGCAGGCCGACCATCAGGATCGGCGCCGGGGCATTGTCGATCTTCAGCGTGCCGGGCTCGCCTTCGCCTTTCAGCACCTCGATCAATTCGTCATGGACGATCTTGACGACTTGCTGGCCCGGCGTGACCGATTTCGTGACAGCGGCACCGGTGGCCTTTTCCTCGACCGCCTTGATGAAGCTGCGCGCCACCGGCAGCGAGACGTCGGCCTCGAGCAGCGCCACCCGCACCTCGCGCAGGGCGGTCTTGACGTCATCGGCGCTCAGCGCACCCTGTTTGGTCAGGCGGTCGAAGACGCCGGAGAGGCGGTCTGACAGGTTCTCGAACATGCGGCTCTCAAGCCTCCCGATCTGGTTTCCTCGTCAACTCACATAAGAGCCGACCGCACAAAGCACAAACGCCCCCACGGGCGCAACGCGCTGGTGGGAGGCGATCCCGGGCAAAGCCCAAGGGACCGGAAGGTGCAAGTCTTCCGGGTATCGCCGCGGGGAATAGGCAAAAGGCGGCGGCGAGTCAAGCACCGCCGCCGCGGCCCTGCGCGATCCGGTCTTCTTCAGTTCGAAAATACCGTGGGGGAGGCCGCAGGCCGGGAGGCAGAGCCCCCCGGCGCCGCCGGATCAGGCCGCGAACTGCGCGGCGTCGGCCTGTTCGGTTATGATGCTCACATCGGTCAATCCGACAAAGCCCAGCACGTGGCGCAGATAGGTCGAGGCGAAATCGTAATCCGAGCCCAGCTGCACGCCGCCGGAAGCGAAGGCCACGATCACCTTCTTGCCGGTCAACAGCCCTTCGGGGCCCTCGGCGGTGTAGCGGAAGGTCACGCCGGCGCGGGCGATGAGGTCGATCCAGGCCTTGAGCGCGGCCGGTACGCCGAAGTTGTAGACCGGCAGGCCGATCACGATGGTATCGGCCGCCTGCAATTCCGCCACCAGCGCGTCGGATTGCGCCAAACGCGCGTTCTGCGCCTCGCTGCGGTCGGCGGCGGGGGTGAAATTGGCAGCGACCCAAGTCTCGTCGATCTGCGGCAGCGGTGTCTCGGCCAGGTCGCGGGTGATCACCCGCTCGGGCGCCAGGGTCTCGGTCAGGCTCTCGGTCAGAACGCGGGTGGCCGAGCCGGCCTTGCGGGCGGATGCGTCGATGCGCAAAAGGGTGGTGGTGGTCATTGTCATGTCTCCGGGTTTGATCTGCACCTAGAGTTGGCTCTTGCATTCATGAACTCAATTGCCGCATATCAACAGGACTTGTTGATTTTTGCACATAAGTATTCGGTGGAGGTATCTGATGGACAATTGGGGAGAGGTGCGCACCGCGTTTCAGGTGGCCCTGCACGGCACGGTCAGCGGCGCGGCCGAGGCGCTGGGGGTGCATCATGCCACGGTGATCCGCCATATCGACGCGCTCGAGGCGCAGCTCGGCGCCAAGTTGTTCCAGCGCCATGCCCGCGGCTATACCCCGACCGAGGCGGGCGAGGATCTGCTGCGGGTGGCGCAGGCCACCGAGGATCAATTCAACCAGTTGCAGGGCCGGATCAAGGGCCGGGGCGAGGGCGTCTCGGGCGAGCTGGTCGTCACCTCGCTGGTCGGCATGGCGGGGATGTTCGCCCCGGTGCTGGCCGAGTTCCAGCGCGACTATCCCAATGTGGTGCTGCGCTATCTGACCGGCGACCGCCTGTTCCGGCTGGAATACGGCGAGGCGCATGTGGCGATCCGCGCTGGATCGGCGCCGGAACAGCCCGACAACGTGGTCCAGCCCTTCTTTCGCCATCCCTTCGCGCTTTATGCCTCGAAGGCCTACGTCAAGGCACATGGCAAACCCGAGCGTGACAGCGATCTGGCGCAGCACCGGATTGTCTGTCACGACGATCTCAACAGCCGCGCGCCGATGTACCGCTGGCTGCGCGATCAGGTGCCCGAAAGCGCCTGTGTCTTCCGCAGCACCGACATGCGCGCCAACACCGAAGCCGTGGTCGCCGGCGCGGGCATCGGGTTCGTGCCGGTATTCGAGGCCAGGCGGCACCCCGATCTGGTCGAGATCATGCCGGCGCGCGACGAATGGGCCTCGCAGCTCTGGCTGGTCACCCATGTCGACCTGCACCGTGCGGCCAAGGTCCAGGCCTTTCTGAAATATCTGAAATCCCATGCCAAACAGTGGGAAAAGTGCTGCGCGCTGAATGACTGAGGCGTCCAAGGGCCATCTGGCCATGTTGTGTTTCTCGGCGCTGGTGGCCGGCTCCTTTTCGCTTGGCGGGCTGGTGGCGAACGAGATCGCGCCGACGGCGCTTCAGGCGGCGCGGTTCCTTTTGGCCGCGACCCTGACCGGGGCGGTGGCCATCGCCACCGGTCGGATTCGCCGGGCACATCTGGCGGCGCCCTGGCGCTATTTCGTGCTGGCGGGATTTTTCGCCACCTATTTCGTGCTGATGTTCGAGGGCCTCAAGACGGCGGCGCCGGTGAGCGCAGCGGCGGTCTTTACCCTGACCCCGATCATCGCGGCGGGTTTCGGCTATCTGCTGATGCGCCAGCGCCTGACGCCGCGCATCGCGCTGGGGCTGGCGGTGGGGGCCAGCGGTGCACTCTGGGTGATCTTCCAAGGCAGCTGGGCGGCACTGGTGCAATTCGAGATTGGACGCGGGGAGGTGATCTATTTCCTCGGCTGCATCTGCCATGCCGTCTATCCGCCGCTGATGGCCAGGCTCAACCGTGGCGAGCCGCCGGTCGTCTTCACCACCGGCATCCTGATTGCCGGGGCGCTGCTGGTGGCGGTCTATGGCTGGGGCGATCTGCGGGCCACCGACTGGGCCGCTCTGCCGCCGCTGGTCTGGATCGCGCTGGCCTATATCGCGACCTTCGCCACCGTCGCCACCTTCATCCTGCTGCAAGTCGCCTCGCTGCGGCTGCCGGCCTCCAAGGTCATGGCCTATACCTATCTCACCCCCTCCTGGGTGCTTTTGTGGGAGCTGGGGCTGGGCCATGGCGCGCCGGTGTCCTTGGTGCTGATCGGGGTGGGGCTTACGGTGCTGGCGCTGGGGCTCCTGTTGCGGCCGGAGCCGCAACGCGAGGTCACACCGGCCTGAGCCGTCACTCTCGCTGTGGCAGCTCCGCCGCCAGAAAACGCTCGAAAGCGTCGAGGTTGACCGGTTCGAACCGGCCGAAGCCCTGCATCCAGACACTGGCGGCGCGCAGGGCGTCAGGCTCCAGCTTGCACCATTTCACCCGGCCGCGCTTTTCCTGGCTGATCAACCCGGCGCGGGTCAGGATCATCAAGTGCTTGGAGATCGCCGCCAGCGACATGTCGAAGGGATCGGCCACATCGGTCACCGCCATGTCATCCTCGAGCAGCATCGACAAGATCGCGCGGCGGGTGGGATCGGCAAGCGCGGCGAAGACCGCGTCGAGGGAGGCTGTCGGTGTCACAGCCGCCGAGGTAGCCACTGCGCCGGGCCCGGTCAAGTGGCGCAGCGGGCAAGATCAACCGATCAGTTGAATATGGCAAAGCGGCGCAATCGGCCCGCCCGCGGCCTGCGACGGTTTGACAGGCTTGCCGGGAGCTCCTCTAAGGTCGTGCAATATCAATAAGTTGACGGCTGGGCCAAAGGCGCTCACCGCTTATTGACTCGCCGCCGCCGCCGCCTTAGCACAGCGGCAGGAATTACCAAGGGGGACAGCTTGCCGGACCTTGAGCATCGCAAGCGGCTGGAAGCGCTCGACGAGCGCATCGCCAAGCTCAAGGGCGGGGAGGCCAAACCCCATCAGGAAGAGCATTATTCGCAGGCCCAGATGGGCTGGCGCATGGTGATCGAACTGGTGGCCGGTCTGGGGATCGGCTTTGGCATCGGATTCGGGCTCGACAGCCTGTTCGGCACGCTGCCGATCTTTCTGGTGCTGTTTACATTGCTGGGCTTTGCCGCCGGGGTGCAGACCATGCTGCGCACGGCCAAGGAGTTCCAGCCCAAGGACCAATCGGCCGACACGGCCGGAGAGCACGAGAGGGACGATAATGGCGGTTGAAGCGCAAGGTGCCGAAGAGGGCGGGCTGGTTTTCCACCCGATGGACCAATTCATCGTCAAGCCGCTGTTTGGCGGCTCCGAGGTGGGCATGTTCACCATCACCAACGTGACGCTCTGGATGTTCCTCGCGGTGCTCGCGGTCGTGGCCCTGATGGTGCTGGGCACCTCGCGCCGTGCGATCATCCCGTCGCGCACCCAGTCGGTCGGCGAGCTGGCCTACGGCTTTGTCTACAAGATGGTCGAAGACGTGGCCGGCAAGGACGCGCTGGCGTTCTTCCCCTATATCATGACGCTATTCATGTTCATCGTCTTCGCCAACTTCCTCGGCCTGATCCCGATGTCCTTCACCACCACCTCGCATTTCGCCGTGACCGTGGTGCTGGCGCTGCTGGTCTTCGTCACCGTGACCGTGGTGGGTTTTGTCAAGAACGGCTCCAAGTTCCTCGGGCTGTTCTGGGTCGCTTCCGCGCCGTTGGCGCTGCGCCCGGTGCTGGCGGTGATCGAGGTGATTTCCTACTTCGTGCGCCCGGTCAGCCACTCCATTCGTCTGGCGGGCAACCTGATGGCCGGCCACGCCGTGATCAAGGTCTTTGCCGGCTTTGCCGCCATCGCCGTCGTGTCGCCGATCTCGGTCGTGGCGATCACCGCGATGTACGGTCTCGAAATCCTCGTGTCCTTCATCCAGGCCTATGTCTTCACCATCCTGACATGCGTGTACCTCAAGGACGCACTGCACCCGTCGCACTAAGCCTGCGGTGGGTTGAGAAACCCACCCTACGCAATATGGGCGGAGCTTCTCTCCGCCCGGAACACCCCTGAATTCCAACTTCCAATCGTAAGGAGATACACCCATGGAAGGTCAACTCGCACACATCGGCGCAGGTCTCGCAGCTATCGGTTCCGGCGCAGCCGCAATCGGTGTGGGCAACGTCGCAGGCAACTACCTGGCCGGCGCGCTGCGCAACCCCTCCGCAGCTGCTTCGCAGACCGCGACCCTCTTCATCGGCATCGCCTTCGCAGAAGCCCTGGGCATCTTCTCGTTCCTGGTTGCTCTGCTGCTGATGTTCGCCGTCTAAGCCTTACGGAAGACTGATCCTTACGCCTCGGTCGGGCGACCTGTGTCGCCCGACCGCTGGTAACCGGACTTCCCAAGGAGGACGACATGGCAACAGTAACCACAGAGGCCGCTGGCGAATACGGGGCTGACGCCGCCGCATCCGCTCCCGGCATGCCGCAGCTGAACTTCGATCACTGGGGCAACCAGATCTTCTGGCTCCTGATCACGCTGGCCGTGATCTATTTCGTCCTGTCCCGCATCGCGCTGCCGCGCATCGCGGCGGTTCTGGCGGAACGTCAGGGAACCATCACCAACGACCTCGCCAAGGCCGAAGAGCTGAAGCGTCAGGCCGGTGAGGCCGAACAGGCCTATGACAAGGCGCTGGCGGATGCCCGTGCCGAGGCCCAGAACATCATCGCCGAGGCCAAGGCGGAAATCGCAGCCGAACTGAAGGTTGCAACCGACAAAGCCGATGCCGAAATCGCCGCCCGCACGGCGGAATCGGAGAAGGCGATCTCCGAGATTCGCGCCGGTGCGCTCGACAACGTGAAAGAGGTTGCGCGGGACACCGCGGAAGCGCTCGTCACCGCGCTGGGTGGCCGTGCGGACAGCGCCGCACTCGATGCGGCCGTGGCCGAACGGACGAAAGGGTAAGACATGCGCAAACTCATGACAGTGGCGCTGATTGCCTCTGGCTCGATCTCGGCCAGCCCGGCGCTGGCTGCCCCCGGCCCGTTCTTTTCGCTCAGCAACACCGATTTCATCGTGGTGCTGGCCTTCCTGCTGTTCATCGCGATCCTGATCTACTTCAAGGTGCCTGCGCTGCTGGCGGGGATGCTCGACAAGCGGGCCGAAGGTATCCGCAGCGAGCTGGACGAAGCCCGCGCCATCCGCGAGGAAGCGCAGACCCTGCTGGCCTCTTACGAGCGCAAGCAGCAAGAGGTGAAAGCCCAGTCGCAGCGCATCGTCGACCACGCCAAGGAAGAGGCGCGCATCGCCGGTGACGCCGCCAAGAAGGACATCGAAGCCTCGATCGCTCGCCGTCTGGCCGGCGCAGAGGACCAGATCGCTTCGGCCCGTGCCGCCGCGGTCAAGGAGGTGCGTGACCGCGCCGTCGTGGTGGCCGTCGCCGCCGCGCGCGAGGTGATCGCAAAGCAGATGACCGAAGAAGAGGCCAACCGCCTGATCGACGACTCGATCTCGACGGTGGAAGCCAAGCTGCACTGATGCGGCGGGGGCGACCCCATCCGACCGATTGACAAAACGCCCGGAGCCCCGCGCTTCGGGCGTTTTGCCGTTGCAGACGGTTGCCGTGTCAGACCTTGCGGCTCTGTTCGTGCTCGAACCTCTGCCGGGCGATCGCCTCGTTGCGTTCGGCCCGGACATCGTCGCGCAGCGCCGCCTCGACGTAATCGAGATGCGCCTCGATCGCCGCCCGTGCCGCGCCGCCGTCGCGCGCCTGGAGGGCGCTGTTGATCCGTTGGTGCTGCTCGAGCAGCATCTCACGGGTCAGCCGTTGCTTAAACATGATCTGACGGTTGTAGAACACGCCTTCGCGCAACAGTTGATACATCGAACGCATCATGTGCAGCATGATGACATTGTGGCTGGCTTCGATGATCGACAGGTGAAATTCCGCATCCAGCGCCGCCTCGTCGCTGGGGTCGCGCTTGGCATGGGCGGCGACCATCTTGTCATAGACCGTCTGGATCACCTTGAGATCGGTGTCCGAGCCGAGCCGAGCCGCCCGCTCGGCCGCCAGCCCCTCCATGTCACGCCGGAACGAGAGATAATCGAACACCGCCTCGGAATGGCTGGCAAAGAGCTGCACCAGTGCCGGCGAAAACGCCGAGCCCAGGACATCGGCGACAAATATTCCGGCACCGGCGCGGGACGACAGCAACCCCTTGGCCTGCAATTCCGCAATCGCCTCGCGCAGCGAGGGGCGCGACACGCCCAGCCGCTCCGAAAGCTCGCGTTCCGAGGGCAGACGCTCGCCGGGACGCAGGATGCCGCGCAGGATCAGCTGTTCGATCTGCCGGGTCACGGCAGTCGAGAGCTTTTCGGGCTGGATGGGTTGGAAGGGCATGGCGGCTCCGGATAATTGGTCAAATTATATGACCGCAGGCGGGGCGGGGCAAGCGATGGGCAAGGATGCGAAACAATTGCACGAAATCCGCAACAATGTTCTTCCTATGGTAATCTATTGTTAACGCCTTCCGCATTACCTCTGAGGCATGGATCGATTTGCGTTGTTTCCTCTGTTGATCCTGCTTTCAGGCTGTAACGGCCCGGGGCTGCGCCATCTTGGCGTGGCCCCGGTGCCGGTTGCCGAAGGGGGGATGACCTTCGATATCCGCACCCGCGCCGGCATGGCCGAGGCGATCCGCACCAATCCGATGGCCGGCGTGCGAATGGAGGACGTTGCCACAAACGGCGGCCGCGCCATCCTGCGCGTCACCGGCTGCGAGGTGGCCTGGCTCCGGGGCGATCCTGCGGTGCTCCTGGCCGGGCTGAACTGTGGCGCAGGGCACAAGACGCCGCCGCAACCGCGCCGGCGGACGATCTGTACCGGCACCGTCTCGGCGCTTTACCGCACCGGAGAAAGCGACGTGATCTTCACCTGTGGCTGACAAAAGGCTGATTTCAGCCGAAATCCTGTGGATAACCCCGGCCTTATCCCCACATCCTGTGTCAGACCGTTGACAGGCCACAACACCAAGGCTCACACTGGCTGAAAACCGGAATCACCGGGGTGAACCCGGGCAATCGAGAGGCCAGAGCTTTGCGCTTTTCAAAACTGCGTCTGACAGGCTTCAAGAGCTTTGTCGACCCGACCGACCTGTTGATTCAGGACGGGCTGACCGGCGTGGTGGGGCCGAACGGCTGCGGCAAATCCAACCTGCTCGAGGCGCTGCGCTGGGTGATGGGGGAGACCCGTGCCAAGGCGATGCGCGGCGGCGGCATGGAAGACGTGATCTTCGCTGGGGCTTCGTCGCGGCCGGCGCGCAACTTTGCCGAAGTGGCACTGCTTCTCGACAATTCCGACCGGCTGGCGCCGGCCGGTTTCAACGATGCCGATGCGCTGGAGATCACCCGCCGGATCACCCGCGATGTCGGCTCTGCCTACAAGATCAACGCCAAGGATGTGCGCGCCCGCGACGTGCAGATGCTCTTTGCCGATGCCTCGACCGGCGCACATTCGCCGGCGCTGGTGCGTCAGGGCCAGATCAGCGAGCTGATCAATGCCAAGCCCAAGAACCGACGTCGCATCCTCGAGGAGGCGGCCGGTATTTCGGGCCTCTACCAGCGCCGCCACGAAGCCGAGCTCAAGCTCAAGAATACCGAGGCCAACCTGCTGCGCGTCGACGATGTGATCGAACAACTCGCCGCGCAATTGTCGCAACTGGCGCGTCAGGCCAAACAGGCCGCCCGCTACCGCGCCATCGGCGAAGACCTGCGCCATGCCGAAGGGTTGTTGCTCTATCGCCGCTGGCGCGAGGCCGATGAGGCCCGGCTGCGCGCCGAAGAGGTGCTGCGCGGCATGGTCACCACCGCGTCGCAGGCCGAAACCGCCGCCCGTCAGGCCGCCAGCGCGCGCGAAGAGGCCGACACCGCCCTGCCGTCCCTGCGCGAGGAAGAGGCGATTGCCACCGCCGTGCTGCAACGGCTTCAGGTGCAGCGCGACACCCTGGCCGATCAGGAGGCCGCCGCCCGCGACAAGATCGCCACGCTGGAAAACCGCATTGCCCAGCTCGGCCATGACATCGACCGCGAGGCCGGGCTGAACCGCGACGCCGGCGAGACGATCGAGCGACTGGAATGGGAGGCCGAGGAGTTGGCCAAGGCCGGTGAGGGTCAGGACGCCGCACTCGAAGAGGCGACGGAAATGGCGCAGGAGGCCGCCGCCGTGCTGTCCGAGCGCGAAGGCGACCTGACCCGTCAGACCGAGGACGTCGCCCGGCTCGCTGCCCGCCACCAATCGGCGCAGCGCCTGCTGGAGGAGAGCCGCAAACGCCAGGCCCGCAGCGAGGCCGAGGCGCAGAAAGCCCGGGCCGCCGTCGACGAATCGAAGGCCCGGCTGGCCGGGGCCGCCGAGGACGAGGCCGCTGCCCGCGCCGCCGAAGAGGCCGCCAAGCAGATGGCGCAACGCGCCGAGGATGCGCTCACCGCCGCCGACGAGGCCCGCGCCGAGGCGCAATCGCGCGAGGCCGAGGCCCGCGCCGAACGCTCCGAGGCTGAGGGCGAGGCCAATGCCTTGCGGGCCGAGGCGCAGGCCCTGGCCAAGTTGCTGGAACGGGACACTGCCGAAGGCGGTCAGATCATGGACCGGTTGCAGGTGCAGCAGGGCTTCGAAAAGGCGCTCGGTGCCGCGCTGGCCGACGACCTGCGCGCGCCGGAGGTGCAGGCCGACGGCCCTTCCGGCTGGGCCAGCCTGCCGGATTACACCAGCCCGCCGCCGCTGCCCGAGGGGGTGACGCCGCTGTCTCGGCATGTCTCGGTGCCCGAGGTGCTGGCCCGTCGCATGGGCCAGATCGGCCTTGTGGGGGGCGACGACGGCCCCCGTCTGCAACCGCTGTTGCAACCCGGCCAGCGGCTGGTCAGCCCCGAGGGCGATCTCTGGCGCTGGGACGGATATCGCGCCTGGGCCGAGGATGCGCCCTCGGCCGCCGCCCTGCGTCTGGAACAGCTCAACCGGCTGGAAGAGCTCAAGCAGGCGCTGGAACATGCCACCACCCGGATGGACGCCGCCCGCGCCGCGCATGAGGCGTTGACCGGCCGGCTCTCTGACCTGACCCGCGCCGACAAGGAGGCTCGCGAGGCCCGCCGCGAGGCCGACCGCGCCTTCAACGATGCCAGCCGGGCGATGAACCGGGCCGAGGCCGAGAAGAACCTCGCCGAGGGCCGTCTCGAAAGCCTCGGGCTTGCCGTTCAGCGTCACGAGGAAGAGGCCCATTCCGCCGCGCTGCAACTGCGCGAGGCCGAGCGGGGCGCCTCTGACCTGCCCGATCTCGACGATGCCCGGGCGCTGGTCGAGGACGTCAAGATGACGGTCGAGGCGGCGCGGATGACGATGATGGCACGGCGTTCCGGCCTTGACGAACTGCGCCGCGAGGGCGAAGCGCGCACCCGCCGAAGCCAGCAGGTGACCAAGGAGCTCTCGGGCTGGCGCCACCGGCTGGAGACCGCCGAAAAGCGCAGCACCGAGCTGACCGAGCGCAAATCCGCCAGCGAGGCGGATCTCGCCAAGGCCGCGCAGAAACCCGAGGAGATCGCCGAACAACGCGAGGAGCTGGCCGGCAGCATCGAGGCCGCCGAGGCCCGCCGCCGCAGCGCCGCCGATACCCTGGCCACCGCCGAGGCCGCGCTGCGCAGTGCCGAACAGGCCGAACGCGATGCCGAACGCGCCGCCTCCGAGGCGCGCGAATCCCGTGCCGCCGCCCAGGCCCGGGCCGAAGCGGCGCAGGAAACCACCCGCGCCGCCGCCGAGCGGATCGAGGATGAGCTCGAAGTCACGCCGGAGCGGCTGCTGGAGAAACTGGGCACCAATCCCGAGGACATGCCCGCCTCGGAGCGGATCGAAGAGACGGTCAACCGGCTCAAGCGTCAGCGTGACGGGCTGGGCGCGGTCAACCTCCGGGCCGAGGAAGACGCCCGCGAGGTGCAGGAGGAACATGACACGCTGGTCACCGAAAAGACCGATCTGGAAGAGGCGATCCGCACCCTGCGCAACGGCATCGCCAGCCTCAACCGTGAGGGGCGCGAACGTCTGCTGACCGCCTTTGAGCAGGTCAATTCCAATTTCTCGATGCTCTTCACCCATCTCTTCGGCGGCGGCGAGGCCAACCTCGTTCTGGTTGAAAGCGACGATCCGCTCGAGGCGGGCCTCGAGATCATGTGTCAGCCGCCGGGCAAGAAGCTCTCGACGCTCTCGCTGCTCTCGGGCGGCGAACAGACGCTGACCGCGCTGGCGCTGATCTTTGCCGTCTTCCTCGCCAACCCGGCGCCGATCTGCGTGCTCGACGAGGTCGACGCGCCGCTGGACGACGCCAATGTGACCCGCTTTTGCGACCTGCTCGACGAGATGTGCCGCCGCACCGACACGCGGTTCCTGATCATCACCCACCACGCGGTGACGATGGCGCGGATGGACCGGCTGTTCGGCGTGACCATGCAGGAGCAGGGGGTGTCGCAACTGGTGTCCGTCGATCTGAAAAAGGCCGAAAAGCTGGTCGCGTGATCGTGTGCCCCCGGCCTGAGCGGATCGGCTAGGCTGCGGGGGACGAATTCCGGGAGCCTTTTTATGTTGCGTTTACTGTTAGCCCTCTGCCTTGTCACCACCTCGGTGGTGGCCGAACCCGTGATGCGGCGCGACAGCGACCGCGAGATCGGGTTGCAGGCGCTGGACAACCGGCTGCGGGGCCGGAGCATCGCCTTTTATGACGGCGGCGTATCCGAGTTCTACGAGGATGGGCGCTACACCTATACCTATGCCGATGAGGGCGGCACCGGCTACGGCTATTACGAGGTCACCGAGGACAGCACGATCTGCATCGAATTCGTCAATGGCTTTACGCGATGCGATATCTATGTGCTGGACGATCAGGACCGGCTGGTGGTGATCACCGAGAAAGGCGACCGCTTTCCGGTGCGCTCCGAAGGCTGACGCCCGCGCGCGGCCTCAGCGCGGCCGGATCAGCGACCTGTCGCATCGCGCGTCGATCCCGGCCAGATGCAGCATATGCCAGGCCAATGCGAGGTTGCTCGAGATCACCGGCCGGCCGATCCGCGCCTCGGCCTCGGCCAGCACGTCCAGGCAGCGCAGGTTGGTACAGGCGACAAACACCGCGTCGCAGGGTGTCTGCGCCGCCACGGCCTCGACCGCGCGCAGGATCGATGCGCCGGTGATCCGCGCCACCACCCGGTCGTTGCCCTCCTCGAACGAGCCGAAGCCCGCGATTTCGATCCCCGCCAGTTCCAGCTTGAGGCGCATCAGCGACGAGACTTCGGCGACATAAGGTGTCACGAACCCCAGCCGCCGCACCCCCAGGGCGCGGCAGGCGGCAATGGTCGCGGCCAGCGGATCGGTGACCCTGGCGCCGGGGCAGGCGCGCTGCACCGCCAGCGCCACCCGGTCCGATCCGATCACCGTCGAGGCCGAAGTGCAGCCGAACCCGATGGCGTCGAAATGCAGCGCCGGGGGCAGCAGCCGGGCCGAGGCGGGCAGCGCCGCCTCCATGTGGATCAGCGTCTCGGGGCGGATCTCGGGCACCATGGCGATGCGCGTGTGATAAAGCGCAACCCCGGGCCGAACCACGAGACGGGGAAATTCATGCTCGAGCGTCTCGTCGGTCTCGAGCACGATCACCCCGAGATTGGCCCGCGTGCCGATGCCACCATCGGTGTCGAAATCGAGCTTCACGCGGCCGCTCCGATCACCGGAAGCTCGGGCGGCGCGCGCTCTGTCAGAAGCGCCGCCCCCTCGGCCCGCACCACGATGTTTTCCTCATGCACCATGATCCGCCCGTCGCCATAGCTCAGCGAGGGCTCCAGCGTCAGCACCATGTTCTCGGAAATCACGGTTTCGTCCCAGGCGGCGAGCGAGGGGCCTTCGGTGAGCTGCATGCCCAGCCCATGCCCCAGCCGCCCGATGTCGCCGCCGCTCTCGCCGATCACCGCCTGCATCGCCCGAAACACCTCGTGGCAGCTGGCGCCGGGGCGGGCGGCGGCAATCCCGGCCTCGGTGGCGCGCCAGAGCCGATCATGGGCGCGGCGGGCGGCGTCTCCGGGGGGGCCGATGGCGAAGTTGCGGTCGAAATCGCAGAAATAGCCGTCCCATGTGGCGCCGGTGTCGAGCATCAGGATATCGCCGCGTGCCAGCGGCCGGCGCGTGGGCGGCGAGATCACGTCGCGGTAGCCGCCGGTCTTGGCTCCGCCAACCAGATAAGGCACATCATCGGCTCCCTGCGCCAGCGCCGCGCGGCGAAAGGCGCGGAACAAATCTTCCAGCGGCTGGCCTTCGCGGGCGATATCCGCGACGCTTGCGAAGGTGCGCGATCCGATGGCGCAGATATGCGCGATCTTGGCGATCTCGGCTTCGGATTTCACCATCCGAAGCCCGCGCATGAGCGCGGTGGCATCGGCGATCCGGATCCCCGCCAGGCCGGCCCGCAGCCTTTCGTAATCGCCAAGCGGCATCCGGAGATAGGTCTCGTGGCCTTTCATCAGGCCCAGGGTCTCGCGCCGCGCGGCAAGCGGCGCGAGCAGTTCGGTCAGCAGACTGATGCCGTCGTCGCCGGGGGTGGGGGCGGGCCAACTGCGGATGTCGTCGAGCCAGGTGGCGCGCATCAGCGCGGCGCCGATTTCGGGAATGATCGCAACGGGTTTGCCCTCGACCGGCAAAAAGAGAAACCAGGGCCGCGTCGGGCTTTGCCAGAAGGCGGTGTGGAAACCGCTGAAATAGCGCACCTCGGCTTCGGTCGTCAGCAGCAGGCCCGCCAGGCCGGCGCGGGCCATGGCTGCCTGCGCACGGGCGGTGCGGGCGGCGTATTCCGCCGGAGCAAAGCCGCGCGGCGGCGCCGTCATGCGCCCGGCTCCGGTGGCAGCCGGGCGCGCACCAGCTGGACCCAGAGATCCGCGCCGATCGGCAGAAGCGCGTCGTTGAAATCATAGTCCGAGGCATGAAGCGGCTGGCCGTGTCGTCCGCTTTCGCCATTGCCGAGCAACAGGAAGCAACCGGGCCGGGCGGCGGCGAAATGGGCGAAATCCTCGGAAAAGCTCATTGGCTCACGGTCGCGGATCAGCGCAAGCCCCGCCGCCTCGGCGGCGCGATAGACCGCTTGGGCCGGCTCGGCGGCATTGATCGTCTCGACGAATTGCGTGTCAAAGGTGACCTCGGCCCTGATATCATGTGCCGCCGCCACGCCTTCGGCGATCTGCCGCATCAGCGCCTCGACCCTGAGCCGGGTCTCCGGCGACCGGGCGCGAAAATCGCCCTTGAGCCGGGCCCGGCCGGGCAACACGTTGCGTTGCCCGTCGGTCCGGAATTCGGTGACCGAGACCACCGCGCCGCTGCCCGGCGGCAGCTTGCGCGCGACGATGGTTTGCAGGGCGAGCACGATCTCGGCCGCCACGGTCAGCGCATCGACCCCGACCTGCGGCATCGAGGCATGGCCACCCCGGCCGGTGACCGTGATCTCGAACAGGGTTTCGCTTGTGCAGATCACGCCGGCGCGGGTCGAAACCTGGCCCAGCGGGGCGCCGGGCAGGTTGTGGAGGCCATAGACCTCGTCAAAGGCGGCCCGCTCCAGCAGCCCCTCATCCAACATCGCCTGCGCGCCAAGCCCGTGTTCCTCGTTGGGCTGAAACAGGAACACCACCGTGCCGTCAAATCCCTGTTCCCGTGCCAGCCGCTCGGCGGCGCCCAAGAGCATGGCGGTATGGCCGTCATGGCCGCAGGCGTGCATCACGCCGGGGCTGGCGGACACGGGGCCATGGGTCGCGGTCTCGGTGATCGGCAGCGCATCCATGTCGGCACGCAGCGCGATGGCCCGGTTGCCACGCCCCGCGCGCAGCAGGCCGACAACGCCCGCGCCTTCCTGCACCTCGAGGCCGAGCGCCCGCAGATGCTCGGCCACCAAGGCCTTCGTGCGGGTCTCGTGAAACCCCAGCTCGGGGTTGCGGTGCAGATCCTGGCGAATCCGGGTCAGTCGGGTTTCGAAATCACTCATGCTGCGGACATCCGGTGGTTTTCCCAGTGATACCGCGCAATTCTGCATCTTTGGCATCGAGTTTCGCCGGGTTTGACAGAAAAACTTGCACCAAACGGGCCGGTTCAGATGTCTTTCGCCTGCACGACGAAGTTATCGCTCAGTACTTTGGGCTCAGATCGGCAGGCTCAGGCCGATCTTGGTGCGTTCCATCGCCACCGAAGTGCGGAAGCGGCGGACGTTGGAATTCTCGAAAAACAGCCGATGGGTCAGCGCCTCGAAGTCCTGCATGTCCTCGGCGGTGCAGATCAGGATGAAATCGGCCTCGCCGGTGACATAATAACATTGTTGGACCTGCGGTTCGGCC
This sequence comes from Marinovum sp. E3, assembly GCF_055755275.1. Lineage (NCBI taxonomy): Bacteria > Pseudomonadati > Pseudomonadota > Alphaproteobacteria > Rhodobacterales > Roseobacteraceae > Marinovum > Marinovum sp. E3. The sequence goes on from NZ_CM146908.1 coordinate 815,115, forward strand.
TTGGCGCGTTTACGGAACAGGTCGAGCTGTTGCAGCGACTCGCGGTCCAGCTCGACCATCACGATAAAGGTCATCTTGCAGGCGAATTTCGCCTGATCGAGCACCGCGACCTCCTTGGCGATCAGGCCCGACGCGCGCAGCCGCTTCAGCCGCCGCTGCACCGAGGGCACCGACAGGTTGCAGGCCTGCGCCAGATGCTCGAGCCCGGCGCGGCCGTCGTTCTGAAGCTCTCTGAGGATTGTCAGGTCTGCCGCATCGAGATCGTCGTTCATGAAGAAACCTCTCGCTTCCTGCCGTCAACGTGAAAGAATTTCTCGAGTTTAGGCGGAAGAACGAAAATTGGAAAGCGGCGCCGCCTGCTAGAAACACCCCATGACCTTGTTTGAAAGTCCCGCGATGCCCGATGCCGACCCGCTCCGCTTCGATCCCGATGTGACCCGCGCGCTGGCGTTTTTTCGGGCGCAGCCGTCTTATGCCGTCTCGCCACTGATCGAAGTGACCGGCCCCGATGGCCTGGCCGTCTTGGTCAAGGACGAGACCGGGCGCATGGGGTTGGGCGCCTTCAAGGCACTGGGCGCGCCTTATGCCGTGGCCTGCCTGCTTGCCGAAGGCTGGAAGGCCGAGACCGGCGAAGTGGTGGCGCCGGCGCGGATGGCTGAGCCGGAGTTCCGCGCGTTCACTGCGCGCCATAGCTTTGTCTGCGCCAGCGCCGGCAATCACGGCATGGGCGTTGCGGCGGGGGCAGGCGCCATGGGCGCACAGGCGCGGATCTATCTGGCCAGGACGGTGCCGGAGAGTTTTGCCGACCGGCTGCGCGGTCTGGGGGCCGAGGTGGTGCGCGCCGGCGCGGTCTATGAGGACAGCGTCGCCGCCGCCAGCGCCGATGCCGCCCGCAGCGGAGCGACCTTGCTGGCCGATGGCACCTGGGAGGGCTACACCGAGATCCCGAAGTGGGTGATGGAGGGGTATTGCGTCATCGCCGAAGAGCTGCGCGCCGCCTTCGAGGCCTCTGGCGAGTGGCCGACGCATGTCTATCTTCAGGCCGGGGTTGGCGGGTTGGCCGCGTCGATGGCGCATATGATCCGGGCGCACTGGGAAAAACAGCCAGAATTGATCGTCGTTGAACCCGAAGCCGCCGCCTGTCTGCGGGCCAGCCATCTGGCGGGGGCGCCCCGGCGGGGCGAGGGGCCCGAGACCAACATGGGCCGGCTGGACTGCAAGGCGCCGTCGATCGTGGCTTGGGCGGCGCTCGAACGTTGTGATCTGCGCTATGCGGTGCTGAGCGATGCCGAAGCGCAGAACGCCAGCACGACTCTCTCCGCGCAGGGGCTGGCCACCACGCCCTCAGGTGCGGCGGGATATGGTGCGCTGTGCAAGCAGCCGCCGCGCATGGCGGCGCGACCGCTGGTCATCGTTTCGGAAGGGCCGGCCTGAGCCGTTGCCGCTGATCAGGTCTCAGGAAAGAGCGCGCCGCGCAGCTTGACGGCGGCGGTCTGAAGGGTCGACTTGCGGGCAATCGCCTGCGCCAGTGAAACCCGCTGGGTCGGCGCGTGAAAGGCCAGCGCCGCGACGAACCGCCCCTGGGGATCGGTGACCGGCACGGCGATCGCCACCATGCCCTCGAGAAATTCCTCGCGGTCGAGCGAATAATCCATCGCCGCGATCTGATCGAGCTCATCCAGCAGCAGGTCGGGCTCGGTCAGCGTCGTCTCGGTCATCCGCGTCAGCGGCAGCGCGGCCACGAATTTGGCCCGTGCGTCCGGCGCCAGGCTGGCCAGAAAGCATTTGCCGCTGGCGGTGCAATGGAACGGCACATTGGTGCCGACCGGAAACTGGATGCGAAAGGCCCAATCGGTCTCGACCCGGTCGAGATAGCGCATTCCGGTGTCCGCGGGCATCACGTAGTTCACCGTCTCACGCACTTCGCGCGAGACCTCGAGCAGGATCTGATGTCGGGCGATGTGATCGCGCGAGCTGTGCATCAGCCCCGACCCCAGTTCGCGCAACCGCCGCGACACCTGATACCGCCGATCCGTGCCCAGACGGGTCAGGAACCCGTTGTTCTCCAAGGTGGCGCAGAGCCGGTGCAGCGTCTGCTTCGGCAGGCCCAGCTCTTCGTTGATTTCCGTCGCGGTCATGGCCCGGTCGCTTTTCCCAAGGATTTCAAGGATCAGCAGCGTCCTCAGATTGGGCGGTATCCGGTCTTGGTCAGCCATCGGGTTTGTCTCGAACAAATTGTTTGTGGATTTGTACGCGAATCATTGTAGCGTGCATACGTGGTAAAAATCGAGACCCTTGGTCCCGATTTTTACGGGGGAGGAATATGGAATTCGATTTCGTCATTGTGGGCGCCGGGTCCGCCGGCTGTGCGCTTGCCAACCGGCTTTCCGAGGACGGGCGCTACAGCGTGGCGCTGCTCGAGGCCGGGCCGCGTGACACCAACCCCTGGATTCATATTCCGGTCGGCTATTTTCGCACCATGGGAAATCCGCGCAGCGACTGGCGCTATCGCACCGAGGCCGATCCCGGCATTGCCGGGCGGGCGATTCCCTGGCCGCGCGGCCGGGTGCTGGGCGGGTCGAGTTCGATCAACGGTCTGCTGTATGTGCGCGGCCAGCCTCAGGACTACGACGGCTGGGCACAGGCCGGTTGCCGGGGCTGGTCCTGGGACGAGGTTCTGCCCTGTTTCAAACGGGCCGAGCACTGGGAGGGCGAGGATCCGGACGGGCTGCGCGGGCGGAACGGCCCGCTTTCGGTCCAGACCTCGCGGCTCACCCGTCGGGTGGTCGACCGCTGGATCGAGGCGGCGCAGCAGGCCGGGTATCCGGCGGCGCGCGATTACAATGGCGCCGATCAGGAAGGCGTGGGCTATTTCCAACTGACCATGAAGGGCGGCCGGCGCTGCTCTTCGGCGGTGGCCTACCTCAAGCCCGCGCGCCGGCGTCACAATCTCACCGTCATCACCGACGCCCAGACCGAAAAGGTGCTGCTGGAGGCGGGCAGGGCGCACGGCGTACGGGTCCGCATCCGCGACACCTTTCACGAGATCCGCGCCCGCTCCGAGGTGATCCTGAGTGCCGGCGCCATCGGTTCGCCGCAGATCCTCATGCTCTCGGGCATCGGCGACGGCGACGAATTGCAGCGGCTGGGCATCGGCGTGCAGGCCGATCTCAAGGGGGTCGCGCGCAATCTTCAGGATCACCTTCAGGCCCGCCCGGTGTTCAAGACCGATCTGAGCACGATCAACATCGAAACCAGCAACCTGTTCAAACAGACGCGCATCGCCTTGCAATACGCGCTCACCCAGCGCGGACCGATGACCATGGCCGCCAGCCTGGGCACCGGCTTTCTCAAGACCGAGCCGCACCTGGAAACCCCGGATATCCAGTTCCACATTCAGCCGTTCAGCGCCGACAGCCCGGCCGAAGGTCCGCACCGGTTTTCGGCCTTTACCGCCTCGGTGCTGCAACTGCGGCCCGAAAGCGCCGGTCATTTGCGCCTGCGCTCGGCCGATATGGACGATCACCCGGCGATCCATCCGAATTACCTGGCCACCCCGACCGATCAGAAGACAATCGTCAAAGGTATTCAGATCGCGCGCAAGATTGCCGGTACGGATCCGCTCAAATCGCATATCATGGACGAACATGCGCCCGGCCCGGGCGTGGCCTTTGACGATGAGGCGGCCACGCTCGACTGGGCGCGGCGCACCGCGGTCACGATCTATCACCCGACGGGCACCTGCAAGATGGGGATCGATCCGATGGCGGTTGTGGACCCGAGGTTGCGGGTGCGGGGAATTGACGGGCTGCGTGTCGCTGACGCCTCGATCATGCCGCAAATCGTCAGCGGCAACACCAATGCCCCGGCGATCATGATCGGCGAGCGGGCCAGCGACCTGATACTGGAGGACACCGCAGGCTAGCAACAGGAGACACCAGCCATTCCGGCGGCCTGGCCCGAAAGGGGCGGTCGTCGGGATACGACGACAGAGCAAGACGGGCGGCGCTTTCAGGGAGGAAAGCCGCCCGGTGACGACACGGCCGATCCAGCGCCTTCATCTTCGGCCCGGATAATAATAAGCGGAAGGCAAACGCATCATGGGAGGAAAATTGATGTTCAGTCTCAAGACTTTGACCGTAGGGGCCGCAGCCCTTGCCATGACGGCCACGGCCGCTTTCGCCGAAACCGTGATCCGGGTGCAATCGGTGATCCCGGCGCAGGCCGACGAAGTGACCATGCTCAATGAATTCGCCGCCGATGTGGCGGCCCTGACCGGCGGATCGCTCAAGATCGAGGTCTTGCCTGCCGGCGCCGTCGTCGGCGTGCGCGAAACGCTCGATGCGGTCGACAGCGGGCTGATCGAGGGCGGCTTTGCCTGGACGCACTATTGGTCGGGCAAGCACCCGGCGGCCATGCTCTTCGGCTCGCCCGTGGCGGGCGCCGGTGTCGGCATCGACAATATCGCCTTTGTGTCCTGGTTCCAGTACGGCGGCGGCAAGGAACTCTATGACCAGCTCTGGGACGAGATGGGCGTCAACGTCAAGGGCTTCATGCTGCAACCGGTGGGGCCGGAGGCGCTCGGCTGGTTCAAGGAGCCGATCGCCAGCATGGACGATTTCCGCAAGTACCGATTCCGCACGCCGCCGGGCATCCCCGGCCAGACCTACAAGGATATCGGCGTCGCCTCGGTCGCCATGGGCGGCGGTGACATCCTGCCGGCGCTCGAGAAAGGCACCATCGACGCCGCCGAATGGTGCTGCCCCAAGCCTGACAGCGTCTTCGGCTTCCAGAAGGTGCTGAAGCATTACTACCTGCAAGGTCTGCACCAGGTGGTGGTGAACGCCGATCTCTACATCAACGGCGATGTCTATGATGGGCTGACCGACCTCGAGAAAAAGGCGCTGGAAGTGGCCGCCAATGCCTCGCTGTCGAAAGCCATGTCGTATCGCATCTACGAAAACGGCAAGGCGCTGAAGGATCTCACCGAGAACCACGGCGTCATCCTGCATGACACCCCCGAGGACTACTTCTCGGAGTACATGACCGCCGCCAAGGCCGCGCTGGAGACCAATGCCGCCGAAAACGAATTCTTTGCGGAAGTCTGGCAGAGCCAGAAGGATTTCGCCGAGATCGCGGTGCCGTTCTGGGCCGGGGCGCAGACCTCGAACGCCAACCTCGGCCGGGCCTATGCCGACAGTCTGAAATAGGCGTTCACCGGCCCCGGACCTCGATCCGGGGCCTCTGGACCACCCGACGCAGAGGCCCCGGTCCTGTTCGTGGCGGGCAGCAAAATACGCGTGACAGGCTCGAACGCCCACCCCGGACCTTGATCCGGGGCCTCGCCATCACCCGATGCAGAGGCCCCGGGTCCTGTCCGGGGCGGGCAGCAAGACACGTATGACATTCATGACAAGGGACGTGGCATGGCCGAAGAGGTACTCCCCGAAGAGCTCGATATCACCGACGAGTTGATCGCAGAGCGACGTGCCGAGGAACCGGGGCAGACGCCGGAGGACATGACCCCCTGGCAACGTCCGATCACCGCCACCATCGATGTCATCAATCTCTGGGCGGGGCGGCTGATCTGCGTGCTGATGGTGCCGCTGATCCTTGCCATCGTCTACGAGGTGTTTTCCCGCAACATGTTCGCCGTGCTGACCCAGAACGGCATGAACGAGCAGGCCATCGCCTGGGGTTTCGGCCCGACGCTCTGGGTCTATGACATTTCGCGGATGCTGGGCGGCGTGCTGTTCATGGCGGCCGCCGGCTATGCGCTGATGCGCGGGGTGCACATCCGCGCCGATTTTCTCTATCGCAACTGGTCCGACAGGACACAGGCGACGGTGGACGCGGTGCTTTATCTCGCCTTCTACATCCCGGCGATGCTGTTTTTCACCTGGGTCTCGACCGAATACTGGCTCAAGGCCTTCGTCTCCGGCGAACAGGCCAGCGACAGCACCTGGGCGCCGCTGCTCTGGCCGGCGCGCCTGGCCATGCCGGTGGGGGCCTTTCTGCTGCTGCTCCAGGGCTTCCCCGAGCTGTTCCGCGCCTTCCACAAGATGGGCAAGACGCGCGAGGAAAAGTTCCTCCGGGTGCTGCCCTTCTACTTTGTCGCGCTGCTGATCGTCACCGGCGCGGTGTTCTTTCCCGACGTGGTGCCGATTGCCGACTGGTGGACGGCGGCTTTCGGGCGCGAGGGGCTTTTGAGCGTCGACAAGCCGATCATCGGGCTGATCATGCTGGCGGTGATGCTGTTTGCCATCTTCGTGGGTTTCCCGATCTCCTTCACCCTGATCTTCCTGGGTTTCGTCTTCGGCACCTGGGGGGCGAATTTCAAGCTTGCCACCTTCCTGATGACCTTGCAGACCAATTCCGTGATGCTGTCCGACCAGCTGGTCGCGGTGCCGCTCTTTATCTTCATGGGCATCGTGATGGAGCAGGCCGGGCTGATGGAGCGGCTGTTCCAGGCGGTGCAGATGATGATGAGCCGGACCCGGGGGGCGCTGTTCATCGCGGTGCTCTTCGTCTCGACGATCTTTGCCGCCGCCACCGGCATCGTCGGCGCCTCGGTCACCATCCTCGGCATCATGGCGGCGCGGACGATGAACAAATCCGGCTATGACGTGCGGCTGGCGGCGGGCACGATCACCGCCGGCGGCACGCTGGGCATCCTGATCCCGCCGTCGATCATGCTGATCGTCATGGGGCCGGTGCTCGAGGTGCCGGTGACCGATCTGTTCCGCGCGGCGATCATTCCCGGCGTCCTGCTGGCGGGGCTCTATCTGCTCTATGCATTGGGCCGCTGCTGGATTAATCCAAATCTCGGGCCGATCCTGCCGCCCGAAGACCAGCCCGAAACCTCGCGCTTCTACCTGCTCGAGGTCATTCTCGTCATGGCGTCGCTGATCGTGCTGATCTGGCTGATCACGCGCGGCATCACAACCGGGTACGGCTTTTTCTTCGGCGCGCTGATCGTGCCGCTGGCCTGGATCGGCGTGATGTACGCGGTCTATGCCTGGCTGCACAATGCCAAGCCCGGCGGCTTCTATTTCTCTGACCTCTGGTACGAGTTTTTCATGGGGCTGGTGCCGCCGACAGTGCTGATCGCCTTTGCCCTGGGCTCGATCCTCGCCGGCTGGGCGACCCCGGCCGAGGCCTCGGCCTGCGGTGCCTTTGGCGCGGTGCTCTTGTCGATGCTCTATCGCAAGTTCACCATTCCCGGGCTCTACGACGCGCTGATCAAGAGCCTCGAGATCACCGTGCTGATCATGTTCCTGGTCGCGGCGTCGAACTTCTTCGGCGCGGTCTTTTCCAACCTCGGCACGCCGAAGATGCTGACCGAGCTGCTCTTGGCGCTCGACATGCCCCCGGTGCTGATCCTGATGCTGATCATGGCGCTGATCTTCCTGCTGGGCTGGCCGCTGGAATGGGTGCCGATCGTGCTGATCATCGTGCCGATCCTGATTCCCACCGTCACCTCGCTCGACCTCGGCTTCGAGAGCCAGAACGATTTGCTGATCTGGTTTGCCATATTGGTGGCGGTAAACCTGCAAACCGCCTGGCTCAGCCCGCCGGTGGCGCTTTCGGCTTACTTCCTCAAGGGTGTGGTGCCAGAATGGGACCTGCGCGACATCTATCTCGGGATGATGCAGTTCATGGTGATCCAACTCATCGGGCTGATCCTGATCTTTGTCTTTCCGCAGATCGCGCTCTGGCTGCCGAACTACATCTACGGAAACTGACGTGAGGACATCCGATGCCGCGCCACTATCTGAAGAAGGCGGATCGCACGCCAAAGACCGACGCGCGCGAGACCCATGACACCGTCGCGCGCATCCTGGACGAGATCGAAGCCGGCGGCGATGCCAAGGCGCTGGAGTATGCCGCGCGCTTCGACCGCTACGAGGGCAATGTGCTGCTGTCGCCTGACGAGATCGCGGCGGCCTGTGACCAGGTGTCCGACAGGCTCAAGGCCGACATCTGCTTTGCCCATGACAACGTGCGGCGATTTGCCGAGCTTCAGAAAAGCACGCTGACCGATGTCGAGACCGAGCTGACGCCGGGCTTTGTCACCGGGCAAAAGGCGATCCCGGTGGCGGCGGCGGGCTGCTACGTGCCCGGCGGGCGCTACAGCCACATCGCCAGCGCGATCATGACGGTGACCACCGCCAAGGTCGCCGGCTGCCAGCATATCACCGCCTGTTCGCCGCCCCGGCCGGGTGTCGGTGTGCCGCCCGCGATCATCTATGCCGCCCGGATCTGCGGCGCCGACCGGATCATGGCGATGGGCGGGGTGCAGGGGGTGGCGGCGATGACCTTTGGCCTGTTCGGCCTGCCGCCGGCCAATATCCTTGTCGGTCCCGGCAACCAGTTCGTCGCCGAGGCCAAGCGCATCCTGTTCGGCCGTGTCGGCATCGACATGATCGCCGGGCCGACCGACAGCCTGATCCTTGCCGACGGGCAGGCCGATCCGCATATCGTTGCCACCGATCTGGTGAGCCAGGCCGAGCATGGCTACAACTCGCCGGTCTGGCTGGTCACCGACAGCCGCGCTCTGGCCGAAGACGTGATGGCCCGCGTCCCCGACCTGATCGCCGATCTGCCGGAGGTGAACCACGAAAACGCCGCTGCCGCCTGGCGCGACTATGCTGAGGTGATCCTCTGCGCCGACCGCGAGGACATGGCCGCCTGTTCCGACGATTATGCCCCCGAACATCTGACCGTTCAGGCCGCCGACCCCGACTGGTGGCTTGACCGGCTGACCTGTTACGGGTCGCTCTTTCTTGGCGAAGAGACCACGGTGTCTTACGGTGACAAGGCGGCGGGCACCAACCATGTACTGCCGACCTCGCGCGCGGCCAGTTACACCGGCGGGCTGTCGGTGCACAAATACATGAAGATCGTCACATGGCAGCGCGCCACCCGCGACGGGTCCAGGGCGGTGGCCGAAGCGACCGCCCGGATCTCGCGGCTCGAAGGAATGGAGGGCCATGCCCGCGCTGCCGACGTGCGGCTGGCCAAGTACTTTCCCGACGAGGAGTTCGACCTGTCGGCCGATGGATGACCCCGCCGGGGCGGGGCGGTGCGTGACCCTGGCCGCGCCCCGAGCCCCGGTACAGCCGCAGACCCAAGGAGACCGATATGTACAACAAGATACTGGTGGCCATGGCGCTCGATCACGGGATTTCGCCACAGATGCTCGAGATTGCGCAGGCGCTCTGCAATCCCGGGGCCGAGATCGTCGCTCTGCATGTCTTCGAGGCGCCGCCCTCGTCGGTCAGCGCATATCTCGGCGATGACGCGGTGCGCGACGGGTTTGATCGGGCGCGGCAGCTGATGGCGGAAAAGACTGCCCATATCGAAGGCATCACGGCCAGAATCGTGCGCGGCCACACCTATCGCACGCTGATCGATTATTCCGCCGACCACGGGGTCGATTGCATCGTGATCGGCTCGCATCAGCCGGATTTCAGCGATTATCTGTTGGGCTCGACCGCCGCCAGAGTGGTCCGCCACGCGCCCTGCGCCGTGCACGTCTTCCGCAGCAGCTGAGCGTACCGCAGACCCCCGAGACAGGCGCACCACCTGCCGGCTCCGCTGCGATTTTTGCATGGGTCTCCGATCCTTGAACCGCACACCCGGTAGCCTTGGGGGTGCGGTGCTTGCCATGTGGGCTGTCGCCGCTGGCACATCGGACGAGCGTGAAAGCCCGGCATTTCTCGTCACACGCAGGCTTTGTGGCATCTGAAAAAGGTTGACTCAGCCGGGACGCATCCCGTATGACACCGATGTCATGACACCGGTGTCATAATTGATGACGCACTTCAGGAGGGGGCAGGGTGGCAACCATTTACGACGTCGCGAAGCTGGCCGGAGTGTCGCCAAAAACCGTTTCGCGGGTTCTGAACGGTGACGCCCCGGTCAATGAAAAGACCCGCACCAAGGTCGCTAGGGCCATTTCCGAACTGGGCTATGTTCCGTCTCAGGCGGCGCGGATGATGCGGTCCAGTCGGTCGGGGCTGATTGGGCTGATCACGGGCGCGATTTCTGCCACGCCCCATGGCACCGAAACCCGCGGCCTGCCCGACATGCTGATCGTTCAGGCGATCCAGCGCGAGATGGCCGAGCGGGGCAAGATCCTGATGATTGCCGACACCGGCGGATCGCCGTCGACCGTGCCGATGCTTGCCGCGACCTTTGCCCAGCACCGGGTCGAAGGATTGATCTATGTCGCCGACCATCACCGCGCCGTCGATCTGGATCTGAGCGGCGCGAATTGCCCGACGCTGCTGACCAATTGCTACGACGATCGCGGCACCCCCTGCGTCCTGCCCGACGATGCCGCCGGCCAGCAGGCGCTGGTGGCGCGGCTGATCGCGGCCGGACACCGCCGGATCGGCTTTCTGACGCTGGATCAGGCCATGCCCGCCGGTCGGTTGCGTCTCGAGGGCTACAAGGCCGCGCTGGCCGAGGTGGGGCTGCCCTTTGATCCGGTGCTGGTCGAGGCCGGCTATGTGATCGGGCGCGAAATGCAGAGCGCGGCGCTGACCGAGGCGCTGGAGCACCTGCTCACACTGGACCAGCCGCCGAGCGTGATCTGCTGCGGCAACGACGAAATGGCGATGCGGGTCTATGGCCTGCTGCGCAGCCGGGGCCTGCGGGTGCCCGAAGATATCTCGGTTGCGGGTTACGACGATCATCGCAGCATCGCCGAGATGCTGCACCCGCATCTGACTACTGTCGAGCTGCCCTACATCGACATGGGCCGGCACACGGCGGCACGGCTTCTTGACATGATCGGGGGCGACGTCCCCGCATCCGACGATCCCCTGCTGGTGCAGGGACCGGTCGTCTGGCGGTCCTCGGTGACCGCTCTCACCGAACTCTGAATGCAGTCTCACGGGAGGAGAACTTTATGCAACGCACGAAACTGACCCTTGGCGCGCTGGTCGCGTCCACCGCCCTGGCCGGCATGGCCAGCGCCCAGACCGAGTTGACGCTGTGGTATCACGGCGCCGGCAACGAGGTGGAAAGCAACATCCTGGGCGGCATTATCGAGGATTTCAACGGCGCGCAGGAGGACTGGCAGGTCACCGTCGAAAGCTTCCCGCAGGAAAGCTACAACGACAGCGTCGTCGCCTCGGCCCTGGCCGGCAATCTGCCCTGCATCCTCGATGTCGACGGGCCGGTAATGCCGAACTGGGCCTGGGCCGGCTATCTTCAGCCGCTGCCGATCAGCCAAGAGGCAATCGACGGCCACCTGGACGCCACCATCGGCCGCTGGGATGGCGAGATCTATTCGGTCGGTCTCTGGGATGCCGCCGTTGCGCTTTATGCCCGCCAGTCCACGCTGGACGAATTGGGCCTGCGCACCCCGTCGCTGGAAGAGCCCTGGACGAAAGAGGAATTCATGGGCGCGCTGGAGGCCGCGAAGGCCTCGGGCAATTATGACTTCGCGCTCGATCTCGGAACCGCCTGGACCGGCGAATGGTATCCCTATGCCTTCTCGCCCTTCCTGCAAAGCTTTGGCGGTGACATTGTCGACCGGGACGGCTATCAGACCGCGGAAGGCGCGCTGAACGGCGAGGCGGCCATGGAATTCGGCGCATGGTGGCAATCGCTGTTTGCAGAGGGCTACGCCCCCGGCACCAGCCAGGATCCGGCAGACCGCGACAGCGGCTTCATCGAGGGCAAATACGCCTTTTCGTGGAACGGCAACTGGGCCGCGGCCAACACGCTGGCCAGCGTCGAGAACGCGGATGACGTGGTATTCCTGCCGGCGCCCGATTTCGGCAACGGCTCCACCATCGGTGCCGCCTCGTGGCAGTTCGGCGTATCCAGCGCCTGCGAGCATCCCGAAGGTGCGGCGGCCTTTGTCGAACACGCGCTGCAAGACGAATACCTCGCCGCATTCTCGGACGGCATCGGCCTGATCCCGGCCACCAAGGAGGCCGCCCAGATGACCGAGAGTTATGCCGAGGGCGGCCCGTTGGCGGTGTTCTTCGACCTCTCCGCCGAACAGGCGCTGGTGCGTCCGGTCAGCCCCGGCTACGTGGTGGCCGCCAAGGTGTTCGAGAAGGCGCTTTCCGATATCGCCAATGGCGCGGATGTGGCCGACACGCTGGATGCCGCAGTGGACGAGATCGACGACGATATCGAGGCCAACCAGGGCTACGGCCACTAAGCCCCATCGGGGGTCGCCGTGGCGGCCCCCACCCAACCCCGAGGGACTCTCATGTCTAGCAAGCTGACACGGTCGAACCGTGCCGGGTGGCTTTTTGCGCTGCCGGGCTTCTCGCTCCTGTTTCTGTTCATCATCGTGCCGTTTTTCTTTGCCTTCTGGCTTTCGCTGACAAATCAGCGGCTTGTCTCGCCCAACCCGACCGAGTTCGTGGGGCTGAAGAACTATGCCGATCTGCTCAGCGTCTCGGTCCTGACGTTGGAGCCGGAGCGTGACGAAGCGGGAGAGATCCGCCGCGACGATGACGGTGCCATCGCATATCCCCGGGTCCGCAGTATCACCCGTTCGGACGAGTTTCCGCAGTATCGCGGCATGCGCGAATGGTTCCGCTGGCACTGGGGCGACAAGGCCAAGGTGGTGATCGCAAGCGACGTGGTCTTCATGAAGGCGCTGGTCAACACGTTGACCTTCGCGCTGTTCATCGTGCCCTTGCAAGGCGGCGGGGCGCTGCTGCTTGCCCTGCTGATCAATCAGAAGCTGCGCGGCATCAATGCCTTCCGCACGATTTATTTCATGCCGGTTGTGATCTCGATCGTGGTGATCTCGCTGCTCTGGCGCTTTATCTATTCCGGCAACGAAGGGCTGTTGAACAACATCCTCGAAGCGCTGACCTTTGGTGCCTTCACGCCCGTCGACTGGCTGGGCTCGACCGACACGGCGCTGGGATCGATCATCGCCATGTCGGCCTGGCAGGCGGTGGGCTTTCACATGGTGATCTGGCTCGCCGGGCTGCAAACCATCTCGCCCACGCTCTATGAGGCGGCGGCCATCGAAGGCGCCAGCAAGTGGCAGACCTTCCGCTATGTCACCTGGCCGGGGCTGCGGAACACCGCCGTTCTGGTGCTGATCGTCATCACCATGCAGAGCTTCGCGGTCTTTGCGCAGATCGACGTGATGACCAATGGCGGCCCGCTCGATTCCACCCAGACGCTGGTCTTCCAGACCGTTGAACGCGGCTATGGCAAGCAGGACATTTCCGGGGGCGCGACGATCTCGGTCATCCTGTTCCTCATGGTCCTGATGATTTCGGCCGTTCAGGCCTTTCTGACCCGGGAGCGCAACTGATGGCCCTCGTCACCTCCGACAACCGCGGCCTGCGGCTGGCAGCGCGCTACGCGACGCTGATCCTCGTGGCCCTCATCTTCCTGTTCCCGCTGGTCTTCATGGTGGTCTCGAGCCTGAAGCCCGATCAGCAGCTTCTGGCCGACACCTCGAGCATCCGCGCCTTCCTTCCGGTGGGCGACATCAGCCTCGACAATTATTACAAGGCCTTCGACCGCGCGCCTATCGGGCTGTTCATGATGAACTCGGTGGGGATCACCATCGTCACAGTGGTGCTCTCGATCCTGCTCTGTTCGCTGGCGGCGTTTTCCTTCGTCTTTCTCGACTGGAGCGGGCGCGGCGTGCTGCTTTCGGTGATCGTCGCGACCCTGATCATCCCCTTCGAGACCATCGCGGTGCCGCTTTTGCTCTTTGTGTCGAAACTGCCCTGGATCGGCTGGGAGGGGCTGGAGTTCGGCTGGCTCAACACCTACCGCGTGCAGGTGATCCCCTGGATCGTCGATGCGCTGACGATCTTTCTCTTCGTGCAGTTCTTCAAGGATCTGCCGCGCGAACTGATCGAGGCGGCGCGGGTGGAGGGCGCAAGCTGGTTCACCGTCTACCGCCGGATCGTCATGCCGCTCTCCGGCCCGGTGCTGGCCACCGCCGCCATCCTGAAATCTCTGAAGATGTACAACGAGCAATACCTCTGGCCGCTGATCGTGGTGCAGGACGAGGCGCATCGCCCGGTCATGGTGGGCTTGGGCTACTTCTTCCAACTGCAAATCGCCTGGGGCGAGGTGATGGCCTATCTCACCCTGATCTCCGTTCCGGTCATCGCCTTCTATCTTGTCATGCAACGCGCCTTCATCTCGTCGATCGCTTCGACCGGTGTGAAAGGCTGAGGAACTCACTATGACCATCGCACTCGAAAATCACTGGATCTGGGACAGCTGGTACGCCCACGATGGCGCCCGCTGGCACGGATATTTCCTGAAGGCGCCCAAGTCGCTGGGCAACCCCGACCTGCGCCACTTCAACGTGAGCCAGGGCCATGCGGTCAGCGACGATCTGGTGACCTGGGAGCACTTGGGCACCTGCCTGACCCCCTCCGAGGGGCCTGCCTTCGACGATTACACCACCTGGACCGGCTCCGTGGTGCAGGACGGCGATGGTCTCTGGCACCTGTTCTACACCGGCACCGCGCGGGCCGAGGACGGGCTCTATCAGCGCATCGGCCATGCCACCTCGCACGATATGCACAGCTGGGAGCGGGTGGAAGACGGGCTTTGCCTCGATCTCACCGGGCCGAATGCCCGGCACTACGAGGCGGATCACGCCAAGGGCTTCTGGCACGACCGCGCGATGCGCGACCCCTGGGTGATGCACGACCCCGAGGGCGCGGGCTGGCTGATGTATTTCACCGCCCGCGCGCCGGACATCAAGGAACCCAACGCCGGCGGCGCCGTGGGCTTTGCCACGTCGCCCGACCTCAAGACCTGGACGCTTCAGCCGCCGGTCTTTACCGGCGGCTTCGGCCAGTTGGAGGTGCCGCAGGTGTTTCAGCACCAGGGCCATTGGTTCTGCCTGTTCTGCACCGCTGCCGAGCATTTCAGCAAGGCGCAGGCCGAGGCCACGCCCAGCGGTCCGGTCACCGGCAACCATTACCTGATCGGCGAGGGGCCGCGCGGCCCGTGGAAGATCGCGCCCGGCAATTTCCTTGACGGCGCGCTGCCCTGCTTTCGCTACGCGGCGCGGATCGTGGACACCGGCGAGGGGCTCGTGATCCTCGGGTTCAACGACTACGCGCCGGATGGCGAGTTCGGCGGCTTCGTGCTCGATCCCGCGCCGGTCACCCTCGACGACAACGGGCTGCTCCGCGTCGAGCAGCCGCCGAAAGCTGCGGAGTAAACGGCTATGGCAACTCTGAAACTCACCGACATTCGCAAGAGCTATGGCAACGCCTATGTCATCAAGGGGGTCGATCTGGAGATCGAGGACGGCGAGTTCACCGTTTTCGTCGGCCCGTCGGGCTGTGGCAAGTCGACCCTGTTGCGGATGATTTCGGGGCTCGAGGACATCACCGCCGGCACGCTCGAGATCGACGGTCAGAGGGTCAACGACCTGCCGCCCAAGGAACGCGGCATCGCCATGGTGTTCCAGTCCTACGCGATCTTTCCGCATATGACCGTGCGCGAGAACGTGGCGTTCGGGCTGACCATTGCCGGCGCCTCCAAGGCCGAGAAAGAGGAAAAGGTGGCCGAGGCCGCCCGGGTTCTCCAGATGGAGCATCTGCTCGACCGTCGGCCCAGCCAGCTTTCGGGAGGCCAGCGCCAGCGGGTTGCCATCGGCCGCGCCATCGTGCGCAAGCCCAAGGTTTTCCTGTTCGACGAACCGCTGTCGAACCTCGACGCGGCGCTGCGCATGGACATGCGGATGGAGATCGGCAAGCTGCACAAGCACCTGAACGCGACGATGGTCTATGTCACCCACGATCAGGTCGAGGCGATGACGCTGGCCGACAAGATCGTGGTGTTGAAGGACGGCAAGGTCATGCAGGTCGGCACCCCGATGGAGCTGTTCCACGAGCCCGCCAACCGCTTTGTCGCAGGCTTTCTCGGGGCGCCGTCGATGAACTTTCTCGAGGTGTCGGTCGACGCGCGGGACGGCCGCGAGGCACGCGTCTCGAACGCGGCGCTGGAGCCGCTTGCCGTCGCTCACAAGGGCCGGATCGATGGTCAGCCGCACGCGGTTCTGGGCATCCGGCCGCAACATGTCTCGGCCACCGAGCCGGGGCGCGGCCTGCTGCATGGCACCGTCAACCTGTCGGAGCGGCTGGGCACCGAGACCGTCGTCGACATGACCCTGAAGGATGGCACCAAGTTCATCGCCGCCTTTGACGAGGATCGGATTTTCGAGCCCGGCGAAGCCATCGACCTGGAGTTCGACCCCGCCCGCGCGCATCTTTTTGCCGCCGATGACGATCCGGCGGCGCCGCATTGACCTCTGGCGGTCAGTGCCCGCTGGCGAGATAGCGGTTGCGCTCCGGTGACGGATCGCGCCAGCGCAGATGTTCCGCCGGGGCGGTCGCGCCGACCCAGCTTCGCAGGAGGGCGTTGCGTTGCTTCGCCCTCTCTTGCGCGCGGGCAATGGCGGCGGGATCCCAGCCCTGCATCAGCACGGCGGCGAGTTCGGCGACCAGCTCGGGGCGTTGGGTTGCGAGGTCGGTCAGCTCATCCGGGTCGTCCCGCATGTCAAAGAGCTGTGGCGCATAGCCATCGTACCAGCACAGCTTGAACCGGTCGCGGCGCAGCATCCGGTGGCGTTGCGGGCCGGTGCGGATGTTCATCAGGCCGCCATAATAGCTGGCGGTGACCTGGTTGTGCCAGTCGGCCCGTTGCATCAAATCGCGCCCGATCTGGCCGGGCAGGGGCGCGGCGCCGCTGCGCGCCAGCAGCGTGGCTGACAGGTCGCAGAGGCTGACCACGCGATCATCCACCGCGCCGGCCTCGATCCCGGGGCCGGCCAGGATCATCGGCACCTTGGCGCTTTCGTCATGAAAGGTGCTCTTCCACCACAGGCCGCGCTCGCCAAGCGCCTCGCCGTGATCCGAGACATAGATCACCAGGGTGTCCGCGCGGGCCGCCACCTTGTCGATCGCTCGCCCCGCCAGACGGTCGATCATCCGCACCAGCCCGTAATAGGCCGCCCGGCTGCGCATCACGGCATCCTCGGGCACGGTATCCACCGCGCCGGCTTCGGCCCATTCGGCAAGGGCGGGATGTCGGGTCGCCGGTGCGGCCAGGCGCGGCGGGCCGACCCCGGGCGCAATCGCCCGGTAATCCTCCGGCGTGGCGATATATGGCGGGTGCGGGCAGAACAGGCTGACCAGCGCAAAGAACGGCCGGCCTTCGGCATCGCGCCGGGCGATCACCTCGTCCAGCGTGCGTTCGGCCATTTCGGTGACCGCGTGGTCATAGGCCTGATACGAGGTCTCGCCCATGCCCGACCCCGGCAATTCGGCGCCGCGGTTGCCGCGCGCCCCGGTGAGTGCGCCGATATCCGGCGCCCCGGCGCCGGGCCAGCCGGCGCCGATATCGCCGATCGGGCGGGCGCCAAAACCGTGGTGCTGATCGGGGCCGTAAAAGTGCATCCGCCCGATCAGCCGGGTGTCATACCCGGCGGCACCCATGGCATGGGCAAGGGTTGGGATGTCGGAGGGCAGGAAATCGTCGTTGCTGCGCACACCCGAGACATGCGGCTCGAGCCCGGTGAGAAAAGCCATGCGCGAGGGCACGCAGAGCGGGGCAGGGCAATAGGCATTGCTGAACCTTGTGCCGCGCGCGGCCAGCGCATCGAGGGCCGGCGTCTGTGCCGCCGGGTCCCCCGCCGCGCCAAGCGCCCGGGCCGCATGCTGATCGGTCATCACCAGCAGGATGTTCGGTTTTTCGGTGGTGTCGGATATTGGTCTGGACAATTTGAGGTTTTCCCTATATCGGTTGGTCCAATATGCCATAAATTGGCAAATTTTCAATGTGGGAGGACGGAATATTGCTTAATACACGAAAATTCATTGCGATCTTGGGGCTGGGTGTCGCAGCTTTGGCCCTTCCGGTTGGACCAATTGGCGCCGGCGCGGCCCAGGCGCAGGATTTCCCCGCCAAGCCGCTCGAGGTCATCGTGCCGTTCAAGCCCGGCGGTCGGACCGACGTGGTGGCCCGTCTGATCGGCGACAAGATCCAGGAAAAGGGCCTGCTGAGCCAGCCGATGGCGGTGGTCAATGCCGATGGCGGGGCCGGGGCCAATGCCGTCAACCGGATGCGCCGGGGCGATGACGATGGCCACACCATCGTGCATTGGCACCACCAGGCGCTGATCGCCATGGCGATGGGGCTGGGCGATTTCGGGCTCGAGGATTTCAAGTCGATCGGCTACACCGGCGGCGGCAGCCCGGTCTGGGTGGTCAGCGAGGACAGCGAATTCGACACGCTCGAAGACCTGATCGCGCATCTCAAGGAAAATCCGCGCAGTCTGATCGAGGCGGTGGGCATCGGCACCATTCCGCATTTCGTTGGTGCCATGCTGGCCAATGAAGCCGGCTTCGAGACCCGCTACGTCACCGCCAATTCCGGGGCCGACCGGCTGCGGCTGGTGCTGGGTGGCAATGCCGATATCGCGCTCTTTGCCGCGTCGGAATATCTCGCCCAGGGCGAGGGGCTGAAAGCGCTGGTCTATTTCGGTCGCGAGCGTCTGCCCGACATGCCCGATGTGCCGACCGCGACCGAGCTGGGCTATGACGTGAGCTGGGCCAACCCGAACTGGTGGCTGGCGCCGGCCTCGACCCCGGATGCCCATGTGGCCGAGCTGGCATCGGCGCTGGAAGCGGCAATCAATGATCCCGAGATCGTCGAGTATTTCCGTAACAACACGCTCGAGCCCTATTGGACGCCCGGAGACGCGGCCATGGCCGATGCCGAAAAGCAGCTCGAGGCGTTGAAGGCCGTGGCGGCCACGATCAACTGATCCCCGCGCCGGCGGGCCGGGCTGTGGCCCGCCGGCGCGATGCCTGAGAGGGGAGGCCGAGCCTTGCGCGACGCGACACGCCAGACCATCGCCGACGTCATTCTCGCCGCACTGGTGGCGGCGGGGGCGGCGCTATTGTTCATCGGTGCGGCCGAACTGCCGCCGCCGCGTTTCGAGCCGCTGGGATCGGCGGCGCTGCCGCGCATCCTCGGGACGCTGCTGATCTTTTTCGCGGTGATCCTGGTGATCCGCGCCCTGCTGCGTCTGCGCGCCGGGCAGGCCAGTGCGGCGGCACCCTCCGGCGCCGATCCACGGCGCGGCGCGCTGGTCTTCGTCGCCCTGGTGCTTTATGTCGCCGCGCTCGATTTCGGCCGCATGCCCTTCGTGCCCGCGACCACCGTCTTCGTGACCGCCACCGGCCTCGTCATCGGCGCGCGCAGCTGGGTGAACCTGGCGGTCTTTGCCGCCGTCGGTCTGGTGCTGTCGCTGGCGATCTCGACCATCCTCGAACGCTTTCTCTATATCTCGATCGGCTGACCCATGCTTGACGCCTTCCTCGCCCTCGCTGAGTGGCAAAATCTGCTGTTTCTGGCCGTCGGCACCGGTCTCGGCATCGTCGTCGGCGCCATTCCGGGCCTCACCGCATCGATGCTGATCGCCCTGACCCTGCCGCTCACCTTCCACATGGATCCGGTGAGCGCGGTGACCCTGTTGATCGGCGAATATGTCGGCGGCATTTCGGGCGGGCTGATCACCGCGATCCTGCTGAGGATGCCCGGCACGCCGGCCTCGATCGTCACCACCTTCGACGGCTATCCGATGGCGCAGAACGGTTTTGCCGAACGCGCGCTCGCGCTGGGCATCATGGCCTCGGTGGTGGGCGGCATCATCTCCTGGGGGTTCCTCGCCGGCATGTCTCCGGCGCTCGCGCGCTTTGCCCTGCAATTCGGACCCTGGGAATATTTCACCCTGGTGCTGATGGCGCTGGTGATGCTGGCGGTGCTGTCGCAGGGCTCGATGGTCAAGGGGCTGATGGCCGCCGCGCTGGGCATGGCCTTTGCGCTGCCCGGTATCGACAGTTCGATCGGGCAGGCGCGGCTCACCTTCGGCTCGAGCGCCATGCTGTCGGGCTTCGGGCTCTTGCCGGTGCTGATCGGGGCCTTTGCGATCAGTCAGATCCTGCGCGATGCCGCCACGCCGCAGGAAAGCGGCAGGATGGACATGCCCAAGTCCAAGCTGCCGATCTATCGCAGCGATCTCGGCTATGCACCCAAACTGCTGCGCGGCTCGGTCATCGGCACCTGGATCGGCCTGCTGCCCGGCATTGGCGCAAATATCGCCGCGCTGGTGTCCTATTCCACCGAAAAGCAGCTCTCGAAAGAGCCCGAGAAGTTCGGCACCGGGCACGAGCCCGGCGTTGTGGCCGCCGAAAGCGCCAACAATGCCTCGATCGGCGGCGCGCTCATCCCGCTGATCACCATGGGCATTCCCGGCTCGGTGACCGAGGCGATCCTGATCGGCGCGCTGACCATCCACAATCTGCAACCGGGGCCTTTGCTGTTCCAGAACGCGCCCGAGATCGCCTATGGCATCATCGCGGCCTACCTGGTGGCCAATGTACTGATGCTGATGCTGATGTGGGGCGCGGTGCGCTACATTGCCCGTATCGTGCAACTGCCGCGCTCTGGGCTGATGGCGGTGATCCTGGTGTTCTGCGTCACCGGATCCTATGCGGTGAACTCCAGCTTCTCGGATGTCTGGGTGATGATCGGCTTTGGTCTTGTCGGGCTGGGGCTGGAATATTGCCGGGTGCCGCTCGGGCCCTTTGTCATCGGCTTCGTGCTCTCGCCCATCGCCGAAGAACAGCTGCGCGCCTCGTTGATGATGTCCGACGGCAACCTGGCAGAGATCCTGACACGGCCCTATGCGCTGCTGTTCCTGGCGCTGGCCTTGATCACGGTGATCTGGCCTTATATCGCGGCGCGCCTGGGCGCCCGGGCGCGGGCCAAGCAAGCGGAGGAACCGTCGTGAATTTCCTGAACCTGCCAACCGGAAGCCGCCGGTATCTCGAGATTGCCCGCCACCTGGCGGGGGAAATCGAAAAGGGCGAATATGCCGCCGGCGAACGCCTGCCGCCGGAACGCGAGCTGGCGCAGACCCTCGACGTGAGCCGCACCACGGTCCGCGAGGCGCTGCTGGCGCTGGAGATCATGCAGATGATCGAGATCCGCGTCGGCGCCGGCGTCTTCGTGCGCGATGCGGCCTCTCGCGGCGCGGCGCCGATCTACGAGCCCGATGCCGCGCCGCCCTCGGCGGTGCTGGCCGCCCGCCGTCTGATCGAGGCCGAGACCGCCGCGCTGGCCGCCGCCCATGCGACGCCCGAGCAGATCGCGCTGATGGCCAAGACCAATGACGAGCTTGCCGCCAACATCGACAACGTGGCCGCCTTCGACGCCGCCGATGCCAAGTTTCACGATCTCATCGCTCAGGCCGCAGGCAATGACGTGCTGGCCGGCTTTGTCGGCCATCTCTGGCGGATGCGCGAGAGCGAGATGTGGGCCTTCTGGTACGATCAGACCCGTCACCCCGACAACCGCCGCCGTTCGGCCGAGGATCACCGGGTGATCCTGCGGGCCATCGAGCGCGGCGCCTCCGACGCCGCCCGCACCGCGATGCAAAGCCATCTCGACGTGCTGGCCGACCGTTTCTACACCCTCAAACTCTGAAAGCCGACCATGACAGCTCCGAAGCCCGACATCGTCTTCATCATCACCGATCAGCAGCGGTATGACACCATCGCCGCGCTGGGCGCCTCCCATATGGACACGCCCAACATCGACCGGCTGGTGACCACCGGCGTCAGCTTCGAACAATGCCATGTCACCGCGCCTTCCTGCGTACCGTGCCGGGCCTCGCTCTTTACCGGCTATTACCCGCACACCAATGGCGTGCTGGCCAATGGCCAGCCCTGGAGCCGCACCTGGGTCAGCGATCTGGCGCGGGCCGGCTATCACTGCGTCAACATCGGCAAGATGCACACCATTCCCTATGACGCCAAGGCCGGCTTCCACGAACGCTACGTGGTCGAGAACAAGGACCGCTACATGGAGGGCCGCTGGTTCTTCGACGAATGGGACAAGGCGCTGGCCTCGCACGGGCTGAAAAAGCAGCAGCGCGAGACCTACCGCAAACGTCCCGATTACAAGGACCGCCTCGGTGCCTTTACCTGGGATCTGCCGGCGGCGCTGCAATCGGACAACTTCATCGGCGAGACCACATGCTGGTGGCTGGAGACCAAGCCGGTGGACAAGCCGCTGTTTCTCACCATCGGGTTCCCCGGGCCGCATCCGCCCTATGACCCGACGCCGGAGATGGCCGAGAAATACATGGCGCGCGACGTGCCGCTGCCCGACGTTTCGGACGAGGAGCTGGCCGCACTGGCCGCGCCCTGGATCGAGAAACGCCAGCACGACGTCGAGGTCGACCATGACAGCGTGGCGTGGAAACTGAAGCCCACGCAAGAAGAGCTCAAGCGCATGCGGGCCTATTATTATGCCAACATGGAGATGATCGACACCCAGGTCGGCCATATCCTCGATGCGCTCGAGGCTCGCGGCAACATGGACAATACCATCGTCATCTTCACCTCGGACCACGGCGACAATCTGGGCGATCACGGGTTGAGCCAGAAATGGGCGCCTTATGACGCGGTGACCCGGGTGCCGATGATCGTCTCGGCGCCGGGCCGTTTCGAGGGCGGGCGCGAGGTGTCCGAGATGGTGCAGCTCTTCGATCTCGGACCGACGATCCTGGAATGGGCCGGAGTGACGCCGGATGCCAGTTTCGAGGCCGAAAGCCTGAACCCGGTGTTGGAGGGCAAGCCCTTTGACGGCCGCAGCCATGTTTTTTGCGAACAGGCCGGCGATGTGAACATGACCGGCGCGAGCTATCTCACCATGGTCCGCTCGACCAGCCACAAGCTGGTGCATTTCAACGGCTCGGAGGCGGGCCAGCTCTTTGATCTGGTGGCCGATCCCGGCGAGCGGGTGAATCTCTGGGACGATCCGGTGCATGCGGCGGACAAGCAGGCGCTGCTGGGCGAGCTGCTGGATTTTCACGTCGAAAGCACCCTGCGCACCCGCAACGCCCGTCACCTCATCGTCTCGCCTCCGGGCGAGCAGGCCTGGCAATAGGCGACCGGCGCCGGGGGCGGCGCGCGGTGATTGGCGGCGGCTGGGACCGCCTCAGCCGAGGATGCCCGGCCAGTTGGCCCGTCCCTTGGCGATATTGCCCGGCACATCCTCCAGCCAGAGCTCTCGGGCGCGCAGGTTGGCGTTGAGATAGAGCCGGCCTTCGTAGACCGTCCAGGCTTCGGGGATGGTGGGCGCGAGATAGCCGCGCGAGGCGGCAAAGGCGCAGTAGCCGCCGAATTGCGGCGCGTAGCGTGCCGGCTCGGCGGCAAAGGCGTCGCGATCCTCGGCGCGCGCGAAATGCCAGGTCGCGCCGTTCCAGTCGGCGGCAAAGCGACCTTCGGCGAGAACCGGCCCGCCGGTGGTGAAATAGGCCACCGGATCGGCGCCATTGATGGCGACGCCCCCGGTCTGAAAGACCTCAGGCTCGCGGGCCAGCGCAACACGGGGCAAAAGCGGCGCGGCGGCCAGGGCGGTAAAGAGGGTTCGTCTGGTCAGCATGGCGGGATCTCCGAAAACGGTGCCGGCCAAGCATGCCCGCGCGCCGGCCGTCGCAATAGCCCCCCTCACCAAGTGGTGATGCCGCGCGAGCGACACTAACGCCTCTTGGAGCCGGCGGGGAAATCGCTTACCCCGGCCGCATGCGCGCCCAACCTCGCCTCTTTGCCGGCTTGCTGCTGGCCCTGCTGCTCGGCCTCACCGGCCAGAGCATGGCGGTCGCCCGCGGGGCGCCACCACCGGTCGGCGTAATGGTGCTCTGCACCGGGGCGGGGCCGCTGAGGGTGCTGGTGGACGAGACCGGCGCGCCGGTTGGCCCGATGCACATCTGCCCCGATTGCGCGCTGTCGCTGTTTGACGCCGCCCCGGCCGCAACGCCCGAGGAGCTGGCCCGGGCCTTCACCCGGCAGGGGCGGGCGCGCAGCCCCGGCACGGCCGAGGCCGGGCGCGTGCAGCCGGCGTCCTGCGCCCGGGGGCCGCCGGCCCGGGTGTGACCCATTCGCCAATGACTCACACCCAAATTCCGGAGGTTCAGATGACCCTGACCCGTTTTTCCGCGGCGCTTGCCGCAACCCTTCTGGCCGGCCCGGCGCTGGCAGAGGATATCCTGATCGAAGACGCCTATGCCCGCGCGTCGAACGCCCGCGCCGGGGCGGCCTTCATGGTGATCCACAACCAGGGAAGTGCCGAGGACCGCTTGATTGACATCCGCTCGGACGCCGCCGCGCGGGTCGAGCTGCACAGCCACAGGGACATGGGCGATGGCGTGATGAAGATGACGCACGTCGAGGCGGGCTTTGCCATCCCGGCGGGTGGCAGCCATGCGCTGGCGCGGGGCGGCGATCACGTCATGTTCATGGGGCTCGCCGCACCGTTCGAGCAGGGCGCCACCGTCACCGTGACGCTGACCTTCGAACGGGCCGGCGAGATCGAAGTGGCAATCCCGGTCGATCTGGAGCGTCAGCAGACGGATCACGGCAAGACGGGGCATTAACCCCTTTCGGGCGTCGGACCGGCCGCCGGGCGCTAGCCCAGCAGGCTCTCGACCCAGCGGGGCACGGTCTCGGTCGCCGGCCCGCTATGGCAATGATCGAACAGATGCGAGACGGCGGTGGGCTCGAGGCTCAGCTCCACCGTCTCGGCCCCGGCGGCGCGCGCATCCTCGACAAAGGCCGCCGCCGGGTAGACCTGCCCCGAGGTGCCGATCGCGGCAAATATCCGGGCCTCGGCCAGCAGCGCCGCGATTTCCTCCATGTAATGGGGATATTCGCCGAACCAGACCACATCGGGCCGCGCCGCGGCCCGGTGACAGGCCGGGCAGGGGGTTTCCTCGTCCATCTCGGGTGGCGCCTCCCATTGGTGACCACAGACATCGCAGAGCGCGCCCGCCAGCCGGCCGTGCATCTGCAACACGTGATGCGAGCCGGCCCGGCGGTGCAGGTCGTCGACGTTCTGGGTGACGAGGGTCACCACGTCGCTGCTCTCGGCCTCGAGCCGCGCCAGCGCCGCATGGGCGGCATTGGGCCGGGCGGCGGCGGCCTGGGCGCGCCGGATGTTGTAGAAGCGGTGGACCAGCGCCGGATCGCGGGCAAAGCCCTCCGGGGTGGCGACATCCTCGATCCGGTGCCGCGCCCAGAGCCCGCCTTCGTCGCGAAAGGTGCCCAGCCCGCTTTCGGCCGAAATGCCCGCGCCGGTGAGAATGACGATCCTGCCCATGCCGGCCCCCTGCCGCTGTCGATTGCCCCGCCTGGCGGGGCGCGCTACACCCGGGGCGATACTGGCAAAGGCGCAGGCATATGACCACCCGCATCCTCTTCGTCTGTCTCGGCAATATCTGCCGCTCGCCCGCCGCCGAAGGTGTGGCGCGGGCCCTGGCCGGCGGGCGCGACCTGCGGTTCGACAGCGCCGGCACCGGCGATTGGCACCTGGGCCACCCGCCGCATCCGCCGATGCAGGCGGCGGCCCGGGTCCGGGGGTATGACCTGAGCCGGCTGCGCGCGCGTCAGGTCACGCCGGCGGATTTCGACGATTTCGACCTGATCATCGCGATGGACGCCGACAACCTCGATGCCATCGAGGCGCTGCGCGGCGGGTCGGACACGCCGGTGCGGCTCTTGACCGATTACGCCGAGGGCCCCGAGGATCACGTGCCCGATCCCTATTTCACCGGCGATTTCGACGGGGCGCTGGCGCTGATCGAGCGCTGCACCCGGGGCCTTTTGCGCGACATTGCGCCATGAGGGGCGAGGCCGGCTTTTCAACGCGCCCGCATCGCGTTATGGCCTGTCGGGCAAAACCCGCAGGAGGCCGGAGCATGTGGAAATTGGTGATTGCCGGGGTGACTTTGATCGCGCTCGCCGGCTGCGAGACGGTCCGGGGCGCCGGACGCGACCTGCAATCGGCAGGCCGCGTCGTGGAACGGTCGATTCCCTAGGCGCCGTCGCGCTCGAGCCGGAAGCCGAGCTTCACGCCCACCTGAAAATGCGCCACCTCGCCGTCGGCCACATGGCCGCGGATGTCGGTGACCTCGAACCATTCGACATGGCGCAGGCTCTGGCTGGCGGTGCGGATCGCCTGTTTCACGGCATCGTCGATGCTCTCGCTGGACGAGCCGTAGACTTCGGTGACGGGATAGACATGTGACATGTTTGGTTCCTCCGTTTGACCTCTGCCCCGGACTCTAGCGCGCCCCGCGGCCGCGTCCCGAACTTTCTCAGATCCCGAGCAATGCCCGCGCCTCGGCCAGGGCATCGACCGAGGCCTGATGGCTGCCCGACCGGTGCAGCGCCTCGCCATCGGCACGGAGCTGCTTGACGCGCGCGAGGTCGGTGGCGCTGAGGCTGGCAGTCTTCAGCGCGGCGTCGATGGCGGCCATGTCGGCCGGACATTGGAAGGCGGCAGCCGGGCTGGCGAAAAACGCCAGCAGGGCGGCGGTGATGAGGTGTTTCATGGTGTGTCTCCCCCGAGGTTGCGTGCGGGAGGGTAGCATGATTGAGGAGGGATGGGGGGTCACGATTGCGGGTGGAGTTAAAAGGGGATCTCGTCCTCAGTTGGTACGGAGGCTTCTGGCATAGGTAGGAGTCCCTGAAGCTTTTCCTTTAATTGGCCTGGAATTTTTTCAGAGAAGCCATTGAGTAAAAGTTTGTAGAACTTGAATACGTCATCATCCGACAGAATCCAGTTCACTTGGCTGTTTTCCTCGGCAGCCGCTATCAGACGCTTTATCTGGTTTATCGAGAAGTGATCTATTTGAGATAGCTTCTCGATTGCGATATGAGTGTCATAAAAGCTTCCGCTGGCTTCTAGCTCCGCCACTGCCTTCGAGGCTTCAGTGAAGGCTTCAATCGGAGCGTTTGGGAACTTCGCTGCCATGAATGTGCGAAGAGAAGGGAAGAATTCTACGTCAGCGATGTGCATCTCCATCAGTTCCCGAGCAAGAAACTCATTGAACTGGTTGTCGTGTAGAGCGCTTCGGTAGTCCTTGTCTCTGGACACAAAGCACAAAGTCTGCAAAAGGCCTATTTCAGACAGTATGCACTCCCAGTTTAATGCGTCACCTAGGCTCCCTTTTTTTCCGGGCGGGTTCCCAACCTCCACGCGAGCCTGCGCCCGCGACAAAATTTCGTCTGTCACATCAATAACTTTAGATTTTTCGAATATCTCGCCTACAAGCTCGTCGGCGCTTAACTTGTTTGATTTGGCTCTTTCTATAACTGCGTCCACCAGTAGCTTGTGTGAAGATATGTGCTGCTTTGCGTCTTTCTCGTAGGACGATGATTCTGGGAGATCTCGAGCAAGCGCTGGAACCTTTCTTGAAACAGGTAGTCTGAAGTCCTTGATAGCTTCGGCTATCTTTGCTTCGCGATTTCTCCAGAATTCATCGATCACTTGTTTGGGGAGGAAAAATTTTATTTCTCCTTCTTGGGAAAGTATAAACAGGTTCCTGAACTGCATCAGGTCGTCTTCTGAAAAGGCGTAGAGCGATAGGAATATATTCGTATCGACAAATAAATTGATGGCCATGCTGGACCTTCGGCTGATTTTTAACGATTGAAATGCCTCCATAGTAATCTATGGGTGCCGGTCGGGCTAGGGTCAGGACTCATAGCCAGTAAATGACGAGTGCGGCGAGAGCGATGGCTGACAGGAAGACCTTCGGGCACCGGTCGTATCGGGTCGCCACACGCCGCCAATCCTTCAGCCTGCCGAACATGATTTCGATCCGATTGCGGCGTCTGTAGCGGCGCTTGTCGTACTTGACGGTTTTCTTGCGCTGCTTGCGACCGGGGATGCAGGCGCGTATCCCTTTGTCTTTCAACGCTTCTCGGAACCAGTCGGCGTCATACCCTCGATCTCCGAGCAGCCATTCCACCTTTGGCAAACTGCTCACCAAGGCGCGGGCACCGATATAGTCGCTGACCTGACCGGCAGTGACAAACAGGTTGAGCGGTCGGCCCTGACTATCGCAGACCGCATGCAGCTTTGTGTTCATGCCGCCTTTGGTCCGACCTATCAGGCGTCCAGGCCCCCCTTTTTCACGCCCATGCTGGTCGCTGTGCGATGCGCCTTCAGGTAGGTGGCGTCAATCATCACGGTCTTCTCTTCGCCGTGCCCGGCAGCCAGTCCGGCCATCATCCGGGTAAAGATGCCTCTGTCACTCCACCGCTTCCAGCGGTTGTAGAGTGTCTTGTGTGGGCCATACGCACTCGGCGCGTCGCGCCACCGCAAGCCATTGCGATTGATGAAGATAATTCCACTCAACACACGCCGATCATCGACGCGGGGTTTGCCGTGGGACTTCGGGAAGAAGGGCTCAAGACGCGCCATCTGTGCATCTGTCAGCCAGAAAAGATCGGACATGTTCACCGCTCGTTTTTCGAACCGTGAATCACGCCGACAGGCGGAAATCAATGGGTCCTGACCCTAGGTCAATAATTTTAGTGTGTGATCGACGGACCACCGCCAACCACTCGGCTTGCCGCACTATCAATTGCCGTGGCGAAAGCCGTAGGGTGGGTTTATAACCCACCATATTTTTCGACGAAGGTGGGGTGAAACCCCACCCTACGGGTCACCCGTCCATCTTCAGCGCCGAGATAAACGCTTCCTGCGGGATATCCACCTTGCCGAACTGACGCATCTTCTTCTTGCCGGCCTTCTGCTTCTCGAGCAGCTTCTTCTTCCGCGTCGCGTCGCCGCCGTAACATTTCGCCGTCACGTCCTTGCGCAGTGCCGAGAGGGTCTCGCGGGCGATGACCTTGCCGCCGATCGCTGCCTGGATCGGGATCTTGAACATGTGGCGCGGGATCAGCTCTTTCAGCTTCTCGCACATCGCCCGGCCGCGCATCTCGGCGCGGTCGCGGTGCACCATGGTCGAGAGCGCATCCACCGGCTCGTCATTCACCAGAACCTGCATCTTGACGAGGTTGTCCTCGCGGTAGTCGGTGATCTGGTAATCGAAGGAGGCATAGCCCTTGGTCACCGATTTCAGCCGGTCGTAGAAGTCGAACACCACCTCGTTCAGCGGCAGGTCATAGACCACCATGGCCCGGCTGCCGGCATAGGTCAGGTCAAGCTGGATGCCGCGGCGGTCCTGGCAGAGCTTCAGCACGTCGCCCAGGAACTCGTCCGGCACCAGGATGGTGGCCTTGATCCGCGGCTCTTCCAGGTGATCGACGGTCGAGGGGTCGGGCATGTCGGCCGGGTTGTGCAGCTCGGTCATCGCGCCGTCTTTCATGTAGACGTGATAGATCACCGAGGGCGCGGTGGTGATCAGCTCGATGTCATACTCGCGCTCGATCCGGTCGCGGATCACCTCGAGGTGCAACAGCCCGAGAAAGCCGCAGCGGAAGCCGAAGCCCAGCGCCGCCGAGGTCTCCATCTCGTAGCTGAAGGAGGCGTCGTTGAGCGCCAGTTTCTCGATCGCGTCGCGCAGATCCTCGAATTCCGCCGAATCCACCGGGAACAGGCCGCAGAACACCACCGGCTGCGACGGCGCAAAGCCGGGCAGGGGCTTTTCGGCGCCCTTCTTCTCGTGGGTGATGGTGTCGCCGACCTTGGTGTCGCGCACCTGCTTGATCGAGGCGGTGATGAAACCGATCTCGCCCGGCCCCAGCTCGTCGACCTTGGTCATCGCGGGGCGGAAGACGCCGATCCGGTCGACGCCGTATTTCGCGCCGGTCTGCATCATCTTGATCTGGTCGCCCTTTTTCAGCACGCCATCCATGATCCGCACCAGCACGACAACGCCGAGATAGGGGTCGTACCAGCTGTCCACCAGCATCGCCTTGAGCGGCTGGTCGCGGTCGCCCTGCGGCGCGGGCAGACGGTGCACGATGGCCTCGAGCGTGTCCTCGATGCCGATGCCGGTCTTGGCCGAGACCTGCACCGCCTCGGAGGCGTCGATGCCGATCACATCCTCGATCTGCTCGGCCACCCGGTCGCAATCGGCGGCCGGCAGGTCGATCTTGTTGAGCACCGGCACGATCTCGTGGTCGGCATCGATCGCCTGATAGACATTGGCCAGGGTCTGCGCCTCGACGCCCTGGGTCGAATCGACAACCAGCAACGAGCCCTCGACGGCGCGCATCGAGCGGGACACCTCATAGGCAAAGTCGACGTGGCCGGGGGTGTCGATCAGGTTGAGCACATAGGCCTCGCCATTGCGGGCGATGTAATCGATCCGCACGGTGTTGGCCTTGATGGTGATGCCGCGCTCGCGCTCGATATCCATGGCGTCGAGCAATTGCTCTTTCATGTCCCGTTCAGCCACCGTGTTGGTGGATTGGATCAGCCGGTCGGCGAGGGTGGATTTCCCGTGGTCGATATGCGCGACGATCGAGAAATTGCGAATATGGGCGAGGTCTGTCATGGATCGGGATATGATGTGAAACGGGCGGATCGTCAATTGGATCTGTGGTCCGAGGCGCGACAATCGGCGCCGCGGGGGCCCCTTTGGCGGCTTGGCGCGGCGGCGATGCGCCGAAGGCCGCCCGGGTGGTTTCACCAGACGGCGATCCGTGGCAAGCTTTCCGCGCAACTATGACGGAGAGCCCCGAGATGACGCAGCAGATTGCCAGGCGGGCCCGGGTGATGGGCCGGGTGCAGGGCGTGGCGTTTCGCGCCTGGACGCAGGGACAGGCCGAAAACCTCGGGCTGCGCGGCTGGGTCTGCAACAACCCCGATGGCTCGGTCTCGGCGCTGATCGTCGGCCCGCCCGACAAGGTCGAAGAGATGCTCGACAGCATGTGGGCCGGCCCGGGCGCGGCCGCGGTGCGCGACGTTTCGGTCGAGACGGTCACGCCGGTGCCGGAGGTGTCTGGCTTCGAGATCACCGGCTAGGCTGCCGCGGGCAGGGCGTGAGGCGCGAGGTCCCGGAGTGTGCGGCGCGAGGTCCCGGATCGGGGTCCGGGACGGTGGGCGCGTCGATGTCGCCGTACGCGCCCCGGACCCCGATCCGGGGCCGCCCGGCCGCCGCTCACATCGGCAGAACATCCCGACGGATCATCGTGCGCAGGGCAAAGCTCGAACGCATGTTGCGGATGCCCGGCACCTGCATCAGCCCGTCCTCGAGGAACCGGTCGAAAGCCGCCAGATCGCGCGCCACCACGCGGATCAGCACATCGCGGGTGCCGGTCATCAGGTAACATTCCATCACCTCGTCGAACCGTCGCAGCGCCGTCTCGAAGGCGGCAACCGCGTCGCGGCTCTGGTGTTCCAACTCGACGAAGATGAAGGCATTGAGCGGCAGCCCGAGCTTTTCCTGATCAACCCGCGCCGAGTAGCCGGTGATCACGCCGCTTTCCTCCAGCCGGGCAATGCGGCGGGCGAGCGGCGTGGCCGAGAGGCCGACGGTCTCCGACAGATCGGCCAGCCGCTGGCGGCCGTCGCGCTGCAAGGCCTGCACGATCTTTGCGTCCGTAGCGTCCATTTACCATTTGCCTCCGCTGTCTTGGTGATTTTCACCAATCCGACCAGGATCGGCAATGGTCTTTGGTGAGTTTTTGCGTTGGTGCCGCGCTAGGATTCTCTCATACAGGAGGAGAGAGCCATGTTGACACGGATCGATTGCAGCACTCACGAAGAGGTCTACCGGGTGACCGACCGCGAAAGCGGGCTCGAAGGGCTGATCGCGATACATTCGACGCAGGCAGGGCCCGCCGCCGGCGGCCTCAGGATGCGGGTCTATCGCGGGTTTGACGAGGCGCTGGCCGATGTGCTCGCCCTGTCGCGCGGCATGACCTACAAGAATGCCGCCGCCGGCCTGCCGCTGGGTGGCGGCAAGGCGGTGATCCTTGGCGATCCCCGGACCGACAAGACCGAGGCCAAGCTGCGCGCCATGGGTCGTGCGGTGGCGGCGCTCGAGGGCCGCTACTGGACCGCCGAAGACATGGGCATGAGCCCGGAGGACATGAAGGTGCTGGCCGGCGAGGCCGAGTTCGTCGCCGGGCTGGCCGACGGGCGGTTCGCCAGCGGCGATCCCTCGCCGATCACCGCGCAGGGCGTCTTCAACGCGCTGAAGATCGGCGCGGCGCGGCACTTCGGCAGCGCCGATCTGAAAGGCCGGCGCGTGGCGGTGCAGGGACTGGGCCATGTGGGCTGGTATCTCTGCGACTATCTTGCAGGGGAGGGGGCGCAGCTCATCGTGGCCGATACCGTGGCGGCCCGGGTCGAGGAGGCGCAGGCGAAGTTCGGCGCCGAGCTGGCCGCGCCCGACGAAATCCACCGGGTTGTGGCCGATGTCTTTGCGCCCTGCGCTATCGGCGGCATCCTGAACGGCCAGACTGTGCCCGAGCTGCGCGCCTCGATGATCTGCGGCGCGGCCAACAATCAGTTGGCCGATGACGCCGCCGCCGATGCGCTGCATGCCCGCGGCATCCTCTATCTGCCGGACTACGTCGCCAACGGCGGCGGGATCATCAACGCCGCGACCGAAATCCTGCGGATCGAGAACCGGCCGCGTTTCGTCGCCGAGCGGCTGGCGCAGCTCGAACAGACCATGCGCGGCATCCTGGCCGCCGCCGCGCGCCAGGACACCAGCCCGGCGCATGTCGCCGACGCCACGGTCGAGCAGGGGATGGCGCTGCGCCGCGCCGGCTGACGCCGCCCCGCGAAGGTCGAAATCAGACCCTTGAGCGCCGCGTTTCGCGCGGCGTTCCCGCACCAGCCCGCCTAATGCTATACTCATGCGGCAAGGAGGGGTGACATGCAGCTAATTCCGACCATCGAACTTCAGAACGGCCACCCGGTCAGTCTCTATCGCGGGCGGCTCGAGGAGCCGCAGATCTGGCATGTCGATCCGTGCGACTGCGTGCGCCGCTTTGCCCATGCCGGGGCCGAGTGGATCCATGTGACCGATTTCGACGCCGTCGCTGGCGGGGCGCCGCAGGATGCGCTGTTGCAGGCGCTGATCCGTGCCGCCGAGGCGCCCTTGCAGGTGGGCGGCGGCGTGCGCTCGCGCGAGCGGATCGAGCATCTGCTCGACATGGGGGTGGGGCGGGTGGTGATCGGCACCGCGGCGCTGAACCAGCCCGATCTTGTCAAGGCGGCGGCCAAGTATCACCCCGACCAGATCGTTCTGGCGGTCGATGTCTACCAGGGCCGGGTGATGACCCATGGCTGGCGCGAAACCTCGGCCTTCACGCCGGAAGATTTCATCGATTATTTCAAGGACGACCCCTTGGCCGCGATCATGGTCACCGACATCGACAGCGATCTGTCGGATGCCGAGGCCTCGCTGGCGCTGGTCACCGACCTGGCGGCGCACTCGCGCCATCCGGTGATCGCCAGTGGCCTGGTGCGCACGCTCGACGATCTGGCGCGGCTGAAATACGTGCGCAACGTGTCCGGCGCGGTGGTGGGCCGGGCGCTGTTCAACAAAAGCGTCGACCTGGGCGAGGCGCTGAAACTGGCGGCGCGGCCGATCGAGGAGGTGGCGGAGTTCCTGTGAGCCTTCGGTCGGGCCCGCGGGGTGCCGGCGGGGAGTCTACGTCCCCCCGCCGGCACCCCGCGGGCCCGCAACAGGCCAAGGATACCTTGCGTATTCAACCGGTCAGAGCGTGATCGGGGTCAGGATCTCGGGTTCGATGACGTTCACGCCGGGGAGGCCGTCTTTCAACGCCTCGGCCGATTGCTCGAGCAGCGGGAAGGTCCGGTAGTGACAGGGGATCACCGTCTCGAAATCGAAATAACGGCTGGCGGCATAGGCCGCGGCCTTCATGTCCATGGTGAAATGCCCGCCCGCCGACAGGATGCCGATCTGCGGCTTGTGGTAATCGCCCATCCAGTCCATGTCGGCCATGATCGTGGTATCGCCTGAGAGGTAGATCACCTTGCCCTCGGCCGCGATCATGTAGCCCACCTCGCTGCCGGCCGCCTGCGGTCCGCTGTCGGAGCCGAAGGTCGAGCTGTGCGAGGCCGGCACCATGGTGAGATGCACCCCCGCCGCCTCGACCGTGCCGCCCTTGTTGAAGCCGATGGTTTCGACGTTCTCGTGTTCACCCCAGTATTTCATCACGTCGAACTGGCCGATCACCGGGATCTCGAGCCGGCGCGCCAGCGGCAGCACGTCGACCACGTGATCGAAATGGCAATGGGTCAGCAGGATATGGGTGGCGCCGGCGGTGGCCGTCTCGTGCTGGCTTTCCTCCAGCATCGGGTTGCCGGTGAGCCAGGGATCGATGAGGATCCTGGCCGCGCCGGTCTCGAGCCGGAAGGAGCCGTGGCCGAGCCAGATGAGTTGCATGTCGGTTCTCCCTTGAGGTTTCGCCAGAGCCTAGCATGATCGCGCCGGCGGTCCAGTGAGCCGGGGCGGGGGCGCTGGGCCGTGCCCTGCCCACCGGCGGCGCCTGTCGTTCGGGCGTGCACGAGGTATTTTCGGCAAGAGGAAGGGCAGGGAGTGGATTGGGGTCAACCGGTGGACGGATATTGCGAGCGGCTGGGGCCGGGGCTTTGGGCCGAGCCGCTGAACGCGGTGACGAACCTGGCGTTTCTTGTCGTGGCGCTCTGGCTCTGGCCACGGGTGGCGGGCCGGGCGCGGCTGCTCTGTGCGGTGCTGGCGGTGATCGGGCTGGGCTCGGGGCTGTTTCACACATTTGCCCAGGCCTGGGCCGGGCTGGCCGATGTGCTGCCGATCGCGGTCTTCGTGCTGCTCTATCTCTACCTGGCGAACCGGGCGTATTGGCGCCTGCCGGTCGGGCTGTCGCTGCTCGGGGTGGGGCTGTTCTTTCCCTATGCGGCGCTGGTGGTCTGGCTGCTGGCGCCATTGCCAGGGGTCGGCGGCTCGGCCGCCTATCTGGCGGTGGCGCTGCTGATCGCGCTTTATGCGCTGGCGCTCCGTCGCCGGCTGCCGCATGTGGCGCGCGGGCTGGCGTTGGGCGCGGCGCTGCTGGCGCTTTCGATCACCTTTCGCGCGCTGGACGGCCCGCTTTGCGCCGCCTGGCCGATCGGCACGCATTTTCTCTGGCATCTGCTCAATGCGGCGATGCTGGGTTGGATGATCGTGGTTTACCACCGGCACATGGTTGCGGGCGGCGGGGCGGGGCGGTAAAGCCCTTGCCAGACCTGAATGGATTGGGAGCGACCCGATGTCGATCGATCAAGGCACCGCCGCCAAGGTGGCGAAACTGGCGCGCATTCGCGTCGACGACGCAGACCTGCCGGCGCTGGCGCAGGAGTTCAACAATATCCTCGGCTTCATCGAGCAACTGGGCGAGGTGGATGTCGAGGGTGTCGAACCGATGGTCTCGGTCACGCCGATGCGGTTGAAGCGCCGCAAGGACGGGGTGACCGACGGCGGCCAGCAGGACAAGGTCCTGTCGAATGCGCCGGATGCGCGGGAAGGCTTCTTTGCAGTGCCGAAGGTGGTTGAGTGATGGCTGAATTGAACGGACTGAAGATCGCCGAGGCGCGCGACGCGCTGCGCAAGGGCGATGTGACAAGCGTGGAACTGACCGAGGCCTGCCTCTCGGCGATCGAGGGCGCCGGCGCGCTCAACGCCGTGGTGCACAAGACACCCGAGATCGCGCTCGAGCAGGCGCGCGCCGCCGATGGCCGGATCAAGGCGGGGGACACGCCCGACATGTGCGGCATTCCACTGGGCATCAAGGACCTGTTCTGCACCAGGGGCGTGGCCAGCCAGGCGGCCTCGAAGATCCTCGACGGCTTCACGCCGGAATACGAGAGCACCGTGACCCGCCAGCTGTTCGAGAGCGGCGCGGTGATGCTGGGCAAGCTCAACATGGACGAGTTCGCCATGGGCAGCTCGAACGAGACCTCGACCTACGGCAATGCGGTCAACCCGTGGAAACGCGGCAATGACGAGGCCCAGCTCACCCCGGGCGGCTCCTCGGGCGGCTCGGCCTCTGCCGTGGCGGCCGACCTCTGCCTCGCGGCCACCGGCACCGACACCGGCGGCTCGATCCGCCAGCCGGCGGCCTTTACCGGCATCACCGGCATCAAGCCCACCTACGGCCGCTGCTCGCGCTGGGGCATCGTGGCCTTTGCGTCCAGCCTCGATCAGGCCGGGCCGATGACCAAGGACGTGCGCGACGCCGCCATCATGCTGGAAGCCATGTGCGGCCACGACCCGATGGACAGCACCTCGGCCGATTTGGCGGTGCCGGATTTCGAGGCCATGCTGACCGGCGACATCAAGGGCAAGAAGATCGGCATCCCGCGCGAATACCACATGGACGGCATGCCCGAAGAGATCGAGACGCTCTGGGCCGAGGGCCGCAGGATGTTGCAGGCGGCCGGCGCCGAAATTGTCGACATCTCGCTGCCGCATACCAAATACGCGCTGCCGACCTACTACGTCATCGCCCCGGCCGAGGCCTCCTCGAACCTGGCGCGCTATGACGGCGTGCGTTACGGCCGCCGCGCCCCGCTGGCGCAGGGCGACGGCATCACCGAAATGTACGAAAAGACCCGCGCCGAGGGATTCGGCCACGAGGTGCAGCGGCGGATCATGGTCGGCACCTATGTGCTTTCGGCCGGTTTCTACGACGCCTATTACAACCGCGCGCGCAAGGTGCGGACGCTGATCAAGAAGGACTTCGAGGATGTCTTTGCCCAGGGGGTCGATGCGATCCTGACGCCGGCCACGCCTTCGGCGGCCTTTGGCCTGGGCGAGATGAAAGAGGCCGATCCGGTGCAGATGTACCTCAACGATGTTTTCACCGTGACCGTCAACCTCGCGGGTCTGCCGGGCATCTCCGTGCCCGCCGGCACCGACCGGCAGGGGCTGCCGCTGGGGCTGCAACTGATCGGCCGACCCTGGGAAGAGGGTGATCTGCTGAATTGCGCCTATGCGCTCGAGCAGGCGGCCGGTTTTGTTTCCAAGCCGGCGAAATGGTGGTAAGCAGCGCGAAAGAGCAGGTATGAGGCTGGATCCATGCGTTTTTTGCTGATCAGTGCCGCGCTGGGCGCGGCGACCGTCCTGGCGGCCTGTGCGCCGACTGTGCCCGATAGCGGCGCCGGCGTGGGATTCGACCGGGTCGACCAGGACAGGATCGCGCGGAGCACGCGCGAGCGCCGACTGGAAGGCGCGGCACCGGTCACCACCATGACGCTCGACGGCGAACCGGTCGACGATGAGGCGCGTCAGGCAACGGCGGCCAATTCCGGCGTGGCGCCCGTTCAGGCCGGCCCCGACAACCCGCCGCCGCAGGCGGTGACCGATGCCGCGGGCATCAGCCGCGAGCAGGATTTCCAG
Organism: Marinovum sp. E3; assembly: GCF_055755275.1. Classification (NCBI taxonomy): domain Bacteria; kingdom Pseudomonadati; phylum Pseudomonadota; class Alphaproteobacteria; order Rhodobacterales; family Roseobacteraceae; genus Marinovum; species Marinovum sp. E3. Next base: position 852,325 of record NZ_CM146908.1, read on the forward strand.
GCGGTCTCGGGCGAGCGCGACATCGAGGACGACGCCGAGCGCCTGCGCCAGGCGCAATCGCAGTACCGCGTGATCCAGCCGACCGCCCTGCCGTCGCGGCCGGGCAGCGACCGGCCCAATATCGTGGCCTTCGCGCTGCAAACCAACAATCCGGTGGGCGTGGCGATCTACAAGCGCTCGTCGCTCAATTCCCAGGCCAAGCACCAGCGCAATTGCGCCGGTTTTGCCAGCCCCGATCTGGCGCAGGAGGACTTCCTCGCCAATGGCGGCCCGGAGCGTGACCGCAAGGCGCTCGATCCCGATGGCGACGGCTTTGCCTGCGCCTGGGATCCGACGCCCTTCCGCCGGGTGCGGGGCGGCTGATCTTGCGCGACGGCGCGGCGCTCTGGCACCCGTCGCCGAATTTCGGCGCGCGGCGCGGCGGCGCGCGGCCCGACATGGTGGTGCTGCATTACACCGCCATGGCCGACACCGCCGCCGCGCGCGACTGGCTCTGTGATCCGGCCTCTCAGGTCTCGGCGCATTATCTGATCTCCGCCACCGGCCGCCTGATCCAGATGGTCGACGAAGGCGCGCGCGCCTGGCATGCCGGCGCCGGGCGCTGGGGGGCGGTGACCGACGTCAATTCCCGCTCGATCGGCATCGAGATCACCAACAGCGGCGCACAGCCCTTCACCGAGCCGCAGATGGCCTGTCTCGAGGCGATGCTGCGGCGCATCACGGCGCGCTGGCAGATCCCGCCGGAACGGGTAATCGGCCATTCCGACATGGCCCCGGGGCGCAAATCCGACCCCGGCCGCCGCTTCGACTGGCGCCGGCTGGCCCGTCGCGGCCTGGCGGTCTGGCCGGCGCCGGCCGCGGCGGCCCCGGATCGGATGCAGTTCCGCGAGCTTGCGGCCGCGGCCGGCTACACTGCCGAGGTTGCCGAGGACATCCTGCTTGATGCCCTCAGGGCGCGCTTTCGTCCCTGGGCCATCGGGCCGCTCGCGCCGGAGGACATGGCGCTGGTTGCTGGCCTGGCGGCGCGCTTTCCCGTTGACCGGAGCCGGCTGAGCGCCTAGAGGCTGCGATGCGCGGAAGGCTGGATGGCCGCGGGGTCGCAAGATTCCGAGGAAAGTCCGGACTCCCTGAAGCAACGGTGCCGGGTAACGCCCGGGCGGGGCAACCCGACGGATCAGCGCCACAGAAAACAGACCGCCTCGTATGTCGCTCGCGATATACCGGGTCAGGGTGAAACGGTGGGGTAAGAGCCCACCGGGGGGCTGGCAACAGCGCCCGCATGGCAAGCCCCACCGGGAGCAATGCCAAATAGGGGCCTCGCGCGCGGCTGATCGCCTTCGGGGGATATCGGCGCAGGGATGCTTCAGCCCGAGAGGCCCGGGTTGGCAGCTAGAGGCGCGGGGGCAATCCCGTGCCAAGAGGAATGGTCATCGGCGGTCGTCAGACCGTCACAGAATCCGGCTTACAGGCCTTCCGCGCATGCCGTGGCCAGAGGGCGCAGTTCCGCTGCTTCCTCTTGCCGAAAATACCCTCGGGGGAGGCCGCAGGCCGGGGGCGGAGCCCCCAGGACGCACCTGGAGGCCGAAGAACGACCTCTTGCCGGCAAAACCGCGCAAAACCGCTTGACTCGCGCGCGATCCCCGGTAGAAGGCGACCTTCATAGAGATTTTCGAGTGCGCGATGGCCTTGGCCCGCGCCACGCAGGAGACGAGACATGGCGAAGCCGACCACCATCAAGATCCGCCTGAATTCGACCGCGGGCACCGGCCACTTCTACGTGACCAAGAAAAACGCGCGCACCATGACCGAGAAGATGGTCGTGCGCAAGTTTGACCCGGTTGTGCGCAAGCACGTCGAATACAAGGAAGGCAAGATCAAGTAAACGATCTGCCGGACGACCAGACAACGCCGCGCCGCCTCCGGGCCGCGCGGCGTTTTCGTTTCCGGGGGCGCCCGTGGCGTGGTTCCTTGCCCCCTCTGGCCGCTTCGCCGAAGGGGCGCCGGAGCGGCCGGTAGGGGTTCCCGGTCACGCTCGCGTCACGCGGCAGCAGAGCGCCCCAGGGCCCGTCAGGAGCCGCGCAGGGGCCTTGTCCGGCCCCACCCGGGTGCGGGGCTGTCCGGCGCGCAGCGCGTCGCGCAAGCAAAAGGGCCGGTCAAACGACCGGCCCCTGACATTCTGGCATGAGATGCCCTGGTTACTCGCGGTTGCCCATCAGCTGGAGCAGGAACATGAACATGTTGATGAAGTCCAGGTAGAGGTTCAGCGCGCCCATGATCGCCGCCTTGCCCAGCCACTCGCTGTCGCCGTTGTGGGCGTGGGCCAGATAGGTGTTCTTGATGTTCTGGGTATCATAGGCGGTCAGCCCGGCAAAGATCAGCACACCCAGGATCGAGATCGCGAACATGATCGCGGGCGAGCCCAGGAAGATGTTGATGATCGAGGCCACGATCAGACCGATCACACCCATGATCAGGAAGGAGCCCCAGCCCGAGATGTCCTTCTTGGTGGTGTAGCCCCAGAGGCTGAGGCCGGCAAAGGCGATCGAAGTCACCAGGAAGACCTGGGCGATCGAGAAACCGGTGAAGGCCACGAAGATCCAGCTCAGCGACAGGCCCATCACCGCCGCGAAGGCAAAGAAGAACAGCTGCGCGGCGGCGGCCGAAAGCTTGTTGATCATCGCACCGAAGGCGAAGACCATGATCAGCGGCGCGAACATGACGATCCAGCCGAGGATGTTGGGCTGAAGCGTGGCGGGATCGCGGAACACGGCCAGAAGCTGCGGGCTGGTGCCGACCGCCCATGCCACCGCAAAGGTGAGCAGCATGCCGATCGACATGGTCCCGTAGACCTTGTTCATGTGGGCGCGCAAGCCCTCGTCAATCTGGGCGGCGCGGGCGCCTGCCGCAGACGTCCTGATTGTGTTGTAGTCAGCCATCGATTTCCTCCGAAAAGAACAGGTGGCACGCGAATGCGGGCCGTCCACCCAAATATTGGCGGAACGGCCCGGATTTTCAAGATCGTTGCGTGCTGGATTCGACGTGATTTGCGTCGGTTCCGCCGGTTCTCAGCGCCGCCAATGGGCGGGAATGTCCCAAATCGGTTTGCCGGCCTCGCGGCGGGCCTCTTCGGCGCTCAGCCCCAGGTCGTCGAGCCGGGCCGCATCCATCCGGCTCAGCGCCCGGCGCTGGCGATGGAGCGCCAGCAGCGCGCTCAGGCGGGGCAGGCTGGGGGCACGGTGGCGGGGGGCGGTGATGTGAAGGGTGCGGGCCATTGGGCTCTCCTTTCTTTCGTGATGATTGCGGAGCGTTGCATTTTGTATCTTGATACATAGCGCTGGCGGTATCATAGTGAAAACGAATGTTTATGATCTCTCTTATCACGGAGTGTGATGGTGATGCGCAATCTTGATGTCACGGTCCTGCGCAGCTTCGTGGCGGTGGCCCAGACCGGCGGTGTCACCCGCGCCGCGGGTTTTCTGAATCTGACGCAATCCGCCGTCTCGATGCAGCTCAAGCGGCTCGAGGAATTGCTGGGCCTGGAACTGCTCGACCGCTCGGCCCGGCAGATCGGGCTGACCGCCGCCGGCGAACAGCTGCTGGGCTATGCCCGGCGCATGGTCGATCTCAACGACGAGGCTTTCGCCCGGCTCACCCATGAGGAATTCTCGGGCGAGATCTCGCTCGGGGTGCCGTATGACATCGTCTATCCGGTGGTGCCGCGAGTGTTGCAGCGCTTTGCGCTGGAAATGCCGCGGGTGCGGGTCAACCTGGTGACCGGAAACACGAAATCGCTCAAAGATGAGTTCTCGCGCGGGGCGGTGGACCTGATCCTGACCACTGAGAGCGAGGTCGACATCGGCGGCGAGACCCTGACCGAGATTGCCCTGCGCTGGATCGGCGCGCCGGGCGGGCAGGCCTGGCGGCAGCGGCCGCTCAATCTTGCACAGGCCCGGGTCTGCGCCTTTCGGGCCGGTGTGGTCGACCGGCTCGACGCGGCGGAGATCGACTGGATCTCCACCGTCGAGACCGACAGCGACCGCACGGTCGAGGCCACGGTCAGCGCCGATCTGGCGGTGACGGCGCTGCTCGAGGGGACCGCGCCCAAGGTGCTGATCGAACTGCCGCCGGGCTGCGACCTGCCCGATCTGGGCAGCTACAAGATCAACCTCTACTGCAACCGCCGCAACGGTCAGACGCCGGTCGACGTGCTGGCCGAGATGATCGAGCAAGGCTACGACACGCTCTAGCCGGCGTCACGGGCCGATGATGCGGGGCAATCCGCCGGTGGTCAGATCGTGACCACCACCTTGCCGGTGGATTTCCGGTCGCGCAGCAGTTGCATGGCCTGGCCCGCGTCCTCGAGCGGCAGCGCGTGGCTGATATGCGGGGTGATGCGCCCTTCGCTGTGCCAGCGCATCAGGGTTTTCATCGAATCGGCAATGACCTGCGGATTGAATTTCAGGTATCCGCCCCAGTAGAGACCCAGCACCGAGAGGTTCTTGACCAGCAGATGGTTGGCCTTGATCTGCGGCACATCGCCGCTGGCAAAGCCGATCGGCAGCAGACGGGCCTCGGGGTTGCAGGCGCGGAACGCCGCCTCGAACTGTGTGCCGCCCACCGGATCGTAGACCACATCTGCCCCGCCCAGGGCCTTGACGTCGGTGCGCAGGTCGCAGGTCTCGCTGTCGAGCAGGTGATGCGCCCCGGCGGCGCGCGCCGCCTCGAGCTTTTCGGCCCCCCGGGCGCAGGCGATGACCGTCGCGCCCATGATCCGGCCGATCTCGACCGCGGTCAGACCGACACCCCCCGAGGCCCCCAGCACCAGCAGGTGCTCGCCCGGCTGAAGCCGTGCGCGATGGCTCAGGGCGAGGTGTGACGTACCGTAAGCGATCTGAAAGGCGGCGGCATCGGTGAAACTCATCGTTTCCGGGATGGCAACGGCGCGGGCGGCCTCGAAACAGCCGAATTCGGCCAATCCGCCCTGGCCGCCAAAAACCGCGACCCGCTGCCCGGGTTCGAGCCCCGTGACCCCCTCGCCAAGCGCGTCAACGGTGCCGGCCACCTCCATCCCGAGGGTGAAAGGCGCCTCTGGGGTATCCTGGTAGGTACCCTTTTCCATGAGCAAATCCGCGAAGTTAAGCCCGCAGGCAGCGATCCGAAGGCGGATTTGCCCCGGCTCCGGCCGCGGCGTTTCGATCTCGGCAAGCTGCGCCGGCGCCCCGGCGGAGGCGATGTGAAAAGCACGCATTTGTGTCAGATTTCCCGTAAAGATTGCCCTGAGCCTTTACAGTTTCGCGCAACTGACGCAATGTAAAGAGCATGACATGTCGCGCCTTTGGGGAGGCTGCGAGCGGTGTTTCCATACCGCTTCGCGTGTGTTTTCGGTTAACCGTAAAATCTAAACGCGTTCTTTTTTCTTGCTTTCTTCTTCACCTCCCATATTCTTCGTGACGCTGCAGGGGTGCACAGTCGATATCGTCGGGCCGGGGGATAACTCTGCCTCGTTACAGGAAAAGAATGCGCGGTCCTGCATTTGAAATGCCGGACCAGCGCTAAGTGAAGGATGAATAGTATGCCACACCCCGTGGATGTTCATGTTGGCAAGCGTGTCCGGCATCGTCGCTGGCTGGTCGGGATGACCCAGCAGCAACTGGCCGAGCATGTCGGCATCAAGTTCCAGCAGATCCAGAAATACGAAACCGGTGCCAACCGGGTCAGCGCCTCGCGGCTCTGGGACATCGCCGACGCGCTCGACGTGCCGGTCAGCTTTTTCTTCGAAGGCATCGACGCGGGTGAAACCGAGCCGGCGCAATCCACTGAAAGCAGTGTGCCGGCCGATCTCCTTGGTGACAAGGAAGCGCTCGATCTCGTGCGGTCGTACTACGCGATCCCGGAAAATCAGCGTCGTCGGTTGTTCGAGCTTGCCCGTGTGCTGAGCGACGTCGCATAACGCCCCCAGGTTGCGGCGCCGGTGCGGCGCCGCGTCGAAGGGCGGATGAGACAGATGCAAGACAGCGAGATGCGCCACCTCTGGCAGGTGGCCAATGAAATGGCCGACGCAGCGCGTGCGGCCATTTTGCCATTTTTCCGGGGGGCAGCGCTCGGCACCGAGAACAAGCAGAGCGGCGGTTTCGACCCGGTGACCCTGGCCGACCGGGCGGCGGAACAGGCGATGCGCGATGTTCTGGCCCGGGCCCGGCCCGAGGATGGTATCCTTGGCGAGGAATTCGGCCATGACGCCGGCAGCAGCGGGCTGACCTGGGTGCTCGACCCGATCGACGGCACCCGCGGTTTCATCAGCGGCACCCCGACCTGGGGCGTGCTGATCGCATTGTCGAACGCCGATGGCCCTTTTCTGGGCATCATCGACCAGCCCTATATCGGCGAACGGTTTCGCGGCGGTGGCGGCGAAGCGCGAATGGAGGGGCCCCAAGGCGCGCAAGATCTGCGCACCCGCGCGACCGGCGATCTCTCGGAGGCCCTGCTCTTCACCACCTTCCCCGAAGTCGGCACACCGGAAGAACGCGCCGGCTTTGAGCGGGTCGCCGAGGCGGTCAAGCTGACGCGTTACGGCATGGATTGTTATGCCTATGCGCTGTTGGCGGCCGGGCAGGTCGACCTGGTGATCGAAGCCGGGCTCAACGCCTATGACATCCAGGCGCCGATCGCGGTGATCGAGGCCGCCGGTGGCGTTGTCACCGACTGGCAGGGCAGGCCGGTGCACAATGGCGGCCAGGTGCTTGCGGCCGGCAATGCGGAGCTGCACCGGGCGGCGATGGCCAAGCTCAACAGCGCTTGATCGCCGGCCGGGCCCTTGCTAGCCTGCGGCAACGCCGCGCGAACTTTGCCCGTTACCGGCGCGGCGGGCTTCACCTCAGAAATGGGCGCCACATCTGAGGTTTCTTCATGACCGAAATTCTGTTGCAGCGGGCCAGCCTTGCCCTGACCATGGACGATCACAGCCGCGAGTTGACGGGCTGCGATATCCGGCTTCGCGATGGCGTGATCGCCGAGATCGGCACCGGGCTGAGCAGCGATGGCGACGTGATCGATGCCGCCGGTTGCCTTGTGACGCCGGGGCTGGTGAACACCCACCACCACCTCTACCAGACGCTGACCCGCGCGGTGCCGGGCGGGCAGGATGCGCTGCTCTTTGGCTGGCTCAAGACACTGTATCCGATCTGGGCGCGCTTTGGCCCGGAAGAGATGTTTATCTCGGCGCAGGTCGGTCTGGCGGAGCTGGCGCTCTCGGGCTGTACCATGTCCTCGGATCACCTCTACCTCTATCCCAACGGCGCGCGGCTCGATGACACGATCGCCGCCGCGGGCGAGGTCGGCCTGCGGTTTCACCCGACCCGTGGCGCGATGTCGATCGGCGAAAGCGCGGGCGGGTTGCCCCCTGACAGCCTGGTCGAAGGCGAGGCCGCGATCCTCGACGACATGACGCGGGTGGTCGATGCCTTTCACGACGGGGCCGAGGGCGCCATGGTGCGCGTCGGCCTGGCGCCCTGTTCACCGTTTTCGGTCAGCCGAGAGCTGATGCGCGACACCGCGCTGCTGGCGCGCGACAAGGGGGTGATGCTGCACACTCACCTGGCGGAAAACGATGAGGATATCGCCTATTCGCTGGAGAAATTCGGTTGTCGGCCGGGGCAATATGCCGAGGATCTGGGCTGGACCGGGGACGACGTCTGGCATGCGCATTGCGTGAAGCTCGACGGCGAAGAAATTGATCTCTTTGCCAGAACCCGCACCGGCGTGGCGCATTGTCCGTGCTCGAACTGCCGCCTCGGCTCCGGTATCGCGCCGATCCGGACGATGCGCGATGCCGGCGTCAAGGTGGGGCTGGGCGTCGATGGATCGGCCTCGAACGACAGCGGCAACCTGATGCTCGAAGCCCGGCAGGCGCTGCTGTTGCAACGGGTGGCGCGCGGCGCCGACGCCATGTCGGCGCGCGAGGCGCTGCGGATCGCGACCCGGGGCGGCGCCGAGGTGCTGGGCCGGACCGACTGCGGCCAGATCGCCCCCGGCAAGCGGGCCGACCTTGCGGTCTGGGACATGTCCGGCGTCGAGGCGGCGGGCAGCTGGGATATGGCCGCGCTGCTGCTGGCCGGCCCGGCGCGGGTCCGCGACCTCTTTGTCGAGGGGCGCCCGGTGGTGCGAGGCGGCGACCTGGTTTCCTTCGATCTGGCGGCGGCGTTGCTACGGCAGAATGATCTGGCGCGGAGGCTGATGGCATGAGGCGGCGGAGGCTGCTGGCGGCAGGCCTGGCCTGGGCGGCCTGTCCGGCCTTGGCCGGCGAAGAGGCCGCGCTGGCCCGGGTCAACCGCCTGCGTCGCCAGGCTGGCCGCGCGGCGCTGCGCTGGTCGCCGGTGCTGGCCGAAGTGGCGCAGGCCCATGCCGAGGACATGGCGCGCAACGGGTTTTTCGCCCATCAGGGCTCGGACGGATCGACGATCAGCGACCGGGTGGCGCGGGCCGGCTATGGCTGGTGCAGGGTGGCCGAAAACATCGCCCAGGGCCAGCGCAGCCTCGACGCGGCGATCGCCGGCTGGCAGGGCTCTGCCGGCCACCGTCGCAACATGCTGAACCGCGACATGGCCGATCTGGGTGTGGCGCGGGGGCCGGGCAACACCTGGGTCATGGTGCTGGCCCGGCCGGGGTGTTGACGGCGGGGTTGGAAAATGTGCGCTTCCGCGCGCTTGTTTCCCGCCCGTGGCCGCTGTGACGCCCGGGCGGCCGGCGACGGAGCATGGGGCGGGCGGTGTCGGATCTGCTGAGAGGCGGTTCAGGAGCAGGTCTGCTCTGAACGCGCCACCGCCATCGTCTTGCGAGTCGGCCGCGCCTCAAGGTCCTTCGGCCCGCTGCGCGGGTGCTGCGCAACCTTGACCCGCGGCCGACTCACGGTTTGGAAGTGACCGGGCGGCCATTGATCCAGGTGGCGCGCACCGCGCGGTCATCGCCCATCATCAGGGTCGGAAACACCGCCTCCCAGAGATTGCGGGCCTCGGCCTGGCGCTGGGCAATGGCCGGGGTCGAGGCAAGGTCGAGCACCACCAGGTCGGCGGCCATGCCCGGGGCGAGATTGCCGATCTCATGGTCGAGGTGCAGCGCGCCGGCGGAGCCCTGGGTGGCAAGCCAGATCAACTGGGCGGCGTGCAGCGGCGTGCCGGTGAGCTGGCCGATCTCATAGGCGGCGGCCATGGTGCGCAGCATCGAGAAACTGGAGCCGCCGCCGGTGTCGGTGGCGAGGCCGGTGCTGATGCCGCGGGCCTTCATCGCCGCAGTGTTGAACAGGCCGGAGCCGATGAAGGTGTTGGACGTCGGGCAGTGGATCAAGGCGGCGCCGGTTTCTGTCAGCCGGTCGATCTCGCGCGGTTCGAGGTGGATGGCATGGCCATAAAGGCCGCGCGCGCCGAGCAGCCCGTGCGCCTCGTAGGTATCGAGGTAGTCGCGCGCCTCGGGGTGCAGGTCGCGGACCCAGGCGATCTCGTCGGTCTGTTCGCTGAGGTGGGTCTGCATCAGGCAGTCCGGGTGTTCGGCCCAGAGCCCGCCGAGCGCCGCCAGCTGATCGGGCGAGGAGGTCGGGGTGAAACGCGGGGTGATGGCGTAGTGCAGCCGGTCGCGCCCATGCCAGCGGGCGATCAGCGCCTTGCTGTCGTCATAGGCCGATTGCGCGCTGTCGCGCAGATCGTCGGGGGCGTTGCGGTCCATGCAGGTCTTGCCCGCCACCACACATTGGCCGCGCGCCTGCGCCTCGGTGAACAGCGCTTCGACGCTGGCCGGGTGGATGGTGCAGAAGCTGGCCATGGTGGTGGTGCCATGCGCCGCCGTCAGGTCGAGATAGCGGGCGGCGATCTCGGCCGCGTATCCGGGATCGCCGAACCGCGTCTCTTCGGGAAAGGTGTAGGTGTTGAGCCAGTCGATCAGCCGCAGCCCCCAGCTGGCGATGATCGCGGTTTGGGAGTAATGCACATGGGCATCGACAAAGCCGGCGCAGATCAGATCCGCGCCGTAAGAGATCACCTCGGCCTGCGGATGGGCGGCGCGCAGGGTTTCGGCCTCGTCCACCGCGCGGATGCGGCCGTCCTCGATCAGCACGCCACCCTGGCGACGCAGGGTGCAGGCCTCGGCAAAGGGGACGGCAAAGGGATCGTCGCGAAAGCTCAGGGTCTGTCCGGTCAGCAGCTGCATGATGTCCTTTCCGTGGCGAGAGGCGGCAGAATTGCCGCGGCGCCACTGTTGCTTTCCCATACTCTATCGTATGGTCCGCGCAAATCGTCGGATGCGGCAGAGGGGGCAGGTGATGACCGATCAGATCGAAGAACAGCCCGATGTCGAGGCTGAGTCCGAGGACGCCTATGCGCTTGACCGAAAGGCGGTGATGGCGATCCTCTTTGCGGTCGAGACCGAGGACCGCGCGGCGCTTGTCGCGGCAATGGAGCCGCTGCACGCGGCCGACATCGCCGACCTTCTGGAACAGGTCAACCCCTATGACCGGGCGCGGCTGATCCGGCTCTATGACAAGGAATTCGACGGCGACATCCTGTCGGAGCTCGACGAGGGAATCCGCGAAGAGGTGATTTCCGTCCTCAATCCGCAGGTTCTGGCGGATGCGGTGCGCGAGCTCGACAGCGACGATGTGGTCGACCTGATCGAAGACCTCGAGGAACCGCAGCAGGAGGCAATCCTCGACGCGCTGGAAGACAGCGAGCGGGTTGCCGTCGAACAATCGCTGGCCTATCCCGAATATTCCGCCGGCCGCCTGATGCAGCGCGAGGTAGTGGCGGCGCCAGAGCATTGGACGGTCGGCGATGCGATCGATTTCCTGCGCTCGAGCGAGGAGCTGCCGGAGCAGTTCTATCACATCACCCTGGTCGATCCGCGCATGCATCCGGTGGGCAACGTGACCCTCGGCCGGCTGATGGGCTCGCGCCGCGAGGTGCCGCTGAGCGATCTGGTGGAAGAGGTCTTTCAGGTGATCCCGGCCACCCAATACGAAGGTGACGTGGCCTATGCCTTCAACCAGTACCACCTGATCTCCGCCCCGGTGGTGGATGACGAAGGCCGGCTGGTGGGGGTGATCACCATCGACGACGCCATGGCGGTGCTGGACGAGGAGCATGAAGAGGACATCATGCGACTGGCCGGTGTCGGCGAGGGCTCGCTCTCGGACCGGGTGATCGAGACCACCAAGCAGCGGCTGCCCTGGCTGGCGGTCAATCTGGTGACGGCGGTGCTGGCCTCGCTGGTGATCGCGCAGTTCGAGGCGGCGATCGCCCAGCTTGTCGCGCTGGCGGTGCTGATGCCGATTGTGGCGTCGATGGGCGGCAATGCCGGCACCCAGTCGCTGACCGTGGCGGTGCGCGCGATTGCCACCAAGGACCTTACCGGCGCCAATGTCTGGCGGGTGATCCGGCGCGAGGTGCTTGTCGGGCTGGTCAACGGGGTGATCTTTGCCGTGGTGATGGGGATTGTCGGCCTGCTCTGGTTCGGCTCGCCGGCGCTGGGCTATGTGATCGCCGCCGCCATGGTGATCAACCTGGTGGTCGCGGGGCTCGCCGGCACGGTGATCCCGGTGCTGCTCGAACGGGTGGGCGTCGATCCGGCGCTGGCCTCGGGCGCCTTCGTGACCACGGTGACCGATGTGGTGGGCTTTTTCGCCTTTCTCGGCCTGGCCGTGGTGGTGTTGCTGTGAGCGCGCTCGAAGAGACCAAGCGCGCCGCCCGTGTCGCCGGGTTTGCCCGCCGCGCGGCGGCGCATGCGGCCGCCGGGCCCGGCCCGGCGGGGCATCTGTCGGCGCTGCTGGCGGGGCATCGTGGCGTGCCGGTCTCGGGCTACATGGCGATGCGCTCCGAGATCGACCCGCTGCCGGCGATGGAAGAGGCGGCGGCGCATGGGCCGGTCTGCGTGCCGGTGATCGAGGCCAAGGCGCAGCCGCTGAAATTCGCCCTGTGGGAGCCGGGCTGCGAGATGGTCGACGGGCCTTTCGGCGCGCGTGTCCCCAAGGCGCTGGAGTTCATCGAGCCGGAGATTCTGATCGTGCCTCTGGTGGCCTTTTCCCGCAGCGGCGGGCGGTTGGGCTATGGCGGCGGCTTCTACGACCGCACGCTCGAACGCCTGCGCGCCAGACGCCCGACCCTGGCGGTGGGCTTTGCCTATGGCGCCCAGGAAGACCCCACCCTGCCGCTCGAGCCGACCGACCAGCCGCTCGATGTGATCGTGACCGAAGCCGAGGTGATCACCCCCGGCGCCTGAGCGCGCCCCGGGCTGCCTTGGGCCTCCGGGGTCAAGGACGAGGGCCCGGCGTGGGGGCCGGGGCGGGGCTTGGTGTGGCGTGGGCGGGTCGGCCTCCTTGCGGGGCGGCGCAAAACTTGAGCCGGGGGCAAGATCCGGCTTGTGAAGCGCCTGCCGGGGCACTAACCCAAAGGCATGCGAATACTTTTTCTAGGCGATGTGATGGGGCGGGCGGGCCGCACCGCGGTCAGCGAGCGGCTCAAGGGGCTTCGGGCCGACTGGAAGCTCGATTTCGTCGTGGTCAACGGCGAGAATGCCAGCAATGGCGCCGGGCTCTCGGGCGATCATGCCAAGCTCCTGCTCGAGGCCGGGGCCGATTGCATCACGCTGGGCGATCACGCCTTCGATCAACGCGACATGCTGCAATTCATCGAGACTGAGCCGCGCATCCTGCGGCCGATGAACTTTGCCAAGGATGCGCCGGGCCGCGGTGCCGCGATCTTCGATGCCGGTCGCGGCCGCCGCATTCTCGTGGCCCAGGTGCTGGGGCAGGTCTTCATGAAACGGCCCTTCGACGATCCGTTCTCGGCGGTGGATGCGGTGCTGCGCAGCCACCCGCGCGGCGGCCAGGTGGCGGCCAGCCTGATCGACATGCATTGCGAGGCGACCAGCGAAAAGATGGGCATGGGCCATTTCTGCGACGGCCGCGCCAGCCTGGTGGTCGGCACCCATACCCATGTGCCCACCGGCGACGCCCAGATCCTGCCCGGCGGCACCGCCTATCTGACCGATGCCGGCATGTGCGGCGACTACAATTCCGTCATCGGCATGGAAAAGGCCGAACCGATGCGCCGCTTTGTCACCGGCATGCCCAAGGCGCGGTTCAAGCCCGCCACCGAGGAGGCGACGCTCAGCGGCCTTCTGGTCGAGACCGATGACCGCAGCGGCACGGCGCTCTCTGCCCACATGATACGCCAGGGCGGTCGGTTGCAGCCGGCGGGGCCGCAGTGACCGGGGTGCCGCGCCAAGCGGCCCTTGCCGCCGCCGACGCCTGCGGTAACACTGTCCGACAGGCGCAGTGAAGGGGCCGCAATGAACCAGATGTTGGAACTGTCCCAGACCGGGCAGGCGGTGGTCACCCTGGCCGTCGTCCTGGTGATGTTCGCGCTCTTCATCCGCGAAGTCTATCCGACCGAGGTGGTCGCCATGTCGGGCGCGGCCTTTCTGCTGATCACCGGCGTGCTGCCCTATGACAGGGGGCTCGAGGTGCTGTCGAACCCGGCGCCCTGGACCATCGCGGCGATGTTCATCGTCATGGGGGCGCTGGTGCGCACCGGCGCGCTCGACAGTTTCACCAAGATCGCCGACCGCCAGGCGCGCACCAATCCGCGCGTGGCGATTGCCATGCTGATGGCCTTCGTCATTCTCGCCTCGGCGGTGGTGTCGAACACGCCGGTGGTGGTGGTGATGATCCCGGTCTTCGTGCAACTGGCCCGCACCATGGGGATGCCGGCCTCCAAGCTGCTGATCCCGCTCAGCTATGCCGCCATTCTCGGCGGCACGCTGACGCTGATCGGCACGTCGACCAACCTGCTGGTCGACGGGGTGTCGCGCGCGCTGGGGCAGGCGCCCTTCACCATCTTCGAGGTGACGCCGCTGGCGGTGGTGCTGGTGGCCTGGGGCATGATCTACCTGCGCTACATCGGCCCCTTCCTGCTGCCCGAGCGTGACAGCATGGCCGATCTGCTCTCGGACAAGAGCCGGATGAAGTTCTTTACCGAGGCGGTGATCCCGCCCGACAGCAACCTGATCGGCCGCGAGGTCACCGGCGTGCAGCTCTTCAAGCGCGACGGTGTGCGGCTGATCGACGTGGTGCGCGGCGATGTTTCGCTCCGCCGCAACCTCAAGGGGGTGGAGTTGCAGGTCGGCGACCGGGTGGTGCTGCGCACCCAGATGACCGAGTTGCTCTCGCTCCAGCGCAACAAGGAGCTCAAGCGCGTCGATCAGGTTTCGGCGGTCGAGACCACGACGGTCGAGGTGCTGATCACCCCGGGCTGCAAGATGGTCGGCAAGAGCCTCGGCGCCCTGCGGCTGCGGCGGCGGTTCGGGGTCTATCCGCTGGCGGTGCACCGCCGCAACCAGAACATCGGCCAGCAGCTCGACGCGCTGGTCGTCAAGGTCGGTGACACGCTGCTGCTCGAAGGCGCGCCGGATGACATCAAGCGGCTGGCCACCGAAATGGATCTGGTGGATGTCACCCAGCCCTCGGCCCGGGCCTATCGCCGGGGCCATGCGCCGGTGGCGCTGGTGGCGCTGTTCGGCATCGTGACGCTGGCGGCTTTCGGCGCCGCGCCGATCTTTCTGCTGAGTTTCGCCGCCGTGGCGCTGGTGCTGCTGACCCGCTGCATTGACGCCGACGAGGCGTTTTCCTTCGTCGATGGCCGGCTGCTGTCGCTGATCTTCTCGATGCTGGCGATCGGGGCGGCCCTGGAAAGCTCGGGCGCGGTCGAGCTGATCGTCGGCGCGGTGGCGCCCTGGATCGGCCTTCTGCCCGGGCCGCTGATCATCTGGGCGATCTACCTGCTGACCTCGGTGCTGACCGAACTGGTGAGCAACAACGCGGTTGCCGTCGTCGTCACCCCGATCGCCATCGGTCTCGCTGCGGCGCTGGGGATCGACCCGCGGCCGCTGGTGGTGGCGGTGATGGTGGCGGCCTCGGCCAGTTTCGCCACGCCGATCGGCTATCAGACCAACATGCTGGTCTATGGCCCCGGCGGCTATCGTTTCACCGATTTCCTCAAGGTGGGCATCCCGCTCAATCTTTCGGTGGGGCTGCTGGCAAGCTTCCTGATCCCGTTTCTCTGGCCGCTTCAGCCGTAACGTTCGACAAAGCGCCGCAGGATGTGCTCGGGCTGCGTGACCTTGGCCGCATGGCAGGTGGCAATCAGCGCATCCGCCGTCTCGGGCGGGAAATAGCCATGGTTGCGATAGGTGCGGATCCGCGCTTCGAAGACCGCGCCATCGGCCTCGGGGTGGAACTGCGTGGCATAGACGTGACGCCCGTGACGCACCATCTGGAACGGGCAGGGCGCCGAGCTCAGCAGATGGGCACAGCCCTCGGGCAGCACCTGCAAGGCCTCCTTGTGGCCGACAAAGGCCTCGAATTCCTGCGGAAACCCCTCGAGCAGCGGATCGCGCGCGCCGTCCTCGGTCAGCCGGCAGAGCACCGGACCCACCGGCTCGCCGTACCGCGCCTTCGACACTTCCGAGCGCAGATGCGCGCCAAGGATGCCGATGCCGTAACAACAGCCCATGAAGGGATGGTCGCTTCCGGTGATTGCCGGCATCAGCGACAGAACGGCACGTTCGATCCGCGCCTCGACCTCGGATTTCGCCTCTGGCGCATCCGACACGCAGCCCGGCCCGCCACCGACAATCACCCCGGCATAATCGCGCGGATCGAGCCCCTCGGGCAGGGCTTCGCAATCCAGCCGGATGCGGTGACAGCGCGCCGCGTTCAGCCCCGCCTTGTCGAGAATGGCGGCATATTCCCCGTCGGCGGCATCCGCCTCGGGCCGAAGTTGCAGGATCAGAAACTGTCTCATGGGCCTCCCCATACTGCCCCGCGCCCATCCGGAACAGTCCCCTGCTTCTTCTGGCCGAAAATATTCCCGCGGGTCCGGGGGCAGAGCCCCCGAAGTGCGCCGCCCTACAGCGGCCAGAACACCAGAATGGCCGGCACCGAGACCGCGATCACCAGCATTTCCAGCGGCAACCCCATCCACCAGTAATCGCCGAAGCGATAGCCCCCGGGGCCGAGGATCAGCGTGTTGTTCTTGTGCCCGATCGGCGTCAGGAACGCCGCCGAGGCCGCCACCGCCACGCACATCAGGAACGGGTCGGGCGAGACCTCGAGCGTTTGCGCCATCTGGATGCCCACCGGCGCGGCGACAATCGCCGTCGCGGTGTTGTTGAGCACATCCGACAGGGTCATCGTCACCACCATCAGCACGGTCAGCACCGCCCAGACCGGCCAGCCCTCGGTCAACCCCACCAGCGCGCCGGCGATCAGCTCGGTCCCGCCCGAGGTCTCGAGCGCCGCGCCGAGCGGGATCATCGAGCCGAGCAGCACCACCACCGGCCATTCGATGTGGTCGTAAAGCTCGGACAGTGGCAGGATCTTGAGCAGCACATAGGCCACCACCACCAGCCCCAGCGCCACCGGCAGATAGACCAGCCCGAAGCTTGCCGCGGCGACGGCAGCGGCAAACAGCCCGATGGCGGCCCAGGTCTTGGTGTTTTCGGTCACCGCCAGGCCGCGGTCGGCCAGCGGCAGCACGCCCAGCCATTCGGCCACCGTATTGGCGCTTTCGCGCGGTGCCAGCAGCAGCAGGATGTCGCCCGGTTCGATCTGCGTCTGGCGCATCTGCTTGGTGATCCGCCGGCCCTTGCGCGAGATGCCCATCAGGATCGTCCGATGCCGCCACGCCAGGCCCACCGCCTGCACCGTTTTGCCGTTGAGCCGGGAGGTGTCGGGCACCACCACCTCGACCAGGCTCAGCCCGTCGCTTTCGGCTTTCAGCAATTCCTCGCGGCGGTCGTCGGAAAAGGCCAGGTCGAGCGTGGTGCGGAACTCGTCCAGCGCTTCCGGCGTGGCCTCCAGCACCAGCGCATCCTCGGCCTCGATCCGGGTGTTGAGCACCGAGCCATAACGCCGGTTGCCATCGCGGATCAGGCCGAGGATGGCAACGTCGGATTTGTCGGCGGTCTCCGACAGGTCGCGCACCCGCTGGCCCACCGCCTTGTTGTCGGCGGGGACGGTGAGCTCGGCGATATAGGGATCGAGCTCGCGCGCCTTGGACAGCGCATCCTCGCGCTGCGGGATGAACCGCCAGCCGATCAGCGCCACGAAGGCCAGGCCGGTCAGCGCCGCCACCGCGCCCACCGGGGCGAAATCGAACATCCGGAACGGTGTGCCGAAGGTCTCGCCCCGGATCGAGGCGATGATGATGTTGGGCGGCGTGCCGATCAGCGTGACCATGCCGCCGAGGATCGTGGCGAAACTGAGCGGCATCAGAGATTTGGCCGGCGATCTTCCAGCCTTGCGCGCGGTCTGGATGTCGACCGGCATCAGGAGCGCCAGCGCCGCGACGTTGTTCATGAAACCCGAAAGCACCGCGCCGACCCCGCCCATGATGGCGATATGGGTGCCCAGCCGGCGGCCTGAATCCACCAGGGTGCGGGTGATCAACATCACCGCGCCCGAGCGCACCAGCCCGGCCGAGACCACCAGCACCAGCGCCACGATCAGCGTCGCCGGATGGCCAAATCCCGAGAAGGCGTCCTTGGTCTCGACCACGCCCAGCACCACGCCGAGCAGCAGCGCCGAGAAGGCGACGATGTCATATCGGAACTTGCCCCAGAGCAGGAGGCCGAAAACCGCTCCGAAGAGCGAGAAGAGGATGATCTGATCAACTGTCATGGTTCAGTCCTAACCCTGCGCCGGCCGAGGCAACAGAAGGATATTGCGCGAATCGCCGGATATGTTATTCATGTATGTATAGTTCACGCATGAATGAAAATTCCGGACAGGTCGGGCGACCAGGCCTGACCCGATGTGTCCCGGACCGAGCACTGAGGATCTTTTGCCATGACCGAAAGCGACCCGAGCGGGCAAGAGCCGCAGGAGACCGCCCCGGGGCCTGGCACCGTCCGGCTGGAGGATCAGCTCTGCTTTGCGCTTTATGCTGCCACCAATGCGGTGACGCGGGCCTACCGCCCGGATCTGATGGCGCTCGGGCTGACCTATCCACAATATCTGATGATGATGGTGCTCTGGCAGTACGGCCGCGCGACACCCTCCGAGATTGCCCGGCGGCTGGGGCTGGGCCTGAACGCGGTGACGCCGGTCGCCGATCAGCTTGTCGCCTCGGGCTTCGCCAGCCGCAGCCGCAGCACCGAGGATCGCCGCAAGGTGGTGATCGAACTGACGCCCAAGGGGGCGGAGGTGGAACGGCATGCGGCGCGGGTCCAGCAGGGGGTGGTCTGCCGTACCGGCCTGTCGCCCGAACGCTTCGCCGCGCTGCGCGAGGCGCTGCACGCGCTGACCGACGAAATGACCGGATTGCCCGGATCCGATACGCCGCGCAGGGAGGCGCGGCAGCGGAACGACCGGGAATGACCGTCCCGCAAGGGGCATCGAAAGGGAGGACCAGGTCCATGACCGAGAAGATCGAAGACATCGCTGCCGCTGCGCCCTATGATACGGGCGACGACAGCCTCTATTCCCGTCTCGGCGGGTTGTACGGGATTTCTGCCGCCGTCGACAATCTGGTGGACCGGCTCTACGTCAACCAGTTCGGCAACGCCAACCCCAAGGTCGCCGAGTTTCACGACCAGCAGGGCCATGCCGGGTTCAAGTTCCTGGTCACCGCCTGGTCGATCCAGGAAACCGGCGGGCCGGCGATCTATCCCGGCCGCGATATGCGCGCGAGCCACGCCCACCTGAATGTCACCGCGCGCGAGTTCGACATGGTGCGCACCGAGATCAAGACCTCGCTGTATCAGCTCAACGTGCCCGAACGCGAGTTCGATGAATTCATGGCGATCATCGACAGCTACGAGGATATGGTGGTCGGCGGATAAGGCACGGGATGTCCCGGCCGACGGCGGCGGCGGGCGGGGGGCGCCGCGCCCCATCTGCCGGCCCGCTACGGCCAGAGGTGACGGCCTTGCAGAGCATTGCCCTGCTGGACTATAGAAGCGCCTGATCCGCAGACATGACATGAGGCAGCCATGGCCGGCCATTCCAAATGGGCAAACATCCAGCACCGCAAGGGGCGCCAGGACGCGGCGCGCTCCAAGCTCTTTTCGAAATTGTCGAAAGAGATCACCGTCGCCGCCAAGATGGGTGACCCCGACCCGGACAAGAACCCGCGCCTGCGGCTGGCGGTCAAGGAGGCCAAGTCGCAATCGGTGCCGAAGGATGTGATCGACCGCGCGATCAAGAAATCGCAGGCCAACGAAGGCGATGACTACGAAGAAATCCGCTACGAGGGCTACGGCCCGGGTGGCGTGGCGGTGATCGTCGAGGCGATGACCGACAACCGCAATCGCACTGCCTCGACCGTGCGCTCGACCTTTACCAAGGCCGGCGGCAACCTGGGCGAGACCGGTTCGGTGGGCTTCATGTTCGAACGCAAGGGCGAAGTGGTCTATCCGGCCGAGGTCGGCGACGCCGATGCGGTGATGATGGCGGCGATCGAAGCCGGCGCCGAGGATGTCGAGAGCTCGGACGACGGCCATGTGATCTATTGTGCCGACACCGATCTCAACGAGGTCTCGACAGTGCTCGAGGCCGAGCTGGGCGAGTCGGAGTCGACCAAGCTGATCTGGAAACCGACCACCACCACCGAGCTGGACCTCGAAGGCATGCAGAAGCTGATGAAGCTGCTCGACGCGCTGGAAGACGACGATGACGTGCAACGCGTGACCGCCAATTTCGAAGCTTCCGACGAGGTGATGGAGCAGCTCTGAGAGGGCTTGCGCCCGGGTGTCGGCGGGCCTCTGCCGAAACCCGGCACCATGCCCCGCCACACCGGCGCAGCGATTGCGCCGCCGCCGCGATGCGATAAGCTCGGCGAAAAAGCGGTGAGGGCAGTTTCATGAGGATGACCAGACGGGGTTTCGGCGCAGGGCTGACGGCGACGCTGCTGGCCGGATGCGGTGGCCGATCGGGGCGTGACGACGGCAGTGGTCGCCCGGCCGGGCTGCCGGAGGATCTGCGCCCCGCGCGCAATGCCGGTTACGATGCCTGGGTCGCGGATTTCCGTGCCCGCGCGGCCGACAGGGGGATTTCGCAGGCCACGCTGAATGCCGCCTTTCGCGGCGCCGGCTATCTGCCCGGTGTCGTCACCCGCGACCGCAACCAGACCGAATTCAAGCGCACGCTCGAAGATTACCTGTCGATCGCGGCCTCTGACGCGCGCATCGCCAAGGGCCGCGCGGCCTATCGCCGGCACGAAGGCGTGCTATCGGCCGTCGAGGCCCGCTATGGCGTCGACCGCTATATCGTCACCGCGATCTGGGGGCTCGAGAGCTTCTACGGCGAGCGGCAGGGCGAGATCCCGGTGATCTCGGCCACGTCGACGCTGGCATATGACGGCCGGCGCGGCGCGTTTTTCGAGGCCCAGCTGCTGGCCGCGCTGCGCATCCTGCAACGGGGCGACATCTCTGCCGCGCGGATGACCGGAAGCTGGGCGGGGGCGATGGGCCATACCCAGTTCATTCCGACCACCTTTCAGGAATATGCCGTCGATTTCACCGGCGACGGGCGGCGCGACATCTGGGCCGAAGATCCCTCCGACGCGCTGGCCTCGACCGCCGCCTACCTGTCGCGCCACGGCTGGCAGCGCGGGCTGCGCTGGGGCGCCGAGGCGGGGCCGGGGGCGCCGTCGGGCCGCAGCCTTCAGCCCGAACCGGGCGGGCCGGTCTTTGCCGTGACCGGCAATTTCAACGTCATCAAGCGCTACAACAATTCCGACGCCTATGCGCTGGGGGTCGGCCATCTGGCCGACCGGATCGCCGGCGGCGGGCCGCTGCGGGCGGGCTTTCCGCCCGACCGCTACGGGCTGACCAAGGACGACCGCATCCGCCTGCAACAACGGCTTACCGCCCGCGGCTTCGATACCGGCGGTGCCGACGGCGTGATCGGCGACAAGACCCGCGCCGCGATCGAGGCCTTCCAGCGCCGCCAGGGGCTGGCGGTGACCGGTCTGCCATCGCCGGACCTGCTGCGCCTTTTGTAACCGGTCCCGCGCCAGCGCCGTAGGGCGACGGGCGGGCCGGGCAAGCGGTACATGCAAAAAAAAACCCTTTGCCATATGGGTTTGTCCTTCTAAGTTGACGGGGAGATGACGCGGTGTCGGCCGGTGCGTGGCCCTGGCGCCTTGTCATCGCACCCACGGCGAGAGGCACCCTCTGTGGCACATCAGAGCGACCCGGGCGGGTTTGACAGCGCCGACCTCCCGCGCGGGATGGCCGACATGGAGCTCATGCGCCGCATCATCGATCAGACGGTCGGTTTTGTCGGCCTGCTCGCGCCCGACGGAACGCTGACCGAGGCCAATGCGCCGGCGCTCGAGGCCGGTGGCGTCAGCCGCGACGAGGTTATCGGCAAGAAATTCTGGGAATGTTACTGGTGGTCGCATGACACCGCCGGCATGGCCCGTCTCGAAGCGGCGGTGCAGCGCGCCGCGCAGGGCGAGGTGGTGCGCTATGACGCCGAGGCGCGGATGGCGGGGGATACCCGCATGTGGATCGCCTTCATGCTCTCGCCGCTGCGCGACGCCGCGGGCCGGGTGGTGGCGCTGGTGCCGTCGGGCTTTGACATCACCGAGCGCAAGGCGGCCGAGGACCGGCTGCGCGCCGCGCATGACACCTTTCGCGATCTGGTCGAACGTTCGCCCTTCGGCATCTATACGGTCGATGCCGATTTCCGGCTGCACCAGGTCAGCCAGGGCGCGCAGAAGGTGTTTGAGAATGTCCGGCCGCTGATCGGGCGTGACTTTGCCGAAGTGCTGCGCATCATCTGGCCCGAACCCTTTGCCTCCGAGGCGATCGGCCTGTTTCGCCACACGCTCGAGACCGGCGAACCCTATCATGCCCCCGGCACGGTCGAAACCCGCGCCGACATCCAGGTGCGCGAGGCCTATGACTGGAAGATCGAACGCCTGACCCTGCCGGATGGACGCGACGGGGTGGTCTGTCATTTCTATGATCTCTCGGAACGGCAACGCTTTGAAGAGCAGATCAAATTGCTGATGCGCGAGGTCAATCACCGGGCCAAGAACATGCTCTCGCTGGTGCTCTCGATCGCCCGTCAGACCGCCGCCAGCAGCCCCGAGGATTTTGTCGAACGCTTTACCCAGCGCATCCAGGGGCTGTCGGCGGGGCAGGACGTGCTTGTCCAGAGCGGCTGGCGGCATGTGCCGATTGGCGCGCTGGTGCGATCGCAGCTCAGCCATTTCCAGGATCTGATCGGTACGCGCATTCATCTGGACGGGCCCGAGATCGAGGTCACCGCCGCCGCCGCGCAAACCTTGGGCCTGGCGCTGCATGAACTGGCGACGAACGCGGCGAAATACGGCGCGCTGTCGGTGCCGGGTGGCGAAGTCCACCTGCGCTGGAAGATCGCGCCGCAGCAGGGCCAGCCGCAGTTTCTTCTGGAGTGGCAGGAAAGCGGCGGACCTGACGTGACAGAGCCGCAGCGGCGCGGCTTCGGCTCGACCATGACCGGGCATCTGGTGCGCAGCTCGCTCAACGGCGAGGTCGAGACCAGATATGCCGCCGCGGGGCTGGTCTGGCGGCTGGCCTGCCCGGCGGACGGCGTCATCGAAGACCCGGTGCCGGCGCGCCGGCCGCTGAGCGACGAGACCGGCTATGTGGACACCCGCCCCGACAACACCGTTCTGGTGGTGGACGACGAGCCGCTGATCGCGCTCGATATCGCCGAGGGCCTCGACCGGGCCGGGTACAAGGTACTGGGGCCGGCCAATTCCGTCGCCCAGGCGCGGACCCTGCTGAGCCAGTCGCGCTGCGCGGCGGCGGTGCTCGACGTCAATCTCGGGCGGGAAACCTCGGTGCCGCTGGCCAAGGAGCTGCGCCGGCTCGGCATTCCCTTAATCGCAGTCTCCGGCTACAGCGCGACGCAGCTGCCGGACGAGTTCGAAGGCGTGCCGCTGATCGGCAAGCCGATGAATTTCAACATCTTGTTCGATCAGCTCGGCAAGGTGCTTTCGCCTGGGGCGGAGTGAGCAGCAGGCGGCGTTTATCCCTCGCATTTTATCTGTTGGGAGATCCTTAACGGTCTGTCGCCATCCTGCGCGGAAACGGAGGCTTGGCGATGCATGGTCTGATCAATCGGGCGATCCAGTGTTTTTACCGCGACACCTATGGCGCCCCGGCCTGGGGCGAGGTGGTGCGCCGGCTCGAGCTGGATTTCACCGAATTCGAGCCGATGCTGCACTATGGCAACGAGCTGACCCAGCGGATGATCGGGGAAATGGCGGCTGCGCTCGGCAAGGACCGCGAAACCGTACTCGAGGATGTCGGCACCTACCTGATCTCCAACCCCGCGGTCGAGGCGCCCCGGCGCCTGTTGCGCTTTGGCGGCGAGACGTTTCTCGATTTCCTGCATTCGCTCGACGATCTGCCCGATCGCGCCCGCCTCGCGGTCGAGGATCTGGTGCTGCCCGCGCTCGAGCTGCGCGATTACGGCGGCAATCAGTTCAGCCTGTTCTGCACCGGCGATTTTGCCGGCATCGGTCATGTGGCGGTGGGGGTCCTGCGCGCCATGGCCGACGATTACGGCGCGCTGGTCTTTCTCGAACACAAGGGCGTGTCGCATGGGGCCGAGGTGATCGAAATCACCCTGATCGAAGCCGCCTTTGCCGAGGGCCGCGCCTTCGAGCTTGGCCTGGCCCGGGCCGGGGGCGCGTGATGGACGATCTGGCTCTTTTGCTCGATGTCCTGTGCCCGATGCATCTTGTGCTCGACCGCACCGGCCATATCGCCCATGTCGGCCCGACGCTTGCCAAGCTGCGGCCGGCCGAGGTTCTGGCCGGCCAGCGCTTTCTCGAGGTGTTCGAGATGCGGCGCCCGCGCTCGGTGCGCGACGCCGGCGATCTGCGCCATCACGCCGGGGCGCGGCTGCACATGCGGTTTCGCAGCGGGGCGCCGATCGGGCTCAAGGGCGTTCTGATGCCGGCGCCGGGCAAATCCGGCGGTCTGGTGGTCAACCTCTCCTTCGGGATTTCGGTGGTCGAGGCGGTGCGGGAATTTTCCCTCACCGGCGGCGACTTTGCCGCCACCGATCTGACCATCGAGATGCTCTATCTGGTCGAGGCCAAATCCGCCGCGATGGAGGCGTCGCGCAAGCTCAACCAGAAGCTCGAGGGCGCCAAGATCGCCGCGGAGGAACAGGCCTTTACCGATACGCTCACCGGCCTGAAGAACCGCCGCGCCATGGATCACGTGCTGGCGCGCCTGGTGGCCGGGCCGGGGCGTTTTGCGCTGATGCACCTCGATCTCGATTATTTCAAGGCGGTCAATGACAGCATGGGCCATGCGGCGGGCGACCATGTCTTGCAGGAGGTGGCCAAGATCCTCGTCGAGGAGACCCGCCGCGAGGATACGGTGGCGCGGGTCGGCGGTGACGAGTTCATGCTGCTCTTTGTCGGCAAGATGAACCGAAGGCGGCTGGCAGACATCTCCGAGCGGTTGATCGCGCGGCTGGAACGGCCGATTACCTTTGGCGCGGAGGCCTGCCGGATATCGGGCAGCATCGGCATCACCATGAGCGAGGATTACGAGGCGCTCGACATGGCCCAGCTGCAAGAGGATGCCGACATCGCGCTTTATGCCTCCAAAAACCGGGGCCGGGCCTGTCATACCTTTTATGATCCGGCGCTGCGCACGGGGGCCTTTGCCATCTCGCCTGAGGCACCGGGCGGCAATGTGACGCTCGGCTGACCGGATGGCTTGTTGCCCCGCCACGCCGCGCGCTAGGCTGATGTGACGGAGACGCAGGCCGGGGGCCGGAGATGACACAGAAGTTGCGCGACAACGAGGTGGCGGTTGCGACGGATGCGCCGCGCGATGCGGCGCTGCATTTCATCGGCCGGATCCGCACGCCGTTCACCCGCCGCGACCTCTGCCCGCGGCAGGGGCGGCTCGACGGCCCGGACTGCCGGCTGGTGCTCGACGCGCCCTGGGCCGCCGGTCTGGCCGGGCTCGAGCGCTACGAATTTGCCGATGTGCTCTACTGGCTGCACGAAAGCCGCCGCGACCTGGTGCTGCAAAGCCCGAGCTCGGATGGCGCGGTGCGCGGTGTCTTTTCGCTGCGCTCGCCGGTACGGCCCAATCCGATCGGCCTGTCCAAGGTGGCGATTCTGCGGATCGAGGGGCCAGAGGTCATCGTGCGCGGTCTCGACTGTCTCGACGGCACGCCGCTGATCGATCTCAAGCCCGACCGCTGTGCCTATACCATCGCCGCGCCCGACAAGCCGGCCGACCGCAGCCCCTGAGCAGGGGAGCGGGGCTTGCGTCCGCCCGAGACACCTGACAAAAAAGCTCGGATGCCGACCGACAGCACCCTGAGCCCGCCCCGCCGCCGCCGTCATGCGGAACCGCTGCGCCTTTTGCGCGCGGCGGCCTATGCGGTGGCCGGGCTCTGCCTCTTGCCGATCCTCGCGGTGACGCTGGCCGGGGTCACCGGCGGGGTCGAAACGCTGACCCACCTGGCGCAGACCGTGCTGCCGCGTTACGCCGGCAACACCCTGGTGCTTGTCGCCTGCGTGGCGCTGGGCACGCTCAGCATCGGCACCGGCGCGGCCTGTTTCGTCACCATGACCGAATTTCGCGGCCGCCGGCTGTTCGAGATCCTGCTGGTGGTGCCGCTGGCCTTTCCGGCCTATGTGCTGGCCTATGCCTATACCCATCTGCTCGACCATCCCGGCATCGTGCAGAGCACCCTGCGCGAGGTCATGGGCTGGGGGCCGCGCGATTATTGGTTCCCCGAGATTCGCAGTCTCGGCGGGGCCGCGGCCATGCTGGTTCTGGTGCTCTATCCTTATGTCTACCTGCTGGCGCGCGCCGCCTTTCTGGGCCAGAGCGCGAGCACTTTTCACGCCGCCCGCGCGCTGGGCAACACGCCGCTTCAGGCCTTTCTCAAGGTGACCCTGCCGATGGCGCGCCCGGCGATTGCGGCCGGCGTGTTGCTGGCGACGATGGAGACCATCGCCGATTTCGGCACGGTGTCCTATTTCGGCGTCCCGACCTTTGCCACCGGCATCTACACCAGCTGGTTCTCCATGGCCGACCGTGCCGCGGCGGCGCAGCTGTCGCTCGGGCTGCTGGCCTTTGCGCTGACCCTGGCGGTGCTCGAGCGCCGGTCGCGCGGCGAGGCCAAGTATCATACCGGCCAGCGGGTCGAGCGGCTGACCCGGCTGCGGCTGCATGGCAGCTCCGAATTCGCGGCCTGGGCGCTGTGCGCGGTGCCGGTGCTGTTCGGGGCGGTGATCCCGATCGTCGCGCTGGTGATCATGGGGCAGGGCTCGGGGCAGGATCTTATGAGCCGGCGCTATCTGGGGTTCATCCAGAACTCGCTGGTGCTCGCCGGCACGGCGGCGCTCTGCACTCTGGCCGCGGCGGTGGTTCTGGGCTTTTTTCACCGCGCCGCACGCCGCCCGGGCGCGCGCTGGGCGATCTATGCCGGGCGGCTGGGCTATGCGGTGCCGGGCGGGGTGATCGCCGTCGGGCTGATGGTGCCTTTCGCCGCCTTCGACAACGCGCTGGACGCGGTGATGCGCGATTGGTTCGGGGTCTCGACCGGGCTGCTGTTCACCGGGTCGATCTGGGTCCTGGTCTTTGCCTATATGATCCGGTTTATGGCCGCCGCCATCGGCGCCTATGAGGGCGGGCAGAGCGCGATCAACCCCAATCTCGACGCCGCCAGCCGGGTGCTCGGCCAGTCGAGCTACGGCACCCTTCGGCGCATCCATCTGCCGATCCTGACGCCGTCCCTGCTGACCGCGCTGCTGATCGTCTTTGTCGACGTGATGAAGGAATTGCCGGCGACGCTGATCCTGCGGCCGTTCAATTATGACACGCTGGCGGTGCAGGCGCATCGGCTGGCGGCCGATGAACGGCTCGAAGGAGCGGCGGTGCCCAGCCTGGTGATTGTGGCGGTGGGCGTGCTGCCGGTTATCCTGCTCTGCCGCCGGGTGGGCCGGGAATAGCGGCGCAGACTGGCGCGGGAGCCTGCCGCCGCGCATTGCTTGGCTCCGCAGGTCGGCGAGGCACGGCGCTTGATCCGCTGGACAGAGAAAAGCCCCGCCTGCGGAACAGGCGGGGCCCTGGTCTTCGATCGGGCGCGGAGATTACTCCCAGCCGACCTGGTTGAAGATTTTCTGTGCGGTCGGGATGTTGCCGGCCACGGCGCTCAGATCGACGCTGTCGGGCTTGAAAAAGCCGAGCTCGGCCACCGAGGGGCTGATCGCCACACCGGGCACAGCCGGGTATTCATCGTTGCCGGCCGAGAAATACTGCTGCGCCTGATCCGAGGTCAGATATTCGAGGAACTTGATCGCGTTCTCGCGGTTCGGGGCGTTCACCGCCACACCGCCGCCCGAGAGGTTCATATGCGCGCCGTTGCCGTTCTGATCGGGAAAGACCCAGCCGATGCTGTCCAGGCTGTCGCTCAGACCGCTGACATCGGTGCGGATGGCGCGGGCAAAGTAATAGGTGTTCGACACGGCGATATCGCATTCGCCCGAGACGATGCCGCGGAGCTGGTCGGTGTCGCCGCCCTGCGGATCGCGGGCAAAGTTGTCCTTGACTGCCTGGGCCCAGTCGCGCGCGGCCTCTTCGCCCTCATGCTCGACGATGGCGGCCAGCAGGGTCTGCATGTAGGCGTTGGTCGAAGAGCGGATGCAGACCAGGCCTTCATACTCCGGCTTGGCCAGATCGGCATAGGTCGCGGGCGGGTTTTCCACATCGTTCTTGTCGTAGAAGATGATGCGCGAACGCTGCGAGAAGCCGAACCACTGGTTGTCGTCATCCTGGAGATAGGCCGGCACCCGCGCCTCGAGCAACTCGCTGTCGATCGCTTGCAGCACGCCAGCTTCCTTGGCGCGGGTCAGCCGCGAGGTGTCGACGGTGAGCAGCACGTCGGCCGGCGAGTTGGCGCCTTCGGATTCCATCCGCGCGATCAGTTCGTCGGCATTGCCTTCGATGCGGTTGATGGTGATGCCGGTCTGCGCTTCGAAATCGGAATAGAGCCGCTCGTCGGTGTCGTAGTGACGCGAGGAATAGAGGTTGACCTCACCCTCGGCCAGCGCCGCACCGGCGCTCAGGGACAGGGCAAGGATCGAGGTGACAGCGGTGTGCCGCATGTGTATCTCCATGGGTTGATATCTTACTAAATCTCTCGGTAATTGATCCGCAGGCGCGCTGCAATCCAATTCCGACAAAATAGATCGGAATATTTGCCGCGGGCGCTGCGCTGGACTTTCCGGTCCGGCCGCGCCAGAGAACGCAGCGAACAGGAACGGAGCGGACATGCAGGCGGCAGTCGCGGGATTTGCACTCGGGTTTTCCCTCATTCTGGCGATCGGGGCGCAGAACGCCTTTGTGCTGCGGCAAGGGCTCAAGGGGCTGCATGTTCTGCCGGTGGTGCTGACCTGCGCGCTGAGCGATGCATTGCTGATCGCCGCCGGCGTGGCGGGGTTTGGCGCTCTGGCCGAGGCGGTGCCGCTGTTCGAGACGGTGATGCGCCTGGGCGGGGCGGCCTTTCTGATCTGGTACGGGCTGCGCAATTTCCGCGCCGCGGCCGCGGGCGGCGCGGCGCTGGCTGACACCGGCGAAAGCACCCAGAGCCTGCGGGCGGCGGTGCTGACCTGCCTGGCGCTGACCTGGCTCAACCCGCATGTCTACCTCGACACCGTGGTGCTTCTGGGCTCGATCTCGGCGCAATATGACGAAAGACTGGCCTTCGCGCTGGGGGCGATGAGTGCCTCGTTTGCCTTTTTCTTCTCGCTGGGTTTCGGCGCCCGGCTGCTTCGGCCGCTCTTTACCTCGGCCCGGGCCTGGCAGATCCTCGACGTGGTGGTCGGGCTGACTATGTGGGCGATCGCGGCAAAACTCATTCTGGGATAACGCTGCGGGCCTTGCACATCCCGCCCGGGCGGGTCTTGATGCGCGCATGACAAAACCCCAGCCTTCCCCTGTGCGTGGCGTGTTCTGGATGCTGGTCACGGGGCTGTGCTTCGTGGCGGTGACGGCGCTCGTCAAATACCTCGACAATGCGGTGCCTTCCGCGCAGGCGGCGTTTCTGCGGTATGTGCTGGGGCTGGTCTTCCTGTTGCCGGCGGCCAGGACGCTGCTTGCCACACGGATGAGCCCGCGTCAGTGGCGGCTCTTTGGCCTGCGCGGCGCGGTGCACACCCTCGGGGTGATCCTGTGGTTCTTTGCCATGACGCGTATTCCCATCGCCGAGGTAACGGCGATGAACTATCTTTCGCCGGTCTATGTCACCATCGGGGCGGCGCTGTTTCTGGGTGAAAAGCTGGCTTTTCGGCGGATCCTGGCGGTCTGTATCGCGCTGCTGGGGGCGGTGATCATCCTGCGGCCGGGCTTTCGCGAAGTGAACCCCGGCCATCTGGCGATGCTGGGCACCGCGGTGCTGTTTGCCTGTTCCTACCTGGTGGCCAAGATCGTGGCCGACGAGGTGTCGCCGACGCTGGTTGTCGCCATGCTCTCGGTCACCGTGACCATCGGGCTGGCGCCTTTTGCCTTGGTCGTCTGGGTCGCGCCCGACCTGTGGACGCTGGCGGTCCTGTTTGCCGTCGCCTGTTTCGCCACGGGGGGGCATTTTGCCATGACCCTGGCGTTTCGCGCCGCGCCCCTGACGGTGACCCAGCCGATCACCTTTCTGCAACTGGTCTGGGCGGTCAGCCTCGGAGCACTGGTCTTTGGCGAACCGGTCGATCCGGCGGTGGTGCTGGGCGGCGGGCTGATCCTGGGCTCGGTCATCTTCATCACCCTGCGCGAGGCGCAGCTCAAGCGCCGCGAAGTGACGCCCGGGGTCAACGCGCCCAAGGTCTGAGCCCTCACATCTCCTGCAACAGCGTTTCGATGTGATCGCCCAGAGCGCGGGCCGGGACCGCGGCCTCGCGCACCAGGTGATCGAAATGCCGGGTGATGGCGCGCACCCGCTCGGTGTCGCGGAAGGCCAGGTAATTGCTGCCGAGATAGATCACCGCCTGCAAGGGGCCAAAGATCGTCAGCGGCGCGGAATAGAGCCGGCGGGCGTCGAACAGGCAGATGCGCATCCGCGGATAGAGCTGCGCAGCCAGCCGCTGCAACCGCGCGAGCTGGGCCTGGCGCAGATCGCGGGGCAGCCCGGCGTAATATCCTGTGCCGCCGGCAAAGCTGGCAAGTTCGAACATCGGCAGGGAGATCTCGTAGTCCGAGGCGGAATCGCGCATCCATTCCAGCCGCTCTTCCGAGGCGTTGATCGCCTGTTCGGCGGTGCGGCCCAGATGCGGCGTATATTCCCAATCCAGCACCTCGCGGGTCTTCAGCATGTCGGGCAGGGCAGGGGGAACATAGCGGATCTTGTAGCCGTCGGCCTCGAGATGCCAGTCGAAGATCTGCTGATCGACCAGCGCGCGCGGTGCCTCGGTGATGCGAAAGGCATTGGCGACAATGCGCGCGGCGCTCTCGGGTCGGTCCGACAGGCCCAGCAGCCAATCGGCCGAGACGCCCAGCGCCCGGGCACATTCCGCCACCACTTGGCCGTTGGGCAGGCGTGCGCCGCTGCCGGAGACAAGCTGTGACACGGTCGATCGATCAACGCCGATGTCGCGCGCCAGGGCGCTCTGGTTGGTGCCGGCCTGGGCCATCGCTTCGCTGACCCTGCTTCGGAAGGTTTCAGCTCTGACGCGCTTGTCGGTTTTTGCCATCATGTGGTGAATAATATCACAGATGCGGAATTTTGCTAACTATATTCCGAATGTCCCCACAGGCCTGACAGGCGTATGCCGAAGCCATATCAACAAATGGAGGCAGACTTGGAAACGCGCGAACGCACGATCGTCAAAGGTGTGGTGTGGATTTTCATGGGGCTGGTGGTGATGAGCCTCGTGGGGCTGCTTTTCACCGGCTCCGTGGCCGTGGGCGGCACCATGGCGCTGGTGAATTCTGCAATCGGCTTCGTCAACTACGTGCTCTATGAACGCTTCTGGGCCGGGGTGCGCTGGGGTCGGCAGGCCTGAGGTCAGTCCGGCAGGGCGCGGCCGTGCAGGCGCAGAAACAGGCTTTCCTCGTCGTCATTGCGAAAGAATGGCACCGAGGCGGGCGGCGCGGGGTCATCGACCCGCGCGGCCACCTCGGCCAGCACCACTTCGGTGATGAACGGCAGGTCGAGCGCCCGCACCTCGTCGAGCGCGACCCAGTGCAGATGGCTCAACTCGTCGCAGGCGGCCGAGAAATCATCCGGGTCCGAGGCCAGGTCGGCGGCATCGATCAGGAAAAACCGCGCATCGAAGCGCCGGGGCCGGCCCGGCGGGGTGACGGCGCGAAAAACGAATTGCAGCGGCGCGGCATCGGGCAGAAGGCCCATGTCGGCAAAGCCCTGCCAATCGGCCGGAACCGCGCCGGGCCAGCGGCCTTTCTGGCCAAGCAACAGGCCGGTTTCTTCCCAGAGTTCGCGAATCGCGGCGGCGGCAACCGCGTGGCTGTTGTCGTCGGCGCAATCCTCGCGCAGGCGATGGGCGCAGGGCAGGGCAATCGGACGGGCGAGCGGCACATCGGCATCCGCCGCATCCACCGCGCCGCCGGGAAAGACGAACTTGTTGGGCATGAAGGCCGCGGCAGCGCCGCGCTGACCCATCAGGATACGCGGCCGTGTCGCCCGGTCGCGCAGCACGATCACCGTCGCCGCGTCGCGTATCCCGGTCTTGTCGATGCTGCTCATCCTACCCCCTGTCAGGGGCGCGGCGCCTCTGGTTCGGCCGGTTTGCCAAATCCGTGCATCCTGCGCGCCCATTGAAATGCCACGATCATGCCCTTGAGCCTCGGCAGAAGATATAGCGAGAGCGCAATCGTGCCAACGCCAAATATGGTGAAGAGCACCAGCGGCTCGGGCCGCCAGGTGGTAAAGACAACCAACAGCAACGGCGCCAGAAGATGGCCCACGATCAGGATGGTGAGATAGGCCGGGCCGTCGTCGGCGCGGTGGTGATGCAGCTCCTGCCGGCAGACCGGGCAGGCATCCCGCACCTTGAGATAGCCGGAGAGCATCGGACCGTTGCCGCAGTTCGGGCACTTGCGCCGCCAGCCCTTCCAGAGCGTCGGCCAGAGCTCGCGTTCTGCCGTGTCGGGCCTGCTGCCGGGCCGCAGATCGACCGTCTCGACCGCATCGCGATCGGACAATTGATAATTCTTCATGGTCACCACCTCGCTAACCAAACCGAGACTATGAGCCTTCCAATGAAAAAAACATCGGACAATCCGTCCTTGCGGCGGGATGTCGCGTGAGCGCTCACGGCGACGTGATCAAAAAACCTGCGCAGGGCCGACGGAAGCGCCGGGCCGGCCCGTTTGAGGCTCAGATCGCGACGGAAAAGACCGCCGCATCGCAAGCAGGAAACCGAAAGGACGACTACAATGAGCAAGACACGCACTCCGCTGATCGGCGCGGCCCTCATCGCGGCCATCGCCCTGAGCGTTCCGGCAGGCAGCGCGCTGGCCAAGGGCGGCGCCGGCTTTGGCGGCATGGGGGGCGCAGCCGCTCTCGAGTTCGAGCATTTCGATCAGAACGGCGACGGCAGCCTGACCCCCGAGGAAATGCGCGACATCGGCAAGGCCCGCTTTGCCCGGATGGACGCCAACGGCGACGGCGAGCTGAGCGCCGAAGAGCTCGAGGCCGCGGCCGACGCGCGCCGCGACGCCCGCTTTGCGCGAATGATCGACCGTCTCGACACCGATGGCAACGGCACCGTCAGCGCCGCCGAAATGGAGGCCGGCCACGACAAGATGCGCAAGGGCGGGAAGATGGGCAAAGCGCATGCCCGCGGCGACAAGGCGCGCGGTGGCAAGGACGGTGGCGAACATCGCCGTGCCGACCGTGACGGCGCCCGCGGCGGCGCAGGTTTTGACCGGCTGTTCGCGCTGATCGACACCGATGGCAACGGCAGCGTCTCGGAGGCCGAATTCGACAGCGCCAAGGAACGTCTTGCGGCCCGCCGCCCCGGCAATGCTCCGGCCCCGACCGAGAACTGAGCCCGGCTTCGGGCGCGAGCTTTCATCCCTTTGCTCCCGCCCGGTCCGCGTCTCCCCCTGCCATGGCGGGGGGAGGCGTCGAACAGACCAGGGATGACCGCAAGGGGGCTGGCGGGATTGCCCGGTTCCCAAGCGCGACAAAAGGATTTAGGCCGCGGTATATGGACATGGCGCTCGACGCAACGGACGGGATCAGTGACGAGGCATTGCTGGTGCTCTACGCCAATGGCGACGGGCCGGCGGCGCGTGCCCTGACGCTGCGGCTGACGCCCCGGGCCTATGCCCAGGCCTTTCGCATGCTGGGCGACCGCGCCGAGGCCGAGGACGTGACACAGGATGCGCTGATGCGCCTGTGGAAGATCGCGCCCGACTGGCGGCAGGGCGAGGCGCAGGTCAGCACCTGGCTTTGGCGGGTGGTGGCCAACCTGGCCACCGACCGGCTGCGCAAACGCCGCCGGGTTGCGCCGCTCGAGGACGCCGGCGAACCGGTGGACGACACCGGCGACGCCCCGGCACAGATGCAGACCGAGGCGCGACGCGCCGCCCTGGCCGGGGCGCTGGCCAAACTGCCGGAACGGCAGCGCCGGGCGGTTGAACTGAGGCATTTCGAGGGGTTGGGCAACCCCGAGATCGCCGCCATACTTGG
This sequence comes from Marinovum sp. E3, assembly GCF_055755275.1. Taxonomy (NCBI): domain Bacteria; kingdom Pseudomonadati; phylum Pseudomonadota; class Alphaproteobacteria; order Rhodobacterales; family Roseobacteraceae; genus Marinovum; species Marinovum sp. E3. The sequence continues at coordinate 886,052 of NZ_CM146908.1, forward strand.
GATCAGCGTTGAGGCTGTCGAAAGCCTTACCGCACGTGGCAAGCGGGCCCTGGCCCGCGCGCTTGAGGGCCGCAAGGCAGAACTGGGGTACACCGATGACGAGGTCTGACAAACTGGGCGAGGAGGCTTTCCTCGAGGCGCTGTTCGAGGAAGAACGGCAGGCGCGCCGTCCTTCTGGCCCGGAGGTCTCGCCGGAGCTGCTGGCGCGGGTGATGACCGATGCCGAAACGGTGCAGGCCGGTTTCGACACAGCTAAATTGCCGGAACGCAAAGCGCCGCCGCGCCCGGGTCTTTTCGCGCAGCTTGGCGCGGCGCTGGGCGGCTGGCCGGCCTTTGCCGGGCTGGCGGCGGCGTCGGTCAGCGGGCTGTTGATCGGCATCAGCCCGCCTGAGAGCCTCAGCGAGACGGCGGCCTATTACACCACCGAGGAGGCGGCGCTTTATGATCCGGTCTCCGGCTTCGACTTCGACCTTGGGGAAGGCTGACCATGGCGGACAATACCAAACCACGCCGCATTTTGCCGGGCCTGCGGGTCGTGCTGTTTCTGTCCCTGGCGATGAACCTGGCGATTGTCGGGCTGGTGGCGGGCTTTCTGCTCACCGGCGGGCCGGGCAAGGCGCCGCCGCGCAACCCGCGTGACGCCGTGGCGCCTTACACCCAGGCCCTGACCCGCGACGACCGCAAGGCGATCGGCCGCGAATGGTTTCGCGAGATGCGCAAGGAAGGCCCGCGCGAGGCGGTGCGAGAGCGGGCCCGGGCCGAATACCGCGAAGCGCTGGCCGTGCTGCGCGCCGAGCCGTTCGATGCGGGCGCCTTCGCCGAGGTGCTCGATCGCCAGAACGCCCGTGCCGCCGCGCGTCAGCAGCGCGGCCAGGAGATCCTGGTGTCCTATGTGGCCGCGATGAGCCCCGAGGGCCGCGCCGCCTTTGCCGACCGTGTGGCCGAGGCGCTGGAGCGCGGCGACCGGCGCCACAAGTAACCCCGCTCAGGCCGCCGGGCGGCGCAGTTCGACCTGGTTGCGGCCGTGCGCCTTGGCCTTGTAGAGCGCGGCATCGGCATCCCGCAACAGCGCCTCGGGCCGCAGCGGGGCGGCACCGGCGGCGGCGCCCGGCGTGGCCTGCGGCCGCGCGATCATCACGCCGATCGAAATCGTGATGCGGATCGGCGCCTCCTGCCCGGGAATGGCGAAGGGCGCGTCCGACACCGCGGCGCAGAGCCGGTGCGCGGTGCGGTTGGCCCGGTGATCGGCGGCATCGGGCAGCACGACGAGAAACTCCTCGCCGCCGATCCGCGCCACCAGGTCGACGGCGCGCAGATTTTCGCGCAGCCGCCGCGCCAGCTCCGACAACACGGCATCGCCGGCGGCATGGCCAAAGTTGTCGTTGACCTTCTTGAAGTGATCGAGATCGGCAACCATCACCGCGAAGGGCCGGCCCAGACGGGTCGCCCGCTCCGAGATGCGGGTGATATGGGGCAGGGCGTAGCGGCGATTGAACAGCCCGGTCAGCGGATCGGTCACCGCCGCGCGGAGCCCTTCGCGCACCGTGCTGCGCAGCCGGTCGGCCATGCGTTTGCGCGCCACCAGCCGCTCTACCCGCAGGGCGATCTCGGCGGGCGAGGTATCGGCCGGGGCGACATCGTCGGCCCCCAGATCGAGCACTGCGGCCGCCAGCGGCCCGGCGTTCTCCGGTGCCAGCACCAGCACCCCGGCATAGCGGGTGGCGGCGCGGGCGCGCAGGTCGGGCAGGATCTGTATTTCCGCATCCGCCTTGCCGGCATCGAGCGCGATCACCAGCACATCCGGCGTCGCCCCGGCGGGGCCACCCGGCGGCCGGTTCAGCGGATGAAACACCTCGCGCGGCGACATCAGGTCGAGCCGATGCGGCAGCAGCCCGCGCAGCTCGCGCAGCCGGCCGGCCAGGCCGCGCCGCTCTTCGGCGATGATCCCGATGCGGGCCGGAAGATCGAAGCGCGCCGCCGGTTCCGACAGGCCCAGCGCGCGGTGGGTGCCGTCGCGCATCCGCAGCTCCATCTCGGTTTCGTGGCCACGCAGCAGCGCCCGCAGCCGGGCCAGCAAGAGCGCGTCGCAGCACGGCTGATCGAGGATGCTGCTGGCCCCGGCCTCAAGCGCGGCAATGCGGGCATCGGCGTTGTTTTCCGATGCCATCAGCACGATCGGACAATGCGCCGTGGCGGCAAGGCCGCGCAGCCGGCGGCAGAGATCGACCGGCGAGGCATCGCCCAGCCCGCCGATGAGGATCACCGAGGGGGTCTTGCGGCGTACCTGCTCCAGCGCTTCGGCGGCGCTCACCGCCTGTTCGACCTCGTAGAAGGCCGCCGCCAGTTTGACTTTCAGAACGATGCGGTTGGTCGCCACCGCATCGACAAGTAGGATTTGCCGTGCCAACAGTGAACCCTCGGGTCTTTCCTCAATCTTGTGTTAAGTTTTCGGCCCGAAGAGTTAAGAAATTCTTTCCACGCGGTAACATTCGGGAGCGCACATATGGCGTATACGCGGGAATCTGCCGAAACCCTGGGCTTGCAGGTCCTGGCTTGGCTGGTGGCGCAGGAGGATCTTGTCGGGGTCTTTCTCGGCTCGACCGGGATGGCAGAGGCCGATCTGCGGCAGCGGGCGGCCGAGCCGGATTTCCTCGGCTCGGTGCTGGATTTCATCATGATGGATGACGCCTGGGTGATCCGGTTCTGCGATGCCCACGGGCTGGCATATGAGCGGATGATGCTGGCGCGTGCGGCGCTGCCCGGCGGCGCGCAGGTGCATTGGACATGACGATCAGGGCCATCGCCTTTGACAAGGACGGCACGCTGTTCGATTTCGGCGCCACCTGGGATGGCTGGGCGGCCGGGGTGATCGCCACGCTGTCGGACGGCGATGCGGCGCTGGCGCAGGCGATGGCGGCCTCGGCGCGCTACGATCTGGAGCGGCTGACCTTCGAGCCCGACAGCCCGGTCATCGCCGGCACCGCGCGCGAGGCGGCGGAATGTTTTGCCCGCGTATTGCCCGGCCGTTCGGTGGAGCAGGTCGAGCGCTTTCTCGACGCGGCCGCCCGCAATGCGCCGCTGGCCCCCGCGGTGCCACTGGCGCCGCTGCTCGGCGCCTTGACCGCCCGCGGCCTGCGGCTTGGCGTGGTGACCAATGACACCGAAACCTCGGCGCGGGCGCATCTGGCGGCGGTCGAGGTCACCGGGCTGTTCGATTTCATCGCCGGGTTCGACAGCGGCTATGGCATGAAGCCCGATCCGGCGCCGCTCCTGGCCTTTGCCAGTGCGGTCGAGATCCCGCCGGAAGACGTGGTGATGGTGGGCGACAGCACCCATGACCTGATTGCCGGCCGCGCGGCGGGCATGGTCACGGTCGGCGTGCTGACCGGCCCGGCCCGGGCCGACGCGCTGGCGCCGCATGCGGATGCCGTGCTGGCCGACATCGGTCATCTGCCCGACTGGCTCGACGGACGCTGAGATGACCCGCGCGCCCCGGCGCGGGGGCCGGGGCCTCCTGGCGCGCGGGCCGTTTCCCGAGGTGCGCGCCTTGGGCGGAGAGGTCCCGGCGCGGGGGCCGGGACGGGGGCGGACTGACGGTCAGCGCTGGCTGGTTTGCCAGTCGGGGTGAATCCAGGGCTCGGCGTTCTCCGGCGGCAGCGGGCTGCGGCCGAGGATGTGATCGGCGGCTTTCTCCCCCACCATGATCGAGGGTGCATTGAGGTTGCCATTGGTGATCCGCGGAAAGATCGAGCTGTCGGCCACCCGCAGCCCCTCGACGCCGATCACCCGGGCCTCCGGGTCGACCACCGCGCCGGGATCGTCGCGGGCGCCCATCCGGCAGGTGCCGCAGGGATGATAGGCGCTTTCCACGTGCTCGCGGATGAACCCGTCAAGCTCGGCATCGCTCTGCACATCCGCGCCCGGCTGAATCTCGGCGCCGGCAAAGGGTTGGAAGGCCTCCTGGGCAAAGATCTCGCGGGTGAGGTGGATGCAGGTGCGGAAGTCTTCCCAATCCTTGGCATGCGACATGTAGTTGAACTGGATTTTCGGCGCGTCCCGCGGATCGCGCGAGCGCAGGCTGACCGAGCCACGCGAGGGCGAGCGCATCGGGCCGACATGGGCCTGGAAACCATGGCCCTCGGCCGCCGCCTTGCCGTCGTAGCGCACGGCGATCGGCAGGAAGTGATACTGGATGTCCGGGTAGCGCACACCCGCGCGCGAGCGGATGAAGGCGGCGCTTTCGAACTGGTTCGAGGCGCCCGGCCCGCGCCGCGCCGCCAGCCATTGAAGCCCGACCCAGGCCTTGCCGAAGAGGTTCCAGTACTTGAACAGAGAGACCGGCTGCGAGGCGGCCATCTGCACATAGAGCTCGAGGTGGTCCTGAAGGTTCATCCCCACGCCGGGGCGGTTGGCCAGCACCTCGATGCCATGCGCCGAGAGATGCGCGCCGGGGCCCACGCCCGAGAGCATCAGCAGCTTGGGTGAATTGATCGACGAGGCGGCGAGGATCACCTCGCGGCCGGCATGCACGGTGTCGCGCCCGCCATGACGCAAAAGCTCGACGCCGGTGGCGCGGCCCTCCTTGATTACCACCCGCGTCGCCAGCCCGCGCACCAGGGTGCAGCGGCCCGTGGCGCGGGCCGGTTTGAGGTAGGCCCGCGCCGCCGACCAGCGTTCGCCCCCGTGAATCGTCGAATCCATCGGGCCAAAGCCTTCCTGCTTGGCGCCGTTGTAATCCTCGGTGGTCTCGTAGCCCGCCTGTCTGCCGGCTTCGACAAAGGCCTTGACCAGCGGGTTCTCGCGGCTGCCGCGGCTGACGTGCAGGGGGCCGTCGGTGCCGCGCCAGGACGGATCGCCGCCATGGCCGCTGGCGTGCCAGTTCTCCATCCGCTTGAAATAGGGCAGCACATCCGCCGCCGCCCAGCCGCTGGCGCCGGTGTCGCTCCAGTGATCGAAGTCCTCGGCATGACCGCGCACATAGACCATGCCGTTGATCGACGACGAGCCGCCGATCACCTTGCCGCGCGGACAGGCCAGCCTGCGGCCGCCGAGATAGGGCTCGGGCTCCGACTGGTACCCCCAGTCGTAGCGCTTCATGTTCATCGGGTATGACAGCGCGCCGGGCATCTGGATGAACGGCCCCTTGTCCGAGCCGCCATGCTCGATCACCACGACGCTGCGCCCGGCTTCGGTCAGGCGGTGGGCCAGTGCGCAGCCGGCGGACCCGGCGCCTACGATGACGTAATCGGCCTGCATATCAGAAAGGTGCCTCGATCTGGGACATGCGGACATAGACGGATTTGAGCTGGGAATAATGCTCGATCGCCGCCTTGGCGTTCTCACGTCCGACCCCCGAGAGTTTCGAACCGCCAAAAGGCACTTCGACCGGGGCGTCGTTGTAGGAATTGATGAAGCAGCTGCCGGCCTGCAACTGGCGGATCACCCGATGGGCGCGGGTGATGTTGGTGGTGAAGACCCCGGCCGAGAGGCCGAATTCCGTCGCATTGCCACGGGCCACGGCCTCGGCCTCGTCGTCGAATTTCAGCACCGAGAGCACCGGACCGAAAATCTCTTCGCGGGCAATGGTCATCTCGTCGGTTACATCGGCAAACAGCGTCGGGGCCACCCAGAAACCGGGGCCCTCCAAGGCGGCGCCGCCAGTGACGAGACGCGCGCCTTCGGCTTTGCCGGCCTCGATGTATCCCAGCACCTTGTCGCGCTGTTCGGCGCTCACCAGCGGGCCGAAATTGACCTCCGGATCCAGCGGGTCGCCGGTCTTCACGCCATGCAGCCGTTCGGCCATGCGGGCAACGAAGGCGTCGTAGATGCCAGCCTGCACGAAAACCCGGGTGCCGTTGGAACAGACCTGGCCCGAGGAATAGAAGTTGGCCAGGATCGCGCCCGAGACCGCATCCTCGAGATCGGCGTCGTCGAAGATCAGCAGCGGCGACTTGCCGCCCAGCTCCATGGTGACATTCTTGATGCCCTCGGCGGCGGCGGCATAGACCTTGCGGCCGGTGGGCACCGAGCCGGTGAGCGAGACCTTGGCGATGCGCGGATCGGCGATCAGTTTCGCGCCCACGTCGCCGCGCCCCTGGATGACGTTGAACAGGCCCGGAGGCGCGCCGGCCTCGACCAGTATCTCGGCCACCTTCAGAGCGCAGAGCGTGGTGGTTTCGGAGGGTTTGAACACCATGGCATTGCCACAGGCCAGCGCCGGCGCGGCCTTCCAGCAGGCGATCTGGGTGGGGTAGTTCCAGGCCCCGATCCCGGCGCAGACGCCCAGCGGCTCGCGCATCGTATAGGCCCAGTCCTCGCCCAGCGGGATATGCTCGCCGGTGAGGCTGGCGGCGAGGCCGCCGAAATATTCCAGCGCATCGGCACCCGAGGTGGCATCGACCAGCGAGGTTTCCTGATAGGGTTTGCCGGTGTCCAGGGTTTCGAGCTGGCTCAGCTCGTGGTTGCGGGCGCGCATGATGTCGGCGGCGCGGCGCAGCACCCGGCCGCGTTCGGTGCCCGAACGCGCGGCCCAGTCCTGCTGGGCATGCAGGGCGGCGGCGATCGCCTGTTCGACGATGCCATCGGTGGCGGCATGGACGCTGGCGATCTGTTCGCCGGTGAAGGGATAGATCACTGCGATCTCGTCGCCCGAGGTGTCTTCGATGTAATAGCCGCCGACGAAATGGCTGGCCTTGGGCTGGGGGGCGGGCAGGGTCATTGCGCGCTTCCTTTCAGTTCCAACTGGATATGTGTCATCGCCAGATCGGCGGCATGACGGTGTTCGGTCTCGCGCGGGGCGAGGCCCTCGCGCAGGTAGAGCCCGTCGATCATCGCCGCGATTCGTTCGGCGGCGGCGGCGGGGTCGGCGACCAGCGGGCGCAGGGCGTGGCGCAGGTTGGCGCGCAGGCGGCGTTGATAGACCGACAGGAGCCGCGCGGCCTCGCCCGAGGACAGCGCCAGCGCATAGAAGTTCATCCAGGCCGAGACCACCTCGCGGCGGAAATGCCCGGGCGCGAATCCGGCCAGAACGATGGCCTCGAGCCGCGCCTGCCGGCCCTGAGCCCCGCGCAGCGCCTCGCGCACGTCGGCGCCATAAACGCTGAGGATATGCCGCATGGTCGACAGGAACAGCTGTTCCTTGCCGCCGAAATAATGATGCGCCAGTGCCGGCGACACGCCGGCGCGGCGCGCGATGGCAGAGACCGTGATGTCAAGCGTGCCTTTGGCGCCGATCTCGGCAATAGTCGCCTGTATCAGCGCTTCACGACGGATCGGCTCCATTCCGACCTTGGGCATGAGATCCTCCGGATTGAAGTCTGGGATTTATATGTTATTGATTGACTGGTCAGTCAACAAAAATCAGGGAGATGAATCACATGAAACTCAGGATCACGGCCTCCGCGCTGGCGATCGGCCTAGCCACGCCTGCCTTTGCCGAATGTGACGAAGTGAACTTTGCAGATGTCGGCTGGACCGACATCACCGCCACCACCGCCGCCACCACCACGGTGCTGGACGCGCTGGGCTATGAGACCGATATCAAGGTGCTGTCGGTGCCGGTCACCTATACCTCGCTGGCCAACGGCGATATCGATATTTTCCTCGGCAACTGGATGCCGACGATGGAAGGTGACATCGCGCCCTACCGCGAAGCCGGCACCGTCGATACCGTGCGCGCCAACCTGGAAGGCGCGAAATACACATTGGCGGTGAACAAGGCCGCGTCCGATCTGGGGATCGCCGATTTCGCCGATATCGCGGCCCACAAAGAGGCGCTCGACGGCGAAATCTATGGCATCGAGCCGGGCAATGACGGCAACCGGCTGATTTTGTCGATGATCGAGGAAAATGCCTTTGGCCTCGAAGGTTTCGAAGTGGTCGAAAGCTCTGAGCAGGGCATGCTGGCCCAGGTCGCCCGGGCCGACCGGCGGGACGAACCGGTGGTCTTCCTCGGCTGGGAACCGCATCCGATGAACGCCAATTACGAGATGTCCTATCTCACCGGCGGCGACGATTACTTTGGTCCCAACCTCGGCGGTGCCACGGTCTTTACCAACACCTCCGCCGGCTATGTCGAGCAATGCCCCAACGTCGGCAAGCTGCTGCAAAACCTCGAGTTCACGCTGGCGATGGAAAACGAGATCATGGCGGCGATCCTCGACGACGGCGAAAGCCCGTCGGATGCGGCCAGGGCCTGGCTCTCGGCAAACATGGGGGTGCTCGACGGCTGGCTCGACGGCGTCACCACCAAGGACGGCGGCGATGCGATGGCCGCGGTGAAGGCCGCGCTGGAGTGAGTTCGGCCGCTGCGGACATGTTCGCCCCTGCCTGCGGGCAGGGGCGCTTGCGCGGCGCGTCAGCCCTCTTCGGGCATCAGCGCGTTGTCCAGATCATTGGCGCGCATCGCCGCCGGGCGGCTGGCCAGCCGCTTGGCGTAATCGGCAAAGCCGGGGCGTTCGGGCAGGGTGCGGAACTGCATCCCCCACTGGATCTGCGCCCCCACGTAGACATCGGCCGCCGTGAACCGCGCGCCGCAGACAAAGGGCCGCCCGTCGGCCAGCATCGCCGCAAGCGCATCGGCCACTGTATCGAGACTGCCATAGCCCGATCGTCCGCGTGCCTGCGGATCGTCGGGCAGGGCGAAGCCGAACGACGTATTGGTGACCGCCTGCTCGCCGGGACCGGCAGCCAGAAAAAGCCAGCGAAAGAAATCGGCGCGCTCGTCGGGCTCGGGCGCCAGCCCGGCCTCGGGAAAGGCAAAGGCGAGATAGGTGCAGATCGCCGCCGCCTCGGTCACCACCTGGCCGTCATGCACGATGGCCGGCACCTTGCCCATGGGATTGAGCGCCAGATACTCCGGCGATTTCATCTCGGGGCCGTAAGCCAGCACCTTGGTCTCGTAGGTCGCGCCGACCTCTTCGAGCATCCAGCGGGCAATCCGGCCGCGCGACATCGGGTTGGTGTAGAACACAAGCGCCATGAACAATCTCCCTCGGGTTTGGAGGAAAGAGTGACAGCAGACACTACAATCGGCAACCGGGAGGCCCGCGCATGGAGTGGCTGACCGACAACAAGATCCCCGTGGGCAAATCCGCCGCCTGGATCTTTGATCTGATGCAGGACTACGGCGCCTGGTTCTTCGACGCCCTGTCGGATGCCATGGACGCGATGATCGAGGCCATCCTCTGGGTGCTGCAAAGCCCGCATCCGCTGCTGGTCATCGCCGCCTTCGCGGCGCTGACCTACGGGTTGCAACGCAGCTGGAAGGTCACGCTCTTCGTGGTGCTGGGCTTTCTCTTCATCCTCAATCAGGGCTACTGGGAGGAAACCACCGAGAGCCTGACGCTGGTGTTGTCGGCCTGCGTGGTCTGCATGGGGGTGGGGGTGCCGATCGGCATCGCCGTGGCGCACCGGCCCAGGCTCTATGCCTGGATGCGGCCGGTGCTCGACCTGATGCAGACCTTGCCGACCTTCGTCTATCTGATCCCTGCGATCGTGTTCTTCGGCATCGGCATGGTGCCCGGCCTGATCGCCACGGTGATCTTTGTCGTGCCGGCGCCGATCCGGCTCACCCATCTGGGTGTGACCTCGACCCCTGATGCGCTGCTCGAGGCGGCGGATGCATTCGGCGCCACCGGCTGGCAGAAGCTGCTGAAGGTGGAACTGCCCTATGCCTTTCCGCAGATCATGGCCGGTCTGAACCAGACCATCATGCTGTCGCTGTCGATGGTGGTGATCGCCGCGCTGGTGGGCGCCGACGGGCTTGGCGTGCCGGTGGTGCGCGCACTCAACCAGGTGAATACCTCGCTGGGCTTCGAGAGCGGCTTTGTCATCGTCGTCGTTGCCATCATGCTGGACCGGATGCTGAGGGTGGACCGCAAATGACCACACGCAAGAACGCCGTCGAATTCGACAATGTCTCCATCGTCTTCGGCAATCATCCCGAAGAGGCGCTGCCGTTGATGGACAAGGGCCGCGACCGCGCCGAGATCCAGCAGGAAACCAGCCAGGTTCTGGGCGTGCACAACTGCCGCATCGACGTCCGGGAGGGCGAGATCCTCGTGCTCATGGGGCTCTCGGGCTCGGGCAAGTCGACCCTCTTGCGCGCGGTCAACGGGCTCAACCCGGTGGTGCGCGGCCAGGTCCGCCTGCGCTGCGGCGATGAAATGGTGAATGTCACCCACGCCGATGCAAAGAGCCTGCGCGACCTGCGCCTGCGCCATGTCGCCATGGTGTTCCAGCAGTTCGGCCTGCTGCCCTGGCGCACGGTGCGCGACAACGTGGTGCTGGGGCTGGAGCTTGGCGGCATGGACCGCAAGGCGCGCAATGCCCAGGCCGAGGAAGAGCTGGCGCTGGTTGGCCTCGCCGACTGGTCCGACCGCAAGGTCGGCGAGCTCTCGGGTGGCATGCAGCAGCGGGTGGGCCTGGCGCGGGCCTTTGCCACCAAGGCGCCGGTGCTTCTGATGGACGAGCCGTTCTCGGCGCTCGATCCGTTGATCCGCACGCGGTTGCAGGATGAGCTGCTCGACCTGCAACAGCGCCTCGGCCGCACCATCATCTTTGTCAGCCACGATCTCGACGAGGCCTTCAAGATCGGCGACCGCATCGCCATCATGGAGGGCGGGCGGATCGTGCAATGCGGCACCCCGCGCGAGATCTTCTCCAACCCGGCCACCGATTACGTGGCCGATTTCGTGGCGCATATGAACCCGCTCGGCGTGCTCTGCGCCCGCGACATGATGCAGCCCGGCGCGGGCGGGGGACCGGAGGTCGCGCCGGAGACGCCGATCAACGATCTGGTGCAGATGTTCTCGGATCAGGTGGACGAAATCACCGTGACCCGCGACGGCCAGGCGCTGGGCGTGGTGACCCGCGACACCCTGCTGCACCGCCTGGCGCAGACCATGCCGGGGTGATTGACGCGCCGCCGTCCCGGCCTCCGCGCCGGGACCTTTTGCCTTTGACGTCGGGGCCCCGGATCAAGTTCGGGGCGCACCAGCCTCCCTCGGTCTCGGCCCCGCCAAGTCATGCCGAGAGCGCCACCTCCGATGCGGCGACCTTGGGCCATGTGATCAGCAACACCGCCACGCCGGTCACTGCTTGGGCGGCCAGGCTCTCGGCCAGCCGGTCCAGCGTGCAGGTGAACCGGCGCTCGCCGGGTTTCGAGACCTCGACCGCCACCGTCACCTCCGCCGCGCCGGGCAGACCGCGGGCGCGCAGCCCGTCGACGATCCGTGTCGCCTGCCGCACCGCCATGTAAAGCGCCAGCGTGGTGCCCGGCCGGGCGTGGCGGGCGCAGTCGGGCAGGGGATCCTCGTCGCGGCAGGTGCCGGTGGTCAGCACCAGCGTATCCGACACCCCGCGCGTGGTCAGCGACCGGCCGGCGCTTGCCGCTGCGGCGCAGGCGGCGGTGATGCCGGGCACGATCTCCACCGCGATGCCGGCCGCCTCCGCAGCCTCCAGTTCCTCGGTGGCGCGGCCGAAGATGCCGGGATCGCCCGATTTCAGGCGCACCACCCGCTGGCCGCGCTGCGCCGCCGCAACGATCACCGCGTTGATCCGTTCCTGCGGCCAAGCATGGGCGCCGACCACCTTGCCGACAAAGACCCGCTCGGCATCGCGCCGCGCCAGTTCCAGCACTTCGGCATCGACCAGACGGTCATAGAAAATCACATCCGCCTCCTGCAACCGCTGCACCGCGCGCAGGGTCAGCAGGTCGCGGGAGCCAGGGCCGGCGCCGACCAGCGCGATGCTCCCCTCGGGCGCATCGCCGGGCGCGCGTCCCTCGGCAATCGCTGCCTTCAGCGCCTGTGCCGCCGCGCGTTCGGCGCCCCGGGTCCAGGCCGCGCGCGGCGTGTCGGAAAACGCCCAGGCCCAGAAGGCGCGGCGCCGCGCGGGCGCGACGCGTTGCGCCACCGCGCCGCGCATCCGCCCCGCCAGAGCGGCCAGCCCGCCGAGGTTGGGGGCCAGCATCTGTTCCACCTGGGTCTTGATCTGTCGCGCCAGCACCGGGGCGGTGCCTTCGGTGCCGATCGCCACCACCACCGGGTCGCGATCGACCAGCGAGGGCGTCGTCAGGTCGCAGAGATCGGGCCGGTCGACCACATTGACCTGGCAGCCGCCGGCCTTGGCCAGCCCGTGCAGCGCCGCATCGAGCCCCGGGCAGCCGGTGGCGACAAAACCCATGGCCGCGCCTTCAAACAGCGCCGGGGTGATCGCCCCGGCGTGATGCACCGCACGGCCCTCGGCCACCAGCGCCGCCAACTCGGCGTCCAGTTCCGGTGCCGCCAGCACCAGCGTCGCGTCGGTCTTGAGCATCAGCCGCGCCTTCTGCGCCGCCTGTTCGCCGCCGCCGCAGATCACAACCCGGCGGCCGGTGGTGCGGATGAACATGGGAAAGCTTTTCATCTCGGTCTCCTCTCAGGCAGACATCCTCAGGCGGCCCGCGCGCGGTGGCGCCGGGCCCAGAGCGATTGCGCCAATTCTTCCGGCCGGTCATGGCCCAGCGTTTCCAATGCCAGCGCGGCGGTGCCCGTCACCACGGCCCGGGCGAAGGGATCGTCGCGGTCGCCGGCCCAGAGCGCGGCGAGATGCGCGGGGTCGGTGTCGCCGTCATCCAGCCGGCGGGTGTCGTCGGTCAGCGCGGGCGCCACGCCTTGCCAGGCTGCGCCGTCGCGCAGGCCAAAACAGGCGATCTGCTTGCCGGCGTGGCGTTCGAACTCGCCGCCGCCGCCCTTGATCACCGTCTGTCGCGTCAGGCCGAGGTGCTGCGCCGCCTCGGTCTGCAACCCGCGATAAGACGGGTGAAACACCCCCTGAACCGAGGCTGCCGCGCCGCCGGGGTTGAACATCCGGCAGACGGTGTTGACGCAGGAGCGCAGGCCCAGAACGTCGCGCAGCCGGAGCAGCGCAAACAGCCGGGGCGAGAGGGTTTCCAGCGGCAGATAGGCCACGCCCTGGGTGGTGAGGCTCTGCGCGCATTCGGCCGGATCGGCGATCAGGGGAATCCCCGCCGGGCCGAGCGCCTGCCGCACCGCGCCATCGGCGCCGTTATAGCCATGCATCAGCACCCGGTGCCCGGCCCGCGCCACCAGCCGCGCCGAGAGCAGAAACCAGGGAAGCCCGCGCGTCCGGCCTGCGGCATAGGAGGGCCAGTCGAGGTCGGGGCGGGGCAGGGGCGGCAGGGTGGCGCCGGCGGCGCGGGCAAAGCCCGCGATCTCTTCCGGCGTTTCGCCTTTCATCCGCATCAGCATCAGGAGCGCGCCGATCGCTTCCGGCGCCGCGCCACCGCGCAGCATCAGCGCCATTGCTTCCTGCGCCTCTTCCTGCGTCAGCGACCGCGACCGGCCGGGGCCGCGCCCGAGGATGCGGACATAGGGGGCCAGGCTCATTCCGCCGCCTCCGGGGTGGCGCAGCGCGCCAGAAGCTCGGCCAGCTCGGGCCGGCAGGAGCCGCAGTTGGTGCCGGCGCCAAGCGCCGCGCCGATTGCCTCGACGCTCATCAGCCCCTCGGTCTCGATGGCGGTGAGGATGGTGTTGACCCCGACCGAGAAGCAGGAGCAGAGCACCGGCCCGGGGTCGGGCTGATCGGCCGGCGGCGCGCCGGTGATCGCCTGCGGTGCCTCGGCTCCGGGCAGAGTGACGAGATAGTCGCGCAGCACCGCCACCGGCTCCGGGGCGACAAAGAGCGCGGCCAGCAAGCGGCCCTCGTCGTAGAACGCCAGCCGGGCGATGCCGCGCGCGCTGTCGATCACCGATTGCACCTCTGCCTCGGGCAGGCCGAAGAGCCTGCGAGCCTCGGCCTCCCAGTCGGCGACCGGCGTGGTGCCGGCCAGTTCGGCGCGATACCCCGAGGGCGTGCGGGCGCGCGCCCAATAGGCGCAATCGGGGGCGAGATCGCCGGCGGTGACGGCAAAGCCGTACCAGGCCGCCGCCAGTTTGGTGACGGCGCAGACCGCCGCCTTGCTTTCCGGCTGGCCCGAGACCGGATCGACCACCGGCGCCACCAGCGCGTCGATCCGGCCCGAGGGCGCGGTCTCGCCGGTCCAGTGCATCGGTGCAAAGACGTCGCCCTGCTGCACATCTGAGCTGATCCGGGCGCGCAGGATGGCGTTGCCCTGCGGGCTCTGCACCTGCACCAGGTCGCCCGGTTCAAGCGCGAGCGCGGCGGCGTCGCCGGGGTGAATGTCGAGGAAGGGCTCGGCCAGATGCGCCGAGAGCCGCGGCGACAGCGCGGTACGCGTCATCGTGTGCCATTGGTCGCGGATACGGCCGGTGTTGAGCCGGAAGGGATAACGTGGCGCGCGTTTCGCCTCTGGCGCGCGGTGGCGCAGCGGCAGCATCCTGCCCCGGCCGTCGGGGTGAAAGAATTGGCCGTCGGCAAAGAAACGTCCGCCTTCGCGCGCCTCGGTCAGCGGCCAGCGGCGGGGCGCCAGCATGTCGTAATCCGGGTCGTCGAGATCGCGCAGGGCCGAGATGTCGAAATCGCGGCCGAAGTAGCCGGCAATGCCGGAGAGTGCGGCGTATTCACGGAAGATCTCGGCAGGGGCCTGATAGTCGAAGGCGGCGCGAAAGCCCATGCGGCGGCCGACATCGGCCAGGATGTCCCAGTCGGGCCGCGCCTGGCCCGGCGCCGGCAGGACGCTGCGCTGCCGGCTGATGGTGCGGTCGGAATTGGTGACGGTGCCGCTTTTCTCGGCCCAGGCGGCGGCGGGCAGGAGCACATCGGCCAGCCGCGCGGTATCGGTCTCGGCGGTGATGTCGGAGACCACGGTGAAATCGCAGCCGGAAATGGCGTCGCGCACCGCGTCGGCATCGGGCATCGAGACCGCCGGGTTGGTATGGATGATCCAGAGCGCCTTGATCCGGCCGTCGCCCACCGCCTGAAACATGTCGACGGCCTTGAGCCCCTGGGTCTCGGGCATTGCTGGCGCCTGCCAGAATTCGCGCACGGCGGTGCGGTGGCTGGGGTTCTCGATATCGAGGTGGCAGGCCAGCATATTGGCCAGGCCGCCCACTTCCCGCCCACCCATGGCATTGGGCTGGCCGGTGACGGAAAACGGCCCCGCGCCCGGCTTGCCGATGCGCCCGGTTGCCAGATGACAATTGAGAATGGCATTGACCTTGTCGGCCCCGGACGAGGATTGGTTCACCCCCTGGCTGAAGACGGTAACCACCTTGTCATGCCGCATCCAGAGCTGGCAAAAGGCGGCGATCTCGGCCTCGCTCAGCCCGGTGACCGTGGGATCATCGGCATAGGCGGCCTCGAGCGCGGCGTCGAAACCATCGACATTGCGCAGGTAGGCTTTGTCAAAGGCGCCGCCCTCGTAGATCTCGACCAGAAGCCGGTTGAATAGCGCCACGTCGCTGCCAGAGGCGAGCGCCAGGTGCATGTCGGCGCCGTCGCAGCTGGCGGTGCGGCGCGGGTCGACGACGACGATCTTTGTCCCGCGTTTCGCCCGCGCGGCCAGCACCCGCTGATAGAGCACCGGATGGCACCAGGCGAGGTTGGAACCCACCAGAACCACGAGGTCGGCCGCGTCAAGATCCTCGTAGGAGCCGGGCACGGTATCGGTGCCGAAGGCGCGCTTGTGGCCGGCGACGGTCGAGGCCATGCAGAGCCGCGAATTGGTGTCGATATTGGCCGAGCCGATAAAGCCTTTCATCAGCTTGTTGGCGACGTAATAATCCTCGGTCAGCAATTGGCCCGAGACGTAGAAGGCCACCGAATCCGGCCCGTGCCGCGCGATGGTGTCGGAGAACTTTTTGGCGACCAGGTCGAGCGCGCTGTCCCAGCCCACCTCCTGCCCGCTGATGCGGGGGGCGAGCAGGCGGCCGGCCCGGTCGAGCGTGTCCCCCAGAGCCGAGCCCTTGGAGCAGAGCCTGCCGCGATTGGCCGGGTGGTCCGGATCCCCCCTGACGTCCAGACCACCCGCGCCGTCCGGGCGCAGGATGACCCCGCATCCCACGCCGCAATAGGGGCAGGTAGACCGTGTTTCACTCACACCCGCCCCGTCCATCACGCCGCACTCCGATGCGCGAGTTTGGTGGTGTCGATCAGGATCCTCCCATCCTCGACCCGCACCGGATAGGTCGCGATGCGGCCCTCGTCGGCGCCCTGCGCCTGACCGGTGTTCAGATCGAACACCCAGTTGTGCAGCGGGCAGGTAACCGACTGGCCGTGCACGATGCCGTGGTTCAGCGGCCCGCCCTTGTGCGGGCAGCGGTCGGAGGTGGCAAAGACCTCGTCCGGCGCAGTGCGAAACAGCGCCACGCAACCGACCTTGGTCTTGATCACCCGGGCGCCGCGCAACGGGATGTCGTTGAGGTCTCCGATGTCGAGCCAGCTCATTCCGCGGCCTCCAGGGTAAGATCGGCAAGGGGTTGATATTGCTCGGACTTGCTCTCGGCCTCTTCGGCCCAGGGGTCCTTGCGATAGATCGTTTGCGACAGCTCGAAGCGCGCGATCAACGCCGCGCGTTCCTCGAGGTCGTCGACCACACGCTCTTTCACCCAGTCGAGACCCACCTTGGCGACCCATTTGTAGGGCCGGTCGAGGTATTTGGCGTTCTCGCGGTAGAGCTGCATGAAGGCGGTGGCGAGGTCGATCGCCTCCTGCTCGGTCCTGGCTTCGGCCAGCCGCTCGGTTTCCTTCACGTCCATGCCGGCGGCCCCGGCGACACCGATCTGATAGCCGCTGTCGACGCAGACCACGCCAATATCCTTGCAGGTCGCCTCGGCGCAGTTGCGCGGGCAGCCCGAGACCGCCAGCTTGACCTTGTGTGGCGTCCAGGAGCCCCAGAGCTTTTTCTCGAGCTGGATGCCAAGCCCGGTGCTGTCCTGCGTGCCGAAGCGGCAGTGATCCTTGCCAACGCAGGTCTTCACCGTGCGCAGGCCCTTGGCATAGGCATGGCCAGAAACCATGCCGGCGGCGTTGAGATCGGCCCAGATCGCGGGCAGGTCCTCGCCCTTGACCCCCAGCAGGTCGATCCGCTGGCCGCCGGTGACATGCACCGTGGGCACCTTGTACTTGTCCGCCGCATCGGCGATGGCGCGCAGCTCGTCCGGCGTGGTCATGCCGCCGAACATCCGCGGTACCACCGAGAAGGTGCCGTCTTTCTGGATGTTGGCGTGCTTGCGCTCGTTGATGAAACGGCTCTGCGGGTCGTCCTGATATTCCAGCGGCCAGTCGGCCAGCAGGTAATAGTTCACCGCCGGGCGGCAGACATGGCAACCGTTGGGCGTGGACCAGCCCAGCTCCTGCCAGACCGCGGCCTGGCTTTTCAGCTCCTGGCTCTTGATCAGCCGGCGCACGTCCTCGTGGCTGAGATCCGTGCAGCCGCAGATCGCTTGCGACGCCGGCATCTGGAAATCGTCGCCCAGCGTGACTTGCAACACCTGTTCCACCAGCCCGGTGCAGGTGCCGCAGGAGGCGCTGGCCTTGGTGGTGGCCTTGATTGCGCCGAGGTCTGTGGCCCCGTCTTCGATGGCAGATACGATGGTGCCCTTGCAGATGCCGTTGCAGCCACAGATTTCCGCATCAAGCGGCAATGCTGCAACGGCTGACAGAGGGTCCGCGGCGGCACCTCCCTGATAGGAGGGGCCAAAGATCAGCGTGTCGCGCATCTCTTCGATGTCCGTGCCGTCCTTGATCAGCCCGAAGAACCAGTTGCCGTCGGCGGTATCGCCATACATCACCGCGCCGATCAGCCTGTTGTCCTCGATCACCAGCCGCTTGTAGACGCCGCGCGCCGGATCGCGGAACACGATGTCCTCGCGACCTTCGCCCTCGGCGAAATCGCCGGCGGAGAACAGATCGCAGCCGGTGACCTTGAGCTTGGTCGACAGCTCCTTCGGGACGAAAGCGCCGTCTTCGCCCAGAAGCGCGGCTGCGACGACCTTGGCCTGATCGTAGAGCGGCGCGACAAGGCCGAAAAGCTGGCCGTCGAACTCCACGCATTCGCCCACGGCATAGACATCGGGGTCCGAGGTCTGCATCTGCGCGGAAACCTCGATGCCACGCCCCACGGTGAGGCCCGCATCATTGGCCAGCCGTGTTTCCGGGCGGATGCCCACGGCCATGACCACCAGATCGGCAGGCAGGGTTTCGCCGCTGTCGAGCAGAACCGCTTCGGCCTTGTCCTCGCCCAGAATGGCCTTGGTCGAGGCCTGGGTCTTGACGGTAATGCCGCGCCCCTCCAGATCCTTGCGCAGCAGATAGCCCGCGGCTTCGTCGAGTTGCCGCTCCATCAGGTGGCCCATCAGGTGCAGCACGGTCACATCCATGCCGCGCTGGGCGAGGCCGGCGGCCGCTTCCAGACCCAGCAGACCGCCGCCGATCACCACGGCGCTGCCGCCCTTGGAGGAGGCCTCGATCATCGCGTTGGTGTCATCGAGATCGCGGTAGGAGATCACCCCGGGCAGGTCCTTGCCGGGCACCGGAATGATGAAGGGCGCCGAGCCGGTGCCGATCAGCAGCTTGTCATAGGCGACCTCGCCGTTTTCGCCGATCACCACCTTGCGGGCGCGGTCGATGCCGACAACGCTTTCGCCGAACCGGCAGGTGACCTTGTTGCCATTGTACCAATCGTCGTCATGGGTGACGATCTCGGCATAGCTCTTTTCCCCCGACAACACCGGTGACAGCATGATGCGGTTGTAGTTGCCGCGTGCCTCTGCGTTGAACAGGGTGACTTCATAGGCGTCGGGGGCTTGTTCGAACAGATGCTCCAGCACCCGTCCCGAAGCCATGCCGGCGCCGATAACGACCAGTTTCTGCATGTCGTTTCCTTTCACGAATACCAGGCGACGATGTGTGACACCTCGCCCTTGGAATGGATCGGCAGGGCCACGAAATTCTCGTAGCCGGCGGCAATTCCGGCGACGCCTTGGTCGACCACCGGCAGGCCGGAGCCCAGCACCCGGCCGATCAGCCCCTGCCAGGCAGCGGCGCGGCGCGGCTCTTCCGCCTCGGCGGCCCAGAGCCGGCCCTCGCGGGCGCAGATGCCGTCGATCAGCACCGCCGCACCGTCCTTGCCGACGCGAGCCGCGCGGGCGTCCCAGATCTCGAAACGCCGGGCGATCGGCGTGCCCCGCGCCGACAGCAGCGTCAGCACGAAGGTCTCGCCGCTCGGCACCGGCACCGGCAGGCCGAGACCGGTGGTCAGCCCGGCCTGTCCGGCGCTTTCCGAGCGGACGAAGCCATAGCTCGAGCCCAGGTCGCGCATCAGGATCGGCGTATTGGCTGCCCAGACCGCCCCGGGCAGACCCTGGCCGCGCGGGAAATGCGTGTGTTTCGAGACAAATTCGAAATGTTTGGCGGCGCCGTAATAGCCGTCTTCGAGCATCAGCAGGTTGTCTTTCGACTGCCAGACCTCAAGCGCGCCGATCCTGTCCTCGCCGTCGCCGCAGAGCACCACGAGCACCGCCTTCAGCGCCTTGCCGTCAAACAGCGGCACCGCCACGGCGCTGGTCAGACCTGCCGCCCTGGCGGCATCGGCGCGTTTGAAGCTGGCCGGGTCCAATGTCTTGAAGACCACCGGGCGTTCCTCGGCCCAGGCCATGCCCGGCAGGCCTTCGCCCTTGGCAAAGCTGGTCTGGCCGGAGGCCGCCTTGAACTCGGTCAGATCGCCGTAGTTGCCGCCCGCCAGTTTCAGCACGCCCTCTTCGGGCACCCAGTATTCGGTGACCTCGATGAAGGTGCGCACCTCGGTGTCGATCATCGCTTCCATCATGCGGCTTCCTTCTCATCGGGCTTGGCGGTCGGGGTGGCGGCCTTCGGCTTGGCACCATGCTCGTATTCTTCGAGAAAGCTCAGCACCTGCTCGCGGTAGAGGTAGTAATCGGGATGTTCGAGCAGCGCCTTGCGGGTGCGCGGGCGGGGCAGGTCGACGTTGACGATGCGGCCGATGGTGGCCTGCGGGCCGTTGGTCATCATCACCACGCGGTCGGCCAGCAGGATCGCCTCGTCCACGTCATGAGTGACGCAGATCGCGGTGACCTTGGTGCGCGACCACACTTCCATCAGCACCTCCTGCAACTCCCAGCGCGTCAGGCTGTCGAGCATCCCGAAGGGCTCGTCGAGCAGAAGCAGTTTGGGCGAAAGCGCGAAGGCCCGGGCGATGCCGACACGTTGTTTCATGCCGTTCGACATGTCGGCGGCAGAGCGGTCCATGGCATCGGCCAGGCCCACCCGCTCGAGGTAGTATTCCACGACGTCCTGACGCTCGGCCTGGCTGGCCTTGGGATAGACCTTGTCGACGCCGATGGCGCAGTTTTCGCGTGCCGTCAGCCAGGGAAAGAGGTTGGGCGACTGAAACACCACCGCGCGCTCCGGATCGGCGCCCTGAACGTGGTAACCGTCAAGCCGGATTGCGCCCTTGGAGATGTCGTTGAGACCGGCGGCCATGGTCAGCACGGTGGACTTGCCGCAGCCGGAATGGCCGATCAGCGAGATGAATTCGCCCCGGTTCACCTTGAGATCGAAATCCTCGACCACGGTAAGCGGGCCTTTCGGCGTCGGGTAGATCTTGTGCAGCTGCGAGAAGTCGAGGAAGCGCTCTTCGATCATGCCTTCCTGCGCCTGTTGCACCGCCTTCGGAACCGAGTGGATCGGCGTCACGTCGGGCAGGATGCGCGAGCCTTCGACCTTGGCTTCGATGCCCACATCCATCAGGTAGTTGGTGACCTTGGCGCGCAGGGCCTTGAACCCGTCGTGGTGGTTCATCTCGCCCCGGTCGCGCGGGCGGGGGATGTCCACCGGGAACTCTTCGCCCAGCGAGCCATCGGGGTTGAGCGCGATGATCCGGTCGGCCAGCATGATCGCCTCGTCGACGTCATTGGTGATCAGCACGCAGGTCTTCTTGTCAGCTTCCCAGATCGCCTCGATCTCATCCGCGAGGTTGGCACGGGTCAGCGCGTCGAGCGCCGAGAGCGGCTCATCCAGGAGCAGCACCTCGGGATTCATCGCCAGCGCCCGCGCCACGTTGACCCGCTGGCGCATGCCGCCCGAAAGCTCGGCCGGGCGGCGGTGGGTGGCGTGGCTGAGGCCCACCATCTTGACGTAATGCGCGACCTTTTCGGCCTTTTCCGCCTTGGGCAAGCCGGGGAAGATGGTATCGACCGCGAGGCCGACGTTGCCCGCCACCGTCAGCCAGGGCATCAGCGAATAGCTCTGGAAGATCACGCCGCGTTCCGGCCCCGGCCCGGTGATCGGCTGGCCCTTGAAGGTGACCTTGCCGCGGGTCGGCTGTTCCAGCCCGGCCATCAGGTTGATCAGTGTCGTCTTGCCGGTGCCGGAGAAGCCCAGCAGCACGAGGAACTCGCCCTCCTGCACCTCGAGGTCGATGTTCTTCAACACCGAGGTGGCGGCAGTGCCTTCGCCGAAGCTCTTGGAGACATTGTCGAATTTCAGGATGCTCATCTGCTTGTCCTTTCTGCGCGACCCCGGAGGTCCGGGGCGCATGTCACCGGTTGTTCGAGAAGGTGAAGAGCGATTGCAGGGCGAACATCACGCGGTCGAGCAGGAAGCCGATCACGCCGATGGTCAGCACCGCGACCATGATTTTGGCGAGCGACGAGGAGCTGCCGTTCTGGAACTCGTCCCAGACGAACTTGCCGAGACCGGGGTTCTGCGCCAGCATCTCGGCGGCGATCAGCACCATCCAGCCGACGCCGAGCGACAGGCGCAGACCGGTGAAGATCAGCGGCAGGGCCGAGGGCAGGACCAGCTTGGTGATCTTGGTATAGGTGTTCATTTTCAACACCTTGGAGACATTCACCAGATCCTTGTCGATGCTGGCCACACCCAGCGCGGTGTTGATCAGTGTCGGCCAGAGCGAACAGAGCGTCACGGTGATCGCCGAGATCAGGAACGATTTGGAGAACATGCCGTCGTTGGTGGCATAGACCGCCGAGACGATCATGGTGACGATCGGCAGCCAGGCCAGCGGCGAGACCGGCTTGAAGATCTGCACCAACGGGTTGATCGCGGCGTTGGCGGTGGGCGAGAGACCGGCGGCGATGCCCAGCGGCACGGCGACGGCGGTGGCGATCAGGAAACCGAAGAACACGGTCTGGATCGAGGTCCAGATCTGCTGGTAGTAGGACGGCGCACCGGTATAGGCGATGTCCTTGACCTCGTCAGCGCGGCCAGCCTCGACCAGCTTTTCGTTGCGCGCGGCGACCATGGTTTCGAACTTCTCGCGCTTGACGGCCTTGGCGGCGGCGTCCTCGTGCAGGTTGACCGCCTCTTCCCAGACCGCGGCCGGGCCGGGGACTGCGCCCAGCGACGTCTGCACCTTGGGCGCCAGCGTGGCCCAGAGCATCAGGAAGGCGATGATGGCAATCAGCGGCACGGCCAGCAGGCGCCAGATTTCCTTGACCTGCGCTTTCGGATTGTCCCCTGCTGCGGCCTTGAGTACCGGGGTGGCCCAGGAGAGGCCGAGCACCTGGAACCATTTGTCGGCTGCGTTGATGCGAGTGAAGAGTTTCGCGCGGCGGGCTTCGCGGGCCTCGGCGGCGGAGAATTCGGGGTCGACGGTGGTCATGGCGGGGTCCTCGGGAGATTGGGGGGAGGCCCCGGATCAAGTCCGGGGCGCGTGTCGCGGGATCATCGCGCCCCGGGCCTGACCCGGGGCCTCTGCCTGGATTGAGCTCAGCCCTTCACTTCGGTGCCGACAACGGTCTGCTCGCCTTTCAGCCCGATCGGCAAGCTGTCGAGGTAGGCGTTGGGGGCCTTGCCGTCATAGGCGATGCCGTCGATGATATCCTCGGCCGGGGTCGGCGCCTTGTAGCCGTCGCTGTCCCAGGGGAAATCGGCCGCATCGGCAAGACCTTCATCGACCAGCAGCCGCGCGGCCTCGAGATAGATGTCCGGCTTGTAGACCGACCTGGCAACCTCGTCGTACCAGCTGTCCGATTTCGGCTCGGCAATCTGGCCCCACCGGCGCATCTGGGTCAGATACCAGACCGCATCCGAATAGAAGGGATAGGTGGCGTTGTAGCGGAAGAAGACGTTGAAGTCGGGGACGTCGCGCTTGTCGCCCTTTTCGTATTCGAAGGTGCCGGTCATCGAGGCGGCGATCACCTCGGCATCGGCGCCGACATATTCCGGCCGGCTCAGCATTTCGACCGCTTCCATACGGTTGGCGTTGTCGTTTTCATCCAGCCATTGCGCGGCGCGGATCAGCGCCTTGGTGACAGCCAGCGTGGTGTTGGGGTAGTCCTCGGCAAACTCAGCGGTGATGCCGAAGACCTTCTCGGGATTGTTCTTCCACAGCTCGTAATCGGTGATCACCGGCACGCCGATGCCCTTGAACACCGCCTGCTGGTTCCACGGCTCGCCCACGCTGTAGCCATAGATTGTGCCGGCTTCGAGCGTGGCGGGCATCTGCGGCGGCGGGGTGACCGAGAGCAGCACATCGGCGTCGATCTGGCCCGAGATGTTTTCCTGGCTGTAATAGCCCGGATGCAGCCCGCCGGCCGCCAGCCAGTAGCGGATTTCGTAATTGTGGGTCGAGACCGGGAAAACCATGCCCATGTTGAAGGGCTTGCCCTCGTTCTTGTAGCTCTCGACCACCGGGGCCAGCGCTTCTGCGCTGATCGGGTGGATCGGCTTGCCCTCGGCATCGGCGGGGATGTTGGGCTTCATTTGCTCCCAGATCTCATTCGACACGGTGATGCCGTTGCCGTTCAGGTCCATCGAGAAGGGGGTGATGATATGCGCCTCGGTGCCGAAACCGATGGTCGCCGCCAGCGGCTGGCCGGCCAGCATATGCGCGCCATCGAGCTGGCCGCCGATCACGCCGTCGAGCAGAACCTTCCAGTTGGCCTGGGCTTCCAGCGTCACGAACAGGCCCTCGTCGAGGAAATAGCCCTGTTCATAGGCCACGGCGAGCGGCGCCATGTCGGTGAGCTTGATGAAGCCGAAGGTCAGTTCGTCTTTTTCAAGATCCAGCATCTGCGCGAAACCGGGAGTGACCAATGCGGTAGAGGCGGCAAGGCCGAAAATGAGGGTCTTCATGAGGTTCTGTCCTTTACTGAGGCCCGGGAAGAGAGGGATCGGGCAAAGAAAAAAGCCGCTGACGCACTTCGCCGGGGGCGAAGGGTCGAGCGGCTTTGCTCATCGGGTCCCGGACGTTCGGGAGAATTCCTGCAACGGACGCCATTGCCCGTCGATGCAAGCTTTATGCCAAATCAGCCTGCGGTGGCGCAAAGGAAAGGCGGCGGGAGGGCGGTGATTTTCTGCATTGCAGCGAGATCATCGCTGCAACTGCACAATAATTGGGCGTCAGGCCAGGTCGGGGTCAAAAATGCGGCCATCGAAGAACCGGTCGCGTCCGAGAATCAGCTGGCCGACGTCGGCCGGCACGGCGGTGGGTTCGGTCACGCCGCCCTCGATCCGCGACGAGGCGGTGGGCAGGCTGGCCGACAGCCCCGAGAGCGCGGCGCGGTGCAGATCGGTGCGAAACACCCGCGCGGCGGCGGATTTGGCGGCGGTCCGGTCGAGCCCGGTGCGCGCCGCCAGTTGCAGCCCGATCCATTCCGCCTGGCTGCGCCAGGGAAAGGTCGCGGCGGAGCGATGGAAGGTAAGGAAGTCGGGCACGCTGCGTTCCTCGCCGCGCCCCGAGAGCACGAGACGCCCGGACAGCGCCCGGTCGAGGATGTCGGCGGGCAGGTCGAGATAGCCGGGCCGTGCCAGGATCTCGGCGGCGAGGCTGGTCGAGGCCGGATCGCCCAGCCAGCGGCCGGCGCGCCAGACCGCGCGGATCAGCCGACCGCGCAGCATGGCCTCGGCCTCGGCCCAGTCGGCTCGCATGGCCAGCACCTTCTCCGGCGCAAAGGCCCAGATCGCCGAACCGGGCAGCAGCAGTTCGCCCATGCCGTCCTCGACCGCCTGAGAGCCCCAGGGTTCGCCGACGCAGAAGGCGTCGATCTCGCCGGCGCGGATCGCATCGCCCATCAGCGGCGGCGGTACGGTGCGCACAGAAACCGATTGCGGCGCCGGCAAGCCCAGCGCCGAGAGCCAGTAATAGACCAGCTCGGCATGCATCGAGAACGGGAAGGGCACGCCGATACGCAGGCCGGCCCCCGACGCGGCGATCAGCGCCAGTCCGGCGGCGCGGGCATCGTTGAAGGCAAAGTCATGGCCGGCGTCGCGCAGCCGGTCGGCCAATGCCCGGCTGATCCCGATGACATTGCCATTGACTGAGAGCACCGAGACCGCAGACAGCGGCGCGCCGGCACCGCCCAGGCCCAGCGCCGTGGCGATGGGAACGGGCGAGAGCATATGCGCCGCCTCGACCTTGCCAAAGCTCAGCATGTCGCGCAGCGACGACCAGGAGGGCGCACGGCGCAGATCGAGGGTGATGCCCTCTTCGGCGGCAAAGCCCATTTCCTGCGCCAGGACCAGCGGCGCCGCATCGACCAGCGGGATGAACCCGACCGAAAGCGTGGTTGCGCTCATCCCAGAAGCCCCGCTGCGGTCACCAGCGCCTGCGCCACATCGGCCACGCGCTTGCCCTGATCCATCGCGGCCTTGCGCAGGATGGCATAGGCCTCGTCCTCGCTGACGCCGCGAGCCTTCATCAGCATGCCCTTGGCGCGGTCGATCACCTTGCGTTCCTCGAGCGCGCGTTTGGTCTCGGCCAGCTCGGTGCGCATGCGCTGGAACATGCGGAACCGGGTGATGGCGGCGTCGAGCACCGGTTTGACGCGGCCGGGCTGCATGCCGTCGACCACATAGGCCGAGACGCCGGCCTCGATCGCCGCGGTCGAGAGGCCCTCGGCCGACCGGTCGACGAACATCGCCACCGCGCGGTCCTGCGGCCCCGAGGCCAGCGCTAGTTCCTCGAGCATGTCGCGCGAGGGGTTCTCGATGTCGATCAGCACCACGTCGGGCTGGCGCGCCTGGATCTGCCGGGCGAGGCTGGTGGGCTCGGCAATCACCTGGATGTCGAAATCGCCGGCGGCGCGCAGGCTGTCGACGATGAGCAGCGCGCGGTCGCGGTCGGGTTCGACGATGATGATCGAGAGTGGGCGGGACATGAGCGCAAATGGGGGGGCTGGTGGAGCTTTGTAAATGGGTGGCGCGGTGTGCGAGGGGCGGCGGCCTGGCGTATGCACAATTATTAATCAGAATGCCGGTCCTGTCTTCCCCGCGCGCAACAAGACCGCAGGCCGCCGCGCGATCGCCGGCCCCTCGGGGGCGGCGATTTGGCCCGCGCACCCCTGTTGATCGGAGGTTCTACGGATTTGGCTGCCATAAGGCGCCGTGAGCAAGACTGTTGCATCGCCATCCCGCGGCTCGGCGCTCGCATGGCGTGGGCTTCAGTGCCCGCCTACCGCCCCACCGCCATCACCAGCAGCCCCGAGATGATCAGCGCCATTCCCAGCACGCGGGTCAGGCTCAGGGTCTCCCCCAGGACCAGCACCCCCGACGCGGCCACCATGACAAAGCTCATCGCCACGAAAGGATAGGCCAGCGACAGGTCGATCCGCCGGAGCGCAAAGAGCCACAGAACCGTGCCCACTCCGTAGAACGCCAGCCCGCCCAGCACCCAGGGCGAGAGCAGCAGCGACAGGCTTTTCTGCACCAGTCCGGCGGTCTCGGCAAAGCTCACCCGGCCAACGCCGGTCTTGAAACAGGTCTGGCCCAGCGCCGAAAGCGCGACGCTGGCGAAGATCAGGGCAAATCCCGCCGGGCTCATCGGATGACCCCGGAAAATTCGAGGTAGCGCGCGGCAAAGAAGACCGCGAGCACCGCAGTCAGCGTGATCTGGCTGATCCGGTCGGTCAGGGCAAAGACCACCGGATCGTCGCCCACCTTGCCCCGGATCGCCCACATCCAGCTGCGGTAGATCCAGAACATCATCAGCGGCACCGCCAGCCAGAGAATGTCGCGGCCGCCATAGGTCTCTCTCGCGGTCGGGCTGTTGATGTATTGCGCCAGGGTCAGCAGGCTGACCGCCGCATTGGCGATGCCGAAGATCTGGATGCTGGCCAGCTCCGCGCCCCAGTAATTGCGATGCGGCAGCTTGGCGTCCTCGGTCACGGCATCAAGCTCGATGAACCGTTTCATGTAGGCCAGGCTGACAAAGAAAAAGAGCGAAAAGGACAACAGCCAGGGGCTCAGAATGATCCCGCCTGCCGCCGCCCCGGCGAGGATGCGCACGGTATAAAGCAGTGACAGCACGATCACGTCGATCGTCGAGAACCGCTTGAGCGCGAAAGAGTAGGCGGTGGTCAGGCCGAGATAGAGAAGAAGCACCAGGCCGAAGGGCAGGCCCACTGCGCCGAACCCCAGCGCAAGCGCGGCGACCAGCAGCGCCAGCGCCGCGCCGACCCCCTGGGCCGGGCGCAGCAGCCCGGCGGCAAAGGGCCGGAGCCGCTTGCGGACGTGGCGCCGGTCGGCCGGAATGTCGAGCAGATCGTTGATCAGATAGACCCCCGAGGCCATCAGCGACATGGCGGCAAAGGCCAGCCCGGCCAGCAGCAGCGCGCCGGGTTCGGTGTAGAGATGGGCAAAGAACAGCGGCAGAAAGACCAGTACGTTCTTGGCCCATTGATGCGGCCGCATCGCCGCCCACAGGCCACGCCAGACCGGTGGCGCCGGATCGGTGGTCAGCGACAGGCGCGGGCCCGCTGCCTGCATCTCGGCCCGGGCGGCGGCGTCGGGGCGGACGAAGCCGGCCTTCTGCGCCGCGCGCCAGATGGGGATGTCGGCGGCGCCGTCGCCCAGATATTCGAACGGACCGGCGCTGTCGCCGCGGATCGCCGCAAGCTTGGCCGCGCCCTTCAGGTTGTGGCCCGGCTCCGAGGCCAGCACCGCGTCGAACAGGCCGAGGTGCACCGCGATGGCCTCGGCCGCCTGGCGGTCGGCGGCGGTGGCCAAGACGATGCGGCGGCCCTGGGCGCGGGCGCTGCGCAGGTAGTCGAGCACCGTGTCGTCATAGGGCAGGAGCGCCGGGTGAAAGCCGTCGCGGTTCCAGACCGCATGCTTGATGCCGCTGACGCCATGCCGGTGCCAGGCGGCGAGGATCGGCCGCCAGTTGCCGGGCCGGGCCAGGGCGGCAACCAGCAGTTCCTGCGCCACGTCGGTGTGCACCAGCGTGCCGTCAAGATCGACATAGAGCGGCAGGGTCGCCGCCTGATGATGCGTCACATCCTCGGCCAAATATCCGTCCAAATTCCGCAACAATCCCGCTCCGTCGCCATTTTCCTCCGCCTGCGCAAGACAATGGTGCGCAAATGTGCGGATTTTCTGGCGCGCCGCGGGTTTGACTGTAAAAAGTTAAGATATGTCTGGCAAAAGTGATTTTGTGACACGCCTCTCGGTGGGTCTGGGCCTGTTTCTTCTGGCGTTCGCCTTGCGTGCCCTGGGCGCGGATTACGGCTATTTCCACGGCGATGAGCGGATCAATGATGCCGCCAAGGTGCTGGCCGGGCAGATCGTGCCGGGGCAGCATTTCTATCCGCCGCTGATCACCTATCTCAACGGGCTGGCCTTCGGCGGGCTGTTCGCGCTGGGGCTGCCGCTCGGCTGGTGGGGGTCGCCGGGCGAATTCCGGGCGCAGTATTTTTCCGATCCGACGGTCTTCTACCTCACCGCCCGCTATCTGACGGCGGTGATCGGCGCGCTGATCGCGCCCTTGTTCTTTGCCATCGGGCGGCGGGTCGGGCTCGGGCTCTGGCCGGCTCTGACCGTGGGACTGCTCGGGGTCTTCTTTCCGCTCGGGGTCTTCATGTCGCATATCGCCAAGGGCGACGTGGCGCTGGCCACGGCCACCGTCGCGGTCTTCTGGGCGCTGATCGCACGGCTTCAGGCGGCGCGGCCGGGGCGCTGGGACATCTGGCTCGGGGTGCTGGCGGTGCTGGTGGTGAGCTTCAAGCAATCGGGGGTCTTCGTGCTGCTGCCGCTGGCGCTCGGCCTGGCGGCGCTCCTGATCCGGGCCGAGGGCGTGGGTGCGATGGCGCGGAGCATGGGCCGGGCGCTGCTGACGGTTGTACTGCTCTGGCCGGTGCTGAACATCGGCATCCTGCTGGATTTCGGCAATTTCCTCGCCTTTCAGAAAATCCAGACGGTGATGTCGCTGCGCACCGGGGACGGCATCTGGCCGGGGCTGACCACGCTGGGGCTGCGGTCGCTGGGCCTGGTCTGGGGGATGACGCCGGTCTTTGCGGCCATGGCGCTGCTGACGCCCCCGGTGCTGATGCTGCCGGCCTGTGCGTTGCGGCAGAAACCGGCGTTGCTGCTGATCTGGGCCGCGCTGGCGATCGGCACGCTCACGCTGGCCCTGCTGGCCGGGCCGCGCCAGCCCGAGCACCTCTGGATTGCCAGCTTCGCCGGCTTCACCCTGCTTGGCGGCCTTGCGCTGGCCGGGCTGATCGGCGCGCCGGGCCGTGCCGGGCAGGCGGCGGCGGGCGCGCTGGCGCTGGGCGCGGGGCTGTCGCTGCTGGGCGCGGTGATCGCGGTGAGCGAGGCGCTGGCGCCGCCGATGTGGCAGGAGACCGACGCCTATATCGCCGAGCACCTGGCGGACGAGAAGATCATGACCATGGCGGTGACCCATCTGCCGCAGCGCCAGGCGGCGCAGCAGATGGAGATCGCCCGTTGGCAACGGCTGGCCGAAAAATACGACACGCCGCTGCCGGAGATGGCCGAGGAACGGCGGATCACCGAAGATGCGCGGGGGGCGGTGTTCTACATCGCCATGCCGACGGTGCTCTACGGCCTGGAAGGTGTGGACGAGGACGATCCGGACTTCCAGGCGCAGGTCCACGCCTGGCCGCCGCAGCGCGCGGAATGGCAGCTTGACCACTGGCGCGATCAGGGGTTCGACAACTTCGTGGTGAAAGATCCGGAGTTCATGCGGTCGCAGGTCAACTCGGCGCTGATGCGGGGGTTTTTCAGCGACCTGCATGCGCGTTGCGCCGTGGTGGCGGCGTTTGAACCCAACAAGCCGCTTTTCCTCGAGCGGGAGATTGCGATTTATCGGTGTGGGCCGGGGTGAGGGGCGCCTGAATTTCGCTGTGCCTGCGCACATCGACCGGCTGGGGGGCCAGCCCCCCAGACCCCCCGAGGGTATTTGGGGCAAGAGGAAGGGGGAGCGGGGCGGTTTTGCCGGGGCTCAGCGGAGGCGCTGGGCTTTTTGCAGCGGACCGAGGCTGTCGAGATAGTCCGAACGGTAGCCGTCCTCGTAGATCGGAAAGCGCGCCGGGCTGTCGCGAAAGCTCTTGAGGGGCTGGCCCATGTTGAGGATGCCGCGCTCGCGCTGGCGGCGGGCTTCGGCGAAATCCACTTCCAGCGGAATCATCTCTTCCTGCACGTTGCCGTCATGCAGCAGCCGCCCGGCCGGGTCGATGACCTGGGAATAGCCGTTGCCGCCGGCCAGCAGCCCGTTGATGTGAAAGACATACATCTGGAACATCGCGGCCGAGGCGCGGGCGCAGGCCAGATCGGCGTGGCGGTCGACAAAGGCGGCGTTGACCGGGTTGATCAGCACTTCGGCGCCCATCGAGGCCAGGGTGCGGGTCAGTTCCGGGAACCAGATGTCATAGCAGATCGACAGGCCGATGCGGCCGACACCGGGCACCTCGAAGACGCAGGGCGCGGTGCCGGCGGTGACCCCCTCTTCGTAGGGGGTGAAAGGGAACATCTTGTCATAGCGCGCGACCTCTTCGCCCGCCGGATTGAACACCGGGGCGGCATTGTAGATGCGGCCATTGCGCCGTTCGAAATAGCTGCCGGGCTGGAGCCAGATCCGGTGCTGGCGCGCCATGTCGGCAAAGGCCTGGTCAAAGTCGCCGCCGGCGGCCTGGGCGCTGGGCAGGGCCGGGCCATGCGCGGCCAGCTCGGAAAAACACACCATCTCGACCCAGGGGTAGAGATGCATGAGCAGCGCCAGCCGCTTGCGCATCTCGGCGATGTTGTTCTGGGTGGTCACATGCATCTGGATGCCTGCGATTGCGAATTTACTCATCACGCCGTCCTTTGCAGGTCTGTCAGGAAGGTCGGCGCGGCAAGCAGCCGGCTGCCGAGATCGGAAAATTCCACGTCGAGCGTGGCGGGCGCAAAGGCCGGTATCTGCCAGTCTTGGCCGGTGCCGCAGCCCCAGAACAGCCGCGCGGTGCCCTGCACGGGCCGGTAGACGATGGAAAACACCGTGCCATAGCCCGCGCGGTACTTGGCCGAAAAGAACGGCGGCGTGAGAAAGCTGGCTTGCAGCGTCGCCTCGTCGGGCGGATTTCGGGCGAACATGAGGCCGAGGCTCTGCGCCCGTTCGAGCGTCGCCGAGATCCGGCCGTGGCGAGGCCATTCCACGCCCAGCTGGTGATTGGTGGCCCAGGGCGTGAACTGCACCATCGGAGGGCGGTCGGGGCTGAGAAACACGGTGGCCGCCTGGCCCCGGCGATCGGTCAGGGTGACATTGTAGGACATGTGGCAGGGCACCGCGCGCAGCGCCTCGAGCCCGTCCTGCACATCGGTGCAGGTCTCGAGCACGTAGCGGATCAGCAACGGAATGCCGAAGCCGCGGCCGGTGCCGACCCGGCCGCCGAAGCTGAGCGAGACGGCCAGCCCGTCCTGGTTCATCCCGTCCGAGAGGCCGGCCAGCCCCTCGACCATGCCCATCACCACCTTGCCGCGCCAGTTCGAGCGCAGCAGCGTGGCCTCGCTCAGCGCAGGGTCGAGATCGTAGTTGCGCATCAGGAACGGCCCGCGGGCATCCTGCGAAGCGGCCTGGGTGCAGCTCACCAGATAGCGCGGCGGGC
The DNA here is from genome assembly GCF_055755275.1 of Marinovum sp. E3. NCBI lineage: Bacteria > Pseudomonadati > Pseudomonadota > Alphaproteobacteria > Rhodobacterales > Roseobacteraceae > Marinovum > Marinovum sp. E3. The sequence continues at coordinate 917,821 of NZ_CM146908.1, forward strand.
ACCAGAAGGTCAGGAATTCGCGCAGCACCGGATCATCGGGCAGGGTGGCCGACAGCCGGTCGATCAGCTTGGTCATTTCGGGCATGTGGCGGCGCAGGGCGCGCTCGGCCTCGCGGGTGGTCTCGGCGGTGGTGCCGCCGCGCGCCAGATACCAGTCGCGCCAGCCCGGCCAATGGGCGTGCAGCAGGCTTTCCCAGGTCTCGGCCGGCCGCTCCTCGGACAGGGCGGCGAAACGGCGGTGCAGGGCATAGCCCGGTCTGGCCTGCGATGGATGGAGGGGGGCGAAAGGGGGCATGCGGCGGATTTCCTGTCGGTATTCCCTACACTATGTGTCATGGTGTTGCAGTTTCAAGGGCAATATGCTACACCATGGTCCATGGTGGCGAAAATGCCCCAACGTGACTGTTCGAAAAACGGACAAGAGTCCGCCTGACGTGGAGACATCCCGAATGCCGAAGAAACCCGCTGTGACGCCGCGCGGCTATCGCACCTCGACTGCCGCTCTGGCGGTGTCGGACGTGCCCGCCGCGCTGGCTTTCTACGAGACTGCCTTTGACGCGACCGTTCAGGCTCGCGACACAGAGGACGCCCCCTGCTTTGCCGTCGTCAAGATCGGCACATCGATGCTGTTTGTCACCGCCGGCTGGCCGGGGCATGGCCATCAGCCGACACCGGGCGCGGCCTCGGTTGCGCAGCATATGTATGTCGCCGATGTCGACGCCGCCTTTGCCACGGCCATCGATGCCGGGGCGCAGGCGCTGGCCGCGCCGTCGCTGGCCTATTGGGGCGAGCGCTGTGCCACGATCTGCGATCCCTTCGGCCATGTCTGGACGCTGGCGACCCGGATCGAGGCGCTCGGCCCCGACGAGATCGCCGCGCGGGCAAAGGCGCTGCGCGACACGGCCGAGACCGCCCCGGCGCCGGTCGAAGTTGCGGATGTTGTCGGCTGACAAAGGCTTCGCGTTGCCAATCCGGTGATCCGCACCGTATCACGGGGTGGAAGCCTCAGCAGACAAGATCGCGACAGACATGCAGGAAACACCGGCGCCGACCTTCACGATCCGGCAGAACGATCTTGCCGATCTGGCGTCGCAAAAGCGGATCGGCGACTATCCCGTTGCCGTTCGCTCTGCCCGCGAGGTGCTGGGCGGCGGTTTTGCCGATCAGTCGAAGCATCCCAACACCTGGACCGTCTATTTCCTGGTGGATGATCAATGGGCGCTGGTGGAAAGCGCCCGGGGCCTGCGCCGCGAATGGGCCAGTCTCGACCGGCTGGAGAAATGGCTGCGCGGCATGGGCTTTCGGTTTTTCTACGTGCGCAACGATATCGACCCGGTCGAGATGGAATGGGATGGCCCGCTGGGCGGCCCGGCAATGAAATGAGCCGTCTCAGCCGCACCGAACTGCCCCGGCGCGCGGCGCGGCGCAGACGGGCCAATCGGCTGAGACATTGGCTGACTCCCGCGCCGTGGCGATTTTTCGGGCGGCTGCAAGAGACGGCGAGGCTGTGGATAAAAACACAAGGCTTGCGAATCCTGCTAGAGCTGGAGGACGCTTGGGTAATCAAAAAAGGGAATCACATGCCACCCGCCAAAAAACGCACCCGCAGGAAGAAACTCACCGGTCTCAGCGAGATCTTCAATTACCTTCGCAAGAACACGAAGCCGATCTATATCGTCACCCCGACGCCTTACTCTCTCCTGGGCCTCGATCAATGGGTCGGCGGGCTCGAGTTCATCAATTATTTCGACATTTTCGATGGCAGCCATCCCCGCGCCTTCGTGCCCACCAAGATCATGCATGACGAGTTCCAGTCGATGGAGGACGTGGGCAATTACCTGGTCAGCCATCCGCAGTTCGTCGCCAAGGCCAAGGCCAACCCCGGCGGCAAGGCGATCTTCGTGATGTTCAACGAGACCACCGAACAGCTTTGCGCCGATGCGGGGATTGAGGTCGCCCTGGCGCCTGCCGCGCTGCGCGAGCGGCTCGATAGCAAGATCGTCACCACCCAGCTTGGCAACGAGGCCGGGGTCGATAGCGCGCCGAACATCATGGGCGAGGCCGACAGCTACGAGGCGCTGATGGACCTGGCCAAGAAGGGCAAGCTGGGCTCGGACCTAGTGGTGCAGACGCCCTATGGCGACAGCGGCCGGACCACCTTCTTCATCAAGTCGCGCAAGGACTGGGACAAGTATTCCGCCAAGATCATCGACCAGAAGCTCAAGGTGATGAAGCGACTCAACCACCTGCCCGGAGCGATCGAGGGCTGCGCCACGCGGCTTGGCACCTTCGTCGGCCCGGTGATGACCGACATCACCGGTTTTGCCGAGGTCACGCCTTACAAGGGTGGCTGGTGCGGCAATGACGCCTCGCCGGCGCTCCTGCCCGAAGGCGTGCCGGACAAGGTGCGCGAGATGGCGCGCAAGTTCGGCGACCGGCTCTACAAGGAGGGCTACAAGGGCGTCTTCTGCCTCGACTTCCTGCTCGATACCGACACCAACGAGGTTTACCTGGGCGAGCTGAACCCGCGAGTTTCCGGTGTCACCCCGCCGACCAACCTGATCACCTCGACCTATGGCGGCTGCCCGCTGTTCCTGTTCCACCTGCTGGAATATCTCGACGTCGATTACGAGGTCGATGTCGAAGCGGTGCAATCGCGCTGGAACGACTACGACAACTGGACCCAGCTGGTGCTCAAGCAGACCGAGGACAAGGTCGAGCTGATCACCAAGGCGCCGCAGTCGGGCATCTGGAAGCTGACCGACGACGGCAGTGCGGAATTCGTCCGCCCGGCGCTCAACGTCCAGTCGCTGGGCAATGAGAACGAGGCCTTTTATCTGCGGGTCTATTCGGCGGGTGATTACTGCTATCACGGCGCCGATCTGGGCTGTGTTCTGGCGCGCGGTCGGATGCAGACCGACCGGCGCAATCTGACCCGGCGGGCCAAGCTCTGGAATTCGGGCATCAAGGCGCAGTTCGAGTCGATCCCGCTGCCGGCGGTGGAGCCGATCGCCATTCCCGACAACATTTCGGACGGCAAGTGGTTCTGACGCGGGCGTGCGCGTCGAAGGAATGACCATGCGGCCGCCCGGGGATTCCGAGCGGCCGCATGTGCGAATGGCGCGCTGAAACGGCGCCGGCCGGGTCAGGCGAACTCTGGGTCGCGGCTCTGAAGCTCCTCCGCCATGTCGACGAACTTCTTCTCGGGCGGCGACAGTTTTTCGTTCGGCGCATGCACCAGGTAGACATCGGCGCCAATCGGCTCGTTTGCGATATCAAGCCGCCACAGCAGGCCGCGCCGGATGTCCTCTTCCGCCGACAGCAGCGGCAGGATGCCAATCCCGAGCCCGGCGACGAGCATCCGCCGCACCTCTTCGAGATTGGTGCTCAGCCCGTTGATTCGGTTGCTCAGGTGCAGCCCCTCACGCAAGATCGACACCGGCTCGAGATCCGGGCCGTCGGTGGCGCAGGCGAAGGAAATCAGCGGCTCGCGCTGAAGCTCCTCGAGCGGAACCGAGCTTGCGCCGAAAAGCGGATGGGTCTGGCCGCAGAACAGGCCAAACTCGCGGCGGAACAGCCGGATCGAGGGCAGGTTGACCAGCGGGTCGACCAGCAGGCAGAAGCCGATGGTCGCCTTGTCCTGCTGGATCGCGCGCACAATGGCCTGGCTGTTTCTCACCTCGCTCTGAAAGGCCACCGACGGGTAGCGCTGGTGATAGAGCCGCATCAGCTCGTCGAGCAGCGGTGACACCAGGTCCGAGATGATCTGATAACGGACCTGGCCGCGCTCTTGCTCGTCGATGTCGTTCACCAGCGACGATATGCGCTCGGCGCTCTGAAAGATGTCGCGGCATTCCTGATAGATCCGGTCGCCCCGCGCCGTCAGGTTGAAATGACGGCTGTCGCGGATGACCAGTTGGCAATCGAGTTGGGTTTCGAGTTTCTGGAGCGCGCTGCTCACCGAGGGTTGGCTGAGCCCCAGGCTCTTGGCCGCTTTGGTGATGCTCTGTTCCTTGGCGATGACGTAGAACATGCGCAGCAGGTTCCAGTTCAGGTCGGAGTGCAGGCGGGAGGTCATGTGCGTTGCTCTGTCGATGCGGTGATCTTCGAAAGACTGCCTAATACCGTGCAATGTACCCGTGTAGCGTGTGCAAAATCCTATGGAGGTATCCCAGTATCCTACAAGATGATGCGTCAAGTACCGTATATGCTAACTTTTTGGGCTCTTTAGTCAAGGAGTGTGACAAATAAAACCGTGACGCTGGGTCCGCTGTCGCGGCGTTCCGCAAAGTAACAGGGGTGGCGGAGTCCGAGCCTTTTTGGGCGGCGGCGGCGAGATTCTTGAGATGGCATCGGCAAAAGGGTTTCGGAATTCCGGCTCGCGGCGGAGGCCATGGGTGCGCCTCAAGAAAAGGGGGGGCGGGGAGGCGCTGCTCTGGTCCGGGCCAGGACCGCCCTGACCCCTGCGCGGGGGCACAACCGCTGCATCTTGGCGATGGTTTCTCTTCACCAGGCCGCCAAAAGGTTTGACAGGTCCCGATCTGACTCCTAACCTACTACATGGTAGATAACGGAGGAGATATCATGCCAGCCCTTAAAACCATTGCGCTCGTCGCGGCCGCAGGCGCCTTTGCCGCACCGCTTGCCGCCCAAGATTACAGCTGGAAGCCCGACCGTCCGATCAACATCATCGTGCCGTGGTCGGCCGGCGGTTCGACCGATCAGGTGACCCGCGTGGTTGCGCCAATTCTGGAAGAGGCCCTCGGCACCGAGGTCGTGGTGGTCAACCAGCCGGGCGCGTCGGGATCGACCGGCACCAAGGCCGCGCTGGATGCGCCGCGCGACGGCTATACCTGGACCGCCAATGCCATCGCCAACAATGCGACCTATGCGGTGACCGGGCTGATCGAGGATACGTCGATCGAGGATTATCACATCTATCTGCACGTCGCCAACGTGCCGGTTGTCAGCGTCAACGCCGATGCGCCGTATCAGGATTTCCCGGCGCTGCTCGAGGCGATGAAGACCGGTTCGGTCACGGTTGGCACCGCGGGGGTGAACTCCTCGGGCGGCATGGCGCTGGCGGCGATCAAGGAAAGCGCCGAGGGCGATCTGTCGGGCGCGCGTATGATCACCTATGACGGCGGCAACCCGGCGGTGATCGCCGCGGCGAGCGGCGAGGTCGAGGTGACCACCCAGCTGGCGGTGGAACAGACCGAGATGATCCGCGCCGGCCGGCTGCGGGCGCTGACCGTGTTGTCGGATACCGCGCTGAACGTCGAAGGCATCGACCCGGTGCCGCCGATCACCGATTTCATCCCGGATTTCCACGTCGCGGCCGATTACTTCGGCGTTTTCATCCCGATGGGTGCCCCGCAAGAGGTCTATGATACCGTCGATCAGGTCTGGCAGGACCATGTGATGAACAGCGAGGCGCTCAAGACCTATGCCACCGACCGGGGCGCCGTCTTTGCGCCGAGCTACGGCGAGGCCGCGCTTGAAAAGGCGATGCCGGTGGTGATCGCCGAGGCCTGCGCCCGGGTGACCCGCGGCGAAGCGGTCGTCAGCCCGTCGGAAATCGGCATCGATTGCCCGGCTGAATAAGGGCACACTCCGGGTGGGGCCAGATGCTCCGCCCGGACTGCCAAGTGCCCGGCACAACGACAGGTGATTTCATGACTATGGCTATGGCCGACCGCCTCACGGCAGGTCTTCTCTTTCTGCTCGGGCTGGCGCTGCTGGTCGGCGGCTACACGATGGACCGGCTGGAGATCCGACAGATCCACCCGGCCTCGATCCCCGGGCTGGTGCCGATCATCCTCGGCCTGCTGCTGGCGCTCTGCGCGGCGCTGCTGTTCCTGTCGTCCTTCAAGACCGACGACCAGCGTCGGGCGCTTGTCCTCGCCGACGGTTCCTGGGCGCGATTGGGGCTGACGGCGGCAATCTGCACGCTCTACGCGCTCGGGCTGGTGGGCTGGCTGCCGTATTTCTGGGCCACCTTCGTCTTTGCCACTTGTTTCGCACTGCTGTTTTCCTTTCCCCCGGCCGGCGCGCGTCGGGCCCAGGTGATTGCGGTACTCGCGGCGCTGGCGCTGGGCGCCGGGGTGGCGCTGGGATCGTCGTTGCTGTTCGAGAAACTCTTTCTGGTGCGGCTGCCATGAGCGGGCTGGGCGATCTGATCACCGGGCTTGGCACGCTGGCCACACCCGAGATGCTGTTTCACGCCGCCTGGGCGACGCTGCTGGGCATTGTCGTGGGCTCGTTGCCAGGGCTGACGGCGACCATGGGCGTGGCGCTGATGACCACGCTGACTTATTCGCTGGAATCGACCACCGCGATCCTGGTGCTGGTCTGCATGTATGTCGGGGCGATCTACGGCGGCTCGCGCAGCGCCATCCTGCTCAACATCCCCGGCACCCCGGCCAGCGCGGCCACCTCGCTTGACGGCTATCCGCTGGCCAAAGCGGGGCGGGCCGGCTACGCCATGGGGCTGGCCACGGCGGGCTCGGCGCTGGGCACGTTGGCGGGTGTCGTGATGCTGGTGCTGGTGGCGCCGCCGCTGGCCGAGGCCGCGCTCAATTTCGGCAGCTTCGAGTTCTTCTGGCTGGCGGTCTTCGGCATTCTGATCTCGGGTCAGCTCACCGCCGACACCTCGCCCTTGAAAGGCTATATCGCCGGGCTTCTTGGGCTGGCGGTGGCAATGATCGGGTCGGAGGGCATTCACGCCCATGTGCGCTTCAACATGGGGCTTCAGGATCTCAACGCCGGGATCGCGCTGATCCCCGCCATGGTCGGCGCCTTCGGCTTTGCCGAGGTGCTGACGGCGATGTGGAACCGTGCCGGCGAGCTGGCGGTGAAGAAGGACAAGAGCGACCGGACGATCCCCGATCTGGTCGATCTCTGGCGCTACAAGCTGACCATCGCACGCTCGGGGCTGATCGGCACGCTGGTCGGCATCATCCCCGGCGTGGGCGAGGATATCGGCGCCTGGGCCAGCTATGCGGCCGCGCGCAAGACCTCGAAGGAAAAGGAAAAGTTCGGCCACGGCAGCCATGAGGGGCTGATCGCGGCAGAGACCGGCAATTCCGCCGTGGTGCCCGGTTCGCTGATCCCGGCGATCACCCTGGCGGTGCCCGGTTCGGCGTCTTCGGCGGTGCTGATCGCCGCGCTCTTTATCCACGGCATCCGGCCGGGGCCCCTGATCATGATCGAACAGCCGGATTTCATCGGGCTGATCAGCGCCATGGTGGTGACCGCCACGCTCTTCATGGCCTTCTACGGGCTGACGCTGACCAAGGCCTTCGTGCAGGTGCTCAAGGTGCCTTATGCCTATCTGATGCCGGTGGTCTTCGTGCTTTGCGTGATCGGCACCTTCGCGCTGAGCCAGCGGATCTTCGACATCTGGATCATGGTGTTCTTCGGCCTCGTGGGCTTTGTCCTGCGGCAGATGAAATACCCGATGGCGCCGCTGGTGCTGGGGATCATCCTCGGCGATCTGCTCGACAAGAGCCTGCGCCGCGGGCTGACGCTGAGCGATGGCGAGTTGGCGCCGTTCTTCACACGGCCGGTCTCGGCCGGGTTCGTGGCGCTGATCCTGCTGTCGATCGCGATGAACGTGCCGGTGGTGCGGCGGCTGGCGCTGGCGCCGGTGCGCTGGATCGGAGCGCGGCTCGATGCTTGACTATACGCTCTGCAACGAGCTGCTGGCCGAAGAGGGCAAGTCGCTGGCCGAACAGGCCCGGATCGCGGCGGATCTGGGCTATGTCGGGCTGGAGCTGGCGCCGGCGACCCTGGGGGCAGCACCGCACCGGCTGAGCGCCTCCGAGGTGGTCGGCATCCGGCAGACCGTCGAGGATGCCGGGCTGCGCGTCACCGGGCTGCATTGGCTCCTGAGCGGCTACCCCGAGCTGTCGATCACCGATCCGGCGCGGCAGCGCAGGGCGCGCGACGTCCTGTTGCGGCTGGTCGATCTCTGCGCTGATCTGGGCGGCGCGGTGCTGATCCACGGCTCTCCGAAACAACGGCTCCGGCCGGGGGGCATGGGGGATGCGGCGCTGACCGCCCATCTGGCCGCATTTTTTGCGCCGGTCGCCGCGCAGGCCGCAGCGCGCGGCGTGACCTATTGCATCGAGCCGCTGTCGCGGGCTGAGGACAACACGGTCAACACCGTGGCAGACGGTGTTGCGCTGGCCGAGGCGATCGCCAGCCCGGGGTTTCGCACCATGATTGACATGAGCGCTGCCGGCCAGACCGAGCCGCCGGTGGCCGAGCTGATCCGGCACTGGGTGCCGGGCGGGATGATTGGCCACATCCACGCCAATGACACCAACCGCGGCGCGCCGGGCATGGGCGACGACCCGCATTTCGAGATCATCAAGGCCCTGCGCGCGGTGGGCTGGGACAAGCCCGTCGGCGTCGAGCCGTTCCGCTGCCTGATCGACGCCAGCGTCACCGCCGCCACCGGGATCGCCACCCTCAAAGCCTATGAAAGGGCCGCCGCATGACCCGCATCGAACTCCTCTCTGCCTCTATCGCGGAGCGCCCGGTGGTGATGCGGCTGCCGTTTCAATTCGGCAGTACCGAGGTGCGCGAGACCGCCGAAGCGCATTGCCGGGTCGAAATCATGGTCGATGGCTGGCGCGCCGCGGGGCGCGCGGCGCAGCTGATGGTGCCGCGCTGGTTCAACAAAGCTCCCACGCTGAGCAATGCCGACACCATCGACGAGCTGCGCCGGGTGGTGGCCACGGCCGTGCAGGCGGCCCCGGGCCAGGCGGGAACGGCGTTGGAGGTTACCCGGGCGCTGCGCGCGCGGCTTTCGCAAGACTTGCCCGAGGTGCCCAGGCTGGCGCGGGGCTTTGGCCCCGCGCTGGTGGAAATGGCGATGATCGATGCCCTTTGCCGGGGGCTGGAACTGCCGTTCTGGCAGGCGGCGCAGGCCGATGTCTTTGGCCTCGCGGCGGGCTGTCCCGCGGATCAGGCGCCCGAGGATGTCACGAGATCTCTGGCGCGGATCGGTCCGCCCGAACGGCTGGTGCTGCGCCATACGGTGGGCTTCGACGCGCCGCTGTGGCGGGCGGACGTGGGGCCCGAAGCGCCCGACGATGGTTGGCCGGTCTCGCTCGAAGAGGTGATCGACCGGACCGGGATCGCCGCTTTCAAGGTCAAGCTCAAGGGCGATCCCGAGGCCGATCACAGGCGGTTGCGCGGCATCGCGGCGCTGATCGACCGGGGGGGCGATTATGCGGTGACGCTGGACGCCAACGAGCAATATGCGCCCGAGGATTTCGACCGTCTGCTGCGCGGGCTGGCGGGGGACAAGGCGCTCGCCCGGCTTTATCCGGCGATCCGTTTTGTCGAACAGCCCTTCGCCCGGGAAATCGCGCTGGACACCCCGGTCTCGGCGCCGCTGCCGCTGATCATCGACGAAAGCGACGACAGCGAAGGGGCCTTTGCCCGCGCGCTGGCGGTGGGTTGGTCCGGCACCTCGATCAAGAGCTGCAAGGGCGTGTTGCGTGCGCTTCTCAACAAGGTGCGGGCCGAAGTGGCGGGCGCGCATCTCTCGGGCGAGGATCTGACCTGCCAGCCGGGGATCTGCTGGCTTCAGGACGCGGCGATGATGGCGGCCTGCGGTGTCCGCGACGTCGAGCGCAACGGCCACCATTTCGCCGGCGGCTTGCAGGGCGCACCGGCGGCAGAGCGCGCGGAACTGCTGGCGGCGCATGGCGATGTGCTGGCGGAAATCGACGGGCGCGTGGTGCTTCGGATTGCCGGTGGCGCGGTTGAGATCGGGTCTCTGGCACGGCCGGGACTGGGCTGATAGGATGTGCGTCTGACCAGAAGTGACGAGGATGAATGGCCAAGCAAGTGACCCCGATCCGCAAGGACCGCAAGCGCAACCCGGAGGTGACCCGCGCCGCCATTCTCAACGCCGCTCTTCAGGAATTCAGCGAGGTCGGCCATTCCGGCGCCAGGGTTGACCGCATTGCTGCCCGGGCCGGTGTCAGCAAGCCGATGATCTACGATTACTTCGGCGACAAGGATGCGGTCTATGCCGCCGCCCTGCGCGAGGCCTATGTGCAGATCCGCCAGGGCGAGATGACGCTCAACCTGGATACGCTGGCGCCGGAAGAGGCGATCCGCGCGCTGGTGAAGTTCACCATGAACCACTTCTGGAGCAACCCGTGGTTCATCCGGATGCTCAACACCGAAAATCTGATGGGCGGGGCGACGATCCGTGACCTTGACGACGCCACCGATATTCAGTCGGTGCTGTTGCAGCGGGTCGAGGAGATCCTGCGGCGCGGTCATGACGACGGGCTGTTCCGTGCCAGCATCACCCCGGTCGAGCTTTATATCTTCATCGCCTCGGTCTGCTGGTTCCCGATCTCCAACATGCACACGTTGTCGGTGGTTTTTCAGGCGCCGATCGGCGAGGCCTGGTTGAAGGACCACGCCGAAAAGGCCGCCGGCATGATCATCGGCTACCTCAAGTCCGCCGAACCCGCCGCCCCGTAATGCGCGGCGCCAGCCTGTTGTAATCTCGCCCTGTTTCCCGGATGCGCCGTGCTTCGGCTGGTCCCGCCAATCGCTGGATCGGCGGGGTGGCGGCATGCCGGCGCTTGACACATTTGGCATAACCTACTAATTGGTAACTTATGATCTACCAACCGGTAGGCAAAGGGAATCACTGCCGCGCGCCTGGCATCGGACAAGCGCGGCGGCGGGGTGGAGGACATCGGGTCAGAGGATGGCCCGGCGGGATTTCAAGCAAGGGAAGAGACCATGGCACAACAACGCATCGGCATCATCATGCATGGTGTTACCGGACGGATGGGGATGAACCAGCACCTGATCCGCTCGGTTCTGGCGATCCGCGATCGGGGCGGCATGCTGCTGAAAGACGGTGATCGTCTGGTGCCCGACGTGATCATCGTCGGCCGCAACGAAAAGAAGATCGCCGAGCTGGCCGCCAAACACGGCGTCGAACGTTACACCACCGATCTCGATGCCGCGCTGGCCAACCCCGATGACACCATCTTCTTTGACGCCGCCAGCACCCAGATGCGCCCCGGTCTGCTGCGCAAGGCGATCGACGCGGGCAAGCATGTCTATTCGGAAAAGCCGGTCTCGGAAGGGCTGGAAGAGGCCGTCGCGATTGCCAAACATGCCAAGGCCAAGGGCGTCAAGAACGGCATCGTGCATGACAAGCTCGATCTGCCCGGTCTCGTCAAGCTCAAGCGCCTGCGCGACAGCGGTTTTTTCGGCAAGATTCTCAGCGTGCGCGGTGAATTCGGCTATTGGGTCTTCGAAGGGGACTGGATGGCGGCGCAGCGCCCGTCGTGGAACTACCGCAAGCAGGACGGCGGCGGCATGGTCTCGGACATGCTCTGCCACTGGCGCTACGTGCTCGACAACGTGGTCGCCCCGGTCAAGGCGGTGTCCTGCAACGCCGTGACCCATATCCCCGAGCGCTGGGACGAAAACGGTGACCCCTACAAAGCCACCGCCGATGATGCCGCCTATGCCACCTTCGAACTCGAGGGCGACATCATCGCCCATATCAACAGCTCCTGGTGTACCCGTGTGCGCCGTGACGATCTGGTGACCTTCCACATCGACGGCACCCATGGCAGCGCGGTGGCCGGGCTGCACACCTGTTACAGCCAAGCGCGGGTGAACACGCCGAAGCCGGTCTGGAACCCGGACCAGAAGCAGACCATGAACTTCTTCGAGGATTGGGTGGAGGTGCCCGACAACACGGTCTTCGACAACGGCTTCAAGGTGCAATGGGAACAATTCCTGCGCCATGTGGTCGAGGATGGCCCGTGGTCCTACACGCTGGAAGAGGGCGCCAAGGGCGTGCAGCTGGCGGAACTGGGCTACGAAAGTTCGGAAAAGCGCTGCTGGCTCGACGTGCCCGCGCTCGACATCTGAGGGGGCTGACATGGCACAATTGATCCTTCCCACCCCTGGCGGCGGCACCGCCCCGCTCGAGATCACCACCGGCCCGACCCCGGTGCCGGGCGGCACCTGGACCCGCACCGCCTATGCGGCGGCCCATGTAGTGGCCGATCCGCTGGCCGAGGTCGACCCGGGCGAAGGCGTTGCCGTCGATTGGGACCGGACGCTGGCCTTCCGCCAGCATCTCTGGTCGCTGGGCCTCGGCGTGGCCGAGGCGATGGACACCGCGCAGCGCGGGATGGGGCTCGACTGGACCACCTCGCTGGAGCTGATCGGGCGCAGCATGGACGCCGCGCCCGAAGGCGCGCTGATCGCCAGCGGCGCAGGGACCGACCATCTGGCACCAGGCCCTGATGTCAGCATCGACGACGTGATCGCGGCCTACGAGATGCAATGCGAAGCGGTCGAAGCCACCGGCTCTCGTGTCATCCTGATGGCCAGCCGTGCGCTGGTGCAGGCCGCGAAGGGCCCGGAGGACTACGCCCGGGTTTATGGCCGCGTGCTCGCGGGCCTCAAACAGCCGGCGATCCTGCACTGGCTGGGCGAGATGTTCGACCCGGCGCTGGCGGGCTACTGGGGCGACGCCGACCACATGCAGGCGATGGAAACCTGCCTTTCGGTCATCGCCGACAACGCCGACAGGATCGACGGCATCAAGGTCTCGCTGCTCTCGGCCGAGAAGGAGATCGCGATGCGCCGCCGACTGCCCGAAGGCGTGGTGATGTATACCGGCGACGACTTCAATTACCCCGAGCTGATCAAGGGCGACGATCAAGCGTTTTCCCATGCGCTGCTGGGCATCTTCGACCCGATTGCCGGGGCCGCCTGCCGGGCGTTGAGCGCGCTCGCCGAGGGCGATGACGCAGCCTATCATGCCGCCTTCGATCCCACCGTGCCGCTCAGCCGGCACATCTTCAAGGCGCCGACGCGGTTCTACAAGACCGGGGTGGTCTTCATGGCCTATCTGATGGGGCATCAGGATCATTTCACCATGGTTGGCGGCCAGGAAAGCGCGCGTTCCACCCTGCATCTGGCCGAGGCGATCCGGCTGGCCAATGCGGCACAGCTCTTTACCGACCCCGAGGACGTGGTGCGCCGCGCCACGCCGGTGTTTCAGGCACGAGGGGTCTCGGCATGAGAACGCTTTCCGCATCCGACCTGTCGCTGAACACCGCGACCGTCAGCAAGCAATGGAGCCTCGAGGAATGTATCGAAGGCTGCAAACGCCACGGCATCGGCGGCATCGCTCCCTGGCGGGACAAGTTGCAGGACTGCGGCGTCGACCGGGCCGCCAGGCTGATCCGCGACGCCGGGCTGGGCGTTTCGGGGCTGTGCCGGGGCGGCTGGTACACCGCAGAGGGCGCGCTGACACAAGGCGTCATCGACGACAACAAGCGCGCCGTAGATGAGGCCGCCGCCATTGGCGCCGAATGCCTGGTGATGGTGGTGGGCGGGCTGCCGGAGGGGTCGAAAGACCTTGTCGGCGCGCGCGAGATCGTCACCGAGGGGCTGGCGAAGACGCTGGATTATGCCCGGACGCAGGGCGTCAAGATCGGCATCGAGCCGCTGCACCCGATGTATGCCGCCGACCGCGCCTGCGTGAACACCACTGGCCAGGCGCTCGATATCTGCGACCAGCTGGGCGATGGGATCGGCGTGGCGCTGGATGTCTATCACATCTGGTGGGACCCGGAGATCGCGGCGCAGATCGAGCGTGCCGGCAAGGAACGTCTGCTCGCGTTCCATGTCTGCGACTGGATGAGCCCGACGCAGGACATGCTGACCGATCGCGGCATGATGGGCGAAGGGGTGATCGACATCCCGGCCTTTCGCCGCATGGTCGAGGAGCAGGGCTTCGACGGGCTCGTCGAGGTCGAGATCTTTTCGGCCGCAAACTGGTGGACAAAGCCCGGCGACGATGTGCTGAAAGCGATGGTTGGCGCGTTGCCGGCGATCTGACGGCACGCCCAACAGAAACGCCCTCCCTGCCGATCGGGGCAGAGAGGGCGACAGTGCGGGGCAGGGGAGTTAGCGGGTGCGGCCCTTGCCCCACATGTCGATATCGGCGCCAAGCGCCTGTTTGAGCGGCTCCGAGGCACCGTCGAGCGCTTGCAACACCGAAGCCTCCAGCTCCACATCCAGAAGCTTCTTGAGCCCGCGGCTCTGTTCGCCGTTGCGCGTGCCGACGATCACGCCGCCCACGGCAGGGCGCGATTTCAGCCAGCCGATGGCCAGTTCTTCCATGCTCAGCCCGGTCTCTTCCGTCAGCGTCCAGAGCGCATCGAGCAGCTCCTGGCCGGCCGCTTCGGCGCCCTCTTCCTTGTGCACCACCTCGGCCCATTTGCGATGATCGAACATCCGGGTGCGGGCGCGGTTGACCGGGAAGTCCTGCAACGAGCGGTACTTGCCCGCCAGCAGCCCCTGCATCAGCGAGGAATAACACATGATCGGCACGCCGGCCGTTTCGCATTTGGGCTGCACCTCGAATTCGATGGCGCGGTAGAACAGGTGATAGGGCAACTGGTTGACCGAGATCTCCCCCAGCGCCAGCGCCTCGTCGAGATCGGCGCTGCCGAAGTTCGACACGCCGTAATGGCCGATCTTGCCCGCGTCCTTCAGCGATTTGAGCGCGCCGAGGGTCTCGGCCAGGGGCACGTCGCGGTTGGGCCAGTGCAACATGTAGATGTCGATGTGATCGGTGCCCAGGTTCTTGAGGCTGCGCTCGCAGGCGGTGATCACGTCGTCGGGCGCGGCGTTCTGTTCCGCGACCTTGGAGGAGATCACGATTTCCGAGCGCTGCGCGCCAAGCGCGCGGTTCAGGAGCTGCTCGGAATAGCCGGCGCCATAGGCCTCGGCGGTGTCGAAGAAGTTGATGCCGACATCGAAGGCGGCGCGCAGCGCCTCGATCGAGTCGGTCTCCTCCTGCGCGCCGAATGCGCCGGCGCCGCCCATGCAGCCATAAACGATGGGGCTGGTTTTCAGGCCGGTGTTTCCGAAAGTCTGGTTCACAGTAGATACCTCAGGTTGAAGTTTTGGGTTACACGCCGATCAGGCTCGGCAGGGTGAGGGATATCGCCGGCACGAAGGTGATCAGCATCAGCGCCACGAAGATCGCGATGTAGAACGGCCAGATCGTGCGCACCGCCTTTTCCATCGGCAGCCCGCCGACGGCACAGCCGACGAACAGGCAGGAGCCCACCGGCGGGGTGCAGAGCCCGAGGCCGAGGTTGACGAGCAGGATCATGCCGAACTGGTAGGGGTCGACGCCCAAGCTGTTGGCCACCGGCAGAAAGATCGGCGTGCAGATCAGGATCAGCGCCGCCATGTCCATGATCATGCCGAGCATCAGCAGCACCGCGTTGATCATCAGCAGGATCAGGATCGGGTTGTCGGTCAGCCCGGTCAGAAGCTCGATGGTCAGGCTCGGCACCCGGTAGAAGGTGAGCATATAGGCAAAGGCCGCGGCACAGGCGATCAGGATCATCACCATCGAGGTGGTCTTGACCGACGAGGACACCGCGATCTTGAAGTTCGCCCAGGTGATGTTGCGATAGACCAGCAGCGTCACCAGGAAGGCATAGATCGCGCCGAAGGCCCCGCTTTCGGTGACGGTGAAGACGCCCGAAAGCACGCCGCCGACAATGATCACCGCCGTCAGCAGTCCGGGGATGGCGCTGAAGAAGGTGAAGGCCAGCGCCTGCCAGCCCGGAAAGCGCTCGGCCCGGTAGCCGCGCTTGACCGCGACGACATAGGCCGCGGCGGCGAGGCAGAGGCACATCAGCACCCCGGGCACGACGCCGGCGAGAAAGAGCTTGGAGATCGAGATGCCGCCGCCCGCGGCGATGGCAAAGATGATCATGTTGTGCGACGGCGGGATGATGATCCCGGCGATCGAGGAGGTCACGGTGACATTGACGGCGTAATCGGCGTCATAGCCCTTGTCCTTCATCACCGGCACCAGGATCGAGCCCAGCGCCGAGATATCGGCGATGGCCGAGCCCGAGATGCCGCCGAAGAGCATCGAGGAAAAGACATTGACGATGCCGAGCCCGCCGCGCACCGCGCCAACGGCGGCCGAGGCGAAGCGGACCAGCCGCATGGCGATGCCGCCGTGAAACATCAGCTCGCCGGCAAAGATGAAGAACGGGATGGCCATCAGCGAAAAGACGTTGATGCCGGAAATGATCCGCTGAAAGCCCACCATCAGCGGCAGGCCTTCGTACCAGAAGGCGGCGATGGCCGAGATGCCGAGCGCGAAGGCCACCGGAGTGCCGATGACGACGCAGAAGGCAAACAGCCCGAGAAGCAGCATGAGTCCCATTGGGTTTGCCCTTATTCGATGTGGTCGATGCGTGTGTCGCGGCCCAGGAAGACACGCGTCAGATGGCCGAGAGAGAAAACGAGGATCAATCCGCCGGCGACGGTCAGCGGCAGCGAGCGATAGCCTTCGCTGATCTGGATCAGCGGGATCAGCGAATTCCATTTGAACTGGGTGAGCAGCGCCCCGTACCAGAGCATCAGCGCTCCGAAGACCGCCATGAAAAGATCCGAAAAGATCACGAAGAGGGTGCGAACGCGCGCCGGCACCAGGGTGCGGAAGGCCACGACCGAAAGATGGGTGTTCTCGCGCACGCCGACGGCGGCACCGAGAAAGGCGATCAGCATCACCAGCAAAAGCGCATATTGCTCGACCCAGGTGGGGGTGTCGTTGAGCACGTAGCGGCCAAAGACCAGCCAGCCGAAGATGACGGTCATGACAACCAGCGCCACGCCGGCGACGACGCGGCAGATCCAGACGATCGCGTCGAAGACACGTTCAAACGCGCGCAGGCCCTGGGGCAGTTCGGGGGTATCGTTCATTGTATTCTCCCGAAAAGCGCCCGGGACCGCAGGGGACCGGGCGCTTCCGAATGGGTGTCGGTCAGGCGTTATTCGGTCGACTGGGCAATCTCGACGAGCTTGCGCATGTCGGGGTTGGCGGCCAGGTAATCGTCATAGACCGCAACCATCGCGTCCTGAAACGGGGTCTTGTCGGCGATCTCGTTGACCATGACGCCGGCGGCCTCGACATCCTTGCGCGCCTGTTCCGATTGCACCGCCCAGAGCTCACGCTGATAGAGGCCGGCCTCTTCCGCCGCGGCCCGCACCGCATCCTGAAGCTCGGGCGAGAGCGCCTCGAACTTCGAGGTGTTGACGCAGATGCATTCCGGGATGATCAGGTGCTCGGAAAGCGAGTAATTGGTCGTCACCTCGTAATGCGCCACGTTCTTGAACGAAGGGAAGTTGTTTTCCGCACCGTCGACAACGCCGGTTTTCAGCGATTGATAGACCTCGCCAAAGGCCATCGGCGAGGGGTTGCCGCCCATGGCCGAGATCATCGCGGTGTAAAGATCGTTGTTCATCACCCGGATCTTCAGACCGGCGACATCGTCGGGTGTGTTGATCGGTTTCTGGGTGTAGAACGACCGCGCGCCGGCATCGACCCAGGCCAGCGGCAGCAGGCCGGCCTGGCCCATGGCATCCGAGACCATGTCGCCGGCCTCGCCTTCGAGCACGCGGAACATGTGCGGCACGCTCTTGAAGATGAAGGGCAGCGAGACGAGGTTGGCCTCTTTCACCATCGGGCCGATCGGGCCGAGGTTGAAATTGCCCACTTCGATGGCGCCAAGGCGCACCTGCTCGAGCGCGTCGGGCTGGCTGCCCAGAACGCCGCCGTGGAACACCTCGATGGTGACTTCGCCGTCGGTCTTCTCTTCCACCAACTCGGCAAAACGGTCCATCGCGGCGGTGTTGGGGTGGCCTTCGCTGTGGATGTTCCAGGCGCGCCAGGTTTCGGCCGTGGCAGCGGTGCCGAGCAGGGCGACGGCCGCAGCCGCACCGATGAGCGTGGTGGTGAATTTCTGGTACATGGTGTCCTCCCTTGGATGTCGTAACCAGTTGAATGGATTGGCCTGTGACGCATGTCCGGCAACAGGCATCGCCCGGGGCCGGGATCAGACCTGCGATCTGCTGCGGCGCGCAGGCGGCGGACCCTGGTGGAAACCGGTGATCGGTTTGCCGGGTCGCTCCGGTCTCGCGGGCCGCGGTCCTCCCTTTGTCACATCCGTTGGTTTCCGCCGAACCGGCGCCCGTTCTCTCCCGGGGCGCGCGGCCGGCGTGTTCTTCTGGCTCCTAAAGAGTACTAGTATCCCAGTTAAGTCAAGAGAAAAGTTTTCATGCGTCGGAACGAGCCTGCGGCGCGGCCCGGCGGCACCGGACATTGTCCGCCCCGGACCCCGATCCGGGGTCCCATGCTACAGGGACCGGGAGGCCCCGGATCGGGGTCCGGGGCGGGGTCATGTCGAGGCTGCCGGCCAACGGCCCCCGCGGTCGGGCTTCAGATGTCCAGCGTATGGGTTTTTTCCCACTGCGAGAAATGCGACACGAAGGAATTCCACTCCTCGCGCTTCAGCTTGAGAAAGGCGGCCGAAAATTCCTCCCCCATCATCGACTTCAGGTCCTTGTCCTTGTCATAGCCGCGCAGCGCATCGAGCATGTTGAGCGGCAGTTTCGGCGCGCCGCGAACCTTGTGGCCCTCGGCATACATGTCAATGTCGTACCGCTTGCCGGGATCGGCCCGAGTCCGCAGGCCGCTGAGGCCGGCGGCAATGATCACCGCCTGCAACAGATAGGGATTCGCAGCCCCGTCAGGCAGCCGCAGCTCGAAGCGGCCGGGCCCGGGGACGCGCACCATATGGGTGCGGTTGTTGCCGGTCCAGGTCACCGTGTTGGGCGCCCAGGTCGCGCCCGACATGGTGCGCGGCGCGTTGATGCGCTTGTAGCTGTTGACCGTCGGATTGGTGATCGCGGCCAGGGCGCTGGCGTGTTTCATGATGCCGCCGAGGAAGTGCTTGCCCTGTTCCGACAGGCCCAGCTCGGCGGTCGGGCTGTCGCCTTTCTCGCCGGCAAAGACATTGGTCCTGGAGTGCTCGCCCGGCGCGTCCCAGACCGAAATATGCGCGTGACAGCCGTTGCCGGTCAGCCCCTCGACGGGCTTGGGCATGAAGGTGGCGCGGAAGCCGTGTTTCTCGGCCACCGACTTGGTCATGAACTTGAAGAAGGAATGCTTGTCGGCGGTCTTCAGGACGTCATCGAACTCCCAGTTCATCTCGAACTGGCCGTTGGCGTCCTCGTGGTCGTTCTGGTAGGGGCCCCAGCCCATTTCCAGCATGTAATCGCAGATTTCGCGCACCACGTCATAGCGCCGCATCACCGCCTGCTGGTCATAACAGGGCTTGTCGGCGGTGTCGTATTCGTCGCTGATCTGGGCGCCGTCCGGGGTCAGCAGGAAGAACTCGGCCTCGATGCCGGTCTTGACGTGCAGGCCCGCGTCGGCGGCCTCGGCAATCAGCCGGCGCAGCACGTTGCGCGGCGCCTGGGCCACGTCCTGGCCTTCCATCACGCAGTTGGCGGCGACCCAGGCGACCTCGGGTTTCCACGGAAGCTGGATCACCGACGCCGGGTCCGGCACCGCCAGCATGTCGGGGTGGGCCGGCGTCATGTCGAGATGGGTGGCAAAGCCGGCGAAGCCTGCGCCGTCCTGCTGCATGTCGGCAATCGCAGCGGCGGGAACCAGCTTGGCCCGCTGGCCGCCGAACAGATCGGTGAAGGAAATCATGAAATACTTGATGTCGCGCGCGGCTGCAAAGGCGGCAAGGTCGGTCCGGGCGTCGGGCGCCACTTGATCTCTGGGCATGTGGTCGTGTTCCTCTCTGTCGGTATGTGGCGCGGGGGGCTCCCCCTGCATCCTCTTGCGCAACGGCGCGGCCCCGTCGGGAGCCGCGCCGTCGTATGTCAGAACCCCGCCTTGCCGGGCCACCAATCGGTGCCGGCCAGTGGCACCCTGGCCATGGCCGCCGCCTCCATGGTCAGCGCGCAGAGGTCTTCCGGTTCCAGGTTGTGCAGATGGTTGTGGCCGCAGGCCCGGGCGATGGTCTGGGCCTCCAGGGTCAGTACCTTGAGATAGTTCTTCAGCCGCCGGCCGCCCTCGATCGGGTCAAACCGCGCCATCAGCTCAGGGTCCTGGGTGGTGATGCCGGCCGGGTCGCGGCCTTCGTGCCAGTCGTCATAGGCGCCGGTGGTGGTACCCATTTTCTGGTATTCGGCCTCCCATTTCGGGTCGTTGTCGCCCAGGGCCACCAGCGCGGCGGTGCCGATGGCCACCGCATCGGCCCCCAGCGCAACGGCCTTGGCCACATCGGCGCCGGTGCGGATGCCGCCCGAAACCACCAGCTGCACCTCGCGGTGCAGCCCCTGATCCTGAAGCGCCTGAACGGCCGGGCGGATGCAGGCCAGCGTCGGCAGGCCGACATGTTCGATAAACACGTCCTGGGTCGCGGCAGTGCCGCCCTGCATGCCGTCGAGCACGACCACATCGGCACCCGCCTTGATCGCCAGGGTGGTGTCATAATAGGGCCGCGTGCCGCCGATCTTGACGTAGATCGGCACCTTCCAGCCGGTAATCTCGCGGATTTCGAGGATCTTGATCTCCAGGTCATCCGGCCCGGTCCAATCCGGGTGCCGGCAGGCCGAACGCTGGTCGATGCCCGTGGGCAGGTTGCGCATGCCGGCCACGCGGTCGGAGATCTTCTGACCGAGCAGCATGCCGCCGCCACCGGGCTTGGCGCCCTGACCCACGACGATCTCGATGGCGTCGGCCCGGCGCAGGTCGCGCGGGTTCATGCCGTAGCGCGAGGGCAGGTACTGATAGACAAGCTTGCTGGAATGGCCGCGCTCTTCCTCGGTCATGCCGCCGTCGCCGGTGGTGGTCGAGGTGCCTGCGGCGCTGGCGCCCCGGCCCAGCGCTTCCTTGGCGGGGCCGGAGAGCGCGCCGAAACTCATGCCGGCGATGGTCACCGGAATGTCCAACTCGATGGGGGTCTTGGCAAAGCGGGTGCCCAGCGTCACCTTGGTTTCGCAGGTCTCGCGGTAGCCTTCGAGCGGGTAGCGCGAGATCGAGGCGCCGAGGAACAGCAGGTCGTCGAAATGCGGCACCCGCCGCTTCGCGCCGCCGCCGCGGATGTCGTAGATGCCGGTATGCGCCGCGCGGCGGATCTCGGCGTTGATCGAATTCGAGAAGGTCGCCGACTGGATCGGCTCGGTCCGCGGGAGGGTGTCGATTGTCTGATCTTTCATGTCCATCTCCTCAATACGCGGACGCGTTGTCGACGTCGAAATTGTAGAGCTTGCGGGCCGAGCCATAGCGTTTGAACTCTTCCGGTTTGGCGTCGGCTCCGGCGCGTTCCAGCAGGTCGGCCAGGATTTCCAGATGCTCGGGACGCATCTCCTTCTCGATGCAATCGGCGCCGAGGCTCTTGACGCCGCCGCGCACGAAGAGCCGCGCCTCATAGAGTGAATCCCCCAGCGCGTCACCGGCATCCCCCAGCACCACGAGATTGCCGGATTGCGCCATGAAGGCCGACATATGGCCGATGTTGCCATGCACCACGATGTCGATCCCTTTCATCGAGATACCGCAGCGCGAGCTTGCATTGCCCTTGATCACCAAGAGCCCGCCGTGTCCGGTGGCCCCGGCGTACTGGCTGGCGTCGCCCTCGACGATGACCGTGCCCGACATCATGTTCTCGGCCACGCCCGGTCCGGCCGAGCCGTGGACGTGCACCGTGGCCTGGCTGTTCATCCCGGCGCAGTAATAGCCGGTGGAGCCCTTCACGGTCACCTCGATGGGCGCGTCAAGGCCGACGGCAATGGCGTGGCTGCCCTTGGCGTTCACGACTTCCCAGTTGGCCTGGCTGAGGGTCTCGGCCTGCGCGTGCAGCGCTGCGTTCAGGGCGCGGAGGCCTTGCGCTTCCAAATCGAATGTCTGCATCTCAGTGGTTCCAGAAATAAACGGTTGCGGGTTCAGGCTCCCAGACGCGGGCGGTCTCGATCCCCGGCAGGTTGACCAGCGCGCGGTATTCGCTGCCGAAGGCGACATATTGATCGGTCTCGGCCATCACGGCGGGTTTGCAGGCGATCGGGTCGCGCACCACGCCAAAGCCGTCCTTGGTGCCAACGACAAAGGTGAAGAAGCCGTCGAGATCCTCCAGGCTGCTTTTCAGCGCCTCGCCCAGGCTCGATCCGGTTTGCATCTTCCAGGTCAGGTAGGCGGCGCCCACTTCGGTGTCATTCTCGGTCTCGATATGGATGCCTTCGCGGCGCAGCTTGCGGCGCAGGGCGTTGTGATTCGACAACGAGCCATTGTGAACCAGGCATTGGTCGAGGCCGGTCGAGAACGGATGCGCGCCGAGCGTGGTGACGGCGGATTCGGTGGCCATGCGGGTGTGGCCGATGCCATGGCTGCCGCTCATCTGCGAGACGGCAAACCGGGCAGCCACGTCGCGGGGCAGGCCGACTTCCTTGTAGATCTCCATCGCCGCGCCGGTGCTCATGACCCGCACGCCCTGCCGCAGCTCCGGCAGCGCCTGGCGCGCCGCGGCCACCTTGTCGGCCGGCAGGGTCAGCACGATATGGCTGTCTTTGACCGCGCCGCTCACCGCGGCGTCGATGACGCTGCCCAGTTCCTCGGCCAGGGTTGCGAAATCCGCCTGCGGGTCGTCGGATTGCACCGTCAGCTTGGCGCTGCCGGCCGCCTCGCCGCCATAGATCGCGATGCCGGCACTGTCCGGGCCCCGATCGGTCATGGTGACAAGCATGTCGGTCAGAAGCGCGCCGAGCCGAGGCTCGAGCGACCTGTCCTTGAGAAATAATCCAACGATTCCGCACATGGCGCAGACCCTCTCCTGTGGTTGACTCGAAGCCTATCGGGTAGAGCCGGGCGCATCAACTTTCAAGAAACAATTTTTCCTGTAAAGAATATCGGGCCATGCACACACCGAGCCAGATGCCGCCGAATTCGGCGGTCTGCCTGCTTTGCGGGCAATCCGGGATCAGGAACTGTGGTGCCGGGCGGGCGGCCGCGGCTAGTTGGCCTGTGGATACGAAATGATCGACAGGTAGCGGATCGGCAGGCGCACCAGCACCTCCGGCCCATGCGGCGCATCTGCGTCAAAGAACAGCGTATCGCCCGGTTCCAGCCGGAAGACCTCGGTGCCGTGGCGATAATCGACCGCGCCTTCGAGCATGTAGATCGTCTCGATCCCCTCGTGCTGGAAGGTGGGGAAGACGTCAGAGGTTTCGGACAGGGTGATCAGATAGGGTTCGACCATCACGCCGCTGGAATTCGAGCCGATGTGACCGAGCAGGTTGTACTGATGGCCGGCCCGGGTGCCGTCGCGCTCCATCTCGACACCGTGCCCGGCCTTGGTGTGCACCGCCGAGCGCTTTTCTTCGAACCGGCGCAGGAAGGCGGTCAGCGGCACGCTCAGCACATGCGACAGCGTTTGCAAGGTGTTGAGCGAGGGAGAGGTGTTGCCGTTCTCGATCTTGGACAACATGCCGATCGACAGGCCGGAGGCCTTGGCCAGATCGGCCACGGTCATGTTCTGCTGTTTGCGGAAGGCGCGGACCTCGCGGCCGATGGCAACCTCGAGAACCTTTTCGCGGTCTTCGCCGACCCGATGCGGATCCTGTGACAGGGCCTTGGCGTTCATTGCGGCGTCCGGTTTTTGCTGTATCATCGCACCTTCCTAATTTTCACCACCGGAAAATTCCAGCGCCGGAAAGCCACTTGACCCGCAACAAGTTTCCTATCAGGAATATTGCAATGACCAGAGGTGAAAGTACAACCACTTTGGGGTTTCTGATCTTCCCCGGGTTTCCAATGTCCTGCCTGACCTCGGCGATAGAGCCCCTGCGCGCGGCCAACGAGATCTCGGGGCAGGCGGCCTTTGACTGGAAGCTGATCGGCGAAACCGGCGCGCGGGTGGAATCCAGCGCGCATATCTGGTTCGACCCGGATCGGGCGCTGGCCGACGACCTTGAGCTCGACTATCTATTTCTGCTCTCCGGCCCTTTGGCCCGGTTCGAGACGCCGCGACCGTCAAACGGCCGGCTGCGCAGCCTGAGCCGTCACGGCGTTCGTGTCGGCGGGGTCAGCGGCGGGGTCTTTCCGCTGGCGCGCTCCGGGCTTCTGGCGGGGCACCGATGCAGCGTGCACTGGTGTTATGCCGCGGCCTTCGCGGCCGAATTTCCCGATCACCCGGTCGAGGACGACGTCATCATCATCGACCGCGACCGGCTGACGGTGTCCGGGGCGGCCGCCGTCTTTGACCTGATGCTGGGTCTGATCGATGCCAGGCTGGGCGAGGAGGTGACCACCGAAGTGGCCTGCTGGTTCCAGCATCCGCTGATGCGCGGGCAGGGGGTGCGGCAGAAGGTGCCGACCCTGCGCCGCGAAAGCACATCGGACATGTTGCCGCCCTCGGTCGCCGAGGCGATCCGCATCTTTGGTGATCACATCGAGGATCCGGTGAACGTGGACGACGTGGCGCAGCTGGTGGGGCTGTCGCCGCGCCAGCTGGAACGCAACTTCAAGACCGCCACCGGCCAGAGCCCGTCGCGCTATTACCGCAACCTGCGAATGAACGCCGCGCGCCAGCTGGTGCTGTATTCCAACGACAGCATGGCGCGCATTGCCGCGGCGGTGGGCTATGGCGCCACCGCGCCGCTGGTGCGGCAGTACCGCCGGGCCTTTGGCGCGACGCCGCAGCAGGACCGGCAGAAGATCAACCTGTTCCGGGTGGAACGGAACCGGCCGATCCCGTCCTGAACCCGTCCGGTCCTCGCGTCGGGGCCTCGTCTCCCCCACTGGCCGAGAGGCCCCGGCGCAGGGCCGGGGCGCGGGGCGGCGATGTCAGAGCGCGCTGTGCGCCGCCTCGATCAGCGCGTGATGCAGGCTCTGGGCCGACGAGCGTGGCCCGATCACGCTGAAATGCCTTTCGGCCCGGCGGATCAGGAAACAGCTTTGGTGCGCGATTGCGGTGCGGGTTGCGGCCGGGCTGTCCATTCGCCGCGTGTCGGCGTTGCACAGGAGCTCAAGCACCTGGTGACAGCCAGCGCCCTCCAGGTCGAAGCGCACCCAGCCATCGGTCTGTTCGGTGACCGAACCGGCGTCCCCCATGGCCGCCTTGATCCGCGCGGCAAGGTCTTCGTGGCTGCCGTGCGGCGCCTCGAGCATCCATTGTTCCGGGCCGATCCAGAAGGCCGTGACCGGCCCGTCCCCGGCACAGGCTCCGACCCCCGGCAGGTCTGCGCCCAGAAGGGCCCGCGCCGTTGCGGCGACCTCGTCCTCGCGGCCCGGCCTCGGCGCCAGCGAGGCCAGCGCCCAGTCCGGGCATTCCGAAATGCGCAAGCCCTCGAAGTCGCGGACCTCGGCGGTGGTGCCGCCAAGCGCGGTCGTTGCGGTCAAGTCATGCACGGAGACGGTCTCCCTCTGGATCGACGAAATGGGCCGAGACCACCTCGACCTCGATGTTCTGCCCGGTCAACGGGCTGACCAGGCGCAGGCGCTCGCCCATGCGTTCTGACCCGGATTTCAGATAGCCGATGCCGATATGGCTATTCAGGATCGGCGAATAGCAGGCCGATGTGACATAGCCCTGGTCATGCTTTGCATCGACGGGGCCCTCGCGGTTCATCAGGTG
The DNA here is from genome assembly GCF_055755275.1 of Marinovum sp. E3. Taxonomy (NCBI): domain Bacteria; kingdom Pseudomonadati; phylum Pseudomonadota; class Alphaproteobacteria; order Rhodobacterales; family Roseobacteraceae; genus Marinovum; species Marinovum sp. E3. The sequence continues at coordinate 943,365 of NZ_CM146908.1, forward strand.
CCCGCCGGCGGTGACCTTCTCCTCGGGCAGCTTCGGCAGAAAGCCCACCAGCGCCAGCGCATCCGGCGTGTTCAGCCCCGCGCGTTCCGACAGGGTCGAACCAATGGCGTCCTTCTTCTTCGACACCATCCGCGCCATGCCGAGGTTGAGCGCGGTGGTGGTGCCGTTCAGCTCATTGCCCGCCGCATGGCCCTTTTCGATCCGCATGACGCCCAAGGCTTCCGTGCCGTAAGGGGTCACGTCGAATTCCTCGCCTGCCGCCATCAGCCTGCGGATCAGCGCGTCGCCATAACGCGTCGGCACCGCGATCTCATAGGCCAGTTCGCCGGAGAAGGAGATGCGAAACAGCCGCGCCCGCAGCCCGCCGCAGATCGTGACCGCCCCGCAGGCCATGAAGGGAAAAGCCTCGTTCGAGATATCGAACCCGGGGTCGACGATCTTTTGCAGCAGTTTTCGGGCGTTGGGCCCGGCCACGGCATATTGCGCCCAGGCCTCGGTGGTCGAGATCAGTTGCACGTCCATGTCCGGGAACAGGCACTGGCGGACGAATTCCAAGTGGCGATAGACCGGCACGGCATTTGCCGTCGTGGTGGTCATCACGAAGTGATCCTCGGCCAGCCGCGCAGTGGTGCCGTCGTCCATGACGATGCCATCCTCGCGCAGCATCAGCCCGTAGCGGGTCTTGCCGACCGCCAGCTTGGCAAAGCCATTGGCATAGACCTTGTTGAGGAAGGCCGCCGCGTCGGTGCCCTGCACGTCGATCTTGCCCAGCGTGGTCACATCACAGACCCCGACCGAGCCGCGCACCGCCCGCACCTCGCGGTCGACGCTCTGGCGCCAGTGGGTCTCGCCGGGACGCGGAAACCACTGTGCGCGCAGCCAGTTGCCGGCTTCGACGAAAACGGCGCCCTGTTCGCGGGCCCAGATGTGGCTGGGCGTCTCACGCACCGGGTGGAAATGCGCCCCGCGCGCCCGGCCGCCCAGCGTGCCCATGGCGACGGGGGTGTAGGGCGGGCGGAAGATGGTGGTGCCGACGCCGGGGATCGATTTGCCGGCCAGCTCGGCCATGATCGCCAGCCCGCCCATGTTCGAGGTCTTGCCCTGGTCGGTGGCCATGCCCAGCGTGGTGTAGCGCTTGAGGTGCTCGACCGAGCGGAAGTTCTCCTGATGCGCCAGTTTCACGTCCTTGACGGTGACGTCGTTCTGCTGATCCAGCCAGGCGCGGCCGCGGCCTTCGGTGACATGCCAGAAGGGCTGGATGTTGACCGGCGCATCTTCGGCGCGGGGCAGGCGGGCCTTGTCGGGTTTGATCCCGAGATCGCCGAGAATTGCGGCGGCCTGTTCGGCCCCCGAGCGGAGCGCGGCATGGGTGGAAAAGGCCCCAGCCGCCGCCCCGGCCACGCTTTGGCCCTGCGGCAGATCCGTGCCGGGAACGAAGGCAGAGATGGCCGCGTTCCAGGCCGGGCGGCCGCGCTGATTGCAGGTCAGATGCACGTTGGGGTTCCAGCCGCCCGAGACACCGAGCGCGCCGCATTCGATGATGCGTTCGGAGCCGTCGGCCTGACGCAGCTTGACAAAGCTGAGGCCGAGCCGGCCGGAGGTGTCGATCACCTGCGAGCCGGCCAGCAGCTCGCAATCGGCGATACGCGGGGCGTCGGGGCGAACGTCGATCACGGCGGCGACCCTCACGCCCTTGGCCATCAGATCGCGGGCGGTGCGGTGGCCGTCGTCGTTGTTGGTGAAGACCGCGACCTTTTGCGCCGGCGTCGCCGCCCAGCGATTGGCATAGGCGCGCATGGCCCCGGCCAACAGGATGCCGGGGCGGTCGTTGTTGGCAAAGGCGATCGGCCGCTCGATGGCCCCGGCGCAGAGCAGGGCGCGCCTGGTGTAGACGCGCCAGAGGATCTGGCGCGACTTGCCGGGCGCAGGCGTCGGCAGATGGTCCGAGACCCGCTCGACCGCGCCGTAGATGCCATGATCGAAACCGCCGATCACCGTGGTGCGCGGCATGAGCCGGACGTTGTCCATGCCGTGCAGCTCGGCCACGGCAGCGGCGGCCCATTCGGCCCCGGCGGTGTCATCGATGGCAAAGGTCTCGGCATTGAGCCGCCCGCCCATGGCAAAATCTTCGTCGGCCAGGATCACCCGCGCACCGGAGCGGCCTGCCGTCAGGGCCGCCGACAACCCCGCCGGGCCCGCGCCCACGATCAGAAGATCGCAATGCAGGTAGCCTTTGTCGTAGGAATCCGGGTCTTCCTCCAGCGACAAGGAGCCCAGCCCGGCGGCCTTGCGGATGATCGGCTCGTAAAGCTTTTCCCAGAAGGCGGCGGGCCACATGAAGGTCTTGTAGTAGAACCCGGCGGTCAGGAAGTTCGAGAACCGGTCGTTGACTGCCATGGCGTCAAAGGTGAGCGAGGGCCAGCGGTTCTGGCTTCTGGCCGCGAGCCCGTCGAAGAGTTCGGCGGTGGTGGCGCGGGTGTTGGGCTCCTGCCGCGCGCCGGAGCGCAGTTCGACCAGCGCATTGGGCTCTTCGCTGCCCGAGGTCAGCACCCCGCGCGGGCGGTGATACTTGAACGACCGGCCCATCAGCCGCACGCCGTTGGCCATCAGCGCCGAGGCCAGCGTGTCGCCGGGGTGGCCCGTGAAACGCTTGCCGTCGAACGTGAAGTCGAGGTTCTGGCTGCGGTCGATCTGGCCGCCCGGAAGTCGGTTTTTCTGGCTCATTTGCTGCGCCCCCGGCTGCGGGCCACGTCGCGGGCCAGTTCGACCGATGTGATCTCATGGGTCAGCGTATTGCGCGTCACCACCAGCCAGCTGCGGTCGCCCACCTCGTGGAACCACAGCTCGCGATGTTCGCCCGCCGGGTTGTCGCGCAGGTAGAGGTAGTCGTGGAATTGATCCACGGCATCCTCGGCCTGCCAGTCGGGGCGGTCGATTAGCGACGCATCGCCGAGATAGGTGAACTCCTGCGCGTCACGCGGGCCGAGGAGGGGATGGTCGATCATCATCTGTCAGATCCTTTGTGCGCATCTCGAACCGCAAAACCGGTTCTCACGTTTTCCGGGAAACGCATGGTCAATGCAGGTTGGGTTGCGCGCCCACGCCCTTTTCGTCGATCATCCGCCCGTGGCGGAACCGGTCGAGGCGATAGGCGGTGGCGGTTTCATGCGGGGTGTCGGTGGCCAGCAGATGCGCATAGCACATGCCCGAGGCCGGCGTCGCCTTGAAGCCGCCGTAACACCAGCCGCCATTGAAATAGAGCCCGTCGATATGGGTGCGGTCGATGATCGGCGAGCCGTCCATCGACATGTCCATGACGCCGCCCCACATCCGCAGGAGTCGCGCCCGGCCCAGCGCCGGGATCAGCGCCATGCCGCTTTCGCAGACGTCCTCGACCGTGGGCAGATTGCCGCGCTGGGCATAGGAATTGTAGCCGTCGATATCGCCGCCAAAGACCAGCCCGCCCTTGTCCGACTGGCTGCAATAGAAATGCCCGGCGCCAAAGGTGATGACCCCCGGCAGCACCGGTTTCAGCCCCTCGGAGACAAAGGCCTGCAAGACGTGGCTCTCGATCGGCAGGCGTATGTCGGCCAGCGCCATGACACGGCTCGACGATCCGGCAACGCAGGAGGCCACTTTCCCGGCGCCGATATAGCCGCGCGAAGTCTCGACGCCCCGGATGGCGCCGGCCTCGATGCGCAAACCGGTGACCTCGCAGTTCTGGAGGATGTCGACGCCATGGCTGTCGGCGCCGCGCGCGTAGCCCCAGGCCACCGCGTCGTGGCGCACGGTGCCGCCACGATGCTGGGCCAGCCCGCCCTTGATCGGGAAACGCGCATTCTCGAAATCGAGAAACGGATAGCGCGCGCGGATCTGATCGACGTCCAGAAGCTCGGCATCGGCGCCGTTCAGGATCATGGCATTGCCCCGGCGGACAAAGGCGTCGCGCTGGCCGTCGCTGTGATAGAGATTGAGAATGCCGCGCTGGCTGACCATCGCGTTGTAGTTCAGCTCCTGCTCCAGACCCTCCCACAGCTTGAGCGAATATTCGTAAAACGGCTCATTGCCATCCAGAAGGTAGTTCGACCGGATGATCGTGGTGTTCCGCCCGACGTTGCCGCCGCCGATCCAGCCTTTCTCCAGCACCGCAATGCGTTTCTTGCCGAAATGTTTGGCCAGGTAATAGGCGGTTGCCAGCCCGTGTCCGCCGCCGCCGATGATCACGTAGTCATAGCTTTTCTGCGGCTCGGGATCGCGCCACGCCGGGCCCCAGCCCCTGTGGCCGGTCAGGGCTTCCTTGATGACACGCAGACCAGAGTACTTCATCGCGACCTCGCTCATTTGCGACACCAAGATGCCTGCATCCGCCTGTGTTTGCGAGGTCGGGATCGGACGGGTCGCTGTTCAAACCCGACATTGGCGGCATTTGCCGCGCGGGGATACGGCTCAGACCCGAAGCAGGCGGCAAGACCGCTGCGCGCAGGCGCGCCGTACATCGGCAGGCAATTGCGCGCCGGTGACGATCACGTCGTAATCCCACAGATGCGCGTGCCGGCAGGCCAGGTCCAGCCCGGCCTTTTCGGTGTCGGCGACCAGAATCGTGGTGTTGGCACAGCCGGCAATCGCCTTGCGAGCCGAAATCTCGTCGGAATTGTAATCCATCACCGCGCCGTCGGGCGACAGGCCGCCGCAGCTGAACACCGCGTAATCCACCCGGAAATTGGCAAAGAACGCATGCGCGGCAATGCCGATCATGTCGAGATCGCGCATCCGCACCGACCCGCCCGCCAGTTCGACCACGGCGCCCGGGGCGTTTTGCAAGGCGCAGACCGCATGAATGCTGTTGGTTGCGACAAACAGGTTCTCGCGCGCGGCCAGCAGACGCGCGCATTGCTCGACCGTGGTGCCGGTGCCAAGCGCGACGCGCGCGCCGTCGGGGATCAGGTTCTTCACCGCCAGGGCGATGCGCCGCTTTTCCTGGCGCGCGACGCTCTCGCGCGGGAGATAGCCGATGTTCTCGCTTTGCTGGCGCAGGCGCGCCGCGCCATTGCGGCGCTGCACCAGGGCGGCGTCATCGAGATCACGCAAATCCGCCCGGATGGTCTGAACCGACACCGCAAGACGGCCGGACAACTCGGCCGCCGACAGCTCGCCTTCCTCCGACAGGAGCGCGATAATGCGGTCACGGCGCGCTGCCAGGTCCAATCGCTTCATGACTTTCCTTCGAAAACAACCGCAGGTTACGGCAAGGTTAGGCGGGAACGAAATTCTGCGCAATATCATTAAAAAGTTTACGTTTCTGTCACAAAATCGTTGCCTCCGGCGGGAATAAGGCCCTCGTGAACCACTTTCGAACGAAAGCTGCATCTCCAGGAGAGCCCCATGAAGATCTTCCTCACCACGACCGCCTTTGCCCTCATGGCCAGCACCGCCATGGCAGACACGATCACGCTTTATACCTCCCAGCCGAACGCCGATGCGCAACAGACCGTCGATGCTTTCGAGGCGGCCAATCCGGGCACCGAAGTGGAATGGGTCCGTGACGGCACGACCAAGTTGATGGCCCGTCTGCGCGCCGAGATCGAAGCCGGCAACCCGCAGCCCGACGTTCTGCTGATCGCCGATACCGTGACGCTGGAAGGCATGGCGCAAGAGGGGCTGCTGACTGCCTATCAATCGCCCGAGGCCGCCAATTACGACGCCGCGCTCTATTCGGCCGAGGGATACTATCACTCGACCAAGCTGATCACCACCGGCATCGTCTACAACACCGGCGTCGAGACGGCGCCAGCCTCCTGGGCCGACCTGTCCGATGCCGCGCTCAAGGGCCAGATCGCGATGCCGTCGCCGCTCTATTCCGGTGCGGCGCTGATCCATCTTGCCACCCTGACGGGCGACGAAAGCCTCGGCTGGGATTACTACGGTGCGCTGGCCGCGAACGATGCCCGCGCCCAGGGCGGCAACGGCGGCACCTTCAAGGCGGTGGCCGCAGGCGAAAAACCCTATGGCATGGTCGTCGACTTCCTCGCCATCCGCAACAAGGCCGATGGCTCGCCGGTCGAGTTCGTCTTTCCCGAAGAGGGCGTGTCTTACGTGACAGAGCCGGTGGCGATCATGTCCTCGGCCAAGAACGTCGAAGGCGCCCAAAAATTCGTCGATTTCCTGCTCGGTGAAACCGGTCAGGAGCTGGTGCTCGACATGGGCTATATTCCGGCGCGCGACGGCATGGGCGTGCCCGCGGGCTTTCCGGCGCGGGAAGACATCGCGCTGATGGCCTTCGACCCGGCGGTCGCGCTGGAGAACGCCGAAGCCAACAAGGCGAAATTCGCAGAGCTGTTCGGCGCCGAATAATGGGTCTGGCGACGAAAACGGGAGGCAGCCGGTCGGAAGGCCGGCTGCTCTCTGCCATTCTGGTGGTGGCGATCTGCCTTACGCTGGCGCCGGTCCTGCGGCTGTTTGTCGAAGGGATGACCGATCAGGGGACACCCGGTCTGGCGCTGATGGGCGGGGTCCTGTCGCAGCCCGCGACGCTCAGCGCGCTGAAACATTCGCTGATCACCGCGGGCTTTGGCACCCTGGTGTCGCTGGTGCTGGGCGCGGGATTTGCCTTTCTGGTGGCGCTGACCGATCTGCGGGCCAAGGCGGCGCTGGTCTTCTGCCTGATGATCCCGATGATGATCCCGCCGCAGATCACCGCGCTGTCCTGGACCCAGATCATGGGGCCGTCGTCGGTGCTGCTCAAGACGCTGGGCCTGGCGCCGCCGCTGGGCGCGCCGCAGCCACTGTATTCCGCCGAGGGCATCATCCTGCTGCTGGGCATTCAGCACATGTCGATCATCTTCCTGACCCTGCGTGCCGGGCTGCGGGCGATCCCGCAGGAGGTGGTCGAAGCGGCGCGGATCAGCGGCGCGCGGGGATTGCGCACCTGGTGGCAGGTGGTGATGCCGCTGACGCTGCCGAGCCTGGCCGCCGGCACCGCGATCACCTTTGTCACCGCGCTCGGCAATTTCGGCATTCCGGCCATGCTGGGCATTCCGGCGGGCTATGCGACGCTGCCGACGCTGGTCTATCAGAAGCTCGCCGGCATGGGCACCAGCGTGCTGGCCGAGGTTTCGGTGCTGGCCATGCTGATCGGGACGGTGGCGGTGGCAGGCATTCTGGTACAGCGGTTCTTCCAGTCGCGGCAAAAGGTCCATCTGGTCGGCGCGACCTCGCGGCCGCTCGCCATTCCGCTGGGCGCGGCGCGGCTGCCGGTGGAGATCCTGCTCTGGGCGGTGGTCTGCGCGATTCTGGTGCTGCCGATGTTCGGCCTGCTGGCGACCTCGCTGGTGCCGGCCTACGGCGTGCCGCTGCGCCTCGATACGGTGACCCTGGCGTCGTGGTCCGAGGTGCTGTTGCGTCAGCCGGTGACGGCCCGGGCCTTCGCGAATTCCTTTGGTCTCGCCTTCGGGGCGGCCCTGGTGCTGATGGCGCTCTGCCTGCCGCTGGCCTGGCTGATGGAGCGCAATCCGACCCGGTTGTCGCGGCTCTTCGACAGCCTGCTCGACCTGCCTTATGCGCTGCCCGGCGTGGTGCTGTCGATTGCGATGATCCTGCTGCTGATCAAGCTGCCATTTACCGAGGCCACGCTCTACGGCACGATCTGGATCATTTTCCTGGCCTATCTGGCACGGTTCTTCGCCGTCATGTTCCGCCCGGTGCAGGCCAGCCTCAAACAGCTCGACCCGGCGATGGGAGAAGCGGCGCAATCGGTCGGCGCCTCGCTGTTCCAGCGGTTGCGCGACGTGATCCTGCCGCTTTCCGCTCCCGCCGCCGCCGCCGGCGCGATCCTGGTATTCCTCACCGCGTTCAACGAGCTGACCGTCTCGGCGCTGTTGTGGTCGTCGGGCACCGAGACCCTGGGCGTGGTGATCTTCAATCTCGATGACAGCGGCGAAACCGCGATGGCCAGTGCCCTGGCGATGACCATCGTGTTTGTGGTCATGGCGCTGATGGCCCTGATCGAGCTGTTCTCGCGCCGTTTTCCGAAAGGAGTTGTTCCATGGCAGACATAAGCCTGTCGTCGGTCGGCAAGACATTTGCGGGCGCCCCCGCCTTGTCCGACATCACCACCCGCTTCGAAGACGGGGAATTCATTGCGCTGCTGGGGCCGTCGGGCTGCGGCAAGACCACGCTTCTGCGGCTTCTGGCCGGCTTCGAGATGCCGAGCGCCGGGCAGATCGGCATTGGCCGGCGCACCATGGCCGATGCCGGCAGCGGCGCGATGGTGCCGCCAGAGCGTCGCAACATCGGCTTCGTGTTCCAATCCTACGCGCTCTGGCCGCATATGTCCGTGCGCCGCAACATCGCGTATCCGCTGGAAATTCGCCGGCTGGCCCGGGCGCAGATTGCCGAGCAGACCGAGGCGGCGCTGGCCGCCACCGGGCTTGGCGCCTACGCCAACCGCATGCCGTCGGAACTCTCCGGCGGGCAGCGGCAACGGGTGGCGCTGGCGCGCTGTCTGGTGTCCGATCCCGACGCCGTGCTGCTGGATGAGCCGCTGGCCAACCTGGATGTGGCGCTTCGGGCCTCGATGCAGGGGGTGTTCACCGATTTCCACCGGCGCACTGGCGCGACCATGGTCTATGTCACCCACGACCAGGCCGAAGCCATGGCCATGGCCGACCGGATCGCGGTGATGGATCGTGGCACGATCCAGCAATTCGACACGCCCCAGACGCTTTATGAGCGCCCGCGCAACCGGTTTGTGGCCGAATTCGTCGGCCGTGGCACGGTGGTTCCGGTGCAGGCGGTCGAAGCGACCGATAGCGCGGTCCATGCCCAGGTGCTGGGCGCGCGGATCGCCGTGCAGAGCGGCCGGAACGGCGGCGGCATCGACCACGTCTGCCTGCGCCCGGAGAACCTGACCATCACCGAGACCGGCGATCTCAGGGCCAGGGTCGCGCGGGTCACCTATCTGGGCGGGAAATACCTGCTGGAAACCGTGGCCGACTGCGGCACCCGGCTGCTCGCCGAGACGCGGGCAAAATTCGATGTCGGCGCCCAACTCGGCCTGACCATCACCACCCCATGGGCGTTTTCCGAGGACTGAATGCAAAGCGTAAGACTCCTTTCCGGCATCGGCGACAAGGGCCCCGCCTGCATGCAACTGAACCTCGGCGACCGGCGCTGGCTGCTGGATTGCGGCTTCGGCCCCGAAGCCCATGCCCATTTCGATCCCGCCTGGCTCGACGGTGCGGATGCGGTGTTCATCACCCATGACCACATCGATCATATCGGCGGCGCCTCGCATGCGGTGGAGGCCGGTCTGCCGATCTTTGCCACCGCCCAGACCGCCCGCGCCCTGCCGCCCGCGGCCGAGGTGCATCTGCTGCCCGAACAGGGCGAAACCGTTATCGATGGCGTGCGCCTGACCACCGGGCGCAACGGCCATGCCTTGGGCGGGGTCTGGATGCATTTCGCGCTGGGAGAGGGGGTGTTCTATTCCGGCGACTGGTCCGAGGAATCCGACTGGTTCCCCTTTGATCCGCCCCCAACGGCGGCCACCGCCATTCTCGATTGCTCTTACCATCTCGACGACGTGCCGCAATCAGAGCGCTTTGCGGCGCTGGATGCGCTGCTCGACGGGCTGGAAGGCCAGGTGCTTTTGCCGGTGCCGCCCTCGGGACGCGCCGGCGAAATGGCGTTGCACCTGATCCGGCGCTACGGGGTCGAGAGCGTCATGTTCGATCCCGAATGCCAGGCAACCCTGCGCGCCGCCCTGGCCAGCGCCGCGCTAGGCCCGGCGGTGCAGGAGATCGCACCGCTGCTGTCGCGCGGGCCGATGGATCAGGCGCGCTTTCTGGTCTGCGACACGCCGAATGCCGATGGCGGCGCGGCCTGGGGCTATGTCCGGGCCTGGCATGAAAGCGGGCGTCTGGGCCGTGATGCGCATGTGGTTTTTACCGGTCACATGACCGCCCATGCGCGGGCTATCTGTCGCGTGCCGGGCGGATATTTTCAGCGCTGGAACGTGCATCCGCCGTTTCGCGATCAGGTCAGGATGCTCGAACGGCTCTGCGCGAAACGGTTTGCCCCGGCGTTCTGCGCTCAGCCCGAGGACTACTTGATCGAGGATCTCGGAGTGGAGATTTTCCTGCACGATCCGGTGCGGCTGTGACCGACGTCGCGCCGCCGCCCCGCAGCTTCTGCCTGATCCGCCATGGCGAGACCACGGCCAATGCCGATGGCTGCATTGCCGGGCGCACCGATGTGGCGCTGACCGAGCGCGGCCGCGCGCAGGCCCGTGCCCTGGCCGACCGTGCCTGGCCCATGCGGATCGCCCTGTATTCCAGCCCGCTGTCGCGCGCGCGGGAGACCTGCGACCTGGGCTTTCCCGGTCTGGCCTTCACCTGCCACGACGGGCTGCGCGAGCGCGACTGGGGGGTGTTCGAAGGCCGCCCCCTGGCCGACCAGCCCCGCCGCGAGGACACCCCGGAGACCGGTGAGTGCTGGCCCGGGATGCAAGCCCGGGTGCATCAGGCGATTTGTGAAATCTGCGCCGCATCCGGCGCCGCCTTGCCCGTTCTGGTGTGCCATTCCGGCGTGATCCGCGCCGCCCGGCTGCTCTGGACCGGCGGCGGCGTCGGAGCGCGGCCCGCCAATGCCGTCCCGATCCTGTTTCAGCGATCCGGCGGCCAATTCGAGGAGAAAGAGCTATGAAAGATGCCGTTGCCACCCCCTGCGTGGTGTTTGACGTCGATGGAACCCTGGCCGAATTCGATGCCGGCAAACTGGGGCATCTGGTGCATGGGATCGAAAAGCAATGGGAGGAGTTTCACCTCGCCATGGCCGATGCTCCGCTGATCGCGCCGATCGCCAGATTGATGCAGCGGCTGAAGGAAAGCGGCGAAACCATCGTGATCTGCTCGGGCCGGCCGCGGGGCTGGGCCGACCACACGATTGCCTGGCTGCACAAGCACGATCTGCCGTTCGACGGGCTTTACCTGCGGGGGGAAGACCAGGACGCGGCCAGCGACCCCGACGTCAAACGCCGCGCGCTGGCCGAGATGAAGGCGGACGGGCTTGTTCCCTGGCTGATCATCGATGACCGAAGCTCCGTCGTCGACGCCTGGCGGGCCGAAGGGCTTGTCTGTCTGCAATGCGCGCCCGGGGATTTCTGAACAAAGGCGCGGGGCGGGCGTCGAATAATCGGCCCACCTTGTTCTGGTGGTCGACCCCCCAAAGCCGGGACTTGGGCTGAGGGCGCCCACATCGGTAGGGGGTGAAGAAACCGGTTTGGATCGCCACGATGCGGACCACCGGCCGGAGGACCAGGCCGAGCGCGCCGGAGGCGGTCTTGACCGGTCTAGCCCGGCGGCGCCGGGTCCGCCGAAGCGGCGATACGATCCGTTGGCAGGCGCAGGGTGCAGAGGAAGCCGGTTTCGTCCAGCTTTCGCTCGCAGGTGCCGTCCAACCGCCCTTCGACCATGAGCTGAATGAGCTGGGTGCCAAAGCCGATGCGTTCAGGATCGCTCGGGGTCGAGGCAAGCGGCGCGTTGCGGGTTTCGCGCCATTCGAGCACGAGATGGCCCTGCGTCGTGTCGTAACGGCCGCAGATCGACAGGCGCGCGTCTTCATAGGCCGCGTTGTGTTTCAGTGTGTTGGTCGCCAATTCGTTGAGCACCAGCGCCAGCGGCATGACCGTCTCGCCACCGACGACAAGTTCGGGTGTCTCGATCGTGATGCTGCCATGGTCGGGCAGGATCCCGATCGCGGCCCGGATCAGGGCCGGCAGCGCGAGGCCTTGGCCGCCGTCCTCGACGGCGATGCGATTGGCCCGTCCGACGGCCATCAGCCGGCCCAGAAAGGCCTCGTCGAGCTCTGCCTTGTCCTTGGCCACTTTCGAGCAGCTGCGGTAGATCGAGGCCAGGACGGTCAGGCTGTTGCCCACCCGGTGGCTCATCTCGCGCCGCAGGGTCTCGCGGTGCTCGGCGCTTTCCTTGCGTCGGATGGCGACACCGATTTGGCTGCCGATGGTCTGCAACATGCGCAGCAGCTCGCTGTCGAGCCGAGCCTCTTCGGTGCCGAAGAACTCCAGCACGCCATGCACCTGGCCGCCCTGCGACACCGGCAGGGCAACCGCCCGGGTGAGGCCGACCTGCGAAAAGGTATCGCGCCGGACGAACTGATCGGAGGCGGAGAGGTTCTCCAGCGCCTCGAGCTGGCCGGATTGCCAGGCCCGCCCGGGAAGCCCCTCGCCCCGGCGAAAGCGCAGCGGGGCGGTGACCTCGACAACGGGGGCGAGGCGCGGATCGGCGAGGTGCCAGATGCCCGTCGGATGCAGGCGGGCCTGGCGGCCGGTGCCGCGCACCACGTGGAAATGCCCCGCCTTCATGCCCGAGACCGAGCAGACGGTGTCGAGGCAGAACTGGGTGAACTCGTCGAGCGAGACATCGTCCAGCAACTTCTGCGCCACCGCCAGGAGCGCGTCGGCCTCGCGTGCGCGGAATTCCTGCTCGCGGCGAGCGGCCTCTTCGGCGACCATGCTGCGGATAAAGGCGTAAAAGCAGCGCTCCTCGCGCATCGGAAAGATCGACAGTTCGACGGGAAACTCATGCCCGTCGCGGTGCATGGCAGTGATCTGGATACGTTGTTCGAGAACCGGGCCTTCGCCCGTGCGGTTGTAATGCGCCAGGCCCCGGGCGTGGGCCTCTCGATATTGCGGAGGAACGATCAGATCGCCCATCGAGGCGCCCAGGGCTTCCTCCCGGGACCAGCCGAAGATCTCTTCGGCAGAGCCGTTCCACGCGGTGACGTGCCCGGATTCGTCCATGCCGACCACCGCGTCAAGCGCGCGGTTGAAGAGAGTTTCCAAAGGTACCATCTGGCTCGTCCGCAGTTTCTGCAACAGCTATCCTCGCTGTGCGGCGGTGTCGAGACAATTGCCCGCAGGCCCAAGGATCACGGGGGTCCGTCCAGCTCGGCCGGTCGCAGCGCGAACGCCTTCTGCCAATGGTCGACCAGCGCGATGGCGGCGTCGTTTTCGGTATTGGCATAGAGCACCATCTCGATGTCCTCATGCCCGAGGTGATGCGCGGTCGAGAGGATGTCGCCGCTTTCCAGCTCGCGGTAACACATGCTCAGCGGCGGCCAGCCCAAGCCCAGGCCTTTCAGCACCAGCTCCTTGATACCGCTCGAAAGTGCGGTTTCGCACAGCGAGTTGCGCGACATCTGCCGACGCCGCTCGAACCGATGGACCGGTTGAGCGAGGAACTGGGCGATCTGCGGCGCGTCGGCGGCCATGGCCCTTGCAGCGGTCCTGCCCAGGAATGAGAATTCCGAACGCAACCTCGTCTTTACCGTGATCAGCGTGACCCTGCTCAGCACGGTGGCGATGGTCGTCTATCCGATGCTGATGACCCTGCTCGGCTTTGACGCGCGCGCCGCCGGCCTGTTTCTCGGCGGCACGATCCACGATGTCGCCCAGGTGGTGGGCGCGGGCTACACCATGTCGGAAGAGACCGGCGACGTCTCGACGGTGGTCAAGCTGATGCGCGTGTCGCTGCTGGCGCCGGTGGTCTTCCTGATCGCGCTCGCCGCACGCAGGGTTGGCGCCACCCGGCAAAGGGCGCCGCTGCTGCCGGGCTTCGTCCTGGCCTTCCTGGGCTTTGCGATGATCAATTCGGTGACACCGATGCCCGAGGGCCTGACGCGGACGATCGGCGACGCCTCGGGATGGCTGCTGCTCACGGCAGTCTCGGCGGTAGGAATGAAAACCTCGTGGAAACAGGTGCAGGACGTCGGCGGGCAAGCCTTTGCGCTGGTGATCTGCGAGACGCTGATCCTGGCGGGGTTCTTCCTGGGCGGATTGTGGTTCCTCGGCACGTCATGAGCGCCAGGGCTCGGCCGTGAGGGGGAAAATGCGCCCGGGCCGGGAGCGGGCCCGGGCGCCCGGGCATCACGACAGGTGATGCACCTCCTGCAACCCGTAGACGGGGGTATCGAGGCCCTCCATCCGGGCCTTCAGTTGCAGCGCGAGATAGAGCGAATAATGCCGCGACTGGTGCAGGTTGCCGCCGTGGAACCAGAGATTTTCCTGCTGGGTGGGTTTCCACATGTTGCGCTGTTCGCCCTCCCAGGGGCCGGGATCCTTGGTGGTGTCGGAGCCGAGGCCCCAGACCTTGCCGACCTTGTCCGCGACCTCTTGAGAGATCAGATCGGCGGCCCAGCCGTTCATGCTGCCATACCCCGTCGCCATCACCACCAGATCGGCCTCGAGCCGGGTGCCGTCTGCCAGAACAACGGCATCTTCCTCGAAATGATCGACCTGACCTTTCACCAGCTTGACCTCTCCATCGATAATCAGCTGGCTGGCGCCGACATCGATGTAGTAACCCGAGCCGCGGCGCAGGTATTTCATGAACAGCCCCGAGCCATCGTCGCCCCAGTCGAGCTCGAAACCGGCCTTCTCCAGCCCGGCGTAGAACTCGGCATCGCGCTCGCGCATCTGGTCGTAAAGCGGGATCTGGAAGTCATGCATGATCTTGTAGGGCAGGGAGGCAAAGATCATGTCGGCCTTTTCGGTGGTCACCCCGTTGGCCACGGCCTCTTCGGAGTAAAGCCCGCCGAGACCGATATCCATCAGCGTCTCCGAGCGCACGATATGTGTCGAGGAGCGCTGCACCATGGTCACATCGGCATCCGCCTCCCAGAGCGCGGCGCAGATGTCATGGGCGGAATTGTTGGAGCCGACCACAACGACCTTCTTGCCGGTCCAGGCGTCGGGGCCGTCGTGCTGCGAGGAATGCTGGACCTCGCCCTTGAAGGTTTCCATGCCGGGGAAGTCGGGCAGGTTCGGTTTGCCCGACATGCCGGTCGCCAGCACAAGCTGGGTGGGGCGCAGGGTGAGCGTTTCGCCGTCGCGGTTCACCGTCACGGTCCAGCTTCCGGTGTCCTCGTCATAGCTGGCCTGCTGCACCTCCGAGCGGGTCCAGTAGTTCAGCTCCATGACCTTGGTGTACATCTCGAGCCAGTCGCCGACCTTGTCCTTGGGGGTGAACACCGGCCAGTTGTCGGGGAACTTGATATAGGGCAGGTGGTCGTACCACACCGGGTCATGCAGACAGAGCGACTTGTAGCGGTTGCGCCATTGGTCGCCGGGGCGGTTGTGCTTGTCGAGCACGATGGTCGGCACGCCGAGCTGGCGCAGCCGCGCACCCAGCGCGATGCCGCCCTGACCGCCGCCGATGATCACCGTATAGGGCTGTTTGTCATATCCCAGCTCGGCCGCCTCGGCCTCGCGCTTTTCCTTCCAGCTCGCGCGGTTCTTTTTCGCGCCGTGCTCGGCCCCGATCGGCCGTCGCGTGCCGCGATTTTCTTCGAAGCCTTTCAGCTCGGTCAGCGCCGTCAGCAGCGTCCAGATCCGGTCGTCCTTGAGCCGCAGAAGCCCCCAGCCGCGCCCCGCTGCGGTCTCGAAGGTGATCCAGGCGGTGATGACGCCGCCGTCTTCGGCCGGCAGTTCGCCGGATTGAAGCTGAAAATTGCCGGGGCGGGTGTGCGCCAGCTGACGGGTCAGCATCTCGGCGACGCCCGGGGGGCCTTCGACGGTCTTGAGGTTCCAGCTCACCGCCACCAGATCGCGCCAGTAGCTGTCGGTGGCAAAGAGATCGCTGGCACGCCTGACGTCGCCCTCCTCCAGGGCGGCGTTGAAACTGTCCAGGACCAGCTGGGTGCGGTGTGTCACCGTTGAATCGAGCATCGTGTTCCTCCTCCTGATGCACGTGGATGTGCGAGGAGTATCGCGGTGCCGCCCGCTGCCGATCCATCAAAGCCTGCGGTTCGGGCCGGGGAAAATGCGCTCTGCGCTGCGGCATGTTGCAGGCGCAACAGCGGCGCAACACAGGCTGTTGCCCGGCCCGAGGATGCAACCGCGCCCTGCGCCTTTCGGTCAGAGGCTGAGCAGCAGCATGGCCGTGGTCGCCGTCAGCACCACCAGCAGAACTTTGCGAAACAGCGCCTCGGACAGTTTCCGGGACACGCCCGACCCGGCGGCGATGCCCAGGATCAGCGCCGGCGCGAGCCATGCCGCCAGCTTCAATGTCTCTGTGCCGAAGCCCGACACAAGCGTATAGGTCAGCACGTTTGCGCCATAGGCGAAAACAAAAAAGGCGAGGATGGTCGCGCGCACCGAAGTCTTGTCGAAGGCGCGCAGCGACATCCAGGTGGCGGCCAATGGCCCCGGCATGGCCAGCATCCCGCCCATGATCCCCGCCAGCGTTCCGATGGAGGCGGTTTCCACGGCGGCCGGCGGCGGCTTTGCCCGCCCGGACGCCCGGCGCATGTCGGCGACAAGCGTGAAGGCGACAAATGCCACCATGGCAGCCGCAACCAGCTTCAACGCGGCAACGTTCAAAAGGCTTTGCAGGCCGAGGCCAAAGGCGATCCCGGCACTGCTGCCGGCCATCAACCAGAGCAGAACCCGCTTTTCCACGCCGCCGCGCAGCATCGGGGCCAGGATGAGTGCGATGGCGAGGTTGTGCAGGGCGCTGATCTGGATCGCCTCGGCGCCGTTCAGCGCGACCAGAAAGATCGGCCCGGCGATGACGCCATAGCCGATCCCGGTGGCCGCCTGAAGCGTGGCGGCGCCAAAAACCGCGAGGCCGAGCAATGTCAGAAGCGCAGGATCCATGAGGCAAGTCCATGAAAAGGGCCGGATCACCGCGGTGACCCGGCCAGAAGGGGAGCTGTGGCGAGATCAGTTCAACGCGACCCGACCGGTATCGATGTCGGACAGGAAGCTGCCGTCGACATAGGCGCCGATCGACGCGCGGGTCGGAACCTCGCCCTTGATCGAACCGCGTGCGTTGATCCAGACGCCTTCCTCGACCATCAGATCGATCAACGCATCATCCAGCCCGATTTCGAAGGCATAATTGGCCGAGGCCTCGGCCACTTCGTCGGGCTTCAACGTGCCGCCCAGCACGCGCGAGACCGCTTCATGCGAGGCTGCGGGATCAGAGGTCACGACCTGTTCGGCCTCAAGCAATGCGGTCAGAACGGCAGAGACCGCCGCCGGGTCGTCGTCGATCAGCTCTTGCGTGGCGACAAGGATGAAATGGGTGTTGTAGCTGGAGATCGGGATTTCCCGATATTTCTCGCCGAGGGTCTCCTTGGCGCCGCCGTAGAAAGACGGGAACATGGCGCCGGCAAAGATGTCGCCGCGCGACAGGGCCGGCACGATATCGGGCGGGCCGACCGAAACGATCTCGGCCTCGATCGCGGCGTCCTTCAATTCGTTTTCGAGCCAGAAATGCACATTGGTGCCGGCGGTCACGCCAATCGGCTTGCCGGCCAGATCGGCCACGCTGTCGATCTCGGGGCCGCCGGTGTGGATGATGCGCGTCGCCCGATATTGCGACAAGCCGGCGATGACCTTGAAGTCCTGTTCGCGCATGGCGCCGATGACGGCGGGAAACTCGGCCATGACCGCGACATCGAGCTGACCGCCAAGCAGCGCCTCAAAGGCGGCGCGGCCGGACTGGAAGGGGATGACATTCACGTCAAGCCCGTGTTTGGCGAAAAGGTCGTGATCCATCGCCACGGACAGCTGCGGAATGTCGAGATAGGCGCCGCCGCCGAAGGTGATTTCGGTGTTCTGCGCGGTGGCCCCGGTCGCCAGGATGGCGAGGCTGCCGGCAAGAAAGGTGGATTTCAGAATATGGTGCATTGTTTCCTCCTGTTGGTTTGTGTCTTGTTCAATGATCCTCGGCGCCGGGCTGACGCAGAAGGCCGATGATGTGGTTGCGGTTCTTCAGGAAGCTTTCGGTCACCTCATGGGCGCGGCGCGGGCGCTCGTCGGTGATTTCCATGGTTTCGATGATGCGCCCCGGCCCGGCGCTCATGATGTGGGCGCGGTCGGACAGGATCAGCGCCTCATCCACGTCATGGGTGACAAAGATCACCGTGGCCTTGTGCGCCTCCCAGACGCGAAGCAGGATCTCGTGCATCACCACCCGGGTCTGCGCATCCAGCGCGCCGAAGGGTTCGTCCATCAAGAGCACCTTGGGCGAGGTCACGAAGGTCCGCGCCAGCGCCACCCGCTGCCGCATGCCGCCGGAAAGCTGGCCGGGATAATTGGCCTCGCGGCCTTCCAGCCCGGCTTCCTTCAGCGCTGCCATGGCGCGATCGCGGCGCTCCTGCTTCGAGATCGGAAAGCGTTTCAGCGCGAACATCACGTTGCCGAGCGCTGTGAACCAGGGGAACAGGGCGTATTGTTGAAAGACCACGCCGACGTCGGGGTTGATGCCGGTCACCGGCTCGCCATCGAGCTTGATGACCCCGCCCGAGAGCGGCACGAAGCCACCGACGGCATTCAGCAAGGTCGACTTGCCGCAGCCCGACGGGCCGATCAGCGAGACGAAAGAACCGGGGTCGATCACCAGGTCGGTGGGGGCGAGGGCTTCGATCTTCTTGCCCTTGGGGCCCTTGAAGGTGACGGCGGCGTTCTCGACGTCAATTCTGCCGACCTCGGTGTTGGTCATGGTCTGAGGTTCCTCGACGATTTTCAGTGCTGCATTCTGCATCATGCGCTCTCCCAATGGACCAGCCGGCGGCTGATGAGGACAAAGACCGAGTCGAGCAGGGCGCCCAGGATGCCGAGCTCGATGAGCCCCACGAACATCCGGTCGGTCTGGATGAATTGGCGGGCGTCCTGAAGGCGGAAGCCGATGCCGGAGGATGCGCCGCTGAGTTCCGCCGCGACGAGGCTGAGAAAGGCCAGGGCGGCGCCGAGGCGGAGTCCCACCACGATATGCGGCGCGGCGGCGGGCACGACGACCTCGAAGAACTCGCGGAACCGGTTGGCGCCCAGCGACCTCGCGGCGCGGATATAGGTGCCGGCGACGGAGGAGGCGCCGGCGTGAGTGTTGAGCCAGACAGCCAGGAACACGGTGTAGGAGATCACGAAGTACTTTGATCCCTCGCCGATGCCGAACCAGACGATGGCGATCGGCACCAGCGCAATGGCGGGGATCGGCCTGAGCAGCGTCAGGAAGGGTTCCAGCGCCACCGAGAAGGCAAAGACCCGCGCGGTGAGCAGCCCGATCAGCACCCCCAGCGTCGAGCCGATGGTGAAACCGATGGCGGCGCGTTTGAGCGAGATCTGAAGGTCGGAGATCAGCACCCCGTCACGGTAGAGCTCGACCGCGGCGGCCAATACCTGTGGTGGCGTTGGAAAGAGGTTCTGGTTGACGAGCCCGAAGCCCGAGACGATCCACCAGACCGCGATCACGCCGGAAAGCGAGACGGCGAGCTGGCCGTATTTCTTGAGGTGAGTTTCCATCGCGATGCCCTTTCATCTGTTCCGGAAATCGGCCGAACGGCCATGACACCGGATGATCGGCGCGGCGCCGACGGCGTCGCGCGCGCGTTTCCGGTTGGTCTTCAGAAAGTCTTCGGCGTCCCAGCCCACCGGGCGGGATTGCGCCATCACGCAGCGGCCGTCGACGACGACGGCCTCGATCTGGTCGCGGTTGTAGAGCCGTACCAGCTCCCATTCGAAATCCCAGGACGGGGTGACTTCGGGCTGGCGCCGGTCGAGCACAAGGAAATCGGCGCGCTGGCCCGGGGCGATCTGCCCGGTCACATCGCCAAGGCCGGCGGCATCGGCGCTGCCGCGGGTGGCGGCGTCGATCCAGGTCCAGGCCGCGCCGCAGGAGAAATCGGCGTTCTGCATGCCTTGTGAAAACCGCTGCGCAGTCTCGGCCGATTCCAGCAGGCGCAGCGCGTCCGAGCGGGTGCTGTCGGTGCCGATGCCAAAGCGCACGCCGCGCGCGGCGAAGCCCAGCGCCGGGGCGATACGGTCGCCTTTCCAGGCGCTGGCCAGCGGGTTGTAGCTGACCGCCGAACGGGTCTCGCGCAGGATCTCGATCTCGCGGTCGGTGACCAGGGTGCAATGATGGTGGAGCGTGTGCGGACCGACGGCACCGTGGTCGGCGAAATATTCCAGCGGGCGCTTGCCATGGGTGCAGACGCTCCAGTGCACCTCGACATGGTGTTCGTTGGTGTGGATCTGGAACAACACGTCATGCGCTGCGGCGTAGTCCGACAGGGCGCGCAGCATTTCGCCCGGCGCGCTCTGCACCGCGGGAACGCAGAGCGAGGGGGTGATCAGCGGCTGGCCCTTGCAGGTGGCGATATGCGCCTCGGCCTGTTTGAGCGCGCCGTCGATGGCCTTGGCGATGTCGCAGGGCGAGGGCTGTCTCGTGCCGTCGACCGGCAGCGCCGCGCCGGTGGCAGAGACCAGCCGGATGCCCACGTCGGTCGCGGCCTGATGCAGCGCAGCGGCCTTTTCGCCATCGAGCACCGCGAAATTGACGATGCCGGTAAAGCCGCCACGCAGCGCCTCGAGAAACATCCACTTGGCCGAGACATAGACCGTCTCGGCGTCATAACTGCCTTCCATCGGCGTCCAGATGCGGCGCCAGATCTGCGCCGGTTCGCCGCCGGTGATCGCCTTGCCGAAGGCCTGGCCCAGATGGGTGTGCGCATCGATAAAGCCCGGCACGATGGCGCGTTCGGGCAGATCGACGACGGGGGTGCCGGCTGCAACCAGACCGCGCGGCCCGACCTGCACGATCTCACCGTCGCGGACTTGTACCACCATGTCGCTCAGCGCGCCCTCGGGCGTCAGCACGAGTTCGGGGGCCAGCGCATAGCTGCCGCGATTGGTGAGTTCCGACAATCCTGACATGGTTTTCCCAGATCCTTGTTACGCATCTTGCGAGTCGCGGGAACGACCGCTTGCAGAAAGCGTAGACAGGGTCTTCAATAGAAGATAATACTAAATTTTGCGCCACTCATAGGTAAAAACTATGGACTTTAACTGTGATCAATATTCGTCAGCTTGAATGCCTGCGTGCCGTGATGATGAGCGGAAACATGACTCAGGCGGCGGAATCGCTGGGCATAGCGCAGCCTTCGGCAAGCAGCCTGATCGCCAACCTCGAACATGCGCTGGGATTCAAGCTGTTCGAACGGGTCAAGGGGCGGCTGGTGGCGACGCCCGAGGCGAAAGTGCTGATGCCGGACGTGCAGCGCACCCTGGAAAGCGTCGAGCTGACCGAACACCGGGCGCGGCAGATCCGCGACAATCGCCGGGGCGATCTGGTCGTGGTGTCCTATCCCGATATCGCCATCGATTTTCTGCCCGAGGCGCTGAGCGACTTTCTGGCCGACCGGCCATCGGTTCGGGTCCACCTTCAGGCGCGGCGCTCCGAAATGATGACCGGGCTGTTGCAGACCCATGATTTCGATCTGGCGATATCGACCCGGCTGGCCGAGGCACGCAACCTTGATGTGCGGGAATTCGCGGTGCCCTGCATGATCGCTTTTCCGCGCGGGCAGGCGCCGCCGGGCCGGCTGGCGCTGGAGCCCATCGACCTGCAATCGCAACCGCTGATCAGCGTGAGCGCCGGCCACCCGAGCGCCATCCAGCTGTCCGAGCGCTTTGACCAGCGTGGCGTCGGGTATCCCGGCACGGCGGTCGAGACGCAGACCTTCGAGTCGGTCTGCGGTTTCGTGCGCCGTGGCTTCGGCGCCGGGCTGATCGATGCCATCACGGCAAGCCGATACCGGGACGAACTGGATATCGTCGGCTTCGTGCCGACGGTCTGGCAGACGATCTATCTGCTCCGCCCGCTGGACCGGCCGGCCTCCAAGATCGCACGCGAATTTTCCGACATGCTCGCCGCGCGGATCGAGGCGCTGGTGTCCGAGGGGATGTCTGCGCCGGAGGGCTGACAGGGACCGCCAGATCCGCCTGCGGCCTTTGCAATTCCGGCACATTCGTACCGCAATTGGTTGATAGGGTCACGCCGGAGACATGGAAAGAGGTGCCCCGTGAACGCGACCGCTGCGCTTGAGTCCGCGCCCCGATGCGATCTTCGCACCGAGGTGATCGATCGCCTCGAAGAGCTGAACAAATTGCGCCGCGGGTGGGAGCGGCTTGCTGGGATCGATCCCCATGCGGGGTTTTTCCTCTCCTGGGAGTGGATGAAAACCCTGCTCGCCGACAATCCCGGAAGCTGGCACGTGCTGGTCGTGCGCGATGGCTCTGATCCGCAGGAGATTGCCGCCATCCTGCCGTTGCGCCATTCCTTCCACTGGAGCGAAAGCAGCGAAACCTGTCAGACCCGCTACGATGCGGCCGGTCGTTTTGGCCTCAGCGACGCGACCGGCTTTCTCTGCTACCCCGACCGCGAAGACGCCGCCCTTGCGGCCTTGGCACAGTGCCTTTCAGAGATGCCGTGGAAACGCCTCTCCCTGCGCTATGTCGCCGCCCCACATCGGGCCCGACGGTTCGCCGATGCCTTTGACCCCGAGCGGTTTCGAATCCATTGGCCGCCCTATACAGACAACGCCGGACGCACCGACAAGCTCCGGGTGCCGACCGTTGCCTTGCCCGGGAGCTTCGAGGCCTATTTGAATGAGACGGTGAGCAAGAGCATTCGCGGCAAGATCCGCCGCTTTCGTCGCAGGTATCTGGACGACGGCCCTTACCGCATCACGCTGACCACGCCGGAAACCTTCGCCCGGAATGCCGACGCGCTCCAGCATCTGTGGCGTGCCCGCTGGAGCGACACGCTGTCGCCGCAGGTGATGCGGAGCTATCAAAAGAAGCAGCGTTTGCTGCTCGAAAGATGCCAGGACATGGGCACCCTCTTCATGCCGGTGCTTTGGCGGGATCGGCATCCGATCGGCGTTCTGGCCCGGCTGATCGACCGTCGGAAAAAGACGATGACCGGCATGATCGCCGCCCGCGATCACCGCGACGCCTTGCCCTGCATCGGCTTGTTGCTGAACGCGTTCTGTATCGAGGCCGCCATCCGCATGGCGTTGACCAGCTACGAGCTGGGCCACGGCAACGAACCGTACAAATATCAGTACGGCGCGAGCGACAAACACCTGGCGTATCTGACACTCCGCCGCCGTGGAGGAGATACGCCGGACGTCTTCAGCCCCGCGTCGACCGCCGGTGCGGCCCGTCGCGCGCAGAATGAACTCCGGCAGGGCGCACATGGGCGGACCATGGGCATCCTGCGCCAGATCGAGGATGTGTGCGAGGGGTAGGGCTTGCGGCCGGGCGGCCCTTACCTGAAGAACTTCAGCGCCATCGCGGATTTCGGTCCGGCGGCGTAGCCATGCGGTGAAAATCTCGGGTATTGCATAAACATTTAAAAGTATATATGTTTTGATCAACCTGCGGTGCCGCTCAGGCTCGCTGGGTCATGGCAATTGAAATGGCGGCCTTGGCAACGCGCGCATGTGGCGCCGCGACGGGCCCGCCGCCGGCGGTTGAACTCCCCACGAAAAGGACAGAGATAATGAACGCCTATCCAGAGCTGAACCTGTTGATCGATGGCGCCTGGAGGGCGGGTGCCGCCGGGGCCGCGCAGGAGGTCATCAACCCTGCCACGGAAGAGGTGCTTGGCGTGCTGCCCTCGGCCGCGCCCGAGGATCTCGACGCGGCGTTGCACTCGGCCGCGCGCGGGTTTGCCACCTGGCGCGCCATGTCGTCATATGACCGCGCCGCCATCATGACCCGCGCGGCACAGCTGATCCGTGAGCGGGTCGAGACAATCGCCGTCGCCGTCACGCTCGAGAACGGCAAGCCGCTGGCCGAGGCCAGGATGGAGATCGGTACAGTTGTCGATATCCTCGAATTCAGCGCCGAAGAGGGCAAGCGCCTGCATGGCCGCATCGTCGAAGGCCGCGCCGCCGGTGTCCGGCATCACGTGGTCAAGGAGCCGGTCGGCGTTTGCCTGGCGATCACCCCCTGGAACTTTCCGATCAACACCGTGGCCAAGAAAATCGGTGCGGCGCTGGGGGCGGGGTGTTCGGTGATCCTCAAGGCCTCGAACGAAACTCCGGCCGCGGCCGTCCTGCTGGTGCAGGCGCTGATCGACGCCGGCCTGCCCGAGGGGGTGGTGACGCTGGTCTTCGGGCCCTCGGCGCAGGTGACACGCCATCTGATGGCCTCCGACATCGTCCGCAAGGTCTCGCTGACCGGCTCGGTGCCGGTCGGCAAACAACTGGCGGTCCTCGCGGCCGAACGGATGCAGCGCCTGACCATGGAGCTGGGCGGGCATGCGCCGGTGGTGGTGTTCGACGACGTCGATATCGCCAGGGCTGTCGATCTTCTGGTGCCGGGCAAGTTCCGCAACGCCGGCCAGATCTGCATCTCGCCTACGCGGTTCTTTGTACAGGATGCGATCTACGACGATTTTGTCGCGGCCTTCACCACACGTGCGGCGGCGATCAAGGTGGGCGACGGGATGGCGGCGGGCAACATGATGGGCCCGCTCGCCAATGCCCGGCGGCTGGCCGCGATGGACGGCTTTGTCGACGACGCCCGCACACGCGGCGCAACCGTCACCACCGGCGGCGAGCGGATTGGCAACCGGGGCTATTTCTATGGCCCCACCGTCATCAAGGACGCCCCCGACGACAGCCTGGTCATGACCGAGGAACCCTTTGGCCCGATGGCCCCGATGACCCGCTTTGCTACGATCGAGGAGGTGGCCGAACGCGCCAATGCACTGGACCTGGGGCTGGCCTCTTACGCGGTCACCAATTCGCTGGAGCGGGCGAGCCGGATCGGAGAGGTGCTTGCCGCCGGCATGGTGGGCATCAATACCGTCGGCGTCGCCAGCCCGGAAACCCCCTTTGGCGGCGTCAAGGAAAGCGGCTATGGCGTCGAGAGCGGCCCCGAGAGCCTGGAACATTACCTTGTGCCGAAATCCATCGCGCTGAAACCGTATCTGTGACCAAAGCTACCAGTCGAAGAGCGGCCATGTCCGAAAGGGCGTGGCCGGTCTTGTTTCAGGCACGGGCCACTCAGAAGAAATCCCGTCCCGGGCCTGCCGCCGGGCGGGCGTGGCTTGGTGGGTGAGATTTCTATTGATATAAAGGTATATATGTTTTATTGTATCTGCAAGGCGGCGAGTCACCGGAGCCTGACGCTCGATACTTACAAAAATGTGGGTACTTGAGTTTTTTGCACCCGGCGCGGAAAACTCGCCGAAGGAAACGATTGCCCGCCGCGCGCGGCGGCACTGCCAGGGTCCGCCATGTCGCGCGGCCGAAGATGGCGAAAGGGAGGAACCGATGTCCGAAGACAAGCCGCTCGCCGGGAGAACCGCTGTGGTGACGGGGGCGGGCCGAGGGCTCGGCCGGTCGATTGCGCTCTATTTCGCCCGCGCCGGGGCGGATCTGGCGATTTGCTCGCGCACACTGGCCGAGCTTGAAGCGGTGAAAGCCGAGGTCGAGGCCTGTGGCGTGCGGTGCCTCCTCGGAGCCGTCGATCTTTCGGATCAGGAGGTCACAGCGGCGTTCTGCGATCAGGTCATTGCCGGGTTCGGCTGCGTTGACCTGCTGGTCAACAACGCCGGAGCCGAAGTGGAAACCGGGCGCATCGAAGAGTCCGATCCGGCGAACTGGTGGAAGACCATCGAGATCAATCTGCGGGGCCCCTACATGGTGACGCGCTTCCTTCTGCCGGGGATGTCGGATGGCGCCAAGATCATCAATGTGACCTCGGGCATGGGCAAGCGCGCGGGCAATGCCAACAGCGCTTATCACGTGTCCAAGGCGGCGATGAACATGTTCACCGATGCCCTGGCAAACGAGCTCTGGCCGCGCCGGATCGACGTCAACAACCTGATTCCCGGGCCGGTGGCGACCAGCATGCTCAACAAGGACAAGCCCGGCGACCGGCGCACCCCGCCGGAGGAGGTGCTGGAGCGGTTTGCCGAGGCCCTGCCGCCGGGATTCCCGGAATGGGAACGGCTGAAGCATCCCGATGAGGTCGGCGAACTGGCACTTTACATGGCGACGCGGCCAATCGGCGGGCCAACCGGTCAGAGCTTTTCGCTCGCGCGGCGGCCGCTGTGAGCCTTGCGGGGCGTCTCGATACCGGGCGGGGCCCGTGGGAGGACAGGATGACAGCTCTGACACGCGGTCTCGACCGGATCAACAGGACGATCTGCAAGCTGTTGCGATGGCTGACCATTTTCCTGATGGCGGCGATCACCCTGAATGTCTTTGCCGGTGTCTTCTGGCGCTACGTGGTGAACAGCTCGCTGCCCTGGTACGAGGAGGCCGGCAAATACATGATGTTCTGGCTGGTCTTCGTGGCGGCGCCGATCGTGCTGAAAAACCGCGGCCAGATCGCGCTCGATATCCTGCCGAACCTGCTGCCGCCGCGGCTGCGGAACCTGAACTACCTGATCATCTATGCGGTGGTCTTCGGGCTGATGTGTGTCTTTGTCTGGCAGGGCTATTCCATCGCCTGGATCGCGCGCAAGCAACAGCCTTCGTCCTTCGAGCTGTCGTTTTTCTGGATCTATTTCGCCATCCCCTTCGGGAGCGCGATTATGGCTCTGATATCGCTCGAGTTTCTGCTGAAGGCCCTGCATGGGATCTTCAGGCCCGACGCGGTCGACCTCGAGCCGGGCAACATGATCGACAATTCACTGACGTGAGGCCGCACAGCCCCGTTTGACGTACGCAAGACCGCAGCCGCTGCGGGCTCTTGGGAGGAGACTTGCACCATGCCTTTGACGTTCTTCTGGGTCTTTCTGGTCCTCATGGCTGCCGGGATACCGATTGTCTTTGCCCTGGCGGCCGGGCCGCTGGCGGGCTTCCTGCTGGCCGATCAGGCGACCTTCATGAAGATGCTGCCGCAGCGCATGTTCGGGGGGATCGCGCAATTCCCGATCCTCGCCATCCCGCTGTTCATTCTGGCCGGCGAGGTGATGAATGTCTCGGGCATCACCAAGAGCCTGGTGCATTTCGCCAATGTGCTGATCGGCCATGTCCGGGCCGGGCTGGCACAGGCCAATATCGTGGCCTCGATCATGTTCGCGGGCCTCTCGGGCTCGGCCGTGGCCGACACTTCGGCGCTGGGGTCGATCTTCATTCCGGCGATGGAGAAGGACGGCTATTCCCGCCCCTTCGCCGCCGCCGTCACCGCCGCCAGCTCGGTCATCGGGCCGATCATCCCGCCTTCGATCATCATGGTGATCTATGCCTATGTCATGAACGTCTCGGTCGCGGCGCTGTTTCTGGCCGGCATCGTGCCCGGGGTCATGGTGGGCGCGGGCCTGATGATCGTCACCGCGATCATCGGCAAGCGCCGCGACTACCCCAAGGCCCATCGCCGCGCCACCACGGGCGAGGTCTGGACCGCGTTCAAACCGGCCTTCTTGCCGCTGCTGACCCCGGTCATCATTCTCGGCGGCATCGTCTCGGGTATCGTCACGCCGACCGAGGCGGCGGGGGCGGCGGTGTTCTATGCGCTGGTGCTGTCGATGCTGATCACCCGCACCGTCAAGCCGGCGGATCTGGTGGGCATCTTCTACCGCACCGGGCTGGTGTCCTCCTCGATCCTGCTGATCGTCGGCTCGGCCACGATCTTTGGCTGGGCGGCCACCGTGTCGGGCGTGCCGCAGGCGCTGGGCAAGATGCTCTTTACCATCACCGAAAATCCGTTCCTGCTGCTGCTCCTGGTCAATATCCTGCTTCTGTTCATCGGCATGTTCCTCGATGCCGTGCCCGCGATCCTGATCCTCGGACCGATCTTTGCCCCGGCGCTGGCCCAGGTGGGCGTCGACCCGGTGCATTTTGCCATCATCATGTGCGTCAACGTCACCGTGGGCCTGGTGACGCCGCCGATGGGCATGATCCTCTTTGTTGCCTCCGGTCTGACCCGCACCGGCATCGAGGTCATCTCGCGCGAACTCTGGCCCTATCTCGCCGTGCATTTCCTGGTGATCGTCCTGATCTCGATGATCCCGGCACTGACGCTGACCATTCCGAAACTCTTCGGCTTTCTCTGAGCCGGCCCCACCAGACAAAAGGGAGGACCTATCATGTCTGTCACATCAAAACTCACAAATGCCGCGATCGGGCTAAGCAGCGCCATCGCGCTGGCATCCGCCGCGCAAGCCGCGGAATACACGTTAAAAATCGGGCATGTCTCCGCCGTCACCCAACCGCTGTCGACCTGCGCCGAAGTGATGAAATCGCACGTCGAGCGCTACTCCGGCGGCCGCATCGAGGTCCAGCATTATCCGGCCGGGCAACTCGGCAACTTCCGCGAAAACGTCGAGGCGGTGCAATTCGGCACGTTGGAAATGACCCTGACGTCGGGCGGCGGCATTGCCAATTTCTTTGGCCCAATTCAGGCTTTTGATATCCCCTACCTTTTTGCCAACGATCAGGTGATGGACAAGGTCATGGCCGATCGCGAGCTGACCGAGAGGCTGCGCGCCGATGTGCTGGAAGCGACCGGTTCGGTGCGGCTGATGGGAATGACCGGCGGCGTCGGCTGGCGCGACTTTTTCACCAATGTGCCGGTGAAGACCGCGGCCGATCTGCAAGGCATCAAGATGCGCACGGTGGAATCGCCGGTGTCGATGGAATTTGCAAGCGCGCTCGGCATGAATCCGACGCCGGTGCCCTGGCCCGAGCTCTACACCTCGCTGGCGACCGGCGTGGTCAACGGGACCAAGAACGCGCTGTCCGACGTGGTCGATACCAGCCTCAACGACTATGTCAAATATGCGGTCGCCGACCACCACACCCACAACCTGATCTTCTGGTGGATGTCCGACACCTGGCTGCAATCGCTGCCGGCAGACCTGCAAGCGGTCGTGGCCGATGGCTTCCACGAATTGACCAAGACCTGCAATGGCTTGCCCGGTGCTCTTTATCTCGAAAAATACCAGAAGTTCGTCGACTCCGGCGGCGAGGTGCATATCCCCTCCGAAGAGGAAAAGGCCACCTTCCTGCCGGGCCAGCAGCCGGTGATCGACTGGTTCGTCGATAAATACAGCAGCGAATATTACGACCTCGTGCAGGCCGCGGTAGACCGCGCCAATGCCGAGATCGCGGCCGAACGCGCCAGCTTTACCGGCCAATGATCACCGTGCCAGCCCTGCGGCCGCGGGGCTGGCGCCGATCAGGCCGCGTCGTCGGGGTGGGCCTGCGCCTCTTCGGACAGTTTGCGGGCCTTGAAGGCAATGCCCCATTCCCGCATCACCGAAAGCACCGGCTCCAGGGACCGCCCGAACTCGGTCAGCTCGTATTCCACCCGCGGCGGAACCTCGGCATAGACATGCCGCCTGATTACCCCGTCGGCCTCGAGCTCGCGCAGTTGCAGGGTCACCATCCGCTGGGTCGCGTTGGGCATGTTGCGGCACAGCTCGCCGAAACGCAGCCGCCCGACCAGCAGGTTGCACAGGATCACCGGCTTCCAGCGGCCGCCAATGACGCTGAGCGTCGCCTCGACATTGCTGCCGGTTCGCCAATCGTATTTCCGCGCCATCACACACCTCGTCACGCCCATGTATCGACTGGCCCGGCCTAAGCCGCGCGCGGCACGGGGTCAATTGATCGCACCGCGCGCGAAAATCGTACCATCCGCGAAAGCCGCGCAGCGCCAGGCCGCGACTGCGGCAATCCAGCAAAGGAACAGCACATGAACCGCCTCGACACCAAGGTCGCCCTCATCACCGGCGGGGCAAACGGGCAGGGGGCGATCGAAGCCGAACTGTTCATCGAAGCCGGCGCCAGTGTCGTCATCACCGATATCAATGACGGGGCGGGCGCCGCCACCGCCGACCGGCTCGGCCCGCGCTGCACCTTCGTGCAGCATGATGTCAGCTCGGAAGAGGATTGGGCCCGCGTGGTGCAGACCACGCTCGACCTGCACGGCCGGATCGACGTGCTGGTCAACAACGCCGGCATCTTCCGGGTGCTGACGCTCGAGGACACCGATCTCCGGGCCTGGGATCAGACCGTGGCGATCAACCAGACCGGCGTGTTTCTGGGCATGCGGGCGGTGGCCCCGGCGATGAAGCGGCAGAAGGCGGGCAGCATCGTCAATATCTCGTCGATTGCCGGGCTGACCTCGGCCAAAGCGCATGCCTATTGCGCAACGAAATGGGCGGTGCGGGGCATGTCCAAGGCGGCGGCGGTCGAACTTGGGCCGTCCAACGTCCGGGTGAACTCGGTGCATCCGGGCTTCATCGATACGCCGATGCTGGATGGTCACGGCGTCCCGCGCGAAGAGCTCATCGCCAGGGTGCCGATGGGCCGCACCGCCGAGGTGATCGAAGTGGCGCGGGTCGTGCTGTTTCTGGCGTCGGACGATTCCAGCTATTGCAGCGGCCATGAATTCGTCGTCGACGGCGCGATCAAGGCCTGATCGCCCGCCGCGGCCCTGTTCTCGGCCGCCCGCTCCCCAACCGGGTCGAGGACAGGTCTCGTGCGCCCATGTTGCGGGATGGAGATCGCAGATACATTCCCGTTGGATATGTATTCCGCCCAGATGTTATTGGATCGGCAAGTATTGACCGCTTAGAACGGTGGCAAGCCGAGATATACGCAAGGGAGGAATTTCGTATGATCAAAGGTCTCTTCACCACCGCCGCCACCGCGCTTGCGCTGTCGGTTTCGGCGGCCGGCCCCGCCGCCGCCCAAGCCTACCCGGAAAAGCCGATCAAGGTCATCGTGCCCTTTGCCGCTGGCGGCCAGGGCGACGTGAAGGCGCGTCTGGTGATCCAGCGGATCGAGGAAATGGACCTGCTGGAACAGCCGATGGTTGTCGTCAACGTGCCCGGCGGCGCCGCCACTATCGGCATCCGCCAGGCCAGGGATGCCGATCCCGATGGCTATACGCTGCTTTATATCCACCAGACGATGATGACCGCCGAGCTGATGGGCACGCTGGATTTCAAATACAGCGAGATGGTGCCGGTGGCCGAGACCAACTTTTCCTGCCTGATGACGGCGACCGCCGAAGGTTCGGGGATAGCCGACGTCCAGGACTGGATCGACCAGACGAGGGCCGCGCCCGGCGGCGTCAAGGAGGCCACCTTGGTGGGTAGCATCGCGCATTTCACCACCGAGATGTTTGCCAATGCCGCCGACATGAAGGTGGGCTATGTGAACGCCGGCGGCGGGGCGGACCGCATCGCCTCGATCCTCGGCAATCACACCAAGACCGCTGTCGTGGTGCCGACGCCGGTGACCCGCAATCCCAAGCTCAAGGGGCTGGTCTATTACGGCGAGGCGCGCCATGGCGATCTTCCCGATGTGCCGACCGCGAAAGAGCTGGGCCATGATGTCGTCTCCTGCCTCGACAACATCTGGTATGCGCCGGCGGGCACCCCCGATGAGGTGGTCGAAACCCTAGCCGGCGCCTTCGAGCAGGTGACCAGCGACCCGCAGTTCGCGACCACCATCGAGGCCAAGGGCGACGAGGTGAAATTCCTCGCCGGTGAGGCGCTCGACGCGCATCTGGCAGCCATCTACGAGGATCTCTCCGCCGTCGCCGACAGCCTCAGGTAACCCCTTTGCCAATGCCTGCCGGTCCGGGATCGGCAGGCCCCTCTGCCTGCGTGGCCCCCCGGGGCCGCGCCCGCCTCCTATTTGCCGGAAGAGACCATGACCCGGAAGCCCAACTACCTGTTTATCGTGACCGATCAGCACCGCGCCGATCATCTTGGATGCTATGGCAACCCGGTGGTCAGGACGCCCAACATCGACGGCCTGGCAGACCGCGGCACACGGTTCGACCGGTTCTACGTCGCCAATCCGATCTGCATGTGCAACCGCGCCAGCATCCTGACTTCGCGGATGCCGAGCCTGCACGGCGGGCGGCACAACGGCATCCCGTTGTCGCTCGATGCGACGACCTTCGTCGATCTCCTGCGCGACAAGGGGTACAGCACCGCGCTGATCGGCAAATCGCATCTTCAGGGCATGACCGGTCTGCCCGCCACCGCCAAACGTCAGGTCAAGCCCGGGCTCGAGGAGGCCTCGGAGGAACTGCGCGAGGCCATCCGGCGCCAGCGTGCGGGGGAGCCTTACGAACAGGAAACCGCAACGCGCTGGCGGGACGATCCCGCGCATCAGGTCCGCACGCCGTTTTACGGCTTCGACCATGTGCAGATTGCCAATGATCACGCCGATCAGGTGACTGGCGACTACGAGGCCTGGTTGAAGAAAAATCACCCCGAGATCGCGGCCCTGCGCGGCAAGGAAAACGCGCAGCCCGACGACCGCTATTGCGCGCCGCAGGCCTGGCGGACGCAGGTGCCGGAAGAGCTGTATCCCACCTCCTGGATCGCTGGTGAATGCGAGCGATACATCAAGGAGCGCGCGGGCGAGGAGGATCCGTTCTTCCTGATGATGTCCTTTCCCGATCCGCACCATCCGTTCACCCCGCCGGGCAAATACTGGGACATGTATGATCCCGACGAGATCGAGCTGCCCAGCTCCTTCGGCAAGGGGGATATCCCGCCGATCCACAACCTGCGCCGGCAGTTGGCCGAAGCGCCCGAGACGCGGGTGGGCCAGGACCCCTTTGCCGTCACCGAACGCGAAGCTCGCGAGATCATTGCGCTGACCTATGGTGCGATCACCATGATCGACGACGCGGTGGGCCGCATCCTGAAGGTATTGGAAGAGCAGGGGCTGGCCGAGGATACCGTCGTTGTCTTCACGTCCGACCATGGCGATTACATGGGCGATCACGGCCTGATGCTGAAGCTACTGATGCATTACCAGGGACTGATCCGCGTGCCGTTCATCTGGGCCGATCCGCGCGATCCCGAGGCCCGCGGCGACGACGCGCTGCGCAGCGCCATCGACATCGGCCCGACCATCCTTGAGCGCGCCGGCATCCAGCCGTTCAACGGCTGCCAGGGGGTCAATGCGCTCGAGCCGGTCGCGCGGCAGGGGCTGATCGTGGAAGAGGACAGCCAGCGCCGGATGGCGGCCTTCGAACGGCCGCAGCGAATCCGCACCTATGTCGAAAAGGACTGGCGCATTACCCTGCGCTATGGCGAAGACTGGGACGAGATGTACGACCTGAAGAACGATCCCGACGAGGTGACAAACCTTTGGGGACAGCCGGAATATGCCGCAGAGCAGGCCCGGCTGGTGCACAACATGGTTGTCGAGATGATCAACCTGCAAGACCGCGCGCCTCTGCCGACCTGTCGGGCCTAGAGACCGTCGCGAGGGAGGAGCGAAAATGAATTTCCTGACAAAAGACCGCGGCGGCGAGGCGATTTGCCTGCTGCTGTTGCTGGCGACCGGCGTCGCCCTGCTGGTCGGGGCGGCGGCGCTGCCAGAGCCGATGTTCGACCCGCTGGGGCCGGCCGGCCTGCCACGCTACGTGGGATATCTGCTGCTGGTCTTGCTGGCGCTGCGTCTGGTGTCGCTGTTCCGCGAAAGCCGGGCGGCACCAGCCGCCGAAGCGGATGCCGCAAGCCCGGAGGCGCGCCGGCCTGCGGGCGCCGGCACGGGCGAAGGGCCGCAGAGGCTCCGTTTCGCCCTGGTGGCGCTGATCACGCTGGCCTACCTGACGGCGCTGACCGTTGGGGGGCTGTCCTTCACCTGGCTGACATTGGCCTTCCTCGCGGCGCTGGGCGCGGCGATGAGCGATCTCTCCGCGCGCAAGCTGATCATCGTGGGCGTCATTGCCGCCGTCATGAGCTTTGCCCTGACCTACACCTTCACCGACGTGCTGTCGGTGGTCCTGCCGGAATAGGAGCCACCTGATGCCCCTGCTTGATGCTTTTGTGAACGTCCTCGCCCCGGCGCCGATGTTCTTCATCTTCCTCGGCGTGCTCCTGGGCATTGTCGTCGGCGCCATCCCCGGACTTGGCGGCGCGATGCTGATCGCGCTTCTGCTGCCGGTCACCTTCTATATGGACTCGGTGCTGGCGCTGATGCTGCTGGTGTCGATCTACGTCGGTTCGGTCAGCGGCGGGCTGATCACCGCGATCATGCTCAAGATGCCCGGCACGCCCTCGGCGGTGATGACGGTGCTCGACGGCCATCCGATGGCGCAGCAGGGCCGGGCAGGCCGCGCGCTGTCGCTGGGCATCATGGCGTCCTTCGTGGGCGGCATCGTGTCGTGGCTCTTCCTGGCGCTGCTCTCGCCGCCGCTGGCGGATTTCGCGCTGAAATTCGGGCCCTACGAACTCTTTACCCTGGTCCTCATGGCGCTGGTGCTGATTGCCACGGTGGCCGAAGGCACGCTGGTCAAGGGCCTGCTGATCGCGTTGTTCGGCATGGCGGTGGCGATGGTCGGGCCGGATGCCTCGTCGGGCGTGATGCGGCTGACCTTCGGCGTCGACAGCTTTGCCGGCGGCTTTTCCCTGCTGCCGGTGCTGCTTGGCGTGTTTGTCATCAGCCAGATCATCGAAGACGTGCTGAAAAAGGAACTGCCGATCCAGCAGCAGGGCGGCAGGCTGACCGAATTCATGCCCTCGGCAGGCGACGTCAGAAAACATGGCCCCAACGCCGTCCGTTCCTCGCTGATCGGCACCTGGATCGGCGTGCTGCCCGGCGTCGGAAGCGCCATCGCCGCGATTGTCGCCTACACCACGACCAAGAGCTTTTCGAAACACCCCGAGACCTTCGGCACCGGCGAAGAGGCCGGGATCGTGGCGGCAGAGGCCTCCAATAACGCCTCGGTCAACGGTGCGCTGATCCCGCTGATCACGCTGGGCATTCCGGGCAGCGTCATCGACGCGATCCTGATCGGTGCGCTGGTGATCCACAATCTGCAACCCGGCCCGCTTCTCTTCACCAACTCGCCCGAAATCGCCTACGGCGTGATCGCGGCGGCGCTGGTGGCCAATTTCCTGATGGCGGCGCTGATGTTTGCCGGCGTCCGGCCGATCGCGCGGATCGCCACGATCTCGCGGGCCTATCTCTTTCCGACGATCATCGTCTGCTGTGTGATCGGCGTCTATTCGCTGTCGAACTCCATGTCGAGCGTCTGGGTGATGATGGTTTTTGGCGTGCTGGGCTTCCTGTTCCGCCGCGGCGGCTTTCCGGTGGGGCCGTTCGTGCTGGGCTATATCCTCGCGCCGCTGGCCGAGAAAGAGCTGCGCTCGGGCCTGATGCTCTATGACGGCAGCCTGATGCCGCTGGTGACGCGGCCGATCTCGCTGTTCTTTATCCTGCTGACGCTGGTGCTGGCGCTCTGGCCGCTGGTGCAGGCCCGGATCAAGGCGCGTCAGGCAACACGGTCAGGGGGCCACCAGGCCGCGCGGCCCGGCAGAGGATGACGCCCGGCGCCGGGCGGTGTAGCGTGACGCGGCATCCCAGCCCAAGCCGCAACCCGGACCCGCCCATGCAGATCGACCCCCGACACCTCATCCAGCTGGCCACCATCGTGCAATGCGGCTCTTTCGGCGCGGCGGCGGCCAAGCTGAACGTCGCACAGCCGGCGCTGAGCAAAAGCATGAAAAAGCTCGAGGAACGTCTCGGCGCGCCGATATTCGAGCGCATCGGGCGGCAGTCGGTGGCCACCGACTTGGGCACCACCTTCGCGCGCTTCGGGCTGATGATGCTGGCCGCCGAAGATCAGGCCCGCGCCTATGCGCAACATCTGTCCACCGGGCAGGCGGGCAGCCTGCTGATCGGAACGGCCCCTTCGCTGGCCGACAATCTGTTGGCGCCGATCCTCAGCGATTTCCTGGCCAGCCATGTCGGCTGTCGGGTCGAGCTTCGGGTCGGTCTCCTGGCCGAGCTCGAAACGCAATTGTCCACCGGGCAGGTCAACCTCGTGATCGGGCCGGCGCGTCCGCTGTCGGCCGATTTGCAGCTCGAGACCGAAACGCTGGCCGATGACATGCTGGGGATTGTCTGCCGCAAGGGCCATGCGCTGACCCGGCAGGCCGAGATCCTGCCGCGCGATCTCGAAGCGCAGCGCTGGGTGGCGCATTCCCGCGGCAGCTATCTCAGGATGCAGACCGAAGACGGGCTGGCCAAGTTCGGGGTCAGCTCTTTCGACATCGCGCTGGACACGGATTCGACCGAAACCGCCTACAAGGCGGTTGCCAAATCCGATCTGATCACCGTGATGCCGCGGCTGCCGACGGTGCTGTCCGGCCACAATGACGCCATCGAGTTCCTGCCGCTCGACAGCACCGCCTTTCAGCGCCCGATCGGCATCGTCCAGCGCGCCTCGCATCCGAGATCGAGCCTCGAACTGGCGTTCCTGCGCCAGCTCAGGCGCGCGGTGCAGCCCGCGGGCGGGGCCGGCTGACCGGTTTATCCGAAGGCCGCGTCCAGCGCCGCGACATCGACCCCGAGGCCGGGCGTGTCGGCCAGCGTGACCCAGCCATCGCGGAGTGCGAGCGGGAAGACCGCGTCGCGAAAGGCGTTCTCGTTGGCGTCGCATTCAAGCAATCCCGGCCCGCCCGCCGCCGCCAGAAGATGCGCCGAGGCCGCCAGCGCGATGCCGCCGCCCAGCGAATGCGGGCAATAGGTCAGGCCGTTGGCCACCACCGCCCGCGCTACCGGCAGACCTTCGGTAAAGCCGCCCCATTTGGCAATGTCGGGCTGCACGAAATCCAGCCATTTGCCGCGTGTGGCATCGTCATATTCCTTGCGGCTCAGGAAATTCTCGCCACCGGCAATCGGCACCGAGGTCTCAGACTTGAGCATGTGCCAGGCCGCCGGCGGCACATCCACCGGCATCGGCTCTTCGATCCAGCGCGGCGCGTGACCTTCGATCCAGCGCAGGGCGCGGCCGGCCTCTTCCGGCGACCAGCCCTGGTTGGCGTCGAGCAGAAAGCTTTCGCCCGGCCTCAGGTCGCCGGCCACCGCCGCGACGTTGGCTTGGTCGGTCACGTCGCCGAAGCCGACCTTGACCTTGAAATGCCGGTGCCCAACGGCGCGGGCGCGGGCGACCGTTTCGAGGACGCCGACCGGGTTGATGCCGCTGGCATAGGCCGGGATGCGCGACCGCTCGGCCCCCAGGATCGCATGCAGCGGCGCCCCCAGGCGTTTGCCGATCATGTCCCAGATGGCGATGTCGACCCCGGCGATGGCCTGCGCGATCGGCCCCGGCTCGCCGGTTTGCAGCCGCAGGATGCGCAGCCGCTCGGTCATCGCCGCGTAACAGGCCTGCGGGCTGGCGAAATCGGTGCCGGTGATCCGCGGTGCGATCTCGGTCTCGATCAGCCGGAGGCGGTGCTCGGCGCCACAGACCGGAAAGTTGCACCAGACCTCGCCGTAACCCTGCACGCCGGCCGCATCCGTGACCCGGACAAGAAGCGTCGGGCGGTCGTGCATCACGCCAAACGAGGTGCGCACCGGCGTGGAAATCGGCGTCCGCACCAATCGGGCCTCGATGGCGGTCAGGTTCAGGCGCATGTCCTTGGTTGTCATATCGGTCATCTCTTGTCCGTCCCTCATGCGCCGCGCGCGTCTTCCAGGATCATGTCGCTGGCCTTTTCTCCGATCATCACCGCCGGCGCATTGGTGTTGCCCGACACGATCTCGGGCATGATCGAACAATCGACGACGCGCAGGCCCGCGATGCCCTGCACGCGCAGCCGCGCATCGACCACCGCCCCCCTGTCGGTGCCCATCCTGCATGTTCCGGCGGGATGGTAAACCGTCGTCGAATTGTCCCGCACCCAGGCAAGCGCCGCGGTGTCATCGCTCAGGTCGAGATCGAAGGGCGGGCGGAATTCCTCGGAGATATCCGCCGCCAGCGCGCGCTGCCGCGCAATCCTGCGCGAGATGCGCACGCCCGCCACGGTGCGGCGGCAATCGTCTTCGGTGGCAAGGTAGTTGGGCTGAATCCTCGGCGCCTGCATCGGGTCCGGCCCGGCCAGCGCGATCTCGCCCCTGCTGGTCGGGCGCAGCACGCAGACCGTCGCGGTAAAGGCCGAAAACGGATGCACCCCCTCGGCCGGGCTGTCGGCGGACCAGGGGTTGATGTGGAACTGGATGTCGGGGGTGGCCTCCTCCGGCGCACTGCGCAGGAAGCCGGCCACCATGCTGGCGCCCATGGTCATCGGGCCATTGCGGCGCAGGCCGTAGCGCATCGCCGTCCTGGCCTTGGCAAACAGACTGCGCACCTCGTCGTTCACCGTGGTGGTGCGGGTCTTGAAGGTGGTGCGGGCCTGAAGGTGATCCTGAAGGTTCTTGCCCACCCCCGGCAGATCGTGGTTCGGCGCCACGCCCGCCTTGCGCAGTTCGGCGCCGTCGCCGATGCCCGACAGCATCAGGATCTGCGGCGAGCCGATGGCGCCCGAGGACAGGATGACCTCGCGCCGGGCCCTGAGAATGCGGGCCTCGCCGGCCTCGTCGGTGATCTCGACCCCCACCGCGCGTTTGCCCTCCAGCACCACCTTGCGCACCTGCGCGCGCGTCAGGATGCGCAGGTTGGGCCGGTGCTTCACCGGTCTGAGATAGGCCACGGCGGTGCTGCACCGGCGGCCATTGCGGGTGGTAAGCTGATAATAGCCCACGCCTTCCTGCGTCGCGCCGTTGATGTCGTCATTCGCCGGATAGCCTGCCTGCCGCGCCGCGCTGATCCAGGCGTCACAGATCGGATGCCGGTAGCGCGGGTCCGAGACCCCCAGCGGCCCGGTCGCCCCGTGCAGCGCGTCTTCGCCGCGTTCATTGCCTTCGGAGCGCTTGAAATACGGCAGGACATCGTCCCAGCCCCAGCCAGGATTGCCCATCTGCCGCCAGCGGTCGTAATCCTGCGGCTGGCCGCGCACATACAGCAGCCCGTTCAGCGCCGAGGATCCGCCCAGCACCTTGCCGCGCGGCCAGTTGACCACCTTGCGATTGAGCCCGGGCACCGGCTCGGTCTTGTAACACCAGTCATAGCCGGGGTTGTTCATGGTCTTGAAATACCCGGCAGGCACGTGGATCCAGGGGTATCTGTCGCGCCCGCCGGCCTCGATCAAGAGCACCCGGTTGCGTGGGTCGGCGCTGAGCCGGTTGGCCAGAACGCAGCCGGAAGACCCCGCGCCGACAATGATGAAATCCGCGTCCATGCGATCTCCCGAAGCTGTCATGTCTGGGCCTGCGCGGCTCAAAGCTGCGGCAGCCCGAGAATCTCGCGCGCCTCGGCCGGCGTGGCCATGCTGCCGCCCAGAGATTCCACGATGCTGACGCCCTTTTCGACAAGTTGCGCGTTGCTTTTGCACAATTCGCCCCGGTCGATATAGACCGTGTCTTCCATCCCGATGCGCACATGCCCGCCCATCAGGTAGGACAGCGCCAACATGCGAAAGGCGTTCTTGCCGATGCCGAAGGCCGCCCATTCGCTGGCCTCGGGCAACTGCGAGATCAGGTAGGCCAGTGTCTGGTAATTCGCGGCAGCGCCGAAATTGATGCCCATGACAAACTGAAACATCGGCGGCGCCCTGAGAACGCCCCTGGCCAGGAAATCCTTGGCCATGTTGAGATCGCCGGAATCGAAGATCTCGATCTCGGGCTTGGTGCCGGCCGCATTGGCAATGTCGGCCATGATCTTCAGGGTGGGGGGCGTGTTGATCACTGTCCAGGTCTTGTTGACCATGGTGTTGAAATCCAGCGTGCAGATCTCGGGTCTCAGCGCCTTCACATGCGCCGCGCGCCGGGCCGGGTGGCACAGCGTGGTGCCGGGGCCGGCGACGCTGGGATCGTCCTCGCTTGGCACGAAGCGCTGGCCTTCGCCCGTGGTCAGGTTGATCACGATGTCCGAGCCGGCCTCGCGGATCCGGTCGACCACCTCGCGATAGAGGTCGAGGTCCATCGATCCCTTGGCGGTGTCAGGGTCGCGCACATGCATATGCGCGATGGCGGCGCCGGCCTGGCCGGCCTCCACGGCGGCCTGCGCGATCTCGGCCGGGGTCACGGGCAGGTTCTGGTTCTGCGCCGGCATGGTTCCGTTTCCGGTCACGGCGCAGGTCATGATGGTTTTCTTGGCCAAGGGTCGGGTCCTTTCCTCGCGTCGCGATTCGACGTGGTTTCGAAGGGTTAAAAATTTCTATTGTTATAAACTACTATATGTTTTAATGTTTGTCAAACATGGCAGACAGTCGGCGTGACGTGCCCCGTTTGGGGCCGCGCGCTTTGAACATTGGAGCAAATGATGGAAAATCGGACTGACACCGCCCGGACGGCACTGGTGACCGGGGGGGCCTCGGGCATCGGGCTGGCCTGTGTGACACAGCTTGCGCAACAGGGCGTCCGGGTCGCGATGAACCACCTCGAAGAAGATGCGCAGGGCCCGGAGCAGGTGGCGCGGCTACGTGCGCAGGGCCTCGACGTGATTGCGGCGCCGGGCAATGTCTCGATTCCCGGCGGTGCCGAGCGCATGGTGGAGGCCGCGATTGCCGCGCTTGGCGGGCTCGATTACCTGGTCAACAACGCCGGCATTTCCGGCACCCGAGATCCGATCCCGGCAACGGCGCTGGAGCAGATCGACGAAGACCTGTGGATGGCCCTGCTGAACACCAACCTGATTGGCGTCTTCCGTTGTGCCAAGGCCGCGGCGCCGGCTCTGCGCGCCTCGGGCGGGGCCATCGTCAACACCGCCTCGACCGCCGGGATGGGGCTGCAAGGCAGCAGCACGCCGTATGCGGCCAGCAAATCAGGTGTGGTCAGCGTGACCCGCTCGCTGGCGCGGGGGCTGGCGCCGGATGTGCGGGTCAACGCGGTGGCGCCGGGGCAGGTCGCCACGCCCTGGACGGCGAACTGGCCGCAGGCGCGCAAGCAGGCGGCGCTCGACAAGATGCTGATCAAGCGGCACGTACAAGCCGAGGACGTGGCGCAGACCATCGTCTACCTGCTGACCGGTGCGCCGATGATCACCGGCCAGACCATCGTGATCGACGGCGGGATGACGGTGTCCTGAGGCCGGTCAGGCCAGAAAATCGATGCGGAACTCCAGCGCGTCGCCGGGATAGATCAGGTCGCCGAAATAGATCAGCCGGTCGGCGTCGTCCTTGACCTTGCGGACCACTTTGAACACCGGCGAATTGACCTCGACCTGCAAACCCTCGGCCATCTCGAGATCGGCCGAGGCCAGCGCCACCGTCTGGGTGGCCGAGCCCAGCGCAATGCCGAGTTCCTTGAAGGCCGAGACGATCAGCTCTCGGTCGAATTTCTCCGGCGCATCCTGATAGATGTCCTTTCTCAGATGCACGTCCAGCATGCAGAACGGCTGGCCGCCCAACTCGTGCCGCCGTTTCAGTCGTTTGAAGGCGACGCCATCGATCACCACATCCTCGTCAAAGCTGGTGTCGGTGCTCAGCACGACCTCGAGCGGCATGTCCCCGCCCAGAAGCTGCGACAGGTCGGATTTGACGGAGAAGACCCGCCGCGGCTTGATTTCCACCTCTTTCACAAAGGTGCCCCGGCCCGAGGCGCGTTCGATCAGCCCCTCGTCGTCCAGCGTGTTCATCGCCTGGCGCACGGTCAGGCTGGTCACGCCAAAGACCTTGGCCAGTTCGGCCAGCGAGGGCAGGCGTTCGCCGCTTTTCAGATCACCGCTGAGGATCCGGCTGCGCAGCAGCGAGGCCACCTCGACGTGCAGGGGCACATTGGCCCGACGCATGGTTTGCAGGGACATGGGATCTGACCTCTCGAAATCGTCGAAACTTAGAAACCTATATAAGTCTATGTTCCAAGCTTCGGCAACCCCCGGAG
This sequence comes from Marinovum sp. E3, assembly GCF_055755275.1. Taxonomy (NCBI): domain Bacteria; kingdom Pseudomonadati; phylum Pseudomonadota; class Alphaproteobacteria; order Rhodobacterales; family Roseobacteraceae; genus Marinovum; species Marinovum sp. E3. Next base: position 984,879 of record NZ_CM146908.1, read on the forward strand.
GGCCTGTGATGATCCCTCATCTCCAGAGTTTCCATGGCGCTTCCCTCGCGTCCCGCGAGATCGCGAGCGCGGTTCAGTCGATCCCTCTGAGCTCGCGGGCAAACCGCCGCCAGTTCTGGACGTAGGCCTCGGCCGGCCGGCGCAGACCGGCGCGGCCCTCGTCGCCGAGCATTCGCACCACCTTGGCCGGGCTGCCCATGACCAGCGCGCCATCGGGGATGTCCTTGCCTTCGGTCACCAATGCGCCGGCACCGATCAGGCAGTTGCTGCCGATCCTGGCCCCGTTCAACACTGTCGCGCCCATGCCGATCAATGTGCCATCGCCGATGGTGCAGCCGTGAACGATGGCCCGGTGCCCGACCGTCACGCCGGCGCCGATCCTCACCGGAAAGCCCGGATCGGCGTGGATCATCACATGTTCCTGGATATTGCTGCCATCGCCGATGGTCAGCGGTTCCTTGTCGCCGCGCAGCACCGCGCCGAACCAGATGCCGACATCCCGGCCCAATCGCACATCGCCGATCACATGCGCCCCCGGCGCAATCCAGAAACTGCCGGGGCCCGGCGTTTGGGGCACGAGCTCGCCAAGAGCATAAAGGGGCATGGCCACTTACCTTTCAAGATGCGCGCGAGGGGCGCCGCAGAGGACAACTGTCATCTTGTAAAACGTATATATGTTTATATCAAGGGGGCGTACCGGGAGAGCCCGGCTCCGCATCGGCAAAGGCGGGCAGGACCTCTTGCGCCAGCGTCTGCATCGTGTCCTCGACGTCGGCGCCGTTGAACCGCAGGTTCAGCGCGACGTGGTTGATGCCAAGGCTCTGTACCTCTGACAGATACTGCCGCAGATAGCCGGTGCCGGAGCGAAAGCCGAGGTGGATCGGGCTCGGCGGCGCCCCGGCGTCCGCGACAAGATCGACATAAAGCGACTGCATCACCGGCCGGTCGGGCAGGCCCGCGGCGGCGATCCGGTGGCGATACTCGGCCACCACGCGGCCCTGGGCCACCGGATCGCGCGGATAGGTCATCCAGCCGTCGCCGTTGCGCGCCACCCAGTCCGGCGATTGCTGGCTGCCCCCGGTGATCAGCAGCGGCAGTTGGCCGCCAGCGGGCTTGGGCAGCATGTCGATCCCGCCGGACAGCGTACCGTGATCGGTGTCGCGGCGCGGATAGCTCTCGGCCATGGCCCTTATGTAATCGACGCTGTCGCGAAACCGCATGCCGCGGTCGGGAAAGCTCTTGTTCAGCGCCGGATATTCCTCGGGACGGTCGCCGGAGGCGACGCCAAGAAGCAGCCGTCCGCCGGAGAGAACATCCGCCGAGGCCGCCGCCTTGGCCACATGCGCGGGGTGGCGCAGCGGCAGGACGATGCTGGCCGCGCCAAGCGCGATGTCGCGGGTCGCGGTGGCCAGGGCGCCGAGATAGACAAAGGGGTCAAAGACCTGCCCGGCATCCCCGAAAGAAGGCACGTTGAACGGCACATCGCGCAGCCAGAGCGCCGAAAAGCCCAGCGCATCGGCCAGTTGCGCCCGTTCGATATGGCACGCCATGTTCGGCACCGCGCTATCCGCATAGGTCTCGAGCGGGACAACAAGGCCAAGGCTCAGCCGACCGGGGCGAAACACGGTGTTATAGGCGCGGTTGAGGCGCGGAAAGGCGGTTGTCGTGGTTTGGTCCAGCATGGTTTGCTCCTTCGGCAGGGGCGGCCCGGGCAGGCGGGGCCGCGCGGGGCCCCTCAGGCGAGGTCGTCCTGACCGGCGATCAGCCAGTGCAGGCTGGTCGATCCGGCATGGCGGTTGTCCAGGTGCGGGCGGTAATCCGGGTCGGCCATGAAATCCTTGGCGGCCTGTTCCGAGGGCCATTCGATCACGATGCGCAGCGCGGCATTGCGCGGGGCGCCTTCCAGTTGCTCGTGGCTGGTGGTGCGCGCCAGATATTTGCCGCCGTGTCTGGCCATGATCCGGGTCGCGGTGGGCAGGTAGTCGGGTATCCAAGCCTCGTTCGAGGGGGTCACTTCGAGAACGGAATAATGTGCCATGTCAGGTCTCCTTGATGCGATCGTCGAGGCGTGGCGCCGTGAGATGGTGGACTTGTCCGCCTGTGCCCCGTGTTGCCAATTTAACTCTTGCGAAATTCCGTAAAACCGGCAGATCTCGGATTTCATTTTTCGGAATGCGGATATAATCACCATGGACACCGACAATCTGCACCTCTTTGTCATGGCGGCCGAACGGCTCAACATCTCGGCCGCGGGGCGCGAGCTGGGCCTGGCCCCGGCGGTGGCGAGCGCGCGTCTGGCCAAGCTGGAACAGGAGCTCGGGACCGAGCTCCTGCGCCGCACCACCCGCAAGGTGTCGCTGTCTCTGGAGGGATCGGATTTCCTGCCCTACGCGCGCGAGATCCTGGCGCAGGCCGAGGCCGCAAAGGCGGTCCTTGGCGGCAGCGGGGCGGGGCCGAAAGGCACCCTTCGCTTTGCCGCGCCAAGCAGTTTCGCGCAATTGCACATCATGCCGCTGCTGCCGGCGTTCCACGCGGCCTACCCCGATCTCACGCTGGATCTGCGCCTGTCTGACACGCGGTTCGATGCCATCGAGGGCAGTTTCGATCTTGCCCTGCGCAGCGCGCCGCTGACTGACAGCAGCCTGAAGGGCCGCAAGCTTGCCGATGACACCCGCATTCTCTGCGCATCGCCCGGCTATCTTGCGGCGCAGGGCACGCCGGGGACGCCGGCCGAACTGGCAGGCCACAGGTTCATCGCCTGGAGCAATCTGGAACCGCGGGAGCTGATCAACCGGGCCGGCGATACCGCCGCCCTCGACCCGGCGGGGATGGTCTGCCGGGCCATCGTCGACGATGGCGATGCCCAACGCGAGGCGACGGTGACGGGCGCCGGCCTGTCGATCAACTCGCTCTGGAGCGTCGCGCATGAGATCGCCGCCGGCCGGCTTGTCCGGGTGCTGCCCGATTGGAAGATGAACGACCGATCCGTGCTCTGGCTGGTCTATCCCCGTTCAAATGTGCTGACGCCCAAGACGCGGATTTTCATGGATTTTCTGATCGGAAAGCTGGGCGGTCAGCCGGATTGGTCCGGCTGATACATCGGGCGGCGCTGCTCTCTGTCCGGCGCTGCCGAGCCCGGCGCAAAAGCGGAAAAGGAGCGCCGGAACCGAATTGGCCCCGGCGCCTCTGGTCATTGCAAGGCGGGATCAGACCTCGACAACGACCTTGCCGATGGCCGCGCCGCCGGTCAGCCGGGCGTAAGCGGCGCCGACTTCTTCAAGCCCGAAACGCTCGCTGTCCAGCTGCGGGGTCAGGGCGCCGGCATCGACGATCTCGGCCAGTTTCGCCAGCACCTCGCCATGCACCTCGCGGCCGGTGTCGTGCAGCATCGGCAGCAGCATGAAGATGATGTGCAGCGACAGCCCCTTGAAGTGCGCCGGCGTCAGGTCGATTTCCAGCAGGGCCACGGTCGACACCACCTGCGCGTTCAGCGCCGCCGCTTCGAAAGAGTTTGTCATGTTCGCGCCGCCGACTGCGTCAAAGATCACGTCGAAGCCGGCACCGCCGGTCCGGGCCGCGACGTAATCGACGACCTTCTCTTGCATGAAGTCGATCGGCGTCGCGCCAAATCCCTCGATCGCCGCCAACTGCGCCGCGCCGGTTCCGGTGGCCGAAACCTCGGCGCCGAGGTGTCGGGCCAACTGGATCGCCAGATGGCCGACGCCACCGGCGCCGCCTTGCACCAGAACCTTGTGCCCGGCTCTGACGCCTGCGCGTTGCACGCCTTCATAGGCCGTGATCCCGACCAGCGGCAGCGCCGCGGCCTCGCGCATCGAAAGCGTCTTTGGCTTGTGCGCGATCAGGCGGGCATCGGCCAGCATGTATTCGGCCAGCGCGCCCTGCAATTCGCCCAGACCTCCGGCGCAGCCATAGATTTCGTCGCCCACGGCAAAGCCGGTCACGCCGGCGCCGACCTCTTCGATGACGCCGGCGAAATCCATGCCCAGCACTGCGGGCAGGGCGGGCGACAGCGGCAGATCGGTGCCCATGGCCTTGATCATCGTGTCGATGGTGTTGACGCTGGTGGCATGGACGCGAAGCACCACGTGGCCCGGGGTGACGGCGGGGCGCGCGCGCTCGGCGGCTTCAAAGGGGGCGTCGGGACCATAGGCGGTGAGGGTCATGGCTTTCATCGGTGAACTCCTGTTGATGAAGGGCTGGCCCTCTATCTACACCTCGCTCGAAATTGATAAATCCGGGGATTTCTGGCTTCAGAATTCCGGTTTCGGATATAATCGCCGTGAAAGGAAAGGCGCGCGGCCGTCCGGCCCGATGCTTGGCGGGCTTGATCCGAACTTGCGCGGTCGGGGCTGCGGGCCCGACCTGTCCAAGCCCCTTTGCGCCTCCGGGGCAGCAGCGGCCGCCTACAAGAGCACCAGCCGCAACAGATAGGCGACGCTCACAACGGTGAGCACGCCGGCCAGCCAGAGCGCCACGAACCAGCCCAGTTTCCTCCACATCAGTGATATCCGTCTTCGGGGTCGAGCTTGCCGCGGAACACCCAATAGGCAAAGCCGGTATAAGCCAAGATGATCGGCACCAGCACGATGGCGCCGAAAAACATGAAAAGCTGGCTCTTGTAGGGGCTTGCGGCCTGCCAGATCGTGACTTCGGTCGGAATGATATAGGGCCAGATCGAAATGCCGAGGCCGACGAAGCACAGCAGGAACAGCAACACCACCATCAGCATCGGCAGCCAGTCGTGCCCGCCCTTGTACAGCGACCGCGCCAGGACATAGCCGATCAGCCCGGTCAGCAGCGGCACCGGCACAACAAAGAGGATCTGTGGAAACGACAGCCAGCGCATCCAGTAGGCTGCCTCCAGTGTCGGCGTCAGCGCGCTGACCAGCGCGATGAAGCCAAGCGACAGCAGGCCCGACAGTTGTGCGGCCTTTTTCACCCGTTGCTGCACCGCGCCCTCGAGCTTCCAGTTGAGCCAGCAGGCCCCCATCAGCGCATAGCCCGCCACCACCCCGAGCCCGACAACCAGGGTAAATGGCGTCAGCCAATCCCACCAGCCGCCGCCATAGGCGCGGCCGTCGATCTCGATCCCCTGCAAGAGCGTGCCGAGGACGATGCCCTGCATCAGCGCGGCGACGACGGAGCCGCAGATGAACGACATATCCCAGGCCCGGGCCGAGAAGCGGCGCTGCGAGCGCCAGCGGAACTCGAAGGCCACGCCGCGAAAAATCAGCGCCAGCAGCATCACGATGATCGGCACGTAGACCGCCGGCAGGATGATCGCATAGGCCAGCGGAAAGGCGGCAAACAGCCCGCCGCCGCCAAGGATCAGCCAGGTCTCGTTGCCGTCCCAGACCGGGGCGACCGAATTCATCATCAGATCGCGGTCGGACTTTTCCGGAAAGAAGGGATAGAGGATGCCGATGCCCAGGTCGAACCCGTCGAGAACGACATAGACGAAGGTGGCAAAGGCCAGAAGCAGGGCCCAGGCAATGGTGAGATCAAACGAGACTTCCATGGCTCAGGCCTCCTCTGCCGCTTCGCGCGTGCCAACTGGCGCCGAGGTCATGCCGGCGGTGCGGATCGGCCCGGCCTCGGATTCCACGCCGGTTTCGCCGAGAAGGGGCACCTTGCCCATCAGATGCAGCAGGTAGACCACGCCGGCGCCGAAAACGACGAAGTAGACGGCGACAAAGGCAAGCAGCGAGGCTCCGACGGCGCTGGCGGCGACCGGGGCCACGGCATCCGCGGTCAGCAACTCGCCATAGATGACGAAAGGCTGGCGCCCGACCTCGGTGGTGATCCAGCCCGCCGTCACCGCGATCAACCCCGAAGGGCCCATCACCAGCGCGACGCGGTGCAGCCACCGGTCGTCATGCAGCCGGCCGCGCAGCCGCGAGACCAGCGACCAGAGGCCGACAGCGGCCATCAGGACGCCGATGCCCACCATGATGCGAAAGCTCCAGAACACCACCCCCACCGGCGGCTCGAGCGCGTCAGGCACCGTGTCCAGCCCGTCCATCTCGGCGTCCCAGGACTTGCCCAGGATCGGCCCGCCGATCCTGGGGAGCGACAGTGCATAGCGCATCTCGCCGGCCGCCTGATCGGGAATGCCGAACAGGATCAGCGGCACGCCATCGTCGTAGCTCTCGAAATGGCCTTCCATGGCGAGCACCTTGGTCGGCTGATGCTCATATGTGTTCAGCCCCTGTTCGTGGCCGATGACGATCTGCAAGGGCGCGACGATCGCGGCCATCCACATCGCCATCGAGAACATGGTGCGCACGCCCTTGTTGTGGCTGTGATGGCGCAGCAGATGCCAGGCCCCGACGCCACCGACGACAAAGGCCGTGGTCAGATAGGCGGCGGTGATCGTATGCGCCAGGCGGTAGGGGAAGGAGGGGTTGAAGATGATCTGCCACCAGTCCTCGGGCAAATATTGCCCGGTGTTCGAGATCGAATAGCCCGCGGGCGTGTGCATCCAGCTGTTGACGCTGAGAATCCAGGTGGCCGAGATCGCCGTGCCGACCGCCACCATCACGCAGGCGAACATGTGCAGCCCGTCGCCGACCCGATTGCGGCCAAAGAGCATGATGCCGAGAAAGCCCGCCTCGAGAAAGAAGGCGGTCAGGATTTCATAGGCCATCAGCGGCCCGATCACCGGCCCGGCGCGATCCGAAAAGACCGACCAGTTGGTGCCGAACTGATATGACATCACGATCCCCGAGACGACCCCCATGGCAAAGGAGATCGCGAAGACCTTGATCCAGTATTCGAACAGCCGGAGATAGGTTTCGTGCCGTGTTTTCAGCCAGAGCGCATTCAGCACCGCCAGAAAGCTTGCCAGGCCGATGGTGAAGGCCGGAAAGATGAAGTGGAACGCAACCGTGAAGGCAAATTGCATCCGCGCCAGAAGCAGCGCGTCGAAACCCAGAAAAGTGTCCATGTACCCGTGACCCTGCGATGACTGCCGTTGATACCCGATACCGGTAACGTAGGTCTCCGGACCTATGCCCGGATTGCGACATGGCAACGCAGGCGGGAACTTCCCTGAGGGCGGAACGCGGCAAGGGCAGCAGGCCGGTCTGATTGCCGGGGGGTGGCCGGCAAGATGCGCATGCGCCGCCGGTCAGGGGCGGGGCGAGGCCGTGCTGCAAGGCTGAAATGTAGGAGGTTTTGTGGTAGCGGAGGAGGGACTTGAACCCCCGACACGCGGATTATGATTCCGCTGCTCTAACCAACTGAGCTACTCCGCCACAGGCCCGGCGGGATTAGGACAGCAGCCCTCTGGCGTCAAGACAAAAAGCGCCGGAGTTTGGCGGATTTTCCGCAGTTTTGCCTCGCGGCGTGCGGGATGCAAAAAAGCTGAATTTTTTCGTCAGACGGGGCTTGATCCCGCATGCTGATTTGCGTAGAGACACCCGCACCGTTGGGGTGTAGCCAAGTGGTAAGGCAACTGTTTTTGGTACAGTGTACCGTAGGTTCGAATCCTACCACCCCAGCCATAATTCCGCAAAATCCAATCCTTGCAACGAGATAGCCGCTGATCCTGCGCGCTGTCCGGCCTGTGTTTCCGATCACGCGTCACGCCGGCCAAAGCGCGTCGTTCGGCCCCGGTTCCCCGGATGGGGCCGCTTTGCGCAGGGGCGACTCACCCCGTCTGGCCGGAACAGCCATGCTGCCCGGTGTCGCGGACCTCAGGCCCGGGCCAGCACCTCGACGCAGAGCACCGTCGGCAAGTGGCGCGCGATCTCGTGCCAGGTTTCACCTTCGTCGCGGCTGGCAAAGACCGAGCCGGAGTTGGTGCCGAAATAGACCCCGGCCGGGCGGGCGCGGTCGGTGGCAAGGGATTGACGCAGCACCGTGAAAAAGCAGTTCTCCGTCGGCAGCCCGGCCTGTTTCTTCTGCCAGCTGTCGCCGCCGTCGGTGGATTTCCAGATCGCGGCCGAGGCGTCCGGCGGATACCGCCCCTGGCTGTCGCCGTTGAGCGGCAGCACCCAGATCGTGCGGCTGTCTTCGGGATGCACGGCGATCGGAAAGCCGAATGTCGACGGCAGTCCGGTGGTGATCTCATGCCAGCTGCGCCCGCCATCCTCGGAGCGGAAGGTGCCGTGGTGGTTCTGCTGATAGAGCAGGTCGGTGCCACCACCCTGTTCGGCGCGCACCATGTTGTGCACGCAAAGCCCGGTCTCGTCGCCGGTGCCGGCCGCCGGATGGTCCGACGCAGGGGCCGGGCCGTCCAGATTGCTGCGGCGGTTGCGCAGCTCCCAGCTTGCGCCGCCGTCCTCGCTGGCAAAGACCCCGGCGGCGGAGATGCCCAGCCAGAGCTTGGCGGGATCAGCCGGATCGGTGAGGATGGTGTGCAGCGTCAGCCCGGCGGCGCCGGGCTGCCAGTCTTCGGCCGAGGGGTGCTGGTTGAGCGCCGGCAGCTTCTCCCAGCTTTCGCCGCCGTCGGAGCTGGCGAACAGCGTGGCGGGCTTGGCTCCGGCATACAGCCGGTCGCCGCCCCGGCGGATCGACCACAGCGCCTCGATCTCGCCGGTAAAGGGCGCCGGCGGGCTGGGCTCCATGCCGAAGGTCCTGGCCATCTCGGGGTCATCGGCCAGCCAGGCGTCCATCTGGCCGTTTGCCAGTTTGCTCAGTTGCCAAGAGGCGCCATGATCGGACGACCGCCAGACCCCGGCACCACACCAGTCATTGCCGCCCGCCGCCCAGAGCGCGCCGCTTTCGGGGTCGCCGGCCATGTGGTTGATCGGCCAGCCGTCACAGAACGGGCCGGCGACGGACCAGGCGTCGCGGTCTTCGGTGCCGTCCAGCAGGAAGGCACCTTTGGTTGTTCCGACAAGAACGGTCGTCCGGGGCATGGGGCACCTCGAGGCAGGGCAAAGGTGGCGCGAGGATACCGTCGGTGCGCCCCGGGACCGAAGGGATTTTCAGCTTACCCGTTCGAACGAAAGCCGGATCTCGCTGCGCCAGGTCTCGCCGGGGCGCAGGAGCGCCTGCGACGCCCAGCTCTGGTTCGGCGCGTCGGGCCAGGCCTGCGGTTCCAGCGCAATGCCGGCATGGGGGCCATAGGGCGTGCCTTGCAACCCGGGCCGATTGGTTCCGCCGAGCGCGGCGCCGTCATAGACGTGGAGCCCGGGTTCGGTGGTCTCGAGCGTCATGTGCAGCCCTGCGGCCTCGAGCGTGGCGGCGGGGCCGAGCGCGGTGCGGGCTTCGGCGCGGCAGAAGGTGTGATCGAGCGGAGCGGTCAGCCCGGCGGGGGTGCGGAAATCGAACGGCGTTCCCGCCACATCCGCGGGCGCACCCAGCGGGATCTGGCGCGCATCGACCGGCAGATAGCGTTCGGCGGTGATGCAGAGCCGGTGCTCTTTGATATCGGCCGCGCCGGTGAGGTTGTAATAGGCATGGCTGGCCAGGTTGCAATAGGTCGTCGCGTCGCTGCGCCCGGTCAGCAGGATGGTCAGCGTCGACCCTCGAGTGCTGTAGCGGCAGCGCAGGTCGAGCGCGCCCGGAAAGCCCATGTGACCGTCTTCCAGCATCAGCCCCAGGGTGACGTGATCGTCGGCGGATTCGAGCAATTGCCAGCTTTGCGCCGAGGTGCCCAGGCTGCCGCCATGCAGGCATTGCACGCCGTTTTCGTTGCGGTCGACCTGGTGGCCGCGGCCGTCGAGCGTGAACCGCCCATCGGCGATGCGGTTCGCGTAGCGGCCGACAATCGCCCCGAGATAGCCGGGATTGTCGAAATAGGCCTCGGGTTCGGCATGGCCCAGCACCACCGGCACGTCATGCCCGCCCAGCCGCAGGTCCTGCAAGGCCGCGCCGAAGGTCAGGACGCGGGCTGTCAGCCCGCCGCCGCCGATGGTGATGCTCTGAAAGACCTTGCCGTCCGGTGCGATTCCGAGGTCGGTGATATGTCGCTGTGCCATGCGCGCCCCCTTTGCCGCGCAGCAAAGTCGATGCCGACGGGCGCGTCAATGGGCGCGACGCGTCACTTGGTCAGGATCAGCTTGCCGGCCTTGGTAATGCGCAGGGTATAGACCTTGCCATCAAGCAGGATGCGGGCGGTGGCATTGTTGCCCACCAGCATGCGGGCGTCATAGATCGGCCCAGTGTCTTCGGGGGCAGGCGAGGCATTGGCGCGGCGCAGGTCCATGGGGCGGGCAATGGCGTTCAATTCCGGCCCTCCAGACGGTCAAAGAGCGCCTCGAGCCGGATATCGGCCGGGTAGCTGCAGCCGAGGGCGGTGCTGAGAAGATCGACCCACTGCGGCGTGGGGCGGGTGAGATCACGGGAATATTCTGTCGCCATTTTAACTCTCCAGAACTAGGGAAAAACCGGGCTGTCCTAGGAGGATGGCTGGGCGTTGCGTTTAAGTTGACTGAAATAGTAGGATATGTCAAGCGAGGCCGGGCCGACGTTTTCGGCGCGCGGGCGCGGGGTTTCGGTCGGGTTTTTGCGGAGCGCAGGGAGACGGCGGGACGTGCCCGGCGCCGCCGGGCCGCACGACACCGGCGGTTGGCGCGCCGGATTCGCAGGTCGGGAGATCAGAGAGGCTGGTGGCGGTTACGATCGGGGCGCGGAAAATTGCCCGCTCAGGCCACCAGGCCACCGTCGCTGTCTTCGCCGGCCTCTTCGAGCAGCCGGTCGAAATCGGGCACCGACACCTGGCGTTTTCCCGCCAGTTCGATCACCCCGTCGCGTTTCAGCGACGACATCTGCCGGCTCACCGTCTCGAGCGTCAGGCCGAGGTAATCGGCCATCGCTTCGCGGGTCAGGGGCAGTTCGAAGGACATGCCATCGACGGTGCCGATCAGCCGCAGCGAGGCGTCGCGCCGGCCGATGATCGACAGCAGCGAGGCGATCTTTTCGCGCGCGGTCTTGCGGCCCAGCACCAGCATCCATTCGCGCGCGGCATCGAGCTCGTCCAAGGTCATTTCCAGCAGCCGATGCGCAATATGCGGCGTGCGGTTCATCAGCGCTTCAAAGGGTTTCTTGCGAAAACAGCACATCACCAGATCGGTGGTGGCCACCACGTTGTAGGCGGCGCTGTCGCGCCCCGGGCGGCCGACGAAATCGCTGGGCAGCAGCAGGCCCACCATCTGGGTGCGGCCATCCTCCATGGTCTGGGTCAGCGTGGCGATGCCGGTGACCACCGAGCCCACGAATTCCATCCGGTCGCCGGACCAGACGATGGTCTGGCCGGCCTCGTAGCTGCGGTAATACTTGATGTCTTCGAGCAGGCTCAATTCGTCGCTGTCACAGCGGGCACAGACGGCCCGATGCCGGATCGGACAATCGCCGCATTGCAGGGACAGGTCGGGGGACATCTTGCTTAGCATTGTCGTAAATCGTGGCTTCGGCTTGATCTGGGTCAAGGATCGCGGCGCGTCCCTTGCCCTAGAGCTATGCCCATGGTTACGAGAACACAACTGTCCGCACTGGGGCTTTTTGACGCGAAGGTCCCGCGCTACACCTCCTATCCCACCGCGCCGCATTTTTCGCCCGAGGTGGGGCCGGAGCATTTCAGCCAATGGATCGCGGAGGTGCCGCCCGGCGGCGAGATTTCGCTTTACGTGCATGTGCCGTTCTGCCGGCGGCTCTGCTGGTTCTGCGCCTGCCGCACCCAGGGCACCCAGAGCGACGCGCCGGTGCGTGCCTATCTGGGGACACTGCTGGCCGAGTTGCGGCTGCTCAAGGCGCATCTGCCGGCCGGGGTGCATCTGTCGCGGCTGCATTGGGGTGGCGGAACGCCGACGCTGCTGGCGCCCGACATGATGGAAGAGCTGAGGCAGGCGATCTTCGAGGTCGCGCCGCTGGGCCCCGCGGGCGAATTTTCGGTCGAGATCGACCCGAACGAGATCGACGCCGCCCGGCTTGACGCGCTGGTGGCCTTGGGCCTGACCCGCGCGTCGATCGGGGTGCAGGATTTCGACCCGGCGGTCCAGGAGACGATCGGACGCTTGCAGAGCTTCGAGGTGACCCGCGCCGCCTGCGACATGCTGCGGGCGCGCGGCGTGGCCAGCCTGAACGCCGATATCCTGTATGGGCTGCCGCATCAGACCACCGCGCGGATCACCGATTCCGTGCAGAAGCTGTTGTCGCTCGGCCCCGACCGGGTGGCGCTTTACGGCTATGCACATGTGCCCTGGATGGCGCGGCGGCAGGCGCTGATCCCGGAAGCGGCGCTGCCGTCGCCGGAGGCCCGGCTCGACCTGTTCGAAACCGCGCGGCGGCTCTTTTTCTGGGATAGCTACGACGAGATCGGCATCGACCATTTTGCCGCCCGCCACGACGGGCTGGCCGAGGCCCGGCGCATGGGCCGGCTGCGGCGAAATTTCCAGGGCTATACCGACGACACGTCCGAGGTGCTGATCGGGGTGGGGGCCTCGTCGATTTCTCGGTTTCCGCAGGGCTATGCCCAGAACGCGCCGAGCACCGGCAAACATACCGGCGCGCTCCGGCAGGCGCGGTTTTCCACCGTCAGGGGCCATGTGTTCTCTGACGAGGACCGGCTGCGCGGCCGGATGATCGAGGCGCTGATGTGCGATTTCCGCATCGACGCGGCGGAGATGGCGGCGCGCTTCGGGCTCGACGCCGCCGGTTTTGCGCGGCGCGTGGCACCGCTGCGACAGCGGTTCGGCGCGCTGGTGCAGGTGACGGAGACCGAGGTTTTCGTGCCGGTCGAGTCCCGGCCCCTGACCCGGATCATGGCGCGGACGCTTGATGCCTATGACCTGAGCAGGGCGGGGCATTCCTCGGCGGTGTGAGGGGGCGTGCCATGGCGGGGGGGGATTGCGTGGCGCCGGGGGCGCTGCCCCCCGGCGCCAGCGGTATTTTCAAACAGAAGAAGCTGGGTCGGGCGCCTCAGGCCACCGCGGCAAGCAGAGTGCGGGCATAGTCGGTCTGCGGCGCGGTAAAGATCCGTTCGGCCGGGCCGGCCTCGACCACATCGCCCTGTTTCATCACGATGACATGGTGCGACATGGCCCGGACAACCTTGAGATCGTGGCTGATGAAGAGATAGGCAAGCCCGTATTTGCGTTGCAAGGCGCGCAGCAGTTCGACGATCTGCACCTGCACGGTCATGTCGAGCGCCGAGGTCGGCTCGTCCAGAACCACCAGCTTGGGCCGCAGGATCATCGCGCGGGCGATGGCGATGCGTTGCCGCTGGCCGCCGGAGAATTCATGCGGGTAGCGGTCCATCATCGCCGGGTCGAGGCCGACCTCCTCCATCACCTCTGCCACCTTCTCGCGTCTCGGGCGGGTGTCGCCACGGTCGCCGTGCACGCCCAGGCCCTCGGCGATGATCTCGGCGCAGGACATGCGGGGAGAGAGCGAGCCGAAGGGATCCTGAAAGACGATCTGCATCTCGGCGCGCAGCCGGCGCAGGTTGCGGGTGGTGTAATTGCGCAGGTCGGTGCCGTCGAAGGTGATCGCGCCCTCGGAGGAGATCAGCCGCATGATCGCCAGCGCCAAGGTGGTCTTGCCGGAGCCCGACTCGCCGACGATGCCGATGGTCTCGCCGGCACGGACGGCAAAGCTGGCGTCATTGACCGCCTTGACGTGGCCGACGGTGCGTTTCAGCAGGCCTTTCTGGATCGGGAACCAGATCTTGAGGTTTTCGGCCTTGGCCACCACCGGCGCATCCGATGCCACCGGATCGGGCTGGCCAGTGCTTTCGGCGGCCAGCAGCATCCGGGTGTAGCGATGGCGCGGGTTGGCAAAGATTTCCGCGGTCTTGCCGGTTTCGACGATTTCGCCGTTCTTCATCACGCAGACCCGGTCGGCGATGCGGCGCACGATGCCGAGATCATGGGTGATGAAGAGCAGCGAGAGGTTCTCGGCCTCCTTGAGCTCGGCCAGCAGATCGAGGATCTGCGCCTGAATGGTGACGTCGAGCGCGGTGGTAGGCTCATCCGCGATCAGCAGGTCGGGGCCATTGGCCAGCGCCATGGCGATCATCACCCGCTGACGCTGGCCGCCGGAGAGCTGGTGCGGATAGGCGGTGAGCCGGTCCTCGGGGTCGCGGATGCCGACCTTGTTGAGCAGGTCGATGATGCGGGCGCGCGCCTCGGCGCCGGTGACCTGCTGGTGCAGCTCCATCGACTCGCGCAGCTGTTTCTCCAGCGTGTGCAGCGGGTTGAGCGAGGTCATCGGCTCCTGGAAGATGAACGAGATGTCGTTGCCGCGGATCTGGCGCAGGGTCTTGTCGTCGGCATGCACCATCTCGCGGCCGTCATAGGTGACCGAGCCCTCGACCTCGGCCGAGCCGCCCAGAAGCGAGACGGTCGAGAGCGCGGTGACCGATTTGCCCGAGCCCGATTCACCCACCAGCGCCACGGTTTCACCGCGTTCGACATCGAAGGAGACGCCCTTGACCGCCGCGACGCGCTGGCCATCCTGGCGGAAGCCGACCTTGAGATTTCGGACCTTGAGAAGCGCCGTCATTGAAAGGTTTTCCTTGGGTCGAAAGCATCCCGCACGCCCTCGAAGATGAAGACGAGCAGCGAGAGCATGAAGGCAAAGACGAAGAAGGCGGTAAAGCCCAGCCAGGGCGCCTGGAGGTTCTGTTTCGCCTGAAGCGTGAGTTCGCCGAGGCTGGGCGCCGAGGATGGCAGGCCGAAGCCGAGGAAGTCGAGCCCCGCCAACTGGCTGATCGTGCCGGTTACCAGGAAGGGCAGGAAGGTGACGGTGGCGACCATGGCATTGGGCAGCATATGGCGGAACATGATGGTGCGGTTCGGCACGCCGAGCGCCTTGGCGGCGCGGACATATTCGAGGTTGCGGGCGCGCAGGAACTCGGCCCGCACCACGCCGACCAGCGCCGTCCAGCCGAAGAGCACCATCAGGAACACCAGCAGCCAGAAGCTGCGTCCGAGGATCGCGAAGAGGATGATGATGATGTAAAGGCTGGGGGTGGCACCCCAGATCTCGATCACCCGCTGGAAGATCAGATCGAGCCAGCCGCCGAAATAGCCCTGGAGCGCGCCGGCGATGATGCCGATCACCGAGGCCAGGGTGGTGACGATCAGGGTGAAGAGGATCGACAGGCGGAAGCCGTAGATGATCCGCGCAAGCACATCGCGCTTGGTGTCGTCTGTGCCGAGCCAGTTCTGCTCGTTCGGGGGCAGGGGGGCGGCGCCGGGGCGATCGACCGGTGTGTCATAGCTGTAGGGAATCGGCGGCCAGATCATCCAGCCCTCCACGAAATCGCCACTGGGCGTGCCGCCGGCATCGACCGTCTCGACAAGGCCTTCGGGGTCATCCCAACAGGTCTCGAGCCCGCCGGTGCGGATCAGGCATTTGACCTCGATGTCGCGATAGATCGCTTCGGTCCGGAAATCGCCGCCAAAGGTGGTTTCGGGGTAGAAGTTGAAAACGGGGGTGTAGAACTCGCCGCGATACTTGACGAGGATCGGTTTGTCGTTGGCCACGAATTCGGCAAACAGCGTGATGGTAAAGACGATCAGGAAGATGATCAGCGACCAGAGCGCCCGGCGGTTGGCCTTGAAGTTGCGCCAGCGGCGCTGGTTGATCGGAGAGAGGGCCATGGCTCAGCCCTCCCGCTTTTCAAAGTCGATGCGGGGATCGACGAAGACATACATCAGGTCCGACAGGATGCCGACCAGGAGGCCCAGCAGGCCGAAGACGAAGAGCGTGCCGAAGATCACCGGGTAATCGCGTGCCACCGCCGCCTCGAACCCCAGCCGGCCGAGACCGTCGAGCGAGAAGATCGTCTCGATGATGATCGAGCCGCCGAAGAAGACGCCGATGAAGACCGCCGGGAAGCCGGCGATCACGATCAGCATGGCATTGCGGAAGATATGGCCGTAAAGCACCCGCCGCTCGGTCAGCCCCTTGGCGCGGGCAGTCATCACATATTGCTTCTTGATCTCGTCCATGAAGCTGTTCTTGGTCAGCAGGGTCAGCGTGGCAAAGGCCGAGATCGTCGAGGCCAGCACCGGCAGCGTGATGTGCCAGAAGTAATCGCCGATCTTGCCCAAGAGGCTGAGGTTTTCGAAATTGTCCGAGGTCAGCCCCCTGAGCGGGAAGATCTGCCAATAGGAGCCGCCGGCAAAGAGCACTAGCAGCAGGATGGCAAAGAGAAAGCCGGGGATGGCATAGGCCACGATGATCACGCCAGAGGTCCAGGTGTCGAAGGTGGTGCCATCCCTGACCGCCTTGCGGATGCCCAGCGGGATCGAGACCGCATAGGCGATCAGCGTCGACCAGAGGCCCAGGGTGATCGAGACCGGCAGCTTTTCCAGCACCAACTCGAGAACGCCGATCGAGCGGAAATAGCTCTCGCCGAAATCGAGCCGCAGGTAATTGCCCATCATGATGAAGAAGCGTTCGCCGATGCCGATGTCTTCCTTGAGACAGGCCGGATCATCGAGGTCGGGTGCGCCGGTGTGACCTTCGTCACAGACAATGCGGGCAAAGCCGAAATCCACCTCGAGCTGTTCGATGAATTCCTTGTCGAGCCCGCGTGCGCCGACATAATCGCTGTCGGAGCCGAAGGTCTCTTCTCCCACGTCCTCGCCGCCCCCGGAGAAGCCGCCAAAGACGTCGCCCTCGCCCTGGATCTGGGCGAGCATCTGTTCCACGGGGCCGCCGGGCACGAATTGCACCAGAGCGAAGTTGATGATCATGATCCCCAGAAGCGTGGGGATCACGAGCAGAAGTCTGCGAAGGATATAGGCGCCCATGGGTTACTTCAGTGCGCCCGCGGTTTTCAGAGCCTCGTATTTCTCCTGGTTGAACCACCAGAAATCCAGCACTCCGAGCGCCAGAGGCGGCAGAGGGTCGGGTCGTTCGAACATGTCGTAATAGGCCACCCAGTATTCCGGCACATAGCCGTCATGGGTCACGATCCGCTCGTACCGCAGCGCCCGGTCGAGCGCCTTGAGCGCGGTGATCTCGTCTTCGCGGTTGTCGGTGTCGAGGGCGGCATCGATTAGCGCATCCACCAGCGGGCTGCGCAGGGCGGCGCTGTTGTACGACGATACTTCGGCGGTCTCGGAGCCGAAGAGCTGGCGCAACCCGGTGCCGGCGACCGAGAAGGTCAGATAGCGGGTGTGGATCAGGTCGTAATCCTTGTCGAGGAACCGCTGCTGGCCCTGGGCGCTGTCGATCGCCTCGGCGCGGACGGCGATACCCCAGCTTTCCAGTGTCTGGGCATAGGTCTCGATGATCGCCTTGCGGGTGTCGTCCCAGCTCGACAGCACGAGGAAATCGAGGCTGAGTTGCTGGCCCTCGGCGTCGACCATCCGGCCCTGGTCGTCGACGCTGTAGCCTTCGTCAGCCAGCAGTTTCAGCGCGGTCCGCTGGTTGCGGCGGTCGCTCGGGTCGCGCGGGTTCGAGCTGTGCGGCATGACCACTTCGGTGGTCAGCATCTCCGGCGGCACGACGTCGCCCAGCGATTTGAGCAGTTCGAGCTCGTCGCCCTCGGGCACGCCGGTGGCCTGCCAGTCCTGGCCTTCGGCAAAGGAGCTGCGCTGGGTGGTCAGGCCGAATTGCAGCGAGTCGCGGACCCATTCGAAATTGAACGCCAAGGACAGCGCATGGCGCACGTTGCGATTGTCGAGCGGCGGGCGCAGGGTGTTGAAGATGATGCCCGAGTTGTTGGGCGCGGTGCCGTCGGCGATCTCTTCGCGCACCACATGGCCCCTGTTGAGCGCGGGAAAGTCGTAGCCGGTGGCCCAGCGCTTGGTCGAGCCTTCGGCGCGGAAGGTGTAGATGCCTGCCTTGAAGGCCTCGAACTCGGCGGCGTCATCGGCAAAATATTCAAAGCGGACGCGGTCGAAGTTGTGCCGGCCGACATTGAGCGGATGATCCCAGCCCCAGTAGTTCGGGTTGCGTTCGTAGACGACGTAGCGATTGAATTCGTAATCGCCCACCTGATACGGCCCCGAGGCCATTGGCGAGGCCACCGAGGGTTCATCCAGCCGTTCGCCGGTCTCCTTGTACCAATCCTCGGAAAAGATCGGCGTGCCGCCGACTTGGGAAATCAGCGACCGGCGCGAGATCTCGTCGGCGAAAGTGTAGCGGATGGTCAGATCGTCGATCACCTCGACGCCGGTGATCCGTTCCTTCACCGCGCGGGCGTAAGAGCGGATGCCCTGTTCGAGAAACAGGTTGTGGGTAAAGGCCGCGTCGCGGGCGTGCAGCGGCTGGCCGTTGCGGAAGGTGACGTCGTCGCGCATGTGAAAGACGCACCAGGTCTTGTTCTTGGGGTATTCGACCTCGCGGGCGATCAGGCAATAGGCATCGGTGATCGAATCCGCCGGCAGCCCGCCGCCCCAGGGCATTTCGCCGAACATCGCCTCGGCGACGATGCCCGAGTTGCTCTCGGCATTGCCGCGCCAGGCCCAGCGGTTGAACCCGTCAAAGGTGCCGCGGGTGCCAAGCGAGATCTGCCCGCCCTTGGGGGCGTTCGGATTGACATAATCGAAATGCTTGAAGCCTTCGGGGTATTTCAGGTCGCCGTAGAAGGAATAGCCGTGGCTGACGATGATCTCTTCGCCCTCGCTGGTCTGGGCGATCACCCGCGCGGGCGGCAGAGCGGCACCAAGCGCCGTCGCGCCGAACATGCCGAGGGCGGCACGGCGTGAGAATTCGAACCCTGTGCGGGGGAGGTATCGTTCGTCGGTCATTCAGTCGCTCCTGTTGGCCACGTGACGCGGGGCGCGCAAGCTCAAGGCGTCTTGGCCCTGTACGCTAGAGCGGTGCGGCGGGATCAATCAAGTCGATATTCCGTGAACTTGAGTGAGAACCTGCCGAAACACCGGGACGCAAAGAAAAACCGCCGCTCCCGAGGGAACGGCGGCCAAAATCGGTGCGGGGTGCGCGCGCGATCAGCCGTCGAGGCTGTCGAGCCATGCGATCAGGTTGGCCCGGTCCTCGGCGTCCTTCAGACCCGAGAAAGACATCTTGGTGCCCGGTGCAAAATCCCTGGGATTCTCAAGGAAGGCTTGCAGGTTTTCCGGTGTCCAGACATCGGCGACGGCGACAAGCGCGCCCGAATAGCCGAAGCCGGCAACAGAGCCGACGTCACGGCCCACGACACCGAACAGGTGCGGGCCGGTGCCGTTCGCGCCGTCCTCGACCTTGTGGCAGGCGCGGCATTTGCCCCAGACGCGTTCGCCCTTGCCCGGATCGGCCGCGGCTAGAAGTTCGGCGAAAGGTACGGCCTCTTCGGCTTCGCCGCTGGTTTCTTCTTCGCCGGTATCGATGACATAGGCCTGCTCTTCGCCGCCATGGCCGCTACCGGTTTGATAGATCTCTTCCGCCGCCCATTTGCCGAGCAGGAAGATCAGGAAAGCGCCGCAGAAGCCCCCCAGAATCTTGGTCGAGGTCATTGTATCCATAACACGCGAGTCCCTTAGCTTGGTCTTGTTCGGGGTCTTACGGCTTCCCCTTCGCGGAGGCAAGGTATAGAAACCGCGACGAAACGCCCGGGGCCGGGCCGAAATATGGAAAATCAGCCATGACAGGACGCATCGCCTTTCAAGGGGAGCCCGGAGCCTACAGTCACGAAGCCTGCCGTGACGCACGGCCGGACATGGAGCCGCTGCCCTGCGGCAGTTTTGAAGAAACCATCGCCGCAGTGACGTCCGGCGCGGCCGAGCTGGCGATGCTGCCGGTCGAGAACACCACCTATGGCCGGGTGGCCGACATTCACCGCCTGCTGCCGCAGAGCGGGCTCAGGATCGTCGGCGAAGCCTTTGTGCGGGTGCATGTGAGCCTGATGGCGCATCACGGCGTGCAGATCGAGGATGTCGAAACGGTGCGCGCGCATATGGTGCTCTTGCCGCAATGCGCCGACTTCCTGAAGACCTATGGCATCCGCGGCGAGGCCGCCGCCGACAGCGCCGGGGCCGCCGCCGAACTGGCCGAGAGCGGTGACCGGCGCTCCGGTGTGCTGGCCTCGGACCTGGCGGCCGAGATCCACGGGCTGCACATCCTCGCGCGCCATATCGAGGACCATGCCCACAACACCACGCGCTTCCTGCTGATGGGGCGCGAGCCCGACATGTCGCGGCGCGGCGATCACGGCATGCTGACGACCTTTGTCTTTCAGGTGCGCAACATTCCGGCGGCGCTGTACAAGGCGATGGGCGGCTTCGCGACAAATGGCGTCAACATGACCAAGCTGGAAAGCTACATGGTGGGCGGGTCGTTCACCGCGACGCAGTTCTATGCCGATATCGAGGGCCATCCCGACGATCCGGCGGTGCAACGCGCGCTGGACGAGCTGGATTACTTCACCGACATGCTGGAAATCCTCGGCACCTATCCCCGCGATCCGCGGCGCGATTGAGGCGTCCTGCGGTTGCCGTCGACTGGGACGGTGGCCGATCGGCGGGGGGCTATATCAGCAGGCTGGCGGCCCCTTCGTGCCGCAACAGCCAGACCTTGGTTTCCACGCCGCCCTTTGCCGAGAAACCGCCCAGGCCAGAGGCCCCGAGAATGCGGTGACAGGGAATCAGCACCGGGATCGGATTGGCGCCGCAGGCCTGACCGATGGCTTGAGCCGGCACCTGCATCTCGCGCGCAAGATCGCCATAGGTGCGGGTTTCGCCAAACGGGATGGCCTGCATCGCGGCGCAGGTGCGGCGGGTGAGGTCCGAGCCGCGCGGCGCGAGCGGCAGATCAAAGCTCTGGCGGGCTCCGGCAAAATAGGCGTCAAGCTGGCGCGCGGCCTCGATCAGCAGCGGATCGTCATCGCAGCCGCCGGCCCGCCAGTGCAGGGCGGTGATGGCGCCATTTTCCGCTTCCAGCGTCACGGGGCCGAGGGCTGTGGTCAGGCTGCGTTCCGGCATAGAGGCAGATTGGCCTGTCTTGGCGGCAGGCTCAATCCGGTTCCTGCGGATATCAGGCGTTTTCCAGCTTGTCCTGGGTGCGGTTCTCGAAATCCTCGGCCGCGTGACGCTCGTGCAGTTGCGACGAGAGGTCGCCGCCGGTGCGGTTGACCATGCGGCCGCGCTGCACCGCGGGGCGGGCGTCGATGCGTCTGGCCCAGTCCATCACATGGGCATAGCTCTCGACGTCGAGGAATTCGGCGGCATTGTAGAGCCGGCCCAGCACCAGCTGGCCGTACCAGGGCCAGATCGCCATGTCGGCCAGGGTATATTCGCCGCCGACCATCCAGTCGCGTTCGGCCAGATGCCGGTTCAGCACGTCGAGCTGGCGCTTGCTCTCCATGGCGTAGCGGTTGATCGGATATTCGTATTTCTCCGGCGCGTAGTTGTAGAAATGGCCGAAGCCGCCGCCGAGGAACGGCGCGCTGCCCATCTGCCAGAACAGCCAGGACAGAAGCTCGGCGCGGTGCTCGGGCGCGCCCTGGAAGGCATTGCCGAATTTCTCCGACAGATGCAGCATGATCGCCACGGATTCGAACACCCGCACGGGGGTCTCGCCCGAGCGGTCCATCAAGGCGGGGATCTTGGAGTTCGGGTTGATCTCGACGAAGCCCGAGCCGAACTGATCGCCATTGCCGATGCGGATCAGCCAGGCGTCGTATTCGGCGGCGTGGCCGGCGGCCAGCAGTTCCTCGAACAGCACCGTGGCCTTGACCCCGTTGGGCGTGCCCTGGGAATAGAGCTGGAAGGGATGTTTGCCGACCGGCAGCTCCTTGTCATGGGTGGGGCCGGCGATGGGGCGGTTGGTCGAGGCGAACTGGCCGCCGTTTTCCTGATCCCATGTCCATACCTTGGGGGGCGTGTAGCTTTCGGTCATCGGTCCGTCCTTGGATTGGGTCTTGGTGCAGACCTAGGGCGTAGCGCGGGTTCAACCAAGGTCTGCACAGGGCTTGTGCGTTTATATGGGGGCTTTGCCCCCCGGCCTGCGGCCGCCCCCCAGGAATATTTGGGGCCATAAGAAGCAGGGGGGCGGTGCGGGATCGCTCAGGTCAGCGCGGCGTTGCAGCGGGCGCAGGTGGCGGGGTGGGCATGCGTGCCGACGTCGGGCAGGATCTTCCAGCAGCGCTGGCATTTCTCGCCTTCGGCTTTCTCGAAGACCACGCCGACGCCGTCGATCTCGGGCAGGCGGAAGGCCTCGGCCGGTTGCGGATCGCCGGTCAGCGACATGCCGGAGGTGATGCAGATGTCGTCGAAGTTGATCGACGTCAGCGCCGCCAGCATCTCCTTGTCGCGGATATGGACCACCGGGGCCGCCTCGAGCGAGGCGCCGATCACCTTGTCGCTGCGCTGGATTTCCAATGCGGCGGTGACCACGCGGCGGGCCTGGCGGACCTTGGCCCATTTCGCCGCCAGCGGCTCGTCGAGCCAGTCGGCGGGGGTTTCCGGGATGTCGGTCAGGTGGACCGAGCTCTCCTCGCCGGGGAAGCGTTCGAGCCAGACCTCTTCCATGGTGAAGACCAGGACCGGTGCCAGCCAGGTGGTCAGCCGGTGGAACAGCAGGTCCATCACGGTGCGCGCGGCCCGGCGGCGCTGGGTGTCGCCGTCGCAATAGAGCGCGTCCTTGCGGATGTCGAAGTAGAAGGCCGAAAGCTCGACCGTGGCGAAGTTGAACAATTGCTGGAAGACGCCCTGGAAGTCGAAGGCGGCATAGCCCCTGCGCACCACATGATCGAGCTCGGCCAGCCGGTGCAGGATGTAGCGTTCAAGCTCGGGCATCTCGGCGGGTGCGACCCGGTCGCTTTCCTCGAAATGCGACAGCGCCCCCAGCAGGAAGCGCATGGTGTTGCGCAGCCGCCGATAGCCGTCGGCCACGCCCTTGAGGATCTCGGGCCCGATGCGCTGGTCGGCGGTGTAATCGGTCTGCGCCACCCAGAGGCGCAGGATGTCAGCGCCGTATTGCTTGACCACCTGGTCGGGGGCGATGGTGTTGCCGAGCGATTTGGACATCTTGTTGCCCTTCTCGTCCAACGTGAACCCATGGGTCACCACGTTGCGATAGGGGGCACGGCCGAGGGTGCCGCAGGCCTGCAACATCGAGGAATGGAACCAGCCGCGGTGCTGGTCGGTGCCCTCCATGTAGACATCGGCGATACCGTCCTCGGTGCCATCCTCGCGGTCGCGCAGCACGAAGGCATGGGTCGAGCCTGAATCGAACCAGACGTCGAGGATGTCGAAGACCTGATCCCAGTCGTCGGGGTTGTGATCCGTGCCCAGGAAGCGTTCCTTGGCGCCGTCCTTGTACCAGGCGTCGGCGCCCTCGGCCTCGAAGGCTTCGAGGATGCGGGTGTTGACCGCCTCATCCCGCAGCAGGAACGCGGGATCGGTGGGCAGGGCGCCCTTTTTCGTGAAGCAGGTCAGCGGCACGCCCCAGGCGCGCTGCCGCGACAGCACCCAGTCGGGCCGGTCCTCGATCATCGAATAGAGCCGGTTGCGGCCGGTCTTGGGCGTCCAGTGCACCAGCTGATCGATCGAGGTCAGGGCGCGTTGGCGGATGGTCTTGCCGTATTGATCCTGGCCGTCGCCGACCTCGCGGTCGATGGCGGCGAACCACTGCGGCGTGTTGCGGAAGATCACCGGCGCCTTGGAGCGCCAGGAATGCGGGTAGGAGTGCTTGATCTTGCCGCGCGCCAGAAGGCCGCCGACGGAGGCGAGCTTGTCGATGATCTTCTTGTTGGCGTCGCCTTCGCCGCCCTTGCGCGACAGGATGTAGCTGCCGCCAAAGAACGGCAGATCGGGCCGGAAAGACCCGTCGTCGAGCACGTTGTAGGTGATGACCTTGTCGAGCATGTTAAGGTCACGGTAGAGCTCGTATTCCTCCATCCCGTGGGAGGGCGCGCAATGCACGAAACCGGTGCCTTCGGTGTCGGTGACGAAATCGGCGGCGCGGAAATCGCGCGGCGCGTCCCATTCGCCGTTCGCGCCCTCGGCGCCTGCCAGCGGGTGCAGCAGGGTCAGCCCGGCCAGCAGATCGGCGCTGACGCTGCGGACACGGGCGTACTGGTCCTCGCTCAGGCGGGCGCGCTTGAAGACATCGGCGGCCAGGTTGTCGGCCAGCAGGAAGCGGTCGCCCTCGGCGGCCCAGCATTCCTCGGGCGCGCCGGTGACCTCGTAGAGCCCGTAGCTGATGTCGCGGCCGAAGACCACGGCCTTGTTCGAGGGCAGGGTCCAGGGGGTGGTGGTCCAGATCACCACATGCGCGCCGATCAGGTCATGGGCGACTTGTTCCTCGGCGGCCATGACGGCGCGGCCTTCCTCGGCCTCGGTCTCTTCGCCGGCCAGCGTCAGGTCGGGGAAATCGACATTGGAGACGCGGAACTTGACCCAGACGGTAAAGCTCTCCTTGTCGTGGTATTCGACCTCGGCCTCGGCCAGGGCGGTCTTTTCCACCGGTGACCACATCACCGGCTTGGAGCCCTGGTAGAGTGTGCCGTTCATCAGGAATTTCTGGAACTCTTCGGCGATCACCCGCTCGGCGTGGAAATCCATCGTCAGATAGGGCGCGGGCCAGTTGCCGGTGACGCCCAGCCGTTTGAATTCGTCGCGCTGGACATCGACCCAGCCTTCGGCAAAGCGGCGGCATTCCTGGCGGAAATCGATGACCTCCACCTCGTCCTTGTTCTTGCCCTTCTTGCGGTATTGTTCCTCGATCTTCCATTCGATCGGCAATCCGTGGCAGTCCCAGCCGGGGATGTAGCGCGCGTCGAAGCCCATCATCTGGTGGCTGCGGACGATCATGTCCTTGATCGTCTTGTTCAGGGCGTGGCCGATGTGCAGGTGACCGTTGGCATAGGGCGGGCCGTCGTGCAGGGTAAAGGGCTTGCGGCCCGCTGCACGCTCGCGCAGGCGGTCGTAGATGCCGATGCTTTCCCAGCGCTCGAGCCATTCGGGTTCGCGCTTGGGCAGGCCGGCGCGCATCGGGAAATCGGTCTTGGGCAGGTTCAGAGTGTCTTTGTACTCAGGCGTATCGGCGCACATGAAGGGCGTCCTTGTCGGTTTATTCGGATGTCAGGGGTGAGGCGGCGCGGCAGTCCATACGCCTTGTCCCGGCGGCTCGTCTGATCAGAGCGCCGGGCATGTAATTCGAATGATGATCGCGAAATGTGCCATCTTGGGGTTGCTTATAGGCGCGGGGGAAACGGGCGTCCAGTGGGCCCGGATGGCATGGGGGCGGGCGCCGGGGCGCAGGTGCACCCGATAGACCGCGCTGCAAAAGGAAAGGCCGGCCTCGGTGGTGCAACTCCCCCAGGGTCATTGCGCCATCCAGGCCGGCCCGCTCTAGAACACGCACCTTCAAAGGTGCGGCGGTTTGGTAATGGGTCCGAAGACCCGCAAAAGAACTGTAAGAAACGCTCCCCCCTGAATATCGCGGCAGGCTCAGGTATCAAACGCCCGAATCCCGGATCGGCCTAGTTAATCTTCGTAAATTTTTGCTGGATTTCGTGAGTTACCTAGGGTCAAATTTCACGATGCGTGAAACTTTGGCAGAGATCTGGGCCTCCATCGACTGGGAACGCAAGATCATCGCGTTCTTTGGCGGGGTGCTGGTGATGACCCTGGCCGGGCCCTTCGGAACCTATGAGTACATGAGCTTCAACCAGAGGCTGGTGTTCTGGCTCGTGGTCTTTACCGGCGTCGGGTTTTTCATGCATGTGTTCCAGACCACGGCGCTCAAGTCGGCTTATCTGGGCCGGATGCCCAGGCTGTTGCGCCTTGGCATCGGAGCGGTGCTGGCCGGGCTGCCGGGGGCGGCGGTGGTGATCTTTGTCTACGGCGTGTTCCGCCCGGCGATGATCTCGGCCGAGGCGTTGCCTGTGATCTGGATGCAGGTGGCACTGATCGGCTGGGCCGTGGGGACCGTCGAGTTCTTTGAGTGGCGTCAGGCCAGCGCGCCGGAAGAGACGCCGACCCGGCGCACCGTCTTTCACAAACGCCTGCCACCGGCGCTGGGCGACGATATCATCTCGATCTCGATGCAGGACCATTATGCAGAGGTCACCACGCCGCTTGGTTCGCATCTGGTGCTGATCCGCCTGTCGGACGCGTTGGCCGAGCTCAAGGGCGCCGCCGGGCTTCAGGTGCATCGCTCGCATTATGTCATGACGGCACATATGGAACGGCTCTGCCGCGAGGGAGGGCGGTTGCGCCTGCGTCTGACGGACGGCCGCGAGCTGCCGGTCAGCGCGCGCTACGCCGACAAGGTGCGCGCCGCGCTGAAACAGAAAGCGGCGGCGTGATCACAAGTGCGCTCCGGACCGCTGTTGTCGCGCCGGGCAATGCCCGAGGGGCCGGCCGGCCCTGCTGGAACGGCCCGGATTCGCAGGGAATCACTGATGTGATCACAAATCGGCGGTCATGAGACCATAGTCGCGGTTTTTCCGCCCCGGATGGCATGGCCGGGACGCGGCGGCGACACGCCTGCAAATTTGTCGCAGGCATCGCGCAAGATTGTTAGCGTCCCAAATCTGGCGGCCGAGCGGAAATTTACTAATTCCTGTCGGCGCGGGCAAAAATGCAAGCATCTGACGTAACGGCATTTTTCGCTGCAACGGCACAAAAATTTACTGATTGACAGCGCCGCCTGTCGATTTCTTTACAGAAAAAGCCTTAAGCTTGAGTGACCCGCATCAAATTCCCGCAATCCTCTGTAAACTTGCCGCGACGTTGTTCATCGGGGCGCATGGAGGAGCCATGCTGCGCCCCGGCACAGGGAAAAAAGGGGGACCACATGCCCAACGATCATTCCGCACGCCAGTACCATGTCGACGCAGCGAAATATCAGGAAATGTATGCCGCATCGGTTGCTGATCCGGAGGCGTTCTGGGCCGAGCAGGGCAAGCGCATCGACTGGATCAAACCCTACAGCCAGGTCAAGGATGTGAGCTTTGCCCCCGGCGACATTCACATCAAATGGTATCACGACGGCACCCTGAACGTTTCGGCCAATTGCATCGACCGCCATCTCGAGACCCGCGGCGACCAGACCGCCATCATCTGGGAGCCGGACGACCCGGAGGAGCCGGCGCAGCACATCTCCTACAGGGAGCTGCACGCCAACACCTGCAAAATGGCCAATGTGCTGACCGACCTGGGCGTGACCAAGGGCGACCGGGTGGTGATCTACCTGCCGATGATCCCCGAAGCGGCCTATGCCATGCTGGCCTGTGCCCGCATTGGCGCGATCCATTCCATCGTCTTTGCCGGGTTCTCGCCCGATGCGCTGGGTGCACGGGTCAATGGCTGTGACGCCAAGGTTGTGATCACCGCGGACGAGGCCCCCCGCGGCGGCCGCAAGACGGCGCTGAAATCGAATGCCGATGCCGCGCTGGCGCAATGCAAGGACAGCGTGAAATGCCTGGTGGTCAAGCGCACCGGCGGCGAGTCCTCCTGGAACGACGGCCGCGATCACGATTATACCGCGCTGGCCAAGGATGCCGCCGACAGCTTCGATCCGGTCGAGGTTGGCGCTGAGGATCCGCTTTTCATCCTCTACACCTCGGGTTCCACCGGTCAGCCCAAGGGCGTGGTGCATTGCTCGGGCGGCTATCTGGTCTACGCCGCGATGACGCATGAGATCACCTTCGACTACCACGATGGCGATATCTACTGGTGCACGGCGGATGTCGGCTGGGTCACCGGCCACAGCTATATCGTCTATGGGCCGCTGGCCAATGGCGGCACCACGCTGATGTTCGAAGGCGTGCCGACCTACCCGGATGCCAGCCGCTTCTGGCAGGTCTGCGAAAAGCACAAGGTCAACCAGTTCTATACCGCGCCCACCGCCATCCGCGCGCTGATGGGGCAGGGGCCGGAGTTTGTCGAGAAATGCGACCTGAGTGATCTGCGCCTTCTGGGCACCGTGGGCGAGCCGATCAACCCAGAGGCCTGGAACTGGTACAATGAGGTTGTCGGCAAGGGCAATTGCCCGATCGTCGACACCTGGTGGCAGACCGAGACCGGCGGCCACATGATGACGCCGCTGCCCGGCGCGCACGAGCTGAAACCCGGCGCCGCGCAACAGCCGTTCTTCGGCATCGAGCCCAAGGTGCTCGATCCGCAGACCGGCGAGGAAATCACCGGCAATGGCGTCGAGGGCGTCCTGGTCATCGCCGACAGCTGGCCGGGCCAGATGCGCACCGTCTGGGGCGATCACGAGCGGTTCGAAAAGACCTATTTCTCCGACTACAAGGGCTATTACTTCTCCGGCGACGGCTGCCGCCGCGACGAGGACGGCGATTACTGGATCACCGGCCGTGTCGACGACGTGATCAACGTCTCGGGCCACCGGATGGGCACCGCCGAGGTCGAAAGCGCGCTGGTGGCGCATCCCAAGGTCGCCGAGGCCGCGGTGGTCGGCTATCCGCACAGCATCAAGGGGCAGGGCATCTATTGCTATGTCACGCTGATGTCGGGCGATGCACCGACGGACGCGTTGCGCAAGGAGCTGCGCGATTGGGTCCGGCAGGAGATCGGGCCGATCGCCAGCCCGGATCTGATCCAATGGGCGCCGGGCCTGCCCAAGACCCGTTCGGGCAAGATCATGCGCCGCATCCTGCGCAAGATCGCCGAGAACGATTATGGCGCGCTGGGCGATACCTCGACGCTGGCCGATCCGTCGGTCGTCGATGATTTGATCGACAACCGGATGAACCGGGACTGATGGGCATGGAGGCTTCTGTGCAGACCCGCCCCGCCGTTCTGATCCTTCTCGGGCCTCCGGGCGCCGGGAAGGGCACCCAGGCCCGCAAGCTCGAAGAGACCTTCGGGCTGGTGCAACTCTCGACCGGCGACCTGCTGCGCGCCGCCGTGGCCGCCGGCACCGAGGCCGGCCGCCAAGCCAAGGCGGTGATGGAGGCCGGCGGGCTGGTGTCCGACGAGATCGTCATCGCCATCCTGCGCGACCGGCTGGCCGAGCCCGACACCGCGCGCGGCGTCATCCTTGATGGCTTCCCGCGCACGAGTGCGCAGGCCGAGGCGCTCGACCGGCTGCTCGATGAGAGCGGCCAGAAGATCACCGCCGCGATCTCGCTCGAAGTGGAGGATGCGGCCATGGTGACGCGGATTTCCGGCCGCTACACCTGCGCCGACTGCGGCGAAGGTTATCACGACAGCTTCAAGCAGCCGGTCGAGGCCGGGATCTGCGACAAATGCGGCGGCACCGAGTTCAAGCGCCGGGCCGATGACAATGCCGAAACGGTGGCGTCGCGGCTTGCCGCCTATCACGCGCAGACCGCGCCGCTGATTGCCTATTACGACGGCCAGGGCGTGCTGAAGCGCGTCGATGCCATGGGCGAGATCGGCGCCATCGCCGCCGCGCTCGAAGAGATTGTCGCCAAGGCCCGCTAGGGCCGGGGCGACAGACCAACCTACGCACAATCTGCGTTGGAGCAACGCGGGGGGCCTCGGCCGCCCGCGCACAGGGAAGGTGCGTCCGCGCCATGGTGGCCGGATGCTTTGGAGAGAGGGGAGAGACCGACATGTCGGACAACTCTGAAAACAATGGCTACTGGCAGGCGAATATTCGCCTCGTCAAGATTTGCCTGGTCATCTGGGCCCTAGTGTCCTTCGGCTTCGGCATTCTGCTGCGGCCGATGCTCAGCAGCATCCCGGTCGGCGGTACCGACCTGGGCTTCTGGTTCGCCCAGCAGGGATCGATCATCGTCTTCCTGGCGCTGATCTTCTTTTACGCCTGGCGGATGAACAAGCTCGATGCCGAACACGGCGTTGACGAGCAATAAGGGACGGAGATCATGGATCAATTTACCATCAACCTGCTGTTCGTAGGCGCCTCTTTCGCGCTCTACATCGGCATCGCGATCTGGGCCCGGGCGGGCTCGACCTCGGAGTTCTATGCGGCGGGGCGGGGCGTGCACCCGGTCACCAACGGCATGGCCACGGCGGCCGACTGGATGTCGGCGGCCTCCTTCATCTCGATGGCCGGCCTCATCGCCTTTACCGGCTATGACAATTCCACCTACCTGATGGGCTGGACCGGTGGCTATGTGCTTCTGGCGCTGCTGCTCGCGCCGTATCTGCGCAAGTTCGGCAAGTTCACCGTGTCCGAGTTCATCGGCGACCGGTTCTACAGCCCCACCGCGCGCATGGTGGCGGTGATCTGCCTGATCGTCGCCTCGACCACCTATGTGATCGGCCAGATGACCGGCGTCGGCGTGGCCTTTGGCCGCTTCCTCGAGGTGTCGAACACCGCCGGCCTTCTGATCGGCGCCTGTGTGGTCTTTGCCTATGCGGTCTTTGGTGGCATGAAGGGCGTGACCTACACCCAGGTGGCGCAATACTGCGTGCTGATCATGGCCTATACGATCCCGGCCGTCTTCATCTCGCTGCAACTCACCGGCAATCCGATCCCGGCGCTGGGTCTCTTTGGCGATCACGCCGCCAGCGGCGAGCCGCTTCTGGCCAAGCTTGACCAGATCGTGCAGGAGCTCGGGTTCAACGAATACACCGCGCACCATGGCGACACCTTCAACATGGTGCTCTTTACCCTGTCGCTGATGATCGGCACCGCCGGGCTGCCGCATGTGATCATGCGCTTCTTTACCGTGCCCAAGGTGTCGGACGCGCGCTGGTCGGCCGGCTGGACGCTGATCTTCATCGCGCTGCTGTATCTCACCGCTCCCGCGGTCGGCGCCATGGCGCGGCTGAACATCACCGAGCAATTCTGGCCCAATGGCACCGAAGGCCAGGCGGTCTCGGTCGAACAGATCGAAACCGACGAGACCTATGCCTGGATGCAGACCTGGCAGAAGACCGGCCTGCTGGGCTGGGAAGACAAGAACGGCGACGGGCGCATCCAGTACTACAACGATGCCAACCCCGAAATGCAGGAACGTGCGGCGGCCAATGGCTGGGACGGCAACGAGCTGACCAACTTCAACCGCGATATCCTGGTGCTGGCCAACCCCGAGATCGCCAACCTGCCGGGTTGGGTGATCGGTCTGGTCGCTGCCGGTGGTCTTGCGGCCGCGCTGTCGACGGCGGCGGGCCTGCTGCTGGCGATCTCCTCGGCGGTCAGCCATGACCTGCTCAAGGGCCAGCTGACGCCCAACATGTCGGAGCGCGCCGAGCTGATGTCGGCTCGGATCGCCATGGCGGTGGCCATCGCGGTGGCGACCTACCTGGGGCTCAACCCGCCGGGTTTTGCGGCGCAGACCGTGGCGCTGGCCTTCGGCCTCGCAGCGGCCTCGATCTTCCCGGCGCTGATGATGGGCATCTTCTCGAAGCGGGTGAACAACACCGGCGCGGTTGCCGGCATGCTGGTCGGCCTGCTGGTGACGCTGGTCTACATCTTCCTGCACAAGGGCTGGTTCTTCATCCCCGACACCAACAGCTTTACCGACGCCGATCCGCTGCTCGGCACGGTCAAGTCGACCTCCTTCGGGGCGATCGGCGCCCTGCTGAACTTCGGCACCGCGATCCTCGTGTCGAAGCTCACGGCGGAACCGCCGAAGCACATCCAGGAACTGGTCGAAAGCGTGCGTGTGCCGCGTGGCGCAGGTGCGGCCGTCGAAGGCCATTGAGATGGTGCGGCCCGGTATCCCCCGCGATATCGGGCCGACCTCTGGCGGCGTGCCTCGGTTTCCCGGGCGCGCCGCCGTCATTTGCTGTAAGCCTTGATCCAGAGCAAGGCGGGGCGACCGGACATGCCCCGAACCGGACCCGACACACAACCAGAGGCGCCCATGGCCCTTGAGACGACCAGCACGCTGGCATTCCTGCAATCGGTCCACCCCTATGACGCCATGGCGCCGGACCGGCTGGCGCAGGTGGCGGCGGCGATGACGCCCGCCGGCTTTCAGCCCGGCGCGCCGATCTATGCGCTGGGCGAGGTGCTGGCCGGGCTTTGTCTGATCGTCTCGGGCGAGGTCACGATTTCCGATGCCAACGGCGTGCAGGTCTCGGCACTGGGGCCGCGCAACTCCTTTGGCGAACGTGGTCTGCTGCGCGACCGGCACGCCGTCACCTCGGCCCGCGCCAAGACCGCGGTGCGCCTGCTCATACTGCCGGCGGCGCTCTTTGAGACGTTGCTGCGCGAGGACTGGGCCTTTGCCCGCTATTTCGATCGCGTCCGGCCGCGCCGGGCCGCCGCGCGCGACCTGGCCGAGATGCGGGTCGGCTACCTGATGGCGCCCGATCCGCTGTCCTGCCCGCCCGACACCACCGTGCAGCAGGCCGCCGCGATGCTGCGCGAGGCCAAGGTGTCGTCGATCGGGGTGGTCGAGGGGGGGCGGCTGCTGGGCATTCTCACCACCCGCGATTTCACCACCCGCGTGCTGGCCGAAGGCCTGCCGGGCGACACCCCGGTGAGCCGGGTGATGACGCCCGATCCCGCGGTGCTGAGCGTCAACGATCTGGGGTCGGACGTGCTGCACCTGATGCTCGAGCGGCGGATCGGCCATGTGCCGGTGACCGAAGCCGGCAGCTTTCACGGCATCATCACCCAGACCGATCTGACCCGGCAACAGGCGATCGGCGCGGCGGTGGTGGTCAGCGACATCGCCTTTGCCGAGAGCGTCGACGAGCTTGGCGGCTTCACCCTGCTGATCCCGCAGGTGCTGGCGCAGCTGGTGGCCACCGGCAAGCCGCATGATGTGGTGACCCGGCGGATCACCGATATCGCCGATGCGGTGACCCGCCGGCTCTTGAAAATGGCCGAGGCGGCGCTCGGCCCTCCGCCGGTGCCCTATCTCTGGCTGGCCTGCGGCAGCCAGGGCCGCCGCGAGCAGACCGGGGTCAGCGATCAGGACAACTGCCTGTTCCTGGACGACAGCGCACAGCCCGAAGATGACGCCTATTTCGCGGCGCTGGCCCGGTTTGTCTGTGACGGGCTCGACGCCTGCGGGTATTACCATTGCCCCGGGGAGATGATGGCCACCAACCCGCGTTGGCGGCAGCCGGTCGCCACTTGGCGCGGCTATTTCGCCGCCTGGGTGGCCACGCCCGACCCCATGGCGCAGATGTTGGCCTCGGTGATGTTCGACCTGCGGCCGATTGCCGGCGACGCGCGGCTGTTTGCCGACTTGCAGGCCGAGACGCTGGCGCGGGCGGCGGGAAATTCGATCTTTGTCAGCCACATGGTGTCGAATTCGCTGAAACACGTGCCGCCGCTCAGCCTGTTGCGGGGCTTTGCCACCATCCGCTCGGGCGAGCACAAGGACACCATCGACCTCAAGCACAACGGCGTCGTGCCGGTCGTCGATCTGGCGCGGGTCTATGCCCTGACCGGCCGGCTCGGCCCGACCAATACGAGGGCACGGCTTCTGGCGGCGCAACAGGCGCAGGTGATCTCGGCCACCGGCGCGCGCGACCTGATTGCCGCCTATGACCTGATTGCCCAGAGCCGGCTTGAACATCAGGCCCGTCAGATCAAGCACGGCGCCGCGCCTGACAATTTCATGGCCCCGACCAGCCTGTCCGATTTCGAACGCGGCCACCTGCGCGACGCCTTTGTCGTCGTGCGCACCATGCAATCCGCCCTCGGCCATGGCCGCGGCACCCTGGGATGACAGCTCATGTTCTATGAACTTCTAGCCACGATCTTTGCCGGCCTCGCCGGCGGCGGCCTGATCTACGGGCTCAGCCGGCTGACCCGGGGGCGCATTCCGCGCTCCTGGACGATTGCCGGCGCGGCGCTGGTGATGATCGCCTTTTCAATCTGGAACGAATACAACTGGTTCTCCCGCAGCGCGGCGCAATTGCCCGATGGCGTCGTGGTGGTGGCGGCCAGCGAGAGCCGTGACTGGTATCGGCCCTGGACCTATGC
This sequence comes from Marinovum sp. E3, assembly GCF_055755275.1. Taxonomy (NCBI): domain Bacteria; kingdom Pseudomonadati; phylum Pseudomonadota; class Alphaproteobacteria; order Rhodobacterales; family Roseobacteraceae; genus Marinovum; species Marinovum sp. E3. The sequence continues at coordinate 1,018,605 of NZ_CM146908.1, forward strand.
GCTGCCGGTGGTTCCGCGCTTTGCCGCGCTCGACACCAATTCGATCCGGCGCAACCCGGATGTGCCGCAGCAGCGCATCGCCGATCTCTATTTGATGGAGCGCTGGCGCGCGGCGGTGGGCGTCCGGATCGCGGTGGATTGCGCTCGCCCGGCGCAGGCGCGGCTCGAACAGGTGACCTATGGCGAGGAGGGTGCCATGATCAGCGATAGCTGGGAGCAGATGGCCACCGACGACCCGCTGATCGTTGCGGCCTGCGGGTAGGGGGACCGATGACCGGGAGCACGGAAGGCGCGCGCATCCTTTTGGTGGAGGACGAGCAGAACATCGCGCTGGCGCTGAAATTCCTGATCGAGAAGATGGGCCACCAGGTGACCCATATCGACGACGGCCACCGGGCCCTGCAAGAGGTGGCGGGGCTGGCGCCGGATCTGGTGCTGCTTGATGTGACGCTGCCGGGGGCCTCGGGCTACGAGATCTGCCAGCACATCCGCGCCAGCCACGCGCTCGATGCCACCCGCGTGCTCATTCTCACCGCGCGCGGTGCCGATATCGAACGGCGCAAGGCGCTGGCGCTGGGGGCGGATGGCTTCATGTCGAAACCCTTCGAGATGTCGGAGCTTCAGGCACAGGTCGCGGCGCTTCTGGCGCGGCCAAGGGAGGCGTGACCCGATGCTTGCCCGCAAGAGCCTGCGGCTGCGCGTCTTTCTGTTTTTTGTCCTGCTGGCGCTGGCCAGCCTCTCGCTGATCGCCGGCGGTCTCTGGCTGGGCTTTTCCCGTGCCAGCGCGCCTCGCGATCCGGCCGGTTTCGTGTTGGCGGGCGCTGTGGCGGGCTTTGCGGTGCTGGGGCTGGTGACTTGGATCTGGCGGCTCTTCGACGAAAACCTGGCCCGCCCGATGCAGGCACTGGCGGCGCAGATGCGGGTGCTGGCCCATGCCGAGGACACCCGCCTGCCGGACCCGGAAAGCGCCCGCTACCTCGGCGATCTGGCGCCCGCCGCCCAGGCCATTGCCGCGCGCCTTGCCGAGACCCGGGGCGACCTTGCCCGGGCCATCGAACGCGAGACCACCCGGCTGGCCGAGGAAAAGGCCCGGCTCGAGGCGCTGCTGGCCGATGTCAGCGCCGGCATCCTGCTCTGTTCGGCGGATCACATGGTGGTGTTTTACAATTCCGTTGCCCGCGATCTTCTGCAAGCCGGCAACGCACCGCGGCTCGATCAGCCGGTGACGGCCTGCCTGCGCGAAGGGCCCCTGCGGCATGCCCATGACCGTCTCTGCCGGCCGGGCGCGACTCAACAGGAAACCCAGTTTCTTGCCGCCACCCCGGACGGCCGGGCGATGTTCACCGTGACGATGCGGCTGGTTGGACAGGGCGCGGCGCAGGCCGGGGGCTACGCGCTCACCCTGCGCGACGTCACCGCCGAGATCGGCCTGCACGCCGAGCGCGAGGCGCTCTTGTCGGAGATGATCGAGGACATGCGCCGCAAGGCCGCCAACCTCGACACCCTGAGCCGGTTGCGCCGCGCCGGGGCGGATCCGCTGGAGCAGGCGTTTCAGCAGGAGACCCGTGATCTGGCGCAGGCGGTCGACACGTTCGGCCAGCGCTACAACGAGATTGCCCAAAACCACTGGCCGCGCTCGGAGATTGCCGCGCGCGACCTGATGGACAGCCTGCGCGCAAGGCTGCGCGGCGACGGGCTGGCCTTCGGCACCGATCACCAGCGGCTCTTTGTGCTCTGTGACGGTTTCATGATGGTGACGCTGCTGGCACGGCTGGCCGGGCAGGTGGTGGCGCAGGGCCATGGCGCCTCGGTCGCGGTGGCGCTGGGCCCGGGCGCGACGCCGGACGAAGCGCTGGTGACGCTGAGCTGGCAGGGCAGGCCAGTGGCCCTTGGCGCGCTGGAGGACTGGCTTGCCGCGCCGCTCGACCCGGCACAGCCCGAGCTGACCGGGCGACGGGTGCTGGCGCATCACGGCACCGATGTCTGGCCGGAGGACGGAGCCCGGGGGGACGCGCGGCTCTGCCTGCCGTTGCCGCGTGTGGAAGAGACCGGCGCGCAGGGCCTGCGCGGCGCGGTCTATGATTTCGCGCTTTTCGACAAATCCCGCGCCGCGCCGCTGGCCGACCGGCGGCTGAACGAGCTGACCTATGTGGTGTTTGACACCGAGACCACCGGCTTGCTGCCCAGCCAGGGCGACGAGATCGTGCAGATTGCGGCGCTGCGGGTGGTGGGCGGACGGCTGCTGGAGGCCGAGCGGCTCGAGATGCTGGTCGATCCCGGCCGCAGCATTCCCGCGGCCTCGACCCGGGTGCATGGCATCACGCAAGCGATGGTGGCGGGCGCCCCGGGGATTGCCGAGGCCGGTCGCCAGTTGCACGATTTCGCCCGCGGCGCGGTGCTGGTGGCGCATAACGCACCGTTCGACATGGCGTTTTTTCACAAGCACGCGGATGCGATCGGGCGCCGCTTCGACAACCCGGTTCTGGATACCGTGCTGCTTTCGGCCGTGCTTTTCGGTCTGACCGAAGAGCACAGGCTCGATGCGCTCTGTGCCCGGCTTGGCGTCATCCTGCCCGAGGAGCAGCGCCACACCGCGATGGGCGATGCGCTGGCCACCGGCAGGGTCTTTGTGAAAATGCTCGGGATACTGTCAGCGCAGGGGTTTGACAGCTTTGGCCAGGTGCATGACGAGATGAAGAAGCAGATGCGGCTTTATCGGCGCTGATCCGGCGGCACGTGGGGGGCGTGCAGGGGCTGCCATCACGCCATGCAGGCGCTGCGCTTGCCCTCCTGTTTCGGGGCGGCGCGCGCGGAACCGAGGGTGTTCCGAGGCATTTGCGCGGGGCGGGCCTGTGGGATGGCCCGCCCCGACTTGGGTCAGGCGGCCCGGGCGGCGGGGCCGAAACGTTTGTAGAAGCTCTGACCCTTGGCGGCCATCTCGCGCAGGAGATCGGGACAGGCAAAGCGCGCGCCATGCGCCTCGGCCAGCTGGTCGCAGCGTTCGGCGGCATAAGGCGCGCCGATCATGTCGAGCCAGCTGAACGGGCCACCGGACCAGGGCGCAAAGCCCCAGCCGAGGATGGCGCCGACATCGCCTTCTCGGATGTCCTCGAGCACGCCTTCCTCGAGCGCGCGCACCGCCTCGAGCACCTGGGCAAAGAGCAGACGGTGCTGCACCTCGGTCAGATCGGGCTGATCCGCGGCCTGCGGGTACTGCGCCTTGACCGTTTCCGACAGCCCTTGGCGTTTGCCGGCGGCGTCATAATCGTAGAATCCGGCCTTGGTCTTGCGGCCGAGCCGGCCTTCGGCCTCCATCCAGAAGATCACCTCGTCGACCTCGCCATCGGGATAGGCGTCGCCCATCGCCGCCCGGGTGGCACGGGCGATCTTGGCGCCGAGATCGATCGAGGTCTCGTCTACCAGTTGCAGCGGGCCGAGCGGCATTCCGAGCATCTTTGCGGCATTCTCGATCAGCACCGGGGAGACGCCCTCCTTGACCATGCGCATGCCCTCGTTGATGTAGGGGATGATGCAGCGATTGGCGTAGAAGAAGCGGGCGTCATTGACCACGATCGGGGTCTTGCGGATCTGGCGGACATAATCCAGCGCCTTGGCCACCGCGCGGTCACCGGTTTGCTTGCCTTTGATGATCTCGACCAGCATCATCTTTTCCACCGGCGAGAAGAAGTGAATGCCGATGAACTGCTCGGGGCGGCTCGAGGCCTTGGCGAGCTGGGTGATCGGCAGTGTCGAGGTGTTCGACGCAAAGATGCAGTCGTCGCCGATCACCGCTTCGACCTTGGCCGTGACTTCGGCCTTGATCTTGGGGTCTTCGAACACCGCCTCGATGATCAGGTCGCAGCCCTCGAGCGCGGCGTAATCGGTGGTGGCTGTGATGAGCGACAGCGTGGCCGCTTTCTTCTCTTCGGTGGCTTTCTTGCGCTTGATGCCCTTGTCCATGTAATCGGCGGTATAAGCCTTGCCCTTGTCCGCCGCTTCCTGCTTCTGGTCGATCAGCACCACCTCGATGCCGGCGAGGGCCGAGACCAGGGTGATGCCTGCGCCCATCATGCCGGCGCCCAGTACGCCCACCTTCTTGACCTTTTGGTCGGGGGCCTCGGGGCGGTTGGCGCCTTTCTCTAGCGCTTCCTTGTTGATGAAGAGCGAGCGGATCATCGCCGCCGACGACGGGTTCATCAACACGTTGGTGAACCAGCGCGCCTCGACCTTGAGCGCGGTGTCGAAGGGCACCAGCGCGCCTTCGTAGACCGCCGAAAGCAGTGCCTTGGCGGCCGGATAGACGCCCTTGGTCTTGCCGTTGACCATGGCCGAGGCGCCGACGAAGGTCATGAAACCGGCCGGGTGATAGGGCGCGCCGCCGGGGATCTTGTAGCCCTTTTCATCCCAGGGTTTGACGAATTTCGGCTCGGACAGGATCCACTCTTTCGCGGCGGCGACGGGATCATCCGCCACCTCGTCGATCAGCCCGGCCATCTTGGCCTTTTTCGGATCCGAGAGCTTGCCTTCGAGCAGGAAGGGCGAGGCCGCCATGGCGCCCATCTTGCGCACCAGACGGGTGGTGCCGCCGGCGCCGGGGAAGATGCCGACCATGATCTCGGGCAGGCCGATCTTGGCCTTCGGGTTGTCGGCGGCAAAGACCCGGTGGCAGGCCAGCGGAATCTCGAGCCCGATGCCCAGCGCGGTGCCGGGCAGGGCGGCGGCCACCGGCTTGCCGCCCTTGTTCTTGTCGTCCATGCCGCCGCGCTCGATCTTGCGCAGGATGGCGTGCATCTGCATGATGCCGTCGAACAGCCCGCGCGCGGGATCGTCGCCGGCGCTTTCCTTCATCTTGGCGATCACGTTGAGATCCATGCCGCCGGCAAAATCCGGCTTGGCCGAGGTGATAACGATGCCCTTGACGGCGTCATCGGCCAGGGCGGCATCGAGATGGCCGTCAAGCTCGGCCAGCCCGTCGAGGGACAGCACGTTCATGCTCTTTTCAGGCACGTCCCATTCGATGATGGCCACGCCATCGGCGTCCTTGCGCAGGGTAAAATCGGTCATTCTGGCTCTCCCAAATCCTTGAACGGCGCTCACAGGCGCTCGATGATCGTTGCGGCCCCCATGCCGGACGCAATGCAGAGCGTGGCGAGACCCACGCCCTTGCCGCTGCGCTCCAGCTCGTCGAGCAGGGTGCCGATGATGATCGCGCCGGTGGCGCCCAGCGGATGGCCCATGGCGATGGCGCCGCCGTTGACGTTGACCTTGTCATGATCGACATCGAACGCCTGCATGAAGCGCAAGACGACGCTGGCAAAGGCCTCGTTGACCTCGAACAGATCGATGTCGGAGATCGACATCCCGCTGTCGGCGAGGATCTTCTCGGTCACCGGCACCGGGCCGGTCAGCATGATCGTCGGATCGGTGCCGATCTTGGCAGTGGCGCGGATGCGGGCCCGGGGCTTGAGCCCATGCGCCTCGCCGAATTCCTTGTTGCCGATCAGCACGGCGGCGGCGCCATCGACGATGCCCGAGGAATTGCCGGCGTGGTGGATGTGGTTGATGCGCTCGAGATGCGGATATTTCATCAGCGCCACGGCATCGAAGCCGGGCATGGTTTCGCCCATGTCCTTGAAGGCGGGCTTGAGGCCGCCAAGGCTTTGCATGTCGGTGCCGGGACGCATGTATTCGTCCGCTTCGAGGATCGGCAGCCCGTTGACGTCGCGCACCGCGACAACGGATTTGTCGAACCGCTTGTCCTGCCAGGCGGCGGCAGCGCGCTTCTGGCTCTCCACCGCCAGCGCATCGGCGTCATCGCGGGAAAAGCCGTATTCGGTGGCGATGATATCGGCCGAAATGCCCTGCGGCACGAAATAGCTCTCCATCGCCAGCGACGGATCGACGGCAATCGCCGCGCCATCGCTGCCCATGGCGACGCGGCCCATCATCTCGACCCCGCCGGCGATATAGGCCCGGCCGGCGCCGCCGCGCACCTGGTTGGCGGCTAGGTTCACGGCTTCCATGCCGGAGGCGCAGAAGCGGTTGATCGAGAGGCCGGGAATGCGTTCGTCAAGATCGGAGGCCAGCACCGCCGAGCGCGCCAGGCAGCCGCCCTGTTCGCCCACCTGGGTGACATTGCCCCAGATCACGTCCTCGACGGCATGGCCGTCAAGCCCGTTGCGGTCCTTGACCGCGTTCAGGATCTGGGCCGAAAGCCGCAGGCTGGTCACCTCGTGCAGGGAGCCATCCTTGCGGCCCTTGCCGCGCGGGCTGCGCAGGGCGTCGTAAATATAGGCGTCGGTCACGTGCATCCTCCTCAGGTGGCCCGGTCGGCAGGCGAGCCGGGCATCAGGTCATAGGGGGGCTTCCACCCCGGTGTTTCGGAAAGCCGGCTGAGCCAGGCGTCGATATTGGGCCAGTCGGCCCGCTCGAAGCCGAAAGGCTCGGGATAATAGAGATAGCCGCAGCAGCTCAGATCGGCATTGGTGAGGCCCGCGCCGACGATCCAGTCGCGGCCGGCCAGATGGGCATCGAGCACCCCGTAAGCGGCCTTGAGCCGGCCCTGCATGAAGGCGATCACCTCGGCCGGGCGCCGGTCTTCCGGCAAAAAGTTCATCAGGAAGCGCAGCGGGCCGTTCTGGCCGGACAGCTTGTGATTGTCCCACAACACCCAGCGCAGCACCTCGCGCGCCTCTTCCGGCGTGGCGCCGCCGAACTTGCCGGTCTTTTCGGTGACATAGGACTGGATCACGCCGGACTGGCTGAGCCGGATGTCGCCATCCACCAGCACCGGCACCTCGCCCATGGCGTTGATGGTCTCGCGGTATTCCGGCGTGCGGGCCGCGCCATTGAAGAAATCGACATAGACCGGCGTCCAGTCGAGGCCGGAGAGTTCCAGCGCCAGCGCCGCCTTGTAGGCATTGCCGGATTCGCCGAAGCAGTGGAGTTTCATGGTCATGTCTTCCCATTCCTGATCTGGTCGCCCCTGGCGGGCGTGGCACTGGCGTATTTTTCAAAGAGAAGAAGCAGCAGGGGGTAACCCGTTGTTAAGGTTAATCGGCGAGGCTCGAAGCTGCGGTACAGGCTGGCGAGCCGATGACCGCAAGAGGAGAAGCCCCGTCGCCCCGCCAGCAGCCCGCCGCGGGTCCGGGCCGGGTGACGGGGTGGACCTCCCTTTCGTGTTTCTTCTCTTTCCAAATACGCCTTTCTGCGGGCGGTTCGGGCCCGCGTGACCTTGGACGCTGTCGCGCCGGTCGCTGTCACCTGCCGCGCCCTCATCGCTTCCGCGCATCCAGGTCCGAGTTGAAGAGCTGCAGCCTGTGGGTCAGCGCCTCGTTGTCGGTGATGCTGTCGAAATGCTCGAAGACGAAGGACAGCGCCTCGCCCTCGTCGAGACCGGCGGCCTCGGCAAAGCGGCGCAGCCGGCGATAGCCGTCTTCGGTCATTGCCGCGTTGAACCGGCGGGTGAGGCGAAAGCGTTTGGGCATCGGGCGGTCCTTGGTCTGAGAGGTCGGGTGGGGGGTGTTCCCCCACCGTATTTTCAGAAGTTCTCGGCCGCCAGCCCCATCACCGGCGCCGCGCCGGTCTCGATCCGCACCAGATGCGTCTTGGTCATCGGCAGTTGCCGCGCCATGTAATAGCGCCCGGTGGCGAGCTTGGTTTCGTGGAAGTCGCGGTCGGCGGTGCCGGCGGCCAGCGCTGCCTGCGAGGCCTTGGCCATCCGCGCCCACATCAGCCCGAGGCAGACATGGCCGAAGAGATGCATGAAGTCATGGCTGCCGGCCAGCGCCGCGTTGGGGTTCTTCATGCCCTGCTGCATGAAGAACATGCCGGCCGCCTGAAGATCCTTCGACGCGGCTTTCAGCGGCTCAACGAAGTCCTCGAGATCCGCGTCGTCGGCGTTCTCCTTGCAGAATCCCTTGACCATGTCGAAGAAGCCCATGACGTGTTTGCCGCCGTCCTGCGCCAGCTTGCGGCCGACGAGGTCGAGCGCCTGCACACCATTGGCGCCCTCGTAGATCATCGCGATCCGGGCGTCGCGGGCAAATTGCGACATGCCCCATTCCTCGATGTAGCCATGGCCGCCGTAAACCTGCTGCGCGGCGACCGTGCAGTCAAAGCCCTTGTCGGTGAGGAACCCCTTGATCACCGGCGTCAGCAGCGAGATCAGCCCCTCGGCCTGCGGGTCATCGTTGCGGTGCGCCCGGTCGATCAAATTGGCGCCCCAGAGGCCAAAGGCCCGCGCGCCTTCGACAAAGCTCTTCTGGTCGAGCAGGTTGCGCCGGATGTCGGGATGCACGATCAGCGGATCGGCCGGGCCATCCGGGTTTTCCGTGCCGGTCACCGCCCGGCCCTGAAGCCGGTCCTTTGCATAGGCCAGCGCATTGTCATAGGCCACCGCGGCCTGGCCCAGGCCTTGCAGGCCGACGGCGATGCGCGCCTCGTTCATCATGGTGAACATCGCCCGCATGCCCTTGTGTTCGGTGCCGAGCAGCCAGCCCTTGGCACCGTCGTAGTTCATCACGCAGGTCGAATTGCCGTGGATGCCCATCTTTTCCTCGATCTTGCCGACCGAGACGCGGTTGCGGTCGCCGAGGCTGCCGTCGTCGTTCACCAGGATCTTGGGCACGATGAAGAGCGAGACGCCCTTGATCCCTTCGGGGCCGCCGGGAATTTTCGCCAGCACCAGGTGGATCACGTTGTCGCTGAGGTCATGATCGCCGGCCGAGATGAAAATCTTCTGTCCGGTGATGGCGTAGGAGCCATCGGCCTGCGGCTCGGCCTTGGTGCGCATGAGCCCGAGGTCGGTGCCGCAATGCGGCTCGGTCAGGTTCATGGTGCCGGTCCAGTCACAGGTGACCATCTTCGGCAGGTACATCGCCTTTTGCGCCGCCGTGCCATGGGCATGGATGGCGGAATAGGCGCCATGGGTCAGGCCCGGATACATCTGGAACGCCATGTTCGATGCGGTCAGCATTTCGCCCACCGCGGTCTGAACCAGGTATGGCAGCCCCTGCCCACCATACTCCGGGTCACAATCCAGGGCCGTCCAGCCACCTTCACGCAGCTGATCGAAGGCTTGTTTGAACCCCTTCGGCGTGCGCACGACGCCGTTCTCCAGAGTGCAGCCTTCGGTATCACCCACCACGTTGAGCGGTGCGAGCACATCGCGCGCGATCTTGCCGGCTTCTTCCAGCACCGCGCTGGTGAAATCAGCATCCAGCTCGTCATAGCCGGGCACATCCTGCGCCGGTGCGTTCAGCACCTCGTGCAGAATGAATTGCAGATCCTTGGTAGGCGGTGAGTAGCTGGGCATCTGGGTCTCCCTGGGGGTCTTACATGGCCGCTATTCTGCGGCCTTCTTGTGAGCGGACATCGAGGCGATCATCTTTTCGCCCCACTTCAACTGGTCCTTGAGGTCCTTGATGTTGGCGTCGAGTTCGGCACGCTGGCGCTCCAGATCGTCAAGCCGCTTGCTGGCAAGCTCGTAGGTCTGGCGCAGCTGCGTCTGCTGCTGATCGCCGATATCGTAGAGGTCGAGAAGCTGGCGGATTTCCTCGAGCGAAAACCCGAACCGCTTGCCGCGCAGGATGAGCTTGAGCCGGGCCCGGTCGCGGCGGGAAAACAGACGTTTCTGCCCGTCGCGTCTGGGGAACAAGAGTTCCTTGGCTTCATAGAAGCGGAGAGTTCTTGGAGTGACCTCGAATTCATCGCACATCTCGCGGATTGTCATCGTTTGTTCTGTCATTGGTAGCACCTGTTGATCATCGTCGACCAAGGTGCAGTTGCAAATCGCACCCTCTGCCTACAATGGGAAAAATGGGTGACGTAACCCAAACGCTACGTCAGTTTCAGGGTGACGTAAGATCACTGCGCATCACCCTACGTCAGCGCAACATTCTAACCGCTTTGAAAAGGGCCGGAGGCCGCTTCGGCCCCGTCGTTCAAGGTCTCTGCGGTCTCTTTGCGAAGGTCGCTCAGCTCGCGCATCGCGGCGTCGAGCTGTTCTTTCTGCTCGGCCAATGCGATCAGCTGACGGTCGGCCATATCGAGAAACACCCGCATCTGCGCGCGGGTGCCTTCGTGGTCGTAGATCATCAGCCATTGCCGGCATTCCTCGAGCGAGAAGCCAAAGCGCCGGCCGCGCATGACGAGTTCCATCCGCGCGATTTCGCGCGGGCCGTAAAACCGAGAACGGCCTTCGCGCTCTGGCGAAAGCAATTCGATATACTCGTAATAACGCAAGGTTCGTGGTGTGACGTCAAACTTGGCGCACATCTCCTTGAAGCTGAGCCTTGTCTCGCTCATGCCGCATTCCCCCGGTTGCTCTGCTGCCTGCCTCACACCGAAACACCACCCCCAAGGCGGCTTGCGCTCCGGGCATCGGGCCATCCGCGGACAGATTAGGCCAAAAAGGGCGGGGGGCGCAATGACCGCTCGCCGCTTGCAACCGGTGAGCGGGAATGCGCATAAATCGGAAACACTGCAAGGACAGAACATGCCGACCGACAAGACTTCCTTTGCCCGACAGTTCATCGGCAGCATCCCGCATTCACGCGAGCTTGGCATGACGATCACCGAGGTCTCGGACGGCAAGGCCGAGATCGCCATGGGATATGACACCCGCTTTGTCGGCGACCCCGAAACCGGGGTGATCCACGGCGGCGCGGTCTCGGCGCTGATGGACACCTGCTGCGGCACCGCGGTGATGAGCCATCCGCAGGTCGGCGGCGCCACCGCCACCATCGATCTGCGGATCGATTACATGCGGGCCGCCACCCCGGGGCAGACGATCACCGCGCGGGCGGAATGCTACCATGTCACCCGGACGGTGGCCTTTGTCCGCGCCACCACCTACGACGAGGATTTCGACCGGCCGGTCGCCACCGCAACCGGCGCCTTCACCGTCGAGAAAAGCTGAGCCCCGAAACCGCCTGACCCCGAGGTCGCCCCATGCCCCAGAACCGCCGTGAACCCCTGCAACAGGTCAAGCACCGTCGCGACGCCGCCCTGCGCGCCCTGGCCGGCGGCATTCCCTATGCGCAATACCTGGGCATCACCTTCGACCGGCGCGGCGACGAGTTGACGGCGCTGCTGGCCTATGACGACAAGCTGATCGGCAACCCGATGCTGCCGGCATTGCACGGCGGGGTGACGGCGGCCTTTCTCGAGGTGACGGCGATTGTCGGCCTGTCGTGGTCGTTCATCTGGGAAGACATGGAAAGCGGCGCCCTGCCGCTCGAGGAGGTCGAGGCCGGCACATTGCCGCGCCTGCCCAAGACGATCGATTTCACCGTCGATTACCTGCGCTCGGGCCTGCCGCGCGACAGCTATGCCCGCGCCCGGGTGACCCGTTCGGGCCGGCGCTATGCCAGCGTGCACGCCGAGGCCTGGCAGGACAACCGCAACCGGCCACATGCCCAGGCGACCGGGCACTTCCTGATGCTGCCCCGTGACTGACCCGGCCACGGGCCCGGCGCCGGGGCCCGCGCCGCTGACCCATCGGCGGGTGCTGAAGATCTCGCTGCCGATCATGGTGGCGGCGATGACGACGCCGCTGATCGGGGTGGTCGATACGGGCGTGGTAGGCCAGATCCCCGCCGCCGAACCGATTGCCGCGGTCGGTGTCGGTGCGGTGATCCTCTCGGCGGTCTACTGGATCTTCGGCTTTCTGCGCATGGGCACCACCGGGCTGACCGCGCAGGCGGCGGGGCAGGGCGATAGCGCCGAGGTGGCGGCGCTGCTCACCCGCGGGCTGATGATCGGCCTGGCGGCGGGGGTGATGTTCATCCTGCTTCAGCCGCTGCTCTATCCGCTGGCCTTCGCGGTCTCGCCGGCCTCGCCGGAAGTCGAAGCAATGGCGCGCGACTACATGCAGATCCGCATCTGGTCGGCGCCGGCCGCCATCGCCATCTACGGCATCTCGGGCTGGCTGATCGCCCAGGAACGCTCGCGTGCGCTGCTCGGGCTGCAACTCTGGATGAACGGCGCCAACATGGTGCTTGACGTGATCTTCGTGCTGGGCCTCGGCTGGGGGGTCAGCGGCGTGGCATTGGCCAGCTTCCTGGCGGAGTGGAGCGGGCTGGCCATGGGGCTCTGGATGTGCCGCGCCGCCTTTCGTCACCCGTCCTGGCGCGACTGGGCGCGGGTCTTCGACCGGGTGCGGCTCAAGCGGATGGCGGTGGTCAATGCCGACATCATGATCCGCTCGGCGCTGTTGCAGGCAATCCTGGTGAGCTTTCTGCTCTTTGGCGGCCGTTTTGGCGATGCCACACTGGCGGCCAATCAGGTGCTGCTGCAATTCCTCTACGTGACCGGCTATGCGCTCGACGGTTTCGCCTTTGCCGCCGAGGCGCTGGTCGGCCAGGCCTTCGGCGCCGGCGCGGTAGACAGGGTCCGGCGCGGCGCCGCGCTCACCACGCTCTGGGCGACGATCACCGCCGGGCTGCTGTCGCTCCTGTTCTGGCTGTTCGGCCCGGCCTTCATCGACATCCTGGCCAAGGCCCCCGACGTGCGGCTTCTGGCGCGCGAATTCCTGCCATGGATGATCGCCGCGCCGGTGATGCAGATCGGCCTGACCATGCTCGACGGCATCTTCATCGGCGCCACCCGGTCGGCCGACATGCGCAACATGATGCTGCTGGCGGCACTCTGCTATCTCGCCGCGGTCTGGTTGCTGACCCCGGTCTGGGCCAACCATGGCCTGTGGCTGGCGCTGCATGTCTCCTTTGCCGCCCGCGGCCTCAGCCTCCTGGCGCGGTATCCGGCGCTGGAGCGGGCGGCCCATGCCGTAAGCGCCGCCCGGTAGGCAGGCTGATCGCGCCGCCACCGGGGCTGAAGCCGCGGAAGGATCAGCCCGCCACCGTCTCCCGGATCACCCGTTCCAGCTTTTCCAGCAGCTTCCGGTTGTCAAAGCGGTCCTCGGCCACCTGCCGGGCCTCGGCGGCCATGGTGGCGCGGTTCCCGGCGGTCATGGCGCTGCGGATCGCATCGGCAAAACCGGCCTCGTCGTGCTCGTCCACCAGCCAGCCGGTGCGGCCTTCGTCGACCGCCTCGGGAATGCCGGCATGGCGGGTCGAGACGGTCAGGCAGCCGCAGGCCATGGCCTCCTGGATGGCGGTGGGCAGCCCTTCGGTGTTGCCGTTGGCGGCGGTGATCGAATGCTGGAGAAAGAATTCGGTGCCGGCCAGACGGTCGCGCACCGCCTCATGCGGCTGGGCACCGTGGAAACTCACCCTGGCCTCGGCTCCGGCTTCGGCCACCAGGGCCCGGGCCGGCGTGAGCAGGGGGCCGTCGCCGATGACATCGAGATGCGCCCCCGCCAGCCCCTCGCTCGCCTTCAGGAAGGCGCGGAGGGTCACCAGCGGCGCCTTCTTCTCGACCATCCGCCCCACTGCGAGGCACGAGAGCGGGCGTTTCTCGGCGGGCCGGAACAGCCGCACGTTCACCCCCGAAGGGATCACATGCGCATTGGGATGGGTGACGCCGCGCGCCGCCAGATTGTCGAGCAAGAATTGCGAGACCGAGAACACCCCGGCCAGCCGCGGCATCATCTTGGCATAGGCGCCGGGGATATTGCCCTGGTTCAGCGCCTTGGAGGCATCGGTGCCGCGAAAATAGGAAAAGCAGGGAATGCCCATCTCGTTCGCCAGCGGCGCCACCGCCAGCGCCTGGGTGCCGAACTCGGCCAGGATCCCCTCGATCCGCTGCGCTTTCAGAAAGGCCTTCAGCTCGCGTTTGGCCTGGCCGAACGGCAGACGCCCGGTGCCGTGGCGCAGCCGGTTGACCCCGACGGCGAGGGGCATCATCAGCCGGTCGGCCAGCCCGATGTCGCGGCCGCGCCGGTTGAACCAGGCCACGTCATAGGGATTTTCGCCGTGATAGCGGCCGCAGACCACCGCCGCCGCGCCGCCGAAGATGTGCTGGATATGACGGTTGATGAAGGTCTCGCCGGGCAGGTGATACTCACCGGTCACGATGCAGATGCGCATGGGCGCGGGGCCTTTCCTTGGTTCCGCGCCTGCCTAGCAGCGCCCCCCGATTGCCGCAAGCGCGGCCTTAGCGATCGCTCTTGAAGACCCCGGTCAGCGCGCTCTGCACGATGCCGCGCACCGAGGGGCGGGTCTTGACCCCGAAAGGCACCGGGCGACAGACATCCATCGCGGCGACGCCGACCCGCGCGGTCAGCGCCCCGTTGACCATGCCCTCGCCAAAGCGCCGCGAGAGCTTGCCCAGCAGCGAGCCGCCGAGCAGCGGCTCGAGCATGTCGTCGCCCACCGCCACCGCGCCGGTGGCCACGATATGCGCCATCACCGCCTTGGTCAGCCGCCAGCTGCCCAGCGTGCCCGAGCGGCCGCCGTAGATCTCGGCGATGCGGCGGATCATCCGCAGGTTGGAGGTCAGCGCCGCCACCACGTCGGCCAGCGCCAGCGGCACCACCGCCGTCACCGTCGCCACCTGCCGCGCCGCCGCCTCGACCTCGCGCCGGGCGGCGGCATCGAGCGGCGCCAGCAGGTCAAGCTCGACCTCCCCGAGCATGGCGTCGGCGTCAAAGGCATCCTCCATCCCGTCGCGCAGCTTGTCGCGGCCCCAACGCGTGTCCTCGCGCCCGGCGTAGAAGGTCAGGAGATCGGCGGCCACCGCACGGGCGGCCTTGAGATCGGAATTGGCCAGTGCCTCATCCGCCCGGAGCCGCAGCCTGTCGATCCGCCGCAGCCGGCCGAAGGCGGCGACCTCCTTGAGCGAGATCAGCACCATCACCAGCAGCAGCGCGGTGATCAGCGCGGTCACCGCGTAGCCCAGGATCGGCTGCCGGTCGATCATCGCGGTGGCGAAATCCCAGGCCGCGACCGAGACCGCAGCGCCGATCACCGCCCCCAGCAGCCCCCAGAACCAGCGCGCCAGCCGCGACGGCCGCCGCGCCGCCAGCACCGCCGCCGTCTGCATCGCCTGGCCCTTGGGCGTCGGCGCGCCCAGTTCGGGCACCGGCGGCGCCTCGGCGGGCGAGGGGGTGTCTTCGTCAAGCTCGATCAGCACCGGTCCCTTGCTCATGTCTTGGCCTCCCAGGCATAGCGCACGTCGGGCAGTTGCTCCTGGTTGCCCGCGCCGTCGCTGCGCGTCACCTCGGCAAAGCCTTCGCGTTCATAGAATTTCTGCGCCCCGGTGTTGCGCTGGAAGGTCCAGAGCTCGAGCCGGTTCGCCCGGGCCTTGGCGTCGTCGAGCAGCGCCACCCCGACCCCCTGGCCGCGCTCCGGCGCCGCCACGAAGAGCGCATCGATCTCTTCGCCATTGCGGGCGATAAAGCCCAGGATGCGGCCGTCGCCGCTCTCGACCACCCGGACCCAGCCCTTGTCGATCATCCGGCCGCAATGGGCCACGTCCTGCGCGCCGCTGTGCAGGTTCGGCTTCCACGGCGGCGTGTCCATGGCTTCGGTCAGGATCGCGGCGATCTTGCCGGCGTCGGTCGAACGGGCGTCTCGGATGTCGGGGGTCACAGCTTGTCTCCGATCAGGAATTGCGCCGCCCGGTCAATCCGGATGTGGGGCGGGCCGTCGCCGGGTTTGAGTGTCAGCGGCGCCGGGGCGAAGCGCATCGCCTGGAAATCGCCGTCGAGCCAGCGCTCGGCGCCGTCGCGCGCCGGGCCGAGCAGGGAGTTCGGATCCTCCGGCAGTTCGCCGGGGTAGAAGGCCGCCTGCCGGCCGCCGTCGAGCAGCGCGCCGCGCACGCAATCGAGGCTGCGGCCCTTGTGGGCGAGGGTCTGTTCGGTGGTGGCGCGCAACGCCGCGATCGACATCGCCGCCGTATCGGCGCCGGCAAAGCGCGCCCGGTCGCGGGCGTCGCGGGTCAGCGCCTCCATGATCGCGGTCAGCCGGGGGTGCTGGACGTGGTGCAGGTGATCGGCCTTGGTGGCGGCAAAGAGGATCTTCTCGACCCGCTTGCCCATCAGCAGGCGGGTGAGGAAATCGTTGCGTCCGGGGCGGAAGGCCGAGAGGATGTCGGCCATCGCATGGCGCATGTCCTCGACCGCCTGCGGCCCCTTGTGGATCGCGCCGAGGGCATCGACCAGCACCACCTGCCGGTCGATCCGGGCAAAGTGATCGCGAAAGAACGGCTTCACCACTTCGCGCTTGTAAGCCTCGTAGCGGCGCTCCATCTCGCGCCAGAGCGCCTTGCGCGGGGTCTCTTCCGGCTGCGGCAGCGGCGCGAAGGTCAGCACCGGCGCGCCGGCCAGATCGCCGGGCAGCAGGAACCGCCCCGGCGTGCAGTCGTAGTATCCGGCGTCGCGGGCGGCGTTGAGATAGGTGGTGAAGCTCGCCGACAGCGCCTTGGCGACCGGCTCCCCGGCCGGCTGCGTCGCGTCGGTCTGACCGGAAAGCACCAGAAAATCAGCAGCTTCCGAGCGCCCCTTGATCCGTTGCATCACCTCTTCCGACCATTCGGCATAGCTCTTGTCCAGAAGCGCCAGGTCAAGCAGCCATTCACCGGGATAATCGACGATGTCGAGGTGGATGACCCGCGGCCCCTGCAAGCCCGAAAGCAGCCCGCCGGGCTGCACCTTGAGCGAGAGCCGCAATTCGCTCACCGCCCGGGTGCTTTCCGGCCAATGCGGGCTGCGCGAGGTCAGGTCGCCCAGATGCGCCTCATAGTCAAAGCGCGGCACGGTATTGTCGGGCTGCGGCTGAAGATAGGCAGTGAGCAGCCGGCCCTCTGCGGCGGCGACCAGCCCCGGCATCCGCCCGCGATCCATCAGATTGGCCACCAGCGACGTGATGAACACCGTCTTGCCCGAGCGCGCCAGCCCGGTGACGCCCAGCCGGATCACCGGCTCGAAGAAGGTGCCGCTGACCGTATCGGTCACCGCTTCGACGCTGCGCAACACACCATCGGCCAAAGTATTGATGACCAAACCTGCCCCCTCGTTCTGACTGTTCCAGAGGATAGGCGCCGCGACGCCGCAGTTCCAGTGGCGCGAGGGGGATTGTTTCGGCCCGGCCCTCGGGGTAGATGCGCGGCCATGCCCAGATATGCGCTGAAAGTGGAATATGACGGCACCGGGTTCGCCGGGTGGCAACGGCAGGCCGATCAACCCTCGGTGCAAGGTGCGATCGAGGCCGCGCTGGCCCGTCTGGAGCCGCGCGACCACACCATCGCGGCCGCCGGTCGCACCGATGCCGGGGTGCATGCCCGCGGCCAGGTGGCGCAGTGCGACATGGTCAAGCAGTGGGATCCCTTCCGGCTCTCCGAGGCGTTGAACCACCACCTGAAACCCGCCCGCGTGGCGATCCGCGATTGCGCGCCGGTGGCCGATGACTGGCATGCGCGCTTCTCGGCGCTGGAGCGGCGCTATCTCTTCCGGCTGCTGTCGCGCCGCGCGCCCTGCACCATGGAGGCGGGGCAGGTCTGGCGAGTCAACAATCCGCTCGATCTCGAGGCGATGCGCGCGGGCGCGGCGCATCTGGTGGGGCATCACGATTTCACCACCTTCCGCTCGTCGATCTGTCAGGCGGCCTCGCCGGTCAAGACGCTCGACAGCCTCGAGATCACCCTGGCCGAGACCGATGCCGGGCCTGAATACCAGTTCCGCCTGGCGGCGCGGTCGTTCCTGCACAACCAGGTGCGCAGCTTCGTCGGCACGCTGGAACGGGTGGGCTCGGGCGCCTGGCCGCCCGATCGGGTCAAAGACGCGCTCGACGCCCGCGACCGCGCCGCCTGCGGCCCGGTCTGCCCGCCGCAGGGGCTTTACCTGATGGGCGTGGGCTATCCCGAGGATCCCTTTGCGCGATGAGCCCTTGCGCGCGGCGGCGTTCCGCCCTAGACAGCGCGCATGACACAGACACCCCGGATCCGACGAGATTTCTGATCTTCCCGCCGCGCCGCCCCGCGCGCGGCCCCGGCCTGTTTGTTTTCAATCCCATCAAAACCTTGACTTGACCGCGTGCCCTTGGCACCAATCGGCCTTCTTGCAAAGGATGACGCCATGATCCCTCCTGTCCTGCCAACCTACAACCGGGCAAAACTGCACTTCGCCAAGGGCGAAGGCAGCTGGCTGATCGAAGAGGACGGGCGCCGATTTCTCGACCTGGGCAGCGGCATCGCGGTAAATGTCATGGGCCATGCGCATCCGGCGCTGGTCAAGGCGCTGACCGATCAGGCGCAGGCGCTGTGGCATGTCTCCAACCTCTACGAGATCCCGCAGCAGGAGGCGCTGGCCCGGAAGCTGGTCGAGGCGAGTTTTGCCGACACCGTTTTCTTTACCAATTCCGGCACCGAATGCGCCGAGCTGGCGATCAAGATGGCGCGCCGGTATCATCACGCTGCCGGCCAGCCGGAAAAGACCGGCTTTCTTACCTTCGAGGGCTGTTTCCACGGCCGCTCCACGGCCGCCATCGCCGCCTCGGGCAGCGAAAAGATGACCCAGGGCTTCGGCCCCTTGATGCCCGGCTTCACGTCTCTGCCCTGGGACGATCTCGATGCCGTCGAGGCGGCGATCACCGAGACCACCGGCGCCGTGCTGATCGAGCCGATCCAAGGCGAGGGCGGCATTCGCCCGGCCTCCGACGCCTTCCTCAAGGGGCTGCGGGCGCTCTGCGATGCCCACGGTCTGCTTTTGATCTTCGACGAGGTGCAATGCGGCATGGGCCGCACCGGCCGGCTCTTTGCCCATGAATGGTCGGGGGCGACGCCGGATATCATGATGGTGGCCAAGGGCATCGGCGGCGGCTTCCCGCTGGGCGCGGTGCTGGCCACCGAGGCGGCGGGCGGCCCGATGACCGCCGGCAGCCACGGCTCGACTTATGGCGGCAATCCGCTGGCCTGCGCGGTGGGCTGCGCGGTGATGGATCACGTCGGCACGCCGGCCTTCCTCGACAGCGTCAACCGCAAGGCCGGGCTGTTGCGCCAGAAACTCGAAGGCCTGGTGGCCGATCACCCCGGCATCTTCGAGGGAGTCCGCGGCCAGGGTCTGATGCTCGGGCTGAAGTGCCGGGTCGCCCCGGGAGATCTGGTCGCCGCCGGCTATGACGCCCAGGTGATCACCGTGCCCGCCGCCGACAACGTGGTGCGCCTCTTGCCGCCGCTGACCGTCACCGAGGACGACATCGCCGAGGCCGCTCGCCGTCTCGACCGGGCCGCCGCCGCGCTCGCGGCCTGATCTTCTTCTGTTTGAAAATACCGCGGGAGCTTGGGGGCTGGCCCCAATCTTCCGCCAGAAAAGCGAATAGCCATGAACCATTTCCTCGACATCCACAAGACCGCCGCCGCCGACCTGCGGACCATCATCGACAATGCCCAGACGATGAAGAAGGCCCGGCTCGGCCGGACGCGCGGCGCGCCCGACGACGACCAGCCGCTGGCCGGCCGGATGGTGGCGCTGATCTTTGAAAAACCCTCGACCCGCACCCGGGTCAGCTTTGACGTCGGCGTGCGCCAGATGGGCGGGCAGACCATGGTGCTCTCGGGGCAGGACATGCAGCTGGGCCATGGCGAGACCATCGCCGATACCGCCCGCGTGCTGTCGCGCTATGTGGACCTGATCATGATCCGTACCTTCGATGAATCGGTGCTGATCGAAATGGCGGAATATGCCGATGTGCCGGTGATCAACGGTCTCACCGACCGCACCCACCCCTGCCAGATCATGGCCGATATCCTGACCTACGAGGAACACCGCGGGCCGATCCGGGGCAAGCGCGTGGTCTGGGCCGGCGACGGCAACAATGTCTGCGCCTCCTTCCTGCATGCCGCCGGGCAGTTCGGCTTCGACATGGTCTTTACCGGCCCGTCGCAGCTCGATCCCGAGGCCGAGTTCATCGGCCATGCCCGCAAGCAGGGTGTCAGCGTCACCATCGAGCGCGATCCGGTGCGGGCCGTGACCGATGCCGATCTGGTGGTGACCGACACCTGGGTGTCGATGCATGACAGCCAGTCCTCGAAGGAGCGGCGTCACAACATGCTGCGGCCGTATCAGGTCAATGCGGCGCTGATGCAGCACGCCCGGCCGGACGCGCTTTTCATGCATTGCCTGCCGGCCCACCGCGAGGAAGAGGCGACCTCGGAGATCATGGACGGCAAGCATTCGGTGGTCTTCGACGAGGCGGAAAACCGGCTGCATGCACAAAAGGCCGTCATGCGCTGGTGCCTGGGCGTCTGATCCCGGCGCAGAGGCGTGTCTCAGGGCGCTCAGGGCGCGTTCACGCCGATGCGTCGGCCGTGAGCGTCTTGGCCAGTGCGCCGGCCGCGGCCATGGCCGCGGCGCCGCGCAGCGGCCAGGTCTGCGTCAGCCCTTCGAACAACAGCAGCAGATGGGTCTCGCGTCCGGCAAGGCCGGTGGCGGCCGCCGCGCGGGCGGCGACTTCGGTCTTGTGGCGCTCGAGCAGGGCGCGCAGGTCGGCATTGCCGGGATCGGCGGCCACGGCGGCGTGAAACAGACAACCATGCGAGGCTTCGGTCTCCATCCATCCGCCGATCCGGGTCAGGATCTCGTCAAGCGCCGCCTCCGGCGCCGGCGGCAGATCGTCGAACACCCGCGCCAGATAGCGCCGGTGCCGGTTTTCCAGCGCCGCGCGCACCATTTCGACCCGCGAGGGGGTGTATTTGTAAAGCGTGCGCAGGCTTACCCCAGCCGCATCGCGCAGATCCTCGACGCTGGGCGCGGCAAAGCCGCCGCTGGCAAATGCGCGCTCAAGCCCGCTGGCGATCCTGGTCATCGTGTCGGTCATGCTTGACGATGTAGAATGGTTGCTCTACCTGGGCAAGTAGAGAGATCATTCTACACGTGGAGATTCCGCAATGACATTGCCCCGAACGATGAAAGCCGTTGTCCTGACCGGCCATGGCGGGCTCGACCGGCTCGAGTGGCGCGAGGACGTGCCGGTGCCGCAGCCGCGGGCCGGCGAGGTGCTGATCCGGGTCGGCGCCTCGGCGGTGAACAACACCGATGTGAACACCCGCACCGGCTGGTATTCCAAGGCGGTGCGCGGCGACACCGGCTCGGCCGCCGCCGGGGGTTATGACGGTGCCTCGGATGCCGATGGCGGCTGGTCGGGTGCGCTGAGCTTTCCCCGGATCCAGGGCGCCGATTGCTGCGGTGAGATCGTCGCCCTGGGCGCCGGTGTTGCGCCGGAGCGGCTGGGCGCGCGGGTGCTGGTGCGTCCGATGTACCGGCCTGAAGGGGGCGATGCCGATGCGCTGGAGACCTTCGGTTCGGAGCGTGACGGCGGTTTCGCCGAATATACCACCATCGATGCCGCCAATACCGTCCCGGTCGACAGCGCGCTCTCGGATGTGGAGCTGGCCTCCTTCCCCTGCGCCTTCTCGACCGCGGAAGGGATGATCCAGCGCGCCGCCCTGGGCGCCGAACGGGTGCTGATTACCGGCGCCTCCGGCGGGGTCGGCTCGGCTGCGGTGCAATTGGCCAAACGTCGTGGCGCCCATGTCACGGCGGTGACCAGCCCGGCCAAGACCGCGGCGCTCAGAACGCTCGGTGCCGATGCCACCCTGGGCCGCGACGACCAGCTGCCGCAGGACGCCTTTGACGTGGTGCTCGATCTGGTGGGGGGCACGCGCTGGCCCGGGCTGCTCGACGCGCTTGCGCCCAGGGGCCGCTATGTGACCTCCGGCGCCATTGCCGGGCCGATTGTCGAGCTCGACCTGCGCACCCTCTACCTCAAGGACCTGACCCTGATCGGCAGCACCCGGCAGGAGCCGCGGGTCTTCACCGATCTGGTGGGTTATATCGAGCGGGGCGAAATTCGCCCGGTGGTGGCCGAAACCCATCCGCTGCACGATCTGCGCCAGGCGCAGGAGGCCTTTCTGGAAAAATCCCACATGGGCAAGATCGGCATCGTGATCGCCGGCTGATGTCGTGGCGAAAATGATCAGGGCGCCCGGTGTCGGGCGCCCCGCCTGCGATCAATGCGCCGGGCGGATGAAGGTGTCGTTGCGCAGCTCTGCAAAGGCCTGGGTCAGCTCTTCGCGGGTGTTCATCACGATCGGCCCGTGCCAAGCCACCGGCTCGTTGATCGGCGCGCCGGAGATCAGCAGAAAACGGATGCCCTCGGGCCCGGCCTGCACCGTCACCTCGTCGCCGGTGCCGAAGCGCACCAGCGTGCGGTTGCCCGAAAGGTCGCGGATATTGACCTCCTGGCCCGCCACCTCCTTCTCAAGCAGCACGCCCTGCGGCCCGGAGGCATCGGCAAAGGCGCCGGCGCCCTCGAAGACATAGGCAAAGGCGCGGCGGTAGGTGTCGACCCGGAAGGTCTTCTTGACGCCCGCCGGGACAAAGACATCGAGATATTGCGGATCGGCGGCGATGCCGTCGACCGGCCCGCGCTTGCCCCAGAACTCGCCGGTGATCACCTTGACCCGCGTCCCGTCGTCATCCACCACTTCGGGAATGTCCGGCGCGTGGATGTCCTGATAGCGCGGCGCGGTCATCTTCAGCGAGGAGGGCAGGTTGGCCCAGAGCTGAAAGCCGTGCATCTGGCCTTTGGCGTTGCCCTTGGGCATCTCCTGGTGAAGAATGCCCGATCCGGCGGTCATCCATTGCACCGAGCCCGCGCCCAGGGTGCCGGAATTGCCGAGGCTGTCGGCATGATCCACCGCGCCCCCCAGAACATAGGTGATCGTCTCGATGCCGCGGTGCGGGTGCCAGGGAAAGCCGGCGCTGTAGTCGTCGGGCGTCTCGCCGCGGAAATCGTCGAACAACAGGAAGGGGTCGAGCTCGCTCGGATCCTGAAAGCCGAAGGCGCGGTGCAGTTTGACGCCGGCACCCTCCATCGTGGGTTGGGCGCGGCGGGTTTCCAATGTGGGTCGCAAAGACATGGTATGGTCCTTTCTTGCCTCTTGCGGCAAAGATAGGTCGTGCATCAGCGCGCTGCAATCGCGGTCGCCGAAGGGGTCATGTGCGTCAGGACACAAGTCCATTGGCCCGCAAGCCCCCTCGCACCCGGCCGCAAAGCAGGGTAAGAGGCGGCGGAGCTGAGGAGAACGCGCATATGGCAGAGGTTTTGGCGGAACTGGCGGCATCGCCCGCACGGCGGTATTTCGGCGTCGGCACGATGTTCGGGCTGGGGCTGCTGGTGCTTTATCTGGCGCTGTCTCAGAGCTTTGATGCCTTTTACTGGCAGCTGGCGTTGATCGGGCTGGGTGGCGCGGCGCTTTATGCGGCGATGCGGATGCTTCAGGCCACCGCGCTGCGACTCGAGCTGCGCGATGACGGGCTTTTCGATTCCGAAGGTCATCTGCTGGCGGCCTTCGACGATATCGTCACCGTCGAACGCGGCATGCTGGCGATGAAGCCGTCGAACGGCTTCATGATCGTCACCCGGACCAGACAGCCCCGGCGCTGGCGGCCCGGGCTCTACTGGGTGATGGGCAAGCGGATCGGGGTCGGCGGGGTGACGGCGGCGGCGGATGCGAAATACATGGCCGACCTGATGAACATGCAGCTGGTCGAGCGGCGCGGCGGGCTCTGACAGGAGGAACAGACCGGACATTGCTGCCCGGTCTGTCGCTGGTCACAACACGTCTGTCGGTGTGCCTGTTGGGGGGTTAGCTTCCCAGCCAGACGAGTTGTGGCGCAAACCGGGGGCGGGTAAAGACGCGCGCGGTCAGCACGCCGTCATTGAACCCGAGCTCCAATGGCCAGTCGTAATCGACATAGGTTTCGACCACGATCAATTGTTCGCCGCTCACCATCACCGGCAGTTGGTCATGCTGGCCGGCAAGCTCGGCATCGGTCAGGGTCATGGCATGGGCGCCGCGCACCTCGCTCCATTCGACGTTGTAGCTTGCGCCCGGCCCGTCATAGGACACGACGCTGACGCGGATGGTGTTGTCGGCATCGCCGGTGCCGGTGAGAAAGCCGAACAGGTCCTTGGCGCTGTCGACATACGCCGGCGTGATATAGGCGGTCTCGCGCGAGAGCATGTCGCCCAGGGTATAGGTGGCCTTTTCGCCCATGCTGTCGCGGCGGAACGCATCGTAGAACACCATCGACACCGCCATCGTCAGCAGCAGCACCGGCATCAGGATGATGGCCTCGATATTGACGCTGCCATCGGCATCGCGGCGGAATTTACGCAGTTGCGAGGCGAGTTTTCCGAAATTTTTAACAATCATGACGAATTACCTCGGTTCCTGGACAAAGGAGGTTGCGGCCAACAGGGCGTAGTCTCCGGCATTGTCCTTCTGGAGAGACGGCGCCAGGAAAGTAATCGGAAAGATCGGCGTGACCTTGGCGCAGGCGCGCAGCACCATCAGCTCGTTGGTCTGGCCGTTGACGAAGGCGCGCACCGGCGCGACCTCGAGCGCAGTGTCGGTGCAGTCGGCCGAGCCGGGCAAGGCCGTCCAGCCGCGCGGGTCGCGCTGCACCATCTCGAGCCGCAGGTTGGTGGTGCAATCGGGCAGGATCACGGCGCGTTCGCAGATCATGTCCTTGATCGCATTGTGTTGCGGCGCCGCCCCGGTCTCGAGCCGGATCGACCGGACGGTCTGATCCATGGCGCGTTCCAGCATCGTGGCACGGGCGGTATAGGCGCCCACCTCGAGCATGGTCAGCAGGATCAGCACGATCATCGGCATCCAGAGGGCAAAGGCCACGGTTTCGACCGAGCCCGACTCTTCGCGGACAAACCGGCGCATATGGAGTTTCAGGCGATGGGTCATTGGGTCAGCCTCAGTTGGGTGATGGTCCGGGCGATGGAATTGAAGGCGTCGGAGATCTCGACACCGGCGACGTCGAAGTAATGGGACGGCGAGGAGGCGCAGTTCTCCATCGCGTCCAGGCCGCGCTGGGGCGCCTCGAAGCCGATGGCGAAGACCACGATGCCTGCATCCCGAGCCTGGCCACAGATCGCCGCAAGCCGGGTGTCGGCGTGGTCGGCGTAAACGATACCCTCATAGGCGTTGTACTGCCCGGCATAGGTGCTGTAGGACACCCGGCCATCCCGGTAGGGCGTGCGATAGAACTTGGTGGCGCGGCCGCGGGTGCCCCAGCGGGCAAAGGTTTCGGCGTTGCTCATCTGCCGCGCGTTGCTGCCGCCGTCGGGCGAATTGCGGTACTTGTAGCTGTTCGAGTAGTTCTCGTAGCGATCCCAGTAGTAGACATCCGAGGAGGTACCCGACTGGTCGACGATGCGGGACGAGAACCGGTCGTTCGACGGATTGTTGTCGCCGCGGTCGTCAATGAAGATCTCCGACATGCCGGTCTGGAACTCGGGCTTGAGATCATATTCGGTGGTATTGGCGCCGTCGGTCATCAGCACGATGATCTTGAGCGCGTCGGGATCGGTATAGGCGCTGGGACGGCCGGCGACGATGGGATCGGCCTGGCCATCGGCGATCATGTCGTCGACCAGCGATTGCGCGCTCGGATCGAGCAGGGCGGTGCCCCATTTCATCCCGAGGTCGATCGCGGTGTTGCCGCCGGCGCCGAGGTTGTCGATGTGGCCTTTGAGGGCCGTGGCATCGGCGCTTTGCACCACGATCGCGCCGTAATCGTCATCCGGGCACCAGGGCTGCGAGATCTCGGTGGTGTATTCGCTGCTGCTCCAGGGGTCGAAATGGCTCAGCCGGTCAAGCTCGGAAGTGCGCGAAATGCCCAGGGTGTCGAAGGCGGTATCGGGAAAGATCGCGCAGCTCGAATAATTTTGCTCGGCCGAGAGGTTGAAATACTGCGACACCACCGATCCGAGGTTCACCGTGGCATTGTAGCTGACCAGGTTGACCGTGGTCAGGCTGGGGGCACCCTCGGGCTGGATCACCGTATCGACGAATTCGCGGGCGGCGGCGCGCAGGTTCTGGATCTTGTTGTTCGATCCCATCGAACCGGAGCGGTCGAGCACCAGCGAGATCTCGACGTTCGACATTCGTTCCATGGCTTCGCCGGCGGCCGGGGCGATCATCTGATCGATGCCGAGCACGCCGAGAAAGAGCGGGTTGGAGGACTGCTGGGCCGTGGCCGAGACCACGCGGTAATTCAGCCCGTCGTCCACCGAAGTGGAGCTGAGCGTGCCGTCCATGCCGGATTTGACGAAGTAATCGTCAACCACCGCGGCAGGATCGAGATCCTGTTCGAGATCGGCCGCGGCCAGGACGGCCCGGTCAAGCGTGGCCTGCAATTTGGCGCGCTTCATCTCGTTCATCATCAGATCGACGCCGAAGCCGCAGATCGCGATGATGCCGACAAAAATAATCATGGCAAGTACGGTGATGGTGCCCGCGTCGTCGCGCCGGAACCGGTGCAACCGGGTCGCCATCCTTTCCCTTACGGAAAGCGGCGGACCAGAAATGTCCTTATGCATTATTACAATCCTCACTCACTGAAGCCCCGAAGTTTCAGTCTGGCGCCGAAATGGCGGTGGAAGCAGCTGTTCCCGGGACGGACCTCGTGCTGCAATATCTATGCCCGATGAACTCGGCGAAATTAAGGCAAGTCACTGTATAATAACGTGTTTTTGTATCTGTTTCAGCGTTAGTGCAAAGTCCTTCGGGGGATTGTCTGGGCGCTAGAAACAATTTGAGGGAAATTGGGCCTACTGCGCGGTGTCAGCTGTCCGACGCATGGCTTGCCCGGCCATCTCGTGCGCCGAGGCCCGGGGCGGCGGGGAAAATCCGGCAAGGAAAAACCGGAAAAAATGCTCGCGCGCCTTAACCTTAGCGTCATAGGCTTGATGCCAAAAGATTAATCAAATGGGCGAGTCGCCTGCCCGGACCCAATGGAGGAACCCAATGCAGCCAGCCAATGAACCGACATTCCGCGAGAGCGTCGATCTGATGTTCAACCGCGCGGTCTCTCTCATGGACCTGCCGCCGGGGCTGGAGGAAAAGATCAGGGTCTGCAACGCGACCTATACGGTGCGCTTCGGGGTGCGGCTGAGGGGCCGGATACAGACCTTTGTGGGCTATCGGTCGGTGCATTCCGAGCATATGGAGCCGGTCAAGGGCGGCATCCGCTATTCCAACGCCGTCAACCAGGACGAGGTCGAGGCGCTGGCGGCGCTGATGACCTACAAATGCGCGCTGGTCGAAGCGCCGTTCGGTGGCTCCAAGGGCGGGCTCTGCATCGATCCGCGGCAATATGACGAGCACGAGCTGGAACAGGTAACGCGCCGCTTTGCCTATGAGCTGGCCAAGCGCGATCTGATCAACCCGTCGCAGAACGTGCCGGCGCCCGACATGGGCACCTCGGAACGCGAGATGGCCTGGATCGCCGATCAATACGCCCGGATGAACACCACCGACATCAACGCCCGGGCCTGCGTGACTGGCAAACCGCTCAATGCCGGTGGCATCTCCGGTCGGGTCGAGGCGACCGGGCGCGGTGTGCAATATGCCCTGCGCGAGTTCTTTCGCGACCGGCAGGGCGTTGACAAGGCCGGTCTCTCGGGCACGCTCGACGGCAAGCGGGTCATCGTTCAGGGGCTCGGCAATGTCGGCTATCACGCCGCCAAGTTCCTGTCCGAAGAGGACGGCTGCCAGGTGATCGGCATCATCGAGCGTGACGGTGCGCTGTTCAGCGCGGAAGGTCTCAACGTCGAGGGCGTGCGTGAATGGATCGTCAAACATGGCGGTGTGACCGGCTATCCGGATGCCGCGCATCATTCCGAAGGCGCGGCGGTGATGGAGGAGGAATGCGACATCCTCATTCCGGCCGCGCTCGAGGGCGTGATCAACATGTCGAACGCCGAACGGATCAAGGCGCCGCTGATCATCGAGGCGGCGAACGGCCCGGTGACGGCCGGGGCCGACGATATCCTGCGCAAGAAGGGCACGGTGATCATCCCCGACATGTATGCCAATGCCGGCGGTGTCACGGTGTCCTATTTCGAATGGGTCAAGAACCTGTCGCACATCCGCTTTGGCCGGATGCAGCGCCGGCAGGAAGAGGCGCGCCACGAGCTGATCGTCAAGGAGCTTGAGCGGCTCAGCGATCACCTGGGCGACAAATGGTCGATGACGCCGCACTTCAAGGAGAAATACCTCAGGGGCGCGGATGAGCTCGAGCTGGTGCGCTCGGGCCTCGATGACACCATGCGCACCGCATTCCAGTCGATGCGCGATGTCTGGCACGAGCGTGAGGACGTCGACGATCTGCGCACCGCCGCCTATCTGGTGGCGATCGGCAAGGTGGCGTCGAGTTATCGCGCCAAGGGGCTCTAGGGCCAGACAGCTTTCGCCGCGGGGCCGACCCGCGGCGAAATGCGGCGGAGATCGCCGCGCTTTACGGAAAGATAACGGCGCGATCACGCGCGGCCCGCTTTTGGCCCTGTTCCGCTGAATTCCCCCAACCACCTGGTTTTCAAGGAAAACACCATGTCTGCCGTGGCGCAGATGTGGCAGGATTTTCTAAATTCCTCGGATAAAACCCCTTTTTTGCCGCTTTTGTGCCCTCAGCACGCACCAATTCTCACCCAATAGTAAATGCCTCACAGAGATCCGCTCCGTGGTCACAGAGGGAACGACAACATGACAGGATTTGCGAAAGGGCACCGCGCCTTTGTACGCCGCTTCTGGCAGGATGACTCCGGCAACGCCACCATCGTGTGCGTCTACCTGAGCCTCGCGATCCTGCTGACCACTGGCGCGGCCATTGACGTGATGCGCTATGAATCGATCCGCACCAAGATGCAGCACGTGCTCGACCGTGCCGTGCTGGCTGCCGCCGATCTCGATCAGGAGGCCGATCCGTCCGGCGTCGCCCAGGATTACGTCGCCACCGCCGGCGTCGCCGGTGCGCTGACGCAGGTCACCGTCGATGAGGGGCTCAACTATCGGACGGTCTCGGCCACCGGCAACACCGATGTCGAGACGCTGTTCATGCGCATGGCCGGGATCGACAGCCTGAACGCGCCGGCCCACAGTGTCGCGGAAGAAAAGATTTCCAAGGTCGAGATCTCGATGATCCTCGATATCTCGGGTTCGATGGGATCGAACAGCAAGATCCAGAACCTGCGCGCCGCCGCCAAGGAATTCGTCGATACGGTGATCACCCCGACTACCGACGCGATGGATCAGACCACCGTTTCCGTGGTGCCGTACAATGCCACGGTGAACCTCGGCCCGACCGTTTCGCAATATTTCAACATCGAGGACACGCACGACTATTCCAACTGCGTGATCTTCAACGACAATGAATTCGACACGGTCGATATCACACAGGACCAGCTGCTCAAGCGTCTGGCGCATTTCGATCCCTATTCGTCAAGCGAGACCACGACCGAGATCTCCAATCCCTGGTGCCCGGATGACGACTATGGCCAGATCGTCGTGGCCTCGAGCGATGCAAATGCGCTGAAGGCCCATATCGACTCGCTCGGGGCCGGCGGCAATACCGCCATCGACCTCGGCATGAAATGGGGGACGGCCCTGCTGTCCGACGCGGCCGCCCCGGTGTTCGACCAGATGCGCGCCGACGGCCACCTGTCGGAATCGGCCACCCAGCGTCCGGCAACCTTCACCGACACCGAGGCGATGAAAGTGGTGGTGCTGATGACCGATGGGCAGAACACCACGCAATATGACCTCAAACCCGAGTTCAAGACCGAATGGTCCGACGTCTGGATCGACGACCGGGGCACCACGTCGATGAGCGATGACCGCTTCTCGGTGCTTGTCGATGACAACACGGGCACCAGCAACGACACATACTACTGGGTGCGCTACGACGGCTGGAGCTGGGATTACCGCTATCGCAACTATCTCGACGGTGGCACGTCGGCTCGCCGGATGACCAACGCCGAAGTCTATGCCCGCTGGGGGGTCAAGGGCGTGGCCAAGAAGTTCTGGGAACGGCCCGAGCGCGACAACTTCATCTCGCAGAGCGCCTATTCCAACATCTACTACGGCTATACTGGCATCGTCGGTGCGACCTCGGCCGACACCCGTCTGTCGACGGTGTGCCAGGCAGCCAGGGACAAGGGCATCGTGGTCTTTGCCATCGCCTTCGAGGCGCCGACAGCGGGGCAGAACGCGCTCAAGGACTGCGCCTCCTCGGACTCGCATTACTTTGCAGTGGAGGGGATCGAGATCACCGAAACCTTCCACGCCATTGCCCGCCAGATCAACAACCTGAGGCTGATCCAATGACACGCAACCTGAAACAGGCAACCGCCCGGTTCTGCAAGGACGAAAGCGGCGCGGCCTCGGTCATCGAATTCGCCATCGTCCTGCCGCTGTTTGCAGTCTTCCTCGGCGCGATGGTCGAGATGGGCTGGATGAACATCCGCCACGCCATGCTGGAACGCGGCCTCGACACCACGGTGCGAGAAATCCGCCTCTCCACCGGTTTCGCGGCCAATTACGACACCATCCGCGAAAAGATCTGCGACACCGCCGCCATCATTCCCGAATGCACCGCAACGCTGCGGCTCGAGATGAAGGTAGTCGATCCGCGGGCCTTCGCCGGCATTCCGAGCGCCGCCGAATGTCAGAATTCGGCCGAAGACGCCCGGCCGCTGCGGAATTTCCAGAGCGGCGAGGACAACGAGATCATGCTGCTGCGTGCCTGCTACAAGTTCAAGCCGGTGTTCCCGACAACCGGTCTCGGGGGCCAGCTGGCCAAGGACAGCGAAGGCTTCACCGCAATCGTTTCTACATCCGCATTCGTCCAGGAACCGAGGTAATGGCCATGATGACCAGGATTCTGCAAAAACTGCGCCAGTTCACCGGCGACACCCGCGGCGGCGTCAGCCTCGAACTGATCATCTTCACCCCGGTGCTCTTCGTGATGCTGGCCGGCGCCTATGTCTACTATGATGCCTTCCGGCAAAAGGCGATCAACACCAATGCCGCCTATACCATCTCGGATGCGCTCTCACGCGAGACCGATGCAATCGATGACGACTATCTCGACGGGTTGCACAGCATGCTCGAATTCCTGACCCATGCGAACGATCAGGTCGGACTCCGGGTGACGATGGTGCGCTGGAACAAGCGCAAGAACGCTTACCGCCGCGACTGGTCACAGACCCGCGGGCCACTCTATCCGCTGAAGAACCGCGACCTGAACACCACCCTTGCCGAACATCTGCCGACGCTCTTGCACAATGAACGGGTGATTGTGGTGGAGACCTCCGCCATCTATTCGCCGATCTTCGACGTGCCGGGCATGAGCGAGGATACCGAGCTCTACAACTTCGCCTTCACCCGGCCGCGCTTTGCGCCCAAGCTGGAATGGGCCGGCATGTAACCCACCTCTGCCGTCATGGCCGCGAGAGGGCGCCCCGCGAGGCGCCCTTTTGCCGTGCTCTGCTCAGCGCAGATAGCGGTCGAAATGCGCGATCGTGCGGTCCCAGGCCAGTTCCGCCGCCGCTTCGTCATAGCGCGGCGTGCTGTCGTTGTGAAAGCCGTGGTTCACGCCTTCGTAGATATGCGCCTCATAGGTCTTGCCATGTTCGTCCAGCGCCGCCTTGTAGGCCGGCCAGCCCTCGTTGATGCGGCTGTCGAGCCCGGCATAATGCAGCAACAGCGGCGCCTCGATCCTCGGCACATCCGCTGCGCTGACCTGACGCCCGTAGAAGGGCACCGAGGCACCAAGCTCGGGATAGGCCACCGCCATGGCATTGCAGACCCCGCCGCCGTAACAGAAGCCGACGCAGCCCACCTTGCCCGTGGTCTCGTCATGACCGGCGAGGAATTCATAAGCGGCAAAGAAGTCGTTCATCAGCTTTTCGCGATTCACGGTCTGCTGCAACTCGCGCCCCTCGGCGTCATTGCCGGGATAGCCGCCGACCGAGGTCAGCCCGTCGGGCGCCAGCGCGAGAAAGCCGGCCTTGGCCACCCGGCGCGCGACGTCTTCGATATAGGGGTTGAGACCGCGGTTCTCATGCACCACGACGACGGCCGGCACCGGGCCCTCGACATTGGTCGGCCGCACCAGATAGCCGCGCACCTCGCCATGGCCGTTCGGCGAGGGGTAGGTTATATATTCCGGCAGGATGTCGGGATCGGTGAATTGCACCTGTTCGGCCAGCGCGTAATTCGGGCTGAGCATGCCCAGCAGCGCCGCGGCGGTGACCCCGCCGACGGCAAATTTGCCGGCGCGGTCGAGGAACTCGCGTTTCGTGATCTTGCCATGGGCGTAATAATCATAGAGGTCGAGCAGCTCCTGATCAAAATCCTTGGCGGTCATGCGGGGAGGGGAAATCTCGTTCATCGGTAGTCCTTTTTACAAACACAAGCCGGACGCCGGCCGCCCGACCGGTTCACGATACCGCGCAACGCCCAGTTGAACAGGTGAAAAGCCGGAGTTTGGCGCTGCCTCCGCTCACAGTTGCGTGCGTGGCGACCCCTCCGCCCGCGCCGCCGGGCCTGGGCATTTCCCCCTGACCTGCCGCGGTCATCCATGATAGGGAGCGGCCGAAACGCAGAAACAACGGAGCGTGCCATATCTGTCGTCAAACGCCGCCTTTGCATTCCGCGCGGGCGGGTCACGCTGCCGCCGACCACGTCCGAAGGATGACCGGCGCCATGCAGACCACCCTGTCCATCGCCACCCGGGGCCCGGGGCTTTACGAGGTCACCCGCGAAGTCGCGGCCTGGGTCGCCGGCGGCCCGGCCGGACCGGCGCTGCTGACGCTGATGATCCGCCATACCTCGGCCAGCCTGCTGATCCAGGAAAATGCCGACCCGGAGGTGCAGAGCGACCTGCGCGCTTTCTTTCACCGCCTGGTGCCGCCCTCGGACGATCCGGCGATGTCCTATCTCACCCACACCTACGAGGGCCCGGACGACATGCCGGCGCATATCAAATCCGCGCTGCTGCCGGTCTCGCTCTCCATTCCCGTGCTTGATGGGCGCCTGCGGCTCGGAACCTGGCAGGGGATTTACGTTTTCGAACACCGCCGCGCACCCAAATCCCGGGACATCGTGGCCCATCTGGCCTGACGCCAGCCGCCCCCGCCACTCCTGTTGCAAAATGCCCTCGGGGGAGCCCCGCAGGGATAGCGGCCAACGCCTCTGTTAGTTGAAACACATTCTTTCAGGGGATACCGGAAGAGGTCAGAAGAGGCCGGAAGAAGCCGGATCACAAAAAAAATCAGGGTGTTGAGACGTCGCCCGAGCTGATGTGCAGACGAAACTGCAATTCTTTCAGAAACCTTCCGAAACGGCGGTTTGGACGTTGAATGGCTCTTTTGGGCGGTCAGAAGGTGATCGCGCTGATGGTCCGTATAAGCCCGGTTCAATACACGTAAAATCCGTGTTTGAACCGGCTTTCAAAGGCGTTTTTGGGTGTCACGGTGAGCATAATTCTCGGACGTCGGCGTCCGAGAAAGGCACAGGCGTCCGAGAACGGGAATTCGTGCTATATTTTAACGCCATGTGAGATCGGCACTCGCCGGGGACGTGCGGCAAACTCGGACGCGTTTTTTGGGTCTGCCCGAGCTAGGCGGCTAAGAATACCGTTCATGGTCGTGCTGCGGAATATGCTGTGCACTGTCACACCGCAGTCGGTGCGCAAACTCGCGCGGCGGCTGGGACTCAACAAATAAATGATCTGGCGCTGGCGGATGCTTGTGTTTTCCATCATCGGCAGCAGCCCGGCAGTGAGCTTCTCCGAGATCGTTGAGGCGGATGAGACTTTCCAGCGGGAAACGCGCAAGGGTTCTCGCGAATAGGTCCGGCACTTCGCGGATCCGAGGAGAGTCGCACCGCCGCCCCGGCTCAAGTGGGAGGATTTCACGACGCAGGGGCTTAAGTTGTGGCAAGGCTTCTCGAAGTGGCAGCTCCCCATTCTCACCGTCGCTGACCGAGGCGGCGCGCGTCACTTCCGACGCCTGCCGAACCGATAGGGCGTGACACTCGAGCGCGCCATGAAGCCGCTGGTTCCGAGCGATGCCGTGCTCTGTTCCGACGGCGCCACCGGATACAAAAACGTCGCAGCAGCAGGCGGTCTCGAGCACTTCGTGGTCGGAAGCAAGCCTGGCACGCGCGTGGCCTCAGGCTGTTATCACATCCAGAACGTGAACTCGCTCCACGCCCGCTGCAAAAGGTTCATGAAGCTTTTCTGCGGACCGGCCACTAAGAACCTGCGCGGCTACATCCGCTGGTTTGAGGTGCGGCTGGCGGGTATGCGCCCGGCGAAGATTGTCCGCGCATTGCAAACCAAGCGTCACGCAGAAGTCTGCTTCGAGCCCAAAATGACCGCGTTGGTCGAAGGAGGCTTCGCAGTTGCAGCATGGGCGCGCATGTCGTGAAGGCCCAAACTAGACCTGCACGCATATGTAGCGGAGGTTTGCTTCGAGCTCCCAGGAAGGGAGATGCTGAGCTGGACATCAATTGCGGGTTGCGCATACTAGGGTCAGGACCCATTGATTTCCGCCTGTCGGCGTGATTCACGGTTCGAAAAACGAGCGGTGAACATGTCCGATCTTTTCTGGCTGACAGATGCACAGATGGCGCGTCTTGAGCCCTTCTTCCCGAAGTCCCACGGCAAACCCCGCGTCGATGATCGGCGTGTGTTGAGTGGAATTATCTTCATCAATCGCAATGGCTTGCGGTGGCGCGACGCGCCGAGTGCGTATGGCCCACACAAGACACTCTACAACCGCTGGAAGCGGTGGAGTGACAGAGGCATCTTTACCCGGATGATGGCCGGACTGGCTGCCGGGCACGGCGAAGAGAAGACCGTGATGATTGACGCCACCTACCTGAAGGCGCATCGCACAGCGACCAGCATGGGCGTGAAAAAGGGGGGCCTGGACGCCTGATAGGTCGGACCAAAGGCGGCATGAACACAAAGCTGCATGCGGTCTGCGATAGTCAGGGCCGACCGCTCAACCTGTTTGTCACTGCCGGTCAGGTCAGCGACTATATCGGTGCCCGCGCCTTGGTGAGCAGTTTGCCAAAGGTGGAATGGCTGCTCGGAGATCGAGGGTATGACGCCGACTGGTTCCGAGAAGCGTTGAAAGACAAAGGGATACGCGCCTGCATCCCCGGTCGCAAGCAGCGCAAGAAAACCGTCAAGTACGACAAGCGCCGCTACAGACGCCGCAATCGGATCGAAATCATGTTCGGCAGGCTGAAGGATTGGCGGCGTGTGGCGACCCGATACGACCGGTGCCCGAAGGTCTTCCTGTCAGCCATCGCTCTCGCCGCACTCGTCATTTACTGGCTATGAGTCCTGACCCTAGGGCATCGAGAGGCAAATTTATGGCTGGTCAACCGACGGCAACACTGACCGAAGGGTCAACTGTAAGCCATATTCTCGGGCTGAAGGATGGCTCGACAGTCCGGCAGGCGCTCTCGGACCTCGCGGCGCAGCTCCTCGTGTCTCCCGTGCTCGCGGCCCTGATCAGCAACTACGATCTGTTTCAGGGCGAATGGGACGCAAGCGGCGGTGTGTTCCCGTCTGGCGCCGCGAAAGGTCATTTCTGGAGGGTGAGCCAGGCCGGGGCCGGCACTGTCGATGGTGTCTCGTTCGCTGCAAGTGATGTCCTCATTGCCTTGGTGGATGACGCCAGCACCGAGGTCTACGCCGGAAATTGGCACAAGGCCGCTTACACTGGCGTTTCGCACGAGCATGCGATCTCTGCCATCGTCGGCCTTCAGGCGGCGCTCGACGCCAAGGCCTCGGCCGCGCAAGGCGAGAAGGCCGACACGGCCGTGCAGCCAGGTGACTTGGCCGGTGTGGCCACCAGTGGCAATTCCGATGATCTGAGCGAGGGCGTGGCCAAGCTGCTGATGACAGCGGCGGAGCGGTCCAAGCTCGCCGGCATTGAAGCGGGCGTGTTCCCGGTTTCCGACCGGCCCGGCGACCACCCGGAAGCCTTTTCGGCTGGCTATACCGGGGCGGGCGGCGCAAAGGAGCCTCTATCAGGAGGAGTAGAAATCGTTGGGGCTGGCACGGCCTATGTCCTCACCGGCGCGGGCACGGTCGCCGCGCGCTATCCGGTTGCGCTCAACAACGACGTCATGGAGTTCACGGCCCGGTTTCGTCGCACCGCCAACCCCTCCGATCCGAACAATCACGCGGTGCGCCTACAGGTTGCCTGGCTGGACAAGAGCAAGTCGCTGATCGGCAGTGTTCAGACACTTGCCACCAAGTCGGATGCCCTGACCTCTTCAGGGCTTATCGAGCTCTCGTCCCGGGTGTCTTCCATGGCGGTTGAGGACGTTGTGACGCCACCCATCGGCGCCGTTTATGCTTGCCCGTTCGTTCAAACATATGGCGAGGACGGAAGCACAGCCATCGAAACGCTGCGCAGTCTAGAAGTCACGGATTTGCATGCAGTCGAAAGCGCAGACCTTTCGACATTGATTGCCCAGACAGAGGCTGCCCGCGATGCGGCCGAAACTGCAGCCAATGTCGTTGCGACCGAGACCCTCGATACTATGGCGGACGTGGCCAGCTACGATCGTGCCGCTGGTGTCGGTGTCATCAGCCTCAAGGGCGGATATGCCCGTGGCGATGGTCTCGGCGGCCAGTGGGTCTATGACCCGGATGGCGTTGAGGTCACGCCGGACGCGCCCACTTTGCTCATTGGCAATGATGGGGCCAACTACAAGATGACTGCCGCAAATCTCGTCTATCGGACCAAAACGACCATTGCCGCCCTTGCCGCGGCTACTGATATAGCCGTTGGTCAGACGATAACGGTTTCGCAGGGCCATAACGGCGAGAAGGAGACCTTTGTCGCTGTCGCGCCCGGAACGTACAACGCCAATGGTACGACCGTTGTTGATGGCGTGAGTGTGCAGCTTGTTTCGACGCGAATGCGCTTTAACTCCGACGACGAGTTTCAAGCCGACACCCGACCTGATGCGTGGTTTTCCGCTGATACCTTCGTCGGTGTTGGCGGTGGCTCGGGTTACGTCCTCAAAAAGGTATCGAGCGGGGAGAAGCGTACAACGGATGGCGGCGCGAAGTTTGTGCCGATGCCGGGCGTGACAGGGTGGAGTGCCGCCGCGTTCGGCGCTAAGGGCAATGAGTCGCCGGACGACACCGCTGCGATCGGGCTTGCAATCGACAGTGTGAGCGCACTTGGCGGGGGCACGGTGATCATCCCAAACAGCACGCACTTCGTAGACATGATCGCTTTCGGCGTCCACTTGAAGGACAACGTGATGACCTGCCCCCCGCTGGTCCCTCGCTCATGACGAGAGTCTGCCGGTTTGATTTTGGTAGTCGTCGGTTTCGGGCTTGGCAAGCGTGGCAGGCGCGGAGCCCTCAAATAGCTCAAGCGCCTGCCGCGCTTGCTTTGGCGTTCTGTTCCCCAGCGAAGAGTGCGGCCTGACGTTGTTGTAATCGTAGCGCCACAGCGCCAGCTTGCGGCGGGCATCGTCGAGGGTATCGAACAGCTCTTCATTGAGAAGCTCGTTCCGCAGGCTGCCGTTGAATGACTCGATAAAGGCATTCTGCTGCGGTTTTCCGGGGTCGATGTAATGCCAATCCACGCCGTTCCTGTCGGCCCATCTCAGGATTGCCCGGCTGGTGAATTCCGTGCCGTTATCACTGACAATGCAAGCAGGCTTTCCGTAGATCCGGACGAGCGCGTCCAGTTCTCGGGCAACTCGCTCACCTGAAATGCTGGTGTCTGCCGCCAGGCACAGGTTTTCCCGGCAGCAATCATCATTCACGGCCAAGATGCGAAACTTCCGCGACGCCCCGAAGCTGTCCGACAGGAAATCCAGGGACCAGCGCTGGTTGGTCTGTGTGGCTTCAGGCATTGGCGTTCTCGAGCCCCGGGCGCGTTTACGGCCCCGCCGTCGTTTCACTGCAAGGCCCTCCTCTCGGTAGAGGCGGTAAAGCTTTTTGTGGTTCATGATCATGCCTTTTCTCTCAAGCAGCACGCCGATCCGCCGGTAGCCGAACCGGCGGCGTCTGCCAGCGATCTCCTTCATCTCCTGGCGGATCTCAGGATGGTCGGGCGGGCGTTCGCGCCGGACCGTCTTGGGGTCGACACCGACAAGCCGGCAGGCCCTGCGCTGCGAGATGCCATGATCCCGCATCGCATTGAGCGCTGCCTCTCGCCGCTCCTTCGGTGCCGTCAGCTTTTTCCCAGCAGGTCTTTCAGAACCACATTGTCGAGCATCGTGTCTGCCAGCAGCCGCTTCAGCTTGCCGTTCTCATCTTCCAGCGCCTTCAGCCGCGCGGCCTCTGACACCTCCATGCCGCCATACTTGGACTTCAGCTTGTAAAAAGTCGCCGGGCTCAGGCCGTGCCGACGGCACACCTCCGCTGTCGGCATCCCGGCTTCCTGCTCTTTGATCATCCCGATGATTTGCGCCTCGGTGAAACGGCTCTTACGCATTCGTCTGCTCCTTCAGAGTTGGCGCAGACTCTACATCATGGTGAGGGATTTTGCGGGGGGCAGGTCAGCCTCAACAACGTCGAGGCCAGCAACCACGGGGCGG
This sequence comes from Marinovum sp. E3, assembly GCF_055755275.1. Classification (NCBI taxonomy): domain Bacteria; kingdom Pseudomonadati; phylum Pseudomonadota; class Alphaproteobacteria; order Rhodobacterales; family Roseobacteraceae; genus Marinovum; species Marinovum sp. E3. Next base: position 1,056,960 of record NZ_CM146908.1, read on the forward strand.
CCTCGCGTGCGCTTTTCCGGGCGTTTCTGTCTAGAGCGGCCTTCGAGAGCCGGGCACAGTACGTGGCCGAGTTCCTGGTGGAGTTCACACCGGATGTGTCTGAGCCGATCTGGCCGCAGGCCTATGCGGCACTGCTCGAAAGGGAGGAAATCAATGAGCCGGCGGACGCGTAGATCAGGGCTTCGGGGCGGCGGTGTACAGCTAATGCTTCCGCCGATCCCGCCGCTGCTTCGCCCGTTCCGCTCGCCGTTGGTTTCGGTTTTTTTCATGAGCCTTACTTTCGCTGTTTGGCAAAGCGGGTCTTTGCTTTGGCCGGAGCGATCTGAAATCAGGCTGCGATGTGTCGTACACTTCCTCGAAGGCAGCAGTAGCAACGTCTTCAACGGTATAGTTGCTCCCGCGATGTTGGTAATATGCGAAGACGGCCATAGCTACAGCTGCCATAGCGGAGACGAAGGCAGAGCCAACTGTAAGCCACTCTCGGAACAATCTTCCGGCTTCCGGGCTGGCAAGACGCACTCGCCCCGCGATTTCCTCCGCCTTACGCGGCGATCGAAGGTAGTCCTTCGTCGCGAGCTCGATCGCGGTGTGCACCTCTGATGTGTAGGCGGACGACGAAAAGAATTTGACGCTGTCTTTCACGATACGAAAAATACCATCAGGTATTGGAGCTCGTGCGTGACATCGAGGGCAAATACTTGCGCTTCCGCTGAACTCTACATACGCGCCCGTACCTTCGCCAAAAGGAACGAATGCTGGAGTTGGAAACATCAGTCCACAATTTTGGCAAATGGCGGGAATACGAAAAACAGCCATTCCACTCTCCTAGCCCCCCGGTGAATTCAGGCGACTTTGCGGCAGCCCAAATGGAGAGTCCAGACCATGCTGGCCCCCAAGCTGAGTCTGCCAGCGCCAATCCGTCTGCTGCAAATATTGCTTTCAAACTCTGCAAATTTCGGTTTCACGCTACAGTTTCACGCTACAATTGGCGCGCCGAGGCAGAGACCGGGTAATCCAAGACAAAATTCCCCTTGACCCATGCGCCACACAATATTGTTGTGCGATTTTCGCTCTACCCAAATGCGGGCGGCTCTCCTATACTTTGTGGATAAGTGGGCGAGGAGACCCATAAGAGGCGGATTAGAGGAAAAGGGGAACGGCCAATGCGCTGTCCGTTTTGCGGAAATATCGACACTCAGGTCAAGGATTCACGGCCCGCAGAGGACCATGTCTCGATCAGGCGGCGGCGCTTTTGCCCGGCCTGTGGCGGGCGCTTCACCACCTATGAACGGGTGCAGCTGCGCGATCTGGTGGTGATCAAGACAAACGGACGGCGTGAGGATTTCGACCGCGACAAGCTCGAGCGCTCGATCCGAATCGCCTTGCAGAAACGCCCGGTCGAACCCGAGCGCATGGATCAGATGATCTCCGGCATCGTGCGGCGGCTCGAAAGCATGGGCGAGACCGACATCCCCTCGAAGCAGATCGGCGAGATCGTGATGGAGAGCCTGGCCCGGATCGACACCGTTGCCTATGTGCGCTTTGCCAGCGTTTACAAGAACTTTCAGGCCGCCGACGATTTCGACAAATTCGTCAGCGAGCTTCGCCCGGACGCCCCGAAAGAAGGGTGAGGCGAAAGGCCCGCGGCATGAGAGACGAGGATCGGCGCCACATGGCGCATGCGCTGGTGCTGGGCCGCCGCGGCCAGGGCCGCTGCTGGCCCAATCCGGCGGTGGGCTGCGTGATTGTCCGCGATGGCCGGGTTGTCGGGCGCGGCTGGACCCAGCCGGGCGGGCGGCCGCATGCCGAGACGCAGGCCCTGGCCCGGGCCGGGGCGGCGGCGCGGGGCGCCACCGCCTATGTCACGCTGGAGCCTTGCGCCCATCACGGCCAGACACCGCCCTGCGCCGAGGCGCTGATTGCCGCCGGCGTGGCCCGGGTGGTGGTGGCGGTCGAGGATGACGACTCGCGGGTCGCGGGTCGGGGTCTCGCCATGCTGCGCGCCGCCGGCATCGCGGTCGAGACCGGCGTGCTGGCGCAGGAGGCGGCGCGCGATCACGCGGGCTTTTTCCTCAAGACCGGGGCGGGCCGGCCCTTCGTGACGCTGAAGCTTGCCACCACGCTCGACGGCCGCATTGCCACTGCCACCGGCGAAAGCCAGTGGATCACCGGGCCCGGCGCGCGCCGCGAGGTGCATGCGCTGCGCGCGCGGCATGACGCGGTGATGGTGGGCGGCGGCACGGCGCGGGCGGATGACCCGGCGCTTACCGTGCGCGGCCTGGGCATCCGGCATCAGCCGCTGCGCATCGTTGTCTCGCGCAAGCTCGATCTGCCGCTGACCGGGCAATTGGCCCAGACCGCCGGCGATGTGCCGGTCTGGCTCTGCCACGGCCCCGACGCCGATCCGGGGCTCTGCGAGGCCTGGGAGGGGCTGGGGGCACGGCTGGTATCCTGTCGGCTGGCCGGTCGCCAGGTCGACATGCGCGATGCCTTGCACGGACTGGGCGCCGCCGGTCTGACGCGGGTGTTCTGCGAGGGCGGCGGGCAACTGGCCGCCTCGCTGTTGGCGGCCGGGCTGGTGGACGAGCTGATCTGTTTCACCGCCGGCATGGCGCTGGGTGCCGAGGGCCAGCCGGCCATCGGCGCGCTGGGGGTGGAACGGCTGGCCGAGGCGCCGCGGCTGGCCCTGGCCGAGGTGCGCCCGGTGGGGGCGGATGTAATGTCGGTCTGGCGCAGGGTCTGAGGGCTGTTTCAGCGCCGCCAGAGATGCGCCTGACTGGCAAAGAGCCCCTGGAGTTTCGCCAGCAGCCGATTGGCCGGGCCGGGCCCGGGCAAGGCGCCGCCGGCGAGCCGCTGCACCACCACCTCGGGCGGGCAGGGCAGGCCGGTGACCGGATCGTGATAGCGCGGATAGGCAATCAGCGTGGCATGCACCAGTGCATCGAGCGACACCCGCGCCCGGCGCCGGGCGGGCACCGCGCCGTGATCGCGGGTCAGCCCCCAGCCGGCATAGAAGGGCGCGCCCAGCGTGGTCACCGGCACCTCGCGCAGCAGCGCCTCGAAGCCCAGCAGCGAGGTCAGTGTCCAGACCTCCTGCACCTGATCGAGCAGCGTCACCGGGTCGGCGTGATCGAGCACCAGATCGGCCAGATCCCGCGCCTCGGGCACGGCCCCCCGGCGCAGGCCGGCCTCGACATCCGGGTGCGGCTTGTACAGGATCACCGCCTGCGGGTTGGCCGCGCGCGCCGCCTCGAGCAGCCCGCGGTTGGTGTTGATCCCGGCGCAGCCGGTGAGGATCGAGGCGTCGTCCTCGACCTGCCCGGGCACCAGAATGCGATGGCCTTCGGGCAGGGCAGGTGTGGCGCCTGCCAGGTTGTATTTGCTCAGCCGGGCCTTGAGGATGTCGCGTCGCAGCCCGTAAGCGCGGTGCAGCTTGTCGGGGCGCAGGCCCTCGCTTTCGGCGATCAGCCGCTCCAGCCGGCTCTCTCGGCGCGGATCGTAGTAGATGCCCAGATCGTCGGCGACCAGCGAGAGCGGCGGCACCAAATTCGCGCCCAGCCCGCGCGAGCGCAGTGACCTGCCCCCCGCTGGTCCCTCGCTCATGACGAGAGTCTGCCGGTTTGATTTTGGTAGTCGTCGGTTTCGGGCTTGGCAAGCGTGGCAGGCGCGGAGCCCTCAAATAGCTCAAGCGCCTGCCGCGCTTGCTTTGGCGTTCTGTTCCCCAGCGAAGAGTGCGGCCTGACGTTGTTGTAATCGTAGCGCCACAGCGCCAGCTTGCGGCGGGCATCGTCGAGGGTATCGAACAGCTCTTCATTGAGAAGCTCGTTCCGCAGGCTGCCGTTGAATGACTCGATAAAGGCATTCTGCTGCGGTTTTCCGGGGTCGATGTAATGCCAATCCACGCCGTTCCTGTCGGCCCATCTCAGGATTGCCCGGCTGGTGAATTCCGTGCCGTTATCACTGACAATGCAAGCAGGCTTTCCGTAGATCCGGACGAGCGCGTCCAGTTCTCGGGCAACTCGCTCACCTGAAATGCTGGTGTCTGCCGCCAGGCACAGGTTTTCCCGGCAGCAATCATCATTCACGGCCAAGATGCGAAACTTCCGCGACGCCCCGAAGCTGTCCGACAGGAAATCCAGGGACCAGCGCTGGTTGGTCTGTGTGGCTTCAGGCATTGGCGTTCTCGAGCCCCGGGCGCGTTTACGGCCCCGCCGTCGTTTCACTGCAAGGCCCTCCTCTCGGTAGAGGCGGTAAAGCTTTTTGTGGTTCATGATCATGCCTTTTCTCTCAAGCAGCACGCCGATCCGCCGGTAGCCGAACCGGCGGCGTCTGCCAGCGATCTCCTTCATCTCCTGGCGGATCTCAGGATGGTCGGGCGGGCGTTCGCGCCGGACCGTCTTGGGGTCGACACCGACAAGCCGGCAGGCCCTGCGCTGCGAGATGCCATGATCCCGCATCGCATTGAGCGCTGCCTCTCGCCGCTCCTTCGGTGCCGTCAGCTTTTTCCCAGCAGGTCTTTCAGAACCACATTGTCGAGCATCGTGTCTGCCAGCAGCCGCTTCAGCTTGCCGTTCTCATCTTCCAGCGCCTTCAGCCGCGCGGCCTCTGACACCTCCATGCCGCCATACTTGGACTTCAGCTTGTAAAAAGTCGCCGGGCTCAGGCCGTGCCGACGGCACACCTCCGCTGTCGGCATCCCGGCTTCCTGCTCTTTGATCATCCCGATGATTTGCGCCTCGGTGAAACGGCTCTTACGCATTCGTCTGCTCCTTTAGAGTTGGCGCAGACTCTACATCATGGTGAGGGATTTTGCGGGGGGCAGGTCAGCAGGAACCCGTCCTCGACCCGCACCACCGCATCCCCGTCCCCCGCCTTGCCGGCCCAGGCCATGCGGCGGCGGCCTTCGGTCTCGGCGCGGCTGCGCGCCTTGGCGGGGTCCGCTTCGAAGACCATGGGGCGCTCGCGGCCGAACACCTTCTGCAACGGCCGGCGCTTCCACAGCCGCATGCCCGAGGCGACCCAGCCGCGATGATCCTCGCGCCAGGCGCGGGTGCGGGCCTCGAAGGCGTCGAGCGCGGTCTCGATGCCGCAGAGTCGGTCGGTGAACGGATCATACCACCGCGGATAGAGGATCATCGCGGCGGCAAAGAGCTGATGCCGGGTCAGTCGGCGTTCGCGCCGGGGCACCGGGGTCTCATCCGTGGTCAGCCCCCAGCCGGCATAGAAGGGCTGGCCGAAGACGCGGGGCTTGTGGCCGGCGAAAATCGCCTCGAAGCCCATCTGCGACGACAGGGTATAGACCCCGACTGCGCCCTCGAACAGCCGCCAGGGGCTGACCGGCTCGCTCAGCAGGGTGATGCGGTCGTTGGCGTCGGCCTCGGTGAAATGGCCGGGGCGCAGGCCGCGGGCGGTCTCGGGGTGGGTCTTGATGACGACCGGCGTGCCTGGGTGTTCCTCCTGGGCAAAGACCAGCATCTCCTGAAACTGCGCCCGCGCCGCGCCCGAGGCGGTGACCGAGGCGTCGCCGCGGGTCTGGTCGATCACCAGCACATAGCCGGGCGCCGGTGCCGCGGTCGTGGCGTCGAAACCGCTGTATTTCGTCAGATGTGCGGCCCGGATCCGGGCAATGGCGTCGCCGGCGCGGGTCATCAGCGCGGCATCGTCGAGCGGCGCCTCGGTCAGCAGCCGTTCGAGATCGCTGATCCTGGCAGCGTCGAAATGCACGCCGGCATGGTCGATCATCAGCCCCAGCGGCGGCTCGCCGCCGGCACGGCCGGGGTGGAGCGAGCGCAGAAAGGCATCCTCGATGCGGACAAGGCCGGCGCCGCGACGGGCGGCAACGGCTTCGCCGCGATGGGCCGTCGGGCTCTGGCCCCAGACCGCCACCAGATCGTCGGGGCCGGGCAGGCCGATGCGGATGTCGTAGCCGGCCAGCGTGAGGATGCGGCGCGGCCGGGGCTGGGTCAGGAAACCGCCGTTGTAGACATAAAGACGCCGGGGCCCTGCGGCCCCGGCGCGGTTGTCGTCATCGGCTGTGCTCACTTGGTCAGCCGCCGGTCAGATCGCCGGAGGCCAATGCGCTCACCGAGGTCGCCGTCGAGGACAGCGTGGTGATCGCGCCAAGGCTGCCGGTGAGGGCGGCGATGGTCTTGTTCCACTGCGACAGCGGCGCTTCGGTGACATAGAGCAGGTCGTCGTCGCGGACGATGAAATCGCGCGCCAGGAACAGCCCGTTGGGCTCGGTCAGATCGAGCACATAGACCATGCGCTGCGGGCCTTGCAGATCGTCGCGGCCCAGCACGTTCTCAGCGATCACCTCGGCCTCGTTGCGCAGGACAAAGACGCCGGTCGGATCGGCCGAAGTCGACAGCAGCCCGCCGACCTGGGCGATGGCCTCGACCGCCGAGAGGGTCTGTGTCTCGAAGGGCACGCGCGATTGCGCGCCGGTGGCGCCGAGGGCGACAAAGGCGCGGGTGTCTTCCTCGATCAGGATCTTGTCGCCGCCACGCAGGGCGATGTCCATGCGCGGATGGGCATAGAGATCCTCGAACCAGATCTTGCCGGTCTGACCGCCACGGGTGACGGTGATCTGGGCGATTTCGGGCTCGATGGTCACGCCCCCGGCACGGGCCATCATCGACGACAGCGTGCGGGTCGGCCGCTCGATCGCATAGACGCCCTGGGCGCCCACCGCTCCGACCACCGAGACGGTGGCGCCGTCACCGGCCTCGCGGCGGATTTCGACCTGCGGATCGGGGGTCTGCTCCTCGAGCTTGCGGGTGATGATGCGGCGGACGGCTTCGGTGGTGTTGCCGGCGGCCTTGATGCGCCCGGCATAGGGCACAAAGATAAAGCCCGCGCCATCGACCTGTACCGTCTCGAGCAGGGTGGAGGAGGAGGTTTCGCCCGCCAGAAGCCCGTCATCGACGTTTTCCCAGATCGTCAGTCCCAGCGTATCGCCGGGGCGGATGACGTCAGAGCCGATCACGCCGGCGGATTTGAAGGTCTCGGAAAAGCCCAGTGCGGGCACCACACCGGTGGCGCGGGTCACGCGATCGTTGACGCTGACGATGAAGGCATCGCCCTGGCGCTGCACCGATCCGGCAAAGATTTCACGCTTGTTCGGGCCGGAGCGCGGCAATCCGCAAGACGCCGCAAGCGATACGGCAAGAAGCAGGGCCACGGAACGGGCCCATCCTGTCTGATGGTTTTTCACTGCTCGGTCTCCTCGACCTTGTCGTTATGCTGCCTCAGCTTTTTGCCGCAGGCTACGGGAATCCGTATCAAAACGCCAGAGGCCGCACCTGTGGATATCAGGTCACGAGCCGCAACTGTTGCCGTGGGGCCGCGGTGCCGGAATTGAACCCGTCATAGGGATCTTCCGGTGAGAGCATCATGTCGACCACCAGCCGCAGCAACTGGCGGCGGCCCTTGGCCGAGTAGAAACCGCCCGGCACCTGGCTGGTTTCCAGCAGGTAGCGGCGGTAATCCTTGTAGGCGCGGTTGTCGGGCCGCTCGGGCGCGGCAAAGAATTCCTTGAGCGGCTGCATCGAGACGAATTCGGGTTTGGCATAGACCGCGCGGCCGAAGACCCGGAGCGGAATGCCGCGCCAGAGCACCTGCTGACCGGCGGTGGAATTCACCGTCACCGCGCTGCGGGCATCGTTCAGCAGCGGCGCAAGCTTGCCGCCGCGGACATAATGCACCCGGCCCCTGACACCGTATTTCTGCGCCAGCCGCCGAAGCTCGCGGCGGATGTTGGTGCGGCCGTTTTCCAGCGGATGCGCCTTGAAGACAAGGTGATGATGGCCCGGCGCGCCCTGGGCAAAGCCTTCGACCACCAGTTCGAGAAACTCGGTCATCCGCTTGAACGGCGAATGTTCGAGGAAGGAGCTGTCATGCTCGAGTTGCAGCAGGCAGAGGTGATAGGGATAGCCGCCGTGCCGGATGCCGAAGGTCGCGGCGCGGCGCTCCAGCGCGTGCAACGGCATCAGCAGCAGCCGCTTGAGATACAGCGCGAATTCCATTGTCACCGGCAGGTCGCGATGGGCGCGGAAATTGCGGTAATCGCCGTTTCGGAACATAACGAACCAGTGGTAAAGCGCGCCATAGAACACATGTTGCCGGGTGTCGCCCCAGTGGCCCGGCGGCAGCGGCGCCTCCATGTCCGACAGTTGCAGCGCCTTCTGCATCTCGTCGACCGGCATCTCCATCAGACGCGAATGGCCGTTCGCTCCGCCGCGCTCATAGGTCACCCAATAGGGCCGCATGTAGCCCTCTTCGAAGACATGCACGGTGAGCCCCAGATCGCGGGCGATCCGGATCGCCTCGGCGTGGATGGTGCGGGTGTCGCCATACAGCACGATGTCGGTGACCTGCCGTTCGGCGATCATCCCGGCAAAGGCCTCGGGCCAGCCTTCGGGGGTGCCGGTGTAGGGGATGAAGCTCTTGGGGTGAAACCAGAATGCCCGGTCGCCGGCGTTGAACCCCACCCGCCAGACCTGCGCCCCGGTGAGCCGCAGCATCCGTCCCAGACGGTGAAAGAACGGGCCGTGCGGACCCTGTAGGAACAGGAAGACCCTTTTCTCTCCGGCGGCGTTGCCCATCAGGCGGATTTCCCTCATACGGTTGCGGATGGCGGCTGTGTAGCAAGCCATCTGGACGAAAATATGGCCGAAAGCGCCAGCAGCGGCGAGGGAAAACGATGTTTACCGGGATCATCACCGACATGGGCCGGATTGCGGCGCTTGAGAAGCGCGGCGACCTGCGGGCACGGATCACCACCGGATATGACACCGCGACGATCGAGATCGGCGCTTCCATCGCCTGTGACGGCGTCTGCCTGACGGCGGTGGCGCTGGGGCCGGACTGGTTCGACGTGGACATCAGTGCCGAGACGGTGTCGCGGACCAATCTCGATTTCTGGGCCGAGGGGCGTACGATCAATCTCGAACGGTCGCTCAAGGTCGGGGACGAGCTGGGCGGCCATATCGTTTCGGGCCATGTCGACGGCGTGGCCGAGATCGTGGCGATGACCGACGAGGGGGATTCGACGCGGCTGACCCTGCGGGCGCCGGAGGCGCTGGCGAAATACATCGCCTCCAAGGGCTCGGTGGCGCTCAACGGCACCTCGCTGACGGTCAATGAGGTGGCGGATTGCACGTTCGGCATCAACGTCATTCCGCATACCCAGGAGGTGACGACCTGGGGGCGGGCGCAGGTCGGCGACCGGGTCAACCTCGAGATCGACACGCTGGCGCGCTACGTGGCGCGGCTGCGCGACTGGGGCTGACCGGCGACACCAAAGCCGCGCCAAATTGGCGAAATCTGCAAAATTAACCCATCGGCAAGGATGTCGGGCTATCGTCGCTGAAGAATGTGTTCTTCTCGATTGGGCGGAGCCTGTCGATGACCCGTGATCTGACCCGCCGGCGCCGTGACCTCCCGGACTGGACGAACCTTCTTGCGGTGCTGCCGCTGGCCTGGGCGCTGCTGGTGCTCGGGCTGGGCTGGGGGCTGGGGTACGAGGGGCTGGTGCGGCTGCGTGCCGATCTTCCGGCGATGGTGCCGGAAACCGCGCTGGCGCTGGTCTTTGCCGGCATCGGAACGCTGGCCACGATCAACCGATGGCCGCCGGCAGTGGCGGCGCTGGCCACCCTGGCGCTTGCGGCGGTGGTCGGGGCCTATTTCATCGAGCCGGTGATGCGCCGCGGGCTGGCCGCGGGCGAGCGCATCGTGCCCGCCCCCGGCGACGGCATGGCAATGGCCACGGGCTTCTGTCTGCTGTGCCTCGGCATCGCGATCGTGGCGCTGGCGGTGCCGGTCCGCGGCGCGCGTGCGGTCGCCATCACCGCCAGTGCGCTCTGTGCCTTGGTGTCGGGCACGGCACTGATGGCACATGGCTTGTCTTCGGCCTCGGTGCGCGATGTGCTGGGCTTCAAGGAAATGTCGCTCTCCACCGCGGCGGGCGTCTTCCTGCTGAACCTCTCGCTGGTATTGTCGCACCGCGACAGCCCGCATTTTCGCGGCCTGTTCGGCCCGCGCCGGCAGAGCGTGATCCTGCGGGCCTCGCTGATCCTGTCGATCCTCGGGGTGCTGGTGATCGGCGAGCTGACGCGGTTCATGACCCTGCGTGACTGGATCACCCCGGATTTCCGCCTGGTCTTCCTGTGCAGCGCGATGATCGCCTTGCTGGTGGCCTCGGCGCTGATCGTCGGCTTTCTGATCGACCGGCTGGAGGCCGAGAAAAAACGGATCACGGCGCTCGAGAGCGCCTCGGACCGGGCTTTGCAAAACATCGAGATCAACAACGCCCGGGATGAGAACCTGCGCATCCTGGGCCAGATCGTCGCCGGGGTGGCGCATGATTTCAACAATGCTCTCACGGCCTTGCGCGGCAACCTTGAACTGATGGAAATCGATCCCTCGAAATCCGGCACCTACCTGCGCGAGGCGATCAGCGCCGCCGACCGCGCTGCCGGGCTGACCAATCAGCTGCTGGACTCCGGCCGCCAGACCCGGCTGCACAAGGGCGACGGCGATGTCGTCACCATCGCCGAGCAGGTCGTCGAGCTGTTCAAGCGGGTGGCGCCGATCAACATCGGTGTGACCCTGACCGCGCAGCCCGCCACCCTGGGCCGGGTCGGGATCGACGATTCCACGCTCGAGCGGGCGCTGCTCAACCTTCTGGTCAACGCGCGCGACGCCATGCCTTCGGGCGGCGATCTTCATGTCACGATCTCGCAGCGGGTCATCACCAACGGCTTTGCCGCGACCTTCAATTTCAACGCCGGCCTGACCCCCGGCGAACATGTGGTCATCGAGGTCACGGACACCGGCTTGGGGATGGATGAGGCGACGGTGCGCAGGGCGGTGCAGCCCTATTTCACCACCAAGGAGGTGGGCAAGGGCAGCGGCCTCGGGCTGGCCTCGGTCAATGGCGTCTGCCAGCAGATCGGCGGCGGCCTGCTGATCAACAGCGCACCGGGGGCGGGCACCACCGTCGTCGTCGCGCTGCCGGTCGCGCCCGCCGAAGACGACCAGGCCACGCCGGCCGGGGAGGGCAGCGCCCCGGTCGATATCCTGCTGGTGGCCAACAGCGCCTGGCGGCACCGCGACGTTCTTGGCTATCTCGATGGCCAGGACCGGCATGTGCGCCGGGTGGGCACCGAGCAGGAGGCGCTGGAATTTCTCGACATCACCCGGCTGCCCTCGGTGGTGCTGATCGACGAGGGGCAGTTCGGCGGCATCGACGGCGAGCAGATCCGCGCCGATATCGAAAACCGCTTTCCCGATCTTCCGGTGGTCTATGTCGGTGACTACGGCGAAAGCCGCTTTGACCGCGCCGCCCCGTCCGACAAGGGCGACCGCACCCTGGCCTGCGCCTGAGCCCGGGGCCGCGGCATCCTTTTCCCCGCCGCCCCTTGCAGCCCCCCAAGCCCATGACTAAGACTCTGGTAATTCCGGCGGGGTAGAAACCCCCAGAGCACAAGAGGCAGGCTGCGATGCACGACCCGTTAGACACCTACATGAATACGCTCGTCCCGATGGTCGTCGAACAGACGAGCCGCGGCGAACGCGCCTACGACATCTTTTCGCGCCTGTTGAAGGAGCGGATCATCTTTGTCTCCGGTCCGGTGCATGACGGCATGTCGTCGCTGATTGTGGCCCAGCTTCTGCACCTCGAGGCCGAGAACCCCTCGAAAGACATCTCGATGTACATCAACAGCCCCGGCGGCGTGGTGACCAGTGGTCTTTCGATCTATGACACGATGCAATACATCAAACCCAAGGTTTCGACCCTGGTGATCGGCCAGGCGGCCTCGATGGGCTCGCTGCTGCTGACCGCCGGCGAAAAGGGCATGCGCTTCTCGCTGCCCAACAGCCGCATCATGGTGCACCAGCCCTCGGGCGGCTATCAGGGCCAGGCGACGGACATCATGATCCACGCCGAGGAAACGCTTAAGCTGAAGAAGCGGCTGAATGAAATCTACGTGAAGCACACCGGCCAGACCCTGAAAAAGGTGGAAGCCGCGCTGGAACGCGATAACTTCATGTCTCCCGAGGACGCAAAGGACTGGGGCCTGATCGACGAGATCGTCGAAAATCGCGCCAAGGCGGGCGACGAAGACTAAGCAAGGGGCGGCAGGGGACATTTTGCAATTGTGACCCCTTGCCGCCTGTCCTAAGCTGGGTGAAAGCCTGTGGCGGTGGTGAGCGCAGCGTCACAAGAGCACAAGACGGCTCCGAAAGGTAAGACATGGCGACGACAACCGGCGGTGACAGCAAGAACACCCTCTATTGCAGCTTCTGCGGCAAGAGCCAGCACGAGGTGCGCAAGCTGATTGCCGGACCGACGGTGTTCATCTGCGATGAATGCGTCGAGCTCTGTATGGACATCATTCGCGAGGAAACCAAATCGGCCGGGCTCAAGAGTTCGGACGGGGTGCCCACGCCGAAAGAGATCTGTCAGGTGCTCGATGACTACGTGATCGGTCAGGCAGTGGCCAAGCGGGTGCTTTCTGTCGCGGTGCACAACCACTACAAGCGGCTCAATCACGCGGCGAAATCCGGCGATATCGAGCTTCAGAAATCCAACATCCTGCTGATCGGCCCCACCGGCTGCGGCAAGACGCTGCTGGCACAGACGCTGGCGCGCATCCTCGACGTGCCGTTCACCATGGCCGACGCCACCACGCTGACCGAGGCCGGTTACGTGGGTGAGGATGTGGAAAACATCATCCTCAAGCTGCTGCAATCCTCGGAATACAATGTCGAGCGGGCGCAGCGCGGCATCGTCTATATCGACGAGGTCGACAAGATCACCCGCAAGTCGGAAAACCCCTCGATCACCCGCGACGTCTCGGGCGAGGGTGTGCAGCAGGCGCTGCTCAAGTTGATGGAAGGCACCGTCGCCTCGGTGCCGCCGCAGGGCGGCCGCAAGCATCCGCAGCAGGAGTTCCTGCAGGTCGACACCACCAACATCCTGTTCATCTGCGGCGGCGCCTTTGCCGGTCTCGACAAGATCATCGCCCAGCGGGGCAAGGGCTCGGCCATGGGCTTTGGCGCCGATGTGCGTGACAATGACGATCGCGGCGTCGGCGAGGTGTTCAAGGACCTCGAGCCCGAGGACCTGCTGAAATTCGGGTTGATCCCGGAATTCGTCGGCCGCCTGCCGGTTCTGGCGACGCTCGAGGATCTCGACGAAGACGCGCTGGTGACGATCCTGACCAAGCCCAAGAACGCGCTGGTCAAACAATATCAGCGGCTGTTCGAGCTGGAGGATACCACGCTGTCCTTTACCGATGAGGCGCTGACCGCGATTTCCAAGCGCGCCATCGAACGCAAGACCGGCGCCCGTGGCCTGCGCTCGATCCTCGAGGATATCCTGCTCGACACGATGTTCGACCTGCCGGGGATGGAAAACGTCGACGAGGTTGTCGTCAACGAAGAGGCGGTCACATCCGACGCCGCGCCGTTGATGATCTATGCCGATGCCGAGAAAACCCCCGCCACCGCCGGGTGACTGATCTCGTGGGCCGGGCGTCAGCCCGGCCTTCGCCCAACCCGGCGCGACGGACCGGCGGGCATTGCGGCTGGATCTTTGCCGCCGCTTGATCCATACCGATCACAAGCAAATCGGAGGCTTCCATGGGTATCCTGAACACGCTTCTGCGCGCCGTGACATGGTGGAACGGATCGACGCTGAACACCCAGCTCTACACCCGTCGCAACGGCGTGCAGGTAGGCGAGGACGATCAGGGCAATGTCTATTTCGAGACCCGTGATGGCAAGCGCCGCTGGGTGATGTTCAACGGTGAGGCCGAGGCCAGCCGGGTGAACCCGGAATGGCACGGCTGGCTGCACCACACGATGAAAGAGCCGCCGAACAAACGCCCGCTGCCGCACAAGGCCTGGGAAAAGCCGCACCAGGAAAACCTGACAGGCACGCCGCTGGCCTATGCGCCAGCCGGATCTTTGCGCCGGGCAGAGCCTGCCCCGCGGCAGGATTATGAGGCCTGGACCCCCGAATAAGGTCGCGCACATGTCTGAAAACAAAACCGAAGTTCTCGTCGGTGGCGCCGTTCTGGCGGTGGCGCTGGGCTTTCTGATCTATGCCGGTCAGGCCGCCGGGCTGGCCCAGGGCAGCCAGGGCTATCCGCTTCATGCGAGCTTTCGCTCGCTCGAAGGGGTGCAGGTCGGCACCGATGTGCGGCTGGCCGGGGTCAAGATCGGCACCGTCACCGACGTCGCGCTCAATGCCGAAACGTTTCGCGCCGACACGGTCTTTTCCGTCGCCAACGGCATCCAGATCCCCGATGACAGCGCGGTGGTGATCGCGCAGGAGGGGCTATTGGGCGGCAATTTCGTGGAAATCGTGCCGGGCGGATCGCCGTTCTATTACGAGCCGGGCCAGGAAATGGAAGACACCCAAGGCGCGGTGAGCCTGATCTCGTTGCTGTTGAAATTCGTCTCCGGCGGGGAGGAGAGCTGATGAAACATCCGGTTCTGGCCGCCCTGTTCCTGGCCGCGTTCCCGCTGGCGGCGCAAGAGCCCGCCGCGCGCGGAGAAGGGGCTGTTCTGCGCGGCCTCGACAAGGTGTCGGGCGAAACCACCGATCTCGAGCTGGCCAATGGTGGCGCGACAGAGTTTGGCAATCTGCGCATCGACATGAGCGAATGCCGCTATCCCGAGGGCGACCCGTCAGGTGATGCCTATGCCTTTCTCAACATCTGGGAAAAGGGCGCCGATCAGCCGGTGTTCTCGGGCTGGATGATTGCCTCGTCGCCGGCGCTCAACGCGCTCGATCACGCGCGTTACGACGTCTGGGTCATGCGCTGCAAGACCTGATCGGCGCGCGCGAGGGGCGGCGCCAGAAACGAGGCCTCGCGCGCCGTGGCGGCGCGCAACAGCCCGTGATAGGTGGCCCGGGGCACTTCGATCGCGCCAAGTGAGGCGAGGTGATCGGTCAGGAACTGGGTGTCGAACAGGGTGAAACCACCCTGCCGCAAGCGGTCGATCAGATAGGCCAGCGCCATTTTCGAACCATCGGTGCGGCGCGAAAACATCGACTCGCCACAGAACAGCCCGCCAATGGCCAGCCCGTAGACGCCGCCGATCAGCGCATCCTCCTGCCAGATCTCCAGCGAATGGGCATAGCCATGGGCGTGCAGCGTCTGGAAAACATCGAAGATCGGCGGGTTGATCCAGGTCTCGTCGCGCTCGCCACAGGCGCGCATTACCTCGCCGAAAGCGGTGTTGATGCGCATGTCGTGCGGCGTGCGACGCAGCCGGCGGGCCAGCGACCGCGACAGGTGAAAGCCGTCGATCGGCAGGATGCCGCGGCGGCGCGGATCGACCCAGAAAACCTCCGGGTCGTCGCGCCGCTCGGCCATCGGAAAGATGCCGGCCGCATAGGCCTGAAGCACCAGGTCCGGGTCCAGCGCATGGGCCGGATCACTCATGCGGTCAGCCCAGGTTGCGGGCGAGCCACTTTTCGAGCCAGTGGATGTTGTAATCGCCGGACAGGATCGCCGGCTCTTGCAGCAGCTCGTGGAACAGCGGGATCGTGGTATCGACACCATCGACGATCAGCTCTCCCAGCGCGCGGTGCAGACGCGCCAGCGCCTCTTTCCGGTCGCGGCCGTGCACGATCAGCTTGCCGATCAGGCTGTCGTAATAGGGCGGGATGGAATAGCCGTCGTAAAGCGCCGAATCCATCCGCACGCCAAGCCCGCCGGGGGCGTGGTATTGGGTGATGCGCCCGGGGCAGGGCGAGAAGTTGGGCAGCTTCTCGGCGTTGATCCGCACCTCGATGGCATGGCCGTTGATTTCCAGCTCGTCCTGGGTGAAGGACATCGGCAGACCCTCGGCGACGCGAATTTGCTCGCGCACCAGATCGACGCCGAAAATGCCTTCGGTGACCGGGTGTTCGACCTGAAGCCGGGTGTTCATCTCGATGAAATAGAACTCGCCATCTTCGTAGAGAAACTCGATTGTGCCGGCGCCGATATAGTTGATATTGGCCATCGCCTCGGCACAGATCTTGCCGATGCGGGCGCGTTCCTCGGGTGTGATCGACGGGCCGGGCGCCTCTTCAAACACCTTCTGGTGACGGCGCTGGAGCGAACAGTCGCGCTCGGCCAGGTGCACCGCGGTGCCCTTGCCGTCGCCAAAGACCTGGATCTCGATATGGCGCGGCTTTTGCAGGTATTTCTCGATATAGACTTCGTCGTTGCCGAAGTTGGCCTTGCCTTCGGCGCGCGCGGTCATGAAGGCCTTTTCCATCTCCTTGTCGGAGTTGGCCACCTTCATGCCCTTGCCGCCGCCGCCGGCGGTGGCCTTGATGATCACCGGATAGCCCATTTCCTGGCCCAGTTTCTTGGCCGTGGCCAGATCGGGCACACCGCCTTCGGAGCCGGGAACGCAAGGCACCCCGAGCTTGATCATGGTGTCCTTGGCGGTGATCTTGTCGCCCATGATGCGGATGTGCTCGGCGGTGGGGCCGATGAAGGTCAGCCCGTGATCCTCGATCACCTGCACGAAATTGGCGTTTTCCGACAGGAAGCCGTAGCCCGGGTGAATCGCCTGAGCGCCGGTCACTTCGCAAGCGGCAATGATCGAGGGGATCGACAGGTAGCTCTGCGGCGAAGGCGGCGGGCCGATGCAGATCGATTCGTCAGCCATGCGCACATGCATCGCGTCGGCATCGGCAGTGGAATGCACCGCAACGCTGGCGATACCCATTTCACGGCAGGCGCGGATCACCCGCAGGGCAATCTCGCCACGGTTGGCAATCAGGATTTTATCGAACATCTGTGGCCCCTTACTCGAGGATCACGAGCGGCGAGCCGAACTCCACCGGGTCGCCATCGCCGACCAGGATACGGGTGACCTTGCCCGAGCGGGGGGCGGGGATGTGGTTCATGGTCTTCATCGCCTCGACGATGAGCAGCGTATCGCCCTCGGAGACGCTGTCGCCGACGCTGATGAAGCTGGGCGCGCCCGGTTCGGCCTGCATGTAGACGGTGCCGACCATGGGCGAGGCGACGGCGCCGGGGTGGTTGGCCGGATCGCTGGTGTCGGCTTCGGCAGCGGCGGCAGGTGCCGGGCTCGCGGCGGGCGCTGCGGCGGCAGGTGCCGGTGCGGCTACCTGGATCGGGGCCGCGGCCGGCGCGGCGCGGCTGACCCGCACATTCAGGCTGTCGTCCTCGCCGTATTCGCGCTTGACCTGCAATTCCGTCAGGTCGTTGTCATGCAGAAGCTTTGCGAGGGCTTCGATAAAGGTCACATCGGCGTCATGCGTATTCTTCGTCATTCTCGTTTCCACCCGTTGTTTTGCCCCGCGGGCCGGTCTTTTGCCATCTCGTCCCGAGGTTGCTTATAGGCCAGCGAAACGGCTGTGAAAAGCGATCAAACCGGCCATCGGCATGTGTGTGAACTGCCGATAACGCGGTTTGTGGGGGAAAAACAGGGGGACTCGCGAGAATTTCGACGCAGCTATCGCGCCCGGCCGGCACAGGCGGGCCGCGGGCACGGTCAGATCGCCTTGCTCAGCCCGGGTTCGGGCGCCTCGGGGCCGGCGGCGGCGTAGAGCGTGCTGGCCGGGCTGGGAGCCGGTGCACCGTTTTCCGGCCCGGCCGGGGTGGTTGACGGCGGTTCGACGGCGTGTGGCGCGGCGACGTGCGGGGCAGGGCCGTCACGCCCGCCGGGGGTCTGCGCCGTGTCATGTGCGGCTGCCGGCGCGCTGTCCGGGGCGGCATGCTCGGCGGCGGTCTCCTGCGCGCGCTGCTGTTGCTCTTCGAGCAGGGTGTTGATCTTGAGCTGAAGGATGGTTGGCGGCGCCGAGGCCTGTTCCCGGTTGCGGCCGTTGTGCCGGGGGCTGTCGCCGGCGGAATGATCGCTTCGGGCAGAGCCGGCCGCGCCCCCGGGTTGGCTGGCGGCGATACGCGTGTCGCCGGTCTGCCGCCCGAGTTCCTGGGGCAGGGCGGCGGGATGTCCGGTGGTTTGCGGTGCCGTGAGGGGCAGAGCGGCGGTGAACATCATTCTCAGCTCCGGGGTGGCTATTGGTGACAGATCCTTATGACTGTCTAAAGAATGATGAAGAGGCCTTAACAGCCGCTTAACAGCGCCGCGTCAGACCCCGGCCATTTGCCTAAAACGCGATTGACCGATCCGAGTCAAAAACCCGCGCAGCCGGGGACCGCCTGCGCGGGGTGCAATCGTTTCCAGCTCCCGAAAAGAGTCAGATCGCCAGGTATTCGGCGCGTAATTCGTCGTTTTCCAGCACTTCGGCAGCGGTGCCGTCGAACACGATACCGCCGGTATCGAGGATCACCGCGCGGTCGGCCAGTTCGAGGGCACGGACCGCGTTCTGTTCCACCAGGATGGTTGTCATGCCCTGGCTCTTGATGTGCATCAGGGTCTTTTCGATCTCGTCGACGATCACCGGGGCCAGGCCCTCGTAAGGCTCGTCCAGCAGCAGCACCTTGATGTCGCGCGCCAGCGCCCGGGCGATGGCCAGCATCTGCTGCTCGCCGCCCGAGAGGGTCACGCCCTCCTGCTTGCGACGCTCGCCGAGCCGCGGAAAGAGGTCATAAAGCCGCTCGAGCGACCAGCCCACCGGCGGCGCGATCTGCGCCAGCTCCAGGTTCTCTTCGACGGTCAGCCCCGGGATGATGCGGCGATCCTCGGGCACCAGGCCGAGGCCGCTGCACGCCGCCTCGTGGCTCGCCATCTTGTGCAGCGGCTGGTGATCGAGCCAGATTTCGCCCTGGGTGACCAGCGGCGAGCCGATCCGCGCGATCGAGCGCAGGGTCGAGGTTTTGCCGGCGCCGTTGCGGCCCAGAAGCGCCAGGATCTCGCCTTCGTGGACGTTGAAGCTCACGCCCTGCACGATGTAGCTCTCGCCGTAATAGGCGTGCATGTCCCAGACCGAGAGAAAGGCCGGGGCGGTTTCGGCCATGTTGGCGTTCTTGCTGAAGTCCGGTTTGATGTTCATCTTGCGCTCCCCGTCCCGGGCTTGCCCCGGGACCTCATGGCGGTGGAGGCCCCGGATCAGGTCCGGGGCACGATTGGATCAGGCGGCGCTTTCGCCGAGATAGGCCTCGCGGACCTTTGGGTGGCCCTTGATCTTGTCCGGCGTGTCCTCGACCAGTGGCGTGCCCTGGGCCAGAACGGTGATCCGGTCGGCGAGCGAGAACACAACGTGCATGTCATGCTCGATGATGGCGATGGTGATGTCGCGCTCGTCCTTGATCTGTTTGAGCAGGTCGATGGTGTTGTTGGTATCGGCCCGCGCCATGCCCGCCGTCGGCTCGTCCAGCAACAGCAGCCGGGGCTGCTGCGACAGGCACATGGCGATCTCGAGCCGCCGCTTGTCGCCGCGCGACATCGAGGCCGCGTGCATGTGCCGCTTGTCGGCCAGGTTCATCTCTTCGAGCATGTGTTCGGCCTGTTCCAGCACGTCCCGCTGGGCGAAGACACTGGAAAAGGCGTTGAGTTCGAAGGCGCCATCGCGCTTGGCGAAGATCGGGATCATCATGTTTTCCAGCACCGAGAGGTCGCCGAAGATCTCGGGCGTCTGGAACACCCGGGAAATCCCCATCTGGCAGATCTCGTAGGGCGTGCGCCCCAGCACCGACTGGCCGTCGAAGAGCACCGATCCGGTGTCGGGGATCAGCTTGCCGATCAGGCAGTTGAGCAGGGTGGACTTGCCGGCGCCATTGGGGCCGATGATGGCGTGGCAGGAGTTCTCCTGCACGCTGAGATTGACGTCGCCCAGCGCCTGCAATCCACCGAACCGCTTGCCCACGTCTTTGACTTCAAGAATACCCATGGGTCGCGCTCCTTATTCCGCGGCGTTGCGTTGCTGGGCGGCCTCGGCCTCGGGGCCGGTTGATTTGATGTCGCGGCGGCGGAACAGCCGCCCGACCCGCTGACCGCCCTCGACCAACCCGCCGGGCAGGAAGATCACCACCAGCATGAAGAGAATGCCCAGCGTCAGGTGCCAGCCCTTGCCGACAAAGGGATGCACAATTGTGACCATCAGGTTTTCCAGCCCGTCGGGCATGAAGGCGAACCAGCCGTGCAGCACATTGTCGTTGAGCTTCGAGAAGATGTTCTCGAAATACTTGATGAAGCCCGCGCCCAGCACCGGCCCGATCAGGGTGCCGGCGCCGCCGAGGATGGTCATCAGCACCACCTCGCCGGAGGCGGTCCATTGCATCCGCTCGGCGCCGGCCAGCGGATCCATCGAGGCCATCAGCCCGCCGGCCAGCCCGGCATACATGCCCGAGATCACAAAGGCCGCGAGGGTATAGGGCTTGGTGTTCAGCCCGGTGTAGTTCATCCGCTGCTGGTTCGATTTCACCGCCCGCAGCATCATGCCGAAGGGCGAGCGGAAGATGCGGATCGCCATGTAGAAGGCGGCAAGCAGGATCAGCGCGCAGAGGTAGTAGCCGGCGTTGAAGGTGAACTGCCAGTCGCCCAGGACCAGATCCCAGGACGCCCGCATCTCCAGCCCGAAGAGGGCGGGCACCGGGATGTTGCCGCCGGCGGTCTGGCTGATGCCGAGAATGCGCGGATCGTCGAGCGCCAGCTGCAACCCGGTCTCGCCGCCGGTGATCGGGGTGAACACCGAATAGGCGAGCGCAAAGGACATCTGCGCGAAAGCCAGCGTCAGGATCGAGAAGTAGATCCCCGAGCGGCGCAGCGAGACATAGCCGATGATCAGCGCGAAAACGCCGGAGAGCAGCACGCTGAGCAGGATCGCGGGGATCACGTTCATGCTCAGCAACTTGAACATCCAGACCGCCGAATAGCTGCCGACGCCCAGAAAGGCGGCATGGCCGAAGGAGAGGTAGCCGGTCAGCCCGAACAGGATGTTGAAGCCGACGGCGAAGATGCCGAAGATCACGAAGCGCTGCATCAGGTCCGGGTAGCCGGCGTTGAACTGCGCCAGCCCGCTGCTGGTGGGAAACGGGTTGAGGATGAAGGGCGCGAACAGGCAGAGCACCGCCACGATCAGCAGGAGCTTGGTGTCGGTCTTGTCTAATCCGAACATGGGGTCAGTCCTCCATCACGCCCTTGCGACCCATGAGGCCGCGCGGACGAGTGAGCAGAATGGTGATGGCGACCAGGTAGATGATGACCTGGTTGATGCCGGGAATGAGGTCGATCACCGCCGACATCGAGGCAAAGCTCTCGAGGATGCCGAGCAGGAAGCCGGCCAGCACGGCGCCGGGCAGCGAGCCCATGCCGCCGACCACGACGACCACGAAACTCAGAACCAGAAAATCCATGCCCATGTGATAGTTGGGCGAGTTGATCGGGGCGTACATCACCCCCGCAAGCCCGGCGACGGCGGCGGCGATGCCGAACATGATGGTGAAGCGGCGGTCGATGTCGATGCCCAGAAGGCCCACAGTCTCGCGGTCGGCCATGCCGGCGCGCACCACCATGCCGAAGGTGGTGAACTGCAAGAAGGCAAAGACCGCGCCGATGATCAGCGCCGCAAAGGCGAAATAGACCAGCCGCCAGTAGGGATAGATGATCTGGTTGGCCTCGAAGCCCACCATCGCGCCGAAATCGAACGAGCCGCGAAAGACATCGGGGGCCGGGGTCGGGATCGGATTGGCGCCGTAGAAATACTTGATGACCTCCTGCAAGACGATGGCCAGGCCGAAGGTGACGAGGATCTGGTCGGCATGGGGGCGCTTGTAGAAATGCTTGATCAGCCCGCGCTCCATCACGAAGCCCACCAGCAGCATCACCGGGATCGAGAACAGGATCGCAAGCGGCACCGCCCAGTCGATCAGCGCGTCGCCCACCACCGGGCCAAAGAAGTCATGCGCATAAGGCACCTCGACCTTGAGCGGATTGCCGAGGAAGTCGGTCTGCGTCTCGTCGATGGTGGTGCGGCTGAGGGTCAGAATCCGGCTCAGGGTGACGGCACAGAAGGCGCCGATCATGAACAGCGCACCATGGGCAAAGTTCACCACCCCCAGGGTGCCGAAGATCAGTGTCAGCCCCAGAGCGATCAGCGCATAGGCCGAGCCCTTGTCGAGACCGTTGAGTATTTGAAGAATGATTGCGTCCATGAGACCCACCCCGGCGGTTGCATGTCGGGGCCCGGCAATCCGCGCGGGGCCCCGATGTCCTGGAAAGAAATCGGCCCGGACTTCTTGGAAACGTCCGGGCCCGGCGTATCAGGCGCCGTTGTTGCAGGTGCCGAGCGCGCCGCCGGAGAACTGCGGGTGGTCCGGCGCATAGGTGACCTGCGACGCCGGGGTGACCTCGACGATCTCGAGCAGGTCGAAATCCGAGGTCGGGTTCTCCTTGCCTTTCACCACGAGCACGTCCTTGAAGCACTGGTGATCCTCGGCGCGGTAGAGCGTCTTGCCGTTGCCGAGCCCGTCGAACTCGTAGCCCTCGAGCGCCTCGGCCACCGCGCAGGGCGCGAAGGAGCCGGCCCGCTCGACCGCATCGGCATACAGCAGGGTCTGCACGTAGCAGGTATGCGCCGCCTGCGACGGCGGGAAGCCGTACTTGGTGCCGAAGGACTTGACGAAGGCCTTGGACCCTTCGTCCTGCAACGACCAGTGCCAGTTGGTGGAGCCGAAGATGCCCTTGACGTTGGCACCGGCACCTTTGGCCATCAGCCGCGAATAGAGCGGCACGACAATCTCGAAGTTCTTGCCGTTGACCTGCTTGTCACGCAGGCCGAACTGCACCGCGTTGGTCAGCGAGTTGACCATGTTGCCGCCGTAGTGGTTCAGCACCAGCACGTCGGCGCCCGATTGCAGCACCGGCGCGATATAGGAGGAGAAGTCGGTCTGGGTGAGTGGCGTCTTGACGGTGTTGACGGTCTCCCAGCCCATCGCCTCGGTCGAGGATTTGACCGCTTCCTCGGTGGTGTAGCCCCAGTTGTAGTCGGCGGTCAGGTGATAGGCCTTGCGGTCCGAGCCATACATCTTCTCGAGCACCGGAGCGAGCGCCGCGCCGGACATGTAGGAGTTGAAGAAGTGGCGGAAGCCGTTGGCGCGCTTGTCCTTGCCGGTGGTGTCGTTGGAGTGGGTGAGACCGGCCATGAAGATCACGCCCGCCTCCTGGCAGAGCGCCTGCACCGCCACCGCCACGCCCGAGGACGAGCCGCCGGTGATCATGATGGCGCCGTCCTTCTCGATCATCGACTTGGCGCTGGCGCGGGCGGCGTCGGATTTGGTCTGGGTGTCGCCGGTGACATATTCGACCTTCTTGCCGAGGATGCCGTTGCCCTGAAGCGCGTTCGACGAGAAGGTGCCCATCATGCCGCCATCGCCGCCGCCGTTCAGATGCTCGACCGCCAGCTCATAGGCGCGCAGCTCGTCGGCCCCCTCGTCGGCATAAGGCCCGGTCTGCGGCACGTTGAAGCCCAGCGTCACTGTCGCGCCGGCGGGCGCGTTGGTAAAGCCGGAATGGCTGGCGGCGGTCAGGATCGTCGGCAGCGCGAGGCCGCCGGCGGTCATCGCGCCCGTGCGCAGCACGCCGCGTCGCGTGAAGTTCGATTTGGACATGGATATCCTCCCGTTTGATGATTGGTGCCCCTCGGGGCTCCTCTTCCCCGGGGCACATGGCACTTTTCGTGCAGGGCCATTATCGCGGCAGCTCAGAAAATTTCGCAACAAGGGCTTTTGATGGAACGTTTTTTTTGTAAAGAAATGGACTATGCAGGGGCAGAATTTGTAAATAACTTATTCTGCGACGCAGAACGCCCTTAAAACTTCCGGGGAAATGCCCATGGCCCGCGACACTCTGACAGGCACCCGCATCCGCGAGCGGCGCACCGCGCT
This sequence comes from Marinovum sp. E3, assembly GCF_055755275.1. Taxonomy (NCBI): domain Bacteria; kingdom Pseudomonadati; phylum Pseudomonadota; class Alphaproteobacteria; order Rhodobacterales; family Roseobacteraceae; genus Marinovum; species Marinovum sp. E3. The sequence continues at coordinate 1,080,791 of NZ_CM146908.1, forward strand.
CCGGCTCAAGCAGGCCGAGCTTGCCGAGGCGGCGGGCATCTCGGCCTCCTACCTCAATCTGATCGAACACAACCGCCGCAGAATCGGCGGAAAATTGCTGCTTTCGATCGCCCGCATCCTCGAGGTCGAGCCCTCGGCGCTGGTCGAAGGCGCCGAGGTGGCGCTGATCGCGGCTCTGCGCGAGGCCGCCGCGGCGCGCCCCGATCTCAAGGCCGAGCTCGACCGGATCGACGAATTTGCCGGCCGCTTTCCCGGCTGGGCGGCGCTGCTGGCCGACAGCCGCAAGCGGATCGACGCGCTGGAACGCACGGTCGAGACCCTGACCGACCGGCTCACCCATGACCCGCATCTGGCCGCCTCGCTGCACGACATGCTCTCGACCGTGACCTCGATCCGCTCCACCGCCGGCATCCTCGCCGAGACCGGCGAGATCGAGCCGGAATGGCGCGACCGGTTCCACCGCAACATCAACGAGGATGCCCGCCGGCTGGCGGAAAGCTCGACCGCGCTGGTGCGCTACCTCGATTCCGCTGACAGCGAGGCCAACCTGACCTCGCCGCAGGAAGAGGTGGAGGCCTTTCTCGAGGAAAACGCCTATCACTTCCCGGTGCTCGAGGAGGGAAGCCGCACGGTGGACGAGATCGTCGACGGCTCGGCGTCGCTCACCATGGCGGCCTCGCGCGATGCCATGCGGCGCTATCTGTCGCGCTACGCCCGCGACGTGACCCGCATTCCCCCCGCGCCGCTGCGCGATTTCGTCGCCGCCCAGGGATTCGACCCGGCGGCCCTGGCGCAGGCCTTCGACGCCCCGCTGGGCAGCGCGCTGCACCGGCTGGCGACCCTGCCGGCCGAGGCCGGGCTGGGGCCGCTCGGGCTTGTGATCTGCGACGCCTCGGGCACCTTGCTGTTCCGCAAGCCGCTCGACGAGTTCCCGCTGCCGCGCTTCGGCGCCGCCTGCGCGCTCTGGCCGCTGTTCACCGCGCTGACCCGGCCGGCGCAGCCGATCTATCGCCTGGTCGAACAATCCGCCCGCGAGGCGCGGCGCTTCGAGACCTTCTCGGTGGCCGAGCCCACCGGCGGCATGCGCTTCGGCGATGTGGCGCGGATCGAGGCGGTGATGCTGTTCCGCCCGAGCTTCGACAGCCAGCGCGCGGGGCAGACCGGCCAGGCCCCGGTGCCGATCGGCGTCTCCTGCCGGATCTGCGCCCGCACCGGATGCAGCGCCCGGCGCGAGCCCTCGGTGCTGGCCGAAGGGCTGTGACCGGCCCCGGGCCGACGCTCCTGCTTCCTCTTGCCGAAAATACCCTCGGGGGAGGCCGCAGGCCGGGGGCAGAGCCCCCGGGGACGCGCCGGCGCCCAGAAAGCGTTTTGACTTGCCCCGGAAATCGGCCGATAAAGCCGGGATAATATAAGTGCGCGGCGCTGACCTGGGGAGGAGGACGCGATGGGCAAACGGGTTCTCGTCATCGAGGACGAGCCGAATATCATCGAGGCGATCAAGTTTTTCCTGTCCCGCGACGGCTGGGAGGTCTTCACCCATTCCAACGGTCACGACGCGCTCGAGGCGGTGGACCGGCGGGCGCCGGATCTGCTGATCCTCGATGTCATGCTGCCCGGCCGCTCGGGCTATGAAATCCTGCGCGAACTCCGGGCACAGGAACGCTGGGCGAAGCTGCCGGTGCTGATCCTCACCGCCCGCGGCCAGACAAAAGACCGCGAGATGGCGGCGGCGGCGGGGGCCAGCCGCTTCATGACCAAGCCGTTCTCCAACACCGACATTCTCGAAGCCGTGCGCGAGCTGGCCGCGGCATGAGCGACCGGCCCCGGCATCTGTTTGTCGAGCGCCAGACCTATCGCCGGCGCCGGCTTCAGGATGCGGCGCGGTTCCTGCCGGTGCTGGGCATCGTGCTGATGATGGTGCCGCTGCTCTGGTCCGAAGGCGCCGAGGGCGTGACGATGTCGGGCGCGGTGATCTATCTCTTTCTAATCTGGGCGGCGCTGGTGGCGGCGGCGATGGTGCTTTCGCTCTATCTGCACGACGACCGGAGCGAGCCCGAGGACAGCCCGCCGGAAAGCCGGCGGGAGGCCGGCAGATGAACACCGTCAACCTGCTGATCCTGGTCTGCACGGTCTATGTGGCGCTGCTCTTCCTCGTCGCCTTCGTGGCCGAGCGCAGCGCCATGCGCGGCCGCGGCCGCTGGCTGCGCTCGCCGATGGTCTACACCCTGTCGCTGTCGATCTATTGCACCGCCTGGACGTTTTACGGCGCCGTCGGCTATGCCGCGCGATCGGGGCTTGAATATATCACCATCTACCTCGGGCCGACCATCGTGATGATCGGCTGGTGGTGGGTGCTGCGCAAGCTGGTGCGGGTCGGCCGGGCGCAGCGGGTGACCTCGATCGCCGACCTGATCTCGGCGCGGTTCGGCAAGTCGAACCTGCTCGCGGTCGGTGTCACCATCCTCGCCGTGGTCGGCACCACGCCTTACATCGCGCTGCAATTGCAATCGGTGACCCTGTCCTTCGCCTCTTTCGCCGATGCGGTGGGCCAGCCCGGGCCGGGGGACGGCGCGCGCGCCTCGACGGCGCTCTGGGTGGCGATGGGGCTGGCGCTCTTTACCGTGCTCTTCGGCACCCGCAATCTCGATGCCAACGAACGTCACCACGGCGTCGTCATGGCCATCGCCGTCGAGGCGGTGGTCAAGCTGGTGGCGTTACTGGCGGTGGGCGTCTTCGTGGTCTGGGGCCTTTCCGGCGGGGTGAACGAGACCCTGGCGCGGATCGATGCCTCGAAGATCGGCAACTGGCAGATGGACGGCGGCCGCTGGGCGGTGCTGACCTTCCTGTCGGCGGCGGCCTGCCTCTGCCTGCCGCGGATGTTTCAGGTGATGGTGGTGGAAAGCGCCGACGAGGCGCATCTGCGCACCGCCTCCTGGGCCTTTCCCGGCTATCTGCTGCTGATGAGCCTGTTTGTCGTGCCGATCGCGGTGATGGGGCTCGAACGGCTGCCCGAGGGCGCGAACCCCGATCTCTTTGTCCTCACCCTGCCGCTGGCCGAGGGCCAGACCGCATTGGCGATCTTTTCCTTTCTCGGAGGCTTTTCCTCGGCGACCTCGATGGTGATCGTGGCGGCGTTGGCGCTGGCGACCATGGTGTCGAACCATATGGTGATGCCGCTCTGGCTGCGCTGGACCGGCGGGCGGGCCAGCGTATCGGGGGACGTGCGCCATGTGGTGCTGCTGTCACGGCGGATTTCCATCGCCGGGGTGGTGGCGCTGGGATACGTCTATTACCGCACCACCGGCGGCGGCGCGGCGCTGGCCTCGATCGGGCTGGTCAGTTTCGCCGGGGTGGCGCAGGTGTTGCCGGTGATGATCGGCGGGCTCTACTGGCGTGGCGCGACACGGCTTGGCGCGCTGGCGGGGCTGAGCGTCGGCTTCGGGCTCTGGGGCTACGCGCTGTTCCTGCCGAGCCTCGGCGGCGGGATCATGCCGCAGGACATCCTCGCGAACGGCCCGCTCGGCATCGCCTGGCTGCGGCCGCAGGCGCTCTTTGGCATCGAGGGGCTCGATCCGCTGGTGCATGCGGTGCTCTGGTCGCTTCTGCTCAATGCGCTGACCTTCTTCACCGTGTCGCTCGCCACGTTCCCGACGCCGCTGGAGCGGCTTCAGGGGGCGCAATTCGTCAATGTGCTCAATCAGGCCGGCTCGGCGCGTAGCTGGTCGGCCGGGGCGGCGCAGGCCGAGGACCTGATGGTCATGGCGCAGCGTATCCTCGGCGCGCCCGAGGCGCAGGCGTTTTTCGAGCAGGAGGCGGAACGGCAATCGGGCCGGGCGGTGCGCCCCGGCGCCCTGCCGGAGCCGAACCCGGATTTCCTGCAACGGCTGGAGCGCGAGCTGTCGGGCTCGGTCGGGGCGGCCACGGCGCATGCCATGGTGGCGCAGATCGTCGGCGGCGCCAGCGTCTCGGTGCGGGAACTGCTGGCGGTGGCCGACGAAACTGCGCAGATGATCGAATATTCCGACCGGCTCGAGGCGCAGTCCAAGGAACTGGCCGCCACCGCCGCCAAGCTGCGCGAGGCCAATGACAAGCTGACCCGGCTGTCGGTGCAGAAGGACGCCTTCCTGAGCCAGATCAGCCACGAGCTGCGCACGCCGATGACCTCGATCCGGGCGTTTTCCGAGATCCTGCGCGACACCGCCGATGTCTCGCCCGAGGAACAGCGGAAATATTCGTCGATCATCCATGACGAATCCGTCCGGCTGACCCGGCTGCTCGACGATCTGCTCGATCTCAGCGTGCTGGAGAACGGCCAGGTCAACCTCAACATCCGCCAGGGCGATCTGCGCGAGGCGCTGGACAAGGCGGTTTCGGCCGCCGCCGCCGAAGGCGATGCCGGGCTGCGGGTGCTGCGCGAGGATGCCGCCGCCCCGATCCGGCTGGAAACCGATTTCGACCGGCTGGGGCAGGTCTTCATCAATCTGATCGCCAATGCCCGCAAATATTGTGACGCCGCGGCGCCGGAATTGCGGATCACCACGCGGCCGCTCTCCGACGGGCAGGTGCAGGTGGATTTCGTCGACAATGGCTCGGGCATTCCGCTCGAGGCGCGCGACCTGATCTTCGAGAAATTCGCCCGTGCCAGCCCGCAGAGGGCCGGCGGCGCCGGGCTGGGCCTGTCGATCTGCCGCCAGATCATGGAGCGGCTGGGCGGGGCGGTGGATTACCTGCCGTCGGAGCGCAATGCGCATTTCCGCGTCACCTTGCCTGCCACTGCCGCGGCTGCGCGGCCGGCACGGGGTAAGCCGAAGTTAACCAATTGACGGCATAGATCATCTGGTATGAGCAAAGAGCCCGCCGGGCTCGCGATGACCGGGAAATCATGGCTGACACCCAACGCAAGAATCTGCTCCGGAATCTGGCCTCTGCCGCGCGCAGGGCGCAGGAGGTGCGGGAAATGTCGCCGGCCCGGGCGCTGCGACTGGGGCTGGCCCGCGCTGCCGCGCAGCTCTACGAGCTGCCGGTGCAGGTCACCGAGGTCAAGTGCACGGGTCTCGGCGGCGAGGAGGTTGCCGCCGCCTGCGGCCCGGACATGCTGCTGGCGCTGCTCGACGGGCCAGATGGCGCGCGCGGCGCAGTGGCGCTGAACCGGGCAATGGTGGCGGCGTTGATCGAGGTGCAGGTCATGGGCGTGGTCAGCACCCTCGAGCTGTCCGACCGGGCGTTGACGCCGACCGACGCCGCGATGGTGGCGCCCTGGCTCGATGCCGCTCTGGAACGGGTCGACCTAGCGCTTGCGGAGGGGCTGCCCGAGGGGACCGGCCCGGACTGTGGCAAGGCGGGCGACTGGCTGATCGGCTACCGCTTTGGCGCCATGGCCGAGGATGCCCGCGCGCTGGCGCTGGCGCTCGACGCGACCCGGTTTCACCTGCTGCGGCTGACGGTGGATGTGGCGCTGGGCCGACGGACCGGCGAGATCGTGCTGCTGCTGCCGGCCGCCGACATGGCCGAGCGCCGGAACCAGGCCGAACCCGCCGCAACGGCGGGCGAGAGTTTCTTGCAGGTTCCGGCCGAGCTGCGGGTCGTTGCCGGGCGCCTGTCGCTGCCCTTGTCGCGCGCCGGGGCATTGCGGCCCGGCGATGTGCTGCCGCTGGACCGGCTGGCGCTGGCCACGGCCGAACTGCGATCGGTTGACGGCACCCTGGCCGGGCAGGCGCGGCTGGGTCGCGTGGGCGAGCATTGGGCGGTGCGCTTTGGCCCGGCCGCGCGGCCCGAGCCCCCGGCCGAGCCAGTGGCGGATACACCAGCGCGCAGCGCGCCCGCCGGACCGGCGCGGCAGGTGCCGAAAGAGCAGGTGACGTCGCTGCCCGAACTGCCGCCCATGGATTTCGACGACCCGCCGGAGCCGGACACCGCGCCGGTGGCCTTGGACGGGACGCAGGAACTGGGCAATGCCGGGTTCGAATGATCCCGGCGGCGGGCTCAGATCTGCCGCATCAGGTCGAGCTGCGGGCGCAGACCGGCGAGGTCGTAGCCGCCCTCGGCCGCCTTGGCGAGGATCTCGTCGGTCGAGCGGTCGCCGGCCATCGCCTGTGCCAGAGACCAGATCACCGTACAGCGCGTGCCAGAGGCGCAATAGGCCAGAACCGGCCCCTTTGCCTCGGCCACGAGCCGCGCCTGTTCAGCGATATTGTCCGGCGTCATGGTCTGATGGGTGAGCGGCAGGACGTGAAAGTCGAGCCCGGCCGCCTCGGCCGCCTGCCGCATCGCCTCGGCCTGAAGCGCCGGCGGCACCTCGGCATCGGGGCGGTTGCAGATGAGGGTCGAAAACCCCGCCTCGGCCAGCGCGGCGGCGTCTTCGGGCGTGATCTGGGGAGAGACGTGATAGCTCTCGTCAATGTGCCTGATATCCATGATGCCCTATTAGGCCGGCGCGCCGTATCTGTCCAGTTGCCCTCTGATCGCCGGCGCCGCGAACATCCCGGCAAGCATCGCCGCGACAAAGACCGCATGGCCCCAATGGCCAAATCCCAGCGCCGCGATGGAGGGGCCGGGGCAGAGCCCGGAGAGCCCCCAGCCCATGCCGAAGAGCACCGAGCCCAGCACCAGGTTGCGGCCGAGCTTCGGCTCTGGCGGGGCGGGGAAGCTGCCTCCGGTCAGCGGCGTGCCACGCCGGGTCAGCCGCCAGGCCAGCGCCATCGGCACGATCGCGCCGCCCATGACAAAGGCCAGCGTCGGATCCCAATCGCCAAAGACATCGAGCCAGCCCTGCACCTTGGCGGTGTCGGTCATGCCCGAGATGAACAGCCCGGCGCCAAACAGCGACCCGGCCAGCAAAGCCATCAGATACCGCATCAGATCACTCCCAGAAGGTGGCGGAACAACACGACCGTCAGCGCCCCGGCGCCGATATAGAACACCGTGGCGACGATGCCGCGCAGCGACAGCCGCGAAATGCCACAGACGCCATGGCCGGAGGTGCAGCCATTGGCCAGCCGGGTGCCGATGCCGACCAGCAGCCCGGCCGCCACCAGCACCGCCGGGTTGGTTGTCAGATGGGTGTCGGCCTCGGGAAACAGCGGCAGGAGCAGCAGCGGCAGGACAAAGACCCCGGCGAGAAAGATCAGCCGTTCCCCGACGGTGCCGCGACCGCTGCCATCGACCAGTCCACCAATGATGCCGCTGGCGCCCATGATCCGGCCGTTGCCGAGCAGGTACACCGCGCCGCCGCTGCCGATCAGCAGCCCGCCGACCAGCCCCCAAATCCAATCCGCTTCCATTCGTGCCGACCTTTTCCTGCGCCGGGCCGGTCTTCGGCCCGTCCTTCTAATACTTCATATATTGATAATGGAATGTGTTTCAAGGGGGGACATGCCGCGCCCGGATTGACGCGGGCTTGATGTGGGTCAACGCGCGCCCGACGGCATTGCCGACATACTGGGCAGCGCCGAGGAAAAAGAGCAAAAACCCACCGAAAATCGCCCGAAATACAACCCATGCGTGCAGAAACTGTTACTCGAATCTGAGAGTGTGCTACTGTCGCAGCTACGGGGAGGACCAAAATGACCAGGATGCAATATCAGACATTGATCGCCGACATCGAAGCCCAGATCGCCGCCAGCGGCCCCTTGGACAAGGACCGTCTGCGCGCCCATCTGGCCGCGATGAAGCAAAAGGCGGGGACCGACCGCGTCCACTTTGGCCGCTATGGCACGCGGCCCGAGCAGGACCGCTTCGAGGAAGAGGTCGAAGCGCAGTTCGACAATCTTCCGGTCTGAGAGAACCGGGGCCTGCCCCCCGGGGGCGGGCCTCATTCCGGCGCGATCGCAGCCGTCCTCAGCCGAGGGAAATGCCGACGATCACCATCATCAGCCCGATCACCGACAGAAACAGCGATCCGAGATTGCGCGGCAGCACCCGTTGCATCACCGCGCGCATCTCTGCATCGTCAAGGCCGGCCCTGCGCGCACGCATCACGGTGACGATGCACCAGACCAGCCCGAGCAATCCCACCACCGACAGCGCGGCGCCGCCCCAGATCAGCCAGTCCATATCTCGTCTCCTGAGCAATTTCGCGCTTCGGTAATAGAAGCGGCGTGCCATCGCAAGGGTCTTGCGGTAAAGGCGCGGCAAAGCTAGCAACACCTGAAAACAGGCAGGAGCACATCATGGACGTGACCGAGAACGAGAATGGTATCCCCGACAGCTACAAGGTGACCGCCGGCGAGCTGCGCCAGTTCATCGAACGCTTCGAGCGGCTGGACCAGGAAAAGAAGGACATCGCCGAACAGCAGAAAGAGGTGATGGCCGAGGCCAAGGCACGCGGATATGACACCAAGGTCATGCGCAAGGTGATCGCGCTGCGCAAGCGCGACAAGGACGACATCGCCGAGGAAGAGGCGGTGCTCGAGATGTACAAGGAAGCGCTGGGCATGTCCTGAGCCCATGCACTGGGTCAAGATCATACATCTGCTCTGCGTCATGGGCTGGATGACCTCGATCTTCGCGGTCCCGCGCGCGCTGATCTATTGGAAGCGCGAATGGGCGCGGCTGGGGGAATTCGGCCCGCTGGGCGATCTGACCTATCGGCTCTATCGGTTTTCGGCCGGGCTCGGCGTCATCGCGCTTTTGACCGGGCTCTGGCTGGGATGGGCCTGGGCCTTCGCGCCCTGGGTCTGGGTCAAGCTGGGCCTGGTGGCACTGTTGGCGGGGCATTACGTCCTGACCGGCCGCATGGTGGCGCGGGCCCGGCTGGGCGAGTTCCGCGAAAGCGATCTTTACCTGCGGATTTTTAACGAAATCAGCGTGTTGGGCGTGGTTGCCGTGCTCTGGGTGGTGGTGGTCAAACCGTTCTGACCGGGCTTTGGCTTGTGGAGGTCCGGCACAGGGCCTACCTTCCGCCCCAGACCCATACGGAGCAGGCCCGCCATGAAAGACGCATCCCCCCAGACCATTTATCTCAAGGATTACACGCCCTTCGGATTCACCGTTGAAAGTGTCGAGCTGACCTTTCGGCTGGCGCCGCATGCGACGCGGGTGCTGTCGAAGATCCGCTTTGCGCCCAACTCCGAGGCGACGGACCGGACCTTCTTTCTGCACGGCGAAGATCTGCGCCTGATCTCGGCCAGGATCGACGGCAGGGAGGTCAACCCCGAGCTCAGCGACAGGGGACTGACCTGCGCCGTGCCCGAGGGCGCCTTTACCTGGGAGGCCGAGGTCGAGATCGACCCGGCCAACAATACCGCGCTCGAAGGCCTCTACATGTCGTCGGGGATGTATTGCACCCAATGCGAGGCCGAGGGCTTTCGCAAGATCACCTTCTACCCCGACCGGCCCGACGTGATGTCGGTCTTTACCGTGCGGATCGAGGGCGATCTGCCGGTGATGCTGTCGAACGGCAACAAGGCGGGGCAGGGCGCGGGCTGGGCCGAATGGCACGATCCCTGGCCGAAACCGGCCTATCTCTTTGCGCTGGTGGCGGGCGATCTGGTCAATCATCCCGACAGTTTCACCACCGGATCGGGACGCGCGGTCGAGCTGAACATCTGGGTGCGTCCGGGCGATCTGCACAAATGCGCCTTTGGCATGGAGGCGCTCAAACGCTCGATGACCTGGGATGAAGAGGTCTATGGGCGTGAATACGACTTGGACATCTTCAACATCGTGGCCGTGGATGACTTCAATATGGGGGCGATGGAGAACAAAGGGTTGAACATTTTCAACTCTTCAGCGGTTCTGGCCAGCCCCGAGACCGCGACCGATGCGAATTTCGAACGTATCGAGGCGATCATCGCGCACGAGTATTTTCACAACTGGACCGGCAACCGCATCACCTGCCGCGACTGGTTCCAGCTCTGTCTGAAAGAGGGGCTGACGGTGTTCCGCGATGCGCAGTTCACTTCGGATGTGCGTTCGGCCCCGGTCAAGCGGATCGGCGATGTCATGGACCTGCGCGGCCGGCAGTTTCCCGAGGACAACGGGCCGCTGAGCCACCCGGTGCGGCCGGAGAGTTTTCAGGAAATCAACAATTTCTACACCGCCACGGTCTATGAAAAGGGCGCCGAGGTGATCGGCATGCTGAAACGGCTGGTCGGAGAGGAGGCGTATTACAAGGCGGTCGAGCTGTATTTCGAGCGCCATGATGGCGATGCGGCGACGATCGAGGATTGGCTCAAGGTGTTCGAGGACACCACGGGCCGCGATCTCGGCCAGTTCAAGCGCTGGTATTCGCAATCCGGCACCCCGCGGCTGACGGTCGAGGAGGCCTGGGAGCCGGGCGAGACCGGGGCGGAAGGCGTTCCCGCGTCCCGCCCCCCGAGCCGGGACCTCGCCGCCGAACAAGGGGCAAGTGATGATTCAAAGGGAAGCCAAGGGGCCCCGGATCAGGTCCGGGGCGCGGCGCGCGAACAGGCTTCGGGCGGGGCTGCGCCGACCGGCGGCGGCACCTATACGCTGACTTTCCGGCAGGAGACGCGGCCGACGCCGGGGCAGGAGGAGAAACTGCCACAGGTCATCCCGATCGCCGTCGGGCTGCTGGGGCCGAACGGCGCCGAGGTGCGGCCGACCGAAGTGCTCGAGATGACGCAGGCCGAACAGAGCTTTCGCTTCACCGGGCTGGCGACGAAGCCGGTGCCGTCGATCCTGCGCGATTTTTCGGCGCCGGTTGTCCTCGATCGCAGCCTGACCAGCACCGAGAACGCCTTTCTGCTGGCGCATGACACCGATCCTTTCAATCGGTGGGAGGCCGGGCGCAACCTGGCCCGGGCAACCTTGCTCGACATGGCGACGGGCGATGCACGGCCGGATGGGGACTACCTCGACGGGCTTACCGCCGTGCTGCGCGACCGGGGGCTCGATCCGGCGCTGCGGGCGCAGATGCTGGCGCTGCCGACGCAATCCGAAATCGCGCAGATGCAGCATGATCGCGGTCAGACCCCCGACCCTGAGGCGATCTATACCGCGCATGAGACGCTCAAGCTGCGGATGGCCGAGCATTTGCAGGATCTTCTGCCGGTGCTCTACGCCGAGAACCAGATCGAGGCGCCGTATCGCCCCGACGCCGACCAGGCAAGCAAACGCGACCTGAGCACGGCAGTGCTGGGGCTGCTCAGCCGGATCGACGGCGGTGCCCAGGCGGCACAGCAATATGCGCGGGCCGACAACATGACCTTGCAGCTCTCGGCGCTCGCAGGTCTGCTGATCGCCGGCAAGGGCGAGGCCGAGCTCGAGGCATTCCAGCAGCAATGGAAGGATGACCGTCTGGTGATGGACAAGTGGTTCGGCTTGCAGGTGAGCCATGCCGCGCCCGCCCGGGCGGCCGAGGTGGCCGAACGGCTGACCCGGCACCCGGATTTCACCCTGACCAACCCGAACCGGTTCCGCGCCGTGCTGGGCGCGCTGGGCATGAACCACGCGGGCTTTCACCATGGCTCGGGCAAGGGCTATGCGCTGGTGGCCGACAAGCTGATCGCGCTCGATGCCAAGAACCCGCAGACCACCGCGCGGATGTGCGCGCTGTTCCAGACCTGGCGGCGCTATGACGCGTCTCGTCAGGCCCATGCCAGGGCGGCGCTCGAGCGGATTGCGGCCACCCCCGGGCTCAGCCGCGACACCACCGAAATGGTCACCCGGATGCTTGCCGGCGCCTGATGCCGACGCGCGCCTCCCGGCCGGTCCGGGCCGGGGGCGGCGGGTTTTGGCGCATCAAACGGCTTTTTGCCCCGCCGGGCTTTCCTCGGACCGAATTCGCGCCATATGTCATGAAGCTGTTGCTTAGCCATGACGATTTGGGCGAATGAGAGATCGCATAGACCCACTGATTCAAGAGCGCGCCAACTGGCTCTTTGCCGACCGCTTGCAGGCGCGACTGGCCCGTCGCCTCCTCGACCGCATGTTGAGTTACGAGGACACCATTGCGCTGGCCACGGAGCTGCGCGACAGCCCCTATCCCGAGATCATGGATCGCATGGGTCGGCTTCTGGCGCGGCGGGTCGAGGCCAGCGGGCTCGAGAACATTCCCGCCAGCGGGCCGGCGCTGATCGTCGCCAACCATCCGACAGGCATTGCCGATGGCATCGTGTTGCACCGGCTTCTGGCCCGCAAACGCCCCGACAGCTATTTCTTTGCCAATCACGACATCCTGCGCGTGCTGCCGCAGATGGAGGGGATGATCGCCCCGGTCGAATGGCGCAAGGAAAAGCGCAGCCATGCCAAGACGCGACAGACCATGGCCTATACCAGCAAGGCGGTCAAAGAGGGCCGGTTGGGGGTGATCTTTCCCTCCGGCCGCCTGGCCAAGCGGCGCGGCCTGAGGCTTTATGAACGGCCGTGGATGTCCTCGCCGGTGACCCTCGCGCGCAAGTTCGGCCTGCCGGTCATCCCGCTGCGGATGGAGGCGCGCAATTCCGCGCTGTTCTACCTGTTTGACGCGATCCACCCCACCCTGCGCGACATCACCCTGTTTCACGAGACGCTGAACAAGCATCGCCAGATCTTCCGCATCCAGGTCGGCACACCGATTGCCGCCGCAGATCTTCCGGCCAGGCCGGAAGAGGGGATCGCCATGCTGCGCGAGGCGACCCTGTCGCTGGCCGGGGGGCGGTCGGATTACGAACGCGCCGTGCCGCTGGTACATGCGCCGGAACTGGCCTGACGGCTGCCGCCGGCCTCTGGCAATCCGCTACATCTGGCCGCCGGCGATCTCGATGGTCTGGCCATTGACGCTTTGCGAGCCCGGCCCGCAGAGCCAGAGCGCCGCCGCCGCAACCTCTTCGGCGTCCAGCAGCCGCCGGTGGCGGTTGGCCTTGACCATCACCGCCAGCGCATCCTCTGCACTCATCCCGGTGCGTTCGGCAATGCTGCTCTGGTTGCGGCTGACAATCTCGGTGTCCACATAGCCGGGGCAGAGCGCATTGAAGGTAAACGGCGTGCCGAGGAAATCCTCGCTCAGGCCGCGGATCAGCCCGACCAGCCCGTGTTTCGAGGCGGTATAGGCCGGCGCGCCACGCAACCCGCGGATGCCGGCAATCGACGAGACGGCGATGACCCGGCCCCAGTCGGTTTCGGTCATCGAGGGCAGGCAGGCGCGGATGGTCAGAAAGGCACCGTCGAGATTGGTGCGCATCGTGTGCCGCCAGGCGTCCAGATCGGTCTTGCGGATCGACTGGCCTTCGGCAATCCCGGCATTGGGCACGCAGATTTGCACCGGGCCCCGCGCCGCCACCGCCTGCGCAACGCCTCGGGTCACCGAACTTTCCTCGGTCACATCCATCACCAGCGGATGCAGCCCGGGGCCGGCGACCGCCTCCAGCACTTCGGCCCGGCGGCCGGTGATAGTCACCTCAGCGCCGGCCCCGGCCAGCGCCTGCGCGATCGACAGCCCGATGCCGGTGCCGCCACCGGTGATCACGGCGTGTTTTCCCTCGAGCATGTCGTCTCCTTCGCTGTGTCGCCAACCTGCGCCGCAATGCCGCCTTTTGGCAAGCAGGCCGCGCCCCTGCTACGGGGCAAATGACGATGGCGGCGCGTCCGGGCGCGGGCCTGAGGCCGGGCAAGGTTTCCTCTGGTGGCGTCGAATCTGCACGATAATTCGTCAATATTCGTGAATTACGTGGCGGCATGGACATGCCGCAACGCAACAAATATGAAGTTGCGGCAGGGAATCGACCTGTGTTCTTTCATCTCGACAGAAGTCGCGTTGAAATATAATTGCGCAGCGGATATTGCGCAATGGAACGACGTAACCGACGAAGGAAACGCACACGTGAAAATCGGGACGCCACGAGAGATACTGAACGGCGAGAACCGGGTCGCCATGACGCCGGACAGCGCGACGCAGTTGCAGAAGCTGGGCTACGAGTGCCTGGTCGAGACCGGGGCCGGGGCGAAAGCCGGGTTCTCGGATGATCTCTACCGCGAGGCGGGTGTCACCGTCGTCGACAGCGCCGAGGCGCTCTGGGGCACGGCCGACATCATTGCCAAGGTGCGGATTCCGACCACCGAAGAGCTGGACTATCTGACCGAAGACAAGACGCTGATTTCCTTCTTCAATCCGGCCGGGAACGAAGAGGGCATGGAGGCCGCCAAGGCCAAGGGCGCCTCGGTCATCGCGATGGAGATGGTGCCGCGTATCTCGCGTGCGCAGAAGATGGACGCCTTGTCGTCGATGGCCAATATCGCCGGTTACCGCGCGGTGATCGAGGCCGGCAACAACTTCGGCCGCTTCTTCACCGGTCAGGTGACGGCCGCCGGCAAGGTGCCCCCGGCCAAGGTTCTGGTGGTCGGCGCCGGTGTGGCCGGTCTGGCCGCAATCGGTACCTCGACCTCGCTTGGCGCCATCACCTATGCCTTCGACGTGCGGCCGGAAGTGGCCGAACAGGTCGAATCGATGGGGGCCGAGTTTGTCTATCTCGACTTCGAGGAAGAACAGGCCGACGGCGCCGCCACCGGCGGCTATGCCGCGGTCTCCAGCCCGGAATTCCGCGAGGCCCAGCTGGCCAAGTTCCGCGAGCTGGCCCCCGAGATGGACATCGTCATCACCACGGCGCTGATCCCCAACCGCGAGGCACCCGAGCTCTGGACCGAGGACATGGTGAAATCCATGAAACCCGGTTCGGTGATCGTCGACCTGGCGGCGGAAAAGGGCGGCAACTGCAAGCTGACCGTGGCCGACGAGAAGGTGGTGACCGACAATGGCGTGACCATTATCGGCTATACCGATTTCCCCTCGCGCATGGCGACGCAATCCTCGACGCTCTATGCCACCAATATCCGTCACATGTTGACCGATCTGACGCCCGACAAGGACGGCACGGTCAACCACAACATGGACGACGACGTGATCCGTGGCGCGACCGTGACCCACAAGGGCGAGATCACCTTCCCGCCGCCGCCGCCCAAGGTGCAGGCGATTGCGGCGCAGAAGAAGGAGAAGCCCAAGGAGCTGACCGTCGAGGAGAAGAAGGCGCAGGAGGTTGCGGCCTTCAAGGCGCAGACCAAGCGGCAGTTCACCCTGCTCGGCGTCGGCGGCGTGCTGATGCTGCTGGTGGGCCTCGTCGCCCCGGCAAGCTTCATGCAGCACTTCATCGTTTTCGTGCTGGCCGTTTTCGTCGGCTTCCAGGTGATCTGGGGCGTGGCGCACAGCCTGCACACGCCGCTGATGGCGATCACCAATGCGATTTCCTCGATCATCATTCTCGGCGCTCTGATGCAGATCGGTTCGGGCTCCTGGCTGGTGATCCTGCTGGCGGCATTGTCGATCTTCATGGCCGGAATCAACATCTTCGGCGGCTTCCTCGTCACACGGCGCATGCTCGCCATGTTCCAGAAATCCTAAGGAGTCCGTGCAGATGGAATTCGGATTCACCACTGCCGCCTATGTTGTCGCGGCTGTTCTCTTCATCCTCTCGCTCGGCGGCCTGTCGAACCAGGAAAGCGCCAAGCGCGCTGTCTGGTACGGCATCGTCGGCATGGGCCTGGCGGTCTTTGCCACCCTGGTCGGCCCCGGCGCGGGGCTCTGGCTGCTGTCGCTGATCCTGATCGCCGCCGGCGGCGTGATCGGCGTCTATGTGGCCAAGCGCGTGCAGATGACCGAGATGCCGCAGCTGGTCGCGGCGATGCACAGCCTCGTCGGTCTGGCCGCCGTCTTCGTCGGCTTCAATGCGCATTTCGAGATGGGCCGGGTGCTGGCGATGGAGCCCGAGGCGCGCAAGGCGCTGGAAGGTTTCGCCGCCGTGCTGGCCAAGAAGAACGGCGCCGAGCTGGCGATCCTCAAGGTCGAGCTGTTCCTCGGCATCTTCATCGGGGCGATCACCTTCACCGGGTCGGTCGTGGCCTTCGGCAAGCTGGCCGGCAAGGTCACTTCGGCCGCGACCAAGCTGCCGGGCGGGCATATGCTCAACCTCGCGGCCGCGATCGTCTCGCTGCTCTGCCTGGTGTGGTACTTCAACACCGGTGGCTTCCTGCCGCTCTTCCTGATGACCCTGGCGGCGCTCTTCATCGGCTATCACCTGATCATGGGCATCGGCGGTGCCGACATGCCGGTGGTGGTGTCGATGCTGAACTCCTATTCGGGCTGGGCCGCCGCGGCGATCGGCTTCTCGCTCGGCAACGATCTGCTGATCGTGGTCGGCGCGCTGGTCGGCTCATCGGGTGCGATCCTGTCCTACATCATGTGCAAGGCGATGAACCGGCATTTCGTCAGCGTCATCCTCGGCGGCTTCGGCGGCCCGGCGGGTGAGCAGATGGCGGTCGAGGGCGAGCAGATCGCCATCGATGCCGAGGGCGTGGCCCAGGCCTTGAACGAGGCCGACAGCGTGATCCTGATCCCCGGCTACGGCATGGCGGTGGCCCAGGCGCAGAACGCGGTCTCGGACCTGGTGCGGAAGCTGCGCGGCCAGGGCAAGAACGTGCGTTTCGCCATCCACCCGGTGGCGGGCCGTCTGCCCGGCCACATGAACGTGCTGCTGGCCGAGGCCAAGGTGCCGTATGACATCGTAATGGAGATGGACGAGATCAACGAGGACTTCCCGGAGACCGATGTTGCCATCGTCATCGGCTCGAACGACATCGTGAACCCGGCCGCCCAGGACGACCCCAACAGCCCGATCGCCGGCATGCCGGTTCTGGAATGCTGGAAGGCCAAGCAGGTCTTTGTCTGCAAACGTGGCCAGGGCACCGGCTATTCCGGCATCGAGAACCCGCTGTTCTTCAAGGACAACACGCGGATGTTCTACGGCGATGCGCGCGAAAGCCTCGACAAGCTTCTCGGGCTGGTCGACTGACAGCCGGCGGTGGGTTGAACACCTGCCCAGCGAACATCAACAAGCCTTCCCGGAGAAATCCGGGGAGGCTTTTTCTTTGCGGCAGGCCGTAGTTTTTGGGTTACGTATATACGATGTCTATAGTATGAATATATACAGCGCGGCGCAGACCGCGTGTGACCTCAATCAAAAAGGAGCCTGTCATGGCGAGCAAAGCAAAGATCAAAGACCTGAAAAAAGAAATGGCTGCCCGCAAGAAGAAAGTCGCGCGGCAGGAAGCCAAGCTGAAGAAAGCCAAGAAGGCGCTGAAAAAGGCCGCGTGATCCGGCCTTTTGACGACGATCTCCGGGGCGGCGCAGCGATGCGGCGCCCCGTTTGCGTTCGGGCGCCGGGGGCAGGGCGGACGGTATGCCGTTGTATTCACGTAACATATTGAAACTGCGACAATATCTTTCTTTACCTTGCGGGAAGAGCGGTTAAGTTGCACCAAAACAACGGGGCCGCTGCCATGCCGGAATTCACCGATCATCCCTTGCGCTACCAGCTGTCGAACGAGCTGCACGCACGGCCGTTTCCGACCGCACATGCGCCGGGGCGGGCGGTCTATCTTGTTGTCAGGAAAGAAAATCACGCCGCCTCTCGCGACAAGAGCGAAGACCTGGCGCATCTCATAGACCTGCTGGACCGCTACGGCGCGGCGCATCCCCAGCCCGGCGCGACTCATCATTCGGCGCAGATCGGCAAGCACAATCTCAAATGGGAGAGCCACACCGAGGTGGTGACCTATTCGGTGTTCATGGACGGTCTGGGCGAGCGGCCCTTCGACCCGGCGGATTTCGACGTCTTTCCCAAGGACTGGCTGGCCAGCGCGCCGGGCCAGCGGGTGACATCGGCGCTGGTCAGGGTCGAGACGCCACCGGAGGAGGAGCGGCTGTCGCATGCCTTGCAGGAATGGTTCGTGCCGGAAAGCCTGGCGGTCAGCCATGTGCTGGAAGGAGCGGCGATCGTGGCGGGGGATTTCCGCATCGATCCGGCCGGGCATGTGCGGTTTGCGGTATTTCCCGGTGAGGGCACGGGCGCCAGCCGGGTCGGCCGAATCCTGCAACGGATCTGCGAGATCGAGCTTTACAAATCCTTGTCGATGTTGGGCTTTGCCCGCTCACGCGAATTGGGCCCGGTCCTGGGGGCGCTGGATGACCGGCTGTCGGACCTGATGAACCGGATGACGGACGAGACCGTTCCGGCCGATGAGACGCTGCAAGCGCTGCTGGCGATTTCGGCCGAGCTCGAGGCGCAGTCGGCGACCTCGTCCTTCCGGTTCGGGGCCACGGGGGCCTATGAGGCCATCGTGCTGCAACGGATCGAGATGCTGCGGGAAAGCCATTTCAATGGCCGGCAGAGCTGGCATGAATTCATGATCCGGCGGTATGACCCGGCGATGCGCACCGTGAAATCGACCGAGCGGCGGCTGGCCAATATGGCAGAGCGGGCAATGCGGGCCAGCGAACTCCTGCGCACGCGGATCGAGGTCGAGCGCTCGGCACAGAACCAGTCGCAGCTCGAGGCGATGAACAAGCGGGCGGAATTGCAGCTGCGCCTGCAAGAAACGGTCGAAGGTCTGTCGGTGGTGGCGATCAGCTATTACGCCGTGTCGCTGGCCGGCTACCTCGCCTATCCCTTTGGCAAGAGCCTCGGGATAAGCAAGGAATGGGTGCTGGCCGGGCTTACTCTGCCGGTTGTGCTGCTTGTCGCTTGGGCGCTGCACCGGATGAGGAGTCGCCTCGGCGCCCAGCATTGAGCGCCGCATTGGTGGCCAGGGCGCCGACGACGATGGAACCCAGCGCCAGGAGCGCGGCAAGCGACAGCGTCGGTACACCGGCGAGGCCGGCGCCGACGGTGCAGCCGCCGGCCAGAACGCCGCCAATCCCCATCAGCGTCGCGCCGGACAGGTAGCGGCCGGTTTCGCGCGGCGAGACAAAGCTCTGCCAGCGGAAGCTGCGAAAGACCAGCGCGGCCAGCAGCGCGCCGCCGAGGACACCGCCGAAGAAGCCGACGCCAAAACCCGGCGCGATGGCGGTGCTGGCAACGGTCCAGAACAGGGTTTCGGTGGCGGGGGCGGTGAAGGACAGGCTTTCCATCGCGATCGGATCGAAATCGTCGTAGAGCAGGAAGCCGGTGCCGACCCAGGCGGCGGGCACCAGCAGGCCCAGAAGGCCGGCCATGACGAGATGCGAGGCGCGGCTGCCCGAGCGTACTGCAACGCCCAGCGCCAGCGCCGCGATGAGGCCGGTCCAGACAAGCGCGCCGCCGGGCAGGGCGGCCAGCGAGATATTCTCGCCCAGCGGCAGGGTGACGCTGGCAAGGGCGGTGCGGGCCGGGGCCAGAACGCCCTTGAGCGTGGCATGCGCCACCACGGCAAAGACCAGGATCACGGTCAGCGCCCGCAGGTTGCCGCCGGCGCCCAGCACCGTCAGTCGGGAGATGCAGCCCCGGGTCAGCACCATGCCGGCACCGAACATCGCGCCGCCGAGCGCAATGGCGAGCCAGGCGAGATCGGCGGTCATGAAGCGGTGGTCGTCAAAGCTGATCACACCGGCGGCCACGGCGGCCTGGGTGCCGAGCAGGGCGGTGGCCAGCGCCATGAGCCAGACGCCGGCGGCCTGCTTGCGGTCTTCGCCCACCAGAGCGCGGCGGAAACAGAATTTGGTGCGTTCGGCCAGAATGCCGAAGAGCGCGCCAAGGATCAGCGCCAGCACAAGGCTGGCCTGTTTGACGGTGGTGTCCTCAAAGCCGAATTGCTCGAACATGGGGCAGACTCCCTTTGGCAGATCCGGGTGCACATGCGCATAAATCCCGCCGCGATCAAGGGGGCAGGCCGGGGATCTGGCCGGCTTTCACGGAACATTCGCCTTGTCGCCCGGGCTTTGGGCGGAATGGCGTTCCGGCGGGCTCCGTCGGGTCGAAATCGCCGCCAGCCGCGCGCCGGTCGGGCCGAACAGGTGATCTTATTTTCGCCTCACCGCCCCCGGATCCGCGGGTCGAGCGCATCGCGCAGCCCGTCGCCGAGGTAGTTGACCGAGAGCACGGTAAGCGAGATCAGGATGCCCGGCCAGATCGGCCGCTCGGGGTAGCTCGAGAGCCGCACCACGCCGTCGTTGAGCAGCCGGCCCCAGGTCGGGAAATCCGGCGGAAATCCGAAGCCGAGAAAGGAGAGCGCAGATTCCGTGATGATCGCCGTGGCGATGCCCAGCGTCGCCGAGACCAGGATCGGCGAGAGGATGTTGGGCAGCATGTGGCGGGTGATCAGCCGCGTGTCGGTGGTGCCGATCGAGCGGGCGGCGAGGACGAATTCGCGCTCTTTCAGCGCCAGCACGTCGCCCCGCACGATCCGCGCGGTCTGCATCCAGGAGGTCAGGCCGATCAACGTGACGATCAGGATGAACACCCCGCCTTCGGGCCCGAAACGCGCCGCCAGCGCCTCGCGAAAGAGCAGCGAGGCGACGAGGATGAGCGGCAGCAGCGGCAGCGCCAGGAACAGATCGGTGAGCCGCATCAACGGCCCGTCTAGGCGGCGGAAAAACCCGGCGAGAATGCCGATGAAGGTGCCCAGAAGCACCGAAAGCACCATGGCGGTCAGACCCACCGCAATCGAGACCCGGCCACCGAACATCAGCCGGGCGAGTGTGTCGCGGCCGAGGTTGTCGGTGCCCAGAGGATGCGCCCAGCTCACCTTGGCGCCGCCATCCCAGAGCGCCACATAGATCGGCCGGGTGTCGCGCAGATCGAGAAAGTCGCGGCCGCGCGGCAGAAACTGCGGATCGACCGTCCAGACCAGCGGGCCGAGATAGACCGCCCCGACGAGGAAGACAAAGACGAAAGCGCCGAACATCGCGCCGCGATGGTGCCGGAACTGGTGCCAGACGTCGGCCCATTGGCTGCGCGGCGGGGCAAGCGGGGTGTCAGTCATAGCGGATCCTCGGGTCGAGCATGCCGTAGGCGAGGTCGGCGATCAGGTTGAAGAGCACGATCAGCACCGCAAAGACAAAGGTCAGCGTCTGTACCATCGGCAGGTCATTGGCCTCGATGGCGGTGATCAGCAACTGGCCGATGCCGTTCACCTTGAACACCTGCTCGGTGATGATGGCGCCGCCAAAGATATTGGGCACGCCAAGCGCGATCACCGTGACCACCGGGATCATCGAGTTCCTGAGCACATGCACCAGCACCACGTTGGGTTCGCCCAGCCCCTTGGCGCGGGCGGTGCGCACGTAATCCTGGCCCAGGTTGTCGAGCATCGAGGCGCGCATGAAACGGCTGAGCTGCGCGGTGATCTGCAAGGTCAGCACCATCACCGGCAGGATCATCTGGTTGATCTGGCGCAGAAAGCTGTCCCAGTCGGTCACCTGCAAGGTGGTGTCGTAGATCGAGGGGAACCAGCCGAGCTGGACCGAGAAGATCACGATCACCAGAACGCCGGAAAAGAATGGCGGGATCGAAAAGCCGATCATCGACACGAAGGTGCCGGCCTGGTCGAACCAGGAATATTGCCGATAGGCGGAATAGATGCCGATCGGCACGGCGATGACGATGGCCAGCAGATAGGCGGTGCCCACCACCCAGAGCGTCTGCGGCAGGCGCTGGACCACGATGTCCATCACCGGCGACCGGGTCTGCCAGGAGATCACCCGCAGCTCGCCCTGATAGAGCGCGGTATCGGGCAGCCAGCCAAGCAGCAGGCTGTCGGCGGTGAGCCAGTCGATCAGCACTTTGGGCTCGGTCCAGAACATCGCCACCAGCCATTTCCAGAACTGAAGCGGCAGCGCCTCGCCGATGCCAAGCGCCTCGCGCATCTTCTGTTTGACCTCGGGCGGGATCGTCAGCGGCACCTGGGCCATCGGATCGTTCGGCGCGAGGTTGAGCAGCAGAAAGATCACCAGCGCGATGAAAAGCAGCGTCGGTACCGAAAGCACCAACCGTCTGATGGCAAAAGTCAGCATGTCATGGAAGATCCGTGTCAGCGCGCAGGCGCTTGTCGTCGATACCGCCAGGCGCGGTCATCCGCCTGGCGGTCAGGTTTCGGCGCCGATCAATCCGCGCGGCGCCAGTCGTGGATGTTCCAGAGCTCGCTGTCCCAGGCGTTCATCACCACCCCTTCGAGCGTGTTGGACTGTGCCGAGACGCGGCCACGGTGCACCAGCGGGATCATCATGCCATCTTCGATCGCCATGTCGTTGAGCCTGCGGCCGATGGCGCCGCGCGCCTCGTTGCCGACCGCGGTCTTGAGCTCTTCGAACAAGGCGTCAAATTCCGGGTTGCAATAGCGCGAGATGTTTTCCCCCTGCCATTGCTTTTCCGGGGTCGGCGCCTTGTCGCAGAGACCGTTGCCGAAATAGCCTTGGGGATCGGTGCCGCCGAATGTGTTGGAATACATCTGCACGTCGGCATAGAACTTCTGGAAGGTGTCGGGACTGCCGGCATCGCCGCCGAAATAGACGCTGGCATTGATGTTGCGCAGCTCGGTCTCGATGCCGATGTCGGCCCACATCATCTTGACCAGCTCCTGGGTGTCCTGGCGCACCGCATTGGTCGAGGTCTGGTACAGCACCTTGAGCGGCACGCCGTCCTTTTCGCGGATGCCGTCGCCGTCGGTATCGACGATGCCGGCGTCATCCAGCAGCTTGTTGGCGCCTTCGAGATCCTGTTCGTCGCAATCGAAGGTGTCGGAGTTGTGCCACTCGGGCGCCGGCACCCAGTTGCAGGTGACCTTGCCGGCCGGGCCATAGCCCACTTCGACCAGCAGCGGCCGGTCGATCGCCAGCGACATCGCCTTGTAGATCGCCGGATCCTGCAAGAAGGGATGCGGCTTGATGATCGAGCGTTCGTCGGGCCCGAGGCTCGGGTCGGGATTGCTGTGGTTGAGCACCAGCCGTTCGACCGTCGGGCCGAATTCCGAGATGAACCGGCCCTTGCCGCTGGCTTCCATGCTCTTGATGATGTCGGGGGCCAGCTGCTGGTTCCAGGCGTAGTCGAATTCGCCGGTCTCCATCACCGCCCGCGCCGCCGAAGCCGCGTCGCCGCCGCCCTTGAGCGTCACCTTGCCGAAATGCGGCTTGCCTTCCAGCCGGAACCGGTCATTGGCGGAATAGATGATCACGTCGTTCGGCTTGAACTCGTCCACCACGAAGGGGCCGGTGCCGATCGGGTTGAAATTGGCCTCGGTACAGGTCGAGGCGGTGGCGCCGAGACAGTCGGCGAATTGCGCTGCCTGCAAAACCGGGCTCTCGAGACCGACAAAGGCCACATGCGGATTTGGGGTGGGGGCGTCGAAGGTGATGACGACGGTCTGCGCGTCGGGCGCCTCGACCGAAGTGATGCCGTCGAACTTGGTCTGATGCGCACAGCCGCCTTCGGGATGGGTGCAATAATCGTAGGTGAACTTGACGTCGGCCGAGGTCAGCGGCGTGCCGTCGGACCATGTGACGCCGGGAGAGAGCTTCCAGGTGATCTGGGTCAGATCCTCGCGCACCCCGCCATTTTCGACGGTGGGGATCTCGTCGACCAGCCAGGGGGTCAGAACGCCGCGCTCGTCAAATCGCGCCAGCGGCTCGAGCACCAGCCCGGCGGCTTCGGAATCCTTGCGCCCACCCGATAGAAACGGATTCAGCGTCGAAGGCGCTTGCCAGTAGAGCAGCCGGAGCTCGCCGTCGCTGCCCCGTTCGGCTTGCGCGCTTGCGGCCATGGCAATGCTCGCCGTCGCCCCGAGCAAAAGGGTTCTTGCCGTCATGTCGATCTCCTTGCTGACTCTGCGCCGCACGGTGTCGCGGCCGGGATGACGCAGCATCGGGTTGTGAGTGGTGCGAGCAGAATTACGCGTATAGGCGGTATTTTGCCAGCCTTTCACAGGCACACATCGAAACAGAAGCTGAAAGAAATGCAAGCGTTGTCATTCTGCCATGGGGGCTGTCGGTTTGACACCGCTTTGACCCGCGCCTAGCTTGCCCGCCAATTCAGCACCCACGGGGACATTCGCCAGATGCTCGATCAGCCGATTGCCAGGATCGACCGCCTGCGCGTCACCTTTCAGACCCGCGACGGTCCGGTTGCCGGGGTCGCCGATCTGTCGTTCGACATAAATCCCGGCGAAACGGTCTGCGTGGTCGGCGAATCCGGCTCCGGCAAATCGGTCTCGTCGCTGTCTCTGATGCGGCTGGTGGAGTTCGGCGGCGGCGAGATCGCCGGCGGCCGGCTGCTGTTCGACCGGCGCGAGGGCGGCGAAACCGATCTGACGCAGAGCACGCAGGAGGCGATGCGCGGCATTCGCGGCAATGAAATCGGCATGATCTTTCAAGAGCCGATGACCGCGCTCAACCCGGTGTTCACCGTCGGCCGGCAATTGACCGAGGGGCTGCGCCTGCACCGGGGGATGAGCCGGCGTCAGGCGCGCGCGCGGGCGCTCGAGTTGTTGCGCCAGGTGCGGATGCCCGAGCCTGAGCGGCGGCTGCGGCAATATCCGCACGAGCTGTCCGGCGGCATGCGCCAGCGGGTGGTGATCGCCATGGCGCTGGCCTGCGCGCCGCGTCTGCTGATCGCGGATGAGCCGACCACCGCGCTCGACGTCACCATCCAGGCCGAGATCCTGGCGCTGATCGACCGGTTGAAGCGCGAGACCGGCACCGCGGTGATGTTCATCACCCATGACATGGCCGTGGTGGCGCAGATGGCCGACCGGGTGGTTGTCATGCACCAGGGCCGCAAGGTCGAGGAGGGGCCGGTCGAGCGCCTCTTCGAGGCGCCGCAACACGCTTATACGCGGGCGCTCTTGGCTGCGGTGCCGCGGCTGGGCGAGATGCGCGGCAAGCCGGCGCCGGAGCCGATGCGGCTCCTGGGCGCCGACGATCAGCGGATCGCGCCGATCCCGGGCAGCACGACGCCGCTGCTGCGTGTGCGCAACCTGACCACGCGCTTTGCCGTTCGGGGCGGGCTGTTCCGACGTACGGTGGCGCAGGTGCATGCGGTCGAGGATGTGTCGTTCACGCTCAATCGCGGGCGCACCCTCAGCCTTGTCGGCGAATCGGGCTGCGGCAAATCCACCGCCGGCCGTTCGATCCTGCGGCTGGTCGAACCGCAGGCGGGCCAGGTGAATCTGGACGAGACCGATGTCACGGCGCTGGCCCCGGCAGAATTGCGCCGCGCGCGGCGCGACATGCAGATGATCTTTCAGGATCCCTTTGCCTCGCTCAATCCGCAGATGCGGCTGTTCGACCAGGTGAGCGAGCCGCTGCGCAATTTCAACATCGCCTCGGGCAGCGCGTTGACCGATCGGGTTGCCGCGCTGTTCGACCGGGTCCACCTGCCGCGCAGCTTCCTGCGGCGCTACCCGCATGAACTGTCGGGCGGCCAGCGCCAGCGGGTGGCGATCGCCCGGGCGCTGGCCCTGAACCCCAAGCTGATCATCGCCGACGAGGCGGTCTCGGCACTGGATGTCTCGGTGCAGGCGCAGGTGCTCAACCTGATGATGGAGTTGCAGGCCGATCTCGGCCTGTCCTTCCTGTTCATCAGCCACGACATGGCGGTAGTCGAACGGGTGAGCCATGATGTCGCCGTCATGTACCTGGGCCGCATCGTCGAGATCGGGCCGCGCGCGGCGGTCTTCGAAAATCCGCAGCACCCCTATACAAAGGCGCTGATCAAGGCGGTGCCGGTCGCCGATCCGCAGCGCCGGAAAGGCGAAAAAGACCTGAATTTCAAGCCCATCCCCTCGCCAATTCATCCTGTGGGCCATGTGCCCGAGCCTTCGGTGTATGCGCAGGCCGGCACCGATCACTTTGTTCTGACGACCGCATCGGGATATTGACGCGCGGCGCGGAAAGGCGCACCTCAGAGGCAAGCAGACAAGGAGAGTGATGATGCCCGTGAAGAACCGTTTTGCCGAGCTCCAGGAGGAGATCACCGAATGGCGCCGGGATCTGCACGCGCACCCCGAGATCCTGTTTGACACCCATCGCACCGCCGCGCTGGTGGCGGACAAGCTGCGCGACTTCGGCTGTGACGAGGTGATGACCGGCATCGGCCGCACCGGCGTGGTCGGCGTGATCAAGGGCAAGGCCAATGGCTCGGGCAAGGTGATCGGGCTGCGCGCCGACATGGACGCGCTGCCGATCCACGAGCAGACCGGGCTCGACTATGCCTCCAAGACTGATGGCGCGATGCACGCCTGCGGCCATGACGGCCATACCGCGATGCTGCTGGGCGCCACCAAATACCTGAGCGAGACCCGCAATTTCGATGGCACCGTGGTGGTGATCTTCCAACCCGCCGAAGAGGGCGGCGGCGGCGGCAAGGAAATGTGCGACGAAGGGCTGATGACGCGCTGGGGCATCCAGGAGGTCTATGGCATGCACAACTGGCCGGGCCAGCCGCTGGGCTCTTTCGCCATCCGGCCGGGCGCCTTCTTTGCCGCGACCGACCAGTTCGACATCACCTTCGAAGGCAAGGGCGGCCATGCCGCCAAACCGCATGAGACGGTCGACAGCACGGTGATGGCGGCGCAGGCGGTGCTGGCGCTGCAAACCATCGCGTCGCGCAATGCCGATCCGGTAGATCAGGTCGTCGTCTCGGTGACCTCGTTCCAGACCTCGTCGAATGCCTTCAACGTCATTCCGCAAAAGGTCGATCTGCGCGGCACCGTGCGCACCATGTCCGCCGAGATGCGCGATCTTGCCGAGACCCGGATTGCCGCGATCTGCGACGGCATCGCCGCGACCTTTGGCGGCACGGTGGATGTGCGCTATCACCGCGGCTATCCCTGCATGGTCAACCACGAGGAACAGACCGATTTCGCCGCCGAGGTCGCCCGCAAGGTGGCCGGCGATTGCGCCACCGCGCCGCTGATCATGGGCGGCGAGGATTTCGCCTATATGCTCGAAGAGCGCCCCGGCGCCTATATCCTCGTCGGCAATGGCGACACCGCGGCGGTGCACCACCCGGAATACAACTTCAACGACGCCGCGATCCCGGCGGGCTGCTCCTGGTGGGCCGAGATCGTCGAGACCCGGATGCCGGCGGCATAGCCGCAACGCGCCCCGGACGTGATCCGGGGCCGCGCGGTTCCTTGCGGGGCGAGGTCCCGGATCGGGGTCCGGGACGCGGGCAGGTCAACGTTCGACGTCGCGCTTGCGTCGCCCTTCGGCCTTGGCTTCCTTGATCACCCGGGAAAAGCTCCGCCCACGGGCCCGCGACTGTGCCAAGGTTTCCGAGTTGTGGCGATCCTCGCGCAAGAGCTTCTGCCAACGCGCCACCCGGTCGGCCGCCACCGCGCCGCTGGCCACCGCCGCCTTGATTGCACAGCCGGGCTCGCTGTCATGGCCGCAATCGCTGAACCGGCAATCGGCGGCCAACTCCGCGAGATCGTCGAACACCGCGCCAATGCCCTCGGCGGCATCGGTGAGCTGCAACTCGCGCATGCCCGGGGTGTCGATCAGCCAGCCGCCGGCCCGCGTCGGCCGCAGCGCCCGAAAGGTCGTGGTATGGCGGCCGCGGGCGTCGTCTTCGCGGATCTCGCGGGTCTCGGCGCTTTCTCCGGTCAGCGCATTGCGCAGCGTGGTCTTGCCGACACCGGACGAGCCGATCAGCGCCAGGGTCTGCGCCCTGGAACACCAGGGCGTGAGCCGCGCGGCATCCTCCGGGTCCTTGGCGTTGAGCGCCAGCGCGGTCACCAGCGGCGAGAGCTTTTCGGCTTGCCGAAGAAAGGGACGGGCGTCCTCGGTCTTGTCGGCCTTGGTGAGGATCACCAGCGGCAGACAGCCGGCGGAGGAGACCAGCGCCAGATAGCGCTCGAGCCGGGGCACCGAGAAATCGTCGTTGCAGCTGGTGACGATGCCGATGGTGTCGATATTGGCGGCAATGCGCTGCGCGGTGACCCCCGGCCCGGCGGCGCGGCGGCTGAGATCGGACACCGGCGTCAAGCGGCGCACCGCCGAGGTGCCGTCGGTCAGCACCCAGTCGCCCACCGCATAGGCGCCGCTGGCTTCGCGCGGGTGCAGGTTGAAAGAGCCTTCGGGCGTGACAACGACCAGCCGGTCGCGATGGATTTCGGCCACGCGGGCAGGCGAAAAGACGGCGTCGGCCGCGGTGAGCTGACGTGCGAATTGCTCTGACCATCCGAGGTCAGACAAGGTTTTATCGTTCAAGGGATTTGTCCTGTTTCAGGGGGATCACATGCTCGGTGTCCAAGCATAATTCCGAACCGGGCGCCGTCAGACGGCGGCCCGCAGGGTGCTGACATTCTCCATGAAGCCCTCCTGCGCTGAAAC
The DNA here is from genome assembly GCF_055755275.1 of Marinovum sp. E3. Taxonomy (NCBI): domain Bacteria; kingdom Pseudomonadati; phylum Pseudomonadota; class Alphaproteobacteria; order Rhodobacterales; family Roseobacteraceae; genus Marinovum; species Marinovum sp. E3. The sequence goes on from NZ_CM146908.1 coordinate 1,108,863, forward strand.
AATGGCTGCGGGCACCTTAATCCGCCGGATGCGGCGGATCAAGCGAATTGGCGGGCGGCCGCAGCAAGCCACCCGCCCATCGAGGCTCAGACCTTGGGTTTGGCAGGGGCCTTGGGTTTGGCGGTCTTGGGCGCCGTTTTGGCCGCCGCTTTGGCGGCCGGCTTGGCGGCGGATTTGGCCTTGGCAGTTGTCTTGCCAGCGGCTTTCTTCGGCGATGCGGCCTTTCGGGCGGTGGCGCGGCGCGCCTTGGGCGCGGCAATGGCCGCGTTCAGCGTCTGTTCGGCGCGCAGCCAGAATTCCTGATCGCGGCCCTGCGGCTGGCCTTCTTCGAGCCACAGGTAAAACGCGGCTTCGGCAATGGCAGTGGTGTCGGCGGTGTGACCCTCGGACATGATGTCCCCTCGCTCATGGGTTAGGTTAGCGCTAACATGGATAGCGATTTTTCTGCACCTGCACAATTCCCCGGACCTGTGCAGAAATGTCACGCCCCGGCTGGTGTGGCAAAAAAATCCGCGCTAAGCGGGGAGGGCAGAAAAAAGGAGCCAAGGGTGACGCAAGCTCAGACCGCGAACATCATGTGCATCAAATGGGGCACGCTTTTCGGCCCGGAGTACGTCAACCGGCTCTATTCCGGGGTGCGGCGCAACCTGGACCACCCGGTGCGGTTTTTCTGCATGACCGAAGAGCGCGCCGGGCTGCACCCGGACATCGAGCTGCTCGACCTGCCGGTCGAACCCTTTGCCGAGCCGATGAATGCCGCCCTTGCCGTCGCCAACCGGCAGGGGGCGATGCGCAAGGTCTCTTTGTTCCGCCCCGGGCTGGTGCCGGATCTCGACGGGCCGGTGCTGGGGTTCGATCTCGACGTGGTGATCACCGGCGACCTGACGCCGATCTGGAAGATGTCGCCGGGCAAGATCGCCATGCGCCACGACTGGACAGAAGCCCGCAAGGGCCGGCCCACCGGTCATGGATCGGTGTTTCGCTTCGATCCCGGCCGGCATGGGTTCCTGTATGAAGATCTGGCCGCAAACCCTTACGAAGAAGTCGAAAAGGCCCGTGGATCCGAACAGCGTTACACGTCGCACAAGGCGATGGATGAGGGCGTCTTCGACTATATTCCCGGCGATTGGGTGGTGAGTTACAAATACGATTGCAACCCGTTCCCGCGCAATTACCTTGCCGCCCCGCGCCTGCCAGACGAGGCGCGCGTCGTCTGTTTCCACGGGCGCCCGAAAATGCCGGATGCGCTCGAGGGGTACACCGGCTCTTTCATCCGCTACTCCAAGCCCTGCGACTGGCTGAAAGACCACTGGATCGATCGCGCCCACGACGATCTCGGGCCGGAGTGGGCCTGATCCGGTGACCCTGGCCGGGGACGCGGCGCCCAACTGGCGTCAAACAGGGCATGAAACGAGGTGCAGGCGTATTTGGGAAAGAGAAGAAAGACCTGCTGCTTCTTCTCTTTGACAAATACGCTGCGCGCCGGCCGCCCCGGGCGCGCCGCCGGCGGATCAGCCGCCGGTGTGGCTCATGTGGCGCGAGACCTGACCATCGGCGCGCTGGCGGGAATAATCGAAATCATGGCCCTTGGGCTTGTGCGCGATGGCGTCGCGGATTGCGGCCTCGAGCGGCGCGTCATCCTCGGGATGATTGCGCAGCGCGGCGCGCAGGTCGGCATTGTCTTCCTGGCCGAGGCACATGAACAGCTCGCCGGTGCAGGTCAGGCGCACGCGGTTGCAGCTTTCGCAGAAATTATGGGTCAGCGGCGTGATGAAGCCGAGTTTCTGGCCGGTCTCCTCGAGCCGCACGTAACGCGCCGGGCCGCCGGTGCGCTCGGGCAGGTCGGTGAGTCGGTATTCCTGTCGCAGCTGGTCGCGCAGGTCGTCGAGCGACCAATATTGGCCGACCCGGTCCTCGTTGCCGAGATCGCCCATCGGCATCACCTCGATGAAGGTCAGGTCGATGTCGCGCGCGGCGCACCAGCGGGTGAGCGTGAAGAGCTCGTTTTCGTTGAAGCCCTTGAGCGCGACGGTGTTGATCTTGACCCGGAGCCCGGCCTTTTGCGCCGCGTCGATGCCGCGCAGCACCTGGGGCAGGCGGCCCCAGCGGGTGACGCGAGCGAATTTCTCCTCGTCCAGCGTGTCGAGCGAGACATTGACCCGGCGCACGCCGGCGGCAAAAAGCTGATCGGCGAAGCGTTCGAGCTGGCTGCCATTGGTGGTCAGGGTCAATTCCTGGAGCGCGCCACTGTCGAGATGGCGGGTCATCGCCTGGAAAAACGTCATGATGTCGCGACGCACCAGAGGTTCGCCGCCGGTGATGCGCAGCTTTTCCACCCCGAGGCCGATGAAGGTCGAGCACATCCGATCCAGTTCCTCCAGCGTCAGCAGCTCTTTCTTGGGCAGAAAGGTCATGTTCTCGGCCATGCAATAGACACAGCGGAAATCGCAGCGGTCGGTGACCGAGACCCGAAGGTAGGAGATCGGGCGGAGAAAGGGATCGATGAGCTTTGTAGTCATGTGATGAACGTAAGGTTGCCGAAACGGGCCGACAAGGGGAATGTGGCGTTGACGGCCGAGACCATTGGCGTAACCTGCCGCCATGATGTACCGGTTTTTCTTCGGCGCCACGGCGCTGGTTGTGCTGGCAGGTTGTACCGAGTTGAGCGCCCCGTTCCAGCAACGAGAGCGGCAGGCGGATGCGCCTGCCGGGGTTTCCGACACCGACGGTGCGCCGGAAACGGCTGCCGCGCCGCCGGCCGATGCGGCGTCGGAAGCGGCTTTTGACACCACGTCGGCCGAAGAGCGCGCCAGGGCCGCCGCGGCGCCCTCCGAGGCCGGCGCGCAATCGCTTGGCACCACCGTCGCCTCGCTGGGCGATCCGACGCGCTCCGGCTTCTGGCTCGAGACACCGCTGGTGGATGCGCCGGCGCAGGGCCGGGTGGAGTACCCGGAGACCGGCAAATCGGCGCAGGTCGAGCTGATCCCGATCGACGGGGCGGCGACCGCCGGTAGCCGGATTTCGCTGCCTGCGATGCGCCTGCTCGGAGCGCCGCTGACCGGGCTGGTCACGCTCCGGGTGTTCAGGAACTGAGGTATTTGCCGGCCTCGCGGCGGGCAAAGGGCTTCATCCGCGCGCCATGCTGCGCCAGGAACGCGCGGGTCAGCTCGGGGGCATGTTTCGACAGGTCGCGCAGCCACCAGGCCACGGATTTCTGGATGAACCAGGCGGGATCGTCGACGTAGCCCGCCGCCCAGCCGAGAATACGGTGCCGCTCGGCCTCCTGCGCCGGCTTCGGATGGCGCAGCTTGGCCCAGGGCAGGGTGATGACAAGCGCTGCGCGCCGGGTCCACAGGTGATCCGAGGCGGTCCAGGTCTCGACCTGGTCGAGCCGCGACGGATCGGCGCTCAGCCGACGCTGCCCGGCCATGCAGGCATGATCGGCAATCGCCCAGGCGTCGAAATCGGGAACCCAGGTGCAGATCAGCGCCCAGACGGCGTCATCCGGGCGGAGGCGCGCCTGGGTGAGCAGCTTGGCGGCGGCGATCCGGGCCTCGTGGATGTCGGTCTGCCAGAGGGCCTCGGCCAGGGCCAGGCGTTCGGGCAGCGACAGCGCCTGCCGCCAGCTCTTGGTCAGGTCGTTGAGCACCGGGTTCGGTACGCCGAGATAGCGCCGCGCCGCCTTGTGATAGGCGGAGGCGCCTGCCGCGCGGCCGGCGTCGCTTCGGGCCTCGAGCGCCGCGAGCGCGTCGTCGAGGGTCATGTCAGGTTGGCGTCGATGCCGGTGGGCAGGCCGTCGATCGTCTCGCGGTTGCGGCTGGCCCAATAGTCGCGGATCCCCTCGGCGCCCCGGTCCTCGCCCCAGCGGGTAAGGGTGTCGCGTTCGCCGGTGAAATCCATGAAGGGGATGGAATAGCCGCAGGAGGTCTGCACCATGTCAATGCTCAGGTCATAGATCTGGCGCGCGCCGAGCCGGTCGCCGAACCGGGCGATCATGTCGTCCCAGTCGGCGGCATCGCGGTGCAGGGTGCGGGCGCGGCCATAGGTGCGCAGGATTTGCGGGCGCTTGTCGAAAGAACACCACATCAGCGTCATCCGCGGGTCGCGCGCCAGGTGGCCGACGGTTTCATTGCCCGATCCGGTCATGTTGAGCCAGACGATCCGATTGGGGCCGAGCACCCGCAGGCTGTCCATGCCCTTGGGCGAGATATTGACCCGGCCCTCGGCCGCCGCCGTGCCGCAGAAGAACATGTGCTGCGCGGCGATGAAATCGCGGTGTGCGTTGCTCAGGGCCTCGAACTGCTTGCCCATTATTCCACCGTCACCGATTTGGCGAGGTTGCGGGGCTGGTCGACGTCGGTGCCCTTGGCGATCGCGGTGTGATAGGCCAGAAGCTGTGCCGGGATGGCATAGAGGATCGGGGTCAGCACCTCGGGCACCGTCGGCAGGGCCAGGCTGTGCCAGACGTCCTCGGCGGCCTCGTCGCGGCCCTGCGCATCGGTGATGAGGATGACCCGGCCGGAGCGGGCGATGACCTCCTGCATGTTCGACACCGTCTTGTCGAAGAGCGAGTCGCGCGGTGCCATGACCACCACCGGCACCGTCGGATCGACCAGCGCGATGGGGCCGTGCTTGAGCTCGCCCGACGCATAAGCTTCGGCGTGGATGTAGCTGATTTCCTTGAGTTTCAGTGCGCCTTCCAGTGCCAGGGGGTACATCAGGCCGCGGCCCAGGAACAGCACGTCGCTGGCATCGGAAAGATCGTGCGCGATGTCGCGCAGCGCGTCGCTCAGGGTCAGGGCGTCGTTGATCTGGCCGGGCAGCGCGCGCAGGGTGGCCAGGTGATCCTGAAGCTGCTCGGTGGTGATCTGGTCCCGGACGTGGGCCGCTTTGAGCGCCAGCAGGAAAAGCACGGTGAGCTGGCAGGTGAAGGCCTTGGTCGAAGCCACGCCGACCTCGACCCCGGCATGGATCGGCAGGGCGGTGTCGCTCTCGCGGGCGATCGAGCTTTCAGGGACATTGACCACCGAGATCACGTGATCGGCCTTGTCGCGGACATAGCGCAGCGCCGCCAGGGTGTCAGCGGTCTCGCCCGACTGGCTGACAAACAGCGCGGCGGTGCGCGGGGTGACCGGCGGTTCCCGGTAGCGGAATTCCGATGCGATATCGACCTCGACCGGCAGGCGGGCGATGCGTTCGAACCAGTATTTGGCGGTGAAACAGGCGTAAGAGGCCGTGCCGCAGGCCACCATCGTCAGCCGGTCGACCTGCGAGAAATCCGGCAGGGTCTCGGGCCAATTGAGGCCGGTGCCGGCCTCGTCGAGATATTTGGTGATGGCGTTCTGGATCACCGCCGGCTGTTCGGCGATTTCCTTGGCCATGAAGTGTTTGTAACCGGCCTTGTCGACGTTGGTGGCATCCAGCGCCACGGTCTTGGTGGGGCGGTTGGCCAGGCGGCCCTGGTGGTCGCGGATCTCGAGGCTGGTGCGGGTCAGAACGGCGCGGTCGCCTTCCTCGAGGTAGGTGATCTTGTCGGTCAGCGGCGCCAGCGCGATGGCGTCGGAGCCGACGTACATCTCGCCCTCGCCATGGCCGATGGCCAGCGGGCTGCCCTTGCGGGCGGCGACCATCAGGTCTTCTTCGCCGTCAAAGAGAAAGGCCAGGGCAAAGGCGCCTTCGAGCCGGTCGAGCGCGGCATGGGCGGCCTCGACCGGGGACTTGCCCTGGCTCATGTGGTGATGGGTCAGCAGCGCCACGGTCTCGGTGTCGGTGTCGGTCTCGGTGGCGATGCCGGCGGCGGCCAGCTCTTCGCGCAGCGCGCGGAAATTCTCGATGATGCCATTGTGCACCACCGCCACGCGACCGGTGTAATGCGGATGCGCATTGACCTCGGAGGGCGCGCCATGGGTCGCCCAGCGGGTGTGGCCGATGCCTGATTTTCCGGCCAGCGGTTCGTGCACCAGCCGGTCGGATAGGTTCACCAGCTTGCCGACGGCGCGCCGCCGTTCGAGACGGCCACCGTGCACCGTGGCGATGCCGGCGCTGTCATAGCCGCGATATTCCAGCCGTTTCAGCGCGTCGACAAGGATCGGCGCGGCCTCGTGGTTTCCAAGGTATCCGACAATACCGCACATTATCCCTTGCTCCCCGCCTGATTTGCCTTTTTGGATTTTAACATCTCGAACAATTTCCGGGCCAATCCCGGTTTGTTGACCTGATCGGCGCGGGAAATCGCCAGCGCGCCCGGGGGCACCTCCTTGGTGATTACCGCACCGCTCGCGGTCATCGCTTCGGCCCCCACCTTGACCGGCGCCACCAGCATGGTGTTCGAGCCGATGAAGGCCCGCGCCCCGATCTCGGTCCGGTGCTTGAAGACCCCGTCGTAATTGCAGGTGATGGTGCCGGCGCCGATGTTGGTCTTTTCGCCGATATGGGCGTCGCCGATATAGGTCAGGTGATTGACCTTGGCGCCTTCGTCCAGCACCGCGTTTTTGATCTCGACGAAATTGCCCACCCGGACATCTTCGGCCAGTTCCGCGCCGGGGCGCAGACGGGCATAGGGGCCGACGACGGCGCCGCGCGACACATGGCATCCCTCGAGATGCGAAAAGGCCCGGATATGGGCGCCGTTCTCGATCGTCACACCGGGGCCGAAGACGACGTTGGGCTCGATCTCGCAATCCGGGCCGATCCAGGTGTCATGGGCAAACCAGACGGTCTCGGGCGCGGTCATCGTCACGCCCTCGATCAGCGCCTCGGCGCGTTTGCGCGACTGGAACCCGGCCTCGGCAGCGGCCAGGTCGACGCGCGAATTCACGCCCATGGTCTCGGCCTCGTCGCAAGAGACGGCCGTGGCCGAAAGCCCGGCCTCGCGTGCCAGTGCCACGATGTCGGTCAGGTAGTATTCGCCAGAGGCATTGTCGTTGCCGACCCGGTCGAGCAAGGCAAAGAACGTATCCGCGCTGGCCGAGATCACGCCGGAATTGCAGAAATCGATTGCCCGTTCGCGCAGGCCGGCATCCTTGAATTCGACGATCTGCATAAGCGCGTCGCCTTCCATCACCAGCCGGCCGTATTTGCCCGGATCTGCGGCGGTAAAGCCCAGCACCACCACATCATGGCTCCTGCGCGCCTCGGCCATGGCCTCGAGCGTTTCGGGACGGATAAAGGGCGTGTCGCCATAAAGCACGATGACATCGCCGCTGAAGCCTTCGAGCGCCGGGCGTGCCTGAAGTACCGCATGGCCGGTGCCCAATTGCTCCGATTGCAGCACGCAGGTCGCCGTCTCGTCGATTTCGCGCGCGGCGGCCTCCACCTGCTCGGCGCCGTGACCGGTGACAATCACCGTGCGTTCGGGCGAGAGGCTGGCGCCGGAGGCCATCGCATGGGCCAGCAGCGGCGCGCCGGCCACCTTGTGAAGGACTTTCGGCAGGTCGGAGCGCATCCTTGTGCCTTTGCCGGCGGCAAGGATGACGAGTGCGATGCTCATAACAGATTCTCTTTGTAATTAGGTCGGTCCCGTTTTATCCGCTGAGGCGCGCGCCGCAAGGACGCGCCGCTCACATTGGATTTCCGTCTGTGTCAGGAAAGGCACGCCGATGCGCACCGTGATTTTTGACCTCGACGGCACACTGGCCGACACCAGTGGCGATCTGCTGGCCGCCGCCAATGCCTGTTTCCGGGCGATGGGCGAGGGCGATCTGCTGGGCCCCGAGGATGCCGGCACGGCACTGCGCGGCGGGCGGGCGATGCTGCTTCTGGGGATGCAGCGGCTGGGCCGGGCGGATGATTTTGCCACCATCGATGCCTGGTATCCGCGGCTGCTCGAGGAATATGACGCGGCGCTGCATCACACCACGGTGCTCTATCCCGGCGCGGTCGAGGCGATCGGCACCTTGCAGGGCGCCGACATCCGTACCGGCATCTGCACCAACAAGCCCGAGCGCCTGGCACACAAGCTGCTGGTGGCGCTTGGCGTGCGTGATCTGTTTGGCTCGCTGGTCGGGGCCGATACGCTGCCGGTGCGCAAACCCGATGCCGCGCCTTACCGCGCCTCGGTCGAACGGGCCGGCGGCGCGGTCGAGCGTTCGCTGCTGGTGGGCGACAGCGTGACCGACCGCGAGACCGCGCGGGCGGCCGGCGTGCCCAGCGTGCTGGTGACCTTCGGCCCCTCGGGCGACGACATGGCGGCGCTCGAGCCGGAACATCTGTTGCAAGCTTATGGCGATCTGCCGGGCGTGGTGGATTTGGCGCTGGGGCGCGGCGCACTCTAGAACGGCGGCCGGCAGGTGGTTGACCTCGGCCGGAGCCCGCCGCAAGACTGGCGCATGAACGAGAGATTTCACGGCAGTTTCACCCAGCAGGAGCCAATCCCCGAAGAGGGGATCGAGGCGGCGCTGGCGGTTTTGCGCTCGGGGCGGCTGCATCGCTACAACCTGGCCCCCGACGAGGCTGGCGAAGTGGCGCTGCTGGAGCAGGAATTCGCCGCCCGGGTCGGGGCGAAATACTGCCTCGCGGTGGCCTCGGGCGGCTATGCCATGGCCTGCGGGCTGCGGGCCATCGGGGTCCGGCCGGGCGACCGGGTGCTGACCAATGCCTTCACGCTGGCGCCGGTGCCCGGCGCCATCGCCTCGGTCGGTGCGGTGCCGGTGTTTGTCGGCGTGACCGAGGGGCTGGTGATCGATCTCGACGACCTGGCGGCCAAGGCGGATCAGGCCGAGGTGCTGATGCTGAGCCACATGCGCGGGCACATCTGCGACATGGACCGGCTGATGGCGATCTGCGACGCGGCGAACATTCGGGTGATCGAGGATTGTGCCCATACCATGGGCGCCGCCTGGCGCGGACTGCCCTCGGGGCGGCACGGGGTTCTGGGCTGTTATTCCTGCCAGACCTACAAACATGTGAACTCCGGCGAGGGCGGCTTGCTGGTCACCGATGACGAAGAGGTGGCGGCGCGGGCGGTGATGCTTTCCGGTTCCTACATGCTTTACGGCCGGCATCTGGCGGCGCCGGGGCCAGAGGTGTTCGAGCGGGTGAAATACGACACGCCCAATGTCTCGGGGCGGATGGACCATCTGCGCGCGGCGATCCTGCGCCCGCAACTGCGGGCGCTCGACCGGCAGATCGGGCGCTGGAACGCGCGGTACAGCGTGGTCGAAGAGGGGCTGCGCGACACGCCCGGGCTGCATGTGGTGGCGCGGCGCGAGGGCGAGGCCTTTGTCGGCTCGTCGATCCAGTTTCTGCTGCTCGACTGGGGTGAGGCAGCGATTGCCGAGGCGCTGCGCCGCTGTGCCGACCGGGGGGTCGAGCTCAAGTGGTTCGGTGGCGCCGAGCCGGTGGCCTTTACCTCGCGCTACGACAGCTGGCGTTATGCGCCGTCAGAGGCGATGCCGGCCACCGACCGGGTTCTGAAGGGCATCGTGGACATGCGCCTGCCGCTGACCTTCAGCCTCGAGGATTGCGCGTTGATCGCGCGGATCATTCGGGCCGAGGTGAGCGCGGTTCATCAATCCTGCAACCGGGCGCCATAGAGCGGCACCGTCGACATCGAGACCTTGGCCGAGCCATCGGTCAATTCGGCGGCATGGGCGACATAGATCAGCGTCTGATTGGCCTCGTCGAAAATGCGTTTGACCCGCAGCGATTTCAGGATGATCGACCGCGAGGTGCGGAACACGTCCTCGCCGTCTTCGTCCAGGTCGATGTCGCCGACCTTTAGCGGCCCGGTCTGGCGGCAGGCGATCGAGGCGTTCGAGGGATCTTCGAACCAGTTGCCCTTGGACAGCCGGTCGAACAGGCCGCGTTCGAAATAGGCGATATGACAGGTGACACCCTCGACCTTGGGGTCGGCGATGGCCTCGATGAGAATGTCGTTGCCCACCCAGTCGACATCGATCTCGCCGACCTGTTCGGCGCCGGCAGCGCCAGCAAGGCCGAGGCAGAAGGTGGCGGTGGCGCAGAGGCGGGCGAGGGTGGCGGGCATGGCGAACTCCTGAATGCGTCGGGCGTAAGGCGCCCACCAGACATGATCCCGGTCGCGGCGACCGGTCAAGGTGCAACGCAGCCCTCGCGTCCTCGGTTCCCGCGCGGCGGCGCGCGCCAATGCCGGTGCGTTGAAAAGGTTGCATCACGTTGTCGCGCATCGGCACGGAAACGCCGGGCCCTTCGGAGGTTTTGGGCGGGATTTTGCCAAGGGACCGAGGGCCTTGCGCAAAGCGCCGCAAGTTTGCACGACAGCGCGGAACAAACCTCATCGGCTGGCGATTGGACCCCCGAACGCCGCGCAACATGCGCCGCTTCAAAGCAAAGTGAGAAGGAGTCTACCCATGTTTCGCAAAGCTATCCTGACCGCCTCGACCGCCATTTTTGCCGCCGGTTCGGCCGCTGCCGCGACCTCGGCCACCGCCGTGACCGACCTCAACCTGCGCGCCGGCCCCGGCCCCCAGTATGAGATCATCGGCGTGATCGATGCCGAGGCCAAGGCCAGCGTTGACGGCTGCATCGAGGAATCGAACTGGTGCAAGGTGACGTATGACGGCCAAGAGGGCTGGGCCTATGGCAACTATCTGACCGCCATGGTCGAAGAGACCCCGACCGCCGTGATCGCCCCGGAAGTGACCGTCGGCACGGTCACCTATGACTCATCCAAGGACGGCGAGGCCTTTGCCGGTGCCGGGACCGTGGGTGCCGTGGCCGGTGCGCTTGTCGCCGGGCCGATCGGTGCCGTTGCCGGTGGTCTGCTGGCCGGGTCGGCCGGGGCCTATGCCCAGCCTGACGAACGCGTGGTGACCTATGTGCGCACCAACACGCTCGATCCGATCTATCTAGAAGGCGAAGTGGTGCGCGGCGCCGTGGTGCCCGAGAGCGTGGAGCTGGTCGAAATCCCGGATGCCGAGTTGCGTTATGTCTACATCAACGGCCAGCCGGTCCTCGTGGAGCCGGAACAGCGCACCATCGTCTACGTCGTGCGCTAAGTTTCCCGACGTTCGGTAACCAGTGTCACGGGCGGCCCGGATGGGCCGCCCTTTTTCGTGGTAGGCTCGGGGTCGCACTTTCGGCCGAGAGGCCCCGGCGCGGGGGCCGGGGCGGGTGGGGCAACTGGCCATTGACCGACTCGAAACCTGCTGGTATGGATTTATTGAACACTTGTTCATTAATTGGGAGGCAAGGTCATGTTCAACGCGGTGATGGCGTTTGATCTGGGCGAAGATGTAAACGCGCTGCGCGAGATGGTGCACCGCTGGGCGCAGGACCGGGTCCGGCCGATGGCGGCGGAGATCGACGCCAAGAACGCGTTCCCCAACGAGCTCTGGCAGGAGATGGGCGAGCTGGGCCTGCTGGGCGTGACCGTGCCCGAGGAATACGGCGGCGCGGGCATGGGCTATCTCGCCCATGTCATCGCGGTCGAGGAAATCGCGCGGGCCTCGGCCTCGGTGTCGCTGTCTTACGGCGCGCATTCCAACCTCTGCGTCAACCAGATCAAGCTGAACGGCTCCGAGGAGCAAAAGCAGAAATACCTGCCGCGGCTCGTCTCGGGTGAACATGTCGGTGCGCTGGCGATGTCCGAGGCCGGTGCCGGCTCGGACGTGGTGTCGATGAAGCTGCGCGCCGAAAAGCGCAACGATCACTACCGGCTCAACGGCAACAAGTTCTGGATCACCAATGGCCCCGATGCCGATACGTTGGTGGTCTATGCCAAGACCGACCCGGACGCCGGGTCGAAAGGCATCACCGCCTTTCTGATCGAGAAGGAAATGAAGGGCTTTTCCACCTCGAAGCATTTCGACAAGCTGGGGATGCGCGGCTCGAACACCGCCGAGCTGGTGTTCGAGGACGTCGAAGTGCCGTTCGACAACATCCTCGGCGAAGAGGGCAAGGGCGTGCGCGTTCTGATGTCGGGGCTGGACTATGAACGCGTCGTGTTGGCCGGCATCGGCACCGGCATCATGGCCGCCTGTCTCGACGAGATCATGCCCTACATGGCCGAGCGCAAGCAGTTCGGACAGCCGATCGGAAACTTCCAGCTGATGCAGGGCAAGCTGGCCGACATCTACACCAAGATGAACTCGGCCCGCGCCTATGTCTACGAGGTGGCCAAGGCCTGCGATCGCGGTGAGGTCACCCGTCAGGACGCCGCGGCCTGCTGCCTCTATGCCAGCGAAGAGGCGATGGTGGTGGCGCATCAGGCGGTGCAGGCGATGGGGGGCGCGGGCTTCATGAACGAAACCCCGGTGGCCCGCATCTTCCGCGATGCCAAGCTGATGGAGATCGGCGCCGGCACCAGCGAAATCCGCCGCATGCTGATCGGTCGCGAGATGATGGCGAAGATGGGCTGAACGGAACCGCGACTTCGGCGGCCGGGTTGGGCGTACGATCCGGAACCCGGAACGGAGGTGTGTGATCTTGGGAAGTCTTGTCGATCTGGAACTTGAGGGCGGCATTCTGCATGGCCAGTTTTCCTGGCTGGTCGAACTGCTGGAATGGGCCGCCGCCATTGTCGATATCGCCGCCGTGGTGCTGATTTTGCTGGGGGCGGTGCGCTTCATCATCGGGGTGAGCGGGGCCGAGATCTTCGGGCGCGGCTCCGAGCGCGTCAACCGAACCAACCGCGAACGCATCGAGCTGGGCCGTTATATTCTGGCCTCGCTCGAACTCTTCATCGTGTCGGACATCATCCACACCGCGCTGAGTCTGGCATTCTCGGATCTGATGTTCCTCGGCCTCCTGGTGGTGATCCGGTCGATCACGTCGTTCTTTCTCGATCGCGAGTTGGAGCAATTGAAGAAGGACCTAGGTGAATAGGTCGGGCATGGCACGCGTGCTAGGCTGACCCCACCCATGGAGGATGACAATGACCGATGGCAAACAGACATTCGCAGGACTCAAGGCGCTCTTTATCAACACCTCGCTGAAGAAAGACGGCAGCAAGAGCCACACAAGGCTGTTGATGGGGGCCTCGGCCGACATCATGGAAAAAAACGGCGTCGACGTCGAACATCTGCATCTGCTCGATTACCAGGTGCCGCCCGGCATCTTTCCCGACATGACCGAACATGGCTGGGACAGCGACGACTGGCCCAAGCTCTGGGACAAGGTCAAGGCGGCCGATATTCTGGTTGTCGGCACGCCGATCTGGCTGGGCGAGGAAAGCTCGGTCTGCCGGGTGCTGATCGAGCGGCTGTACGGCATGTCGGGCGAACTCAACGACAAGGGCCAGTCGATCTATTACGGCAAGGTCGGCGGCAGCGTCATCACCGGCAACGAGGATGGCGTCAAACATGTGGCGATGACCCTCGGGTTCGCGCTGAGCCACCTGGGCTATACCATCCCGCCGCAGGCCGATTGCGGCTGGATCGGCGAGGCCGGGCCGGGGCCGTCTTATGGCGATCCGCAGGAGGGGGACACGCCGGTCGGCTTCGACAATGATTTTACCCGCCGCAACACCACGATCATGACCTGGAACCTGATGCATGCCGCCCGGATGCTGCGCGACGCCGGCGGCTATCCGAACGAGGGCAACGACCGCAAGGCGTTCGAGGCGGGCTGTCGTTTCGACTACGAAAACCCGGACTATCGCGCCTGAGATGGGCTGCGGGGCGCAGATCATCGGCGGGGCCGTCGCGGCCCTGGTGGGCCTGGCCGGGGCGGCCCGGTCGGAGGAGACGCTGCCGGAGTTCTCGGCCTGCATCGATGCCGAGGTCGCGCGCTACGAATGGCGGCTTCGGGTCCATCGCGACCGGGCGCTCGATGCGGCGGATTTCGATCTCTGGGATGTGCGCGGGGTGGAATACTGCGGCAATATCGGCGTCACCCGCTGCGACCGCTCGGCGGCGCCGCTGGCCTGCCAGAAGGCGCTGGCCGGCGACCAGCATGTGCTGCACGGCCATATCATGGCGGCACTGCCGGACCCGCCGCCGCCAAGCGAGGGGCTGCCGACGCGGCTTTATCATACGGCCTGGCACCTTGCGCGTGACATTTCGGCGGGGCCGGATTGCGCCGGGGCGGGCGAGGTCATGGCCACCTGGTGCACCGCGCGCGAGGCCAATCTGCGGCTGAAAAGCGCCGTGCTGGCCTGGCAGGTGGGGCGATACCTAGGGCTGGCGGCGCCAGCGGTGACAACCGGCTGGGCCGATCCGCCACCGCCGCCCCGGCCCAAGGCGCGACCCGGGCGATGAGGAAGGCCCGGCCCGGAGCGAACAGACCGAGACGAATGACAGGACGAAGGGCCCTCGCCGGAGGGCCGGGATTGCGCAGGAGGCGCGGAACATGAAGCTGACATCGAAGCTGGTGACCGGATCGGACGCGGCAAAAGCCAATCGCGCCGCCCATGAAGAGGCGCTGCGCGTGGTGCAGGAGGCGGCCGAAGCCGCGGCCGCCGGTGGCGGGGCGAAATCTCGCGAGCGCCATGTGGCGCGTGGCAAGATGCTGCCGCGCGAGCGGGTGGCCAACCTGCTCGATCCCGGTTCGCCCTTCCTCGAGATCGGCGCCACCGCGGCGCATGGCATGTACGACGGCGCGGCCCCTGCCGCCGGCGCCATCGCCGGCATCGGCCGGGTGATGGGCCGCGAGGTCATGGTGGTCTGCAACGACGCCACGGTGAAAGGCGGCACCTATTACCCGATGACCGTCAAGAAGCACCTACGCGCCCAGGAGATCGCCGAGGAAAATCATCTGCCCTGTATCTACCTGGTGGATTCAGGTGGGGCGAACCTGCCGAACCAGGACGAGGTCTTTCCGGACCGCGACCATTTCGGCCGAATCTTCTACAATCAGGCGCGGATGTCGGCCAAGGGGATCGCGCAGATCGCCGTGGTGATGGGCTCCTGCACGGCGGGCGGCGCCTATGTGCCGGCGATGTCGGACGTGACCATTATCGTCAAGGAACAGGGTACGATCTTTCTCGCCGGGCCGCCGCTGGTGAAGGCGGCGACCGGCGAGGTGGTGAGCGCCGAGGATCTTGGCGGTGGCGATGTGCATACGCGGCTTTCGGGCGTGGCGGATTACCTGGCCGAAGACGACAGCCACGCGCTGGCGCTGGCGCGGCGGGCTGTCGGGTCGCTTGGCGGACACAGCGGCGGTGGGTTGCAAACCCACCCTACGGGGTCGGCGCCGGCCTATGACCCTGACGAGCTCTTCGACGTGGTGCCGGGCGATCTGCGCACACCATATGACATTCGCGAGGTGATCGCGCGGCTGGTGGACGGCTCGTATTTCGACGAGTTCAAGCCGCGCTTCGGCGAGACGCTGGTGACCGGCTTTGCCGAGGTGAACGGCTGCCCGGTGGGGATCGTGGCCAACAATGGCGTGCTGTTTTCCGAAGCGGCACAGAAAGGCGCGCATTTCGTGGAATTGTGCTCGCAGCGCAAGACGCCGCTGGTCTTCCTGCAAAACATCACCGGCTTTATGGTCGGGCGGAAGTACGAGAACGAGGGCATTGCCCGCCATGGCGCCAAGATGGTGACTGCGGTGGCCACCACCTCGGTGCCGAAGATCACCATGCTGGTCGGTGGCTCCTTCGGGGCCGGTAACTACGGCATGTCGGGCCGCGCCTATCAGCCACGCTTTCTCTGGACCTGGCCCAACAGCCGCATCTCGGTGATGGGCGGGGCGCAGGCGGCCGGCGTGCTGGCGACGGTGAAACGCGATGCCATCGAACGCGGCGGCGGCAACTGGAGCGAAGCGGAGGAGACCGAATTCAAGCGGCCGACGATCGAGATGTTCGAGGAGCAGAGCCACCCGCTTTATGCCAGCGCCCGGCTCTGGGACGACGGCATCATCGATCCGCGCAAGTCGCGCGAGGTGCTGGCCCTGTCGCTGTCGGCGGCGCTCAATGCGCCGATCGAGGACACGCGCTTCGGCGTCTTCCGGATGTGATCGGGGCAGGCGGCATGAGGCGTATTTGCAAAGAGAAGAAGATTTGGACCAGCGAAGGGAAGCCCGATGTTTGACACGATCCTGATTGCCAACCGGGGCGAGATCGCCTGTCGGGTGATGAAGACGGCGCAGAGCCTGGGCGTGCGCTGCGTGGCGGTCTATTCCGAGGCCGATGCCGGGGCGGCGCATGTGGCAATGGCCGATGTGGCGCGCTGCATCGGGCCGGCGGCGGTGGCCGAGAGCTATCTCAAGGGTGACCGGATCATCGAGGTGGCGCTGGCCGAGGGCGCGCAGGCGATCCACCCGGGCTATGGCTTTCTCAGCGAGAACCCCGAGTTCGTCGAGGCGGTGGAGGCGGCCGGGCTGACCTTCATCGGACCTTCGGCCAAGGCGATCCGAGCGATGGGCCTGAAGGATGCCGCCAAGGCGCTGATGCAGGAGGCCGGGGTGCCGGTGGTGCCGGGCTATCACGGCGCCTCGCAGGAGGGGCTGGCGGCGCGCGCCGAGGAAATCGGCTATCCGGTGCTGATCAAGGCGGTCGCCGGAGGCGGCGGCAAGGGCATGCGGCTGGTGGAACGGCCGGCCGAGTTCGAGCGGGCTCTGGAGAGCGCGCGGGCCGAGGCGCGCACCGCCTTTGGCAATGACGCGGTGCTGATCGAGAAATTCGTCACCCAGCCGCGCCATATCGAGGTCCAGGTCTTTGGCGATGGCGACCGGGCGGTGCATCTCTTCGAGCGCGATTGCTCGCTGCAACGGCGCCATCAGAAGGTGATCGAGGAGGCACCGGCGCCCGGCATGACCGAGGAGATGCGCGCGGCCATGGGGCAGGCGGCGGTGCGCGCGGCCGAGGCGATCGGCTACAAGGGCGCGGGGACGGTGGAGTTCATCGTCGATGGCTCGCAGGGGCTGCGGCCGGACGGGTTCTGGTTCATGGAGATGAACACCCGTTTGCAGGTCGAACATCCGGTCACCGAGATGATCACTGGCGTCGACCTGGTGGAATGGCAGCTCCGGGTGGCGGCCGGCGAAAGCCTGCCGGCGCGGCAGGAGGCGCTGACGATCACCGGCCATGCCTTCGAGGCGCGGCTTTATGCCGAGGATGTGCCGGCGGGGTTCCTGCCGGCCACCGGGACGCTGACGCATCTGTCGTTCCCCGAGGGCGCGCGCGCCGATACCGGGGTGCGCGGCGGCGATGAGATCAGCCCGTGGTACGACCCGATGATCGCCAAGCTGATCACCCATGGGCCGACCCGGGAGATCGCCCTGAAACGGCTGCGCCAGGCGCTGGGACGCACCGAGGTGGCGGGATCGGTGACCAACCTGGCCTTTCTCGGGGCGCTGGCGGCGCATGAGGGCTTTGGCCGTGGCGAGGTGGACACCGGGCTGATCGGCCGCGAGATCACAGCGCTGACCGCCGTGACGGAAGAGAATGCCGCGGCGCTGGCGCAGGCGGCGCTGGTCGAGGCCGGGCTCTGGCAGGGCGACGGTTGGGCGACAGGTTTCACCCTCTGGCAGCCGCTGGCGCGGACACTGGTACTCGACGAGGGCGAGAGCCGGCACGAGCTGCGGCTGCGGGTGCGCGGGCCGGGCGCCTGCGACGTCGAGATCGGCGATCGGGTGATCGAAGCCCGGCGCGGCCCCGGCGGCTGGACGTTGGATGGCCGCGCGGCCTGGCCCTTTGCGGTGGCCGGCGATGTGGTGACCGTCTTTGCCGATTACGGAAGGGCCTACCGGGTGATCCGGGCGCTCGACCGGGCGGCGGGGGCGGCCAGCGATGCCTCGGTGATCGAGGCGCCGATGCCGGGGCTGGTGCAGAAGATCGACGTGCAGGCCGGGCAGGAGGTGCAGGCCGGCGACCGGCTGGCGGTGCTCGAGGCGATGAAGATGGAACATGCCCTGACCGCGCCGCGCGATGGCGTGGTGGCCGAGGTGCTGGTGCCGGCCGGGGCCCAGGTCGAGGCCGGGGCGGCGCTGATCCGGCTGGCCGAGGACGGGGAGGCGGCGGCATGATCCGTCTGCACCATGTGCCGCTGGCGCGCTCGTTCCGGGTGCTCTGGCTGATGGAGGAGCTGGGGCTCGATTTCGAGGTGGTGCCCTATTCGATCCGCGACGGTTCCCTGCGGCGGCCGGAGTTCAAGGCGTTGTCGCCGGCCGGCCGGGTGCCGGCGCTGGAATATGGCGACGAGGTGCTGTTCGAGAGCGGGGCGATCCTGCAATGGCTCTGCGAACAGCATCCCGAGCCCGGGCTTCAGCCGGCGCCGGGCACGGCCGAGCGGGCGCGCTATCTCGAGTTCATCGCCTATTCCGAGACCATCGGTTGTCTGGTGGAGAACCTCAATCTCAACCGGGTGTTCCTGCGGGATCCGGCGGATGCCTCGCCGGTGGTGATCAAGCTGCTGACCGCACGGCTGCGGGCGGCGCTGGGCGCGATGGAGGCCCGGTGGCAGCACGACCATTGCCTGGCCTCGGGGTTTTCGGCGGCCGATATCATGTTTTCCTACGGGTTCGAACTGGCGCGTTATTACGTGCGGTTCGACGAATTTCCCCGGCTCTCGGCCTATTGGGATCGGCTGAAGGCGCGCCCCGGCTATCAGCGGGCCAAGGCGCGCGACGGTGAGCAGGATCTCTATGATCGCGACTTCTATCCGCTGGAGGAGGTCGGGACATGAGCGCGAAGGTCGAGATTTTCGAGGTCGGCCCGCGCGACGGCTTGCAGAACGAAAAACGCCGAATCCCGACGGCGGAAAAGATCGCGCTGGTCGACTGCCTGAGTGGCGCCGGGTTTCGCCGCATTGAATGCGCCAGTTTCGTTTCGCCGAAATGGGTGCCGCAGATGGCGGATTCCGGGGCGGTGCTGGCCGGGATCGACCGGGCCGAGGGGGTGTCTTATGCCGCGCTGACCCCGAACCTGCGCGGGCTGGAGGGGGCGCTTGCGGCGCGCGCCGACGAGGTGGCGATCTTCGGCTCGGCCTCCGAAGGGTTTTCCAAGGCCAATATCAACGCCAGCATCGCCGAGAGCCTGGCACGCTTCCGCCCGGTGGCCGAGGCGGCCCGGGCGGCGGGGCTGGCGGTCAGGGGCTATGTCTCCTGCGTGGTGGAATGCCCCTACGACGGGCCGGTGGCGCCGGATGCGGTTGCGCGGGTGGCGCGGGCCCTGCTGGACATGGGCTGCTACGAGATCTCGTTGGGCGATACCGTGGGGCGGGCCACGCCGGAGGGCATCGCCGCGATGCTGGAGGCGGTGACCGCGCAGGTGCCGGCGGCGCGGCTGGCGGGGCATTACCATGACACCGGCGGGCGGGCGCTGGACAATATCGAGGTGTCGCTGGAGCGGGGCCTGCGGGTCTTCGACGCGGCGGTGGGCGGTCTGGGGGGCTGTCCCTACGCGCCGGGCGCGGCGGGCAATGTGGCGACCGAGGCGGTGGCCGCACGGCTGGAAGCGCTGGGTTATGAGACCGGCCTCGACCGGGGGGTGATCGCCACGGCGGCAGAGATGGCGCGCGCGATGCGCGTGCCGCGGGAGACGGATGATGTATGAGACTGTAAGAACAGAGACCGACGCCCGCGGCGTGGCGACGCTCTGGCTGGCGCGGAGCGAGAAACACAATGCCATGTCGGCGCAGATGCTGGCCGATCTGGTGGCGGCGGCCAAGGCGCTGGACGCGGATGACCGCGTGCGGGTGGTGGTGCTGGCGGCCGAGGGCAAGAGCTTTTGCGCCGGTGGCGATCTGGCCTGGATGCGGGCGCAGTTCGAGATGGACGCGGCGACGCGCAAGCGCGAGAGTGCCAAGCTCTCGACCATGTTGCAGGCGCTTGATACCCTGGCGAAACCGTTGATCGGGCGGGTGCAGGGCAATGCCTTTGGCGGCGGTATGGGGCTGATGTCAGTCTGTGACGTGGTGATTGCCGAGGAGGGGGCGAAATTCGGCTTTACCGAGACCCGGCTGGGGCTGATCCCGGCCAATATCGGGCCGTTCGCGCTGAAACGCATGGGGCCGGCGATGGCACGGCGGGTCTTCATGTCGGCGCGGATTTTCGATGCCGCCGAGGCGATGGCGCTTGGGTTGGTGGCGCGGGCGGTGCCGGCGGCCGATCTGGATGCGGCGGTCGCGGCGGAAGTGGCGCCCTATCTGGCCTGCGCGCCGGGCGCGGTGGCCGAGGCCAAGGCGCTGATCCGCGCGCTGGGCGGCGGCGTCAGCCAGGACGAGATGGATTTTGCCGCCGGGGCGCTGGCCGAACGCTGGGAAAGCGCCGAGGCACAGGAGGGCATCGCCGCCTTCTTCGACAAGCGCAAGCCCGGCTGGGCGTGACACCGGCGGCCTGGCGCGGTCGCGCCGGGCAGGCCGTGGGGCCCCGGATCGGGCCCGGGGCGGGGGCCGCTTGGGGCCGGCGCTGTTAGCGCACAACAGAGTGCGACGCACCCGGGCGCGACGGGCCGGAAATTTCGCCCGGAAGTCCCTAATTTCCGGGCGATTACCGAGGTCATCAATTCTCGCGAATATGTGATGGGTGGATTGACCCCCTTGGGCGGCAGCGATAAACCCGGGACAAGCCCAGCGAGCCAATTGAGCGCACGTGCGATGCGCGTGCTGAAAGGAGCCTGCCCCGTGGAAGAGATGCTCAGGGAATATCTTCCCATTCTCGTCTTTCTCGCCGTCGCCGTCGGACTTGGCATTGTCCTCATCCTGGCCGCCGTGATCCTCGCCGTCCGCAATCCGGACCCCGAGAAGGTCTCGGCCTATGAATGCGGGTTCAACGCCTTCGACGACGCGCGGATGAAGTTCGACGTGCGGTTCTACCTCGTTTCGATCCTCTTCATCATCTTCGATCTCGAGATCGCCTTCCTGTTTCCCTGGGCCGTCGGCTTCCGGGATATCTCGATGGTCGGTTTCTGGTCGATGATGGTCTTCCTGGCCGTGCTCACCATCGGCTTTGCCTATGAATGGAAGAAGGGGGCCCTGGAATGGCAGTGAACCAAACGCCCGAACCCGATGTCACCGAAGTGCAGGGCATGGGCCCGCAGCATGAGCGGGTGAAATCCGGCGCCTCCGCCCAGGCACCGATCGAAACGGCGGGGCTGCCGGCCGGCGCGGAGGCGCTGAATGCCGAATTGCAGGACAAAGGCTTCCTGCTGACCTCGACCGAGGACATCATCAACTGGGCGCGCACCGGCTCGCTGCACTGGATGACCTTTGGCCTGGCCTGCTGCGCGGTCGAGATGATGCACACCTCGATGCCGCGTTATGACGCCGAGCGGTTCGGCATCGCGCCGCGCGCTTCTCCGCGCCAGTCCGACGTGATGATCGTCGCCGGCACGCTGACCAACAAGATGGCCCCGGCGCTGCGCAAGGTCTATGACCAGATGCCGGAGCCGCGCTACGTGATCTCGATGGGCTCCTGCGCCAATGGCGGCGGCTATTACCACTACAGCTATTCCGTGGTGCGCGGCTGTGACCGGATCGTGCCGGTCGACATTTATGTGCCGGGCTGCCCGCCGACCGCCGAGGCGCTGCTCTACGGTCTGATGCAGCTGCAACGCAAGATCCGCCGCACCGGCACGATCACAAGGTAAGGGGGCAGGCGATGACCGCAGCACTCAACGAGCTTGGCGCGCATATCGAGCTGAAACGGCCGGATTGCGTGTTGAGCTATTCGGTCGATCACGGCGAGCTCAACGTCAATGTGGCGCCGACGAACCTCACCGGGCTGGTGGAATTCCTGCGCAGCGACCCGAATTGCCAGTTCTCGTCGCTGGTCGACATCACGGCGGTGGATTACCCCGAGCGTCAGAAACGCTTTGACGTGGTCTATCACTTCCTGTCGATGTACCAGAACCACCGCATCCGCCTGCGGGTGTCGATCCGCGAAGAGGCGATGGTGCCCTCGATCACCGCGATCCACCCTTCGGCCAACTGGTTCGAGCGCGAAGTCTTCGACATGTTCGGCATCCTGTTCTCGGGGCATCCCGATCTGCGCCGTATCCTGACCGATTACGGCTTTCGCGGCTATCCGCTGCGCAAGGATTTCCCGACCACCGGCTATACCGAGGTGCGTTACGACGAGGCGCAGAAACGGGTGGTTTATGAGCCGGTGAACCTGGTGCAGGAATATCGGCAGTTCGATTTCATGTCGCCCTGGGAGGGCGCGGAATACATCCTGCCCGGCGATGAGAAACCCGACGCGGAGGCCAAGTGATGGGCACGCTGATCTGGATCATCATGTCGGTGCTCACCATCATTCCGATGATGAAGCTGTTGCCGCATTTCGGGTATGACAAGCTCTGGGCGCTGGCCTGTGTGATTCCGCTGGGAACCTTGATCCTGCTGTGGCTGATGGCCACCAAGCTACAGGAATTGGAGAAACGCTGATGATGGACGGCTCCAAGTTCGACGACGGCAGCACCGACGCGCTGTCGGGCGAGCAGAAAATTCGCAACTTCAACATCAACTTCGGCCCGCAACACCCTGCGGCGCACGGGGTTCTCCGGCTGGTGCTCGAGCTTGACGGCGAGATCGTCGAGCGCTGCGACCCGCATATCGGCCTGCTGCACCGAGGCACCGAAAAGCTGATGGAGAGCCGAACCTACCTGCAAAACCTGCCGTATTTCGACCGGCTCGATTACGTCGCGCCGATGAACCAGGAACATGCCTGGTGTCTGGCCATCGAAAAGCTGACCGGCGTGCAGGTGCCGCGCCGCGCCTCGCTGATCCGGGTGCTCTATTCCGAGATCGGCCGTATCCTGAACCACCTGCTGAACGTCACCACCCAAGCGATGGACGTGGGCGCGCTGACCCCGCCGCTCTGGGGCTTCGAGGAACGCGAAAAGCTGATGGTGTTCTACGAGCGGGCCTGTGGCGCGCGGCTGCACGCGGCCTATTTCCGGCCCGGCGGCGTGCACCAGGATCTGCCGCCCGACCTGATCGACGATATCGAGACCTGGGCGCATGAATTCCCCAAGGTGATCGACGACATCGACGGGTTGCTGACCGAAAACCGCATCTTCAAGCAGCGCAACGCCGATATCGGCGTGGTCAGCGAAGAGGACATCCAGCAATGGGGCTTTTCCGGCGTGATGGTGCGCGGCTCGGGCCTGGCATGGGATTTGCGACGGGCGCAACCCTATGAATGTTATAACGAATTCGACTTCCAGATCCCTGTGGGCAAGAACGGCGATTGCTATGACCGCTATCTCGTCCGCATGGAGGAAATGCGCCAGTCGCTGAAGATCATCCATCAGGCGATCGAGAAATTGCGCGCGCCCGAGGGGCAGGGCGAAATCCTTGCCCGGGGCAAGATCACGCCGCCATCGCGCCGCGAGATGAAGACCTCGATGGAGGCGCTGATCCATCACTTCAAGCTTTATACCGAAGGCTTCCACGTGCCCGCCGGCGAAGTCTATGCCGCGGTCGAGGCGCCCAAGGGCGAATTTGGCGTCTATCTCGTGGCGGATGGCACCAACAAGCCCTATCGCGCCAAACTGCGGGCGCCGGGGTTCCTGCATTTGCAGGCGATGGATTACGTCGCGGGTGGCCACCAGCTGGCCGATGTGGCGGCGATCATCGGCACGATGGACGTGGTCTTCGGGGAGATCGACCGGTGACCCCAGTGCGTTACGGTCTTTTCCTCACGCCGGTTGCGGCCCTTTCCGGGTGCATGGATCTGCCGCCAGACGGGACCACCGTCGAGGACCTGGCGGCCTATGACGCCGCGGTGGGCACGCTCGGCTGCCAGTTGGTCAGCGAGGCCGATTACGGCGTGGTCGAATTTCAGGCCGGGCTGACCCGCGCCCAGGCGATAGCGATCACCGAACGGCGGCTGGCCCGGGACGAGGCGGTGCGGCTGGCAGACGGTGGCGTTCGGCTGACTTCGGGGAGCTGCGCGGCATGAGATTGACGCGGGGCGCATATGGCCTTGCGGGGCAGGGCGCATGAGAAGGCCCGGCACCTCCCGGCCGGCGCGCGATGCCTCGACCATCGTGCTGGCGGCCTCGACGCTGGTGGCAGCGCTTTTTGTCGCCGTGCAGGCGTGGTATGCCCGGACGTCCTTTGTCGAGGCCTCCGAGACCCGATTCCTCGAGCGCAAGCTCGACATCTGCTTCGAGAACTTCGACGCCGCCGCCCAGCTTGACATCGAGCTGCGTGCCGCGGTGCCGGAAATGGCGGCGCAGGAGGTCTGGCCGCCGCAGATCGCGGTGACGACACCGGAGCGGCTGGCGCGGTTCCACCGCGAGGTGGTGCCGAAACTCGATGCGCTGGATGCCGGTCTGACCAAGGCCGGCGTTCTGGAAAGTCTCGACAAGTACCGGGCCTATCTGGCCCAGAAAATCCGCGGCCTCTCGAAGCGGCTGATGGATGTCTCGCCGGGCGATCTGAGCCCCGAGAACAAGGACACACAAGCGGTCTTTGCCGCGCTGAGCGAATTTCTGGGTGGTCAGTACCAGGTCCTGACCGGTTGCCGCCTGGTTGCGGAAGGAAAAGCCTGATGCTGCGACGTCTGTATCCCGATCAACCCGAAAGCTTTGCTTTCACCGAGGCGAATCTGGCCTGGGCCGAAGCGCAGGTCACGAAATATCCCGAGGGCCGTCAGGCCAGCGCGGTGATCCCGCTGCTGTGGCGTGCGCAGGAGCAGGAGGGCTGGCTGACCCGGCCGGCCATCGAACATGTCGCCGACATGCTGGGCATGGCCTATATCCGGGTGCTCGAAGTGGCCTCGTTCTACTTCATGTTCCAGCTGCAACCGGTTGGCTCCGTTGCCCATATCCAGGTGTGCGGCACCACCTCCTGCATGATCTGCGGCGCCGAGGACCTGATCGGCGTCTGCCGTGACAAGATCGCCCCGGCGGCGCATCAGCTGTCCGAGGATGGCCGGTTTTCCTGGGAAGAGGTGGAATGCCTGGGCGCCTGTGCCAATGCGCCGATGGCGCAGATCGGCAAGGATTACTACGAAGACCTGACTGCCGCGCGTCTGGCCGAGATCATCGACGAGATGGCCGCAGGCCAGGTGCCGGTGCCGGGGCCGCAAAACGGCCGCTACACGTCCGAGCCGGCCGCCGGTCTGACCAGCCTCGCCGAAGGCAACGATGACCGTCACCAGTACAACGCCTCGGCCCAGCTGGCGACCGACCTCGGCGACACGATCAAGCGGATCGACGGCAGCGAGGTTGCGCTGAGCGCGCCCTGGCAGAAAGGCGCCAACCATGGCGACAAGCCGGCCAGCGTGACCGCGCCCATGACCCATCAGCCGCGGCCTTCCAAGGGGGATCCGGCGGATGAAACCGGCATCGACACCCGCGAGGCCCATGCCACCACCAAGGGCCATCCGATTTCGTCGAGCTCGCCCGAGACCGATGCCGAGGCGGCTGGCCATCCCACCGAAGACGCCAAGAACTTGACCGCCGATGGCGACAAGGACGCCGTCACCGCGTCGAAAGGCAAGACGGCCAAGAAGCCCAAGGCCAAATCCACCAAGAAAATGGCCAAGACCGAGACCGCCAAGGCGGAAACCGCCGACGTGGGCCAGCGCCCCCAGGCGCTTGACGCGCCGCGCGGCGGCAAGGCTGACGATCTCAAGAAGATCAAGGGCATTGGCCCCAAGCTGGAAGAGCTGTGCCACAGCCTCGGCTTCTACCATTTCGACCAGATCGCCGCCTGGACCGAAGACGAGGTCGCCTGGGTCGACCAGAACCTCGAAGGCTTCAAGGGCCGGGTGACGCGCGACGACTGGATGTCTCAAGCCAAAGTCCTGGCCGAAGGTGGAGAGACGGAATTCTCCTCCCGTGATAAAGAGTGAGGTGTTTTAGGACATCGACACAGTAGAAACGGGAGACAAGACCATGACAGAGACCAACACCGGAAAATGCAGGAGCACCTGCTGGAAGGGCGCCGCCGCGGCGGGCGCGCTGTTGTTCGTGATCTTGTTTCTCACTGCGGGTTTCGGCTTTTTCTCGGCCTTGCTGATCGGCCTGGTGTTCTACGGCGGGCTCGGGTTGGCGCTGTCGAGGATGGTCTGCGGCGACACCGCAGAAAGCGCCTCGGTCAGCCAGAGCGCCGCTTCGGCCAGCACCAGCACGGCCGCCTCGCCCGCCGCTGCGGCCGTCGCACCGACACCGCAGCCGGCGCCGCGGCCCGAGCCGGAGCCCGAGACCGAGACCGAGCCAGACGCCGCGGCGGAAGCGACGGCACCCACGCCCGAGGCTGAGGCGCCCGAGGCTGAGGCGCCCATGGTCGCGACCCGGCCCCTGGTCAAACCGTCGGCCGTTCTGGCCGGCGAGGCCGAGTTGAGCGCGCGCAAAGGCAGGTGGCGCTATGAGCCCGGCGGGAAATAAGGACAGGGACGAGGCCATGGCACGCGAGAGCGAAGAGCAGATTGCACGGCAGGGGCGCGTGACGGCGCTGGTGATTGCCGGCACCATGCTGATCTGGCTCGCGGCCCAGTTTATCGGGCCGAGGATCGGTCTGGCGGGGCGCTATGCGCTGCTGATTGATCTTCTGGCTCTGGCGGCGTTCATCTGGGCGTTCGTCAATATCTATCAGATCTGGCGCAAGCGTCAGGGCAACTAAAAGGTGGCATCGCACATGCTCAAGGATCAGGACCGGATCTTTACCAACATCTACGGGATGCAGGACCGGACGCTGGACGGCGCCAAGAAGCGCGGCCATTGGGACGGCACCGCCGGCATCCTCGCGAAGGGCCGCGACTGGATCATCGACCAGATGAAGGCCAGCGGGCTGCGCGGCCGTGGCGGCGCGGGCTTTCCCACCGGGTTGAAATGGTCCTTCATGCCCAAGGAAAGCGACGGGCGGCCGGCGTATCTCGTGGTCAACGCCGATGAATCCGAGCCCGGCACCTGCAAGGACCGCGAGATCATGCGCCATGATCCGCATACGCTGATCGAAGGTTGCCTGATCGCCAGTTTCGCGATGCAGGCGCATGCCTGCTACATCTACATCCGCGGCGAATACATTCGCGAACGCGAGGCGCTGCAAATCGCCATCGACGAGGCCTATGACGCAGGCCTGGTGGGGCGCGATGCCGCCGGCTCGGGCTGGGATTTCGACATCTACCTGACCCATGGCGCGGGCGCCTATATCTGCGGCGAGGAAACCGCCCTGATCGAGAGCCTCGAAGGCAAGAAGGGCATGCCCCGGATGAAGCCGCCGTTCCCGGCCGGCGCCGGGCTTTACGGCTGCCCGACCACCGTGAACAACGTCGAGTCGATCGCCGTGGTGCCGACCATCCTGCGCCGCGGGCCGGACTGGTTTGCCGGCTTCGGCCGCGCCAACAATGCCGGAACCAAGCTCTTTGCCGTCTCCGGCCACGTGGAAAACCCCTGCGTCGTCGAAGAAGCGATGTCGATCTCTTTCGAAGAGCTGATCGACAAGCACTGCGGCGGCATCCGGGGCGGCTGGGACAATCTTCTGGCGGTGATTCCCGGTGGCTCTTCGGTGCCCTGCGTGCGCGGCGAGAAGATGCGCGATGCGGTGATGGATTTCGACTATCTGCGCAATGAGCTGGGCTCGGGTCTGGGCACGGCGGCGGTGATCGTGATGGACAAGCAGACCGACATCATCAAGGCGATCTGGCGGCTGTCGAAGTTCTACAAGCACGAAAGCTGCGGCCAGTGCACGCCCTGCCGCGAAGGCACCGGCTGGATGATGCGGGTGATGGACCGTCTGGTGAAGGGCGAGGCCGAGGTCGAGGAGATCGACATGCTCTTCGACGTGACCAAGCAGGTCGAGGGCCATACCATCTGTGCGCTTGGCGATGCGGCGGCCTGGCCGATTCAGGGCCTGATCCGCAACTTCCGTGAAGAGATCGAAGACAGGATCAAGGCCCAGAAAACCGGTCGCATGGGCGCGATGGCGGCGGAGTGAACGGAATGAAGCGCCTGATCCTCCCCCTTGTTGCCGGCCTCGGCCTTGCCGCCTGCGGCAATGTGGTCGAAACCTTCACCAGCAAGAGCGTGACCTTCGACGGCGTGTCGTTCCGGGGCAAGGCCGCAGCGGCGAACAAGGCGGACAGGCGCGATTTCGTCGCCACCGTCGGCCCGGCGTCGCGCAGTATGGTCGGCGCGCGCGAGGCCGTGCAGTATCAGGGGACGCGCTATTGCATCCTGAACTTCGGCGTCTCGGACATCGCATGGGAGATCTCGCCCGAGGCAGAAGAGCTGCCGATGGAGAATGACAGGATCGTGCTGAAAGGACGGTGTCTGGAATGAAACGTCTTGGATTTCTGATCGCCCTGGCCCTGGCCACACCGGCGCTGGCGCTGCCGCCGCTGGCCACCGTCAAGCCGATCAATGACGGGCTGCGCGCGGTGATGATCGCCGATCAGATCCGCATTGCCTGTCCCAGTATCGCGGCGCGGATGATTGCCGGCTGGTCCTTTATCCGCTCGCTCGAGGCGCAGGCGCGCGACATGGGCTACAGTGCCGGGCAGATCGAGGAATTTGTCGAAAGCTCGGCCCAGCGCAAGCGCCTCGAGGGCGAGGCGGCGGCCTATATGAAGGCGGGCGGCGTGGTGGGCGGCCAGCCCGAGACCTATTGCGCGCTGGGGCGCGAAGAGATTGAGAAGGGCAGCCAGATCGGTGCCTTTCTGAGAGTGAAGTGAGAGCCATGAGCGACCTGAAAAAGATCATCATCGACGGCAAGGAAGTGGAAGTGGACGGGGCGATGACCCTGATCCAGGCCTGCGAGATCGCTGGCATCGAGGTGCCGCGCTTCTGCTATCACGAACGCCTGTCGATTGCCGGCAACTGCCGCATGTGCCTTGTTGAGGTGGTGGGCGGCCCGCCGAAACCCGCCGCTTCCTGCGCCATGCAGGTGCGCGATCTGCGCCCCGGCCCCGAAGGCCAGCCGCCGGTGGTCAAGACCAACTCTCCGATGGTCAAGAAGGCGCGCGAGGGGGTGATGGAGTTCCTGCTCATCAACCACCCGCTGGACTGCCCGATCTGCGATCAGGGTGGCGAATGCGACCTGCAAGACCAGGCGATGGCCTATGGTGTCGATTTCTCGCGCTTCCGCGAACCCAAACGCGCGGTGGACGATCTCGACCTCGGGCCGCTGGTCGAGACCCACATGACCCGCTGCATCTCCTGCACCCGCTGCGTGCGTTTCACCACCGAAGTGGCGGGCATCACCCAGATGGGGCAGACCGGCCGCGGCGAGGATGCCGAGATCACCGCTTATCTTGGCGAGACGCTGGATTCGAACCTTCAGGGCAATATCATCGATCTTTGCCCGGTGGGCGCGCTGGTGTCGAAGCCCTACGCCTTTACCGCCCGTCCATGGGAGCTGACCAAGACCGAGACCATCGACGTGATGGATGCGCTGGGGTCGAACATCCGGGTCGATACCAAGGGCCGTGAAGTGATGCGCATCCTGCCGCGCAACAATGACGACGTGAACGAGGAATGGATTTCCGACAAGACCCGGTTTGTCTGGGACGGGCTGCGCCGTCAGCGGCTGGACCGGCCATACGTGCGCGAAAACGGCAAGCTGCGCCCGGCGAGTTGGCCGGAAGCCCTGGACAAGGCCGCAGAGGCGATCAAGGGCGCCGAGAAACCGGTCGGCCTGGTCGGGGATCTGGCCCCGGTCGAGGCGGCCTTCGCGCTCAAAGAGCTGATCGAAGGGCAGGGCGGCAGCGTCGAATGCCGCACCGACGGCGCGCATTTGCCGGCGGGCAACCGGTCCGGCTATGTCGGCACCGCGAGCATCGCCGATATCGACAGCGCCGGTGCGATCATGTTGATCGGCTGCAACCCGGCGCTCGAGGCACCGGTGCTCAACGCCCG
Organism: Marinovum sp. E3; assembly: GCF_055755275.1. Lineage (NCBI taxonomy): Bacteria > Pseudomonadati > Pseudomonadota > Alphaproteobacteria > Rhodobacterales > Roseobacteraceae > Marinovum > Marinovum sp. E3. The sequence continues at coordinate 1,138,531 of NZ_CM146908.1, forward strand.
TATTCGCGGCGCCTGGAGCCGCGGCGCCAAGGTCGGCGTTGTCGGCGAGGCGGTCGATCTGACCTACGAGTATTTCCACCTCGGCAGCGACCGGGCCGCACTCGACAAGCTGGTCGCAGGCGACAATTCCGACGCGCTGAGCCGCGAGACGCTGGTGATCCTCGGCCAGGGTGCGATCCGCGAGGCCGATGGCGCGGCGGTGCTGGCCAAGGCGATGGCATTCGCCGACCATACCGAGAGCAAATTCCTCGTGCTGCATTCGGCCGCCTCCCGGGTTGGCGCGATGGACGTGGGCGCGGTGACCGAAGGTGGCCTGGCGGCGGCGATGGAGGGGGCCGATGTGGTCTACAACCTTGGCGCCGACGAGATCGAGATCGGCGACGGCGCTTTCGTGATCTATCAGGGCAGCCATGGCGACCGGGGCGCGCATCGCGCCGACGTGATCCTGCCGGGCGCGGCCTACACGGAAGAAAACGGGCTTTTCGTCAACACCGAAGGCCGCCCGCAGCTGGCCCTGCGCGCCGGCTTTGCGCCGGGCGAGGCCAAGGAAAACTGGGCGATCCTGCGGGCGCTCTCGGGTGAGCTGGAGGCCAAGCTGCCCTATGATAGCCTGGCGCAACTGCGGCAGGCGCTGGTCAAGGCGGTGCCGCATCTGGCCAAGATCGACACGGTGGTCGAGAACGACTGGCAGCCGCTTGCGGCCGGCAAGCTGGGCAAGGCGGATTTCCGCAACGCGGTGTCGGATTTTTATCTGACCAACCCGATTGCCCGCGCCAGCGCCCTGATGGCCGAGCTCAGCGCCGCCCAGAAGGCCCGGACGGAGAAGCGAATTGCGGCTGAATGATCCGGCATATCTCGATATGGCTCCGGGCGGCGTTGCTGCCCGCGATGGCGCTTGCGGGGTGCGAGGTGTCTGAGACCGCGCAGGATATCCCGTTCGAGCCCGAATACCGGGGCATCGAGACCCGCCTGCTCGAGGGCGATCTGGTCAATTTTCACGTGAAGATGACCGGTGCGCGTGATGTGCAGGACCTGGCCGATTACGCCGAATGCGCCGCGGCGCAATATGCGCTGATCCGGGGCTACGGATTTGCCCGCCACGTGCGGACGACAAGCGAAGTTGAGGCTGGCCTTTGGCGGGGGGATGCGGTTTACACCATCTCGCCAGCGCTGCCCGACGGATTGAAGACGATAGATGCCGAAGTGGCGGTGGCCAACTGCCGCGAAAGACGCATTCCGACTGTGTGAGGGACCATGGCTGAATTCTTTACTACCCCGCTCGGGATCGGCATCACGATCCTTGCGCAATGCCTGGCGGTGCTGGGCTTCGTGATGGTCTCGCTGCTGTTCCTCGTCTATGGCGACCGCAAGATCTGGGCCGCCGTCCAGATGCGCCGCGGCCCCAACGTGGTGGGGGCCTTCGGCCTGCTGCAATCGGTGGCCGACGCGCTGAAATACGTGGTCAAGGAAGTGGTGGTGCCGGCCGGCGCCGACAAGCCGGTGTTCTTCCTGGCGCCGATGCTCAGTTTCGTGCTGGCGGTGATCGCCTGGGCGGTGATCCCCTTTGCCGATGGCTGGGTCCTGTCAGACATCAACGTGGCCATTCTCTATGTCTTCGCCATGTCCTCGCTCGAGGTGTACGGCGTCATCATGGGCGGCTGGGCGTCGAACTCGAAATACCCGTTCCTCGGCTCGCTGCGTTCGGCGGCGCAGATGATCTCCTACGAGGTTTCGATCGGCCTGATCATCATCGGCGTGATCATCTCGACCGGCTCGATGAACTTTGGCGACATCGTGCAATCGCAGGACGGCCGCTTCGGCTTCTTCTCGTGGTACTGGCTGCCGCATTTCCCGATGGTGTTCCTGTTCTTCATCTCCTGTCTGGCCGAAACCAACCGCCCGCCCTTCGACCTGCCGGAAGCGGAATCGGAGCTGGTGGCAGGCTATCAGGTGGAATATTCCGCGACGCCTTTCCTGCTGTTCATGGCCGGCGAATATATCGCCATCTTCCTGATGTGCGCGCTGACCGCGCTGCTGTTCTTCGGCGGCTGGCTGTCGCCGATCCCGGGCCTGCCTGACGGGGTGATCTGGATGGTGCTGAAGATGGCATTCTTCTTCTTCATCTTCGCGATGGTGAAGGCGATCACGCCGCGGTATCGCTACGACCAGCTGATGCGGCTGGGCTGGAAGGTCTTCCTTCCGTTCAGCCTGGTCTGGGTGGTCTTCGTGGCCTTTGCCGCCAAATTCGACTGGTTCTGGGGCGCTTATGCCCGCTGGGCCGTGGGAGGCTGAGATGACCGATCTGAAAAACGCAATTCTTGACGCGAAATACATCGACATGGTGTCGCTGGCGGATTTCGTGGTGCAGGACTGCGGGCTGCCCGACTACGACGACGACGGCAACCCGCTGCCGCAGCAGAACGAGATCGCCGCCGCGATCTTTCGCTGGGCGGCCAAGCAGGGGTCGGCAGCCGAGGCCGCCTCCGAGGCGCCGGCGGGCGACACCAGGCGCAACTGGCCCAACATCGGCAAACTGCCGGAAAAAGATGCCGGCGAAGGGGACGACTGATGGCTGATATCGACTATGGCCGGGCGGCCAAGTATTTCCTGCTCACCGATTTCATCCAGGGTTTCAAGCTCGGGCTGAAGTACTTCTTTGCCCCCAAGGCGACGCTGAACTATCCGCACGAGAAGGGCCCGCTGTCGCCGCGTTTTCGCGGCGAGCACGTGTTGCGGCGCTATCCCAACGGCGAGGAACGTTGCATTGCCTGCAAGCTCTGCGAGGCGATCTGCCCGGCGCAGGCGATCACCATCGACGCCGAGCCGCGCGAGGACGGCAGCCGCCGCACCACGCGCTATGACATCGACATGACCAAATGCATCTATTGCGGCTTCTGCCAGGAGGCCTGCCCGGTCGATGCCATCGTCGAGGGGCCGAACTTCGAGTTTGCCACCGAAACCCGCGAAGAGCTGTTCTACGACAAGGCCAAGCTGCTGGAGAATGGCGACCGCTGGGAAGCCGAGATCGCCGCCAATCTCGCCGTGGACGCGCCCTACAGATGAGTGCTGGAAAAACCCCGTTCGAGCTGATGATGGAGCAGGCGCAGGAGATGGCCAAGGCCTTCAACCCGGCGCTCGAGACGTTCTCGCCCAAGGGGTACGAGGCGCTCTGGCCGACCATGCCCAAGGAGATGATGGAGATGGCCTTCGGTCGCGGCATCTCGAAAGAGGGGCTGGATGCCAAGACGCGGCTGTTGCTGACCATTGCCGGGCTGACCATGCAGGGCGCGCAGGCGGAAACGCCGTTTCGCATGACCGTGCGCCATGCCATGGAGGCCGGCGCCACCAAGGATGAAATCGCCGAGACCATCGCCCAGATGTCGATGTTCGCCGGCCTTCCCGCGATGAACCGGGCCATGGAGCTGGCCCGCGACGTCATGGACGACCAAGAGGATGACGAACAATGACCGTCTTCGCCTTTTACCTCTTTGCCCTCAGCACCCTGGCCGGGGGGCTGTTCACCGTGATCGCCCGCAACCCGGTGCATTCGGTGCTCTGGCTGATCCTCGCCTTCCTGTCCTCCGCCGGGCTGTTTGTGCTCCTGGGGGCGGAGTTCGTGGCGATGTTGCTGATCATCGTCTACGTCGGCGCGGTGGCGGTGCTGTTCCTCTTCGTGGTGATGATGCTCGACGTGGATTTCGCCGAGCTCAAGGCCGAGATGGCGCAATACATGCCGCTGGCGCTCTTGATCGGGGTGATCCTGGTGATGCAGTTCGGCATGGCGGTCGGCGCCTGGCAGACCGCAGAGGTGGCCGAGGGGCTGCGCGCCCAGGTCACGCCGGTCGATGTGCACAATACCCATGCGCTGGGGGTGATCCTCTATGACGATTACTTCCTGCTGTTCCAGCTGGCCGGCCTGATCCTGCTGGTGGCGATGATCGGCGCCATCGTTCTGACCCTGCGGCATCGCCAGGACGTCAAGCGTCAGAACGTGCTGGCGCAGATGTACCGCGATCCGGCCAAGGCGATGGAACTGAAGGACGTGAAGCCGGGGCAGGGGCTGTGAGACCCTGACCCGGCCCCGGACGCGATCCGGGGCCTCCGGGCCGGGGCAGACGATGAGGTCCCGGAGCAGGTCCGGGACGGGGACCGGCGACAGACCGGGACGCGACAAGACAAACCCGGGCGTGCCCCGGGACGGACAAGACGAAACGGGCCAGAGGCCCAGAGGGACGACATGATCGGACTTGAACATTATCTGACGGTGGCCGCGGTGCTGTTTGTCATCGGCATCTTCGGCCTTTTCCTGAACCGCAAGAACGTGATCATCCTGCTGATGTCGATTGAGCTGATGCTTCTCGCGGTCAATATCAACCTCGTCGCCTTTTCCGCCCATCTCGGCGATCTGGTGGGGCAGGTCTTCACCCTCTTTGTCCTGACCGTGGCGGCGGCGGAGGCGGCCATCGGGCTTGCCATCCTCGTCTGCTTCTTCCGCAACCGCGGCACCATCGCCGTGGAAGACATCAACGTGATGAAGGGGTAGGCCCATGGAAAGCATCATCCTCTTTGCCCCGCTCGTCGGCGCGATCATCGGCGGCTTCGGCTGGAAGCTGATCGGCGAACGCGGCGCCATGTGGATCACCACCGGGCTGCTGTTTGTCGCCTGCGCCTTTTCCTGGATCGTTTTCCTGACCCACGGGCCGGAAACCCAGCACATCCAGATCATGCGCTGGATCGAGAGCGGCTCGCTCTCGACCGACTGGTCGATCCGGCTCGACCGGCTGACTTCGGTCATGCTGGTCGTGGTGACGACGGTCTCGGCGCTCGTGCATCTCTACAGCTTCGGCTACATGGCCCACGACCCGCAGTGGAAAAAGGGCGAGACCTATAAGCCGCGCTTTTTTGCCTATCTGTCGTTCTTCACCTTCGCGATGCTGATGCTGGTGACCGCCGACAACCTGGTGCAGATGTTCTTTGGCTGGGAAGGCGTCGGCGTCGCCTCTTACCTGCTGATCGGCTTCTACTATCGCAAGCCCTCGGCCAATGCCGCCGCGATCAAGGCCTTCGTGGTCAACCGGGTCGGCGACTTCGGCTTTGCGCTCGGCATCTTCGGTCTATTCTTCCTGACCGACTCGATCCGCTTCGACGATATCTTTGCCGCCGCGCCCGAGCTGGCGACGACGCAGCTCACCTTCCTCTGGACAGAGTGGAATGCCGCCAACCTGATCGCCATCCTGCTGTTCATCGGCGCGATGGGCAAATCGGCCCAGCTCTTCCTGCACACCTGGCTGCCCGATGCGATGGAAGGCCCGACGCCGGTCTCGGCGCTGATCCACGCCGCGACGATGGTGACGGCGGGTGTCTTCCTTGTCAGCCGCATGTCACCGCTGATGGAATTTGCGCCCGAAGCCACCGCCTTCATCACCTTCCTCGGCGCGGCCACCGCCTTTGTCGCGGCGACCATCGGCCTAGTTCAGAACGACATCAAACGGGTGATCGCCTATTCGACCATGTCGCAGCTGGGCTACATGTTCGTGGCGGCGGGCGTCGGCGTCTACTCGGTGGCGATGTTCCACCTGCTGACCCATGCATTCTTCAAGGCGATGTTGTTCCTCGGCGCCGGCTCGGTGATCCACGCGATGCACCACGAGCAGGACATGCGGAACTATGGCAACCTGCGCAAGAAGATCCCCTATACCTTCTGGGCGATGATGATCGGTACGCTGGCAATCACCGGCGTCGGCATCCCGCTGACCGGCTGGATCGGCTTTGCCGGTTTCGCGTCGAAGGATGCGGTCATCGAAAGCGCCTATGTCGGGACCGCCGGCGGCTTTGCTTTTTGGGCGCTGGTGGTGGCGGCGCTGTTCACCAGCTTCTATTCCTGGCGGCTGATGTTCATGACCTTCTACGGCAAGCAGCGCGGCGACAAGCACACGCATGAGCACGCGCATGAAAGCCCCATGACCATGCTGGTGCCGCTGGGCGTTCTGGCGGTCGGCTCGGTATTTGCCGGGATGATCTGGTACAGCTCGTTCTTCGGCAAGCCCAACGAGGTGGTGAAATACTTTGGCGGCACCTATGGCGAACCCTCGGCCGAACTGGTCGAAGCGGTCAAGGAGCGCAGCCCCAAGGCATCGGAACTGCACTACGTGATGGAAAGCGCGCCGGGCGAGGCGGCGATCTACATGGCGCCCGAGAACACCGTGCTGCACGAGGCGCATTATGTGCCCACCTGGGTCAAGCTGTCGCCGTTCATTGCCATGCTGATCGGTTTCGGCACCGCCTTCTGGTTCTACATCGTCAACCCGGGCCTGCCGAAGCGGCTGGCCGAGCAGCAGCGCCCGCTCTACCTCTTCCTGCTCAACAAGTGGTACTTTGACGAGGCTTATGACTTCCTCTTCGTGCAACCGGCCAAGGCGATCGGCCGCTTCCTGTGGAAGCGCGGCGACGAAGGCACGATCGACGGCACGATCAACGGCGTCTCGATGGGCGTGATCCCGTTCTTCACCCGTCTCGCCGGGCGCTTCCAGTCCGGCTACATCTTCAGCTATGCCTTTGCCATGGTGATCGGCCTCGCGCTTCTGATCACCTGGATGACCATCGGCGGAGGAGCGCACTGATGGACAACCTGCTTTCCATTGTCACCTTCATTCCCGCTCTCGGCGCGCTGATCCTCGGCGTCTTCCTGCGCGGCGAGGACGAGGCGGCGAACCGCAACGCCAAATGGCTGGCGCTGATCGCCACCGGGGCGACCTTTCTGATCTCGCTGTTCATCCTGGCGCAGTTCGATCCCAATGACACCGGCTTCCAGTTTGTCGAAGAGGCCGACTGGCTGCTCGGGCTCAAGTACAAGATGGGCGTCGACGGCATCTCGGTGCTCTTTGTCCTGCTGACCACCTTCATCATGCCGCTCTGCATCGCCGCGAGCTGGGACATCAAGGTGCGGGTCAAGGAATACATGATCGCCTTCCTGGTGCTCGAAACGCTGATGCTCGGCGTCTTCATGGCGCTCGACATCGTGCTGTTCTACCTGTTCTTCGAGGCCGGTCTGATCCCGATGTTCCTGATCATCGGCATCTGGGGCGGCAAGAACCGGATCTATGCCAGCTTCAAGTTCTTCCTCTACACCTTTATCGGCTCGGTGCTGATGCTGGTGGCGCTGGTGGTGATGTACACCCAGGCCGGCACCACCGATATTCCGACGCTGATGAACCACGAATTCGGCTCCGAGAGCTTCTCGCTTCTGGGCATCCAGATCGTCGGCGGGGCGCAGACCCTGATGTTCCTGGCCTTCTTCGCCAGTTTCGCGGTCAAGATGCCGATGTGGCCGGTGCACACCTGGCTGCCCGACGCCCACGTGCAGGCGCCAACCGCGGGCTCTGTCGTGCTGGCGGCGATCCTGCTGAAGATGGGGGGTTACGGCTTCCTGCGCTTCTCGCTGCCGATGTTCCCGGTCGGCTCGGAGGTGATGGCGCCGCTGGTGCTCTGGCTCTCGGCCATCGCCATTGTCTACACCTCGCTGGTGGCGCTGGTGCAGGAGGACATGAAGAAGCTCATCGCCTATTCCTCGGTGGCGCACATGGGCTATGTCACGGCGGGTATCTTTGCCGCCAACCAGCAGGGCATCGACGGCGCGATCTTCCAGATGATCTCGCACGGCTTCATCTCCGGCGCGCTCTTCCTTTGCGTGGGGGTGATCTATGACCGGATGCACACCCGCGAGATCGACGCCTACGGCGGGCTGGTGAACCGGATGCCGGCCTATGCGCTGATCTTCATGCTCTTCACCATGGCCAATGTCGGCCTGCCGGGCACCAGCGGGTTTGTCGGTGAATTCCTGACGCTGGTGGGCATTTTCCAGGCCAACACCTGGGTCGCGGCGGTGGCCACCTCGGGGGTGATCCTCTCGGCGGGCTATGCGCTCTGGCTGTATCGCCGGGTGGTGTTCGGCGATCTGATCAAGGAGAGCCTGCGCACGATCACCGACATGACCCGCCGCGAACGCGCGATCTTTGCGCCGCTTGTCGTGATGACGATCCTGCTGGGCGTCTATCCGGCGCTGGTCACCGATATCATCGGGCCCTCGGTCGAGGCGCTTGTATCCAACTATCAGACGGCGCTGGCCGCATCGGGTGATGCGGTCCAGGTTGCCGGGCATTAAGGAGCCGGAACATGATTCAGGCTGATCTGAACGTCATCCTTCCCGAGATCGTGCTATCGGTCTATGCCATGCTGGCGCTTCTGGCGGCCGTCTATACCGCCAAGGACGAGCTGGCCGGGCTGCTGACATGGATCACCGCCGGGGTGTTCGCGGCGCTGGCCTTCTATATCGCCACCAGCGGCGGCACCACGGTGACGGCCTTTGGCGGCATGTTCATCGACGACGGCTTTGCCCGGTTTGCCAAGGTGATGATCCTGCTTTCGGCGGCGGCGGTACTGGCGATGAGCCAGGGCTATCTCGCGGCGCGGGGCCTTCTGAAATTCGAATATCCGCTGCTGATCGCCCTGGCCACCGTCGGCATGATGATGATGGTCTCGGCCGGCGACCTGATGGCGCTCTACATGGGGCTCGAGCTGCAATCGCTGGCGCTTTACGTGGTGGCGGCCCTGCGCCGCGACAGCGTGAAATCCACCGAGGCGGGCCTCAAGTACTTCGTTCTCGGCGCGCTCTCCTCGGGCCTGCTGCTCTATGGCGCCTCGCTGGTTTACGGCTTTGCCGGCACCACGCAGTTCGCCGGCGTGATCCTGGCGGCCTCGGGCGAGACCTCGCTCGGCCTGCTCTTCGGTCTTGTCTTCCTGATCTCGGGGCTGGCGTTCAAGGTCTCGGCGGTGCCGTTCCACATGTGGACGCCGGATGTCTACGAGGGCTCGCCGACGCCGGTCACCGCCTTCTTTGCCACCGCGCCCAAGGTGGCGGCCATGGCGCTCTTTGCCCGGGTGCTGCACGATGCCTTCGGCGGGGTCACCGGCGACTGGCAACAGATCATCGCGCTCCTGTCGGTGCTGTCGATGTTTCTCGGCGCGGTTGCGGCGATCGGCCAGACCAACATCAAGCGCCTGATGGCCTATTCCTCGATTGCCCATATGGGGTATGCGCTGATGGGGCTGGCCTCGGGCACGGTGTTCGGCGTGCAGGCGATGCTGCTCTATATGGCGATCTACGTGACGATGAACGTCGGCACCTTCGCCTTTATCATGTCGATGTCGAAGGACGGCGCGCCGGTGGTGTCGATCGACAGCCTGCATCTCTATTCCCGCCGCGAACCGGGCAAGGCGCTGGCGATGCTCTTCCTGCTGTTCTCGCTGGCCGGTGTGCCGCCGTTCCTGGGGTTCTTCGGCAAGCTCTACGTGCTGCGCGCGGCGGTCGAGGGCGATCTGGTCTGGCTGGCGGTGGCCGGTGTCATCGCCTCGGTGATCGGCGCATTCTATTACCTGCGGATCGTCTTCTACATGTATTTCGGCCAGGAGACCGACGAGGCGCTCGACAGGGGCGGATCACCGATCCTCTACGGGTTCCTGATGGCCTCGGCGGCGGTGATGCTGATCGGCGTGGTCAATTTCTTCGGCATCGAGACCGTGGCAGAGGCCGCGGCGGCAACGCTTGTCAACTGACCGGACCGGCCGGGGGCCGGGCGGGCCGCGCAGGGCATCGAGCCCCGCGCGGCCCGGTGCCGTTCCGGCACGGGCGTATTTGACAAGAGAAGAAGGACCACGTGATGCACTGGCCTGAGGGGTATGGGCGCCGGGTTCTGCCCGAGGTCGACAGCACCAATGCCGAAGCCGCGCGGGTCGCCGAGGGGCTGAGCGGCCCCGAGTGGATCCTCGGCCTGCGGCAAACCGCCGGGCGTGGCCGGCGCGGCCGGCCCTGGGCCGATCCCGACGGCAATTTCTCGGCCACCCTGGTGATGCGGCCGCAGGGCGCGCCGCAGACGGCGGCGCTGCGCTCTTTCGTGGCCTCTCTGGCGCTTTACGACGCCTTTATCGCGGTCACCGGGCGGGCCGGGAGCTTTGCGCTGAAATGGCCCAATGACGTGCTGCTGAACGGTGGCAAGGTGGCCGGCATTCTGCTGGAGAGCCCGCGGCCGGGCCTGCTGGCCATCGGCATCGGCGTCAACCTGACCCAGGCGCCGCCGGTGGCGGCGGTGGAGGCGCGGGCGCTGCGGCCGGTGTCGCTGCTGTCGGAAACCGGGGTGGCGGTGACGGCGGAGGAATTCCTGACGCCGCTGGCCGTGGCCTTTGCCCGCCACGACGCCGGTTTCGCCACCTACGGCTTTGCCCCGGTCCGCGAGGCCTGGCTGGCGCGGGCGGCGCGGCTGGGCGAGGTGATCACCGCGCGCACCGGCAAGACCGAGACCACCGGCACCTTCGTGGATGTGGATGCGACCGGCAACCTAGTGTTGCAGACCGCGAAATCCCGCGTCGCCATTCCGGCGGCGGATGTGTTTTTCTGAAAGGGAGGCGCGCAATGCTGCTCTGCATTGACTGCGGCAATACCAATACCGTGTTTTCGATCTGGGATGGCCGCGAATTCCTCTGCACCCTGCGCACCTCGACCCATCACGCGCGCACGGCGGATGCCTATTTCACCTGGTATTCGACGCTGATCAAACATTACGGCATCGACACCGACATCACCGATGTGATCATCTCGTCGACCGTGCCGCGGGTGGTGTTCAATCTGCGGGTCTTTTCCGACCGGTTCTTCGGGTGCCGACCGATGGTGGTGGGGCGGCCCGAGTGCCTGTTGCCGATCCAGGCGCGGGTCGATGCCGGCACCGCGGTGGGGCCGGACCGGCTGGTCAATTCCGCCGGCGCCTTCGACCGCCATGGCGGAGATCTGATCGTGGTGGATTTCGGCACCGCCACCACCTTTGACGTGGTGGCCGAAGACGGGGCCTATGTCGGCGGGGTGATCGCCCCCGGCGTCAACCTCAGCCTCGAGGCGCTGCACATGGGCGCCGCCGCGCTGCCGCATGTGGACATCTCGCGCCCGGACAAGGTGATCGGCACCAATACGGTGCAATGTATCCAGTCCGGCGTGTTCTGGGGATATGTCGGCCTTGTCACCGGCATTACCGAGCGGATCCGCAAGGAATATGCCCGTCCGATGCGGATCATCGGCACAGGCGGGCTTGCGCCCTTGTTCGCACAGGGTGACATGTTATTTGACACCATCGAAGACGATCTGACGATGCATGGGCTGACGGTGATCCATGCCTACAACAAGGAAAACGGGATTGCCCATGAGCAGTGAACGCATCATCTACCTGCCGCTTGGCGGGGCAGGCGAAATCGGCATGAATGCCTATGTCTACGGTTACGGGCCGGAGGACAACGAACGCCTGATCCTGGTCGATCTGGGGGTGACCTTCCCTGACATGGACGGCACACCGGGGGTCGACCTGATCTTTCCCGACATGACCTGGCTGATCGAGCGGCGCGACCGGCTCGATGCGATCTTCATCACCCATGCGCATGAAGACCATGTGGGCGCGGTGCACCAGTTCTGGGAGCGGCTCGGCGCGCCGGTTTATGCCCGGGCCTTCACCGCCAATATCGCCCGGCGCAAGATGGACGAGAAGGGCCTGCCCGAGACCACGGTCAAGACCGTCTCGGCCTGGCCCGAGACGGTCGAGGCCGGGCCCTTTTCCGTGGGGTTCCTGCCGATCTCGCATTCGATCCCGGAAAGTTCGGCGCTGGTGATCGACACGCCGGCGGGCCGGCTGGTGCACACCGGCGACTTCAAGCTCGACGAGACGCCGGTGGTGGGCGAGGCCTTCGACCCGGCGCTCTGGGCGGAGGTGGCGACCCCGGGCATCAAGGCGCTGGTCTGCGATTCGACCAATGTCTTTTCGCAGCATGCCGGCCGGTCCGAGGTGACCGTGGGCCCGGAGATCGAAACCCTGGTGGCCGGTGCTTCCGGGCTGGTCTGTGCCACGACCTTCGCCTCGAACGTGGCGCGGGTGAAGACTCTGGCGGAGGCCGGGCAGCGGGCCGGGCGGTCGATCGTGCTGCTGGGCCGGGCGATGCGGCGGATGATCGAGGCGGCGATCGAGACTGGGGTGCTCACGGATTTCCCCAAGGTGGTCTCGCCCGAGGATGCGGGCAGCATTCCGCGCGAGAACCTGATGCTGCTGGTGACCGGCTCGCAGGGCGAACGCCGCGCGGCCTCGGCGCAGCTGGCGCGGGGCAAGTACAACGGGCTGGAGCTGAAGGAGGGCGATCTCTTTCTGTTTTCCTCCAAGACCATTCCGGGCAACGAGAAGGGCGTGATCCGCATCATGAACCAGCTCTCGGAAAAGGGGGTGGATGTGGTGGACGATTCCTCCGGGCTCTACCACGTGTCGGGCCACGCCAACCGGCCCGATCTGGAGCGGATGCAGGACATCGTGCAGCCGCAGATGGTGATCCCGATGCATGGCGAGCATCGGCACCTGCGCGAGCATGTGAAGCTGACCCAGCGCAAGGGCCGGGCGGCGGCGCTGGCAATCAATGGCACCATGCTCGACCTCACGGGCGACCGCCCCGAGGTGGCGGGTTTTGTCGAGACCGGCCGGGTCTATCTGGACGGTGCGATCCAGATCGGCGCGCTGGACGGCATCATCCGCGACCGGATTCGCATGGCGCTGAACGGCCATGTGATCGTGACGGTGATCCTCGACGAGGACGACGAGCCCCTGGGCAACCCCTGGTGCGAGGTCATGGGGCTGCCGGAGATCGGCCGCAGCCAGGCGCCGCTGGTCGATGTGCTGGAAGAGGATCTGGCGCAATACCTCGGACGCGCCGGCGACCGGACCTTGACCGACGACGACAAGCTTGACGAGGACATGCGGCGGATCGCGCGCAATTCGACGATGAACGAGATCGGCAAGAAACCGGAAGTCACGGTGATTGTCAGCCGGCTGAGTTGAGGTCGCCACGCTTGCGCGTGCCGAGAGCGCCGGGGGCTCTGCCCCCGGACCCCCGGGATATTTCCGGCCAGAAGAAGCGGCGGAGCGGCGCAGGACTTGCGCCGGAGGGAAATTAATCGCGGTTCCAGGGTGCAAGCGCGGCGCAACGCCCTATTGTCTGGAGGGAGCGGCCGCAGGGCCGTGCAATCAGACAACGGAGTGTACCCATGATCAAGAAATCCGGTTCCGCCAATTGGAAGGGTGGCCTGAAGGACGGCAGCGGCACGGTTTCGACCGAGTCGGGCGTGCTGGACAAGGTCAACTACGGTTTCAACAAGCGGTTCGAAGGCGAGGCGGGCAGCAACCCGGAAGAACTGATCGCCGCGGCGCATGCGAGCTGTTTTTCGATGGCGCTGTCGATGATTCTCGGCGAGGCCGGGTTAACCGCCGATGACATCGCCACCTCGGCCACGGTCTCGCTGGAGCAGAAGGACGGCGGCTTCGCGGTGACCAAATCGCATCTGGTGCTCGAGGCCAAGGTGCCCGGCGCAAGCGAAGAGGATTTCATGAAGGCCGCCAATGCCGCCAAGGAAGGCTGCCCGATCTCGAAGCTTCTGAATGCCGAGATCACCCTGGACGCCAAGCTGGCCTGAGGCGGCACATCAGGGCGAACAGATGCGGCGGGGTCGGTTGCGGCCCCGCCTTTTTTGTCAGCCGGCGCGGCGTTCGTCGAAGCTCAGCGCGATGAACTGGGGCATGTGATCGCCCATGCCGACCACCTTGTTGTCGCCCCCGCCGGTGCGGCGGCCGCCCCGGCCGCGGGACGGCTTGTCCTGCGGCTTGGTGTCGGTGCGGTCGTTGCGCTCCTGGCGCTCGGGTGCGGCCTCCTTGCGCTCGGGGCGTTCGCCCCGGCTGCGGCGGTCGGGCTTGGCGGCGGTTTCGGCCTCGGGGGTCTCTTCGGCTTTTTCGGATTTGCCGCGGCGCGGCTTGTCCTCGGTCTTGACCGGGTTTTCGACGCGGGGGATCTCTTTCTGGATCAGCTTTTCGATGGCGTCGAAGTTCTTTTCGTCCTTCGGCACGCAGATCATCAGCGCCTTGCCATCGCGCCCGGCGCGGCCGGTGCGGCCGATGCGGTGGACGTAATCCTCGGCATGGCTGGGTACGTCGAAGTTGAACACATGGCTCACCGAGGGCACATCGAGGCCGCGGGCGGCGACATCGGAGGCCACCAACACCTTGAGCTCGCCATTGCGGAAGGCCTCGAGCGTGCGGGTGCGCTGCGACTGGTCGAGGTCACCGTGGATCGGCGCCGCGTCCATGCCGTATTTCTTCAGCGATTTCGCGGTGATGTCCACATCGGTCTTGCGGTTGCAGAAGACGATGGCGTTGGTGCATTTCTCGCCCTCACCCTCGATCAGCGCGCGCAGCACCTTGCGTTTCTCGCTGCCTTCGCGATCGCGGCGCGAGGCCTTGAACATCACCACACCCTGTTCGATGGTTTCCGAGGCGGTGGCCTGGCGGGCCACTTCGATGCGCTCGGGCGCCGACAGGAAGGTGTTGGTGATCCGCTCGATCTCGGGCGCCATGGTGGCCGAGAAGAACAGCGTCTGGCGGGTGAAGGGGGTGAGCGAGAAGATGCGCTCGATGTCGGGAATGAACCCCATGTCGAGCATCCGGTCGGCCTCGTCCACCACCATGACCTGCACGCCGGTCAGCAGCAGCTTGCCGCGCTCGAAATGGTCGAGCAGCCGGCCGGGGGTGGCGATCAGCACGTCGACGCCCTTGTCGATCAGGAGGTCCTGCTCCTTGAACGAGACGCCGCCGATCAGCAGCGCCTTGGTCAGCTTGACGTGCTTGGCATAGGTGTCGAAGTTCTCGGCCACCTGCGCGGCCAGTTCGCGGGTCGGGCAGAGCACCAGGCTGCGCGGCATCCTGGCGCGGGCGCGGCCGCGCGCCAGCATGTGGATCATCGGCAGGGTGAAGCTGGCGGTCTTGCCGGTGCCGGTCTGGGCAATGCCCAACACATCGCGGCCCTGAAGCGCGGCCGGAATGGCGCCGGCCTGAATCGGCGTCGGCGTCTCGTAACCGGCTTCTTCGACGGCTTTCAGGACTTTGGGGTTCAGGTCGAGATCAGAAAATTTCGTCATGTGTGTCCGATGTTTACGGACACCTCTGGCCCGTACGTATTTTGGGGGAGGCCCGTATGGCCCTGCGTTTTCGCAGCATGATCCCCGCGCGGGCTTCTAACCTGCCAAGCGCGCGCGGTCAATCATGCTGCATTGCAGCGTAAACAAACGGCCTGAATCTGACCGTTTGTCGCTGTATTGTGACAAATGGGAAGCATTTCCGGCGTTTCAAGTGCCGGGAAACTGCCTGACGCGGGCTGCGTCGAGGTTCAGGTCGTGCCGGCGCAGCAGGCCCTCGGCGGCGAGACGGTCGCAAAGCGCCGGGGTGGCGAGGCAGATCTCGTCGTAAAACCGGCGCAGGCCGGCGACGCCCGCCTCGGATTCGAGTCGCGAAAACAGCTCGTGCAGGCTCAGCCCGCCGGAGTGCCGGTTGACCTGCGGCTTGAGGTCCGGGCGGTAGGAGCCTCTGGCCATGCGATAGCGATAGCTGCTTTGCCAGTCTTCCCAGCTTTGCGCATGCATGTGGCAAAGCTCGGTCTCGGGCAGGGGCTGTTCGCCGGGGTTCTGGCGGCCGTCGACCTCGATATTGTGGATTTTTGCCCGCAGCCCGTCGATGCCAGTGCGGTAGACAAGCTTGCCCGCCACATGGCTGAGAAAGCCGCCGCTGAGATGCCGGCCATAGGTGGGAAACACCCGCTCGGCGGCGCGCTGGCGCTCTGCCGGGGCCAGGTGAAAGGCCTTGAAGGTGGTTTCGGGGCCGCTGCTGCCCGGGGCGGGGGCCAGTGCCTCGATCGGGCGGACGCGGGCGCAGAGGCAGTCCTGGGGCAGGTCGGCCAGCTGCGCGGCCAGGGGGCGGGCGGGCCAGAGGAATTCGTCGACGTCGATATGCGCCAGCCAGTCGACCTCGACCCTGCGGTTATAGGCGTGGCGGGCGTTGAGGAACTGGCGCGACTGGTGTTTCTCGGGTCGGCCCCGGCGTTTGGCCCACCAGTTGTCGTCGCAGGCCACCACCTTGATCTTGGGATGCGCCGCGAGCCGGTCGAACACCGCGGGGTCGGGCGCGTCGAGATAGAGATAAAGCCGATGCGCGCCGTGCTCGAGGTGATAGGCGGCAAAGTTCAGGATGTCGCGCGCGTCTGCCTTGACTGTCGAGACAATGCCCCAGCGGGTCATGCGGCGCCCGCATCCGCCGCGCGCGGGCCAAAGACGGTCCGGACCTGGGCATCGAGATCGAGCTCTTGCGTCACCAGCATGTCATGGTGCGCCAGCCTGTCGCGCAGCGGGGCGCTGTCGGTGCAGACCTCGTCGAAGAAATGCCGCAGACCGGCCTCGCCCTCGGTGTCCAGCACGAAATCCAGCACATCGCCCAGGCGCATGGCATCGTCATCCTCGGGCTTGCGATAAGAGCCGCGGGTCAGGCGAAATGTCACCCGGTCGCGGAAATGTTCGAAACTGGCGGCGTGGCAATGCGCCAACATCATGCGCGGCAGCGCGCCCTCGTTGCCCACCGCCTTGCCATCCAGCCGCAGCCCGTGAATGCCGAAACGCACATCCGAGAGCCGGGTGCGGGCAAAGACCTTGCCGCTGGTGTGGCTGATGAAGCCGCCGGTGAGATAGCTGCCGTAATGCGGGTAGATCTCGGAGAGCACGCCGCGTTTCGCGCCGACCTGGCGGTGGGTGCGCTTGAAATGGCGGGGCAGACCGTCCTGCGGCGCCAGAAGCTCGACCGGGCGGACGCGGGCCTGGGCGCAGTCCTCCGAGACAAAGCGCAGGCCACGCGCCACCTCGACCTGTGGCAGAAGGAATTCGTCGGTGTCAAAATGGCCGAGGAAATCGAGATCGCTGGCGCGGTAGGCCCGGGTCGCATTATGCGCCTGGCGCAATTGATGCGCGGCGGGGCGCGGCTTGCCGGCGTCCTGCCAGTAGGCCGCGTCGCAGGCGATGACCTCGACTGCGGCATGCCCGGCGAAAAAGGCGCTGACCTCGGGCGCGGGATTGTCGAGGTAGAGTGTGATGCGGCTGGCGCCGAGGGTCAGGTAATGCGCGGCAAAGCGCTGGATGTCGGCCAGCGGCGCATGGGTGGTGCAGACCACGCCCCACCTTGGCAGCGGCCCGCGCCGGGGCGGCACGTGGCGGACGGGGGCGGTGACCTTCGGCTCCTCAGGGGTGTCGGTTTCGGCCGCCTGTGCCGCGTCGCGGCGGGCCTTGCGCTGGCGCATGATGCGCAGCCGGCGAAAGACGGTGCGCGGATCGTGGATCAGCAGGTCGAGCAGGTGATGCGCCAGGGGGCGCAGCACCACGTCCTCTTCGGCATCGACCCAGAGCCGGCCGAGCATATTAACGTCGAGCCCGCCGGCGGGCAGGTGAAAGGCATCCATTTCCAGCGGCAGCGGCCCGCGATCCTTGCCTTTCAGGGCAAACGGCCGGTCGGCCGCGAAACCGGAATAGCGCCGTTCGCTCTCGTAGAGTTTCATCGTGCCGAACAGCACCGTCATCGCCTGACCGACCCGGCGTTGCACCTCGGTCTGGCCGTGATCGCCGAAGGTCGTGAGCGCCGATACCAGCCAGCGCGGATCGAGCCGCGCCAGCAGGTGGTCGCTTTCCTCGGCCCACATCCGATGAAACAGCGCGGCGGTATGGGCCGGTTGCGCCGATTTGCGCAGATGCGCGATAAGCAGCCCGTGCAAGGCGCAGAACTCGCTCCGGCCGGCCATTTCCTCGCGAATTTCCAGCAGCTTGCGGCGATTGGACGAGCGCACCGGCGCATGGCGCAGGGGGTCGTCGTCCTGCGGCGGCACGATATGCGCCTTGAGCGGGCCGAAATCCACATCCGGCGGCGGCAGCGCCTCATTGGCGGCAAAGCTCAAGGGCTCGCGCCGCGCCTCCATCTGGGACAGAACGCCCGTGATTCCATTGTCATAGGTGGATGTGCGGTCGGGGCGGCTGGGCGTATCGGTCATGCCGCGACTTTGCCGCGTTCCCGCTGGCAATGCAATTGCCGGCTGCGCGCGCGGACGCCCTTGAAGCGACGCCCGCGCGGCACCCCGAAGTGATCCGCGCCCCGGGCGCGACCCGGGGCCTCCTGGCCGACACCCGGGCCCGGGCTCAGACCATCATTTCCTTGGTCGACGTGAGCTTGACGTCCGGATAATCACGTTCGATCCGGTCGATGTCCCATTGCAGCCGCGTCAGGTAGACAATGTCGCCGTCGTTGTCATGGGCGATGTGCTGCTTGTTGGCGTTGATGAACTTGTCGACCGCCAGCTTGTCGCCCTGGACCCAGCGGGCCGAGGTGAACTGCGACGGCTCGAAGCGCACCGGCAACCCGTATTCCAGCTCGATCCGGCTGGCCAGAACCTCGAACTGCAGCGCCCCCACGACGCCGACGATGAAGCCCGAGCCGAAGGAGGGTTTGAAGACCTTGGCCGCGCCCTCCTCGGCAAACTGCATCAGCGCCTTTTCCAGGTGCTTGGCCTTCATCGGATCACCGGCGCGGCAGGTCTGCAGCAGTTCCGGCGCGAACGAGGGGATGCCGGTCACGCGCAGCGCCTCGCCCTCGGTCAACGTGTCGCCGATGCGCAACTGGCCGTGGTTGGGAATGCCGATGATGTCGCCGGCCCAGGCCTCTTCCGCCAGTTCGCGGTCTGAGGCGAGAAACAGCACCGGGTTCGACACCGCCATCGGTTTCTTGGTGCGCACATGGGTCAGCTTCATGCCGCGCTTGAAATGGCCGCTGGCCATGCGCAGAAAGGCCACCCGGTCGCGGTGCTTGGGGTCCATGTTCGCCTGAACCTTGAAGACGAAGCCGGAAACCTTTGTTTCCTCGGGCGAAATTTCTCTCGGCTGGGCGCGTTGCGGCTGCGGTTTCGGCCCGTAGTGGCCAATGCCTTCCATCAGCTCCTTGACGCCAAAGGAGTTGATGGCAGAGCCGAACCAGATCGGTGTCATATGGCCTTCGAGCACCGCCTGCGGGTCGAGTTTGGGCAGCAGTTCGCGCGCCATCTCGACCTCTTCGAGAAACGGCTCGAGCAGCTCCGCCGGCACGTGTTTGGCCAGCAGCGGATCGTCCAGGCCCTTGATCTCGATCGATTCCGCCACCTTGTTGCGGTCGGCGCGGTCCATCAGTTCCAGCCGGTCGTTGATCAGGTCGTAGCAGCCGATGAAATCGCGGCCGACGCCAATCGGCCAGGAGGCCGGTGTCACGTCGATCGCCAGGTTTTCCTGGATCTCGTCGATGATCTCGAAGGTCTCGCGGCTCTCGCGGTCCATCTTGTTGCAGAAGGTCAGGATCGGCAGGTCGCGCAGCCGGCAGACCTCGAAGAGCTTCTGGGTCTGGCTCTCGACCCCTTTGGCGCCATCGATCACCATCACCGCCGCATCCACCGCCGTGAGCGTGCGATAGGTGTCCTCGGAGAAATCCGAGTGCCCGGGGGTGTCGACGAGATTGAAGCGGAAGTCCTTGTAATCGAACGACATTGCCGAGGCCGAGACGGAGATGCCCCGGTCCTTTTCCATCTGCATGAAGTCCGAGCGCGTGCGCCGCGCCTCGCCTTTGGCGCGCACCTGTCCGGCCATCTGGATCGCACCTCCGTAAAGCAGGAATTTTTCCGTCAGCGTGGTCTTGCCGGCGTCGGGGTGCGAAATGATGGCAAAGGTGCGCCGCCGGGCTATTTCCCGGGGCAGGTCAGGGCGGTTTGGCGTCACGTCAAGCATGGCGCGCGTATAGAGCCTGGCCGGTCCCGGCGCAATATGGCGCAACCGGCCCGGTCCCTGGCCTCGCGGCAACTTGTACCAGTGAAAGGAGCGTGATCATGCCCAACCCGAGCATCAAGGATGAAGAGACCTATCAAAGTCTGCGCGACGACGGCCATTCCAAGGAAAAGGCAGCGCGGATCGCCAATGCCCAGGCCAACGACAAGCAGGACCCCTCGAAGAAAGGCGGCCAGCAGCCGCCCTACGAGGACTGGACAAAGGCAGAGCTCTATGACCGCGCGCAGGAGCTCGAGATCGACGGCCGCAGCGACATGACCAAGGATGAACTGATCGAAGCGCTGCGCAAGTGAGCGGCGTGCGCCCCGGATCAAGTCCGGGCCGCGATGGTTTCTGCGGCTATCGCGTCGAGGCGCGGCGCAGAAGTTCGGCGGCGTCGGGCCGGCAGGCCAGGTTTTCGCTCAGCTCGAACTCGCTGCGCAGCCGGCTGTCGTGGGCGGGCAGGGCAGAGCGCAGCTTGTCGTCCAGCGCCTTCGGCAGCGCGGCGCGGGTGCGGGTGTCGACCAGCAGCGTCTCGGCGGCGATGCCCTCGGCATAGATGATCTGATGATCATCGAACAAAAGCTGGAAATACTCGACAAATCCGCCTTCGATCCGGCGCACGCTGTCGCCATTGATCAGATGGCGCGCCTTGACCAGAACCTCGGAGCGGCCGGCACCCATGTGATCGTGGCGCTGGTAGACAAACAGCCGGTGATCGGGGCTGACCAGCAGATCGCCGGCATTGTTGAGCGTGCCCGCCCGGATCAGGATCGGGGCCCCTTCGCCGGTGGCGCGCGTGGTGGACTGGCCGACCCAGCGCAGCGGCTGCGCGCCGTCATCGCGGGTCAGAACCATGTCGCCCTCGGCCAGCTCCTCGACCGGCTTCTGGGCGCCGCTGGCCATGGTGATCATCGTGCCATGGGTGAAGGACACGCAGGCGACTTCGGCAAAGCGCCGCTCGGGCGTGGTGAAATCGAGGCCGATGATGCGGTAATCGGTCTTGGCGCGGAGCTGGCCCAGCGGCAAGCCATAGGTCGCGGCAACCAGCCCCTCGGCATCCACCTCGACCAGCACGATCAGATCGAGCGTGTCGCCATCGTTGCACATGAAGGTGATGCAGCAATCGACAAAGACATTGCACCCGGCCCGGCCCAGTCGGCTGCCTTCGGCCAGTTGCAGGCTGCGGGGCCCGCTCTGGCGAAGCCGCAGATCGGATCGCAGGGCCCCTTCGCGCAGGTGATAGACATCGTCATGCTGAAGATCCTCGGCACATCCCAGATCGTCGCCCAGATTGGCGCCGTCGACGACCGTCAGGTCGCCGGCCTGATACACAGATAGCGTCTGGGTCGTGCCGCGTGCCATGCCATTCTCCGATTGCCCGTTTCGGGCGGAAAAATCCAGTTCTGGGGCTTACTCTGGCCGCCGATTGTGGCACCACTGGGAAAAGTGGCGGGCGATTTCCCGGCACGGGCCCCTGATCGAGGATACTAGGGCAACCCGGGACAGAAGCGAAGCAGAACAAGGAGATATATCATGGATCTGGGCATTGCCGGCAAACGTGCAGTGGTTTGCGCCGCCTCAAAGGGCCTTGGGCGCGGTTGCGCCATGGCGCTGGCCGAGGCGGGCGCGCATCTGGTGATCAACGCACGGGGCGCGGAGGCGCTGGAGGACACCGCCGAGGCGATCCGCGCGGCGCATGGCGTCGATGTCACCGCGGTGGCCGCCGACATCACCACCGAAGAGGGCCGGGCCAAGGTGCTCGACGCGGCGGGCGACACCGACATCCTGGTCAACAATGCCGGCGGCCCGCCGCCGGGCATGTGGCAGGACTGGGACCGCGAGGATTTCATCAAGGCGCTCGACGGCAACATGCTGGCGCCGATCGCGATGATCCAGGCGCTGGTGCCGGGCATGATGGATCGCGGCTGGGGCCGCGTCGTCAACATCACCTCGCAATCGGTCAAGGCGCCGATCCCGGTGCTGGGGCTGTCGAATTCGGCCCGGGCCGGGCTGACCGGTTTTGTCGCCGGCACCTCGCGGCAGGTGGCGGGCAGCGGCGTGACGATCAACAACCTTCTGCCGGGCATCCACGCCACCGACCGCGCCAAGGCGCTGGACGAGGGCGTTTCCAAGCAACAGGGCATCTCGACCGACGAGGCCAAGGCGCAGCGCTGCAAGACCATTCCGGCCGGCCGCTACGGCACCGCCGAGGAATTCGGCGCCGCCTGCGCCTTCCTCTGCTCGACCCATGCCGGCTTTATCGTTGGCCAGAACCTGCTGCTCGACGGTGGCGGGGTCAACGCCACGCTATGAGCGAGGCCTTCTCGCTCCGCGATCATCTGTTCAACGCGGCGACCCTCGGCCAATTGGCCGAGGAGTTCGCCGTCGGGGTTCCGGGCTTTGACGCGGAGCGGTTTCTGGCGACGGTGCTGCCGCAACTGCCCGAGCTGGGGCTGCTGCATCGGCTCGAGGCCTTGGCCGACGGGATCGAGGCGCAGCTCGCCGGCGATTTTCCCACCATGGCCGATCAGCTCACCGCCGCCATGCCGCCACCGCTCGACCCGGCGTTGCGCGATGACGATTTCGGCCGCTTCATCCACGCGGTTCCCGGCATCCTGGCAGTGCGCCACGGGCTCGAGGATCACCGCGACCGCGCGCTTGATCTGCTTTACGCGGCGACGCAGCGGTTCTCGATGGAGTTCTACATCCGCCCCTTTCTCAACCGCTGGCCGGAAGAGACCATGGCGCAGCTCGCGCTCTGGGCGGAGGACGACAATTATCATGTGCGCCGCCTGGTCAGCGAAGGCACGCGCGCCCGGCTGCCCTGGGCGCGGGCGATCACGCTCGATCCGCTGGCGCCGCTGCCGCTGCTGGACAGGCTGCACGCTGATCCCGCGCGCTATGTCACCCGCTCGGTGGCCAACCACATGAACGACATCGCCAAACTCGCGCCCGAGGTGGTGATCGCGCGGCTTGCCGCCTGGCGGGCCGAGGCCCGGCAAACCCCGAAAGAGCTGACCTGGATCACCCGCCATGCCCTGCGCACGCTGATCAAGCAGGGCCATCCCGGCGCGCTGGAGCTGCTGGGCTACCGCGCCGATGCGCCGGTCACGGCGCAGTTGTCGCTGGCGGCCCAGCGGATTGCCCGGGGCGATCCGCTGGAGTTCGACGTCTCGCTGACCGCGCCCGAGGACGTGCCGGTGCTGGTCGATTACGTGATCTCGTTTCGCAAGGCCGATGGCCGGCTCGCGCCCAAGGTGTTCAAGCTGAAACAGGCCGCGCTTTCCGCCGGCGCGCCGCTGACCCTGCGCAAGCGGCACCGGCTGAAATGGGATGCCACCACCTTCCGGCTCTTTCCCGGGGGGCAGCGGCTCGGGCTTCAGGTCAATGGCCGTCTGGTGGCCGAGGCCGAATTCACCTTGCTGGACTGACCTTGCAGGGCGGGGCCGGGGTTGTTATCTCACGCCGAAGCCGATTGTTTTGATCGGGAAACGCGAGAGGCCCCCTTGCCGCCCGAGACCAAGCAGACCCTCCCTCCGCCGCGCCTGGAAATCCGCAACCTCGTCCGCAATTTCGAGGGGCGCCGGGTGGTCGACGATGTTTCGCTCTCGATCCAGCCGGGGCAGGTGACCTGCCTGCTCGGGCCGTCGGGCTGCGGAAAATCGACGACACTGCGGATGATCGCCGGGGTCGACATGCAGGACGCGGGCGAGATCTATGTCGACGGCGAGCTGATCTGCGACACCCTGTTCCGGGTGCCGCCCGAACGCCGCTCGATCGGGCTGATGTTTCAGGATTTCGCGCTGTTTCCGCATCTGACGGTGGGGCGCAACGTGTCTTTCGGCCTGACCGAGCGCGGCGCGGTGGCGCGCGCACGGGCCGAAGAGATGCTGGCCAAGGTCGGTCTGGAGCGGTTCATCGACAGCTATCCGCATGAGCTTTCGGGCGGCGAACAGCAGCGCGTGGCGCTGGCCCGCGCGCTGGCGCCGCAGCCCAAGATCATGCTGATGGACGAGCCGTTTTCCGGCCTCGACAACCGGTTGCGCGACGGCATCCGCGACGAAACCCTGGCGGTGCTCAAGGAAGAGGACACCGCCGTCCTGCTGGTCACCCATGAGCCGGAAGAGGCGATGCGCATGGCCGACGAGATCGCGCTGATGCGCGACGGCAGGATCGTGCAGCAGGGCGCGCCCTACAATATCTACCGCGCGCCCAAGGACAAGGCGGCGGTGGCTTTCTTCAGCGATGTCAACGTGATCGAGAGCGAAGTTCACGGCGCGCTGGTGGATACGCCGTTCGGCGATTTCCTGGCGCCCGGTCTGCCGGACGGCGCCCAGGTCGAGATCGTCTTTCGGCCGCAGCACGTCGGCATCGACTTTGATCGCGCGGGTCAGGGCCCGCACCCCACCGCCGAACGGGGCGTGGCGGCGCGCGGCGTGGTGGAACGCGCCCGCTTCATGGGCAAGGAAAGCCTTGTCGAGTTCCGCATGGACCACGACGACACCAGCCTGCGCGCGACGGTGCCCAATGTCTTTCTGCCCAAGAAAGGCACGCCGCTCTGGCTCACGATCCGCCGCGACCGCTGTTTCGTCTTTCCCCGCGTCGGCTGACCTCCGCTGCGACAGATCGCGCCAGGGGCAATTGACCATGTACATCCGCCGCGCTTTGCGCTAGGCGGGCGGCTTCGCAACCTGTCCTTCGGGGCAGAAGGGCTGGCACCATGCCGCCCGCCACTCAGAACGGTTTTCCACATGATCCAGACCCTGTCCGATGCGCTTGCCGAGCGTGGCTATGACACGTTGACCCCGGTGCAGACGGCAGTCACCGACCCGGAGCTGGCCAGTTCCGACCTTCTCGTTTCGGCCCAGACCGGCTCGGGCAAGACGGTGGGCTTCGGCCTCGCCATCGGTCCGACGCTGCTGGACGAGACGGGCCGCTTTGGTCCCGCCGCGGCGCCGTTGGCGCTGATCATCGCGCCGACCCGCGAATTGGCCTTTCAAGTCAGCCGCGAGCTGACCTGGCTGTATGAAAAGGCCGGTGTGCGGATGGCAACCTGTGTCGGCGGCATGGACATGCGCGACGAACGCCGCACGCTGGAGCGCGGCGCGCATATCGTCGTCGGCACCCCGGGCCGGCTGCGCGACCACATCCAGCGCGGCTCGCTCGAGATGGGCGACCTGCGCGCGGTGGTTCTGGACGAGGCCGACGAGATGCTCGACCTCGGCTTCCGCGAGGATCTCGAATTCATGCTGGGCGAGGCGCCGGAAGAGCGCCGCACGTTGCTGTTCTCGGCCACGGTGCCGCCGATGATCGTCAAGCTGGCGCAGAATTACCAGCGCGACGCCGTGCGCGTCACCACCCTGGCGGAAAAGGGCCAGCACGCCGATATCGCCTATCAGGCGCTGCGGGTGGCGCCGCAGGATGCGGAAAACGCCATCATCAACGTGCTGCGCTATCACGACGCCCAGAACGCCATCGTCTTTGCCAATACCCGCGCCACGGTGAACCGGCTGACCGCGCGCTTTGCCAACCGCGGCTTTTCCGTGGTCTGCCTGTCGGGCGAGCTGAGCCAGAGCGAGCGCACCCATGCGCTCCAGGCGATGCGGGACGGGCGGGCCCGGGTCTGCGTCGCCACCGACGTGGCGGCGCGCGGCATCGACCTGCCCAATCTCGAACTGGTGGTGCATGCCGAGCTGCCGTCGAACTACGAAAACCTGCTGCACCGCTCGGGCCGCACCGGCCGCGCCGGGCGCAAGGGCGTCTCGGCGCTGATCGTGCCGCCGAAGGTGACGAAGAAGGCCGAGCGTCTGCTCAAGATGGCCAAGGTCACCGCCGAATGGACCGAGGCCCCTGGCGCCGACGAGATCCTGCGCCGCGACGAAGAGCGGCTTCTGGCCGATCCGACCTGGGCCGAGGAGATCAAGCCCGACGAGGCTGATTTCGCCGCCCGCCTGCTGGATCTGCACAGTCCCGAAGTGATCGCCGCCGCCTATCTGCGGCTGGCGCGGTCGCGCTATTCCGCGCCCGAAGACCTTTCCGATCCCAACACCCGCCCCGAGCGCAAGGAGCGCAAGCCCTTCGGTCCCAGCACCTGGGTCGCGCTCTCGGTGGGCCGCGATGACCGGGCCGAGGCGCGCTGGATTCTGCCGCTGCTTTGCCGCGCCGGCGGGCTCGACAAGGACGCGATCGGCGCCATCCGGGTGCAGCAGAACGAGACCTTCGTCGAGCTGACCGAAGCCGTGGCACCCGGCTTCCTGACCAATCTCGGCGCGGGCAACGTGCTTGACGAGAATATCACCGTGCGTCCGGCCGAGGCGCCGCCGCAAGGTCCGCGCCCGCCACGCGATGACCGCGGGTCGGGCAAACCGCGCCCGAAACGCGATTTCGACGGGCCGCGCCCAAAGCGCGACTTCGACGCGCCGCGCCCGACGCGGGACGAGGCACCGAAGCCGCGCCCGGCGCCGAAACCCTACAAACCCGTCGATCCCGAAACCCATGCCCCGGCGAAGAAACGCGGCAAATCGGCGGATGCGCCGCGCCGTGACGACAAGCCGCGCGATTTCGACAAGGCGCCGAAACACCGTGGCGACAAGCCGGGAAAACCGTTCAAGCCGGGCGGCAAGCCCGGCGGCAAACCGGCCGGAAAACCGGCGCCGGGCAAGGCCTTGGCGGGCCGTGTTCCCGGCGGCAAAGGGCCGGGCAAGCCGGCCAAGCCGCGCGCCAATGCCTCGGACACCTCCAAGCGCTTCACCCCGCCGGGCAAATCCGCAGGCCCTCGCAAGGGCGGCAACCAGCCGCCGCGTCGCAAGCCCTAACGGCCCGGACGCGCGTGATAATCCTGTAGCCTCTTGCCCGGCTCCTCGACAAAGAGGCCGGGCAGGGGCGCCAGCGCCTCGATCTGGTCGATGCGGAAACTGGTGAAATCACCTGCGCTCTCGCTCCATCCGACGCAGGCCCAGATCCGCCCCCAATAACGCAGCTCCAGCGGCCGCAGGTCGTGCCGCGTGCCGTCGCTCAGCGTGATCCGCAGCTTCTGCCGGGCGCGGATCGCCGCCCGAAAGGCCGGCATGTGGCGAAAGCCGCGCGCCGCCGCCTCGAAGGGGTAGGCGGCAAAGGCAAATTGCGTCGGTGCGGCGTGATCCTCGGGCAGCAGCGCGTCGATCTTGGCCATCAGCGCGCGGGCGGCCTCTTCCATCCCGTCCCCGCCGGAGCGCGCGACAACCGCCAGCCCCAGATGAAGCGCCTCGAGCTCGGCATCGGTGAGGTTGATCGGCGGCAGGGTGATCGCCGCCTGCGCCGAATAGCCCAGGCCCCGCTCGCCGATCACCGGCACTCCGCTTTCGATCAGCGTGTCCATGTCGCGGTAGATCGTGCGCACCGAGACCCCGAGTTCGCGCGCCAGATCTTCGGCGCGGTGCAGCGAGCCATCCTTCAGACGCTCCATCAGCCGGTACAGCCGGTCGGCCCGTTTCATCGCGTGATTCGCCCCCAGTTTTTGCCCATTACTGACAATAATCTGTCACCTGACAATGCTATGTCAAAATGCGCCCGAAATTGCCACGCCCCGCGCCCCGGAATAGGGTGTTTTGCCACTTTCAGGGCGGGGGCGAAGGCTTTATGCAAGGCAGCGAGAGGCCGCGCGGCTGGCGCGGGCGCGAGATGTGGAGACAGAACCCATGCTGAACAATATCGGCCTTCCCGGCCTTCTTCTGATTGCCGTCGTGGTGCTGGTGCTTTTCGGGCGCGGCAAGATTTCGTCGCTGATGGGCGAGGTGGGCAAAGGCATCACCGCGTTCAAGAAAGGCGTGAAGGACGGCAGCGAAGAGAGTGACGAACTCGATGACAAGACCGGCGACAGCGCCAAGGACGTCACCCCGAACGACGAAAAAGACAAGGTTTAACCGCAGATGTTCGACCTTGGCTGGACCGAGCTTCTGGTCATCGGGGTGGTGGCGCTGATCGTCGTCGGCCCCAAGGACCTGCCCGTGCTGTTCCGCCGCGCGGGAGAGTTCGTGGGTCGCGCCCGCGGCATGGCGCGCGAATTCAGCCGCGCCATGAACGAGGCCGCCGACGAAGCCGGGGTGAGCGACATCAAGAAGACCATCCACACCGCGACCAACCCGATGAAATCGGCGATGGACGGGGTCAAGGATGCGGCGCGGCAGGTGGCCGATCCGCTGGGCGATCTGGAAAACGGCAAGAAGACCGGCGGCTCCAAGGGCGACAATACGTCCAGCGCGCCCAAGCCCGACGACGCCGAAAGCGCCAAGCGCGACGCACAGGCCAGAAAGATCCAGGCCGCCACCGCGCGGGCCGCGGCGGAACGCAAGCGGCGCGAGGCGGATGAGGCGATCAAGGCCGCCGAGGCAGCGGAAGCGGCGGCCGACCAGCCGGCCAAGGACACGAAAGACCTTTGATGAGCCATAGCGACGAGATCGAAGACAGCTCGGCCCCGCTGATCGAGCATCTGGCGGAACTGCGCACGCGGCTGATCCGCTGCGTGGTCTATTTTCTGATCGGCATGGTGATCTGTTTCACCGTGGCCACGCCGATCTTCAACTTCCTGACCGATCCGCTCTGCCAGGTGCTGGCCGAGCGCGGGCAGGATTGCGACCTGATCTTCATTTCGCCGCAGGAAGGTTTCTTCGTGGCGATCAAGGTCTCGTTCCTGGGGGGCTTCATCCTGGGGTTTCCCTTTATTGCCAACCAGTTGTGGCGCTTTGTTGCGCCGGGGCTCTACAAGTCGGAAAAAGGCGCCTTCCTGCCATTCCTGATCGCCTCGCCGTTCATGTTCTTCCTCGGCGCCGCCTTTGCCTTCTACGTGGTGACGCCGCTGGCCTATGACTTCTTCCTCGGCTTCCAGCAGTTCGGCGCCGAAGGCGAGGCGGTGGTCGGCGAAGAGATCGAGCAGGGGCTGTCGGTGGTCTTCCAGGGCTCGGCACAGGAGTACCTGAACCTGACGATCAAGTTCATCGTCGCTTTCGGCCTCTGCTTTCAACTCCCGGT
Organism: Marinovum sp. E3; assembly: GCF_055755275.1. Taxonomy (NCBI): domain Bacteria; kingdom Pseudomonadati; phylum Pseudomonadota; class Alphaproteobacteria; order Rhodobacterales; family Roseobacteraceae; genus Marinovum; species Marinovum sp. E3. The sequence continues at coordinate 1,167,305 of NZ_CM146908.1, forward strand.
CCTGCTGACGCTGATGGGCAAGGCCGGGCTGGTCAATGCCGAGGGCCTGGGCGCGGTGCGCAAATATGCGGTTGTCGGCATCCTGGTGCTGGCAGCGCTGGTGACACCGCCCGATGTGATCACCCAGGTGATCCTTTTCGTGGTGGTGTACGGGCTCTACGAGGTGTCGATCTTCCTGGTGCGCCGGGTCGACCGCAAGCGCGAGGCCGATCTGCGCGCACAGGGCCTGTGGTTCGAGGATGAAGAAGAGAGCGAAGACCTTGCCGATGATCCGCTGATGTCGGAATTCGACGAGGACGAAGATGATCTTGGAAAACCGGACAAGAGTTAATGAGTAAAGCTTTGAAACGTATCGCCGCCGCGCTGGAGCGGATGGCGCCCGCACCTCTGGACGCGCCTGATTTCACCGCCGCCGAGGCCTTTCTCTGGCATGTGGAGCCGGATCGGCTGCAACCGGTGCCAGAGGTCAGCCGGGTGGACATCGCGCTTTTGATCGGTGTCGACCGGGCGCGGGACACCCTGCTGGCCAATACCTTGCAGTTCGCGCGCGGCCTGCCGGCCAACAATGCGCTGCTCTGGGGCGCGCGGGGCATGGGGAAATCCTCGCTGGTCAAGGCGGTGCACGCCGAGGTTCTGCGCCAGGGCGAGGGGCTCAAGATCGTCGAGCTGCAACGCGAGGACCTGCCGTCGGTGGGGCGGTTGCTGGGGCTCCTGCGCGGCCGCAAGGAGCGCTTTGTGCTGTTCTGCGACGACCTGTCGTTCAGCCATGACGACCAGCACTACAAGTCGCTCAAGGCGGTGCTGGACGGCGGCATCGAGGGCCGGCCGGACAATGTGGTGTTCTACGCCACCTCGAACCGCCGCCACCTGATGCCGCGCGACATGATCGAGAACGAACGGTCGTCGGCGATCAGCCCGTCGGAGGCGACCGAGGAAAAGGTCTCGCTGTCGGACCGCTTTGGTCTCTGGCTGGGGTTCCATCCCTGTACCCAGGACGAATACCTGACGATGATCGGCGGCTACTGCGCGGCCTATGGTCTGGAGATCGACAGCGCGGAGCTGCGCGCCGAGGCGGTCGAATGGCAGGCGACCCGCGGCGGTCGGTCCGGCCGGGTGGCCTGGCAGTTCTTTACCGACCTCGCAGGCCGCAGGGGTGTGGCGCTGAGCTGAGGCTGGCGGCTTGCCTGGGCCGGATCCGATCGGGCGGCACCACCGCGCGGCAAAGTCCTATTCGACACGCTCGCATCCTGCCGGGCCCGGAACAAGGGCGCAGCCCGCCGGGTCAGTGGCGGCCCGCCCCATCGGGCTGCCGCTTTGGCCGCTCCAAGTGCATTGATCAGGTGTTCTACGGGCTGGGCTGCCATAAAGCGTGGCCATTGCCAGCGTCGCAGCGGCATCCCGCGGGTCGCCGCTGGCCCGGCTCCGATGCCCGGTCTCGACGCAGCAACAGCGGCCCGCGCATGACACGCTCTGCGCTCGCATGACGAGTGTTTTACAGATCTTGTGGCTAGAGCGGCCCACCGCCGCCAGCCGACTGCAAACAACCCGCCCCGGGCTTGACCCGGGGCCCCCCGCCTCAAGCAACCGACCTCGGATCAGCGGACGTAGGGCAGGGGGTCGACGCTTTCGAAACCTTCGCGCACTTCGAAGTGCAGATAGGCCGGATCGCCCGCCGCCACCTTGCCCAGGGTCTGGCCGCGGCTGACGCTGTCGCCCTTCTTGACGGTGATCCCATCGACATTGGCATAGACGGTCAGCACGTTGTCGGCATGTTTCACCACCACGATCGGCACCTGGTCGGCGCTGGCGGTGATCGCGGCCACGGTGCCGGCTTCGGCGGCCTTGACCGGGGTTCCGGCGCTGGCGGCGATGTCGATGCCGTCGTTGCGGCCCTTGGCGTATTCGCGGATCACCGAGCCGCTGACCGGCATCTGCATGCGTGTCGCCTTGGCCGGGGCCTTGGTCTGCTCCTTGCCGAGATCGGGCGAAGGCGGCGTCGGCACCGGCGTTGCGGCGGCGACCGGCGTCGCGGCGGGCAGCGGCTTGGCGGCGCTCGGCGGGGTCGGCGTGGGCGAGCCCTGGCCGGGTTCGGAGGTCTCCAGCGGTTCGGGCTCGGCGACGGCGGCCGTTTCGCGCACGGTGGGGATCAGCAGGAATTGCCCCTCGCGCACGGTAAATTCCTGGTCGAGACCGTTCCACTCGGCCAGAGAGCGCACCGAGACATTGTAGAGCCGCGAAATGGTAAAGGCGGTCTCGCCGCGCGCGACCTGGTGGCGCACCGGCTCGGTGCCGGTCTGGACCGGCGGAAGTTCGCTTGTCTGCACCGGCGTGGCGGCGGCATTGTCGATGGCGGCACCGGCAATCGCAGTGAGGTCGCGCGCCTCGGAGGCGGGGCGGATCGGGCCTGCGGCGGGTTCATCGACCTTGTAGGGCAGGGCGATGACCTCTCCGGCGCGCAGGCTGTCGTCGGGCCGCATGCCGTTGAACCGCGCCAGATCGGCCACGTTCATGCCGATGCGTCCGGCCAGTCCGCCCAGGGTATCGCCGCGCCGGGCCACAGCGACCTGATAATTGGGATAGGAAATAATCCCGCGATCGTCGGGACTTGGCCGGTTCGCTGTGGCATTGCGCGCCGCTTCGGACGTGTCATACCGGCTGTCGCCGATCTTGCCGCGCAGATCAAAATCGTTGGGCAGGCTCTCACAGCCCGCCAGAACGGCCAGCGCCGAGCCAGCCATGATCACCGGAAAGCGGGGCGGAAAACTCCACATCTCGATATCCCTCAAACTTCGTCCGGTTGGCCCGGATTTGACGTTAACATTTCTATACACCGTTCACGTGTCACGCCCAAGCCCTTCGACCAGCGGCACAAAGCGCACGGCGCGCAATTCGTCGTATTCAAAGCCCTCCGGCCCGCGTTTTACGCGGATCAGGCGCTGTACGGCGTCCGATTGGCCCACCGGCAGCACCATGACACCACCCACCCGCAGCTGCGCCAGAAGCGGCCCGGGCGGGTCTTCGGCGGCGGCGGTGACGAGGATGCGGTCAAACGGGGCCTGATCGGGCAGGCCAAAGGAGCCGTCGGCGGTGAAGGCGGTGATATTGGCCAGGTCGAGCTTGTCGAACACCGCCCGCGCCCCCTGCACCAGCCGCTTGTGGCGGTCGACGGTGTAGATGCGTCGCGCCAGTTGGCTCAGGATCGCCGCCTGATAGCCGGAGCCGGTGCCGACCTCGAGCACGGTGTCGCGCGGCTGCACGTCGAGCGCCTGGGTCATCAGCCCCACCACCGAGGGCTGGCTGATGGTCTGGCCGCAGGCGATCGGCAGGGGCATGTCCTCATAGGCGCGTTCGGAAAAGAAGCCCTGGATGAAATCGGCGCGGTCGATCTTTTCCATCGCCATCAGCACCCGCCGGTCGGTCACGCCCTTGGAACGGACGGCATAGAGGAACTGCATCTTGCGTTCGGCTTCGGGGCTCATTCCAGTACGCCCCGCAACGCCTCGAGCGCATCCGGCGCGGTCAGATCGGCGCGCATCGGGGTGACCGAGATATAGCCGTCGAGATTGACGCCGGCGTCGCTGTTGGCTGCCACCGGGGCGCGCTGGTCGCCGCCGCGGATCCAGAAGAACCGCCGGCCCGAGGGCGAGAGCTGCGGTTCGACGCTAAAGGCGGTGTTCTCGCGCAGGCCCTGCGGCGTGGCGCGGGTGCCCTTGACGCTCTTGGCCGAGACCGGCGGAAAGTTGATATTGTAGAACAGCTGATAGGCCGAGGGATTGGCCAGGCGCGCCTTGAGCACCCGGCGGACGACATCGGCGCCATGCTGGCGCGCGGCTTCGAAAGGATCGTCGAGGTCTCGGTTCTCGGGGCCATAGTATTGCGACAGCGCCATCGCCGGAAGCCCCTGAAGCGCGGCCTCGAGCGCGCCGCCCAGAGTGCCGGAATAAAGCGCGTTCTCGGCCGAATTGTTGCCGCGGTTCACGCCCGAGAGCACAAGGTCGGGCCTGTTGTCCTTCATCACGTCGTGCAGGCCGACCATGACGCAATCTGCCGGGCTGCCCTCGGCGGCATAGCGGCGCCTGCCCATTTCCGAGACCATGAAGGGATGGGTGTAAGAGATGCAATGCGCCACACCCGATTGCTCGAAGGCCGGGGCCACGGTCCAGACCTCGCCGTCGGGGCCTGCGATCTCGGTGGCGATCTGATGCAGAACCTTCAGGCCCGATGCGTTGATGCCGTCGTCATTGGTGATGAGAATGCGCATGAATACCCCAGGGAACAACTCGCTTCTGCTTAGTGGAGCAGGGGCCCCGGGGCAAGCCGGGGCAGGGCCGATCCGTCCCCGGACCGGTGCCGATTTACCATGCTGGCGGGGCTGGTCTCAGCCCAGCCCCAGCGTCGCCAGGACCCGGGCCGCCTCGTCCCGCGGGCGGGCCAGTTCGCCGGCATCCTGACCGGGAAAGAACCGTGCCCGGGTGCCGCTTGGCATCTGCGCCGGCTCCAGCACATGCACCTTGGGGCCCATGAGCTCGGTTTCTGACTGCCAGCTGCGCGCCAGTGCGATCTGCGCCGCCTTGGTGGCGCCGTAGGAGGCAAAGAATTTCTGCCCGGCGCGCGGATCGTCGAAGAACACGGCCTGCCCCTCGGTGCCCAGCAGGGGCGCGATAAAGGGGATCAACCGGCCCAGCGCGGTGACATTGACCTCTATGCTTTTCTGCCAGTCCTTCATGTCGAGGTGATCGGCCGGCGTCAGCGGCGCGGCATGCACCGCGGTGTGGCACCAGAGGTCGAGTTTGCCCCAGCGGTCATGGATGCCCCGACAGAGCTGCGCCATGGCGGCCTCGGTGGTGATGTCCATCGGCGCCAGGGTGGCGCTATGGCCTCTGGCCTGGATCCGGTCGTCAAGCTCTTCGAGCGCGCCGGTGGTGCGGGCCACGGCGATGATGTGATGCGTCGGCGCCAGCGCTTCGGCCAGCGCGGCGCCAAGCCCGCGGGAGGCGCCGGTGATCAGGGCGGTTTTCTCGGTCATGCGCCCGGGTTTGGTGCGGTTCGGCGCGAAGGTCAAGCGGGCGTCGCCGGAAAATGGCGGCCCCGCTCGGGGCGCCGCCATGTCCCGGACGGATCGCGGCCGGTCAGGAGCCGGGAATGGTCAGCTTGATGCCACGCCCGTCTTGCGAGATGTAGACCTCGCCATCGCGGATCGCGGTGACTTCGCCGCCATTGATATGTTCTCCGACGCTGACCGTGGAGACGCCGCCAAAGCCGTTGCGCAGGATGGCCTTGGTGCCGGATTGCGATGTCAGCGTGCCGAGCAGAACGGTTTCGGTCATCGGCAGTTCGGCTTTCTGCGTCGCCGCCGCCCGGGTTTCAGGTGTGATTTTGACAGTCTGTGCCATGTGGCTTTCCCCATACGTAAAAGCACCGCAAACCTATCGAGCAGGTGGTCGCACTGCGATGCTGCGAAAGGCATCTATGCAGTTCGGTGGGATAGGGAAAGTGACCGAAAGATCATCGGCAGAATGGCGCCCCGATGCGCGACCGGGGCGGCAGATTACGGCTTGTTGCGGCACTCGGTCGCGTTTCGCGTCCGGCGGGATTGCCCCGAAGTTATTCCGCCGCCTTCATTTCAAAGCCTTTTTCGATCATATCCGCCGGTGTGACCGGATATTCGCCCGAGAAACAGGCGTCGCAATACTGCGGACAGGCCTTGTTGCGGCCCTCGGCCTCACCCACGGCGCGGTAAAGGCCGTCGAGCGAGATGAACTTGAGCGAATCGACCGCCAGGTGATCGCGCATCTCGTCTTCGCTCATGGTCGCGGCCAGCAGTTTTTCGCGCTGCGGGGTATCGACCCCGTAGAAGCAGGGCCAGGCGGTGGGCGGAGAGGCGATGCGGAAATGCACCTCCTTGGCGCCGGCATCGAGGATCATTTCCTTGATCTTGCGGCTGGTGGTGCCGCGTACGACCGAGTCGTCGACCAGGATCACCCGCTTGCCTTCGATCAGCGCGCGGTTGACATTGAGCTTGAGCCGCACGCCCATGTTGCGGATCTGCTCGGTCGGCTCGATGAAGGTGCGGCCCATGTACTGGTTGCGGATGATGCCCATGCCGTAGGGAATGCCGCTCTCATGCGCAAAACCGATCGCCGCCGGAGTGCCGCTGTCGGGCACCGGGCAGACGAGATCGGCCTCGACCGGGGCTTCGCGGGCCAGTTCGACGCCGATCTGGCGACGGGTCTCATAGACCGAGCGGCCGCCGAGGATGGAATCGGGACGCGAGAAGTAGACATGTTCGAAGATGCAGAAGCGCGAACCGGCGGGGGCGAAAGGCCGGTGCGAGTGCACCTTGCCACCCTCGATCACCACCATTTCGCCGGGTTCGACCTCGCGCACCAGTTCGGCGCCGATGATGTCGAGCGCGCAGGTCTCGGAACTGAGCGCATAGCCCTCGTCGCCGATCTTGCCCAGCACCAGCGGGCGCACGCCCAGCGGATCACGCACGCCGATCAGCTTGGTGCGGGTCATTGCCACGACGGAAAAGGCGCCTTCGACCCGGCGCAGCGCGTCCTGCATCCGTTCCGGCACCCGGCGTTGCAGCGAGCGGGCCATCAGATGGATGATGCATTCGCTGTCCGACGAAGACTGAAAGATCGAGCCGCGCTCGATCAGCTCGCGCCGGAGCGCATCGGCATTGGTGATATTGCCGTTGTGGGCGATCGCGGCGCCGCCCATCGAGAACTCGCCAAAGAACGGCTGCACATCGCGGATCGCGGTCTGGCCTTTCGATCCGGCGGTGGAATAGCGCACATGACCGATGGCGAGATCGCCGGGCAGCGTTTCCATCAGCGATTGCTTGGTGAAGTTGTCGCGCACATAGCCGAAGCGACGGGCCGAGTTGAAGCCGTGATCGGGGTGATACGAGACGATCCCCCCGGCTTCCTGGCCACGATGCTGAAGCGCGTGCAGGCCGAGCGCCACGAAATTGGCGGCGTCGGTTACTCCGACAACGCCGAAAACGCCGCATTCTTCTTTGAGTTTGTCGTCATCGAAAGGGTGGGCGGGGGGCATCTGGGCGTCGGCCAAGGGGTGGCTCCGAATCCGTTGTGGCTTACGGGGGTTACTTAAGCCCTCATTGCGCACATGTCACGGAACTATGACGGACTTGTGCAAAACTGGCGTGCGAGCACCTTACGTTGCGGCACCCAGCACCGTCCTTAGCGCCCAAGAGAGAGCCACAGGCCGCCCGATCAGGACCAGCTGCGGGAACAGCCGCTGTCCCGGATCGTGCGGGCGAGGATGGGCGGGCTTACTCGGCCGGGGCGTCACAGACGCCGACAAGCTCTTCGTATTGCGTGGTGACCCAGCCCAGCGCCTGCTCGGGATTGCGCTCTTCGATGGCGTCAGTCATCCGGCCGAAGACCTGCGCCGAGCGCGAATCGTCAATCATCGCGATGTCCTGGCTGCTAATCACCGTCTCGTAGACAAAAAAGGCGATTGCCACCAGCAGGATGCCGCGTGCTACGCCAAAGAGAAAACCGAGCCCCTGATCCAGTCCGCCAAGCGCCGAGCGTTGGACGATCGAGGAAAACAGCGGCGTGAAGAGCGAGACAACCACCAGCGCTCCGGCAAAGACCACGGCAAAGGCGGTGATGATGCTCAGTTCGCAGCTGTCGCGGATGAAATCGCCGAGCACGGGAATTTCCTTGACCAGCGGATCGACCTGCGGGGCAAAGATGAAGGCGAGGATCGCGGCGGCGACCCAGCCGGCAATCGCCATGGTTTCACGCACAAGGCCGCGCGAATAGGCCAGCAGCGCGGATAGCACGATGACAACGGCCACAATGCCGTCAACCAGTGTAAAACCTTCCATGTCCTGCCCTTCACTGCCCTTGGCGGTGCCGCTTACCCGGCACCAAACGTTTCGCCCACGAATGCGGTCAGATCGGCCATGCGGTTGAGCGAGAGGCCGCCGTTGCCCGACATCTTGCCGCCCTCGGGCACGATCGCGGATGTAAAACCAAGTTTGGCCGCTTCTTTCAACCTGTTTTCGCTCTGACCCACCGGGCGCAGGGCACCAGATAGGCTGATTTCGCCGAAAACCACCGTTTCCGGCGGCAATGCCGCATCTTCGCGCGCGGAAAGCAATGCCGCCGCGACGGCCAGATCCGCCGCCGGTTCGCTGACCTTCATGCCGCCGGCGACATTGAGGTAGACGTCGAGCCCGGCAAAGGGGATGCCGCAACGCGCCTCAAGCACCGCGAGAATCATCGCCAGCCGCGAGCCGTCCCAGCCGACGACCGAGCGCCGCGCCTGGGCATGCGGCGTCGGCGCGACCAGCGCCTGCATCTCGACCAGCACCGGCCGCGTGCCCTCGATGCCGGAGAACACCACCGAGCCGGGGGCCGGGGTGCCGCGTTCGCTGAGAAACAGCGCCGAGGGGTTGAGTACCTCCTGCAAGCCGCTGCCGGTCATCTCGAAGACGCCGATCTCATCCGCCGGGCCGAACCGGTTCTTGACCGCGCGCAGGATGCGGAACTGATGCCCGCGTTCGCCTTCGAAATAGAGCACGGTGTCGACCATGTGCTCGACCACCCGGGGGCCGGCGATCTGGCCGTCCTTGGTCACATGGCCGACCAGGATCACCGACATGCCCTTGCGCTTGGTGAAGGAGGTCAGCTCATGCGCCGCCGCCCGCACCTGAGACACCGAGCCCGGGGCAGAGCCCACGTTGTCGGCCCACATGGTCTGGATCGAATCGATGATCGCGAGTTGCGGCCGCTCCTGATCGAGCGTGGTCAGGATATCGCGCAGGTTGGTCTCGGCGCCGAGCCGCACCTCGGCCTGGGTCAGCCCCAGCCGCTGCGCCCGCATCCGCACCTGTGCGCTGGCCTCTTCGCCCGAGATGTAGACGGTTTTCAGCCCGGCGCCCGCAAAGCGCGCGGCGGCCTGCAACAGCAGGGTCGATTTGCCGATGCCGGGATCGCCGCCGACGAGGATGGCGCTGGCCGGAACCAGCCCGCCGCCCAGCACCCGGTCCAGCTCGTCCATGCCGGAATGGGTGCGGGGCGGGGGTGTCTCTTCGGTCGAGAGGTCGGACAGCGCCACGGCGCGGCCACGGGCGTCGCCCAGGGATTTTCCCGCCGGGCCGGCGGATATGCCGCTGTCCTCGGAAATCGAGTTCCATTCGCCGCAGGCTTCGCAGCGCCCCGACCATTTGGTGGTGACATTGCCGCAGGCGGTGCAGGAAAAGGATGCTTTCGTCTTGGCCATAAGGCGTCATGCCCGAGGACAGACGCCTTGCCAAGTCGATCCTGAGCTATTCGGCGGCCTGGCGCCCGGCGAGTTCGATCATCCGGCCATTCGCCATCCGGCTGGCCTGCCGCAGGTCGGCGCCTTCGGGCAGGTCGAGTTCCGGCATCACGTCGGACAGAAGCTCCGACAGCCGCTGGATCTCGGAGCGGGCGATATCTTCCTCGATCTCGACCCGCATCGCCCAGTTGTGGATGTCGTTGGCGATCACCTTGGCCTCGTCGAGCCGCTCTTCGATCATCTTCACCTCTTGCTGGCGCTGCGCGAGGAAGGCGCGGGCCCGATCGACCTTTTCGTCGGAATAGACCTCGGCCAATTCGTGGCTGATCGCGCCCATCTGGGCCGCCACCTCGAGAAGATCGGTCTCGAGCACGTTCAGATCGGGGTGGTTGCGAAGAAAGATCATGCGTTCGCGAACCGCGTCGAATTCCGACTTGAGCTCGAAGACGCCGGCGCGGTCGGCCTTGTGGACGGCGTCATAGGCGCGGGCGACATCCTGCATGTTGATGGAAAAACGGCGATGGCTGTTCTCCAGGCGCAAGATGCGCTGATTGGATGGCAGATAGACGACCAGGCCAAGCACCATGGCTGTCAAGGCAATCTGGACAATCCAGCCCAGATCGACCGGCGGATTGCTGCCGAACTGGATGGGCAGAGTCAGCCAGGAGGCTTGTCCCAGGGCACTCGCGATTGTAAAACCGAGCAGGCCGATGCCGGCCACGGCATAAAAGGCCATGAAAATCATTTGGAAAACTACGGCGGCCAGCCGCAGGGCAGTGTGAAAATTGCGCATATGATCCCCCTAGGATCTGAAAATGGGCGGCCCAGAGGAGTATGCAGGCCTGCGACTTTTCGACCTAGAAGTATTTGATTGTCGGTCAACCTTTGCCGATCTGCTGTGATCAATATTTCGATTCGTTACGCTTTGTGAGAATTGAGCAGCCAATCGACGTCAGAATGCACAGGGTAAAGAGATACAGCCCCCAGAGCGTCTCGATTCGCCCGACGCCGATTCCCTTGATCACCGTGATGTAGAGCGCGATCAAAAAGACATCCGCCATCGCCAGCTTGCCCAGCAGGGTCAGCGCCGGCAAGAGCCGCGGATCGGCCAGCCCGAAATGCACCAGCGCCAGGCCAATGGTCTTGAGGTAGGGGGCGAAAAGCGCAAAGAGCGTAACCACCAGCGCCAGCACCACGTCGCTCGACCACAGCGCCTGAAGCCCGGTGATGACGCTGATCCGTTCCAGCCCGAAAAGCGGCAGCAGCCCGGCCTGCATCAGAGGCGCGAACCAGGCCACCGGAAAGAGCACCAGCAAGGACAGGTTGATCCAGCGCATCTTGTCATGTCTCCGCACGGCCGCGCACCTGCGCCGCAGGCCGGATTTCATTCTCCGCAGGCGCCGCATTCAATAAAACCGCGTATATCCCCAAAGCCCCAGCAGCACCGCCAGCAGCACAACATGCGCCCAGTCGACCCATTTCCATGCCCGCCCGGCGACAAAGCCGGAGGCCAGCAGCGGCAAAGAGGCGATCAGCGGCAGCATCATGCCCCCCGCCGGCTTGGTCATCAGCGTCGCCAGCCGGGGCAGCGGCCCGGTGTAGAGGTTGAGCAGCGGCGGGCCGAAATGCGCCGCCATGCCCAGCAGCGCCAGCGCCAGGCTGGCCAGCCCGAGCCAGCGGCTCGGGCCGCGCGCGGCGCCGGTGCGACAGGCAGCCAGGATCGCCAGCAGCGGCAGATAGAGAAAGGTCTGAAGGCTCAGCAGCGCCATCACTGCCGGGCTCGGTTGCAAAAAGGTCATCGCACCGCCTCGATCGGGCCGTCGGCGCGGCCACGGATGAATTGAGCCAGATAGGGATCATCGGCGCCGTCCATCTCGGAAATCGGGCCTTCCCACTGGATCACCCCGTCATGCAGCATCGCCACCCGGTCGGCGATGGTGCGCACCGAGGTCATGTCATGGGTGATGGTCATGGTCGTTGCGCCCATTTCGGTGACGATCTCGCGGATCAGCTCGTTGATGACGCCGGCCATGATCGGATCGAGACCGGTGGTTGGCTCGTCGAAAAAGATGATCTCGGGATCGGCGGCGATGGCGCGGGCGAGGCCGACGCGTTTCTGCATGCCGCCGGAGAGTTCCGAGGGGAAAAGATCGGCCACTGCGGCGCGCAGCCCGACCCGGCGCAGCTTGTCGACGGCGATCTCGCGCGCCTCTTCTTTCGGCCGCTTGAGCGCGCCGCGCATCAGTCGAAAGGCGACGTTCTGCCAGACCGGCAGGCTGTCGAACAGTGCGCCGCCCTGAAACAGCATGCCGAAGCGCGCCAGAAAGGCATCGCGGTCGCCTTCGTGCACCTCGCGTCCATCGACCTCGATCCGGCCGCTGTCGGGTTCGACCAGCCCGAGCACCGATTTGATCGTCACCGACTTGCCGGTGCCCGAGCCGCCGATGATCACCATCGACTGGCCCTTGGGCACATGCAGGCTGACGCCTCGCAGCACGTGGTTGTCACCAAAGGATTTATGCACGTCGGTAAGGGTGATCATGCCGCGAAAAACACCTCGGTCAGGATGTAGTTGGCGGCAAAGATCAGCACCGAGGCGGTGACCACGGCCGATTTTGTCGCCCGGCCGACGCCCTGGGCGCCACGGCCCGAGTTCATGCCGAAGTAACAGCCGCAGAGCGCGACGATAAAGCCAAAGACCGCGCCCTTGATCAGCCCCGAGGTCACGTCCCAGAGCTCGAGGAAGTCGAAGGTGTTCTTGAGGTAGGCGGCGGCGTTGAAATCGAGCCGCGTCACCCCAACGAGGTAGCCGCCGAGAATGCCGATACTGTCGCCCACCGCCACCAGCACCGGAACCGCCAGCGTCGCCGCCACCACGCGCGGCACGGTGAGGTATTTCATCGGATGGGTCGACAGCGTCACCAGCGCGTCGATCTGTTCGGTCACCTTCATGGTGCCGATCTCGGCGGCAATCGACGAGGCCACCCGCGCCGCCACCATCAGCCCGCCCAGCACCGGGCCCAGCTCGCGCACCATGCCGATGGCGACGATCGAGGGCACGGCGAATTCTGCCTGGAATCGCGCGCCGCCGTCATAGATCTGCAAGGCCAGCGCGCCGCCGGTAAACAGCGCCGTCATCCCCACCACCGGCAGCGACAGCCAGCCGATCTGCATCAGCGCCCAGCCGAACTCGCGCCAGTACCAGGGGGGCCGGAAGACATGGGCCACCGTCGCGCCGGCAAAGATCGCCACCCGTCCGACATAGGCCAGAAGCGCCAGCACGCTGCGTCCCAGCGCCGCGACAGGGGACAGCAGACCGCTCATTCGCCGCGATAGACCCGGCTCAGCCGCGCGCCCAGCGAGGTCAGGATTTCATAGCCGATGGTGTCGGCCCATCCGGCCAGCGTATCGATCGATTGGTGCTGGCCAAGAAGCTCGAGCCTGTCGGGCAACTCCGGCGCATCGGTCACGTCGACGCCGATCAGGTCCATCGAGATCCGCCCCGCGACCGGGCAGCGCGTCTCGCCCGCCATCAGACTGGCCCTGGGCCCCATGCCTCGGAGGATGCCGTCGCCGTAGCCGGCGGAAATCGTGGCGATGCGGCTGGGACGGCTGGCGGTGAAGCTGTTGCCATAGCCCACGGTCTCGCCCGGCTCCAGCTCGCGGACCTGGATCACCGGCACTTCGAGCGTCACCACCGGGGTCGCATCGACAAAGGGCAGCCCGCCATAAAGCCCGACGCCGGGGCGGGTCAGGTCGAAGTGATAGTCCGGCCCGAGGTGAATGCCGCCCGTCGCCGCCAGCGAACGCGGCACATCGATGCCATCGGTCATCTCGCGAAAGGCCTGCAACTGTCGCGCGTTCATCGGATGTGCCGCATCATCGGCGCAGGCCAGATGGCTCATCACCAGCACCGGGTTCTGGGCCAGGGCGATGTCACGCAGCGCGGCCCATTCGGCAGGCTCCATGCCCAGCCGATTCATGCCGGTGTCGAGTTGAATGCCGAAGGGCGCGCCGGGCAGGGCCTCGACGTGGCGCAGCATCTGGTCGATGTTGTTGATCATCGGCACCAGCGACAGATCGTTGATCATGTCGGTATCGCCCGGCATATGCCCGGAAAAGACGCAGATCTCAGGCCCCGGACCCAGCGCCTCGCGCAGGGCGGCGCCTTCCTCGGCCAGCGCCACGAAGAACCGGCGGGCCCCGGCGCGGGCCAGCGCACGCGCCACGCGGGGCGCACCAAGACCATAACCGTCGGCCTTGACCACTGCCGCCGTTTCGCCCTCGGAGCGGGCGTCGAGCGCGCGCCAATTGCTGCGCAGCGCGTCGAGATCGATTGTCAGTTTCGCCTGTGCCATGCGGGCTTAGTCGGGCGGCGCGTGCCCGAGGTCAAGGGGGAATTCAGAACCGCCGCGTGCATTCGCGGCTCTCCGCCAAGGGGCGGCGGCGGGCCTCGGAATGACTGCGGGCCGGACCTTGCCCTGTCCGACCCGCAAACCTGCCCTCGCTCGATTATTCCTGGAAGCCCCGGCCTCTGCCGCGGCTCCGAAAGTTCTAGAAGTTCTGGCCGCCGCCGTCCTGTTGCCAGGGTTTGACGAGGTTGCCGAAACGGGTGAACTGGCTTTCAAAGCTCAGCTCGACGGTGCCGATCGGGCCGTGACGCTGCTTGCCGATGATGACCTCGGCCTTGGCGTGCAGGCGTGACATGGCCTCCTGCCATTCCGCCATCTTGTCGAGTTCGTGATCGCCGGGTTTTTCCCGTTCCTTGTAATATTCCTCGCGGAACACGAACATCACCACGTCGGCATCCTGTTCGATCGAGCCCGATTCCCGCAGGTCCGACAGCTGCGGCCGCTTGTCCTCGCGACTTTCCACCTGACGCGAGAGCTGCGACAGCGCGACCACGGGAATGTTCAGCTCCTTGGCGATGGCTTTCAGGCCCATCGAGATCTCGGCGATCTCCTGCACCCGGTTGTCGGCGGTGCCGCGCGCGAGTTGCAGGTAGTCGATGATCAGAAGGTCGAGCCCATGGGTCCGCTTGAGCCGCCGGGCACGGGCGGCAAGCTGCGAGATCGGAATCGACGGCGTGTCGTCGATATAAAGCGGGCAGGCCTCGAGCGCCTTGGCGGCATCGACGAAGCGGCGGAATTCCTCTTCGGTCATGTCGCCCTGGCGGATCTTGTGGCTGGAGATCTCGGAGGCTTCGGCGAGAATACGGCCGGCCAGCTGCTCGGCGCTCATCTCGAGCGAGAAGAAGCCCACCACGCCGCCGTCGATCGCGCCTTCGCTGCCATCGGGACGCAGGCCGCGCTTGTAGGCCTTGGCCACATTGAAGGCGATGTTGGTGGCCAGCGAGGTCTTGCCCATCGAGGGCCGCCCGGCCAGGATCAGAAGATCCGAAGGGTGCAACCCGCCCAGCTTCTTGTCCATGTCGATCAGCCCGGTCGAGAGCCCGGCCAGCCCGCCCTCGCGCTGATAGGCGGCATTGGCCACATTGACCGCATCGGTGACCGCCTTGAGGAAGGACTGGAACCCGCCCTCGGTCTGGCCCTGTTCGGCCAGCTTGTAGAGCTTCTGCTCGGCCTCGACGATCTGTTCGCGCGGCTCTGACGCCACATCGACCCGCGCTGCCTTGGCCGAGATGTCGCGGCCCAGCCCGATCAGGTCGCGGCGCACCGCGAGGTCATAGATCATCTGCGCATAGTCGCGCACCGCAAAGGCGCTGACCGCCGCGCCCGCCAGCCGCACCAGATAGGCGGCGCCGCCCAGCTCCTGAAGGCCTTCGTCATCTTCCATGAAGGCCTTGAGCGTGACCGGCGAGGCCAGGTTGTTCTTGGCGATGCGGGCGGCGGCGATGTCGAATATCCGCGCATGCACCGGTTCGTAGAAATGCCGCGCGCCGATGATCGAGGCGATGCGGTCGTAGACGTCGTTGTTGGTGAGAATTGCCCCCAGAAGCTGCTGCTCGGCCTCGATCGAATGCGGCATTGTCTCTTCGGATTGAATCTCCACGCCTGTGGGATTGATCGTTGTGATCTCGTTCATTGTGCCCGCTCTTGTCTTTGCCCCATGGTGCCCAGTTCTAGCCAAACCGGGGCCACCAATCCATCTGGATAACGCTGTGGATACCCCGCAGGGATAACTTTTGTGACCTTAGGTCACATCGCTTTTGCCTCGGCTCATATGGTAGCCGATTACAGGCGTTCTGCCAAATGTTGAATGTACCGGTGAGTCGCGGCCGGGTTTTCCCCAGCCGTCCACAGGTGGATTTATTTCTTGTTGGCTTCCTGCCACTTACGTGGATCGTTCAGGAAGGTCTCGACCTCCGTCAGCGTTTCGGCGGCGAATTTGCCCTGGCGCCTGGCCTCGGCCAGCACGTCCCACCAGGTGCAGAGATGGTGCAGCGCGACACCGTGATCGCCCAGCGTCTTCTCGGTCTCGGGGAAGATGTCGTAATAGAAGATCACCGCCGTATGGCCGCAGCTGGCGCCGGTCTCGCGGATCGCATCGACAAACGACAGCTTGGAGCCGCCGTCGGTTGTCAGGTCCTCGACCAGCAGCACCCGCTCGCCTTCGGACATCGCACCTTCGATCCGGGCGTTGCGGCCGTAGCCCTTGGGCTTCTTGCGCACATAGGTCATCGGCAGCGCCATGCGCTCGGCCACCAGCGCGGCAAAGGGGATGCCGGCCGTCTCGCCGCCGGCGATATTGTCGAAGGCCTCGAAACCGGCCTCGCGCATCACCGTGACGGCGAGGAAGTCCATCAGCGTCGACCGGATGCGCGGAAAGGAGATCAGCTTGCGGCAGTCGATGTAGCTCGGCGAGGGCAGGCCGGAAGCCAGGGTATAGGGCGCGTCGGTGTTGAAATTCACCGCGCCGATTTCCAGCAGCATGCGGGCGGTCAGGCGGGCGATTTCTTCCTTGGCGGGATAGGTCGAGGGGATCATGGCGAGGGTCCGTTGCTGTGGCAGGCGGTGGATTGCGTATTTGGAAAGAGAAGAAGATCAGGCGACATGCCAATGCACCGGAACGCCCGGGTCGAAGACGGTGACGGGGCCGTCCTCGGTCTCGATCTTGTCGGGGAAGGTCACGGCGTCGCCCCTGGTGAGGGTGATCGTGGCGTCGTTGACCGGCAGGCCGTAGAAGCCGGGGCCGTTGAGCGAGGCAAAGCCTTCGAGCTTGTCGAGCGCGCTTTCCTCTTCGAAGACATGAGCGAGCAGGGCCATGGTGTTGGTGGCGGTGAAACAGCCGGCGCAGCCGCAGGCGCTTTCCTTGTTCGGGTCGGTATGCGGCGCGCTGTCGGTGCCGAGGAAGAAGCGCGCGTCTCCGCTTGTGGCGGCGGCGCGCAGAGCGAGGCGGTGTTCCTCGCGCTTGGCCACCGGCAGGCAGTAGTAATGCGGCTTGATGCCACCGACCAGGATGTGGTTGCGGTTGATGATCAGGTGATGGGTGGTGATCGTGGCCCCGAGGTCGCGGTCGTTCGCCTTGACGTAATCGACGCCGTTTTTTGTGGTGATATGCTCCATCACCACCCGCAGGCCGGGGGTGGCGCGGCGGATCGGGTCGAGCACCCGGTCGATGAACACCGCCTCGCGGTCGAAGATGTCGATATCGGCATCGACCATCTCGCCATGGACGCAGAGCGGGCAGCCGATCTCGGCCATCCGTTCGAGCACCGGGCGGACCCTGTCGAAATCCTGAACGCCGCTGGCGGAATTCGTCGTCGCACCGGCCGGGTAGAGCTTGACCGCGGTGATCAGGCCGCTGGCATGGGCGGCGGCCAGGTCGTCCGGGTCGGTGTCCTCGGTCAGATAGAGCGTCATCAGCGGGGTGAAATCCGCGCCCTCGGGCAGCGCCGCCAGGATGCGGTCGCGATAGGCCGCGGCATCGGCGCCGGTGACCACCGGGGGCACCAGATTGGGCATGATGATGGCGCGGGCGAAATGGCGCGTGGTTTCGGGCAGGACGGCGCGCAGCATGGCGCCGTCGCGCAGATGCAGGTGCCAGTCGTCGGGGCGGCGGAGGGTCAGGCTCTGGGTCATGCGCCAGCAGTTACACCAGCCGCGTGAGGGGTGCCAGAGGGCTTTAGCCGGCCTTTTTCTTGTCGGCCACGATCTCGTCGAGCCGGCGCTGGAACTTGGGCGCGCTCTGACGCGAGACCACGAAGCGGCAGAGCCGTTCGGCCAGCGCGGTGCGCCGGTCGCGATCCAGCGCGCCGAGCAGGTTGCGCAAATAGGGCGGATGGCTGCGCCGCGCCCGCATCAGCCGGTAGAAGCTTTGCGGATCGAGCTTGCCGGTGCCGGCCTTGGCGAGAATGCGGAACAGGACCGACATCTCGAGCAGGTCGCTCTGGATCGTGTCGCCGAGGCCCGGCACCGGCAGCAGCGTGGTCTGCGGCCCGTGAAAGAGCGCGGCATGCATCGCGTCGAGCGGCTCGCGCGGGTCATAGATCACATACAGCTGATCGGCGCCCTGCGACATGTCGGGGGCATAGCCGTACCGCGAGGTGAAATCCATCGCGCGCAGATCGGTGAACCGGTCGTCCCAGCCGGCAAGCCGCGGATTGAGTGTCGCCTGCGGCTGGATCGCCACCACCGTCGCGCCCGGTGCCGCCACCGAAAAGGCCGTTGCCGCATAGCCGCAGGGCCCGGCGCCATAGAAGATCACCCGGTCGAATTCGTCGAAGAAGCCGTCGTCGGTCAACTCGTCGAAGAATTCATAGACCTCGCCGGTGCGGAACCATGTCTCGCCGTCGCAGACCACGCCGAGATGCGACCAGCCCATCGCGCGCACCAGATCGAAGCCCAGCGGCTGGCCGGTCTCCGACAGGGCCTGGATGCCCTGAAAGCTTTCGAAGGTCACCAGCAGCGTATCGCCTTCCTCGATGAAGGCGGCGGCGTGTTTCGGGCCGAGCGGGGCATAGAATCCCTCTTCCTCGGCGATGTCCTTGAGCGCGCCAAACCACTTTGCCTTGGGCAAGGAAGTCATCGGCGCGTCAAATGTGTTCAGCGTGTCCTGCATCGTCAATTCCTCGGAGCGCACGCGGCTTTTGCGCGATTACCTCAGGGTTAAACGACAATTTAGGCGAAAGTTGGAAGAATTCCCCGGGGAACAAGGCGAATTCCTGACGAATTCTGCCTATTCAGGGGCTTAGTCCCTGGCTTCGCCGGGCATGGACGATCAGCTTGCGGGCGGCGTCGCGCGGGAGGGGATGCGACGGCGGGGTCATCATCAGGCGGCCGAAGAGTGCGCGGTAGTCCTCGGTCTGCATCAGCTCGGCAAATCGTGCATGACGCCAGGCCACCGCCGCGGCATGCAGACGGGCCAGCTCGGGGTCGGCGGCCAGCCGGGCGCGCTCCGCGGCCACCTCGGCGCCAAGCCGCAGGATGCTGCGATCTTCCTCGGTGTTGAAATTGCGATCGGTCCAATAGTCCATGCCGAGCCGGTCGTCGGAATGCACCGCCCGGCCGCGGGCGGATTTCAGGACGAAGCTTTCCATCGCCCCCAGCGCGTAGTGATTGAGCTGGGCGAGGCGGCAATGGCGTTGCCCCAGCGGCGAGAACACCCGCCGGTCATGCGCCTGCAAATCGAGCGTGCGGCCCGCGCCATCGCGCCACTGCACCGCGCGGCCGTCGCGCAGCCCGCGCGGGCGGTGCACCCCCAACTGCCGGAAGCTGCCGTCGTTGCGATAGAGCGTCTTGAACATCTGCGCCCGCCACGGCCAATGCATCACCTCGGGGGCCGCGCGGGTAAAGACCTCGGGCACCGGGGCGTCGCGCCAGGCAATTTCGCCGGCATTGCCGAACAACCGCCAGGTGAGGGTGATGGCGCTGGCTCCGGGCAGGGCGGCGATCAGATCGGGCAGCCGGTGGCCGCCGGCGTGAATGTTGACAAATTCGTCGATGTCGAGCGCCATCAGCCAGTCGGCCTTGCGCACCGGCTTGACCTTGCCCGCCAGCTTCAGCCCGGTGAACTGGATACCGGCCTGATGATAGGGCCCGTCGTTGCGGATGTGGGTGACGCCCCCCAGCGCCGCCAGCCGGTCGGCGATCAGATCGGTGCCGTCGGCGCAATCATTGGTGCAGATCACCACATGGGAAAAGCCCACCGTCCGGTGATGCGCCAGCCAGTCGAGCACAAAGGCGCCTTCGTCGCGCAGGCACAGGACGGCGGTGGCCTGCATCAGCGGGCTCCGGCGGGGGACATGCGGCTCACCATCCCCGGCGGAAGGTCACGACCTTGCCATGTGAGGCGCGCGGGAAATAGCTCAGCCCCGCGCCCTGCATGGCGTCAAACACCGCCTGAACACCGGACTGGCCGATCCATTGCGGATGCAGCTCGATCACCGCCGCACGCAGCGACGACCAGTCGCCGGCCGGCAAAAGCTCGGCCTCGCCGCCCTCGATGTCGCAGATCAGCACCTCTGGCCGCACCTCCTCGAGCACCGGGCCGATGGCCTGGCGCGCGACCTCGACGGTACCGGTGATGGCGCCAGGATCGACGGTGCCATCGAGCGACGAGCTGAGGATATTCTTGCGCAGGTAAAACGGCAGCGGGGCGCCACCCTCGGGGGTGAGCAGCGCATTGCGCAGCTCGATCCGCTCGGCATCATTAGCGGCGTGCATCCGGCGGATATGCGGGATCAGTGCCGGGTTGGCCTCGTAGCTCACCAGCCGCCGGGCCTGTCGCTGGGTGGCGATCAGCGTCGAGACATAGCCGATGCCGCCGCCCAGTTCGAGCACCCGGTCGCCTTGCTGCACCACACGCATCACGGCCTCGCATTCCTTGCGCTCAAAGGTCTCGGCCCGAAGCGCGGCACGAATCCGGCCTGTGGTGATGCCGGGATGGCGCGGCACCCGCATCCCGCGCGAGCGGATAAAGCCCCGGGCGGGCGGCGTCTCGACGTTCATCTCAGGTCTCCATGTCGAGCGCCAGCGCATAGGCCGCGCGTTCGGTTTCGGTCAGGCGCAGGGCCATGGCCTGGTCGTAAAGCTCGGCGAATTCCGGCACCTGCCGCAACTCGGCGGCCTTGGCCCGGTGCCAGGCCAGCCCCCTGGCGTGCCACTCGGACAGCACCGGATCGGCCAGCAGCCGGTCGTATTCCGCCCGCACCCGCGGCAGGTTGCGCTTGATGGTGATGTCGCGGTGATCGTTCCAGTCCATGCGAATCCAGTAGTTCAGCCCGATGGTCCGGTCGACATGCAGCGCCCGGCCGCGCTGGCGCTTGATCAGGAAGCTCTCGGCCGAGCGCAGGGCGTAGTGGTTGAGCTGCAAGAGGTCATAGCCGATCGAGCGCTTGGAATTGCGCCAGCCGTTCTTCTTGACCTCGTCGCCCATCGGCAGGCCCGAGCCGTTGACCCAATGCACCCGCTCGGCCATGTCCGGCACAAGCTTGTTGGGCCGGTGGCAGGAGAGTTTCTCGTAGGCGCCGATATTGCGCACCATGGTCTTGAACCCCCAGGCGGTGTGCGGCTTGGGGCAGAACTTCGGCGCGCAGCTGTCGAATTGGTCGATGACAAAGTCGTCGCCGAGACTGGTGACTCCGTTATGGCCGAACAGCCGCCAGGTCATGGCGACATTGGTGGCCTCGGGCACCCGGTCGAGGAAATCCTGAAGCGTGCCATTGCCGCAGCGGATGTTCATGAATTCATCGACGTCGATATGAATGATCCACTCGGCCTGGCGGATCACAGGCTCCTTAAGCGACTGGTTGAGCGCATATTGCTGCGGCGACTTGCCCGACCAATTCTCGTTGTCGCGGTGCTCGATCACGCCAAGGGTTTGCAGGCGATCGAGGATCTCGTCGGTGCCGTCGGCGCAGCCGTTGGTGTAGATCAGGAAACTGTCGATGCCGATGGCGCGGTGATAGGCGATCCATTCCAGGATGTAGGGCGCCTCGTTCTTCATGCAGCCGACAATGACATTGCCGCTCGAGCCCGGCGGCAGGCGGCGCGCCGGAGCCGGGGCAAAGGCCTGCGCCAGCTCTTCCTCGTTGACCCGCCCGAGCCGGTTGTGCGGCGCGAATGGCCCGCCCCGCAGTTGCGCGAATTTCTCTTTCGCCAGCTGCGGCATCAGTGCGGCGGCCTGACGCGACAGCCCCGCGACATCGGCCCCGTTTGCGGCGCGGTCGGCGGCGCGCGCCTCGCGGGTGGATTTTTCGATCCGGGGGAGGGCCGCCAGCAGGTGTTGCGAGGCGCGGTAGCCCTCCGTCGTCTCGGCCTCCTGCCAGCGCGCGAGCGGTCGGTCGGCGGTAAAGGCGGGGGCCAGGGCCGGCGTCTCCTGCGCAAGCGCCGCCAGGTCGCCGGCAAACCGCGCGGCGATCGGCGCCAGCGTTCCGGCCTGCATCGCCGGGCCGGGCAGCCGCAGATAGCCCAGCATCCGTTTCCAGATCTGCCGCGATACGCGGTGATCGCCCTGTGCCAGAAGCCGGGTGAGGACATCGTTGAACTGCCGCGCGCGCGCCATCCATTCCGCCGACGGCATGGCGGGCGCGGTGATCGCCTCATGCTTGCCGATCTGCGCGTCGAGGCCAAGGCAGGTGCGCAGCTCTTCGGTCACATCCTCGCGGCAGAGTGCCGCCACGTCCAGCGGCCGAAACCGCACCGATCCGGCGCCAAAGACTGCCTCCCAATGGCGCCGCAGGGCGGGGTAGTCGAGCCAGGCCGGCGCCATCTGCACCTCGGGGAATATCCCCTGGTCGGGGCGCGCCCGGGGCCGGTCGGCCAGCGCCGCCGCCCACCAGTCGGGGCAATCGGCCAGCCGCAGTTCGAGCTCGAGCGGCCGCATCCGCCCATCCAGAACCTGCACGATATACTGCCGCAACAGCATCCGCGCCGGGCAGTCCAGATGGGCAATCACCTCGACCCGGTCGGAAATCGGCGCCAGCACGGCCTTCAGCCGCTCCAGCTCGGAGCCGGTCAGCAGGCTGCTGCCGAACTGATGCGCCGAGAGGATCAGATGCCCGGCGCCGCTGGCCTCGACCTCGCGTGCCAGCGCCTCGGTCACATCGGCACGCAGCTGCGCCTGCCGCTCGGGCGCGGCAAAGCCCCGGTTGTGGCGCAGGGTGTCCACCGCGCCGGGATCGCTCACCGCCATGAACAGCCGCGTGTGGTTGCGCGCGCCCGGCGTGCGGGCAAACAGCACGCCATTGCGCAAGAGCTGCCGCCGCTTGGCGTCCAGCACCTGCTGAAGCCGTGTCGTGGCCCAGAGGTCGGGCCCGATATGCAGGCTGATTTTCATGCGCTGTCATCCTCTTGCGCGGCGCGCACCGGGTTCACGTTGGTTTTGCCCCACCATGGCAGGTCGCGGCCCAGGAACGCGCCGATCCGCGCCGGCGCCGCCCCATCGGCCACGTCGATCCGCAGGAACTCCTCACAGCCGGCGAAATACCGGTCGAGCGCGGCGTAATGCCCGGCGATCCAGGTCTCGCGTTCGCGGGTCGTCACGCCATAGCCGGCGGGCAGGCCGGGAATATCCGCCGCCGGGAGCCGCTCTGTCCCGAGGTTCGACCAGCGCAGCATGGAATCCGCGATCTCCTCGGGCCGCCGCCAGGTCGCCAGAAACCGCGTGCCCGGGTGACAGGCGCGAATGGCGGCCAGCAGCCCGAAATCGAACTGCGGCCAGATCGAGCGCGGCGGGCGCAGGGCGTTGATCTCGGCAAAACCGTCAAAGACGTCGAGCCCGTGCAGCGGATCGCCGCGCAGGAAATAGCCATCATACATCATCTCGCCGACGAACCGCCCGTGCAGTGCGGCCTCGTCGGTCTGCACCGGCTTGATCCGGTGATCGGCCACATGCAGCCCGGCCTTGCGCAGCGCGCGGGCCAGCGTGGTGGTGCCCGATTTCGGCAGCCCGAGGTTGATGACCCGCAACCGGCTCATGGCAGGGCCAGAACCGGCGCGGCGCCGATCCGCGCCAAGAGCTCGTCTTCGCCCGGCGGCAGGGTCGACGCCGCGCGCAGCTGCGCCTGCATCGCCTGATAGCGCGCCTGCTGCACCAGCGCATCGCGCCGCGCCCGGTGCAGGCGCACGCATTCCGCATGCAGTTCCGCCACGCCGGGCAGCGCCTTCAGGGCCGCGATCTGCGCCTCGAGCTTCGGCAGCATCCGCAGGATCGAGGGCTCTTCGCAGGCGCCGTCGTTGCGCTCGCGCCAGTAACTGTCGTCGAATTCCCGGTTCTCGCGGTTGACGTCGCCGCGGTCGTTCTTGACCAGGTAACTGTCGAGCGAGCGCAGCGCGTAATGGTTCAGCGTGGCGAAACTGCGCGCACCCTTGGCCGGGAACTTGCGGATCCGGCGCTTGTTGGCGGCCCGCAAAAAGGCCTCGGGCACATCGCGCCCCGCACCGTCCTTCCAGACCGGTGCCGCCGCTTTGTTTGGCTTGTGAAACGGTCGATGCGCGCCGTAATATTGCAGCGGAAAATCGCGCCGCACCAAAGTCTTGACCTCGATCGCGCTCTCGCCGCACCAGAGGTCGGGGGCGTGGCAGCGGGTGAACTGGCCGATCACCGGCCGGTCTTCGAAACGCGTGACCCCGGCATTTGCAAAGAACCGGAAACTCACCGAAATGGCCTGCGGATCGCCACAGGCCGTGATCAGCGCCGGGATGCTGTGATCGCCGACGTGGATGTTGAGGAACTCGTCGACATCCGCCACCCAGAGCCAATCGGCGGCGTGCACCATCTCCTGCCCGCGGGCGTGTTTGAGCGCTTCCATCTGGTAATTGCGGCCTTCGGCCGGATTGGCCAGATGGGCCACCACGCCATGCGCCGCCAACCGATCCAGCAACCTGTCGGTGCCATCGGAGCAATCGTTGGAATAGAACAGGTGATCGCGCACGCCGATCACCCGGTTGTAGGCAATCCATTCCAGCAGGAACGGGCCTTCGTTCTTGACACATGTCACGGCGGCTATGCGCATGAAACCGCACCCTCACCGTCGTGTTTGACGCTCTGCATTGCCGCCCCGTGATCGCGGATCGCCGCGATACTGCCGCCTCTTGGTTATCTTTTTGCAAAAACTCGCATGTTGCCGGCCCTGCGTCAATTGCGCTGCCGCCGGGGCGGGCGAACCGGAGGCAACGCGACTTTTGTCGTCTTGACCCCAAAGACGGCGCGTGTAGCCCTTGCTGCACAAGGGAGAGGGCTTGAATGACACAGACACCGGCAAGCATCGACGCGGTTCAGACCATGCTGGGCGCTCAGGATTACGTCTGCGACCGGGCGCTCGGCACGGTGGCCTTTCTGGCGCTCACCCTGGGCAAGCCGCTGTTTCTCGAGGGCGAGCCGGGCACCGGCAAGACCGAGATCGCCAAGGCCATCGCCCGGGGCCTCGGCCGCCGGCTGATCCGCCTGCAATGTTACGAGGGGCTCGACGCTGGCTCGGCGGTCTATGAATGGAATTTTCCGGCCCAGATGGTGGCGATCCGCACCGCCGAGGCCGAGGGCGTCGCCGACCGCAACCTGCTGAAATCCGAGCTCTTCGGCCCCGACTACCTGATCGAACGCCCGCTGCTCGAGGCGATGCGGCCCGACGAGGCCGGCGCCCCGGTGCTGCTGATCGACGAGCTCGACCGCACCGACGAGCCCTTCGAGGCCTTCCTGCTCGAGGCGCTGTCAGACTACCAGGTCACCATCCCCGAGCTCGGCACCATCAAGGCGCCGGAACCGCCGATCGTCATCCTGACCTCGAACCGCACCCGCGAGGTGCACGACGCGCTGAAACGCCGCTGCCTTTACCATTGGGTCGATTACCCCGATTTCGGCCGCGAGATGGAGATCCTGCACGCCCGCGTGCCCGAGGCCACCGACACCCTCTCGCGCGAGATCGTGGCCTTCGTGCAGCGCCTGCGCACCGAGGACATCTTCAAGCGCCCCGGTGTCGCCGAAACCATCGACTGGGCGAAATGCCTGCTCGCCCTCGATGTCATCGCGCTGTCGCCGCAGGTGATTTCCGACACCCTCGGCGCGATCCTGAAATACCAGGACGACATCGCCCGCCTGCAAGGCTCCGAGGCCAAGCGCATCCTCGACGAGGCTCGCGCCTCCCTCGAACCCGCCTGAACCAGAACGCCGAAACCGCCAGATCCACAGACTGATCCTTCTCCTGGCCCAAAAATATTCCCGGGGGTCCGGGGGCAGCGCCCCCGAAAATCAACAGATGCCAGAATACGCCCCGCTCGAGCTGCCGGAAAACCCGGCCCTCACCGCCAACATCACCCATTTCGCCCGCGCGCTGCGCAAGGCCGGGCTGCCGATCGGCCCCGGACGGGTGATCGAGGCGATCCGCGCGGTCGAGGCGGCGGGCTTCACCGAGAAACGCGACTTCTACTGGACCCTGCATTCGGTTTTCGTCAACAAGCCCGAGCAGCGCGTGGTCTTTGCCCAGATCTTTCGGCTCTACTGGCGCGATCCGCGCTACATGGAGCACATGATGTCGCTGATGCTGCCCGCCATCCGCGGCGTGCAGGAAGAGCGCAGCGCCAAGGCGGCCGAGAAGCGCGCCGCCGAGGCGCTGCTTGACGGCGCCGACCTGCCAGAGCCCGAGGAGCCGCCGAAAGGGCGCGAAGAGGAGCCGACGATCGAGGTCGACGCCTCGCGCACCATGTCGGCCGAGGAAAAGCTGCGCAGCCTCGATTTCGAACAGATGAGCACCGAGGAAATGGCCCGCGCCCGCCGCATGCTTGCCCGGCTCACCCTGCCGGTGCCGCCGATCAAGTCACGCCGCGCCCGCGCCAGCCACCAGGGCCACCGAGTGGATTTCGGCAAGACCCTGCGGCTCTCGATGCGTCGTGGCGGCCAGTTGCGCGAACTGGCGCTCAAGGAGCCGCGCCTGCGTTGGCCAAACCTCGTGGTGCTTTGCGACATCTCAGGCTCGATGAGCACCTATTCCCGCATCATCCTGCATTTCCTGCACGCGGTCTCGAACGAGAAGGGCGCGGGCTGGGCCCGGGTGCATGCCTTCACCTTCGGCACAAGGCTGACCAATATCACCCGCCATCTGGCGACCCGCGATGTCGATGCGGCGCTGGCCGCCGCCGGGGCCGAGGCGCAGGACTGGGAGGGCGGCACCCGGATCGGCGACTGCCTGCATGATTTCAATCGCGACTGGTCGCGCCGGGTGATGGGGCAGGGGGCGGTGGTGCTGCTGATCACCGACGGGCTCGACCGTGGCGATCCGGATGCGCTCGACAAGACCATGGAGCGCCTGCACCTGTCCGCGCGCCATCTCATCTGGATCAACCCGCTGCTGCGCTGGGACGGATTCGCCGCCCGCGCCACCGGCATCCGTACCATGCTGCCGCATGTCGACACCTTCCGCGCCGGCCACAACATCGACAGCCTCGAGGCGCTGGCCGAGGCGATCTCGAAACCCAACGACCCCGGTGAGAAGGCGCGGCTCATGGCCGATCCGGGCTGATCCGATCCGTCAACAGACCGGCATCGATCCAGGGAAGCATCGGCCGCCGCTCACAACGCCAGCGCCGTCGTCGACTTGATCTCCTCCATCGACAGCAGCGCGGTGACATTGTGTACCTTCACCTCTGATATCAGCGCCTGGTAAAACGTGTCATAGGCCCGCGCGTTCGACACCCGCACCTTGAGGATATAGTCGATATCGCCGGCCAGCCGATGCGCCTCCTGCACCTCGGGGCGTTCCTTCAGCGCCTTCAGAAAGGCCTTCTGCCAGGTGGCATCATGTTCCGAGGTGCGGATCAGCACGAAGAAACAAGCCTCGAAGCCCAGCTTCTCGGCATCGAGCTGCACGGTCTGCGCGCCAATGATCCCCGCCTCGCGCATCTTGCGGATTCGGTTCCATACCGGCGTCTTGGAAGAGCCCACAACCTTGGCAATCTCGTCCAGCGAGCGGCTGGCGTCCTCTTGCAGCGCCTTGAGGATTTTCCGATCGGTGTCGTCGATACGTGCCATCTGTCCGGCCTTTCCCGCGTTTTTGAAACAAGCGTTCCTTCTCTGCGCCCCATTAGAACGAGCATCCTTAAATCCGCAACCCACTAGCGCCAAAACGGGAAGATTTCCTATATATCCTCCTAGGACAGGCAGGAGAGTCAGATGCAGCATTTTCCGATCTTCGTGAACCTCGCCGGGCAGCGCGTTGTTGTCTCCGGTGGTGGTGAGGCGGCGCTGGCCAAGCTGCGGCTGCTGTTCAAGACCGAGGCTGCGCTCGTGGTTTATGCCGCCGATCCCGCCGGGGAGATCGTGCAATGGGCCGAGGCCGGGCGCCTGACCCTGGTGCGGCGCCCGCTGGCTGAAGGCGATGTCGCCGGCGCGCGGCTGTTCTATGCCGCCGACGAGGACGCGGGCGAAGATGCCCGCACCTCGGCCGTGGCCCGCGCCGAAGGCGCGCTGGCCAATATCGTCGACAACCTGCATGACAGCGAATTCATCACCCCCGCCATCGTCGACCGGGATCCGGTAACCGTGGCGATCGGCACCGAGGGCGCGGCCCCGGTGCTGGCCCGCGCCATCAAGGCCGATCTCGAAGCCCGGCTGCCGGTGCGTCTCGGCCCGCTGGCGCGGATCGGCAAGGCCTTTCGCAAGATGGCCGATGCCCTGCCAATGGGCCGGCCGCGCCGCGACTTCTGGGCCGATTACTATTTCAACGCCGGCCCCCGC
This sequence comes from Marinovum sp. E3, assembly GCF_055755275.1. Lineage (NCBI taxonomy): Bacteria > Pseudomonadati > Pseudomonadota > Alphaproteobacteria > Rhodobacterales > Roseobacteraceae > Marinovum > Marinovum sp. E3. The sequence continues at coordinate 1,195,238 of NZ_CM146908.1, forward strand.
GCCTTTGACGAAAAGGGCGCCGAGGGTGCCGATGCGGCGCTGAAGGGCCTGCTGACCGATCACCTCTCGCGCCAGTCGCGCAAGGGCCACGTGGCCTTTGTCGGCGCCGGCCCGGGGGATCCCGAGCTGCTGACGCTCAAGGCCCGCCGCGCGCTCGACGAGGCCGATGTGGTGATCCACGACCGGCTGATCAGCCCCGAAATTCTCGAGCTGGCGCGCCGCGAGGCCCTGTTGCTCGACGTCGGCAAGGAGGGCTTCGGCCCTTCGACGAAACAGGAAGACATCGATGCGCTGATCGTCGAACATGCCCGTCAGGGCGCCCAGGTGGTGCGGCTGAAATCCGGCGACAGCACCGTCTTCGGCCGGCTCGACGAAGAGATCGACGCGGTCGAGGCCGCCGGTGTGAGCTGGCATATCGTGCCCGGCATCACCTCGGCCTCGGCCGCCGTCGCCGCCATCGGCCAGAGCCTGACCAAGCGCGGCCGCAATTCCTCGGTCCGCTTCCTCACCGGTCACGACACCAAGGGCTTTGCCGATCACGACTGGCGCACCCTGGCACGCGAGGGCGAGGTCGCGGCGATTTACATGGGCAAGAAATCCGCCCGTTTCATCCAGGGCCGGCTGCTGATGCACGGCGCCGATCCCGCCACCCCGGTGACACTCATCGAGAATGCCTCGCGCGCCGAACAACGCATCCTCGAGACCTGTCTCGCCGATCTTCCCACCGATCTCGCCGCGGCTTCGGTCGATGGCCCCGCGCTCACCTTCTATGGCCTCGCCCCGCGCGAAGCGGCCCTTGCCCGGCAGGGGATGGCCCACAAAGACCTCACACTGACACAGGAGCTTGCCTGATGCCCCGTCCCTTTACTCCCAAGGTGATCACCGCCAATGCCCTGATCGAGGGCGATGTGGTCTATCTCACCGAAGACGACCGCTGGAGCCGCGCGCTGAAAGAGGCCGAGGTCATCACCGACGAGGCCCATGCCGAGGTGCGCCTGCTCGACGCCTCGTCGCGCCATGCCGAGGCGGTGGGCGTCTATCTCGCCGATGTGGCGGTGAAGGACGGCACGCCGGAACCCACCCATTTCCGCGAAGAGTTCCGCCGCACCGGCCCCTCGAATTATTTCCACGGCAAACAGGCCGAAGGCTGAGGTCCACCCCGATCTCGCCCCAGCCCAACGCAAGGATACGACATGTACAGCTATACCGACTTCGACCGCGCCTTCCTCGCCGAGCGCAACCGCCAGTTCCGCGCACAAGTGGAACGCCGCATCGACGGCTCGCTGACCGAAGATGAATTCAAGCCGCTGCGCCTGATGAACGGCGTCTACCTGCAACTGCATGCCTACATGCTGCGGGTCGCCATCCCCTATGGCACGCTGAATTCGGCCCAGATGCGCCAGCTGGCGCTCTTGGCCGAGAAATGGGACAAGGGCTACGGCCATTTCACCACCCGCCAGAACATCCAGTACAACTGGCCGAAACTGTCGGATATCCCCGACATGCTCGACGCGCTGGCCGAGGTGAATCTGCACGCCATCCAGACCTCGGGCAACACCATCCGCAACGTGACTTCGGATCATTTCGCCGGCGCCGCCGCCGACGAGGTCGAAGACCCGCGCCCCACCGCCGAGCTGATCCGCCAGTGGTCCACCGACCACCCGGAATTCCAGTTCCTGCCGCGCAAGTTCAAGATCGCGGTGATCGGCGCGCCCAACGACCGCGCCGTCATCAAGTCGCATGACATCGGCGTCGAGATCACCGAACAGGACGGCCAGCGCGGCTATCGCATTCACGTCGGCGGCGGCCTCGGCCGGACCCCGATGCTGGGCAAGGTGGTCCGCGAGTTCCTGCCCAAGGCCGACCTGCTGCCCTATCTCGAGGCCATCGTCAGCGTCTACAACCTGCTTGGTCGGCGCGACAACAAGTACAAGGCGCGGATCAAGATCACCGTGCATGAAAACGGGCTCGAGAAGATCCGCGATCTGGTCGAAGAGCGCTTCGACCTGCTGAAATCGCAGTTCGGCGGCGTCGATCAGGAGATGCTGGCCGCGATCGAGCCGCAGTTCGCCGCGCCCGACTTCCGCGATGCCGCCACCGGCGCCTTCGAGGCGGCCTACAGCAACGACCCGACTTTCCGCTCCTGGGTCGACACCAATATCGCGGCCCACCGCCGCGCCGATCATGCCATCGTCTCGATCTCGCTCAAGGCGCATGGCAAGACCCCGGGCGATGCCACCGGCGCACAGATGCGGGTGATGGCCGACCTGGCCGAAGAACATGCCTATGACGAGCTGCGCATCAGCCACGAGCAGAACGTGATCCTGCCGCATGTGCCCAAGGACGCGCTGCCGCAGCTCTACCGGGCGCTCAAGGCCGAAGGCCTCGGCACCGCCAACATCGGGCTGGTGTCGGACATCATCGCCTGCCCGGGCATGGATTACTGCGCCCTGGCCACCGCCCGCTCGATCCCGATCGCGCAGGAGATCGCCACCCGTTTCGACGAGCTCAAGCTGGAGCATGAGATCGGCGACCTGAAGATCAAGATCTCGGGCTGCATCAACGCCTGCGGCCATCACCACGTGGGCCATATCGGCATTCTCGGGCTCGACCGGGCGGGGGTGGAGAACTACCAGATCACCCTTGGGGGCGACGGCACCGAAACCGCGAGCATCGGCACCCGTGCCGGGCCGGGCTTTTCGGCGGATGAGATCGTGCCCGCCATCGAACGGCTGGTGGTGGGTTATCTCGACCTGCGCAACGACGCCGACGAGACCTTTCTGCAAGCCTATCGCCGGCTCGGGGCCGAGCCGTTCAAGGCGCTGCTCTATCCGGAAGCCCGCGAGAAGGCCGCCTGAGACAGCCGGGCCGTCCACCCTTTCAAGCTACGCAAAGGCGATACAGTGACCCATGTCACCGACATAAAAGACCTGCGCGACACCATCGCCAGCCTCAACACCGAGTTCCGCCACCACGGCGCGACCTCGGTGCTCGAGGCGGCGCTTTCGCGGCCCGAGTTCGGCAAGATCGCCATGGTCTCCAGCTTCGGCGCGGAATCCGTGGCGCTGCTGCATCTCGTGGCGATGGTCGACCGCACCACCCCGGTGCTCTTCATCGACACCCAGATGCTCTTTGCCGAAACCCTGGTCTATCAGACCGAGGTCGCCGAGCGGCTGGGGCTGAAAAACGTCCGCGCCATCCATGCGGACCCGGCCGAACTGGCGCGCCGCGACCCGGACGGGCGGTTGCACAAGACCGATACCGACGCCTGCTGCACCCTGCGCAAGACCGAAGCGCTCGACGGGGCGCTGGCCGGATATGACGGCTGGATCACCGGCCGCAAACGCTTTCAGTCGGGCACGCGGGCGCAGATGGAGTTCTTCGAGATCGAAGCGGCCACCGGCCGGATCAAGGTCAACCCGCTGGCTTTCTGGGCGCCGGGCGACGTGGCTGCCTATATGGAAGAAAACCGCCTGCCGCGCCACCCGCTGGTGGCCCAAGGCTATCCCAGCATCGGCTGCGCCCCCTGCACGTCCAAGGTGAAACCGGGCGAAGACCCCCGCGCCGGGCGCTGGCGCGGCGAGGAAAAAGAGGAATGCGGCATCCATTTTGTCAACGGCAGGATGGTGCGAAAAGGAGAGACAGCATGACGGATACGGTGATCGTGCGCGACACGGGCTTTGCGCCCGAGGATTTTTTCGATGCCTTCGACGGCGAAACGGCGCTTGACCTGGCCTCGGACGCCGATGTCGAGGCGGTGGCAGACACATTTTCCGGGCTCCGGATGATCCGGGTGGATTTTCCCAGCTTCGCCGATGGCCGGGGCTTTACCATCGCCCGGCTGCTGCGTCTCAAGGGGTATACCGGACGCCTGCGCGCCCGCGGCCATGTGCTGGCCGACCAATATGCCATGGCGCGGCGCGCGGGCTTCGACGAGGTGGAGATCTCCGCCGATCTCGCCGCCCGGCAACCCGAGGACCAATGGGTCTTTCGCGCCGACTGGCAGGGCCATGACTATCAGTCGCGGCTGCGCGCCGGCGTCTGACGGGCCAGAACCGGAGGGCAGGGGACGCGCCCGCGACAGCGCGTCCCTTTCTCTGCCTTGCAGCAACGTTTAAAGTGAGGTGCCGGCCAACCGTGCCGGCAGGATGAAATGACAGAGTTGACCAACGTGACCGAAGCCAAAGCCATCAAAGTGCCCACCCTGCCGGACGCCCAGACCGTGACGTCGGTCACCCATTGGACCGACCGGCTGTTCTCCTTCCGGGTGACGCGGCCCGCCAGCCTGCGCTTCCGCTCGGGCGAGTTCGTGATGATCGGCCTGATGGGCGACCCGCACCCCGAGACCGGCAAGGTCAAGCCGCTGCTGCGCGCCTATTCCATCGCCTCGCCCTCCTGGGACGAGGAACTGGAATTCTATTCGATCAAGGTGCAGGATGGCCCGCTCACCTCGAAGCTGCAACACATCCGGCCCGGCGACGAGATCATCCTGCGCCCCAAGCCCGTGGGCACCCTGGTGCATGACGCGCTGCTGCCCGGCAAGCGGCTGTGGTTCTTTGCCACCGGCACCGGCTTTGCGCCCTTCGCCTCGCTGCTGCGCGAGCCGCAGACCTACGAGGATTACGACGAGATCGTCATCACCCACACCTGCCGCGAGGCCGGCGAGCTGACCTATGGGGCTGAGCTGATCGAGAGCTTGAAGGCCGACGAACTGCTGAACGAGGTGATCGGCGACGGGTTCTGGAAGAAGATCAAGTACTACCCCACCACCACCCGGGAAGAGAGCGCCAAGAAAGGCCGGATCACCGACCTGATGCGGTCTGGCGAGGCCTTTGCCGATCTCGAGGTGCCGGCGCTCAGCCCCGACACCGACCGCGCGATGATCTGCGGCAACCTGGCGTTCAATCTCGAGCTCAAGGAAATGCTCGAAGGCTACGGCCTGGTCGAGGGCGCGAACTCGAACCCGCAGCATTACGTGGTCGAAAAGGCCTTCCTGGACTGACTGCACTCCCCGAGGGCATTGCCAAACAGAAGAGGCAGGGGATGCGTCGTCCTGCTTCCTTTTGCTCCAAATCCCTCGGGGTGAGGCCGCAGGCCGAGGGGCAGAGCCCCTGTCACGCCACAGCCGCCAAACGCGAAACGCCGGAGCAAATGCCCCGGCGTTTGTCGTTTCGGTGCCGAAACGCGTCTATTTCTGTGGCAGCGGGCCGATCATCATGATCATCTGACGGCCTTCCATCTTCGGCATATTCTCGATCTTGCCGATTTCCTTGACGTCTTCCGCCACCCGTTCCAGCAGTTCGCGGCCCAGGTTCTGGTGCGCCATCTCGCGGCCGCGGAACCGCAGGGTGACCTTCACCTTGTCGCCGTTCTCGAGGAACTTGAAGACATTGCGCATCTTGACGTCATAGTCGTGGGTGTCCGTGTTGGGACGGAACTTCACCTCTTTGACTTCGATGATCTTCTGCTTCTTGCGCGCTTCGGATTCCCGCTTTTGCTGTTCGTATTTGAACTTACCGAAATCCATGATCTTGCAGACCGGTGGGTTGGCATTGGGCGAAATCTCGACGAGATCGAGCCCCGCGTCTGCGGCCATTTCCATCGCGCGGGCCGGCGATACGACGCCGACATTTTCGCCTTCGGCGCCGATCAGGCGAATCTCGGGGGCTCGGATACGTTCATTCACGCGCGGGCCGGTGTCTCTTGTCGGGGGCGCGTTGTGAGGTCTGCGGGCTATGACGTTGTTCCTTTGACAGTTTCAGACATGAAATCAGGGCTGCAAGGTAGTGGGGGGCGGACAGTCTTTCAAGCGTATAATCGGCGCAAGGGGGGCGCCCCGGGCGCTTTTCCCCTTGCCTATGCTGCAAGTGCAGCGCAGGTCTTGGGGCGAGAGGGTCGCGGATCGTCGCTGGCCCCGAAAACCTAGTCTGAGGGATTTCACGAGATGAAGAACAGCACCTGGGTAGTGGTTGCCGTTGTCGCCGCCGTGGCGGTGGGCGCGGGCGTGTATCTCAACCGGACACCGGAGGTCAGTGCGCCTCCGGTTGCCGATGTCGCCACGCCGGTTGAAGAAGTCACGCCGGTTGAAGAAGAGGTGGCGGTGCCGGAAGAAGAGGGCGCCGAAGAGCTGGACCCTGCCGCCGAAGAGGCGGAAGAGCCGGCCGACGCGATGCAGGACGCGGCCGACGAGATGATCGAGACCGTCGAACAGGCGACCGATGAGGTCGCGGGGGCGGTGGAAGAGGCCGTCGATCAGCTTGAAGAGGCGATCGAAGCCGCCAGCGCGCCGGAGACCGCTGAGCCCGAGGCGGACGGGACGTCCGAAGCTGAGATGGCCGGCGAGGCTGAAGCAGACATGGCGGCGGGTGAAGCGGCGGCTGACGCGGATATGGTCGCCGAGGATGCGGCCGCGGCGGATGCGGGCAGCGACGCGGACATGGCGGCGGGTGACGCGGCCGAGACCGATCCTGCGGCGGACACCGATGCGGCGACAGATGACGCGTCCGGCGCGGACACAGGCGCCGACGCGGACATGGCGGCGAACGATGGCGCCGGGGCCGAATCGGAGGGGGCCGCCACGGAGGCTGGTGCCGGGGCCGATGCGGCGGCCGAGGTGGCGGTTGAAGACGCCAGGGCCGCGGATCTGGCAGAGGCCACGGAAGAGGCGGCGGACAGCATCGCGGCAGCGGTGGACCCCGAACTTGAGGCGACAGCCGAGTCAGAGGCCACGGAGCCCGCCGCCGACATGGCCGATGCCCCGGCCGAGGAGGGCAGTGCAGTGGCCACTGATGACGCGGAAGCGACCACCGACGAGATCGGCACGGCGATCACCGAGGCCATCGAGCCCGCGACAGAGCCCACCGAAGGCGCGGAAGAGACCGCCGCGCCGGCGTCTCCGCAAGAGCTTTTGACCGTCGAAGGCTTTGACTACGACGCGGTGATCGCGCTGATCGACGACTCCGAAGAGGTGAGCCCGCTGCTCAAGACGCCGCTGAAACAGGCGCTTGAGCAGGCCCGCGACAATCCCGATTTGCTCACGGCCGCGCTCGAACGGGTGCGTGATGCGCTGGGCATCGAAGCGCCGGCCGCCGCCGAATAAGGCAGCGCCAACAGGACAAGCCGCGCCCGGCCTCGAACGGGCGCGGCTTCTCGGGGTGTCAGCCGCGCCGCGGCTGCGGCCGCGTCGGGATCTCCTTGAGCAGCCCGCCGACTCCCATGGCGGCGATGTCGGCATGGCTGACCGCGATCCCGCAGGCCACTCGCGCCAGCACCCAATCGGCGCCATTGAGCGCCGGTGCCCGGGCGCACCCCGGCAGGCCGATCACCGGACGCCCCGAAAGCGCACCCAGAAACAACAGGTTGCCCGGATCGACCGGCATGCCGAAACGCTCCACCGTTCCACCGGCCTGGCGCAGTGCCTCGGGGGCCACGTCATGCGGGTCTGAGGTGGCCGATCCGGTGAGGACAAGCGCCAGATCGCTGCCGACGCGGCCCAGCGCCTCGGCAATCTCCGGCATCCTGTGCGGCACCATGACCACCTGGTCGAGCGTCATGCCCAGCGCGGCGAGCCGCCCGCGGATGGCCGGCACGCCCTTTTCGCCGGCGCCGCCGGGAATTTCCGTCACGATCAGCGTCGCGGTGGCCAGCACCGGGCGGGCCAGCCGCACCGCGCCGCGGGCGATCTCGCAGGCGGCGGCCAGGTCGGCGCCGGGAACGGCGTAAGAGATGATCTTGACCGTTCCGACCATGCCGCCCTCGGCCATCTGCCGGCAGGCGGGTACGGTGGCCAGGGTGATCATCGGGTTGATCAGGTTGAGCCGGCTCAGCCGCGCCACATCGAGCATCGCCACGCCGGGGCCCTCGGCCAGCAGGTTGACCCGGCCGGTAAACGCCTTGGTCAGTCGCAGCCCGGCGGCCTGCGGATCGGGCACCAGGGCGGCGGCAAGCCGGGCGGCGGCCTGGTTTTCGTGCACGTCACCGGGGTCGAGCCGGGCCGCGATGACCTCGGTTTCGCCGGCCCGGGCGAGATCGGCCAGATGCGCCGGCGTCAGCGTCACCCCCTTGCGCAGCCGCTGGCCGTTGAGCCGCACCGAATGGGCAAGCACCGCGCCTTCGGCTTCGGCCAGCGGGAGAGGGCCGAATTTCATCCGCCTTTCCTCAGAACGCGGATCATCTCGGCAAGGATGGAAACGGCGATTTCCGCCGGGCTGGCAGCGCCGATATCAAGCCCGATCGGGCCGTGGATGCGGGCGCAATGCTCTGGCGCAAAGCCGGCCTCGGTCATCCTTTCGAGCCGCTTGCCATGGGTCCGGGTGGAGCCCAGCGCGCCGATGTAGAAGACATCCGCCGCCAGCGCCGCCATCAGCGCCGGATCGTCGAGCTTGGGGTCATGGGTCAGCAGGCAGAGCGCGGTGCGGCTGTCGAGGCCAAGCTCGTCGACCGCCGCGTCGGGCCAGTCGTGCAGCAGGCGGGTGTCGGGAAAACGGGCGGCAGAGGCAAAGCTCTCGCGCGGGTCGATCACCACCGGGTCATAGCCGATGTCACGGGCCATGGGCACCAGGTGCTGGGCGATATGCACCGCGCCGACCACGATCAGCCGCAGCGGCGGGTTGTGGATCGCCACGAAGGTCTCGCCGTCCGGCTCGAAGCCCGAGCGGTCCATGCGAAAGCGGCTGGCGTGGCCCGCGCTGTCGAGCCGGCGCGCGCCGCTCTCGATGTTGACCACATAGGCCGCCGGGCGGCGGGCGGCGCGGGCGGCGGTCAGCTCGGCCAGCAGAGGTTCGGGCAGGGCGGTGCCGATGGGTTCGACCAGCACCTTGATGGTGCCGCCGCAGGCCAGGCCCACGGCAAAGGCATCGCCGTCCGAGACGCCGTATTCCAGCACCCGCGCCGCGCCGGCCTCGAGCGCCTCCAGCGCCTCGACCACCACGGCGCCCTCGACGCAGCCGCCCGAGACCGAGCCTTCGATCTCGCCCGCGCCGCTGATCGCAAGCTGCGCGCCGATCCGGCGCGGCGCGCTGCCCCAGGTCTCGATCACCGTGGCCAGGGCCGCGCCCTTGCCGGCGCGGTGCCAGTCCAGTGCGGTTTCCGCTATGCCCTTCATCTCAGGTCCTCCCGCGCCGCAGTCTATCAGCTTTGGCGGGGGTGTCTCGCCCCATCGGCCCGGACTTTGGTCGCAGGGGTCGCCTCGGCAAGACACCCCGCCCCGGGCCCGACCCGGGGCCTCCTGGTAGAACGGGATGGCAGCCGCCGCAGAGGTCCCGGAGCGGCTCCGCGACGGGGCGCCTGTCTCGACGCGGTCTTGCCGGAGACGTGAACCGGAGGTCAGAAGCTCTGTTCGATCCGGTCCAAGGTCTTCATCGCCGCCAGCACGTCATGCACCGAGCCATTGGGTTCGCGGCCCTCCTCGATCGCCGAGATGAACTCGCGGTCGATCAACTCGATGCCGTTCGACGACACCGCCACATCGCTCAGGTCGATGGGGTTTTCGTTGCCGTCAAACAGATCGTCGTACCGCGCGATATAGGTGCCGTTGTCACAGATATAGCGGAAGAAGGTGCCCAGCGGCCCGTCGTTGTTGAACGACAGCGACAGGGTGCAGAGCGCGCCCGACGGGGTCTTCATGCCGATCGACATGTCCATGGCAATGCCCAGCTCGGGGTGGTGCGGGCCTTCGAGACCGTAGGCCTGGCTCACCTCTTCGCCGGTCTGGTACTGAAACAGATCGACGGTGTGGCAGGCATGGTGCCAGAGCAGGTGATCGGTCCAGCTCCGCGGCTCGCCCTTGGCGTTCATGTTGGAGCGGCGGAAGAAGTAGGTCTGCACATCCATTTGCTGGATCTTCAGCGCGCCGGCGGCGATCTTGTTCTGGATCCACTGGTGCGAGGGGTTGAAGCGGCGCACCTGTCCGGCCATCGCCAGTACGCCGGTCTCTTTTTGCACTTTGCAGATCGCCTCGCTGTCGGCCAGCGAATCCGCCATCGGAATTTCGATCAGCACCGGCTTGCCGGCCTTCATGCAGGCAATCGCCTGCTCGGCATGGAGCTGTGTCGGCGTGGCCAGGATCACCGCGTCGACGTCGTCGCGGGCGAGACATTCCTCAAGCGTGGTGGCGGCGTGGCCGATGCCACGCTCCTGCGCCAGCGCGTCGATCTTGGCTTGGGTCGGGCCCATGACCGAGGTGACATCGACCCCGTCGATGGCGGCCAGGGCGTCGAGATGTTTGATGCCGAATGCGCCATAGGCGCCGGCGACACAAATCCGCATGTCGGTGTCCTTTCGTTATTCGGCCGCGATCGTGCGACCGTCGTGGTAGGATTTGTTTTCCAGGATGATATGGCCCACGGCGGTGTTCGATGCCGGCACATGGTAATGCCGGTGCACCTCGACCACATCGTCCTCGAGCGCGCCGCGCATGACGTGCCACATCACCATCTCCACGCCTTCCGATCCGGCCTCGCGCAGATACTCCACATGCGGCATCCGGCTCAGGCCGACCGGGTCGGAGGTGAGGCGGTCAAGAAAGGCGTTGTCCCACTCGGGGTTGATCAGACCGGCGCGCTTGTATTGCAGCTGGTGGCTCATGCCGCCGGTGCCAAAGATCATCACGTCGAGATCCTCGTCATAGCTCTCGACCGCGCGGCGCACTGCCTTGCCGAGATTGTAGCAGCGGTTGCCGGTGGGGGCGGGGTATTGCACCACGTTGACCGCCAGCGGGACTACCAGGCAGGGCCAGGCTTCTTCCGGCGCGACCTCGCCGAACATGACCGAGAGCGGCACGGTCAGCCCATGGTCGACCTCCATCTCGTTCATAATGGTCATGTCGAATTCGTCGAGCACCAGGCTCTGGGCGATATGCGAGGCCAGTTTCTGGTGATTCTTGACCACCGGCACGGGGCGCGGGCCCCAGCCTTCGTCGGCCGGCTGAAACTCGGCCGCGGCCCCCAGCGCGAACGTCGGGATGCAGGAGGCGTCGAAGGCGGTGCAATGGTCGTTGTAGACCAGGAAGATAACGTCGGGCTTGTTCGCCTTCATCCATTCGCGCGATTTGCGGAACCCGTCGAAGACCGGCTTCCAATAGGGTTGATCGGTGATGCCGGTGTCCATAGCGACGCCGATGGCGGGCACATGAGAGCATCCCACGCCTGCGGTGATACGGGCCATCAGGTTTCCTCCTCTTCGTCCCATTCGGATGTATAACGGTTGCCTTCGACCGAGCGGCCGCCATGCAGCATCATGTCGCGATAGGCCTCGACGCCCATGCCGGTCATCAGCCCGGCCAGGTTCTGGAAGTTGATGCCGTCGTTGGCGGCGAGCTTCGAGGTGTAATAGATATTGCCGCCGAGCTCGAGCAGGCGGTTCCATTGGCGTTTGCGCACCGCTTCGCGCTGGTCCGCCGTCATCGGATACTTGTCGAGATAGGCCTCTTCGTCGGCATTGAAGGCGTCGCGGTTCTTTTGCAGCCGCAGCGAGATGCAGAACTGGTTCAGATGATATCCTTCGCGGCTCCTGTCGGCGTCAAACACGAAGGTGCCGGGGATATCCTCGTAGTCCTTCTTGGTCATGGCGTGTCCTCCTCTTCCTCCGCACCGGTCCGCCCGGTGCCCCGGCCGCCCTCATCCCGGGCCCGCCAGGGCAGGCGGCAAAGGCGACCGGTTGCGCAAGAGCCTAGCATCCGGGCCCGGCAGCGGCCAATTGGAATGCGAGGCGTAGCATTGGAAAAAGCTATAGAGCCCGAAATATCAGGGGGTGTTCTCCGGCTCCGGGCGGCTGTGTTGGCGCAGGAAACCGATGAAGCTCTCCTGCGTCCGGGTCGGCCGCCAGTCGCGGCGATGGGTCAGGCCGATGGCGCGGCCGCTGCCGGCAAGCGGGATGTCCAGCGCAGTCAGCAGGCCGGCGCCGATCTCGACCGAGACCTGGTGGCGCGAGACGATCGAGACATAATCGCCCTGGGCCAGGATGCCGCGCAGCATGACCAGCGAGGATGAGACCACCCGCACCGGCGTTCGGTCGCGTTCGTGGATGCGCAGGGTTTCAAAGACATATTGCCCCGCAGGGGTATCCTTGGGCGAGGCGACCCAGGGGTAGGCCAGCGCCTCATCCAGTGTCACGCGCGTCCGTCCGGCCAGCGGATGGCCGGGCCGCGCCACCACGGCAAGCCGGTCCTGGAACAGCTCTTCCTGCACCACGTCATCGGCCGGCAACGGATGGCGCAGGGCGCCGATCAGGCAATCGAGATCGCCTTCGCGCAGCGAGCGCAGCAGCTCGTGATAGCGACCGTCGATCACCCGCACCTGCACCCCGGCAAAGCGCGACACCATCGCATGGGTGGCCCTTGGTACGATGGCGGTGCGCGCAAGCGGCAGGCTACCCAGCAGAAAGATGCCCCGGTCTTCCCCCAGCTCGCGGCCGATTTCCTCCATGCCCTGCCGGATTTCCGCCTGCGCCAGCTTGGCCCCCAGGGTAAAGGCCTGGGCGGCGGCGGTCAGCTCGACCCCGGCCACGGTGGATTTGAAAAACGGCACCCCCGCCACCTGTTCCAACGCCCGCGCGGCGCGGTGGACGGTGGGCTGCGACAGGCCCAGCCGCCGGGCGGCCACGGTAAAGCTGCCGCTGCCGGCGATGGCAATCAGGGCGCGGATCTGCGCCGGGGTGACATTGCGTTCAAAGCCGGCGGTATCGCGCGCCCGCGAGGCGGTGCCGCGCCGCGCCTCGCGCGCCCCGCGTTGCAGGTGATCGAGCGCCGCCTCGGCCCGGCGCACGAAGAGCGCACCGCAGGGGGTGGCGCCGAAGGCCTGCGGCTGGCGGAGCACCAGCGGCGCGCCCATGCTGGCCTCGAGCTTGGCAATCGCCTGGGTGGCGGCCGGTTGCGACATGTGACAGCGCTGCGCGGCAACCGAAACCGAGCCGCTGCGCAGGCATTCCAGAAACACCCGCATGTGTCGCAGGTTGGGCAGGGTGAATTCCATTTTCGGCGTGCCTCATAGCAAAAACTTATATTAGGAATATTATTCGAAATAGGCAAATCCCGCGACCTGCGCCATGATGCGGCCAAGGTGAAACGAGGGAGGGATTTATGATGTCCGACAAGAAAACGGCACTGGTGATCAGCGCGCATTCCGCCGATTTCGTCTGGCGCGGGGGCGGGGCCATCGCGTTGCATCAGGCAAAGGGCTACGAAGTGACCGTGGTCTGCCTGTCCTACGGCGAACGCGGCGAAAGCGCCAAGCTCTGGAAACAGGAGGGCATGACCCTCGACAAGGTCAAGACCGAACGCCGCAAGGAGGCCGAGAGCGCCGCCGCCGCGCTTGGCGTGACCGACATCCGCTTTTTCGACGTGGGCGACTATCCGCTCGACCTTGGCCGCGAGACCCGCGATCGCATGGTCGACGTGATCCGCCAGGTGCAGCCAAATTGGATGATGTCGCATTCCAAGTGGGATCCCTACAACACCGACCACATGAACACGACGCAATTCGCGCTGGAATGCCGGATGGTGGCGCAGGCCTGGGGCCATAACCCGGGGCAAAAGGTGCTGGGCGCGCCGCAGCTCTATCTCTTCGAGCCGCACCAGACCGAGCAGATGGAATGGAAACCTTCGGTCTTTCTCGACATCACCGATGTCTGGGACAAGAAATGGGCTGCCATCCAGTGCATGCAGGGCCAGGAGCACCTGTGGAATTTCTACAAGAACGTCGCCGAAAACCGCGCCAACCACTTCCGCCGCAACTCCGGCGGCATGGCCGGGGGCCGGGCGGCGAAATACGCCGAAGGGTTCCAGACGATCTTTCCCCGCACTGTGGATGAACTGGAATGACCGGTGCAGTGGGACAAAGGGGCGTGGTCGTGCAAGAGATCGACCGCGCCGATCCGAAGGTGGTCGATGCCCTGGGCGCCTGTGGCGTCGCCACGGTGCACGAGGCGCAGGGCCGCAAGGGCCTGCTGGCCAGCTACATGCGGCCGATCTATCGCGGCACCCGGCTTGCCGCCTCGGCGGTGACGATCAGTGCCGCACCGGGCGACAACTGGATGGTGCATGTCTGCATCGAACAGTGCCGTGCCGGCGACATCATGGTTCTGGCGCCGACAAGCCCTTGCGAAGACGGCTATTTCGGCGATCTTCTGGCGACTTCGGCGCAGGCGCGCGGGGTGCGCGGGCTGGTGATCGATGCCGGTGTGCGCGACGTCATGGATCTTGAACAGATGGGCTTTCCGGTCTGGTCCAAGGCGATCTACGCTCAGGGCACGGTGAAAGAAACGGTGGGCTCGGTCAATGTGCCGCTGCTCTGTGCCGGCCAGCTGGCGAACGCCGGCGATGTGATCGTGGCCGATGACGACGGCGTCTGTGTGGTGCGCCGCGAAGAGGCCGAGGACGTGCTCGTCAAGGCGCAGAAGCGCGAGGCGGCGGAACAGGACAAGCGCCGACGTCTGGCGGCCGGCGAACTGGGGCTCGACATCTATGACATGCGCGGGCGGCTGGCCGAGAAGGGCCTGAAATATATCTGAAATCCGCGCCGGCGGCGCCCGGATGCGGTGCCGGCAAGAGAACGCAGGAACGGAGCTGACATGGACGCTGTGCGCTGTATGTGGATGCGGGGCGGCACCTCGAAAGGCGGGTATTTCCTGGCCGACGATCTGCCGCAGGACCGGGACGGGTTTCTGCTGCGGGCCATGGGCTCGCCCGATCCGCGCCAGATCGACGGCATGGGCGGGGCGGATCCGCTGACTTCCAAGGTGGCCGTTGTGCGGCCGTCCGAGCGCGCGGGCGTCGATGTGGATTACCTGTTTCTCCAGGTGTTCGTGGATCAGCCGATCGTTACCGATGCGCAGAACTGCGGCAATATCCTGGCCGGTGTCGGCCCTTTCGCCATCGAGCGCGGGCTGGTCGCGGCACAGGACGGCGAGACGCCGGTGACGATCTTCATGGAAAACACCGGCCAGGTGGCGGTGGCGCGGGTGGCGACGCCGGGCGGCAGGGTGTCGTATGCCGGAGAGGCGCGGATCGATGGCGCGCCCGGCGGTTCTGCGCCGGTGCCGATTGCCTTTCGCGATACCGCCGGCTCGTCCTGCGGTGCGCTTCTGCCCAGCGGCGCGGTGGTGGACGAGGTTGAGGGCGTCGCGGTGACGATGATCGACAACGGCATGCCCTGCGTGGTGATGCGGGCCGCGGACATGGGGATCACCGGCGATGAGCCACCGGAAGAGCTCGAGGCCAACACGGCGCTGCGCGACAAGCTCGAGGCGATCCGGCTGGCCTGCGGGCCGGTGATGAGCCTTGGCGATGTGCGCAAGAAATCGGTGCCCAAGATGACCATGGTCTCGGCGCCGCGGGCGGGTGGGGCGATATCCACGCGCACCTTCATTCCGCACCGCTGCCACAAGACCATCGGCGTGCTGGGCGCGGTCTCTGTTGCCACCGCCTGTCTGCTCGAAGGATCGCCGGCCTACGAACTGGCGTCGCGTGGCGCGGGGCGCGAGCGGGTGCTTTCGGTCGAACATCCCACCGGCGAGATGACGGTGGTGGCGACCCTCGGTGACGAAGGCATGGTGGCCGAGGCGGCAATCCTGCGCACGGCGCGCAAACTGATGGACGGAGAGATTTTCGGATGAGCGAACAACAGATCATGGATGCCGATTGGCTGGTCTTTCACCCCAATCCGAAGCGGCCCGACTTTCGGCTGCCCGAGGGGGCGGTGGATGCGCATTGCCATGTCTTCGGGCCGTCGCCGGAGTTTCCCTTTGCGCCGGAGCGCAAGTACACGCCCTGCAACGCCGGCAAGGAAGAGCTTTACAAGCTGCGGGATTTCCTCGGGTTTTCGCGCAATGTGATCGTCCAGGCGACCTGTCACGGCAAGGACAACCGCGCCATGGTCGATGCCTGCCGCAGCGCCGGCGACCTGGCGCGCGGGATTGCCAGCGTCGGGCCCGACATCACCCTGGACGAGCTGCAAGAGATGGACGCCGCCGGGGTGCGCGGGGTGCGGTTCAACTTCGTCAAGCGGCTGGTGGATGCGACCCCCAGAGAGGTCTTTCTCGGGATTGCCGAGAAGGTAGCGCAGCTTGGCTGGCACATCGTGGTCTATTTCGAGGCTGCCGATCTGGAAGAGCTGGAGCCCTTCCTGAAGCAGCTGCCGACCACCATCGTGGTCGATCACATGGGGCGGCCCGATGTGTCCAAGGGCGTGGATCATCCCGATTTTCAGCGCTTTATCCGGCTGATGGACGAGGTGCCGACGATCTGGTCCAAGGTGACCTGCCCGGAGCGACTGACTGCGGCCGGGCCGCCCTATGACGACGTGGTGCCGTTCTACCGGGCGATCGTCGAGCGCTTTCCCGACCGGGTGCTCTGGGGCACCGACTGGCCGCATCCGAACATGAAATCGCATATGCCCGACGATGGCGCGCTGGTTGATTACATCCCCCGTATCGCGGTGACCGAAGCGCAGCAGCGCAAGCTTCTGGTCGACAATCCCATGCGGCTGTACTGGGCGCGCTGAGGCAGCAGCGGCCCCGGGGGCGTGTTTGCAAGGCCCGGGCGATCTGTGGCGGGTCCGCTTGGGCGGTTCAGCCCTGGCTCTGCTGCCGGAAGCTGCGGGGCGACAGGCCGGTCGCGCGGGTGAAGACGCGCGAGAAATAGGCCGGGTCGTCATAGCCCAGGTCATAGGCGATGCTCTGCACCGGCAGGTTGGTATAGACCAGATGGCGGCGGGCCTCGCGGATGATACGGTCTTCGATCACCGCGCTGGCCGGGCGGCCGGTGGCGGCGCGGCAGAGCCGGCTGAGATGCGCCGGGGTGATCGCCAGTGCCGCCGCATAACGCGCCACCGGCCAATGCTGGCGGAACCGCGCCTCGACCAGAGCGTCGAAACGATGCAGAAGATCGGTCTTGCCCGCCGCGGGCCGCGCCGTGTTGCGCTGTGCCAAGGCGCGTGCGATCTGTCCAAGCAGCAGGGCGCAAAGCCCCCGCAGGATCTGCGCCCTGGCAAAGCCGCGGTCGGAAAAGGCGGCGGCGATCTCGGATAATGTGGCGGCGACTTCGGCAGGTGCCGGCAGCACCGCCGGGCGCGACAATTGCGCCGCCAGCCCTTCGCCGGGGCGCAGCGTCTCGTCGAGGATTTCCGCCGCCAGGGTGACCACCAGCCCCGAGGATCCCGGCGCAAACCGATATCCATGCACCAGACCCGGCGGTACGTTGACCAATGTGCCATCGCCCAGCGTCAACTCGCCGCCGTCGAGCGTGACGCGGCCGCTGCCCTGTTCGAGCAGCAGCACCTGATGCAGTCGCGCGTGGCGGTGCGGTGCGAATTCCCAATTGTGCAGCCGCGACCGGGCCTCGATGGTTTCACAATGCACCACATCGGGCAGGTCGCGGGATTCACCGAACAGGTTGTAATTGAGGATCTCGGGGTGCGGCATGTGCGATTTGTACATGTTTCTGCCGTTCCGGTCCATTCGCGCGCGCCGGGTTTTTCGGCATGATGCGAGAGATCAAGAGGAGGGATGGCATGAAAACTCAGGTTTGTATCATCGGCGGCGGGCCGTCCGGGCTGTTGCTCAGCCAGTTGCTGCATCGCAAGGGGATCGAGACCATCGTTCTGGAACGTCAGACCCGGGCGCATGTGCTCGGCCGGATCCGCGCCGGCGTGCTGGAGCATGGCTTTGCCGATCTGATGCGCGAGGCCGGCTGCGGCCAGCGAATGGATGCCGAGGGCGCGGTGCATGACGGCTTCTACATTGCGCATGACGGGCGGATGGACCGGGTGGACCTGCACCGCTTTTCCGGCCAGAGCGTGCTGGTCTATGGCCAGACCGAGGTGACCCGCGATCTCTATCAGGCGCGCGATGCCTTGAATGGCCAGATCCTGCATGAGGTGAACGAGGTCGTGCTGCACGACCTGAAAGCCGCGACGCCGCATGTCACCTTTGTCCAGGACGGAGAGGCCAGGAGGATCGACTGCGATTTCATCGTCGGCGCCGACGGCTATCACGGCGTCAGCCGCAAATCGATCCCGGCGGATGTGCTGAAGGAATATGAAAAGGTCTATCCCTTCGGCTGGCTGGGCGTGCTGTCCGAGACCGCGCCGGTCTGCGACGAGCTGATCTATGCGCGCCATGATCGTGGCTTCGCGCTCTGCTCGATGCGCAGCCAGGTGCTGAGCCGCTTTTACATCCAGGTGCCGCTGTCCGACAGCGCCGAGAGCTGGTCGGACGAGGCGTTCTGGGCCGAGCTGAAGGCACGGTTGCCGGAGGACGTGGCGGCGCGGCTCGAGACCGGTCCCTCGATCGAGAAATCCATCGCGCCGCTGCGGGGCTATGTGGCCGAGCCGATGCGTTATGGCGCGCTGTTCCTGGCCGGTGACGCGGCGCATATCGTGCCGCCGACCGGCGCCAAGGGGCTCAATACCGCGGCCTCGGACGTGCATTACCTCTATCACGGCTTGCTGGCGCATTACGCCGAAGGCGACGAGAGCGGCCTCGACAGCTATTCCGAAAAGGCGTTGGCGCGGGCCTGGAAGGCGCAAAGGTTCAGCTGGTGGATGACCTCGCTCCTGCACCGGTTCCACGACGGCGACAGCTATGACAGCCGGTTGCAGCAGATCGACCTGGCCTATCTGTTCACGTCCGAAGCGGCGCAGGTCTCGCTGGCCGAGAATTACGTCGGCCTGCCGTATTGAGCCGTCAAGCCTCAGGCCAGTTCCGACAGGAAATGCTCCAGGTCGCGGCCGTCGAGCGGCTTTGACAGCAGTGGCACGCCGAGGCTCTTGCAGCGTTTGCCCAGGCCCGCCGCACGGTGGGCCGAGATGATGCGGGCCGGGATCGGGCCATAGCGTTCGGTGATCTCGCGCAACAGCTCGGTGCCGGTCATGCCGGGGCCGAGATCCTCGTCGAACATCAGCGCGTCGGGGGTGATCTCGAGCTCGTCGAGCAGGTCGAGCGCGTCGCGGGCATTGGCCACATCGATCACATCCGCCCCCAGCCCTTCGAGCGAGAGGGTCAGCGCGCGGCGCAGGTCGGCGTCGTTTTCCACCAGGAAGACCACGCGGCCCGGCACTGGCGCGCCCGGCGGCGAAAGGCGACTGCCGTGCGATGCGGGGTTGCGCGGCGCCTGCGCGGCCAGTGGCACGGTGACGGAAAAGACAGTGCCGCGCCCCGGTTCCGACCGAAGATCGAGCGGCAGTCCGAGACCGGCGCAGGCGCGGTCGACAATGGCCAGGCCCAGCCCGAGGCCTTCGGAGGCCGAAGCCGGGGCGTCGACCCGGCTGAACTCGCGAAAGATCATGTCGCGGTGCTCATGGGCGATGCCGGGCCCGGTGTCCCAGACCTCGATCCTGACGCTGTCGCCCTGGCGGCGCGCGCCCATCAGCACCCGGCCGTGGCGGGTGTAGCGCACCGCGTTTCCCAGCAGGTTTTGCAGGATGCGGCGCAGATAGGAAGGATCGGTTTCCACTCTGGCCGAGGTCGGGCGCACCCGGAGGCCAAGGCCTTTCTGCGCCGCCAGCGGTTCGAGCTGGGTGTCGAGCGCGGTGAAGATCTGGCCGAGATCGATGGGCCGGATGTCAAAGGCCGCACGGCCGCTGTCAAGCTTGGACATGTCGAGCAGCGCCTCGATGATATGTTCGAGCGAGCCCAGCGCCGAAGAGATCTTGCCCAGCGTCTCGCGGCCTGTCGGCGAGAGGGTTTCGCCCGAGAAGGTGCCGACAAACAGTTTTGCCGCCGACAGCGGTTGCAGCAGGTCATGGCTGGCGGCGGCGACAAAGCGGCTCTTGGAGGCATTGGCGCGTTCGGCCTCGGCCAGCGCCGACGCCAGCTCGGTGGTGCGTTCGGCGACCCGCGCCTCGAGCCGTTCGTTCATCTCGCGCAGGGCGCGGGCGGCGTTGCGCTCGGCGGTGACATCGGTAAAGGAGATCACGAAGCCGCCGTCCGGCAGCCCCTGGGCAAAGGCATCGAGGGTCAGCGCCGCGCCTTGGGTCGCCTCGAACCGCAGCGCGCCGCGCCGCGCCGGACGGTCCGCCCAATCCAGCAACCGTTTGCGTGACATGCCGTGCGACAGGGCGAAATCCTCCGGCAACTGGGCGATCAGGCCGCCAAAGCTCGCGCCACGCTGGACCCGGGTCAGCGGCAGCCGCAAGAGCTCGGCCACCCGCGCGTTCCAGCCGATCAGCCGGGCGGCATCGTCAAAGATGCAGACCCCCTGGTTGAGATGTTCGAGCGTCGCGGCGATCAGCCTTGCCTGCTTGTTCTGCAATCGCGCGCGTTCCTTGCGCTCGAGCCGGATCAGATCGGTCACGTCGGTTTGCAACACCACGGTGCCGTTGCTGGCGGTGCGCCGTTCCGAAACCTGAAGCCAGAGATCCTGGGTCAGGCGCACGTTGAACATGGCGTCGTTCTCGCGGTGGCGCGCCTTGCGTTTCAGCGCCCAGGCCAGCCCGGTTTCGCCCGGCGGCAGGGCGAGATAGGCGGACCGGCTGACAAGATCGACATAATCGTCGAACCGCAGCCCCGGGGTGAGTTGATCGGCGATGTCGCGCATGTCCTGGCAGAACCGGCTGTTAGTCAGCACCAGCCGGTCCTGGCTGTCGAAGAGCGCAAAGCCCTCGTGCACCGCCTCGATCGCGTCGGCAAGGTTGGCCCGGGCCGCCTCGGTCTCGGCGCTGGCCTGTTCCAGTTGCAGGTTGCTGTCGTGCAGGAGGTCGAGCGCACGCTCCAGATCGCGGGTGCGCGAGCGCACCTGATCCTCGAGCAGGGCGGCGCGCTCGAACTGGGCATAGGCCAGCCCCGAGGGATCCTGTTGTTGCTCCACCCGGCGCATCAGCGACTGGGTGATCCGCAGGAGCTTTTCGTTCTGGCGCTCGACACTGTCGGCGGGGTTGATCAGCGTCATTCGGCATCGTCCGGCGGATAAAAGGCCACGCCGGTCATCGTGTGGTTCACATGCAGCGCGCCGAGCTGTTCGCCATAGGTCGAAAAGCCGCGCACATTGTGCCGGCGCAGCACGTCCGAGACCGCCCGGCTCTGTTGGTTCTGGCCGGCTTCCAGCCGCCGCAGGATGCAGTCGCAGCCAAGGATCATCGCCGGGTCGCGGTCGCGCGACAGGCCGGAAAGCTCGGTTTCGAGATGGCCCGCCATATCCTCGGTTGTGGCCAGCGTCAGCACCATGCCTTCGTCGATGGCGGAAAAGAACACCAGCTCGCCTGCGGCATTGACCCGCTGGATGGCGCGGACGTGATGGCGATGGCCGAGCTGGACCACAACCGGATGGGCGGCAAAGGTGAACTGGTCGAGTTGATCGGGCAGCTTGCCGACGATGCGGGCATATTCCCGCGCTGCCGGTTCGGCATTGATCTGGCGGACGATGCGGCGTTCGGGGTCGGCATCGGTCACCACCATCTTGATATCGGTCGGGGTCAGGTGATCGAGGCTGAACACCCGGATCGGGCAGATCGAGCGCACCATCGACACCACGGCGGCATTGCCCCGGGTCTCGCCGTCGAGCGCAAGCAGCGTGCGGCGGAAGGTTTCGCCATCGCCGGCCGAGCCGCCGAACAGCGGCACACCGCCCAGCCCGGCCGAGAGGACGGCGGTCAGCTCGTCTTCGCGCAGCGACAGGCCGTCGATGGCGAGAAAGGCGAATTCCGAGGTGAAATCCGGCGCGCAATCGGCCAGCGCCACCCGGTGGCGGATCAGCTTGTCGATCTCGGATTGCGGGTCGAGCCGGTCCAGCCCGTCGACCAGGTAACAGACGGCGCGGAAATGCGAGGGCAGCAGGCCCAGCGCCACGATCTGGTCTTCCTCATAGCCCTCGGCGCCGATCTCTCCGGCGGTGGTACAGGCGGTGACATGGCGCGCATCGAGCCGTTCATGCGCCTCGACGGACAGCGCGGCGAAATCGCCGCGATTGCTGACAAACAACAACACGAGTTCGAACGGGCCGGGGCCAAGCCCCGCCGCGATGGCCCCCACCGGATCGGCTTCGTGCACCGACACCTGCGCATTGCGCAGCCCCGCTGCCTGTCCTCCCACGGCGGACGGTTCTGGTGTCTGGCCGTCCAAAATTTCGGATGTCCCGGATTGTTCCTGTCTTGCGCGCCGGATCTTATGCGTGTTGGGAATGGTCTGGCAAGCCGCCACCAAGCCGCGCGTCCTGCGCCACCAGCACCGCCTGGGTCCGGCTCTGCACCCCGAGCTTGCGCATGATCGCGGTGACATGCGCCTTGACGGTGGTTTCGGCGATCGACAGGTCATAGGCGATCTGCTTGTTCAGCTTGCCCTCGCAGATCAGTTGCAGGATGCGCGATTGCTGGTTGGTCAGCGTGGACAGCCGCTCCATCGCGTCGTTTTCCTGCGGCTGTTCATCGGCGTCGGGCAGGTAATCCTCGGGCGTATAGACCTGGCCCTTGCGCACCGCGCTCAGCGCCTTGTGAAAGGCCGGCTTCTGGCTGTGCTTCGGCACGAAGGCCGCCGCACCGGCCGCGAGCGCCTTGGAAATCGTCCGGTTGTCGGCCATCGAAGAGACCACGATCACCGGGCTGTTCTGACCCAGCGCCGCGCGCAACCGCAACAGCCCGTCAAGCCCGTTCACATCCGGCAGGTTGAGGTCGAGCAGCACGATGTCGGGCGATCCGGTCTCGGCCACGCGGGTCAGCCCCTCGTCCAGACTGGCGGCGGTTTCCACCCTGGCCCCGACACAGAGCGCGCGCAGGGTAAGCACCAAGGCGTCGCAGAACAGCGGATGATCGTCGATCACAAGGGCGCGGGAAATGCCATTTATCGGCGTCTGGGGGGCATTGGTCATTGTGCACTGTCCGTTCTGCGTTAGGCTCAGCCTAGCGGCGATGGCGGGGCCGGTCTTTTGTCCAATAGTCGCATGGGCGCGGCCGCGCCAGCGGCCACCCGGCACCTTTGTATAATAGCCGGTTACGCCGATCCACGCCTAGGTTCGGACCCGAGGAGACCAACACCATGCAACTAACCGATTCCCGAGAGATTGCCGCGACGCCCGAGATCGTCTGGGCGGCCATCCTCGACCCTGAAGTGCTCAAGCAATGCGTGCCCGGTTGCCAAGAAATGACCGGCAGCCCGGAAGAGGGCTTCGAGGCCAAGGTCGTCCAGAAGGTCGGGCCGGTGAAAGCCACCTTCAAGGGCACCGTTACCCTGTCGGACATGCAGCCGCCCGAGAGCCTGACCCTGACCGGCGAAGGCAAGGGCGGGGCGGCGGGCTTTGCCAAGGGCGGCGCCGACGTGCGGCTCGAGCCCAAGGGCGAGGGCACCTTGCTGAGCTATGATGTCGAGGCCAAGGTCGGCGGCAAGCTGGCCCAGCTGGGCAGCCGGATCATCGACGGTTTTGCCAAGAAGATGGCCGACCAGTTCTTCGACAACTTCAAGGCCGCGGTCGAAGGGCCGGGCGAAGACGCGGCCGACGACGCCCCCGAGGCAGCGGCTTCCGACGGGGACGAAGCGGCACCGAAAAAGGGCTGGTTCAAGCGGGCGGTGACCTGAGATACCGTCCGATTCATTCATTTGAGACATAACCAAGGGAGGACTTCATGACCAAGGTAACGATGACCGTAAACGGCAAGTCCGTGAGCGGCGACGTGGCGGGCAACACGTTGCTTGTCGAGTTCCTGCGCAGTGATCTGCATCTGACGGGAACCCATGTCGGCTGCGACACCAGCCAATGCGGCGCCTGCGTGGTGCATGTCAACGGCGGGGCGGTCAAGAGCTGCACCATGTTCGCCGCCGAGGCCGAGGGCGCCGAAGTGGCCACCATCGAGGGCCAGGCCAATGCCGATGGATCGCTCAACACCATCCAGCAGGCGTTTCAGGATTATCACGGGCTGCAATGCGGCTTTTGCACGCCGGGCATGGTGATGTCGGCGGCGGCGCTGCTCAAGGACAATCCCAAGCCGTCCGAACAGGAGGTCAGGGCCTATCTCCAAGGCAATATCTGCCGTTGCACCGGCTATCACAACATCGTTCGCGCGATCATGGCCGCATCGGGTCAGGAGGTCCCGGCGGTCGCCGCCGAGTGATGTGACGCCGCGGGGCGCAAAGAAGGCGCACCCGACAGCAACACCCCGTAGGGTGCGCATTCACTGCGCACCGTCCGTAGGGTGGGCTTGCAGCCCACCGATCCCATGGGAGGAACGAAAATGCCGAAAGATCATGGCATAGGAGCCAGCACCAAGCGCCGCGAGGACGTGCGCTTTCTGACCGGCGCCGGAAATTACACCGATGACATCAACGTCCATGGCCAGGCCTATGTGCATTTCCTGCGCTCCGACGTGGCGCATGGCCGGATCACCAATATCGATACCGCCGCCGCTGCCGCCATGCCCGGCGTGGTGCGCATCTTCACCGGGGCCGATTTCGAAGGCGTCGGCGGGCTGCCCTGCGGCTGGCAGGTCACCGACAAGCACGGCGAGGTGATGAAGGAGCCGCCGCACCCGGTGCTGGCCCAGGGCAAGGTGCGCCATGTGGGCGAGCCGATCGCCGCCGTCGTCGCCGACACGCTGCAACAGGCGCGGGACGCCGCCGATGCGATCGATCTCGACATCGAGGAGCTGCCCGCCGTCGTCAACATGAAGGCGGCGCTGGAGGAGGGCGCCACCAAGGTGCATGACGACCTTTCCGACAACCTCTGCTACGACTGGGGCTTCGTCGAGGAGAACAAGGGCGCGGTGGAAGAGGCGATTGCCAATGCCGCCCATGTCACCACGCTCGAGCTGGTCAACAACCGGCTGGTCGCCAACCCGATGGAGCCGCGCGTCGCAGTGGGCGATTTCAACCGCGCCACCGGCGATTCGACGCTCTACACCACCAGCCAGAACCCGCATGTGATCCGGTTGCTGATGGGCGCCTTCGTGCTGGGCATCCCCGAGCACAAGCTGCGTGTGGTGGCGCCGGATGTGGGCGGCGGCTTCGGCACCAAGATCTTCCATTATGCCGAGGAAGCCTTCTGCACCTTTGCCGCCAAGGCCTGCAACCGTGCGGTGAAATGGACCTCGACCCGGTCCGAGGCCTTCATGTCCGACGCCCATGGCCGCGACCATGTAACCAAGATCGAACTGGCGCTGGATGCCGACAACAACTTTACCGCCGTGCGCACCGAGACCTATGCCAACATGGGGGCGTATCTGTCGACCTTCGCGCCCTCGGTGCCGACCTGGCTGCATGGCACGTTGATGGCGGGCAACTACAAGACGCCGAACATCTACGTGAACGTCAAGGCCGTCTTCACCAATACCGTGCCCGTCGATGCCTACCGTGGCGCCGGCCGGCCCGAGGCGACCTATCAGCTCGAACGCGTCATCGACAAGGCGGCGCGCGAGCTGGGGGTCGACCCGGTGGAGCTGCGGCGGCAGAACTTCATCACCGAATTCCCCTATGCCACCCCGGTGGCGGTGGAATATGACACCGGCGATTACCATGCCACCATGGACAAGATGCTCGAGCTGATCGACCGCGACGGCTTTGCCGCCCGCCGCGCCGAGAGCGAGAAGAAGGGCAAGCTGCGCGGCCTCGGCATCAACTGCTTCATCGAGGCCTGCGGCATCGCGCCGTCGAACCTGGTGGGGCAGCTGGGCGCGCGTGCGGGGCTCTACGAATCCGCCACGGTGCGGGTCAATGCCACCGGCGGCCTGGTCGTCATGACCGGCTCGCACAGCCACGGGCAGGGGCATGAGACCGCCTTTCCGCAGGTGATCTCCGAGATGATCGGCATCCCCGAGGACCAGGTCGAGATCGTGCATGGCGACACCGCCAATACGCCGATGGGCATGGGCACCTACGGCTCGCGCTCGATCGCGGTCGGCGGCTCGGCCATGGTGCGGGCGGCCGAGAAGATCATCGCCAAGACCAAGAAGATCGCCGCCCACCTGCTCGAGGCCGCCGAGGCGGATATCGAGCTCAAGGACGGTCAGTTCTCGGTCGCGGGCACCGACAAATCGGTGGCTTGGGGCGATGTCTGCCTGGCGGCTTACGTGCCGCACAACTATCCGCTCGAGGATATCGAGCCGGGGCTGGAGGAAACCGCCTTCTACGATCCGTCGAACTTCACCTATCCGGCGGGGGCCTATGCCTGCGAAGTCGAGGTCGACCCCGAAACCGGCGTCACCACGATCGAAAAGTTCGTTTCGGCGGATGACTTCGGCAATGTGGTCAACCCGATGATCGTCGAGGGCCAGGTACATGGCGGAATCGCCCAGGGCATCGGCCAGGCGCTGCTGGAGAACTGCGTCTATGACGAGAACGGCCAGCTGCTCTCGGCGTCTTACATGGATTACGCCATGCCGCGGGCAGATGACCTTCCCGAGATGGCGGCCTATACGGTCGATCATTCCTGCCAGACGCCCTGCACCCACAATCCGTTGGGGGTCAAAGGCTGTGGCGAGGCCGGGGCCATCGGCTCGCCGCCGACGGTGATCAACGCGATCCTCGACGCGCTGAATTCCGGTGGGCATAAAGTGGATCACATCGACATGCCGGCCTCGCCTTCGCGGGTCTGGGCGGCGATCAACAACGCGTCTTAAGGGAGGGCTGAATATGTACAGCTTTGACATCGAACGGCCAACCACCCTGGCCGATGCTCTGGCGGCGCTGGCCGACGACGAGGCGCAGGCGCTGGGCGGCGGGCAGACCCTGATCCCGACGCTCAAGCAGCGTCTGGCAAGCCCGTCGAAACTGGTCTGCCTGTCGGGCATCGAAGAGCTCAAGGGTATCAGCCGCGACGGCGACACGCTGACCATTGGCGGCGGCACCACGCATGGCACCATCGCGCGCGAGACGGCGGAGGGCTTTCCCGGTCTTGCGGGGCTGGCTTCGAAGATCGGCGATCCGGCGGTGCGCAATCGCGGCACCATCGGCGGCTCGCTGGCCAACAACGACCCGTCGGCCTGTTATCCGGCGGCGGCCATGGCCTGCGGCGCGACCATCGTGACCAACTCTCGCGAGATCGCGGCGGACGACTATTTTCAGGGCATGTTCGCCACTGCGCTGGAGGAAGGCGAGATTATCACCGCGGTGAAATTCCCGGTGCCCGAGAGCTCGGCCTATATCAAGTTCGAGCAGCCGGCCTCGCGCTTTCCGCTGGTGGGGGTCTTTGTGGCCAAATACGCCGACCGGGTCGGCGTCGGCGTCACCGGCGCCTCGGAAGAGGGCGTATTCCGCTGGACCGAGGCAGAAGCGGCGTTGGGCGGCAATTTCGCCGAAAACGCACTTGAAGGGCTGTCGGTCTCTGGTGACGGCATGATCGGAGATCTGCATGGCACCGGCGCATATCGCGCGCATCTGGTGGGCGTGATGACGCGGCGGGCGGTGGCTGCGGCCCGGTGACCGTCAGGGGCATGAATTGAGAGAGGGGCGGCCCTGACGGGCCACCCCTTGCCGTTGGTTGGAGGTGTCGGGCGGGCGCCTCTGACATGGCCGAGGCTGCGGGGGTGGCGCAATGCGCCATGATCAGAGGCCAATTGGCGATCGCCCGACTGCGCGCCATTGCCGTCCGCGCTGCGCGTATATGGCTCGGATCAGGCCGCTTTCTGGTCCGGACGGCTGAAATTCACCTCGCGGACCACCTGCCAGCGGCCGTCTTCAAAGACGAAATCGATGCTCAGATCGATCATCATGTTCGGGCCACCAACCGGAATCCTGCGCGAGATAAGCACATGGCCACGGTCCCCTGTGACCGTGAGGCTGTGGATTTTCGACCACATGTGATCTTCCGGCGTCTTGTCCCGGAAGGTCTCCTTCAGCAGCGCCATGAAGTCGTTTTTCTCCAGCGTCATCAGGCGGCCGTCGATGCTCAGATCCATGACGACGATGTTGTCATGGTAAATCTTGTCCAGCGTCTCCATGTCAGCGCTGACCCCGGCTTTCATCAGCTCGTCGATCCTTGCGCGCAGAGCGGTTTCAGTTTTTTCGGTCATGATGTTTCCTTCTGGTTCAGGCATATGTGCCGTTGATGGGGGCCTCTTTCATGGGCCCGCGCCGGAAGCTGATGCCCTTGGCAATCCACTCCAGGTTGGGCCGGGAAAACGGAACGTTCGAGATATCGACGATTTGCAGAGCCCCGGTCTCATCGAGGACAAACAGTCCCGGCTCGGCGAAAGGGGCCTCGACATCCATCCCGTTGCGGGGATCCGAGATATAGAGCCCCAGCCTCGCCATCTGCGGGATCGTCAGGCCATAGGCGACGTCGAACCTGGGCGAGACTTTCGCCATCTGCGCGGTCGCCCGGGCTTCGCTGTCGGCCGATACCGCGATCACGTCGACGCCCTGAGCGTTCAGCTCGGGCAAGGCGGCGTTGAGCTCTTGCAAATAGGTCGTGCAAAGCGGGCAGTGCTTGCCGCGATAGACGACAACAAGCATCCATTCAAAGCCCTCGGCGGGCTTGGCAATTTCGCGACGGCGACCGCCGAGCACAGGAAGGTCGATCGCCGGAAATACCGATCCGGCGGCAAGTTTTCCACTGGTCAATTTGGGTGATCCTCTATATGTAACGATCAACACATAAATCGCAGAGCCCGTGAGGGTCAAGGATTATATATTGTCCGTTACAAAAAAATTAGGGCGCCCGCGAACCTTCGATTATGACACGGCCTTGCTGCAAGCGATGGCCGTGTTCTGGGAGAAGGGCTACGATGGGGCGTCGATGCGCGACCTGACCGGCGCGATGGGGATCACGGGGCCGAGCCTCTATGCCGCCTTCGGCGACAAACGTGGGCTCTACCTGAAAACGATCGATCACTATTGCTCGGCCGATGCCTGCACGCCGCTTGTCGTCCTGGAGGGCGAAGAGAACATCGAGCCGGCGCTGCATGGCTTTCTGGTCGAGGTGATCCGGTCGGCGACCGAGCATGAAAGCGGGGCAAAGGGGTGTTTTCTCGCGTCCAGCGTCGTGGCCTCTGTCGGCCAGGTGGACGGGGTGGCCGAACGTGTCGAGGATGCCATTGCCGACACCGAACGCAGATTGACGGCCCGCTTTGAACGAGAGATCGACAAGGGCACCTTGCCGGCAACCTTTCCCGCCCGGGAACGGGCGGCCCTGCTCTTTGACATCAGGCAGGGCTACATGTTTCGCGGGCGCGCGGGGTTGTCGCGCGAGTGTATGTTGAAGGACGTGCCCGAGCGGGTTGCCATGCTGCTTTCGAACTGATCTTCACCCTGGCAGATCTGGGCAGCGCAATCCGGCCGAACGACCCCGTGGCGCCCGCAGCCGTCCGGCCCATGCCACGTCAGGCCATCCGGCGTGCCATATCGAGCATCCGCGCCGAAAAGCCCCATTCGTTGTCATACCAGCCGAAGATCCGCAGCACGCCGCCTAGCGAAACAGAGGTTTCGCGGCCCGCCACCACCAGCGATTCCGGCCGGCCGCGCAGGTCGGTCGAGACAAGCGGCAGGTCGGTATAGCCGAAGAGCGCGGGATCGGCGGCGCGGATCAGCCCGTTCAGCCGCTCGGCCGTGATCGCCGCGCGGGTCTGCACGGTGAGGTCGATGGCCGAGACGCTGGCGGTGGGCACCCGGATGGCGCGGGCCTCGATCCGGCCGGCCAGATGCGGCAGCACCACGCCGATCAGCCGGCCGGCCGAGGTGGTGGTGGGCACCATCGACAGCGCCGCCGCGCGCGAGCGCACCAGATCGCCGCGCGGCGCATCGACGGTGGGCTGCGAACCGGTGTAGCAATGCACTGTCGTCATGTGGCCGCTCTCCACCCCCGCCGCCTCGTCGAGCAGGCGCAGCAGCGGTGCCAGCGCATTGGTGGTGCAGGAGGCGTTGGAGATCACAATCTGATCGCCCAACAGCTCGGTGTTGGCGCCAAGCACGATGGTATCGTCGGTCGCCGGTGAGGGCCCCGAGATCAGGATGCGGCGCGCCCCGGCGGTGCGGCCACGCAGCGCCACCTCGCGGGTCTGGGCCTTGCCGGTGCACTCCATCACGATGTCCACGCCCGTGAGGTCCAGCGCCGAGATATCCGGCGCATGGGTCATCGGCAGGGCGCGGCCGGCCGCATGCAGCGTGCCGTCGCGGCCCTCGGCACCGCCGGGGAAGGGGCCGAAGACGCTGTCGTAGCCGAACAGATAGGCGCAGGTCTCGAGCGGCGCGATGTCGTTGATTCCAACGATCTCGATATCGGGGTGATCGGTCAGGATCATGCGGGTGATGGTGCGGCCGATGCGGCCGAACCCGTTGATGAAGATGCGAAGGGACATGGGCGATCCTGCGGCTTTGGGAGGTCACCGGAAGTGACCTCATTGCGGCGCCAGAGGCAATGGCCCGCGGCGGAAACTTTTGGCCGCGACGCCCGGGCTGCGACCAAATGATACGTAAAACAACGAAATGGTGACTTAAATTTTCACCTCTCAGCGGCTAGGACTGTCGCAATGATCTGACAGCCCATGGGGAGTGGTGCCATGATCCCGGAACTCGGACAATTCGGCCTGGCCCTGGCGCTCGCGCTGGCGGTGGTGCAATCGGTGGTGCCGATGGCAGGTGCGGCCCGCGGCAACCTGGTGTGGATGCGCTCGGCGCAATCGACGGCGCTGGGGCAATTGGTGTTTCTCGCCCTGGCCTTCGGGGCGCTGATGTGGGCCTTCGTGGTCAGCGATTTCACCGTGCGCAACGTGGTCGAGAATTCCAACTCGCTGAAACCCATGTTGTTCAAGGTGGCCGCCACCTGGGGCAGCCACGAGGGTTCGCTGCTGCTCTGGACGCTGATCCTGGCGCTGTTCGGCGCGGGGGTGGCGGTCTTTGGCACCAATATTCCCCATGCCCTGCGGGCGCGGACACTGTCGGTGCAGGCGTGGATTTCGGTCGGCTTCCTGACCTTCATGCTCTTCACCTCGAACCCTTTCGAGCGCATGTTGCCGCCGCCGGTCGACGGCAATGACCTCAATCCGCTGTTGCAGGACATCGGCCTCGCGATGCATCCGCCGCTGCTCTACGTCGGCTACGTGGGCTTTTCCATCGTCTTCAGCTTTGCCGTCGCCGCGCTGATCGAAGGCCGGGTCGATGCCGCCTGGGCGCGCTGGGTGCGTCCCTGGACGCTGGCGGCCTGGATGTCGCTTACCGCCGGCATCGCGCTCGGCTCCTGGTGGGCCTATTACGAGCTTGGCTGGGGTGGCTGGTGGTTCTGGGACCCGGTCGAGAACGTCTCGTTCATGCCCTGGCTACTGGGCACCGCGCTGTTGCATTCCGCCATCGTCACCGAGAAACGCGGCGCCTTCAAGTCCTGGACCATCCTTCTGGCAATCCTCACCTTTTCGCTGTCGCTGCTGGGCACCTTCATCGTCCGCTCGGGGCTGCTGACAAGCGTGCACGCCTTTGCCGTCGATCCCGAGCGCGGGATCTATATCCTCGGGCTGCTGGGCATCTCGATCGGCGGTTCGCTGACCCTCTATGCGGTGCGCGCACCGGCGATGGAGGGCGGCGGGCTGTTTGCGCCGGTCAGCCGCGAAGGCGGTCTTTTGATCAACAACCTACTGCTGGCGGTGGCCACCGGCACGGTGCTCTTCGGAACGCTCTATCCGCTGTTTCTCGAGGCGATCACCGGCGACAAGATCTCGGTTGGCCCGCCGTTCTACAATGCCTCCTTCGTGCCGATCATGCTGCCGCTGGTGTTCGTGATGGGGCTGGGGCCGTTCCTGACCTGGAAGCGGGCCGACCTGAAGGGCGTGCTGCAACGGCTCTGGCTGGCGCTGGCGCTGGCGGCGGTCGCGGCCTTGGTGCTCTGGTATCTGGTGACCGAGGGGCCGGTGCTGGCCGTGCTGGCCTTCGGCCTCGGCATCTGGCTCTTTGTGGCGACGGCGCAGGAATGGGCGTCGCGGATCAAGCTGTTCCGCGCGCCGTTTTCCGAAAGCCTGCGGCGCGCCCGCAATCTGCCACGCGCCAGCCATGGCATGACGCTGGCGCATCTCGGGTTGGCGGTCTGCATCTTCGGCTTTGTCGGCTCCTCGGCCTGGAAGGAAGACCTGATCGTCTTTGCCGAACCGGGTACAGAGGTTCAGGTGGCGGGCTTTGACCTGCGCCTCGAGGGCGTCGAAGAGGTGCCCGGGCCGAATTACACCGCCTTTCGCGCCACCCTGGTGGTAAGCCGCGATGGTGAATTCCTGCAAAACCTCTATCCCGAGCGGCGCAACTACCCGGTGGCGCGCAGCCAGACCACCGAGAGCGCCATTCGCCATTCGCTGGCCGGCGACCTCTATGCCTCGATCGCCGAGCCGGCCTCGCAGACCGCGGGCGAGGCCTGGACGCTTCGGGTGCTGTACGAGCCGCTGGTGAATTTCATCTGGCTCGGCTCTTTCATGCTGGTCCTCGGTGGCGCGCTTTCGCTCAGCGACCGGCGGCTGCGCGTCGGCGCGCCACGCCGGGCCAAGGCGCCCGAGATGGCGCAACCTGCGGAGTAAACGACATGCAACGTATCCTTGTCCTGCTGCCCATCGCGGTGGTTCTGGTGATCGGTGGCTTCTTTGTCTGGGGGCTGAACCCCGAGCGCGACCCCAACGCCATTCCCTCGGTGCTGATCTCGAAACCGGTGCCGGTGTTTGACCTGGCGCCGATCGCCGGGGTCGATGTGCCGGGGCTGGCCAGCGGCGATCTGGCGGCAGGCGAACCGGTGCTGGTCAATGTCTTTGCCTCCTGGTGCGTGCCCTGCCGGGCCGAGCACAAGGTGCTGACACGCCTGGCTGCGCAGGAAGGCTTTCCGCTTTTTGGCATCAATTATAAGGACAAGCCCGAGGATGCGAAGGCATGGCTTGAAGAGTTGGGCAATCCCTATCTGCGCATCGGATCGGATGAGAGCGGCCGTTCCGGGCTGGAATGGGGCATCTCCGGCGTGCCCGAGAGCTTTCTGATCGACGGCACCGGCACCGTGATCTGGCGCTATGTCGGACCGATTGTCACCGAGCAGGCGCAGGACGATCTGCGCCGCGCGCTGGCCGCGACGCGGGAAAGGGCGGCGTCGTGAGGGGGTTGCTTGCCGCGCTGCTGATCGCGCTGGCCGGAATGGCGGCGGCGGTCGAGCCGGATGAGATCCTCGACGACCCGGCACTCGAGGCGCGGGCGCGGGAAATCTCCAAGGATATCCGCTGCGTGGTGTGTCAGAACGAACCGATCGACAGTTCGAACGCCGGGGTGGCGCGCGACCTGCGGCTGCTGATCCGCGAACGGCTGGTGGCCGGCGACAGCGATGACGAGGTGCGGCAGTACCTGGTCGACCGCTACGGCGATTACGTGCTGTTCAAACCGCCTTTCAAGCCGTCGACCTATGCGCTCTGGCTGGCGCCCTTCGTGCTTCTGGGGCTGGGCAGCGTGGCGGCCGGGGCGGCGCTGCGGCGACGCAGCATGCGCGCCGGTGCCGAGGCGCTCAACGCCGAGGACGAGGCGCGCGTGGCCGAGTTGATGGCGCGCTATGACGGCGATCAGAGCAGGAAAGACGACTGAGTGATGACATTCTGGATACCCGCCGCGGCGATGGCGCTTCTGGCCGTTCTGATGATCCTGCTGCCGCTCTGGCGCCGCGATGGCGCTGCGGTGGATCACCGCGAGGGCGCGCTGGCGATCTTTGTCGATCAGCTCAAGGAGATCGACGCCGAACGCGCCCGTGGGCTGATTTCACCGGCCGAGGCCGAGGCCGCGCAGCTCGAGATCAAGCGCCGGATGCTGGCGGTCGGTCGCCTGAAGGGGCGCGGACCGGCACGAACCGGCGGCGCGGCGATGCTGATGGCGCTGGCGGTTCTGGTGCCGCTGCTGGCCGGCGGGGTCTATGTGATGACCGGCGCGCCGGGGGCCGAGAGCCTGCCGTTTGCCGAACGCGCCGAGGAGCGCGCCGACACTCGCGAGATCGTGGAGCTGACCGAACGGCTGCGTGAGCGGCTGACGAGCGACGAGAATGGCGGGCCGACCGAGGGCTGGGAGCTTCTGGCCCAGACCTACATGAGGATGGGCCGATTCGACGCCGCCGCCGAGGCGCTGGGCCGGATCGTCGACCGCGAGGACGCCCATTCCGGCCATCTGACGCAATGGGCCGAGGCGCTGATCGCCGCCAATGACGGCATCATCACCGCCCAGGCCGGAGCAGCGATCGACCGGGCGCTGGACATGGATGTGCTGAACCCGGCTGCGAGCTACTACAAGGCGCAATGGCTGGAGCAGGAAGGCCGCTCGGGCGAGGCCCGCGAGCTGCTGGTGCTGCGGTTGCGGCAGGCAGACGAGGCGCAGCCCTGGATGGAGGTCTTTCTGCGCCAGATCAACCGCCTCGGCAGCGAGACCGGCGCGGCACCCGTGGCGCTCGACGATTTCGTGGTGACCCGCGGCCCCAGCGCCGAGGACGTGGAGGCGGCCCAGGCCATGACCGCAGAAGAACGCGGCGATTTCATCCGCTCGATGGTCAACCGTCTGGCCGAGCGGCTGGAGGACGAACCCGACGATCTCGACGGCTGGCTGCAACTTGGCCGCGCCTATGGCGTTCTAGGCGAGCAGGCGCGGGCCTTGCAGGCCTATCAGGCGGCCGAGGGGCTGCTGGAAGGGCTGGCTGCCAACGATCCGCGGCGGGAGGTCGTGGCCGCCGGACTGGCGGAACACGGCGGATAAGCGGCGCGGCCGGGGTCGGAGCGAGGGGCCAGCCCCTCGCGCTCCCCGCGGTATTTTCGGCAAGAGGAAAGCCCGGGCGGGGGATCACCCGCCGGCCTGTTCGACACTATTCCGTTTGCGAACGAGCTGAGGACGCCGGGCCCATGAGGTTTCGGCCGCGCAGGCGTGGTCTTGCAGGTCCATCGGGCGGTCGAGGAGGCTCTGGTGGGGGGCGCCGGGCCGGCAGAAACCGGCGGACAAGCGGCGCGGCCGGCGTCGGAGCGCGGGGCCAGCCCCGCGCGCTCCCCGTGGTATTTTCGGCAAGAGGAAGGCCCGGGCCGGGCGTCAGCCGCCGGCCTGTTCGATCGCCTCGAAGATCGCTGCTTCGCTGAGGATCTCGGGCAGCGGGATGCCGTTGGGCGCGGCCGGGCCGTAGACTGCGTTGAACGGGATGCCGAAGCGGCCGAAGCTTTCCAGATAGGCCGAGATCGCCGGGTCAGGGCGGGTCCAGTCGGCCTGCATCGGCAGGATGTCTTCGGTCGCAAGTGCCTGCGACACCGGGCCCCGGTCGAGCACCAGCGCTTTGTTGGCCTTGCAGGTCAGGCACCAGTCGGCGGTGACATCGACAAAGACGATCTTGCCGGCGTCCACATGTTCGGCCAGGCGCGTGGTGTCGAAGCTGACCCAGTTGGTGGCGCTCTGGGCGGCCGCGGCCGGGGCGGGATCGCGCAGGGCGGGCAGGGCGACGGTGAGCGCCGCTAGCGCCGCCACGGTGAGCACGCGGCCGGGCAGGCGGCGGAAGGCAAGCGCCACGAGGATCAGCGCCATCAGCGTCGCGGTCAGCGCCGCGGCGGTGAGCCCGGCGACGCCGGTCAGGACAAAGAAAAGCCAGGCGGCGGTCAGTGCCAGAAGGCCCCCCATCACCAGCTTGAGCGCCAGCATCCAGCGGCCGGGCTTCGGCAGCAGCGCCACCACGCCCGGAAACGCTGCGACGGCGAGATAGGGCAGCGCGAGGCCGAAGCCCAGCGCGGTGAAGATCACCGCAATCTCGCGGCCGCCGCCGGACATGGCATAGGCCACCGCGGTGCCGAGAAAGGGCGCCGAACAGGGCGTGGCCAGGACCGCGGCAAAGGCGCCGGTGGTGAAATCGCCCAGCCGCCCGCTGCCGCCGGCGACCGAGAGCCGGGTTTGCAGCGCGGCGGGCAGGGATAGTTCGAACAGGCCGAAGAGGTTGGCGGCGAAGAGCACCAGGATCACGATCATCGTCGAGAGGAACACCGGGCTCTGGAATTGCAGGCCCCAGCCCACCGCGTGGCCCATGGTTTGCAGCCCCCAGGTGACCGCCGCCAGCGCCCAGAAGAAGGTCAGGACGCCCGCCGCCGAGAGCAGGAAGCCGGCCCGCACCCGGGCGCGGCCCTGGTCGGATTTGCGCACCGCCGCGGCGAGCTTGATCGACAGCACCGGCAGCACGCAGGGCATGACATTGAGGATCAGCCCGCCGAGGACCGCGATCAGCGCCATGGCCACCAGGCCCCGCCCGGGCGACGGCGCCGGCGGTGTGCTGCCGCCCAGCTCTGCCGAAATGGTGCCGGCATAGCTGCCGTCGGTCACCGTCAGGCGCAGCGCTTCGGGTGCGCCGTCCAGCGGATAGAGCAGCGGCACCTCGGCCCAGAGCCGGGTGCGGTCGCTGTCGAGGCGCAGATCGGGCTTGCCGAAGATCGCCTCGTCCAGTTCGGGAAAGACATCGGGCGTGCGAAAGCCGTTTGCATGGCGCACCGCGAAGGTCAGCGCCGTGTCGGAGAGATGTGCGGCTTCGATCTCGAGGCCCGAGGCCGCCTCTTCCTCCGGCACCCGCGCCAGGGCGTCGGCAAGGGTTTCGGCGGCGGCGGTGTCGATGCCGGTGCCCTGCGGCAGATCGAGCGTGAGGCTGAAATCCTCGGGGATGCAGATGTCCTTGCAGACCAGAAGCCGAACCTGGGTGGCCAGGCGGGCCGGCTGGCCCGGGCTCTCGAGCGCGACCTGGATCGGAAAGGTCACCGCATCGCCATAGCCGAAATTCTCGATGTCGAAGGCGGTGAAGCGGGTCGGCGCCGGAAACAACAACTCGGTCGAAGCGAGATTGCCGGAAGCCCCCCAGTCGAGCTCCGGCGGCAGGCCGACTTCGCCGGGGCTGCGCCAATAGGTCTTCCAGCCGTCCGCCATTTCGAGCACCAGCCCGGCCGAGAGCGTGCCGGCCTCGGGCGCGACGCCATCCTCGGCGGTGATCAGCCGGGCGGTGAGGGCGGTCGAGCTGTAGGTGTCTGACGTGGCTGCCGCAGCCGCCGTGGGCAAGGCGAGGCTCAGCATTGTCCAGAGGACGGGGGCGAGGCGCATGGGATCTCCTTTGATGAGAGATGTTAGCCGATCTCGCGCCGGTATGCGCCATCCGCCCGATCACGTCGAGGGGGGCAGAAGGTCACTTTGGCGCGAGGCTTCAGCCCCGCGGCATGCGCAGGACGATGTTGCGGCCGCTCTTGACGTAGCTGAGCTGGCCGTCGCCGATCGCCGAGACCCGGCCGCCATCGATCCGGTCACCGACCTTGACCTTCTGGTAGCGGCCATTGGCAAGACGCACCAGCGCCCGGCGGCTGGCCGGTTTGCCATAGACACCGATCAGGTTGACCTTGTGCAGGTTGATGGCGTTCTTTTCGGTCGCGGCCGAGGTCACCGAGGCGCGCGAGGGAATGCTGGGCTGGACGGTGCGCGGCTGAACGGCGGCGGCCTGTTGCACCTCCTCCGCCTCGGTCGAGCGCTGCGCGCGGGTGACCAGGGCGGCGATGTTCGACGGCCGGCGCTGCGGCTGCGGCGAGGCGGCCACTGCCAGGGCGCTGGCCTCGATGTCCTCTTCGGCCGCGATCTTCTCGGCTTCCTGCTCGGGCCGGGGGCGCGGGCGCTTCTGGCGCAGCTCTTCCAGGCTGACGCCGCCCAGGTTGGCGCGCTCGTTCTGTTCGATCAGATCGCCGGGACGGCCGCGTGGTTTGATGCCGGAAAGCGTTTCATCCACCGCGGCCGCGACGTTGAGCCGCGGCGCTGATTCCGGTGCGTCCGCCTCGGGATCGGCCTCGGTTGTGGCGGTCTCTGCGTCGGGCGCTGCGCCGGTGGCGGCCTCGGGGCTGGCCGGCAGGGCGGTCTCGACCGGGGTGCCGGTGCCGGGGCGCTGCGGCGGCTTCAGCGGCGGCGGGCCCTGTACCAGAAGGAAGCCGGCCGGGTGGCGCACCCCTTCGGGGGTGGGCCGGATCAGCCCGTTGTCATCGAAGGTCAGCCCGGCATCGGCGGGATAGGGGTTCACCTGCGAGGGCGGCAGGACGTCGGTCTGCGCCTCGCGGCTGGTGGGGATGGCCACGGCGTCGCCCACCGCGACCGAGGGGTCGATCGAGGCGACATAGACATCGCCCAGAAGGCTCTGGGCGGGCTCATCCGGGGGCAGGGGCGCGCGCTGCCAGATGCCGGTCGCCGCATAGCGCGCTTCGGCCTGTTCCGGGCTCAGCGCCTCAGCTTCGAAAGGCACCGAGAGCCCGTCGACCTGATCCTCGACCAGATCGCGGCTCAGCGCCGGCAGGCCGGCATTCAGGGCTGCGACATTGATGGCGGCCGGATCTTCCGGGTTGATCCGATCGCCGGTTTCGGGCAGGGCAAGCGCGGTTTCGGGCACCGGCTCGACCCGGATCGCGGCCGGCGCATCCGGCGGCGTTGCGGCCTGGGCCGCCGCGCTGTCTTGCGGCAGGTTTTCGGGGGCGGCGGCCGCGGCGACCTGGGTGTCGGGGCTGCGGCGGAAAAAGCCGGCGAGCCCCTCGTCGAGGAAGATCGAGGCCATGGCGGCCACGGCCAGCATGACAAGCAGCAGCGCGGCGGTCAGGAACAGCCCGAGGAACCGCGGCTTGCCGCCCACCTTTTGCTGGCCGCGCGCGCCAAAGACGGTCATCCGCTCGCTCTCGTCCATCACAGCGCTGCCTGGGCCGGCGGCGGGCCGCTTGCCCTTGCCAAAGGCCGGCTTGCGGATATCGGCCGCCGGGTCGGCGGGTTTCAGCGGCTTGCGGCGGCTGGCAAAGCCGACGGATGGTCCGGAAGCCTCGGGCGCGGCCGTGCTTGCGGCGACGGCCAGGGCGGCGGTGGAGCTGGCGGGTTTGCCCTTGTCCGGGCCGGCTGGGTCGGGCTGGGCCTTGGGCCGCATCGAGAACGAGGCGCGGGCCTTGGCGGCAAGTTCCTCGGTTGCATCCTGCGGCTTGGGCGCCGTGCTGGGGCCGGTCGGGGCGTCGGACCGGGCGCTGATCTGTTTCGCCGGGCGCGGGGCCGGGGCATCGCGATGGGCGCGGATGCTGGCAAAACTGGGCGCGGCGGCGCTGTCGCTGGCAGCAGGCGCCTTGGGAGCGGCCGGTTTCGCCTTGGGCGGGGCGGATTTCGGCTTGGCGGTCGGCGCGGGTCGGGGCGCCGGGGCCGGCTTGGCTGCGGGGGGAGCTTCGGGCGGGACCGCCGGTGCCGGTTTCGGTGCGGCCGGTTTCGCCTTTGGCTTGGCGGCCTTGGGTTTCGGCTTGTCTGCTTCCGGTTTCGCCTTCGGCTTCTCGACGACAGGTTTCGCCTTTGGCGCGGCCGCCTCCGGTTTCGGCTCGGTGACCGGGGCAGGGGCTTTCGCGGAAGTTGTTGCCGGCGTTTTCGCCGAGTTCGGCTTGGGCGTGGCCACCGCATCCGCAGCGGGCGTCGGCGCGGCCATCGGTTCCGGTGCGGGCTCGACTTTGGCCGCGGGCTTGGCGTCCGGTTCGGCTTTTGCCGCAGGCGCGGGCTTGTCTTGCGGTGCGGAGCCTTTCGCAAGGTCCGGTTCCGGTTCGGCGGCGGATTTGGCCTCCGGTTCGGCCAAGGGCTCCGGTTTCGGCGGCGTCGGGCGGGCAATCACGGTGATCGGCGCCGCGTCGCCTTCGACCGTCACGCCCGGGGCGAGCGAGGTCAGCGCGGTTTCGGTCGGGCCAAAGAACGGCTCGCGGCCAAAGCCGGCGCCGCTGGCCACCGCCGATACAAATCCCAGCGGGTGAAACCCGTGCGAGGTGGCAAAGCTCTCGGCCTCTTCCAGCGTTTCGCGGGCCACGGCCGCAATATGCAGCTTTCCGTCGCCGGCCTCGTAATCATAAACCAGATCGTCGATCGCATAGGGCGTGGCGCCATCCAGGGCCGATTCGACCGAGGCCACCGGCGAAGTCCCCGCTGCGGGCGCCGGAATGTCGAGAAACCGCACCTGTTCGGTCGGCAGGACAAGCTTGACCTCCGCCGGATCACCGCCCTCTGCCGAGGCGGAATTTCGCAGGTCTGCAAGGGCTTTGGGCAGGTTTTCCGTTTCGGGCGCCACATCGCCGAGCTTGTACCAACGGCCCTCGGTGTCGCCGTCTGCACGGCGCAGAAGGGCGATCCCGTCAAAGGACAGCAACAGTGCAAAATCTGGTTTCATTCGTTCGGCTTTCGCACTCCTTCGCGGGTCGCACAAGTCACGACCGCCTCACCTCGAATTTAGGGCAGCTTCCCGCCGAGAAAACCCTTTGCGCCGCTCCGCCGCCGCTTCTAGATTGGCGGGCACAGGGCGGTCCGGCATCCGCCGTGATGAGTATAACACAAAGGTTCCGCCAATGTTGAGACGTTTGATTGTAAACACTTTTGTTGCCCTGATCGCAACGATTCCCGTGGCCGCGCAAGAAACGCCTGTGGCGCGGCAGATCGTTGTCACCGGCGAAGGCCAGGTGCAGGCCGCGCCGGATATGGCGACGCTGTCGATCGGCGTCGGCCACGAAGCGCCGACCGCGGCCGAGGCGATGGCGGAGGTAAGCGGCACGGTGCAGCAGATCTTCACCCGGCTGACCGAGCTGGGCGTTGCGCCGCGCGACGTGCAGACCGCCTCGCTGCGGATCGATCCGATCTGGCGCGACCGCAACCGCTCGACACCCGAAGAACCGCCGGAGATCGTGGGCTTTCGGGCGCAGAATGACATCACCGTCCGTCTGCGCGACATGGCGCGGCTCGGCGAGGTGATCGGCCTGCTGGTCGAAGACGGGGCCAATCGGCTCTCGGGCGTCAGCTTCGGCGCCCAGAGCCCCGATTTGCACATGACCGAGGCGCGCCGGCTGGCGGTTGTCGACGCGCAGGCCCGCGCGGCGCTTTATGCCAAGACCGCCGGGGTCGAGTTGGGCCCGGTGATCGAGATCGTCGAGCCGGGCAATTCGGGCGGTCCCGGCCCGATGTTTGCCCGCGCCGAGTCGATGTCGGTGGTCGGGGATGTGCCGGTGGCCGGCGGCGAACTGACCTTTTCCGCGCAGGTGCGGATGACCTTTGCGATCACCCGCTGAGGGCGATCAGCGCGCGGCGTCGGGCAGGAAAAACGCATTGCGCTCCATCTGCCCGACCATGCGATAGCCGAGGCCGGGAAAGGCCTCGGTCAGACGGGCCTCGAAGCTGCGTTGCGCCCAGGCCTTTTCGGCCTCGAGCACGAGCAGCGGCCGGCAGGTCTCGATCACCCGCCGGGCGCCCAGAAGAGCCGGCCATTCGTGACCTTCGAGATCGAGATGCAGCACCGAGACGCGGCGCGAGGCATCGACCAGATCATCGATCGGCACCACCGGCACGGCAACCGTCTTGCCGGCGATCTCATCCTCCACCACTCGGGCGCGCGCGGCCATCGGCTGGCCGCTGTCCGAGACGGTCTGAAGATGCAGCGTGCCCGGCGTCTCGCCCACGGCGAGCGGATGCAGCGCGGCGTTGTCGATCCGGTTGAGCCGCAGGGTGATGCGAGCGGCGGCATGGCTGAGCGGCGCGGGCTCGAAGGAATGCACCGTCGCGCCCGGCACCATCACCTGTGACAGTGCGGGCAGGAAGTCGCCGACAAAGGCGCCGCCGGTGACGACATCGCCATCGCGCACCCAGCGCCGCATCAGTTTCAGCGTTTCGGGTTCATAGACGCCGCCAGCCAGCAGCACCCGCGGCACCTCGCGGCGGGCATAGGCATCGGGCAGGCAATAGAACCCGTATTCATTG
Source organism: Marinovum sp. E3 (assembly GCF_055755275.1). Taxonomy (NCBI): domain Bacteria; kingdom Pseudomonadati; phylum Pseudomonadota; class Alphaproteobacteria; order Rhodobacterales; family Roseobacteraceae; genus Marinovum; species Marinovum sp. E3. The sequence continues at coordinate 1,236,845 of NZ_CM146908.1, forward strand.
ACGGCGGTGGTATAGCCGAAGTCCGGATCGGCCATGGCGGTCTCGGATCCCTTGGCGGCAATTGTCCTGTGCTGCATCCTGCTTGGCCTCGCTCGGATTTTTGCCGCCAGCATAAGGCCATTGCGGCCCAGTCCAAGACAAATCGCGCCCCGGGGTAAATCGGGGCGCGATCTGTGGCTTGCGGTGGTCAGTCGCGGCTCAGGCCGAGGCGGCCTTGAGCGCCTGATCGAGATCGGCGATCAGATCGTCGGCGTCTTCGATCCCGATCGAGATGCGCACCACGTCGGCTCCGGCGCCCGCCGCCTCCTGCTGTGCCGGGGTGAGCTGGCGGTGGGTGGTCGAGGCCGAGTGGATCACGAGGCTCCGGGTGTCGCCGAGATTGGCAACATGGCTGAACAGCTCCAGCGTATCGACGAATTTGACACAGGCGTCGTAGCCGGCCTTGAGCTTGATGGTGAAGAGGCCACCGGCGCCCTTGGGGCAGAACGCGTCCTTGCGCGCCTTGTAGGGCGAGCTGTCGAGGCCGGCATAGGTAACGCCCGCCACGGCGTCGTGGCTTTCCAGCCATGCGGCGATCTTTTCGGCGTTCTGCACGTGGCGCTCCATGCGCAGCGACAGCGTCTCGATGCCCATCAGCGTGTAATGCGCCGCCTGGGGGTTCAACGTCATGCCGAGATCGCGCAGCCCGATGGCAATGCCGTGGAAGGTGAAGGCCAGCGGCCCGAAGGTCTCGTGGAACTTGAGCCCGTGATAGGCCTCTTCCGGGGCGCTGAGCGACGGGAACTTGTCCGAGGCCGACCAGTCGAACTTGCCGCTGTCGACCACCACGCCGCCGGTGACGGTGCCGTTGCCGGTCAGGTATTTGGTCATCGAATGCACCACCAGCGTCGCGCCATGTTCGATCGGCTTGCAGAGGTAGGGCGTGGCCGAGGTGTTGTCGACGATCAGCGGAATGCCGGCGGCATCGGCCAGTTTCGCGGCAGCGGCGATGTCGGTGATATAGCCGCCGGGGTTGGCGATGCTTTCGCAGAACACCGCGCGGGTGTCGTCATCGATGGCGGTTTCGACGGCGTCCATGTCGTCGAAATCGACGAATTTGGCCATCCAGCCGAAGCGCTTGATGGTCTGGCTGAACTGGGTGATCGAGCCGCCGTAGAGCCGGGTCGAGACCACCACGTTCTTGCCGGGCGCCATCAGCGGAAAGAGTGCCATGATCTGTGCCGCGTGCCCCGAGGAACAGCAGACTGCACCGACGCCGCCCTCGAGCGTGGCGACACGTTCCTGCAAGACCGCGACGGTGGGGTTGGTCAGGCGCGAATAGATATAGCCCACTTCCTGGAGGTTGAAGAGCGCGGCGGCATGTTCGGCATCGCGGAACACATAGGCCGTGGTTTGATAGATCGGCGTCTGCCGCGCGCCGGTCGCCGGATCGGGGCGGGCGCCGGCGTGGATTTGCAGGGTGTCGAAACCGTAGTTCGGGGCGTCGGTCATGTGGTCCTCCGTTGAAATTGCGCGGAAGGTATGCAGTGCGGGGGCGGAAGGCCAGAGGGTATGTAGCGGGAGAATGTCGAGTGTCGGGTTTGCGGACAGAGCGTCATTTCGTGGCGTGTGCTCCTGTGTCCGCTTTGGGCGTAACGGATGAATGCACCGGTACGAACGAAACATGTTGAATTAATTGGCGCAGTCAGCCACGATTCTGGGCTATCAAGTTGAGATTTTTAGGTTGCAGCGACCCTTTCTGCAATCTTGCGGAGATGCCGCAGGTCCGTTCCACAGCAGCCGCCCAAAATGCGGACGCCAGAGTGTGACCCCTTGAGGTCGGCGAGCTGCCGACTCAACTCGTCAGGATCGCCATCATCAAGAACTTCCGCATTGTCCAACTCTTCGTGGCTTTGCCGAGATGCATTTGCGACGATGCCAGCAAGTTTGACTTCCCAGTTTCCGCCGTCAAACCCGTTTGCAATATGGTCTGGATGCGCGCAATTCACCATAATCGCCAGTGGATTCGCCGTGTCGGCAAGTTGCGTGACGGCGTCGGCCAAAGTCGTCCCATCGGCCAGCTTACCGTCTGTCTCAACAACAAAGGAGATGACAGCCGGTATGCCCAACTCTTGCGCCGCCAGCGAGATGCCGATCGCCTCTGCTGCTGACCCAAGTGTGTAGGCACTTATGACGTCAGCGCCAGCCTCCTTGGCGGCCGCAATCTGCGGGCGGTGATAGTCGGCGGCGAGCTTGGCCGATGCCATCCCCGGCGCGTAGCCATCGCCTTGAGGGCCAATCTGAACACTGACACAAATCGCTGCATCGGCGTGTTCATTCGAGACGCTGCGCACCAGAGCAACCGCATCGCGGGTCACACGCGGCAGGTCTTCGGCCGCATAGCCGACAGCTTTCGCGCGGTCAGGATTTGCCATCCAAGTTGGCGTGTCCAAAATTACGCCTGCACCGGTGTCGCGGCCGATCTGGATCAAATCCTCATAATAGTCCCGAAGCCGCTGTCGTCCGTCAGAGTTGTCGATCAAGGGGAACGCCGCAAATTCCGGCAACTCTACACCGTGATTGAAAATCAGATCGGTCTCCATGCCTGTCCACGACAGCCAAGTCCGATCACCACCTAGAATTTCCGTTTTCATCATTTTTTTGACCCCCGTCCTCTTGCCGAAGACGGTCATGGCTTCAGCTTGGAATTGGACCTCACATTAGGGTCAGGACTCATAGCCAGTAAATGACGAGTGCGGCGAGAGCGATGGCTGACAGGAAGACCTTCGGGCACCGGTCGTATCGGGTCGCCACACGCCGCCAATCCTTCAGCCTGCCGAACATGATTTCGATCCGATTGCGGCGTCTGTAGCGGCGCTTGTCGTACTTGACGGTTTTCTTGCGCTGCTTGCGACCGGGGATGCAGGCGCGTATCCCTTTGTCTTTCAACGCTTCTCGGAACCAGTCGGCGTCATACCCTCGATCTCCGAGCAGCCATTCCACCTTTGGCAAACTGCTCACCAAGGCGCGGGCACCGATATAGTCGCTGACCTGACCGGCAGTGACAAACAGGTTGAGCGGTCGGCCCTGACTATCGCAGACCGCATGCAGCTTTGTGTTCATGCCGCCTTTGGTCCGACCTATCAGGCGTCCAGGCCCCCCTTTTTCACGCCCATGCTGGTCGCTGTGCGATGCGCCTTCAGGTAGGTGGCGTCAATCATCACGGTCTTCTCTTCGCCGTGCCCGGCAGCCAGTCCGGCCATCATCCGGGTAAAGATGCCTCTGTCACTCCACCGCTTCCAGCGGTTGTAGAGTGTCTTGTGTGGGCCATACGCACTCGGCGCGTCGCGCCACCGCAAGCCATTGCGATTGATGAAGATAATTCCACTCAACACACGCCGATCATCGACGCGGGGTTTGCCGTGGGACTTCGGGAAGAAGGGCTCAAGACGCGCCATCTGTGCATCTGTCAGCCAGAAAAGATCGGACATGTTCACCGCTCGTTTTTCGAACCGTGAATCACGCCGACAGGCGGAAATCAATGGGTCCTGACCCTAGCAACCTTAACTTCGAAATAAAGTGAAAGCTGACCTTCGTGCATTTTGCAGCATCGGTCAAAGTGGGCTCGAAGCAGTTATTGAACCCACGGCAATGCCGCACCATCCACCCCTCATCGCATCCAGAAACCTTCGCGCCTGATCTTGTTGCGGATCGCCTGTTCCTTGCGCGGCAGGTTATCGCGGTCGAACAGGTCGCGTACCTTGTGGCCGCGCCCCTGATAGATCATCCGCAGGGCGGGTTCGTATTCCTTGAGCCGTTTCTTCACCTTGTTCGGCGCGGCGACGATCTCGAGCGTGTCGACCACATGCTTGCCCTCGCGCGCAAAGAGCAGCGGCAGGAACCGGTAGTGACAGGAATGCGTGCCATCGAGCATGCCGGGGGGCAGGGTATCACGTCCGCCGCCGAGAGAATGGATCACCAACGGCAGCGCCACCTGGTCGAGCCAGGGGGTCATCGGCTGACAGACCAGCGCCGGCGGGGGATCGTCGCGGATCGCCAGGGCATAATCGAGGAACCGCGCGCCGAATTCGCGGGGGCAGCGGTAGAAGAAGAAGCCGGCGTTGAAATAGAGGTAACGCTGCCAGTATTCCTCGGGCTGCGTCGGATCGAGCGAGCTTTCGAAATCGAGGCCGAACTTGTCGTAGAGCGATTTCCAGATCTCGGTATACCCCGGCCCGTATAGCTCGATCCTGGGCCAGGTGCCCTCGCGCCGCAGCGAGGCGGTGGGCCGGTCGAAATCGAAAGGCACTTCGGACAAAGCGCCGGTGATTAGTGTGTCGGTGTCGAAGAACACGAAAGGCTCGCCCTCGGGCAGAGCCGCCAGCGCCTCGATCTTGTTGCCATGCGGGTAGCTGTGGCCGAAATGGCGGTTCTCGAACGGCAGGAACTCGGCGCCCAGCTCGAGCAGGAAATTGCGCAGGTCGTCGTTCTTGATGCGGGGGTCATGCGGCCAGAGCGGGCCGGGCTGCGGTTCGGCGATGAACAGCCGGCCGCGAAAGCCGCGGTTGGAATAGCGGAACGAGGCGGCGAAAAGCAGGGCCTCGTATTGCAGCCGTCCGGCCTGGGCCACGATCACGATATTGAACGGCCTGTCGCCTGTTGCCTGTCGCACCTGACTGCCCCCCGGAGTTGCCCATGGCTGTTTTGCCGGTGACTATAGGATGGAACCGGGCGCGCCAAAAGCCGTCATGACCGGGAAAATTCGCCGCCTTTCGGGGGCGGCCGGTTCAGCGCTCGCCGGCGGTTTCGGCCAAGGCCCGCGCGCCGATCTCGCGCCGGGCGGGCTGGGGCGCATGCAGCGGCGGGGCGAATTCGGGGTTGCGATAAATCCAGCGGCCGGCCGACATGGTGGCGGCGACAGCGCCGCTGGCGCGGTGCAGCAGCACCAGGTCGGCACGCTGCCCGGGCGCCAGCCGGCCCCGGTCGCGCAGCCCCAGCACCTGCGCCGGGCGCGACGATATCAGCGACCAGGCCCCGGCGATCGGCAGGGCGCCGCTGCGGTCGAGATGCAGCGCCGCCTGCATCAGCATTTCGGGCGTGCCATCGGAAACCAGCGCATCGCACATCCCGGCGGAAATCAGGTCGCGCGGATCGGGCATGTCGGGGCGGAGGCCGGGCGATGTCACCCCGGCGGCCGGAAGCGCCACCGGATCGGACCAGGCCCGCGCCACCGAAGCCGCGCCGCTCGCCACCGGGGCGACGCAGATCTTGGCGCCCATCATCGCCAGCCGCTCGCGCGACTGGCCGTCGCGGTCGCCGTAGCTGCCCGAGCGGATGTTCATCACGTCGAAGGCATGGGCCAGGTTGCACAGGAACCGGTGCACCTCGTCGCCGCGCAGGCGCAGCGCCCCGGCGGTGGCACGCAGCTCGGGCGCCACCGGCACGGCGGCATCGCTCAGGCTGTCGACAAACAGCACCGCGCTTACCCCGTAGCGGTGCAGCAGCTCGAGCAGCCGTGTCTCGGCGTCCATCATGTGGGTGTCGCAATGCAGCAGCACCCGCAGATCGGTGCGTGACCGCAGCCGATGGCTGGCGTGGCGGTCGAGAAAGCCGGCGGCGGCATCGGGCGCGCAGGCGCCGCCCTGCCAGCCCCAGCCCTGTGCCACCCAGGCGGTCGTGATCCCCTGGGCCGCAAGCTGCCGGTCGAGCGCGGCAAGGCTGGTGGTGCCGCCGGGCCGGGCGTGGATGTCGACGATGCCGGGCAGGATGTCATAGCCGGGCAGCGCCACTTCCGGCGCCGGGCCTTCGGAAATCATGCCATCCGAAATGGTCAGCGCCCGGGCCTCGAAGCCGGTGGCACCGAGCACACGCGCGCCGGTGATGCGCAGAGGCAAGGAAAGAACGGACATGGGCCTGCTCGTGGTTCTCGATCTGAGACCTTGGTAGCGCAGCAATGTTGCGCCGACGTGACAAACCGCCCCCGGATGCCTCACTTGGGCGTTATGTTTGTATCCATGTGTCGCGCGCGCGCCTCAGCCGGTCAGCGGCGCGCGGCGGATCAGGTGAAATCGCCCGGTCGCGGCGTCGGCCCCCAGCAGCGAGAGCGCCTCGATGGCAAAGGGGGCCGGCAGCAGCGGCGCAAGATGGCGGGTGAGCGCTTCGGTTACCGGCGCGATCTCCTCCGGGCGCAGCGGGCCGGTCAGGGTGATGTGAAAGCGGAAATCCTCCATCACATGCGGATAGCCCCAGCGGATCAGGTTGGCCTCCTGCCGCGGGCTGAGCCGTGCCTTGCGGCGGCGGGCCAGCGCCTCGGCCGTGGGCGGGGCGCGGAAACGGTCGAATTGCTGCACGGTCGCGGCCGCCAGATCGGCAAGCGCCCGGGTGTCGCCGCGCGGGACGAGCGCCAGGAAACGGCCGATCCGCGTCACCTCCAGCTCGTCGAGCCACACCGGCGCGCGGCCGGCGGCAAAGGCGTCCAATGCACCCGTCAGTTCATCCGCCACGCAGCCGGGGGCGAGGTGAAACGGCGGTTTGAGCGTGCCATGCGCGCCGTATTTGCGGGGCCTGTCGGTGAGCGCGGCGGCCGGGCGGGGCAGCCCGGCCAGCACCGGCGGCTGACGATCGGCGCCGCGCGTCGCATCCCAGCCCAGCCAGTCGGCCAGCGCCTCGGCCAGCGCCCCTTCGGGCGGGGTGTAGTAGATCGCGTACCGGTCGAACATCGCTCACTCTTCGGGTTTCGGGCGCAGCCGGGCGCGCAGGTGCCGCTCGATCCTGTCCCAGACCAGGCGGATGCGGCGCGAGGATTTCACCTCGCGATGCGCCACCAGCCAGACCGGGTAGCGGATCGGCCCGTGCCCCGGCAAGAGCCGCACCATGCCCGGGGTGGATCGGCCAAGGAAATCCGGCCCGATGCCGATCGCCACACCTTGCCGGGCCAGCTCCCAATGCACCAGGTGGTTGTCGGCGCGGATGGCCAGCATCTCACGCGTCAGGGGGATGTCGAAATTCGCCAGCGCACCGATCATCTGTTCGGCGCTGTCCATGGCGACAAAGTCATGTCCGGCGAAATCCTCCAGCCCCTGTGGCGTGCCCCGGCGGGCCAGATAGGCCTCGGAGGCATAAAACCAGCCGGTGTCCTCGGCGATCCGCTTGGCGGTCAGCGCCGGATCTTTCGGCGCGGTGTTGCGGATCGCGATATCGGCCTCGCGGCGGCGCAGGTCGGTCACCGCATTGGTGGCGTTGATTTCGATCTCGAGCCCCGGCGCGTTCTGACGCAGCTCGGCCACCACGGCGGGCAGCAGATAGGCGGAATAGATCTCGGATGCGGTGATGCAGACCCGCCCGGCGATTTCCTGGCTCTGCCCCGAGGCGGCAAGCGAGATGCGGGTGGCAGCGGCGCCCATGGCGCGGACATGATCGACAAGCTCGATCCCGGTGGGCGTCAGCTCCAGCCCCCGGCCGGTGCGTTCAAACAGCGCCACGCCCAATTCATCCTCGAGGGCGCTGACCTGACGGCCAAGCGTGGGTTGCGCCATGCCCAACGCACGGGCGGCGGCCGAAAGCGAGCCCTCCTCGGCGGTCACCAGGAACGCGCGGGCGCGGTTCCAGTCAAAGGTGATGCTGCGCCAATCCATGCGAAAATGCATATCAGCCCTGCCGGATTGGTCAATTCCCCAAAGGCTCGCGCATGGCTACCTTGGCGTCAATCAGGGGATCAACCCGAGGAAGGAGGCCGGTCATGAAAGCGGCGATCTATCGGAAATATGGCGGGCCCGAGGTGGTTCGGATCGAAAACACCGCCCGGCCCGCGCCCGGGCCGGGCGAGATGCTGGTCAAGGTGGCGCATGGCAGCGTGACGACCGCCGACTGGCGGCTGCGCGCGGCGGCCTTTCCCGGCGTCCTGGCGGTTCCGGGGCGGCTGATGTTCGGGCTGCGCCGCCCGCGCCAGCCGGTGCTGGGCAGCGAGTTTTCCGGCGAGGTGGTGGCGCTGGGCGCGGGCGTGACCGAGTTCGCGCCGGGGCAGGCGGTCTTTGGCTTTGTGATGCAGGGCGCGCATGCGGAATACCTTGTGGTCAAGGCCGCTGGCGCGGTGCTGCCGGTGCCCGAGGGGCTCGATCCGGCCGAGGCGGCGGCGCTGCCGTTCGGCGGGCTCTCGGCGCTGGTGTTCCTGCGCGACTATGCAAAGCTCGCCCCGGGGCAGAAGTTGCTGGTGGTCGGGGCCTCCGGCGGGGTCGGTGCCTATGCGGTGCAGATTGCGCGGGCCCTGGGGGCAGAGGTGACCGGCGTCGCCTCCGGCGCGCATGAGGCCTTTGTGCGCGGCCTGGGGGCGGTGGGCTTCGTCGATTACCGCCGCCAGTCGCTGCGCGGGCTGGGCAGCCGGTTCGATGTGGTGATCGACACCGTGGGCGCGACGGATTTCGCCACCGCCCGGGCGGTGCTTGCGCCCAGGGGGGTCTTCGTGCCGCTGAACTTCGGGGTGCGCGAGATCGGGCAGGCGCTCTGGTCGCAGGTCTTCGGTCGGCGAAAGCTGCGCCTCGGGGTCAGCGGTGACACCAAGGCGGATCTGCGGGTACTCGCGCGCTGGGTCGAGGAGGGCCGCCTGCGCCCGGTGATCGACCGGCGGTTTCCGCTCACGGAAATCCGGGCCGCCTATGCGCTTGTCGAGGGGCGCCACCGCCAGGGCGCGGTTCTGCTCGACATGGCGGCCTGAGGGCGGCTTGAGGGCGGATTGCGGCTCCGGCGGGCGCTCTCAGGCGCTGTGCCGGGGCACCAGGCGACCGCCGAACTGGCACAGGCCGCTGCCGTCACTGCGGTTGAGCACCACCTCGGCAAGCGCCTCGGCCATGGCGGTCATCGGCTGGCGATAGGTGGTCAGGTCATAGACCCGGTTGGCCGCCAACGGCACATCGTCAAAGCCGGTGACGGCAATGTCGTCGGGCACCCGCAGCCCCAGCGCGTGGCGCAGCGCATCCATCGCGCCGATTGCCAGCGCATCGTTCTCGCAGACGATCACATCCGGGTAGGCGCGACGCGACGTCAGATTGCGCTCGATGATCTCGAAGGCGCGGCGCGGGTCATAGGAGCCGACGCTCAGCACCTCTGGCGTGACGTCGAAACGGCTCTGCCAATGGGCGACAAAGGTCTCCTTGCGAAAGACATGCGCCGAACGGGTGTCGGGGCCGGCCAGGAACAGCGGCCGGCGATAGCCCTTGTCGATCACGTAGTCGGTGATCTCGCGCATCGCCGCGACGTCATCGACGCAGATCGAGATGGTCTCGGGATGGTCCGAGGCGCGGGCAAAGAGGATCAGTTTCTTCACCCGCCGCGCCCCCAGCGCCGCATGCAGGATCGAATCGTCGAAATTCACCCCGATCAGCACCGCCGCATCGACCCGCCGCTGGGTGGCATTGCGCAGCGCGTGCTGCGCATCCTCCGACCCCAGGGTGTTGACCAGCAAGGTGTCGAGCCCGGCATTGCGCATCGCCGTGGTGAGCCGTTCGAGCATCACCAGCTTGTGCGGGTTGTTGAAATCGTCAACCAAAACCGCCACCAGGTTCGACCGCTCCGAGGCCAGGGAAGAGGCCAGCAGATCAGGCGCATAGCCCAGCTCCTCTGCCGCCGCCATCACCTTGGCGCGGGTCTTTTCCGAGATCGAGGCATTGTTCTTGAAGGCGCGGGTCACCGTCCAGCGCGACACGCCGGCAATCGCTGCCACGTCGTCTGCGGTGGGCAGGGGCCGGGAAGAAAGCTCGTCGTCTGTCATGCGTTGTGCTGGTCGCTCCTTCTGCGCCCGGCGCCGGGCGCGCCGTAATGAGACCGGGTAGACCACATTTTGCTCGCGCGTGCAATAAGCTCTTGCACGCGCGAGCAAGCTTGACCATGTTGCGGCCAAATCAAAGGGAATCGGGGGAGATGAACATGCTGAGGGTCGGACTTCTTGGGGCAGGGCGGATCGGTTTTGTCCATGCCCGCACCATCACCCGCCATGCCGACAGCACGCTGGTTGCGGTGTCGGATTTCGTTCCTGACAATGCGGAAAGGCTGGCCGCGCAATACGGCGCCACGGCGCGCACGACGGACGGGATCCTTGCCGATGCCGAGATTGACGCGGTGCTGATCGCGACCTCGACGGACACGCACTCCGATCTGATCGAACGGGCGACGGCGGCGGGCAAGGCGGTGCTGTGCGAGAAACCGGTCGATCTTTCGCTGGAGCGGGCGCAGCGCTGTCTTGCCGCGACACGAGGCAAGGGCCAGCCGGTGATGATCGGCTTCAACCGGCGGTTCGACCCCAGCTTCGGCGCGCTGAAATCCGCGCTCGACGCGGGCGAGGTGGGCAAACCCGAGTTGCTGTCGCTCACCTCCTTCGATCCGGCGCCGCCGCCGGTGTCCTACATCAAGGTCTCGGGCGGGCTGTTCCGCGACATGATGATCCATGATTTCGACATGGCGAATTTCCTGATGGGCGGGGCGCCGGTCTCGGTCTCGGCCACCGGCAGTTCGGTTGTCGACCCCGAGATCGGCGCGTCGGGCGATGTCGATACCGCCGTGGTCACGCTGAGCTATGCCGATGGCCGCATCGCGGTGATCAAGAACTCGCGCCGGGCGGTGTATGGCTATGATCAGCGGATCGAGCTTCTTGGCTCCGAAGGGCTGTTGCAGGCGCAGAATATCGCGGAAAACACCGTGGTCAAATCCACCGCGGCCGGCGTGACCGGCGCCAGGCCGGTGCTGTTCTTCCTCGAACGCTACATGCCGGCCTATGCCGCCGAATGGGAGGCCTTCGTGACCGCGATCAACTCCGGCGCGGCGATGCCGGTGACGCTGGAGGACGGGGTGGCGGCGCTGGCGATGGCCGAGGCGGCGACGCGATCCGCCAAGTCCGGCCAACCCGTGAGGCTTGCGGATGTCTGAAGTATTTGCAGCAAAAGTGGGCACAGGCTTTGCGTCCGCAAATACGTCCGGCGAACATGAGCTCGATCTGATCACCATCGGCCGGTCGTCGGTGGATCTTTACGGCGCGCAGGTTGGCGGGCGGTTGGAGGATATGGGGTCCTTCGACAAGTACATTGGCGGCTCGCCGACCAATATCGCCTGCGGCACGGCACGGCTGGGGTTGCGTTCGGCCGTGATCACCGGGGTGGGGGACGAGCACATGGGCCGCTTCATCACCGAGCAGCTGGCGCGTGAGGGGGTGAGCACCGAGGGCGTCAAGGTCGACCCGGAGCGGCTGACCGCGCTGGTGCTCCTGGGCATCCGCGACCAGGAGCAGTTTCCGCTGATCTTCTACCGCGAGAATTGCGCCGACATGGGGCTGACCGAGGATGACATCGACCCCGATTTCATCCGCCGGGCGCGGGCGGTGGTGGCGACCGGCACGCATCTGTCGAACCCCAAGGTCGAGGCGGCGACGCTGAAGGCGCTGGAGATCGCGCGGGCGGCGGGGGCGAGATGCGCGCTCGACATCGATTACCGGCCCAACCTCTGGGGGGTGGCGGGCCATGGCGCGGGCGAGCGCCGCTTTGTCGAAAGCGCCGCGGTGACCGCCAAATTGCAGGAAAGCCTGCCTCTGTTCGACCTGATTGTCGGCACCGAGGAGGAGTTCCACATCGCAGGTGGCTCGACCGACACGGTCGCGGCGCTGCGCGCGGTGCGGGCGGTCTCGGGTGCGACGCTGGTCTGCAAACGCGGCGCGGCCGGCGCGGTGGCCTTCACCGGCGCGATCCCCGACAGCCTCGATGAGGGCGAGACAGGCCCCGGTTTCCCGATCGAGGTGTTCAACGTGCTGGGCGCGGGCGATGGCTTCATGTCGGGGTTGCTGAAGGGCTGGCTCGATTTCGAGAAGGGGGGCGAGGACTGGCCCACCGCGCTCAAATACGCCAATGCCTGCGGCGCCTTCGCGGTCAGCCGCCATGGCTGCACCCCGGCCTATCCGTCCTGGGACGAGCTGCAATTCTTCTTCGACCGGGGCCTGCAACGGCCCGACCTCAGGAACGATGCCGCGTTGGAGCAGGTGCATTGGGCGACCACCCGCTCTTCCAGATCGGGGGGCGACTGGTCGCAGGTCAAGACCTTTGCCTTCGACCACCGCCTTCAGCTCGAGGAGATGGACGGCTATACCCTGGAAAAGGGCGGCCGGTTCAAGGAACTCTGCCTTGAGGCCGCGCTGCGGGTGCAGGCCGGCCGGCCGGGCTACGGCATCCTCTGCGACAACCGCATCGGGCGCGCGGCGCTGCACCGGGCCTCCGGCAGCGGGCTGTGGATCGGGCGGCCGACGGAGCTTCCGGGCTCGCGGCCGATCGCCTTCGAGCCGGAACTGGGCGCCGATCTCGGCCAGTTCCGCGAATGGGCCCGCGAGAATGTGGTCAAGCTGCTGGTCTTCTGCCACCCCGACGACGCTGCCGACACGATGGCCGCGCAGGTCGGGCAGGTGACGCGCCTGTTCACGGCGGCGCGGCGCAACGGGCTGGAATTCCTGCTGGAACTCATCCCGTCCAAGGTCGGGCCGGTGGATGACGAGACCTCGGCCAGGCTGATCCAGCGCTTCTATGATGCCGGCGTCTTTCCCGACTGGTGGAAGCTGGAGCCGTTCAGGACCGAGGCGGCCTGGGCGAATGCGGTGGCAGCGATCACCCGCAACGATCCGCGCAGCCGCGGCATCGTGGTGCTGGGGCTCGACGCGCCGGAAGAGGCGCTGGCGGAGAGCTTTGCGCTGGCCGCGAAACAGCCGCTGGTCAAGGGCTTTGCCGTGGGGCGCACGATCTTTGGCCCGGCCGCGCGGCGCTGGCTGGCCGGCGAGATCACCGATGCCGAGGCGGTGGCCGAAATGGCCGAGAACTACAGCCGCCTGTGCACCATCTGGGACAAGGCCCGCGCCCGGGCCATGGAGGAGGCCACATGACAGCAACGATCCGACTGACCGCCGCACAGGCGATGGTGCGCTATATCGCGGCGCAGAAAAACCAGGATGGCGATCCTTTCCTTGCCGGGTGCTGGGCGATCTTCGGCCATGGCAATGTGGCCGGGCTCGGCGAGGCGCTGCATGCCGTGAAGGACAGCTTTCCCACCTGGCGCGGCCACAACGAACAGACCATGGCGCATGCCGCGATTGCCTATGCCAAGCAATCGGGGCGCAAACGGGCGATGGCGGTCACCTCCTCGATCGGTCCGGGGGCGGCCAACATGGTCACCGCCGCGGCGCTGGCGCATGTCAATCGGCTGCCCGTGCTGCTGATCCCGGGCGACGTCTTTGCCACCCGTGGCCCCGACCCGGTGCTGCAACAGATCGAGGACCTCCAGGATGGCACGGCAACCGTTAATGATGCGTTTAGGCCGCTGACGCGGTATTTTGACCGCATTACCCGCCCGGAACAGCTTCTGACGGCGCTGCCGCGGGCCTTTCGCGTCCTGACCGATCCGGCAGACTGCGGCCCGGTCTGCCTGTCTTTCTGTCAGGATGTTCAGGCCGAAGCTTTTGAATATCCCGAGAGTTTCTTTGTGCCCCGGGTCTGGCGCCCGCGTCGCATCCGCCCCGACGAGGCCGAGCTGGCCGAGGTCGCCGAGATCATCCGCGCCGCCCGCCGCCCGGTGATCGTGGCCGGCGGCGGGGTGCATTACGCCGGTGCCACCGGGGCGCTGCACGCCTTTGCCGAGGCGCACAACATCCCGGTGACCGAGACCCAGGCCGGCAAATCGGCGCTGCCCTGGGACCATGCGCTCAACCTCGGACCGGTCGGTGTCACCGGCGGCGCGGCGGCCAATACGGTCTGCGCCGAGGCCGATATGGTGCTCGGGGTCGGCACGCGGTTCCAGGACTTCACCACCGGGTCGTGGGGGCTGTTCGCCAATCCGTCGCGCAGGCTGATCTCGCTCAATGTCGCGGCCTATGACGCGATGAAACACGGCGCCGCGCCGTTGCTGGCGGACGCCCTGGTCGGGCTGACGGAGTTGAGCGCGGCGCTCGACGGCTATACCGCGCCGGGCAAGACCGACGGGCTGAAAGACGACTGGTTCGCCAAGGTCGACCCGCTGACGGCGGCGCCTGAGGACAGCAATCAGCTGCCGACCGACATGCAGGTGATCGGCGCGGTGCAGCGCGCCGCCACGCCGGAAACCGTCGTCATGTGCGCCGCCGGCACCATGCCGGGCGAGCTGCACAAGTTGTGGAAGGCCGGGCGCCCGGGCAGCTACCACATGGAATACGGCTTTAGCTGCATGGGCTACGAGATCGCCGGCGCCATGGGCATCAAGATGGCGGATCCGGCGCGCGACGTGATCTGCTTTACCGGCGACGGCACCTACATGATGGCCAATTCCGAGATGGCGACGGCGGCGATGATGGGCATCGCCTTTACCGTGGTGGTGACCGACAACCGCGGCTATGGCTGCATCAACCGGCTCCAGATGGGCTGTGGCGGGGCCGAGTTCAACAACCTGCTCGATCACACGATCCACGAGACCCCCTCGGCGATCGACTTTGCCAAACATGCCGAGGCGATGGGGGCCACCGCGGTCAAGGTCGGCTCGATCGCCGAGCTGGAAGCGGCGCTGGCCCGGCGTCACGACGCCAGGGGGCCTTACGTGGTGGTGATCGACACCGATCCCTATCCCTCGACCGAACACGGCGGCGCCTGGTGGGATGTCGGCGTGCCGGAAGTCTCGGAGCGCCCAGCGGTGCGCGATGCCCGCGCCCGATACACCGAAAACAAGCAGAAACAACGCGCGGATTGATCCGTAGGGTGCGTGCTTTGCACGCACCGCCAAGAAGGACGAGACCCATGGCTGTAAGGATCGGCATCTCCCTGATCGCCTGGCAGAACGACGACCTGCCGGAGCTGACGAAGGACTTCACCACCGAGGGCGCGATGCAGGATGCCGCCAGGATCGGCTATTCCGGCGTCGAGCGCGGCCGCCGAATGCCGGCCGACACCGCGGGCCTGCGCGCATACCTCGACCGCTACGGAGTCGCGCTTTGCGGCGGCTGGTGCTCGGGCAACCTGTTGGTCAACGACCTCAAGACCGAGAAGGCGGCGATCGCGGCGCAAGTGGAACAATTCGCCGCCCTCGACGCGCCCTGTATCGTCTATGCGGAATGCTCCAACACCATCCAGGGCGACCGGGGCACGCCGGTGTCGCGCCGCCCCAGGCTCTCGCGCGACGAAGTGACCGCCTATGCGAAGAAACTCTCGGAGCTGGCGAAATGGACGCGCGATCAGGGGGTTGTGCTCTCCTACCACCACCACATGGGCGCCATGGTGCAGGATGCCTGCGACATCGACTGGCTGATGGCGGGCTCCGACCCGGCGCTGACGCTGCTCTATGACACCGGGCATCTGCATTTTGCCGGCGCCGATCCGCTGGCGGTGCTCGACCGCTGGGGCGACCGGGTGCATCATGTGCACGTCAAGGACGTGCGCCAGCCGGTGCTCGACTGGGTCCGGGCCGAGGACCGCAGCTTCCTCGACGGCGTCGCGGCCGGGGTCTATTCGGTGCCGGGCGACCCGGAGGGCTGCCTCGACTTCCAGGCGGTGACCGACCGGCTGAAGGCGATGGACTATGATGGCTGGATCGTCGTCGAGGCCGAACAGGATCCGGCCAAGGCGCCGCCGTTTGAATATTCCAGGCGCGGGTATGACCATCTCGTCGAGATCTGCACCCGGTCCGGACTGAACATCCAACCCTGAGGAGGCGCCCATGCCCGATCTGCTCTGCAAACCCTTCGGCACTCACGGCAAGGTGCATGAGATCACCCCCGCGCGCGCCGGCTGGCGCCACGTCGGCTTCTCGCTCTACCGCCTGCGCCCCGGCGAGACCGCGGCCGAGGCGACCGGCGCGCGCGAGGTGATCCTTGTCATGGTCGAGGGCAAGGCGGCGATCACCGCCGCCGGCCGGGATTGGGGCACCCTCGGCGCGCGGATGAATGTCTTCGAGAAGACCCCGCCGCATTGTCTTTACCTGCCGAACGGGACCGAATGGTCGCTGCTGGCCGAGACCGATTGCACCGTCGCGGTCTGTTCGGCGCCGGGCCGCGGCGGCCATGCGCCGCGCCGCATCGGCCCCGAGGGCATCACGCTCACCGAACGCGGCCGGGGCACCAACACCCGCCACATCAACAACATCGCGATGGAAGCCGAGGATTACTGCGACTCCCTCTTGGTCACCGAGGTATTCACCCCCGCCGGTCACTGGTCCTCCTACCCCAGCCACCGTCACGACGAGGACGACTTCCCGCGCATCACCTATCTGGAGGAAACCTATTACCATCGCCTTAACCCGGCCTCGGGATTCGGCGTGCAGCGGGTCTATACCGAGGATGGCACGCTCGACGAATGCATGGCGGTGCACGATGGCGAGGTCGTTCTGGTCCCCCGCGGCCACCACCCCTGCGGCGCGCCTTACGGCTTCGAGATGTACTACCTCAACGTCATGGCCGGCCCCCGCCGCAACTGGCGATTCCTGCCCGACCCCGCCGTCAAGTGGATCATCGATAAAGACGGGTGACCGCGCCGGCATTCAACCGGACATCTGCGCCTCGGCAATCGGTTTCAGCGCCGCGTAGAGCACGCTGTGGATCGGGGTCGGCACGCCGTGACTTGCGCCGGCCCGCACCAGATCGCCGCTCAGATACTCATGTTCCAGCGGCTTGCCATTGCGCAGATCGTCGAGCATCGAGGCATGCATGTGATCGGGCAGCCCCTCGAGGAAGCCCCAGACCGTCTCGGCCGTGTCCGCCGGCATGTCGGGGCGCACCGCGCGGGCCACGGCGACCGCCTCTTCGACAGCGGCGCGAAACAGCGCCCGGCTCTCGGCGGTGGCACGCAGCGGCCCCATGTCGAGCCCGGTCAGCGTGGTCATCGAGGCCATGGTGCTCTG
The DNA here is from genome assembly GCF_055755275.1 of Marinovum sp. E3. Lineage (NCBI taxonomy): Bacteria > Pseudomonadati > Pseudomonadota > Alphaproteobacteria > Rhodobacterales > Roseobacteraceae > Marinovum > Marinovum sp. E3. The sequence goes on from NZ_CM146908.1 coordinate 1,253,696, forward strand.
GCCGCAGAACTTGGTCCAGAGATCGATCAGGATGTTTTCGTGCAGCACCGGGGTGGTTCCGGCCTCGGTCAGCGCCTCGGCCAGCATTTCGCAGCGCGGGCTGATGCCGCCGCCGGCCTCGCCAAAGGTCAGCATGTCGAACGGCGCGGTATGGGCGATGACCCCGGGCTTGGCAATATGGCCGGGAATGCGGGCGACGCCGGGGATGACGTGTTGCGCGCCGATCGCGGCTGCCAGACGTTCCCAGGCGGTGATACCGTTCTGGCAGGTCACGACGGCGGTTTCCGGCGTCAGCATCGGGCGGATCGCCTCGGCCGCCGGTTCGACGTCGATGTTCTTGACCATGAACAGCACCGTATCGACCGGCCCGACCTCGGCCGGATCGCCGCTGGCGCCGATCCCGGGCAGATGCGCGTCGCCCTTGGGGCTACGGATGGTCAGACCGTTGCGGCGCAGCGCGTCGAGATGCGCGCCCCGTGCGATCAATGTCACCTCATGGCCGGCCTGCGCCAGCCGTCCGCCGAAATAGCCCCCCAGCGCGCCTGCGCCCATCACCGCGATCTTCAATGCCTGATCCTCCGTATCTTGCGGGAAGCATAACAGCAGATGGCGGAAAACCGAGCGGAAACAGGCCGGCGCAGGCTGTGCCGGAGGGCGGGTCATGGTTCTGGAGAAGTGGTGGGCGACCTTGGAATCGAACCAAGCGTGCGTCTCCGCGAGGGAACCGCAGGTGGCCGCTGCCACATGCCAGGGAACGCGGGATCGATCCGGGGGATCGATCGGTATCCAGCCGCGCAGGCTGTGCCGGAGGGCGGGTCATGGTTCTGGAGAAGTGGTGGGCGACCTTGGAATCGAACCAAGCGTGCGTCTCCGCGAGGGAGTTACAGTCCCCTGCCACACCTTGCGGCCTGTCGCCCACTGTGTGGGGCTGATTAATGATGGGGCCGGGGGAGGTCAAGCCGGAAATCCGGGAAAATTTGCCGGCCCGCATCTTTTCTTGCGGGGGGCATTTGCGCCCGGTAAGGGGCGGCGGGTTGCGCCATGGGGCGCGGGCGGCCATTGTCGCCAGAGGCGAAGGGGATTGCGATGAAAAAGCCCAAGTGGGTTGTCGAAAAGGAACAGGCCAAACGGGCGGCGGCGGCTGAAACCGTCTGGCTCTTTGGCATCCATGCGGTGCGCGATGCGCTGGAAAATCCGGCCCGCGAAAAGCTGCGGCTGATCGTGACGCGCAATGCCGCAGCCAAGCTGGACGCGGCCATCGCCGCCAGCGGCCTGACCCCCGAAGAGGCCGATCCGCGCAAGTTCCCGGCCCCGATCGATCCGCAATCGGTGCACCAGGGCGCGGCGCTCGAGGTCAAGCCGCTGGCCTGGGGCTCGCTCGAGGATGTGGCGCTGGCCGACGGGCCGGGGGCGCAGCGGCTCTTGCTGCTCGACCGGGTGACCGATCCGCACAACGTGGGCGCCATCCTGCGCTCGGCCGAGGTCTTTGGCGCCCGCGCGGTGATCGCCCCGCGCCACCACAGTGCGCCCGAGACCGGTGCGCTGGCCAAGACCGCCAGCGGCGCGCTGGAGCGGCAGCCCTATCTCAGGGTGCGCAACCTCGCCGATACGATCCTCGCATTGCAGGAGATGGGCTATATCGTCCTCGGACTGGCCGGCGAAGCCGAGCAGACCATCGAACAGGCGCTCGAGGGCCGCGCCGACCGGCCGGTGGCGCTGGTGCTGGGCGCCGAGGGGCCGGGGCTGCGTGAACGCACGCGCGAGACCTGCGACGCGCTAGTCCGGATCGATTTCGCCGGCGCCTTCGGTTCGCTCAATGTCTCCAATGCTGCCGCCGTGGCGCTTTATGCCAGCCTGAGCCGCGGCTGAAGGCTTTCAATTCGCGGTGCCGTGCTTAGGTTGGAGGGCACACATCACGGAGGATGCGATGCCGCAGGGCACAAAGATCGCCACATGTTGTTATTGCGGCACCCGCGCCGCGCTGATCCTGACCGGCAAGACGCGGCACGAGCTGAGCTGTCAGGGCTGCGGCGCGCCGCTGCATGACCTCAAGATGATGCCCGGCCCCCGCGCCGAAGTGCCCAGACAGGCGAAGGCCTCCAGGACGCCGAAGGCCGGCAAACGCAAGTCCGCGACGCCCAATCCGCTCTGGGAGATGAAGCGCGACGACAGCTACAAGCGCAAGAAGAAGAAAAAGAAACGCGGCGTAAGCTGGTTTCTGGAAGAGGCCTTCGACGTGATCGAGGAAATTTTCGACTGACCGGGAGGACAACATGGGGAAAGCCAGGACTTACGACGGTAAGGACATCGCCATCTCTTTCGACATGTCGCGCTGCATCCACGCGCGCAATTGCTATCTCAAGCTGCCGCAGGTCTTCGACCCGTCGCGCCGGCCCTGGGTCGACCCCGATGCCGCCCCGGCCGAGGACATCGCGGCGATGATCCGCACCTGTCCCTCCGGCGCCTTGACCTATGCCCGCCGCGATGGCGGCCGCGACGAGACGCCGCCGGCGATCAATCGCGTCGCTGTCTGGGAAAACGGGCCGCTGGCTCTGGCCGGAGATTTGCAGATGGGCGAGGACCGGATGCAGCGCGCCACGCTCTGCCGCTGCGGGCTCTCCGCGACCAAGCCGTTCTGCGATCACAGCCACGTCAAGGGCGGGTTCCAGGCCACGGGCGAGCCGGCGGAGGCCGAAGGCGAGGCGCAGGCGCCCGGGCCGCTGAAGATCACCTGCCGCGAGAACGGGCCGCTGGTGCTGGTCGGCCCGGCCGAGGTGACCACCGGCACCGGCCGGCGGGTGAAACAGGCGGGCCGGCTCTTTCTCTGCCGCTGCGGCCAGTCCGGCAACAAGCCTTTCTGTGACGGAAGTCACAAGGAGGCCGGCTTTACCGCGGATCCGGTCTGACGCGATGGGACGGCGGCGGGATGGTCTTTCCAATTCGCGCGGCCTCCTTTATCCCGAGCGGCAGAATTCAGGAGGCGTGCCATGGAATATGTGACCCCGGGGCCGGTCGAAGAGAACTGGAGCGAGGCGATCTCTCCGGTCGAGGAGATCATCAACGAGGCCCGCAACGGCCGGATGTTCATCCTTGTCGATCACGAAGACCGCGAGAACGAGGGCGATCTGGTGATCCCCGCGCAGATGGCGACGCCGGATGCGATCAATTTCATGGCCACCAATGGCCGCGGGCTGATCTGCCTGACCCTGCCGGGCGAGCGGGTCGATGCGCTGGGCCTGCCGCCGATGGTGACCAACAATTCCTCGCGCACCGAGACGCCCTTTACGGTGTCGATCGAGGCGCGCGAAGGCGTCAGCACCGGGATTTCGGCGCATGACCGGGCGCTCACGGTGGCGGTGGCCATCGATGGCAGCTCCACCGCCTCGGATATCTCGTCGCCGGGCCATGTCTTTCCGTTGCGCGCGCGTGATGGCGGCGTGCTGGTGCGGGCCGGCCATACCGAGGCCTCGGTCGATGTCAGCCGGCTGGCCGGGCTCAACCCCTCGGCGGTGATCTGCGAGATCATGAACGAGGACGGCACCATGGCGCGGCTGCCGGAACTGGTGTCCTTTGCCCAGAAACACGGGCTGAAGATCGGCACGATTTCCGATCTGATCGCCTATCGGCGGCGGCATGACAATCTGGTCAAGGAAACCGCGACACAGGAAGTGGTCTCGGCCTTCGGCGGCGACTGGGTGCTGCGGGTCTTTACCGACGTCACCGAAGGTGTCGAGCATGTGGTGCTGACCAAGGGCGACGTGACCTCGCCCGAGCCGGTGCTGGTGCGGACCCATGCGCTTTCGGCCTTGCAGGACGTGCTGGGGATCGGCAATTCCGGCGAGCTGCGCAAGGCGATGGAGATCATCGCGCGCGAGGGCAGGGGCGTTGTCTGCCTGTTCCGCAATCCGCAGGCGCGGGTCATTCGCGAAGAGGCCGAGGAGGGGCCCAAGACAGTGCGCGAGATCGGTCTGGGCAGCCAGATCCTCTCGACCATGGGTCTGTCGAAGCTGATCCTGCTGAGCGACCACGAGGCGACGCGTTATGTCGGCCTCGACGCCTATGGGCTTGAAATCGTGGGCACCCGCCCGATCACGGAGTAACAAGAGATGGCCGAAGCCGAGACCCACTACATCCTGCCGCGCGCCGAATTCGACAAGCCGGTGAAGATCCTCATCGTGGTGGCGCCCTATTACAAGGCCATCGCCGACAATCTGGTGGCCGGCGCCAAGGCCGAGATCGAAGCCTCGGGCGGCACCTGGGAGCTGATCGAGGTGCCCGGCGCGCTCGAGGTGCCCTCGGCGATCGGCATCGCCGAGCGGATGAGTAACTTCGACGGCTATGTGGCGCTGGGCTGCGTGATCCGCGGCGAGACCACTCATTATGAAACGGTGTGCAACGACAGCTCGCGCGGGATCACCCTGCTGGGGCTTCAGGGGCTTTGCATCGGCAATGCCATCCTCACGGTGGAAAACATGACCCAGGCCGAGGTTCGGGCCGATCCGGACCGCGGCAACAAAGGCGGCGGGGCGGCTGCGGCGGCCTTGCATCTGGTGGCACTCAGCCGTAAATGGGGCGCTTCGCGTGACGGTGTGGGATTCCGCCCGGCGCGAGACGAATACCAGATAGCCGCCGACATGAAGAGCACCCCGACCGCATGAGTGACGAGACCGAAGCCTCCGCCCCCAAGGCGCTGTCAGGCAATCAGAAGCGCAAGATGAAATCCGCCGCCCGGCTTTATGCCGTGCAGGCGCTGTTTCAGATGGAGGCGCGCGGCCAATCCGTGCCTTCGGTGACGCATGAGTTTGTCGAACACCGCTTTGGCGCGGTCTACGAGGGCGACGAGATGGTCGAGGGCGATGTCAGCCTGTTCGGCCAGCTGGTGGCGGAGGCGGTCAACCATCAGGCCAGGATCGACCAGATGACCGACCGGGCGCTGGTGGCGAAATGGCCGATCGCGCGAATCGACCCGGTGCTGCGGGCGTTGTTCCGCGCCGCCGGCGCCGAGCTTGTCGAGGGCGAGGCGCCGCCGCGGGTGGTGATCAAGGAGTTCGTCGACGTGTCCGGCGCCTTCTTTCCCGAGGGCCGCGAGCCGCAGTTCGTCAACGCGGTGCTCGATCACATGGCGCGCGAGGCCCGCCCCGAGGCATTCTGAGCGAAAAAACGCCGGATGACGTGATGTCGCAGCGGCTTTTCATATCGCTTTGGCGTGATATCCTGTATGCTGAACGGCAAGCGCCACATTCCTTGGGGCGCCGGGAGAGGGATTACGATGCGAGAGCCGCAATTGCCGAAACTTGTCCGTCAGTACTTCAAGCACGTCTTGATCGGGTTCCTGGCCTCGGCGGTCTTCGTGATCATGCTGCTGGGTTTCAACATCGCCAATCTCGCGCATCTGGTTGCCACGTCGCCGCTGGGTATCCTTGCCGTGTTCCTGCTCTGGGTGGTTAACGGCATCGTTTTCGCCGGGGTGCAATTCGGCATTTCCACAATGGGCGATGACGATGACGACACCCCCGGCGGGGGCCTGCGCGCGCCGGTACGCGAATATGCCCCGGTGCGGGTGCCGGTCGCGAAGCCGCGCCGCAGGATCTGACGTCGGGGCCGCGTGGTGCCCGGCTTTTCGTGAAGGTGCGCAGGCGTTGCGCGCCTTTTTTCATGCCATGACGTTTTTGCCGTGATTGTTTTCGTGCCGTGACGGCAGGGAAGCCGCCAGGGGCGGCGATCTGGTGGAAAACGGCGGGCCCGCAAACGCGACCGTGGGGTTATCTCATTCCCGAGGACCTGTATATACAGGTGGGCGCCAGGTAACCAGGCCAGGACCAGGACAGAGCCAGCTCCCTCGGAATTGCTTAAGGCCACCGGAATGCAACCGTACACGAGAAGGGCAGCACCCGCCTTCACGCCAGATAGGGGCTCCGTGGCGCGGCGGCAAGGGGGGCGGGAAAGAAATCCCGGCCCGGCTGCGGCGAACGGGCGGAGGCGCGGCCCCTGCCGCCTGTGGCGAAATCCCCGAGGGGGCTTGAAAACAGAAGAAGATCAGGCGCTGTCCTAGCCGTCGGAGGCGCTGCGGAACTTGTAGCGGTCAAGCTCTTCGGGCAGGAGCAGGTAGATTTCATCCGGCGGTGTGGCCAGCGCATGGCGCATCACCAGCGGGTCGATGCCCATCTCTGCCAGATAGCCCATGACCTCGCCCTGACCGCGCTGGATGTCTTCCACCGCGACAAAGGCGGGCAGCAGGGAGCTTTCGCCGAAGTAGTGCTGATGGACCCCGACCGAGGCCGTGGCGTCGATCACGCGGCTGCTGCCGCCGGCCAACAGATAGGGGCAGGCAGAGTAACAGAATTCGCCTGCCAGCATCTGCGTCTCGATCCCCCTGGCGCGCAGGTGGCGGCCGAGAGTCAGCGCCTCGGCCACGGCGCCGCCGGGGGATTGCAGGATCAGCCGCTCCGGCACCGGCTCGGCGCTCTCGAGCTGGTCGATGATGCGGCTGGCGTCGCCCTCGGCAATGGTGCCTTCGAGCCGCCAGGTGCCGCCTTCGGCGGGGGTGAGAACAAGGCGGTCCGGCAGGGTGCCGGGATCCCGCAGGGGCTGTGTCGCCGGGCGGTCGCGGCCCGGATCGAAGACCCGGCGCTGGTCGCCCGGTCGCACCGGTTCGGACAGCCGCGGCGTGTCGGTCCAGAGTTTCGGCAGCCGCAGCCCGCCGCGCTGCACATCGCCCACCACCAGCAGCACGCCGATGCCGACCTGAAACACCAGCACGCCGGTGAGGATGCGGGCAATGGCGCTGCCGGCGCTCATGTGGATTTGCCGGTCAGCGGGTGGACCTTGCCGCCGTCCTTGCCGGTCTCGGGCTGGGGCTCGCTGTCGGCTGCGGGGGGCTCTGCCGGGGTCTCGGGCACCTGGCGCATGGCGGTTTCGACATCGCGCAGGGCGGCCAGGGCGGCGCGCAGCTCGGCCAGGGTCATCGTGTCCTCGACCCCGGCCCCGTCGCGGCCGGCGCGAATCGCCGCCTGGGTGATGGCGAGAATGAAGACCAGCACCGCCGGCAGCAGGTCGATGGCAATCGCCCCCGCCCAGGAGGGCACGAAATTGCCGGCATAGAGGATGACCGCGTCGGCCGAGGAGATCGGCGCATAAGAGACCTCGGGCGGCGGCGCGAGGGTGCGGACATCGCGGGCGGCGTTTTCCAGTGTGGCGGCGCGGCGGACCAGCACGTCGAGCACCGAGGTGATGGTGGCGGCCTGATCGCCGCGGTTCTGTTCGGTGGCGCCATCCAGCTCGGGCAGCACGACAGAGGCCGCGAGATCCTGCGCCGCGCGTTCCACCAGCGGTGCCACCGAGAGCTGACGCAGCTGGGTGATCAGCCCTTGCAGTTCGACCGCCAGTTCGGAGAATTCCACCGACCGGGGTTCGACCGCGCCGGGCTCGACCGTCAGGGCGCGCATCCGGCTGAGCAGGGCGTTGCCCTGGGTGAAGGCGGTCTCGACCCGGGGGGTCTGGGCGGCGATCTGCGCCTCGAGCGCGGCCAGCTCTTCGGATTTCTGCCGCAGCACGCGGAACACCGCCCCGCGCCCCGCCAGCCCCGAGAGATTGCCGGTCGCCTCCTGTTCCGAGAGATCCTCGAAGCCCTGGCGCACCCGGGAGACATCGCGCTCCAGCGCCTGGCCGGTGAGCGCCACCTCATGCGCCCGTTCGAGCGAAGTCTGATAGCGTTGCACGGTTTCGGCCAGGTGCTGTTCGACGGCCGCAGAGCCGGCCAGCGCGGCGGCATTGAGCCAGGATGACATGGCAACGATGGCCAGCGAGCCCAACCCCATGGCGGCCAGCAGGCCGATGCGGGCCTGGGCGGTGCGCACCGCAGGAAACAGCCGCATCATGTAGGACCAGAAGACAAAGATGCCGACCGAGACCGCGACCGAATAGGCGATGGCGGCAAAGACCGACATGGCGCCGTTCTCGTCCAGCAGCGAGGAGACCCCGAGATAGGTGTAGATCCCCGAGGCCACCGCCAGCACGCCGAGCGCGGTGCCGGAAAAGGTGTCGAGCCAGCCGAGATGGCCCTGCAATTCGCGCGCATGGCGCACGCCGCGCGCCTGCGCTTCGGTCAATTCGGTCTCTTTGGCCATTCTGTCCTCGACGGTTGCAGGATTGAAAATATGAGGGCCGGTGGATTTGGCAACGGCGGGGCGGCAGGGGATTGTCAACGTTCGCCTTATGTTCCAGTATTTACCGCATGAGCACCGCGTCCAGACCCGACCCGACCGCCGATCTTGCCACAGATCTCATGCCCGGCCAGCTTCTGGCGCGCGGGGTATGCCGCCACATGGCGAGCCTGGGGTTTGTCACCGTCGAGGAACTGGTGGTGACCCGGGGCTTGCGGGTCGACGTGATGGCGCTTGGGCCCAAGGGCGCGCTCTGGGTGATCGAATGCAAATCCTCGCGCAGCGATTTCATCACCGATCGCAAGTGGCAGGGATATCTGGAATGGTGCGACCGTTATTTCTGGGCGGTGGACGCGGCCTTTCCGACCGATCTTCTGCCCGAGGGCACCGGGCTTATCATGGCCGATGCCTATGATGCCGAGGTGCTGCGCATGGGCGAAGAGAGCAGGCTTGCGCCGGCGCGGCGCAAGAAGATGATCCAGTGTTTTGCCACCCATGCTGCCCGCCGGCTTCAGGCGTTGCGCGATCCCGGTGCGCGGATCGAGATGTGACGGCGGGCCTCAGCGGCGCTTGCCGGCCTTTTCGGCGGCGGCGGCCGCGGCGGTCAGCTCTTCGGCGATCTCGCGTGCCTCGTCGGGGTCGAAATCCATCGGAATCTCGATACCATCGGCGCTCACGAAGAGGCGCACCATGCCGGCGTCGGTTGGGCCAATCTGAAGATTGGCCTCGATGTCACGTTCGGAATTGATACCCATGATAGCCTCCTTCTGGCCGCCTCTGACAAGGCCGGATCGGGCTACAGGAGGCGGCGCGGAAAGGCAAGAGATGCAACAGGAGGTGACATTGCGCGCCCTGCGGCAGGGCGATGTGGACTGGCTGACCCGGGCGCATGGCCGGCTTTATGCCCGCGACGAGGGATTCGACGCCAGTTTCGAGACATTGGTGGGCCAGGTGCTGGCGGATTTCCTGCGCGATATGGATCCGGCCTGCGAAGCCGGCTTCGTGGCCCAACGGGGCGGGGCGCGGCTGGGCAGCATCCTCTGCGCCCGCGAGGATGCCACGATCGCGCGGCTGCGGCTGTTCCTGCTGCTGCCAGAGGCGCGGGGGCGGGGCCTGGGCCGCTGGATGCTGGGGCGCTGCACGGGGTTCGCGCGAGAGGCGGGATACAGCCGCATGGTGCTGGCCACCCATCGCAGCCATGCCGCGGCCTGCGCGCTTTATGCCAGCACCGGCTGGCGCCTGCTGGACAGCCGGCCGGTCACCAGCTTTGGCGTCGAGCTGGAAGAGATGCGCTGGGAGGTGGATTTGTGAGCGGTTTCGGCAGAATTTTCGCCGCAAACGGCTTGCAATCGACGCGCGTCAGAGCTATTCCGCCTGCCAGTGCCGCCTTAGCTCAGTAGGTTAGAGCGCTTGATTGTGGATCAAGAGGTCGCCCGTTCGAACCGGGCAGGCGGTACCATTTCTCTCTATATATAGACAGATAGTTGTGCGTTCAGCGACGCTGATGAACTTAATCAAGAGCTACACCTAGCTAGGCGCACGAATGATGCGCAGTGAGTTGCTATGATTGATTCTGTTGTCCCCAGCGAGAGGTGTTTGGGAGACAAGGGAGAGTCACGGGTGTGGTATACTAACTGCATATGTACAAGGTGATATACGCTGATCCTGCTTGGGTGTATCAAGACAAAAGCAAGTCTCACGGCGGTGGAGCAGAGCAACACTATAAATGCACTCCAACAGATGAAATGGCTTCTTGGAGGATTCCTGCTGATGAAAAATTCAGTTTGTTTGATGTGGTGTACTTACCCGCAATTGAAAGAGGGCTTTAAGTTATTGGAGGCTTGGGGCTTCAAATATAAGACCATGGCTTTTACTTGGGTAAAGACTAATAAGAACGGAAGTATATATATGGGGATGGGGAGGCATACGCGAGCAAACGCGGAAATATGCCTCTTGGGGACAAAAGGAAAGGGGGTACCACGTCAAAGTGCGTCAATTTACAACACACAACTTCATCAACGCGGTAGGCATTCTGAAAAACCCGAAGCTTTTCGAGCATCAATTGAAGAACTCTACGGCGACGTACCTAGGCTCAGGATGCATTGATTTCGGCCGCACCGCGTGATTCACGGCTCTTAAAACGGAGCTGTGACATGAGCGATCTTTTCTGGCTGACCGACGCGCAGATGGCGCGTCTGAAGCCCTTCTTTCCGAAATCGCACGGAAAGCCGCGCGTTGACGACAAGCGTGTGTTGAGCGGCATAATCTTTATCAATCGTAATGGCTTGCGCTGGCGTGACGCTCCTGCCGCCTACGGCCCGCACAAGACGCTCTACAGCCGATGGAAGCGTTGGAGCGAGAAAGGCATCTTCGCGCGGATGATGGCGGGTCTGGCCGCCCTGCACGGCGAGAAGAATACAGTGATGATCGATGCGACCTACCTGAAGGCACATCGCACGGCGTCCAGCCTGGGCGTGAAAAAAGGGGGCGTGGTCGCCTGATCGGTCGCACCAAGGGCGGCATGAACACCAAACTGCACGCCATCTGCGACAGTCAGGGGCGCCCGCTCGACCTGTTCGTCACCGCCGGTCAGGTCAGCGATTACATCGGCGCGCGGGCATTGCTCAGCGGCCTTCCAAAAGTCAATTGGCTGCTCGGGGATCGCGGCTACGATGCCGACTGGTTCCGGGAAGCGTTGAAAGACAAAGGGATACGCGCCTGCATCCCAGGTCGAAAGCAACGCAAGACCCCGGTCAAATACGACAAGCGCCGATACAAGCGGCGCAACCGCATCGAGATCATGTTCGGAAGGCTCAAGGACTGGAGGCGCGTCGCGACCCGCTATGACCGCTGTCCAAAGGTATTCCTCTCTGCCATAGCCCTCGCAGCTATTGTCATCTATTGGTTATGAATCCTGACCCTAGGATAGAATTATTTGCTAGAAAGTCGTCGCCCGGTTGGGACATATGGGGAAATGAGGTCCACTCTGATATTAAGCTAGCTGCATAATAGTAGAGAGGCCGCCCGAAGACGACCTCCCCATCAGACCTTACAGCCCGAAGTACTTCAGAAGCCAACCCAGAGCGATAACGCCCAGGGACAGTTCCATACGGTACTTCGTACCGTTCGACCTGCTGGCTTCGAGAATCAAAGTAGCCCGCATTACACGTGCCTCCCTCTCTGCTCGTGCGCGGGTCCCTTATGGTAGCGGTCTACGCGCATTAGGCCAGTTGCCGGGATTCTGTGTTTGAAGAGAGCACAAGGGTCCGGCAACCACCGCTCTCAACTGGAGAATGTATGTCGCGCCTTTGAGTCGTGCAAGTCCGAACATTGCTCATCATGCTGGCCTTTGAAGCTCAAAGAACCAAGGAGACAAAATAGAGTCAATAACTCCTAAGTGTCTGTTAACAAACGGTAGCGTTTCAATTGTGGATCAAGAGGTCGCCCGTTCGAACCGGGCAGGCGGTACCATCTCCAACCTGACAAATGTCACGACGCCCCGCATGGCGCAGGTGTCCAATCCCGCCGCTGGCGTCGGGTTGGCTGAGCGGCGAGGCGCGAAAAGAGAGTAAATTTCTGCCGCCTTAACCAATTATTAAGGGCGATTAATCAACTTAAAAGCGATTTCGGGGTTAAGGCATTCTGGAGAGATCGCGATGACGTTGCGCCGGTCGGCAGTGACCATGGCCATTCCGGTGGCCTTTCTGGGGGCGATGGGCCTCTGGACCGGGCCGGCGGCGCATTGGCTGGCGCAGGGGCCGATTCAGCAGGGCCATGCCGAGGTCTCCTGTCAGGGTTGTCACACGCCCAGCCCCGGCACGACGCGGCAGCAGGTGCAGGCCCGTTTCGCCTTTGCCATCGGGCGGCGCGACAGCGATGTCGATTTCGGCAATGGCCCGGTGACCAGCGATCACTGTCTGGCCTGCCACGCGCGGCCGAACGAGCGACATCCGATCTATCGTTTCCGCGAGCCGCGGTTTGAACCGGCGTTGCGCACGGTCCGCGCCGACAGCTGCCTTGGCTGCCACTCCGAGCATGACGCGGCGCGGGTGTCTGCCACGCCCGATATTTGCAGCGCCTGTCATGGCGATCTGACGCTGGCCCGAGATCCGGTGAACATCCCGCATGACCGGCTGATCGCGGAGGAGAAATGGGAAAGCTGCCTGGGCTGTCACGATTTCCACGGCAACCATGTCTTCGAGCCGCCGACCCGTGTGCAGGCGATGATCCCCGGCGCCGCCATCCGCGCCTATTTTCATCAGGGCGCGGGGCCCTACGGCACCTTCAAACATTTCGAGGCAAAGCCGGAATGAGTTTCAGGATCATCGTCGCATTTGGCTGTTTCACCTGTCTGGCGATCTATCTGGTAGTCACCGCGCCGCCGCCGCTGCCGCTCGAGGCCAGCCGCGCCGGGGCCGGGCGCAGCCTGCCGGTGGCGCGGATGTTCGACGCGGTAAATGCGATCAACGATGCGGCGCGGGCGACCTATACGGCGCGGATCGTCGGCCCCGGCGGCAAGGCGGGGCTGAAATTCGGCGAGGACTGGGCCGAGCCGGGGGTCGACAAGGGGCCGTTGCCGGCGCTGTTCCTGCGGCTGACGGCGGCGCGGATCGAGGCCAGGCCGCCGCGCCTGGGGCTCTATCTCGGCTCGGATGCGCCGATCAACGCTTCGAATCTGTTTGCCGGGCCGCAGGCGACGGCCTTTGCCCGGGTCCGCGCCACCAAGGCGCCGGTGTTTTCCACTTCGGAGCGCGGCGATCAGGTGGCGATGTACCCCGATTTCGCCAGCGCCGCGCCATGTGTGAGCTGCCACAACGACCATCCCGACAGCCCGCGCAAGGATTGGCAGCTCGACGCGGTGATGGGGGCCACGACCTGGACCTATCCCGAGGCCGCGTTGAATGCCGACAGCGCGCTCGAGGTGACCGAAGCCTTTTACCGTGCGGTCGAAGAGGCCTATCAGCGCTATCTCGACAAGGCGGCGGGTTTCGCCGTTCCGGTGACGATCGGCGCGGCCTGGCCCGAGGCGGGCGCGCCGGTGCTGCCCGACAGCGCGACCTTCATGGCCGAGGTCCGGGCCCGGGCGGGCGGGGCGGTGATGCGCGCGCTGATCCTGAGCGGCGGCGAGGGCGGGGCATGACCGAGATTCTGTTGCGCATCCGGCGGCGGCCCTACGTGATGCTCGGGTTGCTGGCGCTCGCCTTTGCCGTCGCGGCGCTGACCGCCGGCACGGCCTTTCGGCCCTGGCCCCTGGGCGGAACGCTGACCTGGCAGGTGGTGACCGGCACGCTGCTGCTGACCGGCATGGGCTATCAATGGATGCTGCTGCGCGCCCGCACCGGCGGCACCGCGGCCGATGTCCGGCGCCATTATGCCGCGCATCGCTGGGTCGGGGTCGGGCTGGTGCTTGTCTTTGCGTTGCATGCGGTGCGCTTCGGCCATGCCTGGACTTCGGCGCTGGCGCTGTGCTTTGTCGCCATCGCCGCCACCGGCCTGCTGAACCGCGAGGTCATTCCCTATCGCAGCCGCTGGCTCTACCGGGCCTGGCTCTGGATGCACATCGCCCTGTCCTCGGCGCTGATTCCGCTGGTCGCGCTGCACATCTGGGTGGCGCTCACCTATCAGTGAGCTCCACCTCCTGGGTCATCCGCCCGGTGACCCGATCAAAGATCAGGATGCGGTTGTCGCCGGTCACCACCGCCACCCAGCCGGTGCCGAAGGTCACCGCCTGGGCCTCCACCCCGGCGGGCAGGCTGAGATCTTCGGGCAGCTGCGGCCCGGGATCGCGGAAGCGGATGACAATCAGCGCGATGATCAGTATGACCCCTGCGATCATCACGCCCGTGAGCACGGTCACCAGCAGGCGCAGAAAGCGCAGGTTGGCCGGTTCGGGCAGCTCCGCCTGCGTTTCAGAAGGGTCATCCATGCCGGAACTCCGTTTCACCATCGGCGCCAATCCGCCCGGACGTCTTGATAAGGCCTTGGCCCGCGATGTGCCAGAGGTGGCGGCCCTGTCGCGCACCCGGCTGGCGCGTCTTCTGGAAAGCGGGGCGGTGCGGCTGGATGGCGCGGTCGAGGTCAATCCCAAGGCCAGGGTCGCCGAGGGCGCCGAAGTGGCGATCACGCTGGAAGAGGCGGAAGAGAGCCATATCCTGCCCGAGGACATTCCGCTTGACGTGCTTTACGAGGACGATCACCTGATCGTCGTCAACAAACCGGTGGGCATGGTGGTGCATCCGGCGCCGGGCACGCCCTCGGGCACGCTGGTCAATGCGCTGCTGCATCATTGCGGCGACACGCTCTCGGGCGTGGGCGGCATGAAGCGGCCGGGGATCGTGCACCGGATCGACAAGGACACCTCGGGCGTGCTGGTGGTGGCCAAGGATGACGCCGCCCACCATGGGCTGGCGGCGCAATTCGAGAAACACACCGCCGAACGCGCCTACAAGGCGGTGGTTTTCGGCGTGCCGGATGCGGCCGATCCGCGACTCAGGGGGCTGCGCGGCATCAGCTTCGAACCCGGCAACGTGCTGAAGGTGACCACGCAACTGGCCCGCCATCGCACCGACCGTCAGAAACAGGCGGTCTGTTTCGAAGGCGGCCGGCATGCGGTGACACGGGCGCGGGTGGTCGAGCGCTTTGGCGCGCCGGCGGCGGTGGCGCTGCTCGAATGCCGGCTGGAAACCGGCCGGACCCATCAGATTCGCGTGCATATGGCCCATGCCGGACATGGGCTGATCGGCGATGCCACCTATGGCGGCAAGCGCAAGATCGCCAAGGGCGCGCTTGCCGAGGCCGGGCAGGGGGCGGTGCAGGGCTTTCCCCGTCAGGCGCTCCATGCCGAGACGCTGGGATTTGTCCATCCGGTCACCGAAGAGCGTCTGAGCTTCACCGCCGCGCTGCCGGAAGACATGGAATTGCTGCTTGCCGCGTTGCGCGGCTGAAACATTTCCAATGCGATGATGCACGAAGGCCCCGGTCCGATCCGCAGGGTCTGTGCATTTGTGCACATGGACACCAATTATTCACGCTCTTATGACAGGTTTTGTCGTGAAGTGCACATGGCTGTGATCCGGCCACATGGGGCTTCCAATCTGAACGGATCGGTACAATTATCGTAATCAAGGTGGATATGTGCTCTTGAAAGGCCCGATTTCCACACCATATGGAATGTTAAAGCCCTAAACATTGGAGGGACCAACATGGCTAACTACGCAAATCTCCCGGCGCCGACGCCCGAAGGCGGCCTGTCGCGCTATTTGCAGGAAATCCGCAAGTTCCCCCTGCTTGAGCCGGAAGAGGAATACATGCTGGCCAAGCGCTGGGTCGAGGAGCAGGACACCGAGGCGGCGCACAAGATGGTCACCTCGCACCTGCGTCTGGCAGCCAAGATCGCCATGGGCTATCGCGGCTACGGTCTGCCCCAGGCCGAGGTCATCTCGGAGGCCAATGTCGGTCTGATGCAGGCGGTCAAGCGCTTCGACCCGGAAAAGGGCTTTCGTCTGGCCACCTATGCCATGTGGTGGATCCGGGCCGCGATTCAGGAATATATCCTGCGGTCCTGGAGCCTGGTGAAACTGGGCACCACCTCGGCACAGAAGAAGCTCTTCTTCAACCTGCGCAAGGCCAAGGCCAAGATCGGCGCGCTGGAAGACGGCGACATGCACCCCGACAACGTGGCGCAGATCGCCACCGATCTGGGCGTGACCGAACAGGAGGTCATCAGCATGAACCGGCGCCTGTCCGGCGGCGATGCCTCGCTCAATGCCACCGTCGGCTCCGAAGGCGAAGGCACCATGCAATGGCAGGACTGGCTCGAGGATGAAGACGCCGACCAGGCCGCCGATTACGAGGAACGCGACGAACTGGAAGCGCGCCGCGCGATGCTGGCCGAGGCGATGGATGTGCTCAACGACCGCGAAAAGGACATCCTGACGCAACGCCGGCTGTCGGATCAGACGGTGACGCTCGAGGATCTGTCCGGCCAATATGACGTCAGCCGCGAACGGATCCGCCAGATCGAGGTGCGGGCGTTCGAAAAGCTGCAAAAGCGGATGAAGGAACTGGCCAAGAAACAGGGCATGGCCGCAATGGCCTGAGCGTTTCCAGAGAGGCCCGAGGGTTTCTTAACGAGTGCGGCGGCCCGGGGGTGACCCCGGGCCGTTTTTTGTCGCCTGCGGGCCGAGCAGGCGCCGGGATCATTGCCAGAGCTGCGTCTGCCAGGTCATCTGCGGGATCTCTGCCACCACTTCGAAGGTGTAATCGGTGGTGAAGGCCCGGCCGTGACGGTCGGTGGCGGTGACGGTCATCACATGCACGCCGTCCGACAGGTCCGAGGGCAGATCGGCACGCCACAGGTGCAGGCTGTTGTCGGTCAGAAGCCAACGCGGAAAGGGGCCGGCGACACCGGACATGCGGTTGCCCTGGAACATGGCATAGCCGGCGGTGTCGTCACCGCCGCGGTCCGACCGGATGGCCAGGCTGCCCTGGGTCGCCTGTTTCAGGATCGCCGCCGGGTCGGCATAGTCGAGCCCGCGGTACTTGGCCTCGCCCTCGCCGGGCTGGGTGCGCGTGGCCACCATCGGCGTGCCGCCATCGATCGACACGGTGACCTCGGTCGATTTGCCGCCGTTCCAGACATTCACCGCGACCCAGCTGTCACCTTCCAGATCGGCGCGGGTCAGCATAAAGGGATCGGCCAGATCGTTGCGCGTCACCGGCGGCAGCACCTTGGAGGGCGTGCCGTAGAGCTCGGCATAGGTGATCAGCGCATCGGCCCATTTGCGGAACCGGGGCGTATTGAACGCGGCGTGGAACTGGCTGTCCTCGGTGGTATGGAAGGTCAGATAGGTATCGACAAAGGTTGCGCCGTCGAAATCCAGCCGGAAATAGCCCCGTGGGCTGCCCAGACGCTGGGTGGCATGCGGCACGCCCTGGGCGTTCAGGTCGCCGGCCCACCAAGAGCCCGACAGCCCGCCGATCACCAGTTGATGAAAGGGCGAGGTCGCCAGACCGGTGGCCGCTTCCCAACCTTCAAAGCCTTCGCCCGGTTCGATGTTTTCGGTGGTGTGGGTGTGGCCCGCCATGGTCAGTACCTTGCGCCCGTCGAGCAGCGCGGCCAGCTCGGCGAGGTTGTCGGTCTGGTGCTTGGCGGCGGTGTTGTCGGTGAAGGTCTGGAACGGGATATGCGCCGTCATCACGATCAGCCTGTCCTCGGGCACCTGCGGCAGCAGGTTGCCCAGCCATTCCATCTGCCGCTCGGAGATCACGCCGTTGTAGGTATGGCTCTTGTCGGTCGAGCAGAAGGGGTGCGGATCGACGCCGTTGCAGGGATAGCGCACATTGTCGAGGCCGATGAAGAGCACGTTGCCGAACTCGGCCGCCCAGTATTCCGGGCCCCATTCGCGGCGGAAGGTGTCAAAGCTGTGGGCATCGGTCTCGGCGTCGAAATCGACGTCATGATTGCCGCCCACCCAATATTGCGGCGTCTGGCCGACGGCGATGATGCGCTTGAAACGCGGATAGAGCGACAGGTCGTCGCCCATCACGTCACCGGCAAAAATCAGGCATTCGGTCGAGGACAGATCGGCGGTTGCCAGCAGCTTGCCGGCGGTTTCGCGGACGTAAGAGACCTCCTGATTGGTATAGGGCTGGGCGTCGCCGAAGGCGAGGCAGCTGAAGCGGTCGCCGGCCGCGTCCTCGATCATGGGAAAGTTGATCGCGGCGGGCAGGGGGCCGGTCGGGGCGATGCCGCCAAAGCGCAGCTCGGGCGAGCCGGCCTGTTTGTGCACATAGGCGAACTGCGGGATCATCTGTTGATCGACCGGGTTGGCATAGCCGGCGGGTTTGATCACGCTCAGGTTCATGTCGTCATAGGCCGGCAGCGCGTAGGTGCCATCGGCGCCGGTTGCCACGACTTCGCGGCCATTGGTCACCAGCGCGCCTCCGATCCCGGTTTCGCCGGCGTCGAGGCGGCTGTTGCGGTTGGCGTCGACAAAGACGGTGCCGCGCGCCATGCCGGCGCTGTCGCCGGCAACGGTTTCGACGGTGCCAATGTAGCTCGCGTCCTTGGCCGCGGCGGGCAGGGCGGCAAGCCCGGCCAGGGCCGCCAGTGAGAGAGAGGAAAGTCGCATGTGGGATGTCCCTTTTGTAAAAGCGCCGAGGCCCAATCTCGCCGCGCTTCGCAAAGGGGATTTTGCGGCGCTGTGAAACTTGAGTGACGCCTCTGTGACAGCGCCGGGCCGGGCGCTTCCGGGTTGCAGCCGCGCCGCAGGTGGCTAGGGTTCGGCGCAAGCATTTCAGGGAGACGAGATCATGGCAGACCACATTCGTTGGGGCATTCTGGGCGCGGCGAAATTTGCCCGGCAACATATGGCTCCGGCCATTCAATCCGCGCGGCGCGGCCGTCTGGCGGCGCTGGCCACCTCGAGCGCGGACAAGGCCCGGCCGTTCCAGGAGCTGACGCCCGGGATCGAGGTGTTCGGGGACTATGACGAGATGCTGGCCAGTGATGCGGTGGACGCGGTCTATGTCCCGCTGCCCAATCACCTGCACGTGGAATGGGCGGAAAAGGCGCTGCGCGCCGGAAAACATGTGCTGGTGGAAAAGCCGCTCGCGATGAAGGCCGGCGCCTTCGACAGCGTGATCGCGCTGCGCGACGAGACCGGGCTTCTGGCGGCCGAGGCCTATATGGTGGTGCACCACCCGCGCTGGCAGAAGGTGCGCGAGCTGGTGCAGGCCGGCGAGATCGGCGAGCTGGTGCTCTGGGACACGGTGTTTTCCTATGACAACCGCGCCGACACCGGCAACATCCGCAACCGCGCCGACACCGGCGGCGGCGCGATCCCCGACATCGGCGTCTATACCTACGGCACCGCGCGTTTCGTGACCGGCGAAGAGCCCGAGGAGATCCTGTCGACCGAGATGCGCTGGGAAGAGGGGGTCGACGTCTGGAGCCATGTGACGGCGCGCTTTCCGTCCTTCCACTTTTCGGGGATCAATTCGATGCGCATGGCGCCTCGTCAGTATGTGGCGATCCAGGGCGACAAGGGCGTCATCACCGTCAAGGCGCCGTTCAACGCCGGGGTCTTCGACCAGGCCGAGCTGACGCTGGAGCGCGCCGGGATGGAGGCGGTGACCTGGCGCTGGCCGGGGGTCAACCACTATGTCTGCCAGGTCGAGAACTTCAACGCCAGCGTGCTGGATGGGGCCGAATATCCCTGCCCTCTGGAATTCTCGCGCGGGACGCAGGCAATGATCGATGCGGTGTTTGAGAAAGCCAGAGCCTGACCGGCCGTCGTGTGCGCCTTTACGGCGCACCCTGGTTCCTGCGGATGTATCTGGCGGAAGGTGCGCCGTGAAGGCGCACCCTACGGGGGGTCACACCGCGCGGATTTGGGTTGCCGCCGGCGGTGTATCGCTGTTGGCATCGATGAATTCGAGCACCAGCGGACGGATGTTGTTGCGCCAGGACTTGCCGGCAAAGATGCCGTAGTGGCCGGCGCCCGGCTCGAGGTGGCTGGCCTTCTTGTTGTCGGGCAGCCCGGTGCAGAGATCGAGCGCGGCGATACATTGGCCCGGTGCGGAGATGTCATCCTTGTCGCCTTCGACGGTTTTCACCGCCACGGTGGTGATCTTGCCGATATCCACCGGTTTGCCGGCGACGGTGAAGGCGTTCTTGGCAATCTCGCTGTTCTTGAAGATCCGCTCGACGGTCGAGAGATAGAATTCCGCCGGCATGTCCATCACCGCGAGATATTCATCATAAAAGCGGTTGTGCGCATCGTGGTCCGAGGCCTCGCCCCGGGCGACACGGCCGATCTGATCGACGAAAGCCTTGGAGTGGCGATCGGCGTTCATCGAGATGAAGGAGGTCAGTTGCAGCAGCCCCGGATAGACCTTGCGGCCGACGCCGGTGTATTTGAAGCCGACCTGCTGGATCATAGATTGCTCGAGCTGGCCCATGGTCACCCGATGGCCGAAATCGGTCACGTCGGTAGGGGTGGCGTCGGGGTCGATCGGGCCGCCGATCAGGGTCAGCGAACGGGGCTGGGCCTCGGGGTCCTCTTCCGCCAGATAGGCGGTGGCGGCCAGCGTCAGCGGCGCCGGCTGGCAGACCGCGATGACGTGGGTATCTGGGCCAAGATGCCGCATGAAATCCACGAGGTAGAGGGTGTAGTCCTCGACATCGAACTTGCCTTCTGACACCGGAATATCACGTGCATTGTGCCAATCGGTGACATAGACTTCACAGTCAGGGAGCAAGGACCGAACTGTCGAGCGAAGGAGCGTGGCATAGTGTCCGGACATAGGTGCAACCAGCAAAACCTTGCGTGGTGCGGGCGTGCGGCCTGCAATCTCGAAGTGAATCAGGTCGCCGAACGGCCGGCTGATTTCGGTGCGGATATTGACCAGGTGATCGCGCCCGTCTTCGCAGGTGATCGAATGGATGCCCCAGTCGGGCTTGACGGCCATGCGTTCGAAAGCCCGCTCGGTCACCGACCCCCACGCCGCGAGCCAGGTCATCGCCGGATTGGGCCACATGGCAAAGGCGGGATAAGAGGCCATCGCCTCGGCCGTCGCGCCGAGCCACTGGTTCGTGTTCCGAAGGGTTTCCATCATATCGTAGGTGACCATGTAACGCATTTGCGTGGGCTCCGGAGCTATGGGGCACTGGCACGCCCCGTTGTTTTTGTCGCTTTGCCCCCTCCAACAAAGCAATCTAATGCTGCGCCTGCAAGATTAAAGAGGAATCGTTGAGATGACAATCGAAGACGCTAAACAGAGTAATAATATTGCTCATCTAGACGAGAATATTGCCAAAATTGACGAGTTGACGCAGCGTCTGACCAAGGCCTTGACGCTACGCAAACCGCCGAATCCGCAAATTGCTGCGCCCGAGTCCGAGCTTTTTGCACGTGCAGCGACGGCCTATTGGCAGGAATGGATGCAGAACCCGGCCAAGATCCTCGAGCATCAGGTGGACTATTGGGGCAAGTCGCTGAAGCATATCGTCGAGGCGCAGCAGCTTCTGGCCCAGGGCAAGCTGGCCGCGCCGGAAGACAACACGCCGGACGACAAGCGGTTTTCCAATCCGGTCTGGAAATCCAACCCCTATTTCAACTTCATCAAGCAGCAATACATGATCAATTCCGACGCCATCAAACAGGCGGTCGAGGACATTGAGGACATCGACGAGAAGGAAAAGAAGCGGCTGCGCTACTTTTCGCAGCAGATCGTCGACATGATGGCGCCGACGAATTTCTTTGCCACCAATCCCGACGCGCTGATGAAGGCGATCGAGACCGAGGGCGATTCCGTGGTCAAGGGGCTTGAGAACCTTGTCGCCGATCTCGAGGCCAATGACGGCGAGTTGGTGGTGCGGCTGGCCGATACCGAAGCCTTCGAAGTGGGCGGCAATATCGCCACCACGCCGGGCAAGGTGGTGTTTCGCAACGACATGATGGAGCTGATCCAGTACAGCCCCAGCACCGACAAGGTGCATGAAATCCCGGTCGTGCTGTTTCCGCCCTGGATCAACAAGTTCTACATCCTCGATCTCAAGGACAAGAACAGCTTTATCAAATGGGTGGTCGACCAGGGCTATACGCTGTTCGTGGTCAGCTGGGTCAATCCCGATCCGACCTATGCCGACAGGGGCATGGAGGATTATGTCGAGCATGGCTATCTGGCCGCCATCGAAGAAGCCAAGAAGCTCTGCAAGGTCAAGCAGGTCAATGCGATCGGCTATTGCATCGCTGGCACCACGCTCAACCTCGTGCTGGCGCTGCTCAAGAAGCGTGGCGACAAGTCGGTCAAATCCGCCACCTTCTTTACCACGCTGACCGATTTCTCGGATCAGGGTGAATTCACGCCGTTCCTTCAGGATGATTTCGTCGACGGGATCGAGGCCGAGGTCGCGCAGCACGGTATCCTGCGCAGCTTCATCATGGGGCGGACGATGTCCTTTCTGCGCTCGAACGACCTGATCTATCAGCCGGCGATCCGCAGCTACATGATGGGCGATACGCCCCCGGCCTTCGATCTGCTGTACTGGAACGGCGATGGCTCGGGCCTGCCCGGCAAGATGGTGATGCAGTACCTGCGCGGCCTGTGCCAGCGCAACGAGATGATCGAAGGCACCTTCGAGCTTCTGGGCGAGAGCCTGTCGATCAAGGATGTCACCGTGCCGATCTGTGCCGTCGCCACCGAGACCGATCACATCGCGCCCTGGAAGGATTGTTATCGCGGGTTCCTGCAAACCGGCAGCCGGTCGCGCAGCTTCATCGTCGGCCAGTCGGGCCATATCGCCGGGATCGTCAATCCGCCGACCAAAAAGAAGTATGGCCATTACGTCAACGACGATCTGCCCGATACCGCGGAGGAGTGGATGGAAGGCGCCGAGTTCCACGAGGGCTCCTGGTGGCCGCGCTGGGAGGCCTGGCTCAAGCCGCGTGCAGGCAAGATGATCGATGCACGCGACGCGGGTGATTCTGAGCACCCGCCGCTTGGCGATGCCCCGGGTGACTACGTTCGGGTCAAGGCAAGCATCTGAATTTACGTAGGGAAAACCTTTTTCTGCACCGCAGCAAAAAGTGGTTGAAATGCTGCGGTGCAGCGGCTATATTCTTTGCAGACGCAGAGACGGGGTGGGCCCGCTCCGCGCAGAAACAAAGGATTTAGATTATGGCTGCTGCAAAAGCACAAGACGTCACCGCGCTGCTGAAAGACATGATGGGCGCGTTCCCGGTTGACACTTCGGCTCTGGAAGATGCCTTCAAGACCCAAGCGACCCTGAACGAGAAACTCTCGGGCGTTGCTCTGGAAGCTGCCGAGAAGTCGACCGAGATCTCCTCGAAATGGACCAAAGACACCCTGGCCAAACTGGCCGAGCTGTCGAAAGCCAAATCCGAGCCCGCCGACTATGCCAAGGCGATGACCGATTTCGCTTCGGCTCAAGCTGAAGTTGCCGCCGAGAACGTGGCCGCTTTCGCTGAAATCGCCAAGAAAGTTCAGATGGAAACCGTCGAACTGATGATGGCGGCCGGCAAGGAATTCTCGGAAGAAGCTTCGGCTGCCGTGAAAAAAGCCACTTCGGATGCGACCGCTGCCACCAAGAAAGCGACCGCAACCGCCAAGTAAGCTGATCGTCTGATCAGGATGTAGTCCGCGCTGTCTCCTCCCCCCTGATGCGCGACGACATCACGGAAAGACGGGTCCCTCGGGGCCCGTCTTTTCTTTTGCGCCCGCCGCTCTTGCCAGATCGCCCGGCATTGCGCACCATCACCCGGATCGCAGCGGGGAAGGGCGCATCATGATCGGCAAGATTGCATCGAGACGCGGGGCGCTGGCCCTTGGCCTGGCGGCGACGGGGGCCGTGGCCCAAGAGACAGAGGCCGAATTTCAGCCGTTCACCTTTGCCGGCACCGTGGTGGCCCGTGAGATCACCGGGCTGTCTTATGAAACCGGCGGCTGCATCGTCACCGTCTCGGACAGCGCCCGCCGTACCGGCGCGGCCGAAAGCGGGCAATTGCTGGTCGAGCTTGACGCGCAGGACGCCGAACTGGCGCTCGAGACCGCCAAGGCAAGGGTTGCCGATCTCGAGGCGGCGGTGGCTGAGAAACAGCTCGCCATCGACGCCGCCGAGGCCAATGTCGACCGCCGGGCGCAGGAACTGGCCTTTGTCGGCAAGGAATTTGCCCGCAACGAACAGATGTTCCGCCGCGGCTTGATCAACGAAAGCACCATGGAAGGCGTCGAAAGCCGGATGATGAACGCCGATTTCGCCGCCGATCAGGCCAAGGAGACCCTGGCCAGCGCAATCTCCGCCAAGAAACGCGCCGAGATCGCGCTCGACATCGGCCAGCTCGACCTGCAATTGCAGCAGGTGGCCCATGCGGCGCTTCAGCTGCGCGCGCCTTATGCCGGTGTTCTACTGGGGTTTGCGCCCAATGTCGGCGATTGCGTCAGCGCCGGCGCCTCGGCCGCGCAGATCTATGCGCCCGAGAAGAAATCGGTCGAGGTTTTCGTGCGCGTCGATCAGCTTGTGGCACAGCAATCCTCGGGGGTGACCATTGGCGCGCCGGTCCGGATCGCGCGGATCAACGGCCAAGCCTGTGGCGGCAGCTTCACCTGGATCGGCACCGAGGCCGACCTTGAACATCAATACGTCAAATCCTCGATCGAGGTCGACGAAGACTGCGCCGCCGCGCTCTATCTGAACGAGGCGGTCGAGGTCGAAACCCTGCCGGATCCCGCGTGATGCTGCGCAGCATCATGTTTTTCGCGCCTGCGGCGTGACAACGCTTTTCTTTTTGCAAACGCTGGCCTAGGCTTTTTTGCAACGCTGAAACTCACGGGAGGACGGCCCAAGTGGCGGACAAACCGAAACCCCTTCTGATCAAGCGGTACGCGAGCCGCAGGCTCTACAATACCGAAACCAGCGATTACGTGACGCTCGAAGACATCTCGGGGTTCATCCGCGATGGCCGCGACGTGCAGATCGTCGATCTGAAATCGGGTGACGACCTGACCCGGCAATACCTGCTTCAGATCGTCGCCGAACACGAGAGCCGCGGCGAAAATGTGTTGCCGCTGGGGGTGCTTACCGACCTGGTCCGCAGCTACACCACCCAGGCGCAAAGCGTCGTGCCGCAGTTCCTGACCGCCTCGTTCGAGATGCTGCGCGAAGGCCAGAACCGCATGCTCGAGATGAGCCCGATGGCCAAGATGCCGGGCTTCGAGGCGATGAAGGCGCAGCAGGAAGCTTTCATGAAGGCGATGACCGGTGGCATTTCTCCGCAATGGTCGGGCCCCGATCAGGGCGAAGGCCAGAGCGACCAGAAAGACGAGGAAGACCTCGACGCGATCAAGAAACAGCTGGCCGAGCTTCAGGCCAAATTGTCCAAGATGGACAAGTAAACCGCGAGCAAAAGCTCAGGTTTGCAAAGCCCCGCGCCGGTCGCGGGGCTTTTTCGGTTCCGACCCTTGCGGCGGATCAGGTGCCGTAGGCCCGGGGCGTGCCCATCACCGTCTCTGCCGCGGCGATCAGCGCCTCGGCGATAAAATCGCACTCCGCCCGCGTCAGCCGCGCCGGCAGCCGCACGTCGCAGGCCCGCATCAGCATCGCCCGGGTGGCGGGCAGATCTTCCGGCAGATCCGGTACGAAATGCCAGTTCCAGAAGGCGCGCGCATTGTCTGTCGAGAGCCCGAAGATCTGCACCTTGACGCCCATCGCCTCGGCCGCCTCGGCAAAGCTGCGGCGCTGGGGCTCGGTCATGCCCTCGAGGTTGAACTGGATCGAATCCGGCGCGCGCTCTTCACCGGGCAGACTGTCGGGCACCTGCATCCAGGGAGAGGTGTTGAGCCGCGCCGCCACGTGATCGTGGTTCGCCCGCCCGTCGCGCACCCGGCGCGCCAGATGCGGCAACTGCGGCCGGATCACCGCCGCCGACAGGTTCGACATGCGCTGATTGTAAAGAGGCAGGCGGTTCTGCAACGCCGGGAAATGATCGCGCAGCACCGGGTGTTTCTTCCAGTTGTGCTCATAGGCGCCCGACAAGATGATCGCGCGCGCCACCAGCTCGGCATTATCGGTAACCAGGATGCCGCCTTCGCCGGCGTTGATCATCTTGTAGCTCTGAAAGCTGAAACAGCCGATCCGGCCAATGGTGCCGATCTTCTGCCCGCGCCAGGTGGTGCCCAGAGAATGCGCCGCATCCTCGACCACCGGAATGCCACGCGCGTCGCAAAGCGCCATGATCGCCGCCATGTCCGAGGTATGGCCGCGCATGTGGCTGATGATCACCGCCGCGACATCGTCGAGCTTGGCGGCGAAATCCTCGAGGTCGATGCGGTAATCGTCGCCGACCTCGCACAGCACCGGGCGGCATTCGGCATGCACCACCGCCGAGGGCACCGCGGCAAAGGTGAAGCCGGGGATCAGCACGCGGGCGTCGCGCGGCAGCTCCAGCGCCTTGAGCGCCAGAAACAGCGCCGCCGAACAGGACGCGACCGCCAGCGCATAGCGCATGCCCATCATTTCGGCGAATTCCGCTTCGAGTAGAGCCACCGGCGCATCCTCGGGCGCGGTATAGCGGAACAGGTCGCCACTTTGCAGCAACCGGTCGATTTCGGCGCGGGCCGCCTCCGGGATCGGCTCGGCGTCATGAACGTTGGGGGCCTCGAGACTGCTCATATTCGCTTTCCTTAATCGGGGTTTTCAGAAAACTAAATCAGAGCAATGCGGCAAAAAAGTGAATTTTCCGTAACGGGCGTCAATGCCCGTCGCCTGTGTCGTCAGATCCCCAATCTGTCGCGCAGGGCATACCAGCTCATCGCCAGGGTCAGCAGCGGCGTCCGCATCATCCCGCCGCCGGGAAAGGCGGGGGCGGGCAGGGCGGACATGGTCTCGAACCCCTCCTGTTCGCCCATGATCGCCCGCGCCATCAGCCAGCCGGCATGGGTCGCCGTGCCGACCCCGTGGCCGGAGTAACCCGAGGCCGAGAGCACCCCCGGCGCCACCCGCGCCAGAAAGGGCAGGCGTTTCATGGTGATCGCCAGGGTGCCGCCCCAAGCATAGTCGATCCTGACGTCTTTCAGATGCGGGAAAATCTCGGCCATCGGCCGCCGCACCTTGGCGGCGATGTCCTTCGGGAACCGATAGCCATAACTCTCGCCACCGCCGAACAGCAGCCGCCTGTCGTGGCTGAGCCGGAAGTAGTTCACCACGAAGCGGCTGTCGGCCACGGCCACATCCTCGGTCAGCACCTGCGCCGCGCCCGCGCCCAGAGGCTCTGTGGCAACGACAAAATTGTTGATCGGCATGACCCGCGCCCGCACCTTCCGATCCAGTGTGCCAAGATAGCCATTGCCGGCCAGGATCACGTGATCGGCCTTGACCCGCCCATCGGCGGTCTGCACCAGCCCCGGCGCGACGTGATGCACGCAAGAGCCTTCATGGATCGCCGCCCCGGCCGCCGCCGCCGCCCGCGCCAGCCCCACCGCCAGCCGCAAGGGGTGCAGATGCGCCGCATCCCGGTCGATCATCCCGCCCTTGTAATCGGGAGACGGGCAGAGCGCCCGGCAGGCCGCTTCGTCCAGCGCCTCGACATGGTCATAGCCATAGCGGTCGCGCAGGAAATCGACATTGCCGTGCAACTCGGCCACCTCCGCCGCGCTCGAGCCGGTCCAGGCCACGCCCGGCTTGAGCTGACACTCGATGTCATGGTCGGAAATCAGCCGCTTGACCAGCGCCTTGGCCGCCTCGCCAAGCGCCCAGTATTTCGCCGCATCCGCGCGTCCCACCAGTCGCTCCAGCCCCTGCTGGTCGACCCGCTGCCCCGAGCCCAACTGCCCGCCATTGCGTCCCGAGGCGCCAAAGCCCACCCGATGCGCCTCGAGCAGGACAACCCGGCGCCCGGCCCGCGCCAGTTCCAGCGCCGCCGAGAGCCCGGTATAGCCACCGCCGACAATACAGACATCAGCCGTCACCGCGCCCTGGAGCGGCGCAAAGGGCGGCAGAAACGCGGTTGTCGCCGCATACCAGCTCTCCGGGTACTGGCCCTGGCGATCGTTGGAAAACAGCAGGTTCATGCCCCGCTCCCCTGCTTCTTCTCTTTGACAAATACCGCCGGGGGTCCGGGGGCAGCGCCCCCGATCCTCACACGTTCAGCAACAGGTGTTCCCGCTCCCACGGCGAGATCACCTGAAGAAACTCCTCGTATTCCGTGCGTTTGACGATGCCATAGACCCGGGCGAATTCCGGCCCCAGCACCTCGTGCAGCTCGGTCGCCGCGTCAAACAGATCCAGCGCCGATCCCAGCACCTGCGGGATGTCCGGCTCGCCCTCGTAGGCATCCCCCGAAAACTGCCCGGCCGGCGTCACCTTGTTGACCAGACCGAGATAGCCACAGGCCAGCGACGCTGCGATCCCGAGGTAGGGGTTGCAATCCATGCCGCCGATGCGGTTCTCCACGCGCCTGGCCTCCGGATCCGAGATCGGGATGCGGATGCCTGTGGTGCGGTTGTCGCGCGCCCATTCCAGGTTGATCGGGGCAGCATGGTCCCGCACGTAGCGGCGATAGGAGTTCACATATGGCGCCATCACCGCGATGGCGCTTGGCAGATACCGCTGTAAACCGCCGATGAAATGCGCAAAGGCATCTGTCTCGCCGCCCTGCGGCCCAGCGAACATGTTGCGGCGGGTCTCCAGGTCGAGCACCGAATGATGGATGTGCATGGCCGAGCCCGGCTCATCGGCGATCGGCTTGGCCATGAAGGTGGCAAAGCAGTCGTGGCGCAGCGCCGCTTCGCGGATCAGCCGCTTGAAATAGAACACCTCGTCGGCCAGTTTCACCGGATTGCCATGCCGCAGATTGATCTCGAGCTGACCGGCGCCGCCCTCCTGAGTGATACCGTCGATCTCGAAACCCTGGGCCTCGGCAAAATCGTAGATGTCGTCGATCACCGGGCCGAATTCATCCACCGCCGTCATCGAATAGGCCTGACGCGCCGCGGCCGGCCGGCCCGAGCGGCCCATCATCGGCTCGATGCTCTTGGCCGGGTCGATATTGCGGGCCACCAGATAGAATTCCATCTCCGGTGCCACCACCGGCTTCCAGCCGCGCTGGTGGTAGAGGTCGACCACCCGTTTCAGCACGTTGCGCGGGCTCGCCGGGATCGGCACGCCCTCGCGGTCAAAGGCGTCGTGGATCACCTGCAAGGTCCAGTCGCCGGTCCAGGGCGCGGCAGTGGCGGTCGACATGTCGGGCTTGAGGATCATGTCGCGCTCGATAAAGCCGTCGGCGCCGGCGGCCTCGCCCCAGCCACCGGTGATGGTCTGATAGAAGATCGAATCTGGCAGGAAGAAGAACGACTGCCGGGCGAATTTCGACGCCGGGACCGCCTTGCCGCGGGCAATGCCCGGCAGGTCGGGGATCACGCATTCCACCTCGTCGAGCCGGCGCCCCTCGAGATAAGCCTGCGCGGCCTGCGGGGTCTGGGCGATCCAGTCGGTCATGCAAGGCTCCTGTCGCGAAAGAACTGGCCGATCATCCGGCCCAGCGTGGCATTGGCCACCGGCTTGTCGACCGTGGCACGCGCCTCGGCCAGCATCTCCGGCGGGATCGCCCCGCCGCGCGCCTCCATCAGCCCGGTGAGAAAGCCGGCGTCAAACTCGGGATGCGGCTGCACCGAGAACATCTTGCGGCCATAGACCAGCCCGGCGTTCTCGCAGAAATCGGTGCGGGCGATCACCCGGGCCTCCTGCGGGCGCGCGGTCACCTGATCCTGATGCCAAGCGTAAAGCGGCAGGGTCTCGCCGTCGAATTCATAATCCACCCGGCCCACCGACCAGCCACCCGAGAATTTCTCGACCCGCCCGCCAAGCGCCTGGGCCATGATCTGGTGGCCAAAGCAGATTCCCACCATCGGGATATCGGCCGCATAGGCCGCGCGGATCAGCGTCTCGAGCGGCGCGATCCAGGGCAGGTCGTCATAAGCTCCGTGTTTCGACCCGGTGATCAGCCAGCCATCGGCGTCCTCGACGCTGGCGGGAAACTGGCCATCCACCACGTCGTAATTGTCGAAGTCAAAGCCCTGGCCGTCCAGCAGATCGCGGAACATGCCGGAATAGGTCTTGTGGTCTGGCAGCGCCTCGGGCCTGTGCCCGGTGGTGAGGATGCCGATCTTCATGGTTCACCCATTTGTTCTAGACCGTGTCGAGATAGATCTCGACGCGCTCCGTTTCAGTCAGTTCTTCCATATAATGGGCCTCCTGCCGTTTGGTCAGGAGGAAATTGCGGATCATCTCCGGGGCAAAGATGCGGCGGATGTGATCGCTGCCTTCGAAGGCGTCCATCGCGCCCACCCAGGTGACCGGAATCCGCGGCAGATCCAGCGCATAGGCGTTTCCGGTGATCGGCGCCGGCGGCTCGATCGCATCCTCCATGCCGTTCATCGCCGCCCCGAGGATCACCGCCAGCATCAGATAGGGGTTCACGTCGCCGCCCGCCACCCGATGTTCGATCCGTCGCGCCCGGGCATCGCCAGACGGCACCCGCACCGCCGCGGTGCGGTTCTCATAGGCCCAGCAGATGCCGGTGGGCGCATGCGCCTCTGGCACCAGCCGGTCATAGGAATTGTGATGCGGCGCAAAGATCAGCGCCGAATCGGCCATTGCATCGAGACAGCCGCCAATCGCATGGCGCAGCACCTCGGTGCCGGTTTCGCCGCCGTCGTCGAAGATGTTGTCGCCGTTCTCGTCGAGCACCGAGAAATGCGTGTGCAGCCCCGAGCCGGCATAATCGTCATAGGGTTTGGCCATGAAGGAGGCGGCAAAGCCGTGCCGCCGCGCCAGCCCCTTGACCAGCCATTTGAACAGCCAGGCATCGTCGGCCGCCCGCAGCGCATCCTCTGAATGCATCAGGTTGATCTCGAACTGCCCCAGCCCGGCCTCGGAGATCGCGGTATCGGCGGGGATGTCCATCTCTTCGCAGGCATCGTAGAGATCGGTGAAGAACTGGTCGAAACTGTCGAGCGCGCGGATCGACATCGTCTCGGCCGCCTTGCGCCGCTTGCCCGAGCGCTCGCTCACCGGCACCTGCAACGACCGGCCGCTGTCGTCGATCAGGTAGAATTCCAGCTCCACCGCCACCACCGGCGTCAGCCCCTTGGCCTTGTAGCGGTCCAGCACGGCGCGCAGCGCATGGCGCGGATCGCCCTCGTAGGGGCGGCCATCCTCGCGGAACATCCAGATCGGCAGGAGGGCGGTCGGCGCCTCGAGCCAGGGCATCGGCAGAAAGCCGCGTTCGGTGGGCAGGAGCACGCCGTCGCGGTCGCCGCTCTCGAACACCAGCGGGCTGTCGTCGATATCCTCGCCCCAGATGTCGAGATTGAGCACCGAAACCGGAAAGCGGGTGCCGCTCTCGACCACCTTGTCGGCGAAACGCACCGGCACCCGCTTGCCGCGCGGCTGACCGTTGAGGTCGGCGGCGGCGACACGGATCGTGCGCACCTGCGGATTCTTGCGCAGCCAGGATTTCATTGCATTGCCGGACATGGGGCACCTTGGGTAAATAATTTGATCAAATTATGGATAACGACCCCCGCCGGGGTTTGGCAAGCGGGAAATGAAAACCCAATTGCCGCGCCCCGGACCTGATCCGGGGCCGCGCCGATGGCCAGGGGACGTCCCGGATCGGGGGTCCGGGACGGGTCAGCGAATGAGGTTCAGCCGCAGCTTCATCTTGGCCCGCCGCGCCTGCGGCAGATGCCGGTTGAGCCGCCGGTTGATCAGCCCGAAGAGCGCGATCAGCAAGAGCGTCAGCAGGATGAAATAGCCCGCCAGGATCGGGTAGGGGACAAAGGGGTTGAAGGTCTTGTCGGCAAAGTAATTGGCATAATACAGCGCGTCGCCGCGTTGCTGAAACGCCGGAAAGCCCGAGAAATAGACCAGCGTGGTGGCGTGAAACAGAAAGATCGCCTCGTTGGTATAGGCCGGCCAGGCCAGCCGCAGCATAGTCGGCCAGACAATGCGCCGAAACCGCACCCAGCCGGAAAAGCCATAGGCGTCGGCGGCTTCGGTATCGCCCTTGGGCACCGACAAAAGCGCGCCATAGAAGATCTCGCCGGAATAGGCGGCGGTGTTGAGAAACAACACCACAAGCGCCCCGGCCCAGGCCGAGGTCAGCGGCGTGAAGACGGGCGCCACCTGTTTCAGCGACAGGAACAGGAAATAGGCAAAAAAGAACTGGATAAACAGCGGCGAGCCGCGAAACAGGAAGATGAACCATTCCGCCGGCTTGCGCAGCCAAGGGCTTTGTGCCGCCTTGCCCAGCGCCACCGCCGTCGCCAGGAAAAAGCCGGCAAAAAGCGCCAGCACCCCGAAATAGACGTTCCAGATCATCCCCGAGCCGATCAGCACGAACTGCTGGCAGAGGGTAAAATCCGACCGCGGCAACAACCGCTCCCCCACACCGACAGAACGCAGGGCATAATCGGCAATAGTCTCCCAACAACTCATTCCACGCCCCCCCTGCAGCTTCCTCTTGCACAAAATACTCTCGGGGGAGTCGCCAAAGGCGACGGGGGCAGAGCCCCCAGAGTACCGCCACCCAACCTCATGCCGCCGCCTTCCGCTGCGCTTCGCCGCCGGCTGTCGCCTGCCCGAAGGTCAGACGTTGCATCACCCGGCCCAGCACCACCTCCGACACCTTGGTGAACCCCAGGTAGAACACCAGAAGCGCCAGGAAATACCACATCCGCCAGTCGCCATGCGGATATTCGGTGAAGCGCGGGGTCTTGGTGCCGCCTAGCTCGCGCGCCCAATAGACGATATCCTCGACACCGAGCAGGAACAGCAGCGGTGTTGCCTTGATCAAAACCATCCAGAGGTTCGACAGGCCGGGCAGGGCATAGACCCACATCTGCGGCACCAGAATGCGCCAGAAGCTCTGCCGGCGCGACATGCCATAGGCCTCCGCCGTCTCGATCTGGGCCCGGGGCACGGCGCGCATGGCGCCAAACAGCACATTGGCGGCAAAGGCGCCAAAGACGATGGCAAAGGTCAGCACCGCCAACAGGAACCCATAGGTCTCGTGCACCCATTGCGGCGCGGTGCCCAGCGGCAGCTTGGCGGCGTCGCAGACCACGAAATCATTGCCCTGCCGGATCGGCTGATCCCAGCCCGGGCAGAGCGCCTGGTGGCGCAGCCATTCGAATCCCTGGTCGAGCGCGATGACAAAGAACAGGAAGAACGCGATGTCGGGCACGCCACGGACGATGGCGATATAGGTCCGGCCCAGCCAGTTGATCGGAAAGATGTGGCTGCGCGCCGACATGGCGCCGAGAAATCCGAAGGCCAGCGCCACCGGCGCGGTGATCGCCAGCAAGAGCAGCACCGTGCCGAAAGAGGCATAGAAGGCCATGTGCTTGCCGGTCGTCAGATAGCACGCCAGCCAGCGGGCGCCTTCGAGCAGCTCGGGATCTGCGCAATAGCTGAAAATGGCAGCTCTCCTGCGGAGCGGGCGGGCCGGCAGGCCCACCCTGCGTTTCAGGGCCGAAGGCGGGTGTCAGCCCGCCCGCGGGATCAGAAGATTTCGCCGACGTCCCATTTCTCGATCAGGGCATTGAGCGAGCCATCTTCCTTCATCGACTGGATCGCCGCATCGAACTTGGCGCGCAGCTCGGCGTCGCTTTCGCGGAAGCCCATGCCGATGCCGCCGCCCAGCAGGATATCCTCGGCCACGAAATCAAGCTCGGCGCTTTCTTCGGCATAAGGCGTCAGGAAGGATTTGTCGGCCAGAACCGCATCCGCCTCGCCATCGCGCACCGCGCCGATGGTTTCTTCCGGGTTGGCGAATTCCAGCAGGGTGGCGCCGATCTCGGCGATATGCGCCGCCTGGATGGTGCCGGCCTGCGCCGCGATCACCGCGCCGGCCGGATCGATCTCGGTGCCGGCCATGCCGAGATAGGACGAGGGGTCGGGCTGGGTGTAGTTCTGGGTGAAGTCGATGACTTCCTCGCGCTCGTCGGTGATCGACATGCCGGCGATGATGGCATCGTAGTTGCCCGAGACCAGGTTCGGGATGATCGAATCCCATTCGTTGGTGACCCATTCACAGGTCAGCTCGGCGCGGGCGCAGAGTTCGTCACCGACCTCGCGTTCGAAGCCGTCGACCTCGCCGGCATCATTGAGGAAGTTGAACGGAGGATAGGCGCCTTCGGTGCCGAGCCGCACGGTCCCGGAATGGCTTGCGGCCATGGCGAGGCTGGCGGTCAGGGCCAGAGCGGCGGTGCCGGTCAGGAAAAGTTTCATGTCTGTTGCTCCCTTGGTTGGTGGTTCAGGCGGCTTTGGTCGAGGACAGAAAGCCCCGCAGCCGCTCGGATTTGGGCGCGTCGAACAGCGGTCCGGGCGCACCTTCTTCTTCGATCAGACCCTGGTGAAGAAAAACCACGTGGTCGCTCACGTCATGGGCCATCTTCATGTCATGGGTCACGATCAGCATGGTCCGGCCTTCGGTGGCCAGATCCTTGATCACCCGCACAACCTCCTGCTCGAGCTCCGGGTCCAACGCCGAGGTCGGCTCGTCGAAGAGCAGCGCCTCGGGCTCCATGCAGAGCCCGCGGGCAATCGCCGCGCGCTGCTGCTGGCCGCCGGAAAGCTGTGCCGGATAGGCCGCGCATTTGTCGCCGATGCCGACCTTGTCGAGGTAGTGGCGCGCCCGTTCCTCGACGTCGGCCCGGTCGCGGCCCAGCACGGTGACCGGTGCTTCCATCACGTTTTGCAGGATGGTCATATGGGCCCAGAGATTGAACTGCTGGAACACCATCGACAGGTTGGTGCGGATGCGCAGCACCTGTTTGGCATCGGCCGGCCGGCGCGCCAGCCCGCTGCCTTTCCAGCTCACCGGCTCGCCCTTGAACAGGATCTCGCCCTGCTGGCTGTCTTCGAGCAGGTTGGCGCAGCGCAAAAGCGTCGATTTGCCCGAACCGGACGAGCCGATCAGCGAGATCACCTCGCCCCGGTGCGCCGTGATCGATACGCCCTTGAGCACTTCGAGCTGGCCGTAGCTCTTGTGAAGGTCGCGGATCTCGATGACGGGGGGCTGGTCTGGCACGTGACGCTTTTCTGTGTGTGAAGGTTCCCTGTAATAGGGCAGTAATTTTGCGGCCTTGCAACTTGCAAAACGGCGGAAATGCCCGGATTCCGCCGGACTTGCCGTCACGGCAGGCCAAATCGGAGGGCCCTTGCCCCCCGCGTCACTCCCGTGTGACGCGCTGGCGGGCCATGGCGCTGTCGACATCGCTGATGCCCAGCATCGGCGCCACCATGCGCAACAGCGCATCTTCGGCCTCGTCGCGGGTGCCATCGGCCAGCACCACCTGCCAGAGCGCCTCGATCACCCCGAGGCGGGCCTCGAAAGGCACCGCATCCTTGATCGCGCGGGTAAAGCGCACGGTGTCGGGGGCCTCGGATTCGAGCTGTTCGGCTTCGCGCCGCAGGGCGCTGGCCTCGAAGGGCGAGAGGCCGAAACGGCTGGCGGCAATCTTGTCGATCAGGGTGCGTTCGTCATCGTCATAGGTTTCGTCCGACCGCGCCACCCGCACCAGAAGCGCAGTCAGCGCGAGGCGGGCGTCTTGGTCGGGCAACTGGGCGGGCTCTGGCTGGGTCAGCCGTCTGAGGAAATCTGCGAACATGGGGGAGATATAGGCGCAAGCCGGGGGAGGGCCAAGCACTTCGGCCGAGGGTTCGAGGGATGGCCGGCGCCTTGGCGGGGGCGCGGGCCAAGGCTTATGCGCCGCGCCGTGGCCCGGTGTGCCGCTCAGGCGCGCGCCCTGAGACGCGCCTGCTCGCTCAGGATCTGCGGTTCCGCCACCGGCGCCCAGTCGGGCGGCGCAAAGAACGGCGTCTGTTGCCAGCGTCCCGACAGGCGCTCGGCCAGGAGCCGCTGGCCAAAGGCCAGCACCATCCGGCCCAGCCCCCGGTCCTTGCGCGGTGCGCCGGGCCCGCTGGCCCAGACGGTGTTGGCATGGGCCCGCACCGGCCCCAGCAGCTTGTCCTCGCCCTGGTGCGCCGCGCAACTCAGCGAGACAAAGGGCAGTTTGGCCGATTTCAGCGTATTGGCCACCGGCGTGCCGCAACAGGTGGTGTGCCAGCGCGACAACCCCTGTGGCGAGAGCCGGAGCAGGCCGAGATTGCCGATCCCGCGCGTGAACGTCACCTGTGATGGCGCCACCTGAAGCAGATCGGTGCCGCCGGCCTCGTTCAGGATATCGGCGCCGAGGTGGCGCGGAAAGCTCTGGCAGTCGGCGCAATAACAGATCAGTCGCGTCCCCCGCCGGGGCGCGCTGACGTGCCATTCAGTGGCACCGCAGGTGCAGGCAAAACGGGCGTTCATGGCGGCGAGGCTAGCCGCGCCTCCGGCGCGCCGCAAGTCGCCACGTCAACCGACAGCTTTCCTTCGCGGAATCGATCCGGAGGTGTAGCATTCACACGGCACCTGTGTGTCAAAATAACCGAAAGTTGGGGAGTTCTCATGTCTATGTCCTTGTCCCGCCGCGGCTTTTTGGCTGGCACAGCCGGATTCGTCGCGCTGCACCCGTTCTCTCTCCGCGCTGCCGCCAATCAGGCACATCTGCGCATCATGGAAACCACAGACCTGCATGTGCACGTCTTTCCCTATGATTATTACGCCGACCGTCCGATCGATACGGTCGGCCTGGCCCGCACCGCCGCATTGATCGACGATGTTCGCGCCGAGGCGACCAATGCGCTGTTGATCGACAATGGCGATTTCCTGCAAGGCAACCCGATGGGCGATTACATCGCCTATGAGCGCGGCATGAAAGAGGGCGACATGCATCCGGTGATCGCCGCAATGAATGCGCTGGGGTTCGATGCCTCGACGCTGGGCAATCACGAATTCAACTACGGGCTGTCCTTCCTCGAGAAATCCCTCGCCGGGGCCAAGTTCCCGGTGGTCTGCGCCAATATCGCCAAGTCTCTGGGCGCCAGCCCGACCGAGGATGAGACCCTTCTGCCGCCCTATGTCATCCTCGATCACAGCGTCACCGACGGCGCCGGCGAAAGCCATCAGATCAAGCTCGGGCTGATCGGCTTTGTCCCGCCGCAGGTGATGAACTGGGACCGTCGCCACCTCGAAGGCAACGTCATGGCC
This sequence comes from Marinovum sp. E3, assembly GCF_055755275.1. Classification (NCBI taxonomy): domain Bacteria; kingdom Pseudomonadati; phylum Pseudomonadota; class Alphaproteobacteria; order Rhodobacterales; family Roseobacteraceae; genus Marinovum; species Marinovum sp. E3. The sequence continues at coordinate 1,290,537 of NZ_CM146908.1, forward strand.
CGCGACATCGTCGAAACCGCCCGGGCCTATGTGCCGCAGATGCGCGAGGCCGGCTGCGATCTGGTTGTAGCGCTGTCGCATTCCGGCATCGGCGGGGCGGATCATACCGACGGCATGGAAAATGCGTCAGTACCGCTGGCCGCGGTCGACGGCATCGACGCCATCCTCACCGGCCACAGCCACCTGGTCTTCCCGTCTTCGACCTATGCCGAATTCGCCGGTCTCGATGTCGAACAGGGCACGATCATGGGCAAGCCGGCCGTGATGGGCGGGTTCTGGGGCTCGCACATGGGGCTGATCGACCTGATGATCGAGCGCGACGGCAGCGGCTGGCGGGTGCTCTCGCACACCGCCGAGGCGCGGCCGATCTACACCCGGGGCGAGGACCGTTCGATCACTCCGACGGTCGAAAGCGTCGACAAGGTGCTGGCCGCCGCCGAACAGGAGCATCAGGAGACTCTGGCCTATGTGCGCCGCGCCGTGGGCAAGACCGATGCGCCGCTGCACAGCTATTTCGCTCTGGTGGCGGATGACCCCTCGGTGCAGATCGTGTCGAACGCCCAGACCTGGTATATCGAGCAGATGATGCAGGGCACCGAATACGAGGGCCTGCCGATCCTCTCGGCCGCGGCACCTTTCAAGGCCGGTGGCCGGGGCGGGCCGGAGTATTACACCGATGTCGCCGTGGGCGACGTGGCGATCAAGAACGTTTCCGACCTCTATCTCTATCCCAATACCGTGCGCGCGGTGAAGGTGACCGGGGCCGAGGTCAAGGACTGGCTCGAGCGCTCGGCCGGCATGTTCAACCAGATCGAACCGGGGGCCGAGGATGCCACGCTCTTGAACCCGGAGTTCCCGAGCTACAATTTCGACGTGATGGACGGGGTGACCTATCAGATCGACCTCAGCCAGCCGTCGAAGTTCGGGCCCAAGGGCGAGTTGATCAACCCCGAGGCCAGCCGTATCGTGAACCTCGCCTACAATGGCGAACCGATCGACCCGGCGCAGGAGTTCATCATCGCCTCGAACAACTACCGTGCCGGCGGCGGCGGCTCCTTCCCCGGCGCCTCGCCCGAGACCACTGTTTTCGAGGGGCCCGACACCAACCGCGACGTGATTGTGCGGTATATAGTCGAGAAGGGCACCGTCAGCCCCCGCGCCGATGGCAACTGGTCCTTCGCGCCGATGGAGGGCACCACGGTGATCTTCGAGACCGGCCCGGCGGGCGCGCAATATGCCGACGGCGTGCCGGGGGTGACGATCGAAGAGGCGGGCCAATCCGACAGTGGCTTCGCGCGGTTCCGCATTTCGCTCTAGGCGCGTCGCGCTCCAACCTCCCGTCCCGGCCTCAGCGCCGGGACCTTTCGCCTGCGGCTGGCGACCGGACGGCCCCGGATCAGGTCCGGGGCGCGGTGCTGCGGACCGTCTCGCGCCTCACACCAGTCGCGAGATCTCTTTCGCCGCCCGCACGAAATCCTTGAACAGCGGATGCGGCTCAAAGGGTTTCGATTTCAGCTCCGGGTGGAATTGCACGCCGATGAACCAGGGGTGATCCTGCCATTCGACGATCTCGGGCAGCCGCCCGTCCGGGCTCATCCCGGAGAACACCAGCCCGTGTTCCTCGAGCTTGTCCTTGTACTTGATGTCGACCTCGTAGCGGTGCCGGTGCCGCTCGTCGATCGCCTGGGAGCCATAGACCTGCGCCACCTTCGACCCTTCGGCCAGCGCCGCGTCATAGGCGCCCAGCCGCATGGTGCCGCCCTTGTCGTCATCGGCCGAGCGCGAGACCTTGGCATTGCCCTGAACCCACTCCTTGAGGTGATAGACCACCGGCTCGAAGCGTTTCTTGCCGGCCTCGTGGTCGAATTCCTCCGAGCCCGCGCCGGAGACGCCGGCGACATTGCGCGCCGCCTCGATCACCGCCATCTGCATGCCGAGGCAGATGCCGAGATAGGGCACCTTGTGCTCGCGGGCGAATTGCGCCGCCTTGATCTTGCCTTCGGTGCCGCGCTCGCCAAAGCCGCCGGGCACCAGGATCGCGTGATAGCCTTGCAGATGTACCGCCGGATCCTCGCGATCGAAGAGCTCGGCATCCACCCATTCCACCTTGACCTTGACCCGATTGGCAATGCCGCCATGGGTCAGCGCCTCGGCGATGGATTTATAGGCATCCTCGAGCTGGGTGTATTTGCCGACGATGGCAACCCGCACTTCGCCCTCGGCGTGATGGATGCGGTCGCTGACGTCTTCCCATTTGCTCAGCTCGGGTTTGGGCGCGGGCGAGATCTGGAAGGCATCGAGCACCGCCTGATCCAGCCCCTCGCGGTGATAGGTCAGCGGCGCGTCATAGATCGTCGAGAGATCCTGGGCGGCAATCACCGCCTCGGGACGCACGTTACAGAACAGCGCCAGTTTCTCGCGTTCCTTGGCCGGGATCGGCCCCTCGGAGCGGCAGACCAGGATGTCGGGGGCAATGCCGATCGACCGCAGCTCCTTGACCGAGTGCTGCGTCGGCTTGGTCTTCAGCTCGCCCGACGCGGCGATATAGGGCAGCAGTGTCAGATGCATGAAGATGCATTGCCCTCGCGGCTTGTCTTGGGAAAACTGGCGGATCGCCTCGAAGAAGGGCAGCCCCTCGATATCGCCGACGGTGCCGCCGATCTCGCAGAGCATGAAATCCACCTCGTCCTCGCCGATCGAGATGAAATCCTTGATCTCGTTGGTGACGTGCGGAATGACCTGGATGGTCTTGCCGAGGTAATCGCCGCGGCGCTCCTTCTCCAGCACATTGGAATAGATCCGCCCCGAAGAGACCGAGTCGGTCTTGCGCGCCGCCACCCCGGTGAACCGCTCGTAGTGCCCGAGGTCGAGATCGGTCTCGGCGCCATCGTCGGTGACAAAGACTTCGCCGTGTTCAAAAGGGCTCATGGTGCCGGGATCGACGTTCAGATAGGGGTCGAGCTTGCGCAGCCGGACGGAGAAGCCGCGGGCCTGCAACAGGGCGCCGAGCGCGGCCGAGGCCAGCCCCTTGCCAAGCGAAGACACAACACCGCCGGTGATGAAGATAAAGCGCGCCATGCTGAAGGAAACTCCCGTAGTCGAACGTCGTTTGAACCGCGCGGCCAGAGGCCAAATTTTCGCAGTACCACGGGAGTCCATCGTTACAGGATTCGCGTGGATTTGACAAGCCGACCGCAAGATACTGTTGCGGTCAGCCACGAAATCTCAATGGATTGTAGAGCCCCGAAATTCCGGCGCGGTCAGGCCCGTCAGTCAGCCCGCGGCACCAGCGGCGCGTTCTCGTCCTGGCCGGGCGGCAGAAGCTCGTCGCCGGGCAGGGCGGGGGTCGCAGGGCCGTCGCCTTCGCTGGCGGCTGGTGGGGTCAGGCGGTCGATGACCGAGCTGCCGGCGGAGTTCTGCGCGGCGATGATGGTCAGGGTGATCGAGGTCACGATAAAGGCCACGGCCAGCACCCAGGTCACCTTGCCCAGCGCGGTTGCCGCCGACCGTCCCGCCACGGCGCCGCCGCCGCCACCCATGCCAAGGCCGCCGCCTTCCGAGCGTTGCATGAGCACAACGCCAATCAGCGCCAGCGCCAACAGCAGGTGGATGATCAGGACGACGTTTTCCATGGGGCCTCGCGGGTATCGTGTTGCCGGGGTATGTAGGCGGAAAGATCCGCACGCGCAACCCGCAACCCGGCAACAGTCCGCAGCCCCGCCGCCGTCCGCCCGGAAACCACCCCCGGCCCAATCCCCAAAGACGCGCTCACCCCGCCCAGCCCCCCGGCCGCATACACCACGGCGCGCGAACAAAGCGCCCCGCACCGCTCTTCCTCTTGCTGAAAATACCCTCGGGGGAGGCCGCAGGCCGGGGGCAGAGCCCCCCATTCCCGCGACAGCCCGCCGACAGCCAAAAGTCCCTAACCGGGAATTCAGACGTCGACGTCATCCACATCCGCCTGGCCGGAAAGCCGCCGCCGCAGGATCGACCAGCTCAGCCCGATTCCCAGCACCGTCGAAAGCGCCAGGATCCCCAGCCAGGTGTTGAGCGCCTGGTTGTCCAGCGTCAGCACCCCGAAATCATGCAGCACCCAGAGCAGGGCGGCGACGATGGCGGCAATCAGCATCATGCCGAAGGCGCCGATCGAGCGCAGGGTGGCGCGCAGGTAGACGATCCAGCCGACCAGCAGCAGCAGCCCCAGCAGCAGGACCAGCGGCAACTGGCTGTCCCAGGCGCGCAACGCCCAGCCGAGATAGCTGAAGGCGGTCGGATTGAAGGTGGCGGCAACCAGAAGGAAGGCAAAGACCCAGCGAACGAGAAAACCCATGGCGGCCTCTTTTGGTGACACGCGTTTCCGGTTCTGCCGAAACGCGCTCCACATCTAGCCGATTGCCGGCTCATGTCCAGCGGCGGCAAATTCCGCCCCGCGCCGGCGGCGAGGTCAATTTCGCGGTTTCGCCCCCGCGCGGCAACGGCTATATCGGCGCGGGTTTGGCACCATAGAGAAGGATGTGACATGGCCAATGTTGTCGTGGTCGGCGCACAATGGGGCGACGAAGGTAAGGGCAAGATCGTGGACTGGCTCAGTGAACGCGCCGATGTGATCGCGCGCTTTCAGGGCGGCCACAACGCGGGCCACACCCTCGTCATCGACGGCAAGGTCTACAAGCTGCATGCGCTGCCCTCGGGCGTGGTGCGCGGCGGCAAGCTGTCGGTGATCGGCAACGGCGTGGTGCTCGACCCCTGGAACCTGCTGAAAGAGATCGAGACGATCCGCGCCCAGGGCGTGGAGATCTCCCCCGAAACGCTGATGATCGCCGAGAACACGCCGCTGATCCTGCCCTACCACGGCGAGCTTGACCGGGCGCGCGAAGAGGCCGCCTCCAAGGGCACCAAGATCGGCACCACCGGCCGTGGCATCGGCCCCTGCTACGAGGACAAGGTCGGCCGCCGCGCCATCCGGGTCGCCGATCTGGCCGATCCGGCGACGCTCGAGGCCCGCGTCGACCGTGCGCTCCAGCACCACGACCCGCTGCGCAAGGGGCTGGGGGTCGAGGCGATCGACCGCGACGGGTTGATCGCGCTGCTGCAAGAGGTGGCGCCGAAGATCCTCGAATATGCCGCCCCGGTCTGGAAGGTGATGAACGAAAAGCGCAAGGCCGGCAAACGCATCCTCTTCGAAGGCGCACAGGGCGCGCTGCTCGACATCGATTTCGGCACCTATCCCTTTGTCACCTCGTCGAACGTGATCGCCGGGCAGGCGGCCACCGGCGTGGGCATTGGCCCCGGCTCGATCGATTACGTGCTGGGCATCGTCAAGGCCTATACCACCCGCGTCGGCGAAGGCCCGTTCCCGACCGAGCTGGATGACGCCGACGGCCAGCGCCTCGGCGAGCGTGGCCACGAATTCGGCACCACCACCGGCCGCAAGCGCCGCTGCGGCTGGTTCGACGCCGCGCTGGTGCGCCAGACCTGCGCCACCTCGGGCGTCACCGGCATCTCGCTGACCAAGCTCGACGTGCTCGACGGCTTCGAGACGCTCAAGATCTGCACCGGCTACGAGCTTGACGGCGAAACGCTCGACTATCTGCCCACCGCCGCCGACCAGCAGGCGCGGTGCACGCCGATCTATGAGGAAATGCCCGGCTGGACGGAAAGCACCGAGGGCGCGCGCAGCTGGGCCGAGCTGCCGGCCAATGCGATCAAATACGTGCGCCGGGTCGAGGAGTTGATCCAATGTCCGGTGGCGCTGCTCTCGACTTCGCCGGAGCGTGAGGACACCATCCTCGTCACCGATCCTTTCGCGGATTGAGGGCGTCATGGGTCTCGGCAAGGGATTGAGCTACAAGGCCCGGCGGCGCTGGTCGCTGGTGATCCTGCTGGTCGGACTGCCGGCCTATGTCGTTGCGGCGGTCAGCATCGCGAACATGCTGAGCCGCCCGTCGATCCTGGTGGAACTGCTGGTCTATATCCTGCTCGGCGTCCTCTGGGCGCTGCCGTTCCGCTTTGTCTTTCGCGGCGTCGGTCAGGAGGATCCCGACGCCGACGGCGGCCCCGAAACCTGATCTCGGGCCTCGGCCCGGGGTGGCGGCCGCTGATGACGGGGCAGGCCGCGAAATTTCCCTTGCGTCAGCATTGGCGCTGCGCGAGCCTTTGGTCTAGCGTTCCACCATGACGCGCGCGCCCGACATTCTGGCTCAGGACAACCCCTTTCTCGGCATACTGCTGATGCTGGGCTTCTGCCTGCTGGCGCCGCTGGGCGACGCCATCGTCAAGCTTCTGGGCGAGACGGTGCCGCTGCTGGAAATCCTCACCATCCGCTTCGTCATTCAGGCGGTGGTGCTGGCGGTGCTGGTCGGCATGACCGGCCGGTCGTGGTACATGTCGCGGCGGGTGTTCTGGCTGGCCTGGCTCCGGGCCTTCCTGCATATCGCCGGAATTGCGACGGTCTTTGCCGCGCTGCGCTATCTGCCGCTGGCCGAGGCCATGGCGATTGCCTATGTCATGCCGTTCCTGATGCTGCTTCTGGGCCATTACGTGCTGGGCGAAGAGATCGGCGCCCGGCGCGCCTGGGCCTGTGCGGTCGGATTTGTCGGCACCTTGATGGTGGTGCAGCCGACCTTTGCCGATGTCGGCTGGCCGGCGCTGCTGCCGCTTGCCGTCGCCGTGATCTTTGCCTTTTTCATGCTGGTCACCCGCCAGATCGCGCGCGAGACCGATCCGATCTCGATGCAGGCGATCAATGGCGTCATGGCCTCGCTGGTGCTTGTCCCGCTCTCGGTCCTGGCCGAACGCGCAAGCGCCGGCCTGCATTACGTGGCGCTCGATCAGACCGAGATCCTGCTGCTTGCCGCCGTCGGCATCACCGGCACCGTGGCGCATCTGCTGATGACCTGGAGCCTGCGGTACGCGCCCTCGGCCACAGTCGCGCCCATGCAATATCTCGAGATCCCGGTGGCGATGTTCTACGGCTGGCTGATCTTTGCCGATCTGCCCAATGGCCTCGCTCTGTTCGGCATCGCGGTGACCATGGCGGCCGGTCTCTATATCGTCATGCGCGAACGGTCGATGGCGCGGACCCCGCCGCTAGAACAGCCCTGACCGCCGCGTCAAGACAATCCCGCGGCAGGATCACCAGCATACCGGGGCCGTCCATTTCCAGGGTGACCTCGTCGGCCAGCGCTTCGTTCGAGGTGCCGACCCGGCCGCCGGGGGTGAAATCTATGCCATGGATCGGCCAGCGCAACCCGGTGCTTTGGCCGGTCACCGGCCGCAACGGAAACAGCGAGACCCGGGTGCCGGCCGCCAGATCGAGCGCCAGCCGGGGCGGGGCGTGAAATACCACGTCCTCGCGTCCGATCAGGATGCAGGGCCGGTCGGCCCGCGCCGCCAGCCGGTTGAAGACCGAGAGCTGATGATCCACCCGCGCGCCCAGAAACCCCAGCCCGAGGATTAGCGGCGCCTCGATATTGCGCAGGCACTTGTCGAAATCGGTGCTGTCCTGTTCGGCGATGTGATGCAGGGTGTCGGGCGAGAGCGCGGCGCGGGTCTCGGCCGGAAGCGAATCGAAATCGCCGATCACCGCCTCGGGGGTCACCCCGTGGCGCAGCAGCACCAGCGCCCCGCTGTCGGCCGCCACCGCGCGTCCGGCCCAGGTTTGCGCCAGCGTCAGGTCGGCGTGGCGGAACTCTCCGCCACCGACAAGCAGGATCGGCGCTTCGGCAGTAATGATGGGGTGATTCATGGCTTTTTAGCCGTATTCCGGGAGAAAGGTCACAATCTGGTCACGAAATGATACCCTCACTTGCACAGATTCGGGCCGCTTTGGCCGGGACCATCATGATAAACATGAGCTTGCAGGTATTTGGAAGGCGAGCACACGATGGTACAGACAAATAAAATCCTGACCGTCTCTTACGGCACATTCTCGTGCACGTTGGAAGGGTTCGACGAATCCTTCGAGACCATGAAGGCAATTGCAGAATACTTCCGCGACCTCGCGTCGGATGACCGGTATTTCGGGGCGGAGCCGCCCACACCAGACGCCGAAATGCTGGCCCGGATCGCGGAAAAGGAAATTTCGCGCCGCGTTGAGGCCCGGTTCGAGGATGACGGCATCGTGCTGCGCCCCTCGCTGGCCGCTGCCGCCGAGGCCGAAACCGCGCCGCAGCAGGCCGCGCCACAGAGACCCGCGCCGGAACAGCCCGCAGCCGCCAAAGCCGAAATCGCAGCGCCCGCCGCCCCGTCGGAGCCGGCCCCCGCCGCCGTGACCGAAGCGGTGAGCGACGCCGGGCTCGACGACGAACTCGAGACTATGTCCGCCGCGCTCGAGGTTCACGCCGAGCCGGAAGTCGAGACAGGGATCACGCCCGAGGCTGCCCCGGTGCAAGAGGCCGCGCCGGAAACGGTGGAAGCGGTCAGCGACGTCCCGGCAGAGCCACCGAAGACCGAAGCGGTCGACGATTCCGCCGTCGCCGCCGCCAAGCCCGATCGCATGCCGGAATCGATTGCCGACAAGCTGGCCCGCATCCGCGCCGTCGTCTCTGCCAGTTCCCCGGCGGCCGCGCCGGCGGCCCCCGAAACCGAAGCCGTGCCCGCGACCGAGAGCGCCGAAGCCGCGCCCGAGACCATGGTCGACCCGGTGATCGGAAATGTCATGTCGACCCTGGCCTCCGGCGACGCCGAGGACCGGCTGACCGACGCCCCCGAGATGCAGGACGTGGCGGTGACCGAAGTCACGCTTGACGGCATTGCGGACCTGGTGCCCGCCAAACCCGAAATCGAACCGGCCGAAGAGATGGACGGGGATGCCGCGGCGCCGGAAGCCGAGGCGGAACCAGAGGTTACCGCCGCCGCCGAACCCGAAACCGCGCCGGAAGCCGAGCCTGCGCCCGCGCCGGAAGCCGAGCCCGAGCCCGCGCCGGTCGCGCCGCGCCGTGTGGCCCCGCGCCGCCCGGTCCGGGTGGTCAAGGTCAAGCGCCGCGCCGTTGAAACGCCGCCGAGCAGCCTGTCGCAGGATGACGAGGCCGAGCTGATGCGGGAGCTGGCCGAGGTGGAGGCCGAAATCGGCACGCCCGAGGCCGAGGCACCTGCGGCCGGGGCCGGCGCGCTTGAAGTTTCCGACGTGGTCGAAGACACCCAGCGCGCGGTGCGCGCCATGTCGCGCCGCGACCGCCGCGAGAATTTTGCCGAGGAAGAGGGCGACGTGTCGCGCCTGTTGGCGGCCACCGACGAGCAGTTGCAAGAGCCCGAAGGCCGCTCGCGCCGCAATGCCATCGCGCATCTGCGCGCCGCCGTCGCCGCCACCCGCGCCGATCGCAGCAGCGAGAGCCGTCATGACGAAAGCGATCCGCGTGGCGCCTATCGCGACGACCTTGCCGCCGCTGTCCGCCCGCGCCGCACCGCCTCGGCCGAGCCCGATCCCGAGCTGCCGCGCGTCGCGCCGCTCAAGCTGGTGGCCGAACAGCGCGTCGACCTGCCGGAAACCGAGCTGCCGGCACCCGGCGCCGTGGCCCAGACCGTGCGTCCGCGCCGTGTGTCGATGCCGCTGGAACGCGATGACGACGACAGCGCCGGCGGTTTCGCCAGCTTTGCCGAAGAGGTGGGCGCCAACCGTCTTCCCGAGCTGCTGGAAGCGGCCGCCGCCTATATGTCCTTTGTCGAGGGCCGCGACGAGTTCTCGCGCCCGCAGCTGATGACCAAGGTGCGCCAGGTCGACACCGGCGACACCAGCCGCGAGGACCGGCTGCGCAGCTTTGGCCAGCTTCTGCGGGATGGCAAGATCGAAAAGGTGCAGGGCGGGCGCTTTGCCGCCTCGGACAGCATCGGCTTCCGCCCCAAGGATCGCGCCGCCGGATAAGGCTCGCGGATATCGTACAAAAGGCCGGGGCAAGCGCTCCGGCCTTTTGCTTTTGTATCAACAGTTTGGCACGTTGACCGCCAGCCCGCCGAGCGACGTTTCCTTGTACTTTTCGTGCATGTCGGCCCCGGTCTGGCGCATCGTCTCGATCACCGCATCGAGCGGCACGAAATGGTCTCCGTCGCCGCGCAGCGCGAGACTTGCGGCGGAGACCGCCTTGATCGCACCCAGCCCGTTGCGCTCGATACAGGGCACCTGCACCAGCCCCTTGACCGGATCGCAGGTCATTCCCAGATGATGCTCCAACGCGATTTCCGCTGCATTCTCAATCTGTTCCGGCGTGCCCTTCATCGCCGCGCAAAGCCCGGCGGCGGCCATGGCGGCGGCCGAGCCGACCTCGGCCTGGCAGCCGGCTTCGGCGCCGGAAATCGAGGCATTGTATTTCACCAGCCCGCCAATCGCCGAGGCGGTGAGCAGGAAATCCGGCACGCCTGCGCGCGTGGCGCCCGGCACATGGTCGAGCCAGTAACGGATCACCGCCGGCACCACCCCCGCCGCGCCATTGGTGGGCGCGGTCACCACCTGATTTCCGGCGGCATTCTCTTCGTTGACCGCCATGGCATAGGCGCTCATCCAGTCGTTGATCGTATGTGGCGCCGAGAGGTTGCGGCCGCGCTCGGCCAGCAGCGCCTCGTGGATATTCTGCGCCCGCCGCCGGACGTTGAGCCCGCCCGGCAGGGTGCCGCCGCTTTCGAGGCCGCGATCGATGCAGTCGTTCATCACCTGCCAAATCCGGTCGAGGCCCTTCTCCAGCCGGTCGTGCCCGCCGCGCGACACCTCGTTGGCGCGCTTCATATCGGCGATGGATTTGCCGGAAGACGCCGCCATTTCAAGCATTTCCGAGGCGCTCTTAAAGGGGTAGGGCACCGGCGGCCCATCGTCCTTGTCGCGGCCTTCGGCCAGTTCGGCCTCGGTCACCACAAAGCCGCCGCCAATGGAATAATAGGTTTCCGACAGGATCACGTCGCCTTGGGCGTCGCGCGCGCGCAGGACCATGCCGTTGGCATGGCCGGGAAGATTGGGGCCGAAATCGAACACCAGATCGTTCTTGGGATCAAAAGAAAGCGTTCCGAGTCCCTCCGGGCAAATGGTTTTTTCACTCTGGATACGGGCAAACTCGGCCTCTGCGCGGGCGGCATCATAGCTTTCAGGGGTAAAGCCGGCCAGGCCGAGGATGGTGGCGCGGTCGGTCGCATGACCGACGCCGGTAAAGGCGAGAGACCCGTGAAGAGTCGCCTGTAAGCCTTTGAACTCAAACGGAGAGCCGCGCATCGTCTTGAGGAAACGCGCGGCGGCGACCATGGGGCCCATGGTGTGCGACGAGGACGGGCCGATGCCGACCTTGAACATCTCGAAAACCGACAGAAACATCAAAAGCTCTCCCTTGCGCGGGTTGGCGGGTTCGGGACGAGTGGTACAGCCCGGCTCAGAGATTCCAAGGGCGGAAAGCGACGTCTTGCGCGGCTTTGCGGCCGTGGGAGCAGCGCAAACGCCCCGAAGATCACGCAAAACTGCGCGAATCCGGGAAAATGCGTGCCGAAACGGTCTCGCAACCCCACCGGCGATTTCCTATAACTCCGCGAAGCTTGAGGGAGTCGCTCACAATGTCCGGAGAATTGTCGCCAATTGACAAGGCCAAGTTCGTGGCCGCCAAACGTGCATCCGACCTCGTCGAGGATGGCATGCGTGTCGGCCTGGGAACCGGCTCCACCGCCGCCTGGCTGGTGCGCTGCCTGGGCGAACGGGTGCGCGAGGAGGGGCTGCGGTTTCGCGGCGTGCCGACCTCGACCCGCACCGCCGAGCTGGCTCGCGAGGTGGGGATCACCGTCATCAGTCTCGACGAGGCGCGCTGGCTCGATGTCACCATCGATGGCGCCGATGAATTCGACGGCAACTTCAACCTGATCAAGGGCGGCGGCGGCGCGCTGTTGCAGGAAAAGATCGTCGCCACGGCCTCGGATCAGATGGTGGTGATCGCCGATGCTGCCAAGCGGGTCGAGCACCTGGGGGCCTTTCCGCTGCCGGTCGAGGTGATCCCCTTCGGCTGGCCGACGACCCAGGCGCTGATCGAGGAAATGCTGGTGTCGATGGATGTGATGGGCCGCAATTCGACGCTGCGGATGACGGGCGACGCGCCATATGTTACCGATGAGGGCAACCACATCCTCGACCTGCATCTCGGCCGGATCGGCGACCCGCGGCAATTGTCGCTGGTGCTCAATCAGATCCCCGGCGTTGTTGAAAACGGGCTTTTCGTGGATATCTGCGATACGGTGATTGTGGGTTTCGGCGACGGCCGCATCGAGTTGCGCGACATCAACACCGGCGAAACCGAGAATGAACGCCTCGATTTCGTGGAAAACGAGAACATGTTCGCCGACCTCGGCGACTGGAAACGCGATTAAGGGATCCTTCATGGAATTTGACTACGACCTGTTTGTCATCGGTGGCGGCTCCGGTGGCGTCCGCGCTGCACGGGTTGCGGCGGGTGAAGCCGGCGCCAAGGTCGCTCTGGCCGAGGAAGACCGCTATGGCGGCACCTGCGTGCAACGCGGCTGCGTGCCGAAAAAGCTGATGGTCTTTGCCTCGGGTTACGGCGTCTCGGCCAAGGAGGCGCAGGACTACGGCTGGACGATGATGGCAGGCGGCTTCGATTGGCCAAAGTTTCGCGGCACCCTGGAGTCCGAACTTGACCGGCTGGAAGGGGTCTATCGCAAGATCCTGGCCAACAACGGTGTCGAGACATTCGACGCCCGCGCCCGGATCTCCGATCCGCATACGGTGGAGCTTTCGACCGGCGAGACAAAGACCGCCAAACATATCCTTGTTGCCACCGGCGGCTGGCCGGTGCGGCCGGATATCCCCGGCGCGGAGCTGGCGATCACCTCGAACGAGATCTTCCATCTCGACGTGTTGCCGGAACGCATGCTGATCGTCGGCGGTGGCTATATCGCCTGTGAATTTGCCTGCATCATGAATGGCTTGGGCGTGAAGACCACGCAATTCTATCGCGGCGCGCAGATCCTGCGGGGCTTCGACGAAGAGGCGCGCGGGCTGGTCTCGGAAGAGATGATTCAGAACGGTGTCGATCTGCACCTCGGCACCAATGTGCTCGAGATGAAGAAGGTCGACGACGGCATCTGGGTCAAGGCCACCAACGGCCAGGAATACACCGTCGATCAGGTGATGTTCGCGACCGGCCGGGCGCCCAATTCCAAGGATCTGGGCCTCGAGGAAATCGGCGTGAAGCTGGGCCGCGGCGGCCAGATCGAGGTGGATGAATACAGCCAGACGGCGGTGCCCTCGGTCTATGCCATCGGCGACGTGACCAACCGGGTCAACCTCACCCCGGTGGCGATCCGCGAGGGCATGGCCTTTGTCGAGACCGTGTTCAAGGGCAATCCGACGCCGGTCGATCACGAGATGATCCCCAGCGCGATCTTCACCCAGCCCGAGATGGGCACCGTGGGCCTGAGCGAAGAGGCGGCGCGCGAGCGCGAGCCGATCGAGGTCTATTGCACTTCGTTCCGGCCGATGCACACCGCCTTTATCGGCAAGTCCGACCGGGTGATGATGAAGCTCGTGGTCAGCCAGGAGAGCCGCAAGGTTCTGGGCTGCCACATCGTGGCGCCGCAGGCCGGCGAGATGATCCAGCTGGCCGGCATCGCCGTGAAGATGGGGGCGACCAAAGAGGATTTCGACCGGACCGTGGCGGTGCATCCGACCATGTCCGAAGAGATCGTGACCATGCGGACTCCGGTACGTACGGGTTGATTATGACCGTCCGCTCCCCGATTTTAGGGAGAGGACAAGAGATGAAGCGAACCTGAAGGGAAGAGCGGAAATGGCAGGCAATTCTGGCGGACCCTGGGGCGGTGGCTCTGGCGGCTCGGGTGGATCGGGCGACGACAGGCGCGGCTCCGGCGGTGGCAAGAGGGGCGGCGGACGTCGCCCCGGCGACGGCGAGAACCCACAGATCCCCGAGATCGACGAATTGATGAAGAAAGGCCAGGAGCAGCTTCGTGTGCTCATGGGCGGACGCGGCGGCGATGGCCGTCAGAACGGCGGCGGCGGGGGTGGCGGCCGGGGCAATGGCCCGATGCTGACCCGGGGCACCATCGGCCTCGGCATTGTCGGCGCGGTGATCCTCTGGGCGATGGCGAGCTTTTATACCGTCAAGCCCGAGGAACAATCGGTCGAGCTGTTTCTCGGCGATTACTCCAGCACCGGCAGCCCCGGTCTGAACTTTGCGCCCTGGCCTCTGGTCACCGCCGAGGTCATTCCGGTGACCCGAGAACAGACCGAAGACATCGGCGTCGGCGGCCGTGGCAGCGATGCCGGCCTGATGCTGACCGGGGACGAGAATATCGTCGACATCGATTTCCAGGTGGTCTGGAACATCAACGATCCGGCGAAATTCCTGTTCAACCTGCGCCAGCCGCAGCCGACCATCCGGGCGGTGTCGGAATCGGCCATGCGCGAGATCATTGCGCAATCCGATCTGGCGCCGATCCTCAACCGCGACCGGGGCGTGATCGCCGCGCGGCTTCAGGATCTGATCCAGTCGACGCTCGACAGCTATGACAGCGGCGTCAACATCGTCCGTGTCAACTTTGACAAGGCCGACCCGCCGACGCCGGTCATCGCGGCCTTCCGCGATGTTCAGGCCGCCGAGCAGGAGCGGGACCGTCTGCAAAACGTCGCCGACGCCTACGCCAACCGGGTTCTCGCCGAGGCGCGGGGTGAAGCCGCGCAGCTTCTCGAGCAGGCCGAAGGCTATCGCGCCCAGGTGGTGAACGAGGCCGAAGGTGAAGCCAGCCGCTTCTCTGCCGTCTTGCAGGAATACGAAAAGGCGCCGGAAGTCACCCGCCGCCGCCTCTATCTCGAAACCATGGAGCAGGTGCTGGGCCGGGTCGACAAGATCATCCTCGACGAAAACGGCGCCGGCGGCCGGCAGGGCGTTGTCCCCTATCTCCCGCTCAATGAACTGCGCCGCAACACCGCCACCACCAATACCGGAGGGTCCAACTGATGCGGAGAACCACCTATCTTCTGCCCGTCGCCGTGGTCGCCCTGATGGTGGCCCTGTCGGCGGTGTTCATCGTCGACGAACGCGAAAAGGCGCTGGTGCTGCAATTCGGCCGCGTGGTCGCGGTCAAGGAAGAGCCGGGGCTGAACTTCAAGCTGCCGCTGATCCAGGACGTGGTGCGCTATGACGACCGTATCCTGAGCCGCGATGTCGATCCGCTCGAAGTGACGCCGCTGGATGATCGCCGCCTGGTGGTCGATGCCTTCGCGCGCTACCGGATCGCCGATGTGAACCAGTTCCGCGAAGCCACCGGTGCCGGCGGCGACCTGGCGATCGAGGTGGCCGGGCAACGGCTCGACTCGATCCTGCGGTCGCAGACCCGGGAAATCCTCGGTTCGGTCTCGTCCAATGATATCCTGAGCTCCGACCGGGCCGCGCTGATGCTGCGGATCCGCAATGGCGCGCTGGAGGATGCCCGCGAGCTGGGCCTCGACCTGCTCGATGTGCGGCTCAAGCGCACCGACCTGCCGGCGGAAAACCTCGATGCGACCTTTGCGCGGATGCGCGCCGAGCGTGAACGGGAAGCGACAGACGAACGCGCCCGCGGTAACGAGGCGGCACAGAGGGTGCGCGCCCAGGCAGACCGGACCGTGGTCGAGCTGACCTCGGATGCGGCCCGCCAGGCCGAGATCATCCGCGGTGAGGCCGACGCCCGTCGGAACGGCATCTTTGCCGCGGCCTTTGGCGAAGACCCGGAGTTCTTCGAGTTCTACCGGTCGCTTACCGCCTATCAGCGTGCCTTGCAGGAAGGCAATTCGACGCTGGTCCTGTCGCCCGACAGCGATTTCTTCAACTATCTGAAATCCGACACCGGGGCGCAGGCCGACCGGCGGCGCGATACGGCCGCGGCCCCCGCGGCTGAGGTCCCGGCCGAGGAGGCATCCGAAGCGGCGCCCGCCGACGCGCCGGCGCCCGAAACGACCCCCGCCCCCGAGGCACCGGTCGACGACAGCGGCGACGCGGCCGTGACGCAATGATCGAAACCGCATTTCTGGCCCTCGGGCTGGTCTTGATCGTGGAGGGGCTGGCCTATGCGCTGGCCCCTTCGCTTGTGGAGCAGCTGCTGGAAGCGTTGCGCGCCCTGCCGGAGACCCAGCGCCGCAACCTCGGCCTGCTGGCACTGGTGCTCGGCGTGCTGATGGTCTGGATCGCCAAGACGCTGGGCGGATGAGGTCTGCCGCGGATGTGATCGTGGGCCGGTTGCGGATGTGTTACTTTCTTCACGATCAAATCACAGGTGGTTGAAGGCGCGAGAGTTCCTTTGTTTGTGGCTTTTGAGTACCTACATTGGCACTGGTTATTCAGGCAGTGACCGCGGCGTGCGGTCAAACAGGAGGAGTTCTTCAATTGAGACCCCAATTCAATGCAATTGCCCGAGCAGAGCACCAGACGCATCCCGCGCGTCTGCGCATGCTGTGGATGCTGGGCATCTCGGTGATGTTCGTGCTGACCCAGGCGCTGGCTGCCGCGGCGCGCGGCGCACCTGACAGCTTTGCCGATCTGGCCGAAAGCATCAGCCCGGCCGTGGTCAACATCACCACCACGACCACCGTCGCCGGCCGCACCGGCCCGCAGGGCATCGTTCCCGAAGGTTCGCCCTTCGAGGATTTCTTTCGCGAGTTCCAGGACCGCAATGGTCAGGGGCAGGGCGACCGGCCGCGCCGGTCCTCGGCGCTGGGTTCGGGCTTCGTGATCTCTGAAGACGGCTTCGTGGTCACCAACAACCACGTGATTGACGGCGCGGACGAGATCCTGATCGAGTTCTTCGGCGGCCGGGAGCTGCCGGCCGAAGTGATCGGCACCGATCCCAAGACCGACATCGCGCTGCTCAAGGTCGAGGCCGATGCGGCGCTGCCCTTCGTCAGCTTTGGCGACAGCGACACCGCCCGTGTCGGTGACTGGGTGATGGCCATGGGCAACCCGCTGGGTCAGGGCTTTTCGGTCTCGGCCGGCATCGTCTCGGCCCGCAACCGCGCGCTGTCGGGCACCTATGACGATTACATCCAGACCGACGCCGCGATCAATCGCGGCAACTCGGGCGGCCCGCTGTTCGACATGGACGGCAATGTGATCGGCGTGAACACCGCGATCCTTTCGCCCAATGGCGGCTCGATCGGCATCGGCTTTTCGATGGCGTCGAACGTGGTGACCAAGGTCGTCGACCAGCTCAAGGAATACGGCGAGACCCGCCGTGGCTGGCTTGGCGTGCGCATCCAGGACGTGACAGAGGACGTGGCCGAGGCCATGGGGCTCGAGACCACCTCCGGCGCGCTGGTGACTGATGTTCCCGAAGGCCCGGCGATGGAAGCCGGCATGGAAGCCGGGGACGTGATCGTCAAGTTCGATGGCCGCGACGTGAGCGACACCCGTTCGCTGGTCCGGCAGGTGGGCAACACCACCGTCGGCAAGTCGGTTCTGGTGGTCGTCAATCGCGAGGGCAAGACCCAGACGCTGAAGGTGACCCTGGGCCGCCGCGAAGAGGCCGAAGGCACCGCGGTGCCGGCCTCGCAGCCGCTGGAAGAGACCGCCCCGGCAGAGGCCGAGATTCTCGGCCTCACCGTCTCGCCGATGAACGACGAGCTGCGCGGACAGCTCGAGCTGCCGGCCAGCGCCGAGGGGCTGGTGGTGACCGATGTCGACGAGATGTCGGAAGCCTATGAAAAGGGCCTGCGCGCCGGTGACGTCATCACCGAAGCCGGCCAGCAGAAGGTGACCGAGATCGCCGCCCTGGAAGAGCAGATCGAGGCCGCCCGCGAGGCCGGTCGCAAGTCGCTGCTGCTGCTGGTGCGGCGCGCCGGTGACCCGCGCTTTGTGGCGCTTGGTCTGGAAGAATGATCTCGCACGTTGCGTGAGACCGAAAGGGGGCGTCCTGCGGGGCGCCCCCTTTTTGTTTGTGGCTCAGCCCAGCTCGACCGCCGCCAGCCCCAGCTCGCGGGCGGTCTCGATCGTCAGCAGCGCCGTTTCGACCCCCTGCGCCCGCTGATAAAGCCGCAGCGCGGCCTCGGTGGCGGGGTTGATCTCGCCCGAGATCGCGCCATCGTATTTGCCGCGCACCTGAAGCGCGCGTTGCAGCGAAGCGACGAATTCCGGCGTGATCTCCTCGGCGCAGAGCGTCTCGAAGACATATTCCCGGCGCGGGGTGACGATCTCCTGCTGAATCTCGGTGGCATAGATTGCCGGCGCCAGCAGCGAGCCGTCGGCATTGAGGATGGCGGGCTGTTCCAGCACCTGCGCGGTGCGCGTCTCGAGTACGGCCGGCGTCACGTCGCGGGCCCAGCAACTGCCGGGCCGCGCTCCCGCGGGGGCGGGCACCCGGGCCCGCTCCAGCGCGGTAAAGGCAAAGCGGGTGGGGGGATCGGGGGGCGGAGCGCAACTGGCCAGGGCAAGACAAAGCGCCACACCAAGCGGCGCGACGCAGGCCCTGCGGGATGCGGTGCGGTGGATCATCTGCTTCTGCCTCTTGCCCTCTGCCGGGGGCTTTGGGGCAGGTTAGCGGCTTTGGCCCGGGGCGGAAAGCGGGACGGATGGCGGGGCGGCACCTTCGCCGGGATCTGTGACATCGAGAAGACTGTCGAGCATGGCCGAGATGTCCTCGACCTCTTCGGCGATCACATGGATCACCCCGGCCTCGCGCTGCACCCGGCCGGTGACGCGCAACAGGCGGCCGGCGATCACCGCCCGGCGAAACCGTTCGTAGAGCTTGCGCCAGACGATGACATTGACCACCCCGGTCTCATCCTCCAGCGTGATAAAGATCACCCCCTTGGCCGTCCCGGGCCGTTGCCGCAGGATCACCAGCCCCGCCACGGTGACCCGCGCGCCCTCCGGCGGTTCGACCAGCCGCGCGGCCTGAAGCGCGGCCGGCGGACGGGGCCAGTCCTCGCGGCCAGAGACGCCCGGACCGGAGGCGCCCGGACCGCCGTGGGAGGGCCCGGAGCGAACCGGACGCGCCGGGTCGGAGAGAGCAGAGCCGGAGGGGGCAGCACGCAGGATCTTCATGAGAACGAATATAGAACATTCACACCTCACCGCAAGTTGCAAGAGGCGGGGTCGCAAAAGGGGATAAAACACCATAAGAGGCTTTGCTAACACCAAGGCGAGATTCCGAAAGAGGGCAAGGCATGGCGAAGATCACCTATATCGAGCACAACGGCACCCGGCACGAGGTCGACGTGGCCACCGGGCTGACCGTGATGGAAGGCGCGCGCGACAACAACATTCCCGGCATCGAGGCCGATTGCGGCGGCGCCTGCGCCTGTTCCACCTGTCACGTCTATGTCGACAAGGCCTGGACCGAAAAACTGCCGCCGATGGATGCCATGGAAGAGGACATGCTCGATTTCGCCTACGAGCCCGACCCCGAGCGCTCGCGGCTGACCTGTCAGCTCAAGGTCTCCGACGACCTGGACGGCCTGGTCGTCCAGATGCCGGAGAAACAGATCTGAGCGGCGCGCCGCGTCACCCGCTGCGCCCCCGGCGCGGCCCCGCCCGCGGCGCTTGGCTGGCGGCAGCCCTGTGGCTGGCCGGGGCTGCCGCGGCACAAACACCGGACGAGCCGCCCTGTGGCGAGAGGCCGATGCAGGCCAGCTATGGCGCGCCGACCGATCGCTATCCGCATGGCGTGCTGGGCGACGATCTGGAATGGGGCAGCTTGCAGGTCACCTGCGGCGGCAGCCGCCACAGCGTGGACCTGCCCGAGGCCCTGGTCTTCGAGGATGTCGCGCCGCGGCTGGCGCAGCTTGACGGGCAGGGCCCGCCCGAGGTCATCGTGGTGGAAAGCCACCGCGACCGGGGCGCCCGGCTGGCGATCTGGGGGCTGGACGACGGCGCCTTGCAACGCCGCGCCGCGACACCTTTCATCGGCACGCGCTTCCGCTGGCTGGCGCCGCTGGGCGCCGCGGATCTCGACGGCGACGGCAGGATGGAAATCGCCTATGTCGACCGGCCGCATCTGGCGCGTGTGCTGCGGGTCTGGCGCTATGAGGCCGGGGACGGGCTGCGCGAGGTGGCGCAGCTGCAAGGGCTCAGCAACCACCGGATCGGCGCGCCCGACATTGCCGGCGGCATCCGCGACTGCGGCCAGGGCCCCGAGATGATCCTCGCCGATGCGCAGTGGCGCAGGCTGGTCGCCGTCACTCTGAACGACGGCACGCTTACCCGCAGGGATCTCGGCCCCCACCGGGGCCGCGACAGCTTTGGCGCCGCCATGGGCTGCGACCGACCCCGCTGACGCAGCCCGGCTCTTCCTCATGCCGAAAATACCCTCGGGGGAGTCCCGCAGGGACGGGGGCAGCGCCCCCATCCCCGCTGCGGCATCAGTCCCAGCAGCTCACCAGGACCGCCATTCCGCGCGCCTTGTTGGTCAGATCCTCCGGCGCCATCTCCGCGCCGCCCGGCGCCATCCGCGCCGTGACGCCGGCCTGCCGCATCGCCGCCTCCAGCGCGCTGGCATCGGCGGCAAAGCTGACCTCCTCGGGCAGCCTCCGACCGTCGCCGTCGCGCGGCAACAGCATGCCGATCACCGCGCCCGAGCGGTCCATCACCGGCCCGCCGGCATCGCCGGGCAGGGCCGAGAGCGCCACCCGGTCGAGCGCGTCCTCGCCGTTCAGCCCGCGCAGATCGACCAGCGTGCCAAAGGTCATCGAGGGCGCGCCCAGCACACCTTCGTAGGAAAAGCCCGCAACCGCGATCTCGGATTGCAGGCGCGGCGCGGCGCTGGCCAGTTCGGCCACCTCCAGCGGCGCCAGGGCGCTCTGGGGCGTCAGCAGGGCCATGCCCAGCGCGGTGTCGGTCGCGGCGACGCGCGCCTCGGTCGTGCCATCGAGCGTGACCCGGGTGCAGCCGTCGACCGCCTCCAGGGTGGTCAGCACGGTGCCATCCGCCGCGACAAAGAACCCGGTGCGCGACACCCGCGGCCTGCGGATTTGCAGTCCCGACAGCAGGTCGACCGACTGGCTGTCGTCGGCCCCCAGGTCAGACGGCAGCACGCCGGCGAGGCGGGTGAAACTCTCGGACATCTCCTGAAGCACCCGCGTCCGGCGGTCTTCGTCGCCGGCCGGCCAGACCAGCATGAACCCCTTGATCTCGCCGTCCCGCAGGCTGACCTCGGTGTGAGAGACGATCTCGTCATTGCGGCCGGTTATGCTGAAACCGTCGTCGCGGCGCTCGCGCGGGCCGTCAAGCGGCACCACTTCCAGGGTTTGCAGGATGTCGTAGAGACCGAACAGGCGGCGCGGGTCACCGGCCTGCGATATCAGCAGCACCTGGGCCGGCAGATCGCCGGTGGCCGCATAGCGGGCAAAAGGCGCCTCATGCGCCTCGAATGCCACCACGCCCAGCGGCAGCAGCATCTCGATCCCGGCCTGGCTGTCGGTGACCTGTTGCAGGTCCATGCCCTCGAGCACGGCATTGTATTGCCGCAAGGCCTGGGCCCGCTGGCGGGTGGTCATCACGCTGGTGGCCTCATGGCCGTTGGCCTCTTGCCAGGCTGCCATGGCGCGGCGGGTGCCGGCGCCATAGGCGCCGTCGATGGCGGCATTGTAAAAGCCGGCCCATTGCAGCGCGACCTGCAAGTCGCGTTTCTCCTGGCCGGTCATCTGCGCCTCGCTGCGGCGGGCCTGGGCCAGGGTTTCCTCCGGCACCTCCGGGGCGCCGGGCGCCGCCTCTGCCGCCGCCTCCGCCGCCTGGTCATCCGGCAGGTCCGAGGTCTCGACCGGCGGCGGTGCGGTCTGCGCATCGGCGCCCACCGGCCAGAACTGGCGTTGCAGCGACTGCGCGCCGACGACAAAACTGTCCCGCGGCACCCGGCCCCGGGCACGCAGTTGGCGCAGCTCGCCATTGGCGGCATTGCGCGACGCATAGGGCCCGAGCGCCACCGCATACCAGCCCGATCCCACGGCAAATCCGTTCACATTGGGCAGAAATTCGGCGTAATCGCGCACCCGGTCTTCGGCTTCGAGTAGGCTGGGCAGCGCCTCGATCTGAATCCAGGCCCGGTTGTCCTGGGCGATGGCGGCGCTCAGGGAAAATACCAGCGCGCAAAGGGTGGCAAAAAACAAACGTGTCATATGTGTGGGTCGTCCTGGCCTGCATATCTGTCGTATCGAACCAGTGTAGAGCATGGCGGCCGGCTTGCACGTTGAAAGTGGCGGATTTCCGCTTTTGTCACGTGATCGTCAGCCCAGGGTTGCCGCAATGCCGCAGGGCACTATTTGCCGCCAATCCGGGGCCTCTGATTGACCCTCGCGCCGCATCCGCCTAAGCAGGCGCAAAGCTTGCAAAGGCCATGACATGACACGCGACACCGCCACCAAACCGCGCTCTTTCCAGGAGATCATCCTGCGGCTCCAGGCCTATTGGGCCGAGCAGGGCTGCGCCGTGATGCAGCCCTATGACATGGAGGTCGGCGCCGGCACATTTCACCCCGCCACCACCCTGCGGTCGCTCGGTTCGAAGCCCTGGGCCGCGGCCTATGTTCAGCCCTCGCGCCGCCCCACCGACGGCCGTTACGGCGAGAACCCGAACCGGCTTCAGCATTACTACCAGTATCAGGTGCTGATCAAACCCAGTCCGCCCGATCTTCAGGCGCTCTACCTCGGTTCGCTGCAAGCCATCGGCATCGACATGGCGCTGCACGATATCCGCTTCGTCGAGGATGACTGGGAGAGCCCGACACTGGGCGCCTGGGGCCTGGGCTGGGAGGTCTGGTGCGACGGCATGGAAGTGTCGCAATTCACCTATTTCCAGCAGGTCGGCGGCCATGATTGCCACCCGGTCTCGGGCGAGCTGACCTACGGGCTCGAGCGGCTGGCGATGTATGTGCTGGGCATCGATCACGTGATGGACATGCCCTACAACGATCCCCAAACGCCGATCGCGCTCAGCTATGGCGACGTGTTCCGCCAGACCGAGCAGGAATATTCCCGTTGGAATTTCGATGTGGCCGACACCGAGGTGCTGTTGCGGCATTTCGAAGAGGCCGAGGCGGAATGCGCTCGCATCCTTGAGGCGCCGCACCACGATCCCAAGACCGGCAAGCGCATCGTCATGGCGCATCCGGCCTATGACCAATGCATCAAGGCCAGCCATATCTTCAACCTGCTCGACGCCCGGGGTGTGATCTCGGTCACCGAACGGCAGGCTTATATCGGCCGGGTCAGGACGCTGGCCAAGGCCTGCGCCGATGCCTTCGTGCTGACCGAGGCGGGCGGCCATGTGGCGGAGGCCGCAGAATGAGCGGCCGGATTATTGCGGGGGTGATCGTCTTGGTGGCTTTGGTCGCGGGCGCGCTGGTCTACTACATGCAGATCTATGCCTTCTACTCGCCGGTGGCCGCCAACGGTCAGGATGACGTGCAGCTTGTCTCGCTGACGTCCGGCGTGCCGGAGCCGATCGTCTATGACGCCTTCGAGGCGATCGACGCCGACAGCTCGCCGATCCGCTACCGCGCCTGCTTCACCACCATCCACAGCCTCGCCATGCTGACCGAGACCTATGAAATCTACGACGATGCCGAGCCGCGCATTGCGCCCGGCTGGTTCGACTGTTTCGACGCCGAGGCCATCGGCGCCGCGTTGGCGGCCGGGGACGCGCTGACCTTTCTGAGCCAGAAGAACGTGGCATATGGCGTCGACCGGGTGGTGGCGATCACCGATGACGGGCGCGGCTTTGTCTGGCACGAGCTGAACGACTGCGGTGACAAGGCCTATGACGGCACAGTGGTGGGCGAGGAATGCCCCCCGCGCGAAAATTCCACCGACTGAGCACGGTGCACCGGCCTCCCGCGTCGAGCCTTCGGCAGAGGTGCCCGGCCCGGCCAGAAGATGGGAGGGCAAATTCGCCGCTATCGGCTTGCCGTGCAGGGGCAGGGGCATTAAGCACCGGGGCGTTGATCCAGAACCCCCGGTGACCCTATGCCCGACCTGCTTATCGAACTCTTTTCCGAAGAAATTCCCGCGCGGATGCAGGCGCGCGGCTGTGATGACCTGAAAAAGCGGATGACCGACGGGCTGGTCGAGGCCGGGCTGACCTATGCCTCCGCCGCCGCCTTTTCGACGCCGCGCCGGCTGGCGCTGACCGTCGAGGGGCTGCTGGCCGAAAGCCCCACCGTGCGCGAAGAGCGCAAGGGCCCCAAGGTGGGCGCGCCTGACAAGGCGATCGAGGGGTTTCTGCGCGGCGCCGGTGTGAGCCGCGACGATCTTGAGGAACGCGAAACCCCCAAGGGCGCGGTCTATTTCGCCACCATCACCAAGCCCGGCCGCCCGGCGGCAGAGATCGTCGCCGAGGTGCTGGAAGAGGTGATCCGCAACTTCCCTTGGCCGAAGTCGATGCGCTGGGGCGCGGGCAGCCTGCGCTGGGTGCGGCCGCTGCATTCGGTGATCTGCCTGCTGAGCGACGAGGCCGGCGCCGAGGTGGTGCCCTTCGAAATCGACGGCATCCGCGCCGGCGATGTGACCCGCGGCCATCGCTTCATGGCACCGGATGCATTTTCTGTTGTGTCTTACGAGGATTACGCGGCAAAGCTAAAGCGCGCGCATGTGGTTTTGGATGCGCAGGAGCGGGCCGATCACATCTGGAACGACGCCACCAACGTAGCCTTTTCGCAGGGGCTGGAGGTGGTCGAGGACAAGGGGCTTCTGGCCGAAGTGGCCGGGCTGGTGGAATGGCCGGTGGTGCTGATGGGTGAGATCGGCGCCAATTTCCTCGGGCTGCCGCCGGAGGTGCTTCAAACCTCGATGAAAGAGCACCAGAAGTTCTTTTCGGTGAAGAATCCCAAGACCGGCCGGATCGAGAAATTCATCACCGTT
This sequence comes from Marinovum sp. E3, assembly GCF_055755275.1. Taxonomy (NCBI): domain Bacteria; kingdom Pseudomonadati; phylum Pseudomonadota; class Alphaproteobacteria; order Rhodobacterales; family Roseobacteraceae; genus Marinovum; species Marinovum sp. E3. Next base: position 1,315,354 of record NZ_CM146908.1, read on the forward strand.
GCCAACCGCGAGACCGCCGACAACGGCGCCACCATCCTGGCCGGCAACCAGAAGGTTCTTTCGGCCCGGCTGTCGGATGCAAAGTTCTTTTGGGAGAACGACTTGCGCGCCGTTTCTGATGCGGGGCTCGAAGGCATGGCGGCGCCGCTGGCGCAGGTCACCTTCCACAACAAGCTGGGCTCGCAGGCCGAACGCATCGCCCGCATCGCCGCACTGGCACGCGAGATCGCGCCGATGGTCGGGGCGGACGCCGATGCCGCGGAACTGGCCGCGAAAGTGGCCAAGGCCGACCTGTCGTCAGAGATGGTCTATGAATTCCCCGAGTTGCAGGGGATCATGGGGCGGTACTACGCCATGGCGGCCGGGCTGTCGCAGCCGGTGGCCGACGCCTGCCGCGACCATTACTCGCCGCTCGGCCCTTCCGACGACGTGCCGGTCGAGCCGGTCTCGGTCGCCGTGGCGCTGGCCGACAAACTCGACACGCTGACCGGCTTCTGGGCGATCGACGAAAAGCCGACGGGATCGAAGGATCCGTTTGCACTCCGGCGGGCGGCTCTGGGGGTGATCCGGTTGGTTTTTAACAATAAAATATGGTTATCTTTGGTTTCAATCGTTGAGAATCACTATTCCCGCACCATTAAAAGTCTATCGGACCTGAACATCCTATATTTCAAGCCTGGTGATACCTTTCAGCCTTGGCATCCCGATCTACACTCTACGGAAACAAATCCGTCAACTCTCTTCATCGGACCTCGGTTCACTCGAAGCGAAAACATTACAATTGTTGAAGCAGACGATACTTTTGACTGGCCAGCGGAAACCTATGAAATTCCAAGTTCATCGCGAGTTTCTGCTGACCTCCTGTCCTTCTTCCACGACCGTCTGAAGGTCTTCCTGCGCGATCAGGGTATCCGGCACGACGTGATCGACGCTTGTGTCGCCATGCCGGGCAGTGACGATCTGGCGCTGCTGGTCAAACGCGCCCAGGCCTTGCAGGGCTTCCTCGACACGTCGGACGGCGAAAACCTGTTGCAGGGCTTCAAGCGCGCCAACAACATCCTGACTCAGGCCGAAGAGAAGGACGGGGTTGAATACAGCTTTGGTGGCGACGTGAAGTTCGCCGAGGAAGCCGAGGAAAAGGCGCTGTTTTCCGCTCTGGATGCCGCCCAGCCCAAGATCAAGGCGGCGCTGGAGCGTCAGGATTTCGAGGCGGCGATGTCGGCGCTGGCGGGCTTGCGCGGGGCGGTCGACGGGTTTTTCGAGGCGGTGCAGGTCAACGCCGAAAATGAGGTGCTGCGGCGCAACCGGCTGAACCTGTTGTCGAGCATCCGCACCGCCTGTCTTTCGGTGGCCGATCTGGCGCGTATCGAAGGGTGATCGGGGGGCCCGATGGTCGGCCGGGCCGGGCATGGGGTGATGTAACGATGGCGGGGCACGGCGTGAGTTAGCGCTTGTGCGATGCGTGGTGGCGCTTATGCTGCGCTGCAACGCAAAGGAGCCGCGCTTGCTTCAGGACAACCCCGATATCACGCCGATCACGCCCACGGCACAGATGAAGGCCCACACCCATGGCGGGCGGGCGAAATGCCTGCAACGTCTGGTGCGGCTCGACATGCCGGTGCCGACGACCGTAGCGCTTTCCTTCGAAACCGTGCATGGTATCGCCAGCGGACACATGCCCGACATGGCGGAAATCCTCGCCGCCTTTCCCGAGGGCGCGCTGCTCTGTGTGCGGCCGTCGAGCCAGGATCCGGATTGGGGCGGGCCGGGGGCGATCCTCAATATCGGCATGAACGATGCTCGTTACGTCGAGATGTGCGATACTCTGGGGAGCCACGCGGCCTCGGCGCTTTATGCAAGGTTTGTCGAGGCTTACGCCCTGCATGTGGCGCGGCTCGACCCGGATGTCTTTGAAGAGATCACCGCCGAGGGGCCGCAGGCGCTGTCCGAAGCGCTGCGCGCCTATGAAGACGAGGCCGAAGAACCCTTTCCGCAGGATCCGGCGGCGCAATTGGCGCAGGTGCTGCGCTCGATGGCGCGGGCCTGGGAGGGCACCACGGCGCGGCTGTTGCGCCAGGCCAAGGGCGCGCCGGCGGATGCCGGTCTTGGCCTGGTGGTGCAGGAGATGGCGCTGGGGATCGGCCACCCCGAGGCGCGCGACGGCGAGACCGGATCAGGCGTGCTGCAACTGGTCAACAGCCACACCGGGCTGCGCCAGATTACCGGGCGCTACCTGAGCCAGAGCCAGGGTCGCGAGGCGCTTTCGGGGGCGTCCGAGGCGCTGTTTCTGGCGCGGGACGAGCGCGGGCCGTCGCTGGAAGAGGTGGCGCCAGAGGCCTTCAACGAGATCGTCGGCATTGCCGAGCGGATGCGCCGAAAGCTGCGCGCCGAGATGCAGATCGAATTCACCATTCAGGGCGGGCGGGTGCATGTACTCGACGGGGTGCGGGTGCGTCGCTCGAACCGGGCGGCGGTGCGGATTGCCGTGGCGCTGGCACAGGACAAGATCATTCCGCGCGAAGAGGCGCTGATGCGGGTCGAGCCGCGGGCGCTGAGCGAATTGCTGCACCGTCAGATCGACACCGACGCGCCGCGCGACATCCTCGGCCACGGCGTTGCCGCCAGCCCCGGCGCGGCCACCGGCAGGATCGTCTTCAGCGCCACCGCAGCCCAGGCCAGCGCGGCGCGCGACGAACCCTGTGTGCTGGTGCGGCGCGAGACCTCGCCCGAGGACATTCGCGGCATGCAGGCGGCGGTCGGCGTGCTGACCGAACGCGGCGGCATGACCAGCCACGCGGCGGTGATCGGCCGTGGCATGGGCATTCCCTGCATCGTCGGCGCCGCGAGCCTGGCCTTCCACATCCGAAAGAAACGTCTGGTGGCGGCCGATGGCCGGGTGTTCCACGAGGGCGACGTGATCACCATCGACGGCGCCACGGGCGAGGTGCTGGCCGGCAGCCCGCCGATGCTCGAGGCGGCGCTTGACGAGAGTTTTCAGACGCTTATGGACTGGGCCGATGCGGCGCGCGACATCGACATCCGCGCCAATGCCGATACGCCGATGGACGCCCAGACCGCGCGCAACTTCAAGGCCGACGGCATCGGGCTGTGCCGCACCGAACATATGTTCTTTGAAACCGACCGCATGATCGTCATGCGCGAGATGATCTTTGCCAAATCCTCCGAGGACCGGCGGGCGGCGCTAGAGCTGCTCCTGCCGATGCAGCGGGCGGATTTCATCGAGCTGTTCCGCATCATGCAGGGCCAGCCGGTCTGCATCCGGCTGTTCGACCCGCCGCTGCACGAGTTCCTGCCATCGGACAAGCCCGGCATGCGGGCGCTGGCCGAGGCGCTGGACCTGCCGGTCTCGGATGTCGAACGGCGGGTGGAATCTCTGGGCGAATACAATCCGATGCTGGGCATGCGCGGGGTGCGGCTGGGCATCACGCTGCCCGAGATCTACGACATGCAGGCCCGCGCCATCTTCGAGGCGACGCTGGCGGCCAGCCGCGAAGGCGCGCCGGTGGTGCCGGAAATCATGATCCCGCTGGTTTCGGCCAAGCGCGAGGTGGAAATCGTCAAGACCCGCGTCGACGCGGTGGCCGCCGCGGTGCGCAACGAACGGGGCCGGGATTTCGACTATCGACTGGGGGTGATGGTGGAAACGCCCCGCGCCGCGCTGCGCGCCGAAGAGATCGCCGGCCATACCGATTTTCTCAGCTTCGGCACCAACGATCTGACGCAGATGACCTATGGGCTGTCGCGCGACGACGCCGGGCGGTTCATGTCGGATTACGTCAAGCAGGGGGTCTTTGCCGAAGATCCGTTCCATGTGCTGGACCGCGACGGCGTGGCCGAGCTGTTGCGGATCGGGGCCGAGCGCGGCCGCAAGGCGCGGCCCGACGTGGTGCTTTCGATCTGTGGCGAACACGGCGGCAACCCCGAATCGATTGCCATCTGCCGGGACATGGGATTCACCTATGTTTCCTGTTCGCCCTTCCGTGTGCCGGTCGCAAGGCTTGCGGCGGCGCAACTTGCGTTGGGCGGCAAGATATAGAGGAAGGCCCTTTGCGGCCGGGTCGATCTTGTGGATTATCCGCGCGCCGCCTCCGCGCTGTGGCGGTTTTCTGCCCTGCGTCAGGCTGCCGCTAGAAGAAAATTCACTTTCTGACTATACAACGCGGGTTGCCAGCAGCCCGGGACCCTCTCGGGCTTTCGCGTGTGAGGGATAGAATGCGTCTGATAATTGCCGGTATAGCGGCCGCGATCCTGGGGCTTCCAGGTCACGGTGCCAAGGCCGAATTGCGTCCGAACGAGGTCGGCAGCCTGATCCAGCTGGAGCGCAAGGGGCTCAAATCCGTGCCCAAGGGCACGTTGAAATGGGCGCTTGGCGCCAATCAGCCCAAATCCGCCGGTTCCATCGACTACGATGAGGCCTGGCTCAGAAGCCTGCCCAACGGCAAGGGCGGCGAACAATTCACCTGTCTGGCCGAAGCGCTCTATTTCGAGGCGCGCGGGGAAAGCATCAAGGGCCAGGTTGCCGTCGCCGAGGTCATTCTCAACCGCGTCGAGAGCAATAAGTTCCCGAACACGGTCTGCGGCGTGATCAATCAGGGCACCGGCCGCAAATACGCCTGCCAGTTCACCTATACCTGTGATGGCCGTGCCGAGACCGTGGGCAATCCCGGCGCCTATGCCCGGGTGGCCAAGATCGCCAAGGCGATGCTCAGCGGCCTGCCGCACAAGCTGACCGGCGGCGCGACCTATTACCACACCACGGCGGTGCGCCCGAACTGGTCGCGGGTCTTTGCCCACACCACCACCATCGGCGTGCACAAGTTCTATCGCGAAGACACCCGTCTTTCGCAGAAGTAACGGCCCATGCACTTCGCCTCTTGCGGCGAACAGGCCGGTTTTGGGTCTGCCAGCGCGGCAGGATTGCTGCTAGACACGGGCGGCAGACCCAAAGCCGGAAACCCATGATGAGCCAGGACATCCACCTCGCATTCGCCCACCCCTCGGAACGGGCCGCCGCCACCGAGGGCGCGGCCCCGCGCGACCGCATCTCGCTGCGCGATCATATCGTCGAGGTCGAGATCGGCGCCTTTCAGTCCGAGCGCGGCCACACCCAGCGGGTCTGTTTCAACGTGGTGGTCGAGGTCGCCCGCGCCGGCGACCGCATCGACGACGATGTCGACCGCATCCTCAGCTATGACCGGGTGACCGAGGCAATCGCCTTCGAGCTTGCCGAGGAACGGCTCAACCTTCTGGAAACCCTGGCCGAACGGGTGGCCGAGCGCATTCTGCTCGAGCCGCAGGCGATGCGGGTCTTCGTACGGATCGAAAAGCTCGATCGCGGGCCCGGCGCGCTGGGGGTCGAGATCGTGCGCAGCCGGGGCGATCTCGATCCGGCCCATGCCGCGCAGCTCACCGGCGCGCGGCCGCATCCCCGGGTGGTCTATCTGTCGAATGCGGCCATTGCCGCGCCGCATCTGACCGACTGGCTCGACTGGCTGGCCGGGCAAGCGGCGCCGGTCGTGCTCTGCGTCGGGTTGCCCGACGGCGCGCGGCCCGAGGCCGATCATCCGCTGGCGCAGCGCCGGGTCGATCTTCTGGCGATCGAGCAGAACGGCTGGGTGCTTGCGGCGCGCGATCCGCGCTGCGTGGTCGTCGGCACGCTGACCGAGCTCGACTGGGGCATGAAACACGATCAGATGAGCCTCTGGGCGCCGTCCAAGATCGTTCTGGACGCGGTCGAAGGCCCCAAGACTCGGCCGCGCGACAGCGTGGCGCTTGCGGCCTGGTTCGCGGGGCATATCGAGGCCAGCGACTTCCTGGTGATCGGCGAAGATCTGCCCGAAACCCAAGGCTTGAAGGCCCGCGCCGTCGCGGTGACGCAGCGCCACCTTGCATGACCGGAACGATTGGATCATGTGAACGCCATGACGGCGACTCGTGAGACATATTTCCGCCCGCTGGTCCAACGCGGCACCGCCCGTCCGGAGAGTGCCGTGGCGCTTGCCGGGGGGCCGGGCTGGTTCACCCAGGCCGAGCGGCTGAGCCACGACGGCGGCCGGGCTATTGTCGCGGCCGACGCCATCCCCGACGACCTGTTGCAGTGTCTCAGCGCGCCGCGTGCGGCCATCGCCGGGCTGGAGATGGACCGGCCCCGCCTGATGGGCATTCTCAACGTCACCCCCGACAGCTTTTCCGACGGCGGAAGGCACAGCGGCTTTGACAGCGCGCTGGCGCATGGCCGTGCCATGGCCGATGCCGGGGCCGACATCATCGATGTCGGCGGCGAAAGCACCCGTCCGGGGGCGGTCGATATCTCGGAAGCCGAAGAGATCGGCCGGGTTGCGCCGGTGATCGAGGCGCTGTCCTCGGCGGTGCCGCTGCCGATCTCGATCGACACCCGCAAACGGGCGGTGGCCGCGGCCGCCGCCGACGCCGGGGCGCATCTGGTCAACGATGTCTCTGGCTTCGTCTTCGACGCCGGTCTCGCGCCGTTCTGCGCCGAGGCAGGGCTGCCGGTCTGCATCATGCACAGCCAGGGCACGCCGCAGACCATGCAGGACAATCCGCGCTACGGCGACGTGCTGCTCGAAGTCTATGATTTTCTGGCTCGCCAGATCGCCCTGGCCGAGGCCGCCGGCATTCCGCGCCACAGGATCGTCGCCGATCCCGGCATCGGCTTTGGCAAGACCACCGCGCACAACCTTGCGCTGCTGCGCGGCCTGAGCTTGTTTCACGGGCTGGGCGTGCCGCTGCTGCTCGGCGCCTCGCGCAAGGGACTGATCCGCGATGTGGGCCAGGCGCCTCGGGCCGAGGACCGGATGCCCGGATCGGTGGCGGTGGCGCTTGCCGGGGTTGCGCAGGGCGTGCAGATTCTAAGAATTCATGATGTAGGTGACACCAGGCAGGCCCTGCGGCTCTGGTTGGCGATTGAAGAAGGAATTTAAGTAATGTCTCGCAAGCTTTTTGGCACCGACGGGGTGCGCGGCAAGGCGAACACCGCGCCGATGACCGCCGATATGGCGCTTCGGATCGGCGCGGCGGCCGGGCGGTATTTCCGCCGGGAAAACGGCGGCGTGCACCGGGTGGTGATCGGCAAGGACACCCGGCGCTCGGGCTACATGTTCGAAACCGCGCTGACCGCCGGGCTCACCTCGACCGGGATGAGCGTTCTGCTGCTGGGGCCGGTGCCGACGCCGGCGGTGGGGCTGCTGACGCCCTCGATGCGGGCGGATGTGGGCATCATGATTTCCGCTTCGCACAATCCGGCCGAGGACAATGGCATCAAGTTCTTTGGCCCCGACGGGTTCAAGCTTAATGACGAGGCCGAGGCTGAGATCGAGCGGCTGGTCGAAGAGGGGGTGGAACCCGCGCTGGCCGGTGATATCGGCAAGGCCAAGCGGATCGACGATGGCCGTTTCCGCTATCAGGAGCGGGTCAAGAGCACCTTTCCGGCGGGCATGCGCCTCGACGGCATGAAGGTGGTGGTGGACTGCGCCAATGGCGCCGCCTATCGCGCCGCGCCCGAGGTTCTCTGGGAGCTGGGCGCCGAGGTGATCCCGGTCGGGGTGAACCCGGACGGCTTCAACATCAACAAGGCCTGCGGCTCGACCAAGCCGCAATCCGCCGCGGCCGCGGTGCTTGAACACGGTGCGGATGTCGGCATCTGTCTCGACGGCGATGCCGACCGAGTGATGATCATCGACGAAACCGGCACCGTGGCCGATGGCGATCAGATCATGGCGCTGATGGCGGCGCAATGGGCGGCGGAAGAGCGCCTGCGCGGCGGTACGCTGGTGGCGACGGTGATGTCGAACCTCGGGCTCGAGCGGTTCCTGCATGGCCACGGCCTGCGGCTCGAGCGCACCGGCGTCGGCGACCGCTATGTCGTCGAGGCGATGCGCGCCGGCGGCTGGAACCTCGGCGGCGAGCAATCGGGCCATATCGTGATGACGGATTACGCCACCACCGGCGACGGGCTGATGGCGGGGCTGCAATTCCTTGCCGCGATGACGCGCACCGGCCGCAGCGCCAGCGATCTGGCGAACAATTTCGATCCGGTGCCGCAGATGCTCAAGAACGTGCGTTTTGGCGCCGGGCAATTGCCGCTGGAGACCGATGGCGTCAAGGCGGCCATCGCCTCGGCCGAGACCGAGCTCAATGGCAAGGGCCGCCTGCTGATCCGCAAATCGGGCACCGAGCCGCTGATCCGGGTGATGGCCGAATGCGAAGACCCGGCGATGCTGGAAGCGGTAGTCGACCGGGTTGTCGAAGCGGTGCAGGACGTGGTCTGAGCCAGTCCGGCCCGGCGCGACCGCGTTATCGAGAAGCCCCCGGACAGGGGGGAGCGCGCCCCGGGTCTGACCCGGGGTCTCTTTGTTTCCGTCAGAGCACGTCTGACAGAACTCTGTCGAGCCGCGCCACCGTGGCATCGACATCATAGAGCTTGTCGAGCCCGAAAAGCCCCAGCCGGAAGGTCGAAAAGCCGTCGCCTTCGTCGCATTGCAGCGGTACTCCGGCGGCGATCTGGGTGCCTTGGGCGGCAAAGGCGCGGCCGGATTGCACCTCAGGATTGTCGGTGTAGCTCACCACCACGCCCGGCGCCTCGAAGCCCTGGGCCGCCACCGAAGCGATGCCCTTGGCGACGAGCAGCGCCCGCACCTTGCTGCCCAGCGCCCATTGCGCCTCTTTCAGCCGGTCGAAGCCGTAGTCGCGGCTTTCCAGCATGGTGTCGCGGAACATCCGCAGCCCGTCGGTGGGCATGGTGGCGTGATAGGCATGGCCGCCGTTTTCATAGGCCATCATGATCTGATGCCATTTCTTCAGGTCGGCGGCAAAGCTGTTCGAACTGGTCTCTTCCATCCGCGCCAGCGCCCGTTGCGACAGCATCACCAGCCCGGCGCAGGGCGTCGAGGACCAGCCCTTCTGGGGGGCCGAGATCAGCACGTCGACGCCGAGCGCGCCCATGTCGACCCAGACGCAGCCCGAAGCGATGCAGTCGAGCACCATCAGCGCGCCGACCTCATGCGCCGCTTGCGCCAGCGCTGTCAGGTAATCGTCGGGCAGGATGATGCCGGAGGAGGTTTCCACATGCGGAGCGATCACAAGGTCGGGCTTTTCCTCGCGGATGCGGGCGGTGACGTCTTCGATCGGCGCCGGGGCAAACGGGCTTTGCGGATCGTTGCCGCTGCGCCGCGCCTTCATCACGGTTTCCGAGCCTGCGAAGCCGCCCATCTCGAAAATCTGGCTCCAGCGGAAGGAGAACCAGCCATTGCGCACCACCAGGCATTTGGCGTCCTGGGCGAACTGTCGCGCCACCGCCTCCATGCCGAAGGTGCCGCCACCGGGCACCACCACAGCGGCCTCGGCGCCATAGACCGATTTCAACGTGTCGTTGATGTCGCGCATCACCTGCTGAAAGGTGGCCGACATGTGGTTGAGCGAGCGGTCGGTGAAGACCACCGAGAACTCGTCGAGACCTTGGGGATCGATATCGTCGCGCAGGGCCATGCGGGCCTCCTTCCTGAGAGTTTTCTCAGGGCTAGCGCGGCGGCGGTGAAAAGGCAATCGCGTGTCAGCCGCGCCATTTTTTCCAGCGCTTGCGGTAGCTCCCGACCAGCGCTTTCGGCGGTTTGCCGAGCACCTTGGGCGCCAGTGCAAAGGCACGGTTTTGCAGCCGGTCCATTTCGATGGCGAGCGGCGAGGCCAGCGCCTGCGCCGCCTCGGGCGGCAGGGCCTCGGCGTCGATCATCCGCCGCAGATCGGCCAGGTCCTGGTGATCGCCCAGAAGGTCCGACAGTTCGCCCAGCCGGTCGATGCGCCGCCGCAGCTTCTTCGACGCCAGCGGTTTCAGCAGCCGCGTGTGATACCAATGGTATTTCACCCGTTTGCGCCATTGGTGCAGGTCGCGGGGATCGCGGGTCTCGAGCGCCGTGGCCCAGGCGGCGCGGGCGCGTTTGTAGGTTTTCTTCAGCCCGCCCTCGATCGCGCCAAAGCCGGTCTTGTCGACCTCCCAGAGCGCGGCCCGGTGGCGCACCGCCTTCAGCGCGTCGCGAAACGCCGCGCGGCGACTGTCGAAATCGTCCAGATGCGTTTCGGCGCGCCGCGCCTTGAGCGCGTCGCGCAGGGCGGCGGCATTGGGGCCGGAGAGCCGCTCGGGATAGCTTTGTTCCAGCCGCGTCAGAATCTCCAGCGCCGCGCCGGTTTCGCGCAAGTCCGACAGGCGGCGGGCAGCGTCGCGAAATGCGCGGTTTTCGGTCTTGTAGTCGATGAACTGCGGCCGGACGAGGCGGATCAGCCCGCGCAGCTTCTTGCAGCGCTTGCGGGCGTCATGCACCGCTTCGGCCATGTCGCCGGTGCCATCAAGCGCGGCAAGCGCCCTGTCGAGCTGGTCGCAGGCGATGCGGCGCAGCCCTTCGGAGACATCCTCGTCGGATCGCTTGAGCTTGTATCCCATGGCCCGAAACCTAGCCTCGGGCCGGGCCGCGGCAAGATCAGCCCAGCGGGCCGGGCAGACGTTCCTCGGAGAGCACCACATTGGCCTCGACCTGGCCGGCGCCGGGCAGGGTCATGATCCGGCGGCGCAGAACCCGTTCGAAATCCGACAGATCGCGCGCCACGATGCGCAGGCGGTAATCGTAGAGGCCGAGAATGTGTTCGACGGTCTGTACCTCGGGGATGGCGGTGACCGCGCGTTCGAAATCCTCGAGACTGATGCGGCCCTTGGTGGCCAGCTTGATGCCGAGAAAGACGGTGACGCCAAACCCCAGCTTTTCGCGGTCGAGCAGCAGGCGGGTGCCCGAAATCACGCCGGCCTCGCGCAGACGCTTGATCCGCCGCCAGGTGGCGGGTTGCGACAGGCCGAGACGCCGGCCAATCTGACCGGCCGAAAGGCTGGCGTCACGGGACAGGGCGCGCAGGATGGCGCGGTCGGTGTCGTCGGTCTCGATGGTCATGAAAGCGGGCTCATACCGGCAGCGCCTCGTCGTCCTTGATCCGGGCGACATGCATTAGCGCCTCGACATCAGCGATATGGGGCAGGGTGAGCAGGCGTTCGCGATAGATCTGCTGGTAATGCGGAATGTCGCGGGCGATGACGGCAAGGCGGACGTCGACCTGGCCGAGAAATGTCTGTATCTCGATCACCTCTGGCACCTGGCGGGCGGCGGCGAGAAAATCCTCGAAGGCGCGCGATTGCGTCTTGTCCAGGGTCAGTCGCAACGAGACCTCGACCGCATAACCGAGGCTAGGCCAGTGGATCTCGGCGCGCTTGCCCTTGACGATGCCGGCCTCGCGCATCCGTTCGAGCCGCCGCGACAGGGTGGCCGGCGTCAGATCGGCGCGCTGCGCGAGATCGGAGAGCGGCAGGTCCGGGGCGGCCTGCATCTGGCGAAGGATGCGTCTGTCTGTATCGTCGAGCATGATTTCACCGAGATACCGTAATCAGACGAATAGTTAAATCGCCAAATGGCGAAATCATCGCGGTTTTGAACGCGCATTCACGGCAGGCCTCGCGTAGGTTGCCGCTCAAACGTACACTGAAAGAAGGAAGACCGATATGCGCGTCTATTATGATCGCGATTGCGATGTGAACCTGATCAAGGACAAGAAAGTCGCCATCCTGGGCTATGGCTCGCAAGGCCACGCCCACGCGCTGAACCTGCGCGACTCTGGCGCCAAGAACATCGTCGTCGCCCTGCGCGAAGGCTCGGCCTCGGCCAAGAAAGCCGAAGGCGAAGGTCTTCAGGTCATGGGCATCGCCGAAGCGGCGGCCTGGTGTGACGTGATCATGTTCACCATGCCCGACGAACTTCAGGCCGAGACCTACAAGAAATACGTCCACGACAACCTGCGCGAAGGCGCGGCGATTGCCTTTGCCCACGGTCTGAACGTGCACTTCGGTCTGATCGAGCCCAAGCCCGGCGTCGACGTCATCATGATGGCGCCCAAGGGCCCCGGCCACACCGTGCGCGGCGAATACACCAAGGGCGGCGGCGTGCCCTGCCTCGTGGCCGTCCACCAGGACGCCACCGGCAAGGCGCTGGAAATCGGCCTGTCCTATTGCTCGGCCATCGGCGGCGGCCGCTCGGGCATCATCGAGACCAACTTCCGCGAGGAATGCGAAACCGATCTCTTCGGTGAGCAGGCGGTTCTCTGCGGTGGTCTGGTCGAGCTGATTCGCATGGGCTTCGAGACCCTGGTCGAAGCCGGCTACGCCCCGGAAATGGCCTATTTCGAGTGTCTGCACGAAGTGAAGCTGATCGTGGACCTGATCTACGAAGGCGGCATCGCCAACATGAACTATTCGATCTCGAACACCGCGGAATACGGCGAATATGTCTCCGGCCCGCGCATCCTGCCCTACGACGAGACCAAGGCTCGCATGAAAGCCGTGCTGCGCGACATCCAGACCGGTGCCTTCGTGCGCGACTTCATGCAGGAAAATCAAGCGGGTCAGCCCTACTTCAAAGGCACCCGCCGTCTCAACGACGAGCACCAGATCGAGCAGGTCGGCGAGAAGCTGCGCGGCATGATGCCGTGGATTTCCGCCGGCAAGATGGTCGACAAGGAAAAGAACTGATCTACGCCCACCGGCGTTGATTTCAGGCGATTTGCGCCCGGCAGTCGAGGGGCTGCCGGGCGTTTTTGCATGCGGCCGGGGCAGGGATGCCAGTTCTCCACGGTTGAAAATTTGCAAATCTGTGCTACCATTGCGGGTATTGCCGCAGTCTATTTTCTCGTCCTTTTTCGCAACAATTCGGTTGGTCCCATGTCCCAGATCCTTCATGAATTCCTTCGCCCGCAGCCCACCGGGGGCACCATTGTCACCTTTCACAAGGATTCAGACGTCGCGACCCAGCGCCAGGCTCTGGTGCGCAGTGCCGGCGAGGGGGTTCGATCGCTCTCGGGCGGTCCCGGCCGCTCGGCCGAGATGAGCGACGATGCCCCGGCGTTTCACCTGGAAGACGTGGGCATCGGGGTGATCTCGGAGCATGTGGATGCCCAGCGCTCGGCCGGCATTCTGAGCGGCGAGGAGTCGGTGGTCGAGGCGCGGCCGGAATTCTGGCTGTTTGCCATTCAGGATTTTCAGGACACGGCTGACCGCACCTGGGGAATTGCCGCCACCGGGGCCGAGACCTCGCAGTTTACCGGCGCGGGCATCAAGCTTGCGGTGCTCGATACCGGGCTCGATTTCGAACACCCGGACTTCACCGGCCGCAACTTGGTGCAGCAGAGCTTTGTCACCGGTCAATTGGCGCAGGACGTCCAGGGCCATGGCACCCATTGCTGTGGCACCGCCGCGGGCCGGGAGGTGAGCCAGGGCGTGCCGCGTTATGGTGTCGCGCCGGAGGCGCATCTGCATGTCGGCAAGGTGCTCAACGATTCCGGTTCGGGGCGCGAGCGCGACATCATCAACGGCATGATCTGGGCGATCCAGCAGGGCTGCGCGGTGATCTCGATGTCGCTGGGCCGCCGGGTCAGGCAGGGTGAAGGGCCTTCGGCCGCCTATGAGCGTGTCGGCGAGCTGGCGCTGGATTCGGGATCGCTGATCATTGCCGCCGCCGGCAATGACAGCGCCCGCCAGTTCGGCTTTATCGCGCCGGTGGGGGCGCCGGCCAATTCCAAGTCGATCATGGCGGTGGCGGCGCTGGATGAAAATCTCAAGATCGCCGATTTCTCCTGCGGTGAGATCAACGCCGGCGGCGGCGAAGTCGATATCGCCGGGCCAGGGGTGAACGTGCTGTCTTCGGTGCCGCGGCCACAGCTTTATGACGTCAAGAGCGGAACCAGCATGGCCTGTCCGCATGTCGCCGGCATCGCGGCGCTGCTGGCGCAGAGCGATGCCAACCTGCGCGGCAAGGCCCTGTGGACGGCGCTGACCGACAGTGCCAAGGCGCTCTCGGCGCCGGCCTCGGACGTCGGGGCCGGTCTGGCGCAGGCGCCGCAAGGCGCGCCGGACGAGGGCTATGGCAAGACGCCGGTGGCATAGCAGGCGGCGGCTTCTTATATCATCAGGGCAATCCGCCACGGGATGGAAGCCATGTCAGACGTCACCCTGAAGATCGTGCTCGACGACGCGCATCGCGACAAGTCGGACGAGGTCTGCCGCGCGCTGGAAGCGGCGGGTCTGCGGATCGAAGACAGCATTCCGGCGATCGGAGTGATTTTCGGCACCGCCGACAGCGAAAATCTGGCCCGGGTCAAGCAGACCCGGGGCGTGCTCGAGGCCGAACCCGAGGCGCAGTATCAGCTGCCGCCGTTTGACAGTGATCAGCCGCAATAAACGCTAGCGCGACTGGCCAAGACCAAGCTGCATCAGCGCCCGGCGCAGCGGCGCCGCGCCATGCAGCGCGGCCAGGCCGGCGGCGCGCAGGTCGCGCAGCGGCGGCGGCTTGAGCATCGAGACCTGGTTGAGCGCGGTGATCCCGGTGATGCGGGCGCGGATGTCGGTGATCCGGGCGCGGTGATAGCGGTCGAGCATCTCGGCACTGCCGAGGCTCTCCGGCGCGGCGCGGGCCAGATCGAGCAGCGCCGAGAGATCGGTCAACGACATATTCAGCCCCTGCGCGCCGATCGGCGGCACCACATGCGCGGCCTCGGCCACCAGCGCCAGCCGTTCGGAGGTGAGCGCCTTGGCGTGCTGCGCGATGATCGGCCAGATCGACCGCCGCGAGGCCAATGTCAGCGGGCCGAAGAGATGCGCCGAGCGCTCGGTCATCGCCGCTTCGAAGGCCGGCACGTCGAGCGCGTGCAGCTCTGCCGCTCTGGGGCCTTCCTCCATCCAGACCACCGCCGACGACGGACGGCCCTGGTGGTCGGACAGCGGCACCAGGGTGAAGGGGCCGCCGGTGCGGTGAATCTCGGTCGAGACATTGCCATGCGGGATCGGGTGGGTGACGGCAAAGGCCAGCGCCTTCTGGCCGAAGCGTGTGCAGGCAACATCGATGCCCGCCGCCTGACGCAGCGCGCTGTCGCGGCCATCGGCGGCGATCACCAGGCGGCAGCGGATACGGTTGCCGTCCGACAGGGTGACGCGGGCCTCGTCGGTGCGGGTAAAGAGCGCCTCGGCGGCGACACCGGTGCGAAACGTGACGTTGGCCATCTCATCGAGCCGCGCCGCCATCTCGCGCCGCAGCAGCCAGTTGGGCAGGTTCCAGCCAAAGGGCAGGTCGGGCGAGAGATCGGCGGCCTCGAAATCACGGCTGAGGCGGGCCTCGGGTTCCGGCCCGCCGGCGTCGACAATGCGCATGGTTTGCAGCGGCGTGGCATGCGGGGCGAGCCTGTCCCAGAGACCGGCCGCGTCGAGAAAGGCCTGCGCCGGTTGCAGAAAGGCGGTGCTGCGCATGTCGGCGCCCTCGGCCTCGCGACTGGTGACCGGCGGCGCGGGGTCAACGCAGAGCACGGTGAAACCGGCGGCGCCAAAGGCGGCGGCGGCGGTCAGCCCGGCGATACCGCCGCCGGCTATGAGAATGTCGTGGTCCATGGGGCGACTCCTTTGCCCAAGGTTATAGCGCGGGCGCGGGCGGGGGCCATGGGACAAAGCGCGGCGGTGGGGTGCAAACCCGCCCTACGCAAGGCCGGAGAGAAATCGGCTCAGATTGTCGGTGTGGTGGTGGATGTGATCGGCCAGAAGCCGTTCGGGCGCCACATGCACGGTGCGCATCCCCATGGCATGGGGCGCGGCAAGGTTGCGGGGGTCATCCTCGAACATGGCGGCGTGGGCGGGATCGGTGCCGTCGCGGGCAAAGATCGCTTCGAAGGCCTCGCGCTCGGGCTTGGGGCGGAACTGGGCATGTTCGACGCCATAGACCGCATCGAAGAGCCCGGAGAGCCCGCGCGCCGCCAGCACCTCTTCGGCATAGGGCGAGGTGCCGTTGGTGTAGACGATGCGGCGGCCGGGCAGGGCGCGGATGCGGGCCGCCAGCTCGGGGTCGGGGGTGAGCACGGAAAAGTCGATCCGGTGCACGTCCTCGAGATAGGGCGTGGGATCGACGTCATGTTCGCGCATCAGCCCGGCGAGGGTGGTGCCATAGGTCTTCCAGTAATGCACCCGCAGGTGACTGGCCTCGGCCTCGGTGACGCCGAGCGCCTGCATCACATAGGCGGTCATCCGCGGTTCGATCTGGGAAAACAGCCGGCTCTCGGGCGGATAAAGCGTATTGTCGAGATCGAAGACCCAATGGGCCACATGCGAGAAGTATTCTTTTGCCATGCGCCGGACGCTACGCCCGGCGCGGGCGCGGCGCAATGGCCGTATTGCCGGCCAAGGTCGGGCTGGGTAAGGTCTCGCCCGGGACAAAGGAGACACGCGTGAGCCAGAAGACGACGCCGCAGAAAGACGCCTATACGATGATCCTCGAAGCGATTGACGTGGGCACCTTTCGCCCCGGTGATCGGCTGGTGGAAAGTGATCTGGCCGAACGTCTGGGCATGAGCCGCACGCCGATCCGCGAGGCGCTGCAACGACTGGAGACGCAGTCACTGCTGTCGCGCGATGGCCGCTCGCTGATCGTCGCCTCGCTCGACCACAATCAGATGGCCGAGCTTTACGTGGTGCGCACCGAGCTCGAGGGGTTGGCGGCGCGGCTGGCGGCGCGACATGCCACTGCGGAAGAGGTGCGGGTGCTGCGCGACATGGTCAAGGAGGACCATGCGCTGATCGATAACCCGTCGGCGCTGTCGCGCGCCAACCGGCGGTTTCACAAGCAGATTCACCTGGCCTCGCACAACCGCTTCCTGGTGCAGCAGCTCGACCTGGTGCACCGGTCGATGGCGCTGATGGCCACCACGTCTCTGGCCGCCGAAGGGCGCGGCGAAAAGGCCTTGGAGGAGCATGACGCCATCGTCCGCGCCATCGAGGCGCGCGACGAGGCGGCGGCTTACGAGGCGCTGAAATCGCATATCTCGGTGGCTTTTGTCACGCGGCTCAAACTCGACTCGCGCAATGAGGGTTAGGGCGCAGCCTCCCGGTGATCGATCAGCGCTTCGCTGTTGGAATGGCCGTGCTCGGTCTTGTCCCAGTAGAAGGGCTTGATCAGCAGTTCGATCAGCCCCTTGTAGATCGCGATGCTGCCCATCGGGAAATAGAACAGCAGCGTCGGCACCCAGGGGATCAGCCCACGGTGCTGCGGGCTGGCCACCGCCGTGGCGCCGATCACCAGCCCGGCACATTCCGCCAGCAGGAAGAACGACAGCACAACGGTCTCGGTGGCCGGGCCCATCCAGTCGATCAGAGGATGGCCGAGGCCTAAGACGGCGATCCAGAACGACCAGAGCACCGGCGCCAGAAGCGCTTGGCTGATGGCGCCGAGAAACAGCGCCTGAAAGCCCAGAAAACGCCTCCAGCCGAGATCGCGCAGCAGGGCGCCGGGGCGGCGCATATGCACCAGATAGGTCGCCATGTAGCCCTTGAGCCAGCGCGAGCGCTGTCGGACCCAGGGCCAGGGGCGGCAGTTGGCCTCTTCCAGGGTGACGGAATCGATCAACTCGATGCGAAACCCGCGCCGGGCCAGACGAATGCCCAGGTCGGCATCCTCGGTGACATTATGCGCGTCCCAGCCGCCGACCTGCTCGAGCACCCTGCGACGGCAGAACAGCGTGGTGCCGCCCAGCGGAATGGGAAAGCCCAAGCGCGACAGGCCGGGCAGGACGATACGAAACCAGGTGGCGTATTCAATGGTGAAACAGCGCGACAGCCAGTTGGAATAGGGATTGTAGTAATCGAGGATGCCTTGCAGGCAAGCGACTTCTGGCGGTGCCTCCTGGAAATGTGCCGCGACCCGGCCGATTTGGTCGGGGGCGGGATTGTCCTCGGCGTCGTAGATGCCGATGATGTCGCCGTTGCAGAACCGCAGCCCGTAATTCAGCGCTCGTGGCTTGGTGGTGAGTTCGCCCGGCGGCACCACGAGAATGCGCATCCAGGGCGGCAGATCGGCACATGACAGCGCCTGGCGGGTCAGCAGATCCTCGGCTTCGAGCAGCAGGACGATATCGAGGCGCGATTTCGGATAGGTCAGCCGCGACAGTCGGGTGACCAGCTGCGCGGCAATCGAGGTTTCGCGGAACAGCGGTACCAGGATCGAGACCTTGGGCGGGGCGGGCTGGCCGGGCGTCTTCGGCGGGGCCTGGGGCCGGAGCAGCGGCGGGCGCAGCCGGGCCAGAAAGGCCGCCAGTTTGAGCCCGGCCACCGCCACCAGCGTGAGCCCCGCCCAGCCGGCGGCCAGGGCAAAGAAAAGCAGCGGCTGCACCAGCACCGCCGCGACGCCAAAGAGCGCCGCCAGCGCCACCCGCCGCAGACGACGCGGGCTGGCCACGGCGCGCAGGCTGCGGCAGCTGTCCTCCTCGGGCAGTGCGGTTTCGGCCAGCTCCGAGAGCTGCGGGCCATGACATAGGGCGATCGCGGCGTGAACGTCGGCCTCGGTGGCGATGCCCATCACCACCGGGCCGATATCTCGCGGCAAGAGATCGCGCAGCGCCTCGAACCGGTCGGGATGGCAGGTTGCCAGCACCAGCGTCTCGCCAAGCCGCATCCAGGGCATGACCCCGTGTTCGAGACAGGTGAGCGGATCGAGCGCCAGGGCGCAATCGGCATCCGGCGGCGCCTCGTCCAGCACCAGCGAGATGGCGGCATGTTGCGCCGCCTGGGCGTGCAGGATGTCCCGCGCCGAGGCGAAGCCCTCGGCCAGAAAGACCTGGTGGATCGGTGCCTGACACTGGTTGTGGATCGCCAGCGCGCACAGGAGATCGGCCGCCGAGATCACCCCCATGTCGACCAGGATGCGCCCCAGCGGCAGTTGGTAATGACGACTGAGGCGCGCGGACTGAAGACCGCGCAATTGCAGTTGTGGGGGACTCATGATCCTGGCCTCGTAGCTGCTGGGCCAAGATTGACAAGCTTTAGATTAATACTAGGTAAACAAGAGCTTAACAAAAAATTAACCGCGCCGGAGCGCGGTTAATCATCTTGTCGCAATGGTGCCCGGCTCAGCCGCGTGCGGCCATCGCCTCGGCGAATTGCTCGAACAGGTAGAAGCTGTCCTGCGGGCCGGGGCTGGCCTCGGGGTGGTGCTGCACCGAATAGACCTTGCGGACGTCGGAGTTCAGCGCGATGCCGCAGTTCGATCCGTCGAACAGCGAGACATGGGTCTGCACCACGTTCTCGGGCAGGGTGGCGGCATCGACGGCGAAGCCGTGGTTCATCGAGGTGATCTCGACCTTGCCGCTCTGCATGTCCTTGACCGGGTGGTTGGCCCCGTGGTGGCCGTGGTTCATCTTGATAGTGCGACCGCCAAGCGCCAGCGCCAGCATCTGGTGGCCGAGACAGATACCGAACATCGGCAGATCGGTCTCGTCCAGCAGCGTCTTGATCATCGGCACGGCATATTCGCCGGTGGCCGCCGGATCGCCGGGGCCGTTCGACAGGAAGATGCCGTCGGGGTTGTGGGCCATCACCTCTTCCGCGGTGGCGGTGGCGGGCAGCACGGTGACGTCACAGCCGGCCGAGGCCAGGCAGCGCAGGATGTTGCGCTTGGCGCCGTAGTCCACGGCGACAACCTTGTGTTTCGGCGCCTGCTGGCGGGCATAGCCCTCGGGCCAGGACCAGCGCATCTCGTCCCAGCGGTAGCTTTGGGTGCAGGTGACCTCCTTGGCGAGATCGAGGCCCATGAGCCCCTTGAAGGCGCGCGCCTTGGCAACCAGCGCCTCGATGTCGAAATTGCCGTCGGGATCATGCGCCAGGGCCACATGCGGCGCGCCCTGCTGGCGGATCGCGCGGGTCAGGCGGCGGGTGTCGATGCCGCCGATGGCGATGCGGCCGCGGGCGGCGAGCCAGTCGGAGAGCTCCTGCACCGCGCGCCAGTTCGAGGGCTCGGTGGGCATCCATTTGACCACCATGCCTTCGGCCACCGGATCGCCGGTTTCGTCGTCTTCGGGGTTCACGCCGACATTGCCGATATGCGGAAAGGTGAAGGTGACGACCTGGCCGGCATAAGAGGGATCGGTCATGATCTCCTGATAGCCGGTCATGGCGGTGTTGAAGCACAATTCGGCCACCCGGATACCGGTGGCACCAAATCCTGTGCCGTAGAAAACCGTGCCATCGGCAAGGGCGAGGCAGGCGGTGGGCGTCTGATCGGCGCGTGCGGTCATCTGGGCGACTCCCTGTGACGGACTGTGGGGCAAATTTGCGCGAAACTATGCCCGGACCGACACGGGGTCAAGGGGCTAGATTGTCCTGCCGGAAATTTCGATTTTATTGTCTTTTCAATAGCTTGGGTCGCGGCTCCGGGCATTGCCTCGGATCGAGGCATCGCGTATGGTTCGAGGCTGGTATTCACCCATGGGGATGGGACGACATGAGTTTACGCGCAGAGATCAATTCAGCGCTCAAACAGGCCATGCGGGACAAGGACGCCCGGCGCCTGTCGACGCTGCGCCTGATCAACGCCGCCATCAAGGACCGCGAGATCGCGCTGCGTGGGTCCGGCGAGGAAGAGAGCCTGGGAGAGGCCGATGTGCTTGCCATCCTGGGCAAGATGGTCAAGCAGCGGCAAGAAAGCGCCCGCACCTATGAAGAGGGCGGGCGGCTGGACCTGGCCGCGCGCGAGCTGGAAGAGATCGAGGTGATCGAGGAATTCCTGCCGCGCAAGCTCGACGACAAGGAAGTATCGGCGGCGATCGATGCGGCGGTGGCCGAGGTCGGTGCCTCGTCGATCCGCGATATGGGCAAGGTGATGGGGGCGCTCAAGGCGCGCCACACCGGGCAGATGGATTTCGGCGCGGTCGGCTCGCAGGTCAAGGCGCGGCTGGCGCAGGGCTGAGCCGGCGTCGCTCCGCCCGCTTCGATCGGCCTGCTTCGATCAGCCTGCTTCGATCCGGGGCGCCTGCGGCGCACAGTAGGCCTCGGCCCCCATCCTGACCTTCCCCCGGACACGGGGGAAGGAACCTCTTGGCGGGCCGACCCTGTTTCACCTCTGTCTGTGTGCCTCGCTGATGAGGCCGGGCTCAGGGCTCACCAAAGCAATGCCTCGAAGACACCCCACGCCCTCTCCGGGCGAGGGGCGGCTCCGAAGCAATGAGCAGGCTTCCTGGAAACGCTCCGGTGGAGCGTTTCGCCTGCGCATGGGCGGAGCCCAAGGCTTCCCGGAAATGCTCCGGTGGCGCGTTTCGTCTGCGCATGGGGCGGCGCGTCGGATTATAGGTGAAATTCCTGCCGGATGGCCCGGTCGTCCGCGACGCGGAAGCGCTGCACGAAGCGGGTCTTGAAGCTGATGCGGCCGCGGCGGGCGCCGAAGTTTTCGCCGTGGTTGAGCAGGTAGAGCACGCGCGGTGCCTCGAGCGTCGTCAGCGGGCGGCCCGCCAGGCGCGCCAGATAGGGGAACATGCGGTGTTCGTGCTGGCTCATCTCGCGCAGCAGGTCGATCTCTGCCGGGCCATTGGCGAGATCGAAGCGCAGGGCGGCACAGGAGCCGCAGAGCTTCCAGAAGGGTTTGCGCAGCGGTTGCGTCAGGCTGCGCGGCGCCGCCAGCGCCAGGGCGTCGGCGGATTTGTCGTAGACGTAACCGGTTTGCGCCAGATAGCCGCCGCGGGCCTCGCGACTGATGATCTCCGAGACCAGGCCGGGATGGGCCAGATCGTCGGCGTCGAAGGTCATGGCATAGCCGGCGGCGATGCCGAGCGCCGGCAGGTGATCGCAGAGCTGCGCCAGCTTGCGCCATTTGTCGTTGCCTTCGACCGGGGTGGTGAAAGGCAGGAAGGTGACGCGCGGATCGTCGGCCAGGTCTTTCGGCCGGTCCTGGCCGCAGATCACCGCCTGCCAGCGGGCGTCGCTCTGGCGCCGCAGGCTGGCCAGCGTGGCGGCGAGGCGGGCGCAGGTACCCGCCCAGTCGCCGACATGGTGGCGGCCGACCAGCGGGATCAGGAAGACGACCGTGTCGGCCGGGGCGGTGGCCTGATGCGGGCGCAGGGTCAGAGCCGCGCGTTCTGAGGATTGCAGGCCAGTGTCGCGCGCCAGCAGCCGCGAGGGGCCGAGGCTCGCGGCAGACACGAGGCGCCGCAGACGGGCAGGTTTGGGGGTCGCGGGGATCTGGGCCATGTCGGGATCAGCGGCGCGCCGGGGGCAATTGCCGGCTGAGGTCCTGGAACAGGGCCATGCGTTCGTCTTCGGACAGGAAGGCGCCGATCTCGACCTCGCGGCCGCAGCCGGTGAGGGTGACGTAATTGGGCACCGGGCCGCCGTCGGCATGCAGGTGCGGCCGGGTCCAATAGGCGTTGCAGGCCCAGTTCTGATCCGGGCCATTGGGGTTGTGGCGGGTAAGCGATACCGTCTCGGGCGTCAGGCGCAGCACCTCGAGCAGCTGGCAATCGCGGTGGTTGCGGTCGAGCGCGTACCACAGCCCGCCGAGCGCCAGCAACAGGAACGGCAGCAGTCCCCAGAGCAGCACCGTGCCGAGCACCGTATAGAGCGGGATCGTGGCGAGGGTGAAGGTGGCCAGGAGAAACGCCGCATAGCCCCGGGGTGGCAGCGATTCATGCGGCCAGAGGCGCAGTTCGGCCTCGTTCGGAGAGGGGCTTGGCAACCATCGATAGGGCATAGGAAGTATATAGGAGTCGGCCGGGCCGGCGTCGACTGAAATATCGCCGCAGGACGGGGCCGGGCGCACGGGAAGCGAGCCAGGGGATGGTCGCGCACCGCGGCCCCGGCTGGCGATCCTTGGGGGGTCCGCCAGCAAAAGCGCCTTGCGGCGCCCCCTGCGTCAGGCTGGCATGAAATCATCGGCGCCCCTGTGAGACAGGTCACAGCGCCGGTGACTGCCCGCCCGGTTCTGGAGAAAACCGGAAAACGCGTTTGGGTCAGCCTGCCGTTTTCGGGCAGAGCAGGCAGGGGCCCCGGGTGGGGGTGTCGCCCTGCGGCCGCGGGTCGGAGGGAAAGGTCAGAAGGGGCAGAGTGCCGGCACCGAAAGCCTGTGCGGGCGGGGGTGTCGCGCTGGCCAGAAAGCCGGCGGCGAGCAGGGTGAGAAGGCGGGTCATGGCAAAGTCCTTTGCGGCAATAATGCAGTTGCAGCATAGCGCGTGACCCAACGTCAACCTGTGTGACCGGTCACACTTCCGACCGCTTTCAACCAGCGCATTTTCAACCAGCGCATGAAAAAGGCCCGCGCAATGCGCGGGCCTTTTCCTGTTTCTGTCTGGCGCGATCAATGCGCCGGATGCTTGTCCCAGTCTTCCTGCTTGGGCAGGATTTCGAAGGTGTGCTCCGGCGGCGGGGTCGGCAGGGTCCATTCCAGCGTATCCGCGAATTCGTTCCAGTAGTTGTCGCGGGTCTCCTTGGCGCCGCGCAGGAGGGCCTGGCCGACGATGTAGAAGAACAGCAGGAACGAGGCGAAGGAGATGAACGCACCGATCGACGACCACCAGTTCCAGGTGGCGAATGCCTCCGGGTAGTCGATGTAGCGGCGCGGCATGCCCTGACGGCCGAGGAAGTGCTGCGGGAAGAAGGTCAGGTTGGCACCGATGAAGAACATCCAGAAGTGCACCTGGGCCAGCTTCTCGTTGTACTGGCGGCCGGTCATCTTGGCGAACCAGAAGTACATGCCGGCAAAGATGCAGAACACCGCGCCCAAGCTCATCACGTAGTGGAAGTGCGCCACGACGTAATAGGTGTCGTGATAGGCCCGGTCGACCGCTGCCTGGCTCAGCACGATGCCGGTCACGCCGCCAACGGTGAACAGGAACAGGAAGCCCATGGCAAAGAGCATCGGCGCCTTGAACTCGATCGAGCCGCCCCACATCGTTGCGATCCAGGAGAAGATCTTCACGCCGGTCGGCACCGCGATCACCATGGTCGCCAGCATGAAGTAGCTCTGCTGGGTCAGCGACATGCCGACGGTGTACATGTGGTGTGCCCAGACGACAAAGCCCAGCGCGCCGATCGCGATGATCGCCCAGACCATCGGCAGGTAACCGAAGACCGGCTTGCGCGAGAAGGTCGCGATCACGTGGCTGACGATGCCGAAGCCCGGCAGGATCACGATGTAGACTTCCGGGTGACCGAAGAACCACAGGATGTGCTGGTAGAGGATCGGGTCACCGCCGCCGGCGGGGTCGAAGAAGGTGGTGCCGAAGTTGCGGTCGGTCAGCAGCATGGTGATCGCGCCTGCCAGAACCGGCAGCGAGAGCAGGATCAGCCAGGCGGTGACGAAGATCGCCCAGGAGAACAGCGGCACCTTGAAGAGCGTCATGCCCGGGGCACGCATGTTCAGGAAGGTGGTGATCATGTTGATCGCGCCGAGGATCGAGCTGGCGCCCGAGACGTGCACCGCAAAGATCGCCAGGTCCATCGACAACCCGCCTTCGTTGGTCGAGAGCGGCGGGTAGAGCACCCAGCCCACGCCGGAGCCAAGCTGGTCGTTGCCGCCCGGGGCCAGGACCGAGGAGACGGCCAGGGTGGTGCCGGCGACATAAAGCCAGAAGGACAGGTTGTTCATCCGCGGGAACGCCATGTCGGGCGCGCCGATCTGCAACGGCATGAAGTAGTTGCCGAACCCGCCGAAGAGGGCGGGGATGACCACGAAGAACATCATCAGGATGCCGTGGCCGGTGATCAGCACGTTCCAGAGGTGGCCGTTCGGGGTACAGACCGCGTCCGAGGCAATCAGCCGGGCGCCTTCCATGCACATGAACTGCACGCCGGGCTCCATGAGCTCCAGACGCATGTAAACGGTGAAGGCCACCGAGATGAAGCCCGCAAACGCAGAGACGATGAGATACAGGATCCCGATATCTTTGTGGTTGGTGGACATGAACCAGCGGGTGAAGAAACCGCGCTGATCCTCATGCTCGTGGCCGTGAATGGCGGCGTCAGCCATGTCTCGTGCCTCCTGCTAGACAAAACATGGGCGCATGCACCATAGCCGGCGCCCGGACTCTCGGACCGGTTCTAGAATGCACGCCCGGGATCGGCAACGGGTCAGATTGACCTAGATCAAGAAAAAGTGTCGCGGGGGGCGTGGCTTCGCCGGTGGCGCCTGGCTGGCGACGCTCTAGCTGGCGACGACGATGAGCCCGAGCAGGGGAATCACCAGCGCCGCCAGCCAATAGGGCAGCCTGCGGTTCCAGATCGGGGTGGGTTGAAAGCAATTGCCACAGACCGGCGCGCCAAAGCGCAGGCGATGGGCGCAGCTGGGACAGTGAAACAGACGACGGGCCACGGGGGTACCTCGGGCGGTGCTTACGGGGCGAAACGGTTGGGAAGGCGATTTGGTTCCAGCCCGATGATGCAGATGGCCCGATGTGCAGAAAGCGAAATGCGCGCGGGCCAGTGACATCTATCACCACCCCGGCGCGTTTTCATGCGACGCCAGAACTGATGCTGCGCAGTCGGGCACAGGGGGGCGGATATGCGGTGAATGGCGCGACTTCGTGAGCTGAGCTGCGGCCCGGCGGATGGTCGGAAAAGCCAGCGGGCGCCCGGCCCGGTGATGGCGCGGGTCGGGATCAGTCGATCTCGCCGAAGACCGCGTCGAACTGGCTGCGCAGCGCGACATCGAGGTCGGCCATGGTGACGGGCAGCCCGAGATCGACCAGGCTGGTGACCCCGTGGTCGGTGATGCCGCAGGGGACGATGCCGGAGAAATGCTCGAGATCCGGCTCGACGTTGATCGAGACGCCGTGAAAGCTCACCCATTTGCGCAGGCGGATGCCGATGGCGGCGATCTTGTCTTCCTGTGGCTCGCCGGTCGCGGTCAGCGGCTTGTCGCCGCGCGCGACCCAGACCCCGACGCGGCCGTCGCGAATCTCGCCCTTGACGTTGAAGGCTGCGAGGGTGGCGATCACCCAGGACTCGAGCTGATGCACGAAACGGCGCACGTCGCGGCCGCGCCGGCCGACATCCAGCATGACATAGGCCACCCGCTGCCCCGGCCCGTGATAGGTATACTGGCCGCCGCGCTTGCTGGGATGCACCGGGAAGCGGTCGGGATCGGTCAGATCCTCGATCCTGGCAGAGGTGCCGGCGGTGTAGAGCGGCGGATGTTCGACCAGCCAGACGGCCTCGTCCTCGCGGCCCGCGGCAATGGCGGCCGCGCGGGCTTCCATGAAGGCGACGGCGGCGTCGTATTCGGTCAGCCCGTCGGAGATGATCCATTCTACCATGCGGATGAGGTACACCGGCGGCGCGGGAGGGGGAAGCGGAAAGCGGTGTCGGGGGCGCTGCCCCCGTCGCCTTTGGCGCCTCCCCCGAGGGTATTTTCGGCAAGAGGAAGCGGCAGGAAGGGGGCTTTGGCGGCGGTGGGAAAAAAAGTGCCGGGGGGCGGTTTTCGCTCTTGGCATTGTCCGGGCTATTGGCTAAACCCCGCCCACCAGTTCAAAGTGCGGTCGTGGCGGAATTGGTAGACGCGCAGCGTTGAGGTCGCTGTGGGGTAACTCCCGTGGAAGTTCGAGTCTTCTCGACCGCACCAATTCTCTCTCGCGAGAAAGACGGTGACGAAAGAGCCCCTGTTTGTCAGGGGCTTTTCGCGTTTTGCGAGGGGCCTGAAGGCCCGATTCTCAGGGCTCCGGCGGGGCGGTCTTCCATGTGCCTTTCAGCAGCCGCAGATGGAAGGGCGGGAATTTCACCAGCTCCTCGAGCAGCAGCAGCGAGAAGATCCAGATCACCGGCAGGTCGAGCCAGAGAACCATGACGGCGGTCGCCGGCACCCGGAAGAGCCATTGCGACCAGATGAAGATATGCATCACATAGACCGTGTCGCCGCCGGCGCGCAGGGTGTTGCCGCAGATCGCGTTGGAGCCCTTGGGGAAGGGCAGTACCAGCAGGATCGGCAGGAAGCCGAGCAGCGTCATCTGGGTTTCGCGGGACAGATCGGCGTAGAGCCAGGGGCTGGCCAGGATGACCCCGGCGTAGAAGGTGGCGACCAGGGCCGCGGCCAGCAGCGCCACGCGCCATGCGGCGGCAAGAAAGACCTCGAGATCCTCGGGCGGGGTCTGGCGGCCCAGCATCTGGCCCACCATGATGCCGGTGGCCTGGGCCCAGCACATGCCGACGGTGCCGGCGACCTGGACCCAGGGCATGATGATCGTCATCGCCGCGAACTGGTTGACCGGCAAGGTGGCATAGATCAGCCCGCAGACATGCAGCGCGATGGTGGCGCTGGCGAAGGTGGCGGCGATCGGCAGGGCAAAGACCAGATGCCGCCGGAGTGATGCGGAAAAGCTGCCGTTGCGCCATCCCGGTGTACGCAGCAGGTCACGGCGGGTTCTGAGCAGCACGACGGCGAGAAAGCCGACCTGCACCATGGAGGCCAGGGCGCTGCCGAGTGCCGCGCCGAGCACGCCGAGCGCCGGGGCGCCGAAATGGCCGTGGATCAGGATGACGCTGGTGGCGATGTTGACCGGCACGGCGAGGCCATAGCTCAGCGCCGGCAGACGGGTGTCGCCGCAGCCGTTGAAAAATCCGGTCAGGCATTGGCCCACCGCCTCGGCCAGGATCACCACGGCGAAGACCGAGAGATAGCGCCGCGCCTGATCCGCGATCCAGGCGTCATGTGCGAGGGCCTCGATGGCGGGGCCGGCGGCGAGGGCCAGCACGGCGAGGCCTGCGAGGATCACCGAGACATTGATTGTCAGCCCGGCCAGCAGGGCAGATTTCAGGAACACCCGGTCACCGGAGCCGAAGGCCTGGGCGATGCGGATCTGGGTGGCATTGGAAAAGGCGACGATCAGCCCGAGCAGCAGACCGGCGATCGAGGCCGAGAGGCCCAGCACCGCCACCGCCGGCTCGCCCAGCGACGAGACGAGCCAGGCGTCGATGACGACGATGCCATGCAGCATGATCGCCTTGAAGGTCAGCGGCCAGGCGAGGTTGAACACCGCGCGCGTCGAGGGAATGTCCCTCGTCAGGGGGAAATGGGTCATCGTGACTGGGTCCATGGGTTCGCGACGGCCCGGGTGGGCGGTCGCTCTGGGGCGGCGGGCGCGCGGGGCGCCCTGGCGGCAAGGGTCAGGGGGGAGACGGCAGGGGCGGCAGGGCCCCTGTCATTTTTCATTTTCGAAGTATGAAGCGTTGTCTTTGGTTATTTTTTCGAGGGTGGAGTCGAGTCTTTTGAGGTGTTGCATTCCGTTGGCGACGGCGGTTTCGGGGTCTCCTTGGAGGATGGCGTTTGCGATGGCTTCGTGGTCTGCGAGGAGCTGGGGCATGCGGTCCTGTTTGGCGAGGCCGAGCAGGCAGAGGCGGTCGACCTTGGCCTTTTCGGCGGCGATCACCTCGAAGGCGAAGGCGGCGCCGGCGATGGTGCAGAGGGCGCGGTGGAAGGCGTAGTCGAGGGCGCTGAAGCCATGGGCGTCGCCGGCGGCGAGGGCGGCGCGCTGGCGGGAGAGTTCCTGGGTCAGGGCCTGGCGGGCGGCGGCCTGGGCCTCGGCGGCGGCCAGGGCGGCGCGGCGCAGCACCTCGGCCTCGACGGCGGCGCGGACAAAGCGCGACTTCTCGATCTCGCGGGCCGAGAACCGCTTCACCTCGGTGGCGCGCTGCGGCCGGATCAGCAGCAGGTCGAGATTGGCCAGCCGGGTGAAGGCATCGCGCACCGGCTGGCGCGAGACGCCGAAGCGGGCGGCGATCTCGGCCTCGGAGATGCGGTCGCCGGGGCGCAGGCGCAGGGCGTCGATCTCGGCGCGCAGGTGGTCGAAGATCTCGTCGACGGCGGTGCGCCGGTCGCTGGACAGGCTGTGTGGCATCCCTCGGGTCTCCCTGTGCGGGGCCGGCGGCTGCCCCCTGATGGCTGTGGCTGCGGCGCCGGCGCGCCGGGCCCCCTGGGGGGGCTGGCGGGCGCCCTGCCGAACTTCATACTAGTATTCCAGATTTGTTACTAGTATACCAGTCTTAAGTTAGCCCCGAATCGCACCGCCATGCAACTGATTGGGGGCGGCATCCGCACAGGCGGGACCGGCGGGGGCCGGGCGCCGGCAACTTTAACGGAGGAGAGGACATGTCGGGAGTTCGTTTGGAGGGCATCGTCAAGGCCTATGGCGCGGTGCAGGTGGTGCATGGCATCGACCTCGAGGTGGCGGAGAAGGAGTTTGTCGTGCTGGTCGGGCCCTCGGGCTGCGGCAAGTCGACGACGCTGCGGATGATCGCCGGGCTGGAAGAGATCAGCGACGGCGATCTGACGATCGACGGCCGGCATGTGAACCGGGTGGCGCCGAAGGATCGCGACGTGGCGATGGTGTTCCAGAACTACGCGCTCTACCCGCATCTCAACGTCGCCGACAACATCGCCTTCGGGCTGCGCATCCGCAAGGAAAGCAAGGACCACATCGCCGCCTCGGTCGACGAGGTCGGCGGCATCCTCGGGCTCACGCCCTATCTCGAGCGGCGGCCGGCGGATCTCTCGGGCGGCCAGCGCCAGCGGGTCGCCATGGGCCGTGCCATCGTGCGCCGGCCCAAGGTCTTCCTGTTCGACGAGCCGCTGTCGAACCTCGACGCCAAGCTGCGCACCCAGATGCGGGCCGAGATCAAGCGGCTGCACAAGCGGCTCGGCGCGACCTCGATCTATGTCACCCACGACCAGGTCGAGGCGATGACCCTGGCCGATCGCATCGTGGTCATGCACGACGGGCGGATCGAGCAGATCGGCAGCCCGATGGAGCTCTTCCTGAACCCGGCCAACACCTTTGTCGCGGGCTTTCTCGGCTCGCCGCCGATGAACATGATCCGCGCGCAGGTGGTGGCCGGCGATCGCGGCCCGGTGGCCGAGTTCGACGGCCAGCGCATCCAGCTGCAACCGATCCCGTCGTTGCAGAACGCGGTCGGCCAGACGGTCATTCTCGGCATCCGGCCCGAGTTCGTCGCGGTCGCCGGGGCCTCCGACCCGACCCGGGTCGGCCTCGATGTCGATCTGGTCGAGACCCTGGGCTCGGAGGCGCTGATCCATGCCAGCCTGCAGGGCGAGCCCTTTGTCATCCGCACCGAGACGGTGGGCCAGATGCACATCCTCGACGGCATCTCGGGCTTCACCATCGCGCCGCATCTGATCAAGGTCTTCGACGCCGAGACCGGCCGGACGCTGCCCGGGCAGGTGCTGGAACAATGAGCAACGATCCCAACTTCACCGGCGCCGCCGGCCCGGCGACCGAAGAGCTGATCTTCGACGCCTCCGAGGCGCGGCGCGCGCGCCGGCCGAGCCGCATCCAGAGGGTGGGCGACCACCTGCGCCGGGAATGGCAGCTCTATGTCATGCTGATCCCGACCATCCTGTGGCTGGCGGTCTTTCTCTACAAGCCGATGTACGGGCTTCAGATCGCCTTCAAGGATTACTCGATCTTCCGCGGCGTGGCGGCCAGCCCCTGGATCGGCTTCGAGCACTTCCAGACGCTGTTCGGCAACGACCAGTTCCTGCGGGCGCTGAAGAACACCATCATCATCTCCTTCTACGGGCTGCTCTTCGGCTTTCCGATGCCGATCATCCTGGCGCTGATGTTCAACGAGATCCTCAAGCAGAGCTTCAAGAAGACGGCGCAGACCATCGTCTATCTGCCGCACTTCATCTCGAGCGTGATCATCGCCGGCATCGTGATCACCGCCTTCAGCCCCTCCGCGGGCATCGTCAACACCTTCCTCGGCTGGATCGGGGTGGAGCCGATCTACTTCCTGACCAAGCCCGAGTGGTTCCGGCCGATCTTTGTCGGCACCGGCATCTGGCAGGAGGCGGGCTTCCAGTCGATCGTCTATCTGGCGGCCATCGCCGGGGTCTCGCCGACGCTGTATGAATCGGCCGTGGTCGATGGTGCCAGCCGCTGGCAGATGATGTGGAAGATCACCATTCCCTCGATCCTGCCGACGATCATCATCATGCTGATCATCCGCATCGGCAACATGCTCGAGATCAGCTTCGAGATGATCATCCTGCTCTATCAGCCGGCGACCTACGAGACGGCGGATGTGGTCAATACCTTCATCTACCGCCAGGGCATCCAGGGCGGGCAATACGATCTGGCGGCGGCCGCGGGCCTGTTCAACGCGGTGGTGGCCTTCGTGCTGGTGATGACGGCGAACACGATCTCCAAGCGCTATTCGCGCACCTCGCTCTGGTAAGGGAGGACCGGACATGACCAACATGAACCTCTATTCGCGCGGCGACAGGCTCTTTGTCATCGTCAACATGGTGCTGATCGGCCTGTTCACCATCTCGACGCTCTATCCCTTCATCTACATCGCCTCGATGTCGATGAGCACCGGCTTCGAGGCCCGCGCCGGCAATGTCATCCTGACCCCGGTGGGCTTCACGCTGGAGGCCTACAAGCAGGTGCTCTCCGAGCCGCTGTTCTGGTCGTCTTACGCCAACACCTTCATCTACACCATCGGCGGCACGCTGATGAGCCTGGCCTTCATCATCCCCGGCGCCTATGCGCTGTCCAAGCCGCAGCTCTACGGCCGGCGGTTCTGGAACCTGGTGGTGGCCTTCACCATGTGGTTCAACGCCGGCCTCATTCCGTTCTTCCTGAACATGCGCGATCTGGGCCTGCTCGACAGCTACTTCGGCATCATCATCGGCTTTGCGGTCAACGGCTTCAACATCATCCTGCTGCGCAACTTCTTCGAGGGCATTCCGCGGAGCTTCGAAGAGGCCGCGCGGATGGACGGCGCCAACGAGTTCCAGGTGCTGTGGAAGGTCTATGTGCCGCTTTCCAAGCCGGCGATCGCCACCGTGGCGCTGTTCTGCATCGTGTCGCGCTGGAACGGCTTCTTCTGGGCCATGGTGCTGCTCCAGGACGAGGACAAGATCCCGCTCCAGGTCTATCTGCGCAAGGTGATCGTCGAGCTCTCGGACGACGAGGAGTTCGCCACCTCGCTGCTGACCGCGGCCTATTCGGTCGAGACCGTGACCGCGGCGATCATCGTCTGTTCGATCATCCCGATCCTGATGATCTACCCCTTCCTGCAGAAATACTTCTCCAAGGGCATCCTGCTCGGCGGGGTGAAGGAGTGAGCGGCGCCCGGACAGGGCTCCGGTGGAGCCCTGTCCGGGCGCGAACGCCCGAGGCCCTCCCGAGGGCCTGGCAACCGAATACCGAATGAATTCGCATAAAGGGAGGACACCATGCGAAACCTGTCACTGACCATGCTGGCGACGACGGCCTTGACGGCGGCCATCGCCGTGCCGGCGTCTGCCGAAAGCCATCTGCCGATCACCGAGGAGCCGCTCGAGCTGACGATCCACATGCATTGGCCGCGCGCCCAGGGCTATGGCCCCGGCGGCGACACCTCGAAGCTCTACCCGGTCGAGGAAGTGGCCCGCGAGAAAACCAATATCCACCTGATCGATCAGACCTCGGGCCGCAACACCAAGGACAACAACGAGGCGATGAACCTGCTGCTCGCCACCGGCGATCTGCCCGACATCGTCGGCGGCAACCTGATCAAGCAGCCGGTCAACCAGTACGGCCCCGAGGGCGCCTTCGTGCCGCTCAACGATCTGGTCGAGGACCATGCGCCCAACATCAAGGCCTGGTTCGACGACCATCCCGAGATCTGGGATGCGATCAAGGCCTATGACGGCAATGTCTATTACATCCCCTATCTGCCGGACGGCAAATACGCCCGCGCCTGGTTTGTCCGCCAGGACTGGCTCGACGCGCTGGGGCTGGAAGCGCCCGACAACGTGGAAGAACTCTACGACGTGCTGGTGGCCTTCCGCGATCAGGACCCCAACGGCAACGGCGTGCAGGACGAGATCCCCTTCTTCGTGCGCGACTGGGAAGAGGTGCTGCGGCTGCTGACGCTCTGGGATGCGCGTTCGACCGGGGCGGATGTCTATCACCAGTTCTACGTCAAGGACGGCCGCGTGGTGCATCCTTACGCCCAGGAGGCCTATCGCGACGGTCTGGCCAATATCGCGCAATGGTACGAGGAAGGCCTGATCGACCCCGAGGTCTTCACCCGCGGCTCCTCGGCGCGCGACTATCTGCTGGGCGAGAACCTGGGCGGCATGACCCATGACTGGTTTGCCTCCACCAGCGGGTACAACGTGGCGCTGGAAGACAAGGTCGAGGGCTTCAACTTCATCCCCTTCCTGCCGCCGAAATCGGTCTCGGGCGTGCGCATCGAGGAAAACCGCCGCATCCCGATGAAGCCCGACGGCTGGGCGATCTCCTATTCCAACGACCATCCGGTCGAGACCATCAAGTACTTCGACTACTGGTTCTCGGAAGAAGGGGCGCTGCTCGCCAACTTCGGCGTCGAGGGCAAGACCTGGGACATGATCGACGGCGCGCCGGTCTACAAGGACGAGGTGCTGAGCTCGGGCCAGCCGGTCAACAGCCAGATGTATCTCGAGGGCGCGCAGGTCTATCGCGGCTATCCGCAGGACTACCGCTACGAATGGCAATGGACCCGCGACAGCGCGCGCAAGGGCATCGAGCTCTATGACACCGAGGACCTGCTGATCGAGCAGTTCCTGGGCGTCGCCTTCAACAAGGAGGAGCAGGAGGTCTACGACCGGTACTTCCCCTCGATCCAGACCTACATGCTGGAGCGCCAGCAGGCCTGGATTCTCGGCTCCGGCGACATCCAGGAGGACTGGGACAGCTACATCGAGACCCTGAACAAGATGGGTTACGAGGAGGTGCTCGAGGTGATGAACTCGGCCTACGAGCGCCAGTACGGCGGCTAGGCCAGAGCCCCCCGGACAGACCCGCCTGCGGCCGTCGCCGGCCGCAGGCCCCCCGAATCTTCCCCGCAAGCAACAGGATATCCCGATGCCCGGCGCCACCGCCCCCACGCTCGACGAACCCAGAACCGGCCGCCTGACGATCCAGTATGCGCCCGACGCGGAGACCCCGATCGTCGAGAACCCGCCGCGCTTCACCTGGCTGCCGGTGATCGAGGACGAGGCGCTCTATCTGCTGCGCCTGTCGCAGGACCCGGCCTTTCCCGCCGCCGAGACCCGAACCCACGGGCCGGTGCCGCTCAACTTCTTCACCCCCGACCGGGTGCTCGAGCCCGGCACCTGGCACTGGGCCTATGCGGTCTGCGACGCCGAGGGCCAGCCGGTCACCGGCTGGAGCGCCACCCGGCAGTTCACCCTGGCCGAGGGCTTGCCGGAAACCCCGCTGCCCGGCCGCGCCAGCCGCTTTGCCGAGGCCCCCGAAAGCCACCCGCGGCTCTGGCTCGACGCCGCCCGGCTCGAGACCTTCCGCAAGGCGGTGAAGGCCGATCCCGACCATTGCACCTGGGCGCGCTTCTACGAGAAATCCGTCCTGCCCTGGATGGACCGCGAGATCACCCGCGAGCCGGCGGGCTATCCCGGCCACCAGCGCACCGCGCCGGTCTGGCGCCAGACCTACATCGAGTTGCAGGAGGTGATCTATGCCATCCGTCACCTCGCCATCGGCGGCCAGGTGACCGGCGACCAGGCGATGCTCGACCGCGCCAGGGACTGGCTGCTGGAGGTGGCTTCCTGGGATCCGATGGGGGTGACCAGCCGTGCCTATACCGACGAATGGGCCTACCGCGTCACCAATGCCCTGGCCTGGGGCTACGACTGGCTTTACGACCAGCTCTCCGACGACGAGCGCAGGCTGGTGCGCGACGCGCTGCACGAACGCACCCGCGACATTGCCGAACACGCCATCCTCAACGCCAAGATCCACCTCTTTCCCTATG
The DNA here is from genome assembly GCF_055755275.1 of Marinovum sp. E3. Classification (NCBI taxonomy): domain Bacteria; kingdom Pseudomonadati; phylum Pseudomonadota; class Alphaproteobacteria; order Rhodobacterales; family Roseobacteraceae; genus Marinovum; species Marinovum sp. E3. The sequence continues at coordinate 1,350,020 of NZ_CM146908.1, forward strand.
ACAGCCATGCGGTGCGCTCGGTCTCGCTGACCCTGGTGCCGGCCTGTATCGCGCTCTTGGGCGAGGACGAGGGCGAGAACGGCAGCGGCGAGGCCCGCGACTGGCTGAACTACTGCATCGAGTTCCTCGCCACGGTCTATTCGCCCTGGGGCGATGCCGATGGCGGCTGGGCCGAGGGCACCAACTACTGGATGATGGGCATGGCCTATCTGATCGAGGCCGCCAACCGGCTGAAGAGCTTTGCCGGCATCGACCTCTACCAGCGCCCCTTCTTCCGCAACACCGGCGACTTCCCGCTCTATTGCAAGGCGCCGAACACCCGCCGCGCCACCTTCGGCGACGACAGCACCCAGGGCGATCTGCCCTGCATCAAGACCGGCATCAACCTGCGGCAATACGCCGGCGTCACCGGCAATGGCGCCTATCAATGGTACCATGAGGAGCTCGCCCGGCTGAACCCCGGCACCGAGGGCGCCTTCTACAACTGGGGCTGGTGGGACACGCATTTTGACGAGCTGACCTATCTCACCGACTTCCCCCTTGTCGAAGCTACGGATCCGCCCTCGGGCATGCGCCACTTCAAGGGCATCGGCTGGGTCGGCATCCAGCACGAGATGGCCGACCCCGACCGCCATATCCAGTTCGTGTTCAAAAGCAGCACGTTCGGCTCGATCAGCCACAGCCACGGCGACCAGAACGCCTTTTGCCTGGCCGCCTTCGGCGAGGACCTGGCGGTGCAATCGGGCTATTACGTCGCCTTCAACTCCTCGATGCACCGCAACTGGCGGCGCCAGACCCGGTCGAAAAACGCCATCCTGATCAATGGCAAGGGCCAATATGCCGACAAGGACAAGGCCCGCGCCATGGCCGCCACCGGCACGATCCTCGCCGCCGAGCAGCGCGACGACCACATCTACATCCACGGCGACGCCACCGCCGCCTATCGGAGCCTCTCGCCCGAGGTCACCCGCGCCGGCCGCGAGGTCTACTTCGTGAACGGCAGCTACTTCGTCATCGTCGACAGCGTCGATGCCGACGCAGCCGTCACCATCGACTGGCTGCTGCATGCCAACCAGCCCTACGACCTCGGCCGGACCTCCTTCCGCATGACCGGCGAGACGGCGGGCTTCTACGGCCAGGTGGTCTGGTCCGAGGCCGGCAAGCCCGAACTCAGCCAGGTCACCGGCTTCCCCGGCGTCGACCCGGCCGATTACGCCGGCCTGCCCGAAAGCACCTGCCTGCACGCGACATACCCCGCCGCCAGACGCCATCGCATCGCCACCCTGCTGGTGCCCTACCGGCGCTCCGAACCCAGGCGCATCTTCAACTTCATGGACGACCAGGGCTACGACGCCGACCTCTACTTCACCGACCCGGACGAAAACACATTCAAAATTACCCTCAAAAAACTCGCAAAATCATGAGCCGAGCACGAGGGACCCCAACGACACGGAGATGAGACATGACAGTAAAGAACTACTTCCCGGGGAGCGAAAACCAGCTCTTCGACGCCGGTGGCGGGCTGACCCGGAAGGTCGGCGCCTATAATGACAATGCGATGGTGGTCGAGGTGCATTTCGACACCGGAACGGTGGCAGCGCGCCACCACCATCCACACGAGCAGATCACCTATGTGATCTCGGGCAAATTCGAATTCGCGGTGGGCGACGAGACCTACATCGTTGCCGCCGGCGACTCGCTCTACAAGCAGCCCAATATCGAACACGGCGCCACCTGTCTCGAGGCCGGTACGCTGCTGGATATCTTCACGCCGCATCGGGAAGATTTCCTATGAAAGACAATCCTCAAGACCAACTTAACGGAGTACATGGCATGACCAAACCTGTCATCGGGTTCATCGGCCTCGGCCTCATGGGCGGCAATATGGTGGAGAACCTTCAGAAGCGGGGCTACGAGCTCATCGTGATGGATCTCAATACCGAGGCCGTGGCAAAATGCCTCGCGCGTGGCAAGGCGCGCGAGGCGGCCTCGGCCAGGGAACTGGCGGAGGCCAGCGACATCGTGATGCTCTGTCTGACCAAGTCGGACGTGGTCGAAAAGATCGTCTATGCCGAGGACGGCATCCTTGCCGGCATTCGTGACGGCGCGGTGCTGATCGATTTCGGCACCTCGATCCCGGCCTCGACCCGCAAGATCGGCGCCGACCTGGCCAAAAAGGGCGCCGGCATGATCGACGCGCCGCTGGGCCGCACCCCGGCCCATGCCACCGACGGGCTGCTCAATATCATGGCCGCCGGCGACAAGGCGACCTTTGACAAGGTCAAGCCGGTGCTGGAAGAGCAGGGCGAGAATGTCTTCTACCTCGGCGCGCTCGGGGCCGGTCACACCACCAAGCTGATCAACAATTTCATGGGCATGACCACGGTCTGCACCATGAGCCAGGCCTTTGCCGTGGCCGACAGGGCCGGTGTCGATCGCCAGCAGCTCTACCACATCATGTCGACCGGCCCGTCGAATTCGCCGTTCATGGGCTTCTGCAAGAACTATGCCGTGGATGGCGTCAGCGACCTGGGCTTTTCGATCAACAATGCCAACAAGGATCTGGGCTATTTCCTCGAGATGGCCAAGGATCTGGGCACGCGGGCCGAGATTGCCGAGGGCACCTCGCACAATCTTCAGGCTGCGGTCGACGCCGGCCTGGGCGAGGGCAATGTTCCGGAGATCTTCGATTATTTCATGACCCTCGAGCGATGAGGCCTCCGGCGGGAAGGCTTGCCTTTCCGCCGCTCGCCGGCGCGCGCAGGCCGGCGGCAACGGCGGCGCCCGCTGGCGCGGGCCAACCGCCACGTTTGAATTGATTCCGCCGCACAAGTCATTATTTAACGGCATGACAAGGTGAGACTGGTCTATAATGGCAGAATTCCGCGCGTTTTCGACGTGAAACGCGACATTCCGAGGCGCCGGCTTGGCAGCAGCGCTTTCGTAAGGGAATTTGACATATAGACGACGGGGAGCGACGGCATGCTGAAAACTATGGATACGCCGGTGGCACGGACATCGACCGACATGGTCTTCAATGCGCTCTACGAAGAGATCTCGACGTTGAAGCTCCTGCCGGGGACCAAGATGTCCGAGGCCGAGGTGGCCAACCGCATGGGCGTGTCGCGGCAGCCGGTGCGCGATGCCTTCAACCGGCTGGGCAACATGGGGCTGCTGCTGATCCGGCCGCAGCGCGCCACGGTGGTACGCGGTTTCTCAATGGACGAGATCCAGAATTCGCGGTTCATCCGGCTGGCGGTCGAGCTGGAGGTCATCCGGGAGGCCTGCGCGGTCTGGGACGCCGAAAAGGCCGGTCTGCTCGAGGCCAGCCTGGCCGAGCAGCGGGCGGTCATCGACGCTGGCCAGAACGACCGATTTCACGCGATGGACTATGATTTCCACCGACTGATCTGCGAACTCGGCGGCCGGCCGCTGGCCTTCGAGACGATCGAACGCTGCAAGCAGACGGTCGATCGGCTCTGCGTGCTGAGCTTTGGCCAGGAACGGGCCCTGAGCGATGTTTTTGGCGATCATTGCGATATCGCGCAGGCGCTGGCGGCGCGCGACGAACAGGCGGTGCGCGATGTCATGCGGCGCCATCTGCGACGGTTGGACGAGACCGTCACCCAGATCCATTCGGCGCATGCGGATTACTTTGAATAACCGGCCCCGAAAGCGGGCGGGCAGGGGCCGCGCCGCCCCGGCTCACGCAATCGTGGGCGCAATGTGTTTGGTGCAGGCGGCTCCGGTTCTTGGGGGCTGCGCCCAAAGACGGTAAACTCGGTCAGGTAATTGTAACGGTTGCCGACAGCGCCCGGCTGCGGGCCTGTCCGACAGGAGAGTTTCCATGCCTCAACTTCCAATCCGACGCCGACACCTGATTGCCGCCGGTGGCGCGGCTCTGGCTCTGGGACTGATATCACCCCTGGCCGCGCAGTCGGTCACGCCGACGCGCACGATGCGGGGTGGTGCCAACAATTACCGCCCCGGCGCGCCGATCGTCGACCGCATCGGCGGCGGCGGCTTCTGGATGAGCGGCACCGTGCGCCGCGCCGGTGACGGCGCGCCGCTTGCCGGCCAGCGCATCCAGATCTGGGCGCATACCACCGAAGGCCACGAACGCGACCCGCAGAGCCACGGCGCGACGCTGACCGACGAGAACGGCATGTTCCGGCTGGAGATGCCGCAGATCGTGCCGGCCTTTGGCCAGCCGCATGGCCATTTGGCCTATGACAGCGGCGATTATGAGACGGTGTTTCTGCGCCCGGTGATGGGCAGCGCGCGCGACACCAGTCTGGAGGCGCATTTCGTCCTGCAACCGGCGTGAGGGGGCCGGGCCGGCTGCCTGCGGCGCTGATCTGGGCGGGGCTCGGGCTGGCGCTGGGCCTTCCCTTGGTCGCGGCGGCGGACAGCCCCTTGCTGGCCTATCGCCGACCGGTCTATATCGCGGCCGGCTTGGCCGGGGTGGTCGGGCTGATGCTGCTGGCGGTGCAGCCCCTGCTGGCGGCAGGCCTGCTGCCGGGGCTGTCGCCGAGGCAGAGCCGGCGGCTGCACCGGTTTGCGGGTGCGGCGCTGGTGCTGGCGGTGATCGGACATGTGGTGGGGCTCTGGATCACCAGCCCGCCGGATGTGATCGACGTGCTGCTCCTGCGGTCGCCGACGCCGTTTTCGATCTGGGGCGTGCTGGCGATGTGGGCGCTGTTTGCCAGCGCCACGCTGGCCGTGCTGCGCCGCCGCCTGGCCTCTCGGCTCTGGCGCCGGGCGCATCGCGGGCTGGCGCTGGTGATCGTTGCCGGGACGGTGGCGCATGCGCTTCTGATTCAGGGCACGATGGAGCCGGTGAGCAAGGCCGGTCTCAGCATTCTGGCCGGGCTTGCGGTGCTCTGGGCCGTGGCGGGGCGAAACTCTGCCCGGTAGCCGCCCGGACGTGCAGATCCGCCTTGCACGCTTGGGCGGGGGCGCTTAGAAGACCCCAGATTTGAAATAGGCGGGCTGGGACTCGCCCTCGAACTTATGGGGAATGGGATGCAGGTCACCGAGACTCTGAACGAAGGTCTGAAGCGCGAATACGCGATCACCGTCAGCGCCGCCGAGCTGGAAGAAAAGGTCAACGAAAAGCTGGCCGAAGCCCAGCCCGAGATCGAGATGAAGGGCTTTCGCAAGGGCAAGGTGCCGATGCCGCTGCTGAAGAAGCAGTTCGGCCAGCGTCTGCTGGGCGAAGCGATGCAGGAAACCATCGACGGCGCGATGAACCAGCATTTCGAAGCCAGCGGCGACAAGCCGGCGCTTCAGCCCGAGGTCAAGATGACCAACGAGGACTGGAAAGAGGGCGACGACGTCAATGTCGAGATGTCCTATGAAAAGCTGCCCGAAATCCCCGAGGTCGATCTGAAATCGATCTCGCTCGAGAAGATGACCGCCAAGGCCGGTGACGACGAGGTGGACGAGGCGCTGAAGAACCTCGCCGAGACCGCGCAGGACTTCAAGGCCCGCGACGAAGGTGCGGCCGCCGCAGACGGTGATCAGGTGGTCTTTGATTTCGTCGGCAAGGTCGACGGCGAAGCCTTCGAAGGTGGCTCGGCCGAGGATTACCCGCTGGTGCTGGGCTCCGGTTCGTTCATCCCGGGTTTCGAGGAGCAGCTGGTCGGCGCCAAGGCCGGCGAGGAAAAGGACGTTACCGTCACTTTCCCCGAGGAATACCAGGCCGAGCATCTGGCCGGCAAGGAAGCGGTTTTCTCCTGCACCATCAAAGAGGTGAAGGAGCCGGTTGCGGCAGAGCTCGATGACGAACTGGCCAAGAAATTCGGCGCCGAGTCGCTGGATGCGCTGAAAGAGCAGATCCGGGAGCGTCTGGAAGCCGAATACGCCGGTGCCGCCCGCCAGGTGACCAAGCGGGCGCTGCTCGACAAGCTGGACGAGATGGTGAAATTCGACCTGCCGCCGACGCTGGTGGAGGCCGAGGCCAAACAGATCGCGCACCAGCTGTGGCACGAGGAAAACCCGGACGTGGAAGGCCACGATCACCCCGAGATCGAGCCCACGGACGAGCACAACAAGCTGGCCGAGCGCCGCGTGCGCCTGGGGCTTCTGCTGGCCGAACTGGGCCAGAAGGCCGAAGTGCAGGTGTCGGACGCCGAGATGACCCAGGCGATCATGAACCAGGCGCGCCAGTACCCCGGTCAGGAACGTCAGTTCTTTGAGTTCGTGCAGCAGAACCAGCAGATGCAGCAGCAGATGCGCGCGCCGATCTTTGAAGACAAGGTCGTCGACTACATTCTCGAGCTGGCCGAGGTGACCGAGAAAGAGGTCTCCAAGGAAGAGCTTCAGAAGGCTGTCGAAGAGCTCGACGAAGAATAATCAGCACACCTCATGTGCTGAATTCGGGCCGTTCCCCCTCGGGGGGCGGCCTTTTTTCTTGGGTACTATCAGATCTTTTGCGCGATGGCGGTGGCAATGGCCTGATATCCGTAGAGCCGGCCATCGGCGGCGCGCTGAGCATGTTCGGCGATCAGCGCATCGGCCAGCCCCTGACCGATCAGCCCCCGGGTCACCATGTCGCGGGTGGTGATCTCTACCCAGGGCAGCATCTGGGCTTCAGTGATGATGACGCGGCTTTGCACATCGAAATGGTCGAGTCTCAGGCCGGCGTCGGCAATCAGCCCGCGCAGCCGGCCGACGAGGTGCGGGTCGGTCACATAGGTGCGGACGAATTCCTTGGCACAGCAATCAAGCGGATCATTGGCGGCGCTGGCAAGCGCGGCCTTGGAAAAATCGACATCTGCCACGACCAGCCAGCCGCCGGTGCGGAGCGCGCGCGCGGCTTCGGCCAAGAGGGTCTCCGGCGCAACGACGTGGGTCAGCACGGTGTGCAGGATGGCATTGTCGACGCTGTTGTCGGCGACAGGCAGGGTGGCGCCGTCGGCCTGTTCAAATCTCAGATTGTCGAAGTTGGGCGCGCGGGCCCTTGCCTCTTTGACAAAGCCTGCCGAGGGTTCGTAGCCGATCACCTGCGCCGGCGCGGCATGTTTGGCGATACGGCGGGTCACCGCGCCGGCCCCGGCGCCGATTTCGACGGTCAGGCTGTCCTTGGCGAAATCCAGCCGCGAGAGATAGCCGGCAACGAGCGCCTCCATTGTCGGGTCGCTTTGACGGATTTCCATGGTATCGGCAAAGATCTTGATGAATTCGGGCCCCGCGGCATCGACGTTCTGAAACGGATCGGTCATGTCAGTCGCTCCCTGTCACACGCAAGGGCAGTCTACACCGTTTCGGGATTTCTCGCGCCGCCGTGTCAGACTTGAAAAGGCCGCCTCGGGAGGGAGAGGCGACCTTTCCATAGGCCGGAGGCATCCGGGGACAAGGAATTTACCGGCCGTCGTTTCCGAACCGCGTTTTCATGCGCGCGATCGCTTCCGCCACGCGGCGGGTGGTGCTGGCCTCCGCCAGCGCGGCGTTGCGGGCAGCCAGAATGTCTGCGTGGCTGCGCTCTGCCGCGGAGAGCGGGGCGTCGATCAATCGAAGGACACGGGCCGATGCAAGCGAATAGAAGACCGCGCCGGGTGCCGGGGCGACGTTCTGAACCAGTCCTTTCTGTGCCATGGCTGCAATCTTCCGTAATCGTTACTGTATACTTTTACCGGTACTCTTTATGTCGAAGCATCGGCCCGTTTGCCTTCCTTGGTGTTGTACCGCGTCTGGGCGATACACGGCAAAGCTGCTGGCGGATACGCGGGCCATCCTTTCAGGTATGCCAAATGACAAAAGGCCGTGCGTCGGGGACGCACGGCCTTCGAAAGTATAGGGATGGACCGGGAAATCAGCCGCGGTCTTCTTCCGGTTGTTCTTCGCCGGAGTCGTCCTGGACCACTTCGGCCAGGTCGTCGTCGTCCGAAGCGGCCGAGCCGATATCGTCGAACAGTTCCGCGATCTCGAATTCGGCGGCGGCTTCTTCTTCCGCAGCCAGTTCCTGGATCGACTTGCCCGAGGCTTGCAGTTCGGCCTCTTCAGGCGAACGTGCGACGTTGAGGTTAACGGTGGCCATCACCTCGGGGTGCAGGTGCACCTCGATCTCGTGCAGGCCCAGTTCCTTGATCGGCTGACGGATCAGGATCTGCTTGCGGTCGATCGAGAAGCCCTCTTCGGTGGCCACGTTGGCCGCGTCACGGGTGGTGACCGAGCCATAGAGCGAACCGCCGTCGGAGGCCTGGCGAATCACGACGAACTGCTGGCCGTCGAGACGCGATGCCAGAGCTTCGGCTTCTTTCTTGGTTTCCAGGTTGCGCGCTTCGAGCTGGGCTTTCTGCGCCTCGAATGCCTCGATGTTGGCTTTCGACGCGGTCAGCGCCTTGCCTTGCAGCAGCAGGTAGTTGCGGGCGAAGCCGGGCTTGACGTCGACGACGTCGCCCATCTGGCCGAGCTTGGCCACGCGTTCGAGAAGGATGACTTGCATGTGCTTAACTCCTTACTTCACAGCGTAGGGCAGCAGCGCGAGGAAGCGGGCGCGTTTGATGGCGCGGGCCAGTTCACGTTGCTTCTTGGCCGAGACGGCGGTGATCCGGGACGGCACGATCTTGCCGCGCTCGGAAATGTAGCGCTGAAGAAGGCGGGTGTCCTTGTAGTCGATCTTGGGTGCATTGTCGCCCGAGAAGGGGCAGACCTTGCGGCGGCGGAAAAACGGTTTTGCGGCCATGGGTTAGCTCTCCTTCGACTTAGCGGCGTTCACGACGGCGGTCTTCGCGCTCGTCACGTTTCTGCATCTGGATCGACGGACCTTCCTGGTGCTCGTCGACCTTGATGGTCAGCACGCGCATCACGTCGTCATGCAGGCGCATCAGGCGTTCCATTTCCTGCACGGCGTCCGACGGGGCGTCGGTGCGCATGTAGGCATAGTGGCCCTTGCGGTTCTTGTTGATCTTGTAGGCCATGGTCTTGACACCCCAGTACTCGGTGTCGACGACCTTGCCGCCGTTGTCGGACAGGACAGTGCCGAAATGCTCGACGAGGCTTTCGGCCTGCGCGCCGGAGAGATCCTGGCGCGAGATAAAGACATGCTCATAAAGGGGCATGTGCACTCCATTTATATCAAGGCGCATTTCAAAGGGCGGGGCCATGTCCTTTCGCCCCCAACCCACGAGAGACTGCGCGGTTCATACGTCTTGCGAAAGGATGGCCCGATATACAGCCTCGGGCACAAATGGCAAGGGGGCTGGGGGCGGCTGCGGCCCGTTGACGGCCCGTTGACGCCCCGGGGGCGGATCGTTCCGCCTCTTTTCCCTGTTTGTGCCGCATTCCTGCCGGAATTCGCGCGGAACCTCTCCAATATGCCAATGGGAGAAGCCAGATGACCGTAGCCAGCCTCTTGATGCGCGCCGACCCCGAGAGAGAGACCGAAATGAACGCGGACATGATTGCACGGTGGTTTGTCCGACTGGTTGGCCTGTCGCTGGTGGTCGCAAGCCTGGGCATGTGGGTCGCGCCCAATGCCGCGACGCTGCCGGAACTGATGATGATAAAGCTCTGCGCCTCCTTCTTCTTTGCGTTGACTGGTGGCTATCTGCTGTATTTCGCCCGAACGCCAAAGTCTTCGCGCGGCTGAGCGGGGCGGCTGGGTCGCACCGCCGAACCGATTCGACCGGCTGTCCGCCTGACTGGCGCGGCCGGTTTTTCTTTTGAATTTCTCCGCACTGCGGCGTGGCATAGACATTGCAGTCGGGTTTCGTGGCGCGTATCCATGGCAAAACGACGCTGCAACAGAGGGATGGTATGGGCCGCGCATTTGTTTTTCCGGGACAGGGGGCACAGGCGATCGGTATGGGCAAGGCCCTCGCTGATGCCTATCCGGCGGCGAAAGCCGTTTTTGAAGAGGTCGACGAGGCGCTCGGCGAAAAGCTCTCTGACCTGATCTGGGAAGGCGATGCGGCCGATCTGACCCTGACGCAGAATGCCCAGCCGGCGCTTATGGCGACCTCGCTGGCGGCGATGCGCGCGCTCGAGGCCGAGGGCATCGATGTGACGGCGGCCAACTATGTCGCAGGGCATTCGCTGGGGGAATATTCGGCGCTGGCCGCCGCGGGTTCTTTGAGCATCGGCGATTGTGCACGTCTTCTGCGCACCCGGGGCAAGGCAATGCAGGCGGCGGTGCCGGTCGGCGAGGGCGCGATGGCGGCGCTGCTGGGGCTTGACCTCGAACGCGCGCGCAAGGTCGCGGCCGAGGCAGCACAGGGCGAGATCTGTGCGGCGGCAAATGACAATGACCCCGGTCAGGTGGTCGTCTCAGGCCACAAGGCGGCGGTGGAACGCGCGGTCGAGCTGGCCAAGGCGGCCGGCGCGCGGCGCGCGGTGCTGCTGCCGGTGAGCGCGCCGTTCCATTGCAAGCTGATGGAGCCGGCCTCGCATGTGATGGCCGACGCGTTGGACGATGTGCAGATCCACCGGCCCAAGGTGCCGCTGGTGGCCAATGTGGTGGCCGAGGCGGTGAGCGATCCGGCGACAATCCGCTCGCTTCTGGTCAATCAGATCACCGGTGCCGTGCGCTGGCGCGAGAGCGTGCAGTGGATGGCCCGTCACGGCGTCACCGATCTTTGGGAAATCGGCGCCGGCAAGGCGCTGATCGGCATGGTGCGGCGGATCGATCGGGATATCGCCACCCGCAACATCGGCACGCCCGAAGACGTGGCGGCGGCAAAGGATGCGCTGGCCTGAGCGCCGGCGCCACAAGCAAGACAAGAGGAAGAGCGGATGTTTGATCTGAGCGGGAAATCTGCGCTGGTGACCGGGGCATCGGGCGGCATCGGCGGCGCGATCGCCAAGGCGCTGCACGGGGCGGGGGCGACCGTCGGCCTGAGCGGCACGCGCGAGGCGCCTTTGCAGGAACTGGCGGCGGAACTGGGCGAGCGGGCGCATGTGCTGCCCTGCAACCTGAGCGATCTGGAAGCCGTCGAAGCGCTGCCGAAACAGGCCGCCGAGGCGATGGGCGCGGTCGATATCCTGGTGAACAATGCCGGCATCACCCGGGACAACCTGTTCATGCGGATGTCGGATGACGAATGGAATTCGGTGCTTTCCGTCAATCTCACCTCGTCAATGAAGCTCTGCAAGGGGGTGATGCGCGGAATGATGAAGGCGCGTTGGGGGCGGATCGTGAATATCTCGTCGATTGTTGGCGCCACCGGCAACCCCGGGCAGGCGAACTATGCCGCGTCGAAGGCCGGGATGATCGGCATGGGCAAATCGCTGGCCTATGAGGTGGCGAGCCGCGGCATCACGGTGAACGCCATTGCGCCCGGTTTCATTGCCACCGCGATGACCGACAAGCTGACCGACGACCAGAAGGAAAAGATCAACGTGCAGATTCCCGCCGCGCGCATGGGAACGCCCGAGGAAATCGCCGCCGCAGTCCTCTATCTGTCGAGCCCGGAAGCCGGGTATGTGACGGGTGCGACGCTGCATGTGAACGGCGGAATGGCCATGATCTGACGCCATGACCGGTTCTCCCGGAAAGCGTTTGCCAATCGCTGCTCTTATGCTATAGGCGCGTGGAAATCCGGGGGGGCTCGTGCTGGCCTGGATCGACCTGCTTATGCGGGGAACAGGCCAAAGGCCAACCGCCGCCTCGGGAGGGGCAAGTAAAGTTCGAACCCCTCGGGGCACGGGCAAAACAGGGCCAAAGGCCCAAGACGATGAGGATTAAAGATATGAGCGACGTCGCAGATCGCGTGAAGAAAATCGTTGTGGAACACCTCGGTGTCGAAGAAGGCAAAGTTGTCGAAGGCGCGTCGTTCATCGACGACCTCGGCGCAGACAGCCTTGACACCGTGGAACTGGTGATGGCGTTCGAAGAAGAATTCGGCATCGAGATCCCCGATGACGCCGCCGAGAACATCCAGACCTTCGGCGATGCGGTCAAATTCATCAACGACGCGAAAGAAGCGTAAGAACGCTTTGATCCGTCAGGATTTTGTGGGAACGGCGTGCCTTTTCGGGTGCGCCGTTTTCCGTCGTGAGGCACGGCGCGGCAAGCGGCCGTGACAGGGCTTGTCAGTTGCCGCAGAGCCGGCTTCCGGCATAGGGTTTCGATACGCGGGGGCTTGCCCATCCGGCATCGCTTTCCCTTGCCCCTCTTCCCCCTGTCGGGGTAAGAGCGTGCAACTTGTTTCAAAGGGGCAACACCATGCGCAGAGTAGTTGTGACAGGGCTTGGTCTGGTGACACCGCTGGCTTGCGGCGTCGAGGAGAGCTGGAAGGCGATTCTGGAAGGCAAATCGGGCGCAGGCACGATCACCCGGTTCGATGCCAGCCAACTGGCCACCACCTATGCGTGCGAAGTGCCGCATGGCGACGGCACCGACGGCACCTTCAACGCCGATGACTGGATGGCGCCGAAAGAACGCCGCAAGGTCGACGATTTCATCCTGTACGGCGTTGCCGCCGCCGAGCAGGCGGTGAAGGATGCCGGCTGGACGCCGGAGGACAAGGAAAGCCTCGAGACCACCGGTGTGCTGATCGGGTCGGGCATTGGCGGGCTGAACTCGATCGCCGAGACCGCCGTGCTGATCAAGGAACGCGGGCCGCGCAGGGTGTCGCCTTTCTTTATTCCCGGCGCGCTGATCAACCTGATTTCGGGCCAGGTGTCGATCCGCTATGGCTTCAAGGGGCCGAACCATTCGGTGGTGACCGCCTGTTCGACCGGCGCCCATGCGATCGGCGATGCGGCCCGGATCATCAAGGACGGCGATGCCGAGGTGATGATCGCCGGTGGTGCCGAGGCGGCGATTTCCGAGATCGGCATTGCCGGCTTCAACGCCTGCAAGGCGCTGAGCACCAAGCGCGGCGACGCGCCGGAAACCGCCAGCCGGCCGTATGATGCCGACCGCGACGGTTTTGTCATGGGCGAGGGCGCCGGTGTTGTCGTGCTGGAGGAATACGAGCACGCCAAGGCACGTGGCGCGAAAATCTACGCCGAGGTCGTGGGATACGGCATGTCGGGCGACGCCTATCACATCACCGCCCCGTCGGAGGATGGCGAAGGCGCCGAGCGTTGCATGAAGATGGCGCTGAAAAAGGCCGGCGTTGGCCCGTCGATGATCGATTACATCAATGCGCATGGCACCTCGACCATGGCCGACACCATCGAGCTTGGCGCGGTCGAGCGGCTGATGGGTGAGGCGGCGTCGAAGGTGACCATGTCCTCGACCAAATCGGCCACCGGGCACCTTCTGGGCGCCGCCGGCGCGATCGAGGCGATTTTCTCGATACTGGCGATCCGCGACCAGGTGGCGCCGCCCACCATCAACCTCGACAATCCGGCGGTAGAGACCAAGGTTGACCTGGCGCCGAATGCAAAACGCGAGCGCGAAATCAACTACGCGCTGTCGAACTCCTTTGGCTTTGGCGGCACCAACGCTTCGGTCATCTTCAAGAAGGTCTGAAATACATGTGGCGCAGTATCGCCTCGAATGCCCTGAGCTTTTTCGTCGTCGCCATCTTTCTGGCTGGCGGCGCCTTGCTCTGGGCGCAGGGGGAATATTCGGCGGAAGGGCCGCTGGAGGCGCCGATCTGCCTCGAGGTGGCGCGGGGGTCGAACTTTTCGCGTGTCTCTCGCGATCTGGCCGGTCAGGGTGCGATTTCCAGCGGCTTTCTGTTTCGCGTCGGTGCCGACTATGCCGACAAGACCGACGCGCTGAAGGCCGGGTCTTTCCTTGTGCCCGAGGGCGCGAGCATGGCCGAGATCGTCGATACCGTGACCCGGGGCGGGGCCAGCACCTGCGGCACCGAGGTTGTTTATCGGATCGGCGTCAACCGGGTTACCGCCGAAGTGCGCGAGCTTGACCCCGAGACCCAGCGCTTTGTCGAGCTGGCGAAGTTCGTGCCGGGCGAAGACGAGGTGCCGGAAGACTACAGCCGCGTCCGCGGAGCTGCCGATACCCGCTACCGGATCGCGCTGGCCGAGGGGGTGACCAGCTGGCAGGTTGTCGAGGAACTCACGGCGCTCGACGTGCTGGAAGGTGCGGTAGCGGAGCTGCCGCCGGAAGGTTCCCTGGCGCCGGACAGCTACGAGCTTCGGGTCGGCCAGACGCGGGCCTCGATTGTCGAAGAAATGCAGCGGCGGCAGACGGCCATCGTGGCCGAGGCCTGGGCCGACCGGAGCGAGGGACTTCCCTTCGACACGCCGGAAGAGATGCTGACCCTGGCCTCGATCATCGAAAAGGAAACCGGGGTGGCCGGCGAGCGCGGGATGGTGGCGAGCGTCTTTGTCAACCGTCTGAACCAGGGCATGCGGCTTCAGACCGACCCGACGGTGATCTATGGCATCACCGAGGGCAAGGGTGTGCTGGGCCGCGGGCTGCGGCAGAGCGAGCTGCGTGGCGCGACGCCTTATAACACCTATGTCATCAATGGCTTGCCGCCGACGCCGATCGCCAACCCCGGGGCGGCTGCGATTCAGGCGGCGGTGGCGCCGGAAGACACCGATTTCCTGTTCTTTGTGGCCGATGGCACCGGCGGGCACGCCTTTGCCGAGACCCTGGCAGAACACAACGCCAATGTCGCCAAGTGGCGGCAGATCGAGGCCGAGCGCAGCGGCAACTGAGTGGCGTGGCGCTGGACCGGAAGGCAGGCCCTTGTGGCCTGCCTTTTGCGTTTCAGGCGGCGAAGATTCCGGCCACCATTGAGCCGAAGGCGATGACGTGGATCAGGATCACGGCACGATCTTTCCATAGCAATCCGACAACGAACCAGCCGATCAGACCGAGCAGGAACAGGTAGATGTTCCACGGCACGAGGCCGAAGCCGGTGGCGGCATATCCCATGATCTGAAAGATCGAGGCGAGCCATTTGATCACGGTGACGGGCGCGGCCCGGGTAATGCCGCGCCGGGCGGAATGGGTGAGGTCCTGGGCGGTAAGGGATCGGCTCATTGTAGAATTCCTGTTTCCTGCGGCTTGGATGTGGTAGATATGCGGCAGGCAAGGCGTGTCGTGAAGCCAGATGATGGCCTGCGTGACTGTAGGAAAACTATTGGCATGAGAAATCTACCGCCATTGAATGCATTGCGGGCCTTTGAAGCGGCGGGCCGGGCCATGACCTTTCGCGCCGCGGCGGAGGAACTGGGCGTGACCCAGGGCGCGGTGGCGCAGCATGTGCGGGCATTGGAAGCGCGGTTGCAGGTGCAATTGTTCGAGCGCCGCCACCGCGATCTGGCCTTTACCGCGGCCGGCCGCGCCTATCACGAGGCAGTGGAACGCGCGTTTTCCAGCATCGAGACCGCAACGGCGCGGTTGCAGCCGGCGACCGCCGAGGTGACGATCAGCGTCACTCCGAGTTTTGCCGCCTGTTGGCTGATCCCCAACATGCGGTCGCTGACCGAGGCGCATCCGGATGTGGAGCTTCAGATCCGTGCGACCGAGCGGCTCGCGAGTTTTTACTCAGATCCTGTGGATCTGTCGGTCCGGCAGGGGCGCGCGCCTTTTGGCGCCGCGTTGCGGGCGGAGCTGTTGTTCGAAAACCGGCAGATCGCGGTGGCGGCGCCGCAGGTGGCCGGGCTGGCGCGTGCGGCGCCGGAGCGTGCCACTTTGCTGCATGAGCCGCATGGCCGCTGGCCGGAGTTTTTCGACCAGGTGCTCGGACTGTCGGGAGAGCGCGCGCAGCGCGGCGCAAAGTTCAGTCAGACCGCGCTTGCCATCGATGCAGCGGCCATGGGCCAGGGCGTTGTGCTGGCGCCGGAGGTGCTGGTGGAACGGCACATTGCCGAGCGACGGCTGGTTCAGGTCTGGCCGGGTGACTACCTGGGCGCGCGGCATTTCTATCTGCTGGCCCGCAACGATGTGGCGCTGCGGCCGGAGGTGGAAGCGGTCTGGGATTGGTGCCTGTCGATGCGGAAAACGGTGCGGTAACAAAGCGTTAACTCACTTTGCCTTGACTTGGCGAACGGTTTCTCCTATAAGTTGTGACATGCTGGAAGACATGGGCAAACGGCCCCCGGGGAAACCCGGGCGGCCGTTTTTTTGTGTCGCTCGTGCGGGGGCAATCCCAGCATGGAAGGTGACGTATCAATGACACTCATCACCGCGAAACAGGAAGTCGACCGCCTGGAAGGCAAACTTCTGGTCGTTCGGGAAAGTCTCGAAGACTTCGAGGCGGCGCTCAGAGACCTGAAGCAACAGGTGCGGAGCGGGGAGGTCACAGCACTCAAGGATGTCAGCAAGACGCTCGCGGAAATTCGCGGCTGGATGAAGCTGGCGATGGAAACGGAGGCGCAACTTGCTGAATATGCACGAAGAGAAGCCGCTATCGAAGGCGCATATGGGATCGACCTTGAAAGGGCACGATCTGAGATCGGGTGCCGTCTTGCTAAGCTGCGCAAGTGCTGCGGTGCAGGACGAGTTCCTCGATAGCCTCAGCGAGGGAGAGCTTCTGGCTCTCCCTTTCCTGTTCGAGTTCTGGGCCCATCCGCACCAATTGCCCCCCGAGGGCGATTGGCGGTCCTGGGTGGTCCTTGGCGGGCGCGGTGCGGGCAAGACCCGGGCCGGTGCGGAATGGGTGCGCGACATGGTGGAAGGGGCGCGACCGAGGGATGCGGGGCGCGCCGCGCGGGTGGCTCTGGTGGGCGAGACCTATGACCAGGTGCGCGACGTGATGATCTTTGGCGACAGCGGCATTCTTGCCTGTTCGCCGCCCGACCGGGTGCCGAAATGGGAGGCCAGCAAGCGCCGCCTGGTCTGGCCCAATGGAGCGGAGGCCAAGGCGTTTTCGGCCAATGACCCCGAGGCGCTGCGGGGCCCGCAGTTTGATGCGGCCTGGGTGGACGAACTGGCGAAATGGCCCAATGGCGAGAGCACCTGGGACATGTTGCAGTTTGCCCTGCGGCTGGGCGACGATCCGCGGGTCTGCGTGACCACGACGCCGCGCAATGCGGAGGTGTTGAAGACGCTGCTGGATTCGCCGTCGACGGTGGTGACGCGGGCGCCGACCGAGGCGAACCGGGCGCATCTGGCGGAATCCTTCCTGCGCGAAGTCCGCGACCGCTATCGCGACACACGGCTGGCGCGGCAGGAGCTCGATGGCGAGATGCTGACAGATCTCGAGGGCGCGCTCTGGACGCATGAGATGCTGGATGGCTGTCGCGGGCGCAAGGTGCCGGAGCTTGATCGCATCGTGGTGGCCGTCGATCCGCCGGTGAGCGGGCATTCCGGCTCTGACGCCTGCGGCATCGTCGTGGCGGGGGTGAGGATGTGCGGCCCGGTGCAGGAGTGGGAGGTGCATGTGCTGGAGGATGCCAGCGTCGCGGCGGCGAGCCCGAAGACCTGGGCCGAGCGCGCGGTGCGGGCCTATCGCGAGCATCGGGCCGATCGCATCGTCGCCGAGGTCAACCAGGGCGGCGCGCTGGTCGAGAGCGTGATCCGGCAGGAGGATGGCGCGGTGGCCTATACCGCAGTGCATGCCAGTCGCGGCAAGGTGGCGCGGGCGGAACCGGTGGCGGCGCTTTATGAGCAGGGCCGGGTGTTTCACGGCGCGGGGCTGGCGGCGCTGGAAGAGCAGATGTGCCTGATGGCGCTGCGCGGCTTCGAGGGCAAGGGCAGCCCGGACCGGGTGGACGCGCTTGTCTGGGCGCTGACGGAGCTGGTTGTCGCGGCGCAGGAAAGACAGCGGCCGCAGGTGCGTACGCTGTGATCAAGCGGGTTTAACCTTTTCGTAGCAGAGTGGTCTCGTCAGGCCGGGGAGCCTCCGGCGGGCGTTTGCGGGGCAAGATGAAATGGCGCGGCTGCGCTGAATTCCGAAGACGACACGGCGATGCCAGCCGGGCCGGATGCGGCCCCGGAGCAGGCCGCGCCATGCCCGAAGGGCGATGAAGGAGCACGGGACGCGATGTTTGATTTTCTGCGGCGGGACAACAAGGCGGAGAGCGCGGGCGAGACCAAGGCCAGCGCCACGGGGCGGGTTGTGGCCTGGCAGGGCGCGGGCCGGGTGGCCTGGAGCCCGCGCGATACGGTGTCGCTGACCAAGGCGGGTTTTGCCGGCAATCCGGTAGGCTTTCGCGCGGTGAAGCTGATTTCCGAGGCGGCGGCGGCCCTGCCGCTGGTATTGCAGGACGCCGACCGGCGTTATGAGGTGCATCCGCTGCTGGACCTGATCACCCGGCCCAACCCGGCGCAGGGGCGGGCGGAGTTGCTCGAGACGCTTTACGGCCATCTCTTGCTGTCGGGAAATGGCTATGTCGAGGCCGTGGCCGGTGATGACGGGCTGCCGCTGGAGCTGCATGTGCTGCGCTCTGACCGGGTGTCGCTGGTGCCGGGGCGGGATGGCTGGCCGGTGGCCTATGATTATGCCGTGGGCGGGCGCAAGCATCGGTTCGACGTGAGCGGGCCGGTTTCGCCGATCTGTCATATCAAGAGCTTTCATCCGCAGGACGACCACTACGGCATGGCGCCGATGCAGGCCGCAGCGCAGGCGCTGGATGTGCATAATTCGGCCTCGCGGTGGTCGAAGGCGTTGCTGGACAACGCCGCGCGGCCCTCGGGGGCGATTGTCTATCGCGGTGCCGATGGCTCCGGCACGATGAGCGCCGAGCAGTTCGACCGGCTCAGCCATGAGATCGAGACAAACCATCAGGGCGCGCGCAATGCCGGGCGGCCGATGCTGCTGGAAGGCGGGCTGGACTGGAAGCCGATGGGGTTTTCGCCCGCAGACATGGAGTTTCACAAGACCAAGGATGCGGCGGCGCGCGAGATTGCGCTGGCTTATGGTGTCCCGCCGATGCTGCTCGGCATTCCGGGGGAGGCGACCTATGCCAATTACCAGGAGGCGCACCGGGCGTTTTATCGCCTGACGGTGCTGCCGCTGGCGGCGCGGGTGACGGCGGCGATTTCGGCCTGGCTGGTGCAATTTGGCGGCGAGGCGGTGGCGCTGAAGCCCGATCTCGACCAGGTGCCGGCCCTGGCGGCGGAGCGCGAGGCGCAATGGGCGCGGGTGAGCACCGCGGAGTTCCTGAGCAATGCGGAAAAGCGGCGGCTGCTTGGGCTGCCGGCGGAGCCCGAGGATGGGTGAGCGTCCAGGGTTCGAGGCTTTCGATTGCGCGCCGGCGCTGCGCCTGGAGGCACATGAGCGGGTGGCGGAGTTGCAGTTTGCGGCGATGACCAAACGGCTCGACCGGATGGAGGCGCTGCTGGAGCGGTTGGAACGGCGGCTGTGGCTGGCGGTCTACGGGGTGGCGGCGGCGATTGTCGGGCAGGCGTTTCAGAGCCTGTTGGTGGTGCAGTGAGGTAGGCGGGGCGCCGGACGAAAGCCCGGCCACCGGAGCGCGGCTTGCGACGGCGGCACATGTGGAGACGGATATGGATCTAGAGACGAAATTTGCGCGGTTCGACACCGGGTTGAGCGTGACCGACGGGCAGGTGATCGAGGGCTATGCGAGCCTGTTCGGGGCCTGCGATCAGGGCGGAGATGTGGTGGCCGAAGGGGCTTATGCGGCCTCTTTGAAGCGGCTGACGGCGGAGCGGCGGCAGGTGCGGATGCTCTGGCAGCATGACCCGGCGCAGCCGATCGGCGTCTGGGACGAGGTGCGCGAGGATGGGCGCGGGCTTTTCGTCAAGGGGCGCATTCTGGAGACGGTTGCGAAGGGACGCGAGGCGGCAGCGCTTTTGGCGGCGGGGGCGATCGACGGGCTGTCGATCGGCTATCGCACCCGGAAAGCGGTGACATCGGACAGGGGTCCCAACAAGGGCAAGAGGCTCTTGCAGGAACTGGAGCTTTGGGAGGTGTCGCTGGTGACCTTTCCGATGCTGCCCAGTGCGCGGGTGGCGGCCAAGGGCGAGCGCCCGGACGACACCTTGCGGGAATTGGCCGCGGTTTTCGAGGCGGCGCGCCAGGAGATCGCGCGCAACAGCTAGCGCGGGACAACAGGAGAAGCGGATGGAAATGACCGATGCAGAGGCAGCGGGCGGGGATCCTTTGTCCCCGGCGCAGGAGGTGAAGACAGCGGTTGGCGGCTTTGTCACCGAGTTGAAGGCCTTTCGGGCCGAGATCGAAACCAGAGTTCAGAAGCAGGAAGAGAAAATGACCATGTTTGAACGCAAGACCCTTGCTGCGGCCCGCCCGGCGCTTGCCGCGACCGATTACGACGCACCGCATCAGAAGGCCTTTGACGCCTATCTGCGCTCGGGTGATGACGACGGGCTGCGCGGGCTGGAGCTGGACCAGAAGAGCATGTCGACCGCGGTGAATTCTGATGGCGGCTTTCTGGTCGATCCGCAAATGTCGGAGACCATCAAGTCGGTGCTGCATTCCGGCGCGTCGATCCGGGCGGTGGCCAGCGTGGTGAATGTCGAAGCGACCTCTTATGACGTGCTGGTCGATACCACCGATCTGGGCGCCGGCTGGGCCAGCGAGACCGCGGTGAGCGCCGAGACCGGTACGCCGACCATCGACCGGATCACCATTCCGCTGCATGAGCTCTCGGCGCTGCCCAAGGCGTCGCAGCGGCTGTTGGACGATGCTGCCTTTGACATCGAGAGCTGGCTGGCCGGGCGCATCGCCGAGAAATTCGCCCGCGCCGAGGCGGCGGCCTTTGTCAGCGGTGACGGCATCGACAAGCCGACAGGCTTTCTGACCCATCCGGTGGTGGACAATGACATCTGGGCCTGGGGCAATATCGGCTATGTGCCGACCGGTCTCGACAGCGCGCTGGGCAATGGCGATGCGATCATCGACCTGGTTTATGGGCTGGGGGCGGAGTACCGCGCCAATGGCACCTTCGTGATGAACTCGAAAACCGCTGGCGAGGTGCGCAAGCTCAAGGATGGTGACGGGCGCTTTCTGTGGTCGGACGGTCTTGCGGCGGGCGAGCCGGCGCGGCTGCTGGGCTATCCGGTGCTGATCGCCGAGGACATGCCGGACATTGCCAGCGGCTCCGATTCCATCGCCTTTGGTGATTTTGCGGCGGGCTATACCGTGGCCGAGCGCCCCGATCTGCGGGTGCTGCGCGACCCCTTCAGCGCCAAGCCGAACGTGCTGTTCTACGCCACCAAACGCGTGGGCGGGGACGTGAGCGACTTTGCCGCGATCAAGGTGCTGCGCTTCGCCGTCTCGTAATCCGGGGCGGTGAGGCCGGGGGGCGAGGCCCTTCGGCGGGCGCGCGTCGGTTGACCGGCGTTGTCTGGCTGCTCCCCTCCGTTCGAGCAACGTGGGTGGCGCGCGCCTGAAACCGGACGGCGGGAAAGCATGGGGCCGTGGGGGCCGAAGACGGAGTTACCGAAATGATGTTGGTAGAAGAGACCAATGTGCCCCTGGCGGCGCTTCCGGTCGAGGAATTCAAGGCGCATCTGCGGCTGGGCAGCGGCTTTGCCGGGGCAGGCGTGCAGGATGCGGTGCTGGCAAGCTTTCTGCGCGCGGCCATCGCGGCGATCGAGGCGCGCACCGGCAAGGCGCTGATCCTGCGGCCGTTCACCTATACGGTGGAGCGCTGGCGAGAAACGGCGGCCCAGCGCCTTCCGGTGGCGCCGGTGACGGCGGTGAGTTCGGTCACGATCACCGATGCGGCGGGCACGGCGGAGGTGGTGGACCCGGGCGATTACCGGCTGCGCCCCGATGCCCAGGCGCCGCAGCTGCGCGCCACCGGGAGCTGTCTGCCGGTGATCCCGGCAGGGGGCAGCGCGGCCGTCGCCTTCAGCGCGGGATATGCGCCGGACTGGGCCGGGCTTCCGGCCGATCTGGGGCAGGCGGTGATGCTGCTGGCGGCGCATTACTACGAATACCGCGACGAGACGGCGCTGGGGCAGGGCTGCATGCCGTTTGGCGTGACCACGCTGATCGAACGCTACCGGATGATGCGGGCAAGTTTCGTCGCAGGGGGGCTGGGATGAGCGCGCCGCGGATCAATCGGGCGCTGGTGCTCGAGGCGCCGCAGGATGTGCCGGACGGCGCCGGCGGGTTTGACCGACTGTGGCTGCCGCAGGGCACGCTCTGGGCGGAAATCACCGCCCGCAGCGGACGGTTTGCCCGGGGTGAGGCGGGGCCCAGCTCTCTGACCGGCTACCGCATCGTGGTGCGGGCCGCGCCGGTGGGCGATTCGCAACGGCCGGTGGCAGGCCAGCGGTTTCGCGAGGGAACACGGAGCTGGCGGATCGAGGCGGTGGCAGAGAAGGGCGCCGATGCCCGGTATCTCACGTGTTTTGCCGAAGAGGAGGTGGCGGCATGAGCTATGCGGTGGCGGCCGCCTTGCAGGCGGCGGTGTACAGCCAGCTCTCTGGCGATACGGCGCTGGGCGCGATCGTCGGGACGGCGGTCTATGATGCGGTGCCGGCGGGGACGCTGCCGGCGATCTATGTGACGCTGGGCGCCGAAACGGCGCGCGACCGGTCGGACATGACCGGCCGGGGGGCGGCGCATGATCTGCGGATTTCGGTGATCTCTGACGCCCAGGGCTTTCAGCAGGCCAAGGAGGCGGCGGCGGCGGTGAGCGATGCGCTGGACGCTGTGCCGCCGGCGTTGAGCCGCGGGCGTCTTGTCGGCCTCTGGTTCCGACAGGCCAAGGCGACGCTGGACCGAAGCGACGGCATGCGGCGGATCGACATGATCTTTCGCGCCCGGGTGGAAGACAACTGACATTCTTTATCGGAGGACGCGATATGGCGGCTCAAAACGGCAAGGACCTTTTGATCAAGGTCGATCTCAGCGGCGCTGGGCAATTCGAAACCATGGTGGGCCTGCGTGCCTCGCGGATCAGCTTCAATGCGGAACCGGTCGATGTGACCTCGCTGGAAAGCGCCGGGGGCTGGCGCGAGCTGCTGGGAGGTGCCGGGGTGAAAAGCGCGGCGATCTCGGGCGCCGGCATCTTCAAGGACGACAGCACCGACGAACGCGCGCGGCAGATCTTCTTTGACGGCGAGGTGCCGAATTTTCAGGTCATCATCCCGGATTTCGGCACCGTCGAAGGGCCCTTTCAGGTGACCAGCCTGGAATATGCCGGCAGCCATGACGGCGAGGCCACATATGAACTTTCGCTTGCCTCGGCCGGTGCGCTGACCTTCGTGGCGCTCTGAGCCATGGGCAATCCGTGGCGGGGCGAGGTCACGCTGGTGATCGATGGCGAGGCGCAGGTGCTCAAGCTGACACTGGGCGCCTTGGCCGAGCTGGAAGAGGCGCTGGACGAAGGATCGCTGGTCGACCTGGTGGCGCGGTTCGAGGCGGGGCGGTTTTCAAGCCGCGACGTGCTGGCGCTGATCGTGGCCGGGCTGCGGGGCGGCGGCTGGCAGGGCGGGCCGCGCGATCTGGTGCGGGCCGAGATTGCCGGCGGGCCGATGGGCGCGGCGCGCGCGGCGGCCAAGCTTCTGGCGCGGGCCTTCATGCTGCCGGAGGCACAGGAGAGGTGAGCCGGATCAACTGGCCCAAACTGATGGCCGCGGGCCTGCGCGGGCTGGGGCTGACACCGGCGGCATTCTGGGCGCTGACCCCGGCCGAGTTGATGCTGATGCTGGGTGTGGGCGGCGGCGGTGGCGCGCTGACCCGGGACCGGCTGGATCAGCTGATCGCGGCCTTCCCGGACGATGAGAAAGGAACGGAGTGATGGCGGAACTGGACGGATTGGACGATCTCGATATGCAGGTCGACGCACTGGCGCAATCGCTGGGCTCGGCGGGCGCGTTGGCGGCCGGGTTCGACAGCGAACTCAAGCGGATACACCAGACGTTTGCCGCGACAGGCGATCAGGCACGTTCGCTGGGCACGACACTTTCGGGCGGTCTGCGCAAGGCGATCGACGGCGTGATCCTCGATGGGATGAACCTGTCGGATGCGCTGGGGGTCGTCGGAAAGTCGATGATCAACGCCGCCTTTAACGCGGCAGTGAAACCGGTGACCGATCACTTCGGCGCGCTTCTGGGCGGTGCGCTGACGCCTCTTGTGCCGTTCGAGAAAGGCGGTGCCTTCAGTCAGGGGCGGGTGACGCCCTTTGCCAATGGCGGGATCGTCAGCGGCCCGGTGGTCTTTCCGATACGCGGCGGCATGGGGCTGATGGGCGAGGCCGGGCCGGAAGCGATCATGCCGCTGGCCCGGGGGGCGAACGGCAAGCTCGGGGTGCAGGCCCAGGGCGGCGCCGGCCCGATCAACGTGGTGATGAACATCCAGACGCCGGATGCGCAGGGCTTCCAGCGCAGCCAGAGCCAGATCGCGGCGCAGATGAGCCGGGTGCTCGCACGCGGCACGCGCAACAGGTAACCGGGGAGGGGAGACGATGGCATTTCACGAGGTACGGTTTCCCGCCAACCTGAGCTTTGGCTCGGTCGGCGGGCCGGAGCGGCGGACCGATATCGTCACGCTGGCGAATGGCTTCGAAGAGCGCAACACGCCCTGGGCGCAATCGCGCCGGCGGTATGACGCAGGGGTCGGGCTGCGCTCGCTTGACGATATCGAGCGGCTGATCGGGTTTTTCGAGGCGCGTCAGGGCCAGATGTACGGCTTTCGCTGGAAGGACTGGTCGGATTACAAATCGGCGCTGCCGAGCAAGGAGGTCGCCTATCGCGACCAGGTGATTGCCCTGGGCGATGGCGCCTCGGTCACCTATCCGCTGATCAAGACCTATCGATCCGGCGCTGCCGCATACGCCCGGCGGATCACCAAGCCGGTGCAGGGCACGGTGCGGATGGGGGTGCAGGGCGACGAATTGCAGGAAGGCGTGCACTACGAGGTGGACGTGTCCAGCGGCTTGGTTACCTTTGCCACGCCGCCCTTGCAGGACGTGGAGATCACCGCGGGCTTCGAATTTGACGTGCCGGTGCGCTTTGACACCGACCGGATTGCCACCTCTGTGGCCTCGTTCCAGGCGGGCGAGGTGCCCTCGGTGCCGGTGGTGGAGGTGCGGCTGTGAGGGCGCTTTCCGAGGCGCTGGCAGCGCATCTGGAAAGCGGTCTGACGACGCTGTGCCGGGCCTGGGCGATCGACCGCACCGATGGCGTGGCGTTCGGCTTTACCGATCATGACCGCACGCTGGATTTCGAGGGGCTGAGCTTTCGCGCCGATACCGGGCTGTCGGCCATGGCGTTTCAGCAGGGCACCGGGCTTTCGGTCGACAATTCCGAGGCGGTGGGGGCGCTGTCAGATGCGGCGATCACCGAGGCGGATATCCTCGCCGGGCGCTATGATGGGGCAACGGTGCGAGCCTGGCTGGTGAACTGGAAGAACGTGGCCCAGCGGCACATGCTGTTTCGCGGTACCATCGGCGAGATGCGGCGGGTGGACGGTGCCTTCGAGGCCGAGCTGCGTGGGCTGGCGGAGGCGCTGAACCGGCCGTTCGGGCGGGTCTACCAGTCGCCCTGCACCGCCGTGCTGGGGGATCGGGCCTGCGGCTTTGACCTGACGACGCCCGGCTATCACTGGCAAGGCGCGGTTCAGGAGGTCGACGAGACCTCGAGCGTGGCGGTGTTTACCGACAATGGTTTTGAACCGGAGTGGTTTCAGCGCGGGCGGATGGAGGTGCTTTCCGGCACGGCCAAGGGGCTCTCGGGGCCGATCAAGCGCGACAGTACGGAGGGGGCCGGGCGCAGGATCGAGCTTTGGGCACCGCTTCGGGCGCAGATGGCTGCGGGCGATCTGGTGCGGCTGACGGCGGGCTGCGACAAGCGGCTCGAAACCTGTCGATTCAAGTTCAACAATCTGCTGAATTTCCGGGGGTTCCCGGATGTGCCCGAGGACGACTGGCTGATCGTCAACCCGGCGCGGGCCGGGGCGAAATCCGGCGGGAGCCGGAGATGAGCGGCGGCGAGAGGGCGGTGGCCGCGGCGCGGCGTTGGATCGGCACGCCCTATCTGCACCAGGCGTCGGTCCGGGGGGCAGGCTGCGACTGTCTCGGGCTGTTGCGCGGGGTGTGGCGCGAGGTAATCGGAGCCGAGCCCGAAGCGGCCCCGGCCTATTCGCGCGACTGGTCCGAGCCGCAGGGCGAAGAGCGGCTGTGGCAGGCCGCCCGCCGGCATCTGCGCGCCAAGTCGCGCACCGCCGAGGCGCCGGGCGACGTTCTGTTGTTTCGTATGCGTGAGGGAGCGGTGGCCAAACATCTAGGCCTTCAGGCGCGCACCGGTGCGGCGGCCAGTTTCATCCATTCCTACAGCGGTCACGGGGTGATCGAGAGCCCGTTGAGCGGCCCCTGGGCGCGGCGCATCGCGGCCCGATTTGCCTTTCCAGAGGAGACGACCTGATGGCGACAATCGTTCTTTCCGCCGCCGGTGCCGCGCTTGGCAGCGCCGTCGGCGGCACGTTCCTGGGCTTGTCGATGACCGCTGTCGGCCGGTTCGTCGGCGCCTCGATCGGGCGCGCCATCGACCAGCGGCTGATGGGGCAGGGATCGGAGGTGGTGGTCGAGGGCAACCGCATCGACCGGTTTCGGGTCAATCGCGCCGGTGAGGGCGCGCCGGTGGCGCGCAGCTATGGCCGCACGCGGATGTCGGGGCATGTGATCTGGGCCAGCGCCTTTACCGAACATGTGGATACCGAGACCAGTGGCGGCGGCGGTGGCAAGGGCGCGCCCGCGCAGCCCGAGGTGACAACAACCACCTATTCCTATTCGGTCAGCCTGGCGATTGCGATCTGCGAGGGCGAGATCACCGGGATTGGCCGGATCTGGGCCGATGGCGAGGAAATCTCGCCCGAGGATCTGAACCTCAAGGTCTATCCCGGCAGCGCCGATCAATTGCCCGATCCCAAGATCGAGGCGATCGAAGGCAGCGGCGCGGTGCCGGCCTATCGCGGCACCGCCTATGTGGTGCTGGAAGAGCTTGACCTCTCGCCCTTTGGCAACCGGGTGCCGCAGTTCAGCTTCGAGGTGACCAAGCCGGTGCAGACCGACACGCCCGAGGGGCCGGCAGAGGTGCCGCACAACCTGCGCGGCGTGGCGCTGATTCCCGGCACCGGCGAATATGCCCTGGCCACCACGCCGGTGGCCTATCGCTATGGCGCGGGCCAGTCTCGGATGGCCAATGTCAACACGCCCTCGGGGCGCAGCGATCTCGACACCTCGCTTGACCAACTGGTCGCGGAATGCCCCGACATGGGCGCAACCTCGCTGGTGGTGAGCTGGTTCGGCGATGACCTGCGCTGCGGAACGTGCAGCCTGCGGCCCAAGGTCGAGCAGACCGAGTTTGACGGGCGCGGCGCCAAATGGCGGGTCAGCGGGCTGGCGCGAAGCGCGGCAGAAACCGTGGTGCAGGAGAGCGATGCCACGCCGGTCTATGGTGGCACCCCGTCCGATGGCGCGGTGCTCGAGGGGATCAGGGCGCTTCAGGCGCGCGGGCAGGCGGTGATGTTCTATCCGTTCATCCTGATGGAGCAGATGGCGGGCAACGGTCTGCCCGACCCCTACGGCGCGGCGACGGATCAGCCGGTGCTGCCATGGCGCGGGCGGATCACCACCTCGGCCGCGCCGGGGCTGACCGGCAGCCCGGATGGCACGGCAGCGGCCGAGGCCGAGGTTGCGACCTTCTTTGGTACGGCGCAGGTCGGGGATTTTGCCATCGACGGACAAAGTGCGACCTCGGGCGGGGTGATCGCTGCGCTGGGCGGCACGGATGAGGTGATCGGCAAGACGGTCACCTATAGCGGGCCCGAGGAATGGAGTTATCGCCGTTTCATCCTGCACTATGCCGCGCTTTGTGCGGCGGCTGGCGGGGTGGATGCCTTCTGCATCGGATCCGAGATGCGCGGGCTGACGCAGATCCGGGGCGCGGGTGGCAGTTTTCCGGCGGTGGCGGCGATGGTGCAGCTTGCGGTAGACGTGCGCGAGATCCTCGGGCCGGGGGTGAAGATCGGCTATGCCGCCGATTGGTCGGAGTATTTCGGCTATCACCCGCAGGACGGATCGGGCGACGTCTATTTCCATCTCGATCCGCTGTGGAGCGATGCCAATATCGATTTCGTGGGGATCGACAATTACATGCCGCTTTCGGACTGGCGCGCCGGCGATGACCACGCCGATGCGGCTTTCGGCGCGATCTACAACCTCGACTATCTGCGCGGCAATGTCGCGGGCGGCGAAGGCTATGACTGGTATTACGACACGCCCGAGGCGCGTGCGGCGCAGCGCCGCGAACCGATCAGCGATGGCGCCCATGACGAGCCTTGGGTGTTTCGCTACAAGGACATCCGCAATTGGTGGGAGCACAAGCACCATGACCGCATCGGCGGCGTGCGCCAGGCGGGTTCAACCGCCTGGGTGCCACAGAGCAAGCCGGTGTGGTTCACCGAATTCGGCTGTGCCGCCGTCGACAAGGGCAGCAACCAGCCCAACAAGTTCCTCGACCCGAAGTCCAGCGAAAGCAGCCTGCCACGGTTTTCCAATGGCCGGCGGGACGAACTGATCCAGCGGCAATATCTGAGGGCGGTCACCGAATTCTGGGGCGATCCGGCCAACAACCCGATTTCCGAAGAATATGGCGGCACCATGATCGACATGGCCCGCGCCTTTGCCTGGGCCTGGGACGCGCGGCCCTTTCCGGCCTTTCCCGGCAATGAGACGCTCTGGAGCGACAGCGGCAACTACGTGCAGGGGCATTGGCTCAACGGGCGGGTCTCGGGGCTGTCGCTGGCCCGGCTGGTGGCGGAGATCTGCGAAGAGGCCGGGGTGCTGGCGTATGACGTCTCGCACCTTCATGGCTTCGTGCGGGGCTATACCGCGGCCGACAGTGGCGACATGCGGCGGCTGTTGCAGCCGCTGATGCTGCGCTTTGGCTTTGATGCAGTGGAACGCGACGGGGTGCTGCATTTCCGGATGCGTGACGGCCAGACCGCCAAGGTGATCGATGCCGCGCGGCTCGCCGAAAGCCCCGATCTCGACGGCATCCTAATGCAGAGCCGCGCCTCGGAGGCCGAGATGGCGGGGCGGGTGCGGCTCGAGTTCATCCGCTCGGACGGCGATTACGAGACCATTGCAGAAGAGGCGGTGCTGCCGGACGACGCGACCCATGCGGTCTCGCGCAGCGAGATGCCGCTGGTAATGACCCGCGCCGAGGGGCGGCAGACGGTCGAGCGTTGGCTGGCCGAGGCGCGGGTGGCGCGCGAACAGGCGCGTTTTGCGCTACCGCCCTCGCGGCTCGATATCGGGCCGGGCGATATTGTCTCGTTGCCCGAGGAGGCGGGCCGTGCGCTCTATCGCGTCGACCGGATGGAGACCGGTCGCGAACAGATCATCGAGGCGGTGCGGATCGAGCCCGAGGTTTACGACCCGGTGGATGTGCCGGAGGATCCGGGAACGGTCACGCCCTTTGTGGCCCCGGTGCCGGTGCTGCCGCTGTTCATGGACCTGCCGCTGATGTCCGGCGACGAGGTGCCGCATGCGCCGCATCTGGCGCTGGTGGCCAAGCCCTGGCCGGGCACCGTGGCGCTCTATGCTTCGGCGCAGGATGCCGATTACGCGCTGTCCGACACCTTTGCTGCCCGGGCCACCTTTGGCGTGACCGAGACCGCGATGACCGCGGCGGCGGCGGGGCTGATCGACCGCGGGGCGGGGCTTCAGGTGCGACTGACCAGCGGGATGTTCTCTTCCGTCACCGAGGCGCAGCTTCTCTCCGGCGCCAATCTCTGCGCCATTGGCGATGGCACGCCCGACGGCTGGGAACTGTTCCAGTTTCGCGATGCCCGGCTCATCGACACCGACACCTGGGTGCTGAGCCACCGGCTGCGCGGGCAGCTCGGCACCGATGCGCTGATGCCGCAGACCTGGCCCACGGGGTCATATGTGGTGCTGCTTGACGGCGCACCGCAACAGATCAGCCTGGCCTCGTCGCAACGCCGGGTGGCGCGGCACTACCGGGTCGGGCCGGCGCGGCGCCCGGTGGGCGATCCGTCTTACACCCATGAGGAACACGCTTTTGACGGCAATGGCCTGCGGCCCTATAGCCCGGCACATCTGCGGGGACGCTGGGCCGGCGGCGATCTTGAACTGAGCTGGATCCGTCGCACACGGGTGGATGGCGATAGCTGGGACCTGGCCGATGTGCCCCTGGCCGAAGCGCGCGAGAGCTATCTGGTGCGGGTGCTGGACCAGAGCGGTGTGTTGCGCGAGGCGATGGTGGACACGCCGGGCTTTACCTATGGTGCGGCGATGCAGGCGCAGGACGGGGCCGGCACGGGGCTGGCGGTCGAGGTGGCGCAGGTGTCGGATATCTACGGCCCGGGCCTTTTCGCGCGCTGGGCGGGCTGAGGCGATGCGGCCGGTTCTGCATGGCGATGTGACGGCGGCGGCCCGGGCGCTGCTGATGGTGCCGGCAGAGGCGCGCGACGGGCTCTGCCGCCGGATGATCGAAGAGGCGGATTTCGCCGACCGCTATGCCAAGCGCCTCGGGCGGCCGCATCGGCTCTGGGGCAACGGCACGTTGATGGCCGCCGCCCGGGCGCGGCCGTTGGCGGCCGAGCCTGCGCTGGGCGAAGAGCGCTATTGCCGCTGCCTCGAGACGGTGTTTCGCATGCTGCTGGAGTGGCGGGCGGTACGGCGTCCCGCTGCGCGGACATAACGCAGGTCGCGCAGCGCGATCGGGGTATCGCCTTGGCGGCGCTGGCTTTCTTGCCGGCGTTCACCGGCCGGAATACACCTTATCACAGGTTTGCGTTTGGCCTCGGCCGCAGGCGTGTTATATCACAGGGCACGGACACCGGAGACGAGGATGCCATGGCCCGGACACAGACGCATATTGCAGAGGTCGACCCGATCTGGGCGCGGATCCTCGACGAGGCAGAGGCCGCGGTGGGCGATGAGCCGCTGCTCGGCGGGTTGATCCACCAAAGCGTGCTGCACCATCCTTCGCTCGAACGGGCTCTGAGCTATCGGATTTCGCTCAAACTGGCCTCGGGCGAGATGTCAGAGCAAATCCTGCGCGAGATCTGCGACGAGGCCTATGCCGCCGATCCTGCGATCGGGCAGTCGGCGCGGGCCGATATCTCCGCCGTTTATGACCGCGATCCGGCCTGCCACAGGTTCTTGCAGCCTCTGCTGTTCTTCAAGGGATTTCAGGCGATCCAATCCTACCGCATCGGTCACTGGCTCTGGCATCAGGGCCGCCGCGACATGTCTTATTTCATCCAGATGCGGGTGTCGGAGGTCTTTGGCATCGACATCCATCCGGCCGCGCGCATCGGCAAGGGCATCATGATCGACCACGCCCATTCGATTGTCATCGGCGAGACGGCGGTGGTGGGCGACAATGTCTCGATGCTGCATTCGGTGACCCTTGGCGGTACCGGCAAGGAAGAGCAGGACCGCCATCCCAAGATCGGCGATGGCGTGCTGATTGGCGCCGGGGCCAAGGTGCTGGGCAATATCCGCATCGGCAATTGCTCGCGCATCGCCGCCGGGTCGGTGGTGCTCTCGGAAGTGCCGCCCTGCAAGACCGTTGCCGGCGTGCCGGCCCGGATCGTGGGCGAGGCGGGCTGTGATCAGCCGTCGATGTCGATGGATCAGATCCTCAAATCCGGGGCGTGAAGACCGCCCCGGAAACTCTTGATTACACACGTGTTACCGAGATCGGCGGCAGAGTTTGCCCGGCCACTTCGGCGGCGCTTTCGCTGTAGTTGAACCAGAAGCATTCCGCTCCGGTCTCGCGCCGGCGCACGCCTTCGGGCATCTCGCAGGTCTCCAGCCCGGCTTTGTCGCAGGCCCAGTTCAGCACCCGGGCCAGCGCCGCCGCATCCAGCCAGCCGCTGACATAGGCCAGCGGGCCCTGGGCGATCAGCACCGGCGCGCCATCGACGCTTTCCTCGATGACTTCGGCCGAGCCTTCGACAAATTCGCGATACAGCGTCACCGCGCCGGTGGTCTTCAGCGCCACCGGCATGTCGGGCCGCAGGCTTTCGACCCGGGACACCAGCGCATCGAGCCCCGGCATCGCCGGCGGCAGCGGCACCGGGATGGCCATGTTCTCGGTGCGGGCGCCGCTGCGCGGACCGAGCAGCACCACGGCGCCGCTCTCGGCCAGGGCGGTCTTCACCGTCTCGGGCAGGTACATTGCCCCCGGCGCCACGATCAGGCGATAGCCCGAGAGATCGCCACCGGGTCGCAGGATGTCGACCGACAGGCCGAGCTTGCGCAGCCCGCGATAGGTCTCGAACACCAGATCGAAATAGCTCAGCCCCCGGCCATGCGGCTGGATCTGCCAGGTCCAATCGGCCTCGTAGTCAAACAGCAGCGCCACGGGCGCCTGCGCCCTGGCAACATCGGGCGCATCGGCCAGCTCTGCCGCCACTTCGCGCGCCTCGACGATCGCCGGAGCGTCGGCGCTGTCGGGCCGCAACATGCCGGCGTGCATCAGTTCCTGCGCCATAGGCGCCTGCCGCCAGCGGAAATAACAGACCGCCTCGGCGCCATGGGCAAAGGCCTCCCAGGTCCAGATCCGGACCATGCCGGGCAGGGGGGCGGGGTTGTAGGGCGCCCAGTTCACCGGGCCGGGCTGCTGTTCCATCACCCACATCCGGCCACGTCCCACGGCGCGGTAGAGATCGTGGTGAAAGGCCTGGAAATCCGGGTCGCCCTGGCGCGCATATGTCCGGCGGTGGGCCTCGGTGGCGGTCAGCCGATCTTCGAGAAAGCCCAGAGGATAGCTGTCCCAGGCAG
Organism: Marinovum sp. E3; assembly: GCF_055755275.1. NCBI lineage: Bacteria > Pseudomonadati > Pseudomonadota > Alphaproteobacteria > Rhodobacterales > Roseobacteraceae > Marinovum > Marinovum sp. E3. The sequence goes on from NZ_CM146908.1 coordinate 1,382,597, forward strand.
CGATATCGAGATCGTCGCCGACCTTGTAGTGATCGAAATCCGTAATCTTTCCCATGTAGTTATGGGAAATCGGCGCGTCGGAATGGCGGCGGATGATTTCGACCTGGAGGCGGTTGAAGCTGACCACCTCATCCGAGGCGAAGCGGCGGAAATCGAGCACATGGCTCGGGTTCGGCTCGGTCACCGTGAGGTTGGGCAGGTCGATCTGATCGAAGCTGTCATATTCCATCGACCAGAAGACATTGCCCCAAGCCCGGTTCAGCGCGTCGATATCGCCGTCGTTGCCCTTTCCGGGATATTGCGCCCGGAGCCAGCCGCGAAAGCCCTGCCGCGCGGCTTCGGAATAGGAGAGCACGGTATCGTGGCAGGCGTATTCGTTGTCGGTCTGCCAGGCGGCGACATGGGGATTGCGGCCATAACGTTCGGCCAGCTTGCCGGTGATCACCGCGCATTCCTCGCGGTAACCCCGGTGGGAAAAGCAATAATGCCGCCGCGAGCCGAACTTGCGGGGCCGGCCCTCGGCATCCACGGCCAGCATGTCGGGGTGACGGTCGACCATCCAGCGCGGCGGGGTGGCGGTGGGGGTGCCCAGCACGACCTTCAGCCCGGCGGTTCCCAGCACGTCGATGGCGTCATCGAGCCAGCCAAAGTCATACTGCCCCGGTTGCGGCTCGAGCCGCGACCAGGCAAATTCGCCGATCCGGACCCAGGTCAGCCCGGCCTCGGCCATGCGCCGCGCGTCCTCTTCCCAGGTCGCGCGCGGCCAATGCTCGGGGTAATAGCAGGTGCCGAGGGTGCGTTTCATGCCGGTTGGCCGGCGTCATAAGCGGCGACGATGGCCCGTGCCTTTTCACCGACCTCACCCGCCGTCATGCCGGGCTTGTAAAGCGCCGAGCCGATGCCGAAACCGGTCACCCCGGCGTCGAACCATTCTCCGAAATTCTCGGGCCCGGCACCGCCGACGGCATAGGTTTTGGTGCCTTTCGGCAGCACTGCCGAGATCGCGGCGAGGCCCTTGGCGCCCACCAGGAAGCCAGGGAAGAACTTCAGCCCGTCGGCGCCGTGGCGCAGGGCGGTGAAACATTCGGTCGGGCTGGCCACGCCGGGAAAGGACAGCATGCCCAGCTCCTTCGAGCGGTCGATGACGGCCGGGTTGCAGTCGGGCGAGACCACCAGCGTGCCGCCGACGGATTTGAGCTCGTCCACCTGCTCGGGGGTCAGCACGGTGCCGGCGCCGATGGTGGCGCGGCCTTTCAACCCCTCGGCGAGGATGCCGATTGACTTGAACGGCTCGGGCGAATTCAGCGGCACCTCGATCCGGTCGATACCGGCGTCAACCAGCGTCTCGCCGATCTCCAGAACCTCATCCGGCGTCACGCCTCGCAGAATGGCAATGATTTCGCGGCTCATGTCATGCTCTCCTCATAGGCGGCCCTGAGGCCCGCCAATACGATTTCGGCCCCGTCTGTTTCACTGACGGAGGCCCCCTGCGGCGCCAGCGCCGCCTTGTACAATGCGTTGAGTTTCGGCGCGCCGATCAGCACGATCTCGCGGCCGAGCCAGTATTCCTTTGCCCCGGCAATCTCGAGCCCCATCAACAACCCTGAGAGCCGCGCCCGCGAGGTCGCAGCCTCGGTGCCGTCAAGCAGCGATCCGGCACGCAGCGAAAACAGCCGCGCGGTGAATTTCTGTGGCGCGCTCATGGCGTCGGTGACCGCTTCGTCGAAAGCCGCCTGATCCCAGCCGTCGCCTGCTACGGAATGGCGCAGCACCGATTGGCCCGAAAGCAGGGCGAAAATCTCGCCGGTCATGAAAGTGCGGAAGCTGACGATCTCGCGCGCGCTGATATGCACCCATTTGGTATGGGTGCCGGGCAGGCAGAGCACGCCGTCGAACTCCGGGTGCGCGGCCAGAAAGCCGGCGATCTGGGTTTCCTCGCCGCGCATCACGTCCGCCGGGCTGGCCTGCGACACGCCGGGCAGGATACGGACCTTGAGCCGCGGGTCGCGGACCTCCGGCGTCACGGCCTGACCCACGCCGGGCGCGGCGCAGGGGGTGGTGACATAAGGCGCCTCGTGCCAGCCCTGACGCGCGCCCACCATGCCGCAGGCGATCACCGGCACCGTGCCGCGCTCGGGCAGGCAATCGCCCACCAGCCGCAGCAGTTCCGGCTCGAAGCCGTCCCGTTCCAGAGCGCCCATGCCCTTGTCAGAGGTGACCATGCCGATCACCCCGTCCTTGCCCATCAGCCATGCCCTCAGGTTCGACGTGCCCCAGTCGACCGCGATCCAATCCGCAATTTCATTCATAATATCAGCCTGTTACAACAACTCCGCCATCCACGACCATGGCCTGGCCGGTCATCATCCGGCTGGTCTCCGACGCCAGGAAAAGCACCGCATCGACGATGTCCTGGGGCGCCAGATGATCCTTGAGGCACTGCCGCGAGAGATGTTCGGCCAGCGCCTCCGGCGTGGCCCACATGTCGAGCTGTTTTTCGGTCAGAACCCAGCCGGGGGCAAGGGCGTTTACCCGAATTTTATCTGGCCCGAACTCGCGCGCGAGCGACCGGGTCATGCCATTGATGCCGGAATTGGCGGTGGTGTAGCTGACGTAACCGGCATTGCCCATCATGTAGCTGATCGAGGTGAAATTGATGATCGAGCCGCCGCCGGCCGCGCGCATTCCCGCCATCACTGCCTGACAGGCAAAGAAATAGGCCTTGAGGTTGACCGCCTGCGACCAGTCCCAGAATTCCTCGTCCACCTCTTCCGCGCTGTGGCGCTTGTCATTGGCGGCATTGTTGATCAGCGCGGTGATCGGGCCATGTGCCTCGGCCGCCTCGGCGATACAGGATTTCAGCCGGTCGATGTCGGTGATGTCGCATTGCAGGAACAGCGGCCGGCGGCCGTGCTTGGCCTCCATCTCGTCGCAAAAGCCGCTGGCGTCGGAGCGCTGGACAAAGGCCACCTGTGCGCCCTGCGTCATGAAGCCATCGGTGATCGAGGCACCGATGCCGGCGCCGCCGCCGGTGATGAAAACGCTTTTGCCCTCAAGGTCGTGAAATGTTGCAGTCTTGGTCATTCAATGGCTCTCTCGTGTCACGGGGCGGGTGTCCTTGCCCACCAGAAAATCCAGATCGGCGCCCTGATCGGCCTGAAGTACATGGTCGACGTACATCTTGGCATAGCCGCGGGTGTAGCGCGGCGCGTCGGGCTGCCAGATGGCGCGGCGCTCGGCCAGTTCGGCGTCAGAGACCAGCAACTCGAGCGCGCCGGAGCTGGCTGAGACGCGGATGCGGTCGCCGGTTTTCACCAGGGCCAGGGTGCCGCCCTCGTTGGCCTCGGGCGAGACATGCAGGATGACGGTGCCAAAGGCGGTGCCCGACATCCGCGCATCCGAGATCCGCACCATGTCGCGCACCCCCTGTTTCACCAGCTTGGACGGGATCGGCATGTTGCCGACCTCGGCCATGCCCGGATAGCCCTTGGGGCCGCAGCCCTTGAGCACCAGAATGCTGTTCTTGGTCACCGGCAGGTCGTCGGAGTTGATCGTGGCCTTCAGCTCTTCGATGTTCTCGAAGACGTAGGCCTCGCCCTCGTGTTCCAGCAGCGCATCGGTCGCGGCAGAGGGCTTCACGATGGCGCCGCGCGGCGCCAGGTTGCCCTTCAGCACCCGCAGGCCGGCGGCGGGTTTCAGCGGCTCGTCGAAGCTGCGGATCACGTCGCGGTTCCAGCATTCGGCGCCTTCGGCATAGGTGCTGATATCGCAGTCGAGCACGGTGTTGGCGGGCCGCAGCAGGTGCTGCAATTCCTTCAGGATCACCGGCATGCCGCCGGCGTAACAGAAATCCTCCATCAGATACTTGCCCGAGGGCATGCAGTTGACGAGCAGGGGGATTTCGCTGCCGATCTCGAAATCGTCCAGCGTCAGGTCGACGCCGACACGGCCGGCCATGGCCAGCAGATGCACCACCGCATTCGTCGAGCCGCCGACAGCAGCATTGGCGAGGATCGCGTTTTCAAAGGCCTCGCGGGTCATGATGTCAGACAGTTTCAAGCCTTCTTCCACCATGCCGACGATGCGCTTGCCGGTCATATGCGCCAGCGCCATGCGGCGGGCGTCGACGGCGGGCAGGGCGGCATTGGTGGGCAGGCTCATGCCCATCGCCTCGACCACGCTGGCCATGGTCGAGGCGGTGCCCATGGTCATGCAGACGCCCTTGGAGCGGCTCATGCCCGACTCGGCGGCCATGAAATCGGCCAGCGTCATGTCGCCGGCGCGCACGGCCTCGGAGAACTTCCAGACGTCGGTGCCCGATCCGATGTCCTTGCCCTGCCACTTGCCGTTCAGCATCGGGCCGGAGCTGACCACGATGGTCGGCAGATCGACCGAGGCCGCCCCCATGAGCTGGCCCGGCGTGGTCTTGTCACAGCCGCCGAGCAACACGACACCGTCGATGCCATAGGCGCGGATCGATTCCTCGACATCCATCGCCAGCAGGTTGCGAAACAGCATGGCGGTGGGTTTCATCTGGGTCTCGCCCAGCGACATCACCGGGAATTCCACCGGAAAGCCGCCGGCCTCCCAGACGCCGCGCTTGACCCCTTCGGCCAGCTCGCGCAGGCCCGAGTTGCAGGGCGTGAGTTCCGACCAGGTGTTGCAGATGCCGATCACCGGCCGGCCGTCGAAGGCGTGATCCGGGAACCCCTGGTTCTTCATCCAGGAGCGGTGAATGAACCCGTCCTTGTCCAATTTGCCATACCAGGCGCGGTTGCGGCGTTCGTCGCTCATACCAGCGTTCCTTTCACGACCCACATGGTTTCGGGAAAGCTCCAGGGCAGGGTCAGCCCGTGGCTCATCAGATAGGCGCCGCTCAGGGTGAGCGGCTCGGACTTGATCGCCTGATCGCCGCGCGACAGGGCGGGCGCATCACCCCGGTTGAGCAGCTCGATCCGGTAATACCGGTCCGGCGACAGCCGGGTCAGGCGCAGCGGCCGGGGGGCGATCTGCGCCGAGGTCTCGGCCTTGCCGGCAAAGACCACGAATTGCCCGCCGCCCTGTTCCAGCTGCTGCTCGGCGATCACCGCCGGGTCGGAGCTGTCGAGCCGCAGGATATCGGCGCCGGCCAGCCAGTGGCGGTTGTCCTTCCACCAGCGGGTGACCTCGGTCAGCACCTTCACCTCGTCCTCGGTCAGCTCGCGCGGGTCCATCTCGAAGCCCATGTGCCGCTGTGCCGCGACCCAGGCCCGCATCCGGATGTCGATGGTGCGCCCCGAGGTGTGGCAGGTGCGCGGCCCGACATGGCTGCCGGTCACCACCATCGGCAGGAAAAGCGCGGCGTTGTGCTGCATCCTCAGCCGCTCGATGGCGTCGTTGCTGTCGGACAGCCAGACCCGGTGGGTGCGCTTGAGGATGCCGAAATCGATCCGCCCGCCGCCAGAGGCGCAGCTCTCGATCTCGACCTTGGGAAAGGCCGCGCGCAGCTGATCGATCAGCGCATAGGATCCGCGTGTCTGGGCCGCATCGGGCATCGGCAGGACGCGGTTGTGATCCCACTTGATGTAGTCGATGTCATTGTCGCCCAGCACCTTGCCGATGCGGTCGAACAGAAAATCGCGCACCTCGGGCAGCGCCATGTTCAGCGCCATCTGCTGGCGGCCGAGGATCTGGTCTTCGCCGCCAAGCGCCCAGTCCGGGTGGGCGCGGAAGACGTTGGAATCCTCGTTGATCATCTCGGGCTCGAACCAGATACCGAAGGACATGCCCAGCCCGTGCACATGGTCGATCAGCGGCGTCAGCCCCTCGGGGTACTTGCGCGGATCGACCTCCCAGTCCGAGAGCGAGGTGGTGTCGTCATCGCGGTCGCCGAACCAGCCGTCATCGAGCACGAAGCGCTCGGCGCCGAGGTCTGCGGCGCGGTCGGCGATCTCTTTCAGCTCGGGCAGGTTGTGATCGAAATAGACCGCTTCCCAGCAATTGTAATGCACCGGACGGGCGCGCGCGGGATCGGGGAAGGTGACGATCCGGTCGCGCAGATGCCGCTGAAAGGCCACGGCGCAACCGTTCAGGCCATCATCGGAGAACATCGCGTAAAGCGGCGCGGTGGCAAAGCGGGTGGCCGCCTCGGTCTCGATCCGGGAGGCGTGGCCAAACTGCACCTGACGGCGGCCGTCGGGCAGCTCTTCGGCAATCATCCGGTGGCCGCCGGACCAGCCGTAGTGAAACCCGTAGGCATGGCCGGTGGCATTAGTGGCGCCTCGGCAGGGCACGATCAGCCCGGGGAAATGTTCGTGGCCGGTGCGGCCGGTGCGGTTCTCGCGGTAGCGGATGCCGGCAGACCAGGCGGTACGGTTCATCTGGAACTCGCCGCACCAGCGGCCGGCGAAATCGATCATCTCGTCGCTGGCCTGGGGCGCCGGAAAGACCGGGGCCGAGAGCCAGTGCAGGTGCATCGGCGCGGTCGCCTCGATCTCGGCCCTTGCCTCGATCACATGGGTCTGCGGATCGATCGAGAACAGCGCGCGATAGCCCAGCACACCGGATTGATCGCGAAAGCTCAGGGTCAGCCGGGTGTCGTCTTCCTCGGCGCTGTCGAAGCAGAACTTGGGCAGGAAGGGCTGGCCGGAGGCATCGCGGATCACCAGCCCGGGTTGGCCGGGAAAGCTGCGCGTCGCCTCGGGGCAGAGCGACAGCTCCGGGTTGGCATCGAGCATGCCGCCGGTCACGTCGATGGCATGGGCCCGGGCCAGGGTCTCCAGGTCTTCGTCGTCGGGCAGGCGCGGCCCCCAGTAGACCACCTCGGCGAGGTGGTCTTTCCGGGAAGCCAGCACCAGCGTTTGACGGGAGTCATCCAAACGCCAGCTTTGGATCATTTTACGGCTCCGAGGGTGAGACCAGCAATGAAGTGGCGCTGCATCAGGAAGAACATCAGCACCGGCGGCAGGGCAGCCACGATCGACCCGGCCGAGACCAGGTGCCAGGCGGCGACCCATTGGCCGTTGAGCGAATAGAGCCCGGCGGTGATCGGTTGTTGATCGGCGCCCTGGGTCAGCACGGTGGCCCAGAAATAGTCGTTCCAGATGAAGGTGAAGATCAGCACCGAGAGCGCCGCCAGCGCCGGTTTCATCAGCGGCATGACCACATACCAGAAGATGCGGATTTCGCTGATGCCCTCGACGCGCGCGGCCTCGATCAGCTCGTAGGGCAGGGCCTTGATGAAGTTGCGCATGAAAAGCGTGCAGAACCCGGCCTGAAAGGCGATGTGGAAAAGCGCAAGGCCATACCAGGTGTTGTACATGCCGAGATCGAGCGTCAGATCGCGCACCGGCACCATCAGAATCTGGAACGGCACGAAGTTGCCGGCGACGAACATGAAGAACAACAGCAGGTTGCCCTTGAACTTGTAGACCGCCAGCGCAAAGCCGGTCATGCAGGAGATCGCCACCGCGCCGATCACCGTCGGGATCGTCACCTTGAACGAGTTCAGGATGTATTTGCCGATCGGCGTCTGCTCGAAGATCGCGGTGTAGTTCTCGATCAGGTTGAAGCTGGTGGGCCAGCCCCAATAGTTGCCGGCGGTGATGTCGCCGGCCGAGCGCACCGAGGTCAGCGCCACGGCGATCAGCGGCAGCAGCCAGACGATGAGCGCGACGGGCAGGGCGATCTTGTAGGCGATCTGCGCGCCGGATGAGGTCTTTTCGATAGGGGTCGGAAACATCTTAGCGCCCTCTCTCGTCGCGGTACATTTTGTAAAGGAAGCCGGTGATATAGATCATCATGATCAGAAAGAGCACGACGGCGATGGCCGCGCCGTAGCCCATGCGGAAGCCGTATTCGCTGAACGCCTGTTCATACATGTAGAAGGCCAGCACCCGCGAGCTGCCCCAGGGCCCGCCATCGGTCATGATCGAGATCAGGTCGAAGGAGCGCAGCGCGCCGATCACGGTGACCACCACGGCGATGAAGGTGGCCGGGCGCAGCTGCGGCAGGATCACGTACCAGAGCATCTTGACGCCCTTGGCATTGTCCAGCCGTGCGGCCTCGATCTGCTCGGGGTCGACGGCGTTCAACCCGGTGAGATAGAGGATCATGCAATAGGCGGTCTGTGGCCAGAGGCCGGCGGCGATGATGCCGTAGGTGACGTAATCCTCGTTGGCCAGCACCGCGATGGGCTCGATCCCGAACCAGCCCAGGGCGATGTTCATCAACCCGAAGTTGGGATCGTAGAACCAGGCAAAGACCAGGCCGACCACGACCTGCGAGATCACGAAGGGGAAGAAGAACAGCGATTTGTAGATGCGGATGCCGCGCACCGTCTGGTTGAGGAACAGCGCCACCAGCAGCCCGCCGGGAATGGCCAGCATGTAGAGCACCAGCCAGATCACGTTGTTCTTGAGCGAGGTATAGAAGGCCTCGTCGTCCATCAGTTCGATGTAGTTGTCGGCCCCGACCCAGGTGGCCTCGCCCAGACCATCCCATTCGTAGAAGGAAATGTTCACCGATTGGAAAATCGGGATGATCACGTACATCATGAACATGAAAATCCCCGGTGCCAGGAACAGCCATGGCGCAAGCCGCTGCTGGTTCTGCTGCCACCACGTCTTTTGTGCGGGTGGGTGGGTATCGGGAAGGGCGGGGGCGGTCATGGCAATACCTCCGGACAACAGGAAGCCTGTCCCGGGCCGGACCCGGGACCTCATGGTCGGATTCGGGGGTGGATGAAGGGCGAGGCCCCGGGGCAGGCCCGGGGCGCCGCGGTGTCACCCGGCGGGGGTGTTACTTGTAGACCCGGGCGCGGACCTTTTCGAGCCGCTCGAGGATCGCGTCCATGCGCTCGGGCTTGACCATGAACTCCTGGAAGCCTTCCATGCCCGCCTTGGCCATCTCGGCCGGGTAGTCACGGTCAAAGAACTGCGCGATGCCGCCGTCGGTGGTCGAGAGCATCTCGTAGCCGGCTTGCAGGAACTTGTCCTCGCCCACTTCCGAGTTCTTGTTGATCGGAAGCTGTCCGAGCGTCTTGTTGATCTCGGTCTGCACCTCGGGCCGGGCCAGGTAGGCCAGGAATTTCTTGGCGTCTTCCTTGTTCTTGGCATTGGCCGGGATGTGGATCGTGTCGGTCGGCGCCTCTTCGGCCAGCGGCACATCGGGGTTGATCACCGGGAACTGGAAAAAGCCCAGCTGATCGTCCGACAGGCCGGCCTCGCGCAGCGGCGCCACCGCGAAGTTGCCCATCACATACATTGCCGCATCGCCCTGGACCATCGGCGCCAGCGCCTCCTGCCAGGAATAGGCGGCGTGGTTTTCCAGGAAGAAGCCGGCGTCGATCAGCTCTTTCCAGTTGTTCATCGTGGCTTTCACCCGGTCGTCGGTCCAGGACACCTCGCCCTTGCCCAGCGCCATGTGGAAATCATAGCCGTTGGTGCGCAGGTTGATGTAGTCAAAGACCCCGCCGGCGGTCCAGAGGTACTTGGTGCCGATGGTGATCGGGGTGATGCCGGCTTCGCTCAGCTTGGCGCCGGCCGCCTTGAACTCGTCCCAGTTGGTGGGAACGGCGATGCCCTGCTCTTCGAAGATGTCTTTCCGGTAGTACACGCCCCATTGGTAATAGGTGTAGGGCACGCCCCAGATCTTGCCGTCGATGGTCATCGATCCGACCGAGGAGGCGAGCGAGTCCTTCAGGCCGTTTTCTTCCCAGACATCATCGACCGGCTCGAACAGCCCGGCGTTGACATAGGGCAGCATGCGGTTGCCGGCGTACCAATTGGCCAGATCCGGCGAATCTGCGGTCAGAAAGTTGCGGATCGAGGTCTTGTAACCTTCGTGGTCGAACAGGTTCCAGGTGACGGTGACATCGGGGTTTTCCGCCTCGAAGCCTTTGATCAACGCCTCGAAGGCGGCTTTCGGCGCCGGGTCGGACGTATCTGTGTTGATCACCAGTTCGCCAGCCAAGGCCGCCGAAGAAATCAACGTGGACGCGGCCAGTGCCGCCGTCAGTTTCAACGATGTGTAGAGCATCTCTCTCCCTTTCTCCTCCACAGCTGCAAAGTCCCGAATAGTGGAACAAATGTTTTGCATGTTGATCTTTTAGTCCCATACTGCTAGAAGAGTCAAGAATTACTTCCCCGGGCTCTTCCGGGGCTCAGGAGAGCAGGCATTGGGATGAACAAGCAAGTCACATCGGACGGAACTGTCGGCAAGGCCTTGGAACTGCTGGATATGGTTGTGGCGTTCGGCCGGTCGGTGCGGTTTTCCGAGGTGCTGGAGGTCAGCCCTTACCCCAAGGCGACCACCCATCGCCTGTTACAGACCCTGACGAATCAAGGCATGCTGGCTTTCGATGACGAACGGCATGTCTATGTGCCGGGCATGCGTCTGGTGCGGATCGCGCGACACGCCTGGAACCAGTCGTCGCTGGGGCCGCTGGCCTTGCCGTTCCTTCAGACCCTGGCCGCCGACGTGAAAGAGACGGTGCATCTGGCGCAGATGGAACATGGCCGGGTGGTCTTTGTCGAAAAGACCACACCCGACGAGGGGTTCAAGACCATGGCCACCCCCGGCCGCCGCTCGCCGGCGCATTGCACCGGGGTGGGCAAGGTCATGCTGGCCTTCATGGACGACACCCGCCGCGCCGCGGCGCTGGAATGCCAGACCTACGAGGCCTTCACGCCCAACACCCACAAGAGCGAGAAGACGCTGCTGCCGGAACTGGCGCAGATCCGGGCCGAGGGCGTGGCCTTTGACCGCGAAGAACACGAAGAGGGCATCATCTCGATTGCCGCCCCGATCCTCGGCGGATCGAACCGGGTGATTGGGTCGCTCTCCGTGGTCACGTCGACCTTTCGCATGTCACTCAAGGATATCGAGAAATTCCGGCCCGCCTTGCAGCGGACGGCGGCGCAGATCGGGGGGGAGGCGGCCGTCTGGCCGTATCCGATCGCGCAATGATCACCACCTAATTCCCGAGGGAGAGGAAAGAGAATGTCAGGTGTCGCACTCAACAGTGCCGTGAAACGTTATGGCGATGTTCAGGTCATCCACGGAGTGGATCTTCAGATCGAGGACGGCGAGTTCTGCGTCTTTGTCGGCCCCTCGGGCTGCGGCAAGTCCACGCTCCTGCGGATGATCGCCGGGCTGGAGGAGACTTCGGACGGCAATATCTCGATTGGCGGTCGCGATGTGACCCGCGCCGATCCGGCCGAACGCGGGGTGGCGATGGTGTTTCAGACCTATGCGCTCTATCCCCATATGACGGTCGAGGAAAACATGGGCTTCGGGCTCAAGATGAACGGCCATCCGAAACAGGAGATCAAGTCCAAGGTCGCCGAGGCCAGCCGCATCCTGAAACTCGACGATTACCTTGCCCGCAAGCCCAAGGCATTGTCCGGTGGCCAGCGCCAGCGCGTGGCCATCGGCCGCGCCATCGTGCGCGGTCCCGAGGTCTTTCTGTTTGACGAACCGCTGTCGAACCTCGACGCCGAGCTGCGCGTCGACATGCGGGTCGAGATCGCGCGCCTGCACAAGGAGATCGGCGCGACGATGATCTATGTCACCCACGATCAGGTCGAGGCGATGACCCTGGCCGACAAGATCGTGGTGCTGCGCGCCGGTCATATCGAGCAGGTGGGCAGCCCGATGGAGCTGTATCAGAACCCCGACAACAAATTCGTGGCGGGCTTTATCGGGTCGCCCAGCATGAACTTTCTCGCCGCGCGGGTGAACGGGCAGGGCGTGATTGTGCCGGGGCTCGACAACATGCAGGTGCCCACCGATGTCGCCCTGCCGGCCGAGGGCAGCGAGGTGATCATCGGCATCCGGCCGCAAAACCTCACCGTGCGCGAGGCCGAGAGCCCGGTGCGCATCGACATCCGCGAACGGCTGGGCGGGGTGGCCTATGACTATCTGATCTCGGCCAATGGCGAGCGCATCATCGTCGAGACCCGCGGCGACGAGGCGATTCCCGAAGGCACCGGGGTGGCGGTCGAATTCGATCCGGCCACCGCCATGTTCTTTGACGCCAAGACCGAGGCGCGCCTGCGCTGATCACAGCATGGGCCCGGGCTGAAAAAAACGGCGCGCTCCGCGAGGGGCGCGCCGAATTGCGCTGGCCTGACGCGCCGGAATGTGCTGAAACGAAAGCGGGGGCTGGCGAAAGCGAAGGCCGAACGTCGGCAATACGAAAGAAACCGCGCGCAAGAACCCAGGGAAACGAACGTACGACGCGCGGGAACGCGCCGAAAAGGGAGGCCACCGAATGACCCATATCCTTGCCATCGATCAGGGCACCACCTCGACCCGCGCCATGGTGTTTGATGACGCCCTGGCGCTCGTGGCCTCGGCGCAGGAGGAGTTCACCCAGCATTTTCCGCAGAGCGGCTGGGTTGAACACGATCCGAAGGACCTCTGGGACACCACGCTGGCGACCTGCCGCAAGGCGATCGAGACCGCCGGCGAGATCGCCGCCATCGGCATCACCAACCAGCGCGAGACCACCGTCGTCTGGGACCGTGAGACCGGCGAACCGGTCTATAACGCCATCGTCTGGCAGGACCGGCGCACCGCCGAAGTCTGTGCCGATCTCAGAGCGGAAGGTTTCGAGGAGGTGGTGACCGCGCGCACCGGGCTGTTGCTCGATCCCTATTTCTCCGGCACCAAGCTGGCCTGGGTTCTCGACAATGTCGAAGGCGCGCGGGCGCGGGCCGAGGAGGGCGAACTGATCTTTGGCACCGTCGACAGCTGGCTGGTGTGGAACCTGACCGGCGGGCGCGCGCATGTGACTGATGCCACCAATGCGGCGCGCACCATGCTTTATGACATCCACAAGGGCCGCTGGTCGCAGACCATCTGCGACAAGCTGGACATCCCGCGCGAGATGCTGCCCGAGGTCAAGGATTGCGCCGCCGATTTCGGCGAAACCGATCTTCTGGGCGGCACGATCCCGATCCTCGGCATCGCCGGCGACCAGCAGGCGGCCACCGTCGGGCAGGCCTGTTTCCAGCCGGGCATGATGAAATCCACCTATGGCACCGGCTGTTTTGCGCTGTTGAACACCGGCGACACCCCGGTGACCTCGCAGAACCGTCTGCTGACCACCATTGCCTATCAGCTGGACGGCAAGCCCACCTATGCGCTCGAAGGCTCGATCTTCATTGCCGGCGCGGTGGTGCAATGGCTGCGCGACGGGCTGAAGGTGATCGAGAGCGCCGGCGAGACGCAAGCGCTGGCCGAGGCCGCCGATGCCGGCCAGGAACTGATCCTGGTGCCGGCCTTCACCGGGCTGGGCGCACCTTACTGGAAACCGGAGTGCCGGGGCGCGATCTTTGGTCTGACGCGCGGGTCGGGCCCGGCGGAATTTGCCCGGGCGGCGCTTGAAAGCGTGGGCTTTCAGACCCGCGACCTGCTCGAGGCGATGTGCGCCGACTGGGACGGCGCCGGCGACACCGCGCTGCGCGTCGATGGCGGGATGAGCGCCTCGGGGTTTGCGATGCAGTTCCTTGCCGACATCATCGGCGCGCCGGTGGAACGGCCCCGGGTGCTGGAAACCACCGCCATGGGTGCGGCCTGGCTGGCCGGGCACAGGGCGGGCCTCCTGCCGGACATGGCGGAATTTGCCGCGAGCTGGGAATGCGAGGCGCGGTTCGACCCGGCGATGGCCGAAGACATCCGCGACAAACGGTATGCGGGCTGGCGCAAGGCGGTCAGCGCCACCATCGACGTGGCCAGCTGACCGCTGCGACGTCGGCTCAGGCCAGCAGCGCGAGCGGGTTTTCCAGCCCGTCCTTGATCGCCGCCAGCAGCTGCGCCCCGAGGGCGCCGTCGATCACCCGGTGATCGACCGAGAGGGTGACCGACATGACGGTGGCCACGCCCAGTGTGCCATCCGCCTGAACCACCGGTTTCTGCACCCCGGCGCCAACCGCGAGAATGGCGCCATGCGGCGGGTTGATGACGGCGTCGAAGTTCTCGATGCCGAACATGCCGAGATTGGAGATCGCGAAACTGCCGCCCTGATATTCCTGCGGGCTGAGCTTGCGGTCGCGGGCGCGGGCGGCGAGATCCTTCATTTCGGTGGAGAGCGCCGAAAGCGATTTCTGATGCGCGTCGCGCAGCACCGGAGTGAACAGCCCGCCCTCGATCGCCACCGCGACCGCCACGTCAGAGGGCGTGAGCCTGAGAATCCGGTCGCCGGCCCAGACCGCATTGGCCTCGGGCACCTGTTGCAGCGCGGCCGCGCAGGCCTTGATGATGAAATCATTGACCGAGAGCTTGATTTCGCGCGGGGCGAGCTGGCGGTTGATCTCGGCGCGCAGCGACAGCAGCGCATCAAGGTGGATGTCGCGGCGCAGGTAGAAATGCGGGATCTGCTGCTTGGCCTCGGTGAGCCGGGCGGCGATGGTCTTGCGCATGCCGTCGAGGGTGACCTCCTGATAGTCGCGGTCGGCATAGAGCGCGGCGATCTGGCCTGCGTCGGGGCCCGGGGCCGGCGCGGGGGGCGCGGCCTGCGCCGGGGCTTCGGCTGCGGCGGGTTTCGGGGCGCCGGCGGCTTCGACATCGGCCTTGACGATGCGGCCGCGCGGGCCCGAGCCGGTGATCTGGGCAAGATCGATGCCCCTGTCGGCGGCGATGCGCCGGGCCAGCGGCGAGGCGAAGATGCGGGCGCCGTCGCCACGCTTTCCGGCCGGGGGGGCGGCTGTCTCGGAGCGCCCTGCGGGCGCCGCCTCGGCATCCGCGTCGGACGGCCGGGCCGCCTCCGGCGCAGGGCGCGCGGCGGGCTCGGCAATGTCGTCTTCGCTTTCGTCCTCACCCAAAAGCACCGCGATCGGGGTGTTGACCTTGACCCCGGCGCTGCCCTCGGCGACCAGCAGCTTGCCGATCACGCCCTCGTCGACCGCTTCGAATTCCATCGTCGCCTTGTCGGTCTCGATCTCGGCCAGCAGGTCGCCAGAGGCCACGCTGTCGCCTTCCTTGACCAGCCATTTCGCCAGCGTGCCTTCTTCCATCGTCGGGCTGAGGGCGGGCATCAGGATTTCGGTGGGCATGGTGTCGTCTCCGGACATGGCACTGGGGGCGCTGGGGGCCAGGGGCGGAGCGAGGGGCCAGCCCCCTCACGCTCCCCGCGGTATTTTCAAACAGAAGAAGGGATCAGGGTGATGGTGTCAAAGGGCGGTTTCGGTCGTTGGCCGCGGGCGAGCCTGGTGATGGCGGTCTCGATCTCTTGTTTGTGGCCGGCCATCCAGACATAGGCGTCCTGATGCGAGGGCCGCCCGGCCAGCCGCAGATCGGCGGCGAGCCGCTCGGGTACCAGGGCCATGACCTTCTGCCCGTCCACCTCATGGGTGACACGGTAACATTCGGTCTCGATATCGCGGCCGTGCACCTCCATCAGCGATAGGTGACCTTTCTCACCGCCTCGATCACCTCGGCGGTCGAGGTCAGCGCGTGTTTTTCCAGATTGGCAGCATAGGGCATGGGCACGTCCTTGCCGGTGCAGTTGATCACCGGAGCGTCGAGCCAGTCGAAGGCCTGTTCCATCAGAAGGGCGGTGATCTGATTGCCGATCGAGCCGCGCGGGAAACCCTCTTCGACCGTGACGCAGCGGTTGGTCTTTTTCACGCTTTCGAGGATCGCCGCGCTGTCCATCGGCCGCAGGGTGCGCAGGTCGATCACCTCGGCGTCGATGCCGTCCTCTGCCAGCTTCTCGGCCGCTTCGAGGGCATAGGTCATGCCGATGCCGAAGCTGACGAGGGTGACGTCGGCGCCGGTCCGCCAGATCCGGGCCTTGCCGAAGGGCAGGGTGAAATCCTCGAGCACCGGCACGTCGAAGCTCTTGCCGTAGAGGATCTCGTTTTCGAGGAAGATCACCGGGTTGGGATCGCGGATCGCGGTCTTCAGCAGCCCCTTGGCGTCCGAGGCGGAATAGGGCATCGCCACCTTGAGCCCCGGGATATGGCTGAACCAGGCGGCAAAATCCTGGCTGTGCTGCGCGGCGACCCGGGCGGCGGCGCCATTGGGGCCACGAAACACCATGGGCGCGCCCATCTGGCCGCCGGACATGTAAAGCGTCTTGGCGGCGGAATTGACGATCTGGTCCATCGCCTGCATGGCGAAGTTGAAGGTCATGAATTCGACGATGGGTTTCAGCCCGCCAAAGGCCGCGCCGACGGCGAGACCGGTAAAGCCGTGTTCGGTGATCGGGGTGTCGATGACACGCTTGGGGCCGAACTCGTCGAGCAGGCCCTGGGAGATCTTGTAGGCGCCCTGGTATTCGCCGACCTCCTCGCCCATCAGAAAGACGTCGTCGTCACCGCGCATTTCCTCGGCCATGGCGTCGCGCAGCGCGTCGCGCACGGTCTGCTGCCGCATTTCGGTGCCTTCGGGCCAGTCGGGTTCGGCCTGGGATGGTCCCGAACCTGATCCTGCCTGCCCCGGACCTGATCCTGCCTGCCCCGGACCTGATCCGGGGGGGGCGGCTTCCTGGTCTTTGTCTGCGTCTGCGTCGCGCGGCTGGGCCGGAGGCCCCGGCTCGGGGGCCGGGGCGGTGGTCGTTGCGGCCTCGGTCTTGATATCCTCGGCGCTTTCGCCTTCTTCTACCAGCACGGCGATGGGGGTGTTGACCTTGACGCCCTGGGTGCCTTCGGAGATCAGAATCCGACCCAGCGTGCCTTCGTCGACCGCTTCGAACTCCATCGTTGCCTTGTCGGTCTCGATCTCGGCGATGATGTCGCCCGAGCTGACGCTGTCGCCTTCCTTGACCAGCCATTTGGCCAGCGTGCCTTCTTCCATCGTCGGCGAGAGGGCGGGCATGAGAATTTCGGTGGCCATGGCTCACGGCTCTCCTTTTTCGGGCGCGAGGAAGCCCACGATGTTGCCTTCGCCATCCTCGACATAGGCGGCACGGCCGATGCCGGGGTAATCAGTGGGCGGCAGCGCCTCGGCGCCGCCATTGGCCAGCGCCCATGAATAGCGGTCGTCGCAATCGGCGACCTCGAAGGTCAGCGTGCAGCCGCGCACCGGGGTGCCGGAGGCCGGGGTCTCGCCCATGCGCTGCATCATGCCGCCGGTGAGGCCGGCGTCGAGGCCGGGGCCGGAAATCAGGTGATAGGCCACCTCTTCACCGCCGGGCATCGGTTCGAAGGACCAGCCAAAGAGGCCGCTGTAGAAGGTCCGGGCGCGCACCGGATCGGCGACGTGAATTTCGAAATGTGCGGGCATCAGCGGGCCTCCGCGTAGATGTCTGTCCAGAGTTCGTCGAGCGCCGGTTCCGGGCTCTCGCGGGCAAATTCGGCGGAGTCGTTGACCACCTTCTTGATCTCCTTGTCGATCGCCTTGAGATCCTCTTCGCTGGCATGTTTGCCCTCGAGCAGCATGGCGCGGACATGTTCGATCGGGTCGCGTTCCTCGCGCATCTTCTGCACCTCTTCGCGGGTGCGGTATTTCGCCGGGTCCGACATCGAATGGCCGCGGTAGCGGTAGGTTTTCACCTCGAGGATATAGGGGCCCTTGCCGGCGCGGCAGTGGCCCACCGCCTTTTCGCCCGCCGTCTTGACCGCCAGCACATCCATGCCGTCGACCACCTCGCCGGGGATGCCGAAGGCCTCGCCGCGGGTGTGCAGATCGGGGGTCGAGGTCGAGCGCTGTTGGGCGGTGCCCATGGCGTATTGGTTGTTTTCAATGACAAAAACCACTGGCAGAGCCCAGAGCGCGGCCATGTTGAATGTTTCATAGACCTGGCCCTGGTTGGCGGCGCCATCGCCGAAATAGGTGAAGGTGACGCGGCCGTTTTCCTTGTAGCGGTCGGCAAAGGCCAGGCCCGCGCCAATCGGCACCTGGGCGCCGACGATACCATGGCCGCCGTAGAAATGCTTTTCTTTCGAGAACATGTGCATCGAGCCGCCCTTGCCCTTGGAATAGCCGCCCTCGCGGCCGGTCAGCTCGGCCATCACGCCGCCCGGGTCCATGCCGCAGGCCAGCATATGGCCATGGTCGCGATACGAGGTGACGCGCTTGTCGCCCTCTTCGGCGGCGGCCTCGAGCCCGACGACAACCGCCTCCTGACCGATGTAGAGGTGGCAGAAGCCGCCGATCAGCCCCATGCCGTAAAGCTGGCCGGCCTTTTCCTCGAACCGCCGGATCAACAGCATGTCGCGGTAATATTGCGTCAGCTCGTCCTTGGAAATGTTGGGTTTTTTCGTCGCTCTGCGCGCGGCCATTGCGGCGCCCTCCCGGAGGCGAATTGTTTAGTGTTAAACTATAGCCTAGCCCAAGCGGCCCCCGGGTGGAAAGGGGGCTTTCCCGCTGCACCTGCGAAGGGCGGGTCAGCGAATGACGATCTCGTCGCTGCGGATCAGGCCCAGCACCTCGCGCGCCTGCTGGTCGAGCAGGTCGAGATCGAGATATTCGTCGGACAGCCGTCGGGTGAGATTTTCCATTTCCGCCAGCTCGGCGCGCAGCACGTCGCGCTCGGCCTCGAGGCGGGCGGCATTGTCGAGGATTTCCGCCCGCCGGAACAAGCCGTAATCCCCTTGCACGGCGGCAAAGGTGAAATAGGCCCCCAGAGTGAACGCGATGGCGAACACGCTTAACGGGACGATGTTCCGGCGGGTCGGATGTGTGCTCATGGTCTGCCTCAATGCATCTCTGACGGATGCTGTAGGGCCACTATGACACAGGTGATTCGCCATGTGAATCCCTATTGCGAATCCTTGCGTGAATTATGTGCGATTCTCGCCCGTTGCCGTCAGAAATCTTGGCCAGCCGCCGGCATCGGGGTATCACTTGGGCATGAGGGTTCTGGTGCTTCTTTTCGTGGCGATGCTTGCGCTTGCCGCCTGTGCGCCGCGCGGCGTGCTGCATCTGGTTCGGGGCGCCGACGAAGGCGATGTGCGGCAGATTTTCGTCGCCTCGAACCGGGTGCTGAAACATGACAACGGGGTGCAGTTTTCCGGGCGGCGTGGCACGCGGCTGTATTTCTCGCGGCTCGACGTGTCGGTGCCGCCGGTGCATCGCGATGGTCGGATCGAGCGCCCGGCGCCGGAGGCCGCACCCGATCCGGCCCGGCATTTCGTGCTCTCGGGGGCCTATGCCTTTCCCACGTTGGCGGATTTCCTGGCCGGGGTGGCCAAGGCGCCGGGCGGGGCGGAGGAGGTCTTTGTCTATGTGCACGGCTACAACACCAACAATGCCGAGGCGACCTATCGGCTGGCCCAAATGGCGCATGACTTCGATGCCGAGGTTCCGGTCGTGTCGTTTTCCTGGCCGTCCGGCGGCGATCCGCGCGGCTATGTCTATGACCGTGACAGCGTGATCCACTCCCGCGACGCGCTGGAAGAGCTGCTCGTGGCGCTGACGCGGCACCGCAAGGTCTATCTGGTGGCGCATTCCATGGGGTCGCAACTGGTGATGGAGACGCTGCGGCAGATCTCGATCGCCCGGAACACCGCCGTTCTGCACAAGATCAGCGGCGTGACGCTGATCTCGCCCGATATCGACCCGGAAGTCTTTGTCGTGCAGGCGGGCCGGATCACGCCGTTTCCGCAGCCCTTCATCCTGATGACATCGACCCGCGATTCGATCCTCGATCTGGCGGCCTGGATCGCCGGCCGACCGCGGCGGCTGGGCGAGATCACGACGGCGGACGAGCTGGGCGGGCTGCCGGTGACCGTGATCGACCTGAGCGATTTTGCCGATCCCGGCCAGAACGGACATGACACGGCCTTTGCGGCGCCCCGGGCCATCGAATATTTCCGGAACTTCCATGGCCTGAAATGAGCCGCGACGCGGCGGCTCAGGCGGCCCTGTTCTGCGCCGCGTCGCGGGTCAGCGCGGCCATGCGATAGAAGCCATGCGCCATCTTGGAATAGGGCGTAAGCAGAAAGAAGGTCAGCACCGCGCCGAGATGCAACGGCAGCAGCCAGGCCACGGCGGAGGTGCCGGTCGCGGCGTAAAGCGCGAGGCCCGAGACCGCGACGGCAAAGAGCAGCAGGACAAAGGCCATCTCGCCGCCCCAGGCGGCGGGGGCCCCCAGCTCGGGATCGGCCTTGAGCTTGAGCCAGGCGAGCCCGGCACACCCCACGCTGAGCAGCAGGCCGCCGGGAACCCCGAGCAGCTTGGGCAGGCTGAAGAATCCATAAGGCGCCTCTATTCCGAAGGCGTAGTGCAGCACGGTGCCGCTCGCGGTCGAGGCAAAGCTCAGCAGGAAGCCGTAAAGCACAGCCTGATGAAAATGCCGCCGCGCCTGGCTGAAGCGGTCCTCGTCCTCGAAGTTGCAGCCGTCGCCATGGCCGCCGTCGAGGTTCTTCATCCGGCCGGCCGAACGCAGCGCGCCCCAGATATCGCCGGGCCGGACCGGGCCGCCGCCGACGGTGCGCCAATAGCCGCGCAGCGACACCGCGATGGCGAGCAGGGGCAGCAGAAACGCAGGGGTAAAGATCGTCACCATCAGCCCGTGGGACATATAGGCGTAGAAACCGGCGCCGCTGTCGGGGCGCAGCGCCTGCGCCAGGGCGAAGATTAGCGCAAAGCCCAGCACCAGCCCGCCGGCCATCAGCACGCCCGACCGGTCGAACAGATGCGCAAAGCCGCGCGGCCAGGCGTGATCCTTCCAGCTTGCCTGCCGCACCTCGGCCAGCGCCCGGGGCAGGTTGAGGTCGAACTCGTGCGGTGCGGTGTATTGGCAGGCGTAGTAGCAGCCGCGGCAGTTGTGGCAGAGATTGGCGAGCTGGGTGATGTCGCCGTCGCTAAAAGCACGTTCGCGGTGCAGGGCAGGGAAGACCGAGCAATAGCCTTCGCAATAGCGGCAGGCGTTGCAGATCTCGGCCTGGCGGCGGGCTTCCTGGATCAGGTCAGTTTGCATGGGCTGCGGCCTCCTTGCCTGCGATACGTCCAAAGACGGTGCCGATGGTCATGCCGAACCCGGCGAGATAGCCCTGGCCGAGGATCGACCCGGCCATCGTCTCGCCTGCGGCCCAGAGATTGGTGACGGGGCGGTCGCCGATGCGGCATTGCGCGTTTTCGTCCACTTTGAGCCCCAGATAGGTGAAGGTGACACCGGTTCTCAGCGAATAGCCGTAAAACGGTGGCTCGGTGATCGGGCGGGCCCAGTTGGTCTTGGGCGGGGTGAGGCCGTTGGTGGAGACGCCGTCAAGCTCGGTCGGGTGAAATCCCGAAAGATCGCCGCAGGCGGCGTTGAACTCGTCGACCGTGGCGCAGAGCTTGTCTGGCGGCAGGCCCATCTTTTCCGCCAGCTCCGGGAGCGTCGCGGCCTCGATCGGTGGAAACACCGAGGGCATGAAGAGCTTGAGCGATTTCGCGTCGATGATGACATAGCCCACCTGATCGGGCTGCGCCGCCACCAGCCGGCCCCAGATGGCATAGCGCTTGGGCCAGACATCCTCGCCCTCGTCGTAAAAGCGCTGCGCCTCCTTGTTGACCACGATGGAAAACGGCACGCAATCCAGCCGGGTGACGATGCCGCCATCGAATTTCGGCGCACGGCCGTCGATGGCGACGGCGTGGCACTGCGTCGGGTCGCCCACCTGTTCGACGCCCTGGTCCAGCAGGTCGGACAGCACGACGCCACGATTGTAGGGGGTGCCGCGGATCAGGAAATTCCGGGCCGCCGGTCCCCAGGCGCGGGCGAGCCAATCGGTATCGGCCTGAAACCCGCCCGAGGCGACGACGACAGATTTGGGTGTCACGGTCTTCTCTTCGCCGGCGTGGGTAAAGGTCATCTGGGCGATCCGGTCATCCGCGAGGTCCAGATGTGTCACCGCCGCCTCGTAGAGCACCTCGACCCCCAGCGCCTCGGCGGTGCGGTAATAGGCGTTCACCAGGCCCTTGCCGCCGCCGAGGAAAAAGGCATTCGTCCGCGCCAGTGACAGTGTGCCCGACAGCGAGGGTTGAAACCGCACGCCATGTGCTTCCATCCAGGGCAGGCAGTCCTCGGAGGTGCGGATGGCGAGGCGCGCCAGGTGTTCGTCGGTCTTGCCGCCGGTCACCTTCATCAGATCGGAAAAATATTCCTCTTCGGAATAGCTCTCGACCAGCGGGCCCAGGGGGCCGCTGTGCATGCAGCGAAAATTGCGGGTGTGGCGCGAATTTCCGCCGCGATAGGGCTTGGGCGCGGTCTCCAGGATGAGAACCCTCGCGCCCGCTTCGGCGGCGGTGATCGCGGCGCAAAGCGCGGCATTGCCACCGCCGATCACGGCGATGTCGTAGCTGTCGGGAATGGCTGTCATGGCTGTCCTCTAGGTGTCGTCGTGGCCCCGGTCGCGCTCGCGCAGGGCGCGGATGCGCATGCGCTGCGCGGCTTCGATATGGGCGCGCATCTGCGCCTCGGCGGCGGCGCCGTCGCGGGCCTGAAGTGCCGCCATGATGTCGCGATGCTCGCTCACCGCCTCGTCGGCGCGCTGGCCGTCCAGGAGCTGCGACGGCCCGAGGATCAGCAGCGCCTTTTGCAGCGACAGCATCGACCGGGCAAGAAAGCGGTTCTTGGCCGCATCGAGAAGCGTGGCGTGGAAAATGCGGTTGATCCGCGTCGCCTCGGGGCCGGTGCCGGCTTCGGCCAGCTGGTCGTTCAGCGCGCCGAGCTCGTCGAGTTCCACATCCGAGGCGGCCCGCGCCGCCAGCCGCGCGGCGGTGCCCTCAAGCACGGCGCGCATCTCGTAAAGCTCCATCACCTCGGCATAATCGAGGCTGCGCACGGTCGCGCCCTGGCGCGGCACATGGGCGACCAGCCCGTCGGCCTCGAGCTGTCGGATCGCTTCGCGCACCGGCGTGCGCGAGACGTTCAGACGCTCGGCCAGCTCGGTCTCGCGCAGGCGATCACCGGGGAGCAATTGCCCCTCGCGGATCTCGTCCAGCAGGCGGGTGTAGGTCGAACTGCCTTGCGGTCCGGGCTGTGACGCGTCGTCCTGGTCGCTCATCTCATTTCCTCGGCATTGGTATCCATATGTATACAAGTGGATACATAAGCGGTCAACCCTTGTTTCCGTCGCCCAGACGGCAAAAGCGCGGCTGCACAAAGAAAAAGACGGCGCGCAGGACTGCGGCCGTCTTTGGCAAGGCTCCGGGGCGGGGGGGAGGGTCAGATTCGGACCTCGGGGTTGATCATGTGGATCGGCCGGCCTTCGGCAAAGGCGTTCACCTGCGCGAAGATATCGCTGAACTGAAGATCGAATTCGTCCTCGGTGACAAAGCCGATATGCGGCGTGCAGATCAGCCTGGGGTGCGACAACAGCGGATCGTCGGGATCGGTCAGCGGCTCGGTCTCGAATACATCGACCGCCGCCATGCCGGGGCGCCCGGCGTTCAGCGCGTCAAGCAGCGCGCCCGGTGCCACCAACCCCGCGCGTGAGGTGTTCACAAAGAGCGCCCCGTCCTGCATTTCGGCGAAATCCGCTGCGGTGACGATACCGCGGGTGTCGGGCTTCAGCCGGATATGGATCGAGACCACGTCGCTTTCGGCGAAAAACGCCGCGCGGCTTTCGGCCACGGTTTCGCCCGCTGCCCGGGCGCGGGCCCGGCCGGCCTCGGAGCTCCACCAGACCACCTTCATTCCGAAGGCGCGGGCGTAGTCCGCCACGGCGCCGGCGATCCGGCCATAGCCGTAAAGACCCAGCGTGCGGCCGCGCAGGGTCTTGCCGACGCCCATCTGCCAATGCCCGGCCCGGGCCGAGGCCATCTGTTGCGGGATCTGCCGCATCGCCGCGAGGATCAGGCCAAAGGTCAGCTCCGCCGCGGCATAAGACGGCGTGCCGGAATGCATGTTGGAACACAGCAGCACGCCGGTGTCGGTGCAGGCCGGAACATCCACATGCGGATAGACGCTGCGCTGCGAGATCAGCCGCAGGTTCGGCAGGCGTTGCAACAGCCCGCGGGTCACCTTGGTCCGTTCGCGAAAGAGCACCAGCGCCTCGGCGTCGTGCAGGCGGTCTGCCAGGGCGGCCTCGTCAGGCGCGTGATCGGTCCAGACCGTCACCTCGTGCCCGTCGAGCAGGCGAAAACAGGGCAGGCCGCGCAGCGTGTCGAACCAATCGTCGAGGATGTGGACCTTCATCGGCTTTCCACCCCCGCGCCGGGGTGCAGGCTGCGCGGCGTGGCGACGAACACCTCGCCATCGAGGGCTGTCAGGGCGTTGCGGATGCGGGTCCGCGTGGCCAGAAGGTGGGTGTATTGCGCGTCGCAGCCGGCAATCGGGCCGGGGTACTCCGCAAGGTCGCGGGTCACCTCTTGCAGCGCCGCATGCAGATGCGCCCGAGCCTTGGCAATCTCCGACATGGTGCCTCCGTCATTTGTGTATACCGAGGTATACCAAATTTCCCGGCCGGATCAATCCCGCCAGTCAGCCTTGCCCCGAGAGCGCCGTGAGTGCCTTGCTCACCCGCTGGTGCAGCTCGGTCATGGTGCGGGTATCGCCTTCGCGTGCCTCGATCTTCTTGACCAGGTCGAAGCGAAGCCTTTCCAGATTGGCGACAGCGGAGCGGAGTTGATCGTATTCTGACATGGGTCCTTTTCCCTCGATGCGACAGAAGAACGGATATGCGGATGGGCAGACGGCCGGCTCAGGGGCCTTGCCAGATGTGCGCCGGCACGTAGACCCGGCCATCCGCCAGCTTGCGCGCGGTGCGCAAAAGCCCGGCCGAATTCAGTGCGAAGCCCTCGCTTGCGTCAAAGTTCACCAGCACCTCGATGGTGCCGGATGGATGCTCCAGCACCACATTGGCCGGGCTTGCCGTCGGCCGGTCGAGCAGGCCGTCGGCAATGGTGCCCGGGGTCAGGGCGCAGGAGGCCATGCATTGTCCGCCGGTGACCGCCATGCTGGGGTGAGTGTCCCAGGGCATGAAATAGCGCGCCGCAATGGTGCCGCCGTCGCGGGCCGGGGCGAACAGCCCGAACTTGGGGGTGACCGATTGCGCCACGTCGCCCATGCCCATCCGGGCCCCGGCCTCGATGCGCACCGCCTCCATGCGGGCAAAGAACGCCTTGTTTTCGTTCAGCTCCGCCAGGGTTTCATGGCCGCTCAGGCCAAAATCGGCGGCGCGGGCAAGGACCATCGGCATCGCGACATCCATGCAGGTGATCTCGATCCCGTCGATCTCGTCGCGCAGCTGCCCGGTGGGCAGGAACTTTCCGGTCGACGAGCCGACAACCCCCATGAAGT
Organism: Marinovum sp. E3; assembly: GCF_055755275.1. Lineage (NCBI taxonomy): Bacteria > Pseudomonadati > Pseudomonadota > Alphaproteobacteria > Rhodobacterales > Roseobacteraceae > Marinovum > Marinovum sp. E3. The sequence continues at coordinate 1,407,756 of NZ_CM146908.1, forward strand.
TGAGCGCGATCGGCGCGGCGCTGCCCGGAACGCCGGCAATCTCGGCCGCGCCGTCATAGGTCAGCACGCCGCCCGGGGTCTGGAGTTTCGTCACAACCTTGGCGCCGGTGTTGACCGCGCGGATCCGGATCTCGGTCTCGTCGGTCGTCGGTGTCACCAGCCCCAGTTCGATGGCGGCCGGCCCGACCCCCGAGAGGATATTGCCGCAGGTCGGTTTGAAATCGACCAGCCGGTCGCTGACGGACACCTGGGCAAAGAAGTAATCGACATCGGCCCAGGGATCCTCGGAGGGCGAGAGCATGGCGACCTTGGTGGTCACCGCAACGCCGCCGCCGATGCCGTCGATATTGATCGGATGGCCAGAGCCCAGCGCGGCGATCAGCACCTCGGCCAGCCTGTCGAGTTCTTCGGGCAGGTCGGCGCGGTTGAAATAGGGGCCGCGTGACGTGCCGCCGCGCATGAAGACAAAGGGAATGCCGGTCTGTGTCATCTCGATCCCTCTCAGTTCAGCGGCCAGGGCAGGTCGACGGCGTCCTGCAACAGGCCCGGCGGAAAGTCGCGATTGAGCGCCCCGGCCATGACGCACATCAGCGCGACGCCGGCGGCGGTGAGGATCGCGGTCTTCTGCCAGGAGGCGCCGGCGCGGATCCGCAGGAAGGCGGTCATGAAGCCGACGAGCGCAAGGATGAAGCCGACGACAAAGGTCAGCCCGATCAGCGCGGCAAACCAGGCCAGCGTCGACCAGAGACCATAAGGCGCATCTGCGTCCTCGCCCGAGACTTCCTTGTCGGCAAAGATCACGTCGGTCTCCGGCCGCAGCATCATCTGCACCAGCATGATCAGGCAGCAGGTCAGGGCGATGCCTCCGACCACCAGCGGCACGATCTTGTCGGTAAGGTTGAAGTTCGGGATCAGCGAGGCATTGATCAGCGCGGTCACGAGATAGGCCGAGATCACCAGCAGGAAGACCAGCGGCGCGCGTTTCGAGCCGGACTGGACGTCACCTTCGGCCATGATCGACTTGGCCTGCCGCAGACCGAGCACGACCGACACCACGGTGACGATGATCAGCACGATCACGATCGGCGAAAACACGTAATCCATGCCCTCCTCGAAGGACTTGCGGAAGCGGAACGAGGCGATCTGGAACGCCTGGTTCGAGAATTTCTCGACCGGGTTGGACAGCACGAAGCCGATCAGGAAGGCCGGGCGCGACCAGTCGAAGCGGCGCAGGAAGATGCCGATCAGCCCGATCACGAAGAGCGCCAGAAGGTCTTCGAAGTTCTGCCCCGACTGGAAGGCCGCAAAGGAGATCAGCATGAAGAGGAACGGCGCGAGATAGGTGAAGCGGATCGTGGTCAGCCGGGCGATGCCGCCGGACGCCGCGATGCAGAGCAGCGTGCCCACCACATTGGCCAGCGCCAGCAGCCAGACGATGGAATAGGTGATGTCGAGGTTGTCGCGCAGCATCGAGGGGCCGACCTCGATATCGCCCGAGCCCAGCAGCGCGATGGCACCGATGAAGATCGCCATCGAGCCCGAGCCGGGAATGCCGAACAGCAGGGTGGGGACCAGGCCACCGCCTTCCTTGGCGTTGTTCGAGCTTTCCGGGCCGATGACGCCGCGGATCTCGCCCTTGCCGAAGTTCGACTTGTCCTTGGTGGTCTGCACCGAATGGCCATAGGCGATCCAGTCGACGACCGAGCCGCCAAGGCCCGGAATGATGCCCACCAGCACGCCGATCAGCGAGCAGCGGACCGAGAGCCACTTGTTGGCGAACCAGTCGCGCACGCCCGCGCCCCAGCCGGCGCCCAGCTTGGCGTCCTTGGCGATCGAGCGGTCCTGGCGCAGCAGCGAGACGATTTCTGGCACCGCGAAGATGCCGAGACCGACGATCACCAGCTTCAGCCCGTCGGTAAGATAGGGAATGTCATAGGTCGCCATGCGCAGCGAGCCGCCGGCGTCGGCCTCGCCGATGGTGCCGATTATCAGGCCCAGTCCGGCGGCGGCCAGCCCCTTGAGCGCGACGCGGCCGGCCAGAACCGCCACCATCGACAGGCCGAGGATGGTGATCATCAGCATTTCCGGCAGGCCAAAGGCCAGCACGATGGGCCGGGCCACCAGAATGAAGATCGTCAGGAACAGCGCGCCCACCAGCCCGCCGAAGAGCGACGAGGAAAAGGCAGCGGCCAGCGCCCGCGCGGCTTGGCCCCGTTTGGCCAGCGGAAACCCGTCCAGCACCGTCGCCTGTGACGCCGAGGAGCCGGGGATGCCCATGAGCACGCTGGCAAAGGTGTCCGAGGTCGGCACCACGGCGACCATGCCGATCATCAGCGCAAGGCCCAGCACCGGTTCCATGCCGAACATGAAAGGCAGCAGCAGCGACAGCCCGGCGATGCCGCCCAGGCCGGGAAAGACCCCCACGGCGAGGCCCATGACCACACCCAGAACAAGATAACCGAGAACAACAGGTTGCAGAATCAGGGCCCATGCATCGCCGAGGGCGGGCAGGGCTGTTGCGAGAATATCCATCGCACCGGCCTTTTGAATTGTGAGGGGGGAGTCGGAGGTGCGGCCCGGGGCAATCATGCCCCGGACCGCGCTTCTGCTCGATTATCAGTTCAGCGAGACGCCGTAGGCCTCTTGCAGCCAGTTGGTGACAAAGGCCTTGGCATCGGCGGACACGGTGGTGCCTTCCTTGGTGGCCCGGGCCGCGCCTTCGCCCACGAAGACCGGATATTTGCCAACCCGCTTGGCGGCGATTTCGGCAAAGTCGTCGCGGTTGCGCACCGCGTCGAAAGCCGCTTCATAGGTCTCGCGCACGTCATCCGGCGTGCCGGCCGGCAGGAAGGCGATTTTCTGCACCGGGAAGCCGGCGATAAAGAAGGCTTTCCAGGCGTCCCAGGCCTCGCCGGAGGTTTCGCAGCCCTCGGTGGCTTCGCAGACTTCCTTGAAGGTCGGGATGTCCGGGAAGGTCGGGTCGCGGACGATGTTGCCATCGTCATCCAGCGCGCCCCAGGTCATCATCGGCACGGCGGTGCCGGCATCGACGAGATCCTTGGCGGCGCCGAGGTAGGCCGAGGAGGTCTGATAGTCGATGGTGGCTTCGCCGCGCTCGAACATCAGCCGGCCATCGCCGCGGCCCTTGATGCCGAACACCGGCTCGACGTTCATGCCCAGCATCTGCCAGGCGAGCAGCGGCACCAGATCGAGGCGGGTGGCGCCCTGCGAGCCGTAGATGAAATCGATGTCTTTCAGGTTGTTGGCCGAGCCGTCGAATTTCTTGCCGTCTTCGGCGTTGAGATAGGCCACGCCGCCGGTGCCCGAGGCCATGACCGGCACCCAGTCGCTGTATTCATAGCGCACGCGGGGATCGCCGAGCAGATAGGGGAACTGGGTCGAGCCGGAGGTGCCGAACATCAGCGTGCCGTCTTCGTGTTCCTGTTCCTGGAACCAGTTGGCGCCCTTGGTCGAGCCTGCGCCCGGCATGAACTTGACGACGACGGTGGGGTTGCCGGGCAGCTCTTCCGAGAGCAGCGGGGCAAAGAAATTGGCCCATTTGGCCGAACCACCGGTTTCCGAGAACGGGATAACCCATTCGATGGTCTCCCCGGAAAAATCGACCTCGGCCGAGGCGGCGGTGGCGGCGACAAGCGCGGCCGCAGCCACGGTGGATGCGAGTGTACGTATGGTCATTGGTGTCCTCCCTGGACGGTTTCGATTGCCTCACGGTCTCCCGTCCGGCGCAATCGGTCTTCCATTAAGGGAACGAATCCCCTCTCCAATGGAGACACAATGACGTTCCAACCTTGCGCGAAACTTGCGCAACATGACAAAGTTCACGCCATGCGAATTGCCATCATCGAAGACAACGTGGAGCTGGCCCACGGCATTGCCTATCGGCTGCGCGACCGTGGCCATGCCGTGGACGCGCTGCATGACGGCGAAGAGGCCGACCGGTTTCTCGCCCAGGAAGGCGCCGACCTGGTGGTGCTCGACATCAACCTGCCGGGCATGTCCGGGCTGGATATCCTGCGTGCGCTGCGGCGGCGCGGGGACGGCACGCCGGTGATCCTCCTGACCGCGCGCAGCGAAACCGAAGAGCGGGTGGCCGGGCTGGATGCCGGGGCCGACGATTACCTGACCAAACCCTTCGAGATGGACGAACTCGAGGCGCGGCTCCGGGCGCTGGCACGGCGCAAGGACCTTGTGTTCTCGGCCCGTGACAGGCTTGGCGGGCTGGTCTTCGACCGCAGCGCGCGGCAGCTTCTGGATGGCGACCGGCCGCTCGAGATCCCGCGCAAGGAGATCGCGACGCTGGAATGCCTGTTCGAACGGCGCGGGCGGATCGTGTCGAAGCCGCAGCTCATGGCGCATGTCTACGGCACCGGCGCCGATGTCGAGGACAGCGCCATCGAGCCGCATGTCTCGCGGCTGCGAAAGCGTCTGGAATCCTACGGCGTGCGGATCAAGACGGCGCGCGGGCTGGGCTATATGCTGGATGTCGACGGCGCATGACCCGCACCGCCCTGTCGCTGCGCGCGCGGCTCTTTCTGATGATCCTGGCGCCGTTGATCCTGGTGGCGATCCTGCTGGGATTCTGGCGGATCGAGACGGCGCGGGCCACCGCCGAGGACCTGTTCGACCGTGGGCTGCTGGCCGCCGCGCTGGCGATCTCACGCGATGTGGCGATTTCCGAGGGTGACGCGCTGTCGCCGCGCACCCGCGGGCTGATCTCGGACGCGGGCGGCGGCGAATTATTCTATCACGTGACCGGTCCCGGCGGCATCTATGTCACCGGCTACGCCTATCCGCCGCGCCAGAGCGAGCCGCGCGCGGGCGACGGCCCGCATTATTTCCGCGCCCTCTATCGCGGCGAGGCGGTGCGCGTGCTGCGGATGTCGGAAACCACCACCATCGGCAATCTGACCGGCGAGACCGTGGTGACCGCCTGGCAGCGGATCAGCGACCGCAACGCCTTTGCCGCCGCGCTGGCCCGCCGCGCGGTGGCCCTGATGGCCGCGCTGATCGCGACGCTGGCCATCGTCGTCTGGTTCGGCGTGCAATTCGGCCTGCGCCCGCTGCGCGATCTTCAGGACGCCATCGAACAGCGGTCGCCGGACGACCTGAGCCGCATCCGGCGGCCGGTGCCGGCCGAAGTCACGGGGATCGTCGCGACGCTGAATCGTCTGCTCGGCCAGGTCGATCATTCGATCCAGACCCACCAGGCCTTTATCTCCGACGCCGCGCACCAGCTGCGCAACCCGGCGGCGGCGATCCTGTCGCTGGCAGAGACCCTGCCGGATGTGACCGACCCCGAGGCCCGGCGCCAGCGCGAGCAGGAGCTGATTTCCGCCTCGCGCAAATCGGCGCGGCTGGCCGGGCAGCTGCTGCATCTGGAACGGCTGCACTATGGCAACACCGCCACGCCGGAACCCTTTGACCTGAATGCCGTGGTCGAGGAGGTCTCTGCCGATCTGGCGCCGGCGGTGCTCGGTCAGGATATCGGCTTTTCCTTCGACCGCAGCCCCGAGCCCTTGCCGGTCTGCGGCGATGCCACGCTGATCGGCGAGGCCGTCCGCAATCTGATAGACAATGCGCTGCGCCATGGCGGGCCGGGGCTGGGCCGGATCGCGATCCGCACCCTGCGGCAGGAGGATCGGGCATTGGTCGAGGTCACTGACGACGGGCGCGGGCTGTCCCCCGACAACTCCGAGATCGCCTTTCGGCGGTTCGGTCAGGTCGAGCCCGGCGAAGGCAGCGGCCTCGGCCTCTCCATCGTGCAATCGGTGGCCACGCTTCACGATGGCGAGATCGAAGTCGGCGATGTGCCGAATGGCGCGCTCTTGCGGTTGCGGTTGCCGCTCACTGCCGGGGCGCCGGCGACAGGAGGCGGCGGCGCGTGAAAAGGGCGGCCCCGCAGGGCCGCCCCGTGTCGTTCTGGAATTGCGCCGGGGCTCAGCCCGCTTTCGACGCCTGATAGATCGAGTCGATCGCGTCGCCCAGCTTGGCGTTGAAATCCTCGTCGCTCTGCTGTGCCGAGAGGCCTTCGGTCAGCCCGCGCGAGAAGCTGGCGATCAGCCCTTCGTTTCTGGCCAGAAGCGTGTTGGCCTCGTCGCGCGAATAGCCGCCCGAGAGCGCCACGACGCGCATCACCTTGGGGTGGTCGATCAGCGGCTTGTAGAAATTGTCCTCGCTGGGCAGCGACAGCTTGAGCATGATCTGCTCGCCTTCGGGCAGTTTGTCGAGGTGCTTGAGGATCTCGTCGCGCAGGATCGCCTCGGCTTCGGCCTTGTCGTCGATGGTGATCGTCACCTCCGGTTCGAGGATCGGCATCAGCCCGTTGGCCTTGATCTCGCGGCCGAACTCGAACTGTTGCGAGACGATGGCGGTGATGCCGGCCGGGTTGGCCGCATCGATCACCGAACGCATCTTGGTGCCGTAGATGCCCTTGCCCACGGCGCGGGCGCAGAGCGCGTCGAGACCGGGAATGGCCTTCATCAGCTTGACGCCATCGGTCGGTTCGCAAAGCCCCTTGTCGACCTTGAGAAAGGGCACGACGCCGCATGTGTCCCAGAGGTATTCGGCGGTGGGCGTGCCGTCGATGTCGCCGTCCATGGTGCGTTCGAACAGGATCGCGCCGATCACCTTGTCGCCGGAAAAGGCCGGGGATTTGATGATCCGGGCCCGCATCTCGTGGATCAGGCCGTACATCTCTTCGTCACCGGAATAGGCGTCTTCCTCGATGCCGTAAAGACGCAGCGCCTTGGGGGTCGAGCCGCCCGACTGGTCGAGTGCCGCGATAAAGCCGTCCTTGTTGGCCATCTGCTTGGCCATTGCGTCGTTGCTCATGGAAATGTCCGTCCCGAAAGTTGATCACCGGGGCGTGACCGCCCCCTGTCTGGCAGTGGTAAGCGAGGGGGCCGGCGCTTGCAATGTGCAGCGCGGCGTGATGGCGCTAACTTGGCCGCTCTGTTGCCCACGGGGCGACAGGGCAGGCGCGGCGCACCGGGCGTGGCCTCGGACAAGGGCCGGCGGGCCCGGGCGCCTTGCGCGAGGGGAGCCTGGGCGGGCGACGGCGCGCGCGATCCATCCAGGGGGAAGGGGGGCTTGGAGGCCGGACTATTTGATGCTGCGCTACGCGCGAACGGCTGCAATGCGCAGGAAGCAGACTTTACAAAGCTTGGCTCATGTCAGCTTCGCTTGCAAAGCAAGCCCTTGTGTGAGAGCTTTTTGGTTTCAAAACTGACTTCGTGATATGACAAAAAGATACACCTTAAAACAAAGCCTCTATGTTCGTGCCAGCATGTTTACCGCTGATGAGCTTCGGCGGCAGAAACGGCTTGGCCTAGATGAAATAAATGAGAACCTTCTCGAAGGATTGATAGACCAAAGGGCGAAGCTTGAGGGTCAGCAAAACAACCTCATTCGTACTCTCACGATTTCACTGTTCTTGGCGTTCGTAGCTTGGAGTGGGGGAAACATCCAAGTTCCCGGAACAGGCGCGTCAATAGCAGAAGTACCCGCGTTTTTAGAGCTTAGCCTGATCGTGGCAGCTTTAAACGTATTGATGGTAACCTACACGTTTCTTTCACTACAACTGTACAACGCAGTGATTGCTGCTGTGACAAGTGATGTACTAGGAAAGAACGAGCTTGATCCCGATTTATTTGCTGCTGCCCACGCTCCTACGTGGTTGTTCGTAAAATACTGTAAAGAGGCTCCTGTTGACGGGCGAATCCCCGGCTTTAAGGTATCGAAAAGTGGAAGAATTTTTTATAGCCTCCTCGTTGGATCCTTATCAGTAATCCTGCTTGCTTTGTGGTTCCTCGCAATCGTTAGCATTTTGTATATTGCCCATTCAGGGTTAACTGATAATGTCGCCGGATGGGCGGTCTACACCACATGTGTCGCAATCGTATTGGCGTCATTCATATCTATGGCGGCAAATGTTGTTCAATTCACTCACGAGATGGATTTTTCAGTTTTAGAAGAGTTAGAAAACGACAGAGGCAATCTCAATAGCTAGTCCGCTAATGAGTTAAGTTCGAACGGCCGTTCTGGGCTGGGTGCCGTCATTCGCCGCTTCGGCGTGAACAACCGCTTCGTCCGCCAGCAGGCACCCAAGGTCAAATGCCCTCGCAACGATCTGCGAGGGCGCCTGTGTGCAACGCCTGCTCCGGGCCTCCGGCCTTGGTCGGAGGTGTCAGCCGAGGGCGGCGACGCCGGGCAGGGTCTTGCCTTCCATCCATTCGAGAAAGGCGCCGCCGGCGGTGGAGATATAGGTGAAATCCTCGGCCGCCCCGGCCTTGTTGAGCGCCGCCACGGTGTCGCCGCCACCGGCGACCGAGATCAGCCTGCCGGCCTTGGACAGTTCGGCGGCCTGTTTCGCGGCGGCATTGGTGGCGCGGTCGAAAGGCTCGATCTCGAAGGCGCCCATCGGGCCGTTCCAGATCAGCGTCTTGGCGCCTTCCAGCACCTCGGCCACCTTCTTCACCGTCTCCGGCCCGGCGTCGAGGATCATCGCGTCGGCGGGGCAGGCATCGGCGGCGACGGTCTCGTTTTCGGCCCCGGCCTTGAATTCGCGGGCGACCACCACGTCGAAGGGCAGCAGGATGTTGCAGCCGGCGGCCTGGGCCTTGGCCATGATCTCGCGGGCGGTGTCGGTCATGTCATGTTCGGCCAGCGATTTGCCGACGTCGATTCCCTGCGCGGCGAGGAAGGTATTGGCCATGCCGCCACCGATCACCAGATGATCGACCTTGCTGACCAGATTGCCCAGCAGGTCGAGCTTGGTCGAGACCTTGGCGCCGCCAACCACGGCCACCACCGGGCGCTCCGGTTGGCCGAGCGCCTTTTCCAGCGCCGAAAGTTCGGCCTGCATCAGCCGGCCGGCGCAGGCCGGCAGCAGCCGCGCCACGCCCTCGGTCGAGGCATGGGCGCGGTGCGCGGCGGAAAACGCGTCGTTGCAGTAGACGTCGCCCAGCGAGGCGAGGAATTGCGCCATCCTGGGATCGTTCTTCTCTTCCATCTCGGAGAACCGGGTGTTTTCCACCAGCACGATGGTCCCCGGGGCCAGATCGTCCAGCGCCTCGCGTGAGGGGCGTTCGACAAAGGTGACCGCCTGGCCGAGCGCGGCTTCGAGCGCGGGCACCACCTGTCGCAGGCTCATCTCGGGCACCGGCTTGCCCTTGGGGCGGCCGAAGTGGGCCAGCATCACCGGGGTGCCGCCCTTGGCGAGGATATCCCGGATCGTCGGAACGATGCGCTGAATGCGGGTGTCATCGGTCACTTTGCCGTTATCCATCGGCACGTTGATGTCGACACGCGTCAGCACGATCTTGCCGTCGAGGTCCATGTCGTCGAGAGTTTTCCAGCCCATCTCGGTGTTCCTTCCCTAGGGTTCAGGTTGCGCCTTGTTTGGCCGCTAACGGCCGGAGGGTCAATCGCGTGCTTGCCGCGGGCGCGCTGGCAAATTAGGTATCAGGCCAATTGCATGCAGAGGAGGGCCCTATGGCCGAGATCAAGGATCCCGAAAACACCATCCTGATGGAACTCAAGGGCGGCACTGTCACCATCGAGCTGTTGCCCGACGTGGCCCCCAAACATGCCGAGCGCATGAAAGAGCTGGCGCGCTCCGGCGAATATGACAACGTCGCCTTTCACCGGGTGATCGACGGTTTCATGGCGCAGACCGGCGACGTGCAGCACGGCGACATGGAAGACGGGTTCAACATCCGCATGGCCGGCACCGGCGGCTCCGACAAGCCCGATCTGCCGGCCGAATTCTCCAAGCTGCCGCATGACCGCGGCACCCTGGGCGCGGCCCGCTCGCAGAACCCGAATTCCGCCAATTCGCAGTTCTTCATCAACTTCAAGGACAACCATTTCCTCAACGGTCAATACACCGTCTATGGCCGCGTGGTCGCGGGCATGGAACATGTCGATGCCATCACCCGCGGCGAGCCGCCTGCGGAGCCGGACCGGATGATCTCGGTCAAGGTGGCCGCCGATGCGTAAACTGACCCTTGCCCTCGGCGTGATGGCCGGCCCGGTGCTGGCAGGTCTGGCGGGTGCGCCGGCAGGCGCCACCGGTCTCGAAATCGAGATCGAAGGCGCGGCCAATGGCACCGTCAGCATCGATCTCTTCGAGGATGTCGCCCCGAAACACGTGGCGCAGATCACCGAGCTGGCGGCGGCCGGCGCCTATGACGGCGTGGTGTTTCACCGGGTGATCGACGGCTTCATGGCACAGACCGGCGACGTGCAGTTCGGCAAATCCCAGGCTGAAGGCTTCTCGATGCAGATGGCGGGCCGCGGCGGTTCGGACAAGCCCGACCTGCCGGCGGAGTTCTCCGATCTCGCTTTCGAGCGCGGCGTAGTCGGTATGGCCCGCTCGCAATCGCCCAACAGCGCCAATTCGCAGTTCTTCATCATGTTCGAGCCGGGGTATTTCCTGAACGGGCAATACACCGTCGTCGGCGAAGTGACCGAAGGTATGGAGGTGGTCGACGCCATCCATCGCGGCACCGGGCCGAATGGTGCGGTCGTGGGCGCGCCGGACCTGATGAAAACGGTGACCGTCACCGAGTGACATCCTTCGCGGGCGCCTGACCTGATCCGGGAGCCCGCTCCGGACTTGAACCGGGAGCCTGCCCCGGACGTGATCCGGGGTTTCCCGGTCATCGACCGCGAGGTCCCGGATCGGGGTCCGGGACGCGGGGGCGGGTGTGCACGGATGATCAAACCCGCGTGCGGGGGGCTAGGCAAGGGCCCCCCGCGCGGCGCATCCTGAAGAAAAGGGGATGCGCCATGATTTTCAGAACCACCATTCTTGCCGCGGTCTGTGCGGCGCTGGCCACGCTGGCCACGGCCGAACCGAGGGCCTGGCAGGGCGAATGGCCCGATACCAATTTCAACAAGACCACCGTCGACGCCTGGTCCGAAATCCTCTCGGGCGGCCCGCCCAAGGACGGCATACCGGCGCTCGACAATCCCGGTTTCATTCCGGCGGCGCGCGAAACCCGGATCGGGGCGCGCGAACCGGTCATCACCGTCGAGGTCAGGGGCGCCGAGCCGCGTGCCTATCCGATCCGATATCTGACCTGGCACGAAATCGTCAATGACACCGTGGCCGGGGTGCCGATCGCCGTCACCTTCTGCCCGCTGTGCAACTCCGGCATCACCTTCGACCGGCGCACGCGCCACGGTGTGCTGAGCTTCGGGGTTTCGGGCAAGCTGCGCAATTCCGACATGGTGATGTATGACCGCCAGACCGAGAGCTGGTGGCAGCAGGCCCTGGGCGAGGCGATTGTCGGCGATCTGACCGGCACCGTGCTCGACACCCTGCCGACCTGGATGGAAAGCTGGGCGCAGTTCAAGGAGCGCAACCCCCAGGGGCTGGTGATGAAAGAGCCGTCATGGTCCCGCGATTACGGCCGCAACCCCTATCGCAACTACGACAGCTCGAAGCAGCCCTTCCTCTATAACGGCGAGATGCCACCGCATGGCATTCCGCCGCTGATGCGGGTGGTGCGGGTCGGCGACCGGGCCTGGCCGATGTCGCGTTTCGACACCCAGCAGAAGATTAGCGAAGCCGGCGTCACGCTGACCTGGAGCAAAGGTCAGGCCTCGGCGCTGGACGCCAGCCGGATCGATCAGGGCAGGGAAGTCGGCACCATCCGGGTGCGCGACGCGTCGGGCCGCGACCTGCCACATGACATGTTGTTCGCCTTTGCCTTCCATGCCTTCTGGCCCGATGGCCGCTGGATGCTGGGACAGTAAGGCCGCACGCGAGACCGGGCTTTGGCCCTGCGGCCCTGCTCAGGCGGGGCCGCGCGGCTCAGCCCGAGCAGCTCGCCCCGCCCAGCACGCAGAACTTGGCACAATGGGGATGGTTGAGCGCGACCGGGCGCTCGGCCTCTTCCAGCGTCTGGCCGAGGTCGAACTCGGGCTCATACGGCAGGAGCGTGCAGGCCAGCACCGAAAGATGCCCGGCGCCCTTGCGCTTGACCACCATCCGGGAGGAGGAGCACATCACATCCTTGGGCGATTTGCCCAGGATGCCCCAGCAGGCGGTGGTGATCTCGGGCACTTCGACCCGGGTGTCCATTTCGGGAAACAGCACCGTCTCTGCCGGGCTGTCGGCGTCGATGGCAAAGCCTTCGTCGGCAAAGAGCCGGCCAAAGCCCTGTCGCGCCGCCGCTTCGCTCTCGGCCCAGATGATCCGCCCGGCAACCGCCATGCGCACGCCCTGATCGCGCAGCCAGCGCATGCCGACAAGCGTGGACTCGTAGCTGCCCTCGCCGCGCTCGGCGTCGTGATGCACCCGGCTCCAGTGATCGAGTGAGACGCGCAGCGTGAGCTTGTCGCCGTATTCCGCCTGAAGCTCGGCAATCCCCGCCTGCACGCGTTTGCGCATCATCGGTCGCATGGCATTGGTCAGGATCAGAACCTCGTAGCCGCGCGCCAGCGCAACGCGCGCCATGGCGACCATCTCGGGGTTCATGAAGGGCTCACCGCCGGTAAAGCCGATCTCGCGCACGCCCCAGCGCCGCGCCTCGAGTTCATCGAGAAAGCGCGCCACCTCGGACTCGGTGATATAGACCAGTGCATCGTTGCTGGGCGAGCTTTCGATATAACAATTCGCGCATTCGATGTTGCACAGGGTGCCGGTGTTGAACCACAGGGTCTGCGGATCGCTGAGCGCGACCTTGGCGCGCGGCTCGCCCTTGGCGGTCAGGTTGGGGTCGATGAATTTGCCGACATTGGCGTCGGAAAGCGTTTGATCTTTCATGAACTTGTCGCATATCTCCCGTTTCTTCCGGGGTAACTTGCGGGCGAAACGTTGCCAATGCTCAACACTGAGCCTGACGCCATTGTGATGCGCAAAATGCGTGTTAGACTTTTCGCGACCAACCGGGTAGTGAGGCACCGAAGCCGGAAGTTAGCGCTAACAGCGTTGCGGCGGAAACTGATGCCGGTCTTAAAAAAGACCAATGACAGCAAAAGGATAGCTCATGGTTTCACGTGTCATCCCTGTGAACCCGTTTGATCTGGTTGTGTTTGGCGGCACGGGCGATCTGGCCCGCCGCAAGATTCTTCCCGGCCTGTTTCGCCGGTTCTGCGCCGGTCAGATGCCGCAGGACGCCCAGGTGATCGGCGCCGCGCGTTCCGAGATGGATGCCGAGGGCTATCGCCAGATGGTGCGCGACGCGATCCATGAATTCGACGGTCGGCGGCCCGAGGAATGCCCCGAGCTCGAGGGGTTTCTCAGTCGTCTCAGCTATGTGCAGGTCGACGCCCAGGGCGAGGGCGGCTGGCAGGAGCTCAAGGACCTGCTGCGCAAGGACACCGTCAAGGCCTTCTACTTTTCGGTGGCGCCTTCGCTCTTCGGCGATATCGCGGAGCGGCTCAAGAACAACGGGCTGGCCAAGCGCGACGCGCGCATCGTGGTGGAAAAACCCTTTGGCCGCGATCTGGCTTCGGCGCAGGCGCTGAACAAATCGCTGGCGGCCTATTTCCACGAGGATCAAATCTACCGGATCGACCATTACCTCGGCAAGGAAACCGTGCAGAACCTGATGGCGGTCCGTTTCGGCAACATGCTGTTCGAGCCGCTGTGGAACAGCCAGTACATCGACCACATCCAGATCACCGTGGCCGAGACCGTCAGCGTCGGCGGCCGTGGCGGCTATTACGACAAATCCGGCGCGATGCGCGACATGGTGCAGAACCACCTGATGCAGCTGCTCTGCCTGATTGCCATGGAGCCGCCCTCGAAATTCGAACCGGGCGCGGTGCGCGACGAAAAGCTCAAGGTGATCCGCGCGCTCGAACCGGTCGAGCCGCATCACATCGTGCGCGGCCAGTATGACGCCCAGGGCGACGAAGGCAGCTATCGCGACCATGCCGAGAACCCGCGCTCGCGCACCGAAAGCTTCGTGGCGCTGAAGTGCCATATCTCGAACTGGCGCTGGGCCGGCACGCCGATCTATCTGCGCACCGGCAAGCGGCTTCGGGCGCGCACCAGCGAGATTGCCGTGGTCTTCAAGGAAACCCCGCATTCGATCTTTGACGATGACGCCGGGCGCCATCGCAATATCCTGACCATCCGGCTTCAGCCGAACGAGGGCATGGAGCTCGGGGTGACGATCAAGGAACCGGGGCCGGGGGGCATGCGTCTTGTTGATGTGCCGCTCGACATGTCGTTCTCTGACGCGCTGGGGCCCGATGCCGAAGAGGTGCCGGATGCCTACGAGCGCCTGATCATGGATGTGATCCGCGGCAACCAGACGCTCTTCATGCGTGGCGACGAGGTCGAGGCCGCCTGGGCCTGGACCGATCCGATCATCGAGGGCTGGGAAGCGCGCAACGACGTGCCCAAACTCTATGACCCGATGTCGTCGGGGCCAGAGGATTCGCTGATGCTGATGCACCGCGACGGCCGCAAATGGCGGGAAATCAGACCCTGATCTCCCGGCACCGCAACTGAGACAAGAAAGGACATGTCATGGACTTCGTCGACTATCCTGACCGTGAAATGCTGGCGATCGACGTCGCCAACAAACTGGCCGGCGAGCTGCGTGCGGCGCTGGAACACGAGGACCGGGTGCTGATGGCGGTGCCGGGCGGCACCACGCCAGGGCCGATCTTCGACGATCTCTGCGCCGCCGATCTGGATTGGAGCCGGGTCGACGTCATGCTCTCTGACGAGCGCTGGGTGCCCGAGGACAGCGAGCGTTCCAACACCCGTCTGCTGCGGCAGCGGCTTCTGGTCGAACGGGCGGCGGCGGCGCGGTATCTGCCGCTCTATCTGCCGGGCGATGCGCCCGAAGAACGGCTGGAAGAGCTCGAGGCCAATATCACCCCGCGGCTGCCCATTCAGGTGCTGGTGCTGGGCATGGGGGCCGACATGCACACCGCCTCGCTCTTTCCCGGCGCCGACAAGCTGGCCGAGGCGCTCGATCCCAAGGCGCCGGCGCTGATGGCAATGCGTGCCCCCGGCGCGCCCGAGCCGCGGATCACCCTGACCGCGCCGGTGCTCGATGGGGCCATGTCCAAGCACATCATCATCTTTGGCGCGGAAAAGCGCGAGGCGCTGGAACGTGCCCGCCACCTCAAGCCCAGCGAAGCGCCGGTGGCGGCCGTGCTGTCGCAGGCCCAGGTGCATTGGGCGCCCTGAACAGATCAACCGGCCTTACGAAGGACATGGAATTCATGTGGACCAAGCTGAAGTCTCTGGCGCAGGACGCCGAGACCCGTAAAATCACCGAGCTGTTCGAAGACCCCGGGCGCGCGGAGGCCTTCTCTACCAGTTTCGACCAGACCCTGTTTGATTTTTCCAAGACCAACATTGACGCCGCCACGCTTGCGGCGCTGCTCGAACTGGCCGAAAACGCCGGCGTCGCAACCAAGCGCGATGCGATGTTCTCGGGCGCGAAGATCAATGAAACCGAAGGCCGCGCCGTGCTTCATACCGCGCTGCGCAACCTCGACGGCGCGCCGGTGGCGGTCGACGGCGAGGATGTCATGCCCGGCGTCCTGAAGACGCTGGACCGGATGAGCGACTTTGCCGGCCAGGTGCGCGACGGCAGCTTCCGGGGGCAGGGCGGCGCGATCACCGATGTGGTCAACATCGGCATCGGCGGATCGGATCTGGGGCCGGTGATGGCCTACAAGGCGCTTGCGCCATATGCGGACGGCCCGCGGGTGCACTATGTGTCGAACGTCGACGGCGCCGACATTGCCGATACGCTGCGCGGGCTGAACCCGGAAACCACGCTGGTGATCGTGGCGTCCAAGACCTTTACCACCATCGAGACGATGACCAATGCCCGCACCGCGCGAGCCTGGATGTCGGAAAAGGTCTCGGATCCGGCGGCGCAATTCGCGGCGCTGAGCACGGATCAGGAAAAGACCGGCGCTTTCGGCATCGACCCGGCCCGCGTCTTCGGCTTCGAGGATTGGGTTGGCGGGCGTTATTCCGTCTGGGGTCCGATTGGCCTGTCGCTGATGATCGGCATCGGCTCCGATGCCTTCCGCGCCTTCCTGCGTGGCGGCCAGGCGATGGATCGGCACTTCAAGGAGGCGGAGTTTGCCGAGAACATGCCGGTGCTGCTGGCGCTGGTGGGGATCTGGCACAACCAGGTGCTGGGCCACGCCACCCGCGCGGTCCTGCCTTATGACAACCGGCTTGTGCGCCTGCCGGCCTACCTGCAACAGCTCGAGATGGAGAGCAACGGCAAGAGCGTCGCCATCGACGGATCGGACCTTGGCCACAATTCCGGGCCGGTGGTCTGGGGCGAGCCGGGGACCAACGGTCAGCACGCTTTCTATCAGCTCATTCACCAGGGCACGCGGGTCATTCCCTGCGAGTTTCTGGTCGCCGCCGAAGGCCATGAGCCCGAACTGGCGCATCACCATCAGCTTCTGGTCGCCAATTGCCTGGCGCAATCCGAGGCGCTGATGCGCGGCCGCACGCTCGACGAGGCGCGCGAGAAGGTGGCCGGCAAGTTCGAGGGCGACGAGATGGAACGGCAGGCACGGCACCGGGTCTTTCCCGGCAACCGGCCCTCGACCACGCTGATCTATCCGCAGCTGACGCCCGAGATACTCGGCCAAATCGTGGCGCTTTACGAGCATCGGGTCTTTGTCGAAGGCGTCATTCTCGACATCAACTCCTACGACCAATGGGGCGTCGAACTGGGCAAGGAGCTGGCCACCGCGCTGGGCCCGATCGTCGCCGGCGAGGAAAGCGCCGAGAGCAAGGACGGCTCGACCCGCCAGTTGGTGGAATACGTCCTGAAACACCGCGGCTGAGCGCCGCCAGACCCGGCCGGTCCCGCACCGGCCGGGCCACGCCTCGGCAGGACCGGGGTGGCCCCGATCTGGCCCATGCGGCGCGGCCGCACATGATCATTTCCAAAATTTCAGGTCCCCAGTCGCCCGGCGCCGCGGTCTTGGCGTCGTTGTGGCGGGGCGCGGTCCTTGGGCGCCGGCAGGGCACCGGCGCCTGTGGCCGTCTCCGGCCTGGCCCGAAGGGGCCGGAGCAAGCGCAGGCCCAAACGAAAAATGGACGGGAATATATCCCGTCCAAGTTAGTAGAGCTGGTGGTAAAAAAAGGTTCCGGCCGGGGAAGGCTAGAACAGGCCTTGCCAACCACCACGGACAAGGGCCGTCTCGCCACCGCCCTGGATTGTCAGGATCAGCAGCGCGAAGAGGAAGCCTGTGGCATGCAGGAATTCCCAGACGGCCGCCGGACCGTAGACAGCATAGGGGGCGGTAAAATCAAACAGGATCAACACCGTGATCAGGACCATCGACGAAAAGGCGATGATGCGGGTGCGGATGCCCAGCATCAGCCACAGTGCGAAGATCAGGATCAGCAGGACGAGGGGGACGGTCATGAAGCGAAACTGCGACACGTAGTCGAAGTTCATCCATGAATGGGAAAACGGCCCCCGGTAAACGCCGATTGTCGTGAGGGCACACAGCAGGAGCGTGTACCCACAGAACAGACGCAACAGAAGTGTCATGTAGCGTTCGTATTTCATCACTGCCTCGGTAGGATCTTGTTATCTTTTAGTTGAGTTCATCATATTTAACAAAATTAGCAATTCAACCAAAAAGGTGCATGTCAGATGCTGTTTAATATGTGAAGTAACGGCGGACTTGAGTTAATACGTTGATTTTAAACAGTTGTTGGTATTGATGTTACATTGATTACCGTGGCGTTCGCGTCACGCAATATGTAAATCAGGCTGATTTAGCGACCGCACAGGTTGTATCGATTGTGTCGAGGCGCTTTGGCTAATTTGTAAGTTGCACTGAATTACCAATGATAGTCTCTGCCTATAGATGTTGACGTGGGTATTCGGCACGTCAGCCGTTTGACTATTTCGCTTTGGCCAAAGCGGTTTCGGCGGGGTTTCGCCGACCATAAAAGTTTTTACGCAAAAACGCGCTTGGCGGCATAATCCGGCTGGCCCCGACGCGCAGCGGCACTAGGTTCGGGGTCATCAACACTGGAACCAGGAGACACAGATGAAACTCCCAAGTATTGCGGCTGCGGCCTTTGCGCTCACTGGCCTCGCGGCCTGCGAGTCCCTGACACCTGAGCAACGTTCTGTCGTTGGTGTGACCGGCGGCGCGGCAGCGGGCCTTATCGCGGCCTCCGCTCTCGAGGCTGATGACAACTGGCGCCTGATCTCGGCTCTGGCCGGCGCGGCGGCAGGGACGGTCGTGGCGCAGAACACCGCCACCGGCAGCTGCGCCTACGCGCGTGGCGACGGGACCTACTACAAGGCGCCCTGCTAAAGCGTCATTTCAAAGTACAGCAGGTGCCCCTCGGCTTCGGGGGGCACCGGTTGATAGGGGCCGCGCAGGCGAAAGCCGAGCGACAGATAGAGCCTCTGCGCCGCAACAAGCGGTTTGGACGTATCCATCAGGATACGTTCAAAGTGCAATCTCCGACATTCTGCGATCAAGGACTGCATGAGTGCATAGCCTGCGCCTATGCCTCTGGTGGTGTCTGTGACATAGACTCGCTTGATTTCGGCCGACCTTGGGGAGAGCGAATGCACCATTCCGCACCCTACGGATGATTCGCCCAGCATCGCCAATCTGATGAAGCCGTGCGGCGGCGCATGGCTCTCGGCGATCTGCTCCATCAGCGCGGCATATTTGGCCTCGGGGTAGAACAAGGTGACCAGTTCGGCGTCAAAGGCCGAGAGCGACATCAGATAGGCCCGGTACTCCCAGCACAGCTGTCGGACCGCCTCGAGCTCGGCGGGGGTGCGGGGCGATATGATCCGTAGGTCCGGCAACAAAAAGGGCCTCTCCAAGCGAATGGAGAGACCCTAGACCCATGCCACCCGAGGCGGCAAAAGGTTATTTCTTCAGAATCGACCGCCCGGCATATTCCGCCGTCTCGCCCAGCATCTCTTCGATGCGGATCAGCTGGTTGTATTTGGCCAGCCGGTCCGAGCGCGCCAGCGAGCCGGTCTTGATCTGGCCGCAGTTGGTGGCCACGGCGAGATCGGCAATGGTGGCGTCCTCGGTCTCTCCCGAGCGGTGCGACATGACGTTGGTATAGCGCGCGCGGTGGGCCATATCGACCGCCTTCAGCGTCTCGGTGAGCGAGCCGATCTGGTTGACCTTGACCAGCATCGAGTTTGCCACGCCGCGTTCGATGCCGTCGGCCAGGCGGGTCGGGTTGGTGACGAACAGGTCATCGCCCACAAGCTGGATCTTGTCGCCCAGCTTGTCGGTGAGGATTTTCCAGCCGTCCCAGTCGTCCTCGGACATGCCGTCCTCGATCGAGATGATCGGGTAGTCGTTGCAGAGCGCGGCAAGATAGTCGGCATTTTCCTCGGACGTCAGCGATTTGCCTTCGCCCTTCATCTGGTATTTGCCGTCCTTGAAGTATTCGGTCGCGGCGCAATCCATGGCGAGATAGATGTCTTCGCCGGGCTTGTAGCCGGCCTTCTCGATCGACTTGAGGATGAAGTCGAGCGCCTCGCGGGTCGAGCCCAGCTCGGGCGCGAAACCGCCTTCGTCGCCGAGGCCGGTCGACATGCCGGCGGCCGAGAGCTCTTTCTTCAGGGTGTGGAACACTTCGGACCCCATGCGCACCGCGTCGCGGATGTTCTCCGCGGCGACCGGCATGATCATGAATTCCTGGATGTCGATCGGATTGTCGGCATGTTCGCCGCCGTTGATGATGTTCATCATCGGCACCGGCAGGACACGAGCCGAGGTGCCGCCGACATAGCGGAAGAGCGGCTGCGCGGTGTAATCTGCGGCCGCCTTGGCCACTGCCAGCGACACGCCAAGGATGGCATTGGCGCCGAGCCGGCCCTTGTTGTCGGTGCCGTCGAGCTCGCACATCGCCAGGTCGATCGAGACCTGTTCGGTCGCATCCATGCCGACGATCTCGTCGGCGATCTCGCCATTGACCGCGGCCACGGCTTCGAGAACGCCCTTGCCCATGTAGCGGGCCTTGTCGCCGTCACGTTTTTCGACGGCCTCATAGGCGCCGGTCGAGGCGCCCGAGGGCACGGCGGCGCGGCCGATGGTGCCGTCTTCCAGGGTGACGTCGACTTCGACGGTCGGGTTGCCGCGGCTGTCGAGAATTTCGCGTGCATGGATATCAATGATAGTGCTCATGGGCATGTCCCTCATGACGATAAAGTTGGTGCCTCCTTAACAGAGGCCTCGGGCTTTGGGAACCAGTTTGGTTAGCGCTAACAAGTGCGCCGTTGCAGCGCACCGCCGCGCTGCTGCCCTTGCGGCAGGCCCTGCGTATCGTGCGGGCAGGGCGGCCTGTCGCGAATCTCGCTCAGGCCGGGGCCTGGACCTGCGCCCTGGCCAGCTGTCGTTCGCGGAAAAAGGTGTAGAGGCCGGAGATCAGGATGATCGTCGCGCCCAGCAGCGTCAGCGTATCGGGTCGGTCGCCCAGGACGATCACGCCAAGCCCCATGGTAAAGACCAGCCGGCTGTAGCGGAACGGCGAGACGATGGCCGCCGGCGCAAGCCGCATCGCGGCGGTGACGAGGTAATAGCCCGAGGTGGTGACCACCACGGCCACGCCGATATAGGCAAATCCGCCGCCGCCGGTGCTCCAGTCCGGCCCCATGATCAGCATCAGCACCAGCCCCGCCGGCACCGTCGCGCCAAATCCCCAGGTCGAGAGGGTCAGCGAATTGATCGCCGCCGGCACCCGTCGCGTCAGAAGATCGCGTGCCGCCAGCCCACAGGCGCCAAGCGCCACCAGAAGCGCCGCCGGCTCGAACCCCGCCATGCCCGGCCGGATCACCAGCAGCATGCCGACCAGCCCGGCCAGGATCGCGGCCCAGCGGCGCCAGCCCACGGCCTCGCCCAGAAACAGCGCCGCGCCCAGGGTGACAAGCAGGGGTGTGGTCTGCATGATCGCCGCCACCATCGGCAGCGGTGTCCAGGCGATGCCGGTCACCATCCCCAGGGCCGCGAGCACCTCGGCCAGGTTGCGGGACATCACAGTCGGATGCCAGAACGCCGGGCTGACAAGCGGGATGCCGCGCAGTGCCGCGATCAGCATGAACAGAAGCGTGCCGCCAAGGCTGAGAAAGAACATCACCTGCCCGGGCGGCAGGCTTTGCGCCGAAAGCTTGATGAACAGATCGCTCAGCGCGAGGCAGGCCATCGACGCCGTCATGAAAAGGATCGCGCGCAGCACCTGCATCAGCTTACTTTCAATGTTAAGTATCCCGCCCTGACTATCCTCTGCACAGCGGGAAGCCAAGGCGCTTACTTCTTGAGCGGCACCCCATAGAGCTCGAGCCGGTGCCCCTTGAGCCGATAACCCAGCTTTTCGGCGATCTTTTCCTGCAAGGCCTCGATCTCGGGATCGACGAATTCGATCACCGCGCCCGAGTTCATGTCGATCAGATGGTCGTGGTGGTCGCGCTCGGCATCTTCATAGCGCGCCCGGCCGTCGCCGAATTCGTGCTTTTCCAGAATGCCGGCCTCTTCGAACAGTTTCACCGTGCGATAGACCGTGGCAATGGAAATCGCCGCGTCGCGGGCCGAGGCGCGGGCATAAAGCTCTTCGACGTCCGGGTGATCGTCGCTGTCTTCCAGCACTGCCGCAATGACCCGTCGCTGGCCGGTCATGCGCAGGCCCTTGGCCTCGCAGCGTTCCAGAATGGTGTAGCTCATGATCTCGCCCGGTTGTCGTCCCGCGCGGCGACGTCTAGGCGATTTGCCCCGACGGGAAAAGCCCCGGCTGGCGATTTGTTCGCGTCGCCGCAGCGTCGCTGAAGGCATCGCGAGAGCATTGGACAAAAATGTCTAGACGGAATCAGAGACCCGTCCTACCGTCGCCCTGACAGCCAGGGAGAGCGCCATGAAATCGCAATACCGCGTGGTCGTGATCGGGGGAGGCGTCGTGGGCGCCTCGGTGCTCTATCATCTGGCCCGGTATGGCTGGACCGATGTCTGCCTGATCGAGCGCGACGTGCTGACCGCAGGGTCGAGCTGGCATGCGGCTGGGGGCTTTCATGCCTTGAACGCCGATCCAAATATCGCGGCGCTGCAAGGCTATACCATCGACCTGCTGTCAGAGGTCGAGGCGGAAAGCGGCCAGTCCATCGGCATGCATATGACCGGCGGCATGCATCTGGCCGGCACCCCCGACCGTTGGGAATGGTTGCAGGCCAATTACCGCACCTTTCAATCCATCGGCATCGACGACGTGCACCTTATTACCCCCGACGAGGCGGCGCAGCTCTCGCCGGTGCTCAACACCGAGGGCATCCTCGGCGGCATGTGGGCCGACCGCGAAGGGTATGTCGATACCACCGGCACGGTGCATGCCTATGCCATCGCCGCGAAAAAGCGCGGCGCCGAGGTGATCGAGAAGAACCGCGTGCTCGAACTGCATCAGGTGCCCGGCGGCTGGCAGGTGGTGACCGAGCAGGGCACCGTGAGCTGCGAACATGTGGTCAACGCCGGCGGGCTCTGGGCCAAGCAGGTCGGGCGGATGGCCGGGGTCGAGCTGCCGGTCTCGCCGCTGGCGCATCATTACCTGATCACCGACACCATCCCGCAATTGCAGGGGCTGGAGCGGGAACTGCCGATGTGCGTCGATCTCGAAGGCTTTACCTATTCGCGGCAGGATCAGCAGGGGATGCTGGTGGGGATCTATGAGCTGACCCCCAAGCACTGGATGATGGACGGCGCACCCTGGAATTACGGGGTCGAGCTGTTGCAGGAGGAACCCGACCGGATCGAAAGCGAGCTGTGCCACGTCTTCAAACGTTTCCCGGTGCTGGAAAGCGTCGGCGTCAAGACCTGGGTGCATGGCGCCTTTACCTTTTCGCCGGACGGCAACCCCTTGGTCGGGCCGGTGCGCGGCAAGCCCGGCTATTGGTGCGCCTGCGCGGTCATGGCCGGGTTCCTGCAAGGCGGCGGTGTCGGCAAATCGCTGGCGGAATGGATGATCCACGGCGAGACCGAGGCCGATGTCTTTGGCATGGATGTCGCGCGCTACGGCGACTACGCGGCGAACAAGAGCTATATCCGCGAAACCACCGGCCAGTTCTATTCCCGCCGCTTCGTGATGACCTATCCCAACGAGCAACTGCCGGCTGGCCGGCCGCTCAAGATGGCCCCGGCGCATGACGCCATGTGCGCCGCCGGCGCACGCTGGGGCGAGAGCTGGGGGCTGGAGGTGCCGCTCTACTTCGCGCCCGAGGGGTTCGAGGAACATCCGAGCCTGCGCCGTTCCAATGCCTTCGATCTGGTGGCCCAAGAGGTGCGCGCCACGCGCGAGGCCGTGGGGCTGCTGGATATTTCGGGCTTTTCGCGTTTCGAGGTGACGGGGCCGGAGGCCGCCGCCTGGCTCGATCACCTGCTGGCCGGTCGGCTGCCGGGGCCGGGCCGCACCCGGCTGGCGCCGATGCTCTCGCCCAGCGGACGGCTCAAGGGCGATCTGACGGTGTTCAACTGGGGCGATGGCATCTGGTGGATCATGGGCAGCTACTACCTGCGTGAATGGCACATGCGCTGGTTTGCCGATCATGCGCGCCCCGGGGTGGCGCTGCGCGACATTTCGGATGCGGTGGTGGGGTTTTCGCTTTCCGGCCCGAACAGCCGCCGGGTATTGGAACAGCTCACCGAAGGTCCGATTTCCGAGCTGCCCTTCATGGGCTGCGGGCGCTTCGACATCGGGCTGATCCGCGCCCATGTCGGCCGGCTCTCGGTCAGTGGCGCGCTGGGCTACGAGATCAATTGCACCGCCGCCGAACATGTCGCGCTGCGCCGCATGCTGCTGGCGGCGGGGGCGGACCTCGGGATATGCGAAATCGGCTATGAGGCGCTCGGCAGTCTGAGGCTGGAAAAGAGCTTTGGCATCTGGTCGCGCGAATTTACCCAGATCTACACCCCGGCACAGACCGGCATGGACCGCTGGATCGACTGGTCGAAAGCGTTCATCGGAAGTGATGCGGCCCGCGCCGAACGCGATGGCAACGGCCCGGCCCGGGTGATCGCCACATTGGCGATCGATGCCGAAGACGCCGACGCCAGCGGCTACGAGCCGGTCTGGCAGGGCGACCGGCTGGCGGGCTACGTCACCTCGGGCGGCTATGGCCATTCCGTCGGCCGGTCGCTGGCGATGGCGATGCTGGACCGCGAGGCGGCGAATGTGGGCACCGACCTGACGGTGCATGTGGTGGGCAAGGCGCGGGCGGCGCGGGTGATCGCGGCTTCGCCCTATGACCCGCAAGGCAAGGCAATGAGGGCATGATGAGCGATCACACCAAATCTCGCCGCCGCAAGCGCGCTCCTCGCGGCGCAGAAGCGCATCACCGCCAGATCGATTACACCGAGCTGCGCAGCCCGTTCCCGATCATGAAGGCCTTTTCCGACGACCGGATCGCGGCGATCCACACGGCGGCGCTGGACCTTCTGGAAACCGCCGGCATCAAGGTGCTGCTGCCTGAGGCGCGACAGATTTTGAAGTCCGCCGGTGCAAGCGTCGATGAGGAAAGCCAGATGGTGCGCATCGGCCGCGAGATCGTGCGCGCCGCGCTGGCCACGGCGCCGCGCCGTGTGGTGATGAAGGGCGGCCGGCCCGAGCGCGATGTGACGCTGGAGCTTGGCCGGCTGGTGTTCCAGCCCGGCGGCGGGACGCCGCATGCCTCGGACCGGTTGCGCGGCCGCCGCCCCGGCACCGGCCGAGATTTCCGCGAGTTGGTGCAGCTCACCCATCATTTCGACGCGCTGCAAATGGTCTCGGCGCTGCTTGAACCGCAGGACATTGCACCCAGTTTGCGCCATTACTTCATGATCGAGGCGCAACTCACATTGATGGACAAATCGCCTTTCGTCTATGGCCGCGGCAGCCCGCAGGTCCGCGAGAGCTTCGAGATGATCCGCGATTTCAGGGGGCTGGCGGACGCGGCTTTTGCCGCCGAGCCCTGGAGCTACACCGTCATCAATACCAATTCGCCGCGCCAGATCGATATTCCCATGGCCCAGGGACTGATCGATTTCGCCCGCCACGGCCAGATGGTGATTGTCACGCCCTTTACCCTGATGGGGGCGATGGCGCCGATCACCGTGGCCGGTGCCATGACGCTGAGCCATGCCGAGGCGTTGGCCGCGATTACCCTCAACCAGCTGGCGCTGCCCGGCGCGCCGGTGCTCTATGGCACTTTCACTTCGAACGTCGACATGAAATCCGGCGCGCCGGCCTTTGGCACGCCCGAGCATTTCACCGCCTCGCTGGTCGCCGGCCAGTTGGCGCGACACATCGGCCTGCCATGGCGCTGCGCCAGCGGCGCGGCCGGGGCGGCGGCGGATGCGCAGGCGGCGAATGAAACGCAATTCGGCCTCTGGGGCTGCCTGCTGTCCGGCGCGACGGTGGTGATCCATGCGGCGGGCTGGCTGGAAGGCGGGCTGACGCTGGGCTATGAAAAGCTGATCACCGATATGGAGGTTCTGCAAATGGTGGCCGAACTCTGCACGCCCACATCCGCCGCCGATGCGGAGCTGGCGCTCGATGCCCTGGCCGAGGTGCAGCCGGGTGGCCATTTCTTTGGCTGCGCCCATACCATGGAACGCTATCAGACCCAGTTCTATCAGCCGCTGGTCGCCGATTGGTCGAATTACGGCCGCTGGCAGGAAACCGGCAGCCAGAACGCCACCGAACGCGCCACTGGCATCTGGCAGGGCATTCTCGCGGCCGGCAAACGCCCCGGGACCGACCCCGCCCGCGTCGCCGCCTTGCACGCCTATATCACCAGACGCAGCGCCGAAGGCGGCGCGCCGCCGGAAAGCTGAGGCAAGCGCATGGCAAACGGCCCGGTGCTGCACCGCGACGATCCCGACAAGGAGCCGCTGGTCGGCCATATAAAGGTCACCCGCGAGGATTGGCTCAACGTGGCGCGCGATATTCTGGTGACCGATGGTGTGGCCGAGGTCAAGGTGCTGGCCATCGGCACCCGGCTCGAGGTCTCGCGCTCGAGCTTTTACTGGTATTTCAAGAGCCGCAAGGATCTTCTGTCGCAATTGCTCGACGATTGGGAGGCGCGCAACACCGCCCGGATCGAGGCCCATTGTGCCGCGCCCGCGGCGACGATCACCGGTGCGATCTGCAATTTCTTCCGCTGTTTCATGGATCCGGCGCATTTCGATCAGGGGCTGGATTTCGCCATCCGCGAATGGTCGCGCCGCGACGGCCAGGTGCGCCGCCGCATCGATCTGGCCGACAAGGCCCGGATCAAGGCGGTCACCGCGATGTTTGCACGGTACGGATATGACAGCTACGAGGCCGATGTCCGCGCCCGCATCCTCTATTTCATGCAGCTCGGCTATCACGCGCTTGACCAGACCGAGCCGATGGCCGACCGGGTGGCGCGCACCCGGGGCTATCTGCTGGGCTTCACCGGGCAAGAGGCCGATCCGGCGGCGCTGGCAGACTTCACCGCATTTGCCGAAAGCCTTGGCTGAGATCTTGCGCATTGCCGCGCCGCCGCAGGCCCGATAGGCAGCGGTAAAAGGCATTCTGGCGGGGCAGCGGCATGACACGGGGCGGACGGATGATGGGCATCGCGGCGGTGATCGCCGCGGCGGCGCTCTGGGGCACCACCGGCACGGTTCAGGCGCTGTTGCCGGAGGGCAAGCAGCCGCTTGTGGTCGCGGCGCTGCGGCTCTCCTTCGGCGCCGCCGCGCTGATCTTTCTGGCGGCGCTGCGCCCTGAGAGCCGGCGGGCCTTTCGCGATTTGCCGCCGGCGGTGGTGATCTTTGCCGGGCTGGCGATCGGGCTTTATAACCTGTTGTTTTTCTGGGCGGTTCTCGAGACCGGCGTGGGGGTCGGCACGGCCATCGCCATCGGCTCGGCGCCGCTCTGGGTCACCGCCTATGAGATCGGTATCAAACGCCAGTTGCCCGACAGGCTGCGTGCTTTCGGCCAGGCGATCTCGATCTGCGGCGCGGCGTTGCTGGTGCTGTCGGGCGCGGACGCCGGCGCCTCGGGGTTCGGCGTCGCCCTCGCGGCGCTGAGCGGCGCGGCATATGCCGCCTATTCACTGGCCACCAGCCGCATCAGCCAGCGCGCGCCCTCGGCCACCGTGGCCGCCGCCACCTTCACCGTTGCCGCCGTCGCGGTGCTGCCGGTCTTCCTGATCGTGCCGCTGGGGTGGCTGGCGGCGCCGGGCATCTGGCCGGCGATGCTGTTTCTCGGCATCTGCGCCACCGGCGTCTCTTATGCGCTCTACACCTGGGGGCTGGGACGGGTCGCGGCCTCGACCGCCGTCACCCTCGCGCTGATCGAGCCGCTGACCGCCTGGGCGCTGGCGACCGTGGTGGTGGGCGAGGTGCTGACGCCCGCCAAGCTGGCGGGCGCGGTGCTGCTGATCGCCGGCCTGGCGATTGTCACGGTGTTTCCGAAGCGCTGAGCTTCAGACGAAATCGACGAATTTCGCAAACGGCATTTCGCGCAGCCGTGTGCCGGTGGCGGCAAAGATCGCGCCGGCCAGGGCAGGGGCGGCGGGCGGCACCGGCGGCTCGCCAATGCCACGGACCCTGTCGCCGTTCTCCAGCCCGCGCACCGCGATCTCGGGGGTCTGATATAGCCGCATGGCCGGATAGCCGTCATAGTTCGACTGCTCCGCTCGGCCGTCCCGATAGGTGATCTCGCTGTGGATCGCATGGCCCAGCGCAAAGATCACGCCGCCCTGCACCAGGTTTTCGAAGTTCACCGGGTCGAGCACCCGGCCCACCTCGGCCGCGACCCAGACCTTTTCGAGCCTGATGCCGTCATCGGTGGCCCGCACCTCGACCACCTCGGCGCAGCGTACGCCGAAGCTGGTGGTCAGCGCCACGCCGCGCCCCCGGCCATCGCCCAGCACGCCCTCCCACGACGACATCTCGCCCACCGCCTCGAGCACGTGCCGCGCCAGCGGGTCGTTACAGAGCCGCAGGCGTTCCGCCAGCGGATCGGCCCCGGCGGCATGGATCAGCTCGTCCAGCGCGGCATTGTGGAAAAAGCCGGCGTGCGAGGCGCCCACCGAGCGCCAGGACGAGATCGGCGCCAGCGGCGCGGCGCGGTAGCCGGTGACCCGATGATGCGGAATGGCAAAGGGCGCGTTCCAGGCGCCGGCGACAATCTGGCTGTCGGGGCCGGGGACGGAAATGCCCTGGCGACCCATCTGCGAGACCATGACCGACGGGCTGGCGATCGACAGATCCATCGCCGCGACCTGGCCGGCGTCGACCGTGCCGCGCAGCCGCGCCATGGCGATCTGGCGGGGAAAGTCGTGGGTCATGTCCTCTTCGCGCGAATAGGTGAGCTTGATCGGCACGCCGGGCATCTGCACCGCGATTTCGGCGGCGCGTTTGACCACCTCGTCCTCGAGCCGGTGCCCGAAGGAACCGCCCATCATCTGCACATGCAGCGTGACATCCTCGGCCGCGATCCCGGCAATGGTGGCGACATTTTTCTGAACGAAGCGAGGAACTTGCGTGCCGGTCCAGACCTCGGCCTTGCCGTCCCTCACGCGCACGACGGCGCTGATCGGTTCCAGCGGCGCATGGGCGAGATAGGGCGCGCGGTACTCGGCCTCGATCACCTCGGCGGCCTCGAGCGCCGTGTCGACATCGCCGTCGTCGCGCTGGCGGCTGTCGCGGGCGTCCTCGGTGAAGGCGTCCGCCAAGGCCTGCCAATGATCCGCCATCGTGGCGGGCATCTCGGCCGGTCCCCATTGCACCTCGATCGCCTGTGCCGCCTGAAAGGCGCGCCAGGTGTTGTCAGCCACCACGGCGACGCCGCCGGTAACCGGCAGCACCGCCTGAACGCCGCGCATCTTTTCGGCCGCGCTGGCGTCAAACCCCCGCATTTCGCCGCCCTGCGCCGGGTTCAGCTTGACGGCGGCATGCGCCATGCCGTCGACCTCGACGTCGATGCCATAGACCTGGGTGCCGGTGCTCTTGGCCAGAATGTCGATCCTCTGCATCGGCTGACCGAGCTGGCGCCATTGCGAGGGATCGCGTGGCGGCACGTCCTGCACCACCTCGACCTCGGCCAGCGCCGGGATCAGCCCGGCATAGGGCAGGGCGCTGCCGTCGGGCAGGAGAACCTGGCCGTTTTCGGTGCGCAGCTTGTCTGCCGCCACGCCGGTCTGGTGAGCCGCGGCCGCCTTCAACGTTTCGCGGGCCGAAGCGGCGGCGGCGCGCAGCTTGTCGAACTGGTCGGGCACCGTGGTCGAGCCGCCGGTGATCTGCATGCCCATCATCTTCATCACCGCGCCGACGGCGGTTTCGGCGACAGTGCGCATCAGCCCTTCGGAGGGTACCGAGAACTCCGCCGCCTCTTCGGCCAGCGCGGAATTCCAATAGGCCGCCCCCGGCGGGCCGGGATCGGTGCGCACCTCTGCCAGATCGAGGTCGAGCTCTTCCGCCAGAAGCGCCGCCTGCACGTGATAGGCGCCCTGGCCCATGTCGGCGCGCGGAGTGATCAGCGTCACCCCCCGGGCGTCGAGCCGCAGATAGGGCGTGAGCGCGGCCTCGCCCGGGGCCAGGCTGTCGGTCAGCGGGTTTTCATGTGGCTTGCGCACCGAATAGATGCCAAAGGCGACGCCGCCGGCGACAGTGGCAGAGCCGACAAGGAAGGCGCGGCGGGTGAAGGTCTTCAACCGGCCCATGTCACGCCTCCCGCAGCCTGGCGGCGGCGCTGTGGATCGCCGCGCGAATCCGCGGATAGGTGCCGCAGCGGCAGAGATTGCCCGACATCACCTCATCGATCACCGCGTCGCTGGGGGCCGGGTCTTCAGCCAGAAGCGCGGCGGCCTGCATGATCTGGCCGGACTGGCAGTAGCCGCATTGCGCCACCTGATGTTCGATCCAGGCGGCCTGCACCACGTGCAAGGCCTCGGGTTGGCCAAGTCCTTGAATGGTGGTGATTTCCGCGCCCTCGGCATCCTCGGCCCAGACCTGGCAAGAGCGGACGGCGGCACCATCGAGATGCACGGTACAGGCGCCGCATTGGGCAATGCCGCAGCCGTATTTCACACCCTTGATCTTCAGCTCGTCGCGCAAAACCCACAACAGCGGCATGTCGGCCTCGACATCCACCTCATGCGCCACGCCGTCCACGGTCAGTCTCATCGCCCCTCCGGTGGGATTGCCCTGTTGGTCAGAGGATAGGGACGGCGGGGCGAGAGCGCTAATCTTACGTGGCGTTAGGCCGGCCGGGCCGGGCGCGCATGATCGTCGGCAATTCGTCCTGACGCGGGACGTAAGCCGGCGCGGCGCACCGGGGGCGCGCCGCATCCGGGATTACAGCCGGTTCAACAGATCGCGGGTCGGCCAGGCGTCGGCGGGCAGGCCCAGCTCCTGCTGCACCTGTTGCACCGCGTTGCGGGTGCCGGCACCAAGGATGCCGTCGATCTCGCCGACATCATGGCCGCGTGCCTGGAGCTTGCGCTGAAGCTGCTTCATCTCTTCGTCGCCCAGGCCCGGTTCCGGGGTGCCGGCGTCGAACACCGCGGCGCCTTCCAGCCGGTTGGCGAAATAGGCGGCGGTCAGCACATAGACAAAACTCTTGTTCCACTCGAAGTAGACGTTGAAATTGGGATAGGCGAAAAACGCCGGGCCCTTGCGCCCCTGCGGCAGGATCAGCGCCGCCGGCAGATCCGCCGCCTGACCATCGCGCACCCGCACGCCCATCGCCTGCCAGTCCGAGGGGGGGCGCGGCTGGTCGAGCCCGGTGAGCGACCAGTCGAGATCGGCGGGCACGGTCACCTCCTGCAACCACGGCTCGCCGGCCCGCCAACCCTGATCGCGCAGCATGTTGGCGCCCGAGAGCAGCGCATCGGGGGGCGAGGTCTTGAGGCTGACCTGGCCGTCGCCATCACCGTCGACGCCATTGGTCAGGATGTCTTCGGGCAGCATCTGGACCATGCCGATCTCGCCGGCCCAGGCGCCGGTGGTGGTGCGGGGATCGAAATTGCCGCGCTCGAAGAGGTCCAGCGCCGCAAAGACCTGCGGCCGGAAGAGCTCGGGCCGGCGGCAATCATGGCTCAGCGTCACCAGCGCATTCAGCGTGTTGAAATCGCCCTGCACCTGGCCATAGTCGGTCTCGAAGGCCCAGAACGCCAGCAGCACGCCGGGCGAGACGCCGTATTCCCGCTCCATCCGTGCGAAGACGTCGGCATGGCGCTGCCGGTTGGCCTTGCCGTTGTCGATCCGGTTCTGGCTGATCAGGCGGCGGGCGAAATCGACAAAGGGCATCTGAAACACCCCCTGACGCCGATCGGCGCGCAGCACCGCCGGATCCTGCTGGACGCCGGCAAAAAAGCGATCGACGGCGGCGGCGGAATGGCCCTTGGAGACAGCCTCGGATTTCAGCCCGGCCACGAATTGCGAAAACGAGCCGCCGCAGTCCTGCGCCAGGGCGGGTGACGTCAGGACGGGCGAAGACAGGGCAAGCACGCAAGCCAAAACGGACGCACGGCGGAAAAATCTCATGAAGGACCCTCTGGATATGCCAATTTCACGGCAACCTAGCAGCCATCGGCCCGGGGACAAGCGCCAAGCCCGAAGCCGGGCCGCCGCCCGCCGGGCTGGGGCCGCGGCGGGCGAATTATCGCCTGCGCTCCGGATTTTAATCACTTGTTAAGGAATTTGGCCGAGGCTGCACCTCAGGGCACGGTGACATTCACGAGTTCAGGTCATGAGGTCATTGAGGTCAGGGACATGCACGTATTGATCGTCGAATCCAATCCGTCGCTGGGTCTCATATGGGCGCGTCATCTCGAGCGTTTCGGCGCTCGGGTGGTGCTCGTAGATGCGCCTCCGCCGGCGATTCAGGCGCTGACCGACACCGAATTCGAAGTGATCGTTCTCAACCTCGCGCTGGGTGACGGGGCGGCGCTGACCGTGGCCGATTTTGCCTCCTATCGCCAGCCCGAGGCACGGATCATCTTTGTCACCAACGCCGGCTTTTTCTCGGACGGGTCGATCTTTCAGTTCTTCGGCAATGCCGCCGCCATCGTGCCGTGCACGACGCCGCCAGAGGATCTGGCGGCGCTGGTCGAGCATCACGCCGCTTTCGGAACCGACAATTCGCGGCCATGAGGCGCGTTGAAATCGATGTCGGGCCCGATCGGCACGATCCGATGCGGATTGATGGTCTCGTGGCTGTAGTGGTAATGGCGTCGGATGTGATCGAAATTCACCGTCTCGGCCACGCCCGGCACCTGATAGAGTTCTCGGGTATAGGCCCAGAGATTGGGGTAATCGACGATCCGCGCGCGGTTGCATTTGAAATGGCCGTGATAGACGCGATCGAAACGCACCAGCGTGGTGAACAGCCGCCAGTCGGCCTCGGTCAACCGGTCTCCCATCAGATAGCGTTTGCCGCTCAGCCGGTCTTCCAGCCAGTCGAGCGTGTTGAACAGTGGCCGGACGGCCGTGTCATAAGCCTTTTGCTTGGTGGCGAAACCGGCCTTGTAGACGCCGTTGTTGACCGTGTCATAGACCCGGGCGTTGACCTCTTCGATCTCGTCGCGCAGCGCTTCGGGCCAGTAGTCGTCATGGTTGCCGGTGATTTCGTCGAAGGCGCTGTTGAACATGCGGATGATCTCGGCGCTTTCGTTGCTGACGATCGTCTTGCGCACCTTGTCCCAGAGAACAGGCACCGTCACCCGGCCCGAAACCTTGGGATCGGCCTTGAGATAGATGTCGCGCAGGTAGGGCAGCCCATAGAGCCGGTCGCCGGTGGCACCGGGATAGCCGGCGTCGAGCTCCCAGCCGTCCGACAGCATGTCGGGATGCACCACCGAAATGCTGATGAAATCCTCGAGCCCCTTGAGCTTGCGAAAGATCAGCGTGCGATGCGCCCAGGGGCAGGCAAGACTGACATAGAGGTGATACCGTCCGCATTCGGCCGGAAAGCCGCCATCGCCACTGGGGCCGGGCGCGCCGTATGCGGTGATCCAGTTGCGGAATTTCGCGGTCGAGCGTTCAAAGGCGCCGCCGGTTTTCTTGGTGTCATACCATTGGTCGTGCCATGTGCCGTCGATCAGAAGTCCCATGTCATCCTCCTTTGAGTTGACACAAGACATAGCTTGCATCGGCGCACAGAACACCGGAATTAACGCGCAAGACCTGCGCATTTCTGCACAGCTCTGGTGGGAACCCGGCGGTGGGCCGGGTAACCCCCGCGCCGCCACTTATTGAAGGTCGCCAAAGGCCTTTTGCAGCCGCTCCACCGCTTCGGCCACCCGGGCGCGGGGGGTGGCGAAATTGAACCGCAGGAAGGTCTCGCCGCCGGCGCCGAAGGTCGGCCCGTGGTTCACCGCGATGCGGGCGTGTTTCTCGACTCGGCGCAGCAGCTCTTCATGCTCCATGCCGGTGCCCTTGAAATCGGCCCAGGCCAGATAGGTCGCCTCGAGCGGCATGGAGGTGACGCCCGGCAACCCGTTCAGCCCCTCGTCCAGCAGCTTGCGGTTGCCGTCGAGATAGGCGACCAGCGCATCGACCCAGGCAGCGCCCTCGGGGCTGTAGGCCGCCTCGACCATGTGCATGCCAAAGGCATTGGTGGAAATCCCAAGGCCCCCCATGACGGCGGAATATCTCGCGCGCAGCCTGGCGTCGGGGATGATCGCATGGCCGGTGTGATGGCCGGCAAGGTTGAAGGTCTTGCTGGTGGCGCCCAGCACGATCAGCCTGTCGCGGGCCTCGGGCACCGCCACATCGGTGGGCAGGAAGTTGGCCCCGGGAAAGACGATGTCCTGGTGGATTTCGTCCGACACCAGGATCAGGTCATGGCGGCGGCAGAAATCGGCCACGCCGCGCAGCTCCTCCGCGCTCCAGACCCGACCGCCGGGATTGTGCGGCGAACACAGCAGCAGCACCTTTTCGCGCCCGGTCATCTGCGCATCCCAGGCGTCGAAATCCATTTCGTAGCGGCCATCGCGGTTGGCCAGCTCACATTGCACCGCCGTGCGGCCGGCGGCGCGGATGATCCGGCCAAAGGCGTGGTAGACCGGCGACATGACGACAATGCCGTCGCCCGGCTCGGAAAAGGCATGGATGCAGAGCGCCGCCCCGGTCACCACCCCCGGCGTATAGCGGATCCAGCTGTCCTCGATCTCCCAGTCGTGGCGGTTCTTCATCCACCAGACGACGGCGGCATTGGTGGCCGAGGCATCGCCGAAATAGCCATAGACACCATGGGCGGCGATTTCTTCCAGCTTGGCCTGCACCGCCTGCGGCGGGCGGAAATCCATGTCAGCCACCCACATCGGAATGCCGTCGTCGGGCGAGACGCCGTAGTGGCCCTCCATCGCATCCCATTTCGAGGAATGGGTTCCGCGGCGGTCGATGATCTCGTCGAAGTCGGGGGACATGGGCAAACTCCTGATATTTGCCGGGACGCTAGCAATTTGCTGCGGGGATGCAAGACCCGCCGATTGCCCCCGCAGGGAGGCTCGGCTAGAGGAAGCGCATGCAACTCTCCGATTTCGATTTCGACCTGCCGCAAGACCGCATCGCAACGCGCCCCGCGCGGCCCCGTTCCTCGGCCCGCCTGCTGGTGGCCGAGGGCGACGCCGTGACCGATGCCCATGTCTTCGACCTGCCGGATTGGTTGCGCCCCGGCGACCGGCTGGTGCTCAACGACACGCGGGTGATTCCGGCGCGGCTCTCGGGCAGCCGGCGGCGCGAGGGCGCCCAGGGGCCGACCGAGGCGCGCATCGGCGTGACCCTGCTCGAGCCGCAGGCAGACGGCACCTGGTCGGCGTTGATCAAGCCGCTCAAGAAGGTGGCCGATGGCGAGGTGATCCGCTTTTCCGACGCCCTGTCTGCGGTGATGGAGGCCCGGGCCGAAGGCCAGGGCCTGTTGCGCTTCAACCTCGAAGGCGAGGATTTCGATGCCGCGCTGGCCGAGGCCGGCGCCATGCCGCTGCCGCCTTACATCGAGGCGCTGCGCCCGGCCGACGCGCAGGACCGCGAGGATTACCAGACCGTCTGGGCGGCGCGCAAAGGGGCGGTGGCCGCGCCCACCGCCTCATTGCATTTCGACGCCGCGCTTCTGGCAGCGCTCGAGGCCCGAGGCATCGGCTTTACCAAGGTCACGCTGCATGTCGGTGCCGGCACCTTTCTGCCGGTCAAGGTCGAGGACGTGACCACCCACAAGATGCATGCCGAATGGGGCGAGGTCAGCAAAGAGGCCGCGGCCGAGATCGCGGGCACCAAGGCGGCGGGCGGCCGGGTGATCCCGGTCGGCACCACCGCCCTGCGGCTGATCGAGACGGCGGCCCGCGACACCGGCGCCATCCGGCCCTGGCAGGGAGAAACCGACATCTTCATCTATCCCGGTTTCGCCTTTCGTGTCACCGATGCGCTGATGACCAACTTCCACCTGCCGCGCTCGACCCTGATGATGCTGGTCGCCGCCCTGATGGGCCGCGACCGCATATTGCGCGTCTACGATCACGCCATCGCCAGCGGCTACCGATTTTTCTCCTATGGCGACGCCTCGCTCTTGATCCCGCAGAGGTAATCTGAGAGGCGTCAGGCCAAGCCCGCATCGAGTCGCTTTTGGGCCAGCGTTGACACCGAACTGGCGCTAGAGTGCCGGAAGTGAAAGGGATAAGCCCATGATGGCCGTGGTTTCAAACGCCTGGGCGTTGCTCCTTGGTATTATGCTCCTGATGGTTGGCAACGGCCTGCAAGGTACGCTGCTCGGTGTCCGGGGCGAGATCGAGGGCTTTACGACGCTCGAGATGTCGATCGTGATGTCGGCCTATTTCGTAGGCTTCCTAGGCGGGTCGCGCATGGCGCCCGAAATGATCCGCCGCGTCGGGCATGTGCGGGTCTTTGCCGCGCTGGGCTCGTTCATCTCGGCGGTGCTGATCCTCTATCCGGCACTGACCCATCCCATCGCCTGGACGCTGGGGCGGGTGATCATCGGCTTTTGCTTTTCCGGCGTCTATGTCACCGCCGAAAGCTGGCTCAACAATGCTGCCACCAATGAAACCCGGGGCCAGACGCTTTCGGCCTACATGATTGTCCAGATGGTGGGCATCGTCGCGGCGCAGGGGCTTCTGCTGGTGGCCGATCCTTCGGGCTATGCGCTCTTTGTCATCATCTCGGTGCTGGTTTCGGTGTCCTTTGCGCCGATCCTGTTGTCGATTTCGCCAACGCCGGCCTTCGACACCACCAAGCCGCTGAGCCTGCGCGAGCTTTACAGCATCTCGCCGCTGGGCTGTGTCGGCATGTTCCTGCTGGGTGGCGTGTTCTCGGCCCAG
Organism: Marinovum sp. E3; assembly: GCF_055755275.1. NCBI lineage: Bacteria > Pseudomonadati > Pseudomonadota > Alphaproteobacteria > Rhodobacterales > Roseobacteraceae > Marinovum > Marinovum sp. E3. The sequence goes on from NZ_CM146908.1 coordinate 1,444,055, forward strand.
TTCGGCATGGCGGCGGTCTATGGCGCCGAGGCGGGGCTGACGCTGAGCCAGATTTCGATGTTCGTCGCGGCCTTCTACATCGGCGCGCTGGTGGTGCAATATCCGCTGGGCTGGCTGTCGGACCGGATGGACCGGCGGATGCTGATCCTTGCTGCGGCGCTGGTTTGCGGCCTGGGGGCCTTTCTCGGCGCGCTGACCGGCGGCTATTTCCCGGTGCTGCTGGTGGCCGCCTTCATGATCGGCGGCATGTCGAACCCGCTGTATTCGCTGCTCATGGCCTATACCAACGATTACCTTCAGGTCGAGGACATGGCCGCAGCCTCGGGCGGGATGATCTTCATCAATGGCGTCGGCGCCATTTCGGGCCCGCTGATCACCGGCTGGGCGATGGGGTTCTTTGGCCCGACCGGATATTTCCTCTATATCGGCTCGCTGATGATCCTGATGTCGGCCTATGCCGCCTATCGCGCCATGGTGCGGCCCTCGGTGCAGGTGGAAGAGACCACCTCTTACGCGCCGGTCGGCCCGTCGGCCACGATGGTCGCCGTCGAATTCGCGCAGGAATATGCCGTTGCCGAGGCCGAAGAGGATGAAAAGTCGGGATAAAGTGTTAACTCTGTCGCAAATTGTGATCACCATTTTAGCCAAACATTATGTAACGTGAATATAAGGGGGGTGAACGTGAGGAGACCAGAGATGGTAGCACCCGAGGATATTCTGGCCTTTTGGCTGGACGATATTGGACCCGAAGGCTGGTACGTGGCCGATGCCGCGCTTGACGCCAAGATCCGCGACAGATTTCTCGACGCCTGGACCGGCGCGATGGAGGGGCGATACGCGCTTTGGCTGACCTATCCCAGCGGCACCCTGGCCTATCTGATCCTGCTGGATCAATTCTCGCGCAACATGTTCCGGGGCGAGGCCAGGGCCTTCAGCTCGGACCGGGTGGCAATCGCCGCCGCCAAGAGCGCGATCGCCAAGGGCTATGACCTCAAGATCGACCCGCCGGCGCGGCAGTTCTTTTACCTGCCGCTGATGCATTCGGAAAACCTCTGCGATCAGGAGCGTTGCGTGCGGCTGATGGCCGAGCGGATGCCCGAGGCCGAGGGCAACCTGCTGCATGCCCGCGCTCACCGCGAGATCATCCGCAAATTCGGCCGTTTTCCCTATCGCAACGAGGCGCTGTCGCGGCGGGCCACCGCGCCCGAGCAGGCCTATCTTGCCGAAGGCGGCTATGGCGAGACCTTGCAGGAGCTGCAACAGGCGGTCTGAGCCATAGCGATTGAAGCTCCCCCGGCCATCGGCTAGCGTTTGCCGACATGAACGGGAGGGCGCAGAATGGCAGGCCAGAGCTTTGACATGATCGTAATCGGGGCAGGGCCGGGCGGCTATGTGGCCGCCATCCGGGGCGCCCAGCTTGGCCTCAGCGTGGCGATTGTCGAACGCGAGCACATGGGCGGCATCTGCCTGAACTGGGGCTGCATCCCGACCAAGGCGCTGCTGCGCTCTTCGGAGGTCTTCCATCTGATGCAGAACGCCGGCGCCTACGGGCTCAGGGCCGATGCGGTGGATTACGACCTCGACGCCGTTGTCAAACGCTCGCGCGGGGTGGCGAAACAGCTCAACGCCGGCGTCAGCCACCTGATGAAGAAGAACAAGGTCACCACCTTCATGGGGGCGGCGACACTGCCCGGCGCCGGCAAGGTCCGGGTCAAGACTGACAGCGGCACCGAAGAGCTGTCATCGAAGAACATCGTGCTCGCCACCGGTGCCCGCGCCCGCGAATTGCCCGGGCTCGAGGCCGACGGCGATCTGGTCTGGACCTACAAGCACGCGCTGGTGCCACCGCGCATGCCGAAAAAGCTTCTGGTCATCGGATCGGGCGCCATCGGCATAGAATTCGCCAGTTTCTACAATACCCTGGGCGCCGAGACGACGGTGGTCGAAGTACTCGACCGCATCCTGCCGGTGGAAGATGCCGAGATCTCGGCCTTCGCGAAGAAGGCCTTTGAGAAACAGGGCATGGTGATCCGTGAGGCATGCATGGTCAAACAGCTGGACCGCGGCAAGGGCAAGGTCACGGCGCATCTGGAGCAGGGCGGCAAGGTCACCAGGGAAGACTTCGACACGGTGATCTCGGCGGTGGGCATTGTAGGCAATACCGAAGGCCTGGGGCTCGAGGCGCTTGGCGTGAAGGTCGAGCGGGCCCATGTGGTGACCGACCGGCACTGCCGCACCGGCGTCGAGGGGCTTTATGCCATTGGCGATGTCGCCGGCGCGCCCTGGCTGGCGCACAAGGCCTCGCACGAGGGGGTCATGGTGGCCGAGCTTATCGCCGGCGGCGCCCCGCATGCGGTCGATCCCGATGCGATTGCCGGCTGCACCTATTGCCAGCCGCAGATCGCCTCGGTCGGGCTCACCGAGGCGCAGGCGAAAGAGGCCGGCCACGAGATCCGGATCGGCCGCTTTCCGTTTATCGGCAATGGCAAGGCCATCGCCCTGGGCGAGCCGGAAGGGCTGATCAAGACGGTGTTCGACGCCAAAACCGGCGCGCTGCTCGGCGCGCATATGGTGGGGGCCGAAGTGACCGAGCTGATCCAGGGCTATATCGTCGCCCGCCAGCTCGAGACCACGGAGGAAGATTTGATGCACACCGTCTTCCCGCATCCGACGCTGAGCGAGATGATGCACGAAAGCGTGCTGGATGCCTTTGACCGGGCGATCCACATGTAAGCGCCGCGCCCGCCGCCGCCGTGGAGCCGCGTACTTTGGAAAGAGAAGAAGCGGCAGGGTCTTCTTCTCTTTGGCAAATACGCAAGCCCGACCGCCAAGAGGTGCGCCGGTCACGAAAAAGGCGCCCCCGGTGACGGAGGCGCCCTTGAGCTGTCAGGACACTGCGGCTCAGCGCTTTTCGATATCCACGTAGTCGCGCGCGGTCTCGCCGAGGTAGAGCTGGCGCGGGCGGCCGATCTTGTTCTGCGGATCGGTCAGCATTTCCTTCCACTGGCTCACCCAGCCGACGGTGCGCGACAGCGCGAAGATCGGGGTGAACATCGAGGTCGGAAAGCCCATCGCCTCGAGGATGATGCCGGAGTAGAAATCGACATTCGGGAAGAGCTTTTTCTCGGCGAAGTAGGGATCGCTCAGCGCCGCTTCCTCGAGCGCCTTGGCGGTGGCCAGCACCGGGTTGTTCTCGACCCCCAGCAGATCAAGCACCTCGTCGGCGCTCTGCTTCATCACCGTCGCGCGCGGGTCGAAGTTCTTGTAGACCCGGTGGCCGAAGCCCATCAGGCGGAACGGATCGTTCTTGTCCTTGGCGCGGGCGATATACTCGGGGATGTTCTCGGGCGAACCGATTTCCTTGAGCATTTCCAGACAGGCCTGGTTGGCGCCGCCATGCGCGGGCCCCCAGAGGCAGGCGATGCCGGCCGCGATACAGGCAAAGGGGTTGGCGCCGGAGGAGGAGGCCAGCCGCACCGTCGAGGTCGAGGCATTCTGCTCGTGATCGGCGTGCAGGGTAAAGATCCGGTCCATCGCGCGGCTCAGGATCGGGTTGACCTCGTAATCCTCGGCCGGAACGCTGAAACACATGCGCAGGAAGTTCGACGCATAGTCCAGATCGTTGCGCGGATACACGAAGGGCTGGCCGGTGTGGTATTTGTAGGCCCAGGCCGCAATGGTCGGCATCTTGGCGATCAGCCGGATCGAGGCGACCTCGCGCTGCCAGGGATCGGAGATGTCGGTGCTGTCATGGTAGAAGGCCGACATTGCGCCGACCACACCCACCATGATCGCCATCGGATGGGCGTCACGGCGGAAACCGCGGAAGAAATACTGCATCTGTTCGTGCAGCATGGTGTGGTTGGTCACCCGGCTTTCGAAATCCTCGAGCTCGGTGGCGGTGGGCAGGTTGCCGTAGAGCAGCAGGAAGCAGACCTCGAGGTAATGCGATTTGCTGGCCAGCTGGTCGATCGGGTAGCCGCGGTGCAGCAGCACGCCCTCTTCGCCGTCGATATAGGTGATGGTCGAGTCGCAGGCCGCCGTCGAGGTGAAGCCCGGATCATAGGTGAAAACACCCGCCTGGCCGTAAAGCTTGCGGATGTCGAGCACGTCCGGCCCCACGGTCGGGCTGTGGATCGGGAGCTCATAGCTCTGATCGCCAATCGTGAGGTTCGCGGTCTTGTTGCTGTCTGCCATGGTCATCCCTTCGTCCTTGAGCCGCGCAATCCTGCCTCGGCAATCCATAAATCACGTGACGGTCAATCGGTTTGCAAAACCTCAACCGGCCTCAGTCGCGGCGTGGGTCAGTCGCAGAATAGTCTCGTCCTTGCCCAGTACCAGCATCATGTCAAAGACGCTGGGGGTCACCGCGCGCCCGGCCAGAGCGGCCCTGAGCGGGCCTGCCATCTTTCCGAATTTGATCCCGAGGGTCTCGCCAACCCGGGCTGTGACCGCCTCCAGCTCTTCCCGGGTCCAGCTAGCATTTTGCAACTGCGGCGTCAATCTGTCCAGTATACCACGGGATACATCGTCCAGGTTCTTGGCCGCCTTGGCATCCGGTTCGATCGGGGTGCTTGTCAGGGCAAAGTGTGCCTTTTCAAGCAGTTCCGGGAATGTCTTCGCGCGCTCCTTGAGGCAGTACATGGCGCTCAGCATTTTTGCCCGCTGCGCTTCGGTCAGGGGCGGTTGGCCGCTCACGGCGAGATAGGCCTGCACTTCTTGCAGCAGCGCAGCATCATCGGCGACGGCGATATGCTGGCCGCAGAGATTTTCCAGCTTCTTGAAATCGAACCGGGCGGGGGATTTGCCGATCCCGTCGAGGCCGAACCACTCGATGGCCTGGCCGTCGGTAAAGAACTCGTCGTCGCCATGGCTCCAGCCCAGCCGCGCCAGATAGTTGCGCATGCCGGCCGCCGGGTAGCCCATCGCCTGATACTCCTCGACCCCGAGCGCGCCGTGGCGTTTCGAGAGCTTCTTGCCGTCGGGCCCGTGGATCAGCGGAATATGCGCCCAGACCGGCACATCCCAGCCCATCGCCTGATAGATCATCATCTGCCGGGCGGCATTGTTGAGGTGGTCGTCGCCGCGGATCGCATGGGTCACCCCCATGTCGTGATCGTCGACCACCACCGCCAGCATGTAGACCGGCGTGCCGTCAGAGCGCAGCAGCACCATGTCGTCGAGCTGGTCGTTGCGGATCGTCACATCGCCCTGCACCGCGTCGCGGATCACCGTCGCGCCGTCGAGCGGCGCCTTGATGCGCACCACGAAAGGCGCCTCGGGATGGGATGCCGGGTCGGCGTCGCGCCAGGGCGAGCGGAACAGGGTGGAGGTGCCCCGGGCCTTGGCAGCCTCGCGGAAGGCGGCGATCTCTTCCTGGCTCGAGAAGCACTTGTAGGCCTTGCCGTCGGCGAGCAACTGATGCGCCACCTCGGCATGGCGGTCGGCGCGGGCGTGCTGGCTGATCACCTCGCCATCGTGATCGAGGCCCAGCCAGTCGAGACCGCGCAGGATCGCATCGGTGGCTTCCGGGGTCGAACGCGCGCGGTCGGTGTCTTCGATGCGCAGCAGAAACTTGCCGCCACGGCCGCGGGCGAACAGCCAGTTGAACAGCGCGGTGCGCGCGCCGCCGATGTGAAGGAAACCTGTGGGCGAGGGGGCGAAACGGGTCACCACCTGAGAGACGTCGGACATGGGGGCCGTTAACCTTTCGATAACCATGGCGGGATAGCTTGAGGCCTGATTACCCTCCGCAGCGGGCGGGAACAAGCATGTGGATGTGGCAGGCAATCGGTCAGGGGATCCTCGGTCAGCGGGGCGCGCTGATGCCATGGTCGCCGGTGATGCTTGCTCTGGGCATTGGGGGGTACTTTGCGCTTCGCCAGGAGCCGCCGGTCTGGGCGCTGATCGCGCTTGCCGGCTGCGCCGTGGTGGCGTTCCTGGTTGCCTGGAAGGCCGGGCCACTGCTCGGGCCCGGCCTTCTTGCTGCCGGTCTGGTTGCGGCCGGGGTGGCGCTTGCCGGCGCCCGGGCACAGGCGGTGGCCGCGCCGGTTCTGGATTTTCGCTACTATGGCCCGATCGAGGGCCGTGTTGTCGGCATGGACCGGTCGGCCTCGGGCGCTTTGCGGCTGACGCTGGACCGGGTGCGGCTGCATCGGGTGCGCGAGGTGCCGGCCCGGGTGCGTATCTCCTTGCACGGGCCGCCGGGGGCGGTGCCGCGCCCCGGCCTGCGGGTGATGACCACCGGCCATCTGTCGCCGCCCCAGGGCCCGGTCGAACCCGGCGGTTTCGACTTTCGCCGCCACGCCTGGTTTCTCGGGGTCGGTGCGGTGGGCTATGCCCGGGTGCCGCTGGTGGTGAGCGCACAGCCCGATGGCGGGCAACCGGTCTTTGCCCTGCGCATGCGCCTGTCGCGGGCGGTTCAGGCGGCGTTGCCCGGAGAGGTCGGGGCCTTTGCCGCCGCCATCACCACCGGCGACCGGTCCGGCATGGGCGAAGCGACCAAGCAGGCGCTGCGTGACACCAACCTTGCGCATCTGCTGGCGATCTCGGGGCTGCACATGGGGTTGTTGGCCAGTTTCGTCTTTGGCGCCGTGCGGCTGGCGCTGGCGGCGGTGCCGGTGGTGGCGTTGCGGGTGCCGGGGCGCAAGATCGCGGCCCTTGCCGCGCTTGTTGCGGCGGCGGGCTATCTGGCGCTGTCGGGTGGCAACGTGGCGACGGAACGCGCCTTTGTCATGGTTGCCGTGGCCCTGACGGCCGTGCTGTTCGACCGCCGCGCGATCAGCCTGCGCGCGGTGGCGGTTGCGGCGATGATCGTGCTGATCCTGCGGCCCGAGGCCCTGCTGGGCCCGGGATTCCAGATGTCCTTTGCCGCGACAACGGCGCTGGTGGCGGTGTTTTCGCGGCTGCGCGGCGCGCCGCAGATGATGCCGCGCTGGCTCTGGCCGTTGGTGGCGGTCATGCTGTCCTCGGCGGTGGCGGGGCTGGCCACCGCGCCGGTCGCGGCGGCGCATTTCAACCGGATCGCGCAATGGGGGCTGTTGGCCAATCTCGCGACCGTGCCGCTGATGGGCCTCGTCGTGATGCCGGCCGCGGTGGTGGCGGCCTGCCTAGCGCCGTTCGGTCTCGAGGCGCCGGCGCTCTGGTTTCTGGGGCGCGGCCTGGCCTGGGTTCTGACCGTGGCGCACGAGGTCGCCGGATGGGATGGCGCGCTGCGGCATGTGGTGGCGCCGGGCGCTCTGGTTTTGCCGCTGATGGCCCTGGGCGGGCTGTTTTCCATGCTCTGGCGCGGCCGGGTCGCCATGCTGGGCGCGGGGCCGGTTCTCGCGGCTCTGGCGCTCTGGTCCACCGCGGAAAGGCCGGCGATCTTGATCGCCGAATCCGGCGGTCTGGTCGGCCTCACCGGCGAGAGCGGCCGGGCGTTGAGCCGCGCGCGCGGCTCCGGCTTCGTCGCCCGGGTCTGGCTCGAGAACGATGGCGACGGTGCCGATCAGGCCGGCGCTGCCCTGCGCTGGCCAGAGGTCGACGGCGGCCTGGCCTCTGCGCCGATGCCGGGCGGCGGCACGCTCTGGCATGTCGCGGGCCAGCGAGGGCGGGCATCCTTTCCCGGCTGTCGCTCCTCCGACCTGGCGGTCTTCAACACCCCCGGGCCGCATCCGGGCGCCTGCCTTGCCTTCACTCCTGAAACGCTGCGCCAAAGCGGCGCCCTGGCTGTCACCTTCTCGGAGGGCGCGCCGCAGGTCCGCACCGTCGCGGATCAGAGCGGGCGACGGCTCTGGACGCCGTAAGGCTCAGTAAGTGCGGATCAGCCCGACCAGCCGGCCCTGCACCTGAACCATGTCCTCGCGCACGATGCGGGTCTCGTAAGCGGGATTCGCGGCCTCCAGCGCGATGGCCCCGCCACCGGCGCGGCGAAACCGTTTCAAGGTGGCCTCCTGACCTTCGATCAGGGCCACCACGATATCGCCATTGTCGGCCACGTCGGTTTCGCGGATCACCACGACATCGCCATCGTTGATCCCGGCGTCGATCATCGAATCGCCTTTGACTTCAAGCGCATAATGATCCGAGCCATGGCGCAGCATCTGCCCGGGAACGGCCACGGCATGCGAGGCATGGCTGATCGCCTCGATCGGGACGCCGGCGGCGATCTGCCCCATGACCGGCAGTTCCGCCACATGCATCGGCGCGCCCTGCGGATCGCGTGGGCCGGTGCCGCCGCCATCGATGACCCGCGGCTGAAAGGCCTGCGTCGCCGCAGTCGGCGCGCCGCCAAGGGATTCCGGCAGTTTCACGATCTCGAGCGCGCGCGCCTTGTGGGCGAGGCGACGGATGAATCCGCGTTCTTCCAGCGCTGTGATCAGCCGATGGATGCCCGATTTCGATCGCAGGTCGAGCGCCTCTTTCATCTCGTCAAACGAGGGCGGAACACCGTCAGTCTGGATGCGCTTGTTAATGAAATCGAGCAAATCGAGTTGCTTTTTCGTTAACATGGTATTCGCCCTTCGGAATTTATTGATTTGGGTTTTGTTCTACGCATGTTCCCGTTTTGTGTCAATGGGCCCTGTGGATAACATGTTTAGAATGCGCCCGAGAATGCCGGTGGGCGATTAAGAATTCTTTAACTTTGCAGTGAAATATACTCGGCCATCTCACCGGCCTTGCGAGCGCCGTCGCGGGGCGGGCGGACAAGCAGGGCATCGGCCCGCGACAGCACGTGCAGCAGGGCGGAATCCTGTGCGGCGAAGGGCAGAATGCCCTGCGGGGTCAGGGTTGCGCGCATGTAATGCTCGCGGGGGCCGTTGGAGGCGATATCGGCGGCCAGCGGCGCCGTGATGCGCGGTGCGGGCGCCGCCGCGAGGCCGGTCATTGCGCGGATGACCGGCGCCAGAAAGACATGGCCACAGACCATGGCCGACACCGGATTGCCGGGCAGGCCCAGCATCATGGCGTCGCCGAGGCGACCGGCCATCAGCGGCTTGCCCGGGCGCATGGCGACCTTGTAGAACGCGCGCTCCATGCCGCGTTCGGAGGTGACATCCGCGACCAGATCATGATCGCCGACGCTGGCGCCGCCGATGGTGACGACAAGATCGGCCCCGGCCGCCAGATCGAAGGCGGTGGCCAGGGAGGCTCTGGTGTCGCGGGCGATTGGCAACAGGCGCGGCGCGGCACCGAGATTGCGCAGCAGTGCATGCAGACCGAAGGTGTTCGAGGCGATTATCTGGTCCGGGCCGGGGTGTTCGCCCGGCATGACAAGCTCGTCGCCGGTCGAGATGAGGGCGACGGACGGCCGTCGGGCCACAGTGACGCTTGCGACGTTCATCGACGCCAGGAGCGCGATGTCTTCCGGGCTCAGGCGCCGGGGCGCCGGGACCCGGTCACCGGCATGAAAATCTCCGGCGGCGGGGCGGATGTTGGTTGCCTCGCCGAGCCCTTGCCCGAGCGTGATGACATCGCCGTCGCGGTGCACATCCTCCTGGATCACCACGCAATCGGCCCCGGGTGGCACCGGAGCGCCGGTGAAGATGCGCACGGCCTGACCGGCGCGGACCTCACCGTCGTAGCGATGGCCCGCGGCGGCTTCGCCGACCACCTCGAACCGGGCCCCGGGCGTCGCTTCGGCTCCGATCACCGCGTAGCCGTCCATGGCAGACGCCGCGAAAGGCGGCTGATCTCGGGTCGAGATGGCATTGCGGGCAAGCACCCGGCCGGCGGCCTCGCGCAGCGGCACCTCTTCGCCGGGCAGGCGCCGGGTCAGCGCGAAGAGGTGATCAAGCGCCTGCGAAACCGATATCATGTCGCCTCGTAACGCCCTGATTTACCGCCGTCTTTCAGTTTCACCCGAATGCCGCCGATCTCCATGGCCCGGTCCACGGCCTTGGCCATGTCATACACCGTCAGCGCGGTGACCGAGACGGCGGTCAGCGCCTCCATCTCGACGCCGGTCTGCCCGGTTGTCTTGACCGTGGCGCTGAGCCGCAATCCGGGCAAATCGGCATCGGGCGTCAGATCGACAGAGACTTTGGTAATCGGCAGCGGGTGGCACAGCGGAACGAGGCTCGATGTCTGCTTGGCCCCCATGATCCCCGCGAGCCGCGCGACGGAGATGACATCCCCCTTCTTGGCACGACCTTCCGTAATGATATCAAAAGTTTCCCGCGCCATCTTGATGTAGCCCTCGGCGGTGGCAATGCGCGCGGTCACCGCCTTGTCCGAGACATCCACCATATGGGCGTCGCCCTTGGCATCGAAATGCGTGAGATCAGCCATTGGCGGGCACCGGGTCGGCCAGAAGGCTGCGGGTGGCGGCGGCGACATCGGCCTGACGCATCAGGCTCTCGCCGATGAGGAAAGTGCGCGCGCCGTGGCGGGCCATGTCGGCCAGATCGGCGGGGCCGGTCAATCCGCTTTCCGAAATCAGCAGCTTGCCCTCGGGCACCCGTCTGGAAAGTTCACGCGTCGTCTCAAGAGTGGTTTCGAAGGTTTTGAGATTGCGATTGTTTACGCCCAGAAGGGGCGACTTCAAGGCCAGCGCGCGGTCAAGTTCTTCGCCATCATGCACCTCGACCAGAACATCCATGTGCCAGGAAAAGGCCGCGTCCTCGAGCTCTTGCGCCTGGGCGTCGGAGACGCTGGCCATGATGATCAGGATGCAATCGGCCCCCAGCGCGCGCGCCTCCGCAACCTGATAGGTGTCGTACATGAAATCTTTACGAAGTGCCGGCAGGCTGGTGGCATTGCGGGCTTCGGTGAGGAAGCTTTTGGCGCCTTGAAAGGAGGGAGTATCAGTCAACACGGAAAGACAGGTAGCACCGCCGGTCTCATAGGCCCGGGCCAGTTGGGCCGGATCGAAATCGGCGCGGATCAACCCTTTGGAGGGCGAGGCCTTCTTGACCTCGGCGATCAGCCCATAGGCCTCGCGCGAGGCACGGCGCAGGGCCTCGGCAAAGCCGCGGGTGGGGCCCGCGGCGCGGGCGGCCTCTTCGACGGCAGAGCGCGGGGTCGCGGCCTTGTCGGCGGCAATCTCTTCGAGCTTGTAGGCCTTGATCTTGTCGAGAACGGTCTGGGTCATCTGCCTGTCCAGTCTATCGCGGGGTCACCTTGCTTCTTAAGCCAGTCGTTGACGCGACTAAAGGGTCGCGAACCGAAAAATCCGCGCCGTGCCGAAAGCGGTGAAGGATGGGCGGTTTCGATCCGCAGGTGATCGGGATGGGTGAGCCGCGTCCCCAGCTTCTGCGCCGGTTTGCCCCAGAGCAGCAGCGCGCGGGGCGCGAGGTCGAGCTCGGCGAGGATATCGGCGGTCAGACCGGACCAGCCGAGCTTGAGATGGCCGCCGGCCTCGCCGGAGGGCACGGTGAGCGCGGTGTTGAGCAGCAGGACACCCTGATCGGCCCAGAATCGCAGGTCGCCGGTGGCGGGGCTTTGGCCGAGGTCTTCGGTCATCTCGGCGTAGATGTTGCGCAGCGAGCGGGGCAGCGGCGCTACCTCGGGCGCGACCGAAAAGGCGAGGCCATGGGCGTGACCGGGGGTCGGATAGGGATCCTGCCCGAGGATCAGCACGCGGACATCCTCGGGCGCGCAGGCCTCGAGCGCGGCAAAGGTCTGCGGCGCCGGCGGCAGGATCTCGCGCGTTTCGGCGGTCAGGGCGGCGTCGAGCGCCGGCCAGGTCTCGGCAAAAAACGGCAGATGCGCCCAGGCGGCCGGGACGGTGCGGGCGCTCATGCGGCGCGGGTGGCCTGGGCCAGGGCGATGATGCGCGCCTTGGCCGCGCCGCTGTCGATCGATTGTGCCGCCAGTTCGACGCCGGCCTTCAGATCGGCGGCCTTGTCGGCCACCACAAGCGCCGCGGCGGCATTGAGCAGAACCGCGTCGCGATAGGCCGAGGTCTCGCCGTCGAGCAGGGCGGCGAAGGCGCGGCCGTTTTCCGCCGGCGTGCCGCCGAGGATCGCCTCGAAGGGATGTTCCGGCAGGCCGGCCTCCTCGGGGTGGATTTCGCGGTCGGTCACGCGGCCGTTCTCCAGCGCGGCAACCCAGCTGACGCCGGCGATCGACAGCTCGTCGGTGCCGTCGGAGCCATGCACCAGCCAGGCGCGCTCGGACCCCAGTGTCAGCAGGGTTTCCGCCATCGGCCGGATCAGATCGCGGGAAAAGGCGCCGGTGAGCTGGCGTTTGACGCCGGCCGGATTGGTCAGCGGGCCGAGGATGTTGAAGATCGTGCGGGTGCCCAGCTCTTGCCGCGTCGGCATGACATGGGCGATCGCCGGGTGGTGCAGCGGCGCCATCATGAAGCAGATGCCGGTTTCGGCCAGCGCCCGTTCGGCCACCTCGGGCCCGACCATGACGTTCACGCCCATCTGGGTCAGCGCATCGGCGGCGCCGGATTTGGACGAGAGGTTGCGGTTGCCATGCTTGGCCACCGGCACCCCGGCACCGGCCACCACAAAGGCGGTGGCAGTGGAGATATTGAGCGTGCCCTTGCCATCGCCGCCGGTTCCGACGATGTCCATCGCGCCCTCGGGCGCCTTCACCGGATTGCATTTGCCGCGCATCACCGCCGCGGCGGCGGCATATTCCTCGACCGTTTCGCCGCGCGTGCGCAGCGCCATCAGCAGCCCGCCGATCTGGCTCGGCGTGGCCTCGCCTTCGAACAGGATGTCAAAGGCGGTTTCGGCCTCCTGGCGGCTCAGCGGCCGGTCGGCGGCGGCACCGATCAGCGGCTTCAGTTTCTCGCTCATGCCGGCACCTTCAGCAGATCGGTGAAATTCCTGAGCAGCGCGCGGCCATGCTCCGAGCGGATCGATTCCGGGTGGAACTGGACGCCGTGGATCGGCAGATCGCGGTGTTGCAGCCCCATGATGGTGCCATCCTCGAGCTCGGCGGTGATCTCGAGACAGTCGGGCAGGCTTTCGCGCGCGACCACCAGAGAATGATAGCGGGTGGCGTCGAACGGCGAAGGCAGGCCGGCAAAGACCCCCTTGGCGGTGTGATGCATCCGCCCCATCTTGCCATGCACGATCTCGTGGCAGCGCACCACCTTGCCGCCAAAGGCCTGGCCGATCGCCTGGTGGCCGAGGCAGACGCCCATCAGCGGAATGCCGGTCTCGGCCGCGGCCTCGACCAGCGCCAGGCAGATGCCGGCCTGATCGGGATCGCAGGGCCCCGGCGACAGCAGGATGCCGGCGGGGTTGAGCGCCATCGCCTCCTGCACATCGAGCGCGTCGTTGCGATGCACCTGAACGTCGGTGCCCAGCTCGCCGAGGTAATGGACCAGGTTATAGGTGAAACTGTCGTAGTTATCGATGAGCAGCAGCATGGGATGAACTTTGCCGTTAGGGGCTGGGAAGGGGGGCCTTCACCGCAGTATAAGGATCGGGGTATACATGTTCAGGCTTGGCCGCCAGCGTCAAGGGCGGTCGGGGCTTGCAGAGGGCGGCACCCGGTGAAAAAGAGGCGCGGTCCGGGATCGAGGAGTAGGCAGTCATGGCACAGAATTTCGTGGCAGGGGCGCTCGCGGGCCTTGTGGTGGCGGGCATCGGCGCGGGGACCGTTTCGGTCCTGATGGGGCCGGTGCTGTCGCCAAGTCCGGATGTGGCCGTGGTGCCCGCCGCCGGCACGCCGCCGCCCGCCGCCGCGCCAGATGCCCTGCCGCGGGCGGGCACCGGCGATGGCAGCTCGCCGCAGGCCGCCTCGCCGGGCATTCCAGAGCCCGACTCCGGAGCCGAAGAGGCGCGCGGGCTGGCCGACACCGCCTCGACCGGCCGGTCGGAAACCGGCGATGTGGCCGATCTCGGCCCCGGACCCGACGGCGAGGGCGCCGGCGAGGTGGTCGCCCGCGGCGTCTCGCCGGTGCAGCCCGGCACGCCGGGCACCCCGCCGGCGCGTCCCGAGGCGGATGAGCTGTCGATTTCCAACAACCCGGCACAGCCGGCGGCGCCGGCGGTGACCGAAGCCGCGCCCCGGCTGGGCTCGGCCGAGCCCGAGGCAGGGGCGGGGCCGGTGGCCCCCGAGGCCGAAGCGCCGGTCGGCGCCAGCGAGGCCGATCCGGCCCGCGCCCGGGCCGAGGCCGAGGCCGACGGCAGCATCGCCCCCGGTGCCCCGGCCGCCGCGCCCGAGGCCGCCGATGACACGCCGATGACCGCCGCCGCCCCGGACAGCACCGATCTGCCAGCGCCACCGGCAGCCGAACCGGAGGCGCCGCAGACCGCCGCCGCGCCGCAGGCGCCCGGCGGCGAACAGGCGCGGCCCAGCCCCGTGGTGGTGCCCGAAGAGCCGCCGGCGGTCATCGCCCTGGCGCCCGAACCCGCGGTGACCGAGGATTTGGCCCCCGTAGCGCCAGCCGCCGAAGAGGCGGTGCGAGACAGCCGGCCGGCCCGGCCGCAGGTCTCGTCGCTGATCGAGCGCGACGCGGGCGAGGATGGCCGCCCCGACATCGGCACCCCGGCCACCACGCTGACCGACCGCGCGACCGGGGTGATCGTCGGCCGCCTGCCGACACTCGACACTCCGCCCGAGACCGGGGCAGCGGCCGCGCCGCGCCGCCCGGTCGAGGCCTTCGCGGTGCCGGCGGAGGTCGACAGCGACAAGCCGCTGATGTCGATCGTGCTGATCGACGACGGCAGCACGCCGATGGGTCTCGAGGCGCTCGAGGCCTTTCCCTATCCGATCACTTTTGCCGTCGACACCGCGTGGCAGGGCGCGGCCGAGGCGATGCGCCGCTATCGCGATGCCGGGTTCGAGGTGATGGCGCTGGCCAATCTGCCCGCCGGAGCGCGGCCGCAGGATGCCGAGATCTCGCTCGGATCGGCGCTGTCGGCCGTGCCCGAGGCGGTGGCGGTGCTCGAAGGTGATGCCGGCGGATTGCAGGAAAGTCGCGAGGTCTCGGATCAGGTGGCGCGCATCCTGGCCGACAGCGGCCATGGTCTGGTGCTCTATCCGCAGGGGCTCAACACCGGCCAGGCGATCGCGGCGCGCGCCGGGGTGCCGGCGGCGACGCTGTTCCGCGACTTCGACAGCAAGGGTCAGACCGCCACGGTGATCCGCCGCTTTCTCGATCAGGCCGCCTTCAAGGCGGGGCAGGAGGGGTCGGTGATCATGCTGGGCCGGCTGCGCCCCGAGACGATCTCGGCATTGCTGATCTGGGGCTTGCAGGACCGGGCCAGCCGCGTCGCCTTTGTGCCGGTGACGCGGGTGCTGCTGCCCGAGGGGGCCGACAGCTAGGTCTCAGGCAAAGGG
The DNA here is from genome assembly GCF_055755275.1 of Marinovum sp. E3. NCBI lineage: Bacteria > Pseudomonadati > Pseudomonadota > Alphaproteobacteria > Rhodobacterales > Roseobacteraceae > Marinovum > Marinovum sp. E3. The sequence goes on from NZ_CM146908.1 coordinate 1,459,289, forward strand.
CTTGTCGGGGCGCAGCAGCGCCTGATCGCTTTCGCTGAGCTGGCTGAAGGTGCGGAAACCGGCGCTGCGCCCGACCTTGAGCGCCCCCGACATGCCGCGCCCGAGATGTTCCCAGACGATGCGCGCCATGCGGTGGCTGTTCTCGCTCTCATGGGTGATGCGCGCGGTAAAGCCGGTCCAAGTCCGGTTCTCGAGCGAGGGCACCCGGTGCAGGAAGGTGAAGGAGCCGCTGGTCGCCCCGCGCCGCGCCACGATCGCCGCCACACCGCGATCCTGACGAAAGAAGAAGCCGCCGAATTCGCGCCCTCGCGGGCTTTCCGGCAGGCCGACGCGCGACATCGCCTCTCGGGCCTCATGGCCGCGCACGAAACAGAAATCGCCCAGCCGATAGACATAGACCAGCGCCTCGACGAATTTCTGCTGATCCATGAAGGACCGGCGGATGAACCGATAGAAGCCGTCCGGCAGAAGTTCCTGGCCGATCTGGGTGACTTCCGGCCCGAGAAACCCGGCCAGTTCCGGGTGCTGCATCACAAAGCCCGAAGTTGTCGCTATTTGTTCCACCGGCTCGAGCAGTATGCGCGCATCAACGTCAAAGAAGGTGCAGATACGATGCAACACGTCGGGGCGAGGGAAACTCTCGCCGCTCAGGTATCGGTTGAACTGCGTGCGATTGATGCCAAGATCGCGGCACAGGGCCGAAATCGAAGGCGCGTCGCGGCAGAGATGTTTGAGATTTGCGCCGAACATGGCACGCAATTCGGCCGGGGAGGCAGAAGATCGGGACAGGGTTGTAGCAGTATTCGACAAGTTTTGCGTCTCGCAGCGTATGGTCAGGTCTATTCAGTTACAAATCGCCGGGACAACTCACGAAACCGGACGATCTGAACTCCAAATGATGCTATGCCGCGTCAGCCGACGCGAATTAGCTTCAAACCTGTACCAAGCTGGCACAAATTACAAGAGCAGGTGACCCTCTACGTACCTTCGCAAGAACGAAAATTGTGCCACATTTGTCCCCAACGAGACGCAATAAAGGTGAAGGCAATGTCACTTGGACGCATGTGCGGATTGGTGCTCTGGGCCAACTCAGACGACCAGAAAGCGGTAGTCTGGTGTGAAGATCAGGGCGATCTGGCCTTTTACGTCGAGCCGAAAGACACGGCGATGTCGGGCGTGGCGCTGGATGCCGGCGATCTGATCGAATTCGAACTGAGAGAAGACCGCCAGTTCCGCCGGGTGACCAACCCGACGCTGCTGGTGCAGGACCACGCGCCGGAGCTGGTGGCCAAGCTGGGCCGCTGCGCCAATTCCGGCGGTGTCGCGCCCTCCGGGGCGGATACAAACAGCAATGTCGTGCCCTTCCGCCGGGCGCGTGACTGGGCCAATTCGATAGCTACCACTCACGTCACGGCCTGAGAGAGGTCTCGCCGCTCTGTGGGGGCGCGGCAGACCTGAAAACGCCGCCGACGGCTTTGGGCCGCGGCGGCGTTTTTTATTGCGAGCGGCGCAAGGCCAGGCGCCGGGCGGGGATCAGTGCGATCCCCGGCTGATCGCCGCGACGCCGGTGCGCGCCACTTCGACAAGGCCCAGCGGCCGCATCAGATCGGCAAAGGCGTCGATCTTGTCGGGCGCGCCGGTGATCTGAAAGACAAAGCTTTCAAGAGTCGAATCAACCACATGCGCGCGGAACACATCCGCCAGCCGCAGCGCCTCGACCCGGTCGTCGCCCTTGCCGGCGACCTTGATCAACGCCAGCTCGCGTTCGACGGAGGGGCCTTCGACGGTCAGGTCATGCACTTCGTGCACCGGCACGATGCGGCCGAGCTGCGCCTTGATCTGTTCGATCACCTGCGGCGTGCCGGTGGTGACCACGGTGATGCGGCTGAGGTGGCCGGTATGGTCGACCTCGGCCACGGTGAGGCTCTCGATATTGTAGCCCCGGCCCGAGAACAGCCCGATCACCCGCGCCAGAACCCCGGGTTCGTTGTCGACGATGACCGCCAGGGTATGGCTTTCCTGCACGTCCGAGAAATTCGGCCGCAGGTTATAGGCGGAGTGTTTGGACGAGCCTTTTTTGATCTTTAGCGCAGACATGATCTCTTCTTCTGTTTGAAAATACCGCGTGGGGTCGACTTTGACCCGCCATTGGTCCGAGGGTCAATGTCGACAGACAGAGCCCCCGGACAGCGCATCGTCACACCATCACCGCGCCCTTGGCGCCGATGGCATCCTTGGTCGAGGCCGCGCCCAGCAGCATCTTGTTGTGCGGCTCGCCCGACGGGATCATCGGGAAGCAGTTCTCGTGCTTCTCGACCAGACAGTCGAAGATCACCGGCCCGTCATACTCGATCATTTCCATGATCGCATCGTCGAGCTCGCCGGGGTCCTTGGCCAGGATGCCCTTGGCGCCGAAGGCTTCGGCCAGCTTGACGAAATCGGGCAGCGCCTCGCTCCAGGAATGCGAATAGCGTTCGCCGTGCAGCAGCTCCTGCCACTGGCGGACCATGCCGAGACGCTCGTTGTTGAGGATGAACTGCTTGACCGGCAGGTTGAACTGCACCGCGGTGCCCATCTCCTGCATGTTCATCAGCCACGAGGCCTCGCCGGCGACATTGATCACCAGCGATTTCGGATGCGCCACCTGCACGCCGACCGAGGCCGGGAAGCCATAGCCCATGGTGCCGAGCCCGCCGGAGGTCATCCAGCGGTTGGGATCCTCGAAGCCCAGGTATTGCGCCGCCCACATCTGGTGCTGGCCGACCTCGGTGCAGATATAGCGGTCGTGCCCCTTGGTCAGCGCCTCGAGCCGTTCGAGCGCGTATTGCGGTTTGATGCCGGGGCCGTCGTTCTTGTAGCTCAGGCAGTTGACGCGCTTCCAGTCGTCGATCTGAGCCCACCACTTTTGCAGCCCCTCGCGGTTGACCTTGCGGCCGCGCGCCTTCCAGACCTTGAGCACATCCTCGAGCACATGGCCGACATCGCCGATGATCGGCATGTCGACGCGGATCACCTTGTTGATCGAGCTGGGATCGATGTCGATATGCGCCTTGCGGCTGTGCGGGCTGAAGGCATCGAGCCGGCCGGTGATCCGGTCGTCGAAGCGGGCGCCGATGTTGATCATCAGGTCGCATCCGTGCATCGCCAGGTTGGCCTCATAAAGCCCGTGCATCCCCAGCATGCCCAGCCAGTGCTTGCCCGAGGCGGGATAGGCGCCAAGGCCCATCAGCGTCGAGGTGATCGGAATGCCGGTGGCCTCGACCAGTTCGCGCAGAAGCTGGCTGGCCGCCGCGCCCGAGTTGATCACGCCGCCGCCGGTGTAGAACACCGGGCGTTCGGCGTTCTCGATCGCCTCGACCAGCTCGGTGATCGTCTCCATGTCGCCCTTCACCCGCGGCTGGTAATGGCCAAGATCGGCCTTGGCCGGCGGGGTGTACTGAGCCGAGGCAAACTGCACGTCCTTGGGAATGTCGATCAGCACCGGGCCGGGGCGGCCCTGGCAGGCGACGTGGAACCCTTCGTGGATCAGCGACGCGAGGTCCTTGGTGTCCTTCACCAGCCAGTTCATCTTGGTGCAGGGGCGGGTGATGCCGACGGTATCGGCCTCCTGAAAGGCGTCCGAGCCGATCATGAATGTCGGCACCTGGCCCGACAGCACGACGATCGGGATCGAATCCATCAGCGCATCGGTCAGCCCGGTCACCGCGTTGGTGGCGCCGGGGCCGGAGGTCACCAGCGCCACGCCCGGCTTTCCGGTCGAGCGGGCATAGCCCTCGGCGGCATGCACCGCCGCCTGTTCGTGGCGCACCAGGATGTGGCGGATCTCGTTCTGCTGGAACAGCTCGTCATAGATCGGTAGCACAGCACCGCCCGGATAGCCGAATACCGTGTCCACACCCTGATCCTTCAGGGCCTGAACCACCATCTTTGCTCCGGTCATCTGACGTGTCATCTTGTTGCTCCGTTCATGACGTCATCATTTTTTTCTTCTGCGCACAAAAAAGCCCCCGAAATTTCGGGGGCGCATGGGGTACCGTTCAGGGTGTCCGTTACCGGCCCATGCGCCACTTGCCTACTACGACGACTAGACGTGTCATTGAATGCGTCCTTCCTTGTGCGTGGGCGCGACACTAGGTGAGGGCGGCAGGAGGGTCAACCGCTGTTTGACGGGTTTTCTTTGCAAATATTGCCCGGCGAGCCGATCTGGCGACAGGAATGCAAAGTTTCCCGGAGTGGCGGCCTGGTCTGGAAAACGGTGCGCCGGTCGCGCCGCCGCTCGGGAATTTCCGCCGGCCGAACCTGTGAGCGTTACCGGTCATTTAACAAGATAAATATGTCTGAAATACAGGCACTTGCCTGCCGCAACGGCAGCTTTCCGGGGGTGGGGCGCGCTGCCTTCAAACCCCTTCGGATGCAAGTCGAAAAAATGTCCAATCCGGAAATTGTGGGTATTTACACATGGCGACACAGCCGCTAGGGTCAGGATTCATAACCAATAGATGACAATAGCTGCGAGGGCTATGGCAGAGAGGAATACCTTTGGACAGCGGTCATAGCGGGTCGCGACGCGCCTCCAGTCCTTGAGCCTTCCGAACATGATCTCGATGCGGTTGCGCCGCTTGTATCGGCGCTTGTCGTATTTGACCGGGGTCTTGCGTTGCTTTCGACCTGGGATGCAGGCGCGTATCCCTTTGTCTTTCAACGCTTCCCGGAACCAGTCGGCATCGTAGCCGCGATCCCCGAGCAGCCAATTGACTTTTGGAAGGCCGCTGAGCAATGCCCGCGCGCCGATGTAATCGCTGACCTGACCGGCGGTGACGAACAGGTCGAGCGGGCGCCCCTGACTGTCGCAGATGGCGTGCAGTTTGGTGTTCATGCCGCCCTTGGTGCGACCGATCAGGCGACCACGCCCCCTTTTTTCACGCCCAGGCTGGACGCCGTGCGATGTGCCTTCAGGTAGGTCGCATCGATCATCACTGTATTCTTCTCGCCGTGCAGGGCGGCCAGACCCGCCATCATCCGCGCGAAGATGCCTTTCTCGCTCCAACGCTTCCATCGGCTGTAGAGCGTCTTGTGCGGGCCGTAGGCGGCAGGAGCGTCACGCCAGCGCAAGCCATTACGATTGATAAAGATTATGCCGCTCAACACACGCTTGTCGTCAACGCGCGGCTTTCCGTGCGATTTCGGAAAGAAGGGCTTCAGACGCGCCATCTGCGCGTCGGTCAGCCAGAAAAGATCGCTCATGTCACAGCTCCGTTTTAAGAGCCGTGAATCACGCGGTGCGGCCGAAATCAATGCATCCTGAGCCTAACCTCCGCCTCGTTACCAACGATCCGCCATGCTGCGACCGGCGCAGGCCGCTGGCAGGAGCGTGGCAATCAAAAAACCATGGGAGGTATGAATGGATCGTCGTTCATTTCTGAAGAATTCCGCACTTGGCGGCACCGCGGCCGCGGCCACTACGCTGGCCGCCCCGGCTTATGCCCAGGGCAAGCGCACCCTGCGTCTGGTCACCTCGGTGCCCGAGGGCTTTGCCGTGTTTGACGACGCCGCGCAGTATTTCACCGACGCGGTCAACGCGATGTCGGAAAACATCACCATCCAGAAGAACCCGGCCGGCACCCTCGTGGGCGCCTTCGAGGTGTTCGACGCGGTGACCGCCGGTCAGGCCGATCTGTATCACTCGGCCGACTACTACTTCGGCGGCCAGCACCCGGGCTACTATTTCTTCACGGCCGTGCCGTTCGGCGGCACCGGCCAGGAGCTGATGAACTGGTATCTGCACGACGGCGGCGCCGAGCTGCATGACGAGCTGGGCGAGATCTTCGGCCTGAAGTCCTTCCTCGCGGGCAACACCGGGCTTCAGCCGGGCGGTTGGTTCAACAAGGAAATCAACTCGGCCGAAGACCTTCAGGGCCTCAAGTTCCGCATGCCGGGCCTCGGCGGCCGCGCGCTGGGCCTCACCGGCGCCTCGGTACAGAACGTGCCGGGCGGCGAGATCTATCAGGCCCTGTCTTCGGGCTCGATCGACGGTGCCGAGTGGATCGGTCCCTTCGCCGACGAACGCCTCGGCCTGCAAGAGGTCTGCGAATTCTACTACACCGCCGGTTTCCACGAGCCGGGCTCGGCGCTGTCCTGTGCCTTCAACCGCGACGTCTTCAACGAGCTGGACGCCGCCGATCAGAAGATCGTCGAGATCGCGGCGCAGGCCACCCACCACTGGTCGCTCGCCCAGAGCTATGCCAACAACGCGGCGGCGCTCGAGCGTCTGCAATCGGGCGGCACCAAGCTGATGACCTTCCCCGACGACGTCTGGGAAGCTTTCGGCAAGGGCTCGCAAGAGGCGCTCGACGAGCATATGGGCGACGAGCTCTATGCCCGCATCCGCGAAAGCTTCAACGCCTCGCTGAAGAAATCGTCGAAATGGACCTCGGTTTCCGACGACGCCTATCGCCAGCAGCGCGACCGCGTCCTGGGCTGATCGTTCCGACACTTCACTGAAAAAGGTCCCCGGCATCCGTGCCGGGGGCTTTGCTGTACCGACGGCACGGGCCAGAGGCCCGGCCGGACACGGGGATATCGAAAGGGGGCACGATGCTGGACGGTCTTGTTTGGGCGCTGCAAAACCTTGTGCTGGCGTTTTTCAATTTCGCCAACGCGCTGATAAACTGGGACCAGTGGATGAGCTGGACCGGCGGGATGGAAACACCCGAGGACAAGCAGGCGCTGATGCGCTTCATCTACTACGGCGGGTCGACAGAATTTTTCTTTGTCGTCTTCACCCTGTTCCTCGTGATCTTCCTGGTCGGCCTCTGGAGCCGGAAGTTCCTCTGGGGCGTGGTGATCGGGCTCGAAGGATTTGCCAATGGCATCGGACGGTTCTTTGCCTGGGCCGGGATCCTGATGGTGATCCAGCAGATCCTGATCGTCTTCAACCAGCGGATTTTCGCGACGCCGGAAATTTCGCTGGGCTTCGGTTCTGTGCTGACCCGCGACATCAGCTGGTGGGCCGAGGAGCTCAAGCTCTATAACGCGATGATCGTGGCGCTCTGTGTCACCTACACCTTTGTCCAGGGCGGGCATGTGCGCGTCGACCTGATCTATTCCGCGATCTCGTTCCGCGCCAAACGACTGGTCGACATGGTGGGCTGTATGATCTTCATGATCCCGGCGGCGGTGCTGACCTGGATGTACGGCTGGTACTTCCTGTGGCGGCATCTGGTGGTGCCCAAACCCTCGGCCTCGGACACGCTCGACCGGCTGATCGCCAAGGCGCGCGCGCTGCGCTGGAACGTTGAGACCATCGGCTTTTCGCCGAACGGCTTCGACGCCTATTTCCTCTTTAAAGTCCTGCTCGTGGCCTATGCCGGGCTGGTCTTCATCCACGGCTGGGCGTTCTTCTACCGATCCTACCTGGAATGGCGCGAAGGACCTGAGAGCGAACACAAATACCTCGACCGGGACGTGCTTGGCAGCGACGAAGCCGAACTCGTTCACGCGATCGAAGAACATCACTAAGGGGCAGGGTACATGCTATTCGGACTTGATGGCGTCGAGATCGGCCTGATCATCGTCTTCCTCTGCCTCTTCGGGGGCATTCTTTCCGGCTTTCCGGTGGCCTTTGCCATCGGCGGCGCCGGCATCATCTCATTCGGCATCATTGCCGCGCTCGACAGCGCCGGGCTGCTGCTGCACCAGGCGATCGACACCGGATCGGCGATGTATGCCGATCTGGTGGCGCAGGGGGTGCGGCCGGAGTCGATATCGACCTTCCGATACCCGGATCTGCCCAGATACAGCGAACCGGTATTCCCGCGCGGCTGGGAAGTGGCGCTCGACCGCAACATCTCTTTCGTGGTCAACCGGATGAACGAACGCGTTCTGGCCGGCCAATCGATCGAGACGCTGCTGGCGGTGGCGATGTTCGTGCTGATGGGCATCACGCTGGAGCGGTCGCGGATCGCCAATGACCTGTTGACCACCATGGCGCGGGTCTTCGGCCCGCTGCCCGGCGGCCTCGCCGTCTCGGTGGTTGTGGTGGGGGCCTTCCTGGCCGCCTCGACCGGGATCGTCGGTGCCACCGTGGTGACCATGGGTCTGCTGTCCCTGCCCACCATGCTGCGCGCCGGCTATTCGCCACAGCTCGCCACCGGCGTGATTGCCGCCTCGGGCACGCTGGGGCAGATCATTCCGCCGTCGATCGTCATCGTCCTTCTGGGCACGCTGGCGGGCGATCTCTATTCCGCCGCGCAGGAAGAGCGCGCGACGCTGGCCGGCTGTACCGATGCCCTGACCTTCCTGGGCGAACCGGCGGTGGTCTCGGTCGGTACGCTGTTCCAGGCGGCGCTGCTGCCGGGCATCCTTCTGGCCGGGCTCTACGGGCTTTATGCCTTCGGCTACGCGCTGGTGAACCCCTCCAAGGCCCCGGCGGTTGAACTGGGCGACGGCGGCTCCGAGCCGGTGACCCGGGGCGAGGCGATGACCTGGTTCCTCGGTGTGCCGGCGCTGCTGATCGTCGGCATGCTGGCGCTGGGGCAGGTTGGCGTGATCGGTTCGCAGGATGTGACCGTCGACACCTATTCCGACGCGGGTGAAACCGCCAGCCTGCGCACCAACGTAGGCGAGCAGTGCCGCGCGTCGATGATCGATCTGCACGGCCAGGCTGCCTGGGACCGGGCGGTCGCCGAACAGCAGGCGATCAACGAGGCGGGCGGTGTCGAACAGGCGCGCGCGCTGAGCGAAGAGGAACGCGACGCCCTGCGCGACGCCAAGATCGCCAACAGCCCGGTGATCGGCACCGGCGTGGCGGTGGGTTTCCTGCTGCTGGCGCTGGCGCTCAGCGTGGCGCGGGGGGTGTCGCCCACCGCTGAGCCGCTGCCGCTGATTGTCGGCGCGGCAGGGGTGGCGTTGGCACTGCTGTTCGACGCGCTCTTCATCTCGCCGCTGGCCAGCGCGGGCGTGACCTTCCTGATCCTGTTGGTGCCCCTGGCGCTGACGCTCTGGGGCGTGCGCTACGCAACCGGCATCCTGTCGCAGAACGAGCTTTTGCGCGTGGTCTTCCCGCCGCTGGTGCTGATCGTCGCCGTGCTCGGCTCGATCCTCGGCGGCATCACCAACCCGACGCCGGCGGCCGCGCTTGGTGCGGGCGGGGCGATCATGCTGGCGGCCTATCGCAAGCTGGCGGACGAGAACCGGTCGGGCAAGCTGATCATCTGGACCACCTTCGCGGTGGTGATCATGATCCTCGTCGGCATCAACTTCGATCTGCGGGTCGGGCTGGCCGACGTGGCGCTGGAAAGCTGGATCGCCTATGTCGTGGCGCAGGCGGCCTATCTGTTTGCCATCTTCGGGCTGTTCTATGCGCTCTGGGTGCTCTTTGCCGGCGGGGTGCTGACCCCGGTGGTGCGCGAGACGGCCAAGGTGACCTCGATGGTCTTTACCATCCTGATCGGCTCGCAGCTCTTGAACCTCGTGGTGATCAGCTTCGGCGGCGAGCATTACATCCAGACCTTCCTTCAGAGCTTCGACAACGAGTTCAAGGTCTTCCTGATCGTGATGCTGGTGCTCTTCGTGCTGGGCTTCGTGCTCGACTTCCTCGAGATCATTTACATCGTGATCCCGATCGTCGGGCCGGTGATCTATGGCGGCACCTTCGATCCGAAATGGGTGACGATCATGATCGCGGTCAACCTTCAGACCTCCTTCCTGACACCGCCCTTCGGCTTTGCGCTCTTCTACCTGCGCGGCGTGGCGCCCAAGGAGGTGACCACGGGGCACATCTATCAGGGCGTGTTGCCCTTCGTGCTGATCCAGGTGGTGGGGATCGCGATCCTGTGGTTCTTCCCGGCGATCGTGACCATCGTGCCGGATCTGATCCCGAACTAGGGTCGTTTCAAGGAAATCGGAAAGGCCGGGCTCAGCGCCCGGCCTTTTTTGTTGCGGGTGGGGCAGGGTGATGGGTTGGAAACCCGTCCCAAGGGGGGCGATTTGCCCTCCGGCCGCGCGGTGTTCCGAAAGGGAGGTGCGCCGCACCGTGGCCCGGCGATGGAACCGAGGCCGGTCTCGCGCATTGTTTCGGCGAGGCTGGAAACCACGGACAGTGACCGCAAATGCGCGCATGTATCATTCTCAATCCCGCGTCGGGGCGCGGCGACCACAGGGGTGACGCAATCCGCGCCGCCGCGGCGAAATTCCCCGGGGTCGAAATTCGTGAGGTGCCGTCCCCGTCGAAGCTGGGCGACACCGTCGACACCGCCTTGGCCGAAGGCTGCGATCCGATCATCGCCGCCGGCGGCGATGGCACCATCGGCGCCCTGGCCGCCGCCCTGGCCGGCACCGACGTCGCGCTGGGAATCCTGCCGATGGGCACCTTCAACTATTTCGCGCGCAGCCTGGGCCTGCCGGAAGACCCGGAACAGGCGCTGACCGCGGCGCTCGAGGGCGACACCCGCGCGGTCTCTGTCGGCGAGGTGAACGGCCGGGTCTTTCTCAACAACGCCAGCCTCGGCGCCTATGCCTCGGTGCTCAGCGTGCGCGAAAGCATCTACAAGAACTGGGGCCGCAGCCGGTTGGCGGCCTATTGGTCGGTGATCGTGGCGATGACGACGATCTACAAGTCGCTCAAAATGACGATCACCGTCGACGGCAAGACCCACCGGGTGAAATCGCCAATGGCCTTTGTCGCGATCAGCGCCTATCAGCTTGAGCAGTTCGATCTCGACGGCGCCGATGCGGTCTCTGACGGCAAGCTGGCGTTGTTGGTGGCGCGCGACGTCGGCCGGCTGCATCTGTTGTGGCGGGCGGTGCGCATCTTCTTTCGCGGCGCCCGCTCGGGCACCGATTACGTACTGCTGACCGGCGAGGACATCACCATCGAAACCAAGCGCAGCAAACGCCTGATCGCCCATGACGGCGAAAAGGAGCGCATGCCGGGCCCCTATCGCTTTCACCTGAGGAAAGACGCCCTGACGGTCCGTGTGCCGCGCCCGACCGACGGGGTGCGGTGATGCGACTGGCCCTGCTCTCGGATCTGCATTTCGGCCGGGCCAGCCCCGAGCTGGTGCCGCCGCTGCTTGCCGCGCTGGAACGGGCCGCGCCCGATCACATCGTCATCGCCGGCGATTTCGTGCAGCGCGCCCGGGCCAGCCAATACGACATGGCGCGCAGCTTCGTCGATCGGCTGCCAGCGCCCTGGCTCGCGGTGCCCGGCAACCACGACATTCCGCTGTTCAACCTGCTGGCCCGGGTGGCCTGGCCGCGCCGCGCCTATCGCCGCTGGATCGCCGACGACACAGAGCCGATGCTGGTGACCGACAGCTGCGCCATCCTCGGTCTCGACACCACCCACCGCTGGAGCCGGCAGGGCGGGCGGGTCGATCCGGCCCAGATCGAGCGTGTCGCCGGCTTCATCCGCGAGCATGCGGCCGACCGGGTGGTGCTCATCGCCGCCCACCATCCGTTTCACCAGGGTGCCGAGATCGCCAAGAAGCTGATGCGCGGTGCGCCACGGGCGCTCGAGGCCTGGGCCGAAGCGGGGCCGCATGTGATCCTCACCGGCCATCTGCACCGCTGGCTGGTCGAGCCCTTCGTCTCGCGCAAGAACCGGTCGGCCACCTTGCAGGTGCACTGCGGCACCGGGCTCTCGACCCGCCTGCGCGGCGAGCCGAACGAATTCGCCCTGATCGAGATCCATGATCACGCGGTGGAAATCCGCCGCATGGTGGCCGAGGGCGCCGAAACCGGCTTTGACGCGGCCGGACGCTGGTGTTTTGTGATCGAAGCGGGCGACTGGGCGCTGTCCGAGGACTAGCGGCCTCTGGGGCTCAGGTCGGGCAGTGAGATATTGGCGACCTGTTCGGCAATCGGATCGGTCGACAGCGGATGGTGATCGGCGTCATAATCCTGCGGGTTCCGCATCCGGGTCCAACGCCCGCCGCGATAGACCTCGAGACCGGCGAATTTTGCCTTGTAGCCCATCTTGGGGCTGCCCGGCACCCAATACCCGAGGTAGACATAAGGCAGGCCGGCCTCGCGCGCGATTTCGATGTGATCGAGGATCATGTAGGTGCCGAGGCTCTGGCGCGGCAGTTCGGGCTTGTAGAAGGAATAGACCATGCTCAGCCCGTCATCGAGCACATCGGTCAGGCAGACCGCCGTCAGGTCGTCGTCGGCCTCGCGGTCGGTGTATTCGACGACCCGGCTGCGAATCGGCGTCTCTTCGATCATCGCGGCGAATTCAAACACATCCATGTCGGCCATGCCGCCTTCGGCATGACGGCTCTCGAGATAGCTGCGGAACAGGTCGTATTGCTCGTCGGTGGCCCAGGGCGAGGTCGCCCGGCGGTCGAGGTGGGCATTGCGGCGCAGGGTGCGCTTCTGGCTTCTGGAAGGGGCGAAATCCGCCACCGAGATCCGCGCCGACATGCAGGCGGCGCAATCGGTGCAGGACGGCCGGTAGAGCACGTTCTGCGACCGCCGAAAGCCCTGTTTCGACAGGCTGTCATTGAGCTTTTCCGCGCTTTCGCCCTGCAAGGCGGTGAACAGCTTCCGTTCCAGCCGCCCGTCGAGATAGGGGCAGGGCTGCGGAGCCGTCACGTAGAATTGTGGCGCGAGTGGAAGCGTATGGCGCATGTGGACATCCCTGAGCTTCCCAGAAGATAACAACGAATATCGCCGCCGCCAAGCGCAAGACTGGGGCGGCGGCGGTCCTTTGCGTGGCGGGCCTCGGGCGGCACCGGCGGCGGGCTCAGATCCGGCGGTTCACCATCACCGTGCCAAGCACCATGTCGGTCAGGCCCTGGCCGCGCTCCGAGGTCAGCATCAGCACCACGGACCCCAGCTGCACCAGCGCCATCAGGCAGCTCAGATAATAGCCCAGCGTGTGCAGAAAGGCGCCGCCCAGGTCGAGCCTTTCGCCCCGCGCATTGCGCAATTCGACCGACATCACCCGCATGCCCAGCGTCGCCGAGCCGCCGGCAAGGGTCATCACGCGATAGGCAAAGCCCAGAGCCGCATAAAGAAAGGGCAGGAAAAACAGGCCGATAAAGGCGGTGAACGGCAGCGCGATCAGCGTCAGGCCCAGGATCAGGCCGACATCGATCATCCAGGCCATCAGCCGCTTGGGGGCGATATCGGCGTAGAACTCGGGCTGATACTGCGGATCGGGCAGGGCGGCGGTATGCATCATGTCCTCCGTTGGCAAGGGTGGCCCCCTTCGGGGGACCACCCGGTCATGCTCTGGCTCAGGCGTCGCGACGGTCGTCGTCATCGGCGCTGTCTTCGGCGCGGGCCTTGCGGGCGTCGCGGGCGCGCTCGTCCATGAACTGGTCGAATTCGGCCTTGTCCTTGGCGGCGCGCAGCCGTTCGAGGAAGGCCTCGAAGCTCTCCTGTTCCTCCTGGAGCCGGCGCAGGGTCTCTTCCTTGTAGGCGTCAAAGGCGCTGTTGCCCGAGGGTTTCATCGCGTTCCAGCGCGCCGCGTGGCGGCTGTGACGGCGGGAAGACATGCTGCATTTTCCAAACATGCGTTTGCTCCAGATCATATAGGCAAGAAGGGCGAGGCCGACGGGCCAGAAAAAGATGAAGCCCAGGACCATCGCAGCAATCCAGGCACCTCTGCCCTTGCTGTCGAGCCAGGCCTCGCTGCGCGAGAACCAGCCCTGGGTGGACCGGATCGGGTGGACTTCGGTGGCGACGGTTGTCATCGGGGCTCTCCGTTGTTGGGTTCAATGTGAATGCTCTTCACATCACAACAGATGGGAAGCCGGTCCCCGGGGCGCAAGCCTCCATGTGAATGTTTTTTACATTTATTTTGACTCTACAACGAAATCAGATACTTGAGCCCCGGTCAGCGGCTGCAATTCCGCCGAAGGCATGGCAAAGACATGCCGCGGCGTGCCGCCTGCGGCCCAGACCTCGGCAAAGGCCTGCAAGCGCGGATCGAGAAAGGCGCGGATCGGAGCGAGATGGCCGATCGGCGCCACCCCGCCGATGGCAAAGCCGGTCTGCGCCCGGATCAGCGCCGCATCCGCCTTGCCCAGCGGCTCGCCGGCCAGGGCGCTGGCCTTGGCGCCATCCACCCGGTTGCCGCCGGCGGTGAGAAACAGGATCGCGGCGCCGCTCGCCTCGCCGCGAAAGATGATCGACTTGGCGATCTGGTCGATATGGCAGCCGACGGCATCGGCCGCCTCCTCCGCGGTGCGCGACTGGCCCACCTCGACGATCTCGGTCTCGATCCCGGCCTCTGCCAGGGCGCGCGCCACCCGTTTCAGCGATTTGCTCATGTCAGCCTCCTGTCTCACCGTCACAAACGCAAAACGCCGGCCGGGGTCAAGCGGGCTCCGGTCTTCCTCTTGCCGGAAATACCTCGGGGGAGGCCGCAGGCCGGGGGCAGCGCCCCCTGTGATCCCGCCGGTCCCAAGCGCCACTTGACGGGGTCCCGCCCCCATGCACAACGTGGCGGCATGAATTTCGCCAGCCGCATCACCCGCTTGCCCCATCCCTTCGAGCCCGACCGCGGCGCCGAGACCCGCGCGCTCTTTCCCGGGGTCGAGCAGGGGGTCGGTGATCTTCTGGCCGGCACCGGCGGATGCAGCCCCTATCTCAAAGGACTCTGCGAAAAGGAGCAGGCCTGGCTGGCGCCGGCCCTCTACGATGCCGAAGCGGCAATCGAGGCGCTCTTCGACACGCTTCGCGCCACCGCCCCGGATCAGCTCGCCTCGGCGCTGCGGCGGGGCAAGCGCCGGGTGGCGCTCTTGGCAGGGCTTGCCGATCTCGGCGGTGTCTGGTCGCTGGAAGAGGTCACCGGCACGCTGACCCGCTTTGCCGATCTCGCCACCCACCTGGCGATCCGCGCCTGCGTCGGCCACGAGCTGCGCCGCGGCAAGATCCCCGGCAAGACCGAGGAGGATGCCGAAACCGGCGCCGGCATGGTGGCGCTGGCGATGGGCAAGATGGGCGCGCATGAGCTGAACTATTCCTCCGACATCGACCTGATCTGCCTGTTCGACGAGAGCCAGTTCGAACGCGACGATTATCACGAGGCCCGCGCCGCGCTGATCCGGGCCACCCGCAAGATGGCGGCGATGCTCAACGACCAGACCGGCGAGGGCTATGTCTTCCGCACCGACCTGCGGCTGCGGCCGGATGCCTCGGTCACTCCGGTCTGCATGACGATGGAGGCCGCCGAACGCTATTACGAAAGCCTCGGCCGCACCTGGGAACGCGCCGCCTATATCAAGGCCCGCGCCTGTGCCGGCGATATCGCGGCGGGCGAGCGGTTCCTGCATACGCTGCGGCCCTTCGTCTGGCGCCGGCACCTGGATTTCGCCGCCATTCAGGACGCCCATGACATGCGGCTGCGGATTCGCGAGCACAAGGGGCTGGGCGGGCCGATCACCCTGCCAGGGCACAACATGAAGCTCGGCCGTGGCGGCATCCGCGAGATCGAGTTCTTCACCCAGACCCAGCAGATCATCGCCGGCGGCCGCGATCCCGATCTGCGGGTGCGCGGCACCGTCGAGGGGCTGGCGGTGCTGGCGGACAAGGCGTGGATCCCCGACGATCTGGCGCAGCTGCTGACCGACCATTACCGCTGTCACCGCGAGGTCGAGCACCGGCTCCAGATGGTGGCCGATGCCCAGACCCAGACCCTGCCCACCAGCCAGGAGGGCTTCGACCGCATCGCCGCGATGATGGGCACCGACCGCGTCGCGCTCGAGGCCGATCTGATGGCCCGGCTGACAGAGGTTCACGAAAGCACCGAGGGTTTCTTCGCACCCGATCCCGAAACCGAGCCCGGCGCCCCCGAGACCGAGTTCGACAGCGGTGTCACCAGCCGCTGGCGCAGCTATGCGGCGCTGCGCAGCCCGCGCGCGGTCGAGATCTTCACCCGCATCCGCCCCGAGATCCTGCGCCGCCTGGCCGAGACCGCGCGGCCCGACGATGCGCTCAATGCCTTTGACGGGTTCCTGTCGGGGCTGCCTGCCGGGGTGCAGCTGTTTTCGCTCTTCGAGGCCAATCCGCAGCTCATCGACCTGCTGGTCGACATCGCCGGCACCTCGCCGGCGCTGGCGAAATACCTGTCACGCAATTCCTCGGTCTTCGACGCGGTGATCGGCGGCGATTTCTTTGCCGACTGGCCCGGCACCGAGGCGCTGACCGAGGAGCTGGCCGAAGTGCTGGCGCGCGAGGGCGATTACGAACGCAAGCTCGACGCGGCGCGACGCTGGGCCAAGGAATGGCATTTCCGTATCGGCGTGCATCACCTGCGCGGGCTGATCGATGCCCGTCGGGCCGGGGCGCAATATGCCGACCTGGCCAGTGCCAACCTCGCCGCGCTCTGGCCCGAGGTGGTGGCGCAGTTCAGCCTCAAGCACGGAGACCCGCCGGGCCGCGGCGCGGTGGTGCTGGGCATGGGCAGCCTCGGCGCCGGGCGGCTGACCTCGGCGTCGGATCTCGACCTGATCGTGATCTATGACGCCGAGGGGGTGGAACAGTCGCAGGGCCGCCGCCCGCTGGCGGCGCGCACCTACTACGCCCGGCTGACCCAGGCGCTGGTGACCGCGATGACCGCGCCGATGGCCGAGGGACGGCTCTACGAGGTCGACATGCGGCTGCGGCCCTCGGGGACGCAGGGCCCGGTGGCCACCTCCTGGCAGAGTTTCGAGAACTACCAGCGCAACGAGGCCTGGGTCTGGGAGCATCTGGCGCTGACCCGGGCGCGGGCGGTGGCCGGCACCGCGGCGCTGGGGGCCGATGTCGAGGCGCTGCGCCGCGATCTGCTGGGGCAACGCCCGCGCGCCGAGGTGCTGCGCGAGGTGGCGAAGATGCGGGCGCGGATCGCCGCCGCGAAATCGCCCGATGGCCCGCTCGACGCCAAGATCGGCCCCGGCCGGATGCAGGACATCGAACTTCTGGCTCAGGCCGGCGCGCTGATCGACGGCTGCGCCGTACGCAGCACCTCCGAGGGGCTGGCGGCGGCGGCCCGGGCCGGGGTGATTTCGGCGGCGTCGGCGGGGTATCTGACCGAGGCTTATGCCTTGCAGGGGGCCTTGCAGATGGCCTCGCGGCTGTTGAGCGAGCGGGCTTTGGACCCCGAAACGCTTGCCGGCGGCGGCGCGGGCTTCGTGCTGCGCGAATGCGGTGCCGAGACGCTGAGCGATCTCGGCGGGATGTTGGCGGATTTCCGGGATCAGGCGGATCAGGCGATCAGCGCCGCGCTGCCCGGGTTGGAGGAGGTGTCATGAGCAAGGGCGATGCATTGGATCCGCGCGGGCTGATCCACGAAAGCTATCGGATGGAGGGGATCACCGAAGGCGAATGCCGGTCGATCTTTCTCGACTGGGCCTTGGCGGTGGAGGGCGATGTCACCACCACCATCGATGCGCTGCTGGAGCGTCACGGCCAAGCCCACCCGGACCACCCGATGACAGGCGTTCTGCGCGAAGGCCGCGCCCCGGCCGCAAAACCGCGCCGCCGGGGCGGCTGGCGGTCGCGCGACCGGTAAGGCCCGGCGGGCGGCTCAGCCGCGGGCCAGGGCGGCCGCTTCGCGGGCCAGTTCCTCGATGGCTTTCCAGTCGCCGGCCTGCACCAGGTTTTTCGGCGCGACCCAGCTGCCGCCGCAGCAGAGCACGTTCGACAGGCCCAGGTAATCCGGCGCGTTCTTCAGCGAGATGCCGCCGGTCGGGCAGAACTTGATCTGCGGCAGCGGCGCGCCGATCGAACCCAGCGCCTTGGCGCCGCCGTTGGCCTCGGCGGGAAAGAACTTCTGCACGGTATAGCCGCGTTCCAGCAGGCGCAGCGCCTCGGTGGTGGTGGCCGCGCCGGGCAGGGTGGGCAAATCGGCCGCTTCGACGGCGTCGAGCAGCCGGTCGGTGCAGCCCGGTGTCACGCCAAAGCGCGCGCCGGCCGTCTTGGCGTTCTGCACGTCTTCCGGCGTCAGCAGGGTGCCGGCGCCGACCACGCCGCCCTCGACCTTGGCCATCTCGCGGATCACGTCGAGCGCGGCCGGCGTCCGCAGGGTGACCTCGAGCGCCGGCAGTCCGCCCGCGACCAGCGCCTCGGCCAGCGGCCGGGCATGGGCCACGTCCTCGACCACGAGCACCGGCACCACAGGTGCGCGGCGGCAGAGGGCTTCGGTTTCCTTGGAGGCGTCTTGCGGGGTCATGTCACTGGGACCTTTCTGCTTGGGGCCGGAGCTGCGGCCGGCGGCGGGGCTGCGTATTTGACAAGAGAAGAAGCACGGGAGCGACGATTAGACAACCACCGCCGCGCCATTGGAGGCAAGACCGACGTTCTGGCGGAAGGCCTCGAAGAGCTCGCGTCCGACGCCATGGCCATTGCCGGTGATATCGGCCACCACCGCCTCGCGGCTGTCGAAATTCTCGACCAGCGCCTCGATCCTGCCATTGGTGGCATCGACCCGGACGATATCGCCGTCGCGCAGCTTGGCCAGCGGGCCGCCGGCGGCGGCCTCGGGCGAGATGTGGATCGCCGAGGGCACCTTGCCGGAGGCGCCCGACATCCGGCCATCGGTGACCAGCGCCACCTTGAGCCCGCGGTCTTGCAGCACCGCAAGTGTCGGGGTCAGCCCGTGCAGTTCCGGCATGCCGTTGGATTTCGGCCCCTGAAAGCGGACGACAATCACGGTGTCGGAGGTGAATTCGCCGTTCTTGAAGGCCTGTTTCACCGAGGCCTGATCGTGGAACACGCGGGCCGGCGCCTCGATGATGTGACGTTCGGGAGCCACGGCCGAGACCTTCATCATGCCATGGCCGAGGTTGCCGTACATCTGCTTGAGCCCGCCGGTCGGCTGAAAGGCCTCGCCCACCGGGCGCAGGATCTTGTCGTTCTGGGTCACCTTGGCACCGTCTTCCCAGACCAGCGTGCCGTCCTTGATCTTGGGTTCCTGGGCATAGGCTGCGAGCCCGCTGCCCATCACCGTGGTGGTATCGTCATGCAGCAGTCCCGCGTCGAGCAGCTCGCCGATCATGAAGCCGAGCCCGCCGGCGGCGTGGAAATGGTTCACATCGGCCAGCCCGTTGGGATAGACCTTGGCCATCAGCGGCACGACGCTCGAGATCGCGTCGAAATCCTCGAGCTCGAGTTCGACGCCCGCCGCCCGCGCCATCGCCGGCAGGTGCAGCACCAGGTTGGTCGAGCCGCCGGTCGCCATCAGCCCGACGATGCCGTTGACAAAGGCTTTTTCGTCCAGCACGTCGCAGACCGGGGTATATTGGTTGCCCAGCGCGGTGATCGCCAGCGCGCGTTCGGTTGCCGCCTCGGTCAGCGCCTCGCGCAGCGCGGTGCCGGGGTTGACAAAGCTGGTGCCGGGCAGGTGCAGCCCCATGAACTCCATCAGCATCTGGTTGGTATTGGCGGTGCCGTAGAATGTGCAGGTGCCCGGCCCGTGATACGAGGCCATCTCGGCCTTCATCAACTCGTCCCGGCCGACCTCGCCGGTGGCGAATTTCTGCCGCACCTTGGATTTTTCGTCATTCGGCAGCCCCGAGGTCATCGGCCCGGCCGGGATGAACAGCCCGGGAATATAGCCGAAAGTGGCGGCGGCGATGATCAGACCGGGCACGATCTTGTCGCAGACCCCGAGGTAAACGGCGGCGTCATAGGTGTTGTGCGACAGCGAAACCCCGGTGGCCAGCGCGATCACGTCCCGCGAGAACAGTGACAATTCCATGCCCACCTGACCCTGGGTCACCCCGTCGCACATCGCCGGCACGCCGCCCGAGACCTGCGCCGTGCCGCCGGCGCGCCGGGCGGCCGCCTTGATCAGCTGCGGATAGGTCTCGAAGGGCTGGTGCGCCGAGAGCATGTCGTTATAGGCGGTGATGATTCCCAGGTTGGGCTTTTGCGAGGCCGCGAGGGCGTCCTTGTCCTCCTCCAGCGCGGCATAGGCATGGGCCTGGTTGCCACAGCTCAGATGGCCGCGGCGCGGGCCCTCCTCGGCGGCGCGGCGCATCTTGTCGAGATAGCCGGCGCGGCGCGCCTCGGAGCGTTTGCGGATCTTGTCGGTGACATCGGCAATGATGGCGTTCAGGGTCATGCTGGCTCCTATCGCGGCGGCAGGTCTGTCGCGGCTGTTAGCGCTAACTTCCTGGGTCTTCTAGCTGGCCGGCCTGGGGATTGCAACCCTCGTCCCGCGCGCAGGATAACACAGTGGCGCGGAATGGCGACGGGTCTTTCCTCGGCGCGGTTTTGGCCCTATCAGCGCGCTATGACAGATTTACCCGTGATCCGCCTGAAACCCCAAGCCAACGCCCGCGCCATTCGCCATGGCGCGCCCTGGGTCTTTGCCAACGAGGTGGTCACCGACCGCCGCACCCGTTCGATCGCGCCGGGCGCGCTGGCCGTGCTCGAGGATGCCGACCGCACGCCACTGGCGCTGGTGGCGGCCAATCCGACCTCGAAGATCATCGGCCGGGTGCTGTCGCGCGATCCGGGCGAGACCGTGGATCAGGCCTGGTTCGCGGCGCGGCTGAGCAAGGCGCTGGCGCTGCGGGCGCAGCTTTATGATGCGCCCTTCTATCGACTGGTGCATGCCGAGGCCGACGGGCTGCCGGGGCTGGTGATCGACCGGTTCGGCGACACTGCGGTGGTGCAGCCCAACGCGGCCTGGCTCGAGGTCCGGCTCAAGGCGCTGACCGCGGCCCTGCAACAGGTGACGGGGGTCCAGCATGTGCTCAAGAACGCCGGCGGCCGCACAAGGGCGCTCGAAGGGCTCGACGACCAATCCGGCGTGCTGGCGGGGCAGGCGCCCGACGCGCCGCTGCCGGTCACGATGAACGGCGCCACCTACATGGCCGATCTGACCGGCGGCCAGAAGACCGGCCTGTTCTTCGACCAGCGGGCCTCGCATGCCTTTGCCCGCCGGCTGGTGACGCCGGGGGCCGAAGTGCTCGACGTCTTTTCCCATGTCGGCGGCTTCGGCCTGGCCATGCTGGCGGCCGGCGCAAGGACGGCGCTCTGCGTCGATGGCTCCGCCCCGGCGCTGGCGCTGGCCGAGGCGGGGGCCGAGGCCTCGGGCTTCGGCGACAGGCTCTCGGTTCGTCAGGGCGATGCCTTCGACACGCTGACCGTGCTGGCCGAGGCGGGCGCGCAATTCGACGTGGTGGTCTGCGACCCGCCGGCCTTCGCGCCCTCGAAACAGGCGCTGGAGGCCGGGCTGCGAGCCTATGAGCGCATCGCGCGGCTGGCGGCGCCGCTGGTCCGTGATGGCGGTTATCTGGGCCTCTGTTCCTGCTCGCATGCCGCCGATCTCGGCGCCTTCCGCACCGCCTGCACCCGCGGCATCGGCCGCGCCGGGCGGCAGGGCACGCTGATCCACACCGGATTTGCCGGGCCGGACCATCCGCTGATGCCGCAGCTGGCGGAATCGGGTTACCTCAAGGCGTTGTTCTACCGCCTCTGATCCCGTCCTCAGTTTGCCAATACCCTTGGGGTGAGGCCGCAGGCCGAGGGGCACGGCCCCACTCTCCCCGTTACGGAGCCTGTATCGTGAAAGTCCTGCTCGACGCCTGCGTGATCTATCCGACGGTGATGCGCGAGATGCTGCTCGGCGTGGCGGCGCAGGGCGCCTTCACACCGCTCTGGTCGGCCCGTATCCTCGAGGAATGGGCGCGGGCGGCGCGCAAGATCGGACCGGGCGGCGAGGCCCAGGCACGCGGCGAGATCGCGCTCCTGGCGATCGACTGGCCGGAGGCGGAGGTGAGCTGGCCACCATCGCTGGAGGCGCGGCTGTGGCTGCCCGATCCGGCCGACATACATGTGCTGGCGGCGGCGATCGCCGGCTCGGCCGACATGATCTGCACCATGAACGCCAAGGATTTCCCCCGTCAGATCCTGGCCGAAGAGGGGCTGTCGCGGCTCGATCCCGACGGTTTCCTGTATGGCATCTGGCAGGCCCGGCCGGAGCTGGTGGAGCCGGTGGCGACAAACGTGCTCGCCAAGGCTCGCAGCCTTTCAGAACATGACTGGCAGATGCGGCCGCTGTTGAAAAAGGCGCGTCTCCCCCGGTTGGCCAAGGCTCTCGCCTAGGGAGCATCGAACCCACCCGGGCAGGCCGGCCGTCGCGCCACGTTGGGGTGCACACCCGCCCTAGGACTGCCAGCGGCCTTCCAGCTTCTCCAGCTCCGCCACCCGCTCGGCGGTCTTCGGGTGGCTCATCAGCCAGGCCGGTGCGGCACCGGCGCGTTTCGCGGTCAGCGCGTCCAGCTTGTGGAACAGGCTGATCTGCGGCGCCACGCCGATCCCGGCCTTGGTCAGCAGCGCCGCCGCGTAGGCATCGGCCTCGTATTCATCCGACCGGGACAGCCGCGCCGCCAGCAACGAGGTCAGCGCCCCGGCAATCCAGACACCGATCCCCGGCAGGAAGCGGCTCAGCACCATGCCGAGCGCGGTGCGCAGCGCGTTCTGGCCGGAAAAATCGATCATCCGCCGCCGCGAATGGCCCAGCGCCACATGGCCCAGCTCATGGGCGATCACGCTGGCCATCTCCTCGGCGGTGACCTCGCCGTTGCGATACTTGCGATAGAAGCCGCGGGTGATGAAGATCCGCCCGTCCGGCGCCGCCAGCCCGTTGACCGGATCGATCTCGTAGATATGCACCCGAATGCGCGCCAGATCGAGCGCCGCGGCCATCCGGTCGGTCAGCCGCTTCAGCGCCGGATCGGCCAGTTCGGTCGACCGCGCGTCAAGCTCCTTGCGGGTGCGCCAGGCCGAGAAGTGATACATCGCCAGGCCATAGAGAAGGGCGAGCAGGATCGGGGTGAATTTCAACATGGCTCAGATATGGGGCCGGCGCGGGCTCATGTCGAGCCCGCCCGCGCCCGGGCCCGGCGCACCCGCGCCCGCAGGAGCAGCCCCAGACCCAGCGCCACCGCCGCCGCCGCCAGGAAACCCGAGGCATTTGCGGCAATATCCGCCACCTGCGCCAGTTGATCGGCAAAGACATAGCCCAGGGTGATGTAGCCGCCGACCCAGATCGCCTCGCCGGCGGCATCCCAGAGCAAAAAGCGCAGCCAGCCCAGCCCGCTGGCCCCGGCGATGAAGTTGACGTAAGGCCCCAGCGGCGCCACCAGCCAGGTGGAAAAGAACACCCCGAGCCCGCCTCGCCGCGCCACCAGTGCCCGGGCGCGGGCAATCAGCGCAGCCTGTTTGGCATGGCGCGCGGACAGCCGGTCGAGCAAAGGCGCGCCGCTGCGGCCGATCAGATAGCCGGTCTGATCGCCCGCCACTGCCGCCAGCCAGGTGGCGAGGAACATTGCCGTGAATTCCAGATCGCCCGCCGCGACAAAGGCGCCGCCGGCCAGCATCAGCAGCGACGAGGGGATCGGCACCAGCAGGCACGACAGGAAACAGGCTCCGGCCAGCAGCCAGATGCCATTGCTGGCGACAAGCTCGAACAGCGCCTCGCTCATCCGCGCGGTCCCGGCGTCGGCCCGCCGCGCGCCGCGCGGTCGGCTTCGATGGCGGCGATCACCCGGGCGGCGATTTCCGGCAGGCTCACGCCTTCGCGCGCCGCGATCTCGGCCATGGTGATGCGTCCGCCGCCGGGGGTGAGCCCCAGCGCCTCGGCCACCACCTTTGGCGGCACATGCCAGGAATGCGCCACATAACGCGGTGTCATCCAGGGCTCGATCGCCTGATTGCGATGCGCCGGATCGGCCCAGTAGATCCAGAACCCCACCGCCCGCACCGCAAAGAATCCGGCCAGCACCAGCGCCAGCACGAAACCGCTCAGCAGCAGCTTGTTGTCGCGCCACAACAGGGCCAGCGTGCCCATCACGACAGGCCGGTCACGGGCAGGGCAGAGCTTCGCAGGACCATGGCGCGCCTCCTCGGAAACATCGCCGCCAGCCTAGCGGCCCGTGGACGGAGGACCAAGCCCCGATCCGCCCCGCCTGTGGTGTTTGCGCCGCGCTGCGCGGGCAAGGGCGCGGGCCGGATTGACGCCGGCCTCCGGCATGCCGCATTCTCGGCGCCGAGCAGAATGAATAACAGTCAGAAAAAAGGGTAAAAAATGCCCAGCTATACGATCTATTCCCTGGGAGAGTCGCAGATTTCGATCTCCGGGGGGGCCGAGCTTTCGGGGTACGACCAGGGCGACGGCTCGCATCTGGTCGGCGAGACCATCACGCTGAACTCCACCGCCTGGGAAACGATTGACGTCGACGACAGCGAGAACAATTTCGAGGACACCGACAGCAGCCAGACGCTGGACGGCGCGCAGAGCTTTGACGGCGTGTCATATGACAGCGGCCTGCGGGTCGAGGCCGAATATCAGCTTGTGGTGCAGGATCCCGACGGCAACAGCTACACGCTGATCGGCTTCAACATCAACGAACCGGGCGGCGGGGCCTCTTATGGCACGGTCGAAGGGCTGGCCTTCATGGGCGGCCCCGGGGGCTTTCCGCCGCCGGGTGTGCCGCTGACGGTGGTGTCGGCCTCCGAGGGCGGATCGCGCCCCTATGAAGAACTGGCCACACCGGTCTGTTTCCGCGCCGGCAGCCGCATCGCCACCGAAACCGGCCCGGTCCGGGTCGAGGCGCTGGCGCCGGGCATGCGGGTCAAGCTGCATGGCGGCGGCACGGCCGAGGTGCGGCAGGTGCTGATGAAGCGTTATCCCTTGGCCGCGGTGCGCGAGGACCGGCGGTTCTGGCCGGTGCGCATCGGCGCCGAGGCACTGGGCCCGGGACGGCCGCGCCGCGCGGTCGAGCTGTCGCCGCAGCACCGGGTTCTGGTGCGCGACTGGCGGGCCCAGATCTATTTCGGCGAAGAGGCCGTGCTCGTCCCCGCCATCAAGCTGACCAATGGCGACAGCATTCGCCAGGTCGCGCCCGAGGGCGATCTTGTCTATGTGCATGTGGCGCTCGAGGGGCATGAGGTGCTGATCTGCGAGGGGCTGGGCTGCGAATCCTTCCTCGGTGACGTGGCGCAGGGCCTGGCCGCCTATTTCGAGACCGAAGCCGAGGTTGCGCCGCCCACCGCATTGCCCGCGATCCGGGACCGTCGGCTGGTCTGTTTGCGCTGAGGCGGCGGCTCAGGGGGCGCCGCCGCGAGGCTGCGCCGCCTTGCGCCGCGTCATCGCGTCCACACGATGCCGCAGATCCCGCAAGAGATCGGTCTGCGCCGTGCGGCTGACGCCATAGCCGAGGTTCCATAGGTAGTCGAAATCGGGCTGCTGCGTGCCGGTGACGTGCTGCACCATGGTCTCGATCTTGTCCAACCCCTTGGCCAGCGCCGCTTCCGGCGTCTCGCCCCGGTCGTATTCCTCCCAGAGCGCGAGCAGCCGCGTGGTGACATCCTCGGGC
Organism: Marinovum sp. E3; assembly: GCF_055755275.1. NCBI lineage: Bacteria > Pseudomonadati > Pseudomonadota > Alphaproteobacteria > Rhodobacterales > Roseobacteraceae > Marinovum > Marinovum sp. E3. Next base: position 1,484,611 of record NZ_CM146908.1, read on the forward strand.
AACCCGTCGCAGAGCGTCAGAAGATCGGCACGCTCACGGGCGGATTTGTCGTCCTCCGGGGTCTGGTGGATCGCCGGCACGTCGCCCGAGATCGCCTCGCCCAGATCATGCACAAGGCAAAGCCGCAGGAGCTGCAAAAGGTCGGCGCCGGCAATCTCGTCCTCGAGCAGCAGCACCAGCAGGCAGATCGACCAGCTGTGCGCCGCCACGCTCTCGGGCCGCCCTTCGGCGGTCCGGCCTGAGCGCAGGGTATCCTTCAGCCGTTCGGCCCGTTGCAGAAAGGCAAGCAGCCGGTCGAGCCGGTCGGGCGGGATGTCTTCGGGCTGCGTCATGCGGAGCAGGGTGACTGCCCCGCGGGAGATTCGCCAGCCCCGCCGACCTGTGCGGATTTTCGCACTGTTTGCCGCTAACCTTGTGCGGAATTTCGCACAGGTGACATGTGGTGCTCGGACTTGAAATTTGAAATTTAAATAAAATCAGTTGGTTGAAGGATTATTCTCACCTGCGATCACAACCTCTTGAGCGGATTCCCGCCGCGCTGTCTAGTACGGTCATCGGTCCGGAGCGCACTCCGGGCGCGTCAATTCTCGGGAGGAGAGACCATGAAAACATTCCTGACAACCGCCGCAACTGCCGTGGCCTTGACCGTCACCACCGCATCCGGTGCGCTGGCGGCCTGCGAAGAGGGCGAGATCGTCATCAAGTTCGCCCATGTCACCAACACCGACAAACACCCCAAGGGCATTGCCGCCTCGCTGCTGGAAAAGCGCGTCAACGAGGAAATGAACGGCAAAGCCTGCATGGAGGTCTTTCCGAACTCGACCCTCTACAACGATGACCAGGTGCTCGAGGCGATGCTGAACGGCGACGTCCAGTTCGCGGCGCCCTCGCTGTCGAAATTCGAGCGCTTCACCAAACAGTTCCGGATTTTCGATCTGCCGTTCATGTTCAACGACATCAACGCCGTCGACGCCTTCCAGAACTCGGAAACCGGCCAGGCGATGAAGGAATCGATGACCCGCCGCGGCCTGCTGGGCCTGGCGTTCTGGCACAATGGCATGAAGCAGATGTCGGCCAACAAGCCGCTTCTGGTGCCGTCCGACGCCGAAGGCCTGAAGTTCCGGGTGCAATCGTCGGACGTGCTCAAGGCGCAGATGTCGGCGATGGGCGCCTCGCCGCAGCCGATGGCCTTTTCGGAGGTCTACGGCGCGCTTCAGACCGGCGTTGTCGACGGTCAGGAAAACACCTGGTCCAACATCTACGGCCAGAAGTTCTTTGAGGTGCAGGACGGCATCACCGAGACCAACCACGGCATTCTCGACTACCTGCTCGTGACCTCGGTGGATTTCTGGGACAACCTGCCCGATGATGTGCGCGAGCAGCTCCGCACCATCGTCGACGAGGTGACCGAAACCCGGAACTCGGAATCGGCCAAGGTGAACGGCGAGGCCAAGCAGGCGATCATCGATGCCGGCGGCACCGTGCGCCAGCTCGACGCCGATCAGCGCCAGGCCTGGGTGGACGCAATGAAGCCGGTCTGGGCGGAATTCACCGAGGACGTCGGCCAGGAGAACATCGACGCCGCGCAGGCGATCAATAACATGAACTGATCCGGCACTGCCGACCCGGCCCGCTTGCGGGCCGGGACCGCCAGACCGCGGGGACAGGGGCCGGGATCCGCAACGATCCCGGCCCGTTTCACTTCCGGGGCACGGCCGGCAACGCGCCGGGTGTCCGGCAACTTCCAGACGAAAAGGGGACGGGCGATGTCAGCCCATTACGAACCCAAGGGGATTCTGGGCCGCATGGTCCATGAGCTCGAGGAAACCTTCATCGCGCTGATCCTCGGCGCCATGACCATCATCACCTTCATCAACGTCGTTTTGCGCTATGGCTTCAACACCGGGCTGATCTGGGGGCTGGAGATGACCGCCTTTCTCTTCGCCTGGCTGGTGCTCTTCGGGGTGAGCTATGCGGTCAAGGTCACCGCCCATCTCGGCGTCGACGCGGTGATCAACCTGTTCGACCGGCCGGTGCGCAAGGCGCTGGCGCTGATCGCCGGGGTGATCTGCATCGTCTATGCCTTCCTGCTGCTCAAGGGGTCCTGGGACTACTGGGCCAATTTCGCAAATCTGCCGCAGACCACCGGCCGCTGGTTCCCCACCGGCTTGGAAGAGATGGGGCGTTCGTCGTTCCGCGCCTGGTACGAGGTCAACGACATCCCGATGCCGGCCTTTCTCGCCTGGCTCGGCGATGCGATGAACGAAGGCGAGGCCTACGAGAAGATCCCGCGCTTCATCCCCTATGCCATGCTGCCTTTCGGCGCGGCGCTGCTGCTCTTTCGCTTCATCCAGGCCTTCCTGCGTCTGGTGACTGACAAGGCCGAGGGGCTGATTGTCAGCCATGAGGCCGAAGACGCCGTCGATGATGTCCGCCACATGAACTACGAGGAATAACCCAATGGAAGTCGTCTTCCTCTTTGTCATGGTGATCGGCCTGATGCTGATCGGCGTGCCCATCGCCGTTTCGCTCGGCATGTCGTCCATCCTGTTCCTGCTGCTGCTGTCGGACACCTCGCTGGCCTCGATTGCCCAGACCTTCTTTCAGGCGATGGCGGGCCATTACACGCTGCTGGCGATCCCGTTCTTCATCCTGGCGTCCAGCTTCATGTCGACCGGCGGCGTGGCGAAGCGGATCATCCGCTTCTCGATCGCGCTGGTCGGCCATTTCCACGGCGGCCTGGCGATCGCCGGCGTCTTTGCCTGCATGCTCTTTGCCGCGCTCTCCGGCTCGTCGCCGGCAACCGTGGTGGCCATCGGTTCGATCGTCATCGCCGGCATGCGCCAGGTCGGCTATTCCAAGGATTTCGCCGCCGGCGTGATCGCCAACGCCGGCACCCTGGGCATCCTGATCCCGCCCTCCATCGTCATGGTGGTCTATGCCTCCGCCACGGATGTGTCGGTCGGGCGGATGTTTCTGGCCGGTGTCATTCCGGGGCTGATGGCGGGCACCATGCTGATGGTGACGATCTACATCATCGCCCGCATCCGCGCGCTGCCCAAGGGCGAATGGAAGGGCTGGGGCGAGGTCTTCGAGTCCGGCGCAGAGGCCGGCTGGGGCCTGTTCCTCATCGTCATCATCCTGGGCGGCATCTACGGCGGCATCTTCACCCCGACCGAGGCGGCGGCGGTGGCGGCGGTCTATGCCTTCTTCATCGCCACCTTCGTCTATCGTGACATGGGGCCGCTGTCGCGTCCCGAGGGCGAGCGCAACCTGTCGCTGATGCAGAAACCCATCGCGCTGGTCACCGCCTTCGTGCACCGCGACACCCGCGACACGCTGTTCGAGGCCGGCAAGCTGACGGTCACGCTGATGTTCATCATCGCCAATGCGCTGATCCTGAAACACGTGCTGACCGACGAGCAGATCCCGCAACAGATCGCCGCCTCGATGCTCGCGGCGGGCTTCGGCGCGGTGATGTTCCTGGTGATCGTGAACGTGATCCTGCTGATCGGCGGTCAGTTCATGGAGCCCTCGGGGCTTATCGTGATCGTGGCGCCGCTGGTGTTTCCGATTGCCATCGAACTCGGCATCGACCCGATCCACCTCGGGATCATCATGGTCGTCAACATGGAGATCGGCATGATCACACCGCCGGTCGGCCTCAACCTCTTTGTCACCTCCGGGGTGGCGGGGATGCCGATGATGCGGGTGGTCAAGGCGGCGCTGCCCTTCCTCGCGGTGCTCTTTGTCTTCCTGATCATGGTGACCTACATCCCCTGGCTCTCGACCTGGCTTCCCACCACCTTCATGGGGCCGGAGATCGTGGTTCAATAGACCTGCGCCCGCGCCGCCGCGCGCCTGTTCCCGACAAACCAAAAAGGCGACGCTCCATCCGGGCGTCGCCTTTGCAGTCTGCTTTCCTCTTGCCGGAAATACCGCGGGGAGCGCGAGGGGCTGGCCCCTCGCTGCCGCAGTCTCAGCCCGCGCTGGCCTCGAGGGTGTCGATGATCGGGCCGAAATCCTCAGGCTTCAGGCTGGCGCCCCCCACCAGCGCACCGTCGACATTCGAGACCGCAAAGATCTCGGCCGCATTGCCCGGCTTGACCGAACCGCCGTAGAGAATGCGGATGGCATCGCCGGCCTCGGCGCCGAACCAGCGGGTGAGGCCCGCGCGGATGAAATCATGCACCTCGCCGATCTGATCGGTGGTGGGCACCTTGCCGGTGCCGATCGCCCAGACCGGCTCATAGGCGATGACCACGCGCGCGCCGCTGGCGCCATCGGGGGTGGAACCTTCGAGCTGGGTGCCGATCACGTCGAGCGTCTGCCCGGCGTCGCGCTCTGAGAGGCTTTCGCCGAGGCAGATCACCGCGGTCAGCCCGGCGGCAATGGCGGCCTCGGATTTGGTGCGCACCAGGGCATCGCCTTCGCCATGGTCGGCCCGGCGCTCGGAATGGCCGAGGATCACGTGGCTGGCGCCAGCGTCCTTCAGCATCCCGGCCGAGATGTCGCCGGTATGGGCGCCGCTGGTGGCGCCGTGGCAATCCTGTCCGCCAACCGCGATGGCGCTGCCCGAGAGCGCCTCGGCGGCGCGGCTGAGCAGGGTGGCGGGCGGGCAGATCAGCACGTCGCAGCCGGCGGAGCCGTGGCTTTCGGCCAGGGTTGTCAGCCGGGCGAGCTCGGCCGAGGTTCCGTTCATCTTCCAATTGCCGGCGGCAAGTTTTCTGCGCATGACCACTCCTCTGGTTTGATTGGCGCGCATCATTGCCGCTGCCGGCCAAAGGTCAACCCCGGTTGCAGGACCGCGGGGGTTCTGAAACACAGGGGGCCGAGGCACAGGGGCCCGACGCACAGCGGCCGGCCGGCAAGGGAGGCGCCAGCATGATACCGAGGATCGACGCCTGTTCGCTGCGCGCGGGCGATCCGCTGACGCTCGATGCCCTGCGGGTGGCGGCGCAGGAGATCGGCTTTCTCGTCCTGACCGGTACCGCGCTCGATGCGGCCCGGGTGACGGCGGTGATCGCCGCCTACCGCGATTTCTTTCGCCGGCCCGAGGCCGAGAAACGTGCGGTCGACATGGCGCGCACCGGGTCGAACCGGGGCTGGGGCGCGGCGCAGAGCGAACAGGTCGATCCCGGCGCCAATCCCGATTACAAGCAGGTCTTCGATTGCGGCTTTGAACTGGCGGCGGGCGATCCGCTGCGCGGCCTTGATCTGCCGGTCTATGCCGACAACCTCTGGCCGGCGCGGCCCGCGCGGTTCCGGCGCATCGTGCAGGCCTATTACAGCGATGCGCTGGTCGTGGCGCGCGACATGCTGCGCGGCATCGCGCGGGCCATCGACGCGCCCGAGGATTATTTCGACGACAAGTTCACCCGGCCGATGGCGCTCTTGCGGGGCAATTACTATCCAGAACGCCCGACCTGGGCCGGCGAAAAGGATTTCGGCATCGCCCCGCATACTGATTACGGCTGTCTGACGCTGCTGGCCACCGACGGGGTGCCCGGGCTCGAGGTGCAGACCCGCGACGGGCGCTGGCTGCCGGTCGCGGCACAGCCCGGCAGCTTCATCATCAATTTCGGCGAAATGCTCGAGATGTGGACCGAGGGGCAGGTGGTGGCGACGCTGCATCGGGTGAAGGGCTCCGAGCAGGAGCGAATCTCGGTGCCGATGTTCTTCAACCCCAATCATGACGCCAATGTCGCGCCGCCGGGCTCGGGTGTGGTGATCCGCGCCGGCGATCACCTCGCCAAGCGGTTCAACGAGACGTACCTGCATCTGAAGGGCTGAGGCGGACGGCAGGTCGTTTCCGCCGCCCCGACAGGTCGCAATCCGGCGCATCGGGGCGTCTGGCATCGGGTCATACTCGGTGCGAGCGATCCCGGAGGCCCCATGAGCAAGGACAGGTTCGAACCCTACAGCACCCGGCGCAAGATCGATCCGGGCCGGGGGCGGCGGCTGGCCGACAACACGCCCAACGATGCTGATCGGGTCGAGATCGGGCCGACGCGGCTGGCCTATGACGAATGGGCGGCGGCGGGGCTGGCGCTGCCCGATCTTCAGGCGATGCGGCGCTGGCGCTGGCAGCGTCTGGTGCAGGCGGTGCAGGCGCGCGGCTGGGGCGGGCTTCTGATCTTCGATCCGCTCAACATCCGCTATGCCACCGACAGCACCAACATGCAGCTCTGGAACACCCACAACCCGTTCCGCGCCGTGCTGGTCTGTGCCGACGGCTACATGGTGATCTGGGATTACCGGGTGGCGCCGTTTCTTTCCGGCTTCAACCCGCTGGTGCGCGAACAGCGCTCGGGCGCCGATCTGTTCTACTTCAGCCGCGGCGACGGGCTGGAGGCGGCAGCGACGGTCTTTGCAGGCGAGGTGCGCGATCTGCTGGCTGACCATGGCGGCGGCGAGATGCGGCTGGGGGTGGACAAGATCATGCAGCACGGGCTGCGGGCGCTGGAGGGGCTGGGCATACGCCTCTTCCCCGGCGAAGAGGCCACGGAAAAGGCCCGCAGCATCAAGGGGGCGGACGAGATCCGCGCAATGCGCTGCGCGATCCATGCCTGCGAGGCGGCCATGGCCGAAATGGAGCGCTTTGCCCGGGCAGAGGTGCCGCGCGGCGATGTGAGCGAAGATGACATCTGGGCGGTGCTGCATGCCGAGAACATCCGCCGGGGCGGCGAATGGATCGAGACGCGGCTGCTGACTTCGGGGCCGCGCACCAACCCCTGGTTTCAGGAATGCGGCGGCCGGATCGTGCAGGAAAACGAGATCTTCGCCTTCGACACCGATCTGGTGGGCGCCTATGGCTTCTGCACCGACATCAGCCGGACCTGGTGGATCGACCCGGGGCCGCCACGGCCCGACATGGTCGACGCGATGCGCCACGGGCTCGACCACATCCGAAGCAACATGGACATGCTGGGGCCGGGCGTGCAGATCGAGGATCTGAGCCGCAATTGCCACCGCCTGCGGCCGGAGTTCGAGATGCAGAAATACAGCTGTCTGGCCCATGGTGTCGGGCTCTGCGATGAATGGCCGCTGGTGGCCTATCCCGATCACACGATGCCCGGCGCCTTCGATTATGCGCTGGAACCGGGCATGACGCTTTGTGTCGAGGCGCTGATCAGCCCTGAGGGTGGCGATTTCTCGATCAAGCTGGAGGATCAGGTGCTGATCACCGAGACCGGTTATGAACTGTTGTCACGTTATCCCTATGACCCACGGCTGACCGGGCAATGAGCGGCCGGCGGAGCGGCCCGGCTCAGCTCAGCTTCGGAATGCCGTCGGGGAATTCCTCGGCCAGCTCCTCGACATCCTTGAACTTGATCGATTCGCCGCAGCCGCAGGCGTCTTCGACATTGGGATTGTTGAATTTGAAGCCGCTTTCCAGAAGCGAGGTCTGGTAGTCGATCTCGGTGCCGAAGAGGAACATCTGCGCCATCGGCGCAATCATCACGCGGGCGCCGTCCTGATCGACCACCTCGTCGTTTTCGCCGATCTCGTCGGCGAAATCCATGGTGTATTCCATGCCCGCGCAACCGCCTTTCTTGACGCCGACGCGCAGGCCGGCATGGCCTTTCTGCTGCATCAGCTTCACGATCTGACGGATCGCGGCGGGGGTCATGGTCACGGCCTGCTTGCCGGGGATGCCAAACATGAGCGGGTCTCCTTTGCGCCTTACCTAAGCCTGCACCCGGCGCGAAACAAGCGGGCGGGCCGGATTTCCGCCAACCGTGATGCCGGCGGCCACGTCGCGGGTGACAACGGCGCCGGCGCCGATCACCGCGTCATCGCCGATGCTGACGCCGGGCAGAAGGATCGCGCCGCCGCCGATCCAGACATTGCGGCCAATGGTCACCGGCCGGCCGAATTCCAGCCCCCGATCGCGGGTTTCCGCGTCGCGCGGGTGATCGGCGGTGAGGATCTGCACATAAGGGCCGATCTGGGTCATGTCGCCGATGGTAATCGGACAGACATCGAGCAGCACGCAGCCATAGTTGAGAAACACCTTGTCGCCCAGAAACACGTTCCAGCCGTAATCGACAAAAAGCGGGGCGCGCAGGGCGCAGCCGTCGCCCCGGCGGCCCAGAAGTTCATCCAGAATGGCGGCGCGGGCCGCGCCTTCGCCGTAGATCGTGGCATTGTAGTCGCGCATCAGGCTCTGGGCGCGCTGCCGCGCCGCCGCCAACTCGGGATCGCCGGCATCATAAAGCTCGCCGGCCTGCATGCGCGCCTTCTGCGACGTCATCGGCGCCTACATGAACCCCAGCTCGAGCCGGGCCTCGTCGCTCATCATGTCCATGCCCCAGGGCGGATCCCAGGTGATCTCGACATCGACCTCCTGCACGCCATCGACGGGCGAGACCGCATCCACCAGCCAGCCGGGCATTTCCCCGGCTACCGGACAGCCCGGCGCGGTGAGGGTCATGATGATCATGACCTTGTTTTCGGGGCTGATCTCGATCGTGTAGACCAGACCGAGATCGTAGATATTCACCGGGATCTCGGGATCATAGACCGTCCGGCAGGCTTCGACGATATTGTCGTAGAGCGGGTGTTCGGTGCTCGAAGGCTTGATCAGCGGCGCGCCTTCCATTGGCGCGGTGGCGTCATTCATCACGGGGCCTCGTTTGATTTCTTACCAAACATATAGGGAATGGGGGCGGCAGGGTCCAGAGGGGCCGATGCCCCGGCAGCACGCGCGCCCCGGGCCTGACCCGGGGCCTCTCGGCCCGAGCCGGGGAAGACCGAGGCCTCGGCAGCGGCGCCGGGGCGGGCCGGGGACCGAGACGTCAGTCGTTGATGTCGCGGTCGAAATGTTTGACCTGGCCCTTGGGCAGCGAAAACAGCCGTCGCAGCACCAGCCAGGCCAGCAGTGACAGGGCCGCAAAGACCAGCAGGATCATCGCTGGTGACAGCCAGGCCAGCGGCCCCAGCATCGCCAGCCCGACCAGCGCCGCGCCAATCGCGAAGCCGAGAAAGACGAAGCCGGGCACCAGAACCTCGAGGCTGCCCAGCACCAGCGCCGCCGCCAGCCAGACCCACCATGTATTGACCAGTTCCGCCATCACGCCCGGCCCTTGAGCAGCTTGAAGGCATCGCCGAAGGCCTCGAGCGCCTGCGCCGGGATCACCACCGTCTGGTTGCCGGCGCTGGCGCCTAGGCCGGCCATCGCCTCGACCTGTTTCAGCGCCACTTGGTATTGCGCCGCCTCGATGCCGTGGTCGGAGATCGCCTGGGCCACCACCGCGGTGGCATAGGCCTCGGCGTCGGCCTGGATGCGGCGTGCCTTGGCGGTCTGTTCGGCGGCATAGAGTTCGGCATCGGCGTTCAGTTCGACCGCGCGTTTGGCGCCCTCTGCCTTGGTCACCTGCGCCCGGCGCTCGCGTTCGGCATTGAGCTGTTGCAGCATCGCTTCGCGGGTCGCCTGATCGAGATTGACGTCGAGGATCTCGGCCCGTGTCACCTCGATCCCCCAGTTGTCCACCGCGTCCTCGACGCTGTGCTTGATGGTGTCGATCAGCGCCGACCGGTTGGATTGCACATGGTCGAGCTCCATCTTGCCGATCTCGGCGCGGACGATGCCGGCCACCGTGGTCTCGATCGCGGCGTCGATGTCGCGGATGCGATAGACGGTCTTTTCCGGCTCGATGATGCGGTAGAACACCGAGGTGTCGACCTGCACCAGCACGTTGTCCGAGGTGATGGCGTCCTGCGAATGGGTGGGAAGCTGCCGTTCGAGGATCGAAATCCGGTGCGCGACCCGGTCGAGGAAGGGCACGATGAAGTTGATGCCGGGGCCAAGCACCGCATGCAGCCGGCCGAAGCGTTCGACGACGAATTTCTCGGATTGCGGCACGATCTTGACCCCGCGCACGACAACGAGGATCAGGAACAGCGCCGCCAGCAGGATCACCAGATTGTCCTGCAACAGGGGGAGGATCACGTCTTCCATGGGTTCTCTGCGAGCTCCGGGTCTGAGGCCCGAAATCGCGGGCGGATCGTTTTGTAAAGCTGTGGTCAGTATAACGTTCGAAGGGAGGCGGGGAAGGGCGCTTTCATGAGAACTGTCTGATTTCTCAAGACGTCCCGAAGCCGCACATCCCCGGGTCGCGGCGCGGCGATCCTCGGCGTGTGCCGAAACGGTTTATGCCCGCCGGGCCCATCCGACCGCTGAACAATGCGCCTGCGGGCAGGCAGCCCGCCGGCAAGGCGCGTGGCGTGATTTCAATCCGTCTTCCGCCGCCGCACCGGCTGCGGCCGCACATGGGTCTCGATGTGATCGTAAAGCAGACCGGCGATGTTCTTGCCGCTGGCCTTCTCGATGCCCTCGAGACCGGGCGAAGAGTTGACCTCCAGCACCTTGGGGCCGGCCTCGGAGCGCAGCAGGTCCACGCCCGCCAGCTTCAGCCCGAAGACACGGGCCGCCTTGACCGCCGCCTCGCGCTCTGCGCGGGAGATGCGGACCACCTCGGCCGAGCCGCCGCGGTGCAGGTTGGAGCGGAAATCGCCCTCGGCGCCGGTGCGCTTCATCGCCGCCACAACCTTGCCGCCCACCACCAGACAGCGGATGTCCTCGCCCGCGGCTTCTTTCACGAAGTCCTGCACGAGGAAGTTGGCCTTGAGCCCGCGGAAGGCGTCGATCACCGATTGCGCGGCCTTCTTGGTTTCGGCTAGCACGACGCCCTTGCCTTGGGTGCTCTCCAGCAGTTTCACGATCAGCGGTGCCGTCCCGACAAGCCCGATCAGCCCGTCGGTGTCCTTGGGCGAGGCGGCGAAGGCGGTGTTGGGCATGCCGATCTTGTGGCGCGCCATGAGCTGGTGGGCACAGAGCTTGTCGCGGCTCTGGGTGATGCCCTGGCTGCCGTTGATGCAATAGGTGCCGATGGTCTCGAACTGGCGGACCACGGCGGTGCCGTAGGAGGTGACCGAGGCGCCGATGCGCGGGATCACCGCGTCGTAGCGGGGCAGGCGCTTGCCGTCGTAGTAGACGTCGGGCGACAGCGCATTGATCGCCATGTAGCAGCGGGTGGTGTCGATGGTCTCGACCACATGGCCGCGCTCCTCGCCCTCGGCCACCAGACGCGCGGTGGAGTAGTTCTGTTCGCGGCTCAGCACGGCGACGCGCAGCGCCCGGTTCGGCGCCATCTTGCGCACGCGGGTGGAGTGGTAGACGTCGAAGCTGAGCTCGGGCTGCTGGAACTTCTCGGAGGGCACCACGGTGACCTGATCGGCCAGCGCCTGACGGCCCAGCAGCATGTGGTTGGACATGCCGCGCCGGTCGGTGAGGGTGACCTCGATCGGCCAGGACTTGTCGCCGACCTTGAGGTTGGTGGCGATGACGTAGCGGCTTTCGGCCTCGCCGTTGGACGAGATCACCTCGCGCCGGTCGATGATCTCGGCCGAGCAGGGAATCGAGAGATCGTCCCGGCCGGGGATCGGGTGGACGGCAAAGCGGACCTTGGGCTTGGACGCCGGGCCGAAGCGTTCGATCTCATAGGCGTGCAGCGCCGAGGTGCGCGCGCCGGTGTCGACCTTGGCGCGCAGCGCCGGCAGGCCCAGGTCGGGCAGCGATACCCATTCTTCCCATCCCAGCTTGATCTCTTCGCTCATGTTTCATGCCCCCGGTTGCCGTGCGGGGCAGCGGTAGCGATTACGGGGCGATGTAGCAAGGAAAGAACGGGCAGGGGGCTGGGATCATCATGCATGGGCTGCAAGCTAAGGCAGAGCCGGCGCGGGTCAAATCCGCGCTCTCGACAAATGCCGTCAAACCGGGCAAATCCGGGCGCATGACACAGACCTCCTTCACGCTTCACGCCAGTGATGGCCGCGCCCGCACCGGGGTGATCTCGACCCCGCGGGGCGATATTCGCACCCCCGCCTTCATGCCCGTCGGCACCGCCGCCACCGTCAAGGCGATGCTGCCGGAAAGCGTGCGCGAGACCGGGGCCGATATCCTGCTGGGCAACACCTATCACCTGATGCTGCGGCCTACGGCAGAGCGCATCGACCGGCTGGGGGGGCTGCATGTCTTCATGAACTGGCAGCGGCCGATCCTGACCGACAGCGGCGGCTTTCAGGTGATGAGCCTGGCGAGCCTGCGCAAGCTGACCGAGCAGGGCGTGTCGTTCAAATCGCATATCGACGGCTCGAAACACATGCTCAGCCCGGAACGTTCGATGGAGATCCAGCGGCTTTTGGGCTCTGACATCGTGATGTGTTTCGATGAATGCCCGGCCCTGCCTGCCGACCGCGACCGGATCGCCGAGAGCATGGAGCTTTCGATGCGCTGGGCCGCGCGTTCGAAAGCGGCCTTTGGCGACCGCCCCGGGCACATGCTGTTCGGGATTCAGCAGGGCGGGCTGGAGCAGGACCTGCGCCAGCACTCCGCCGAGGCCTTGCGGGAGATCGGCTTTGACGGCTACGCCATCGGCGGGCTGGCGGTGGGCGAAGGCCAGGAGGCGATGTTCGGCTGTCTCGATTTCGCGCCCGGACAATTGCCCGAGGACCGGCCACGCTATCTCATGGGGGTGGGCAAGCCCGACGATATCGTCGGCGCGGTAGCGCGGGGCGTCGACATGATGGATTGCGTGCTGCCGTCGCGATCGGGGCGCACCGGGCAGGTCTTTACCCGGCTGGGCCAGCTCAACATCAAGAACGCGCGCCATCAGGACGATCCCAGGCCGCTGGACGAAAGCTGCGGCTGTCCGACCTGCCGCAACTATTCGCGGGCCTATCTGCATCATGTGTTCCGCAGCCAGGAGATCATCTCGTCGATGCTGCTGACCTGGCACAACCTGCATTATTACCAGGAACTCATGGACGGAATGCGCACCGCCATCGCCAAGGGCGGCTTTGCCCAATGGGCGTCCGAGTTCCATGCCCAGCGGGCCCAGGGCGACATCGATCCGCTGTAGAGCCGCGCCGCAGAGCCGGATGACGTTAAGCTAACGTTTGCATGCTTGGGTTATTGCTCTATGAAGCCGGCCAACCAACGAGCAAGCAGGCGCATGACCGAGACACCGCAATCGCCCCGGCGATCCCCCGAACCGCGCGCCGCGCGCGACTGGGTCAAACTCCTTTCGGAATACCGTGATCCCGATACCACGCGCAGCTGGTTCGAGCTGGCGGTGACCATCGGGCCCTTCGTGCTGCTCTGGGCGCTGGCCTGGTGGTCGCTCGGGGTGAGCTACTGGCTGACGCTGGCGCTGTCGTCGCTCAACGCGGCCTTTCTGCTGCGGCTCTTTGCCATCCAGCACGATTGCGGCCATGGCGCGTTTTTCCGCAACCGCACGCTCAGCGACTGGCTGGGCCGGGTGCTCGGCGTGCTGACGCTGACACCTTATGACGTCTGGCGGCGGTCGCATTCGATTCACCACAGCTCTGCCGGCAATCTCGGCCGGCGCGGCATGGGCGATATCCACACCCTGACCGTGGCGGAATATCGCGACCTGACGCCTTACAACCGGCTGATGTACCGGCTTTATCGTCATCCGCTGGTACTGTTCGGCCTGGGGCCGGGCTATCTGTTCTTTCTGCAAAACCGCCTGCCGCTCGGCTTGATGGAGACCGCGCGCTACTGGATCAGCGCGATGTGCACCAATGCGGCGATCCTCGCCCTGCTGGGGCTGATCTTCTGGTTTGGCGGGCTGATGCCGATCCTGCTGATCTTCTTGCCCTCGACGCTGCTGGCCGCCACCGCCGGGGTCTGGCTGTTCTATGTGCAGCACCAGTTCGAGACCACCCATTGGGAGGCCGAGGAAGACTGGCAGTTGCACGATGCCGCGCTGCATGGCAGCTCGCATTACGTGATGCCGGCGGTGCTGCAATGGCTGAGCGCAAATATCGGCATTCACCACGTGCATCACCTGCACAGCCGCATCCCGTTCTATCGCCTGCCGCGTGTGCTGCGCGATCACGCAGATCTGGCCACCGGCAACCGGATGACGATCCGCGAAAGCTTTCAGAACGCGCGCCTTCATCTTTGGGACGAAGACAGCCGCCGGCTGCTGTCGTTCCGCGAGGCGCGGACGTTGATCGGCTAGGGCGGCTTCGGCAGGTCGTCGCCACCGGCCGGCCTGGACGGGAACCCGAGGCGAAACCCGGCGTTGACCGGCCATGATACGCCGAAACCGCCACACCGCTTATGTGAGTTCGCCTCCGGCCCGGCCAGCGCCGCGCGAGGACGCGCGGCCGCGACACATGCCGTCGGCGGCGGCGGCTGGCGACCGGGTGTCACAATCTGGCGGGATGTGGGGCGCGGTTCTGGTCGCGGCGCTGGTCGCCTTTCCCGTCGTGGCGCAGGAGGCGGACGCGCCCGCCCGGCCCGAGGTGCCGCCCGAGACTTCCCTGAAACCGCAGGCCCGGCCTGCTGACCGCGCCGGCACGCCCGATGCCGATGAACCGGGCCGCGACGCGCCGCTCGCCGCCGGGCAAGGTCTGGCGCCAGAGACGCCGCCGAAACCCGACAGCATCGCCATGGGGACGGCTGAGCTGGCGGCCTGTCTTGCCGCGCTCGATCTCCTTGGCGTGCAATATCAGACGATTGCCCCGATCAGTGAACCAGAGGATGCCGCCTGCGGCATCCGCCAGCCGGTCGAGGTCAGCGCCCTGCCGGGCGGGGTGGCGCTGGAGCCGGCGGGCCAGATGCGCTGCGAAACCGCGCTGGCGCTGGGGCAATGGGTGCAGGATTTTGTCATTCCGGCGGCAGAGAGGCTGCCCGAGCGCGGGGCGCTGGCGGCGATCGACCAGGGCAGCAGCTACATCTGCCGCCGCCGCAATTCGCAGCCCGATGGCAAGCTGTCGGAACATGCGGTCGGCAATGGCATCGATATCACCGGCTTCCGCTTCGCGTCCGGCGCGCCGATCCCGATCCAGCCACGTGAACGTGACGGCGGCATGGCCGAGGCGTTCCAGGATACGGTGCGCGCCACGGCCTGCCTGCATTTCACCACGGTGCTGGGGCCGGGGACGGATGCCACCCATTCCGATCACCTGCACCTGGACGTGATCGCCCGGAGCAGCGGCTTCCGGCTCTGTCAGTGAGTGCCGCTCACGCCCGGAGCTTCAGCAGACCTTCGATCGCTTCCTGACGGCCTTCGCCGATGTAGCGGTTGTAATCGGGGTGCTCGAACAGGTGGCCATAATAGATCTGGTGGCGGTACGGCAGGTAATCCTGATGGATCAGGTTCTGGTTGCGGTGGATGCGGATCGCCTCCTGCCCGGCGTTCAATTCGGCAATGGCGCGCAGCTGGCCATTGTGTTCGCCGTACATTTCGAGCTCGGAGCCGAGAACATCGTCGAAATACATGAAGATCCGCGGCAGGAAATGTTCGGGCTTCTCTGCCACTTCGTCAAAGATGTGAAAGCTTTCGCGGGTCGAGGAATGGTAATCGGTGTCATTGAACATCACGCCGATCGGGGCGGGCTTGTGGGCATCGAGAAAGCCGGCGATGGTTTCGCGGATGTCGCCGATCACCAGCTTGGCCTGCGGCACCCGGGCTTGCAGCGCGGCCTGGTCCATCCGGTATTGCTTGGCGGCGAACCAATAGGGCAGGTCATAGGCGCCTTCCGGCTCCGGCATGCCGGCGCCGGTGTCAAAGCCGTAGCATTCGACGGTGACCCCGGTCACCGCCTTCACCTGTTCGGCAAAGTCGCACATGTAGGCCAGCCCGTTGCCGCCGGCGACGCCGAACTCGATGGCTGAGATCCGGTCATGACCCAGCGCCTTGCCCAGCCGCGCGGCATTGAGCATGCACCAGGCGTAATGCGGGCGCTCGACGGCCAGCATGTCGACCTGGAAATCGACCGAATATTTCATCCGCGACGCGGTGGCGCGGATCAGCTTGCGGGTCAGCGCCCCGGCCATGGAATTGCGAAACTCGCGCGAATAAAGCAGGTCGGAAATCATCGCCTTCATGCGGTACCCCATATATGACAGCTGGCGCGGCGTGCTGCCGGCCGGGATAAAATACGTCGGGCCGGACGATGGCCCAAGGATTGCGCGCGGTATGGCCAACAATTGTGGCGATTTTGCGAGCGATGGCCGGGTGGATTGCGGCCCGAATCCCGGGGCTGACCCAAGATACCCGCTTGCCCCGCCGCCGCCGCGCGGGCATTCTGAACCGGACAAGACCAACCGCCCATCCTTGAATGGGACAGGGCGCCGCCCTACTTGATTAGCCTGACAGGAGCTGGTGAGTGCTGCCGCAAAGCGGGGCCGTGCCAGTTTGCCAAGAATAAGGAAAGAGCATGCAAGACCCCCTCAACTCAAGCTATCCCGTGCTTCCGCTGCGCGATATCGTGGTCTTCCCGCATATGATCGTGCCGCTTTTCGTCGGCCGTGAGAAATCGGTTCGCGCGCTGGAAGAGGTGATGGCCGACGACAAGCAGATCCTGCTGTCGAGCCAGATCGACCCCGCCGTCGATGACCCCGAAGCCTCGGGCATCTACAAGGCGGGCGTGCTGGCCAACGTTCTGCAACTGCTCAAGCTGCCCGATGGCACCGTCAAGGTGCTGGTCGAAGGCGTGGCGCGGGTGCGTATCGTCGAATACCTGGAAAACGAAGAGTTTTTCGAGGCGCGTTGCGATTACCTGACGGAAATGCCGGGTGACCAGGCGTCGATCGAGGCGCTGCTGCGCACCGTCGCGGCCGAGTTCGAGCGCTATGCCAAGGTCAAGAAGAACATCCCCGAAGAGGCGCTTGTCGCCGTGTCCGAGACCGAGGAGCCGGCCAAGCTGGCCGACTTGGTGGCCGGGCACCTGGGCATCGAGGTCGATCAGAAGCAGGATCTGCTGGAAACGTTGTCGGTCTCGGAACGACTGGAAAAGGTCTATGGCCTGATGCAGGGCGAAATGTCCGTCCTTCAGGTCGAGAAAAAGATCAAGACCCGGGTCAAGAGCCAGATGGAGCGCACCCAGCGCGAATATTATCTGAATGAGCAGATGAAGGCCATTCAGAAGGAGCTGGGCGACGGCGAGGACGGCGCCAACGAGATCGCCGAGCTGGAAGAGAAGATCGCCGGCACCAAGCTCTCGAAAGAGGCCAAGGAAAAGGCCGAGGCCGAGCTGAAAAAGCTCAAGAACATGAGCCCGATGTCGGCCGAAGCCACGGTTGTGCGCAATTACCTCGACTGGATGCTGTCGATCCCCTGGGGTGTGAAGAGCCGCGTCAAGAAGGATCTGAACAAGGCGCAGGGCGTGCTTGATGACGATCACTACGGTCTGGAAAAGGTCAAGGAACGCATCGTCGAATACCTTGCGGTGCAGCAGCGCTCGAAGAAGCTGAAGGGCCCGATCATGTGCCTTGTCGGCCCTCCGGGCGTGGGCAAGACCTCGCTGGGCAAATCCGTGGCCAAGGCCACGGGACGCGAGTTCATCCGCATCAGCCTCGGCGGCGTGCGGGACGAGAGCGAGATCCGCGGCCACCGCCGGACCTACATCGGCTCGATGCCGGGCAAGATCATCCAGGCGCTGAAGAAGGCCAAGACCACCAATCCGCTCATCCTGCTCGACGAGATCGACAAGATGGGGCAGGACTTCCGTGGCGATCCGGCCTCGGCCATGCTCGAAGTGCTCGACCCGGAACAGAACGGCACCTTCGTCGACCACTATCTCGAAGTGGAATACGACCTGTCGAACGTGATGTTCCTGACCACCTCGAACAGCTACAACATGCCCGGACCGCTGCTTGACCGGATGGAGATCATCCCGCTGGCCGGCTACACCGAGGACGAGAAGACCGAGATCGCCAAACGGCACCTGATCGGCAAGCAGATCAAGAACCACGGTCTGAAAAAGACCGAGTTCGAGCTGACCGACGAGGCGCTGTCGGACATGGTGCGCTATTACACCCGCGAGGCCGGGGTGCGGAACCTCGAGCGCGAGATCGCCAAGACCGCGCGCAAAGCGGTGACGCAGATCGTCAAGGGCGAGAGCGACAAGGTGGTCGTGAACTCCGGGAACCTCTCGGATTTCCTCGGCGTGCGCAAACACCGCTTTGGCCTGGCCGAGGATGAGCATCAGGTCGGGGTCGTGACCGGGCTGGCCTATACCTCTGTCGGCGGCGACCTGTTGCAGATCGAGGCGTTGCGCCTGCCGGGCAAGGGCCGGATGAAGACCACCGGCAAGCTCGGCGACGTGATGAAGGAATCGATCGACGCGGCCTCGAGCTACGTGCGCTCGATCTCGCCGCAGATCGGGGTCAAGCCGCCGAAGTTCGAGAAGTGGGACATCCACGTCCACGTGCCCGATGGCGCCACTCCCAAGGACGGCCCCTCGGCCGGTCTGGCGATGGTGACCTCGATCGTCTCGGTGCTGACCGGCATTCCGGTGCGCAAGGACATCGCCATGACCGGCGAGGTCTCGCTGCGCGGCAATGCGATGCCGATCGGCGGGCTGAAGGAGAAGCTTCTGGCGGCGCTGCGCGGCGGGATCAAGACGGTCTTCATTCCGGAAGAGAATGAAAAGGACCTGGCGGATATCCCCGACAACGTCACCTCGGGGCTCAAGATCATTCCCGTCACCCATGTTTCGGATGTGCTGGAACAGGCGCTGATCCGCAAGCCCGAACCGGTGGAATGGGATGAGGCTGCCGAAGAAGAGGCCGCAGCCCGGCGCGCGCTCTCGAAGGGAGACGACACGACGAGCGCCGTGGCGCACTGAGCCTGTCGCGAGAGAAATGACCGAGGCCGTCCGATCCGCTCGGGCGGCCTTTTTCGTGCGGGGACAACCCGAGGCCGTTGCACGACTGCGCCGCGCCAAAGACCACAAGGAGCATCGGCAGAAGCGCCGTTGCCGGCCAAGGATGCGCGGACCGCCTCGGGCCTGACCGCGACGACCACGGGCCGGACAGCGGGCTGCCGGCCCGCGCCGCGTTGGCAACGCGCGCCGCGCAAGTGACTGCGATCAATGATGCCTTCATCTTTGCAGACCGCCTTTCCCTACGCCGCCCGAGGTGGGCGCCGCCGGTGCAACCGGTCACGCCTTCGCCGGTCCGGCGGGGATCTCACGCACCGGCGATCGGGCCGGGCAGACAGGGGCAGGGGCGCGGGATTGGCGGTGCGGAATTTTCTCCCGATCCCCTCTTGCACGGCCCGAAAAGGGGCGTTAATAGACGCGCTACCGGGTGATTAGCTCAGTGGTAGAGCGCTTCGTTCACATCGAAGATGTCAGGAGTTCAAATCTCTTATCACCCACCATCTCCCCCCCTTTGCGACCAAGAACACCTTTTCCCCAACCGCACTGCCTCCGTTCCCGCCGAACAGACTGGGTTGCGCGGATAGCCGGCAGAGGGAGGAAACCGGAAAAAGAGCTTTGATCAATCCGGGCATCAGGGCGCGCGGGCGATCTTGCCACCGGTTCGGTTACAAAAGACCGCCTTTCAGGGCCCGGGCAACAGCCTCGAGCATTGTCCGCGCCCCGAGCTTGCGCCGAACGTTTCTGCTGTGCAGGTCGACTGTGGCAACAGAGATATCGAGTTCGAAAGCGAGCTGATCACGCCGCTGACCTTTCATCAGGCCGCGCAGGACTTCCGCTTCGCGGGCGGTCAAGACGGCCTTTTCCTCGGGAGCGTAGGCCGCGGCTTTCAGGGCTGGCAGTTCCTCGGTTGTCGCGATGACAAGGACATGTCGCCCACCGTTGGTTTGAGGCAAGAAATTCACCCGCATCCCGGGCAAAATTCGTCCGTCGGCACCGCGAACCTGGGGCAGGTCCAATGTGTTCGCCCGGCCGTATGTGGCATCCGTGGCAAGTCCGACACCGGCCTGGAACTGCGCGGCCATCGGACCGCTCAGCGTCACGACCTGATCGTTGCGAAAGATGAAATTCGGGTGTTGCCGCAGCAGGAAATCCGCCAGTCCGTTCAGGCGAAGCAAGCGGCCCTCATGGTCCAGCTCGAACATCGGAACTTCGCCGTTCAGGGAACCGTCCGCGGCCGCGATGTCGCGAACCCGGTTTCTGATCAGCTCCCGCCTGATTGCGTGCATCCGACCGAGGTCGGACTGGCGCCGATTGAGCAGCGCCATCTCATCGTCGGAAAAATCGCCGGCGTGCTTGCCCTTGTGAAAGGCCGTGACCACCCGCCCGTCCCGGGTGTCTTGCACCAGCCCGAGACACCAGAAGCGCTCGAGGCGATTCTTCACGATGAACTCGTTGTACATCAGGCTTTTCTGAAACGTCTCGGGGCTTACGAACTGGGTCAGCCGAAAGGCGCCCGTGCCGATCCTTTCATCATTGACCTGGGCCATCCACGGATCGCGGCGCATGAACTCGGCGTAGTCGTCATTGGTTTCGGGCTGCGTCCCGGCGCTTACTTCCTGAAGGTCACCGGGATGCAGCCAGAAGAACATCGCCGACGGCACATCCATGTCGCGGGCCAATTGCCGGGGCAGTGTCTCGAAGAGTTCGTTGTCAAGGGCCGCATCATAAATCTCGTGATGGGTAAGTTTTTCGTTCATTTGGGCATACTTACGACGCTGGACTGCCTTCGCCCGAAAGGTGGCAGAACTTTCGGGCGTGAGCAACATCTTGTGAACCGGGGCCCGTTCGGCGATCCCGCCTGGCCGGGCGCACGTCTCACGCGCGATCATCCGCCTCCGCGCTGGCATCGGGCCGCCGGGGCGGTTAAAGCTGTTTCCAGTCTGACTGCCCGGCGTGCCGGAGGGGTCGGAAGGTGCCGGCGCGCAGGGCTGACAGGGAGTGGAACACATGAAATTTTCGGCAAATCTCGGGTTTCTCTGGGCCGACAGGCCTTTGCCAGAGGCGATCCGGGCGGCCAAATCGGCGGGGTTCGATGCCGTCGAATGCCACTGGCCCTATGACACGCCGGCCCAGGAGGTGCGCGCCGCGCTGCGCGAGACCGGGCTGGAGATGTTGGGCCTCAACACCGCGCGGGGCGACCTGGCGGCGGGCGACAACGGGCTGTCGGCGCTGCCCGGGCGCGAACCCGAGGCGCGTGCCGCGATTGACGAGGCGCTGGCCTATGCCAGCGAAATCGGCGCGCGGAACCTGCATGTGATGGCCGGTTTTTCCGCCGGCCCGGCGGCGCAGCGCGCCTATGTCGACAACCTGGCCTATGCCTGTCAGGAGGCGGACGACGCCGGGATCACGATCCTGATCGAGCCGCTCAACCGCTACGACGCGCCGGGCTATTTCCTGACCACCACGGTGCAGGCGGATGAGGTGATCCGCGCCGTCGGGGCGCCGAACCTGAAACTGATGTTCGATTGTTATCATGTGCAGTTGATGGAGGGCGATCTGAGCCGCAGGCTCGAGGCGCTGCAAGCGCAGATCGGTCATATCCAGTTTGCCTCGGTGCCCGATCGCGGCGCGCCCGATCATGGTGAGGTCAATTACGCCCATGTCTTTCAGGTGATCGAGAGGCTTGGCTTTCCCATGCCGCTTGGCGCCGAATACAAGCCCGCCGGCGCGACCGAGGACAGCCTCGGCTGGCTGACGGCGCTGCGCTGATCCCGGCGCCGGCGCGCATTTTTCCGGACCATCGCGGCGCATGCATGCGCCGGGGGCCGGATCGGGGCAGGTGACCACTAAAGGAACCGCCAAGCTGCTATTGGAAAAGCCTGCCGCCTCTCTGCGGTCATTTCCGTCTGACCGGGCGGCAATTCGGGCTGGCGTCCGCGCTCCGGGCGTGGTCGTGATCCACCTCAGGGCCGTTTGCGCAGGAACGCCGCGGCCAGAGCGAGTGCAGGAGAGCGGATATGACGGCCCGGATCATCGATGGCAAGGCCTTTGCGGCCAAAGTGCGGGGACAGGTAGCAGGGCAGGTGACCCGGCTCAGCGAGGACCACGGGCTCACGCCCGGGCTGGCGGTGGTGCTGGTGGGCGAAGATCCGGCCAGCGAAGTCTATGTACGCAACAAGGGCAAGCAGACCGTCGAATGCGGCATGGCCTCCTTCGAGCACAAGCTTGACGCCCGCACCTCCGAGGCAGAGCTTCTGGCGCTGATCGCGCAGCTGAACGCCGATCCGGCGGTGCATGGCATCCTGGTGCAACTGCCGCTGCCCGATCATCTGAACGAGAATCTGGTGATCAACGCCATCGCGCCGGAAAAGGACGTCGACGGCTTTCACATCTCGAATGTCGGCCTGCTGGCCACCGGGCAGAAGGCGATGGTGCCCTGTACGCCGCTGGGCTGCCTGATGATGCTGCGCGAGGCGCATGGCAGCCTGTCGGGGCTGAATGCCGTGGTGGTCGGCCGGTCGAACATCGTCGGCAAACCGATGGCACAGCTTCTGCTGCGCGACAGTTGCACCGTGACGCTCGCCCATTCCCGCACCCGCGATATCGAGGCGCTCTGCCGCCAGGCCGATATCCTGGTGGCCGCCGTGGGCCGGCCGCAGATGGTGACCGGTGATTGGGTCAAGCCCGGCGCCACGGTGATCGACGTCGGCATCAACCGCATCGACGCGCCGGAAAAGGGCGAAGGCAAGACCCGGCTCGTGGGCGACGTGGATTTCGCCTCGGCCGCCGCCGTGGCCGGCGCCATCACCCCGGTGCCCGGCGGAGTGGGGCCGATGACCATCGCCTGCCTGCTGGCCAATACGCTGACCGCCTGTTGCCGCAGCCACGGTCTGCCCGAACCCGACGGCCTGACCGCCTGATCCCTTGACAGACAAATTCGCCCGGAGCCCCCAATGAGCAAATATGCCCTCACCGTTGCCTGCCGTTCGACCCGCGGCATCGTCGCCGCCATCGCCGGATACATGGTCGGGAACGGCTGCAACATCACCGACAGCGCCCAGTTCGACGACATGGAGACCGGCAATTTCTTCATGCGCATCAGCTTCACCAGCGAAGACGGCGTCGACCTGGCGACCCTGCGCGCCGGCTTTGTCGACACCGCGGCCGAGTTCGGCATGACCTGGGATTTCCATGACGAGGCCGAAAAGATGAAGGTCATCATCATGGTCTCGCGCTTCGGTCATTGCCTGAACGATCTGCTTTATCGCTGGCGCATCGGTGCGCTGCCGATCGACATCGTGGCGGTGATCTCGAACCACATGGATTATCAGAAGGTGGTGGTAAACCACGACATCCCGTTCCACTGCATCCGGGTGACCAAGGAAAACAAGCCGCAGGCCGAGGCGGCGATCATGCAGGTGGTGGAAGAGACCGGCGCCGAACTGGTGGTGCTGGCGCGCTACATGCAGATCCTGTCGGACGAGATGTGCCAGAAGATGTCGGGCCGGATCATCAACATCCACCACTCGTTCCTGCCGTCGTTCAAGGGTGCGAACCCCTACAAGCAGGCGTTTCAGCGCGGCGTCAAGCTGATTGGCGCGACCTCGCATTACGTCACCGCCGATCTCGACGAGGGGCCGATCATCGAACAGGACATCGTGCGCGTCACCCACGCCCAATCGCCCGAGGATTACGTCTCGCTTGGGCGCGACGTCGAAAGCCAGGTGCTGGCCCGGGCGATCCACGCGCATATCCACCGCCGGGTCTTTCTCAACGGCAACAAGACGGTGGTTTTTCCGGCCTCGCCGGGTTCCTACGCGTCCGAGCGCATGGGCTGAGCGCCGGACCGGATCAGCGCATCACGAAGGGATTGGCCATCGGCCGGTCCGAGGTGCTGATCCAGGTGGTCTTGGTACGGGTGTAGTCCTGGATCGCCTCGATCCCGGCCTCGCGCCCGTAGCCGGACTGGCCATAGCCGCCAAACGGCGCGATCGGCGACACCGCGCGGTAGGTGTTCACCCAGCATATCCCCGCCTTGAGCCGCGCCGAGACCCGGTGCGCGCGGGCGAGGTTTTCGGTAAAGACGCCCGAGCCGAGGCCGAACGGCGTGTCATTGGCCAGGGCGATTGCCTCTTCCTCGCTGTCGAACGGCAGCAGCGACATCACCGGGCCGAACATCTCGACATGCAATGTCGCGGTGTCGGGGCCAGCGCATTCCACCAGCGTCGGCGGCATGTAATTGCCGGGACGCGCGAGCGGCGCACCGCCAAAGCGGATCGTCGCGCCCTGGGCCGTGGCGGTGGTCAGCGTGGCCTCGATCATCGCGATCTGCGCCGCGGTGCAGAGCGGGCCGATCTGCGTCTGCGCCTCCAGCGGGTCGCCAATGGTGACCCCGGCCATCTTTTCCTCGATCCGGGCGACAAGCGCGTCGAAGACCGGGCGATGCACCAGCCCGCGCGAACCGGCGACACAGCTTTGCCCGGAGGCGCCGAAATTGCCCGCGATCAGCCCGTTGGCCGCACCTTCGAGATCGGCATCCTCGAACACCAGGATCGGGGATTTTCCGCCGAGTTCCAGCGTCGTCACCGCGAAGCTTTCGGCCGAATTGCGCACCACGTGCCGCGCGGTTTCCGGCCCGCCGGTAAAGGCGATGCGGTCGACCCCGGGGTGACGGGTGAGCGGAATGGCACAGGCCTCGGCGTCACCGGTCAGCACCGAGACGACGCCGGGCGGAAAGCCCGCCTCCTCGATCAGCCGGGCAAACTCGAGCATCGGGGCGGGGGCCACCTCGGAGGCTTTCAGAACCACCGCACAGCCCGCCGCCAGGGCCGGGCCGAGCTTGGTGGCGGTCAGGAACATCTGCGCATTCCAGGGCACGATTGCCACCACCACACCAATCGGCTCGCGGCGGGTAAAGACATGCATGTCGGGTTTGTCGATCGGCAGCACCGCGCCTTCGATCTTGTCGGCGAGGCCGGCATAATAGCGATAGTAATCGGCTACATAGGCGGTCTGGCTGGCGGTTTCGGCCAGGAGCTTGCCACTGTCCGTGGTCTCGATCCGGCCGATCCCGGCGGCGTGTTGTTCGATCAGATCGGCGAGGCGATGGAGCAGCTTGCCGCGCGCGGTCTGGCTGAGGTCACGCCAGGCTGGATCGGTCAGCGCGCGGCGGGCGGCGGTCACGGCGCGGTCGATGTCCGCAGGCGCCGCGCAGGCGAAAGTCGCCCATTCCTCACCGGTCGCGGGGTTTAGCGTGCTCATGGTCTGGCCATCCGCGCCCTCGATCCATTGGCCGTCGATGAAAAGCTGGTAATGCGGTGTGTCGGTCATCTGATCCCTCATTGAAAGGCCGGCATAACTTCGTCGATGAACCGCGCGAGCGAGGCGCGCTTGCGCTCGAAGCTCATGCCGCTGTCGATCCAGAAGGCGAATTCATCGTAGCCCAGGGCCTCGTAGGCCTTGATCCGCCGCGTCACCTCCGGCGCGGTGCCGATGGTCAGATCGCGCGCAAGGTTTTCCGGCGCCATCATCGCATTGCCGGCGATTTCCGCCGCCGAAAGCGGCGCGATCAGTCCTTGTTCCACTGGTCGCTTGTTCTGGAACCAGGCCCCGAAATAACAGTAGAAGCGCGACAGATCCCGCGCGGCCTGCGCCACGTCGTCGCCGTCGGCTCCGACATAGGTGTGGTGCAGCAGCATGATTTTCGGCCGCGCGCCATCGTGGCTGGCGCAGGCGGCGTCAAACCGGGACATCAGGGTTTCGATCTCGCGCATTCCCTGCCAGAGCGGGGTGACCTGGATGTTGAACCCGTTGTGCACGCCGAATTCATGGCTGTTGGGGTCACGTGCGGCAATCCAGATCGGCGGGCCGCCGGGCTGTGCCGGTTTCGGCGCCGAGGTGGTGGCGGGAAAGGCGAAATACTGGCCGTCATGGACGCAGTCCCCGGCCCAGAGCCGGGGCAGAAGCGGCGTCATCTCGCGCATTCGCTGGCCGGCTTCCCAGGCGTCCATGCCGGGCATCAGACGCTCGTATTCATAGGCATAGGCCCCGCGCGCCACGCCAAGCTCGATCCGTCCACCGGTCATCAGATCGGCGGCGGCGGCTTCTCCGGCGAGCTTGATCGGATGCCAGAACGGCGCGATCACCGTGCCGGTGCCAAGCCGGACCCGTTTCGTGTGATGGGCGAGGTTGACCAGCGTCGTCAGAGGGTTGGGCGCAATGGTGAATTCCATGCCGTGATGCTCGCCGGTCCAGATGGCACGCATGCCGGCGGCATCGGCCATCTTGCAAAGTTCGATGAATTCATCGTTCAGCCGGGCCTGCGGCTGGTCGGGCGTGAGCCGTTCCATATGCACGAAGAGCGAGAACTCCATGGGTCAGGTCCTTTCAGACGGGGTGTGAACATCGCCGCGCTGGCCATCGCCGAGGTAGAAGCCAAAGCTGCGGCTGCCGGCCTCGCGGGCGAAACGCGCCATCATGTCGGCGATGGGCGGGGCGGTGTAAGTCAGATGCGGCAGCGCGGCGGTGGCGATGGCCTCGATGTCGCCGGCGGGCGTGGCCTCGGTGGTGGCGCGCAGATAGGTAAAACGGGTGTTCGCCACGTCAAAGACGGAATAGGCGGCGTGCAACCGGGCCGGCAGCCCCCGTCCGGCCAGGTCCTGCGACAAGTCGTGCCGCAGCCGGCCCCGGTCGGGCAGCGCGACCTGTGGCGGGCGGTGGCCGTGCGGCGTGCGCTCCAGCAGGACACGGTCGCCGCGTTCGAGGATCGCGCCGCAGATCGTGGCACCGGGGCGGCGCTCCAGCGCCGCGCGTTCCAGCCCGAGGCTGAAATACTGGCCGCCGGCATAGCCCAGCCCGCGCCCTTCGGCACAGGCGAAATCCTGCACCCGGCCAATCAGGATGCTGTGGTCGCCGGCGTCGAGCACCCGTTCCGTGGTGCAGGAAAATTGCGCCAGCGCGCCCTCGATCAGCGGATTGCCACGGGCGTCGCTGCGGTGCGGTACACGGGCAAAACGGTCGCCCTTGAAGCTGGCAAAGGTATTGGAAACCTCCTGCTGGCCTTCGGCGAGGATATTGACGGCAAACCCCGTGCAGGTGGCAAAGCGGTCATGGGTCGAAAGGAACTTGCCCGGACAGACCAGAAGAAGCGGCGGATCGAGCGCGACGGAGGTGAAGGAATTGGCGGTAAAGCCCAGCGGCCGGCCGTCGTCCGTGCGGCTGGTGACGACGGTGACGCCGGTCATGAAACTACCGAAGGCGCGGCGCAGCGCACGCGGGTCGAGGGCGGTCATGGCAGAACCTCCGTGGCCAAGTCGATGAGCGCGGCATTGACGTCTCCGGCATGGGTCATCGGCATCATGTGAGCGGCGCCCGCGGCGATCCGCACGCGGCCCCGTGGCGCCAGGCGGGCCATGGTGTCCGACATCTGCGGGGTGGAGTTGGGCTCCAGCGCGCCGGTCATGAAGAGCACCGGGCAGGGCAGGCGGGCCAGGGCTTCGCGGGCCGGGCCCTGGGCGCGGGCAAAGGCAGCATAGGCCATCCTGTAACCTGCCGGATCGACGGCGCGCAGCCAGTCGCCGCAGGCGTGGCGCTCTGGCGTCTCGTCCGGACCGAACCAGCGCGCCAGCGTCGGCCCGGGATCGGCCGCGCGTTCGCCGTCGAGGCTGGCGGCGCGGGCCTCGACCGCTGCGGCGGCCGCGGCATCACGTTCGAACACTGCGTTCAGCGCCGCCACGCCGCGGACCATTTCAGGATGACGCACGGCCATGTCGAGCGCGATCATCGCCCCCATCGAATGACCGACGATCAGCGCCGGTTCGGCCAGAACGGCCAAGGCCGCCTCGGCGTAGTCGGCCAGCGCCATCGGCACGGCCGGCCGGGGGCTTTCGCCATGGCCCGGCAGGTCGGGCGCGGTCACCCGGTAGCGGCGGGACAAGGCGTCGATCTGCCGGTTCCAGGCCTCGGCGCGCAGGCCGACACCATGCAGGAGTAAAACCGGCGGGCCCTCGCCGCAGCGGATCGCGGCCAGCCCGCCGATCTCAGACCGCGGCCGGGTTGTCCAGGTCATGGCCCAGGTCCTTAAGGTCTTGGTAGCGGTCGCCAATGCGGTGATGCGGCCGGCCGCCGGTGGCGGCGCCCAGCACGACGACGATCTCATCGGCGCGCGGCGCGTCGGGAATGGCGAACTGGAGCGTCAGATAATGCGAGCGGCGGCCGGCATCGTCCTTGTCCATCAGCGGCACCATGATCGGCGCATTGGCCGGGCCACGGGTGTTGGTGAATGCGAGGTAGGATTTCGCGGCCACCGCCTCGCGGTAGTGATTGCCGAACCGCAGCGTGTGGATCAGCCCGGAGGCATGTTCGATCTCGCCGTCAAGGCCCACCACCGCCGCCTTGCCATAGGCCTCGATCGCCGCGCCGCTTCCGGCAAGGCGGATCATCCGCTCGGTCAGCAGAGCGCCCAGAACCGGGCCATAGGCCTGGATCTCGGGCTTCAGGTTCTCGACGAAACGGCCCGCCCAGGGGTTGCTGACCACGGCGGCCACGGCGAACATGCGCCAAGGTGGGTCGGCCGGGCGAAACCCCTCGATCAGAACGTCTTCGGCATAGGTTACGATTTTGCGGATTTCGGGGCGCATGGTCACTCCTGTTCGTGTGACCAAACGCTAGAAACCCGTTGCTTTTTTCACAAACGAAGGATTTCCCCCCTTAGCCATTAGCAAGACTTATGGCTAAGTTGACCTCATGGCCAAATCACTTCCTCCCCTGACCTGGTTCCGCTCGTTCGAGGCGGCGGCGCGGCATCTGAGCTTTACCGCCGCGGCGGAAGAGATCGGCATGACCCAATCGGCGGTCAGCCAGCAGGTCAAATCGCTCGAGATGCGTCTTCGGGTGCCGTTGTTCGTGCGGCAGCCGCGCGGGCTGGCGCTGACAGATCACGGAAGGCGGCTTCTGCCCGAGGTCGGCGCGCCGCTCGAGGCGCTGGCCGCGGCCACCGCCCGGTTCGAAGCCGGGCCGGGGACCGATCTGCTGACCGTCGCCACCTCGGTCAGCGTGGCGCAATGGGTGATCGCGCCGCATCTGCCGGTTTTCACTGCCCGCCACCCCGAGATCCGGGCGCGGTTCCTGAGCGCGATCTGGCCCGATGATTTCCAATCCGCCCGCGCCGATGTGGAAATCCGTTTCGGGTCTCTCAAACAGGTGGGCAGCGATGCCGAACTGTTGCTGCCAAACCGGCTTGTGGCGCTGAAATCGCCAGGTCTGTCCGGGGCGCTCGCCGATCTGCCGCTGATCGAGGCGGTGGGCACGTCGAGCGGCTGGCGCGCCTGGGCCGAGATACAGGGCGGCGGCGCGCTGCATCCGACGCTCTATGCCGATACCTATGGAATGGCCCTGCAACTCGCCGCACATGGCAACGGTGTGGCGCTGGTAAGCGAGCTTCTGGCGCAGCATGCGGTCATGACCGGGCTGGTGCAGCGCGCGCATCCGGGCTCGATCCCATGTCAGGAGGGGTATTTCCTCTCGGTCAAAGAACATCGTGCCGCCGCCACGGCCTTTCGAAGCTGGCTGCTGGAACAGCTCGGCAGGTGATCTGCCACGGTTGAATCGACAGGCGCGGTCTACCTCGAAAGGATAGGGGCGCACACCGGATGCGCGGCCCGGCTACCCGGGCGATCAATGGCGCCTGTCCGGTCTTTCGTGCGACATATGCCTTGTCCATGTGTCTCTTCGGGCTGCGGTGAAATTAATGAATGTATGTTTGGCGATACCGTATGCACGGGCGGTAAAAAGTGTCCTTGTTTCCTTCTTGCTCCTGCTGACCACCGCGCTTGTCGCGGCGGCGCAGGAGCTCATCCTTCAGCCGGTGGGGGCGCCGCAGGTGACCGGCGCCGGAGCCGGCAAGCGCGCCGTGTGGCGCAATGCCGGCACGGTCGGCGGCGCGACGGTGGACATCGTCGGCGTGATGACCGACGCGGCGCTCGATCACAGTCTGACCACCGCCAATGGCCAGATCCAGATCACCTCGGCCGCGCAGGACGTGCATTACCTCGACATGTACATCTACAGCGCCGGCACCTATGATCTTGCCAGCGACAGCGGCGGCGTTCCGGTCATCGCCGACGTGCATATCCAGATCAACGATATCGACGGGCCGTCCAACGAACAGGTCTATGTCGAATTGTGTTCGGGCCAGGTGGAATACGTCCGCATCGACCGCAACGCCACCACCCGCCGCTCCTTCGTGGCCGGGCCGGCGCCGGTGGGCACCGAAATCTTCGTTCTGTCGGGCGATCGGAATTACAGCAATCAGCCGGTCTCGGGCCTCGAGATCTATTACCCGCAGACCTCGGTGTTCCGTTTCGGCCGCACCGCCAACAGCCGGTTTCTGGTGCGCCTGGCCAACCCGACCTATGACGAGGCCGATACCTTCGATCTGAAATGCGGCGATTTCCGCACCATCACGCTGGTCGATGACCTCAAGGAACAGGTGTTGGGCCAGCCGGTGACGCTCAACATCCTCTACAACGACACAGTGTCGACCGAAAACAACAATGGTCCGGCCAACGCGTCCCGCTTGCCGAGCACCTACGGCACCCAGGCGGTGGATCTGATCGCGCCGACCGGGGCGATCAACCAGGTGACCGACAGTTCCGGCCATCTGGTCGGTTTCGACGTCATCGGAGAAGGCACCTGGAGCTACGATGACAACACCGGCGAGCTGACCTTCACCCCCTTTGCCGCCTTCTTCGGTGTGCCGACGCCGATCGACTATCGCTTTCAGCGCCCCGAGAACACCACCGGCGTGGCCTATTCGGCCCCGGCCCGAGTGTCCATCGACATCGGCGCGCTCGGTCTGCTCAAGACCGCGACGCTGGTCGACACTAACGTCAACGGCTATGCCGATCCGGGCGAGACAATCGCCTATGTCTTCACCGCCGAGAATTTCGGCAATGTCACCCTGACCAATGTCACCCTGGCCGAGACCCAGTTCAGCGGCAAGGGCGCCACGCCGGTGATGCAGTTCCAGGCGGCGACCGGATTGTCGCCGGAAGGCACGCTCGAACCCGGCGAGCGTGCGGTCTATACGGCGACCTACACCCTGGTGCCCGAAGACCTCGACACCACGATCAGCAATCAGGCCCGCGCCACCGCCACCACGCCGGGCGGCACCGAGGTCTCGGACCTGTCGGACTCCGAGAACCCGTCGGATGGCGATGGCGAGGCCCGGAACGGCCCGGGGGCGGGCCGGGACGATCCGACGACAATCTACGCAGGCTCCGGCCCGGACCGGGGCGATGCGCCGCTGAGTTACGGCGATCCGCAGCATGCCGACACCGCGCAATACCGCATCGGCGCGGTCAACGGCGACGGCGACAGCAGCGCCCAGCACAGCGCCGATGCCAGCGGCGACGATCTCGACGGCAATGACGACGAAGACGAAACCATGCTGCCGCAGCTCTATGGCGGCCTGACGCGGACCGTCACCATCCCGGTGAGCGAGCCCGCGCCGGGCACCGGCCGCTTGCAGGTCTTTGTCGATTTCGGCGCCGATGGCAGCTTTCTGACGCCCGGCGATCAGGTTGTTACCGATCTGCGCGATGGCGGGCCGCAGGATCTTGACGGGGCGGTCAATGGCCAGATCAGCTTTGCCGTCGCAGTGCCGCCCACGGCGCCGCTGGTCCCGACCTTCGCGCGGCTGCGCTGGTCGAGCGTGGCCGGCCTGAATGCCATTGCCGCAGCCGCCGATGGCGAGGTCGAGGACCATGCGATCACGCTCAAGACCCCGCCCGATGCCGACCGGGGCGATGCGCCGGCCAGCTATGGCGATCCGCAGCATGTCGTCGAAGGGCCGGGTGCGCCGACCATCTACCTGGGCAGCGTGCCGCCGGATGTCGACCTGGTGTCGCAGGCGGGCGCAGGCGCCACCGGTGACGATCTTGACGGCAGTGACGACGAGGACGGCGTGACCCTGCCGCAGCTCTACGCCGGCGGCCTGACTGAAGTGACGGTGAATGTGGCCGAGCCCGCCGCCGGCACCGCCTACCTTCAGGCCTTCGTGGATTTCGACGGTGACGGCACATTTGCCGGCGAACAGGTGGCCAGCGATCTTCAGGACGGTGGCACGCTCGACAAGGACGGCGCGGTCAATGGCGCCATCACCTTTGAATTCACCGTGCCCGCCGGGGCCACCACGCTGCCCACCCATGCCCGGTTCCGCTGGTCCACCGATCTGACCGGCGCCGAGACCGCCTTTGACGGCGAGGTCGAGGATTACGGGCTGACGATCTCGTCCGATCCGCCGCCCTTCATCTGCGACGCGTCGCTCTATGCCTTCTCGACCAGCCGGACGACCCTGTCGCGGCTGACCTTCTCGGATGCCGGCGGCAGCTATGCGGTCACGGCGACGACGGTCGGATCGACCGGGTCCAACCGGGACGGGCCCTGGGGGTTCAACGAGCTCGACGGCTATTTCTATGGCGTCGATCAGGGCCGGCGCAGGCTCTACCGCGTCGACGGCGGCGGCACATTCACCGATCTCGGCAATATCTCGGGCGCCAGGACCGCGGCGGACGCGGGCGATATCCTGCCCAACGGCCGGATGATCTATGAGGTCGACGAGGGCAGGTGGCATATCGTCGACCTGAGCGGCGCGGGCGCAGCCACTGCGGTCGGCGATATCGATCTCAGCTTCGATGTCTTTCCGGATGATCTTGCCTACAACCCGATCGATGGACTGGTCTACGGCATCGACCGCTCCAGCCGCCGGCTGTTCAGTGTCGCGGTCAACGGCGGGGTGCCCGGCACCCGCACGCCGCAGCTGATCGGCCCCGCGATCTATTCCGGTGTTTTCGATTCCCTCTGGTTCGATCGGGACGGCCGGCTGTACGGCTATTCCAACTCGACCAACAATCTTTATCTGATCTCCACCGTCACCGGCGAGGCGCAGTTGATCATGACGCTGCCCTTCGACGAAGGCGACAGAAGCGATGGCGCCTCCTGTCGCGGTCCGGCGCCGATCCCCTTTGGCGCGGTGTCGGGCAATGTCTTCGAGGATCGCGACGCCTCGGACATCAAGGAGGCGGGCGAGCCGAATTACGGCGCCGGCATCGGCCTGACGATCTTTGCCGACAATGGCACGCCGGCGAATTTCGGCGACGATCTGCAAGTCGCGGTGACCGAGACACTGCCCGATGGCACCTACGGGTTCGGCGACCTGCTGATCAACACCACCTACCGTATCCTGCTGGACGAGACCGACCCCGATCTCGGCCCCGGCGCCACCATCGGCACCTCGAACCCGCTGACTTCGGTCGCGGTGGACGGCAACGCCGTGACCGAAGATCAGGACTTCGGATTTGACGCCGCCGAGGCCGACCTCTCGATCACCAAGTTCGCCGCCGCCTCCGGCACGGCCACGCCGCGCAGTTCGGCCACACCGGGCGACCTGATCGACTGGGTGATCACCGTCGAGAACATCGGGCCGGGCTCGCCCTCGGGCGTCAAGGTGATCGACCGGATCCCCGACGGCTATGAATACGTCTCCGACAGCGCGCCCAACACCGGCGACACCTACGACCCGGCCACCGGGCTGTGGTTTGTCGACGAGATCCTCGCCGGCACCTCCGAGACGCTGACCGTGACCGTGCGGATGCGCGACACCGGCGAGACCACCAACCTCACGGAAATCGTCTACAGTTCGCTGCCCGATCCCGACAGCGATCCGGATGTCGGCCATCTGGTCGATGACCTCGGCGACGGCAGCGTCGACGACGACGAAGCCGCCTATGCGCTGGCCCGCATCGTCGATACGCGGCGCCTGGCGGGCCGGGTCTTCCTCGACACCGGCGCCGGCGGCGGGAGCGCCCATGACGCGCTGGTCAACGGCGCCGAAGCCGGCGTCGGCGGCGGAACCCTGCGCCTGATCGACAGCGCCGGAACCGAGATCGCCGCGCCGGTGATCGGCTCCGATGGCAGCTGGAGCGCCAGCCTGCCCAGCAGCGTCACCGGGGCGGTCACGCTGGAGCTGATCGCCGCCGAAGGCCGGATCGCGATTTCCGAACGCACCGCCGGGCTGCCCGCGCTGAGCAATGCCGATCCGAACGACGGGCGCTTTACCTTCACCCCCGATCCAGGCAGCGACTACACCGATCTCGATTTCGGCGTGATCGAAACGCCGCGGCTCACCCAGGATCAGGTTGCCGCGATCATGGCCGGCCAGGTGATCGCGCTGCCGCACCGCTACACCGCCAGCTCGGAAGCCACGGTTGCCTTTTCGACCAATGTGACCACCGAGACCCCGGCCGGCGCCTATTCGATCGCGGTCTTCCGCGACACCGATTGCGACGGCGCCGCTGACAGCCCGCTGTCCGCGCCGGTGGGCGTCTCGCCCGGGGCCGAGCTGTGCCTCGTGGTGCGGGTCTCGGCGGGGGCCGGGGTCGGCGCCGGATCGGCGCTGACCTATGATCTGATCGCCACCACCGGCTTTGCCCGCACCAGCGCCAGCCATGTCACCCGCAACACCGACCGGATCGCTGCTTCGAGCGAGGCCGCCGTGGTGCTACGCAAGACCGTGCGCAACCTGACGCTCGGCTCGGCCGAGGGCACTACGAATGCGGGCGCGCCGGGCGATGTTCTGGCCTATCGCATCTACCTCGACAACACCTCGAGCGAGACGGTCTCGAACCTGACGATCCACGACCGGACGCCGCCATATACCGTGCTCGGCGCGGCGCCGACCTCGCCCTCGGCCGTGGCGTCGCAGCTCAATTGCCTGCTGGTCGTTCCGGCCAGCGCGGCGCCGGGCTATGCCGGGGTGCTGCAATGGGATTGCAGCGGCATGCTGCCTCCGGGCGACAGCGGCTTTGTCAACTTCGAGGTGCGCATCCTCGACTAGCCGCCGGGCCGCGCCAAAAAATGGGGCTGTCACCCGGCGGCCTGTCGTAGCACAGTGGCCCCGAAACGGATGCAGCCATGGGGGCGCCGGGTGACGCAGGCCAAAGAGCAGATCAGAACCGCCGTGGTGGGCGCCGGGATCATCGGCACCAGCATCGCCCATGCGTTGCAACAGCGCGGCCATGCAGTGGCGCTGATCGACCGGGATGCGCCGGGCCGCGGCGCCTCATTCGGCAATATGGCCTCGATCGCGGTTTCGGGGTTCATGCCGATTTCCCGGCCGCGGGTCTGGATGCAGGCGCCGGGTTGGCTGCTCGATCCGAAGGGGCCGATCCGGGTCGCGCCGGGCTATGCGCCGCGCCTTGTGCCCTGGATGCTGCGGTTTCTCTCGGCCGGGCGGCCGGGCCGGCTGCGTGCCTTGCAGGGGCAGGGGGCGGCGCTCTGCGCCCGCGCCCTGGCCGACACCCGGGCGCTGCTCGGCGACATCGGGCTTGCCGATCACATGAGCGAGACCGGTTGCCTCTCGCTCTATGCCACGCCGGCCGAATTTGCCGCCGACCGCGAAGCGCTCGAAATGCTCGACCGGTTCGGCTTTGGCTACGACGTGCTTGATGCCGAGACCCTGCGCGCCCGCGAGCCCGCCCTCGGGCCGGGGCTGCACAAGGCGGTGCTGATGCCCGACAACCGTACATTGCGCGACCCCCATGCCCTCGTTACCCGGCTGGCCGAGGTGGTGAAAGCCCGCGGCGGCCGGCTGGTGCGCGCCGCCGTCACCGGGGTCGAACGCCGGGGCGCGGCCGCGACGGGGCTGCGTCTCGACGGCGGCGAAACGCTGGCGGCTGACCGCGTCGTGCTTGCCGCCGGGGCGCACACCGGGGCGCTGGCGCGGCAGTTGGACGAGCCGATCCCACTCGAGACCGAGCGCGGCTATCACACCCAGATCGGCCGCCCGGGGATCAGCCTGACCCATGCGCTGATCTGGCCGGCGCGGGCCTTCATGGTTTCGCCCACCGGCGGCGGCATCCGCATCGGCGGGACCGTGGAATTCGCCGGTCTGGAGGCGCCGCCGAACTGGCGCCGCGCCGAGATCACCGCGCAGCGGGCAAAGACGATCCTGCCGGGGCTCAGGCTGGAAGAAACCAGCCGCTGGATGGGCCATCGCCCGGCGCTGCCCGACACCATCCCGGTGATTTCGCCCTCGGCACGGGCGCCCGGTGTCTTTTACGCCACCGGCCATGGCCACCTCGGCATGACCCAGGCGGCGACCACCGCTCAGCTGATGGCCGATCTGGTCACCGGCGCCGCGCCGCCGATCGACATGGCGCCGTATCGCATTGACCGGTTCTGAAAACTCAGCGGCCCTGAAGCACGTCCTGCCACTCCGGCGTGCGGTCGATTTGCGCCTTGGTAAAGGGGCAGAGCGGCACGATCTTGCGGCCTTCGGCGCGGGCGTCGGCGACGGCCCGCTCGACCAGCCGGCGCCCGGCGCCGGTGCCGCGCAGGGCATC
The DNA here is from genome assembly GCF_055755275.1 of Marinovum sp. E3. Taxonomy (NCBI): domain Bacteria; kingdom Pseudomonadati; phylum Pseudomonadota; class Alphaproteobacteria; order Rhodobacterales; family Roseobacteraceae; genus Marinovum; species Marinovum sp. E3. Next base: position 1,520,721 of record NZ_CM146908.1, read on the forward strand.
GGGCACGGCGGTGTGATCGATGATGATGGCCGCGCCGCCAAGGCGGGAATAGGTCAGCTCTGCTGTCCCGCCCTCCTGGCGGAGCATATAACGGCCCTTGCTGTCGTTCTCTTCGCGGGTGATTTCGGGGTCGGACATCGGGGCTCCTGACGGCTGCGTTGCGCCCCGGCACCCTGCGACAGGCGCCGACCCCCGGTCAACCGGCGGGGTGTGACATCGGAGCCCGAGGCGCGCTGTCCCGCCGCGCCCGGCGACACCCCGCTTGACTTTTCCGCCGGCAGAGCGCATCTGACAGGTGTCGCTGCGCTGCCGCGTGAGCATGCCGCCCCTTGCAAGGGGCTCTCAGCGACAGCGATTTTCAGTTCCCCATCACGCAGGGTTCCTGACGCGACGGCCGGATGCGGCGGGACACGCCCGCACGTCCAGAGGCCCCGCGCACCCTCACAGGGCTGCGGATGCGGCCTGCAACAACGGGCTCGCCGGTCTCCCCCGGTGCGGCTCCGAAGGATACGACTTGTTCGATTTCGACATGCTGGGCCTGGCGCCCGCGCTCAACGATGCGCTGACCCGCGCAAAATTCGACAAACCCACGCCGATCCAGGCCAAGGCGATTCCGCTGGCCATGGAAGGCCACGACATCCTGGGCCTGGCCCAGACCGGCACCGGCAAGACCCTGGCCTTTGGCCTGCCGCTGATCGACCACATGCTGGCCGAGCCCGGCAAACCGGCGCCCAAGACCGCCAAGGCGCTGATCCTCGCGCCGACCCGCGAACTGGTGAATCAGATCGCCGACAGCCTGAAGAACCTGACCCATGACACCCGCATCCGGGTGGTCACCGTGGTCGGCGGCCAGTCGATCAACCGCCAGATCAACGCCCTGGCGCGCGGCACCGACATCCTTGTCGCCACGCCCGGCCGGCTGATCGATCTGATGGACCGCCGCGCCGTGGATCTGGGCCAGGTGCGGCACCTGATCCTCGACGAGGCTGACCAGATGCTCGACCTGGGCTTCATCCATGCCCTGCGCAAGATCGCGCCGCGGCTGGGTACGCCACGCCAGACCATGCTGTTCTCGGCCACCATGCCGAAACAGATGGAAGAGCTGTCGCGCGCCTATCTGACCGATCCGCGCAAGGTGCAGGTCTCGCCTCCGGGCAAGGCCGCCGACAAGATCACCCAGTCGGTGCATTTCGTCGACAAGGCCGCCAAGCCGACCAGGCTGCGCGAGATTCTGTCGCGCGACACCGAGGCGCTGACGCTGGTGTTCTCGCGCACCAAGCACGGGGCCGAAAAGCTGATGAAGGGGCTGGTCGCCGATGGCTACAACGCCGCCTCGATCCACGGCAACAAGAGCCAGGGCCAGCGCGACCGGGCAATCAAGGGCTTCCGCGAGGGGGACATCAAGGTGCTGGTGGCGACCGATGTGGCGGCGCGCGGCATCGACATTCCGGGCGTGGCCTATGTGGTGAACTACGATCTGCCGGAAGTGCCCGACAGCTATGTGCACCGCATCGGCCGCACCGCGCGGGCCGGCCGTGAAGGCGAGGCGATTGCCTTCTGCTCGGCGGAAGAGGTCGATCTGCTGTTGCAGATCCAGAAGCTGATGAAGATCGAGATCCCGGTCGCCAGCGGCACCATGCCGGCGGCGGTCAAGGCTCCGACCCGCGGCGGCAACCGCGGCCAGCGCCGCGGTGGCGGCGGTCGCCGGGGTCCGCAAGGCAATGCCGGCGCGCCCTCGGGCAACGGCGCCAAACGCCGCCGGCCGCGCCGTCGCAAGGCCGCCTGAATGGGAAAGGGCCGGGGGTTTCCCCGGCCTTTTCATTTGCGTCGGTGCGGCCGCCGCGCCGTTCCGGAGGCGGTTGGCGCGCGTGCACCGGTCTCGTGTCGGGCATAGCGCACGAAGGCAAACCGCCCGCCGTCGGGCGCCCAGCTGGGCACGTTGAGGGAGCCTTGCCCGCCATGGAAGGCCAGCAGGGTCCGCGGAGTGCCGCCCGCGACCGGCATCAGCCGCAATTCGACTTCGCAGCCCGCCGGGTGTCCCTCGGTTCCCGGCGCATAGGCCAGGTAACAGACCGCGCGGCCATCCGGCGAGGGATGCGCAAACCAGTCGACGCTGGCGCCAAAGGTCATCTGCTCCGGGTCCCGGCCATCCGCCCGGATCCGCCAGAGATGCATCCCGCCACCGCGATCCGAGTTGAACCAGATCCATCCGCCATCCGGGGTGTAATCCGGCCCGTCATAATGATGCGGGCTGGTGATCAGAAGCCGCTCGTCGCTGCCATCCAGCGCGCAGGTGGCAATGGCGAACTGGCCGGCGCGCACGCAGGCATAGGTCAACCGCGTGCCGTCGGGCGAAAAGCCGTGAAACCAGCTGGGCAGCAGCGGCGTGATCCGCCGGGGCGGGCCGCCGTCGCGGGGCAGGGTATAGATGCAGGAGGCCGCCGTATCGGTCTTGTCGCAGAAGGCCAGCAGCCGGCCATCGGGCGAGAGCCCATGGTCGTTGTTGAGCGTCTGGTGCCAGCCGGTATCGACTGGAACCAGGGCCGGTTCGGCCAGATCGACCTGGTAAAGCGCGCCCTCGGCATTGACCAGCAACGCGCTGCCGTCCGGCGTCCAATTCGGCGCCTCGATGTGCCGGTCGCTTTGCAGCACCACGCGGGTTTCGCCGCTGGCAACATCGATGATCTCGAGCGAGGCGCGCATCAGCGCGCGCCGCCCGGGCTAGCCCTCACCGCGACGGCCCCTCGCGTTCCGCCGAGGCCGCCCACAGGTTGATGTTGGCGTCCTTGGCATGCTGGTCGATCCGCGCCAGCTCGTCTTCGGTGAAGTCGAGATTGGCCACGGCGCCGGCGCAATCCTCGATCTGCGACGGTTTCGACGCGCCGATCAGCGCCGTCGTGACCCGGCCGCCGCGCAGCACCCAGGCCAGCGCCATCTGCGCCAGCGTCTGGCCGCGCTCTTCGGCGATGGCATTGAGCGCGCGGACGTTGGCCAGCGCCTCTTCGGTCAGGAACCCCTCGCGCAGAGATTTGCCCTGGCTGGCGCGGCTGCCTTCGGGGATGCCGCCGAGGTATTTCCTGGTCAGCATGCCCTGGGCCAGCGGCGAAAAGACGATCGAGCCGATGCCCAGATCGTCGAGCGCATCAAGCAGCCCGTCCTCCTCGACCCAGCGGTTGAGCATGGAATAAGACGGCTGGTGGATCAGGCAGGGGGTGCCCAGTTCCTTGAGGATCGCCGCCGCCTCGCGGGTGCGCTGCGCGTTGTAGGACGAAATCCCGACGTAAAGCGCCCGGCCCGAACGGACGATGTGATCGAGCGCCATCATGGTTTCTTCCAGCGGGGTGTCGGGATCGAACCGATGCGAATAGAAGATATCGACGTAATCCAGCCCCATGCGTTTGAGCGACTGGTCGCAGGAAGAGATCAGATACTTGCGGCTGCCCCATTCGCCATAGGGGCCGGGCCACATGCGATAGCCGGCCTTGGACGAAATGATCATCTCGTCACGATAGGGCGCGAAATCCTGTTGCATCAAGTGACCAAAGGCCAGCTCGGCCGAGCCCGGTTCCGGGCCGTAGTTGTTGGCCAGGTCGAAATGTGTGATGCCGTGATCGAACGCGGTGCGGGTGATCGCGCGTTTCGTTTCATGCGGGGTGTCGTCGCCGAAATTGTGCCACAGCCCCAGCGAGATCGCCGGCAGCATGAGGCCCGAAGTGCCGCATCGGCGGTAGTGCATGGTGTCATAGCGGGTGTCGGACGCGGTCCAGACCATGGTATGTCTCCTGAGATCGCGGCCCCGGATGCGCGCCATGGGGTGGCGGGCAGGGCAGGCCGTTGGGATACTTGTATGCGATGGATGCCGGAAGCGGCGGCCGAGGTCCACCACCCGGAGTGAAATAATCGCGCTGTGGGTTGGGGGCCTTGGAGGGGGCGCTGGCGGGCGTTGCGCCGCTGCGATGGAAATGAACCCGCTGAGCAGCCGGCCGAAACTCTATCACCGCGCAAACGACCCCGCGCAGGCCCGCCACCGTCCTTAGCGGCACGCCCGCCCGAAACCACCGATCGGATCAGGTCATCACGTCCGGCGTCTCGCGGCCGGTGCGGGCGGTGAGGGCGCTGAGTTCGGCGACCGCCGCCGCCACCTCCCGAAGCGCGGTCTGGGTCTCGATGGTCAGAGCGCCCTCGGCGGGCATGTATCGCTCGAGATAGACCCGCAGTGTCGCGCCTTCGGTGCCGGTGCCCGACAGGCGCAGCACCGCGCGTGATCCGCCATCGAAGAAGATGCGGATGCCCTGGTTCTTGCTCACCGAGCCATCGACCGGATCATGATAGGCGAACTGGTCGGCTTTGGTCACCGTCAGCCCGTGCACCTCGGTGCCCGGCAGCTCACCCAGCCTGGCCTCGAGATCGGCCATCAGCGCATTGGCCTTGTCGCTGTCGACCGCCTCGTAGTCGTGCCGCGAATAGTAGTTGCGGCCATAGGTCTGCCAGTGATGCAACAGGATCTCGCCCACCGAGGCCTTGCGCTCGGCCAGGATGTTGAGCCAGAGCAGCACCGCCCAGAGCCCGTCCTTTTCGCGCACGTGGTCCGATCCGGTGCCGGCGCTTTCCTCGCCGCAGAGCGTGGCGCGACCGGCGTCCAGAAGGTTGCCGAAGAACTTCCAGCCGGTGGGCGTCTCGAAACACTCGATACCCAGCTTCTCGGCCACCCGGTCGGCGGCCTGGCTGGTGGGCATCGACCGCGCCACCCCGGCCAGCCCCGTGTCATAGCCCGGCGCCAGATGCGCATTGGCGGCCAAAACCGCCAGGCTGTCGGAGGGGGTCACGTAACACCGCTTGCCGAGGATCATGTTGCGGTCGCCATCGCCGTCCGAGGCGGCGGCGAAATCCGGGCCATCCTCGGCCATCACCATATCGACCAGCGGTTTGGCCCAGATCGGGTTGGGGTCGGGATGGCCCTTGCCGAAATCCACTTTCGGCTCGCCATTCAGCACCGTGCCCGCCGGCGCGCCCAGCGCGCCTTCGAGGATGGCCTTGGCGTAAGGCCCGGTGACGGCATGCATGGCGTCGAACTTCAGGCTGAACCCGCCGGCGATATGCGCCCGGATCGCATCGAAATCGAACAGGGTCTTCATCAGAGCGGTGTAATCCTCGACCGGGTCGACGATCTCGACCGTCATCTCGCCGAGTCGGGTCTCGCCAATCGAGCCGAGGTCGATGTCCTGCGCGTCGAGCGTGTGGTACTCCGAGATCCGCTTGGTCTCTTCATACATCGCCGCCGTCACCTTTTCCGGCGCCGGGCCGCCGTTGGCGGTGTTGAACTTCAGGCCGAAATCCTCGTCGATGCCGCCGGGGTTGTGGCTGGCCGAGAGGATCAGCCCGCCGTCGGTCTCGCGCTGGCGGATCAGGTTCGAGGCGGCGGGGGTGGACAAGAGCCCGTTCTGCCCGACGATGGCGCGATGCGCGCCATTGGCGGCGGCCATGCGCAGGATGGTCTGGATCGCTTCGGCATTGAAGTAACGGCCGTCGCCGCCAATCACGAAGGTCTTGCCCTTGGCGCCGCCGATGGCGTTGAAGATCGATTGCACGAAACATTCGAGGTAATGCGCCTGCATGAAGACCCTGGTCTTCTTGCGCAGACCGGAGGTGCCCGGCTTCTGGCCGTCAAAGGGTGTGCAAGAGTGGGTTACTCGGGACATGACATCGGTCCTTTCTCTGCTGGAACAGGCGGTTGGCGGTTGCCGGCCCGCATGGTGGCGCCGATCTCGGCGAGGCGCGGCGAGGTCTCGAAATTTTCGACGGCGAGGCCGGTGCGGCGGCGCCAGTTGGGGTGTTCGTCGATCGTGCCAGGCAGGTTGGGCGCGTCGATCTGGCCCAGCACATCGTCGAGCTGCACCGCGACCATGGCCGCCGGCGCGGCGGTCAGCGCGCCGTGGATCACCCCGGCGATTTCGTCCGGCCCGGCGGTGGGCGCAATGTTGCAATCGCGTCGCAACCCGGCGCGTTGGTGGCTGCGGTCGCCATGGCGGCGCTTGGCCCCGGCATCCGAAAGCCAGCCCATTCCGCGCCAGACCTCGACATCGGCGCCATACCAGAAGCCGCGCAGGGTGGGGGTATCATGGGTCGAGAAACAGGCGAGGCTGAAGGGCCGCAGATCCCCTGCGGGGCGCAGGCTGCCGTCGTCGAATGTCTCGTATTGCCAGACGGCATAAGAATAGAGCCCGGCCTCGTTCATCGTCTGCCGGAACCCGGCGGGCACTAACCCGAGGTCTTCGCCCACGACGACGCAGCGGGCGCGGTGGGCCTCGATGGCGATCACCGCAAGCAGCCTGTCGAACGGTTGCGAGATATAGGCGCCCGGGCTGCCATCCTCGGGCAGCCAGTAGCTGCGCATCAGGCCCAGCGCATGATCGATCCGCAGCAGCCCGCATTTCTCCATCAGCTTGCGCAACATGCGGCGCAGCGGTCGGTAGCGCGCCCGGGCGAGGCGGCCCGGCGCATGCGCCACCAGATCCCAGGACTGGCCCTGGGGGCTGAGCTGGTCCGGCGGGGCGCCGATGGTGACGCCATGGGCAATGGTGTCGTTATGCATCCAGGCCTCGGCGCCGCCCGGGCGGGCGCCGACTGCGAGATCGAGATAAAGCCCGAGCGACATGCCCGCGCCCCTGGCCGCCGCCTGCGCGGCGTCGATCTCGGCTTCGGCACGCCATTGCAGCCAGCGGTGAAATTCGGCGCGTTGGCCGGCGGCGGCCACTGCCGCCGGTCCTGGCTGTTGCAACTCGGCGGGCCAGCGGCGGCAATCCGGACCATAGCGATCGCTGAGCGCCTCGAAGCAAGAGAAATCTTCAAGCGATGCATCGGCTTTGGCGCAGAAGCTCTTGAAATCCTTGCGCCTCGCGGTCTTCTTGTAATCCGCCTCCAGCGCGGGGCGCTGCCGGGCGCGAAACGCCGCATAGTCGATCAGCGCGCCGTCCGGGCTGGGGCCGAGGCCGGCGGCAACGGCAATATGATCGGCATTGAAAAAGCCGCGATGGGTCGGCGAATAGGGGCTGATCGTCTCGGTCGCGGCCCAGCCCAGCGCCGAGACCGGGTTGATCCCGAGAAACTGCGCGCCCTGTGCACCAAGTGCGCGAGCGGCAACCGCGAGGTCGTCATAAGAGCCGAGCCCGCCATTGCGGGCCGAGCGCAGACCGTAGAGCGCGGTGGTCACCCCCCAGCTGCGGGAATGGCCCGAAGTCTCGGACAAAAGCGGCGCATGGGCCGGGCGCACCAGCAGAAAGCTCTCTTCGCGCCAGCCGCCGCCGGTCAGATGCAGGCTGTAATAACCGACTTCGAGCGGCGGCAGCGCGAGGCTGTCATCGGCCTTGCCGGCGGCCAGTTCGGCGCCGTCCTCGTCCAGCAGCTGCCAGCCGCAGGGCGTGGCGATCGCGATCTCGGTCGGCTGGCCGGCCCGCAACAGGATCTCGTCGGGCAGATGGCGATGCGCCGTGCCGGCGCGCCGCAGGGCGAGCGCCTCGGAAACCTGGGCCGCGCTTTCGGCCTCGACGCCCAGCGCCCGCAACAGCGCGCGCAGGGTGGGCACCGGAGTTTCCCGCCGGGTGCCGGAGAGGTCGTGAAAGTCCAGGTGCACGCCGCAAAGCTGGGCCAGTTGGCGCAGCGCCCCGTCGTCACTCATTCCGAAACCTCTTTGCTCAGGACAAAGGCCGCCACCGAATTCGCCGCCACGCGGGTGCGCCGCACCGGCATCACCACCGCTGACTGCTCGGCCTGCGAGGTGTCGATCTCGCGCACCCATTGGCGGCGTCCGGGATCGGGCAGGACAAGCACCTCGGTCCGCGCCTCACGGTTGAAGGCCAGAAGGATGGTGTCGTCCATGGCGTCGCCCAGGGGATGTTCGGCACAACCGCGCAGCACCAGGCAGAGGCTCGACAGCCCCGGATCGCGCCAGTTCAGCGGCCCGCCGTCAAAGCCCATCCAGGCCACGTCGCGTTCGCCGTCGCTGGCGCGTTTGGCACCATGCAGAAAGCATTTCTGCCGCACCAGCGGGTGCGCCTTGCGGAAATTGGTCAGCGTTGCGGTAAAGGCGATCTGTTCCTGGTCGAGCTTGTCCCAGTCGATCCAGGTGGTCGGATTGTCCTGGCAATAGGCGTTGTTGTTGCCGCCCTGCGAATGGCCGCCCTCGTCGCCGGCCAGCATCATCGGCGTGCCCTGTGACAGCATGACCGTGGCGAGGATATTGCGCTGCCGCCGCTTGCGCCCGGCCAGGATCATCGGGTCGTCGGTCTCGCCTTCGACGCCGAAATTGTCGGAATGGTTGGCGTGGTGGCCGTCGTGGTTGTGCTCGCCATTGGCTTCGTTGTGGCGTTCGACATAGGCGGTGGTGTCGGCCAGCGTGAAACCGTCATGCGCGGCGGCGAAATTCACCGAGGACCAGGCCCGCCGCCCACGCTGATCGAAGAGATCGGCCGACCCCAGCAGCGCCGATCCCAAATCCTGGGCGCTGTGGCCGTCACCGCGCCAGAAACGGCGCACGGTGTCGCGGTAGCGGTCATTCCACTCGGCAAAGATCGGCGGGAAATTCCCGAGCTGATAGCCGCCGGGGCCAATGTCCCAGGGCTCGGCGATCATCTTGACCCCGGCCAGCACCGGATCCTGCCGCAGCGCGGTCAGGAAGGAACCATGCTGATCGAAACCCTGCCGCCCCCGACAGAGCGTGGTGGCCAGATCGAAGCGAAAGCCGTCGACGCCCATCGCCTGGACCCAGAACCGCAGGCTGTCCATGATCATCCGCAGCACGAAGGGATGGGTGGTATCCAGCGTGTTGCCGCAGCCGGTGTCATTGACGTAGTACCGCGGCTGACCGTCGAGCAGGCGGTAATAGGCGGCGTTGTCGAAGCCCTTGAACGACAGTGTCGGCCCAAGCTGATCGCCCTCGGCGGAATGGTTGTAGACCACGTCGAGGATGACCTCGATCCCGGCTTTGTGGAACCTCTCGACCATGGCGCGGAACCCGGCCACCCCCTTGGGCCCGAAATAGCGCGGCTCGGGCGCAAAAAAGCCAATGGTGTTGTAGCCCCAGTAATTCACCAGCCCCTTGTCGCGCAGCATCGGCTCGGATTTCAGCGCCTGCACCGGCAGAAGCTCCACCGCCGCGACGCCCAGCCGGGTCAGATGGTCGAGCATCGCGTCGGAGGCCATGCCGTCATAGGTGCCGCGCAAGTCTTCCTCGACGCCCTTGTTCAGCATGGTGGCGCCCTTGACATGGGCCTCGTAGATCAGCCCGCCGTCATGGCCGCAGGTCAGCGTCCTTGCGTCGAGCGGGAACAGCGCCGGATCGGAGACCACAGATTTCGGCACATGCGGTGCGCTGTCGCTGGCGGAAAAGCTCAGGTCGTCACCGCCGCCCGCCGCGTCATAGCCATAGGTGGCGTCATGGTCGGAAAAGGCGCCGCGCAGCTCGCGGGTATAGGGATCGATCAACAGCTTGTTGGCATTGAAGCGGTGGCCGCGCGACGGTTCGTACGGGCCGTCGACGCGGTAGCCGTAAAGCGTGCCCGGCACCAGCCCCGGCACATAGCCGTGCCAGACCGCGCCGTTGCGCTCGGGCAGGTCGACGCGATGCTCCTCGCGCCGTCCGTCGGGCGAGAACAGGCACAGGGTGATCCGGGTGGCATTTTCGGAAAAGACCGCAAAGTTGGTGCCTTCGCCGTCGAAATGCGCCCCGAGTTGATGCGAGCGGCCCGGACGGATTTCGACCGTCATCGGCGCACGGGTGTTCATTCGCTCAGAACCTCTTTGTACAGATCGGCATAGGCGCGGGCCGAGATGTCCCAGCCCACTTCCTGAGACATAGCGGCGCGCTGCATGCTCTGCCAGTCATCGGTGCTGGCATAGCTGCGAATGGCGCGGTCGAGCACCTCGGTGACACCCGCGACACCAACGTCATCAAACAGGAAGCCGGTCGCGGTCTTCGCCCGCAGTGCGGCCAGGTTGCCGTCGATCACCGTGTCGGCCAGACCGCCGGTGCGGGCCACCACCGGCAATGTGCCATAGCGCAAGCCGTAAAGCTGGGTCAGGCCGCAAGGCTCGAAGCGCGAGGGGATCAAGATGGTATCGCTGCCTCCTTGCAGCAGATGCGAAAAGCCTTCGTCATAGCCGATGTGGCAGCCGACCTTGCCGGGATGCGCTTCGGCCGCGCTGCGGAACGCGGCCTCGAGCTCCGGCGCGCCGGAACCCAGTACCGCGAGCTGGCCGCCGCTGGCGACAAGATGCGGAATGGCCTCGGCCAGCGCATCCAGCCCTTTTTGCTCGGTCAACCGGCTGATGACGCAGAACAGCGGTCCCTTGTGGGCCGGATCGAGGCCGAGGCGGGTGCAGATTTCGGCGCGGTTGGCCGCCTTGCCGGCGAGGCTGTCGGCGTCATAGTTGCGGGCCAGCGCCGGGTCGGTCGCCGGGTTCCAGGCGGCGGTGTCGATGCCGTTGAGAATGCCCGAGAGCACGGATTGCCGCGCGCTCAGCACGCCTTCGAGCCCCATGCCGAACCGCGGCGTCAGGATCTCGCGGGCATAGGTCGGGCTGACGGTGGTGATGCGGTCGGCATAGACCAGTCCGGCCTTCAGAAAGGAAATGTCGCCGTGGTATTCGAACCCATCGGGGGTGAACCAATCCCAACGCAGCCCGAGCTGCTGGCCTTCATGCGCGGCGAAGCGGCCCTGAAAGGCGATGTTGTGAATGGTGATCACCGATCTGGGGGCCGGCACGCCGGGCTGTTTCAGATAGACAGGCGTCAGCCCCGCCTGCCAGTCGTGGGCATGCACGATGTCGGGTTTCCAGTCTGCCAGCCCGTCAAAGCTGATCCTCGCTGCCGCCTGCGCCAGCGAGGCAAAGCGGCGGTGGTTGTCGTTCCAGTCGTGGCCGCCCTCGTGGGAATAGGGACCGCCGCGCCGGTCAAAGAGCTGCGGCGCGTCGAGTAATAGCAGGGTGAGCCCCTCGGCCTCGACCTGCACCACGCGGCCGGGGCCGCCGGGCAGGTCGCCGAAGCTGGCAACTTCGGTGCCCCGGGCCACCAGCGGCATGAGCGCCGGATAGGCCGGCAGCATGGTGCGCAGGTCGATGCCAAGCGGCGCGAGCGCCCCCGGCAGCGCGCCCGCCACATCCGCCAGCCCGCCGGTCTTGATGAAGGGCGCGCATTCCGAGGTGACCATCAGGACATTCATGTCAGCCATCCAGCTTGTCGATCATCTTCTGGGTGATCAGGCAGATGCCGTTTTCGGTGCGGCGAAACCGCTTGGCGTCGGCCTCGGCATCCTCGCCCACCACAAGGCCCTCGGGAATCATGGCGCCGCGGTCGACGATGCAGTTCTTGAGCTTGGCGTTGCGGCCGATATCGGCATAGGGCAGCACGATGACCCCCTCGAGTTCGGCAAAGCTGTGGGTCCGCACGCCGGTGAACAGCAGGCAGCGATGCAGTTGCGAGCCCGAGATGATGCAGCCGCCCGAAACCATCGACGAGGTGGCGGAGCCGCGGCGGCCTTCCTCGTTGTGAATGAACTTGGCCGGCGGGGTTAGCTCGGAATAGGTCCAGATCGGCCAGTTCTGGGTATAGAGGTCGAGCTCGGGCTTGAAATCGGTCAGGTCGATATTGGCTTGCCAATAGGCATCGATGGTGCCGACATCGCGCCAGTACGGCCGGTCCTCCAGCCCCGACATCACGCAGGAGCGCCCGAAGGGATGGGCATAGGCGCCGCCTTGGGCCACGATATCGGGAATGATGTCATTGCCGAAATCATGGCTGGAGTTCGGATCGTCATTGTCCTTTTCCAGCAACTCGTAAAGGTATTCCGCCTCGAAGACGTAGATCCCCATGCTGGCCAGCGCGCGGCTCTCGTCGCCGGGCATGGCGGGGGGATTTTCCGGCTTTTCGACGAATTCGAGGATCTTGTCGTTCGCGTCCACCCCCATCACGCCAAAGGCCCTAGCCTCGTCGCGCGGCACTTCGATACAGCCGACCGTGACCTTGGCGCCGGTCTTGACGTGCTGCTCAATCATGACCGAATAGTCCTGCTTGTAGATATGGTCGCCGGCCAGAACGAGGATGTATTTCGGCCCGTAGCCGCGCAGCACGTTGATGTTCTGCGTCACCGCGTCGGCGGTGCCCTTGTACCAGTTGTCCTCACCCATCTGCTGCGAGGCGGGCAGGATGTCGAGGCTTTCGTTGCGCTCCGCGCGGAAGAAGGACCAGCCGCGTTGCAGATGGCGGATCAGGCTGTGGGCCCGGTACTGCGTGGCGACACCGATGCGGCGGATGCCGGAGTTCACCGCGTTCGACAGTGCAAAGTCGATGATCCGCGTCTTGCCGCCAAAGAACACCGCCGGTTTTGCCCGGATATCGGTCATTTCCTTCAATCGGCTGCCGCGCCCCCCGGCCAGAACATAGGCCATCGTTTGTTGCGCGAGTTCGTGTCGTGCCTGTGTCATCGGGTCCTCCCAGACTTGATCGGATGGTCTAATAAATGGTTGAAATTCATGTCCCTTTATAACGCAGGAACGTTGTCGCCAGCGGCGGCACGGTCAGCTCAATCGACTGTGCGCAGCCATGCGCCGGCTCTTCTGTCGTGGCCAGCGGGGTGGCGTTGATCTGGTTGCTGCCGGCATAGGCGGCCGCATCGGTGTTCAGAACTTCCTCCCAGGTTCCCGCCAGCGGCACGCCGATGCGATAGCCGGGTCGTGTCACCGGCGTGAAATTGCAGACCACCAGCACCGGGTCGCTGCCGTCTTTGCCGTGGCGGAGCCAGGAAAACACCGACTCGCCGGCGTTGCCGCCGTCGATCCAGCGGAAGCCCTCGGGCTTGCTGTCGAGCTCGTAGAGCGCAGGGGTGTCGCGATAGAGGTGGTTGAGATCGCGGACCAGCGACTGCACGCCCTTGTGGGTCGGATACTCGAGCAGGTGCCAGTCGAGGCTCTTTTCGTTGTTCCACTCATCCCACTGGCCAAACTCGCAGGACATGAAGAGCAGCTTCTTGCCCGGATGGCCCCACATGAAGCCGTAATAGGCCCGCAAATTGGCAAACCGTTGCCAATCGTCGCCCGGCATCCGGTCGAGGATCGAGCCCTTGCCATGCACCACCTCGTCATGGCTCAGCGGCAGCACGAAATTCTCGGAAAAGGCGTAATGCAGCCCGAAGGTCATCTTGTCGTGGTGATACTTCCGGTGGATCGGATCTTCGCCCATGTAGCGCAGGGTGTCGTTCATCCAGCCCATGTTCCACTTGAAGCCGAAGCCAAGGCCGCCGGTGTCGGTGGGGGCGGAGACGCCGGGGAAGGCGGTGCTTTCCTCGGCGATGGTCATGATGTCGGGCTGGTCGGCATAGACCGCCTCGTTCATCCGCTGCATGAAGCTGATGGCTTCGAGGTTCTCGCGGCCGCCGTGGATGTTGGGCACCCATTCGCCCTCTTTCCGGGAATAGTCGCGATAGAGCATCGAGGCCACGGCATCAACGCGCAGCCCGTCGATGTGATATTCCTGCACCCAGAATTTCGCGTTGGCGATCAGATAATTGGCCACCTCTGTCCGGCCGTAGTTATAGACCAGCGTGTTCCAGTCCGGGTGATAGCCTTCTTTCGGATCGGCATGTTCGTAAAGCGCCGATCCGTCGAACCGGCCAAGGCCGTGTTCGTCTGTCGGGAAATGGCCCGGCACCCAGTCGATGATCAGCCCGATTCCCGCCTGGTGGCAGGCATCGACGAAATAGCGGAAATCGTCGGGCGTGCCGAAGCGCGAGGTGGGGGCGTAGAGCCCCACCGGCTGATATCCCCAGGAGCCGCCGAAGGGATATTCGCTGATCGGCGTGGTCTCGATATGGGTGAACCCCATCTCCTTGACATAAGAAACCAGCGCGTCGGCCATTTCGCGATAGGTGAGCGAGCGGCCATCCTCTTCGGGCACCCGCCGCCAGCTTTCGAGGTGCACCTCGTAGACCGAGATCGGCCGGTCGATGCGGTGCGCGCCGCTGCGCCGTGCCATCCAGTCGCCGTCCTGCCAGTCGTAGCGCGACAGGTCGCGCACCACCGAGGCGGTGCGCGGCGGAAGCTCTGCGCCAAAGCCCACCGGATCGGCCTTGAGCGGCATCAGCTGACCGTCGATGCCCAGCACCTCGTATTTGTAGGCGGTGCCATCGGCGACGTCGGGCACAAAGATCTCGTGCACACCGGTCGCGCCCCGCCGGCGCATGACAAACCGGCGGCCATCCCAGCCGTTGAAATCGCCGACAACCGAAACCCGCCGGGCGTTCGGGGCCCAGACCGCGAAATGCGTGCCCTCGACACCTTCATGGGTCATCACATGCGCGCCGAGCGCTTTCCACAGATATCCGTGCGTGCCTTCGCCCAGCAGGTATTCGTCGAATTCGCCCAGCACGTTGCCAAAGGCATAGGGGTCGTATTCCGTCCAAACGTTGCCGCCCCGGGTCATCCGCAGCTTGTAGTCAAAGCGTTTCTTGCGCCGCGGCACCTCGGCGGCAAAAACGCCGTCGCCCCCCGTGACCCGCCCGAGCGAAACAACCGCCTTGCCAGTCTTGGCATCGATCAGTTCGACGCTGTCTGCTTCGGGGCGGAACACACGCACGACAAGCTTGCCGTCGGTCTCGTGCATCCCGAGCACGGCAAAGGGATTGCCGTGCGACCCATCTGCAAGGGAGGCTGCTTCTTCGGGGTGGATCAGGGGGGCGTCAATCATGCAATTTTCTCCATTCCACCAGTGTTGACCGGGCCCGCATGCCAGATATCGCGCGCGTAGCCCTGAATCGTGCGATCCGACGAGAACCAGCCCATGTTGGCCGTGTTCTTGAGCGCCATGGCCGCCCAGCCGGTCTTGCTGCGATAGGCGACATCAACACGGCGCTGCGCGTCGAAATAGCTGTCGAAATCGCAGGTCACGAGGAAGTAGTCGTGATCGTAGAGATTGCCGACAAGTTCATGGTAGCGCGTGACTTCGTCCGGGCAAAACACACCATCGACGATCTGGCCCAGCACCCGGCTCAGCCGCGGGCTGGCCTCGATGGCGGCGCGGGCGAAGCCATGTTGCAGGCGGCGTTCCTGCACCTCCTGCGCGGTTAGACCGAAGAGGAAGAAGTTCTCGGCGCCCACATGCTCGCGGATCTCGACATTGGCGCCGTCGAGCGTGCCGATGGTCAGCGCGCCGTTCAGGGCGAATTTCATGTTGCCGGTGCCCGAGGCTTCCTTGCCGGCGGTCGAGATCTGTTCGCTGAGGTCGGCGGCGGGGATCAGATTCTCGGCCATGGTGACATTGTAGTTCGGCGGATAGACCACCTTGAGCAGATCGCCGGTCACCGGGTCGTTGTTGATCCGGGTGGCGACGTCGTTGATCAGGTGGATGATCTGCTTGGCGACGTGATAGCCCGGCGCCGCCTTGCCGCCAAAGATCTTGACGCGCGGCGTCCAGTCGCCGCCCGGATTGTCGCGGATCTCGTTCCAGAGCGCCACGGTCTCGAGGATGTTCATCAACTGGCGCTTGTATTCGTGGATCCGCTTGATCTGCACGTCGAACATCGCGTCGGGGTTCACCTCGGTGCCGCAGGTTTGCCTGATCCATTGCGCCAGTTGCACCTTGTTGGCGCGCTTGGCGGCCTGGAACTCGGCGAGGAACGCCTTGTCGCCGGATTTCTCGTTCAGCGCCTTGAGCTGTTCGAGATCGGCCACCCAGCCATCGCCGATTTCGCGGGTGACGAGATCGGACAGCGGCTGGTTGCAGGTATACAGCCAGCGCCGCGGGGTGATTCCGTTGGTCTGATTGATGATCCGGGTCGGGTGGATCTTGTGCAGATCCTCGAACACCGTCTCCTTGACCAGCTCGCTGTGCAGCGCCGAGACGCCATTGACCTTGTGCGCCATGATAAAGGCCAGTTCGCCCATCTGAACATGGTCATGCTCGATGATGCGCGGGCTGCCGGGGTGGCGTTCCTGGTGGTCGTGGTCGATGGCGCGGATGATTTCCAGATGCCGGGGCAACACATAGGCCATCAGCCCGACGTGCCATTTCTCCAGCGCCTCGGGCAGCAGCGTGTGGTTGGTGTAGCCCAGGCAGTTGCGGGCGATTTCGATGGCTTCGGGCATCTCGAGCCCGTGCACGTCGACCAGTTGCCGCACCAGTTCCGGCCCGGCAATCGCCGGGTGGGTGTCGTTGAGCTGGATCGCCACGTGATCGGGCAGGGCGCGCAGATCGTCGTGATCGCTCAGGTAGCGCCGCATCAGGTCCATCAGCGAGGCGGCGGTGAAGAAATATTCCTGCTTCAGCCGCAGCTGCTTGCCGGCGTCGGTGGTGTCATCGGGGTAAAGCACGCGGCTGATGGTGCGCGCCAGCGCCTCGGAGCGGCCGGCGGCAAGGTAATCGCCCCGGTTGAAGCTCTCGAGGTCAAACGCCCCCGGCGCCTTGGCCGACCAGAGCCGCAGAGTGTTGCCCCAGGTGCCCTTCCAGCCGATCACCGGCGTGTCATAGGCGGTGGCCAGCACGGTCTCGGACGAGATCCAGCGCGCCTTGCCCTCGTGATGCTCGACATGGCCGCCGAACTGGATGCGGTATTTCACCTCCGGCCGTTCGAATTCCCAGGCGTGGCGCTGGGTCAACCAGGTCTCGGCGGTCTCGACCTGTTTGCCGTCGGAAAACTTCTGCTCGAACAGCCCGTGCTCGTAGCGGATGCCGTAGCCATAAGCCGGAATGCCCAGGGTCGCCAGCGAGTCCATGAAGCAGGCGGCAAGACGCCCGAGGCCGCCGTTGCCCAGCGCCGCATCGGGCTCGTCATGCACGATTTCCTCGTAATCCTGGCCCAGCGCCTCGATGGCGTCGCGGGCTTCGCGGTCGAGGCCGAGGTTGGCGGCCATGTCCTCGACCAGCCGGCCCATCAGAAACTCGAGCGAGAGGTAATAGACGCGTTTGGCGTTCGAGGCATAGGTCTCGCGCGTGGAGCGATACCAATGATCGACCATCCGGTCGCGCAGCGCCAGCGACAGCGCGATGCGCCAGTCGTAAACCGAGGAATGCTCGGCGTCCTTGCCCAGCGAATAGCGGATATGGTGAAGGATTTCGTCTTTCATCTGGCTTGCTCACAGCAATTTCTTTGAGGTACTGTTAGCGCTAAACCCGCCATTTTTCCACTCGGAACGTCGCGTCCGGCCAATTTGCCACATTGCCCGGTCGCGTGGGCCCAAGACCGGCGGCGGGTCATTGCGCACACAGCAAGAGACGCTCAAGCCCGTGAAAATGGTAGAGGTTCGCGTAGCGCGGCGGCGCGGCGAGGCGCAGGCCGGGCAGGCGGGCAAAGAGCACCTGAAGCGCGATGCGCAACTCGAGCCGGGCCAGTGGCGCGCCAACGCAGAAATGGCGGCCGGCGCCAAAGGCCACATGCGGCTTCAGATGTCGATTCGGATCGAAACGGTCGGGGTCGACCCACATCTCGGGATCGCGGTTGGCCGCCCCCAGCAAGAGGCCGATGCGGTCGCCGCGCCGCAAGGGGCTGCGCCCGATCTCGAGGTCTTCGTATACCCAGCGGGTGAACATGTGCAGCGGCGGATCGAACCGCAGGATTTCCTCGACCGTCGCATCGATCATCGAATCAGAGGACCATTCGGGGCGCATGCCGGTCTCGAGCATCGCCTTCACCCCATTGCCCAGAGTATGCACCGTGGCCTCATGGCCGGCGTTCAGCACCAGAACGCAGGTGGCGATCAGCTCGTCCAGGCTCAGCTTTTCGCCATCGGCCTCTGCCGCGATCAGCCGGGTGATCAGATCGTCCGAGGGGGTGCGGCGGCGGGTGGCGATGTAATCGGCCAGAAAGGCCGAAAACTCGCGCGCGGCGGCATTGGCGCCGTCTTCGATCGTCCGGTCGCGGCGGGCCTGGTACATCGCCACCATGTCGTTCGACCAGGCCAGCAACCGGTCGGCCATGTCGTCGGGCACGCCCAGCAGCCGTGCGATCACGATTACCGGCACCTGGGTGGCATACTGCGGCAACAGGTCGAAATCGCCCTCGGGGCACGCGTCGATCAATTGGTGACAGAGCGCCTCGATCTCCGGCGCCAGCCCGGCAATGCCGCGAGCGGTGAAGGCATGCAGCACAAGCTTGCGCAGCCGGGTGTGGCGCGGCGCTTCCAGTTCCAGCATGGAATTGTCGTCGATGGCATAGAAGTCGCGCAGATGCGCGGGCCGCGGCTCTTTCAGCTCGTCGGGTGCCTCGCGGCCCATGCGGCTGTCGCGCAGGGCGGCATTGACGGCGGCATGCGAAAAGGCGCAGTGGATCCCATAGTCGCGCCACTGGTGCACGGCGCCCTTGGCCCGCGCCTCGGCGTAAAACGGATAGGGATTCTGGACAAAACCCGGGTCGGTCGGAGATTGCGAAAGCTCTGCCATGAGATCATCCTGACGGGCTGGCTTTCCTTTGCAAGGGGGGACGCGCTAAAGTATCGTCATGTCGTCGAAATCTTCCTCACTTCGTGGTCTGGCGGCGCTCTACATCGCATGTATAGCGGCGGTGAGCGCCGGCGTCTGGCACACCGGCTTTCGTCAGGGCCTCGATCAGATCGCCCGGCGCGGCGAGGCCGGGCTGTCGCTGGCCGCCGACCGACTCACCGCCCAATTGCAGCATCACGCCGAGGTGGCAGTGCTGACCGCCGATCACCCGGCGCTGGCGGCGCTGCACGATGGCGGCGAGCGCGCACCGGCCGATGCGCTGCTGCTCGACGTGGCCGACAAGACCTCGGCGCTGACCATGCATTACGTCGATGCCTCGGGCCGGGTGCTGGCGGCCTCTGGGCCGCGCACGCCGGAGGCTCTGGGCGACAGCGCCTATTTCCGCCGGGCGATGCAGGGCGCGCTGGGCTCGGCGCATGTGGTGAGCGAGACCTTCGGCGTGCGCGCCTGGTTCTTTGCCGCGCCGACTTTTGATGCCGCCGGCAAGGTGCGCGGGGCGCTGATCCTCGGCGTCGACATCGACCGGCTGGAAGAGAACTGGCGCGGCGACCGCCCGGCGATCTATTTCGTCGACGGCGACGGCCGGGTCTTCATCTCGAACCGTTCCGAGCTCTTGTACTGGCGTCAGCCGCCCGGCGCGCTGGGGCCGGAGACGCCGGCGGGCGAAACGCCGCGCGCGGTGCAGGTGGGCGCGCATGAGGTCTGGTGGCTCGACTGGTCGCCCTATGTGCCGCGCCGCGCCTTGCATCTGAGCCAGGATCTGCCGGTGATCGGAATGCGCGCCGAGGCACTGATCGACACCAGCCCGGCGCTGCGGCTGGCGCTCTGGCAGGCGGCGGCGGTGGCGGCACTGATGGCGACCTTCGGCGCGCTGCTGTTTCTTGCCGGGGCGCGACGGCGGGTGCTGGCACAGGCCAATGCACGGCTCGAGAGTCGGGTCACCGCGCGCACCGCCCAGCTGTCGCAGACCAACACCGCGCTGCGCCACGAGGTGCGCGAACGCCAGGAGGCCGAGGCGGCGCTGAAACGCGCCCAGGCCGATCTGGTGCAGGCCGGCAAGCTCTCGGCGCTGGGGCAGATGTCGGCCGGCATCAGCCACGAGCTGAACCAGCCACTGATGGCGATCCAGCACTATGCCGAGAACGCCCAGGCCTTCCTTGACCGCGACCGCCCCGCGACCGCACGCGAGAACCTGGGTCGCATCGCCGCCATGGCGCGCCGCATGGCGCGGATCATCAAGAACCTGCGCGCTTTTGCCCGCAACGAAAGCGAGCCGATGGGCAAGGTCGATATCGTCGCGGTGATCGACAGCGCCATCGAACTGGCCGAGCCGCGGCTGCGCCAGGGCGCGGTGACGCTGGTCTGGCAGCCACCGCCGGCGCCGGTCTGGGTCTGGGGCGGCGAGGTGCGGCTGGGACAGGTCTTTGTCAATCTGATCTCGAACGCTGCCGACGCCATGGAGGACGCCCCGCGCCGCGCCCTGACCATCACGCTCGACGCCGGCACGCGTCCGGTGGTGACGGTGGCAGACACCGGGCCGGGCATTGCCGATCCCGACCGTATCTTCGACCCGTTCTATTCCACCAAACAGGTCGGCGGGCCCGACGGCATGGGGCTTGGCCTGTCGATCTCCTATGGTCTGGTGCAGAGCTTTGGCGGCACCATCCGCGGCAGCAACGCGCCCGGCGGCGGGGCGGTCTTTACCGTCGAGCTCGACCAATGGCGTGAAGCGCAGGAGGCGGCGGCATGAGGCAGGTCTTGTTGGTGGACGACGACGCGGGCCTGCGCGAGGCGCTGTGCCAATCGCTGGAACTGGCAGAGTATGCACCGGTTCCGGCGGGGTCTTTCGTGGTCGCCAAGGATCATATCACACCGGACTTCGACGGGGTGATCCTGAGCGATATCCGCATGCCGGGGCGCGATGGCTTTCATCTGCTCGACCACGCCCAGCAGGTCGATCCCGACCTGCCGGTGATTCTGCTGACCGGCGAGGGCGACATCCCGATGGCGGTGCGCGCGCTTGGCGCCGGGGCCTTCGCCTTTCTCGAAAAGCCCTGCGCCACCGAGGATCTCCTCAAGGTGCTGGACCGGGCGCTGAAGGCCCGCGCCATGGTGCTGGAAAACCGCCGGTTCAAAAGCCAGATCGAGGCCGGCGATCCGGCGGCGCGGATGATCTTCGGCACCTCGGCGCTGGCCGAGGCGCTGCGCGCGCAGGTCCGTCAGGTGGCGGCATCGACCGCCGATGCGCTGATCATCGGGCCGCAGGGTTCGGGCATCTCCAAGGTGGCCGAGGTCATTCACCTATCCTCGCCCCGCGCCAAGACGCCGTTCGAGAAACGCGCCGCGCGCAGCCTCGATCCCGCCGGCCTGCGCGACGTGTTCTCGCGCGCCGAGGGCGGGGCGCTGTTTCTCGATGGCATTGCCGATCTTTCGGCCGACAGCCAGCTTGTGCTGCTCGATCTGCTGGACTCCGGCCAGGGGTTGCGGCTGATCGCGGGGGCGGTCGACGGGATCGATGCGGCCTTTGCCGAGGGCCGGGTGACCGCCGATCTCTATTACCGGCTCAATGTCCATGTGGTGCGCATTCCGGCGCTGTCGGAACGGCCCGAGGACATCCCGGTGCTGTTTCGCCATTACGTCGACCAGGCCGCCGAACAGGCCGGCATCACCGCGCCTGAAATCAGCCCGGATCATGCTGCCGCGCTGATGGCGCAGAGCTGGCCGGGCAATGCGCGCTCGCTGATGTCGGCGGCGATGCGGTTTGTGCTGGGCATGCCGGAAGAGGTGGCGCGCAATGCCGAACAGGGGCTGGCGGCGCAGATGGCGCAGGTCGAACGCTCGCTTCTGATCGCCGCGCTCAGCCGCCAGAACGGACGCGCCACCGAGGCCGCGAAACAGCTGAAACTGCCGCGCAAGACGCTTTACGACAAGCTCGCGCGCTATGGCATCAAGCCCGAGGATTACCGCCGCTGACAGGCGGGCTAACGCGCCAGCGCCTTCATGCCGCGTTCCAGCCCTTCGAGCGTCATCGGCACCATGGCACCCTCGAAGATCTCGTGGATCATGCCGATCGACTGGGTGTATCTCCATTGCTGTTCGGGCACCGGGTTGATCCAGAGATTGTCGGGCCATTGGTCGCGAGCGCGCGCCAGCCAGACCTGGCCGGCTTCCTCGTTCCAATGTTCGTTGGCGCCGCCGGCAAAGGCGATCTCGTAGGGTGACATGCTGGCATCGCCGACAAAGATGCACTTGTAGTCCGAACCATAGGTGCGCAGCACCTCCCAGGTCGGCGTTACCTCGGACCAGCGGCGGCGATTGTCGCGCCAGACACCTTCGTAAAGGCAATTGTGGAAATAGTAATATTCGAGGTGCTTGAATTCGGAGCGCGCGGCCGAGAACAGCTCTTCCACCACCCGGATATGCGCATCCATCGAGCCGCCGACATCGAGAAACAGCACCACCTTGACCGCATTGTGCCGTTCCGGCCGGGTCTTGACGTCAAGGTAGCCGTGTTCGGCCGTCGCCCGGATGGTGCCGTCGAGGTCCAACTCGTCATTGGCACCGGTCCGTGCCCAGTTGCGCAGGCGTTTCAGCGCCACCTTGATGTTGCGGGTGCCAAGCTCGATCTGATCATCGAGATTGCGGAACTCGCGCTTGTCCCAGACCTTGACGGCGCGCTGGAGGCGGCTTTTCTCCTGGCCGATGCGCACGCCCTCGGGATTGTAGCCATTGGCGCCGAAAGGCGAGGTGCCGGCGGTGCCGATCCATTTGTTGCCGCCCTGATGGCGGCCTTTCTGCTCCTCGAGCCGCTTCTTCAGCGTCTCCATCAGTTGATCGAAACCGCCGAGGCTCTCGATCTCGGCCATTTCCTCGGGGCTGAGGTGTTTCTCGGCCATCTTGCGCAGCCAGTCCTCGGGCAGATCGACGGCGCTCAGCACGTCCTGCGCCGAAATTTCTTCCAGCCCCTTGAAGCTGTGCGCAAAGGCGCGGTCGAACTTGTCGAGGTTGCGCTCGTCCTTCACCATCGCGGTGCGCGCGAGGTAATAGAAGGCATCGACGTCATAGGTCGCCAGACCCGCGCTCATGCCTTCGAGAAAGGTGAGATATTCCCTGAGCGACACCGGAACGCCGGCGCGGCGCAGGGTTTCGAAGAAGGGAACGAACATCGCCGCGCCTCAGAGGGCCAGGCGGTGGATCACCAGCGTGGCCAACATGCCCAGAAGCGCGAAGGCCAGCGCATAGATGCCGACATATTGCACCACGTCCAGCGTCTTGCCGCCGCGCCGCCTGGCGATCGTGCCGCCGATGATACCGCCGATAATGGCGCCGATGATGACCAGCATCTGTTCCTTGTCCTTCTGTCTGCGCCGGCGCCGCCGGAACTACCCGCGCGGGCCCTTGAGCGGGTTGAGCGCGGCAATCTCGCGCAGTTTCGCGCGCACCGCCCAATCCGCGCCAAAGCCGTAGCGCGCCCATCCCAGAGAGTCCATCCGCACCTCGCGCGCTTCCGAAACCCGTCCGGTCAGATCGAGCGCCTCGGCGCGCAACAGCAGCAGCGTGCTCAGCAGCGCCGCGTTTTCATGGCGCGCGGCGGTGTCGAAATGCGGTGCCACCAGCGCCAGCGTCTGGTCCGGCCGGCCGCGCGTCAATTCGAGCGCGCCGAGCTGCGAGGCGACATAGGCCAGATGCAGCTCGGTCGCCGGGCTCATGCGATAGAACCGGTCGGCGGCCTCGAATTCGGCGCGCGCCCGATCGGGGTCGCTGATCAGAAGAATGCGGCCCATGGCGTAATGCGAAAAGGCGCGGCGGTGATCCTGCCAGCCCATGGCGGCGGCGATCCTGAGCGCCCGGGTGGCGGCGGTCCGGCGTTGAGAATGCCTGGCGCCGGGCCCCAATGCCTCCTGCACCGCCTCGATCCAGGCGCGGGGCGTGCGCGACTGCCGGTTGGTGCCGATGCCGGCGCCGCGCGGGTTCAGCCGGGCGAGAATGGCGGGCAGGCGGGCGGCGACACTCGCGCGGTCCATGCCGGAGCGCAGCGCGCTGTCATAGGTCGCCCGCAGGATCAGCATGTCGAAACCGGTCAGGACGGTGTGCACATTGTCGTCGTTGAACACCGAATCCGGCAGGCGATAAAGATCGTTGAGCGGCCCCAGCGCCTGGGCCAGCTCTTCGTGCAGGCAATCGCGCATCTCTTGCGGGGAGGTGTCATTGGGCACGAAGATCGCCACCGTGGTGCGCTGTTGCAGCTGCGCCCAATTCAATTTGCCGGAGCGGCGCTTGCGCTTGTAATCGGCCAGAGAAGTGACATTGGGCACCACGAAACAAGCCGCCATCGGCAGGGCGCGGCGGATCTCGGCCGAGCTGATCGCCTCGATCGTCACCGCCGCCGGCGCGTCTGGCGCCACCTGGCGAATGTCCAGCGCCGCCTCGCTGCGCAGCCGGTGCAGGAGCTGCTTGAGATCGCGGTCGAGCTGGGCCGGGGCATCGCCGGTCACCCGCACCCCGATCGGCCCTTCGAACCGGGTCAGCCGAGGCAGCGGGCGGCCGCTTTCAAGCTGGAAGTGCAGGTCGATGAAATCGCGGGCAATATCGGTATTCGACCGCGCCGCCGGCAGCGGGCGGGGCTGCGAAAAGGTCTTCATCACCGGCAATGTGGATTCCAGACTGGCGGCGCGGGTCGGCATATCCGAAGAGGCCATCGGCACGCAGGCCGAGAGCAACATGTAAAGCGGCAGGAAAAGACGGCTGCGGCGCATGTGTCAGGCTCGCTGGTATTTGATGAACGGGGTCAACACGCCGATCCGGTCATAGAGATCGCGGGCGGTGTGGTTGAACTCCTGGGTGAGCCAGTAGACCGAGGGCGCGCCCGCCGCATCGGCTCGGGCATAAACTGCCTCGATCAGCTTGCGGCCGATGCCACGCCCCCGCAGATCGGGCACGGCGTAGAGATCCTGCAAGTAACAGACCTCTTCCTCTTTCCAAGCATGGCGGTGAAACAGGAAGTGCGTCAACCCGACGAGCCGGTCCCCGGAAAGGGCGACAAGGCCATTGAAATCGCGGCTGTCGTCTCCCAGCAAACGATGAAAGGTGCTGTCATAAATCCGCGCCGGAAGCTCGGTTTCATAAAACGCGAGATATTGCCGCCAAAGCTCCTGCCATTGGTCCCGATCTGCGGGCCGCAGCGCGCGGATAGTCATTTCAATCGACATTCTGGTCTGCCTGCTCTTTCGGATGCATCAGGACATCCCGTTTGGCGTTATCGCCTTATGGGGGAGTATACGGCAAAGCCGGGATTTCCTAAGCCGTAAATCGGCCGAGTTTTTCCGGCGTCCGAAAGCGTTGCAATTCAGCCGAATCAAGGGGTTGGGTTGTGGGCGGGCAATCGGGATCACACCAGATATGGTGAATTGCCGACGTTTGCCGACAGGTAATGCACGAGGGCAGGATGCAAATGCCCGGCTATGCCGGGCGGGGCCGTCCGACTGGCCGTGCCACGCCGCAAATTCGTCGCCGGCCGCCAGGGATTGGCGCGTCGGTGGCCGCCGCATCCGGCGCCCGGTCAATCGCCGGGCGCCGGATCTTTTATCGCGCGATCGCGCCGGTTTCCCGATCAGGGCAGGGCGGTCTTTCCGTCCATGGGCCCTGGCCCGCTCCGCCACAGGTTTTCGACCGGAACGGGACCGGGCCGCCCCGGATCAGCGGCCGCGGCGGGCCATGAAGGCGAGGCGTTCGAAAAGATGCACATCCTGCTCGTTCTTGAGCAGGGCGCCGTGCAATTTGGGCAGGGCGTTGGCCCCGTCGCGGGCCAGATCCTCGGGCGTGAGATCCTCGGCCAGCAGGAGCTTGAGCCAGTCGAGCACCTCGGAGGTCGAGGGTTTCTTCTTGAGCCCGGCCTGCTCGCGGATCTCGTAGAACTGGGTCAGCGCGGTGGTCAGCAGCGCCTGTTTGATACCGGGATGATGAACCTCGACGATCTGGCGCATCGTCGCCTCGTCGGGGAACCGGATGTAGTGAAAGAAACAGCGGCGCAGGAAGGCGTCGGGCAGTTCCTTTTCATTGTTCGAGGTGATGATGACGATCGGGCGCTGGCGGGCCTTGACGGTTTCGCCGGTCTCGTAGACGTGAAATTCCATCTTGTCGAGCTCCTGCAACAGGTCGTTGGGAAACTCGATGTCGGCCTTGTCGATCTCGTCGATCAGAAGCACCACCTTCTCTTCCGCCTCGAAGGCCTGCCAGAGCTTGCCCTTGCGGATGTAGTTGCGCACGTCATGCACCCGCTCTTCGCCGAGCTGGCTGTCGCGCAGGCGCGAAACGGCGTCGTATTCATACAGCCCCTGCTGCGCCTTGGTGGTGGATTTGACGTTCCACTCCAGCATCCGCAGGCCCAGCGCATCGGCCACCTGACGCGCCAGTTCGGTCTTGCCGGTGCCCGGTTCGCCCTTGACCAGCAGCGGCCGTTCCAGCGTTACCGCGGCATTTACCGCTAACGTGAGATCTTCGGTCGCCACATAGCTCTCGGTGCCCTGAAATTTCATGCCTGCTCCTTGTTTCGGCTTCTGGCGCGGAGCCTATCGATACCGAGAATTCGCCGCAATACAGCGCTTTGTGTAGTGACATTCCGGTGCTCAGGGAGTACTCCGAGCGCGCAGGGGTTGCCGGTCAAAAGGAGCATTCAAAATTGATTTCAACTGAGGCTGGCCAGAAAAAGGGAGCGGATATGAAACAAGAATCGTTTCTACCCGAAGATTATCGTCCCGCTGAGGACGAACCATTCATGAACGAGCGGCAAACTGAATATTTCCGCCGCAAGCTGATTTCCTGGAAAAACGAATTGCTCGACGAAACCCGCGATACGATCGAAGGGCTTCAGGAGAGCACGCGCAACATTCCCGATGTTGCGGATCGCGCCAGCGAAGAGACAGACCGCGCCATTGAACTGCGCACCCGCGACCGTCAGCGCAAGCTGGTCGCCAAGATCAATGCGGCCCTGCGCCGGATCGACGAGGGGGAATACGGCTATTGCGAGGTGACCGGCGAGCCGATCTCGCTCAAGCGTCTCGACGCGCGGCCGATCGCCACCATGAGCCTCGAGGCGCAGGAGCGTCACGAGCGCCGCGAAAAGGTGCACCGCGACGATTGAGCCGCGGCGCTGCATTGTAAAATAACGAAAACGCCGGGGCGCTCGCCCCGGCGTTTTTGTCAGAAGGGAAAGAGATGAGCCTTCTAGGTCTTGATATCCGCATCGTCGGCGGGGGCATCGGCGGGCTGGCCGCTGCGCTGTGCCTGGCCGGGCGGGGTGCACAGGTCACCGTTCTGGAACAGGCCGAGGCGATCCGCGAGGTCGGCGCCGGGCTTCAGATCAGCCCGAACGGGCTGCGGGTGATCGAGGCACTGGGGCTGGCGCCGGAGCTGGCGGCGCGCTCGGCCGAAGGCCGGGCGGTGTCGCTGCGCGATTTTCGCGCCGGCGACGAGGTGGCGCGGCTCGATCTCGGGCTGTTGCCGCGGGATCAACGCTATTTCTTTGTCCACCGCGCCGATCTGATCGATCTTCTGGTCACCGAGGCGCGGGCGCGCGGCGTGCGCTTCCGGCTGTTGCAAAAGGTGGCGGAGGTCCGGCCCGGCGCGGGGCCCGAACTGGTGATGGCCAATGGCGACGCCTGTACCGCCGATCTGGTGATCGGTGCCGACGGGCTGCATTCGCGGCTGCGCGAAGCGCTGATCGGCCCGGCCAGTCCGCAATTCACCGGTCAGGTGGCCTGGCGCGCGGTAATCCCGAATGTCACCGGCCAGGGTGCAGAGGTGCAGGTGCACATGGGGCCGGGCCGGCATCTGGTGTGTTATCCGCTGCGCGACGGCTCGGTGCTCAACCTCGTGGCGGCGCAGGAGCGCGCGGCCTGGGCCGAGGAAGGCTGGCAGCACCGCGACGATCCGGCCAACCTGCGCGCGGCCTTTGCCGGGTTCGGTCCGGCGGTGCAGCGGATGTTGGGCGCGGTGGAGGCGGTCCATCTCTGGGGTCTGTTCCGCCATCGGGTGGCGCCGCGCTGGGTCGGGGGGCACTGCGCTCTGCTGGGCGACGCGGCCCATCCGACGCTGCCCTATCTGGCGCAGGGGGCCAATATGGCGCTCGAGGATGCCTGGGCGCTCGGCGCCTGCCTGGCCGGGCATGAGGATATCGGCGCGGGGCTGGCCGCCTATCAGGCGCTGCGCATGGCGCGCTGTCAGAAAATCGTGGCCGCGGCCACCGGCAACGCCTGGAAATACCATTTGCGGCCCGGGCCGCTGCGGCTGGCGGCGCATACCGCGCTGCGTCTTGGCGCGCGGCTGGCCCCGGCGCGGGCGTTGCGGCAGTTCGACTGGCTCTACGGCTATGACGTAACCCGCGCGGTCTGACGCGCGGGGGCTGCGGCGCTGCGGTCGGGGAGGCCCCGGCGCGGGGCCGGGGCGGGGGTGGCTATTCGACCGTCAGCGGCTTGCGGGCGATCACCTTGCGGTTCTGGCCGACCACATAGCGCAGCTCGTAAGCGCCGGGCTGTTCGGGCAGTTTCAGGATCAACGGGCTGTCCTGACTGGTGCGGCCATAGGTTTCGTATTCATCGTCCGAAGATTGGGCGCGGGCGATCGACACGTAATCGTCGCTGAAATCAGGCCCGTCCCAATGCACCGCCAGATTGCCGCCGGCGGCGCCGCGCTCGGCGGCCTGCAAATCCGCGCTTACTTCGGTCAGGGTGATCTCCTTGCGGGCCAGGACCGAGGTGCCGTTGCTGGCCGCCACATAGCGCACTTCGTAGGTGCCGGGCACCGCCGGGGTACGCAGCAACAGGGGCGAGCCGGTCCGGGTGTAGCTATAGGCATCATGGCGGCTGTCGCCGGGCCGCGAAATCGAGATATAGTCGCGGTCATATCCCGGGCCCTCCCAGTTCACCACGATCGGGGCCCCGGCGCGGGCGGTCTCGGGAAGAGCGAGCGTCGCCTGCACATCCTGCACCTCGATCGGCAGGCTCGCCAGAACCGTGCGGTCCTGCGACATGACATAGCGCAGCTCGTAGCGGCCCGGCACCAGCGGCATGGTGAGCGAAAGCGGCATGCCCTTGCGGGTGTAGGTATAGGCCTCGTGGCCGTCGTCGCCGGGCCGGGCGACAGAGATGTAATCATTGGCATAATCCGGCCCGGTCCAGCGCACCTCGAGCGGCTGGCCGGCGGCGGCCTCGGCGGGGGCCTCGAGCGTGGCGCTGATTGCGACCACCGCGATGGGCCTGGTCGCCAGCACGGTGCGATCCTGCGACATCACATAGCGCAGCTCGTAGTCGCCGGGCACCGTCGGCATGACCACCTGCGCCGGGCTGCCCTTGCGGGTATAGGCGTAATTCTCGTAACCGTCATCGCCAAGCCGCGCGATGGAGATGTAATCATTGGCATAATCCGGGCCCTCCCAGGTCACCGGCAGGGTGGCGCCGGCGAGCGCGCTGTCTTCGGAAGCCAGTGTCGCCGTGACCTCGGTCACCGTCACCCTGCGGGTCGCCAGAACGGTGCGGTCCTGCGACATCACGTAGCGCAACTCGTAGTCGCCGGGCAGGGGTGGCATCAGCAACTGTCCGGGGCTGCCCTTGCGGGTGTAGACATAGCTCTCATAGCCATCATCGCCGGGCCGGGCGACCGAGATGTAGTCATTGGCATAATCCGGCCCTTGCCAGGTGACGGGCAACTGCGCCCCGGCGACGACGCTGTCGGCGGCGTCGAGGCTGGCGGTCACCTCGGTGACGGCGATCGGCCGGGTTGCCAGAGTCTTGCGCCCGTCCGAGAGGACATAGCGCAGCTCGTAGTCGCCGGGCAGGGCGGGCAGCAGTAACTCTGCCGGGCTGCCCTTGCGGGTATAGGCATAGGTTTCATAGCCGTCATCGCCGGGGCGCGCGACAGAGATGTAATCGTTCTGCGCATCGGGGCCGTCCCATGTCACCGGAAGGGTCGATCCGGCCGGCGCGCTATCGGCCGCTTCTAGGCTGGCGGGCGGCAACAGCGCGGGCAGGGCCAGGGTGACGGTTTGCGGGGCGTCGCCCTGGGCAAAGGTCATCTCGGCGCTGGCCTCGTCCTCGGGGCGCAACACCGACACAAGGTAATCACCCGGCAGCAGATCGGCGCTGACGGTGGCGCCACGCTCGAAATCGAGGATTGCGGTCTCGCCCCGCGAAAGGGACCAGATCAGCGGCGTGGCGATGCGTGGCCCGTCCTCGCCGTCGGTGGCGGCGAAATCGACGGTCACCGGCATCGGCTCGGGCGCGGCGGCGACCTCGGTCAGCGCCTCGCCCAACTCGCCGGCATTGGCGGCGGTGAGAAAGCGCCCGCCGGTCTCTTCGGCCAGGCATTGCATCTGCTCCAGCGCCTCGGGGTCGCTCACGTCGAAGCCCACCACATGCACGGTGAACTCGGCGCCGGCCTGTTCCAGCGCGCGGGCGGCGGCGCAGGGATCGGGGTTGCAGGTCTCGATGCCGTCGGACACCAGGATCACCGTCGCCTTTTCTTCGGTGTAGCGCAGCGCCTCGGCGGCGGCGGTCACCGCATCGGTCATCGGCGTCTTGCCGCGCGGCTGAATGCCGTTGACCGCAGTGGCGATGGCGTCGCGGGTGCCGGCACCGGGGGCAACCAGCGTCTCGATGTCGCTGCAATCGCCCTTGGTGCGGTGGCCATAGGCGGTCAGCCCCAGTTCCTGATCTCCGGGCAGGGCGGCCAGCAGATCACCCATCACCGTCTGGGCGATCTCGATCTTGGCCCGGCCGTCGATCTGGCCCCACATTGAGCCGGAGCCATCGAGCACCAGGATGGTGCGCGGGTTTTCCTGCGCCGACAACAGGCCCGGCAGCGCGAGCAGAGAAACTAACAATGTGCGGAGAAATGACATCCCGACCCCCAAATGACCAATTGAATGCGATAACCCTGCGTAAAGTGGACCCGCCGATCAACAGGGGAAATCCTCGCCTCGGCAGATGTTCGCCTTGTGTTCTCATTTTTCCATTGGCGAAACCGGCCTCATCCCCTATGTGTTAACCACTGCCGAAGGGGGGCTGAAATGCCGGAACTGAAACATATCGAGGTGCGCGGCGCGCGCGAGCACAATCTCAAGGGCATCGACGTCGATATCCCGCGCGATCAGCTTGTGGTGATCACCGGGCTGTCGGGCTCGGGCAAATCCTCGCTGGCCTTTGACACGATCTATGCCGAAGGGCAGCGCCGCTATGTCGAGAGCCTCTCGGCCTATGCGCGGCAGTTCCTCGACATGATGGAAAAGCCCGATGTCGATCATATCACCGGCCTGTCGCCGGCGATTTCGATCGAGCAGAAGACCACATCGAAGAACCCGCGTTCAACCGTCGGCACCGTGACCGAGATCTACGATTACATGCGGCTGCTCTTTGCCCGCGCCGGCACGCCCTATTCCCCCGCCACCGGCAAGCCGATCGAGGCGCAGCAGGTGCAGGACATGGTCGACCGGGTGATGACGCTCGAAGAGGGCACGCGCGGCTATCTGCTGGCGCCGATCATCCGCGACCGCAAGGGCGAATACCGCAAGGAATTCCTCGAGCTGCGCAAGCAGGGCTTTCAGCGGGTCAAGGTCGATGGCGCCTTCTACGAGCTCGACGAGCCGCCGGTGCTGGACAAGAAATACCGCCATGACATCGATGTGGTGGTCGACCGCATCGTAGTGCGCGAGGGGCTGGAGACGCGGCTGGCCGACAGCTTCCGCACCGCGCTCGACCTCGCCGATGGCATCGCCATCCTGGAAACCGCACCGCGCGACGACGAAGACCCGGAGCGGATCACTTTTTCCGAGAATTTCGCCTGTCCGGTCAGTGGCTTCACTATCCCCGAGATCGAGCCGCGGCTGTTTTCCTTCAACGCGCCGTTCGGCGCCTGCCCGGAATGTGACGGGCTGGGGATGGAGCTGTTCTTTGACGAACGGCTTGTGGTGCCCGACACCACTCTGAAGATCTACGATGGCGCGCTGGCGCCCTGGCGCAAGGGCAAATCGCCCTATTTCCTGCAAACCATCGAGGCGCTGGCCAAGCATTACGAGTTCGACAAGAACACCCGTTGGAAGGATCTGCCGAAACACGTCCAGCAGGTCTTCCTCTATGGCTCTGGCGACGAGGAGATCGAGTTTCGCTATGACGAGGGCGGCCGGGTCTATCAGATTTCCCGCGTCTTCGAGGGCGTCATTCCGAATATGGAACGGCGCTACCGCGAAACCGACAGCAACTGGATTCGCGAGGAATTCGAACGCTACCAGAACAACCGGTCGTGCCATGCCTGTGGCGGCTACCGTCTTCGGGACGAGGCGCTGGCGGTCAAGATCGGCGCGCCCGAGGACGATCTGCTGCATATCGGCCAGGTGGTGCAGATGTCGATCCGCGAGGCCTTTGACTGGTGCAATGAGGTGCCGCAGCACCTCAGCTCGCAGAAGAACGAGATCGCCCGCGCCATCCTCAAGGAGATCCGCGAACGGCTGGGGTTCCTCAACAATGTCGGCCTCGAATATCTGACGCTGAGCCGCAATGCCGGCACGCTCTCGGGTGGCGAGAGCCAGCGGATCCGGCTGGCGTCGCAGATCGGCTCTGGCCTGACCGGCGTGCTCTACGTGCTCGACGAGCCGTCGATCGGGCTGCACCAGCGCGACAATGACCGGCTGCTCGGTACGCTCAAGAACCTGCGCGACCAGGGCAATACTGTGATCGTGGTGGAACACGACGAAGAGGCGATCCGCGAGGCGGATTACGTCTTTGACATCGGGCCCGGTGCCGGGGTGCATGGCGGCCAGGTGGTGGCCCATGGCACGCCGGCCCAGGTGGCGGCGGAACCGTCGTCGGTCACCGGCCAATACCTCTCGGGCCAGCGCGAGATCGCGGTGCCGTCGGAACGGCGTGAGGGCAATGGCAAATCGGTGACCGTGGTCAAGGCCACGGGCAACAACCTGCGCAAAGTCACCGCCGAGTTTCCGCTGGGCAAATTCGTCTGCGTTTCGGGCGTGTCGGGCGGGGGCAAATCGACCCTGACCATCGAGACCCTGTTCAAGACCGCCTCGATGCGGCTCAACGGCGCGCGGCAGACGCCCGCCCCCTGCGAGACGATCCAGGGGCTGGAGCATCTCGACAAGGTGATCGACATCGACCAGCGGCCCATTGGCCGCACCCCACGGTCGAACCCCGCCACCTATACCGGCGCCTTCACCCCGATCCGCGACTGGTTTGCCGGGCTGCCGGAGGCCAAGGCGCGCGGCTACAAGCCCGGGCGCTTTTCGTTCAACGTCAAGGGCGGTCGGTGCGAGGCCTGTCAGGGCGACGGTGTCATCAAGATCGAGATGCACTTTCTGCCCGATGTCTATGTCGAATGCGAGACCTGCAAGGGCGCGCGCTACAACCGAGAGACTCTGGAAATCAAGTTCAAGGGCAAGAGCATAGCCGACGTTCTTGATATGACGGTTGAAGAGGCGCAGGAGTTCTTCAAGGCGGTGCCCTCGATCCGCGACAAGATGGATGCGCTGATGCGGGTGGGCCTTGGCTATATCAAGGTCGGCCAGCAGGCGACGACCCTCTCTGGCGGCGAGGCGCAGCGGGTGAAACTGTCGAAGGAACTGGCCAAACGCTCCACCGGCCGCACGCTCTACATCCTCGACGAGCCGACAACGGGCCTGCATTTCGAGGACGTGCGCAAGCTTTTGGAAGTGCTGCACGAACTGGTCGAGAGCGGCAATACCGTGGTGGTGATCGAACACAACCTCGACGTCATAAAGACCGCTGACTGGATCATCGACATCGGCCCCGAGGGTGGTGATGGCGGTGGCAAGATCGTCGCGACCGGCACGCCCGAGAAAGTGGCCAAGGTCAAGGCCAGCCACACCGGCCATTACCTCGCGCCGATGCTCAAACCACGCAAGTTGGCAGCGGAATGACAAACAGGGCCGGGCGCCGAGGCCCGGCCCTGTTTCCTGGGCGCTTTGACGTCCGGCCGCGCCGTTCAGCCGCCTTGGGCGACAAGGGACGAGGGCGCGATGGCGGCGATCCGCAGCAGCTGGATCATCTCGTAGGCGCGCAGCGGCATCAGCAGCACTTCGCCATCGACGGCGGCGTAATAATGATCGGGCTCGGGTTCGGGCAGGTCATAGGTTGCCAGCAGCCGGTCATGCCCCGCCAATGACGTCAGGTCGAGATCCTCGACATCGAACACCTGCACGTCCTGCAACCCGCGCAGCAGGCGGATGCGGCGATAATTCTCCATGTCGAGAAGCACCGGCTGGCCGTCGATGATGATATAGGCATGATCTTCGGGAGCCGGGTCGAGCGCAAAAATCTCGACGATCCGCTCTTGCGTCAGGGCGAAATCATTGACGAACGGGTCGAGGTCGGCGCCGTCCTCGACCTCGATATCGAGGTCATATTCCCGTTCGATCTCGCGGTCGATGTCGCGCTGGCGTTCGATCAGGTGCAGGTGCACGTCCTCGTCGTTGCGGCTGGCCCAATCCTCGGCGGTAACGGATTTTTTCGCCTGTCCGGGCGGCACGCAGGGCACGTCTTTCCCGGCCAGCCCCGGTGGGCAATCGATCAGAATGTCGCTGAGCCCCGAGGTGCCAAGCACCGCCAGCGGCACGCCCAGCCCGGCGATCCGCGACAGCGCGCGACGAGCAAAATCGGCGTCGCCATCGATCTCGACCTTGGACTTGCCGTCCTTGACCTCGATCTTGGCTTTATCCGGCATGATAGAATCGGCGCTTCGAAACCCTGCCAGTCTGTGCAGATCGGAGATAGGGTAGCACCATCCGGGATTTGGGGCGCCGGGAGCACGAAAGTGCGGGCAGACCGAGCTTGAGACATGGGCTGCGAGCCCGAAGCTTTATCTGGTCGCCCCTGCGGCTTGCCCGGATGTGCCGAGAGCACGGATCTGTAGTTGCCGCGTGCCCGCCTGCTCCCACGACGTGAATGCTTTTGAAGTGGAGGGAGTATGCGGATCATAGGAATGGACATTCATCGGGACTTTGCCGAAGTGGTGGCGCTGGAAGGTACCGCGCTGACCCATCTGGGCCGAGTAGAGATGACACGCGACAAACTTAGGGCCTTCGCGGCAGAATTGGAGGCCGCGGACCACGTCGTGCTGGAATCGACCGGCAATACGGTAGCGGTGGTCGACCTTCTGTCGCCGCATGTGGCACGGGTTGCGGTAGCCAACCCGCTGCAGGTGCATCTGATCGCGAAGGCCAAGACCAAGACAGACAAGATTGATGCGGGCGTTCTGGCAAAACTCTACGCCGCGGGTTTTCTACCCGAAGTGTGGATCCCGGACGAGGCGACGCTGGCGCGGCGCCGGCAGGTGGCGCGCCGCAGCCAGCTCGTGAAACAGCGTGTCCGGCTGAAGGGCTTCGTTCACTCAATCTTGCATGCGCATCTTGTCCCGCGGTGCCCCCATGCCGATATCTTCGGCGGCAAGGGGCGCGCTTGGCTGCGCGCGCAAGTGTTGCCAGACGATGAGCGCTCCGCAGTGGAGCGCCATATCGCCGAGCACGACCGACTCACAATCGCGCTGAAAGACATTGAAAAAGACATCGCCCAGGCGGCGCTGGCGGACGAAAACGTCCAACGGTTGATGACGATCCCGGGCATCGACATGATCGTGGCAGTCGGCGTGATGGCGGCCATCGGCCGGATTGATCGGTTTGGCTCACCCGACGCGCTTGTGGCCTATATCGGTCTCAATCCCAGCGTCTTTCAGTCCGGGGATGGACCTGCCCGTCATGGCCGTATCACCAAGCGCGGGCGCTCTCACGCGCGCTTCCTGCTGGTCGAGGCTGCCTGGCAGACCGTCCGTTCGCCCGGCCCTCTGCGCGCCTTCTACGAGCGCGTCCGCGCCCGCCGCGGCAATCACATTGCCGCTGTGGCCGTCGCGCGCAAACTGGCGGTCCTCATCTGGCACCTGCTGACCAAACGTGAGGACTATACCTGGGCGAGCCCGGCTCTCATGGCGCGCAAGCGCCGGTCCATGGAACTCGCTGCCGGGATGCCTTCTGAACGCGGAAAAAAGGGCGCCACGGCAGACTACAATCTGCCACATCGCCGGCGTGCCGACCGCGCAGGCGCCGAACTGTCAGAAATCGCCTATCGCCGCATGATGGAGGGCTGGCGAAAGAAGAAGCCGCGGAAGGGTGCGGGCGCCACACCCGAGGAACGACTATGACAAGGCTGCGTGACGGGACTTGAACCTCACGTCCCGTCCTTCGCCACGTGGTCACCCGCGCCTCAAGAATAGCACAAAATCGAAAAATGGGGCTGTTCAATCTCATCTGTGTCCTTGCCATCCTTGATCTCGATCTTGGCCTTGTCGTCCTTGATGTCGATCTTGGCTTTGACCTTGCCCTTGTCTTTCGACTTGTCCTTTTTCTTCTTCTTTTTCAGCTTGGCCTTTTTCTTGCCCTTCTTCTTGTCTTTGTCCTTGACGAGCAACAGGTCGGCACCCGCCACGGCATTGGCCTGAACATCCGGCCGGGGCATCTGGGTCGGGGCCGCCTCGGCGGCGAAGGGCAGCGAAAGCGCGGCGGCAAGGGCGAACGGAGAGATGAAGCGGGTCATGGCGTTCCTCGCAGTATGAACTGCAACGTCAACGCGCCAGCTTTGCGCCCGGTTCCTCAGCCACGGCTCCGGGTTTCGAACCGGGGCAACATGGCCGAGAAATCTCGGCCCGACCCGTCCTCGTTTTCGACGAATTGCGCATAGAGATCGCGCGCTGCCTGACCCATGGGCGTGTCCGCATCCGCGGCTTCCGCCGCCTGCTGGGCCAGTCGCAGATCCTTCAGCATCAATTCGGCCGCGAAGCCGGGCTGATAGCCGTTGTCGGCGGGGCTTTTCGGGCCGATGCCGGGGGCCGGGCAATAGGCGTTCATCGACCAGCTGTACCCCGATGAGGTCGAGACCACGTCGAACATCGCCTGCCGGTCGAGGCCCAGCTTGTCGGCCAGGGCAAAGGCCTCGCAGGTGGCGATCATGGTGACACCGAGGATCATGTTGTTGCAGATCTTGGCCGCCTGACCATTGCCCGAGGGGCCGCAGAGCACTGCTTTCTGGCCCATCACGTCAAACAGCTCTTTCACGGCGGCAAAGCCCATGTCGGAGCCGCCCACCATGAAGGTCAGCGTGCCCGCCGCCGCCCCGGTGACTCCGCCGGAAACCGGCGCGTCGAGCGGCTCGAGCCCGGCGGCCTGGGCCTGTTCGGCCACGACGCGGGCGCTTTCCACATCGACGGTCGAGCAATCGAGGAAGACCGCGCCTTTTTCCATCGCCGGAATGATTTCATCGGCGACGGCGCGCAGGATCGCGCCATTGGGCAGCATGGTGATGACCACCTGCGCGCCGCTTGCCACCTCGGTGGCAGAGCCGGCCTTCGCCACGCCCTCGATCTCGACGTCGGCAGTGTCGAAGCCCGTGACCTCATGGCCGGCCTTGGCCAGATTGGCGGCCATTGGCCCGCCCATGTTGCCCAATCCGATAAACCCGATCTTCATTTTGCATCCTCCCCGAATGTCAGCCCGTCCTTGCCCAGCGGTTGCAGCATCTGCGTGACCCGCGGCGGTTTCAGCCCGCGCAGATCGTCGCTCCACTTCGGGCTCTTGTCCTTGTCGATGATCGCCGCGCGAATGCCTTCGAGAAAGTCGCCATGTTCCATCGCACGGGCGGAAAAGCGGTATTCGGTCTCGAGCGCGCGGCGGATGTCGCCACCGGGGCCGCGCAGCCGGTGCACCATCTCGAGCGTCGCGCCCATCGAAAGCGGGCAGTTGCGTTCGAGCATCTTCAGCGTCTCGGTGGCAAATGCGCTGTCGTGGTGATCCAGCGCATTGACCACGTCCAGCAGGGTTTCGCCGCCGAAGGTGGCGTCGATCTCGGGCTGGAGCGCGGCCAGCCGGCTTTCCGGCGGGGTCACACAGGAGCGGTCGATCATGGTCCATTCGCCGGTGCGTTCCAGCACCTCGATCAGCGCCGGCCAGTCGGCCTCGGGAATGTAGCAATCGGCAAATCCGGCGTGGATCGCATCGCCGGGGCCCATGCGTGCGCCGGTGAGACCGAGGTATTCCCCAAGCCGCCCCGGCGCCTGCGCCAGCAGCAGGCTGCCGCCCACGTCCGGCACCAGACCGATGCCGCATTCCGGCATGGCGATGCGCGAGCTTTCCGCCACGATCCGGTGCGAGCCGTGACAGGATACGCCGACGCCGCCGCCCATGGTGAAGCCCTGCATGAAGCTCGCCACAGGCTTGGGAAACTGGAACAGCCGGGCATTCATCCGGTATTCGTCGCGCCAGAACCGCCGGCCATATTCATAGTCGCCGCGCAACCCACTGGCATACATTTCGGCGATATCGCCACCGGCGCAGAACGCCTTTTCGCCCTCGGCATCGATGATCAGCATTGCGACATCGGTGTCGGCGGCCCACTCCCGGAGCGCGGCGTCGATCGCCAGGCACATGTCATGCGTCAGCGCGTTGAGCGCCTCGGGGCGGCTGAGGGTGATGCGGCCGGCGCGGCCGGTCTTGCGTATCGAGATATCGGTCATCTGTTCTTCAGCAGGTGGCGCGCGACGATCACGCGCATGATTTCATTTGTGCCTTCGAGGATCTGATGCACGCGCAGATCGCGTACCAGTTTTTCGATCCCGTAATCGGCGAGATAGCCATAGCCACCGTGCAGTTGAAGGCACTGATCCACAACCTGGCTTCCGGTCTCGGTCACAAATTTTTTCGCCATGGCGCAGGCCGGGGTGGCATCAGGCGCGCCGGAATCCAGTTTCCAGGCTGCCTGCCGCAGAAAGACACGGGCGGCCTGTAGGTTGATCTCCATGTCTGCCAGGCGGAACTGCAATGCCTGGAACTGGTCGATCGGCTGGCCAAAGGCCTTGCGCTCGCCCATGTAGTCCAGCGTCAGGTTCAGCCCGCTCTGCGCCGCGCCCAGCGAACAGGCCGAGATATTGAGCCGCCCGCCGTCGAGCCCGGCCATGGCGTATTTGAAGCCACTGCCTTCCGCGCCCAGCAGGTTCTCGGCCGGCACCAGACAATCGTCGAGCTGCACCTGGCGGGTCGGCTGGCTCTTCCAGCCCATCTTGTCTTCGAGCCCGCCAAAGCTCAGCCCCTCTGTGCCGTCTTCGACGATCATCGCCGAGATGCCGCGCGGGCTGTCATCGCCGGTGCGGCACATCACGATATAGGCGTCGGAATAGCCGCCGCCCGAGATGAAAGCCTTGGTGCCGGTCAGACGATAGCCTTCGTTGGTCTTGGCGGCGCGGGTCTTGAGCCCGGCGGCGTCAGAGCCCGAGCCCGGCTCGGTCAGGCAGTATGAGAACACCGTCTCCATCGACACCGCCTTGGGCAGCACCCGCGCCTTGAGATCGTCGGAGCCGAAGCTGTCGATCATCTTGGCGCACATGTTGTGGATCGACAGGAAGGCCGCCACCGAGGGGCAGGCCATACTCAGCGCCTCGAAGACCAGCGTCGCGTCGAGCCGCGACAGGCCCGAGCCGCCGCTCTCTTCGGAGACGTAGAGCCCGCCCAGGCCCAGCTCGCCGATCCGCGGCCAGAGATCCTTGGGAATCGAGCCCTCGGCCTCCCATTGCCGGGCATGGGGCTCGATATGCTCCTGCCCGAACGCATGTGCCATGTCGAAAATGGCGGTCTGTTCCTCGGTGAGTGCAAAGTCCATGTCGCGGCGCTCCCCCTTGCCGTGAATTGAATGCCTGTTCAATTATCGCGGAGATATGGGGCAGTTTGCAAGAAACTTTTTGGCCAGTCGGGGCCGGGCAGGTCGGGGAACAGGTCAAAAAGATGGCAGGGCGGGCATCGCGGCGCGGCCCATGCAGGCCAATACGTCACAACTCGGTGTCGTCGCCGTTGCCCATCGCCTCGGTCCCGCGCGGGGTAAGCTGATAGACGCCGCGCGTGACCCGCTCGAACCAGCCATAATGGTCGTCGGCCATGATGCGGGTGGCTGTGGTGACGCCGGTGACCGCGCGGATCTCGGCACATTTCGAGGCGCCATGGCGCCGCAGATGCAGGGCGATCTTGACCGCGTCCTGCCGATAGGCGGTGACCAGCGGGCCACTGCGCGCGGCACCGCCGAGGTTCGGGTCGCCCTCGCGGCGGGCAAATTCGCGCAACAGCCGGGACTTGCGCGCCTTGACCTTGCGCGGCGCATAAGGCGCGGGGTCGAGGTGGACCTCGGTATGGCCATCGCTCAGCCGCACGGTGATCAGACCGAGCCCGAGCCGGCGGCACAGGGTCTTGTTGTCCTTGAGCGCCCGCAGGAACCGCTTGCCGGGCAGGCGCGGCACCGCGACATAGACAAAATCCGTCATCGCCTGCCGCGCCACGGCCTGATGAAACAGGGTCAGCGCAAAGCCGGTCTTCAGCTCGACGATCACCGGTTCGTCCTCGCCGGGGCGCAGGGCCACGACGTCGGCGGCGCCGATCTCGGCTTTCACGTCATAGCCCTGCGCCACAAGCAGCGCCTTCACATGGGGGTAGAGATCGGTTTCTTTCACAGGTCGGCCTGAAAATCCTCGATCAGATGGCTGACCACCGCGCGCATCTGGGTGTCATGATCAGCGCCGGCGGCCTCGGCCGCGACACGAACCGCGCGCTGGCGCATTGCAGAGGTGCCGCGGTCGAGGATGGTGCGCAGGTGCATCAGCTCTTCGACACAGTTCAGCGCCTCGGCGTCCTCGTGCAACAGGCCGATCAATTCGTTGGTCAGCTCGTCCATCGGTACGATCTCGCCCCGGCCGAAATCGATCAATCCTTCCTCGATGCCATAGCGCTGGGCCCGCCAGCGGTTTTCCGAGATCAGGAAGCGGTCGTAGATCCGCCAGCGCTGGTTGCGGGTGCGCAGGCGCCACAACATGCGGTGCAGGCATTGGATCACCGCCGCCACCGCCAGCGTGTCTTCCATCCGCGGGCAGACATCACAAATCCGCGTCTCGAGCGTGGGAAAGCTGTGGCTGGGGCGCAGATCCCACCAGATCTTGGTGCTGTCCTCGATCAGCCCAAGATCGACCAGCGCCTTGACGGAACGTTCGTATTCGTCCCAGGAGCTGAGCTGCGGCGGCAGGCCGGTGCGCGGAAGATTGTCGAAAACCGACAGGCGGTAAGAACTCAATCCGGTGTCCTCGCCCTGCCAGAACGGCGAAGAGGTGGACAGCGCCAGGAGATGCGGCAGAAAATAGCTGAGCTGACGCAGCAGGTCGGCCCGCAGCGGGTCGTCGTTCAGGCCGACATGCACATGCATCCCGCAGATCAGCATCCGTCGCATCACTCCGCCCAGATCCTGGCGGATCCGGTTGTAGCGTTCCTTGTCGGTGTGGTGCTGGTTTTTCCAGTCGGCGAAGGGGTGGCATGAGGCGGCAATCGGCGCGGCGTTGTGCCTGGCGGCGCAATCGGCAATCGTCCGGCGCAGGTGACGCAGGTCATCGCGGGCCTGGCCGACGTCCTCGCAGACGCCGGTGCCGATCTCGATCTGGCACTGCATGTACTCCGGGCTCACCTGATCGGCCAGCGCCTGCTTGCAATCGGCCATCATGTCGTCGGGCACCTCGACCAGGGCGAGGCTGTCGCGGTCGACCAGCAGGTATTCCTCTTCGATGCCGATGGTGAACTCGGGTGTGGCCATTGCGTCGGTCCCTTCGCCCGGCTGCTGCGCATTGCGACGAGCCTGCCATAACCTGCTGGCAGCGCGCAATATTAAGCACCCGGCGCCGTCAGGGAACCCGCAGCGTTTCGGGCGCCACGGCGAGAAATCTTGCCGCTTCGGCGCGGTCGCGGAACACATCCGCCGTGATCCCGTCAAAGCCCTGCATGAGCGCCAGATACATCCGCGCGGTGCCGAAGCCGATGTCGTTCGGGGCCAGGATGGCCACCCGAACCTCTTTGGCCTGCTCATAGAAGCCGGTGCGCGAACGCGTCAGGCTCATCACCTGGGTAAAGCTGAGATCGGCACTTTCCAATCCGGTCAGGTCGCAAAAGACATTCTGATCCGGCTTTCGATCGGGACTGGCCGCGAGTTCCTGGAACAAATCAGCCATGTCCTGTGCGCCGATCCGCCCGTCCAGTCGCAGCAGAAATAAACCCCGGTCGTGATCGACATCGAACTTGTAACGCATTTACCTCTCCCGACCTTGCGGTGCCGCCATTAAGCTTCGTGTTCCAAGGAACATCAGGGGAAAAAGCGGGTCAGCTTGCCATCACCATGACGGCACATGTCGGGAAACTCCATAAAAACGAGTGGTTGCAGGGGGTATTTGACGCCATCGTCACGGTCTTGTGATGATGTATCCGATATGCGTTAATTAATCGGGCGGACAATGACCCGCCAAAGCGCTTGATGCAAAAAAAGGGCGACCGCAAGGCCGCCCTTTTGGAATTATCACTCTGAGCGATTAATCCATCTCCTTGAAGTTGAATTCGCCGCCTTCCTTGATTCCCGAAAACCAGCGCGCGGTAACGGTCTTGGTCTTGGTGTAAAACCGGAAGGCATCGGGGCCGTATTGATTGAGGTCGCCGAATGCCGATTTTTTCCAGCCGCCAAAGGTGTGATACGACAGCGGCACCGGGATCGGAAAGTTGATTCCGACCATGCCGACATTGACCCGATGGGCAAAGTCGCGCGCGGTGTCGCCATCGGCGGTATAGATCGCGGTGCCATTGCCGTAGTCGTTGTCGATGATCAGGTTCAGCGCGTCTTCATAGCTGTCCATCCGCACCTGGCTCAGCACCGGACCGAAGATCTCTTCGCGGTAGATGTCCATTTCGGGGGTGACATTGTCAAACAGCGACGGCCCGCAGAAGAAGCCGTTCTCATAGCCCTGCAATTGAAAGCCGCGGCCGTCGACCACCAGCTTGGCGCCTTGCTCGACACCGCTGTCGATCAGCCCGTTGATCCGTGCCTTGGCCTGGGCGGTGATGACCGGGCCGAAATCGACGTCATCGCCGGCGGTATAAGGCCCGACTTTCAGCTTTTCGACGCGCGGCACGAGTTTCTCGACGAGACGGTCGGCAGTCTCCGCGCCCACCGGCACCGCGACCGAGATCGCCATGCAGCGTTCGCCCGCCGCGCCGTAGCCCGCGCCCACCAGCGCATCGGCCGCCTTGTCGAGATCGGCGTCGGGCATGATGATCATGTGGTTCTTGGCGCCGCCAAAGCACTGGGCGCGTTTGCCGTTGGAGCAGGCGCGGCCATAGATATATTGCGCGATCGGGGTCGAGCCGACAAACCCCACAGCGGCAATGGTGTCATTGTCGAGGATCGCGTCGACGACCTCCTTGTCGCCGTTGACCACCTGAAGCACACCATCGGGCAGGCCGGCCTCTTGCAGCAGCTCGGCGAGGCGCAGCGAGGTCGAGGGCACCCGCTCGGAAGGTTTCAGGATCATCGCGTTGCCGGAGGCGAGGGCAGGGCCCATCTTCCACAGCGGGATCATCGCCGGGAAGTTGAAGGGCGTGATACCGGCCACGACACCGAGCGGCTGGCGCATGGAATAGAGGTCGATGCCGGGGCCGCCGTCATTGGTGTGCTCGCCCTTGAGCAGATGCGGCGCGCCCATGCAGACCTCGATCACCTCGAGCCCGCGCTGCACGTCGCCCCTGGCGTCGGGCAGGGTCTTGCCGTGTTCGCGGCTGACCAGCTCGGCCAGCTCGTCCATGTGCTGGTTGATCAGCTGGCCGAATTTCATCATCACCCGGGCGCGGCGCTGCGGGTTGGTCGCGCCCCAGGCCTTTTGCGCTTCGGCCGCCTTGGCGACGGCGGCGTCAAGCTCGTCCTTGCTGGAGAGCCTGACCTGCGCCTGAACTTCGCCGGTGGCCGGGTTCATCACGTCGGCGGTGCGGCTTGAGCTGCTCTCGACCATCTGGCCGTCGATGTAATTCTTGATCACGTCCATGGGATCCTCCTGGGGTTCTTTGCGCAGAGCTTAGTCTTGCAATTTCGCCATGGGTAGGCGCAATGTGCCAAAGAGGTTTTGCATTATTGCAAAGGATGCCCGTATGGACCCTTGGGATGATTTCCGTGTCTTTCTTGCCGTGGCACGGCAGGAAAGCCTGTCAGCGGCAGGCCGTGCACTGCGGATCGATCCGGCGACGGTGGGGCGGCGCGTGGCGCGGCTTGAACAGCGGCTGGGCCAGCCGCTGTTTGCCAAATCGCCGCAAGGCTATGCGCTGACCGATGCGGGCCAGCGGTTGTTGCCGCATGCGGAACAGGCCGAACAGGCCACCCAGGGGGCCGTGGAGGCGCTGGCAGGGGCGACCGAGGGGCTGACCGGACAGATCCGCATCGGGGCGCCGGACGGCTGCGCCAACTTCCTGCTGCCCCGGGTCTGCGCGGCGTTGTCGCGCGACAATCCCGAGCTGGAAATCCAGATCCTCAGTCAGCCGCGTGTCGTCAACCTGTCGAAGCGCGAGGCCGATCTGGCGATCTCGGTCAGTCCGCCCACCGCCGGGCGGCTCAGCGTGCAGAAGATCGCCGATTATCACCTGCACATCGCCGCAGCCGAGGCCTATCTGGCGTCGAGACCGCCGATCGCCGCCCCGGGCGATCTCAGGGGGCACCGAGTCGTCGGCTACATCTCCGACATGATCTTCGACCGCGAGCTCGACTACCTCTCGGAACTGGGCCTCGACCAGGTGCACCTGGCGTCGAACTCGGTCTCGGTCCAGCTCAACTGGCTGCGCCAGGGCGGGGGGATCGGCATCGTGCATGATTTTGCGCTGCCCTTCGCGCCAGAGTTGCGCAAGGTGCTGGCGCAGGAGATCTCTCTGAC
Source organism: Marinovum sp. E3 (assembly GCF_055755275.1). Classification (NCBI taxonomy): domain Bacteria; kingdom Pseudomonadati; phylum Pseudomonadota; class Alphaproteobacteria; order Rhodobacterales; family Roseobacteraceae; genus Marinovum; species Marinovum sp. E3. The sequence continues at coordinate 1,565,020 of NZ_CM146908.1, forward strand.
CCGGGCCTTTTATCTGGTGCGGCATGCCGATGACCGGCGTCTCGACCGCATGAACCGCTTTGCCGCGGCGCTTGTGGCGGAAATGCGCGATGAAGTGGCCCGTCTCGAACACTTGGCGGAATAAGTCTTTAGGATTGGTTGACAGGCGAAGGACTTGCGGGAAAGCTGAACGCAAGAAGCAAGGCAAGGAGCACGCGATGCTGGTCCAGCAGATTCTCAAGTCCAAGGCAGATGCAACTGTCTTTACCGTGCCCCCCGGCACTCTGGTCTCGGAAGCGGCGGAAATCCTGGCCGAAAAGCGCATCGGGACGGTGATCGTCTCGGCCGATGGTGGCAAGACGGCCATGGGGATCCTGTCGGAACGCGACATCGTTCGGGAACTCGCCAAGACCGGCGGCGCCTGCCTCTCTGAAAAGGTCGAGGCCTATATGACCAGCGATCTGGAAACCGCGACCCGCGACGAAAAGGCCGATACCATACTGGCGCGGATGACCGAAGGGCGCTTTCGCCACATGCCGGTGATCGAGGGCGGCGAGCTTGTCGGGCTGATCACCCTGGGGGATGTGGTCAAGGCGCGCCTCTCAGAACTGGCGATGGAAAAAGACGCGCTTGAAGGGATGATCATGGGCCATTAACGCCCTGATCGCACGCAACTTCTGACGATGCGCTTGACACTGCATCCTGCAACGCGGCATTCATCCGCCAAGTGACACGACCCGAAAGCGGACTTGCTCATGCGCATCGGCCTCTATCCCGGCACCTTCGACCCGATCACCGAAGGCCATATCGATATCATCCGCCGGGCGACCGTCCTGGTCGACAGGCTGGTCATCGGCGTCGCGATCAACCGCGACAAGGGCCCGTTGTTCACGCTCGAGGAACGGGTGGCGATGATCGAGCGGGAATGCGGCCACCTGGCCGAGCAGACCGGCACCGAAATCGTCGCGCATCCTTTCGAGAACCTGCTGATCGACTGTGCCCGCGATGTCGGCGCCGGGGTGATCGTGCGTGGCCTGCGCGCGGTGGCGGATTTCGAATATGAATTCCAGATGGTTGGCATGAACCGGGCGCTCGACGATTCCATCGAGACCGTCTTTCTGATGGCCGAGGCCCGGCATCAGGCGATCGCGTCGAAGCTGGTCAAGGAAATCGCCCGTCTCGGCGGCGATGTCAGCAAATTCGTCACGCCGGCGGTGCATAAGGCGCTGACCGAGAAGTTCAGCAAATAAAAACGCCCCGGGATGGCCGGGGCGCGGGGTCTCTCAGGCGGTGCGGGCTGGCGCATCAGGCGCCATAGACCGCCCGCGCCGCGATCTTGTCGGCATCGCCCTGACGGATGCCCAGGTCCAGGGCCGTGCCATGCGGCAGGCTGCGCAGCTCTTTCGCGGTGCGGCGATAGGCAACGTGTTTTTGCAGGCGGTCGCGCAAGGTGGTCATTGCATGGGTCATGGTTTGTCCTTTCCCGATCTGTGTTCCTGACGCTTTCGCGCCGGTTACAGCAGGGATATGGGCCCGTTTGGCGGCCGGACAACGCCCGGCGCGACAAAGCCGCCATGCATGAGGCGTGCAGCTGAAGGCGCTGAAAACACGGGCTTTCCCCGCAGCGACCCACAAAAAGAAACGCCCCCGCAGGTCTGCGGGGGCGCTCTCGTTCAAATTCGACGGGCGTGGGCTCAGATCAGCTTGCCCATGGCGACGGCGGTGTCGGCCATGCGGTTGGAGAAGCCCCATTCATTGTCGTACCAGCTCAGGATGCGCACCATGGTGCCCTCCATGACCTTGGTCTGGTCGCAGTGGAACACCGAGGAATGCGGGTCGTGGTTGAAATCCGAGGACACCAGCTGACGGTCGGTATAGCCGAGGATGCCTTTGAGCGGGCCGTCGGCCGCGGCGCGGATCGCGTTGTTGATCTCCTCGACCGTGGTTTCGCGCGCGGCTTCGAAGGTCAGATCGACAACCGAAACATTCGGGGTGGGGACGCGGATCGCAACACCGTCGAGCTTGCCGTTCAGCTCGGGCAGCACCAGACCCACGGCCTTGGCGGCACCGGTCGAGGTAGGGATCATCGACAGCGCCGCGGCGCGGGCGCGATAGAGATCCTTGTGCATCGTGTCCAGCGTCGGCTGGTCGCCGGTGTAGCTGTGGATCGTGGTCATGAAGCCCTTGGCGATGCCGATCTCGTCGTTCAGCACCTTGGCCACCGGCGACAGGCAGTTGGTGGTGCAGGACGCGTTCGAAACGATCAGGTCTTCGGCGGTCAGCGTGTCATGGTTGACGCCATAGACGATGGTCTTGTCGGCGTCCTTGCCCGGGGCCGAGATCAGCACGCGGGACGAGCCGTTCTCGAGATGCGCCTGGCATGCCTCTTTCGAGGTGAAGATGCCGGTGCATTCCAGCACGACATCGACGTCTTTCCAGGGCAGGTCGGCGGGATTGCGCTCGGCGGTGACGCGGATCTTGCCACGGCCGACATCGATCCAGTCGTCGCCGGTGGTCACTTCGGCGGGAAAGCGGCCGTGCACAGAGTCGAATTGCAGCAGATGCGCATTGGTTTCGACCGGACCCAGATCGTTGATCGCAATGACGTCGATGTCCTTGCGGTCGCTTTCGATGATGGCGCGCAGAACGTTGCGGCCAATGCGTCCAAATCCGTTGATGGCAACTTTAACAGCCATGATCTTCTCCTAGCTTCGCGCAGAGTGACTGGGCAGCCAGAGCCGCCCGGCGATTCCGATTTCCGTTATCGCTAACAAACTCATTTGATCCCGAGAGTCAATCGCCGGCCTCAGCGCCAGAAGGCGACCCACTCCAGGAGTTCCAGGAATTTCTTGGCCAGAAACAGGAAGTTCTCGGTGCCGGAGAGGACGTAAACTGCGGTGATTGCGGCCAGAATGGCCAGTCCCAGGTAAACGGCGATGCGGTTCGTCATGACGGCTGGCTCCGGTTTGCTGTCAGCCTGCCGCAGAGTGACCCAAGGGGCAACCGGCAAATTGGCGCTTTGCCTGATGCCGGATCGGTGGCACCCTCCGAGGTAGATTTCAGGAGGAGAGGATACCGTCATGAGATATTTTTCCGGCACGATGACGCTGGCCGCGCTGGTCGCCTGGCCGGCGCTGGCGCAGCAGGCCGCCGACGATGTCGCCCCCGAGGCCGAGATCGGCCGGCCCGCTGCCTTCGAGGCGCTGTCAGATCAGGCGCAGGCGGCGATGGATGCCAAGGCCGCGGGCATGCCGGTCACGGCGCAGGAGTGGATGGTGGTCGCAGCCAACCCGCTGGCGGTCGAGGCCGGGGCCGAGGTGCTGGCCGCCGGCGGCAGCGCCGCCGACGCCATGGTCGCCGTGCAGAGCGTGCTGGGGCTGGTCGAGCCGCAATCCTCGGGGCTGGGCGGTGGCGCCTTTCTGGTCTGGTACGACGCCGAGAGCGGCGAAGTCACCACGCTCGACGGCCGCGAAACCGCGCCGCTGGCGGCGACTCCGCGATTGTTTCAGGACGAGACCGGCGAACCGCTGCAATTTTTCGACGCGGTTGTCGGCGGGCTTTCGGTGGGCACGCCGGGCACACCCCGGCTGATGGAAGAGGCGCATCGCCGCTGGGGCCGGTCCAACTGGGCCGGGCTGTTCGACCGGGCCACGCAGCTGGCGGAAGACGGCTTTGTCGTCTCGCCGCGTCTGGCCGGGCTGGTGCGCGACGATGCCGAGCGGCTCCAGCGCTTTCCCGCCACCGCCCGCTATTTCTTTCCCGACGGCGAGGCGATTGCCGAAGGTGACAGCCTGGCCAACCCGGAGTATGCCGAGGTGCTGCGACTGATGGCCGAGGGCGGCAGCGAGGCATTCTACAGCGGGCCGGTGGCCGAGGATATCGTCGCCACCGTGCGCGGCGCCGAGGGCAATCCCGGCGTGCTGTCTTCGGTCGATCTGGCGCTTTACCATGTCAAGGAGCGCCCGGCGGTCTGCGTGCCCTATCGCGCGCATGAGGTCTGCGGCATGGGGCCGCCGTCGTCGGGGGCGCTGACCGTGGGGCAGATCCTCGGCATGCTCGACCACTACGATCTTGCCACCCTTGGCGCGACGTCGCCAGAGGCCTGGCGGCTGATCGGCGATGCCTCGCGGCTCGCCTTCGCCGACCGGGGCCGCTACATGGCCGACAGCGATTTTGTTCCGGTGCCGGTTCAGGGGCTGGTTGCCGCGCCTTATCTCGAGGAGCGGTCGCAACTGCTGTCAGGCGATGACGCGCTGCCCGAGGTCAGCCCCGGCACCCCGGAATATGACCACGCCTTCCTCTGGGCCGATGACGAGAGCATCGAACTGCCTTCGACCTCGCATATCTCGATCGTCGATGCCGAGGGCAATGCGCTGTCGATGACCACGACAATCGAAAACGGCTTCGGTTCGCGGCTCTTCGTGCGCGGCTTCCTGCTCAACAACGAGCTGACCGATTTCTCCTTCCGCACCCATTCCGACGGCATGCCCATCGCCAACCGGGTCGAGCCCGGCAAGCGACCGCGCTCTTCGATGGCGCCGACCATCGTGCTCCGGGACGGGGCGCCGGTGCTGGTTACCGGCAGCCCGGGCGGCAGCCGGATCATCGGCTATGTGGCGCAATCGATCATCGCCGTGCTCGATTGGGGCATGGATGTGCAGCAGGCCGTCGCCATGCCGCATCTGGTCAACCGCTTCGGCACCTATGACGTCGAAGAGGGCACCTCGGCCGCCGATCTGACCACCGCGCTTGCGGACATGGGGTTCGAGGTCAATGCGCGCGGGCTTACGTCAGGCCTGCATGCGATTTCGCTGGGTGAGGCTCTGACGGGAGGGGCCGATCCGCGCCGGGAAGGGATTGCACTGGGGCAATAGCTCCGGTTCCGGTCAACAGCGGTGCGCGCATCAGATCCTCGATCAGAAGGCTGAGCAGCGCGCCGCGCCCGGACACCCCCGCCTTGCGATAGATCGCATTGAGCTGGGATTTGACCGTCCCCTCGGCCGAGCCGCGATGGCCGGCAATCTCGGGGATGGTCAGCCCCTTGAGGGTAAAGAGCGCGACGTCGCTTTCGGCCGGCGTCAGGGCCCAGGCCTCGAAATGCCGCTGCATCACCTGATGCAGCTCGCCCGCCGCGATGCTGACCTGCCGCTCCAGCGCGGTCTTGCGCTGCAAGAGCATCCGCAGATAGCGCACCTGAAAGAAGATCGCCAACACCAGCGTCAGCGTGATCAGCGCTTCGGGGATCAGGTCGGCCTCTTCGGGGGCCGTCCATTCTTCGGTCAGAAGATCATATATGACGTCGCCGACGAAATACCCGGCGCTCAGGAGTTGCGCCAGGATTGCCAGCGCGAGGGTGCGCGGTTGCTGCGTCGTGGTCGGGGCCATTGTGCCAGTATAGGTCATCGGGCAGGGGTTTGACACCGGTGAGCAAGGTCAGACCCAGATTGGCCCGGTAGTGCAGGCTGGCCCAGACCACGCCGGCCAGATAGGCCGCCAGCGCCACGTGAAAGCCCAGGGCCAGCGCCTCGTGGATCGCCTCCGTCCCGCCGCGCGCGCCGCCAAGCGCCAGGGCGGCGCCACTGAGCACCACCAGCGCCAGCATGGTCAGCAGGACAAGCGAGAGCACCGCGCCGAGGGGTGATGGCCCGAGATCGAAGCGTTTCTCGCCCCGCGCCAGATCGGACAGCTGCAATGCGATCTCGGCACGGCCCGGCCAGAGCGCGCCAAGCGCCGCGCTCTGCGGGCCGATCACACCCCAGAGCAGCCGCAGGACAAGACAGAGGCCAAGCATCGCGCCGGCCCAGACATGGGCCGCGCCCCCCTCTGGCGTCACGATGGCGGTGAGATAGCTGACTGCCAGGGCCCAGCGCAGGCCAAGCTGCACCGGATCGCAGCAGCGGACGGCGGTGACGGAGGGGCAGGCCGAACCTGGGCTGTGGGTCATGGGGGCTTCCTCTGACAAGGCCGATATCCATGGGTCTGCCCTGACATTGGCCTGTGACAGTTTCATGAGATATCCACCAAAGAGGCAAAATTGCCGCCTATAACTTTGGTTCAGCGCCAATCCCCAGGCGGCCGCCGCAAAAAAGCCCGCCGGAACACCGGCGGGCCTGGATCGTGGGGCTGCGGAAAGGTTCAGTGGAGCAGCCGGCCCATGGCGGCGGCGACATCGGCCATACGCACCGAAAAGCCCCATTCGTTGTCGTACCAGGCGAGCACCCGCACGGTGCGGCCGCCGACGACCTTGGTCTGGTCCGGGGCAAAGATCGAGCTTTGCGGCGTGTGGTTGAAATCGATGCTCACCTTGGGTTCGGGGTCATAGCCCAGCACCGCGCCCATGTGGCCGGCGGCGGCTTCGCGCACGATCTCGTTGACGTCCTCGACGGTGACATCCTTGCCCGCTTCGAAGGTCAGGTCGACGGCCGAGACATTCGGCGTCGGCACCCGCATCGCCGTGCCGTCGAGCTTGCCCTTGAGGTTGGGCAGCACCTCGCCCAGGGCTTTCGCCGCACCGGTGGAGGTCGGGATCATCGCCATGGCGGCGGCGCGGGCGCGGTAGAGGTCGTTGTGGCGGCGGTCCAGCGTCGGCTGATCGCCGGTGTAGCTGTGGATCGTGGTCATGATGCCGCGTTCGATGCCGATCGCCTCGTCCAGCACCTTGGCCAGCGGCGCCAGGCAGTTGGTGGTGCAGGATCCGTTCGAGATCATCGTGTCGCCGGGGATCAGATCGCGGTGGTTGACGCCGTAGACCACGGTTTTCTGCACGTTCTTGGCCGGCGCCGAAATCAGCACCGATTTGGCGCCACGTTCCAGGTGTACGCCGGCCTTGTTGCCGTCGTTGAACTGGCCGGTGCATTCCAGCACCACGTCGCAGCCCGACCAGTCGAGCTCTGCGGGATCGTAGGTCGAGAACATCTCCATCGGGCCGCGGCCGAGATCCATGGTGCCATTGGCGACTTTGACCTCGCCGGGAAAGCGGCCATGCACGCTGTCATAGCGGAGGAGGTGGGCCGAGGTCTCGAGCGGGCCGGTGGCGTTGATCTTGACCACCTGCACATCGTTGCGCGCCGCCTCGGCGATATGCGCCAGCGTGCAGCGGCCGATCCGGCCAAATCCGTTGATCCCGACAGTGACAGTCATCCGATTTCTCCTGCGCGTTTCCTTGGCCGTGGTGATACCGAGCAGGCGCAGCATGTCAAAGGGAAATGCCTTGTTTTCCAATGTGATAGCGTTAACCGTGGCGCGGGAGCGCATGGTGGCGCTAACCTGTTTGCGCTATCCTCGCATGGTGGCGTTAACGGCGGCGGCGGGACTTTGCGCCGGGCGCGCTAGGTAGACGTCGATGAAGACTCGACTTGATGATCTCGCGGTATTCACCGGCCGCCTTCTGATTGCCGCCCTCTTCCTCGGTGGTGCGGTGCAGAAAGCGCTGAGCCCCGGCGGCACGACCGGCCTGCTGGCCGATTGGCAGCTTCCGCTTTGGCTGATCTGGCCGGCGTTCGGGTTCAACGCCCTGGCCGGCCTTGCGTTGGTGTTCGGGGTGCAGGTGCGGGCGGTGGCGGTCCTGCTGGCGCTCTATTGCGGCGTGACCTCGGTGTTCCATTTCCTGCCCGACGATCCCTGGCAGATGACGATCTTTGTCAAGAACTGGGCGATTGCCGGTGGGTGCCTGGTCCTGGCCGCGCATGGACCGGGGCGATGGGCCTTGCAGCCGGAGAGCTGACCTCTACATTGCCCACGGACAGCCTGGGGAGAATGACATGAGCGGTTTGCTGGCGCTGCTGGACGATGTGGCGGGGATTGCCAAGGTGGCGGCGGCGTCGGTCGACGATATTGCCGGCCAGGCGGCCAAGGCGGGCGCCAAGGCGGCCGGCGCGGTGATCGACGATGCGGCGGTGACGCCGAAGTATCTTACCGGTTTCGAGCCGGCGCGCGAACTGCCCATCGTCTGGCGCATCGCCCGGGGCTCGCTGATCAACAAGCTGGTGTTCCTGCTGCCGGCGGGGCTGGCGCTTTCGGCCTTCGCGCCCTGGCTGATCGCGCCGCTGTTGATGCTGGGCGGCGCCTACCTCTGTTTCGAGGGCGCCGAGAAGGTGGCCCATGCGCTGGGTTTTGGCGCCCATCACGGCGGGCCGGACGGCAGCCATCTCAACCAGGATCCGGCGCATCTCGAAGAAGAGAAGATCAAGGGCGCGATCAAGACCGATTTCATCCTGTCGGCCGAGATCATGACCATTGCCCTGGCGGCCATTCCGGCCAGCACCTTCTGGCTCGAGGCGGCGACGCTGGCGACCGTGGCGGTGGGCATCACGCTCGCGGTCTATGGCGCGGTGGCGCTGATCGTGAAGGCCGACGACCTCGGGCTGTGGATGGCGGCGAAGGGCCGGCTGGGCCTGACCCGGGCGCTGGGCCGGGGGATCGTGACCGCCATGCCCGGCTTCATGAAGCTTCTGATGGTGGTCGGCACCGCCGCGATGCTCTGGGTCGGCGGGTCGATCATTGTGCACGGGCTGGCCGAGATGGGCTGGCACGGGCCGGAAGAGGCGATCAAGCACTACGCCGTGGCCGTCGCCGATCTTGGTGCGGAAAGCTGGCGCGGCGCGCTGGAATGGACCGGCAAGGCGGCGATTGACGGGCTGTTGGGGCTGGCGCTGGGGATCGTGCTGATCCCGATCGGCACCAGGCTGATCGCGCCGCTCTGGGCGCGGGTCTTTGCCCGAGGCTGAGGCTCAGGCCTCGGGGCCTTCGGCTTCCTGCGACAGATCCTCGATCGCCATGGCCGAGGTGAAGCCGTGCAGCAGGGTGGAAATCAGGATGGTGAAACCGACCAGCGCCCAAAGCCGGTCTTCGTTGAGAAACTCGATCTTGCCGGCGGCATAGGCGAGGTAATAGATCGAGCCGATACCGCGCACACCATAGATCGCAACCACCCACCGGTCGCGGCCGCGCACATCGGTGCCGATCAGCGACAGCCAGCCCGCAATCGGCCGTACCAGAAGGATCAGCGCCAGGGCGATGCCGGCATCGGTCCAGCTCAGCCCTTGGAGCAGCGCCGGCAAAACCGCCCCCAGCGCCACCAGAAGCACCGCCGTCAGCGCATGTTCCAGCGCCTGGGTGAAATTGTGCAGCCGGCGGTGAAACTCGTGCTCGGCCTCGATCCGCCGCAGGGTCAGCCCCATGACGGCGACGGCGATAAAGCCGTAGCCCTCGACCAGCTCGGTGCTGCCGTAACACAAGAGTACCCCGGCCAGCGCCACGACACCCGACGCGGTGTCGGCCAGCGTCGCGCCGCGGGGCAGCACGAAAAGCACCTGTCCCAGTGCCCAGCCGCCGGCGGTGCCCATGGCCACCCCGGCCGCAATCCGCCAGGCCACGTCCTGAGCCAGCCATTGCGGCCCCCAGTCGCCAAACAGCGTGCCCTGTGCCGCCACCGCCAGTCCGAGATAGACAAAGGGAAAGGCCAGCCCGTCGTTCATCGCCGCCTCGGTGGTCAGCGCAAAGCGCACCGGATGCTCGCCGCCCTCGAGCGGCGGGCCGACCTGGACGCCGCCGGCCAGCACCGGATCGGTGGGCGCCAGCACCGCGCCCAGCAGGATCGCGGCGGCGACCGTCATGCCGGCAAAGACATGGCCCATCACCACCACGGCAAGAATGGTCAGCGGCATCGCCAGCGCCAGCAGGCGGATCGTCGGCGCCCAGCGGCGGAGCGACGACAGGTTGTCGATCCGGATGCCGGTGGCAAAGAGCGCAATGATCACCGTCAGCTCGGCGACAATTTCCCAAGGCTGGGGCTGGATGCGCGGATCGGGCAGTGCGGGCAGGCCCGGCACCACCGCATAGGCCAGCATCCCCAGCAGGATCATCAGCCCCGGCGCCGCCGGCTCGCGCCGGCTCACCCAGCGGGGCAGCCAATGGGCGAGGATGATCACACCGCCAAGCGCGGTCAGCAGAAAATGATAGCCATCGAGGCCGAAAAAGGCACTGTCGCTCATCGGTCGATCCTCGTGTTACGCGCCGGGGCGGGCTCCGGGCGGGCAGGGCCGCCGTCGGAAAAGGAACGGGCCGGTTGCGCAGGCAGTTCCCTGCGCGCCCGGCCCGTCCAAAGATGTACCGGCCCGGGTCGCGGGCCGGAGGAGGTGCGGGCGATCAGCCCAGCAGATCCTTGACCTTGGCGACAACCGCCTCGGCGGTGATGCCGAAATGCTCGAAAAGCTCGCCGGCCGGGGCCGAGGCGCCAAAGCTGTCCATGCCGATGAACCCGGCCTTGGCCTCGCGGCCGCGCTCGCCCAGAAGCCAGCGATCCCACCCGCCGGCCCGCATGCCGGCCTCGATGCCGACACGCACCGGGCCGCCGGGCAGGACACGTTTGCGATAGGCGTCGTCCTGCTGGGCGAAAAGCTCCATGCAGGGCATCGACACCACGCGCACGCCGATCCCCTCAGCCTGAAGGGTTTCGCGCGCCTGCATGGCGATCTCGACCTCGGAACCGGTGGCGATCAGGATGACCTCGCGCTTGCCCTCGGCATCGGCCAGCACATAGCCGCCCTGCGCGACCATGTTCTTGGTCTTGTGCTCGGTGCGCACGGTGGGCAGGCCCTGGCGGGTCAGCGACAGCACCGACGGTGTCTTCTGCTGGGTCAGCGCGATTTCCCAGGCCTCGGCGGTTTCCACCGTGTCGGCCGGGCGAAACACCAGCGTGTTGGGGGTGGCGCGCGAAATCGCCAGATGCTCGACCGGCTGGTGCGTCGGGCCGTCTTCGCCGAGGCCGATGCTGTCATGGGTCATGACATAGACCACCGGTTGCTGCATCAGCGCCGAGAGACGCATGGCGGGGCGGGCGTAATCGGTAAAGCACATGAAGGTGCCGCCATAGGGCCGCACGCCGCCATGCAGCGCCATGCCGTTCATCGCCGAGGCCATACCGTGTTCGCGGATGCCGAAATAGACATAGCGCCCGGCGCGGTTGTCCACGTCGAAGACCCCGAGATCGCCGGTCTTGGTGTTGTTCGAACCGGTCAGGTCGGCCGAGCCGCCAAGGGTCTCGGGCATGATCGGGTTGATCACCTCGAGCACCATTTCCGAGCTCTTGCGGGTCGCCGCCTTGGGCTTTTCCTCGCTGACCTGTTTCTTCAGCGCCTTGATCGTGGCCGAGAGTTTCTTGGGCGCCTCGCCGTTTTGCTGGCGCTCAAACTCTTTCTGCTTGGCGCCGGAGGCCGCGCTGAACCGCGTTTCCCAGTCGCCACGCGCCGCGGCGCCGCGCTGGCCGATCGCTTCCCAGGCGGATTTGATCTCGGCCGGCACTTCGAAGGGGCCGTAAGGCCAGTCATAGGCCTCCTTTGCGGCCGTCAACTGCTCGGGATCGGTCAGCGCGCCATGGCCCTTGGAGGTGTCCTGCGCGGCATGGCCCAGGGCGATATGGGTCTTGCAGGCGATCATCGACGGCAGATCGGATTTCTTCGCGGCGGTGATGGCGGCGTCGATTTCCTCGGGGTTGTGGCCGTCGATTTCCTGCACATGCCAGCCGGCGGCCTCGAAGCGCGCTTTCTGATCGGTGCGGTCCGACAGCGCGACCTTGCCGTCGATGGTGATGTTGTTGTCATCCCAGAAAACGGTGAGCTTGGACAGCTTCTGCCGCCCGGCAAGGCCGATGGCCTCGTGGCTGACGCCTTCCATCAGGCAGCCGTCGCCGGCGATGACATAGGTGTGGTGGTCAACCAGCTTGGCGCCGAAACGGGCGCGCTGGATCTCTTCGGCCATGGCGAAGCCGACGGAATTGGCGATGCCCTGACCCAGCGGGCCGGTTGTGGTCTCGATCGCCTTGGCGAGGAAGTTCTCGGGGTGGCCGGCGGTCTTGGCGCCCAGCTGGCGGAAGTTCTTGATCTGGTCGAGGGTGATTTCCGCATCGCCGGTCAGGTAGAGCAGCGAATAGAGCAGCATCGAACCATGGCCGGCCGAAAGGATAAAGCGGTCGCGGTCGGGCCACTCGGGGTTGGCGGCGTCGAATTTCAGGTGCTTTTCAAACAGCACGGTGGCCACGTCGGCCATGCCCATCGGCATGCCGGAATGCCCGGAATTGGCCGCATGTACCGCGTCGAGCGTCAGGGCACGGATCGCTGCCGCTTTCTTCCAATGGTCGGGATGGGCAGATTTCAGCGCGTCGATGTCCAAGGGAGCGTTCCTTCTTGAGCTGTGGTTGCCAGCTGAATAGCAGTCGGGCCGCAGAGTTCAAGGCGGCGTGAACAGTGTCGTGTAAGTGCTTGATGTCAATCGGGGCGCAATTTTCCACAGGGTTGGCTAAACTCGCCCGGAAAGACCCTGCGCGATGATTCGCTGCGGGGCCGGCAACAGGCGCCACAGGTGATACGCAAACCGCGATACGGTTGTGGCAGAAAGGAAAGGCAGGCGGTATGGCCGACATCGAGGAGTTGCAGCGCAGATTGACGGCTGCGATCGACCGGATCGGAAAAGGAGTGGAGCGGCTGGACGCGGCCAGCGAACCGCCCGAGGATCCGGTGGATATCGAGGATTTGCAGGCCAGGCTCGGCGCGTCCGAGGCGGCGCTGGAAGAAGAGCGCATCGCCGGGCAGCAGCGCGAGGAACGGATCAAGACGCTGCATGCCAAGCTCGAAGATGCCCAAGCCACGATGAAGGCGCGGATGGACGCGCAATCCGAGGCCACGGCACAGGTCGATCTCGAATTGCAAAGGCTGCGCAAGGCCAATGAGCAGCTGCGCGCCAACAACAAGGCCCTGCGCGAGGCCAACAAGGCCGGGCTGGCCGATCCGCATCTGATCAACACCGGCATGATCGCCGAGCTCGAGGCGCTCAATGCCGCCCGTTCGGCCGAAACCGCCGAGGCCGAGGCGATCGCCGCGGCCTTCAAACAGCTGTTGCCCGATGATTCCCCAAGGGAGGACGCCTGATGCCCGAAGTCACGATCACCATCGGCGGCCGCAGTTTCGACGTCGCCTGCCAGTCTGGCGAAGAGCATTTCCTGCATGCCGCCGCCGGCATGCTCGACGGCGAGGCGCGGGTGTTGTCGGATCAGATCGGCCGCCTGCCGGAATCGCGGATGCTGTTGATGGCCGGGCTGATGCTGGCCGACAAGACCGCCGGCCTCGAGGACAAGGTGCGCGAGCTCGAGGACAAGATCACCGATCTGGGCGCCGAGGCCGAGGGCCTGCGCAACAAGCCGGCGCCGGAGCCCGAGCGCATCGAGGTGCCGGTGGTGCCCGGCGCGGTTGTCGACACCCTGGCCGAACTGGCCGCGCGGGCCGAGGCCGTGGCCGAGCAGGTCGAGGCCAAAGGCCGGTCGGACGCGGCCGGTCAATCGGGCTAGCAGGACAGGGCGGGTCGATCGCACGCCACGCGTCCCGGCCTTGCGCCGGGACCTCTCCCTCGCTCCTTGCCCCGCCGGGGTCTTTCGCCGGCGCGGGGGCCGGGGCGGGCGGCGCTTAGCCGTTGGCTTCGCGGATCTTCTCGGCGGCGTCCTTGTCGAAGGCGACGCCGTTCTGCTCGAACATGGTGTCAAGTTCGCCCGACAGCGTCATCTCGGTGATGATGTCGCAGCCGCCGACAAACTCGCCCTTGACGTAGAGCTGCGGGATGGTCGGCCAGTCGGAAAACTCCTTGATGCCCTGACGCAGCCCGTCGTCGGCCAGGACGTTCACGTCCTTGAAGTTGACGCCCATGTAGTTCAGCACCCCGGCGACCCGGCTGGAAAAGCCGCATTGCGGCATTTCCTTGGTGCCCTTCATGAACAGCACGACGTCGTTTTCGGTCACGGTTTGCTGGATGTTCTCTTTGACTTCTGTCATTTGTCTTTTCCCTTCGGAATGAAGCGTTTGGCGTATTCCTGCGGATCGCGCGGCACCTTGTAAGAGCTGTCTTGCCCGCCCAGGCCCGAGGAATAATGCGAATGCAGGGTGTGATATCCGCTGCCGGGCTCGGAGCCGCGGCCGGTCTGTTTCTTGTCCTCGCGGATCGCGCGCCGGGCCAGCAGGAGGGTCACTCCGATGATGGCCAGAACCAGCACGATGATGCCGAGGAGATCCATCCCCCTAGTCCGGGGCGCGGGTGGTCAGTGCCAGCGCATGCAGCTCGCCACTGTCGAGCTTGGCACGGATGGCGGCGTTGACCGCGCGTTGCTGCTGCACGCGGTTCATGCCGCGAAAGCTCTCGTCCACCACTTCGGCCGCAAAATGCTGGCCGTCATCGCCCTGAACGATGATCTGGGCGTCGGGAAAGCTCTGGCGGATCAGCTGTTCGATTTCGGTGGCATTGATCGGCATTGAGTGTCCTTTGGTCCTTTGGTCGAAAGGTAAGTGTGGCGCGTTGGGATGGCAAGTGGCCGCCGCAGCATCAGGGATGCAGCACCCGGGCCAGCCCGCGGCTGGCGATGCGCTGCAAATCCTGGTCGTAACGCTCTGACATTGCGGTCTTTTCCCTCTGCGTCCAGGGCTGAAAGGCGGGATACTCCGGCCCCTTGGGAAAGCGGCGCAGCGCTTCGACGGTGGACTCCGGCGTGACCTGGCCCACCTCGGCCAGATAGTCGAGCGCCCGGGCCGAAAAGCCGGGATTGGCGGCGCTCTCGGGCAAGGTGATGCGGGCGCTGGCCTCGCCCATGCACCGATGCAGAACCTTGGATGCGATGGTAGGGTAATCCTCGTAGCGCCAGAGGAAAATCGGCGTGTCGCCAAGGGCTTGGCGCAAGCGCCTGACCAGTTTGAGCCAGCCGATTTCCGCCACCTCGGCGGTGCCGAGGTAATCGCAGAAGGGGCGGAAGGCATGGCCTTTCATGTGTTCCTGCCAGGACGAGACCAGAAAGCCGGCCGGGTTGCGCACCGCCATGCCGACCTGGATGTCATGGCCGGGAAAGAGGTCGAGCAGCCGTTTTACCCGCTGCGGCGCGAATTTGTAGAGCTGGCCGTCCTTGAAGGCCATGTCGGGGGCCAGAGAGGCGCTGAGGATGTTCTCGTTCATCAGCACCACGGTTTCGGCGTCTCCCGCATGTTTGTGCAGAAACCCCTCCGAGGCCAGCGCCAGCAGGTCGGGCTCGGCCCGGCCGCGCAGCAGTTCGGACAGCGGCAGCAGGGTGCCGCCGATCGGCAACGGGCCGATCACGCCGACGCCGGCCGGGGCCAGCGCCGCGCGCTGCGCCACCAGCGCGCGTTGCAAATGGGTCGAGGCGGTCTTGTGCGCGCCGATCAGAAAGGTCAGCCGGCGCCGCATCGGCTCAGCCGAAGAGCGCGGGCAGGGTGGCGCGAGAGGTTTCCCGCAATTCCGCGACAGCGGCGCTGGAAGTGCCGATGACCAGATCGCTGCCGGTGAATTTGCCGACCGTGACCAGCGGCAGATCGGCCTTGGCCGCCGCCCCCATCAGCGCCTCGGCCTGATCGAAGTTGCAGGCGATCAGATAGCGGCCCTGATCCTCGCCGAACAACCCGGTCGTGTCGGTGACCGTGAGCACCGCGCCGACGTCGCCGGCCTCGGCCATCTCATAGGTCGCCAGCGCCAGGCCACCGTCCGAGATATCGGTGCAGGCGGTGATCCAGTCGCGGTTGTCGCGGATGAAATCGCCGGCCGCCTTCTCGGCCTCGAGATCCACATGCGGCGCGTCGCCATCGGTGCGGTTGAACACCTCTGCCAGCAGCGCCGAGCGGCCCAGATGCCCCTCGGCCGCGCCCAGCATCAAGAGCACATGGCCCTCGCGCGGCACGCCGGTGATGGCGTGTTCGGCGTCGTCGATCAACCCGACCGCGCCAATGGTGGGCGTCGGCAGGATCGCGGCACCGTCGGTTTCGTTGTAGAGCGAGACATTGCCCGAGACGATCGGCATGTCGAGCGCGGCGACGGCCGCACCGATGCCCTTGATGGCGCCGACGAACTGGCCCATGATCTCGGGCTTTTCGGGGTTTCCGAAGTTGAGATTGTCGGTTGTGGCCAGGGGCTTGGCACCCACGGCGGTGAGGTTGCGATAGGCTTCGGCCACCGCCTGCTTGCCGCCTTCGACCGGGTTGGCCTGCACATAGCGCGGCGTCACGTCCGAGGTGAAGGCCAGCGCCTTGGCGGTGCCATGCACCCGGATCAGCCCGGCGCCAAAGCCCGGCGTGCGGATGGTGTCGGCCATGACTTGGCTGTCATATTGTTCGTAGACCCAATTGCGCGCGGCATAGTTGGGCGAGGCCAGAAGCGCCTTGAGCCCGTCGACACCGTCGATCTCGGGCACATCGGCCAGGGCTTCTGCGGCGGGCGTCTCGACCCAGGGCCGGTCGTATTCCGGCGCGGTCGAGGCGAGCTGCGACAGTGGCAGATCGGCCTTGGCCTCGTTGTTGTGCATGATGAGGAAACGGTCCTCGGCAATGGTCTCGCCAACGATGGCGAAATCGAGGTCCCATTTGTCAAAGACCGCCTTGGCCTCGGCCTCCTTTTCCGGGCGCAGCACCATCAACATGCGCTCCTGGCTTTCCGAGAGCATCATCTCGTAGGCGCTCATGTTCTCTTCGCGCACCGGCACATTCTCGAGGTCGAGCCGAATGCCCAGCTTGCCTTTGTCGCCCATTTCCACTGCAGAGCAGGTGAGGCCGGCGGCGCCCATGTCCTGGATCGAGATCACGGCGCCGGTCTGCATCAGCTCGAGCGTCGCCTCCATCAGGCGCTTTTCGGTAAACGGATCGCCGACCTGAACGGTGGGGCGCTTTTCCTCGATGGTGTCGTCGAACTCGGCCGAAGCCATGGTCGCGCCACCCACACCGTCGCGGCCGGTCTTGGCGCCGAGATAGACCACCGGCATGCCGACGCCCGAGGCGGCAGAGTAGAAGATACTGTCGGTCTCGGCCAGGCCTGCGGCAAAGGCGTTGACCAGACAGTTGCCATTGTAGGCCGGGTCAAAGCGCAGCTCGCCGCCGACGGTGGGCACGCCGAAGCAATTGCCATAGCCGCCGACACCTTCGACCACACCGTTGACCAGCTGTTTGGTCTTGGGGTGCGCCACCTCGCCAAAGCTGAGCGAGTTCATCGCCGCGATCGGCCGGGCGCCCATGGTAAAGACATCGCGCAGGATGCCGCCGACGCCGGTGGCCGCGCCCTGGTAGGGCTCGATATAAGACGGGTGGTTGTGGCTCTCCATCTTGAAGACCACGCATTGGCCGTCACCGATATCGACGATGCCGGCGTTTTCGCCGGGGCCGCAGATCACCTGCGGGCCGTCGGTCGGCAGGGTGCGCAGCCACTTCTTGGAGGATTTGTAGGAACAATGTTCGTTCCACATGGCGGAGAAGATGCCAAGCTCGGTAAAGCTTGGCTCACGCCCGATGATTTCGAGGATCCGATCGTATTCATCGGGGCTCAGCCCGTGTGCGGCGATCAGATCGGGCGTGATGGAAGGCTCTTGCATATCCGTAAAATCCCCAGGCTCCGGTTTGGGCTCCGTTTACGACATGGGCGTGACGGGTACAATCCGGGTTTCGCGCGCGCTCAAACCTGTTGCGCCGGATGCTCAAACTCCGGGCAGCCAAAAAAAAGGCCGAGCACTAAGCTCGGCCGAAGTCCAACAGGGAGGTATGAAGTCTGGCGCGATGCGCAATCAAACTTCATGAAGCTGAAATAAGTCGCAGGGCTGAGTCGATCAAGGGAATTAATGCCGCATGTGCAGCATAGTGGGTATGCGTTGCAGGCATACCTCACCTCGCGAGTGATCAATTCGTGGGCGTCGGGGCGGGTTGTTGGCTGTGGCTCAGACGTTCTCACGCAGCTGGCGGCGATGCGCGATGATTTCCTCCTGAACGAAATCCCTGAAAGCAGCGATACGGCGAGATTGCCGCAACTCTTCGGGATAGGCAAGGAAAACAGGGATTTCGCCGCTCTCTTCATCGGGCAGAACCCGCACGGCCCGGGGGAAATCCTCGATCACGTAATGCGGCAGAACGCCGATGCCGAGATTGTTGATCACCGCCTGAAGCACACCGAAATAGTTGTTCACGTTGAGCGTCGATTTCACGTCATAGGTCAGCAAACGCTGAACAAAGACTTGACCGGCACCTACCTGGGTAGAATCGGTCCTTTGACAGATCAACCTGTGGTTTTCCAGATCATCCAGCGATTGGGGGGTGCCATGCTGTTCGAGATATTCCGGCGACGCATAGAGCCGCATCCAGACCGACATCAGCCGCTTGCGCACGAGATCAGCCTGGCTCGGCTCTTTCATGCGGATGGCGACGTCGGCCTCGCGCATCGGCAGGTCGAGCACGCGCTCCTCGAGCATCAGGTCGATGTTGAGGTCGGGGTATTTTTCATAAAGCTTGGCCAGACGTGGCGCCAGCCAGAGCGAGCCGAAGCCGGTGGTGGTGGTCACCCGCAGGCTGCCAAAGACCTCTTCCTCGCTGTCACGGATGCGCGCGGCGGCCGCTTCGAGCCGTTTGTTCATCGACGAGGTGGCGTCGAACAGCAGCTCGCCTTGTTCGGTGAGAATCAGCCCCCGCGCGTGGCGGTGAAACAGCGTCGTGTTCAGGCTTTCTTCGAGCGCACGGATCTGCCGGCTCACCGCCGATTGCGACAGGTGAAGCACATCGCCCGCATGCGTCAGGCTGCCGGCGTCGGCAACCGCATGAAATATTCTGAGTTTATCCCAATCCATAGTCGTTTCTTTCGTGATGCCTGTCGCCTGATTTTGCAAGAAAAACCTTTATGACGCCTAGATAACGCTAACATGGCAATGTCACGAAAAATTTTCCTCGTAAGGTCAGCAATTATGACCTAATATGGCGCTATACTCTAGCACGCGCAGCACCTTGGGAGGGGTCCATGAGCCAGCAGAAAATTTCCCTGAACGACCGGTTCGATCTGACGAAATCGCCTGTCCTGTTGAACGGCACCCAGGCGCTTGTCCGGCTGATGCTGGCGCAAAAGGCGCGCGATGCAGCGGCCGGGCACAATACCGCAGGCTATGTCACCGGCTATCGCGGTTCGCCTCTGGGCGCGGTCGATCTTCAGATGAGCAAGGCGGAAAAGCTGCTGCGTGCCTCCGATGTCACCTTCAATCCCGGGCTGAACGAAGACCTGGCCGCCACCGCGCTCTGGGGCTCGCAACAGGCCGAGCTGCGCGGCGAGGGTAAATATGACGGCGTCTTCGGCCTTTGGTACGGCAAGGGGCCGGGGGTGGACCGCTCCGGCGACGTGATGCGCCATGCCAATATGGCGGGCACCTCGGCGCTGGGGGGCGTGCTGATGGCGATGGGCGACGACCACACCGGCGAAAGCTCGACCGTGCTGCACCAGTCGGAATGGGCGCTTGTCGATGCCTATATGCCGGTGGTTTCGCCGGCCGGGGTGCAGGAGATCCTTGATTACGGCCTCTACGGCTTTGCCCTGTCGCGGTTTGCCGGGCTCTGGGTCGGCCTCAAGACGATGAAGGACACCATCGAGACCACCGCCGTGGTCAATGGCGACCCGCACCGTCTGAGCTTCCGCTTGCCTGACTTCGACATGCCCGAAGGCGGTCTCAACATCCGGCTAGGCGACACGCCGCATGCCCAGGAAGCGCGGATGATCGATTACAAGCGGTTTGCCGCCGAGGCCTTTTCCCGCGCCAACCGGATGGACAAGCGCGTCTGGGGCAAGCCCGGCGCCAAGATCGGCTTTGTCGCCGCGGGCAAGAACTGGCTCGATCTGCAACATGCAATGAGCCTGCTCAACATCCACGAGGGTGAGGCCGACCGGCTGGGTATCACCACCTACAAGGTGGGCCAGACCTTCCCGCTCGACATGCATTCCTTCCACGACTGGGCCGAGGGGCTCGACCTGATCGTCATCGTCGAGGAAAAGCGCAAGTTGATCGAGGTGCAGGTCAAGGAAGCAATCTTCGACGACCGGCGGGGCCGCCGCGTCTATGGCTGGTACAAGGGCGGGGCCGGCGGCATGCACCGCGACGAGCTTTTCCCGACCCGTGGCGCGCTCGATCCGATCTGGATTGCCGAAAAACTGGGCGACATCCTGATCGAAGAAGGGCGCGGCACCGATGGCATCCGCGCCGGGCTCGACGCGCTGCGCCAGGCCCGCGCCGGCGACAACGCCCAGGAGATCGCGGCGCGGCTGCCCTATTACTGCGCCGGCTGTCCGCACAACACCTCGACCAAGGTGCCCGACGGCAGCCGGGCCTATGCCGGCATCGGCTGTCACTACATGGTGCAATGGATGGACCGCCAGACCACTGGCTTTACGCATATGGGGGCCGAGGGCGCGAACTGGATCGGCGAGGCGCCGTTTTCCAACACCAACCACGTGTTCCAGAACCTCGGCGACGGCACCTACAACCACTCCGGGTCGCTGGCGATCCGCGCCGCCTTGGCGGCAGGGACGAATATCACCTACAAGATCCTCTACAATGACGCCGTCGCCATGACCGGCGGCCAGCCCAACGAGGGCGACCTTAGCCCCTATCGCATCGTGCGCGAATTGCAGGCGATGGGCGTGAACAAGGTTTTCGTGGTTTACGACCAGAAAGAAGACGTCGATCTCGAGAAATTTCCCAAGGGCGTGGAAATTCAGGAGCGCGACGAGATGGAGAACGTCCAGACCCGGTGCCGCGAGATCGAAGGCGTGTCGGCCATCGTCTATATCCAGACCTGTGCTGCCGAGAAGCGCCGCCGGCGCAAGCGCGGCAAGTTCCCCGATCCCGACAGGCGGGTGTTCATCAACACCGACGTCTGCGAGGGTTGCGGCGATTGCGGCGTGCAGTCGAACTGCGTCGCCATCGTGCCGGAAGAGACCGAACTTGGCCGCAAACGGGCCATCGACCAATCGGCCTGCAACAAGGATTTCACTTGTCTGAAAGGGTTTTGCCCGTCGTTCCTCACGTTGGAAGGGGCCAAGGTGAAAAAGGGTGCCACGCGCGAGCTTGACCTGCCGGACCTGCCGCAACCCGAATTGCCGGCGATCAACGGCACCCACAACGTGGTGATCACCGGCGTCGGCGGCACCGGCGTGGTGACCATCGGCGCGGTGATGGCCCAGGCCGCCCAGCTTGACGGCAAGGGCGCCGGCATGATGGAAATGGCCGGCCTTGCGCAGAAGGGCGGCGCCGTGGCGATCCATTGCCGGCTGGCGGAAAAACCCGCTGATATCAGCGCGATCCGTGTCGCAACCGGCGAGATGGATGCGCTGATCGGCGGTGATCTGGTGGTCTCGGCCGGGGCCAAGACCATCGGCCTGATGCGCAGCGGGCGCACCGGCGGCGTGGTCAACAGCCATGAAATCATCACCGGCGACTTTACCAGAAATACGGAATTTTCCATTCCGTCCGACAGGTTGCAGCTCGCTCTTGAGGCGCGGCTCAAAGATCGGCTGACGATGTTCGACGCATCGGAACTGGCCCGCGCGGTGATGGGCGACTCGATCTATTCCAACATGATCCTGTTTGGCGCCGCCTGGCAGAAAGGCCTCGTGCCGCTCAGCCATGCGTCCATCCTTCAGGCGGTCGAGATGAACGGCCAGGCGGTCGAGCGCAACCAGCGCGCTTTCGAAATCGGGCGCTGGGCTGCGCTGTACCCGCAAGAGGCCGACGAGATGGCCAAACCCAGGGTGGTCGAGCTGCCCAAATCTCTGGAAGAGCGCATCGCCTTCCGCGCCGATCATCTCACCCGGTATCAGGGCAATCGGCTGGCCAAGCGCTATCGCGGCCGCGTCGATGCAATCGAGGACGAGGCGCTGCGCGAGGCGGTGGCGCTCGGCTATCACAAGCTGCTGGCCTACAAGGACGAATATGAAGTGGCGCGGCTGCTGATCGACAGCCGGGAAAAGGCCAAAGGCACTTTTGAGGGTGAGTTCAAGATGCGCCTGCACATGGCCCCGCCGATCCTGAGCAAGGCGGGCCCCGACGGCCGCCCGAAAAAGCGCGAGTTCGGCGAATGGCTGCTTGGGCCGATGAAAATCCTCGCCAAGCTCAAAGGGTTGCGCGGCACGCCGCTGGATGTCTTTGGCTATTCAGCGGATCGCCGCTTGGAACGCGCCCTGATCACGCAATACGAGCGCGACCTGGACGAGGTTCTGCCCGGTCTGACGGCCAATGCCCGCGACGCCATCATCGCGCTGGCGCGGCTGCCGCTCGATATTCGCGGCTTTGGCCCGGTCAAGGCGGCCAATGAAGCCAAGGCGGCCAAGCGCCGCGAAGAGCTTCTGGCGGTGATCCGCGCGGGCGGGCCCGAACTGCGCAAGGCAGCCGAATGAGCCCACGCGGTTTTGCTTTGAAGCGGGCAGGAAAGGGATGTAAACAGGCCGAAAACCCCTGACAAAGGTCTTGCCATGCAGAGCAAGCGGCAGGTCGCCAGAGACATCTCTTATGCCTATTCCGCCGAGACCCGTGGCGGCCGCGCCATGATCCGGCTGATGGAAAATGCCACCGGCCGGCTTGGCCTGATCAAGCGTGCCGATGGCTATGAGCTGGCCGTCGCCGATGGCGAGGATTTCTGGCAGGTCATGGTCGAACGTTACGGTCTGGGGCTGGAGGTGACGCGCGGCGCGCTGGACAATATCCCCAGGGACGGCCCGCTGATCGTTATTGCCAATCATCCCTACGGCATTCTCGACGGGCTGATGCTGGGCCATATCCTGTCGGTGGTGCGGGGCGATTTCCGCATCATGGCGCACAAGATTTTCCGCAAGGCCTCCGAGCTCGACCGGATTATCCTGCCGGTCGATTTCTCGGAATCCAAGGAGGCGATGCGCACCAATATCGAGACCCGCAAGGCCTCGCTGGCCTATCTGGCCGAGGGCGGCGCCATCGGCATCTTTCCCGGCGGTACGGTTTCGACCGCGGTCAAACCGTTCAGGCGGCCGATGGATCCGGGGTGGCGCACCTTTACCGCGCGGATGATCGCGAAATCCGATGCGGCGGTGGTGCCGATCTATTTCGATGGCCACACCTCGCGGCTGTTCCAGCTGGCCAGCCATCTGCACAACACCCTGCGCATGGGGCTGCTGATCCAGGAGTTTCGGCGGCGGGTCAACACCCCGGTGCGGGTGGCGATCGGCGAGCCGATCCCGCGTGCGGAGTTGCAGGCCCGCGCCAAGGATGGGCGGGCAATGATGGATTTCCTGCGCAAAGCCACGTATGAGCTGTCTCCGACACCTTTGGAATCCTATGATTACGGGTTCGAGTTCGAGGAGCGGCACAGGTCGTAAGCGCTGATGGCAGTTGGAATTTTCGATAGCGGCCTCGGGGGGCTGACGGTCTGGGACGCGGTGGCGAGGCGGCTGCCGGAGGTGCCCTTTGTCTATTATGCGGATTCGGCGCATGCGCCTTATGGCGTGCGCACGGTGGATGACATCCACGATCTCACCCGCGCCGGCGTGACCCGTCTCTGGGATGAGGGCTGCGATCTGGTGATCCTCGCCTGCAACACCGCCAGCGCCGCCGCGCTGCGCCGGATGCAAGAGGCCGGCGTGCCGCAGGGCAAGCGGGTGCTCGGCGTCTTTGTGCCGCTGATCGAGGCCATGACCGAGCGAAACTGGGGCGACCAGTCGCCGCCGCGCGAAGTCGCGATCAAGCACGTGGCGCTCTTTGCCACGCCGGCCACCGTATCGAGCCGGGCTTTTCAGCGCGAATTGGCCTTTCGCGCCATAGGGGTAGACGTCGAAGCTCAGGCTTGCGGCGGCGTGGTCGACGCCATTGAAGAAGGCGATCTGATCCTTGCCGAAGCGCTGGTGCGCAGCCATGTCGAAGCGCTTAGGCGTAAGATGCCTGGGCCGCAGGCGGCGGTGTTGGGATGCACCCATTATCCGCTTCTGGCCGAGATTTTTCAGCAGTCCCTGGGCCCCGATGTCAAGGTGTTCAGCCAGGCCGATATCGTCGCCGAGAGCCTCGCGGATTACCTGCATCGCCATCCGCAAATGGTTGGCGATGCCGGAGAAACCCGCTTTCTGACCACCGGCGATCCGCGCCGGGTGAGCGATGGCGCCACGCGGTTTCTGCGACGAAAGATCGACTTCGTCAAAGCCTGACCGTGATCCAATGCACGCGCGGCGACGGCCCTGACCGCAGGCCTCGTGCGGCACATTCATACCCTTGTGGGAGATCTTGATATGACAAAGAAAATCGCAATCCTCGGCGCGTCGGGGTATACCGGGGCAGAGCTGGTCCGGCTGATCGCCACCCATCCCGATATGGAAATCGCCGCGCTTGCGGCCGAGCGCAAGGCCGGCCTGAAGATGGCCGATGTCTTCCCGCATCTGCGCCATCTCGATCTGCCCGATCTGGTCAGGATCGACGAGATCGACTTTGCCGGCATCGACCTGTGTTTCTGCGCCCTGCCGCACAAGACCAGCCAGGAGGTGATCCGCGATCTGCCGCGCGACCTCAAGATCGTCGATCTGTCCGCCGATTTCCGGCTGCGTGATCCGGCGGCCTATGAAAAATGGTACGGCAACGCCCACGCCGCGGTCGAGATGCAGGGCGAGGCGGTCTATGGCCTTACCGAGTTCTACCGCAACGACATCCGCGCCGCGCGGCTGGTGGCCGGCACCGGATGTAATGCCGCGACCGGCCAGTTTGCCCTGCGGCCGTTGATTTCCGCCGGGGTGATCGGGCTGGACGACATCATCCTCGACATGAAATGTGCCGTTTCGGGCGCCGGGCGCAGTCTCAAGGAAAACCTGCTGCATGCCGAGCTGTCCGAGGGGTACAATGCCTATGCGGTCGGCGGCACACACCGGCATCTGGGCGAATTCGATCAGGAATTCTCGGCACTTGCCGGCCGCGAGGTCAAGGTCCAGTTTACTCCGCACCTGATCCCGGCCAATCGCGGCATTCTGGCCACCGGCTATGTCAGCGGCGATGCGGCCCAGGTGCATGAGACCTTTGCCAAGGCTTATGCCGATGAGCCCTTTGTCGAGGTGCTGCCGTTTGGCCAGACCCCGAGCACCCATCACGTGCGCGGCTCGAACTTCGTGCATGTCGGTGTCACCGGCGACCGCATCGCGGGGCGGGCGATCCTTATTGTCGCACTGGACAATTTGACCAAGGGCTCCTCTGGACAAGCGCTTCAGAATGCCAATCTTATGCTTGGGCTGGAAGAAACCGCCGGGCTGATGATGGCGCCGCTGTTTCCATAGGGAGGTCGCTGATGAGAAACCTGAAAAAACAACGCCGTATTCAGGTGATCGCCGTGGCAGCGGTGGCGCTTGTGCTGGCCACCGGGCTGATCGGCTATGCCATGCGCGACGGGATCAACTTCTTCCGCTCGCCGTCGCAAGTGGTTGCCGATCCGCCGCGCGAAACCGAGGTGTTCCGCATCGGCGGGCTGGTCGAAGCCGGCTCGCTGCAACAGGGGCAGGACAACCGGATCGATTTCAAGGTGACCGATGGCAACGCCGTCGTGCCGGTCAGCTATCAGGGCATCCTGCCCGACCTCTTTGCCGAGAATCAGGGCATGGTGGGCACCGGGAAATACATCAACGGAACCTTTGAGGCCTCTGAAATCCTTGCCAAACACGATGAGACCTACATGCCGCGAGAGGTGGTGGACGCGCTCAAGGAGCAAGGTGTCTACCAAGAGCCGGAGGGCTGATTTGCCCGCGCCGGCATCCGGCGTGGTGTGCGGCCGCCGGATGTTGCACCGCACGCTGGCATGAGCCTGCGTTAACCCCGTCCTGCCCAGACTTGTCGCGTCAACAGCGCAAGCGAGGCAGAGATGCTGCAACATTCGGTCCGGCAGATTGCCGATGAGATCATCGCCCGCGAGGGCGGCTATGTGAACGACCCCGACGATCCCGGCGGCGCTACCAAGCACGGTGTCACCATTCACACCCTGCGCCGGCTCGGGCTCGATCTCGACGGTGACGGCGCGGTGACAACGGCCGATGTCCGCCGGCTGACCCAGGAGCAGGCGGTGGATATCTTCATCCGCCATTACTTCATTCGGCCCGGCATCGCGAAACTGCCCGAAAGCATTCAGGCCAGCGCCTTTGACATGTATGTCAACGCCGGCGCCAATGCGGTCAAGATCCTCCAGCGGCTGCTGTGCGACATGGGCCAGAAGATCGCCGTCGACGGCGTGATCGGCCCGCAGACCGCCGCCGCCGCCGCCCGGGCCGAACGGGCCGGCCCGCGCCATTTCGCCGACGCCTATGGCATTGCCCGGCGCAACTACTATTTCCGTCTCGCCGACCGGCGCCCGGCCAGCCGCAAATATGCCCGCACGCGGGCCGGCGGCAAGGGAGGCTGGATCCGGCGGGCCGAGGATTTCATCTCGCCGCGCTATCACCTGACAGATGCGGAATTCGGCCGGAGGGTGGCGGCATGGGGCTGATCGAACGGGCCCTGTCGCTTGTCTTTGGCGGCGGCCGCAATGCCCTGGTCGAAACGGTCGAGGTGTTTCGCGAGAATGCCGAAAAGGGCGCCGCGCGCGAGGTGACGCTGCACCAGGCGACGCTGGCGCAATTTGGCAAGGAGTTCCGCCGCGACCGGCGCGGCTGGTTCGACCGGCTGATGGATGCGGTGAACCGGCTGCCGCGGCCGGCGATGGCGATGGGCACGCTGGGCCTCTTCGTGGCGGCGATGGCCGATCCGATCTGGTTCGCGGCCCGGATGCAGGGCATCGCCCTGGTGCCAGAGCCTTTGTGGTGGCTGCTCGGGGCCATCGTCAGCTTCTATTTCGGCGCCCGCCACCAGGCCAAGGGCCAGGCGTTCCGGCGCGAGCTGGCGCAGACCGTCGCGCAGGTGCCGCAGGTGGTCGACAATCTGCGCCGGCTTGACGACATGCAGGCGCCGGATGCGCCCGACCCCTCTGCGGGCGCCGGTGACAACCCGGCGCTTGAGGCCTGGCGCCGAGAGGCGGCGTGACGCCGCGTTTGCTCTGGCCTCGGACCTGCCATTGCGCCAGTCTCGCGCCGACAGCAAACACCAGGGCCGCGAGACATGAACTACGAAGCCATCACCCTCGAGATTTCCGACGACATCGCCGTACTCACGCTGAACCGCGCCGATGTGATGAACGCGCTCAACACCCAGATGCGCGCCGAGATCACCGATGCCGTGCGGGCGGCGGGCGAAACGGCCCGCGTGCTGGTGATGACCGGGGCCGGGCCCTCCTTCTGCTCTGGCCAGGATCTGGGCGATGCCAGCTCTGCCGCCAAGCTCGATCTGGAGCGGGTGCTGCGCGATGAATATGTGCCGATGCTGCGCGCGATCTTCGATTGCCCGATCCCGACGATCTGCGCCGTCAACGGCCCGGCCGCCGGGGCCGGCGCCAATCTCGCGCTGGCGGCGGATGTGGTTATTGCCACCGAGAGCGCCTTTTTCCTCCAGGCCTTCACCCGCATCGGCCTGATCCCCGACGCCGGCGGCACCTATTGGCTGCCGCGTCAGATGGGCGCCGCCAAGGCGATGGGCGCGGCGCTGTTCGCCGACCGGATCAGCGCGCAGCAGGCCAGCGATTGGGGCATGATCTGGGAAGCGGTCGAGGATGACGCCTTTGCCGCCCATTGGAAAGCCCGCGCCGCCCATCTCGCCAAGGGCCCGACCGAAGCCTACCGGCACGTCAAGACCGCGATCCGCAGCTCGTTCGACAATCCGCTCGACGACCAGCTCCTGCTCGAGGCCCGGCTGCAAGGCAAATGCGGCCAGACCCGCGACTTCAAGGAGGGTGTTCTGGCCTTCATGGAAAAGCGCCCGGCGCAATACGAAGGCCGCTGACCGCCCGAACCCGAAAGGGGCGCCGACCTCGGCCAGCGCCCCTGATTTCCTCTTGCTCGAAATACCTCGGGGAGCGCGAGGGGCTGGCCCCTCGCTCCGCCCTCAGGCCCGGCGCCGGCGGCCGCCGCTGCGGCCGGCCCGGCCGCGGCCTTCCTGGCCGGCTTTCGGCGCCACCTTGTTGAACGCGATCCAGGCGCCGCCATGGGCGTCGTTGTCGGTCAGCAGGTTGGCGGCGCGAATGGCCTCCATCTCCTTGCCGGGGCGCACCTTGGTCGAGCCGAGGCCAAAGAGCGTCACGAAGGTCTCGTCGTCCATCCCCTCGGGCAGAACGAGTCCGGCGGCAGCCACTTCCGCCTTCTTTTCGGCGATCCTGGCCTGGGTTACCGGCATCTGGACCGGGTTCATGATGGCGCTGGTCATGCCGGCGCCCATGGCCATCGGCAGGAAGGCGTTGTTGATGCCATGCCGGTTGGGCAGGCCGAACGAGATGTTCGAGGCGCCGCAGGTGGTGTTGACCCCCAGTTCGTCGCGCAACCGGCGCACCAGGGTAAAGACCTGCTTGCCCGCCGTCGCCATGGCGCCGATCGGCATCACCAGCGGGTCGACCACGATGTCATGCGCCGGAATGCCGAAATCGGCGGCGCGCTCGACGATCTTCCTGGCGACCGCAAAGCGCACGTCGGGATCCTCGGAAATGCCGGTGTCGTCGTTCGAGATCGCCACCACCGGCACGTTGTATTTCTTGACCAGCGGCAGCACCAGCTCCAGCCGCTCCTCCTCGCCGGTGACCGAGTTCAGCAGCGGCCGACCTTCGGCAGCGGCCAGGCCGGCCTCGAGCGCGCCCGGCACCGAGCTGTCGATACAGAGCGGCACGTCGACGAGGCCCTGCACCAGCTCGATGATCTTGGTCATCAGCGGCGGCTCGGTCTCGTTCGGGTTGGGGTTGGAGTTGTAGACCACCCCGGCGTTGATATCGAGGATATTGGCCCCGGCGGCGACTTGCGCCAGCGCGTCGGTCTCGACGGTCGAGAAATCGCCGGCCTCCAGCTCGGCGGCCAGCTTCTTGCGGCCGGTGGGGTTGATCCGTTCGCCAATGACGCAGAACGGCTCGTCAAAGCCCAAGACGGCGGTTTTGGTTTTCGACTCGACGATGGTGCGCGTCATGCGGCTACTCCTTTGAAGCGCTTCAGGACATCTGACAGCGCGGGATCGGTGAAATCTTGCAGGGTGACATGCGCCCCGGCCTGGCGCAGGCTGTGGTCGTCCAGACCCGAGCGGATGCCCACGGTATAGGCCCCCGAGCTGCGCGCCGCGCGGGTGCCCGAGGGGCTGTCTTCGAAGGCCACCGCCTGATCAGGGGTGACGCCCAACTGGCGCATGGCCTCCTGATAGGGATAGGGATCGGGTTTGCCCCTGGGGCATTCCTCGCCGATCACGATCACCTCGAAATGCTGGCGCAGCCCGATCGCGCCCAGCATCGCTTCGGCATTGAGCCGCATGGCATTGGTGACGATGGCGCGCGGCCAATCCTCGGCCACCGCCTGCGCCACCAGCGCCTCGACCCCCGGCATGGCCGGATAGGGCCGCGGCAGGCGCGCGCGGAACTGCGCTTCCTTCCAGTCCGACAGGCCCTGGTGGTCGGGCTCGTCGGGCAGGAATTCGGCATAGATATCGACGTTCAGGCGGCCGTGCATATGTGTCATGTATTCCGCGTCCGCCAGCTCCATGCCACGCGCTGCCCACATCTCCTTGTAGACCTGAAGATGGATCGGATCCGAATTGAGCATCGTTCCGTCGAGATCGAAAAGCAACGCGGGCATGTCTGTCCTCAGGTCTGGCTGGCGGGGCGGGTGGCCGCGCCGCCGTGGTCGATGGCCCAGGTGGCATTGGCCTTGATCCCGCCCAGCGGGAAGAAATGCACCTGTTCGATGTTGAATTCCGGGTGGCGGGCCTTGTGCAGCGCCAGCTCGGTGACGACGTCGGTGGGCTCATAAGGCAGCAGCAGCTTGGAGACATCCATCGCCCGCTTTTGCAGCACTTTCAGCGACGGGCCGACACCGCAGGCGATGGCGAACTTGATCAGGGTTTGCAGCTTGGCCGGGCCGGCGATGCCGATGTGGATCGGCAGGGTGATGCCGGCCTCGCGCAGCGCGTCGGCCCAGGCGATGATCGGCCCGGCCTCGAAGGCGAACTGGGTGGCCAGCGCCATCTCGGCGTCGGTGGTCTCGTTGAACTTGTTCTTCCAGCGCAGCGCCGCTTCGACATTGGCCGAGCCGCCGTCGGGATCGATGTCGCGGTTGCCCTCGGGGTGGCCCGCGACATGCAGACGCTTGAAGCCCGCCTTGTCGAAGAGACCGGTTTCCAGGAGCTGGATCGAGCTGTCGAAGTCACCGACCGGCGTCGTGACGCCCCCGGCCAGCAGCAGCGCCTGGTCGACGCCGGCCTCGCCGCGGTACATGGCCAGCCAGTTTTCCAGCGTCGCGCGGTCCTTGATGATGCGCGCCGGGAAATGCGGCATCACCGGATAGCCCTCGTCGGCCAGCCGGCGGGCGGTGGCAACCATGTCCTCGATCGGCGTGCCGTCGATATGGGCGATATAGACCCGGGTGCCCGGTGCCAGCAGGTCGCGAAAGCTCTCGACCTTTTCGGCGGTGCGGGGCATCACTTCGATGGAATAGCCTTGCAGAAAGGCCTCGACCTCGGCGGCGGCCGGACGATCTGGCGCTGTGTCGCGCTTCTTGAAACTGAGCAGGGCCATCGCGGCCTCCCATAGCTTGTGTGGCGTCATCGGGTCGGGCCGCCTTAGCCGGCAGTTGCCCATCCGTCGTTGGCAATGAGAGCCTTGATCCTGTCACGATCATACTCCGCCTCGAGCCGCGCCGCTTCCTGCGCGGCCACCTCCGAGGCATCGCCCTCAACCGGATAGGGGGCGGCCTTGCGCCATTCGGCCAGATAATCATCCGTGCCGTCGGCGCCAACCTTCATTGCAGCCCTGTCGATGGCCTGTTCGAACCGCTCCGGCAGCTGGACCTTGGCAGCCCGGCGACCCTTGCCGACGATGACCTGCGCCGGAATATCCCGCCAGTAGACCACTGTCACATCAACCATGCGATTCCCCTTCTCCGATGGACCCTGAATAGATCAGGGGGGCCGGGTGCCACGTCTCAATTTCGACAATTGACCGCGTCCGAGCGACGCCGGATGCGCCCGAACTCTGGATAAAGGCAGGAGGCGCCAAGGGAAACCCTGAAGCCCGCTCATAATACTCATGCAGATGATGAGCCGGGCTCAATGCCGATTTCCCGGGCGAGAGGCCGCCTTGTTGACGATCGCATGACAGGGTGGCTTGCGCGAAGCCGGGCGCGCGCCTATCCTCGGAAGCAACACGATACTCGGAGGGCGTTAAGATGGCGCCCAGGCGTCCCAAGGGTGCGGGCGCATTCCCGAAACCGGTCGAGAGCCCCGCGCCGAAACCGCCCAATCCGGACGAGCTTTATGCCGCCCTGGATCTGGGCACGAATAGCTGCCGCATGCTGATTGCCCAACCCAAGGGCAGTCAGTTTCATGTGGTGGACAGCTTCTCCAAGTCGGTGCAGCTGGGATCGGGGCTGGAACGCTCCGGGCGGCTGAGCCGCGCCTCGATGGGGCGCACGGTTCAGGCGATGCGAATCTGCGGCCAGAAGCTGCGCCGCCACAAGGTGACGCGCATGCGGCTGGTGGCGACGGAGGCCTGTCGGCGGGCCAAGAACGCCCGCGACCTGGTGAAATTCGTCCGCCGCGAGACCGGGCTGCAACTCGACATCATCGAGCCGGAGGAAGAGGCGCGGCTGGCGGTGATCTCCTGCGCGCCCCTGGTCTCGACCAAAACCGAGCAATTGCTCGTGGTGGATATCGGCGGCGGCTCGACCGAGCTGGTCTGGATCGATCTCTCGACCGTGCCCAACCATGACCGGCCGCGGGCGATCATGCGGCTGCACGCCGGCTTTCACAATGCCGACAGCCCGTTTCCGGTGGCCCGGGTGGTGGACTGGATCTCGGTGCCGCTCGGCGTGGCGACGCTGCGCGACCAGTTCAACGACGTGCAGGACGATGCCGCGCGGTATGCGCTGATGTCGTGGTTCTTCGAGGAGAACCTGGCCGATTTCGCGCCTTACAAGGACGAACAGGCGCGCGAGGGGTTCCAGATCGTCGGCACCAGCGGCACCGTGACCACGGTGGCGGCCTCGCATCTCGGGCTGAAGCGCTATGACCGGACCAAGGTGGACGGGCTGCGGATGACCTCCGACCAGATCGACAAGGTGATCAACCGCTATCTCGAGCTTGGCCCCGAGGGCCGGCGGCGCGATCCGCGGATCGGCCAGGACCGGCAGGCGCTGATCATGTCGGGCGCGGCGATCCTTCAGGCGCTGCTGCGGAGCTGGCCGACCGACCGGCTCTCGGTGGCGGACCGGGGGCTGCGCGAGGGACTGCTTTATGCGCAGATGTCGGCCGACGGGGTGCTCGAGGACGGGCCGTTCTGAGGCCGGCGCTTTGACAATGGCTGCTGCGCAGGCTTAATGAGCCCTTCGGGCCGGAATGGGGGCTCTGCCCCCAAACCCCCGGCGGTATTTGTGAAGAAAAGAAGTGCTGGACCATGGCGAAGACACCGAGCGGCAAGAACACCTCCGGGCGCGGGCAGCGCGACCTCAAGGTCAAGGTCAAGACCGCGCGGGGGCGCAAGCTGTCCTCGACGCGGTGGTTGCAGCGGCAGTTGAACGATCCCTATGTCAAACGGGCCCAGGCCGAGGGCTATCGCGGCCGCGCGGCCTTCAAGATCCTCGAGCTGGACGAGAAGTTCCGCTTTCTGGTGCCGGGGGCGCGGGTGGTGGACCTGGGCTGTGCACCGGGCGGCTGGTGCCAGGTGGCGGTAAAACGGGTCAATGCGCTTGGCGAGAAAAGCGGCAAAGCGGTGGGGTCGGTGCTGGGGATCGATCTCCAGGAGGTCGAGCCGATTGCCGGGGCCGAGATCCATCAGCTCGATTTCCTCGAGGATGACGCTGACGAGAAGGTGAAGACCTGGCTGGGCGGCGCGGCGGATGTGGTGATGTCGGACATGGCGGCGGCCTCCTCGGGGCACAAGCAGACCGACCACTTGCGGATCATGATGCTCTGCGAGACGGCGGCGCATTTTGCCTTTGACGTGCTGGAAGACGGCGGAACCTTTGTCGCCAAGGTGCTGGCCGGCGGGGCCGAGGGCGATCTTCAGAAGCTGTTGAAGCAGAATTTCACCAAGGTGGCGCATGTCAAACCGCCGAGCTCGCGATCGGATTCCTCGGAGAAATTCGTGGTGGCGATGGGCTATCGGGGGGGCAGGGCCGCGCCGGAGGCGTGAGGGCCGACGCCCGTGTGGTGCGGGACCGAGACGGGAACGAGAAAGGCCGGCCCGGATGTGAGAGCGGGGCCGGCCTTTGGGCGAAACGCTTGAGAGGGCCTCAGCCGTCCAGCGGAATTGTGATCCGGGGGGAAGAGGCCGCCGTCTCCAGCTCTGGGCGGCCGCGGGTGGGGGCCTGCGCCGGGGGCGTCTTCCACTTTCATTCGATGGGGACATGAGTAAGCCCAAGCCGCTGTTTTGACAACTTCCATCTCGAAAAACGACGCATTTTCAGCAAATTGCAGCGGCTCTTTTGCCTGGTCGGAACCATTCTGCGCGGCCTTGGGGGATTGCGCGCTCCGGCGAAACAATGCCGCGCCCGATTGCGGCGGAAATCGGGCGCGGCGATTCGCCGAGCCTACCCCTTGAGCGCGCGGTCGAGGTTCTGATCGATCTTTTCGAGGAAGCCCATGGTGGTGAGCCACTTCTGATCGGGGCCGACCAGCAGTGCCAGATCCTTGGTCATATGGCCGGATTCCACGGTTTCGACGATCACCCGCTCGAGCGTTTCGGCAAAGGCCCGGAGGGCCACGTTTTCATCCAGCTTGGCGCGGTGTTTCAGCGCGCCGGTCCAGGCGTAGATCGAGGCGATGGAATTGGTCGAGGTGGCCTCGCCCTTCTGGTGCTGGCGGTAGTGGCGGGTGACGGTGCCATGGGCCGCCTCGGCCTCGACCGTCCTGCCATCGGGCGTCATCAGGATCGAGGTCATCAGCCCCAGCGAGCCGAAGCCCTGGGCCACGGTGTCGGATTGCACGTCGCCGTCGTAATTCTTGCAGGCCCAGACGAAGCCGCCCGACCATTTCAGCGCGCTGGCCACCATGTCGTCGATCAGCCGGTGTTCGTACCAGATGCCGGCGGCCTTGAACCTGGCGGCGAATTCATCCTCGTAGACCTCTTCGAAGATGTCCTTGAAGCGGCCGTCATAGACCTTGAGGATGGTGTTCTTGGTCGAGAGATAGACCGGCCAGCCGAGGTTGAGCCCGTAATTCAATGACGCGCGGGCGAAATCGCGGATCGACGCGTCGAGGTTGTACATGCCCATGGCGACGCCGGCGGCGGGGGCGTCAAATACCTCTTTCTCGATCACCGTGCCATCGGCGCCTTCGTATTTCAGGGTGATCCTGCCGGGGCCGGGATAGTGGAAATCGGTGGCCTTGTACTGATCGCCGAAGGCGTGGCGGCCGACGACGATCGGCTGGGTCCAGCCCGGTACCAGGCGCGGCACGTTGCGGCAGATGATCGGCGCCCGGAACACCACGCCGCCCAGAATGTTGCGGATGGTGCCATTGGGCGAGGGGTACATGCGTTTCAGGCCGAATTCCTCGACCCGCGCTTCATCCGGCGTGATGGTGGCGCATTTGACGCCGACGCCGATCTCCTTGATCTTTTCGGCGGCGTCGAAGGTCACCTTGTCGTCGGTGCGGTCGCGCTCCTCGATACCGAGATCGTAATACAGCAGGTCGATATCGAGATAGGGCTCGATCAGCTTCTTCTTGATGAAATCCCACATGATGCGGGTCATCTCGTCGCCATCGAGCTCGACGATGGGGGTGTCTACCTTGATCCGGGTCATCGGGGCCTCTTTTGATAGGTCGGTTCGAACACTGGATATAGTGCTAGAGCAAACCGCGTCTCAAAAGAAGCCCTGTATGCAAATGTATACCGACTGTGGCGCTCAGGCGGACTTTTCGCGAATTTCCGCGATCACCTTTGCCCAAAGTTCGGGCGGTTGCGCGCCGGGCACCGCATGTTTGCCATCGACGATGAAGGTCGGCACGCTGGTCACGCCCATGTCGCGGGCGGCGGCGTCGCGGTCGCGGATGTCTTGGGCGTCGCTGTCGCTTTGCAGCAGGCGCAGGATCACCGAGGCGTCGATCTCGAGCCCGTCGGCGATATCGGCCAGAGTGTCATGATCGCCGATGTCGCGGCCCTCGACGAAATAGGCCTTGAACAGGGCCGAGACCGCGGCGGTCTGCTTGCCCTCGATGCCGGCCCAGTGGATCAGCCGATGTGCGTCGAGCGTATTGGGCGTGCGGGTGATCTTGTCGAGATGGAGTTCCAGCCCGGCGGTCTCGGCATGTTCATGCACCGGCAGATAGGCCTGGATCGCGGCCTCCTTGCCGCCGAACTTGCCTTCGAGATAGGCGCGGCGGTCCATGCCGTCGGCGGGCATCTCGGGGTTGAGCTGGAAGGGGTGCCATTCGATGGTAAAGGGGTGATCGGGTGCCGCCGCCAGGGCGCGATCGAGGTAGGATTTGCCGATGTAGCACCACGGACAGATCGGGTCTGAGAGGATATCGAGCTTGACCATGGAACAGGCACCTTTGTTGCGGAATTCCCGGGCATGTAACAGGATGTTGCCGGAATGGCGAGGGGGGAGGTCCCGGCGGGGGCCGGGACGCGGGCCGCTCCGGGGCCCCGTCAGGTGGTGAACCCCCGGCGCAGGGCGCGGCGCGACAGCTTGCCGTTGGGGCCGGTGGGCAGGCGGTCCAGCCGGCGGAACAGCCGGGGCTGTTTGTAGCGGGCAAGCTGCGCCTCGGCGCGGCGGGTCAGCGCTTCGGTCAGATCGGTTTCGGCGGTGTAGAAGGCGGCGATGACGCGGGTGTCGGCCTTGATCTCGACATCGGTGACGGCGAGGCCGGTGAGGCCGGGCACATCGTGCAGCGCCTGTTCCACCTCCTGCGGCGAGACGCGGAAACCGCCGGCGTTCATCATGTCGTCGGCGCGGCCGAGATAGGCGATCTGGCCGTCGGTCTCCATCCGCCCGAGGTCGCCGGTATGGAACCAGCCGCCATGACGCCGGGCGGCGGTGGCCTCGGGGGCGCCGAGGTATTCCAGCATCAGCCCGGGATCGCTGTCGGCAATGCAGATCTCGCCCGGTTCTCCCAGCGGCACCGGGCCGTCCCCGTCGCA
The DNA here is from genome assembly GCF_055755275.1 of Marinovum sp. E3. Lineage (NCBI taxonomy): Bacteria > Pseudomonadati > Pseudomonadota > Alphaproteobacteria > Rhodobacterales > Roseobacteraceae > Marinovum > Marinovum sp. E3. Next base: position 1,601,007 of record NZ_CM146908.1, read on the forward strand.
AAGCGCGATGCGGCGGCCGGGCTGGGGCCTGCCCAGCAGCCCGCGGCGCGCGGGCGTGGCCGGGCTGGAGGATATGAAGGTCGAACATTCCGACATGCCGTAGGCCTCGTAGATCTCGGTCCCGGTCTCGGCCCGCCAGGCGCCGCGCAGGGTCTCGGGCAGCTTTTCACCGGCCGAGAGCGCATGCCGCAGCCTGGGCAGCGGCGGCAGCGGGCGCGAAAGCAGCTTGCGGAAGATGCCGGGGGCCGCGGCAAAGAGCGTGGCGTCGTGGCGTTTCAGCAGGAGCGGCAGCATCGCCGGATCGGTGCCGGGCGCCGGGATCAGCGCGGTCGCCCCGGCGGCCCAGGGGTCGAGCAGGCCGGTGCCGAGGGTGAAGGTCCAGTTGAAGGCACCGGCGTGGCAGAGCCGGTCGCTGGCGCGCAGATCGTACCAGCCCGCCACCATCATCTGCCGCGCCCAGACCGCGCGATGCGCGTGCACCACCGCGCGCGGCACGCCGGAGGTGCCGGAGGAAAAGACGACATAGGCCGGGCGGTCGGGGGCCCCCAGGGCGAATTCCGCCGGCGGCAGGGCGGCCATTTCGTGCAGCGCGGCGGCGGGCAGCAGCGGCACGTCGGTCTCGGCGCAGGCCACTGCCGGGTCACGCAGGATGAGCGCCGGAGAAAGGATGTCGATGATTCGCGCGGTTTCGGGTTCGGAGAGCTGGGCCGAGGTCGGCACCGGGATCAGCCCGGCGGCAATGCAGCCGAGGAAGGCCAGCGGGAAATCCGGGGTATTGCCCAGCCGCATCAGCACCCGGTCGCCCGGGGTCAGCCCGCGCTGCAAGAGCCCGGTGGCGATGCCGCGCACCGCACCCTCGAGCCGGGCATAGCTCCAGCGTTCGGCCCGTGACGGACCGAGCAGGGCAAGCGCGATCTTGTCGGGCTGGGCGCTGGCATGGCGCAGCACGAAACCGGCCAGGTTGAAGGGCGCGGGGCAGGGCGGCGGCGGGCCCTGATCGAACAGGCTGGATGCATCGGGCGTCATCATGGCGCAAGGCCTAGGTAAGCGCAGGCAGAGTTGCAAGCGCGGCCAAGCCTGCCTATAGCATTTGCATGACGAAAGAAGACAATGCGCAGTTGATCCGCGTCGCCCGCGACAAGACCGGCGAGCCGATCCATACCGAGCCGCTCGATCTGGGCGAGCGTGTGCGCGAGCTGCGCAAGGGCCACGGCTGGACGCTGGAACAGGCCGCCAAGAAGGCGGGCCTGGCGCGGTCGACGCTGTCCAAGATCGAAAACGGCCAGATGTCGCCCACCTATGACGCGCTCAAGAAGCTGGCGCAGGGGCTGGGCATCACGGTGCCGCAGCTCTTTACCCAGCCGCAGAACGAAAAGGTCAACGGCCGGATGTCGGTCACCCGTTCGGGCGAGGGCGCGGCACATGCCACGACCACCTATGAGCATGCGCTGCTGGCCGAAGGGCTGACCAAGAAACAGATGCTACCGTATCGCGCCCGCATCCGGGCCCGCGACCTGGCGGAATTCGACGGCTGGGTGCGCCATGACGGGGAAGAGTTTCTGTATGTGCTGACCGGGGCGATCAAGCTGTACACCGAATTCTACGAGCCGATCGAGATGCGCCGCGGCGACAGCGCCTATTACGATGCCACCATGGGCCACAACGTCATCTCCGTCAGCCAGGATGACGCCACCATCCTCTGGATGACATCGCTGGCGTGACAGGTTGGCCGGAGCGGAAGGTCAGAGACCGGAGCGGGCCGTCAGAGCGCGGGCTCAGCCGGCCTCGAGTTCGCTGGCCTGGCGGGCGAGGCTTTGAACATAGGCCCAGTCGCGCAGTTCCTCTTCGGCCTCAAGCTCGGTCAGGTCGTGCTGATGCGCCAGATGCGCGGCAAGCACGTCACGACGCACCGGCTCGTCGCCGAACTTCTGTTCGTCGATGCGCGGAAAGCGGGACTTCAGCCGTTTGAAGCTGTCGGTCCAGTTCGTGCTTATATCGTTCCAGTCCATAATGGCGCCCTATGTCAAGATCGCCCCTCGCTGAACGGACCTTAGCATGTCGCGGCAACGCCTCAAGCGTCATTATCGGAAAATTCGAATATAAACCGGCAAGGGCGGCGGCGCGTGGCGCCACCGCCATGGTTCCGTTGGTCAGAGCAGGGTATCGACCACCGCGTCGGCGGCGTTGACCGGCGCCTTGATGACCGCCTTGACCGGGCCGCAGGCGACAAGCGTGCCGCATGCGACAATCAGGAGAATGCAACGCAATGATCAGTCCTCTTCATACCACCAGACGTCAGGCTGCCAGCCGATCCAGTCGCCGTACATCGGGATGTGCGCGGGGTACTTGAGTTCCTTTACATGTGCAATCCGGCTGATGTTGAACTGATAGATCGGGATCACATAGCGCCCGGTGGTCAGCACCCGGTCAAGCGCCCGCACCGAGGCGAGGAATTGCTCGCGGCTTTCGGAATTGACCAGCTTGTCGATCATCGCCTCGGCCGCCGGCGAATTCATCCCCATCCAGTTCTTGGTGCCCGGCGCCTCGACGCCCTCGCTGCCCCAGTAGAGGCGCTGCTCGTTGCCCGGGCTGAGCGAAACGCCGACCCGGTAATAGGTCATGTCGAAGTCGTAGTCGTTGGTGCGGTCCTTGAACTGCGCGCTGTCGACCACCGTGACCGTCGGGCTGATGCCCAGCCGTTCGAGCGCCTGGGTATAGAGGTCGATCATCGATTGCTCTTCGGTCGCGCCCTGGCTGAGCAGGATTTCGAAGCGGAAGGGCTGGCCTTCGGCGTTCTTCATCACGCCGTCCTGCACCGTCCAGCCAGCCTGTTCCAGCAAGTCCATCGCCTTGGCGATGTTCTTGCGGTTGCGGGCCGAGCCATCGGCCTGGGGCAGGGCGTATCCCTCGAGCGCGCCGGGCAGCAGCTCGTCCTCGAAAGGCTCGAGAAACTCGGCCACCAGCCCCTCGGCCGGGCCGTCCCGCATCGCCAGCACCGAATTCGAGTAATACGAGGTGATGCGCGGCTGTTCGCCGCCGGTGAGCGTCTCGTTGATGTATTCGAAGTTGAAGGCATGGATCAGCGCGTCGCGGACCCGCCAGTCCTGAAAGATCTCGCGGCGGGTGTTCATCACGAAACCGGTGATGCCCGAGGGCCGCTGATGCGGGATCACCGATTTGATCACATCGCCGCGTTCGAAGGCCGGGAAATCATACTGCGTCTCCCATTTGCCGCCGTTGAATTCGCGGTTGGTGGTGACCTCGCCGGCCTTGAAGGCCTCGAAGGCGACCGAGCCGTCGCCGTAGAACTCCATGCGGATCTCGTCGATCACGTTGGTGCCGCGGCGGAAGGGCAGATCCTTGCCCCAATACTCGGGGTTGCGCTTGAGCGAGACGAAGCGGCCAGCCTCGAAATCCTCGATCACGTAAGGCGCGGTCGAGACCGGGATATTGTCGAGCCCGGAGCGGGTGAAATCCTTGTCCTGCCACTGCGCCTTTTTCAGGATCGGCCGCATGCCGACCAGCAGCGCCAGTTCCCGGTCCTCTTCAGCGAAGGTAAAGCGGATCTTGCGCGGACCGGTCTGCTCCATGGTCTCGATCTTGTTCCACAGCCCGTGGTAGCGCGGGTGGCCCTCGGTGCCGAGCGTCTCGTAAGACCACATCACGTCTTCGACAGTGACCGGGCTGCCATCCGAGAACCGCGCCTCTTCGCGCAGGGTGAATTCCGCCCAGCCTCGATTCGGCCCGACCTCTATCGATTCGGCCAAAAGCCCGTAGAGCGAGAAGGGTTCATCCCAGCTCCGGCCCAACAGGCTCTCGTAGGCCAGAAACCGCAACTGCCAGGGAACCGAGCCCTTGGCGATATGCGGATTGAGGCTGTCGAAGCCGCCGGTCTCGCCGGTGACGATACGCCCGCCGGTGGGCGCATCGGGATTGGCATAGGGCAGATGCTCAAAATCTGGGGGAAGGGCCGGGTCTCCGTACATAGCTATGCCATGCTGAGGCGCGGCCCAGGCGAATCCGGCGACGGACATCAGTGCCGCTGCGGCACCCGCGGCGGCGAGGTGACGGAAAAAAACTGGACGCATTTTGGCAACAATCTCCCGCATGCCTTATATTATTGGCCTCGGACCGTAACGGGGGATTTATGCCTTTTCAAACTTTTAGCTTGGATACCGGCGCGAGATTGCTTATAAAGGGGGCACTGCTCGATAGGTTTCTTGCCTGTATGAAACCTGCCTCAATAACTTAACCCCGGCTTCGTGCCGGGGTTTTTTTCTGCCCAAAACCCAAGCAGATCTGCCTCTTAGCGATGTCCGCGCCCGGCGCAACCCCTTGGCCTTTTGCAAATGCAGCGACTAGGCTGCGGTGCAGAATCACGGCATCAAGGGAACGCGGATCATGACGCTCAAGGGCAAGACGGCTGTTATCACGGGATCGAATTCTGGCATCGGGCTTGGCGTGGCGCGCGAGTTGGCCAGGGCCGGCGCCGATGTGGTGCTCAACTCCTTTACCGACCGCGACGAAGATCACGCCCTGGCGCGCGCGCTTGGCGAAGAGTTCGGCGTGACCGCGAGGTATATCAAAGCTGACATGTCCAAGGGCGCGGAGTGCCGCGCGCTGATCGAGCAGGCCGGGGTCTGCGACATCCTGGTGAACAACGCCGGCATCCAGCATGTGGCACCGATCGATGAATTCCCCCAGGACAAATGGGACGCGATCATCGCGATCAACATGTCCTCGGCCTTTCACACCACCGCCGTGGCGCTGCCGTTGATGCGCAAGGCGGGCTGGGGCCGGGTGATCAATATCGCCAGCGCCCATGGGCTGACCGCCTCGCCGTACAAATCGGCCTATGTGACGGCCAAGCACGGCGTTGTCGGCATGACCAAGACCGTGGCGCTGGAATGCGCACGCGAGGAGATCACCGCCAATGCGATCTGCCCAGGCTATGTGCTGACGCCGCTGGTCGAAAGCCAGATCCCCGACACCGCGAAGAAATACGACATGACCGAGGAAGAGGCCAAGCAGAAGGTCATCCTCGAGCGCCAGCCTTCGAAGGAATTTGCCACCACCGAACAGATCGGCGGCACCGCGGTGTTCCTTTGTTCCGACGCGGCGGCACAGATCACCGGCACCACGATCAGCGTCGACGGCGGCTGGACCGCGCTCTGAGGGCGCGGCTGCGGGCCTTGCCCGTAGGTTCAGAAAGGCGGGCCTGCCGGGCCCTCCGGCCTGCCCCCCAAGGGGGTTTCCAAACAGAAGAAGTGGATAGGTGATTGCCCGAGACCGTGCGGATCAATCTGGCCTTGCAGGGCGGCGGCGCGCATGGCGCCTTTACCTGGGGGGTGCTCGACCGGCTGCTCGAAGAGGAGTGGATCGAGATTGCCGGCATCTCGGGCACCTCGGCGGGGGCGCTCAATGGCGCCGCGCTGAAATCCGGCTGGGTTGCCAATGGCCGCGCGGGCGCCCGCGAGAGCCTGCGCGCGCTCTGGAACGAGGTCAGCGGGCTGGGCGACATGCGCATCCCGGCCTGGATGGAGAACTTTGTTCCCGATCCCTATTTTGTCGCGCGTGCGATCGAGGCCTCGCCCGCCTTTGCCTTTGTCGACACCCTGAGCCGGGTGGTCTCGCCTTATGCCTATGGGCCGTTCTACCAGAATCCGCTGGCCAAGGTGGTCGGTCATTTCGACTATGGCCGGGTCTGTGACGAGGGGCAGGGCCCGGATCTTCACATCTGCGCCACCCGGGTGCGCGACGGAAAGGTGCAGGTCTTTACCGGTGACGAGATCAACACCGACGTGATCCTGGCCTCGGCCTGCCTGCCGACGCTGTTTCAGGCGGTCGAGATCGCCCAGCCCGACGGCACCACCGAGGCCTATTGGGACGGCGGCTATACCGGCAACCCGGCGCTGTTTCCGCTGTTCGACCCCGCGTTGCCCGATGACATCGTGATCATCAACATCAATCCGATCGAACGCCGCGCAGTGCCGCGCAGCGCCCAGGATATCCAGAACCGGATCAACGAGATCAGCTTCAATTCCTCGCTTCTGCGCGAGCTGCGCGCCATCGATTTTGTCCAGCGGCTGATCGGCCAGGGCAAGATCGAAGACGGCAGCATGAAAAACGCCCGCATTCACATGATCGCCGATGACGCGCTGATGAACGATCTCAGCGTTGCCACCAAGCTGGTGCCGCTCGCGACGGTGATCGGCCAGCTGCATGACGCCGGGGCCGCGGCGGCCGAAGGATTCCTGGACGCCCATGGCACGGATCTGGGGCAAAGACAGACCTTGGCGCTGCGCCAGATGTTTGCCTGAGCACCGCTGGCCAGCCTGACCCCGGGCGGAGGGCCGGGACGCCACAGAAATGCCGTATTTCCCTGCCCTGATCCGGCCCGGAGTGGCGGGCGGAGAGGCGCCCGAGGCCCGCCAGGCCGGGCCGGGACGACAGGAGCAGAGGGACATTCGTGGCGAGCTTGAACCGCGTCTACATGCAGAAGAAGAGCCGGATTCTGATCCGCACGCTCGAGCCGGCGGGGCTCGATGCGGTCGAGATTTCGGGCACCTGGGGCAAGCCGCTGGGCTTCAGGACTTACCGGTCGCTTTTTTATCCCGCGCATGACATCTGTCAGGGGCCGTTGCAGGAGGACGGGGCGGCGATCACCTGCGATATCGTGCTGGCCAATCAGGTCTGGGAACATCTCGACCGGCCATATGCCGCCATTCGCCATGTACGCGAAATGCTGCGACCGGGCGGCTATTTCTGGCTCGCCGTGCCGTTTTTCGTGCCGTATCACGCGGCGCCGGTGGATTGCTCGCGCTGGTCGGCGCGGGGCCTGGCCAACCTGTTGATCGAGGCCGGGTTTTCCGAGGACAACGTGGTTGCAGACCAATGGGGCAACCGGGCGGCGGGGCTGCGCAACCTGGTGGGCAGATGGCCGCCGGTCCTGGACCGTGACCATGACGACCTGAGCAATGACGAGCACTTTCCGATCTGCGCCTGGGCGCTGGCGCAGAAAGAGGGCTTTTAGGCGGCGTTGCGATAGTGGCGCAGCACAAACAGGCGGATGGCCGAGGCCAGCCCGCAATCGGTGCCGCGCTCTTCGTCGATCTCGGCGGCCAGGGCGTTGATCGCCCGGCCTTTTTCATCGGCGATATCGCGAAAGGCGCGCCAGAAGTCATCTTCGAGCGAGACCGACGTGCGGTGGCCCCGCAGCGTCAGTGATCGTTTTTTGGGCCGTCCGTTCATGACAAGCTTCCCCACAACAGCAAGCCACACCCAGGACCGGACTCTTTTGGCCAGAACGCTTCGCCACCGGTACAGGCAGAGATTGTAAAACATGGCTTATCAGAAGGTTCTGGCAGAAACCTTACCTGGTGCGGCCCGCAGACTACGCAATTTTTTCGAGTTCTACAAAACTTTAAGGCGAATTCGTGTCATCATTGGCACCGGAAGGGGGCGATTCAATCTCGGCCTGATCCAACCTGCGGCGCTGGCGCTCCGCAGCCGCGGCCTCGGCCTCTTTCTGCCCGGATGTCCGGCCAAACTTCGCGGCGTTTTCAGAAGCTTGTGCGGCTTTTTTCTTGCGCGCTATCTGCTTGCGCGCGGTCTTGAGATTGATGATCTTGGCCATTCTTCGCCTGTTCTGCCGAAACAACCTTAACTAGGCATGGACATAGGTCAAGAAAAACGCCCGGCAAGCGCGTGCCGGGCGTTTCCTGGGCTCGAAGGGCCGGCTTACCTGGGGCCGACCATGTCTTCCGGGCGGACCACCCGTTCAAAGGTCTCTTCGTCGACGAAGCCCAGTTTTATGGCCTCTTCCTTCAACGTGGTCTTGTTCTTGTGCGCGGTCTTGGCGACGGTGGTGGCATTGTCATAGCCGATTTCCGGCGCCAGCGCGGTCACCAGCATCAGGCTCTCGCGCATCAGCTTTTCGATCCGGTCGCGATCGGCCTGGAGGCCGACCACAAGATTGTCGGTGAAGGCCGAGGCGGCGTCGCCCAGAAGTTGCATCGATTGAAGCACGTTATAGGCCATCATCGGCTTGTAGACATTGAGCTCGAAATGCCCCTGCGAACCGGCAAACCCGACGGCCGCGTCATTGCCCATGACATGGGCGCAGACCTGGGTCAGCGCCTCGCATTGCGTCGGATTGACCTTGCCCGGCATGATCGAGGAGCCGGGCTCGTTTTCCGGCAGGATCAGCTCGCCCAAACCGCAGCGCGGGCCGGAGCCCAGCAGGCGGATGTCATTGGCGATCTTGAACAGCGAGGCGGCAACCACCTTGAGCTGGCCGGAGATCTCGACCATGGCGTCATGCGCGGCCAGCGCTTCGAACTTGTTGGGCGCGGTGACAAAGGGCAGGCCGGTGATCTCGGCCATGTTGGCGGCGACCTTCTCGCCCCAGCCTTCCGGCGTGTTGAGGCCAGTGCCGACGGCGGTGCCGCCCTGCGCCAGCTCGTAGATCCGGCCGAGGCCATCCTTGACCCGCTGGATGCCCATGGCGATCTGATGGGTATAGCCGCCGAATTCCTGGGAGAGCGTCAGCGGTGTCGCATCCTGGGTGTGGGTGCGGCCGATCTTGATGATGCCGTCGAATTCCTCGACTTTCTTCTGCATCGCGGCATGGAGCTTCTCCAGTCCGGGCAGCAGCACGTCATGCGCGGTCATCGCGGTGGCGATATGCATGGCGGTGGGGAAGGTGTCGTTGGAGCTTTGCCCCATGTTGCAGTGATCGTTGGGGTGAACCGGATCCTTGGAACCGAGCTGGCCGCCGAGGATCTCGATGGCGCGGTTGCCGATCACCTCGTTGGAATTCATGTTTGACTGGGTGCCCGAACCGGTCTGCCAGACCACCAGCGGGAAATTGTCGTCGAACTTGCCCTCATAGACCTCGCCGGCGGCCTGGATGATCGCATCGGCGATCGGCGCGTCGAGCTTGCCCAGATCCTTGTTGGCCATGGCACAGGCCTTCTTGATCACGCCGAGCGCGCGAACGATGGCCACCGGCTGCTTTTCCCAGCCGATCGGGAAGTTCTGGATCGAACGCTGGGTCTGGGCGCCCCAATACTTGTCCGAAGGGACTTCCAGCGGGCCGAAGCTGTCGGTTTCAGTGCGGGTTTCGGTCATCGGGACACTCCTTGACGGTTTGCCCCTTCAATACAAGAACCGCGGCCAAGATCAATGATGTATACGACGGAATACCGCGACCTTCGGCGTTAACATGCGGGCCGGACCCCGCGATGGGAGCGCCGCGCCCCGGACCTGATCCGGGACCTCTTGGCCAGCTGTGGGGGAGACCCCGGATCAGGTCCGGGGCGGGATCACTTGCGGAAGCTGTCGAGGCTCACCACCTCGGCGTCGTGCTTGTCCTCGGCGCCGTCGGCTTCGGTGTCGGGGGTGTCATCCTCGTCCGGCAGCGCGGCGAGAGATTGCTCGTCCTCTTCCTGGGTCTCGAACCGCAGGCCGAATTCCACCGAGGGATCGACGAAGGTCTTGATCGCATCGTAGGGGATGTAGAGCGGCTCCGGCGCATCGCCGAAATTCAGCGTCACCGAGAAGCCGTCTTCGCCGACATCGAGGTTTTCATACCAATGCTGCATCACCACTGTCATGTCGGTGGGGTAGCGGTCGGTCAGCCACTGCGCGAGCTCGACATCCGGGTGGGTGGTGTCGAAGGTGATGAAGAAGTGGTGATCGCCGGGCAACCCGTGTTCTGCCACATCCTCAAGCACTTCGCGGATGAGCCCGCGCATGGCGCGGTGCATGAGATTGCCGTAGTCGATACTGGTCTTCATTGAGGGTCCCCGGAATTCGTCCTTGGATCATACGGGATTCGAGCCGAAACAAAAGGGGCTCAGGCCGCCGTTTGTCACATTCCGGTGATCCACATCAGCACCACCGCCGCCAGGGCCGTGCAGAGCAGCGTCAGCGGCACCGCGAGGCGCAGAACAAAGATCAGACCGCCGGCAAATGCGGTGAGCAGCAGCGCCGTCGGATCGAGGCTGGCCGGGGCGGGCAGGGTGAGGCGGACCGGCCCGACCGCCCATGTGACGCTCTGGGCAAACAGCACGCCGATGGCGAACCAGACCGAGAGATTGGCGATCACACCGACCACCGCCGCCGTCACCGCCGAGAGCGCGGCGCCGATCCGCGGCCGGGCGGTGATCTGTTCGAGATAGGGCGCGCCGGCGAAGATCCACAGGAAACAGGGGGTGAAGGTCATCCAGAGGGTCAGCGCCCCGGCCAGGGCAAACCCGGCCCAGCCGGTCTCGTTGAAGCCGGCCAGGTGGCCGACGAATTGTGTCACCAGGATCAGCGGGCCGGGGGTGGTCTCGGCCAGGCCCAGCGCGTCGATCATCTCGGCGGTGGTGATCCAGCCCTGGGCCTGCACCACCTCCTGGGTCATATAAGCCAGCACCGCATAGGCGCCACCGAAGGTGACCAGCGCCAGCTTGCCGAAGAACAGCGCCAGATCGAGCAGGAAGGGCATGTTGAGCGTCCAGAGGACCACCAGCGGCAGCAGCCAGAGCCCGCCCCAGACCGGAACCGCCAGCCAGGGTGCGCGGCCCCGGCGCGGCGGCAGGGCCTCGTCCGGCACCACAGGCGCGCGCAGCGCGCCGATCAGCGCCACCAGCGCGATGATCAGCGGAAACGGCAGGTGCAGGGCAAAGAGCGCCACGAATGCCGCCACCGCCAGCGCCACGTCGCCCGCGCCTTTCAGCGCCTTGCCCGATAGCCGCGCCAGCGCCTGGGCGACGATGACGATCACCGTTGCCTTGACGCCCAGAAACAGCGTCTGCACCAGCGGCACTTCGCCATAGCTGATGTAGATCGCGGCCAGCGCGGTGATGACCACGGCCCCCGGCAGGACAAAGAGCAGCCCGGCCAGCACGCCGCCGAAGGTGCCGCGCAACCGCCAACCGGCATAGGTGGCAAGCTGCATCGCCTCGGGGCCGGGCAACATCATGCAGAAACTGAGCGCGCGCAGGAACTGGGCCTCGGTCATCCACTTGCGGTCGTCGACCAGCTCGCGGTGCATCACCGCGATCTGCGCCGCCGGGCCGCCAAAAGACAAAAGCCCGATCCGCCCGAAGGCGCTGAGCATCTCGGAAGGTGTCGGGGTCATGCCTTGCCTGTCTTTGCCGCCCGGAACCGGGCCAATCACGGTCTTCGTCATAGCCCTCCCGCGCCGGGCGGTACAGGGCATCATGTGGCGAAAGACCTGTCGGCAACTGTGCCGGATCATTGCAAAACCTGCGTGACAAAGTTCCAGGTACGCGCCGGCTTTTCCGGCTGGCGTCTCCGGCTCGGCCCCAACCGCGACGCCCACCCGGGATACCACTGTCGAGAGCGCGACAATTGCCCGGCACATACGGACGCTATCCGTGATCCCGTCCCGACGCCCGCAAGCTGCTCCGTTGCGCGAGGCTGTTCACGCGTACTTTGCATCACAGGATCAGGCCCCATGACCCGACCTCATGCCAAGATGGGATGCGACGTCGCCAAGCCGGAGCTCGCGTTTTTCGAACCCGCCGCCGCGGTCAACCATATCGCCAATATCCCGCCGGAGATCACCGCGCATCTGCGGCGCAATGTCCACCGCCCCGGAGCTGCGCTGGGGTTATGGGGTGCAGCCCTGGGTCCCGGATCGTGTCCGGGACGTGTTTCTTCTGTATGGACTTGCTGCGCCGACCCGGCGCCGGATCATTTTCGCGGCGGCTTGGTCGGGTCGTCGCCGTTGGGATAGACCAGCCCGGCCGAGATCACCAGTTTGGCCGCCTGTTCGACGGTCATGTCGAGCTCGATCACGTCTTCCTCGGGAAAGAACAGCAGAAACCCCGAGGTCGGGTTCGGCGTGGTCGGCACAAAGATCGACATCAGCCGCCCGCCGGTTTCGGCGCGGCGCGAAATCTCGCCCTTGGCGGTGGTCGAGATGAAGCCGATCGCCCAGATCCCCTTGCGCGGATACTGGATCAGGCAGGCTTTCTCGAACGACCGGTCCTCCTGGTTGAACACCGTCTCGGCGATCTGCTTGACCCCGGAATAGATCGAACGCACCACCGGCACCCGCTCGACCAGGCTCTCGGCATAGCGCACCAGCGAGCGGCCGATCAGCCCCTTGGCGATCCAGCCGACCAGCAGGGTAAAGAGCAGAAAGACGATGACGCCGACGCCGCGCACGTTGACGCTGATCCAATCGGGATCAGAGGCATCGCGGATGCCGAGAAAGCGGTTGAGCAGGGCTTCGGGTTGATAGGCCTGCGGCACGAACGGCCAGACAAAGCCATCGACCCAGCCGATTACCGTCCAGATCAGCCAGACCGTCAGGCCGACGGGCGCAATCACCACGATCCCGGTCAGGAAAGAGGCGCGCAGACTGGCCATCCGGCTTGCCATCCACCCCGACCGCGGCCGCGGCAGTGGATCTTCATCAAATGGCGTGGTCATTCAGGTCCGTGATCCCGTGGTCATCCCCGTCGGCCAAGCTATGCATTTTGCATGCCAACCTCAATGGCTTGGGACGTGAATAACCTGTTCAGGTAACGATTTTGCCCACAGCGCAGGCGATCTCGGCCCCGAGGCGGGCATTGTTGCGGACCAGCGCGATATTTGCGGTGAGCGAACGGCCTTCGGTCAACTCGTAGATCCGTTGCAGCAGATAGGGCGTCACATCCTTGCCGCCGATGTTGTGGGTCTGGGCGTCGGCCAGGGCGCGGGCGATCACCGGGTCGATCTCGCTGCGAGGGATTTCGGCCTCGGCCGGGATCGGATTGGCCACCAACTGGCCACCCGAGAGGCCCAGCGCGCCGCGCGCCAGGTGGGCGCGGGCGATGGTTTCGGGATCGTCCATTCTCAGCGGCGCACGGTAAGCCGAGGTCGCCGACCAGAAGGCTGGAAAGGCCTGTTGGCCATAGGCGATCACCGGCACGCCCAGGGTTTCCAGCACCTCCAGCGTCTTCGACAGGTCGAGGATCGCCTTGGCGCCGGCCGCCACCACGGTGACGGCGGTGCGCGACAGCTCTTGCAGGTCGGCCGAGATGTCAAAGCTCTGTTCGGCGCCGCGATGCACCCCGCCAATGCCACCGGTGGCAAAGACGCCGATCCCGGCCTGCGCCGCGCCGATCATCGTCGCCGCCACGGTGGTGGCGCCGGTGCCGCCGGTGGCCATGCAGGCCGCCATGTCGGCGCGCGACAGCTTGGCCGCACCCTTGGTCTGCGCCAGCCCTTCGAGCTGGGCATCGTCGAGCCCGATGCAGAGCTGACCCTCGATCACCGCGATCGTCGCCGGGATGGCGCCATTGTCGCGGATCACCTGTTCGACCCCGCGCGCCATCTCGAGGTTCTTGGGCCAGGGCATGCCATGGGTGATGATCGTGCTTTCCAGCGCGACCAGCGGGATGTTCTCGGCGCGGGCCTTGTTCACTTCGGCGGAATAGCGGATCTCAATCATGGGGTGTTTCTCCGGAGACATAACGTGCGGCGGCGGTCAGGGCGCGGCTGAGTGCGGCCTCGCGGTCCTGGCCGGCGGCTTCGGCGGCCATATGCGCCGCCATGAAGGTATCGCCCGCGCCGGTGACCCGTGTCACCAACACCTCGGGCGGGCGTTCCGACACCAGCCCCTCGGCCGAGGCATCGGCACAGGCGTTGCCGCCATCGGTCACCACCGCACGTTTCGCCCCCCGGGCAACCAGCGCCGCGGCCGCGCCGGGGGCGTCGGCAAAATCGCTCTGGCACAGGATGCCGGCCTCTTCGCGGTTCACGTAGAGCACCGCGCCGGGGCGGGTGACAAAGGGCTGCAACCGCTCGGCCTTGCCCGGCGAGGCGGGGGCGACACGCAGATCGGCGGCGGCAAAGGCCGGATCGCGGGAAATCTTCGACAGCAGGGTTTCGGTCAGGTTGCCGTCAAGCGCGATCAGTCCGGCATAGGGCGCCTCGGCGCTGCCCAGCCGGCCGTCTTTCAGCGGTCGCAGGATCTTGTCATCGGCGGCTTCCAGCGAATGCGCATCGGCGATGGCGGCAATCAGACCATTGGCGCCTTCGATTGCCATGTAGCGATCGGTCGGCAGATCCTCGGAGCGATAGAGCCAGGTGCAATCCAGGCCCATGCCCTCGCATTCGGCGATCAGCACATCGCCCAGCACATCGCGGCCCACCGCGCTCAGAAGCGCCGGTTTCATGCCGAAACGCACCAGGGTCATGGCGATATTGAGCGCCACGCCGCCGGGGATCTGGGTGATCCGGCCGGGCACGTCGGAGCCCTGGCGCATCACCGAGGCCGACCGGCCGATCACGTCCCAGAGCACGGACCCTATGCAAAGAACATTCCCCATTGAAGCCCTTCATGGCGCGAAACTTTTTTCGCCGCAAGCCGTAGCTTGGGGTTGCAGCTGGGACGGATCGCGGCATTCTGCCGCCAGGCAAACAGGGTGAGATTGTGATGAAGCGGATTTTGTTGAGTGTATTGGGCCTTTGGGCGGGCGCGGCCGGGGCGCACGAGGTGATGCCGACGATTGGCGATCTCACGGTGACCGAGGGTGCGGCGCAGATCGAGCTGCGGCTGAATGCCGAGGCGTTCATCGCCGGGATCGATCTTGACGGGCTCGAAGACACCAACACCACCGCCCGCTCCGATGTCTATGACGCCCTGCGCGCGCTGCCGCCCGAAGACCTGGCCGAGCGCATGGCACCGACGGCCGACACCATGGCCGAGGCGATCCGGCTGGAAAGCGGCGGGACGACGGTGCCGCTGGCGGTGACCGGCTTTGCACCGGGCGAAATCGGCAATCCGACGTTTGCGCGCGAAAGCATGTTGTCGCTGCGCGCGGATCTGTCGAACAGCACCGCGCCGCTGGTGCTGCACTGGCCCGACGGCTACGGCACCCTGGTGCTGCGGCAGTTGGGGCTCGAGACGGGCTATACCGGCATAATCGAGGGCGGCGACATGAGCGACAGCATCCTGCCGACCGGGCAGACGCCGAAATCCGGGTTTGCGGTCTTTGCCGAATATATCCCGGTCGGCTTTGACCATATCCTGCCCAAGGGGCTGGATCACATCCTGTTTGTGTTGGGGCTGTTCTTTCTCAGCACGCGGCTTGGCCCGCTGTTGTGGCAGGTCACCGCGTTCACCGCCGCCCATACGGTGACGCTGGCGCTTGGCGCGCTTGGCATCGTCACCATTCCTGGCAGTATCGTCGAGCCGATCATTGCCGCCTCGATAGTCTATGTCGCGGTCGAGAACATCTTTTCGCCCCGGATGCACGCATGGCGGCCGCTTGTGGTCTTTGGCTTCGGGCTGCTGCACGGGCTGGGTTTTGCCTCGGTGCTGAGCGAATTCGGTCTTCCGCAGGGGCAATTTATCCCGGCGCTTCTGGGGTTCAACGTCGGGGTCGAGCTGGGCCAGCTTACCGTGATTGCCATGGCCTTTCTTGCGGTCGGGCTCTGGTTTGGCCGCAAGAGCTGGTATCGGCCCGCCATCGCGGTGCCGGCCTCGGCGGTGATCGCGCTGGTCGGCGCCTATTGGTTTGTCGAACGGGTGATCTGAACTGCGGCGTTGTCGGGTGAACGATACGGCACGATGAGGGGATGCGCGGCTTTATAGAGTGGGTTCTCAACCCACCGCGCATCCGCCGGTCTCAAGCGGCGAGATCGACCCAGACCGGCACGTGATCCGAAGGCTTTTCGCCGCCGCGCACGGCGGCGTCGATCTGGCAATCCTGCATTAGATCCGCGCATTCCGGCGACAGCAGGAAGTGATCGATCCGGATGCCGTTGTTGCGCTGCCAGGCGCCGGCCTGGTAATCCCAGAAGGTGTAATGCCCGGGCCCCTGAACCCGCGCGCGAAAGGCCTCGGTATAGCCCAGATTCTCGATCCGACGGAAAGCGGCGCGGCTCGCCGGAAGGAAAAGCGCGTCGTCTTTCCATTGCGCGGGCGTTTCTGCATCTTCTGATTGAGGAATTATATTAAAATCTCCCGTTATAAGTGTGGGGAGCTCTTCTGCCATTAAGGTTTCGGCGCGGATTTTCAGCCGTTCCATCCAGGCAAGTTTATAATCGTACTTGGGGCCGGGGACCGGGTTGCCGTTAGGTAAGTAAAGCCCGCAGATCCGGATTGCGTGCTGCGATCCCATTACAGTGGCTTCGATCCAGCGCGCCTGTTCGTCACTGTCATCGCCGGGCAGGCCACGGGTCACATCCTCGAGCGGCAGGCGCGAAAGCAGGGCGACCCCGTTGAAGCCTTTTTGACCATGGGTTTCAACATTGTACCCCATGTCCTCGAAATGTTCTCGGGGAAAGCCTTCGTCGACCGACTTGATCTCCTGAAGTACGGCGACATCCGGCGCGGCATCGCCAAGCCAATCGGTCAGCGCATTGATTCGCGCCTTGATGCCATTAATGTTGAAAGTGGCAATCTTCATCGCGGCCTCCTTGATCGGAGGCCAATATCCTTTCGATAGGGTCAGGGGACAAGCGCAAAATTGCGCCGGGTCCAGCGACGAAATGCGCATAAGCTATAGTTGATTCGATGGAATTTACTGCCGCAACCCGCGATTTTCTGGGATTTTCCGGCCGTGCTATAAATTTGTGCGATTTAGGTTTTATGTAATATTGGCAAATGCCTGTATACCATATCTTGTGTGGATAAAAGACTTATCCACAAGGTATAGTTGAAAAATGTTTTGAAATGCTCGGAAGGGTGGAGAAATCTGGCCGTGTCGAAAACATTCAACACGGAGACACACGATGCTCGCACTTGTTCAAGAAACCCTTAACGAAACCAAAACCGAAGAACTGGTCATCGAGACCACCGAGATCTCGGCCGGCGATCACGTCGACACGATGATGTGCGTCTCGATCGAAACCGGCACCGACATGTTCGACGGTGACCAGGTCCAGGCGATGATGTGCGTGTCCTGAGCGGCGCGCAGGACTGAACACGCTCGGACCGGGCGCATTTGATATTCATCGGAGGACCCAATCATGTCGAACGTTGTCTATTTGAATGTGCCCGGCCCCAGGGAGCGGCGAGCGGCGCGTTCCGGCGCGCTCATCCGCTCATTCGCCGCGCATCGGCGCGGCCCCGAGGATGTGTTCTGGCTCAAGGAAAACGCCGAGCTGCTGAACATCCTCGAATGCACCGGCCAGGAGGTTCCGGCGACGCTGCTGGAGCCTTATGGCGCCTTCTATGACAACGCCCGCGAAAAGCTGGCGTTCTTTCCCCAATATTATCGCTTCATCCTCTCGCTGACCCTCGATCTCGAGGCGCTCGGGATGCCGGGTGATCATGCCGAATCGATGTGCGCCTGGGCGCTGCGGCAGGATCTGGTCGGCGGAGAGACCTCTGACATCCAACGTGCCGAGGCTTTTCGGCTGATGCAACGGCGCGGAATGGATCCACTTGGCGACCAGGGTGCCGCTGAAGCGCGTCTGCGTGACTTCATTGCGCGTCCGGAACGCTTTGCATTGCCCAACAAAAAGGCTGCCTTCGAGCTGACGCACATCGTATTCTACCTCTCGGAGTATGGGCGGAAAGACCCGGATCTGGGGCCGAATGAGTTGCGGTCGCTGGAGAATGCAGGGCTTTTGGCTTTTCTTGACGGAAACCTGGATCTTCTTGCTGAGATTTGCGTGGCAATGCGCTATGCAGGTTTCAACCCCTCGGGGATTTGGGAAGAGTGGATCAATTGCAAGATGAGCGAATTTGAGATTTCAGAATTGGATGCAGGCCAGCCGGGGCAGCGGCCCGTGGCCGATGTCTATCACGAATATCTGACCTCGTCCTGGCTTGCCGGCGTTCAGGGAAAAACGCCCTTTGGCGAAGTGCCGTTGCGCCGCAGGGGCCAGTCGGGGGCCTTGGCCATTCACCGGCCGCGCGCCGGATCGGCGGCGCTGCGCGAAATCTCGGTTCAGCTGTTCCGCATGGACGACCGCTCTGACGCCTGGGCCGCGATGCGCAGCCAGATCGGCGCCAACCTGACCGACACCGCCCGCGCGCGACTGGCGCAGGCCGAGGCCTCGACCGGGCATTTCGAGGCGTTTTTCGAAGAATTCGCCCGCGCACAAAAGGTTAGCGCCTGATGCGGGTGGGGCCGGCAGGGATCAGTATCACGACTTTCGGCACCGGGCTGGTGCTGATCTATACGCTGCTGATCACCTTTTCCGATGCGATCACGAAATACCTGGCGCAATCCTATGGCGCGCCGCAGCTTCTGAGCATCATTGCGCTGCTGATCGCGCTGATGTCGCTCGGCAGCAGCCGGGTACGCGGCGAAAAGGTGACCCTGCGCACCAATTTCCCCGGTGTGATGGCGATGCGCGCCGCGCTGACGGTGGTGGCGACGGTGATGTTCTTTTATGCGCTGGCAACCTTGGCGCTGGCGCAGGTCTTTCTCTTTGTCGCGCTGGTGCCGCTGCTTTCGGCGCTGATGTCGGGGCCGATTCTTGGGGAACGGGTGCGCCCGGCTGCCTGGGTCGCGCTGGGATGCGGCTTTCTCGGGGTGCTGTGCATGGTCGAGATTCGCCTGTCGACGATTACCACAGGCCACATCGCGGCCTTTGTCGGCGCGGTCTCGGGCACCGGTTCGATCGTGCTGTCACGCTACATCGGCCGGCGCGAGAACACGCCGCTGGCCCAGGTCTTCTATCCGCAGCTCGCGGTCTTCCTGTCGATGCTGCTTCTGGCGCCTCTGGGCTGGCAGCCGATGCCGCTGTTCGATCTGATGATGGCGGTGCTCTGCGCGGTGGTGCTGTTTTCGGCGCGGCTGCTTCTGGTGATCGCGCTGCGCCATCTCACCGCCTATGCGGTGACACCGCTGATGAATCTGCAATTCGTCTGGATGGTGCTGATCGGGCTGGTCGTGTTCAACGAAGTGCCCCAGGCCAGCACGCTGATCGGCGCGATTATCGTCATGGTTTCAGGCGCTTACCTGGTGTTCGATCAATCCCAGGCGGAAACCGCGCCGGACCATGCGATGCCGGTCAGCTTTCGCAAGCCCGTCCTGGCACGGGGCTGATCCAACCTCAGATCGAAAATGACGTGCCGCAGCCGCAGGCGCTTGTGGCATTGGGGTTCTCGATCACGAAACGCGCGCCGATCAGCTCTTCGCTGAAATCGATGACCGCCTCGGTCAGAAACGGCAGCGACACGGCGTCTACCACAACCTTTTCGCCTTTGCTTTCAAGCACGAGGTCATCGTCGGACGGGTTGTCGAGCCGGATATCGTACTGAAAGCCCGAGCATCCGCCGCCCTCCACGGCCACGCGAAGGGCCTTGCCCTCGGCACTGGCGCCGATCTCGGCCAGGCGTTCAAAGGCGCGCTCGGTCACTTTCGGCGGCAACTGCATGACAAATCTCCGGTTTTCCTGCACAAACGCCCTGCCGGGCGGTTTTATCGTCTTCCATGGTGCAATATAGAAGCGGCGCAGGCCGTCAACAAGGAGGCTGCGATGATCGCGCCTTATGCGTCCAGACCCGAAACTTCGCGCGGACGTCTCAAACCGGAAGAAGAGAGCCATTTTCGCTCGTGTTTTCAACGCGATCGCGACCGGATCATCCATTCCAGCGCCTTTCGCAGGCTCAAACACAAGACCCAGGTTTTTGTCGAGCACGAAGGCGATTATTACCGTACGCGGCTGACCCATTCGATCGAGGTGGCCCAGGTGGCGCGGACGATCTCGGGCGCGCTGGGGCTCAACCAGGAACTGACCGAGGCGGTGGCCCTGGCGCATGACCTCGGGCATACGCCGTTCGGTCACACCGGCGAGGATGTGCTCGACGCCTTGATGGCGCCCTACGGCGGCTTTGACCACAACGCCCAGGCGTTGCGCATCGTCACCAGGCTCGAGCAGCATTACGCCGAGTTCGACGGGTTGAACCTCACTTGGGAAACCCTTGAAGGCATTGCCAAACATAACGGTCCCGTGGTGGGCGATCTGCCCTGGGCCCTAGCCGCATATGATGCCCGGCACGACCTTGAACTGCACACCCACGCCAGCGCCGAGGCACAGGTTGCGGCCATTGCCGATGACGTCGCTTACAACAACCACGATCTGCACGACGGGCTGCGCGCCGGGCTCTTTACCGAGGCGGATATCTGCGATCTGCCGATTGTCGGCGCCTGTTTCGCCGAGGTTGATGCGAGATATCCCGGATTGGAGGAAAAACGCAGGCGCCACGAAGGTTTGCGGCGCGTCTTTGGTGTGATGGTTGCAGATGTGATCGACACGTCTGCGGCGCTTTTGCAGGGGACCGGCGCCACCTCGGCCCAGGACATCCGCGAGCATTCCGGCCCAGTGGTCCGGTTTTCGACGCCGCTCTGGCAGGACATTCAGGCGATCCGCAGCTTTTTGTTTCAGCGCATGTACCGGGCGCCGGGTGTGATGGAGGTGCGCCGCGAGGTCGGGCAGGCGGTGGAAAACCTCTTTGCGATCTACATGAAAAGCCCCGATTTGCTGCCCGAAGCCTGGCACGCCGAGCTGCGGCAGGCGCCCGATGACATGGTCAGACGCGCGCGCAGCGTGTCGGATTACATCGCGGGCATGACCGATCGCTTCGCCCTGCAATCGAACCGACAGCTCTGCGGCGGGTCGACGGGCGACGGCTGACAGGCCGGCGCGTGCCGCCGGCGGGCCGGGCCTCGGCCCTAGGCTTCGATTGACGCCCGCGCGCGGCATGATAAACCCCGGGCAAGCTTGAAGGACCAGACGATGAACCTCTTTTCCGACCTGCGCGGGACGGTGATTGCCGCGCTCGACCAGATGACCGCCGAGGGCTTGCTGCCCGAGGGCCTCGATTTCGCCAATGTGGCGGTGGAACCGCCGCGCGATCCGCTGCACGGCGACATGGCCACCAATGCCGCGATGGTGCTGGCCAAACCGGCGCAGAAAAAGCCCCGCGACATCGCCGAGGCGCTGGCCGATAAGCTGCGCGCCGACGATCGGATCACCGAGGCCGATGTTGCCGGCCCCGGCTTTCTCAACATGCGGCTGTCGCCCGCCGTCTGGCAGGGCGTGGTCGGCACGGTCCTGACGCAGGGCAGGGATTTCGGCCGCTCCGACATGGGGCAGGGCCAGAAGATCAACGTCGAATATGTCTCGGCCAACCCCACCGGCCCGCTGCACGTGGGCCACACCCGGGGCGCGGTCTTTGGCGACGCGCTGGCCAGCCTGCTGGATTATTCCGGCCATACGGTGACCCGCGAATATTACATCAATGACGGCGGCGCACAGGTCGATGTGCTGGCCCGCTCGGTCTATCTCCGGTATCTCGAGGCACATGGTCAGGAAGTCGCCTTCGAAGACGGCACCTATCCCGGCGATTACCTGATCCCGGTGGGCGAGGCGCTCAAGGACAAGGTCGGCGACGCCTATGTCGACCAGGGCGAAGAGGTCTGGCTGGCCGAGGTGCGCGACTATGCCACCGAGGCGATGATGGAACTGATCCGCGCCGATCTGGGCCTGCTGGGCGTGCAGATGGATCATTTCTATTCCGAGAAATCGCTTTATGGCACCGGCCGGATCGAAGCCGCGATCCAGGACCTCGACGCCAAGGGGCTGATCTATCGCGGCACGCTCGAGCCGCCCAAGGGCAAAAAGCCCGAGGATTGGGAACCGCGGGAGCAGACCCTGTTCAAATCCACCGCCCATGGCGATGACGTGGACCGGCCGATCAAGAAATCCGACGGCAGCTGGACCTATTTCGCGCCGGACATCGCCTATCACTATGACAAGATATCCAGAGGCTTCGACGGCCTTATCGATGTCTTCGGCGCCGATCACGGCGGCTATGTCAAGCGCATGAAGGCGGCCGTTTCGGCGCTGTCGGACGGCAAGACGCCGCTCGACATCAAGCTGACGCAGCTGGTCAAGCTCTACAAGAACGGCGCGCCTTTCAAGATGTCGAAACGCGCCGGCACTTTCGTCACCCTGCGCGATGTCGTCGATCAGGTCGGGCCCGACGTGACCCGCTTTGTCATGCTCACGCGCAAGAACGATGCGCCGCTGGATTTCGATTTCGACAAGGTGCTGGAACAGAGCCGCGAAAACCCGGTGTTCTACGTGCAATATGCCAATGCCCGGGTGCATTCGGTGCTGCGCAAGGCCCGCGACGCAGGCATGGCGCCCGAGGCCGGCGCGCCGAGCCGGGCCGATCTGGCCAAGCTGGACCATGCGGCGGAACTGGCGGTGGCCAAGAAACTGGCCGAATGGCCGCGCCTTGTCGAGATCGCGGCGCGCACCCATGAGCCGCATCGCGTTGCTTTCTATCTCTATGAACTTGCTGGCGAATTCCACACGCTCTGGAACCGGGGCAACGATCTGCCCGAGCTGCGTTTCCTGCAAGAGGGTGACCGGGACACATCGCTGGCGAAAATCGCATTGGCGCGGGCCGTGTCGGTTGTTATTTCCGCCGGTCTTGGTATCCTTGGCGTGACCCCGGTGGAGGAGATGCGCTAAGACATCTGGTCGCCGGTCAATAGAGCAGTCAGTAGCATAACCCCGCGGCGCGTATCGCGGGGAGCGGAGAGGCGAAAATGGCAGATTACCAGATGTCCGGATCCCCGGTGGGATACGGTGGGCAAGGCGGATTCCAGACACATACCCCTGAACCCGGTCGCAAGGGCGCCGGCATGGGCACCTATGCCAATGTGGCGGGGGCGGCGGTGTCGCTGGCGCTATTGCTGGGCGTGGGCATCTGGGGCTACCAGCTACTGGTGCGAGATGTGTCCGGCGTGCCGGTGGTCAAGGCAACCTCAGGGCCCTGGCGCGTGGCGCCGGAAAACCCCGGCGGCGAAGCCGCCGATCACCAGGGCCTGGCCGTCAATGAGGTGGCCGGCCGTGGCACCGCCTCGGGCCCGGTCGACCGGGTGGCGCTGGCGCCGCAACCGGTGGGGCTGGAAGAAGAAGACGTCCCGCGCGAAGCGCCGCGCCTGCGCAGCCAGGAGGCCGCAGCGCAGACCGAACTGGCCACTTTGCCCGACACCGATGAGGCCGCGCCGGTGCCCGCGTCCCTGGCGATCATGACCAACCGGGTCGAGGGGGGCACCGCCCCCAAACCGGACGGCGATGCCACGATCCAGGCGCTGGTCGATCAGGTGGTCGCGGATGCCATGCCGCTGGGCGATGACGCGCCTGCCGCGGGACAGCCGGTCAAGACCGCGCTGAAACCGGTGGCGGAAGAACAGGCGCCGGTGGTCACCGGGCCCGGCGTACGTCGCAGCCCGCGCCCGCGCAACCGCCCCGCCGAGCTTGTCCGCGCCAGCCAGGTGTCCGCCGTCACCCCGGTGGCCGCCACCCCCGCCGTGGCCGAGGTGGCGACGCTGGCCGCCGCGGATCTGGCCACCGGCACCCGCCTTGTGCAACTGGGCGCCTATGAGAGCGCCGAGGTCGCCGAGCAGGAATGGGGCCGGATTTCGGGCCGGTTCGACAGCTTCTTTGACGGCAAGGCGCGGGTGATCCAGAAAGCCAAGAGCGGCGGCCGCACCTTCTATCGTCTGCGCGCCCATGGCTTTGGCGATCTGGCCGAGGCCCGCCGGTTCTGTGCCGCGCTGGTGGCGGAACGGGCCGATTGCATTCCGGTCGTGGTGAAATGACCGCCACCGCCGCGATTTTCGCCCCGCGCGGGGAGAAGCTGACCGGCGTTGAACGGCAATTCTTTCGCGATGTGGACCCCTGGGGCTTTATCCTGTTCGCCCGCAACATTGGCGATGCGGCGCAGCTCCGCGCGCTGTGCGAAGATCTGCGCGCAACCGTGGGCCGCGACGCCGCGATCCTGATCGATCAGGAAGGCGGCCGGGTGCAGCGCATCCTGCCGCCTCTGGCACGGCGCTGGCGTCCGCCGCTGACCGATGTGGCGCGGCTCGGCGCGAGAGCGCCCGAGGGCATGTACCTGCGCGCCCGGATCATGGCCGAAGAGCTGCGCGGCTTTGGCATCGACGTCAATTGCATCCCGACGCTGGATGTGGCGGGCGAAGGCACGCATGAGTTCCTGCGCAACCGCTGCTACGGCGAAACCCCCGACCAGGTGACCGACGTCGGCCGCGCGGTGGTGCGCGGGCTGCTCGATGGTGGCGTGCTGCCGGTGATGAAACACATCCCGGGCCATGGCCGGGGCCGTGTCGACAGCCATCTCGAGCTGCCGCATACGCGGGCCTCTGTGCATGAGCTGCGGGCGGTCGATTGGGTGCCCTTTGCCGCGCTGAGCGATGTGCCGATGGGCATGACCGCGCATATGATCTTCGAGGCGGTCGATCCACATTTCCCGGCCACGCAATCCGGTGCGATGATCAACCTGATCCGTGAAGAGATCGGCTTTGCCGGTTTGCTGATGACCGACGACATCTCGATGCAGGCGCTGAGCGGCACGCCGGGCGACCGCGCCAAAGCGGCGATCGCCGCCGGCTGTGACCTGGTGCTGCATTGCAACGGCTATCTCGACGAGATGCGCGACGTGGCCGACAACGCCGGGCCGATGAGCGAGGGCGCGTCTCTGCGTGGCCGCGCCGCGCTGGCGCTGCGCCAGCCGGCAGGAGAGGTTGACACCGAGGCTCTGGATGCGCAGTTTGAGGCGCTTCTGGCAGGGCGCTAGGCTATGGACGAAATCGAATTCGACGAGACACCGCAAGAGCCGCAAAGCGTTGCCGACCGGCTGGCGGCCGAGGCGCTGATCGTCGATGTCGACGGTTTCGAAGGGCCGCTCGACCTGCTTCTGATGCTGTCGCGCACGCAAAAGGTCGATCTGCGCAAGATCTCGGTGCTGGAACTGGCGCGGCAATACCTGGCCTTTGTCGAAAAGGCCAAGGCGCTCAGGATCGAGCTGGCGGCGGATTACCTGGTCATGGCGGCCTGGCTGGCCTTTCTCAAATCGCGGCTGCTGTTGCCGCCCGATCCCGAGGAAGAAGGCCCGTCGGGCGAGGATCTGGCGGCGCATCTGGCGTTCCAGCTCGAACGTTTGCAGGCGATGCGCACCGCCGCCGCCCAGCTCATGGCCCGCAACCGGCTTGGGCGCGATGTATTCGCGCGCGGGGTGCCGGAGACGGTTGAGCGCGTGAAGTCAGTGACTTACACGGCGACCTTGCTGGACTTAATGCAGGGCTATGCCCGGATCCGCACGCGCGACGAATTCCGTCCCTTCGTGATGGACCGCGACTCGGTCTTTACCATGGAAGAGGCGCTGGAGCGGATGCGGGGCATGATCGGGTTCGCCGGCACCTGGACCGATATTTCCCTATATCTTCCAGAAGGTTGGGCGGCAGACCCGGTGCGGCTCCGTTCGGCCACCGCGGCGACCTTTGCGGCCTCGTTGCAACTGGTCAAGGAGGGCAAGGCGGAATTGCGCCAGCAAGGCACATTCGAGGCGATCGAGCTTCGCCGGATCACGGATAAATAGATGAGCGACGACGTGCAATCGACTGACACCGAAGAGAAAAGCCTCTTCGCGGCCCCGCCCATGGCGGAACAGGAGCGGATGGTCGAAGCCGTGCTCTTTGCGAGCGCCGAGCCGGTGACGGTCAGGGATCTCGAGGCCCGAATGCCGCATGGTTGCGATGCCGCCGAGGCGCTGGTGCATCTGCGCCGGCGGTACGAGGGGCGCGGCGTGCAGGTCATCAAGGTCGGCGAGGCCTGGGCGATGCGCACCGCCGCCGACCTGGCCTTTCTGATGCAGAAGGAAACGGTCGAGACCCGCAAGCTGTCACGCGCCGCCATCGAGACGCTGGCGATCATTGCGTATCACCAGCCGGTCACCCGCGCCGAGATCGAGGAAATTCGTGGTGTGAGCGTGTCGCGCGGTACGGTGGATCAGCTTTTGGAAATGGAGTGGATCCGCTTTGGCCGCCGCAAGATGACGCCGGGGCGGCCGGTGACCTTCGTTGTCACGCCGGAATTCCTCGATCATTTCGGGCTGGAAAGCGCGCGCGACCTGCCGGGGCTCAAGGAACTGCGCCAGGCGGGCCTGCTGGAGAGCCGGCCGCTGCCCGGCACGCCGCAATTCGGCGAAGGCGAGGACGAACCCGAGGCGGAAGCGGGACAAAGCGAGCTTTTCGAAGACTGACCGCAGGAGCGTCCATATTCTGGCACGATTTGCTGGTATTCCATGGGCACATCATACGGGAGAGCGGGCGATGAACGCCAATCAACTGATCAACATGGTCGTGCGGATGTTTCTGAAAAAGGCGATGAGCCGCGGCATCGATGCCGGAATCGACCGGGTCGCCAAACGCAGCGGCGCGCGGGGGACCAGCCCAAAGCAGACCAAGGCTCAGGCGCAACAGGCCAAGCGCGCAATCCGCATGGCGCGGCGGGCTGGTCGGTTGTAAGCGTCTCTTCATGTGCTGCATAAATTTAACGCGATACATTCACTTAAGGTAATGCATGAAGTTAAGGTAACGCCTTAACTTCATGTGATGGGTGAACCCTCCCGTCCGGCTTATGGATTTGCGTTAGGGTCACCACGTAAGGGATTGTTTTGAAATTGAAAAGCGACTTACTTGAAGTGCTTTGACAACTTCAACCCCTGGCCCTGGTAATTCGACTGCAAGCCGGCGCCATACAGCACGTCGGGCTGTGCCTGCATCCGCTCATAGACCAGCCGGCCGACGATCTGGCCATGTTCCAGCACGAAGGGCGCCTCGTGACAGCGGACCTCGAGCACGCCGCGCGCGCCTTGACCGCCGGCGGCATCATGGCCGAATCCGGGATCGAAGAAGCCGGCGTAATGCACCCGGAACTCGCCTACCATGGCGATATAGGGCGCCATCTCGGCGGCGTAGGCGGGCGGGATATGCACGGCTTCGCGGCTGACCAGAATATAGAAGGCGCCGGGGTCGAGGATCAGGTGACCGCTGGTGCTGTGCAGCTCTTCCCAGAACTCCAGCGGATCGTAATGGCCGATCCGGTCAAGATCGATCACCCCGGTATGGGGTTTGGCGCGGTAGCCCACCAGCGTGCCCTCTGCCGGCTCCAGATCGACGGAGAAGCCGAGGCCGCCATCGATCACCGCCTCGCTGTCGACAAGCGGTGTCTCGGCGTGGACAGCGCGCAGGGTGGCGTCGTCCAGCACCGCCTGACCCTTGCGAAAACGGATCTGGTTGAGCCGCATGCCGGGGCGGACAAGCACGGAGAACGACCGCGGGCAGATCTCGGCATAAAGCGGGCCGGTGTAGCCATCGGGGATGCGGTCGAACTCGGTGCCCTGATCGGTGATCAGCCGGGTCAGCAAGTCGAGCCGGCCGGTCGAGCTCTTGGCATTGGCCACCGCCTGGATACCTGCGGGCAGGGCGAGCGATTCCATCAGCGGCACCACATAGACCGCGCCCTTTTCCAGCACCGCGCCGGCGCTGAGGTCGATCTCGTGCATGCCGAATTCTTCCAGCCGATCCGAGACCTTGCGATTTTGTCCGGCGAGGAACGAGGCGCGCACGCGATAGGCCTTGTGACCCAGCCGCAGATCGAGGCTGGCGGGCTGAATCTGCGCCTCGATGATCTCGGGATTGCCGGTTATGGCCCCCTGGGCGATCAGATCGCTGATGTGCTGGCTTGCGAGTACACCTGTCATGTGCGGTTTCCTTTCGAACAAGGACCCGACACACCGCAGGGTGTCTTTTGGGGGAGGAGTATAATGGTCGGGCTAGCAGGACTCGAACCTGCGACCTTCCGTCCCCCAGACGGACGCGCTACCAGGCTGCGCCATAGCCCGACTGGAGTGCCTACATACCTGTTTTCGGCGGCGGGGCAAGAGGTAATTGCCAACATTTTCAAAGTCAGTTTCTGCCGGCGTGACTCATTGCGCGCGCATGGTCGCGGACCCGCACGATCAGCGTCTCGATCTGCTCGGCACTCAGCCCCAGGTCGCGGGTTTTCGGTGCAGTGAGCAGGGTCAGCAGGCCCGGGGCGGCGGCAACCTCGTGGTCGCTCGGATCGGGCGGAACATCGATGTCGCGGACGCGCGGTGCATCATCGTCGCCGTCCTCCTCGGCCTCGGAGTCGCGCAGGACGGCGGCCAGCAGCGCGGCGTCGTCTTCGGGCGCGGCCTGTGACGGGACCGGTGCCGTGGCTTCCGGCGCCGGGTCGGGCAGGGCATGAGACAGCGGGTCTGGCTCCGGCTCCGAGGGGGCCTGCGGCGCATCTTCGGCGGCCTTCGTGGTCTCGGCCGGATCAGCCGGCGGCGGATTGTCGAGCGCCTCTTCGGGCAGCGGTGTCGCCGACGGGCCGCCGGGCGTCTCGGCCAGACGTTCCGACATCGGTTTTTGCAAGAAGTCCGGCAGATCCTCGGTGTCGGCCGTTTCGGCCGGGCTGTCCGGCGCGCTCGGGGCGGGTGTGGCTTCCTCCGGCGAGGCAAAGGCATTGTCGCTGCCGGTGCCTTCGGGCGCAAAGAGATCGGTGATCTCGGGCGTCGCCTCGCGGAGTGTCTCGCTCGGCGCGGACAGGGGCACGGCGGATTCGGGCTCGTTCGGGGCGGGCGTGTCCGGCGGGGCGTCGCCCGGGCCGCTGCGACTGGTGAAATCCAGCACCTGACCGGTTTCCGGTGCCATGGGTGCCGGCGTGGCCTGTGGAGTCGCCTCGATCATCGCCTCGAGATCTTCCTCGAGTGGCGGCGACATGGCCGAAACGTGTTTGATCCCCTGTTCACGCAGGATCTTCTGCACGCCCTTGATGGTCATGCCGTCGTCATGCAGCAGCTTCTTGATGCCGCCGAGCAGCGTCATGTCGGCGGGGCGGTAATAGCGCCGTCCGCCGGCGCGTTTGACCGGCTTGACCTGGCTGAACTTGCTTTCCCAGAAGCGCAGCACATGCGCCGGGGTGTTCAGCCAATCGGCGACCTCGGAAATGGTGCGAAAGGCGTCGGGGGATTTGCTCGGCATCGCCCGCGCCCTTTAGCGCCGGTTGCCCGCGGCGACCCGGTCTTTCATCAGGTGCGATGGCCGGAACGTCAGGACGCGGCGCGGCTCGATCGGCACTTCCTGCCCGGTCTTGGGGTTGCGGCCGACGCGCGCGGCCTTGTCACGCACGGAAAAGGTGCCGAAGGACGAGATCTTGACCTGCTCACCGGCGACCAGCGCATCGGACATCAGGCTGAGCACACGTTCGACGAGTTCGGCGCTTTCGTTGCGCGAAAGCCCGACTTCGCGAAACACCGCTTCGCTGAGGTCCATACGTGTCAGTGTCTTGTCGCTCATCAGAAATCTCCCCAGATTTTCCACAGCTTAGGCGGGGGAGCAAATCCGAGTCAATATGAACGACCGGGGCAAAGGCGAAAAACCCGTGCAAAAACCGTCGATTACCAGCGCAGAACCACGGCCCCCCAGGCCAGGCCGCCGCCGATTGCCTCGGTCACGATGAGATCGCCCTTTTTGATCTGCCCGCGCTCGACGCCGACGGAGAGGGCAAGAGGAATCGATGCCGCCGAAGTGTTGCCGTGGTCCTGAACGGTGACAACCACCTTGTCCATCGGCAGGCCCATCTTGCGCGCGGTGCCCTGGATGATGCGGATGTTGGCCTGATGCGGCACCACCCAATCGACATCCTCCGAGGACACGCCGGCGCTGTCCATCGCCTTGACGGCGGTGGCGGCCAGCTTTTCGACGGCATGGCGAAAGACCTCCTTGCCCTGCATGCGCAGAAAGCCGGTGGTCTGGGTCGAGATGCCGCCATCGACATAGAGAATGTCTTTGTGGCGGCCGTCGGAATTGAGATCGGTGGCCAGGATGCCGCGATCCTCCGGGGTGCCGTTCCCCTCCTGCGCCTCGAGCACCAGCGCGCCGGCGCCATCGCCGAACAGCACGCAGGTCGACCGGTCGTTCCAGTCCATGATCCGGCTGAAGGTCTCGGAACCGATCACCAGCACCCGGCTGGCCTGGCCCGAGAGGATCAGCGCATTGGCATTGGTCAGCGCATAGGCAAAGCCGGCACAGACTGCCTGAAGATCGAAGGCAAAGCCGTGATCCATGCCCAGCTTGGCCTGCACCATGCTGGCGGCGGAGGGAAAGGTCAGATCGGCGGTGGAGGTGGCCAGGACGATGGCGTCGATGTCATTGGCCGCGAGCCCGGCCTGGTCCAGTGCGCGCTGGGCTGCCTTGGTGGCAAGATCGGAGGTGGTTTCGCCCTCGGCGGCGAAGTGGCGACGTTCGATGCCGGATCGCGAGCGGATCCATTCATCGGAGGTATCCAGCGTCTTTTCGAATTCGGCGTTTTCGACCACCCGTTCGGGCAGGTAATGACCTGCACCGATAACAACCGCGCGTCGCGTCATATATGCTCTCCTGTGGTCGCTCCGTCACCCTGGGCGTTGTCTTCCCTGGCTTGTTCGGCGACCTGCGCGGCTGCCGCGATATGGGCAGCCACTTTTTGGTTGAACCCGGCATTGGCCAGCTTGAACGCCAGCTTGACCGCGGCGCTCACCGCCATGGCATCGGCCGATCCGTGGGATTTTACCACAGTTCCGTTCAATCCGAGAAAAACCCCGCCATTGACCCGGCGCGGATCGATGCGTTTTTGCAACCGGCGCAGCGAGGGCAGGGCGAGAAGCGCCGCCAGCCGCGACAGCGGGGTGTATTTGAAGGCTTCCTTGAGAAAGTCGCCGATCAGGCTGGCGGTGCCTTCGCCAGTCTTGAGCGCGACATTGCCGGTGAAGCCGTCGGTCACGATCACGTCGGCGCGGTTGCCGGGGATGTCACCGCCTTCGACGAAGCCCACGAATTCATAGCGACCGTTCTGGGCGTGGTTGCGGATCAGGTCATGCGCCTCGCGCAGCTCCTGCCGCCCCTTGTGTTCCTCGGTGCCGACGTTGAGCAACCCGATGCGCGGCGGATCGACATGCAGGCCGTTGCGCGCATAAGAAGCGCCCATCAGCGCGTATTGGAACAGATCATGCGCATCGGCGCGGACATCCGCCCCGACGTCGAGCATGACGTTGAACCCCTGTTTGTTGCGCGAGGGCCAGAGCACACCGATGGCCGGGCGGTTTACCCCCGGCAGCTTGCGCAGACGCACCATGGAGAGCGCCATCAGCGCGCCGGTATTGCCACAGGAGACCGCCACGGCCGCCTCGCCGTCGCGCACCGATTCCAGCGCCGACCACATCGAGGTGCCCTTGCCACGGCGCATCACCTGGCTGGGCTTGTCGGTCATCGCGACAACGCCCTCGGCATTGCGAATCTCGCAGCGGCCGCGCAGCGTCTTGCGCTTGGCGACAAGCGCGCGCAGTTCGTCCTCGGGACCGTGCAGGATAAAGCCCAGATCGGGGTTTTTGCGTGCCGAGCGGTCACATCCCGCGACAACGGGGCCGGGACCTCGGTCCCCGCCCATCGCGTCGATCGACAAGACAACACGCCTGTCACCCGGCCCGGCCTCTGCCGCAGTCTGTCTCGTGGGTGCGGTCATGAGGGAGAGGCCTTGCCAGAGGAAGCCTTAGGCTGCGTCTTCGTCCAGCTCGATTTCGTCTGCCACGGCAACGACTTCACGTTCCGCGTAATGGCCGCAGGACGGGCAGACATGGTGCGGGCGCTTCAGCTCACCGCAGTTGTCGCATTCGTTGGGGTTGGCAGCGACCAGGGAATCATGCGCACGGCGGTTGTTCCGGCGCGATTTGGACACTTTATTCTGCTGAACAGCCATGGCTCAATCTCAAGTCTTTCTCGGGGGGCACGTCAGCCGCGCCCGCGGTTTCGGATGGTTCCGGGCAGATACGCGCACATGTGCGGTATATACAACCCCAAATCTCTCAGAGGGCGCGAAAATACGACTTTTCGGCCCCCTTGCAAGCGATTCCTTTGTCGCAGGCAACCCGCGTCCCGGGCCCGGTGGCTGTGGCGGCCAGGAGGCCCCGGATCGGGGTCCGGGGCGCGCGGGCGGGCATGGCTCAGACCTCGCCCTCGCCGTTTTCCAGCTTGCCCTTGAGGGCCGCCAGGGCGGCAAAGGGTTTGGTGTCCTTGTCGCGCAGCGGTGTCTTGCCCGGCTCGGTCACCACCATTTCGCCCAGAGGCGGCGCAGTCTCGGCGCGCGGATAGTCGGGGATATGCAGCGCCAACGCCTCGAGCATCACCGCATGAGGGTCGATATGGCTGGCCAGCGGCTCGGCGGTGTCATCCTCGGGCATCTCGGTCTCGGCGCCTTCTCGCACGGTCTCCTGCCAGTCCGAGACATAACGGCGTTCGACATCGGCCTCGATCCGCGTGGTCACCGGCTCGAGCGTCTGCACGCAGGGCTGCACCACCGTCGCGCCAAGCCGTCCGGTCAGCACGAAGTCGCGTTTTCCGGCGCTGCGGATCTCGCCCTCGAAGCGCAGCTTGCGCAGCGCGCTCAGGTCGAAATCGGCCGCCAGCGCCCGGCGTTCGGGCTCGGTCGGGGCGAGGGCGAACCGATGCGGCCGGTTCTGCGGCAGGGCGGTGACCACCAGCGCATGGCGGCTGTAATCGATCTCTTGTGACATGAACCTGAGCGCATCCTTTCTTGAACCACGGGCCAACCTTCTGTAAGCGGGATATAAAGTACGGCAGGTGCAAAGCAAGAGGGCAGAAATGACAGGCAGAACCAAAGCCATGCGCATGGTGGTTGCCTTGGCCTGCGCCGCCGTCCTGTCGGCCTGCGTGGCACAATACCGCAATCACGGCTACCTGCCCAGCGACAGCGAACTGTCCGATGTGATCGTCGGCGTCGACACCCGCGACACCGTGGCCGAGACCATCGGCGTGCCCGGAACCAGCGGCGTTCTGGATCAGGGCAATTATTATTACGTCGGCAGCCGGGTGCGCCACTACGGCGCCTTTCCGCCGGAAATCGTCGAACGCGAGATCGTGGCGGTGGAATTCGATGCCGATGGCGTGGTGCGCAATATCACCCGCTACGGGCTCGAGGATGGTCGCGTGGTCGCGCTGACACGCCGGGTGACGGTGACCGGCGATGGCGACATCGGCTTCATCCGCCAGCTCTTTGGCAACATCGGCGGCATCAACCTCGGTGGCATCGGCGACGGCGGCTGAGCCGGGCCGCGGCGCCACAGCGCGGGTGCGGCGTGACGTGTGGTCATCAATCCGTCATACTTGTCTGACAGCAGGAGGCCGACCAGCTGTTGGTCATTGCCAGGCGGAACATTCTGATGAAAGCACTGATCAAGGGCCGGTATATGTCGCGGATCGCCGAGACCGCCGAGGATGTCGCGGCCGCCCAGGCGCTGCGCCATCTGGCCTTTCACGGCCGCCCGGGCCGCGACGCCGATGAATTCGATGCCGACTGCACCCATCTGCTTGTCGAGGACCGGCGCGACAACAGGCTGGTCTGCTGTTTCCGCATCCTGCCGCTGACCGGCGGCTCGGAGATCGCGCGCAGCTATTCGGCGCAATATTACGAGCTTTCGGCGCTTTCCGCCTATCAGGGACGGATGGTCGAAATGGGCCGGTTCTGCGTGCATCCCGAGGTGGCCGACGCCGATGTGCTGCGCGTCGCCTGGGGGGCGATGACCGCCTATGTCGATGACAATGCGGTCGAGCTGCTGTTTGGCTGCGCCTCGTTCCGGGGCACCGAGGCCGGCGAATACTACGACGCCTTCGCCATGCTCAAGGAGCGCCACCTCGGGCCGAAACGCTGGCTGCCCAAGGTCAAGGCGCCGAATGTCTTTCGCTTTGCCGCCCGGCTGCGCCGCAAACCCGACATGAAGCTCGCCATGCGGCGGATGCCGCCCCTGCTGCGCACCTATCTGATGATGGGCGGCTGGGTGTCGGATCATGCGGTGGTGGACCGGCAGATGAACACGCTGCATGTCTTTACCGGGGTGGAAATCGGGGCGATTCCGCCGGCCCGCAAGAAGCTGCTCCGGGCGGTGGCGGGATAGCTGCCGGTTCGGGTGGCGGCCGGGATCGGGTGCGGGCCCGCGGCCCCGGCTTGCGGCGGTGTCGGGAGGCCGGCGCCGACCGCGCGATCTGGCCGGCGCAGAAGGTATTTTCGGCAAGAGGAAGCAGCGGTGTCGGGCCTTGACCATCGGGCGTGGCGCCTCTAGCTGCGAGCCATGGCACAGATACCCCTTTTGCAACTTTCCGGCATTTCCCTGACCTTCGGCGGCGATCCGGTGTTCGATTCTCTCGACCTGGTGGTGCAGGAGCGCGACCGGGTGGCGCTGGTCGGGCGCAACGGCTCGGGCAAGTCGACGCTGATGAAGGTGATGGCCGGGCTGGTCGAGCCCGACCGCGGCAGCCGCGTGGTGCCGCCGGGCGTTTCGGTGGGCTACATGGAGCAGGAGCCCGACCTCTCGGGCTTTGCCACCTTGGGCGATTTCGCGGCCAGCGGGCTGGAGCCGGGCGAGCTTTACAAGGTGGAGCGCGCCGGCGAGGGGCTGAAGTTCGATCCGGCGCGGCCGGTGGCGACCGCCTCGGGCGGCGAGCGGCGGCGCGCGGCGCTGGCCAAGCTGATGGCCGAGGCGCCCGACCTGATGCTGCTCGACGAGCCGACCAACCATCTGGATATCCAGGCGATCGGCTGGCTGGAGCGCGAGTTGAAGGCGCCGCGCGCCGCCTTTGTGCTGATCTCGCACGACCGGGCGTTTCTCAATGCGCTGACCCGGGCGACGCTCTGGATCGACCGGGGCATGACCCGCCGGCAGGAAAAGGGGTTTGCCGATTTCGAGGCTTGGCGCGACAAGACCTGGGAAGAAGAGGATCAGGCGCGCCACAAGCTCGACCGCAAGATCAAGAGCGAGGCCCGCTGGGCGGTCGAGGGCATCAGCGCGCGGCGCAAGCGCAACATGGGCCGGGTGCGCGCGCTCGGCGATCTGCGGGCGGAACGCGCCTCGATGATCAAACGCGCCGGCACGGCGGCGATGGCGCTGGAGGCGGGGCCGAAATCGGGCCGCAAGGTGATCGAGGCCGAGGCGATCTCCAAGACCTTTGGCGACAAGCCGATCTGCCGCGATTTCTCGTTGCGGATCCAGCGCGGTGACCGGGTGGCCTTTGTCGGTCCCAATGGCGTGGGCAAGACGACGCTGCTGAAGATCCTGCTGGGCGAGATCGCGCCGGATGCCGGGCGTGTCACCCTGGGCACCAACCTGATGCCGGTGGTCTTCGATCAGGCGCGGGCGCGGCTCGATCTGGAGGCGACGCTCTGGGACAATCTGACCGGCGATCCCGAGATGCGGGTTTCCGGCAAGGCCGATCAGATCATGGTGCGTGGCCAGCCCAAGCATGTGGTGGGCTATCTCAAGGAATTCCTGTTCGACGAGCGCCAGGCGCGGGCGCCGATTTCCTCGCTTTCCGGTGGCGAACGGGCGCGGCTGCTGCTGGCCAAGATCATGGCGCGGGAAAGCAACCTGCTGGTGCTCGACGAGCCGACCAACGATCTCGACGTCGAGACGCTGGACCTGCTCCAGGACCTGCTGGGCGATTACGACGGCACGGTGCTGCTGGTCAGCCACGACCGGGATTTCCTTGATCGGGTGGCGGCCACGACCATCGCCATGGAGGGCAATGGCAAGGTGACCGCCTATGCCGGCGGCTGGAGCGATTACCAGTCGCAGCGCCAGCCGGAGGCGGTGGTGGAAAAGGCCGAGACGCCAAAGCCGTCGAAGCCGAAGGTGAAGCGGCAGATGAAGGCACCCGCCGGCGGGCTCAGCTTTACCGAGAAGCACCGGCTCGAGGAATTGCCGGCGGTGATCGAACGGCTGGAGGCGGAAATCGGCAAGCTCGAGGGGCTCCTGGCCGACCCGGCGCTGTTCACCCGCGAACCGGTGAAGTTCAAGAAGGCCACCGAGGCGCTGGTCGAACGCCAGGACAAGCTTGAGGCGGCCGAGGAGGAATGGCTGACGCTGGAAGAAAAGGCCGGCTGAGGCGGGTTGGGCGCGTGGCCCCGGGGCGGGCCTGACCGTCTGGCGCGCGTCCCGGTCTTTGCGCCGGGTCCGCCCGGTGGCCGGGACGCCCGCTGGATCACCGCCGGGGCGGGTCGTTCTCGGACGGGACTTTTGCGGTCTGTCTGGTCGTTTGCACGCGGGTCAGCAGGGTCAGCTCCACCACCGTCAGCAGGATGCGCAGCACGTGGTGCAGGCTGACCAGCGCCGGGCTGGCGGCGAGGCTGAGGGCGATGATCGACATTTCGGTCACGCCGCCCGGGGCAAAGCTGATCAGCAGCACCAGGAAGGGCAGACCGGTGGCAATATGCAGGCCGGTGGCCAGCCCGGCGCCGAGGATCAGCATGAAGCCCACCGAGAGCAGCGCCAGCCAGACCGAGCGGCGCAGCATCCGCGCCGTGACCCCCTTGAACCGCAGCCCGAGGCTGGCGCCGACGACGACCTGCGCGGTGGCGATCATCCAGAACGGCACATGCAGATCGATATAACCCGCCATCGACAGCCCGGCGGTGAGAAACAAAGGGCCGGTGATCTGGCCCGCAGGCAGGCGCAGCAGGCGCGCCAGCGCCAGACCGACAGCGGCGGCGATCAGCACCAGAAGCAGCTCGCCCGCGGTGATCTGCGCCGTCTCGCCGGGAAGCGCGCCGGCGGCGCTGCCCACCGGGTGGCCGAGCCAGAGCGAAAGACCGGCGGGCACCAGCGAGACCACGACAATGATCCGCAGGAACTGCTGGATCGTCAGCAGGCGCAGATCGGCCCCGGCGCTTTCGCCCAGCAGAATGCTCTCCATCAGCCCACCGGGGGTGCCGCTGAAGAAGGCGGTCGTGCGGTCGTAGCCGCCGAGACGACGGAAGATCACGACATTGCCGGCATGGGCGCAGGCGATAAAGACGATGAGCGCGGCCAGGGTCAGCGGCAGATATTGCAGCTGGGACAGCAGGTCGGGCGTGGCCTGGGTGCCGATCATCACGCCGATCAGGGTGATGAACCCGGTGCGCAGCCGCATCGGGAAGTCGTAACTGGCCAGCGGCCCGTTCTGAAACACCGCCACCGCCAGCGCCGAGCCGATCAGCGCGCCGATCATCCAGGGCATCGGCAGCCCGAGGGCCGCGGCCAGCGCGCCGAACAGACCGCAGGCCAGAAGCAGGAGACAGGTAAGACAGACAGTGCGAAAAGTCATTGCCGGCGTTCTATACCGCGACGTCAGGGAGGTGAAGGCCGGGCCGGCCGAACTTGCGATGGGCTCGCGCTCAGCGTGAAAACCGGTCAGACTGGCGGCATGACAGAGGCAGTTTTCATCGGTTCGGGCATCTATCGCGGCTCGACCTACGGCCGGCGTCATCCGCTGAGCATACCGCGGGTGCCGACGGTGATCGACCTGTCGCGCGCGCTGGGCTGGTTGCCGCCGGATCGCTACCGGGTCTCGCCCCGGGCCAAGCCGGTGGCCCTTCAGGCCTTTCACACGCCGGGGTATATCGCGGCGCTGCTGGCGGCCGAGGCGGCGCAGGCGGTGAGCCATGAGATGCGCGCGCTGCACGGGCTGGGCACCCTGTCGAACCCGGTCTATGCCGAGATGTACCGCCGGCCGGCCACGGCCGCCGGCGGGTCGCTGCTGGCCGCGGCATTGCTGCGCGACGGCGGCGTGGTGTTCAATCCCGGGGGCGGCACCCATCACGGCATGGCCGACCGGGCGGCCGGGTTCTGCTATCTCAACGATCCGGTGCTGGCCTTGCTGGCGTTCCGGGCGCAGGGGCTGCGGCGCATTCTCTATCTCGACATCGATGCGCATCATTGCGACGGGGTCGAGGCGGCGCTGGCCGGCGCCGGCGACATCCGCATGATCTCGGTGCATGAGGCGCGGCGCTGGCCGTTTACCGGCGCCTTCGCGGACCGCGCCGGCGGTGCGGCGCTCAACCTGCCGGTGCCGCGCGGGCTGAATGACAGCGAATTCGCCGTGCTGCGCGACCGGGTGATCCTGCCCGCCATCGACCGGCTCGATCCGCAGGCGATCGTTTTGCAATGCGGCGCGGATGCGGTGGCCGAAGATCCGCTGGCGCGACTGGAACTGTCGAACCGGGCGCATTTCGACCTTGTGGCGCGGCTGCACGGCGCAGCGCCGCGGCTTCTGGTGCTTGGTGGCGGTGGCTACAACCCCTGGAGTGTCGGGCGGCTCTGGACCGGGGTCTGGGGCGTGCTGAGCGGGCAGGAACTGCCCGACAGGCTGGGCGGCGCGGCCTCTGCGATCCTGCGCGACCTGACCTGGGTGCGACAGCGCGGCCCGGTGCCCGCCTATCTCACCACCACGTTGCAGGATGCGGCGCGCCCGGGGCCGGTCAGACCCGAGGTCGGCGAGCTGGCAGAGGCGGCGGCAAAGCGGGCCCGACACTGGGCCTGGAGTGGGGAAAATGGAGCGGGTAACGGGAATTGAACCCGTAACTTAAGCTTGGGAAGCCGCCATTCAGTATAATAATATCAATTACTTAGGGTGATGCTCTGGGGGTAATTCTGGGGATCGCCGC
Source organism: Marinovum sp. E3 (assembly GCF_055755275.1). Lineage (NCBI taxonomy): Bacteria > Pseudomonadati > Pseudomonadota > Alphaproteobacteria > Rhodobacterales > Roseobacteraceae > Marinovum > Marinovum sp. E3. The sequence goes on from NZ_CM146908.1 coordinate 1,639,350, forward strand.
CCGAAACCGGGCTGAATTCATCCAGCGCGGCACGCATGTCATCGACCAGGACATGAGCGTATCGCGCGGTCGTGGTTATGTCCTTGTGACCCAGCAGCTGTGACACCAGCTTGAGGTTTCGGGTCTGGCGCAGCATGCGGGTGGCAAATGTGTGTCGCAGATCGTGGAACCGGAAATCGGGGATTCTCGCTTCCGCCACGGCCTCGCGGAACTCAGCGTTGAAGACGCCGCCCTTCGGCACAATGCGCGTCCGCTCCATCGTCTGTTTGTCGATCCTGGTGAAGACATAGCGCCGGGCCTCGATCACGTTGGACTTCGGCAGGGCTGACAGAAATGCCCGCATCTCCCGGCTGATCGGAAAGGTCATCGTCGTGCCGCCCTTGAGCCGGAAGATGATCTCGTTGTCGCCGATGTCGCTCCAAAGCAGGCCTGCCATGGTGCTGATCCGGCAGCCGGTCATCAGGCAGAACGTAACCGGTGCATGCAGGTCGGCCGGCAGCTTCTCGAAGAGTCGCCGCTGTTCGTCCTGCGACAGTTCCCTGATGCGCTCCTGCGCCTCTCTGACCTCCGGCGCCTTGAAGTTGAGATCGCCAAGCTCGGCACCGTAGAACTTTACCATGTGCCGGCATGCGCGTCCCATGTACTGCAAGCGGCGGTTCACCGTGGCGTTTGAGCAGCTCGCGCGCATCTGGTTCACCATCTTCATCAGGTCGGCATTGGTGAGTTCGTCGAGGCGTGTCTGGCCTGGGATATGCTTCAGGATGGCCTTGGCCTGCGAGGCGCTGGTGGCGCTGCTGGGCTGGTGCTGGCAGATGTCGACGTGATAGGTGCCGAAGGCTTGCGAGAGCGTACAGGCGGCGCGGTCAGCCTGGCTGGTCTTGGCCCGGGCCCTGACCTCGGCCTCTATTGCTTTCGCTTCCTCGTAGTCGTCTGTGCCAGTGCTTCCGCGAAGTCGACGACCCCGGACCTGGATGTCATATTGCCAGATTTTGGTTTTGGCGGTTCTGAACGGCATGTCTGTGCCTCGATGTAAGCTTGCAGATCGTCCGCCCGATAGCGGATCGCGCCGCGCGTAACTGTCACGTACCTTAACCCGCGCGCGCGGCATTGCTGCAAGGTCTTTTCACAGACCCCCAGCACTTCGGCGGCCTCGGCGGGTTTCAGTAGGGGAGTCACGGCGGCGGGCATGGGTCAGGCGTCTCCGTTCACCAGCTTCAGCAGCACATCCGCATGGCAGGGCTGATCGAGCGGGCACCAGCATGCGAGGTCGCGACCGCGCAGCTGGACCTTTGCGGACGCTGCGAAGGCAGCCCCTTCGCCGGGCTTGGCGAGCCATTTCTCAAACAGGTCTACGGCTTCTTGCCGACCCTCGCGGTCGTTCTCCAATACTCTGTAGGGGTTCCCCCAAAAAGACGGGCGAGCGACGATCACCGCCTCCGGGTTGTCTTTCCGCCATGGGCGCTGGCGGGTCATCTGGATGCGCTTCGGGGGCATCCCGGCACCTCGCTCCATTCGCGCCCGTCCAGCAGACGGCCAGCGGCTTTCTTGCCAACCTGAGACACCCTGACAACACGGTCGCCATGAAAGCCGTGTCCTCCTTCAAGGTTCAACCACCGTCCTTTTGGCGTTTCGCGTGTGACCTGGTCGCACCGGCGCCAATCGGGGTCCTCTGCATCCCGATCGTAGACGGTTGCCCACGAGCCCCATTGCTTGAAGAAGAACGCCACGCTCGCGTGCTTGCATTGGTCCCGCAGCGAGCGCGCCCAGTCGGGGTGCATGGGCCGGGCGTTGCGGCCAGATTCGCCGCCGACGATGATCCAGTCGATGGTGGGGCCACTGAGCTTGCCGATGGTCACTTCTCTGCCCCGTAGGGCGTCGTACGCGAAGTAGGGTGACGGAGGGTCGGGCTGGATGGGGGTCAGGCAGATCGGCCCTAGCAGCGGCTCGGCGCTGAGGAAGCGCACCGCCGCCGGGGTGGCCAACAACTCGGGGATCCGCGCATCGGCGCTGGCCTGATCGCTGACTGACGTGCCGAGCCAGACGTTGGGGAGGGGCGGGCAGTGGTTGTCCAGCCATTCCATCACCAAAGCCTTGTCGAGGTCTCGAGCGGCGGCAGCGATGTAGAAGCTCAAACGCCAGCTCGAGAGGCGCAGCAGGTACTCTCGGGCCCGATCTGGCCGCTTGGTCAGAACCTGGAAGGTGTGGCGCGGCGACAGCGCCATGACGGCGAACACCTGGTCGATCCATTCATTCGGAACGCTCTCGTGAAACAGGTCGCCATGGGCGCAGACGAAGACCATGCGCGGCTTCTTCCAGCCCAGAGGTTGCGTCAGCCATTGTTCATTGAACCTGACTTCGCCGGTGAACTTGGCCACGCCGGCCGCGTTCTTCCGGGCCAGTCCGGCGCGGCTGGGGTGGGTCTTGAGGCGAGTCGCGGCCAGCTCGGCGGCATAGCAGTTGCGGCACCCGTCATCGACCAGGGTGCACCCGGTGATCGGGTTCCAGGTCGCGTCGGTCCATTCGATCTTCGTGGTGTCAGCCATTGGCGCGATCCAAGCGGTCGATCTCGGCTGCGATCAGAGCGCCCGCCTTGACTAGATCCTCGCGGCCGCCGGTCTGCTTGAACCAATGGCTCTCGAACGGCCAAAGCTCGCGAATTGCATCTATGCGAGCATTATTGCGCCATTCGCTATCCGCAGATCCGCTGAGTGCATAAACCGCCCCGGCCAAAGACAGTTCGCACTGGTCGTGCGCGTCGTCATGCTCGGGTGTCCAGCCCTCTACCTCGGTCTGCCGCTTCCGTTCGGCGGTGATTGCGGAAACTCCGGCGGCATCATCGCCTTCCCAGCCGATCGGCATCTTGAACCCGGCTGCGTTCCGGTGCCCTCCGCCGCCGTACTTCTTTGCGATCTCGGACACGTCCAGCCCGTCACCACGCGAGCGAAGGGAGAAGGCGCGGCCTTCCGGCCCATCGAAGTAGACGGCGGCAAAGGGGTTGCCCTCGGCCAGCGTTCCGGCGGCATCGCTCGCCATGGAATAGGGCGTGTTCGCCACCGGCACCTTGTGCCCGCCGATCACCATGGTGCGCGTGGTCAGGTTCAGGGTGGCGCGCACGTCGCGGTCGTGCTTGCGCAGGATGGCCTCGCCTTCATCCGCCATTTGGCCCAGGTCGGCATCTGCCTGCATGCGGGCGGCGAACTCGTCCCACTGGTCAAAGGTCATGTCGTGCGAGGCGATCACGGCAGAGATTTCGCGCGACCGGTCCAGTTTCCATGTCCAGAGGTCGCGGTCGGCCACGTAATCGACCAGCTGCGGGCGTGCGCCGCCGCAAAAGTAGTCCCAAGCCATCTGCGCGCCGCTGCGGTCCATGTCGAACAGGGCGGCGGGGTTCCCGGCCACGGCGCGGTGGGCTTCCCAGCCGCCTGCCGGATAGGGCAAATTCAGCAGGTCTTCCTGCGCGGTCTTGTGGTGGTCGAGGACAAGGATGGACCGAGCGTCCAGTGCCATGCGCTCCAGAACGGGCCGTTTGTAGCTGAAATCCACGATGATCACGTCGGCGCCGGTCACGTCCGGCGGGGTGCTGCCGTAGCGGGCAGGGATATACTCGACGGCATCGCCAAGCGCTTCACGCACGCACCAGGCGGCGGTGAAGCCGTCGGCGCAGTTGCCGTGATGGATGCAGATGGTTCGGGTCATGTGGTGGCTCCAGGGTCAGCTGTTGGGATTCAGGAAGTCATGCAGCGCGCGCAGGCCTTCGTCCGAGACGGCGCCGTTCATGAACAGGTTGACCGTCTGGCCGCCGCGCGCATCCCGCCCGATGCCAGATACGTTGAGGTCGGAGGTGAACAGCTGTGAGGGCCAGCCCATCAGGTGGTGCTTGACCGTGGTGCCGATCCGGGCCGCGACCTCGCAATTCTCGGGATCGACGCCGTAGGTTGTCACATGCTCGCCGCCCTCTTCGTCGAAAGTGTCGACCTTGCGGGCAAGAATCATGACCTGGTCATAGCCATAGCGTTGGGCGATGTCCTTGGCCGCAGAGATGGGGATGTCTTTCATAGAGTTTCCTTTCAATCCAAGCTCCCGGGCCCGGGGCGCTCCTGTTGTCCGTCGCTGACCCCTGCAGAGCGAGGGGTCAGAAAGAGACATCAGGCGTTCAGCTGATCGCCGCGCGCACCATGCAATCTTTTGCCTCAAGCAGCTTGCGTAGGCCGGCCCACTTTTCAGGCCCATCTGGAAGCTGATCGTTCAGCTGTGCGGCCATGTCACCGAAGGGCTTGCTGACCGCTTGGAGGTGCGGGGGCAGGTGAGCGTATTCGAAGAATTTCATGATCGGGTTGGACATAAGGTTCCCTTTCGAGGTGGGGGAGTGGTCCCGTAGCTTGCCTAGGGCTGCGGGATACCGGGGCTTTCGACCAGAGGGTCCATGTTGTGACGCCGGCTGCGCAGGGGCCCATGTTGCTGACCGGCGGGGCATTGAGATGAGGGCCTGAACTCAGCTTTCCGGCGCGCCGTAGAACAGCGGCAGGTCGGTCTGTTGCTGGGCCTCGACGGCCGCTTCCTCGAAGGCGGCTTCGAAGGCCTTCTCGGGATTGTAGACGGTCAGGATGAACTTCACGCTGGCGCCGCTCTTGCGGTAGCGGAAGCGCACCGGCATGCGGTAGGGCGCGCCGCCGCGGAACACCGGGATCGTGATGATGATCAGGTTCGGGATGTTCAGCGGCTTGCCGTCGGCGTCCTTGTGTTCGTTCAGGAACTGGATCTCGGCCTCGCCGCTGTCGCGGTTGGTGGTGACCTTGAGGTCGCTGGTCTCATAGACCTGGAAGCGCTTGGACATGGTCAGCAGCTGGTGCAGCTGACCGAACCGGCCCTCGATCTGGCGCGCGGTGCGGATCAGGCGGTTCTCCCAGGGCTGCAGCGTGTCGCTTTCCTTGCCTTCGATGATGCCGGGCGTGGGGTCCATCACGTCCTTGGCGTTGGCCTCGATGAACTCGCCCATCTCGTCTTTCTCGAGCGCCCGGCCGGAAACGGCCATCCAGGCCTTCCACTCATCGGAGAGCGGGAACTTGTAGACGCCACGGTGATGGCAATGCCGGGCGTTCTCGTCACCGAACTCACCGTCCATCGTCGGGGCGCCTTCGGCATGGTAGTCGGCGATGCAGGTCAGCGAGGGCGCGGTCATGTCGGGGTTGGCGAAGAGGGTCGAGCTGCCGCCCTTGAACCGGTTTGCCCAGTCGATCAGGCTTGCCAGCGTTTCGAGCCGGGCCGTGCCCTTGCGGTGGAACGGTTTCACACGCGCGGCGATGGCGTGCATCGCGTGGGTCAGGTCCTTGACCTCGCGGCCCTTGGGAACCGAAACGAGGAAGGGCTCGCCGGGGTGGTGGTGTTCGGCAAAGCTGATGGCGTCGGCGTGGCCGATCTCGTCCATAACCTTTCGCATGGTCTCGGCCGGGTTCTCACCGGCTGGAATGGTGGGGGTGTCTGTCATTGCTCGATCCTCTTGGGTCTGGGGTTAAACGTCGCGCACTTCGCCGGTCTCGGGGTCGTGCGGGCTCACGTCACGCACCGGCTGGTGCATGCGGGCGAGGAAGGGCGAGTAGAGCGTCAGCTCGCCCCGGTCGTTGATGAAGGCTGCGGCGCTCGACGGCGGTTTCTTCGGGCCCTTGAACTCGGCCTTGGCCGACATCGACACGTCGCCGGACTTGCCCAGGGCGTAGCCGATCTTGATCGTCATGGTGCCGTCGCAGCCCTTCGAGCCATGTTCGGCGGCATGCTCCAGCAGCTCGATCTGCAGCTTGCGGTGGCCGTCCATCACCTCGGTCATGAAGTCGCCGCCGTCGAAGAGGGCGAGGATCTGTTCCAGGGACCGAAGCTTGTAGGGGTCATGCTGTTCCGGGAGGCCGGTCTCTGGCGGTTTCTGTTGGGTCATCACGTCAAGGGTCCTTTCAGTCTTGCGGTCAATCGGGCCTCGCGTCCTGTTTCGAGGCGTTGAGCTTCTTCCGGACCCACTGGCCACGTGCAGCCGAGTGCGTCGTAGGCGGTCCAGCCAGTCGAGGTTTCGGTGGCGTAGGCGCCAAGGGGTGCCTTTTCGGGCATTTGCTTTCCTTCCTATCGGGGTTGAGCAATGCGCCCGGTGTGGGCGTCGAAATCGGTGCGCAGACGGTCGAAGCGGTCGCGGGCCTCCGGGTCGGTATCGAGCTGGCGTCGGCTGGTGACGCCGCACTGTCGGCGCAGGAAGGTGGCGGCGGCGTCGGCATCCGGGCAGGGTGCGCCGGTCTGCGTGTCGACGAAGGCGCGGAAGGCCGGATCATTGCACAGGATGCCGGCTATCTGAGAGGCGGGGCGGGTCATGCGCTGCGTTCCTTCTTCGCCTCACGGGCGCGATGCTCCAGTTCGGCGATGGTGAGGACGGTCGAGCGCAGCTCGGGTTCATATGCTTCGTAAGGCGTGTGCCAGCGGCCGCCGCTCAGGCGGGGCAGCAGCGCCCGCGGGATGCAGCGCCAGTTCTCGGGCGCAGTGTTGGTCCTGTCGCCGTCCAGGCACTTGAGGCAGTGACCCTCGGGGATCGGGCCATGCGCCTCTTCCCAGCGGATCAGGTGCACGGCGCGCCAGCGGGATTGCAGCGGCTGGCCGTCGTGGATCTTGCGCTCCAGGTAGCCATCCTTGCTGACCCGCTCACTGCCGATCGGCTGGTAGAGCGCCCTGGCCCGGCCGTTCATACTGCCCTTGCGAAACCAGCCCTTCTCGGATCCGGGGGCGCAGTAGCCCGTCCGGCCCTTGTTCGGCGGCACGTTGCCCTTTTCCAACCGGCCGGTGCGGCCAGTCATCCAGCCCTTGCGCTTGCAGAGCGAGTTGAAGTTCGCGAGGGTTACGTCTTGCCGATCGAAGCGGTGCACGAAGTCGGCATGCGCCTCGGCGCGGGGCCGCGTGCTGTTGGCCTTGATCCAGCCGAGTTCCTCGGCGCTGTAGCGGATCGCACGGCCTTTCATGACGCATCATCCTCGGCCTTGGCGGACCCGATCTGGGGCAGGTGCGGCAGGACCGCCTGACCGTGATCGGCAAAGAGCTTGGCGGCTTTCAGCTGCAGGTTGGCGTTGCCGGTGATCTGGTCGGACAGCGACACGATGGCCTCGGTCCGCTGCACTTCACGCTCAAGGCTCTCGGCGTCCAGATCGCCACTCGACAACCGGTCGAGCTGATCGAAGAGCGCGCGGTTGAGGTCTGCCATACCTTTGCTCATGCCGCGGCCTCCATCTGACGGGCCAGCCGCGCGGCCAGGGCGGCGGCGTCGGCGATCTCGGGCGGATCCATGCTATAGGCGCCGACGATCCAGCAGGCCTCGTAGAGCACGGCGTCGTCGTGGTCGCTCGGCGCAGCCAGGGCGGCGCGGGCGGCGGCGAGGCGGCGGGCGGTAAAGTCCTTGGGCAGCGCGGGCAGGGCGCGGGCGAGGTAGGTCACAGCAATTGCTCCTGGGCATCGGCGGGTTTCACGGTCTCGACGGTCTGGAGCACCACGAAGTCGCGGCCGGTCTCACTGGCCAGGGCCTGCGCAGCGGCGCGGGCGTCCTCGATCCGGTCGAACCATTTGCGCGGGGCCGGCCTGCCCTGGTGGCCGGGGCCTGCGGGCTTCTGGCAGATTTGCCAGCGGCGGGCGAAAGCGGGCATCTGGGTCATCACAGGCCCGTCCGCCGCAGGGCAGTGACCATGTTGGCCTCAGCCTCGCGCCCAAGCTGATCCCAGTGGGCGGCGAGGCGGCTGGCATCCGGCGCGGGGCGCCGGCGCCACGGGCGCCAGCGGGCGACGGCCTCGGCGAGCCGGTGCAACTGCGCACGGAGGCCCGGGCGGGGCTCTTCGGCCAAGGCGGGAGCCTGCGGCAGCTCGCGCGCGGCTTCGGCCCGTTGCGCGCAGTCGTCGGCCAGATCGGCCAGGGCCGCACGGTAGCCCATGCGGAAAGACAGGGATTTGTCGCTGAGGTCCCTCATGCGCTCACCCCCAGCGGCGGCCAGAGGGTGACAAACCCGTCATCTTCGATCTCGTCCACCTGTGCCCCGCCCGGCGCGGGTGCATCGCCGGGCGGGGCCGGATGCCGTCCGTGAGTGGCAGTCGGCATGTCGGGATCGGGGTGGATCAGGTCGAAGCGCACATACAGCGGCTTGCCGCCCGCATCGCAGACCTCGGCCTCGGGCCGGTGGGCATGCAGCGCGCGGATCACGCCGCGCTCGAGCGGGGCGCCGGGGGTACGGCAGAAGAGAACCGGATCGCCCGGGGCGGGCGCCAACCGGGGGGCGGGCGCCTCGGAAAAGGCGCGCAGCGTATTGCGGGCCGCGCGGATCCAGTTCGGCACCAGTTCGGCCACGTCGCGCGCGGCGGCGAAGACACCGAAGAGGCTGACCTCGAACAGCACCGGGGTGTAGCCTTTCGTGCCCGCGGGCGCGGGCTCCGGGATCGACCAGAGGCCGTTGTCGCGGCAAAGGCTGGCGAATTGCGACAGGCGGTTTTCCGGGGCGATGCGTTCGAGCAGGTCGAGCGTGCCGGAGAGCCTGCGGGGGCAGACCTCGGCGCTCATGCCGCGGCCTCCTGTCCGGACGCGCTGCGCATGGCCAGCCGCCGGGCCAGCAGCTCGCCACAGAGGTCGGGCAGGATGGTGACCAGGATCGCGGTGTCGATGGCGCTGATCTCGCCGGCCTGGCGTTCGGGCCCGCCGTGCGCGAGATCACGCAGGCACTGGTCGGTGATCATCTCTTCCGGAGCGAGCGGCAGGGCCGGGTCGGGGAGCGTCTGGCGACGGGCGGTATCGAGTGCGTGCATCGGGGCCTCCTTCAATTGATTGCGGTTTTCGTACCGGATGGCACGAAATGTTGTTGGTCGAGATGGGAATCGGATAGGCTGAAATGCGGGCCGCGCTGGTGCACGGCGCGACCCGCCACATCACCGAAGAAACGCAACTTCAACGGAGACATGTTTTCATGAGTGAACAGAGACTTGCCGAGCTTGAGGCAGAGGTCGCGGCCCTGCGCAAAGAGCTTCGGCTGGCGGCGGAGTTTGCCGGATTCTACATCCGGAACACGCGCGCCGACGCCGGGCTGCCGCCGGTCACCTATGGCCCTGACACCACGGATGCCCCGGACGACGCGGTTGCCCGCTTGATTGCGGCGATGATGCGCAGGTCGTAAATCCATCTGTTCACGCGCCCCGTTCGAGGTTGATGATGCCAAGCGCGCCGTCGGCCTCGGCATCGTATTCCGCGCCAAAGGCATCGGCGGCGCGCATCCAGTCCCGGATCAGGGCCCTGGGGTCATCCTCGGGGCCTTCGACGGCGACGAAGGCATAGGTGAACCGGGTGATCCCGTCCTTCGTGGTCACGGCGCCGCCACCACTCTCAGCCATTTTGCGCAACAGATATGCGCCGGTGTCTTGGTCGTCCCGAGACATGCACAGGCCGAAATCACCGCTGGCGCGCAGCGCCGCGACGGCAGTGCGGGCGATCTTGTGACAGTCGATCAGAGGAGTGCCGGGCCGCAGGATGTCTTTGGCCGGGCTGGCGGCCTCGAGCCGCAGGGCGCCGTCGCGGCTGCGGTGCAGGTAGACGCGCGGCGTCGGGGCGGGGGGAAGGGTGTCGGGCATCGGGACCTCCATCGGTTGATGGGGGCACTATCTGGGGGAATTTTACCCCTGTCAATCAAAAAGGGTAAAAATACCCCATAACAATCTCGCCTTTCCGCCGGGCCTGTGGCAGGGTCGGGGTATCAACGCAGGGTCAGCACTGTGCTGACGGCACGAAAAAGCCCGGCGCTGGGCCGGGCGTTGCGATTGAAGGTAGGGCTGGCACCGAGTAAATCCGAGGGACTGTGCTTTGTGCGACGATCAGCGAAAAAGGGCCGCTCTACAGGCCGGAAAGGAAGGCGGCGATCTCGCTTCTCATGATCACGGCGACGATGCCCAAGACGTAGACCGTTAGCCACTTGTAATCGATCTTGGCGTCGAGCTTGGCGTCAATCCGTGCCAGTGCGGTTTCGATGGACACAAGTCGGTCATCCACCTTGTCCATTTTGCTTTCCAGTCGGCCCAGGCGCTGTTCCATACCGCCACCTCCATTCCCCCCGAATCTGGTGGGATCAGGCGGTTCTGTCAAGTCAAGTGAAGATCCGCGCCGGAGGTCGATGACGTTCGACGCCGGCGGATTGTTCCGATAGGGCGATTTCCGTTCGCTCATGGTTTCGGGTCCGACGGGGATCAGGGGGTGGGAACGCCGGTGATAGGCTAGGGGGCAGCGCCCGGGAACAGGCGCGAGACAATCAGCAACCCGCCGCCTACCAATGCCATGACTGTCGCGATGCCAGGATAGCCCGGCAGCATCGAAACCTTGCCTTTCAATTCGGCAAGATCGGCGCGAACTACCTTCATATCCGCTTTCAATTCGGACATATCGTTTTCCAATCGCTCAACGCGGACTTCCATACCGCCACCTCCATTCCCTCCGAATCTGGTGGGATCAGGCGGTTCTGTCAAGTCAAGTGGAGAAGTGCGCCGGAGGTCGATGACGTTCGACGCCGGCGGATTGTTCCGAAAAGGCGATTTCCGTTCGCTCATGGTTTCGGGTCCGAAGGGGGGTTCAGGGTCTCGTAATTGCGCAGAATATCGTCAGCGAGCTTCTTTATGTTGTCCGTCTTGCCATGTCGAATGGCCAGGACGATTTCCAGCAGCCGCGCGGTGTCTGCCGACAGGGCGGGTAGCCATTTTCCGATATGCTGGATGTCGTCTTCCGCCGCTGTCAGGCGGGCGGTCAGGTCGCTGACCTGGGCGCGCAGCGCCGCAATCTCGTGTTCCATTTCGGATTTTTGTGGATCGGTACTCATAACTTCCTCACCAGTTCGGCCGGCCAGTGCAGACGCACCCTGGCGGCCCATTTCAAAGTCACTTCATGCATGTTGTCAGCGCCGGGGTTGAGCGAGATCAGGTTGAACAGGCCCGGCGCGCTGCCGAGTTTGACCTGTTTGACCCAGCCCATGCCCTCGGCGTCCTCGCAGACACAGCGGTGGCCGACGACATCGTCGGGCACGCCCTCATGCGAATGGCGGGTATAGAACAGCAGATCGCCGGCGCTGTAGATCGGCTCCATGCTGTCCCCGGTGACTTCCACCGCAACGACGCCATGCGGCGAGAGGCCGGGCGGCGTAAATGCCTGAGGGCCATCACCCTTCTCGTAAGCGTCGAAGACCGGAACTTTAGCCCCTGCGCCGACTTTCCCTGCAATGGAGACGGTAGATTTGGCAAGCCGTCCGGCCATAAAGTCTTCCATGCTCACGCCGAACGCGTGCGCAACCTTTAATGCGGCATCCACATTGGTGCTTCGGCTCTTGCCCTGCATGAACCCCTTGAATTGGTCATATGACACGTCTGCGGAAATCGTCACCTCTCGCAGTGAGCGACCCGTTGTATCCAGCGCGTTTTGGAGGGCTTCTTTGTAAGTTTCCAGCATGGGGGAATTTATACTTCCGACGCCAAATGTACTCATCGAGTAACTTTACCCTTGTGGGGTAGGGTAAAAATCCCCCATAAAGGCGGCATGGAACAGTTGATCGAAGATATTGCCGCCTATGCGAAGGCGAAGGGTAGAACCCCGCAAGCAGTGTTGCGCGATGCCATCGGCGCCAGTTGGCGTGAATGGGACAGCTGGTGTGCGGGCGCGTCCAGTCCGACCATGGCGCGGGTGGATCGGCTGCGCCAGTTCATGGCCGATCACCCGCCGGCACCGGCGGAGGACGCCGCATGACCTGGATCCTGTTTGCCCTCCTTCTTGCGGTGATCCTGCTCTGCGCCCTTGCGGTGCTGCTTGAGTTGGTCGCGCTGCATGACGACGATCGGGAGGGCCACAAGTGACCCTCCGTCCCGTCCCTGTTGTTGCGTCAGACCCAAATCACTCATCACCCGCCGAGGCTACGACGCGGGTGGGGGAAACGTCCTTCGAAACATGTTTCCGGGGTCTCGATCTGCATCAGTTCCAGCGCCATTTCCCCGATCTGATGGCCCGGCATCTGCGCGGCACCGGCCTCACGGCGCGCGAGCTCGGATTTCGCTTCAACGTGCATGAGCGGACGGCGCAGAACTGGCTCGACGGTCTCAACCGCCCGGCGCCCGACAAGGTGGCCGTCATGGTTGTCTGCGACGAAACATTCGCCGCCGTGGTCAAGGCAGCGTTGCGGGGGCGGGTGGCATGATTTGGGTTGCGATTTGTTTGCTGGCCCTGGGTCAGATCGGGACGGTCGTCTGGGTATGGCGCGTCACCCACCCTCGCTGCGCCGTTACCGGCCCGGCTCGGTTCCAGGAGGAGGTGCTTCGTGCCGCGGAACGATAGTAAGCTCTGGTTTCGGGCTCTGGCTGCCTGGCGCAAAGCTGTCGGCCATGAGGTTGTACATCTGAGGTATGAACTTCGGCGCGCCGTCCTGCCCTGCCTTTTCGGCAAGGGAGCGGAGGTAGGCAACGATGTCCGCATCGGAAACAAGGTCGAGATCGATCAGCGTCCGCATCAGCGATTTGTTGATGTCAATTTGTGCCGTGATCATCGCTTCCAGGGCGGACGTGCGTTGGTTCAGATCCTGGAGTTTCTGGTCAATATGCGTGTCCGTCATCGAATCCTCCGTCGCTGCAATCAGAGCTTGTGCGTTGATTGCAAGCTTGTCGAGGCCCGGTCATGACGGCGGCGCGCATGGCCCCGGTGGTGAAGGCACTGGCCGCCGGTCTCGGTGTCGACGACATGGCGGCGCTGGGTATCTGCCCGGCCGAAGAAGCCCGCGCGGTGATTGCGCAGCTGCGCGCCTGCGGCGGGCTTGCGGCGATCTATGGTCAGGTGATGCCATGGCGGGGATGACTGGATTTGTGAATAGCCATAGGGGAACCTTTCTCTTGGCTATGGCGAGTGCTGGCCGGAGTGCATTTTGGCCGGCAGTCGCAGTGGGTCGCGCGAGTGAAGGCGCGAGTTCACCGGCCGGGGGAGCGACTACGAATCGCTGTCCCGGCCATCTGCCTGCCACACCTTCTTTCTGCCTGGCGCGCGTCACTGCTTCCGCGCGCCGACTTCCCGCCGGGGCGCTACGCTTCCGGCGGGCCTTTCCATTCGGACTTCGGGCGATGGGCCGTGCGAGGCCTCTTCCTGACCGTACCGGCGGGGGGCGGTTCGCTCGACAGGCCCCCGCATGTCTCCCGACGGGCAGGGCGCAGTCCCTGCCCGCATTCCTGTGGGGGGCCGATGCACGTCGAGACTGACAGAGACGGCGAGTTGCCGGCCGAGCTGCGACCGTTGCAACGGATGTGGCGCGCCATGATGGCCGATCACCTCAAGCTGGCCCTTGGTGGGGCGAACAGGCGGGGCTTTGACCGCAAGGCGCATCTCGACCAGGCGCTGGCACAGGACTGGATCGAGGGGCGCGCCCGCGCCGGTGTCAGTTTCGAGACAGTCTGCGATTTCTGCGGGCTGGATCCGGATTACGTGCTGCGGGCCTATCGGTCTGCGGCCGCCGATCCCGATTTCGACATGCGGGCCTATTGGCGTCGGGACAAGCGGAGGGTGGCATGAGCATCGCCAGCCTGTTCGATATCCGCCCGGCCGGCGGCTTTGGTCTGATCATGGCCGATCCGCCCTGGCGCTTTGACCTGCGGTCGGAAAAGGGCGAGGCCAAGGCGCCGCAGGCCCATTACCATTGCGAGAGTACCGAAGACATCTGCCGGATGCCGGTCGAGGCCGTCGCGGCGCGCGACTGCCTGCTCTGGCTCTGGGCTTGCAATCCGCTGTTGCCCGATGCCTTCGAGGTCATCCGCCGCTGGGGCTTCACCTTCAAGACCGCCGGCACGTGGGTCAAGCGCTCGAAGCACGGCCGGCTGACCATGGGCACCGGTTACGTGCTGCGCTCGGCCAACGAGCCCTTTCTGATCGCCACCCGCGGGGCGCCGCGCACCACACGGGCCACCCGGTCGGTGGTGGTCTCCGGCGCGGAGATTGAGCCGGACTGCCCGCTCCAGCGCTCTGTGATCACCATTGAGGCGGCGGTGCGTGAACATTCCCGCAAGCCTGACGAGGCTTTCAAGGCCTGCGAGGCGTTGATGCCCGGCGCCCGGCGGCTCGAGCTTTTCTCGCGCCAATGCCGCGAGGGCTGGGCGGTCTGGGGCAATGAGGTTGGCAAGTTTGCGGGGGCGGCACGATGACCCCCTGCGCCATACTCGCCCTCGAGGCCCTTTGGCGGAAGCTGGCGGCGCACGGTGTGTCGGTCACCCTTGCGCCCTGGGAACTCGAGGCCCTGGCCGACTGGCTGGCTGCTCATCGCGATGAGTATTGCGCCATTCACGGGGGTGATCCGCAGTGACCCCGGAATTGACAAATCCCAGCGCCTCGGACAGGATGACCGCGCAGGCCGGCAAAATCCGGCCTGTCGGGATTGGTCTCCTGTCCATCCATAGGCGCTCGAAAAGCCGCGCCTTGAGTGCGGCTTTCTTATGGTCGGGCGTGTGGAAGCCCCTGCGGGGGCGCCGCTTCCTATGGGCGGTAAGGCCAATTCTGCGCGTCCGGCCACCAGGGATTGGCCTCCCAGTGGTCGGAAAAACCGATTACATAGGAGATGCCAGATGGTTTCCAAAATGCCTGCGCGCTTGCGCCCCGAGGACCTTGCCGGATTGTCGGAATGGAACCTCGTTGAATTGTTCCGCGCCCTTGAAAATCTCGCTTATCCTGGCTTTGGCGACGATCCTTTCGTGGATCGTTGCTACGCCGCGTTTGGCGCGGATCGCAACCTGGTCCATGCCTACATTTTCGATTTGCCGCCGGGGTCGGAGGCGTTGGCCTGCAAGGTTATCACCTTCCTGTCTGATGAGGATTGTGTGGGTGAGGTTGGGCACTTGGTTTCGGATGCTTTCGACCTTCTGTCCGCCCCGGCCAGAACCCGAGGTTAAGCGCGCGCGAGGGCCGCCTTGAGCGGTCCTCACTCCACATCGCCGGAGGCAGGCGAGTGGGCAACGCACCCCACATGACACATCGCGCGACGTGATCACACGCGTGCAAACAGGCGCAGGAAGGGCGGCATTATGCGGCCAGAGCAGGATATTGCCTTGTCAAACAGTAGCGCTTCTCGGCTGATATCAGATCAGGCGTGGGAAAAAGAGCGTTTCCAGTGGCTCGCGGCCGTGCGCGCGGACGCCGACCTGAGCGATCGGGCCTGCAGGATCGCGCATGTTCTGGTGTTGGACATTGCCAACCATGTCACCGCGACCTGCGCCGCAACCAACCATCGGATCAGCGAGATTACCGGCCATTCAGCCAGCACCACCAAGCGTGGAATTGCCGAGCTGGTGAGCGGGGGGTGGGTTGATCGCCGGCCCGGTTTGAGCCGAGGCTCTGTGTCCAATTACCGGTTCTTCCGCCGTGCCAAAGTGGTGCCGCTCTACCCGTCACACGACCCGAAAAAAAGGGGGTCAAATCTGACCGGAAAGGGGTTCAAATCTGACCCTGAAAAGGGGGTCAAATCTGACCGGCTGGAAGTCGAAAGGGGGTCAGATCTGACCCGAAAGGGGGTCAGATCTGACCCGCCCTATTATATAGCTAAACCATATTCTAACCATAGGGGCGGCGACACCGCTCCGAAGCTCTCCGAAAATCCGCAGGTCCACCACAGCGCCGAGCGTGCTGTCCGGGACTTCCGTGGCGGGCGGCCCGACGCCCTGCACGAGGTCCGGCCCTGGGTCGTCGCTCACATCCTCGCCGCCGGGATGCTGACCGAAGCGGAGCTCAAGACGGCAGGCATTTCACAGGCTGAGAATGAGGATCGTGCAGATGACTGACGTCGAGACGAAACGCGGCCGGGTGCGTCGCTTGCTGATCGATCCGCTGGCGAGCGGGTATGGCGGCATGGGTTTTCGCTTTCCGAAGGGCACCGACGAGAAGAAGCAGCGCAGCTACCTCGACTGGATGGCCGATTGGCTCGGCTATCTCGGCGACGAGGAACTGCGCCTGCTGAGGGCCTGCCTCTCGGCCCATGGCGAGGGGGCGCAACGCTGCTTCTGGCCGCAGCGCGCCACGGTGGTGTTCTACGCCCAAGCCGCCCGGCCGCGACCGATCGAAACCTGGCCGGAATGCGCCAGCTGGTTCGCCTCGATCGAAGGGCCCAAGGCGCAGGCCGATGGCACGCTGGTCGCCACGATGCTCTTCATCGAGTGCAACATCCGCCCGCCCTACACGCCGAAGGATCGTCGCGAAGTGGCCGCCTCCGCTGCGGATCTGCTGCGGCGATACACCGAGGCGCGAGAGCGCGTCGCCCGCGGGAGGGACTACGGCGACGACGCCCAGTTCCTCGCCTGGTATGGCCGACTGACCGCGCGCGCCGAGGCGCTGGTCGAGCCTGAGCGGCAGGAGGGTGCGACATGATGGCGTCGGCGGTGAATGTCAGTGCTGGCTTTGCGGTGGGCCGCAAGCGCATCGCGGTCTGGGACCTGATCCAGTGGGCTTTCCGCGCCGAATGCGCCCGCATCGAGACCGGCGCCGGCCCGCGCACCCTGAGCGGCACCGGCTACGTCATGGCGCAGCTCGAGGTCGGGCGCGTCGACGGTGGCGGCCATTCGCTGCCGCATCACGACGCTGACCTGGTGGCCGATGCTCTGGCGCATCTACCCGAGGCGCGGGGCGGGCTGCGCATGGCGCTCTGGATCGCCGAGCTGGCCCGCGTCGGGCGGGTGCCGGATTGGATGCCGGATGCAAGACCGGCGGTGCGGCCTGCGGTCACCCACACCAACCAGCACGGCATACGGGCCGGGACGGTCGATGCGGCCCAGTTCGGCGTCGATGGCTGGCCGGCGCAGAGGCGGCGGAACCGCAAGGGCGTGATCGTCGAGGACGCGGTGACCTGCTGCCCGGTGGTCATCCGACCCGCTGCCTGGGAGATCGCAAGCGCCCGACGCGATTATTTGCGCTGGTGGGATGCGCTCTGGGAGGTCAGGGAAACCTTCAGTATTTACAACAACCTGACAGCGCATGAGGTCACTGACGTGATGCCCGAGCGGGCGCCCTGGGAGCCGCGCCGCGAAAAAAGGTGTTGACGAAATCTGCCCCCCGTTGACATATTGTCTGCGAACCGAACTGCGCCCGGAGCCGGAAACCCCGCTCCGGGCGCTTTGCGTTTGAGCCGCCCGCGCCTGGCGCCAGCCAAAACGGCGGGTCCCTCCTCAGGCTGCGGCGTATACGGGGCGGCTAAGCGTATGTGTTTTAGCTCACTAAACTGAAACCAAAGCCTAAACCGATTGCGGGTTTAGGGGGTTTAAGGGAGGCCGTTTGGGCCAAGGCGACCGGCGCCAATCCCGGGCGCCGCACCAGTGCCATGGAAAGGGACGGATGACAGGGCAGCTGACAGCAACCGAATTGGCCGGTGTCCTGGAACTCTCCAAGGGCCGAATAAGCCAGATGGTGAGCAGCGGCCAGCTCGAGGGCTGCTACAGCGGGGCGGGCCGGCATCGCCGTTTCGATCTGGCAAAGGTGGCCTCGATGCTTGGCCGGCGGCTCGATCCGGGCCAGATGCTCGGCAATGGCGCCAAGACGTCCGAAGCGCTGGCGCGGCTGTCAGGTTCGGAGCCCGCGGGCGGCGAGGGCGGCGATCCCGAGCGTGATCTGCCGCAGGATCCAGCCGGTTCCGAGGCGCCGAGCCGGTATGAACTGGCGAGGACGCTGAAGGCCGAAGAGGATGCGCGCGCGGCCCGAAGACGCAACAGGGAGGCCGAGGACACGCTGGTGCTGGCCAGCGTGGTGGCGAATGAGACCGCGCGGCAGATCGCCCAGGAGATCGCGCAGATCGAAAGCTCGGTGATCCGCACCGGCGCCCGGCGCATCGCTGATGACATGGGGGTCGACTTTCGAGAGGTGCGGGTGATCCTGACCGAGGTCTGGCGGGAGTATCGTACCGGGCGCGCCGCGGTGAAGGCGGAAGAGGCCGAGGCCGCTCAGCTGTCAGCGGAAGAACAGGCCGAGGATTTCTGAGCGGATGGGATTTCTGGTTTCGGCAGAGCAGGTGATCGCGCGGGCGATCGCCCAGGCAATAGCGCCGCCGCCGCCGCCCGACATCACTCGCTGGTGCGAGGAAAACATCGTGTTTGACGCGCGCTCGCCGATGCCGGGCCGGTTCGATGTCTCGCGTTTCGCGTTTTTGCGCGAGATCCACGAGGTGCTGTCGCCCGAGCATGCGGCGCGCGAGGTGACGATCCGGGGCTCGGCGCAATGGGGCAAGACGGTGTCGATCATCCAGCCGACGCTGGCGGAATGGCACGAATACACCCCGCTCGACTCGCTGATTGTGCATCCGACCGGCAGCGCGGCGAGCGAGTGGGTCAACAACAAGTGGATGCCGATGCGCCGCCAGGCGCCGGGGCTGATCCGGGTGTTTGGGGCGGGCAGGGGCGAGAACCGCGACAACACGTTCAACCAGGAGACCCTCGATCGGAACGGCTCGCTGAAGGTGGCTTCGGCGGGCTCGCCGGCCGACCTGACCGGCACCAGCCGGCGGCTGGTCATCATGGATGACCTGTCGAAATTCGAGCCTTCGGAAAAAGGGGACCCGGAAAAGCTGGCCGAGAGCCGGGCGTCGGGGTTCGAGGATGCCAAGATCGCGCGGGTCAGCACCGCGATGATCAAGGGCACCTGCCGGATCACCTCGGCCTATGAGCGTAGCGACCAGCGGCTCTACCACGTGCCCTGTCCCAACTGCGGGCATGAGCAGCCGCTGACCTGGGAAAACTTTCGGGATCAGATCGACCCGGAAAACCTCGCCGCGGCGCATTTCCGTTGCGAGCGCTGCACCAAGCCGATCCGGCACGGCGACAAGGAAAAGATCGTACGGCTTGGCCGCTGGGTGAAGCGCAACCCCGGAGGCAGCCATCCGGGGTTTCACTTGTGGCGGGCCTATGCGCCGCAGCGGGACTGGGCCTCGATCGCGGTCGAATACGCCCAAGTGATGGGCTGGACCCGGCTCGAGGCCGGCAGCAGCGCCAAGAAGCCCGCGGCGCCAACCGCGGTCAGCGCCGGGGTCGAGCAGGTGTTTTGGAATGACGTGCTGGGCTTGCCCTATGAGCAGGCCACCGACGCGCCCGATTGGGAGAAACTGCGCGATCGCACGGAAAACGCCGAGCCGGGCGAGGTGCTCGAGCGCGGGGTGCTGCCGGCGACCGGGTTCATTTTCGCGGCCGGGGTGGATTGCCAGGATGATCGCCTCGAGGTGCAGCTGGTGGCCTTCGGCAGGAACCGGCGGCGCTGGGTGATCGATTACCGGGTTATCCCGCATCATATCGGCGATGAAGATGGGCGCGCGGCGCTGAACGCGCTGCTCAAACAGCGTTGGAAGACCGAGCTTGGGTTGCCGATCGCGATCGATATGCTGGCGATCGACGGCGGCGCCTATACCGATGACGTTTGGAGCTGGGCCCGGGTGCATCCGTGGTCGCGGGTGATCATTGTCAAGGGCGCCTCGAAGCAGAATGGCCCGCTGATGTCGCTTCAGAAGTTCGAGCGGCGGAAGGATGGCAAGGCGAAGCGCGCGCAGAAACGCGCGTTCAACCTCAACGTCTCCTCGCTCAAGGCGGGCCTCTATGCGCACCTCGGCAAGGAGGACCCGGCCGAGCGCGGGCATACACGGTTCGCCCGCGCGCTCGGTGATGAGTATTACCGCATGCTTGCCTCGGAGACCCGGGTTGTGCGCCGCAATGCCCAAGGGGTGATGACCTCACGCTGGGACCTGGTCGAGCCGACCCGGCGCAATGAGGCGCTCGATACGATGAACTATGCCGAGGCCGCCGCGATGCGGCGCGGATGGCATTCGATGACCGATGATCAATGGGACGCGTTGGGCGTGGAGCGCGCCGCGCCGCCTCCCGACCAGCAGGGTGATCTGTTCGACGCCGACTTGCCGCTGGCGCGCGCTTCGAAGCGCGGTGTGACGGCGAAGACGAAACCAGAAACCGACGCTGCCAAGCGTCTCCTGAACGTGTTGAGGCCCGATGGCGATTGACAAAGCGACCCTTGAGGCGCGTCTGACCGAGGCGCAGACGGCGCTGCACGCGTTGATGGTGGGCCAGAGCGCGACCGTTGTCGGCTATGACGGTCACCGGACCGAGTTCGCGCCGGTCGATGAGGTCAAGCTGCGGCGCTATATTCAGCAGCTGAAGCGCGATCTCGGCCAGGTCGGACCGGGTGGCATGTCGCGGCGGGTGCGCTTCTGATGGTGCGCGACCTCACCAGAATTCCCAAGATCCCGCGCAAGTCGGGCGCGGCGGCGCGCGATGCGGGGTTCTCCGGCACCACGCCTTACACCGCCGCCGATCCGTCAATCGACACCATGTCGGGCTTCATGCCGTCCAACCGGGCGGTGGACGCCGAGATCCTGCCGAACCGAGATCGCGCCACGGCGCGGGCGCGTGACCTGGTGCGCAACAACGGCTGGGCGGCCGGCGCGGTCTCGAAGGAAGTTGACAGCGTCATCGGGGCCAATTTCCGCCCGCTGCTCAAGCCCGACTGGCGCGCATTGGGGCTGAGCGCGGAATGGGCGCGGGAGTTCAAGGAAGAGGTCGAGGGCCTTTGGCGCAGCTACGCGCAGGATCCCCGTTGTTTGGCAGACACCACCCGGGCGCAGACTGTGCCGCAGATGTTCGGCACCGCCTACCGGACCTACATGATCGAGGGCGAGGCGATCGCTCTGGTCAACTGGCGCCGGCACCGACCGACGAAAACCACGATGCGTCTGGTCGATCCGGACCTGATGAGCAATCCGCAAAACCTACCTGACCAGGCACGGCTGCGCGGCGGGATCGAGATCAGCCGTGACGGGATCGCGCGGGCCTATCACTTTCGCCAGGGGCACCCGGAAACGATCTGGTTTGACGGCGCCGAGCAGTGGAATTGGAAGCGCATTGCGCGGGAAACGACCCATGGCCGGCCACAGGTGCTGCATTTCTTTGACAAGACCCGCGACGGGCAGACCCGTGGGATTTCGCGCCTGGCGCCGATCGTCGAGCGGCTGCGGATGGAAGACCATTACAGCAGGGTCGAGCTGCAGGCGGCGGTGATCAATGCGGTGCTGGCGGCCTTCATCAAATCGCCGATGGGGCCCGAGGTCATTGATGAGCTGTTCTCCGAGAACGGCGGCGAGGGCTTTCTCAAGTACCAGGAGGCGCGGCAGGGCTTCTATGGCAATTCCGGCGGGGTCAAGGTTGGCGGCGCGCGGGTGCAGGCGCTCTACCCGAATGACGAGATCGGGATGGTGTCTACGGCGCGGCCGGCCGCGCAATACGCCGATTTCGAGAGCGCGGTGCTGCGCAATATCGCGAGCGGCCTCGGGATCAGCTATGAGCAGCTCGCCTCGGATTGGTCGAAGACCAATTACTCGAGCGCGCGCGCCGCGATGATCGAGATTTGGCGCGGGTGGAGCGCGCGGCGCACCGCTTTTGCCCAAGGCTTTTGTCAGCCGTTCTTCATGGCCTGGCTCGAGGAGAAAGTGCTCGACGGGCATATCGTGCTGCCTGCGGGCGCGCCGGATTTCCATGCCTTCTGGCCAGCTTATACGCGGGCCAAATGGATCGGGCCGGGCAAAGGCTTTGTCGATCCGGTGAAGGAAGCTCAGGCGGCGGCGATGCGCGTCGCGCTCGGACTCTCGACCCTCGAGGAGGAGGCGGCGGAGCTCACCGGCACCGATTACGCCGACAACATGGAGCAGATCAAAGGCGAGATCGCGTCCATGCCTGAGGGCACGCTGCATCCGATGCAGGAGAGTTTCGCCAAGCTGCTCGGCCACAATGGTGGGTCGCAGATGACACCCGAGGACTGACATCATGGATTATCCGCAGATTGCTCAGCGTGTGTTTCACACGCCGCTTTTGGCTGCGCCGGCCAAAGCCGCAGCCTTCGTCGCCGGGCTGGGCCCACGCCTGCTCGGCGCGCCGGTTACGATCGAGGGCGCCGAACCCACGCCGGCGGCGCGGATGCGCCCGGCGGCCTCGGTTCTCGATGACCGTCTCGAGGATGATATTCGCGCCGGTCGGCGCTCGCCGTTTCGCAGCATAGACGGAGTGGCCGTGATCCCGATCACCGGCTCGCTGATCCACCGAGGCAGCTTTCTGGGCGAGTCGTCCGGCGAACAGACCTATGAGGGGATTTCGGCGCAGCTCACCGCGGCGGCCGAGAGCCCGATGGTTCGCGGTGTGGCTCTCGAGATCGACAGTTTCGGCGGTGAGGTGGCAGGCTGTTTCGAGCTGGCGGATGAGATCCGCGCGCTCACCGCCTCGAAGCCGGTCTGGGCCTTCATCTCGGCGCATGCGTTTTCCGCAGCCTATGCGATTGCCTCGCAGGCTGATCGGATCATCATCCCGCGATCGGGCGGCGCCGGCTCGATCGGCGTCATCTGCATGCATGCGGATTACAGCGAGAGGGTCGAGGCCAACGGCGTTCGGGTCACCGTGATCTCGGCTGGTGCGCACAAAGCCGACGGCAACCCGTACCAACCGCTGCCCGAGGCGGTGCGCGATGACCTGCAGCGCGAATGTGAGGACCTGCGCGAGCTCTTCGCGGCGACTGTGGCCGAGGGGCGCGGCGATCGCCTCAGCCGCGAGGCCGCACTTGCCACCGAGGCCCGGACGTTCATCGGCGCGCAGGCAGTCGAGGCCGGGCTGGCCGATGAAATCGACAACCCGCGCGCGGCGTTCGAGCGTTTCGTCGCGCAGATCAACGGGCGGCCGGTACCGGCGCCCAGCACAGCCAGCAAGCAAGGAGCTGACACCATGACCAAAACCGCCGCGATCACCCCGCCGCCGGCGCCGCCATCCGCCGGCGCGCCGGATCAACCTGAAACGCCCGAGGCAGCCGCGCCGCAACCGACGCCGGAAGAGCCCGCCGCGGCGGCACCCGGTACCCCGAGCGCCTCCGATGAACGCGCCCGGATTTCCGCGATCCTCGGTCACCCCGAAGCGCAGGGGCGGGAGGACCTGGCCAAAAGCTTTGCCTTCAACAGCGACATGAGCGCGGAGGATGCGGCCAAGCATCTGGCGGCAGCGCCCAAGCAGGCCGCCGCGCAGTCGCTGAGCTCGGTGATGGAGGGCGAGGCAACCGAGCTTGATGCGCCGCCTTCGGCTGGTGCCGAGACCCTGCGCATGGCCGACCTGGCCAAGGCCCGGCACGCAAACTGAGCCTCGGCCTTCGGGCCGGCATCCCTGACCGTCCAGCAGCTAAGGAGTGATGGACATGACCAAACTGACCGAGGGCAAGACGCCCGGTGATTTCCTGCTGTTCGAAGAGCAGGACAACTACAGCCGCGAGGAGGTAACCATTGCCGCCGGTGCGGACCTCGCGCCCGGCACCGTGCTGGGCAAAGTGACCGCCTCCGCGAAATACGTCGCGAGCAATGAAGCGGGCGTGGATGGCTCGGAGACAGTGGCGGGCGTGCTGCTGACGCCGGCGGCCGCCGGCGCTGAGGACGTGACAGCGATCATCCTCAACCGTCACGCACGGGTGCGCCGCTTCGGCCTGACCTTCGACGCGTCCTATGACACCGAGGCCAAGCGCGACGCGGCCTGCGCCGAGCTGGAAGCGCTTGGCATCAAGGTGAGCTGACCTGGTTCGCCGGGCGCGCCTGGCGAGCTTCTTTCCGGCGCCCGAGCGGCGCCTCTGACACCAGAAGAGGAGCCTGTTTCATGGCCCATATGGATATTTTCAAGACTGACGCTTTCCGGGCCATGGAGCTTGGCGAGGCGATCCGCGTCATTCCCAATCAATGGGGGCTGATCGGCGAACTGGGGCTGTTCGGTCCGAAGCCGATCCGCGGCACCAAGTTCTCGATCGAGAAGAAAAACGGCGTGCTGCAGCTGGTGCCGTCCTCGACCCGGGGCACCTCGCTGCCGGGTCAGGCGCGCGGCAAGCGTGACCTGCTCGACTTCCGCACCGAGCGCTTTGGCCTCAAGTCGCGGATCACCGCCGACGATATCGACGGCATCCGCGCCTTTGGTTCGGAAACCGAGCTGAAACAGGTGATGGGCGAGGTGGTCGACCGGCAGGAAGAGCTGCGCGGCTCGATCGACATCACCCGCGAATACCTGCGCGCCGGCGCGCTGCAGGGGCAGGTAATCGATGCCGATGGCTCGGTGCTGGTCGATCTGCATGATGCCTTTGGCATCACCCGCAAATCGGTCGATTTCGGCAACGCGATCCCGGACCTCTCCGTCAGCGCCCGTGCGGTCACCCGCCACATTCGCACCAATCTGCTCGGCGACGTGATGACCGGCGTGATGGGGCTCACGCATCCCGACTTCACCGACGCCCTCATGGGGCATGCCGACTTCAAGGACCGTTACAAGTATTATCAGAACCAGAATGGCGGCGATCCGCTGCGCGACGATACCTCGGCCGGGTTCGACTTCCAGGGCATCCGTTGGAAGGAATACCAGGGTGAGGGCCCGGTGCCGCAGGAAGACGGCAGCACGGTGACGCGCAGTTTCGTGCCCGCAGGCGAAGCGATGTTCTTCCCGATTGGCACTCGCCAGACCTTCCGTCAGTTCAACGGCTCGGCCGATTATCTTGGCATGACGAACCTGCCCGGCGAGGAGTTCTATTCGGCGCTCTTCCCCGATCGCCAGGAGGACCGCTTCGCCGATGTCGAGGCGATGATGCAGACCATGCCGATGTGCCTGCGCCCCGGCGTGCTGGTGCGTGGCTATACCTAAAACTGAGGCTGGAAACCCAACCGGCGCGGCGCCTTGTGCGCCGGGCCCTTGTGAAAGAGGAGGCGTTCGACATGCCGAAACGCAAAACTACCGAGGCGCCCGTGACGGTCAAGATGACCGCGGCGCATACCTACCGGACCGGGCCTTCGACCCGGCGCACCCTGCCGGCCGGCTGGATCGGCGCGGTGCCGGCTGAGGTGGCTGCCGAGATCGAAAAGGTGGGCAATGGCGGGGCGGTCAAGCCCAAGCCGGCCGACAAGGCAAGGCCGGCGAAATCCACCGCTGCGAAGGCGGCCGCGACGCCGAAGGCTGGTGAGACAGCCGCGACCGCCGACGGCGCCGGTACCGAGGCCGGCAGCGAGAGCCCCGAGGCCGCCGACGGCGACGCGGCGGGCAGCTGATCACGATGGATCCGTTTCTGCGGGCGGTCGAGGTTGCATTTGAGGCGCACGGGATCGAGGCCATTCTCGATCCGGACGGTGCTGCGCAGCCCGTGCGCCTGCTGCCGGCACAGGATGACGCGATCGCGGATTATGGCTCGCTGCAAATCCAGGACGCGGGTGGCCTGTTCGAGATCCTCGCCAGCGATTTCGAGGGCCAGGGCAAAGGCGCGACGCTTGCGATCGGCGCTGATCGCAGGCGTGTGCAGCACATTCAGGTACGCGATCCGCGCCGCCACAAGGTGCAGCTGAATACGGTGCTGTTATGAGGGCGCGGCTTGGCGCAGCGCTGGAGGGCAACTTATCCGATTTCCTGAGCGAGGAGCTGGACGTTGCTGAGCGGGCGGTTACGAGTGGTGTAAAGCGCCGTGCCACGCGTCTGAAAGAGGCGCTGCGCGCCGATGTGATTGCCGGCGGCCTGGGCCGGCGGTTGTCGCGAAGCTGGCAGCAGAAGAATTACCCCGGGCACGGCAGCTCGCTCGGCGCGGCTTCAATGGTTTTCACAAAGGCCGAGACGCTGATCGAGGCCTTCGATGCGGGGGCGACGGTCAAATCGTCAGACGGTTTTTTCCTCGCGATCCCAACACCCTCGGCGCCAAAGCTCGGCAATGACCGGAAGCGGATCAATCCGTCGAATTTTCCCGAGCATCGTTTCGGCCCGCTGCGCTTTGTCTACCGCCGCCACGGCGCCTCGCTCCTCGTGGTCGACAACCAGCGGGCGCGGAAAGGCAAGTCGGGGGGCTATGCCCTGTCGCGCAGCAAGAAAGCGCTGCGCACTGGCGAGGGGCTGCATACCGTGCCGATGTTCTGGCTGGTGCCGCAGGCGCGACTGCGCCGGAGGCTCAACGTCAAGGCGGTAACCCAAATGGTGGCGCCTGGTCTTGCCAGCGATATCGACGCGGCGTTCCAGACTACCAAGCGCCGGAAGTTGCGGTGATGCCCAGCAAACATGAGACGGCGATCCTTGCCCTGCAGGCCGCGCTCGCGCCGCATGCGGCGACGATCTTGCGCGAGTATGAACTGCCCGAGTTTTGCCCGCCGGCCGGTCTGATCAATATCGTGCCCGGCAATCCTGAAGAGGTTGGCACCAGGCTCGGAACCGGGGTGCGGGAATGGCAGCGGCCGGTGGAGCTGGAGTGTGTCGTGCAGGAAGCGGATGCCGCCGCTCGCGACAGCGCGATCGACGCGGCTCTGGTCTCGGCGGCGACTTTTCTGATGGCCGATCGCACCCTCGGCGGCGCGATAGATTACCTGGTGCCCGGGGCGCCGGAAGAAAGCGAGGCCGTCCCCATGCCGGGGGCGGAGAGCCTCAAGGGGGCGGTGCTGTCCGTCACCTTGTTTTACGAAACCACCGAAAATCCGATGGAGTACTGACCTATGCCCAATGCACGCGGAGATCAGGCAAAACTGCTGGTGCGGCGCCAGGCGGCTTTTGGCGCGGCCGAGGCCGCGCTCGATGGCGCGTTCTACAAGCTGCCCTTCTACAGCTACAACGTGTCGCCCTCGGGTGAGCTGGCCAATGACGAGGCGATCTATGGCGATGACTTCCCGGGCGAAGTGGTGGCGGGCCTGCGCAACCTCGCTGGCACCTTCGAGGTGCCGATGGGTTTCGACAGCATCGGGTGGCATCTCGCGCAGCTGCTGGGCCTTCCGACCACCACCGGCCTCGGCCCATACGTTCACAGCTTCACTGCCGCGGCGCTGCCCTCGATCCTGCTGGCCTCGCACGGGATCAGCCATGCCGGAGTGGGCCAGCACTTCACGCAGGACTCGCTGGCAACGACGGGCATGGAAATCAACGCGCAGAAGAACGGTACCCGCCAGCGGGTGACCTTCAATGCGGCGGGGCGCGAAGAGGTCAAGGCCGGGGCTACCCTCGATTCGACGCCGGTCGAATACGCCGTCGACCCGGTGCCGGTCGGGTTCCAGGGCGCGTTGAGCCTCGACGGCAGCGAGGTGGCGGGAGTGACCTCGGTTGGCCTGACCCTCAACACCGGGCGCGAGCCCGATCAGGAGAGCCTGAATGGTGCAGCGACCGCTTCCGAGATTTCCGATGGGGTCTGGGGTCTCAATGGCACGATCGGCGCACGGTTCCGCGATGCGCAGCTCTATGACCTGGCTGACGTCGGCACCGCCTTTGCGCTCACGCTTGCCTGGCAGATCAGCGCCAATTACAGCCTGTCGATCGCGGTGCCCTCGCTCCAGCTTGAGCGCAGCGGCGTGCCGATCAACGGTCGCGGGCTGATCTCGCAGGACTTCAACTGGCGCACCAATCGCCCGGCCGCAGGGGCGGAGCTGATCGAGATCACGCTCACCAATGCGACCGCCGCCTACGCCAACGCCAGCTGATGGCGCTGCGTCTCAAACGCGGCCTGACCGAGGGTCGCACGCTTGAACTCGGCTATGGAGTCAAGGTCACGCATCGGCCCTTCACCTATGCCGATCTGCGCGAGGCGGAAGCCACCGCCCTGCGCCTCGCGCGGGAGACGCTGCCGGCGGCCCGGGCCTTCGAGGCGGCGGCAACCGATGATGAAGACCTGCCGCCAGAGCATGAGGAGGCGTTGCGCGGCCAGGCCGCCAGGCACCTGGTCAAACTGCTGGTGCTGCGCTTTGGCACCGCCTGGGGCGGAGTGGAAACCGACACCGGCGATTCTGCGCCGCTTACGGCCGAAAGCCTCGACCTGTTTCTCGATCTTTTCCCCGGCGTGGCCTCGGCGCTGCATGCGCAGCTCCTCGCGCCCTGGTTCGAATTGGAACAGGAGGGAAACGGCTTCGCGCCCTCGCACTCTACCGCTACAGCGGCGGGCTGAGCCATTGCCGGGACTGCCGGGCGATGCCCGGCTATTCCTGCGCAAGGTTCGGCGGCGAGGGCGCGTGCCCGGAAGACCTTCACATGCCGCGATCGGTTGAGGGGCGCGCCGTTGCCGCTCTGGGCCACCAGATCCTGCACCAGCGCCGGATCGGCGCCCGTGGCTATGTCGGGCTCGACTTCTCGGCTTGCCTTGCCCTCCTCGAGGGTCAGGGCATCCCCACTGAAATTGCAGCGCTTTTGTTGCCGTATTGGGAGGCCGGCCTGATCGAGGCTGGCGTCAGGATGCAGGACCAGGACGGAACCGAATGAGTTCAACAGCAAGAAATTACACTATCCGGCTGTCCGCGTCGGGGCAGCGACAGCTCGAGGCTGATCTGAAAGCGCTCGGCGCTTCAGGCGAGCGCAGCCTGCGGCGTATCCAGGCGGCCGCCCGGCCGGCCTCGACCGGCATGCGCGCAACCGACCGCGCGGCACGCGAGTTGCGCGGTTCGATCGGTGCGATCTCCGCTGAGCTGCCAGCGCTGCAGCGGGTGGCGCGTTTCATGGGTACTGCCGCGCTCGCCGGCGGCGTGGTGGCCTTCGGGCGCAGTGCCCTGAGTGCCGGGCGCGAGTTTCAGGCGATGATGCAGCGGGTCGAGGCGGCCACCAAGGCGAGCCCGGGGCAGATCGCCCAGCTCTCGGCCGCGGCCAAGGAGCTGGGGGCCACCACTGCCTTTACCGCCACGCAATCGGCAGAGGCGATCGAGGTTCTGGCCAAGAATGGTCTCGACGTGACCTCGATCCTCGACGGGGCGCTGGTCTCCTCGGTGTCGCTGGCCGGAGCGCTCGGCGCGGAAGTGGCGCCGGCGGCCGACCTGGTGACCGATCTGATGCAGCAGTTTGGGCTCGAAGCCAGCAAGCTGCCGGAAATCGTCGACCGGGTGACCGGCGCCGCCTTCACCTCAAAATTCGGCTTCGATGATTTGCGGCTGGCGATCGCCCAGGCCGGTGGCGTGGCCGGCGCCACCGGCGTGGAGATTGACGAATTTTTGACGGTGCTTTCCGCGACCGCCTCGAGCTTTGCCAGTGGCTCGGATGCCGGCACCAGCTTCAAGACCTTTCTGCAGCGTCTCACGCCGGAGTCGGCAAAGGCTGCAGGGGTGATGAAGGATCTCGGGCTCGAGTTCTTCGATGCTCAGGGCAATATGCGCGCGACGGCAGAGATCGCCCAGGAACTACAGGACGGTCTGGCCGGCCTTTCGGATGAGGCGCGCAACGATGCGCTCAAGACCGTCTTTGGCACCGATGCAATCCGCACCGCCGCGGCGCTGGCAAAGCAAGGCGCGGCGGGTATCCGCGAGCTGTCGGGTGCGATCGGCGAGATCTCGGCCCAAGAACAGGCCGAGGTGCGGCTGCGCGGGCTCGATGGCGCGCTGAAGGAGCTGGCAGCAGCCTGGGAGGCGTTGAACCTCGAGGCCGCTGAAAATGGCGGGCTCGACCTCGCCGAGAGCGCCGTGCGTCGCGTGACCGAGGCGCTGCGCTATCTGACCGAGAATTTCGCCGAGGTGGAAGAGGTGGTCGAGCGGGTGGCCAACGCGCTGACCGTGTACCTGGTCGGGCGCGGCATGACTCTGGTGGTCGCGAAAGCCGTCGCGACCCGGGCGGCCTTGATAGAGATTGCCGGTGCCGCGACCGGGGTTGGCACCGCTGCCAGCCGTGCTGCCGGCCCTCTGGCGCGCATGGGTCTGGCCGCCCGGGCACTCACGGGCGTGCTCGGCGGGCCGCTGTCGCTGGCGATCACCGCAGGCTCGCTGATCGCCTTCGGGATTGACACCGATACCGCCGCCGACGCGGTCGACCGTGCCGAGGCTGCCGCCACGCGCGCAGCGACCGCGCTCGACGCCTATCAGCAGGCCAGCAAACGCGCCGCCGAAGAACAGAAAACCTTGGGGGGCGAGGTTTCCGAGGCGACGGAAAAGATGCTGACCCAATCGCGCGCAGCATTGGAGCAAGCGCGCGCCGATCTCGAGCGGAGCTATGCCGAGGCGCGGGGCGCTATGAGCGGCAGCTTCTGGGACGGTGACGGCATTGACGATTTCGTGGCCTCTCTCGAGCGCTACCGGCCCAAAGACGGGGTTGCGGGATATCTGCAACCCTTGGCCAGGGATCTGCAAAACGATCTGCTGGCCGGACTGGCCGAGGCGGGCGAGGCCTTAGAAGCGGGCACCATTTCGGCCGGCGAGTTTTTCGAGCAGTTCGATCGGCTGCGCGGGGTGGGTGCCAATCTCGAGCCGGTGCGGGATCGATTGATGGAGATCCGCGACAGCGGCGCGGCGCTGGTCGGCAATGGCACAGTCGCGGAGCTCGCGGCTATGGCGCGCGAAACCGGGCTCTTTGGCGAAGAGCTGGTCGCGCTGGAAGAAGCCTCGAGCGAGATCGAGCTGGCCGCCGCGATCGATGATCTGCTGCGCGCGCTGAGCGACGCGATCGACGCCGGCCGGCTGCTGCGTGAGGACGGGCTTTCGGGTTTCCGCGAGAATATTTCCGAGCTGGCGGAAGTTGAAGAGCAGCTTCAGCTGATCCGCGATCAGCTGGAAGCAAATCAGGAGCTGGCGACCGAGCTTTCCGCCGAACGCCCGTTTGATGAGATTGGCGACAGTGCCCGCAAGGCGGCGGATGAGGTTGGTCGGCTGACCGAGATCTACGGCGAATATGCGCGCAGCCGGATGCACAGTGATCGGGTCACGTTTGCGGCGGGCGCCTCGGATGCGGCCAAGAAAGGCTTGCGCGATCTGATCGGCTTTGCCGAGGGGACCGACAAGGGCCGGGGGTACAACGAGACCCTCGACTATGGCGACTGGACCGGCGGCGATGTGAACCTGGTCGGCATGACGCTGAATGAGGTGCTCGCGCTTCAGGCCCGGATGCTGTCGTACCCGGCAAATCGGGCGAAGCATGGCAATGGTAAGGGGTCTTCCGCTGTCGGCCGCTATCAGATCGTGTCGAAGACCCTGCGCGGCCTGATCGAGGAAATGGGGCTGAGCGGTAACGAGCTGTTCAGCCCTGAGCTGCAGGATCAGATGGCTGATCGGCTGATCGACCGCCGTGGGCGCGACGTGTCCGGTCTGCGTCTTGAATGGCAGGGCCTGAACAGGGTCCCGGGTGACAAAATCCTGTCTGCTTTCGACAACGGGGTCGGTGACCGGGCGCAGGCGGATGTGGCCGCCATGGAAGCGCGCAGCGCAGCGATGGCGCAGGTGGTGGCTGCCGGCACCGAAATGCTGGATCAATTGCGGCTCGAGGCAGAGCTTGCTGGGCGCACTGTCGAAGCGCAGGCGCGGCTGACGTTTCAACATGAGGCGCTCAAGCGGGCCAAGGAGGCCGGGATCGATCCGCAAAAGGCGCTCGCGGAAGATGGCCGGCTGCTGATCGACGTGATCAACGAACAGGCAACGGCCTATGGCCGGCTGATGGCGGCGCGCGAGCAGGAAGAGGCGGCGGCGGAGGGCATCAAGCGCTCAACCGAACAGATGGCCGCGGATGTCGAGGCCTGGAAAGGTCAGATCTCAAGCGCCTTCGACAACCTCAAGCCCGGTGGCGCCGGCGTCGTGGCCTTCTGGGAGGATATCACCTCGATGATCCTCGGCAAGCTCTGGTCGCTCGCCTTCGACCCGGTCTGGGAGTACCTGGCGCAGCTGATGAGCGCGGCATTTTCCGGCTTTGGCGGCGGGTCTTTCGGAAAGTCGGTCGGCAGCAGCTTTTCCACCGCCACCTCAACTGCATTGGGCCTCTTTCGTGACGGCGGGATGGTGTTGCCGAAACGTGCAAAGGGCGGCGGATTTCAGGATGTGCCGCGCGCGCGCGGCAAGCTCGAAGGGCTCGGCGGCAAGCGGCAGGATAACCTTCTGTTCTGGGGGTCGCGTGGCGAGTTCATGCAGCCTGCGGCGGCCGTCGATCACTACGGGGTCGAGTTCATGGAGGCGATCCGCACGCTGCGCCTGCCCAAACGCGCCGATGGCGGTTTGCTTCCCATGCTGCACTCCCCGGGCGAGGTTCGAGGCCAATCGCAGGGCGTGGGCCGGTCCGGTCGTGAAGATCAGGCCGTTCCTGTCTTCGCGATTGGCGACGGCGTGCAGGTCTCCTGGCTGAAGAAATCACAGCTGAATGCAGCCCAGCTGGTTGGCATGTCGGCCCGGGCGCAGAGCGAAGGTCTGGGCGGGCGTCTGGCCGACCTGCAGCTGCGCGGGGTGTAGTGATGAAGAGGGATATCATCACGCTCCCGCGCAGCATCATGCGCCTGCTGAGCTGCGATTGGACGCCTGACTGGCGCGGTCAGAGCCTGGGGGACACCTCGGACGGCGTGTCGACGGCCATCTACAATGCCTTCCCTCGATGGACCGGGTCACCGACTGTTTACCTGCGTCGAGAGGCAATCCTTCAATGGCGGGCGATCCGTGCCAGTGCCCAGGGGCGCAGGCATATCTACCGCGTTCCGATGATCGACCCGCTGGGATTTGACTGGCGGAGTGCGGCAGGCCAGCTCGGCTCGAGCGGCGTGTCGTTCTCTGGCGGGCAGTCGTTTGCCAATGGCGTGGGCTATGCCTATGTGCCCGTAGCGCTGGCGGTTGGCGCCTTCGCGGCGGGGGCCGGCGAGATTACGCTCGACGTCTCGCTCACGGGCGTGGCGCCGAAAGTTGGGCAGATCATGAGCGCCGCGGATTGGCCGTTCATGGTGACCAGCATCCTTTCTCAGAACGGGACGCAATACAGCGTCACAATCGAGATGCCTCTCCGGGCGCCTTTGGCCGACGGTGACCCTATCCGCCTGGAGGGCGTCGGCCTGTTCGAGGCTGTCGAGGAGGGGATGGGAAACCCGGTCTATACGCGGAACCACGTCGCGCGCCCTCAAATGAAGTTCCAGGAGGTTCTCAACCGATGAGCTTCTTTCCCGAAGACTATGACCCCCGCGACCCGGTCGGCGGGCTGCTGCATCTTGTCGAGGCCGATACGCCGGACGGCACCCATCGCTTCCTGCTGCACACCGAGGGCGTGTTCACGGACTCCTCCGGAAAGAAGTGGGTCGGATCCGAAATGGTGCGCGACGAGGCGCTGGGGTTCGGCATCGGCGGCACCGCCAAGGCCTCGAGCATGACGCTGGGCTTTATCGAGGACCCGGCGGATGACTTCGACCTGATCGGCAAGCTGCGCGAGCTGGGCGCCGGTTACGTCAAGGGCTACGCGCTGCGCCGCTACGTGCAGCCGATCGGCGCGATCTCCGAGCTCTACGCGCCGCAGTTCGCGCCACAGCAGGTGGCCGAGGAGGTGATGGATCACCTGACCTTCAACGCGCCCGACGCGCTCAACCGCTCGATCACCATGCATCTCGAGGGCGCCTTCCGAGTGCGCGGCGGCGCGGCCCGGCGGGTCTACAACACCACCGATCATGCCCGGCAGCTGGGCGCGCCAAACCCGAGCTACGAGTTCATCCCGACCGAGCCGCGCGAAGAGAAGGTCTTCGGATCATGAACCTCCTGAGCCTGACCCTGCAGCGCTGGACGGCGCGGCCGCATGTCTGGGGGCAGGATGACTGCATCCTGGCGCCGCTTGACTGGGTGAGCGCGGTGAAGGGCGACGGCGTCGATCTCGCCGCCGACCTGCGCCTGACCTATGAGGATTTCGCCAGCGCGCAGAAGGCCTACCGTTTCTTCACCGATCCGCTGCCGCTGGCCGAGAACTACCTCGAGCGGCGCGCCGGGCTCTCGCGGGTGGCCGAGGCCCGGCGCGGCGACGTGGCGCTCTTCAAATACCCGGGGCAAGGCGGGCGCATCCTGCCCACCGCCGGCATCTGCGTCGGCCCGCAGCTCTTTGCCTGCCGCGCCGATCCCGGCGTGCTGGCAGCCCGGCCGGGCACACTCATTGCCGCATGGGGAGTTGGCTATGCCGATCAAGCAGCTGCGTAAACGCGCGCTCGCCATGGCGATGGTCTGCACCACGGCGCTCACCACGCCCTCGCAGGCCGCGGCCGAGCCGGTGACCCTCTTCTTCCAGGGCTTCCTGGCGGCGACCGGGTTTTACGGGGCCGCAGGTGGCGCCGTGGCCACGGCGCTTGGCGGCGCGGCGGCGGCCGGAGCGGCGGTCGGCGGCTTACTGTTCGGGTCGCTGGCGGGGCGGGTGCTGCTGTCGCTGGCGCTGTCGGCCGTGGTCAACCTGCTCACGCCGCAGCCGGAGATCCCCAGGCCTTCGGCGCAGTTTGCGAATTACGTGCAGCCGATTTCGCCCTTCGAGCGGGTCTATGGCGAAGTAAAGAAGGGCGGCGTGGTGGCCTTCCGTTCGGGGATACGGGACAAGCAAAAGCACATGGTGATAACCGTCGCCGCGCATCCCTGCGAAGGGCCGCAGGCGCATTTTCTCGATCTGCGCGAGGTGACACTGGCCAAGGGCTCGGCCTTCGACGGCGTGATGCTGGATCACGAGGTCATCACCAAGCCCTACAAATTCGACGATCCCCCGCGCAGCCGGGTCAGCATCCGCCCCTTCACCGGCGGAGCGGGGCAGGTGGCCGATCCGATCCTGGTCTCGACTTTCACTGAGTTCACCGCAGCGCATGACTTTGCCGGGCACAGTGGCGTGGCCTACTACTGCCGCGAGGTGCCGCGGGAGGATTTCCTCGAGGTCTACCCCTCGGGTCGCGAGGCGGTCTACACCGGCATCTGGCGCGGCTGGAACGAGATCTACGATCCGCGCAGCGATGCCACCGGCTGGTCGCAGAACTGGGCGCTCTGCCTCGCGCATGAGCTGGTGACCGTCTGGGGGCTGGACGTCGACTGGGACCGGGTGGCGGTCGAGGCGGACATCTGCGATGCGCTGGTGACGAACGGAGACGGCGGCACCCAGACGCGCTGGACCTTCAACCACACGTTCACCGACGATCAGGATTTCCAGACCGTCATCGCGCAGTTCCTCGGCGCCGCAGACGGCTATCTCTGGCAGCGCCCCGACGGCAAGGTCGACTTCTACGCCGGGCGCTGGATGGCACCGACCCTGGCGCTCGAGGCGCGGGATTTCTTCAGCTGCCAGGTGGTCGACGGCAACCATGGCCTCAACCCCAAGACCGAGTATTTCGCCGAGTACCGCGAGCCTGACAACGGCTATCGCGAGACACCCTCGGCGGCCTGGGTGGTCGATGCCGAGGCGGGGCGCAATGCCCAGCAGCTGGCACTCTATCCGATTGACAGCCACAACCAGGTGCTTCGGGTGCTCAAGCCCCTGGCCCGGGCCGAGCGGGCGCGGTTCAAGATCACCGGCACCATCGGGCTGATCGGCTACGAGCTGATCGGCGGGCGTGACAATGACGCCGGCGGCACCGCCGGGCTGGCGCATCGTTTCGTCACCGTCTCGCACCCGGTGCTGGGTGAGGATGTGATCTGCGAGGTGGCCAGGGTCGAGCGCAATGCTGGCGGCAATACCTTCACCGTCGAACTGATCTCGACCGCCGAGGAGGATCGCCAGTTCGTGGCAGCCAGCGAAGAGCCGGCGCGGCCGAGCTACAATGCGGCGGACGTCGAAGGCACCGATCCGATCGACACGATCGACGATCTCACCGGCACGGCGGTCAGCGGCACCGGCGGCGTGGCGCAGATCAACTGGACCTGGACCGCGCCGGACAGCAGCTTGAGCCCGGACCTGCGCCTGCGCGAACAGGGCGGCGACTGGCAGCTGGTCATGCTGCCCTCCGGTACTGGCGGCTTCTTGCAGACCGGTCTGATCGACGGCGCCACCTACCAGGCGGAAATCCGGTGCCGGCACCGGTCAAACCGCGTCGGAGAGTGGCGGCCGCTGACGCCGGTCGAGGTGGTGGCGGTGGCCAATACCACGGCGCCCGCCGCGCATGTCCCGGGCAGCTTCGCGCTGAGCGAGACCGGCGGCGATGTCACGGTCGACTTCGAGGCGCCGCACGACGAGGTCTACTACGCCACGCGGATCCTGCGCGCCGTTTATGCCAGCGCGCCCGGCTCCTACGACATCGCCGATGCCAACCTGGTGCGGCTGGAATACGGGCTGCCCGGGCAGGTCGACAGCTGGGAAGACACGGCCGTCACGGCGGGCCATCACGCCTACTGGATCGTGCCGATCAACGCCTCGGGCGTGGCCGGGCCGACCTCCGGGCCAGAGACAATCGACACAGTTTAGGAAGAGGCAGAGAGATGCTGGAAACCACCGAAACACCGCGCGCGGTGTGGCGCGGCAACCCCGTGCAATCCGACCATCAGCCGGATCCAGAGCGGATCGTGGCTCTGCTCGACGAGATTCTCGCCCTCGCCGCCAGCGCCACCGACCTGAGCCTGGTCACCGGCGCCCTGAGCTGGCAGGGCGTCTGGGATGCCGATGCCAACAGCCCGGCCATTCCGGCAGCCGCGGCCGGGAACAGCGGTCATGTCTACTGGGTCGGCACCGCCGGCAGTACCGCGCTCGACGGCATCAGCGATTGGGCGGTCGGCGATTACATCGTCTCGGATGGTTCGGAGTGGTCGCGCATCCGGATTGATGTTGGCGTGGTGTCTGTTGCGGGCAAAGCCGGCGCCGTCGTCATTGAGGCCGCCGATATTGACGACAGCACCGCCGCCGGGCGCGCGCTGTTGACGGCGGCCGATGCCGCAGCACAGCGCGCGGCGCTGGCACTGGCTGCGGTTGCGAGCTCTGGCGACAGTGACGACTTGACCGAGGGCGCGACCAATCTGCTGATGACGACTGCAGAGCGGACCAAGCTCGCGGGGATTGAGGCCGCCGCCACGGCCGATCAGACCGGTGCCGAGATTAAGGCCGCGTATGAGGCCGAGGATGACACCAACGCGTTCACGGATGAGGAAAAGGCCAAGCTTGCAAGCGTAGCCGCCGGCGCGACGAAGGCGGCCCAATCTGACCGCCCTGGCGATAACCCCGA
Source organism: Marinovum sp. E3 (assembly GCF_055755275.1). NCBI lineage: Bacteria > Pseudomonadati > Pseudomonadota > Alphaproteobacteria > Rhodobacterales > Roseobacteraceae > Marinovum > Marinovum sp. E3. The sequence goes on from NZ_CM146908.1 coordinate 1,676,241, forward strand.
CGCCTTCTCGGCGACCTATACGGGCGAAGGTGCTGACAAGACGCCCCTCTCGGGCGGCGCGGCCGTATCCGGCGCGGGGCTGGCCTACGTCCAAGCCGGCGCTGGTATCGTCGCTGCGCGAAACCCGGTGGCGCTGAATAATGACGTGATCGAGTTCACGGCGCGTTTCCGGCGCACGTCGAACCCGGCTGACCCGAACAACCACGGGATTCTGTTGCGCGTGGCTTGGCTAGATGAAGACAAAGCGCTGATCGGCTCCGTCGCGACACTGGCAACCAAATCCGACGCGCTCACGTCTTCCGGGCTGGTCGAATTGTCGGCGCGGGTCTCGGCTCTCGCCGTCGAAGATGTGACCGCGCCTCCGTCCGGTACGATCTATGCCTGCCCATTTATCCAGACCTATGGCGATGACGGCACCACGGCAATCGAGACGCTGCGCACAACTGAGGTCACGGACCTGCATGTCCTCGAAAGCGCGGACCTATCACAGCTGATTGCCGACGCGGAGGCGGCGACGGCGGCCGCCAATACCGCAGCCGACCTCGTCGCGACCGAAACCCTCGACACGATGGCTGACGTGGCACTCTACACCCGCGCCGCTGGGGTGGGTTCTGTTGTGCTCAAGGGAGGCTATTCCCGAGGGGACGGTCTGGGCGGCTCATGGGTCTATGATCCGGATGGGATTGAGGTCACGGCCAGCCCGCCCGAGTTGCTGATCGGCGCGGACGGCGACAATTACCGGATGGCTTCTGCCAATTTGGTCTACCGCTCCAAGCCCGACCTCGCCACGCTCGCCGCCGCGACGGATATCGCGGAAGGACAGACCGTGCGCGTCACCTCCGGCGACAACAACGAGCCGGAAATTTTCATCAGTGTTCCCGCCAGCACCTACACGGCCAACGGGTCGACTGTCATCGATGGCGTGAGCGTGCAGTTTGTGTCGACGCGGATGAAGTGCACGTCAGCCCCCGAAGTATTTGCCGACACGCGGGGTTATTCTCATGTGCCCGTAGGTACCAAGATCACTGGCGGGGATTTCGCCTATGAAGTCAAGGTGCTTGGTACTGCCGAAGGAGGGGCCACCGGCTACCACAAGGCCAACGCAAGTGGTGTGCTGCTGCGTGTTATTCCCCATGACGATTTTGGCTGGCACGTGGACGCATTCGGCGCGGCTGGCGACGGGTCCACGCTCGACCGCCTGGCGATCTACACGGCGTCTCAGGCGATCCAGGCGGCGGGTGGCGGCAAGCTGACATTCGGCCAGGGCAAAACCTATATCATTGGTGAGCAGACGTTTACCGGCGATACGACGGACAGCCGGGCCTACGCCTACCTGAAAAACATCTTCATCGAAGGCGGCGGCACCGGGAACTATGTGATCGAGGGCAATGGCTCGATCCTGAAGTTCGCGGACGGCCTGGCATTCGGGGCGCATGATCCGGTGACTGGCGCTGCAGCCGCGTCGGAAACGCAGGGGATCAACAATAGGTCGGACATCGGCTTTGCCATTTACGTGGCGAGCTGTGACTCGATTGTCATCCGTGATCTGGAAATTGACGGGAATATGGCGAACCTGTCGCTCGGGGCCTCCGGCACGTATTCCTCGCAGGGGGATCACGACGGCATCAGGCTTTCGAGCAATAAGGCATCCCTGGTCCAGAACGTCTATTCCCACCACTGCTGCCGCGACGGTGTATATACCGCCAGGGGCGGCACGGCATATGGCGATCCGGCATGGCCTGTGCTGTTGCAGTCTGTCCATTCGGAATATAACGGGCGGCAAGGCTGGAGCCATGTTGGCGGCGTGTCGGCCATGGCGCAGTCGTGTTCGTTCTCGTTCACCGGGCGCGGCGGCTGGTCATCCGCGCCGGGTGCAGGCGTTGACATCGAGCCGACCAGCTCGCTGAACGTCTCGGTCCAACTGGTGGAATGCCACCTGCTGGAAAACGCGGGCATTTCTTTCGCCGCCAACAGCGGTGACAGCTTCCATGTGAAAATGACCGGCGGGATGATTGTTGCTCTGGACAACTACGCGCTCAGGGTGGACAAACCGGGCTTCGTCTTCGAGGACGTGGTGATTGTCGGCGTGGTCCTGGTGGGTGCAGGCAGTGCCAACCCGCATGACGCAACACGGTTTATCCGTGGTGTCATTACGGACAACACTGCGAAATACTACAACGGCAATCCTGTCACGTTTGCCGCGTCCCACCTCGTCAACAGCGGGACCGTGGGCAGTGGTCACAATGTTCTTTATGAAAGAACCGTGATTGACGCTCAAAGGTACACCCTTGGGTATTTCACCGATGGCGCGATCCTGGACCGTGTTCATTTCATCTATCGGGGCGGTACCGAGTGGCTGGGAAACAAAGCCGCGGTGCTGCAATACGGCGGCGGTACAAACCCGGGCAAGATGATTTCCTGCACGATCATTGACGACATTCAGGGGACGCGCCCTGTTGATGGCTATTTCGTAAACTTCAGAAATATTGCCGTCGATGCAATGATCGGGGCCAACAACATCATCAGCGCGACTGGAAGCATTCGCTGGAAATCCTGGTCCACGGGTGCCGGGGGGCACACTGGGGTCCGCATCGAGCAATATAACGATGTGCCACAACCCGTTGTCGAGCAGCTGCTCATGTACCTAGGGAACTTTGAAAGGCGCGGCGACTACTACCAGCGCGTTTTCTATTGGTCGGGGGCGCCTGCTGACGGCTCGGCGGTGCGGGTCGGCGACATTGTATTCAATCGCTCAGCAGGCGCGGGAGGCAAGGCAGCCTTTTTCTGCACTGTCGCGGGCGATCTTGGCTCAACCGCAGTTCTGAACCCCTGGGGCGCAATCGACTCCTAAACCACGAGGGCTACACTATGGCAATTCAAGCAGAAATCATGACCAGCTTCGGCGAGGTGCGTGATTGTTATATCCGCCTCAACAACGTCGAGGCCAGCAACCACGGGGCGGCCTCGCGTGCGCTTTTCCGGGCGTTTCTGTCTCAATCGGCCTTCGAGAGCCGCGCACAGTACGTGGCCGAATTCCTGGTTGAGTTCACACCGGATGTGTCTGAGCCGATCTGGCCGCAGGCTTATGCGGCACTGCTCGAAAGGGACGAAATCAATGATCCGACGGACGCGTAGATCAGGGCTTCGGGACGGCGGTGTACAGCTAATGCTTCCGCCGATCCCGCCGCTGCTTCGCCCGCTCCGATCTCCGTGGATTTCGGTTTTTTTCATGAGCCTAACCTTCGCACTTTGGCTGGGCTTGCCCTGGCTTGGGGCGGTGCTTTGGAGAGTGTGCGAGGGCTAGAGGCCAGCGCCAGCAGCTTGATGAGCACGACCACTGCGCGGCGTCGTTTCGGCGCTGCTTTCTCAACACCTGACGCCCGCCATCGCGCGGGCTTTCCTATGCGCGAAGGAGGATTCCATGGCGCTCGACAAAGACCTCATCACGGCCACCCAAACGCGGCTGGCGCAACTCGGCTTCTACCGTCTCAGGATCGACGGCGTGGCCGGCACCGGCACCGAAGACGCGGTGATCCGTTTCAAGGAGGCCAATGGCCTCCGCGCCCGCGCCTTCATTGGCCCGGTGACGTCGCGCCTCCTGTGGTCCGACGCGGCCAAGCCCTGGGCCGCTCCGGCCGATGCGTCGGGCCTTCCCTGGCTGGCAGAGGCGCGGGCGCTGCTGGGCACGCGGGAGGTGGCGGGCAAGGGCAACAATCCGGTCATCATGAAATGGGCGATCGATCTGGATCAATGGTACACCGGCGACGACGTGCCGTGGTGCGGACTGTTCGCGGCGCACTGCATGGCCGCCGGAGCGCCTGACGAGCCGCAGGACTTCAACCGCCTCGGCGCGCGCAACTGGCTCGAGTATGGCCGTGACGCGCTCGACGGTGCCGACCCGGAACGCGCTGACCTTCCTCTCGGCGGCGTGGCGGTGTTCTGGCGCACGCACAAAACCAAGAGCTGGAACGGCCACGTGGCCCCGGCCATCACCGGCGCGAACAAGACCCACCTTCGCGTCATCGGCGGCAATCAATCCGACAACGTGACCGAGGCGTGGTTCCCGCGCTCTCGGCTGCTCGGAGTCCGCTTCCCTCACGGGTTCGACGCATCGAAACCGGCGCCATTCGCGGCGACCGGCAACCTTTCCACATCGGAGGCATAGCCATGAACGACCTTCTTACGACATTCGAGCCGCAGATCCTCGAAATCCTCGGCATGATCATCACCGTCCTGATCGGCCTGGCCGCGGCGCAGTTCCGGCGCTGGACGGGTATCGAGATCGAGGCGCGACACCGCGAGGCGCTGCATTCGGCCATCATCACCGGCGTCAAGCGCGCGATGCGCCACGGCCCCGACCGGGCGGTGCAGGAGTGGCGCGATGCTGCCGTGACCTATGCGAAGGCCTCTGTACCTGACGCGATCCGCAAGCTGGTGCCCGGTGACGGCATTCTCGACAGCCTGGCCGAGCGCTACGTGCTGGAGCAGATGGAGCGCGTGGGGCTGGGACGCCCTGACGAGCCGGTGCTGTAATAGCGCCCAACCTGCGGCACCGGGCAGGGTTGCCGCCCGCACCCGGTGCCTGACCACACGATAGATTGGGAAATCGCATGGCTGAAAACACAATTCGAGCGCCGGGAATGATTCTGCAATGACGGCTTTGGAGTGGATGCGCCAAATCCTCGCATCAGCACCCGAACAAATCAGCGCGTTGTGCCTCAGTGGCGCGGCTGGGGCCTACGTCCGAGCGGTCTTCGCGCCGCAGTCGTCGTGGCGGCGACGTCTGGCCGAAGGCTTTGCTGGCGCGCTCAGTGCGATATTCCTCGGCGGCCTGGTGGGGCACCTGATGGACCGGCTGACGGACGCCGGAACCTGGGCCTATCTCGCCGCCGGTTTCGTCATGGGTGAGGGCGGGATCGCCGCCGTCCGTGGCGTGCGCAAACTCGTCTTGAAGGATCCTCGGGAATGAATTGGCTGCTGATCGCGAACAACGTCACGAGCGTGGCAATGGTGCTGTCCTGCTGGTGGCTGGCTCACCAGTATTCACGGGTGAAGCCGCCGGGGCGCGCTATCGCCGCGGCATTCTCGCTCTTGGGGCTGAGTACGCTGTTCACGCTGCTGGCCCGCAATCTGGGCGTCCCGGTCGAATGGCCTATCGTGGTGTCCAAGGCCATCCTGGCAATCGGGCTCGGCCTGATTATCGTGCGGCGTAATCGGCAGGGGCAGAGGTAGCGAGACATGCGATTGACCAAGACGCAGAAGCTAGAGGCGCTGGCAGCGCGCTTTTATCAGGGGGTGGAATGGGTGCCAAAAGCTGGTGACCTATACACCACCAGCCGCGCCGATTTAGAGGTGTATCGGGTTATTTCCGGCCTTATGTATCAAACGCACCAAGCGGGGTGTGAGCGATGATTGAGGTATTAGCGGTTATCTGCCTTCTTCCTGTTTTTCTTCAGGACTTCAATATGTCTAGCAATGCGCAGGTCTTCCCTTCCATCAATATTGACACGATGACGAGTAAGGGGATTGATTGCGCCGAAGTCCCCGACGGAACCGTAAGATATAATGAACTCAGCAAAGCTGGATTGCGGCTTGCAAAATATGTCCCTGTAAAACAAGACTACTTCAACTTGTGCCAACAGAGGATTAGGCGCGGTGTTTGCCCTTCTCTCCATCACTCCGATGAATTCGAACTGCTCACGCCTGTATTCACTGGATGCGAACTCAGCGAGCGAAGCGTTAACCCATATTGGAGTTTCCTGCGCCAAGGATTGCTGGCAAGGCTCATTATAGAAAAACACAACGCAAGCGCTAAACTCACATTCTTTACTCGGAGAATTACCGGAATTCTTGGCGGTAAGGTCAAAATTGATGCCATTCCTAGAGAGGCTCACGCCCATCTTACATTCACCGATACCCATGTAGGCCCTGGCTTGAGCCTCCCCAATTTCGCGCGCGTCAGCAGCCATGTCCCGGGTGACTTTGAGCGTTCTCCAAACGAAGAAGACCCCGAAAAGAGTTATCAAAGTCAACCAGCAAGTAACGATGAGCATACCGAATGCCCACGCGGCCATATCCTGTTGGGCTTTCAGATCATATTCGGCCTGCTTTACGCTGCCGTCAGCGCTTATGTTGTCGGCGAGACAAGTAAGCCAGTCGATAATGCCTCTTTCCGCCACGATGGGTCGGCAGGAGCCTACGCTATGCTGGGCGGTATCGGCGTAATACTCGGCTGCGCTTATGCGTTCGTTGGATTTATCTTCTTGGTAGGCTGAGAATATGTCCCAAGAATATTTTCCGGCGACCCCGACTAGAGCTAAAATTGCTAATCCAAGTGCAACTGCGATGATCCAACGGCGTTCAGACATTGCAACATAAACGCCGCCGAAAACTTCCCACGGGATAGCTTGTTGGCGACGTTCGCCTCTTTCTCACTGATTCCAATATCTGCCAGCTTTTCAACAAGCTGAGCGTAAGTCACCCCCTTGCGTTTCAACTCAGCTTTGAGAAGGCCTGCGGCCTCAAGCCGCCTAAGCGCCATATGCACCCGCTGACACGCGCTCCTGCGGGTGATGCCGGGAAGTGCCTCTTGCATCCTGTCCGATATCTTGCCGGTCAGGCAGGGGCCTTCTGACAGCGCACCCAATACCAACCTGCGGCTCTGCCCTCTGCGCATCTGGCGGTCGTAGACACGCCTTACAGGCAGGGGCACGCCTCGCATGTTCAGCAAGGCTTCTGCTGCATCAGCTTGCTCACCCCGGGCCTTGTATAGCGCCAGCAGCGCGTTGTTGATTGTCCTGTCCTGCATGGGCCAAGGATGATTCACATGGGCGCGTTTTGCAGCTATGATCTTGGTGCGTTTGATACATAAGGCCGGTTATTTCCGTTGAAAACGGGGTGGTGACCACTGAGTACACCGAGAACGGCGCAGCCCCTTCCGAGTGGCCCGAGGCTGAATTTCTGACTGAGGGTTTCGGCCCCAAGCGCGTATGGGTTCCGCCCTATGTGTTGTCCAAATAGGGACGACCCTTGGCCTCACCACCCCACGGCGCTATCTGCGCCCCATGCTGATCCTCTATTTTCAATGCGCGGCCTGCGGTGCCGAGAACGACATCCCCGCGCCACCTGAGAGCCACGCCATGACGCGGGACGCCATCCTGCGGCGGTGCCAATGCAGGCGCTGCGGTCACGTCGGGGCGTCGGATATGCGACGGTACTGGAACGCCGGGGCGAACGCATTGGATGGGGCAAGGGACGGGGAGTGAGTGCGGCTCTGCTCTGGGGATTACTCTGGGGGTCGTGTTCCAGAATACCCCCAGACGTTCCCGATTTTTCCTATGTCGGTTCTTGAGTGGATTGCCCGCCACTCGCCTAAGTGCGCTGTAAGTCGTTGAAACACAGCCGTAATTTTTCTTGATGGATTGGAGCGGGTAACGGGAATTGAACCCGTAACTTAAGCTTGGGAAGCTCGCGTGATACCTTTTCACCATACCCGCGCTCTGGATCGTCGAAATAGCGCAGAGCGCGACGCTCTGCAAGAGCCATGGCGCAGGATCCGCATCCGGCAGCCGGCACGAAAAAGCCGCCCCGGCGTTGCGGGGCGGCCCTTTGTGCTCTGTGAGTGGCAAGATCGGAGATCAGCGCGGCAGGAGCACGCCTTCGACCACATGGATGACACCGTTCGATTGCATGACATCGGCCTGGGTCACCTCGTAGGCATTGCCGTTTTCGTCAAAGATGAACACCCGATTGCCGGCCGTCACCTTGGCCGAGAGCGCATCGCCCGAGACCGCCGCGAAGTGATAGAAGTTGTCGCGGCTCTTGCGTGCCTCGCGGATGATGTCTTCGGCGGTCCAGCTGCCGGCCACCACATGCGCGGTCAGGATCTTGGTCAGCTGGTCCTTGTTCTCGGGCTTCAGCAGGGTCTCGACGGTGCCGTCGGGCAGCGCGGCAAAGGCGTCATTGGTGGGGGCAAAGACGGTAAAGGGGCCGGGGCCCGACAGGGTTTCGACCAGACCGGCGGCCTTGACGGCGGCGACCAGCGTGGTGTGATCGGCCGAGTTCACCGCGTTTTCGACGATGGTTCTGCTGGGGAACATCTTGGCGCCGCCCACCATCGGAACATCGGCGTCCGCCATTTCCATCGCCGCATCGGTTTCCATCGCCGCATCGGTTTCCATAGCGGCGTCACTTTCCATCGCCGCATCCTCGGCGGGCAGAAGCACGGTGTCGATGACATGGATCACGCCGTTCGATTGCTTGACGTCGGCGATGGTGACGGTCGCGGTCCGGCCCTGTTCGTCCTCGATCATGATCTTGTCACCCATATAGGTGGCTTGCAGGGTACAGCCGCCCACCGTCGAGACCGGATGGGTGCCACCATCGTCGTCGATCATGCCCTTGATCGCCATCGACATCGCATCGGCGGCCACCACGTGGCAGGTCAGCACCTCGGTCAATTCGTCCTTCATGCCAGGTTGCAGCAGCGCCTCGACGGTGCCGTCGGGCAGGGCGGCAAAGGCGTCGTTGGTGGGGGCAAATACGGTGAACGGTCCTTCGCCTGACAGCGTTTCGACCAGCCCGGCGGCCTTGACGGCGGCGACAAGCGTGGTGTGATCGGCGGAATTGACGGCGTTTTCGACAATCGTCTTGTCGGCAAACATCGCGGCGCCGCCAACCATCGGGTTTTCGGTTTCGGAATGGCTTGCGGCGAAGCCGGCAGTCGCCATGCTGGCGGCGAGCGCGGTCGCGGAAAGAATACGTGTCATGAAGGTGTCTCCCTTTGAAGTCGCCGCACCGTCATCGGCGCGGGATGCAAGGAAGTACGGGATCACCAACGAATTAGTTTACCTGGATCACGGTTACGTGATGCCGCGTGTCCCGCAGCGTGACGCCGCGAGACCGCGCTGGCGCGGAGTTACGGGGTAATCGCCGCATTGGTAAAGAGATAGTTGTCGGACCCGGAGTGACAGGCGATGCAGCCTGCATCGGCGCCCTTGGCCACCCGTCCCGCCAATTGCATCCCGGCCGGGTTCTGATCAAGCGTGCCGTCGGGCAGGTATTTCACCCAGAACCAATCCTGATTGTCCGCGTCATACCCTTGCTCGCGGCGGAACATGACGGTGATCGATCCGAGATGCTCTTCGGGCGCGGCCTGCACCTCGTCGGCCGAGACGCCCGCCGGGCCGTAGTTGCGCTTGACGATCAGCGTGCCGGTATGGCCATCGACGGTGCCTTCGGTGAAAAACGTCTCGAGCATCAGGCCATGCGGTTCGATACCCTCATAGGGGATCGCGTGGATCATGCCGTCGCCGACCATCCGCAGCTCTTCCATCACGCTCCAGAGATCGGCGGCATAGGCCGCGTCGGCCTCGGTGCCGAACGGCGCATCCTGCGCGTTGGCGGTGGCCGCGGCCGCTGCGAGCGCCAGAGCGAAAATATGTTTGGTCATCTCAGTGTCCTCCCTTTTGATTGCACCGATAATCTAGCGCTTTCGGCCGGTCGGACCCTGTCACGATTTCTCACCCGCCCGTGTGTCGGGGCAACTCAGGCGGTGGCAGTGATCAGGTGAACCTCGCAGGGCAGGGTAATGCCGGTTTCGGTCTCATAGGGGGGCAGCGCCGCCGCGATGCCGTCGACGATGACCCGGCGGTCCTCGGCGTCACCTTCGTGGTGGCGCAACAGAAACGATGCAGGCCCTAGATTGCCGGCCAGTTCGGCCACGTCGCGCGGCGTACCGGGCGGGCGGATCGGGATATTTTCGGTGACAGACCCCACGTCGGAAAACCCCGCGGCGGAGAGGATATCCCGCACCCGCGCCGCATCGCGAAAGGCCGTGGGGCCGGGGGCGGTCGGCTCGGCCTCGGGGGCCGGGCCGAGGCGGGCGGCGGCGATCCCGGCGGGGATCGCGAACCAGGGGATATGCGCCGGATCGCCCCAGCAGGCAAAGGCCAGACGCGCCCCGGGCAGCATGGCGCGGCGGATATTGGCAAAGGCGGCCTCGGGATCGGCAAAGAACATCACGCCGAACCGGGAAATCACCCGGTCGAACCGCGCGCCGCCAAAGTCATGCGTCTGCGCATCGGCCCGCAGAAAATCGATCCTGTCCGCGCCGGCAAAACGTTCGCGTGCCCGTGCCAGCAGCGGCGTGGAGATATCCGCCCCGGTAACATGACCGGTCGGCCCGACACGGGCCGCCGCCGCTCCGGTTGTCGCCCCGGCGCCACAGCCGATATCGAGCACCCGCTGGCCCGGCGCCAGCGCGGCCAGGGCGAGGACGCGGTCGAGCACCGCTGTCATCGAGGCGTCCATTGCCGCCTCATGGGTGATCCACTTGCGGCCCGCGTCGCTGCTCCAATAATCGGCCTGGGCGTCGTTGTCGGACATCTGCATTCTCCTGTTGCGCCGGCCCCGGGATCAGCCGCGCCGCCGGCGCCGCCGGCGGCCACCGCTTTCGCCATCGTCGCCGCCGGTGTTGAAGCTCACGTCAGGCAGGGTGACGTGTTTGAGCAGTTCCGGGAACGGATCGGTGGCATGCGGGATGGCATTGGCATTGACGAAATGCTCCTGGAATTTCGGCTCGATGGCGGTCTCGACCTTGGTGATCTGGCGCACCACCCGCTCGATCTCCTTGCGCGCGGCGATATTGCAGAGGGCGATCCGGGCGCCGGTGCCGGCGGCGTTGCCGGCGCTGGTCACCTTGTCGAGCGGCACGTCGGGGATCATCCCCAGCACCATGGCATGCAGCGGCGAGATATGCGCGCCAAAGGCCCCGGCCAGCACCACCCGATCCACCTTGTCCACGCCGCGGGTGTCCATCAACAGCCGCGCCCCGGCATAAAGCGCTGACTTCGCGAGCTGAATCGCGCGGATGTCGCCCTGGGTCACGGTGATGCGCGGCCCGCCCTCGGCGCTGGCGTCATGGATCAGATAGGCATGGGTGCGGCCCTCGGGGACCGAACGTGGGGTGCCGGTCTTTTCGGCGCCGCCAATCAGCCCCGAGGGATCGACAAGGCCCGCCAGCCGCATCTCGGCCACCGCCTCGATGATGCCCGAGCCGCAGATGCCGGTGATGCCGGTGGCCGCCGTGGCCTCGGCAAACCCTTCCTCGTCGGACCAGAGATCGCAGCCGATGACGCGAAACCGCGGTTCCTTGGTCTCGGGGTCGATGCGGATCGCCTCGATCGCGCCGGGGGCGGCACGTTGGCCGGAAGAGATTTGTGCGCCCTCAAAGGCCGGCCCGGTGGGCGAGGAACAGGCCAGAACCCGGCTCTTGTCGCCCAGCAGGATCTCGGCATTGGTGCCGACATCGACCATCAGCGCCAGATCCTCGGATTTGCCCGGCTCCTCCGACAGCGCCACGGCAGCCGCATCGGCGCCGACATGGCCGGCGATGCAGGGCAGCACATAGGTCTTGGCGCGCGGGTTGATGGCGGTCAGGTCGAGTTCCTTGGCGTCGATCCGCAATGCCTCAGACGTCGCCAGCGCAAAGGGCGCTTGTCCCAGCTCGACCGGGTCGATGCCCAGCAGCAGGTGGTGCATCACCGGGTTGCAGACAAAGACCGTCTCGACAATCAGGCTGGCGTCGATCTCGGCCTCTTTGGCGATTTCCTCGGCCAGCGTGTTCAGCGCCTCGCGCACGGCGGCGGTCATCTCGACCTCGCCGCCGGGATTCATCATCGCGTAGGACACCCGGCTCATCAGGTCTTCGCCAAAGCGGATTTGCGGGTTCATGATGCCCGAGGATGCCTTGACTTCGCCGGTCTCGAGATCGGTCAGATGCGCCGCCACGGTGGTGGAGCCAAGGTCGATCGCCAGCCCGTAAAGCCCGGCCTCATGCAGCCCCGGCCAGATGTCGATGACGGTGGATCGCGCGGCCCGATGATCGTGATGCAGCGCCACGGTCACCCGCCAGTCGCCCTTGCGCAGAACCTTCTGAAGTTTGCCTATCAGGCTGAGGTCGGCGCGCAGGCCCTTGATATCCCATTGCTTTTCGAGCGCGCGTTCCAGCCGCTCGAAATCGCCGGTGGGTTCATGCATGTCGGGCTCTTCGACCTCCACGAAGAACAGCCGGGTGGCCGGATCCATGAGGATGGCGCGGGCGCTTGCCGCTTTGCGCACCACCTGCTTGTGCACCTGGCTTTCGGGCGGCACGTCGATCACCACGTCGCTCTGCACCGTCGCCTGACAGCCCAGCCGTCGCCCCGGTTTCAGCCCGCGCTTCTGGTCATAGCGCTCTTCGACGGCGTTCCACGCCGACAGCGCATCGGGCGCCACGGTCACGCCATGTTTGGAAAATTCGCCCACCCCCGGGGTGATCTGGCACTTGGAGCAGATGCCGCGCCCGCCGCAGACCGAATCCAGATCGACGCCCAGCTGCCGGGCGGCGGTCAGGATCGGTGTGCCGGCGGCAAAGCGGCCGCGTTTGCCGGAGGGGGTAAAGACGACAAGGGGATCTTGGGAGGACATGGGATTCTCTTTCGCGCGTTTGGCGCGACTATAGGCACGACAGGGCTGAGTAAAAGGCCCACAAGCGGCAAGCGCCGCCGCGGATACGTCAGCCGCCGGTGTCGTCCTCCAGCCAATGCAGGATTTCGCCGCGATTGCCGTCGAGATCGGGGGCCGGGCGTCTTGTGGTACGGTCCTCCATGCCGGAGAGCTTGATCGGGTTGCCGGCGGCGGTAAAGGCGTGGCGACCGTTGCGGTCGAGCACGTCGACAACCATCCTGCGCGCCTCGATCTGCGGATCCTTGAGCACCTGGGCCACATCCTGGATCGGGGCGGTCGGAATGCCGGCGGCGCCGAGCTTGGCGATCCAGAAGGCGGCGGTATTGTCGAGCGTCACCGCCTCGATCAAACGTTTGAGAAGGCGGGCGTTTTTACAGCGGGCCGGGTTGGTGGCAAAACGCGGATCCTCGGCGATCGGCAGGGCGAGGCAGACGCAGAGCCGCTCAAAGAGCTGGTCGTTGCCGGCGGCGATCACAAACAGCCCGTCAGAAGCATGAAAGGTCTCGAACGGGGTGATCGACGGGTGCCGTGCGCCGGTCCGCCCCGGCGGTGTGCCGGTGGCGGTGGTGATGGCAATGGCATGTTCGAGAATGGCGAGCTGGCTGTCGAGCATGGCGACATCGATCTTGCGGCCCTTGCCGGTGGTCTCGCGGTCGAACAGCGCCGCCAGCACGCCCTGGGTCAGATACATGCCGGCCACGATGTCGCCGATCGAGGCGCCGACGCGCACCGGGTCGCCGCCGGCTTCGCCGGTGATCGACATCACTCCGCCACGCGCCTGGGCCACCATGTCATAGGCCGGACGCCGGGCATCCGGCCCGGTGTGGCCAAAGCCCGAGACCGCGCCGTAGATCAGCCGGGGATAGGCGGCGTGCAGATCGCGCCAGCCGTATCCCAGCCGCTCCATCACCCCGGGGCGGAAATTCTCGACAATCACGTCGGCGCGCGCCAGCAGCCGGTGAAAGACCGCGCGGTCGTCCTCGGCCTTGAGATCGAGCGCGATGCTTTTCTTGGAGTGATTGAGAGCCGAGAAATAGGCGCTCTTGCCATCCTTGAAGGGGGGAAAGGCGCGGGTGTCATCGCCGCTGCGGGGCCGTTCGACCTTGATCACCCGCGCGCCCAGATCGGCCAGCGTCATGGTGGCGAAGGGCCCGGCCAGCACATGGGTCAAGTCGAGCACGGTGACATTGGCAAGCGGATTGGGCATGGGCGAATCCCGGATGTCTCGGCGTCAGTCTATCCGGCAAGTATGACCGATATTTTGACGCCGGCGGCAAGGCGGCAAACCCGGCTGGGCTGAAATCGGCCGGGCAGCGGCCGCACGGGGCGGAAAATCGGGCAGCCACGGCCGCACGACCGGCGCACGAAACCCGGTTTTCCATTCCCGGCGCCGCGGTGTAGCATCCGCGCGAAACCGCTCCCCGACACCAGTACGAAAGCTCCCCGATGTCCGACTTGATCTTTGCCGACAGCCTCTCGCGGCTGGGAACCGAAAGCGCCTTCATGGTGCTGGCGCGCGCCTCGAAACTGGCGGCAGAGGGCCGCGAGATCATCAACCTGGGCATCGGCCAGCCGGATTTCCAGACACCCGAACATATCGTCGAGGCCGGGATCAAGGCGCTGCGCGACGGCCATCACGGCTATACCCCCGCCAACGGGTTGCCGGTGCTGCGCGAGGCGGTGGCGGCCGATCTGCACCACCGGCACGGTGCCGAGGTCAACCCCGACAACGTGGTGGTGGTGCCGGGCGGCAAGCCGACGATGTTCTTTGCCGTGCTGATGTTCGGCCAGCCGGGCACGGAAATCATGTACCCCAACCCCGGCTTTCCGATCTATGAGTCCGTCATCAAGTATTCCGGTGCGACCCCGGTGCCGATCCGCCTGCGCGAAGAGAACGGCTTTGCCTTTTCCGCCGAAGAGGTGCTGGGCCAGATCACCGACAGGACCCGGCTGATCATCATCAATTCGCCCGCCAATCCCACCGGCGGCGTCACCCCGCGCGAAGAGATCGACAAGCTGGTCGCCGGGTTGATGGAGCATCCGCAGGTGGCGCTTTTGTCGGACGAGATCTATTCCCAGATGCTCTATCACGGGCAGGAGCATGTCAGCCTGCTGCAATATCCCGAGATCCGCGACCGGCTGATCCTGCTCGACGGCTGGTCCAAGACCTATGCGATGACCGGCTGGCGGCTGGGCTTCGCGGTCTGGCCCGACGCGGCGGTCGATCATGTCACCCGGCTCTGCATCAACGACCATTCCTGCGTCAACGCCGCGGCGCAATATGCCGGTCTCGCCGCTCTGACCGGGCCGCAGGACGCGGTGCGCGACATGGTGGCCGAATTCGACAGCCGCCGCGCGGTGATCGTCGCGGCGCTGAACGATCTGCCCGGCGTGCGCTGTTCCGATCCGGGCGGGGCATTTTATGCCTTCCCGAATATCGAAGGCACCGGAATGAGCGCGATGGAGGCGCAGAACCGCTTTCTCGACGAGGCCGGGGTCGCGACCGTCGCCGGCACCTCCTTTGGCGCCATGGGCGAAGGCTATCTGCGCTTTTCCTACGCCAATTCCGAAGCGAACATCCGCAAGGCCATCGACCGCATCGGCGCCATTCTCTGACCGCTCAGGCTGAAACCGCGCCGCCCATGGCCCCGGCATCCTCGTAAAACGGGCAGGCGACACAATGGCCCGGCGCGGCCTCGAGCAGCGGCGGCCGGGCCTCGGCACAGCTCTCGCGGGCGATCGGGCAGCGGGTGCGAAACACGCAGCCCGACGGTGGGTCCATCGGTGAGGGCAGCTCGCCCTTGAGCACCGGCCGGTGCCGCGTCCGTTCCAGCCGTGGATCGGGGATCGGCACCGAGGAGATCAGCGCGCGGGTATAGGGATGTTTCGGCGCGCCGGTGACCTCTGCCGCAGTGCCGGTCTCGACGATGCGGCCAAGGTAGAGTACGTCGATGCGGCTCGAGATATGGCGCACCACCGAGAGGTCATGGGCGATGAACATCAGGCTCAGCCCCATGTCCTTTTGCAGCCCTTTCAACAGGTTGACCACCTGCGCCTGAACCGAGACGTCAAGCGCCGAGACCGGCTCGTCGCAGATCACCAGTTCCGGCTCGGTGATCAGCGCGCGGGCGATGCCGATGCGCTGACATTGGCCGCCGGAGAACTCATGCGGATAGCGGTTTTGCAGGTTGGGCAGGAGGCCCACGCGTTCCATCATCTCGCCGACGCGGCGGCGCTGTTCCTTGGCGTCGAGGTCGCCGCGATGGGTTTTCAGCGGTTCGGCGATGATCTGGCCGACGTTCATCCGGGGATCGAGCGCCGCCAGCGGATCCTGAAACACCATCTGCACATGGCGGCCATGGGCGCGGCGTTCGGCCGGCTTCAGGGCGGTGATGTCGCGGCCTTTCCACAACACCCGGCCGCCGGTGGGCCTGACCGTGCCGACGATGGCGCGCGCCAGCGTCGACTTGCCCGATCCGCTTTCGCCGACAAGGCCGAGGGTCTCGCCCCGGTGCACCGTCAGATTGGCCTTTGACACCGCCTGAAGCGCGTCTGGCCGGGTCCAGGGCATGGCGCCGCGTTTGGCAATGTCGAAGGTGACGTCGAGATCGCGGGTTTCCAGCAACACGTCGGTCATCGGTGAACATCCTCCCTTGCGGCGTGGCAGGCGCGCTTGCGGTCGGTGTCGAAAGACACCAGATCGGGCATCCGCTGCGGGCAGGGCTCATGCGCAAGCGGGCAGCGCGGGGTGAAGGGGCAGCCGCCCGCAAGGCCCAGCAGGTCCGGCGGATCGCCGGGAATGGTCAGCAAGTCCTCCTGCGGGATATCCAGCCGGGGCACGGCCGCCAGAAGGCCTAGCGTATAGGGGTGCGAGGGCGCTTCGAAGAGCTTGTCCGTGGGGCCGGTTTCCATCACCCGGCCGCCGTACATCACCATGGTTCGCTCGCAAGAGCCGGCGACAATGCCGAGGTCATGGGTGATCAGGATGATCGCGGTGCCGAATTCCTCGCGCACCTCGGTCAGAAGCTCCATGATCTGCGCTTGCACGGTGACGTCGAGCGCGGTGGTCGGCTCGTCGGCGATCAGCAGCGCCGGACGGCAGAGCAGCGCCATGGCGATCATGATCCGCTGCCGCATGCCGCCGGAAAACTCGTGCGGGTACATGCCCAGCCGGCGTTTGGCATCGGGAATGCGCACCGCGTCGAGCATCCTCGCGGCATCTTCCATTGCCGCGCGCTTCGACTTTCCGAGGTGCAGTTGCAGCACCTCGGCCATCTGGGTGCCGATCTTGAGATAGGGGTTGAGCGAGGTCATCGGATCCTGAAAGATCATTGCCACCCGTTCGGCGCGGACCTTGTTCAGCTTGGCCTCGGGCAGGTTGAGGATCTCCTGGCCCTCGATCTTGACCGAACCTTCCGAACGGCCATTGCGCGCGAGCAGCCCCAACATGGCAAAGGCCAGCTGCGTCTTGCCCGAGCCGCTTTCGCCGACAATCGCCAGCGTGTCGCGTTTCGCCAGATCGAGCGAAATGCCGTTGACCGCGCGCACCGTGCCATCGGGCGTGTCGAAGCTGACCGAGAGGTCGCGGACGGAGAGAAGGTGCTTTGTCATCTCAGCGGTCCTTCGGGTCAAGCGCGTCGCGCAGCCCATCGCCGACAAAGAAGAAGCCGAACAGCGAGACGACAAAGAAAGCAAGTGGAATCAGTAGCATCCAAAGTCCCTGGCGCATCTGGTCTGCGCCTTCGTTGATCAGCGCCCCCCAGGAGGTCAGCGGCTCCTGCACGCCGAGCCCGAGGAAGGAGATGAAGCTTTCGTAGATGATCATCGAGGGCACCAGCAGCGTCGCATAGACGATCACCACGCCCAGCAGGTTGGGCACGATATGGCGCAGGATGATGCGGAAGGGGTGCACGCCGGTGGCAATGGCCGCTTCGATGAAGTCGCGACCGCGCAGACTCAGCGTCTGGCCGCGGGCGATCCGCGCCATGTCGAGCCAGGAGATCAATCCGATGCCGATAAAGAGCATCAGGATCGACCGGCCGAAGACCACCAGCAACAGGATCAGCACGAACATGTAGGGCACCGACATCAGCACATCGACCACGCGCATCATCATGTTGTCGAGCCTGCCGCCGAAATAACCCGAGACCGCGCCATAGATCGTGCCGACCAGCACCGCGATCAACGCGCCCACGACGCCGACCATTAGGCTGATCTGGGTGCCCTGCACCGTGCGGGCAAAAAGATCGCGGGCCTGGGCATCGGTGCCGAACCAATGGCCGGTCTCGGAACAGGGCGGGATCTCGTTGTCGGGGCCTGACAGGAAACAGGGGCCGCCGGCGTCATCGACCTTGCCGAGGATCGACCAGTTGATTTCCTCGATGGAATGCTGCGCCACGAAGGGGCCGAAGATCGCGAATGCGGCCACGAGGCCCAGGACGATCAGCCCGCCGACGGCGGCGCGGTTGCGGAAAAAGCGCGCCCGGGCATCAGCCCAGAGCGAGCGGGGCGGGCCCATCGGCGCGGCGGCGGCGAGGGCGGCGGATTGAGAGCGGGAAACAACCATCTCAGTACCGGATCTTGGGGTCGATCCACGCGTAGAGGATATCGACCAGCAGGTTGAACAGAATGGTGAGCGCGCCGAGCAGCACCGTGATCCCCATCATCACGCCGTAATCGCGGTTGAGCGCCGAGGCGACAAAGAACTGGCCGATGCCGCCGGTGGAGAAATAGAGATCGATCACTACCGAACCGGTGATCATCCCCACGAAGGCCGGCCCGAGATAGGAGATCACCGGCAGCAGTGCCGGCTTCAGCGCATGGCGCAGCACGATGGTGCGCCCAGGCAGGCCCTTGGCGCGGGCGGTGCGGATGAAGTTCGAGGTCATCACCTCGAGCATCGAGGCCCGCGCAATCCGCGCGATCGAGGCCATGAAGGAGGTCGAGAGCGCGATCACCGGCATGATCAGGTATTCGATCTGCCCGCCCTGCCAGCCGCCGCCGGGCAGCCAGCCCAGCCAGAGGGTGAAGACCAGCACCAGGATCGGCGCCATCACGAAGTTGGGCAGCACCTGCGCGCCGATGGAAATGCCGACGGCGAAGTAATCGAGCCAGGTGTTCTGCCGGATCGCCGCGACAACGCCCAGCGTGCCGCCGACGACAACGGCGACAAGGAAGCTCCAGAAACCATAGGTCAGGGTGACAGGAAATCCCTGTTCGATCAGGTCGTTCACGTCCTGGTCGCGGTATTGGAACGAGGGGCCGAAATCGAACTGGGTGACGATCTTCCAGATATAGGTGCCGATCTGGGCGAGGAAGGGCCGGTCGAGGCCGTATTCCCGCTCGAGATTGGCCAGCACGGCAGGCGGCACCCCGCGGTCCGAGGCAAAGGGGCTGCCCGGCGCGGTGTACATCAGGACAAAGGTGAGCACGATCAGGATCAAAAGGACCGGGATCGCGAACAGAAGGCGGCGAAGGATGAAGGCTGTCATGCGGAGTGTGTGGCGCCAGGGCAGGCAAGCTCAGCCCGCCCTGGCGCGCACCTGTTACTCGGCCGCGGCGCGGTAGAGATCGCGCACGTACCAGTTGTTCTCGGCGTTCTCCATCGGCCAGTTCCTGACCTCCGGGTTCAGCACGAAGTTCTGGGTGTAGTGGTAGATCGGGATGATCGCCATGTCGCGGGCGAGCACCTCTTCCGCCTGGGTGTAAAGCGGCTGCGGATCATCGGCCTTGGCGGCCTCGTCCATCAGCTGGTCGAACTCTTCCGAGATGTATTTGCCGTCGTTGTTGGCATTGTTCGAGGTCAGCAGGTCCAGGAAGGTCGAGGCTTCGTTGTAATCCGCGCACCAGGCCGAGCGGGCGATGTCGAATTGCTGATTGCCGCGAATGTCGAGGTAGGACTGCCATTCATAGTTCGACAGGGTGATGTTGACGCCCAGCGGTTTCCACATCTGGCTGACCGCGATGGCGATCTGCTTGTGGTTTTCCGAAGTGTTGTAGATCAGGTCGAGATCAAGCGGGTTGTCGGGGCCATAGCCCGCCTCCTGCATCAGCTCCATGGCCTTTTCCATCCGCGCGTCCTGCGACATCTGCGAATAATCGATGGTCGGCAGTTCGAAATCGGCGGTCGCCCAATGGGTAAAGCTGTAGGCGGGCTTCTGACCGGCCTGTAGGATCTGGTCGGTGATCACATTGCGGCGCACCGCATAGCTCAGCGCCTTGCGGACCTTGGGATCCTTGAGCGCCTCGTGCCCGCTCTCGGACTGGTTGAAAGTGTAGTAGTAGGAACAGAGCCGCGGCACCGCATGGGCGGTCTCGGGGCTTTCCTCTTCGAGATCGGGATAGGAGCCGGCGGGCAGGTCGTCCATCATGTCGAATTCGCCGGCCTGAAAGCGGCTCAGCGCCTGATTGGCGTCATTGATGACATAGCCATAGACCTCGTCGATGATGACATCCTCGGCGCCCCAGTATTCCGGGTTCCGCTCGAGCCGGAAGAATTCGTTGACCCTGATTTCGGCCAGGGTATAGGCGCCATTGACCACGATGTTCTCGGGGTCGGTCCAATCGGCGCCATGCGCCTCGATGGTGGGCTGATGCGCCGGCATCAGGGTGTAATGCACCGCCATCTGCGGGAAATAGGGCAGCGGCTGGGTCAGCGTGACCTCGAGCGTATGGTCATCCACGGCGCGCACGCCCAGCGTGTCGGTGGCGGCCTCTCCGGCGATGATCTCCTTGGCGCCCTGCATCTGGGTCAGCTCGACATACCAGGCATATTCCGAGGCGGTGGCCGGATCGGCGGCCCGGCGCCAGGCATAGACGAAGTCATGGGCGGTGACCGGATCGCCGTTCGACCACTTGGCATTGTCGCGCAGCGTGAAGGTCCAGGTCTGGTTGTCCTCGCTCGACCATTCGGTGGCGACGCCGGGGCGCAGGGTGCCGTCGGCATTCTGGGTCAGCAGCCCTTCGAAGATCTGACGCGCCACATGACCGCCGGCGGTTTCCTCGATCAGTTGCGGATCGATGGTCGGGAACTGGTCGAGCAGACGATATTTGAACACCTGGGTTTCAGCCAGGGGTTCGCCGGTTTCGGGGTGCGTATCCTGTGCGGCAAGCGTGGTGCCGCTGGCGGCCAGCAGGACTGCGGCGGCCGTTGTCAGCAAAAGATGGCGTGTCATTGTCGAGATCTCCCTTTCTCGCGATTGCGTCCGGGCCTCTTTTGTCGCGGGCCCGTGAGACAGACGCCAAACATCACCAAGATCGTGTCGATAGTCCAGAGCTGAGAACTTTCATGCTCTGGTTGACGTCGCGTGGCCGCCGGCGGGCGGCAATTTTTCGCTGAGCCTTACTCGGCGGCCTTGGCAGCGGGGACCGGCGTGAGATGCAGACTGTTGCCGCCGAGCCCGCGAAACGCCCGCTGGCGACAGCTCAGCACGATGATCTGAAGATCGCCGGCCTGACGATGCAGCGCGTCGAACATGCGCTCGATCCGGTCGTCATCGGTGAAGACCAGCGCATCGTCGAGGATGACCGGCGCCGTCCGCCCGGTTGCCGCCAGCAGCCGGGCAAAGGCCAGCCGGACCAGCAACGCCACCTGTTCCTGGGTGCCGCCCGAAAGGATGGTGATCGGCTCTTCCCGGCCATCGCGTACCAGCGAGTCGGGCAGCAGCGAGCTATCGCCCCAGGTCAGCTCGGCCTCAGGCCAGAGCAGGTGCAGCAGCGGCTTCAGCTCGCGGGCGATGGGGCTGAAATAGCGCTCCCGCGCTTCGGTGCGGGCGGCTTCGAGCGCCGCCTCGAGCCGGATCAGCACATCCTTTTCATGCACGATCCGCGCCAGCGCGGCCTCGGCGATTTCAAGTTCCTGCCGTGTTTCCTCCAGCCGTTCCTCGACCGCCTCGCCGGAGGAGCGGCCGATGCGTTCGTCGAGCCGGGCCAGCAGCGGCTTCAGCCGGGTGATCTCTTCCCTTGCGTTCCGTTCGACCGATGTGGCGCGGTTCAGCGCCGCTTCGGTGCTGGCCGGATCGGGGGCGCCGCGGGCCTTGTCGGCATGGCGGGTCTCGGCCGCGCGCAGCGCCGTTTCCGCCTGATGCAGTTCTGCGGCCAGCGTCTCTTCTGCGCTGTCGCCCAGCCGGGCGCGGGCTGTCTCGGCGCGGGCCAGCCGGTCTTGCAGAGAGGTCAGCGCGGTATCGCTGCGGGTCGCGTCGTTGCGGGCATCGGCGAAGTGGTCGGCGGCGGTCTGATGTGCGATGCGGGCGGCGTCAAAGGCCTGTCTCGCGGCGCTCAACGCCTGTTCCGCCGCCTCGGGATCGGGCGCCTCGGCCCGGTCTTCGGGCTGCGGAATGGCGGCCAGCGCCGCGCGCAATTGATCGATGCCATCGGGCGCGAGACTGGCCAGGACCGCGCGGGCCTCGCCGGCCCGGTGTTCGGCGGCGACGCGGGTTTCGCCCGCGGCGCGGGCGGCCTCGAGGGTCTCGACATCCAGTGACTCGAGCGCATTGCGCAGCGCCTGCGCCGCCGCCTCGACCGAGGTATCGTCGTGCTGGCCTTCGCCCGGGCGCACTTCGAGCGTGCCGATGCCGGCGATGGTCAGTTGCGTGGCGCGGGGCAGGGCGGTGGCCGTGCCCTCGGCCAAGGCGCGGTCGCCCAGCGATATGGCGCCGGCCTGTCCCGGGGCGTAGCGGGCAATGACCTGAGTGGCCGTAGCTTCGCGCGCGGCCTTGGCCGTGGCATGGGCGGTGGCGAGGGTTTCGAGCCGGCGCAACGCCGTGTCGTCGGGGCCCTGACGCGCGGCGGCGGCGGCGTCTTCCATGGCGCTGCGGGTCTTTTCGGCCTCGGCGATGCGCGCGGTGAGGGCGCGCCTGCGGTCGGCACCGTCGCGCGCCGCCTGGGCGCGCAGGGCGGCGGCGCGCTGTGTTTCCGCTTCGGTCAAAGCCTCTTGCGCGGTGGCAAGATCACCTTCGGCGGCCTCCCGGGCCGCGCGGGCGGTCTCGGCCGTGGCACGGGCCTGCGCCGCTTCCTGCTCGGCCGCCGCAAGGAGCCTGGCCGCCTCGTCATGTTCGGCCAGCGTTTCGCGCAGGGTATTCAGGCGGGCGCGGGTGGTCTCTGCGGTGAGCCGGGCGGTCTGGAGCTTCTGCGCCTCGGCGGCGACATCTTCGGCATGGCGTTTGGCGGCGGTATGTGCCGCCTCGGCCGCCTCGAGCCGGGCGCGGCGTTCTTCCACCGCCTCGGGCGCCTCCCAGGCATGCAGCTCGCGCCGGGCTCGCTTGCGCTCGGCAAGGGCCGCGTGCAGCGCCTCCGCCGTTGCAGCGAGACTGTCGCGCCGCTCGGTCAGCGTTTCCACCCGGTCGAGCGCGGCGCGCCATGGGCCGCCCTTGCGCGGATTGCGGTTCTTGCCGGTGGCAAGATCGTCGAGTTCGGCGCGGCATCTGGCCAGCGCCATGTCCATGCGCCGCCCGCCGGTCATCTGCTCGACCTCTTCGCCGACCGAAGTCATCAGATCGCGCCGTGCCTCGAGCGCCAGATTCTGCTCCTTGGTGGTGCCGCCTGTCAGCTCGGTCATGCCCTGCCGCACCCAGATCAGCCCCGAAGGCCCGCCCCCGTCACCGCCCAGAAGTTCGGCGATCCAGGCCTCGGCCTCATCGGCCTGGGCGATCAGCGTGCCGTCGCGGTGCACCGTCGCGGCGGCCTTGCCAAGCCAGCGTTTGAACAGGGTGAAGCGCCCCGCCTCGGTCTCGACCGTGACGCTGACCTCGGGCGTTCCGCCGGCATGGGGCCGCAGCGCGCTGACCTCCTTGTCGCGCGAGCCATGCGGTTTGAAAAACAGCGCCTGTATCGCGTCGAACAGCGTGGATTTACCGTGTTCATTCGGTGCACAGAGCAGGTTGAGCCCGTCGCCGATGGCGTCGATCGCCACCGGATCGGTGAAACGGCGGACATTGTTGACGGTGATGGCGCGGAGCTTCATTGCGCGTCCTCCCGAACATAGGCGTAGAGCCGGGCAAGCGCATCCCCGGCCACCTGCCGATCCTGGTGCGACAGGGTTTCGGATTGCGCCGCCTCCTGCAAGCTCTCGGCGGCCAGCCGCAAGGCACCGGCGCGGTCGATCTCGTCGAGGTCGCCGGCATCGTATTGCGTGCCGAGTTCGTCGGTCAGCAGCTCGAAATGCGCGAAATCGGGTGCGACCCGATCCGCCGCGTGGCGCAGATCGGCCTGATCCGACAGCCCGGCCCAGCCATTGGCCCGCACCCGCAACAGCACGTCGCGCCGCCCGGTTTCGGGCAGGATCGTCGCCAGCGCCTGCGCCGCGTCCTGCCGCGGGTGCAGCGCCAGCGGGCGCTCGGTCCAGAGAAAGGCGCCGGTCTCGACTTCTTCGACCTGCGGCGGGGCGCCGGGGCCCTCAAGCGTGACCGCAAGGCAGACGCCGCGCCGGCCATGCTTGAAACGGTCCTGCTCGGGGCTGCCGCAATAGTGCACCCGGTCCGAGACCGGCAGCCGCCCGTGCCAGTCGCCCAGTGCCAGGTAGTCGAGCCGCGCGCTGCGGTCGCGGTCGGGGGCGATGGCCTCGCCCGAGCCGGTGAAATCGGTGACGCCGCCATGGGCCAGCCCCACGCGCATCCGGCCGGCCTCGCTTTCCATGCGCACCAGCGGCTCGGTCGGATCGCTGGCCCCGGCGCGAAAGGCCACCGGTGCCGGCAGCAGCGTGGCCACGTCGCCCAGTGGTTGCGGGTCCGCCTCGGTGAGCGCCACGACATTGGCGGGCGCGTCGCGGCGGATCGCCTCCCAGAGCGGCTCGGCATCGCGCAGGTTGTCGTGGTTGCCGGGCAGGAGCCACCAGGTCACGCCGCCGGCTTCGCCCATCGCCGCCAGCGCCTGCCGGATCACCGCAGGCGAGGGCGTGGCGGTGTCAAAGGTGTCGCCGGCCAGCAGGACATGGCCGGCATCGCGGGACTGCGCCACCTCGGCCAGCCGGGCAATCGTGCCATGGCGAGCCTCCATCAACCGGCCGCGGATGTTGCCGTCTTCGGGTTGTGGGATATTGGCGAACTTGCGCCCGATATGCAGGTCGGACGCATGGATGAAGCGCAGGGTCATGGCGGCACACTCCGGCAACTGGGTATCGGCGCCTTTATCGGCCGGGACGCCCGCAACCGCAATCAATCAGCCGGATTTCATGTGCCGCCTCATCCCGGTGCCGGTTGTCTGTGGTCGCGCGCGCCGAGCCAGTTCATCGCCAGCAGCGCGCAGAGCAGCAGGGCGCCCGCGATCTCGATCTGGAGGCTGGGCCAGAATACCGCGATCATCCCTGGCACCACCAGCAGCCGTGCCCAATGCGGCATCGGGCCGAAGAGATAGGCCTCGAGCGCGGCGGCAAAGGCGGTCAGCGCCAGGATCGCGATAAAGCCGTTCCAGAGCACCAGCGGCACCGGCCCGCCTTCGATGATCGACGGGTTGTAGACCATGAAGAGCGGGATCAGGTAGAGCCCCTTGGCGTATTTCCACGCCTGCACCGAGGTCTCCATCGGCGAGGCATTGGCAATCGCCGCGCCGGCAAAGCCGGCGAGCGCCACCGGTGGCGTGACGTTGCTGTCCTGGCTCCACCAGAAGACCACCAGATGCGAGATCAGCAGCGGAATGCCGAATTCCTCGGTCAGCGCCGGGCCGACGAGAATGATCAGCACGATATAGGCCGCGGTCACCGGCAGCCCCATGCCGAGGATCAGGCTGGCGATCACCACCAAAAGCAGCGCCAGCAGCAGGTTGCCATTGGAAAAGGCCAGCATCATCGCCGAGAACTTCAGCCCCAGCCCGGTCAGGCCGACGACGCCGACGACGATCCCGGCCACGGCGCAGGCCATCGAGACGGCAACGGCATTGCGCGCGCCCAGCTCCAGCGCTTCGAGCGTCTTGGCAAAGCCTGCCCTGGCCAGCGCCACCAGTCCGGCCAGCGTCGGGCCGGCGGCGAAATATTGCATCAGCCCGCGCAGCACCGCGGCGCCGATCACCGCGAGGATGGCGTAAAAGCCGACGCGCATCGGCGAATAGCCGACCACCAGCAGCCAGACCAGCGCCACCAGCGGCAAGAGGAAATGCCAGCCCTCGGCCAGCACCTCACGGACCCGGGGCAGATCGGCGGAGGGAATGCCCTTCATGCCCTGTTTGACGGCGGCGATATGCACCAGCAGATAGACCGCGCCGAAATAGAGGACGGCCGGAAAGATCGAGACCAGCACGATCTCGATATACGGCACGCGGGTGAATTCGCTCATCAGGAAGGCGCCGGCGCCCATCAGCGGCGGCATGATCTGGCCGCCGGTCGAGGCCGCGGCCTCGATGCCCCCGGCCTGCGCCGGGCGGTAGCCGAGGCGTTTCATCAACGGGATGGTAAAGGCGCCAGTGGTCACCACATTGGCGATCGCCGAGCCCGAGATCGACCCCATGCCGGCCGAGGCGATCACCGCCGCCTTGGCCGGGCCGCCGCGCTGGCGGCCGGTGGCGGCATAGGCCAGGTCGATGAAGAACTTGCCGGCGCCGGTGACTTCGAGGAAGGCGCCGAACAGCACGAAGACAAAGATGAAGGTGGCGGCCACGCCCAGCGGCAGGCCGAAGATGCCTTCGGCGCCCAGGGTCATCTGGCTGGCCAGCCGGTCCAGCGTATAGCCCCGGTGGTTGAGGATGCCGGGCATCCAGTCGGCCAGCCAGGGCAGTTCGCCGCGCGACCCGGCAAAGGCGTAGAGAATGAACATGGCGCCGATGATCGTCATGCCGAGGCCGATGGCGCGCCGCGCCGCCTCGAGCACCACGAGGGTGGTGATGACGCCGACGACGACATCCTGCTGCCGCGGGATGATGGCATTGGCGATGGCGTCGATATTGGCCGGCACCCAATAGCCCACCAGCACGCCACAGGCGATCAGCGGCCCGTCGATGGCCCATCCGACCAGCCCGCGCGGCCGGTTGCCGGTGACTGGATACATCAGGAAACAGAGCACCAGAATGAAGCCGAGGTGGATCGGCCGCTGAAAGAACAGCCCCAGCGGCTGGATGCCGGCGGCATAGAGCTGGAACAGCGACAGGGTGATGGCGACGATGGCGATCGCCATCAGCACCGAGCGCGGCTGGCGGTCGGCGCCGGGCGCCTTGACTTCATAGGTGTCGGTCATTCGGGGTCTCCCGGTTGCAGAGCGATCCGGACCCGCTGGCGCGCGGCGCGGGCCGAAAGCGGGATTTCGGCGTTACCTGCAACGATCCTGTGATTGACGGCAGCGCGGCCGGGGCGGAGCACATAGGCATCCCCCGGGACCGGCTCGTCGATGTCTTCGATCCAATAGCCGCCGGCGCCGTCGGAGACCTGCCGCCCCCGGCCGGGCAGA
The DNA here is from genome assembly GCF_055755275.1 of Marinovum sp. E3. Taxonomy (NCBI): domain Bacteria; kingdom Pseudomonadati; phylum Pseudomonadota; class Alphaproteobacteria; order Rhodobacterales; family Roseobacteraceae; genus Marinovum; species Marinovum sp. E3. The sequence goes on from NZ_CM146908.1 coordinate 1,703,114, forward strand.
TGGCCGAGACCGGCGGCGAAATCGGGCTGGTGCGAGCGCGTGAGCACCATGCGACCCTGGCGGTTCTGGTAGCAATCCTGCACCGGAAAGCCCTGCACCGAATGGTTCCACAGCACGCACCATCCACCGCCCTCGGCGACGGCAATGCGGCCGATCTCGGTGCCGTCGGGCAGGGTGGCGGTCAGAACGCCGGCCTGGACGGTCGAAACGGTGAGGAAGAGGGCCGCAAGCCCTCTTCCGAAAGCGCCGATCACGGGCGCAGATGGTCGGGAACGGTGGCGCCGGCTTCCTCGAAATAGCGCAGCGCACCGGGGTGCAGCGGCACCGGGGTGGCGTTCATCGAGAATTCGATCGTGGTCTCGTTCGCCGCCGGGTGCACCGCCTGCATGTCGGCAATGTTCTCGTACATCGCCTTGGTAATCTGATAGACGGTGTCCGCGTCCATCTCGGACGACACCACCAGCACGTTGGGCACGCCCACGGTGGACACTTCATCATCGACGCCCTGATAGACGCCGCCCGCGAGCTTCAGCGGGGCAAAGGTCTCGTCGGCTGCATCGGCCGCCGCGAGCTGTTCGTCATTGAGGCCGATCATGCGGATCGAGTTGGTGGTGGCGAGGTTGAGGATCGACGAGGTCGGCGCGCCGACGCTCCAGAAGCCGGCGTCGATATCGCCGTTGTTGAGCGCATCGGCGGTCTCGTTGAAGTTCAGCCGCTGGGCGTCGAAATCATCGAAGCTGATGCCATTGGCCTCGAGCAGGGTGCGGGCATTGACCTCGGTGCCCGAGCCCGGTGCACCGACCGAGACGCGCTTGCCCTTGAGATCGTCGAGCCCCTCAATGCCGCTGTCGGCCAGGGTCACGATCTGCACCATATTGGCATAAAGCGAGCCCACGGCGCGGATCATCGGCAGCTGCTGGCCCTCGAAACGGCCAGTGCCGGTATAGGCCTGCTGCACGGTGTCGGCGAGGCCGATGGCGAAATCGGCGTCGCCGGTCGCGATCAGCCCCATGTTCTCGACCGAGGCGCCGGTGACCTCGGCGGTCGCGCTGTAGCCGTCGACGTGATTGTTGATCACCTCGGCCAAGCCGCCGCCCATCGGGTAATAGACGCCGCCGGTGCCGCCGGTGGCGATCGAGAGCTGCATCTGCGACAGCGCCGGGGTGGCGGCGACCAGTGTGGCAATGGCAAAGTATCTGGCAAGTTTCATGTTATTGTTCCTCCCGTTTGATTTATGCCTGCCACCGTATCTTTCGGCAGAGATTATTCAAGAGGAACAAGCGGGAAGTCGGGGCGGGGCGATCTGTGCGGGTTTTGCGGCGCGGGCGGGGGCGCGGGGCAGGGTGAGGCCCCGGCGCGGCGGCCGGGACGCGCGAGAGAATCGACGGGCAACGGCCTGTCGCGTCCCGGACCCCGATCCGGGACCTCCTGGCCCGCACGAACGCCCGGCCCGCGCGGCGGCCGGGACGCGCGAGAGCAACGACGGGCGGCGGCCTGTCCCCGCGTCCCGGACCCCGATCCGGGACCCCCTGGCCCGCACGAACGCCTGGCCGGCACAAACGCCCGGTCTCGGGGCTGCGCGTGGCTCAGCCCCGGTGACCCACGGCAAGCCCGACCCCCTTCGGCTTCGGCAGGCCGGCATGGGCCTCGGCAAAGCGGCCGAGCGCTCCGGCGACCTCCGTCGACGGCGGCGCGCTGCGGCGGGTGGCCATGTCGACATGCAGGAGCAGCGTTTCGACCGTGGCGGCCAATGTGCCGTCCGCCATCAGCAGACGGTGGAACAGATGCATCTTTTTGCCGGCACCCGCGAGCACCTGGGTCGTCACCGTCACCCGCCCGCCGGCGCGCATTTCGGCCAGGTAGCGGACGTGGTTCTCGACCGTGAAATAGCTGCCGCCCGCCGCCACATAGGCGGCATCGGCGCCGATCATCTCCATGAAACGGTCGGTGGCCTGACAGGAGACCTCGACATAATGCGCCTCGTTCATGTGGCCGTTGTAGTCGGTCCAGCTCTGCGGGATCACCCGGTCCACCGTCACCGGCAGGTCGGCGGACGCGGCATCGGGCAAGGCCGCCTCATGCGCGGTGATCGTGCCGCCGGCGCCGCTGCCGGACTTGCGCAGAGCCCGCATCATGCCGACAAGGTTGTCGTCGCGCAGCCGCTCGAGATCGCGGATCGAGAGATGCCCGGATTGCGCCTCTGATTGCCCGGCGATCAGGTCGACCAGCTCGGGCGTGAACTCGGGCACATCCATCAGCTTGGTCCAGGGCCATTGCAGCGCCGGGCCGAACTGGGCCAGGAAATGCTTCATCCCGGCCTCGCCGCCGGCGATGCGATAGGTCTCGAACAGCCCCATCTGCGCCCAGCGCAACCCGAAGCCCATGCGGATCGCCTCGTCGATTTCTTCGGTGGTGGCGATGCCGTCCTTGACCAGCCAGAGGCTCTCGCGCCAGACAGCCTCGAGCAGCCGGTCGGCGATATGGGCGTCGATCTCCTTCCGCAGCGTCAGGGGAGACATGCCGATCTTGCGCAGCACCTCTGCCGCCCGCGCGCAATGCCCGGCCTCGCCCACCAGTTCGACCAGGGGCAGCAGGTAGACCGGGTTGAACGGATGGGCGACGATCACCCGCGCGCCCTCGGCGGTCAGCTGCGAGGGGCGGAGGCCCGAGGTCGACGAGCCGATCACCGCCTCGGCATCGGCGGCCCGGGTGATTGCGTCATGCACCCGGTGCTTGAGGTCGAGCCGTTCGGGCACGCTCTCCTGCACCCAGAGCGCGCCGGCCACGGCCGCGTGCAAATCCGAGTGATAGCTCAGATTTCCCTCGGGTGGCAGCGCCTTGTCATAAAGCGCGGGCAGGGCGCGGCGGGCGTTGGCCAGCACCTCGTCGATCTTGCGCCGCGCCTCGGGGTCGGGGTCGAAGACCGCCACGTCCCAGCCATTGAGCAGAAAGCGTGCGGCCCAGCCGCCGCCGATGACGCCGCCGCCGATGATCGCTGCCTTACGGGTCATGCGGCACCTCCTTGCGGCGCGCGTTTCACCAGCCCCAGCCTGTCGCGGACCTCTGCCGGGCCGATCACCTTTGCCCCCATGTTCTCGACAATCGTCACCGCGCGGTCGACCAGCTGCGCGTTGGTGGCCAGCACGCCCTTGTCGAGAAAGAGGTTGTCCTCCAGCCCGACGCGCACATTGCCGCCGGCCAGCACCGCGGCGGCGGCATAGGGCATCTGATCGCGGCCCAGCGAAAACGCCGACCAGGTCCAATCCTCGGGGATGTTGTTGACCATCGCCATCAGGGTGTTGAGATCATTGGGCGCCCCCCAGGGCACCCCCATGCAGAGCTGCACCAGCGCCTGCGGCGCCAGGGTGCCCTCGCGCACCAGCTCCTTGGCAAACCAGAGATGGCCGGTGTCGAAAGCTTCGATCTCGGGCTTCACCCCCAGGTCGGTCATCATCCCGCCCATGGCGCGCAGCATGCCGGGCGTGTTGGTCATCACGTAGTCGGCCTCGGCAAAGTTCATCGTGCCGCAATCGAGCGTGCAGATTTCGGGCAGGCAGGCGCGGACATGCGCCATGCGTTCACCCGCACCGATCATGTCGGTGCCGGTCTGGTTCAGCGGCAGCGGCGCCTCGGGCGGGCCAAAGACCATGTCGCCGCCCATGCCCGCCGTCAGGTTCAGCACCACGTCGACTTCGGCGGCGCGGATGCGTTCGGTCACTTCGCGGTAGAGCTCCAGACGGCGCGAGGGCGCGCCGGTCTCGGGGTCGCGGACATGGCAATGCACCACCGCCGCGCCGGCCTTGGCGGCGTCAATGGCGCTCTCGGCGATCTCGGCCGGGCTGCGCGGCACATGCGGGCTTCTGTCCTGCGTGCCGCCCGATCCGGTCACCGCGCAGGTGATGAAGACGTTGCGATTCATGTTCAATGGCATCTATTTCCCCTTCCAAACGGGATCGCGTTTTTCGGCAAAGGCGCGGGCGCCTTCCTTCTGGTCCTCGGAGCGATAGAGCCGCTCGACCGTGGCGAACTGGCTCTTGGTGATGCGGTTCATCGCGTCCTGGAATTTCATGTCTTCGGCCTCGCGCACCACTTCCTTGATCGCCGCCTGGACCAGTGGCGGCCCGGCGGCCAGCAGATCGGCCAGTTTGCGGGCTTCTGCCATCAGTTCGCCGGCCGGATAGACGTGGTTGATCAGCCCCCAGCGCGCCGCCTCTGCGGTGTCGAGCCAGCGGCCGGTCAGCAGCATTTCCATCGCAATGTGATAGGGAATGCGCTTGGGCAGCTTGACCGAGGCGGCATCGGCGACGGTGCCCGAGCGGATCTCGGGCAGGGCAAAGCTGGCGTGATCGGCGGCGAGGATGATATCGGCCGACAGCGCCAGTTCCAGCCCGCCACCACAGCAGATGCCGTTGATCGCGGCAATCACCGGCTTGTTCAACCCGCGCAGCTCCTGCAAGCCGCCAAAGCCGCCGACCCCATAGTCGCCGTCCACCGCGTCGCCTTCGGCGGCGGCCTTGAGATCCCATCCGGGGCAAAAGAACTTTTCGCCGGCCGCGGTCAGCAGCGCCACCCGCAACTCGGGATCGTCGCGAAACGCGGTAAAGACATCGCCCATGATCCGGCTGGTGGCCAGATCGATGGCATTGGCCTTGGGCCGGTCCAGCGTCACTTCCAGCACATGGCCGCGGCGGTGGGTCTTGATCGGGCTTTCGGTCATCATTCCTCTCCGGTTCGGATCAATGCGTCCGCCGCCACCGCGCCGGTGGCGGTGCAGATCAGCGGGTTGATTTCAAGTTCCTGCGGCAAGGTTCTGGCTACATGGGCCTGCACCGCCATCACCGCGTCAAGCAGGGCGTCGATGTCGGCGGCGGGGCGCCCGCGATAGCCTTGGAGCAGCGCCGCGATCCTGAGTTGCGAGAGCGCCTGGCGCAAATCCGCGCGGCTGGCAGGCACCAGCAGCGAGACCCGATCCTCGAGGATTTCGGTCAGCGTACCACCCGCCGCCAGGGTGAGGACATAGCCATGCGCCGGATCGGCGACGACGCCGATCAGCACTTCGGCGAGGCCGTCGGTCACCATCTCCTCGACCAGAAAGCTCTGCGCCGGCATGTCCGCCGCCGCCCGGGCCACGGCGTCGGGCGTGGCCAGCCCCAGCACCACCGCCCCGGCCTCGGTCTTGTGCGCGATGCCGCAGCCTTTGAGCACCACCGGGCATCCGATGCGCGCCGCTGCGGTGGCGGCGCTCTCGGGGGTTGCGGCCGGCGCCGAAGCCGGGATGCGCAGCCCGTCGGCGGCCAGGGCCGCCTTGGCCTCGGCCTCGCTTAACGTCCGGCCCTGCGGCGCGACCGGCGGTACCAGCAGCGGCGCGTCCTCGGCCGGGCGCATCCGGACGGCGGCGGAAAGGGCGGCGATCGCCTCGGCCATGCCGCCGAAAGACAGGATGCCGTTGTCCATCAACTGCAAAGCAACCTCTTCCGGCAAGGTCTCGGGCAGGGAACTGACCAGCGCCAGGGGGGTGCCGGTCGCATCCCGGGCGCGTTCCATCGCGGTGATCACCGGCGTCCAGGCGCCCGGATCGCAGCGATCGGCGCGGGGAAGATCCAGCACCACGCAGCCCAGTGCCAGATCGCCGCCCGTCATCGCGCTGAACACCGTGGTCATCGCCGGGACATCGCCCCAGATATAGGTGTGGTAATCCAAGGGGTTGGCCAGCGCCACCCTGGGGCCGAGCACGCGCCGCAAGGCCGCGCGCCGGGTGGCGTCGAGCGGCGGAAAGACGAGCCCGGAGCCTTCCGCCATATCCGCCATCAGGCTGGCTTCGCCGCCGGAACAGGACATCGAGGCGATGCGGTTGGAGGTCAGCGGCCCGGTCACATGCAGGAGCTTCAGCGTTTCGAGCAGGACCGGCAGGGAAGCCACCTGGCCGATCCCCAGCCGGTGCAACAGCGCCCGCGCGCCGGCGTCGCTGCCGGCCAGCGACGCGGTATGAGTGACCGTGGCCGCGCGCGCCTGATCGGACCGGCCGATCTTGAGCGCCACCACCGGTTTGCCGAGCGCCTGCGCCTCGGCCGCCATCGCCTCGAAGGCCCGCAGATCGTCGATCCCTTCGATATGCAGCCCCAGCGCCGTCACCCTCGGGTCGCGCAACAGCGTCTGTGACACGTCCGACAGGCCGGTCTGCGCCTGGTTGCCGACGGTCACCACATAGGCCAGCGGCAGCCCGCGCGCCTGCATGGTCAGGTTGATGGCGATGTTCGACGATTGGGTGACAATCGCCACGCCGCGCGCCACCGGCAGGCCGCCATGCTGATCGGGCCAGAGCGCCGCGCCGTCGAGGTAATTGAGAAAGCCGTAACAATTCGGCCCGAGCAGCGTCATGCCGCCCGCCGCCTCCAGCAAGGCCGCCTGCAACCGGGCGCCATCCGCGGTCTCGCCCCGGGCCTCGCGAAAGCCCGAGGCGAAACAGACCGCGCCGCCCGCGCCCCGCGCCGCCAGCGCCCGCACCACCGCGACGGTCGCTTCGCGGTTGACCCCGACAAAGGCCGCATCCGGCACGCCGGGCAGGGCGCCGACATCCGGGAAGCACGCCACCCCGCCAACCGTCGCGCGTGTCGGATGAACCGGCCAGATCTCGCCGCCAAACCCGATCTTGCGGCATTGCTCGATGACATTCCTGCACCAGCTTCCGCCGCCGATCACCGCGATCGAACGCGGCCGCAACAGCCGCTCCAGCCCCGAGGAGCCGCCCTGATCCCGGCATGTGTCACGCCCGGCCATCACGCCCCCAAGGGCCGAAGCAGATCGCGGCTGATGATGTGTCGCTGGATCTCCGATGTTCCGTCCCAGATCCGCTCCACCCGCGCATCCCGCCAGAACCGCTCGATGGGAAAGTCGTCCATCAGCCCCATGCCGCCGAAAATCTGCAAGCTGCTGTCGGTTACCCGTGCCAGCATTTCCGAGGCGTAGAGCTTGGCCGAAGCGATCTCGCGGTTTGCCGGCAAGCCCTGATCGAGCCGCCAGGCCGCCGCCAGGGTCAGCCAGTCGGCGGCGTCGATCTCGGTCACCATGTCGGCGATCTGGAAGCCCACGCCCTGAAACCTGCCGATCGGCTGGCCGAATTGCCGGCGCTCGGCGGCCTGGGTCAGCGCCAGATCGAAACAGCGCCGCGCCCGACCGACGCAAAAGGCCGCCACCGTCAGCCGGGTGGCATAGAGCCAGGTGTTCATCACCTCGAAGCCGCCGTCGACCGCGCCCAGAACCTGGGCGTCGGGCAGGCGGCAATTGTCGAAATCCAGAATGGAGTTGCGATAGCCGCGATGGCTGACCGAGGCATAGCCCTCGCGCACCTCGAAGCCCGGCGTGCCGCGATCGACAAGGAAGGTGGTGATCCGCTTCTTGGGCCCCTTCGGCGTCTCGTCCTCGCCGGTAGCCACGAAAACGATAAAGAAATCCGCGTGTTCGGCGCCCGAGATGAAATGCTTGGAGCCGTTTACCAGCCAGTCGCCGCCCTCGCGCACCGCGGTGCATTTCATCCCCCGCACGTCCGACCCGGCGTCGGGCTCGGTCATCGCAAGGGCATCCATCTTCTCGCCGCGCACCGCCGGAAGCAAATAGCGTTCGCGCTGGGCACCGTCGCAGGCCATCAGGATGTTCTGCGGCCGGCCAAAGAAATGCGTCAGCGCCATCGAGCCGCGCCCCAGTTCGCGCTCGACCAGGGTGAAATCCAGATGGCTCAGCCCGGCGCCACCAACCTCTTCGGGGAAATTGCAGGCATAGAACCCGAGCGCGAGGCACTTGCGCTTGATCTCGGCGGCAAGCTCCGGCGGCACCTGTCCGCTGCGCTCGACCTCGGCCTCATGCGGATAGATCTCTTTCTCGACAAAGCTGCGGACAGTGGAGACGATCATCTCCTGTTCCGCGGTCAGTCCGAACTGCATGGCGCTCTCCCGGTGCTGCGTTGCCCCAGAGCTATCCGGCTTGACGCCCGGCAGGATGCGCTTCTAGACAGAAAACATGCGAAACTGGACAAATCCGGCCGTCGCGCCGCAGGAAGTGGCGGTTCTCCTCTTTCCGAGGTTCTCCAACCTCTGTTTGGCCAATGCGGTCGAGCCGCTGCGGGCCGCCAATGAAATCCTGATGCGCGAGGCCTATCGCTGGCGCTTCGTTACGCTCGACGGAGAGACGGTGGAATCCTCGAGCGGATTGCCGGTGCTGCCGCATGGGCCGCTGCGCGACCATCCCGGCGGCGATCACCTGGTGGTTCTGTCCAGCTACGACGTGCGCCACCACGCCACCCCGGCGGCGGCGGCCGCGTTGAAATCCGCGGCGCGCCGGTTCGGCCATGTGGTGGGGATGGACACCGGCGCCTGGCTTCTGGCGCAGGCCGGGCTGCTCGATGGCGCGCGGGCGACGATCCACTGGGCCGAGATGACGGCGTTTTCCGAACGGTTCGACACGATCGAGACGGTCTCTGACCGGGTGGTGACCTGCGGCAACCGCACCACGTCGGGCGGGGCGATGGCGGCCTTCGACACGGTGCTGGCGATGATCCGCGCCGCCCATGGCGAGGCGCTGGGGCTCGAAGTCTCGGCGTTTTTCCTGCATCGCACCGCCGAGCCGCCGGTCGACCGGATGTTTCGCGGCCCTGCCTCGCCGCAGGTGGAACAGGCGATCACCCTGATGTCCGGCGCGCTCGAGACGCCGCTGCCGATTGCCACCCTGGCGGCGCGCTTGCAGACCACGCAGCGCACCCTGACACGAGCGTTTCAGGCCGATCTGGGGGCGGCGCCGAAAGCGGTCTACAAGTGGCTGCGGCTGGCGGCGGCGCGGCGGTATGCAGAGCAATCGGATTATTCCATCACCGAGATCGCCCTGCGCTGCGGCTATGCGAGCGCGGCGGCAATGACGCGGGCCTTCGTGGCGCAATACGGGCGACCGCCACGGTCGTTCCGGCCGTAACCCGATTGGCAATGGACGCGGCCGGCGATTGCGGCCTATCCCTATGCACAGGTCTGCACTGCGGAATGTCCGGCGACAGGAACGACGACTTTTGCTAGGGTCGAAAGCGCGGAATTCGGCGGAGAAAGGCAGCGCAATTGGCGCGAAAAGCAGTATCATTTTACCTGCCGTGACGGCACCAAACAGCCATTCGGAGCTTAACCCGCCGATATTTCGAATCAATTCGAGCTATTCGGCTCATCGTTCAGTTGTAATCAGTCCCCCGGAAAACAGGCCATTGGCGACAGAACGCCAACAATCCTCGGCGTTGTTATTGCACAATTTTCGTGGCGCCATGGGAAAATGCGGGGTTCTCCGGGCCGGAAAAACCATCCCGGACGACGCCAGGCCCGCAGCAGCGTACCGGTTAACAATTCATTAATTTCCCTAAAAATATGGGGAAAATTGCAGGAACGCTCTGACCGGACGTGGCGAAACGACAGGTGCCGCGGGCCCGGCTCAACCCGTTTCCCCGCAAGAGACGGTCTGTTTTCCGAACAATTTCTGCTTTGTTTGAGCAACGCCTCGCCATACTCTCAATCCTGCCCACTGGGGGGTAACTGCTGGCCACGGGGGCGGCCGCTAAACAGTCATACTTCTGATGACGGACACGATCAGTTGGACGGGTGCGATTGCACTGCATCCGAAGGCATCCGGCGGATTTTGCCGGACCCGAGATCCTGTCTGCATCCCAGTTCGTATGGCACTTTCAAGAGCGGCGCGTGATCCGGGCGTTTTCAGTCTGCACGGTGATCCGAGCGTTAAAAGGTAAAGGGGGCGCGATGCCTGAGACCAGAAAGACTAGTGGTGACCTTCAACCGCCGTCTTGGCGGATCGTTTTTGGCATCCGCGAAGCGATGATGCAGATCGAAACATATTTCAACAGCATTGACGAAGGGAGGCGTTCCTAACGTGCCCGTATCAGAGAACAACAACAACACCCCGCCCACCACGCAGCAAAGCGGCAATGACGGCGGCCCCACGAGCGGTCTCGACGGCATTGTCGAAGGCACCTCCGGCGACGATACCATCGACGCGGGGTATACCGGCGATCCCGAGGGCGACCGCGTCGATTTCAGCGACAATATCTTCTCGACCGATCCGGCCGATGCCGAAGACGACATCATCGAAGCCTACGAGGGCAACGATTCCGTCCTCGCAGGCGATGGCGACGATTCCGTCGATGCCGGCGATGGCCATGACACCGTGCGCGCGGGCGACGGCAGCGACACGCTCAACGGCGGCGCCGGCAATGACGAGCTGATGTCCGACGCCAATGACGAGGCGATCGACGTGCCGACCTTTCCCGGCGTGCCGGTCGACGACGACCCGGAGAACGACCGCGACAGCGTGTCGGGCGGCGCGGGCGACGACACCATCTCGACCGGCGATGACCGCGACACCATCGACGGCGGCGAAGGGGATGACGTCATCACCCCCGGCATCGACGACGACCTGGTGACCGGCGGCGGCGGCAACGACAGCATCAACGATATTCAGGGCGCCGACACCATCGACGGCGGCGACGGCAACGACACGATCATCGCCGGGATCGACACCTTCTCGGATTATGAAGGCGACGATCCGAACCTGCCGATCGGCGGCATCCTGTCCGATCCCAACACCGACGACGGCCGCGATTCCGTCATGGGCGGCGCGGGCGACGATCTGATCGCGACCGGCGACGATGCCGATACCATCGATGGCGGCGACGGCGCCGATACCATCGACGGCGGCATCGACGACGATTACATCGACGGCTGGACCGGCGACGACAGCCTGATCGGCGGCCATGGTTCGGATACCATCCTGGGCTATGACGGCGACGATTCGATCGACGCCAGCTCGCAGACCAGTTCGATGCTGTTCAACAACGAACCCGACGCCACCGATCCGGTGCCGGACAATGATCGTGATTTCGTCGATGGCGAAATGGGCAACGACACCATCTTCGGTGGTGACGACGACGACACGCTCCTGGGCGGTGAAGGCGACGACGTGATCGATGGCGGGATCGACGAAGACCTGCTCGAAGGTGGCGCGGGCGCCGATACCGTCCTTGGCGGCGACGGACGCGACACCATCATCGGCTCGAACGTCGGCGACAGCGTCGATGGCGGCGACGGCCCGGCCGGCGACGGCGCGGACGGTCTGCCCAACGATTATGACACGCTCGATCTGACCGGCTCGGCGCCGGCGGGCGGCAGTCTCTCGGTGACCTATACCACGGCCGACCGCGAAGACGGCTTTGTCGAATATTTCGACGACACCGGCGCGCTGCTCGGCAGCTCGACTTTCGAGGACATCGAGAACGTCATTCCCTGCTTTACCCCCGGCACGACCATCGCCACACCCACCGGCGAGCGTCTGATCGAGGATCTGCGCGAGGGCGACCGGATCATCACCCGTGACAACGGGTTGCAGGAAATCCGCTGGATCGGCACCACCGAGCTGACCGGGCACAAGCTGGCGCGCGCGCCGCATCTGCGCCCGATCCTGATCCAGGCCGGCAGCCTTGGCCCGAACCTGCCCGAGCAGGACATTCTGGTCAGCCCGCAGCACCGCATCCTGATGAGCGGCGAGAAGGCGCAGCTCTTCTTCGAGGAACGCGAGGTTCTGGCGGCGGCCAAGCACCTGACCGATCTCGATGGCGTCGACGAAGTGGGCACCCTGGGCGTCACCTACATCCACTTCATGTTCGATCAACACGAAGTGGTTCTGTCGAACGGCGTCTGGACCGAAAGCTTCCAGCCCGGCGATCAGACCATGGACAGCATGGGCGCCGGAGCCAAGGCGGAAATCTTCGAGCTCTTCCCCGAGCTTCAGACCGCCGAAGGCCTGCAAGACTACGCGGCCGCCCGCCGGTCGCTGAAGAAGCACGAAGCCAAGCTTCTGGTCCGCTAGGTTCTGATTATGCAGCGCACGGGCGTCCCTCTTTACGGGGGGCGCCTGTCTATCATGGCCAGGGGCGGCAGGACCGGCTCTGGCCGCATCTTCGCCGATCTCGCCGCGAAATCGCCACATTTCAGCGGCGCGTTTTGAGCGTGTCGCGCGTTGTCGTCAGCGCGGGCGGCGGGGCCAGTCCACGTCGGCCGGAATTTATCAAAAATTTTCATGTGATTACAGTGTTTCCACTTTGGAAACATCGCCCGCGGCGTCAAAGTTTGAACCGCTTTGGCTTTTGCCTCGCCGGGCCAACGCTCCATGATCTTTCCCGCAAGCCACCACATCGCTGACCCAAAGTCCGGTCACATCTGGGCCTGCACGCCGGCGCATCCCGTGTGGTCTTCGGTGTGCGCCGGAGGCAAGTGAAGGGGGTAACCAGTTACAGATGCAAGAATTGCGCCGCCGGGGAAGAATTCGCCCACGGATCACCGAAGGCCGGGCCAAGGCCAGCCCGTCAGACCGCACCCGGATCTTGGGGGGCTGATCGATGGCAAATCTCATTTCGAACGGTGTCTTCGAGACCAATACCGCCTCGGGCAGCAATCAGGCCCCGGCAGGCTGGACCCGCACCGAAGGCTCGCCCGATCTTCAGACCGATGGCGGTTTTGAATGGGCCGGAAGCTGGATGCCCGCCGATCTCGATGCGGCGGACGGCACTGGCTACATCACGATGTATTCCAACGAGAGCTACAACGAGGGGCTGACCACTACGTTGGCCGCGCCGGTTGAAGCGGGCAAGACCTACACCTTTACCTTCGACTATTACGTCAACGACTCCGACGGCTCGGTCAACCAGCCGGGCGCGACCAATCTGAACGTGACCATCGGCAGCCAGACGTTCAGCATACCAATCGACAGCACCGGGGTGACGGCGCCCTATTGGCAGGAAGTGAGCTTTACCTTCACCCCGACCGAGAGCGCCTCGGATTTCACCATCGCGACCGACAATGATCCCGGCGCCCAGACGCTGACCGGCATCGCGCTCGACAATCTGTCTCTGGATGTTGCGCGAAACTTCGTTGTCGAGGGCACCGCCGGCAATGACACCATCGATGCCGGCTATCTGGCCGACCCCGAGGGCGACCGGATCGATGCGCTGGATCACAGCGACGGCAGCAATGCCGATTCCGTCGATGCCGGCGCCGGCGATGACGTGGTGGTTGCCGGGCTCGGCAATGATACGGTGGAGGGCGGCCTTGGCAATGACAGCCTCTCCGGCGGCGCCGGTGACGATCTTCTGCATGGCGGGCAGGGCGCCGATACGCTGGACGGCGGCGAAGGCGGCGATACGCTGTATGCCGGCACCGGCCACGACAGCCTGGACGGCGGCGGCGGCAACGACTCGCTTTTTGGCGATGAGAACGACGATACGCTGCGCGGCGGCGCCGGGTCCGACACGCTTGACGGCGGCTCTGGCGACGATCTGCAATTTGGCGGTACCGGCGACGACACCGTTTATGGCAACACCGGCAATGACACGCTTTTCGGCGGTGACGGCAATGATTTCCTGCGCGGCTCCTTTGGCGAGGATGTCCTTTATGGCGGGGCCGGCGACGATTCGATCTGGGGCGGCTACAACGACGACACCTTTGTCATCGAGGACAATTTCGGCAATGACACGATCGATGGCGACGCCTTGGCCGAGACGTCGGGCGACACGCTCGACCTGAGCGGCACCACCACCGGGCTGAGCATCGATCTGAGCGACGTGAACCCCGAGAACGGCAGTTTTTCCGACGGCACCGCGACCGCCACCTTTACCGATATCGAAAACATCATTCTGGGCGGCGGCAATGACACGCTGACCCTGGCCGATTTCGGTGGCGCGGACATCGTCGAGGGCTTTGCCGCGCCGAGTGTGGGGGCCGACGGTACACTCAGCGCCAATGACACGCTGGATGTCAGCGGGCTTACCACGGATGGCGGTGTGACCCCGGTCACTGCCCGCGACGTGGGGGTGAGCGACGATGGCACCGGCAATGCCGTTCTGACCTTTCCGGGCGGTGAAAGCATCACGCTGGTGGGCATCGCGCCGGACACCGCCGCCGATCTCGATTTCTTGGTGGCCATCGGCATTCCGTCGAACCGGATCGTTGACGGCACGTCGGCCGGCGATGCCATGGGGGTGGATTACGTCGATGCCGAAGGCGACCAGACCGATGGCAGCGACGGCACCGCCGACACGATCCATGGCTACGCCGGCGATGACACGATCAGCGGTGGCGAGGCGGCCGACACCATCGACGGCGGCGCTGACAACGATCTGATCGATGGTGGCGAGGGCGCGGATTCCATTCTTGGTGGCGACGGTGCCGATATCATCCACGGCGGCCGCGGCGACGTGGTTGACGGCGGGTCTGGCGGGGAGGACAACGACACGCTGGTGATCACCGGCCCGGCCGTCATCACCTATGACGAGACCGATCTGGAAAGCGGCACGGTCACCTGGCTTGACGGCGGTTCCCTGACCTTCTCGGAAATCGAGAATGTTGATTATATACCGTGCTTTACGCCGGGAACCTTGATCAAGACCTTAAGGGGAGAAGTGCCTGTCGAGGCGCTGCGCGTGGGCGACCGGGTGCTGACCCGCGACAATGGCTATCAGATGATCCGCTGGGTCGGGGCGCGCCGGCTCGACGCCAGTCAGCTGGCCGGGGCGCCGGCATTGCGGCCGATCCACATCCGCCGTGGCGCGCTTGGCCCCGAGACGCCCGACCGCGACATGAAGGTTTCGCCGCAACACCGGGTGTTGGTGGGCAATGTCGCGACGCAGATGTGGTTTGGCGAGGAAGAGGTGCTTGTCGCCGCCACCCATCTGATCTGTCTCGACGGGGTCGAGGTGGCCGGGGCCGAAGCGGCGGTGACCTATGTCCACATCCTTTTCGACCAGCACGAAGTGGTGCTGAGCGATGGAATCTGGACCGAGAGCTTTCAGCCCGGCGACATGACCCTGGCCGCGCTTGACGGCGATCAGCGGGCCGAGCTGTTGGCGCTGTTCCCGGAGCTGGCTGCGCGCGACAACCTGCATCAGGTCTATCCTGCCGCCCGCGCCACGCTCAAGGCGCATCAGGCGCGGGTGCTGTTTGCCGGTTAGGCCGTCTTGCGCTGACGCCAGGTCGCCCAGGCCTCGGGCGTGTCGAGATCGAGCCGGGCGCGGTCGCCCGGCAGGGCGACAAGCCGGCGCGCCGCCTTGTGCGCCTGAAGGATGCTCCGCGCGCCGGTGTCGCCGGTGAGCTGGTGAAACGCGTCGAACAAGGCGTTGCGAAACAGGATCGGATGGCCTGGCGCGCCGTCCCGGGTCGTGGCCTGAAATATCAGCGCCTCCGGGTCGGCCTCGGCCGCGCGGACCAGCGCGCGCAGATCGGCGCTGGTGATATCGGGCATGTCGGGCGGCAGGACGAGCGCGGCGTCAGTGCCCTCGGGCAGGGTCGCCACGGCGGCGCGCAGCGAGGCGGCCATGCCTTCGGCGGCGTCTGGCACCAGAACGCGCCGCACCGGGGTTTCCGCCAAGGCCTGGGCGCGCGGATGATCGGCGCCGGGCAGGGTAACGATCACCGACAGACCGGCGCTGAGCCCACGCAGGGCCATGGCGCGCAGGCAGGGCATGCCGCCCACGTCCTCAAGCAGCTTGTCGGCGCCGCGCATCCGGCTGGAGCGGCCGGCGGCGGGCAGGATCAGGGCGCAGGTCACACAGGCACCTTTCGAAAACTTCGGTGCGGCCAGACTAGACCTGCGCGGCTTGGCAGGAAAGGATTTCGCCATACCTTTGCGTCAGCTCAGAACATCTCGTGTGATCCGGGGGTTGCCGGGCTGCGTATCAGTGAAAAAGGGGGCATTCGTGACAACACTTCTCTGGTTCCGCCGCGATCTGCGGCTCTCTGATCACCCGGCTTTGACGGCGGCCTGCAAGCGGGGCCCGGTGGTGCCAATCTTTATCCGAGACGCCAGCGTCGACAGGCTTGGCGCCGCTCCGAAATGGCGGCTGGGCCTGTCCCTCGAGGCGCTGGCCAGCACGTTAGAGGACAAGGGCAGCAGACTGATCCTACGTTCGGGAAAATCGTCAGAGGTTCTGACCGACCTGGTGCAGGACACCGGGGCGACCCGCATCCTCTGTTCCCGGAGCTATCACCCGGAGATCGAGCGTCGTGACTTCAAGTTAAAGGATAAGTTCGACGCGCAAGGCATTGAATTTGAAATGCATGAAGGGCATGTCATCTCCGATCCGCGCTCGGTCGAGACCAAGAGCGGCGGGCCATACAAGGTGTTTTCACCCTATTGGAAGGCGGTCAAAGGCCGCGATGTGGGCGCCAATCTTAAAGCGCCGGATAAGATTCCGACACCAAGTCAATGGACTACAAGCGAAAACCTGAATGACTGGAACCTGGGCCAAGCAATGCGGTGCGGGGCGGAGGTTGTGCGCCGTTACACCGATCCCGGCGAGGCAGCGGCGCAGGCGCGGCTGGCGCGGTTCATCGACGAGGATGTCGCCGGCTACAAGGACCGGCGCGATTTTCCGGCGGACGATGCCACCTCGGGCCTGTCGGAATATCTGACCTATGGCGAGATCAGCCCGCGCCAGTGCTGGCACGCGGGCCAGAGAGCACGTCACGAGGGCAAGCCGGGCGCCGAGGCCTTTCTGCGCGAACTGGGCTGGCGCGAGTTTGCCTATCACCTGATGGTCAACATGCCGCGCATTCTGACGGACAACTGGCGCGAGGAATGGGACGGCTTTCCCTGGCGGGACGACGAACGCGCCGCCGAGATCAAGGCGTGGAAACAGGCGCGCACCGGCATTCCGCTGGTCGATGCCGGGCTGCGCGAGATGTATGTCACCGGGCGGATGCACAACCGCGTGCGGATGATCGTCGCCTCCTACCTGACCAAGCACCTGATGACCCATTGGAAGGTGGGGCTGCGCTGGTTCGAGGATTGCCTGACCGATTGGGATCCGGCGTCGAATGCCATGGGCTGGCAATGGGTGGCGGGGTCGGGGCCGGATGCCGCGCCCTATTTCCGGGTCTTCAACCCGGTCACCCAGCGCGAGAAATTCGATCCCCGGCGCGCCTATGTGACCCGTTGGATCGCCGAGGGGCAGGACGATCCGCCGGAGACCGCGCTGGCCTATTTCGAGTCGATCCCCCGGCGCTGGAACATGTCGCCCGACGATCCCTATCCCGAGCCGGTCGTCAGGCTCGACGAAGGCCGGCAAAGGGCGCTGACCGCCTATGAGAACAGAGGCTTCTGATCCGCGACTTGCCAGATGATGAAAATCGCGCCTAAACTATTCATATAACAGGGAAGAAGTGGGCAATGTATCTCACGTCGACGCATGGGCAGGCCAACCTGCCGCGGTATTTCAGCCAGGTCTTCGCGGCCACCAGCGAGATGAACCATGGCCGGCTCGATTTCGTGCTGCCCGACGGGCGGCGGTTTCGTGCCGAGGGCCGGGCCGCCGGGCCGGTGGCCGAGCTGGCCATTCACAACACCGATGTCTTTGCCCGGCTGATCCGCGAGGGCGATCTGGGGTTTTGCGATGCCTACCTCGATGGCTGGTGGGACACGCCCGACCTGATGGCCTTTCTCGATCTGGTGCATGCCGACAATGACGATCTGTATGACGGCTTTCCCGGCATGTCGCTGGTGCGCGCCTATGAACGGCTGCGGTTCTGGCTCAACAGCAATTCGCGGCGGCAGGCGCGCAGGAATATCTCGTATCACTACGATCTGGGGAATGAATTCTACGGCCTCTGGCTCGATGACACGATGACCTATTCCTCGGCGCTGTTCGAAACCGGTCAGGAAAGCCTGGAAAACGCGCAGATCGCCAAATATGCCTCGATGGTCGATCAGATGGAGGTGCAGCCCGGCGATCATGTGCTCGAGATCGGCTGTGGCTGGGGCGGGTTTGCCGAATATGCCGCGCGCGAGCGCGGGCTGCGGGTGACCGGGCTGACGATCAGCAAGGAGCAGTTCAACTATGCCCGGGACCGGATCGCGCGGGCGGGGCTGGCCGGGCAGGTGGAGTTCAAGTTGCAGGATTATCGCGACGAGCGCGGGCAATACGACGGCATCGCCAGCATCGAGATGTTCGAGGCGGTGGGCGAGAAATACTGGCCGGTCTATTTCGACACAGTGCGCGAACGGCTGCGGCCCGGAAAATCGGCGACGCTTCAGATCATCACCGTGCAGGACAAGCGCTGGGAGGTCTATCGACGCGGGGTCGATTTCATCCAGAAATACATCTTTCCCGGCGGCATGCTGCCTTCGCGCAAGGCGCTGCTGGACGAGATCGAGCAGGCGGGTCTGGGGGTGCTGCGCTCGGTCGAATTCGGCGAGAGCTACAGCCAGACCCTGCGCCGCTGGCACGAAACCTTCAATGCCCGCTGGGACGAGGTGGCCCGGCTGGGCTTTGACCAGAGGTTCCGGCGGATGTGGAACTTCTATCTCACCTCTTGCGCGGCGACCTTTCACAGCGGTAACTGCGACGTAACGCAGATCACCGTTCGGAGGCCCGCCGCCTGATGCCTACCATCCCCAAGCTCGTTGCCGCGATTGTGCTCTCGGTTCTGGCCTATGTCGTGTCCAAGATGGTCATGGACGTGATGCCCGAGGCGACGGATTTCGGGATATTCCTGCCGCTCAACATGGCAATCGGCTTTCTCACCGGCTGGTTCTATACCGGGCCCTTGTCGACGACGCGGCTGGCCGATGCGATCAGCTTTGGCCTGACCGGTGCGGCGATCCTCACCTTCGTGGCACTGTTCGCGCAATCGGCCAATGAAATGACGCGGCTGGCCATGCGGCACCGCTATGACGGGCCGATCGAGGCGATTGCGGCGGTGTTTCAGATCGGCGTGGATTTCGGCGCGCAGGTCTTCACGCTCGACGTGATCCTGACCCTGGCGGTGGGCGGGGTGCTGGCCGGGCTGCTGACCTACCTTGCCTCGCTGCGCTGGAACTGAGCCGATGGCCGATCTGTTTTTCTACGGCACTCTGTGCCATGTGCCGCTGTTGGAGCGGGTGCTGGGCCGGCCCGCGGCCGAGATCGCGCTGAGCCCGGCGGTGCTGCCGGGCTGGGCGGTCTTTTGGGCGGCGGGCGAATGTTTTCCGACCATCCGGGCCGAAGCCGGCGGACGCGCCGAAGGCCTGCTGTTGCGCGATCTGGATGAAGAGGCGCTGGCGCGGCTCGATCACTATGAAGGCGGGTTCGGCTATGCGCTCGAACCGCTCGAGGTGACGACGCCGGAGGGCGCCTGCCAGGCGCTGGTCTATCTGCCCGAGGGCGCGCGCTGGCCGGCGGGCGCGCCTTGGCGGCTGGCCGATTGGGTGGCGCGCTTCGGCCCGTTGACGCTGGCGGCGGCGGATGAGGTGATGGAGCGGTTCGGCGTGACCACGCCGCAGGACATCGACCGGCTGTTTCCCTGGATCCGGGCGCGCGGCTGGGCGCAATGCCTGGCGCAGGAGGCGGCGCCGACGACGCTGCGCCGGGCGCCGGCGCCGGACGATTACCGGATCGAAACGACGCGGCCGGGCTATGACGGCTTTTTCCGTCTGCGCGCCTTTGATATCTCTTTCCGCCGGTTCGACGGCGCCCGCAGCGCCACCATCGGGCGCGAGGCGTTTCAGGCCTATGATGCGGCGCTGGTGCTGCCTTATGACCCGGTGCAGGATCAGGTGATGCTGGTCGAGCAATTCCGCTTTGGCCCGGTCTGGCGGCGTGATCCGGTGCCCTGGATGCTGGAACCCATCGCCGGGCTGGTCGACGCCGGCGAACGCCCGGCCGATTGCGCCCGGCGAGAAGCGATGGAGGAGGCGGGGCTGGAGCTGGGCGACCTGCGGCTGATGACGCGGGTTTATCCCTCGCCGGGTTATTCGACCGAGTTCTTTCATTGCTATCTCGGGCTCTGCGATCTTTCGGCCGAGGAGGGCAGGCTGGCCGGGCTGGCGCATGAAAACGAAGACATCCGCAGCCATGTGATTTCCTTTGATCGGGCCATGACGCTGGTTGAAAGCGGCGAGGCCAATGCCGGGCCTCTGGCGATGATGCTGCTCTGGCTTGCACGGCATCGTGAGGAATTGCGCCGGGGCGGGCTTGTTGCGCGCCCTTGAGTTCACGCCGCACGGCGCATACACAACGACAAATCCTTAGAGGAGAGCGGACATTATGCGTATTGCATCCGATCTGGCCGACGCCGTTGGCAAAACCCCGTTGATCAAGCTGAAGCAGGCCAGCGAAGAAACCGGCTGTACCATCCTGGGCAAGGCCGAGTTCATGAACCCCGGCCAGTCGGTCAAGGACCGCGCCGCGCTCTACATCATCAAGGACGCGGTGGAGAAAGGTCTGCTCAAACCCGGCGGCACGATCGTCGAGGGGACGGCGGGCAACACCGGTATCGGTCTGGCGCTGGTGGGGGCCTCGATGGGCTTCAAGACGGTGATCGTCATCCCCGAGACCCAAAGCCAGGAAAAGAAGGACATGATCCGTCTGGCCGGTGCCGAGCTGGTGCAGGTGCCGGCGGCGCCCTATCGCAACCCCAACAACTACGTGCGCTATTCCGGTCGCCTGGCCGAGAAGATGAACGAGAGCTCGGACAAGGGCGTGATCTGGGCCAACCAGTTCGACAATGTCGCCAACCGTCAGGCGCATGTCGAAACCACCGGCCCCGAGATCTGGGAGCAGACCGGTGGCAAGGTCGACGGCTTTGTCGCGGCGGTGGGCTCGGGCGGCACGCTGGCCGGTGTCGGCATGGCGCTGCAACCCAAGGGCGTCAAGATGGCACTGGCCGATCCCGATGGCGCGACGCTGAACCATTTCTACAATCACGGCGAGCACAAGGCCGAAGGTAGCTCGATCACCGAGGGCATCGGCCAGGGGCGGATCACCGCCAACCTCGAAGGCTTCACCCCGGATTTCAGCTACAACATCCCGGACAGCGAGGCGCTGCCCATCGTCTTTGACCTGCTCAAGAACGAAGGGCTCTGCCTTGGCGGGTCGTCCGGCATCAACGTCGCGGGCGCGATCCGGCTGGCCAGGGAAATGGGGCCGGGGCACACCATTGTCACCGTCCTCTGCGACTATGGCACGCGCTATCAGTCCAAGCTGTTCAACCCCGAGTTCCTGCGCGACAAGGGCCTGCCGACACCCGATTGGCTGACCCGCGCACCGGCCTCGATCCCCGGCGTGTTCGAGGACAGCTGATGCGTATGCCTGCCTTTCTGCCGGCGCTGTTGCTGGCCCTGTTCGCGAGCCTTGTTCTCTCCACGCGTGCGTTGCATGCGCAAGATATCTCGGTCGGAGACATCGAGCCGGATCTTCAAGTCGGAATGTCGCTGGCCGCCGCTGACGAGCCGATCGATTTCGAGGCCTGGAACGAGCTGGCGCGGCGCGCCGAGAGCGCACTGGCCGCCGGCCGCGCCTCTGACAGCGCCTTCGAGACGCTGCGCCGCGAGCTGGCGGATTGGCGTGCGCGCTTTCTGACGGCGCAGGACACCAACCAATCGCGGATCCGCACCATCCAGTCGCAGCTCGATGCCCTGGGCGAGGCCCCGGCCGAGGGCGAGACCGAGCCCGAAGAGGTGGCAAATCGCCGGGTCGAGCTGAACGAACAGCTTGCCGAGCTGCGCGCCCCGATCCGCGCCGCGGAAGAGGCCTATAACCGCGCCGACGGCATCATCCGGGAAATCGACGCGCTGATCCGCGCCCGCCAGACCGACGCGCTGTTCGAGCTCGGGCCGATCCCGCTGATGCCGGAGAACTGGGCGATTGCCCTGGGCGACCTGGGCCAGACCTGGACCGCCATCGGCAGCGAGATCGACAAGTCCTGGAGCTCCGACATCGGCCAGGCTGAACTGCGCCGCAACCTGCCGATGGTGCTGCTGCTGCTGGTCGTGGGGGGCGTGCTCGTGCTGCGCGGCCGGGCCTGGGCGCGCGACGGCGGCAACTGGATGCGAAAGAATTCGGCCCGCGGCGGCGCGGTTTTCAGCTTCCTTGTCTCGGTCGGCCAGATCGCGCTTCCGCTGATCGGCCTTTATGCGCTGACCGAGGCGATCTTTGCCACCGGCACGCCGGGCGCGCTGACCACCCTGCTGCTCGACAATCTTCCGGCCTGGGGCTTGGTGATCCTCGGGCTGCGTTGGCTGGTCGACCGGCTGTTTTCACAGCACGACGGCGACCGCATGTTGCCGATGGCACGGAGCCAGCGGCGCGAGGCGCGGACCTATGCCAGCACCCTTGCGATCCTGTTGGTGCTGCGCGACGCGATCCATGAATTTGCCCAGATCGAGAGCTATGACGAGGCCACGGTCTCGGTGCTCGAATTCCCGCTGCTGGTGGTGACGGCGCTGATCCTGTTCCGCCTCGGGCAGCTGATGATCACCCATATCAAGTTCGACAGTGCCAACACCGAACGCCTGGTGCGCGCCCGGGTGGTCAGCTTTCTCGGCCGGATCGTCATCCTGGTGTCGATCGTCGGCCCGGTGCTGGCGGCCACCGGCTATGGCACCGCCGCCTCGCGGCTGATCTTTCCGACCATCGCGACGCTGGGCCTGCTCGGGCTGATCGTGGTGCTGCAACGCTTTACCAACGATCTTTACCGCTACGTGATGCGCCAGTCCGAGGAAGAGGCCGACAGCCTGATCACGGTGCTGATCGGGTTTACCCTCGCGCTCGCGGCGCTGCCTTTCCTGGCGCTGCTCTGGGGCGCGCGGGTGGCCGACCTGACCGAGCTCTGGACCCAGATCGGCGAAGGCTTTGCGATTGGCGACAGCCGCATTTCACCGATGGATTTCCTGGTGCTACTGCTGGTCTTTGTCGCCGGCTACATGGCGACCCGGCTGCTTCAGGGCGCGCTCAAGAACTCGATCCTGCCCAAGACCAAGATCGACACCGGCGGGCAGAACGCCATCGTCTCGGGCATCGGCTACGTCGGTATCTTCATTGCCGCGCTGGTGGCGATCACCTCGGCCGGGCTCGACCTGTCGTCGCTTGCCATCGTCGCCGGTGCGCTCTCGGTCGGGATCGGTTTCGGGCTTCAGAATATCGTGTCGAACTTTGTCTCGGGGATCATCCTGCTGATCGAACGGCCCATCGCCGAAGGCGACTGGATCGAGGTCGGCGGCATCCACGGCACGGTCAAGCGGATCTCGGTGCGCTCGACCAAGCTCGAAACCTTCGACCGCTACGACGTGATCATCCCCAACGCCGATTTCGTCTCGGGCCGGGTGGCCAATTATACCCGCGGCAATTCGATCGGCCGGATCATCATCGATGTCGGCGTGGCTTACGGGTCGGACACCCGCAAGGTGCAGGACCTGCTGCTCAAGGTCGCCCGGCACCACGATCAGGTGCTGATGAACCCCGAGCCGGCAGTGGATTTCATGGGCTTCGGGGCGGATTCGCTCGATTTCCGGATCCGGGCCGTGCTGCGCGACATTGGCGAAGGCATGGGCGTGCGTACCGAGATGCGCCATCAGATCGTCGAGGTCTTTGCCAAGGAAGGCATCGAGATCCCCTATGCTCAGCGCGACATTTGGCTGCGCAACCCCGAGGCGCTGCGCCCGCAGGAGGCGCCGAAGGCATCAGAAGAGGACGCCCCGGCCCGTGAGGACACCGGCGCCGCGCCCCAGCGCGAGCCTTCGCCGGGCGACGGCACCGGCGATGTGACCGGAGACGCCGGGGGCGAGCGATGACAGCGCTGCTGTTTCGCGAAGACCCCTATCTCCGCGAGGCCCCGGCCAGGGTGACCGGCCACACGCCCGAAGGAGGCATCGTGCTTGACCGATCGGTGTTCTATCCCACCGGCGGCGGCCAGCCCGGCGACAGCGGCCTGCTGGTCTGGGACGGGATCGAGATGCCCATCGCCACCACCGTCAAGGGCGAGGGCGGGGCGGTGGTGCTTGTCCCGGCGGAACCGATGCCGCTGCCGGGCACCGGCACCCATGTGATGCAATACCTCGACTGGGAGCGCCGCCACCGCCACATGCGGGTGCATACCGCGCTGCACCTGCTGTCGGTCGTGGTGCCGCTGCCGGTGACCGGCGGGGCGATCACCAGCGAGAAGGGCCGGCTCGATTTCGACATGCCCGAGGCCCCGGCAGACCGCGACATCATCGAAGAGGCGCTGCAACTGCTGATCGAGCGCGATCTGCCGGTGTCGGAGACCTGGGTCACCGATGCCGTGCTCGAGGCGACGCCCGAGCTGGTCAAGACCATGTCGGTCAAGCCGCCGCGCGGCCAGGGCCGGGTGCGTCTGGTGCGGATCGGCAAGGGCGGCGACCAGGTCGATCTTCAGCCCTGCGGCGGCACCCATGTGGCGCGCACCGGCGAGATCGGCGCCATCCGGCTGGGCAAGATCGAGAAGAAGGGCCGCCAGAACCGGCGGCTGAACGTGATCCTCGACAGCTGAGAATCGACCTGTTGACACCGGAATACATCAATTGTGCGAATGACTTCGATTTGCCCTTGAAACCCGGTGAAGGTCGGGGCTAAACACCCGCGCACGGACAGTTGGCCGAGTGGTCGAAGGCGCACGCCTGGAAAGTGTGTAGGCGGGAGACCGTCTCGAGGGTTCGAATCCCTCACTGTCCGCCACCCCCCATATCCCCAGCCCCCCGCAAAAGACCCGGGGACAGGGCCAGATTTTTCTTCACTCGGACCCTTTGCTCTGCGACACAGGCGGCTCCAGAAACAGCCGGGGGCAGACCATGCGCCGTACCACTCATTCCGTTTTCCTCTCGCTCCTTCTGCTCGCCGCATGTGGCAGCGTCACGGGCACGCCGACCACGGTGGATCGGGCCGATGAGGGCGAGTTTCTGAAGCTGCGGGCCGGACCGGGCCTGGGGTTTCGGGTGATCCTGGGGCTGCCCGATGGCACGCAGCTGCGGCAAAAGGATTGTGTGACCGAGCTGGGCCAGCTCTGGTGCCGGGTGGCCCTGGCGGATGCGCCCGGTGTCACCGGCTATGTCGCGGCGGACTACCTCAGCGGCCGCTGAGCGCGCCCTGACCCCATATGAAAGGGCCGCGTGGCTGATTGCCGCGCGGCCCTTTCTTTGTCGTCAGGCGGTGGCGGGCAGGGCGGCCTGGGCCCGGCGCGCCGTGCGTTTGAAGAACAGGTAGTAAAGCACCGGGGCCGCGATCAGGGTCAGCACCGAGGCAAAGGCCAGACCGCCCATGATCGTCGCCGCCATCGACTGAAAGAAGGCGTCCGACAGCAGCGGCAACATGCCGAGGATCGTAGTCGCCGCCGCCAGGAACACCGGCCGCAGACGCGAGGTCGAGGCACTGACGATGGCCTCTTCCAGCGGCATGTCGGGGTTGGCCTCGCGGGTCAGGTCGATCTCTTCGACCAGCACGATGCCGTTCTTGATCAGCATCCCCGAGAGCGACAAGAGGCCCAGCAACGCGGTGAAGGTAAAGGGCAGGCCGGCCCCCAGCAGGGCCAGGCTGACACCGTTGACCGACATCGGCACCAGCAGCCAGATGATGACCGGCTGGCGCAGAGCATTGAAGAGCAGCACCGAAATCAGCACCATCACGATCAGGCTGAGCGGCAATTGCCCGCCGAGCGAGGCCTGGGCATCGGTCGAGCTTTCGTATTCGCCGCCCCAGGCCATGGTGTAGCCTTCGGGGATCGTCATCTCTTCGATGGTGCCGCGTACCTCGGCCAGCACCTCGGTGGCGGTCATGCCGCGCGGAATGTCGGCGCCGACGGTGATCACATTGGCCCGGTCGCGGCGATGCACCAGCGTGTCCTGCGGCTCGAAGCGGAAGCCGTCGATCATCTGCGCCATCGGCACCAAGCCGCCGCCGCTGTCGGAGTAGATCACGTGATCGACCAGGGAAAGATCGGCATCGGGTGCGGCGCGCAGCACGATGGGGATCTGCCTGTCGCCTTCGCGGAACACCCCGGCGGTGGTGCCTTCGGTGGCAAATTGCAGGGTTTCGGTGATCTGCGTGCGCGAGATGCCGGCCTCCTGGGCGCGGTCCTCGGCATAGATCGGCCGCAGCACCAGTTCCTTTTCGCGCCAGTCGTTGCGCAGCGAGACCACGTTGTCGGAGGCCGCCGCCATCCGCGCCATCGCCTCGTCGGCGAGATCGCGCAGCACCTCGGGGTTGCTGCCCGAGAAGCGGACCTCGATCGGGGCACCGCCGCCGGGGCCAAAGGCCAGCCGCTTGACGCGGAACTCGCCCTGCGGCACCGCCTCGAGCGCGAATTCCTCGAGCGCGTTCATCTCGTCCTCGATCACCGCAAGCGACGAGGTGCGCACGATCAAATGGCCATAGCTCGGGTTCGGGTCTTCGCTTTCGTAGGTCAGCATGAACCGCGAGGCGCCCATGCCGGCATAGGCGGTAAAGGCCACCACCTCGTCGCGCCCGGCCAGCCAGTCTTCGAGCACCGTCAGATCCTCCGAGGTCTGGTGGATCGACGCACCCTGCGGCAGCTTGTAGTTGACGAAATAGAGCGGCGTGTTGCTGTCGGGGAAGAACTGCTGCTTGATCTGGCCGAAGAGGCCATAACAGATAACGGTCACCCCGATCAGCGCCACGATCACCAGCCAGCGCAGGCGCAGGCTGATCCTCAGCAGGCCGGCATAGCCACGGAACAGAAAGCCGTCATAGCCGTCGGCGTCCCCCGTGGTGCCCTGGCGGAAGAAGTAATGGCCCAGCAGCGGCGTGGCGGTGATGGCCAGCACCCAGGACAACAACAGCGAAATCGCGATCACCGCAAAGAGCGAGAACAGGAATTCACCGGTGGCATCCGGGCTGAGACCGATGCCGGCAAAAGCCATAATGCCGATGATGGTGGCGCCAAGCAGCGGGATCTGCGTCTTGCTGGCCGCCTCCGTCGCGGCTTCGCGCGAGGTCTGGCCGCGCCTCATGTTGATCTGCATACCCTCGGCGACCACGATGGCATTGTCCACCAGCATGCCCATGGCGATGATCAGCGCGCCGAGCGAGATGCGCTCCATCTCGATCGAGCCCAGCGCCATGAAAAAGAGCGTGCCCACCACCGTGAGCAGCAGGGTCGCCCCCACCACCACCGCAGCGCGCCAGCCCATGAAGACGGCGAGCACCACGATCACGATGCTGACCGACATGGCGAGGTTGACGAGAAAGGCGTTCGACGCCTCTTCGACCACCACATGTTGCTGATAGATCGGCGCGATCGTGACACCGACCGGGATTGCCGTCTTCAGCGTTTCGATCTTGGCATCGACCGCCTTGCCGACCTCGACGATGTTCTCGGTCGACAGGCCGGCAACGCCGAGGCTGAAGGCCTCGACGCCATTGTGGCGCAGGATCAGGTCTGGATTGGCCTCGCGGCCACGGTAGACATCGGCGAAATCGGCCAGGTTCACCACCTGTCCGCCGACCCCCACCGAGAGCGCGGCAATCGCCGACACTGTGTCGGACCCCGCCGGCCGCTGCACCAGCGTCCGGCCGTTTTCATTCTGGATCGAGCCACCGTCGACGATCTCGTCGGCGGTGGCGATCGCGGCCTGCATGATGCCCGGCGAGATGCCGAGCGAATTGGTCAGGGCGAGGTCCGGCTCGACATAGATGCGTTCGTTCGGCTGGCCCGAGATCACCGCATCGGCCACGCCATCGACCGACAACACCTCGCGGCGCAGGAAGTCGGCCAGGTCGTTGACTTCGCTGTCCGAGAAACCGGGCGCGGTGACGGCGTAATAAAGCCCGTAGACATCGCCGAAACTGTCGTTGATGAACGGCTCGGTGGAGCCGGAGGGCAGGGCGGCCTCGCCCACGCGGTTGCGCAGCTTGGTCCAGATCGCCGGCAGCTCGGTGCCGTCATAGGTGTCCTGCATCTCGACCGTGATCCAGGACAGGCCGGGCTGGTTCATGGTCTCGATGCGCTTGACCTCGCCCATCTTCTGGATCGCGGATTCGATCGGTTCGGAGACCTCGGTCGCCACTTCCTGGGCGGTGGCGCCGGGGTATTGCGTGACCACGACGGCCATCTTGATGGTAAAGGCCGGGTCTTCCAGCCGGCCCAGCGAGGAAAAGCCCCAGATGCCGCCCAGAAGGCAGGTCAGGATCACGATCCAGGTGTAGATCGGGCGGTTGATCGAAAAGCGCGCAATGTCCATCGTCGGGGCCTTCAGTTGCCGAAGCCGGTAAAGCGGCGCACGTCTTCGCCGTCGGTGAGGGTCGAGGCGCCGACAACGACGTATTCCTGTCCGGCTTCGAGGCCCGCGATCACCTCGACCTTGCCTCTTTCGGTCGGCCTGATCTCGACCGGGGTGCGGGTCACCGTGCCCTCGCGCCCGCCGGTGGGCGTGAAGATCATCAGGTAGGTCGCGCCATCATTGCCGGTGACAATCGCCGAAGCCGGCACTTCGATGCGGCTGTCGCCGGTGTCCAGCGTGGCCGTCACCTTGGCCGAGGAGCCGGGCAGGACGGTCAGATCCTTGGGCGGAAACATTCCCAGAGTGATCGAATAGGTCTGGCCGACCGATGCCGTCTCGGCGTTGAATTCCCGCAGCTCCACCGGATAGGTCCTGGGGCTGGCCGGGAACTGCGCGAGAATCTCCAGATCGGGTTTCTGGCCGGCCTGATGGAAAAGCACCTCGGGCACGTCGATCTCGATCCGAAGCTCGGACATGTCGTGCAGGCGCACCACCGGCGTTCCGGCGTTGATGGTGGAGTAATTCGGCACCAGCCGCGACGCCACCAGCGCATCGAAAGGCGCAAAGAGCGTTGCCTTGTCAAGCGCGCGTTCGGCATTGCGCAGGGCAACGCGGGTCAGTTCGACATCGGTTTCGGCGTCCTGCACCGCGGTCTGGCTGACCGCGCTGCCCTGAAGCTGGCGATAGCGGTCAACCGTGCGCACCGCCTGTTCACTGCGCGCACGCGCCTCTTCGAGCGAGAGCTCGAAAGGCTCCTGATCGAGCCTGGCGACAAGCCCGGTGCGGGGCACGATGGCGCCTTCCTCGACCGGAAACTCGACGATCTGGCCAGAGACCTGGAAAGCCAGGTCGACGGTTTCGCGCGCCACCACATGGCCAAAGAACACGCGGCTCAGCCCGCCGGCCGTGCTCTTCGCCGTTTCGAGTTTGACGATCGGCGCCTCGGCCATCGCGGCCTGCGGCAGGACTGCTGCGGCTGAGAGAACCAATGCGAGCATGCGGACCAGTTGACGTTTCACCTGTGCCAATTCCTTGATCTGATATTCGGAGATGCCGTTTTGCTGCGCTGCAACATCGGCACGGGTCGCTTACCTATGGGCGTTGCCAGATGATGTCTTGACATTAGAGGACAAAAATTTGTCATTTGAGGACATGACCCATGTGATCCGCGCCGCCGCGCTCAAAGGTTATCAGGAGGTGATGCGCGATTGCGGGGTTCCGGCGCGCCCCTTGCTGGCAGACCACGGGCTGAGCCCCGAGGACCTGGCGGATGACGATGCGCTGTTGCCGATGGAGGCGGTCTGCGGATTGCTCGAGGCCTCGAGCCTGGCGGCGCAATGCCCCGACCTCGGGCTGCGCATCGCGCGGCATCAGGATCTGGCGGTGCTGGGCATTCTGGGCCTCGCCATCCAGACCGCCGCTACCCCGGCGGAGGCCTCCAAGATCATCTCGCGCTTCATCTTTCTTCAGGGCACCGCGCTTCGGATGCGGGCCGAGGTGCCGGGACGGCTGGTGCCCGATACAGTGGCCATGGTGCTCGAGATCGACGGCATCGCCCCGAACCGGCAGCGGCAGATCATCGAGTTGATCCTCGGCATGGGGTTTCAGGTCGGCCGGATGCGCGATCCCTGGGCCCACAAGGTGCGGGCTGTATCGCTGCCGCATGGGCTAGGCACCGCCGGCGAGCCGCATCGCAGGTTCTTCGCCGTGCCGGTGCATGAAAACCAGACATCTGCGGCGCTGCACATGGATGCGCGCGATTGGCATGTGCCGGACCCCAACAGCCATCCGCGGTTTCAGCGCCTGATGGAGGATCACCTGGAGCGCAATTTTCCGGTCCCGGCGCAGCGGCTCAGCGACCGGGTGCGCGCCGCGCTGCGGCCGCTGATCGGCACGCCGCAGGCCAACCGCGCCGATATCGCGCATATGCTGGCAATCGAACCGCGGACATTGCACCGGCAGTTGCGGGCCGAAGGCACCAGCTTTCAGGAGATCAAGGACAGCGCGCGCCGCGATCTGGCGCTGAAACATCTGACCGAGACAGATGTGACGCTGGATCAACTGGCTGGCATGCTTGGTTTTCCGGAACAATCGGCGCTCTCGCGGGCCTGCCGCCGGTGGTTCGGCACCCCGCCCGGGGCACTGCGCCGGGCCCGGCGCGCGGATACGGATACTGCGGTGCGGCGTTAGCGCTGCAAGAAATTATCGAGCGGCCGGCATGGCTTAGCCGCCAAACTGCCCCCGCGACGTAATGCCAAGTCGGGCCTTGTCATTTTGCCAAAGGTGTCAAAGACTGGCGCCATGTCGAAAACGACAATCACACAAAAGACAGGGAAAACCAATGAAGACGACATTCGCTTTGTCAGTGATCGGTGCGCTGTTGGCTACCACAGCGTCGCTGAGTGCCGAAACCCTTCGCTGGGCGCGCGCCGGTGACGCGCTGACGCTTGATCCGCATGCCCAGAACGAGGGCCCGACCCACACCATCCGCCACCAGATGTACGAGCCGCTGATCATCCGCGACGTGACCGGCGAATTCGAGGCCGCGCTGGCCACCGACTGGGCGCCGAAGGAAGACGACCCGAACGTCTGGGTCTTCAACCTGCGCCAAGGCGTGAAATTCCACGATGGCGCCGATTTCACCGCCGAGGACGTGGTGTTCAGCTTCGAGCGCGCCAAACAACCGAACTCGGACATGAAAGAGCTTATCGGCTCGATCACCGAGGTCCGCGCGGTCGACGATTACACCATCGAGATGGTCACCGACGGCCCGAACCCGATCCTGCCGTCGAACCTCACCAACCTGTTCGTCCTTGACAAGGGCTGGGCCGAGGCAAACGACACCGTCAACGTGCAGGATTTCGAAGGCGGCGAGATCACCTATGCCACCACCAACGCCAACGGCACCGGGCCCTACAAGCTGGTCAGCCGCGAGCCCGACGTCAAGACGGTGATGGAGATCAACGAGGAGTATTGGGGCCGCGACCAGTTCCCGATGGAAGTGACCGAGATCGTCTATACCCCGATCCAGAACGCGGCCACCCGGGTGGCCGCCATGCTCTCGGGCGAGGTCGATTTCCTTCAGGACATGCCGGTGCAGGATCTCGAGCGGGTCAATAATGCCGACGGTCTGACCGTCAAGAAGGCGCCGCAGAACCGGGTGATCTTTTTCGGCATGAACCAGGGCGCCGATGACATCGAGGCCGACAATGTCGAGGGCAAGAACCCGCTCGCCGACGTGCGCGTGCGCAAGGCGATGTCGATGGCGATCAACCGCGATGCGATCCAGCAGGTGGTGATGCGTGGCCAGTCGATCCCGGCCGGCATGATCGCGCCGCCCTTTGTCAACGGCTGGACCGAGGCGATGGACGCCGAAAGCGCCACCGACATCGAAGGCGCCAAGGCGCTGATGGAAGAGGCCGGCTACGGCGACGGTTTCTCGATCCGTCTCGACTGCCCGAACGACCGCTACATCAACGATGAAGCGATCTGTCAGGCGGCCGTCGGCATGCTGGGCCAGATCGGTGTGACCGTGAACCTCGACGCCAAGCCCAAGGCGCAGCACTTCCCGCTGATCACCGACAGCAAGACCGATTTCTACATGCTGGGCTGGGGCGTGCCGACCTACGATTCCGAGTATATCTTCAACTTCCTTGTGCACGGCCGCGAATCCGACATCGGCACCTGGAACGGCACCGGTTTCGACAATGACGAGCTGGATGCCAAGATCGAGTCGCTGGCCTCGAACACCGATCTCGAAGCCCGCAACCAGGACATCGCCGATATCTGGCGGGTGGTGCAGGATGAACAGCTCTACATCCCGATCCACCACCAGGTGCTGAACTGGGGCATGGCCGAAAACGTCGGCATCGAAGTCGACCCGGAAGATCAGCCGAAGGTGAAATATTTCACCATGAACTGAGGTGGTTGCTCAGGAAATGAAGGGGGGCGGTCCTGCGAGGGCCGCCCTTTTTTTCGGGAGTCGGTCGCGGTGGGAAGAGGAGCCACACGATAGACCTCAAACATCACGAATGCCCTCGCAATATGCGCCGGGGCGGGCTTTCATTGAGCAAGCTGGATGACCGGTCCTTTGCTTGGCCGGACCTGGGGTCGAGGCTCGTTTTATGGGCGAAAACGGGCGTTCCATATGGAAATGCGGTCGCTGTCCCGCTCCTCGTATTCTCTGATCGACGCCTCAAGTTCCGTCGAGTCTGATGGGGCACGGTCTTCGCCCAGCGCTGTCAAACGCATCGTGTACCATGCCGTGACCCCGCCTTCGGGCGGATTGGCGAACTTCGGGAACTTGGGGTCATTCCCCGTGCCCGACCGCCAGCCATTCGGAAGCGCGGGGTCGAGGACGAGTGCCCGCGCGAGGCCGACCATGTCAACGTTTCCGCGGGCAAGGGCATCCGCCGCGTGCTGAAGGGTCTTGAACCCACCGGTCACCATCAGCGGCTTGCGGGTCAGGGGCCGGGCATGTTCGGCAAAATCCAGGAAATAGGGCCCCGTTCCAGCACTGTCTGAGGCGGATCGTGCACCGGGAAAGTAGGTTCCGCCGCTGATGTCGATCAGATCGATCGCGGTCCCGTCCAACGCGGCAATCACTGCAAGGGCGTCTTGCCTGTCAAGGCCCCCTTCCAACTGGTCGGTGGCGTTCAGCTTGATGGCGATTGGAATGCCGGGGCCGACTGCGCCGCGCACCTCATCAACGACGTCAAGCAACAGCCGCATCCGGTTCGTTATGGACCCGCCATACTCGTCGTCCCGTTTGTTGAACAGAGGCGAGAGAAACTGGCTCAACAGGAATCCGTGGGCTGCGTGGATCTGAACGCCGCCGAAACCAAGATCCATGGCGAGGCGCGCTGTCCGGGCAAACTCGGACGGCAGGGCGCGCAGCTCGTCCCGGGTCAGGGCCGAACAGATCAGGCCGGGAATATCGAGCGCGCTCGGACCTTTTGGATCACTGATCGGAGGATGTGCCATTGCGCCGGCATGGCCAAGCTGTAGCCACAGCTGCGCGCCATTGGCGGATCCCCGGTGGGCGAGCGTTCGGAAACGGCGCAGATCGGAATCCGCTCTCAGAACAAGATTTCCGGGCTTTTCGGCGAAACAGGGATTGCCCTGCACCTCGCCCACAATCGACACGGCCAATCCGCCTTCTGCCCAGCGCTCGTAGAGCCGGATTTGTGCATCCGTGGGATCGCCGCGACCATTGCCCAGCGAATCCGACATGGCCGACTTGGCAACCCGGTTCTTCAAGACAGTCCCGCAAGGCAATTCGAGCGGTTGGAACAATGCTGCGTTGAATTGATTCTCCATAAAGCGACCCATACCCCGAGTGGTCGTCAATGTCTCTCATTGCGCGCATCCAATCCAGATGCGGAATTCCGTAGATCGGGCTCAGGGTGAGATGCTCGGTCTGCGCATCCCCGCACAGAGGCTTGTGAATGGACCCTGTGCCCGCATGTGCTAGGCTGAGCCAAATCCAACAGGGGAGATTATCCAATGTCACGAATGATATGCGCGGCCACAGCCGCGCTCGGGGTGGCCCTTGCCGCGCCCGCGGCGGCCGAAGAATTCAAATGGGCGGTGACCACCGATCCCCAGACGATGGACCCCCATGCGGTCAATTCGACGCCGGTGCTGGGCTTTCTCAACAATACCTACGAAGGGCTGGTGCGCCGGGGCAAGAACATGTCGGTGGAGCCGGCGCTCGCCACGGGATGGGAGCCGATCGGCGAAGGCGAGGGCTGGCGCTTTACCCTGCGCGAGGGCGTGACCTTCCACGACGGCAGCAGCTTTGACGCCGAGGATGTGCTGTTTTCCTACCAGCGTGCCTCGAGCCCGGAGTCGGACACCGCGAGCTGGTTCGCGCCGGTGTCGGAGGTCAAGGTGATCGACGCCTATACCGTCGATTTCATGACCACCGCACCCAACCCGCTGTTTCCCTCGTCGATCGCCAACTGGATGATCATGGACAGCGGCTGGGCCGAGGCCAACAATGCCACCCGTCCCGACAAGGAGGCCGGCAATCACGCCACGCTCAACGCAAATGGCACCGGTGCTTTCAAGGTCACCACACGCGAGCCCGGGCTGCGCACCGTGCTCGAACCCTTCGAGGGCTGGTGGGGCGAGGCCGAGCACAACATCACCCGCGCCGAGCTGACGCCGATCCAGAATCCGGCGACGGCGCTGGCGGCGCTGCTCTCGGGCGACGTGGATTTCATCAACCCTGTGCCGATCCAGGATGTGGCGCGGTTGGCCTCGAACCCCGACGTGAAGGTGGTGCAGGGTATCGAGGCGCGAGTCATCATGCTGGGCTTTCCGCATGAGGCGGAGGCGCTGAAGTTCTCGTCCGACATCGACGGCGAAAACCCCTTTGCCGATGTCCGCGTACGCCAGGCCGTGGCGCATGCGATCAATGTGCCGGCGATCCTTCAGACCATCATGCGCGGCAATGCCGAACCGGTGAACCAACTGGTCAGCGCGGCCATGAGCGGCTATTCCGAGGCGCTTGGCGCGGCCCCGGCCTATGACCCTGAGAAGGCCCGCGCGCTGCTGGCCGAAGCGGGGTATGCCGACGGGTTCTCTTTTGGCCTGAAATGCCCCAACAACCGCTATCTCAACGACGAGGCGGTCTGTCAGGCGGTGACCGGGATGCTGGCGCAGGTCGGCATCGATGCGACTCTGGAGGCAATGCCAGTCAACAACTACTGGCCCGAGCTCAGGGCCGACAATTTCGACATGTATCTGCTGGGCTGGTCGCCCGGCACCTTCGACGCCGAACACCCGATCCGCTTTCTTGTCGCCACCCCGAACGAGGAGAAGAAGCTGGGAAGCTGGAACTTCGGCGGCTTTTCCAACGCGCGCATCGACACGCTGCTGCCGATGATCCAGTCCGAGATCGATCCGGCCGAGCGTCAGGCGATGCTTGACGAGGTGGCGCAGATCATGGCCGACGAGCAGGCTTACGTGCCGCTTTATGTGCAGCCGCTAGTCTGGGGCACGCGGGCCAATATCGAGCTGACCCAGCGGCCCGACAATTTCTTCATCCTGCGCTGGGTGACCGTGAACTGAGACATGTCGGGGCCGGCAGAGGATGCCGGCCCCGTCGGCAGCCAGCGGCCCCCGGCTGACGCGGGGCCGCGCCGGGCCCTTGGGCCCGATTTGCCTTGAGAGTCGGGGGTGTAAAGCCCTTGAACGGCACGTCACCCGAACGCTTTTGCCCTTGACCCGAAAAACCCGCCGTTATCTCTTGGCGGGCATGCTTGCTTTCATCATCCGCCGTGTCGGCCAATCCCTGCTTGTCCTGCTGATCGTGGGGCTTGTCGCCTTTTCGATGTTCAATTTCGTGGGTGACCCGATCGACAACATGCTCGGTCAGGAACGCACCGCCGAAGATATCGCGCGATTGCGCGAGCAGCTCGGCCTCGACCGGTCGTTCTTCGTGCAATACTTCCGCTTTCTGCAAGAGGCACTTCAGGGCAACTTCGGCGTCAGCTATCGTCAGGGTCGTCCGGTAACCGACATCCTGCTGGAACGCGCGCCGGCGACGCTGGAGCTGGCGGCGGTTTCGGGGGTGCTGGCCATCCTCTTCGGCATCGCGCTTGGCGTGTTCACCGCGATCCGCCGCGATGGCATCTGGGCACATGCGATCATGTCGGCCTCGTTGATCGGCGTCTCGCTGCCGACCTTCCTGATCGGCATCCTGCTGATCTATGTCTTCTCGGTCGAACTCGGCTGGCTGCCCAGTTTCGGGCGCGGCGATGTGGTGACCGTCGGCGGCTGGAAGACCGGCTTTCTGACCGAAAGCGGCCTCAAGGCACTGATCCTGCCGTCGATCACCCTGGGGCTCTATCAGATGACGCTGATCATGCGGCTGGTACGCTCGGAAATGCTCGAGGTGCTGCGGCAGGATTACATCCGTTTCGCCCGCGCGCGCGGGCTCAGGGACCGGGCGGTGAACTTCCGCCACGCGCTGAAAAACACCATGGTGCCGGTGATCACCGTGATCGGGCTTCAGCTTGGCGCGATCATCGCCTTTGCCATCATCACCGAGACGGTGTTCCAGTGGCCGGGCGTCGGCCTGCTGTTCATCAACGCGATCCAGTTCGTCGACATCCCGGTGATGGCGGCCTACCTGATGCTGATCTCGGTGATGTTCGTGGGGATCAACCTGGCCGTGGACATCCTTTATTTCTTCATTGATCCGCGCCTGCGCGCGGACCGCTCGGGAGGCCACTGATGACCGATATCCCCGTTGCGCCGCCGCCGAAATCGCGGCTTCGTCTGGCGCTGGAAAGCGATGTCTTCTACTCCTTCCGTCGCTCGCCGGTTGCGGTGATCTCGGCGCTGGTGGTGCTGGTGCTGCTGGTCTCGGCGATCTTCGCGCCCTGGATCGCCTCGACCAATCC
Organism: Marinovum sp. E3; assembly: GCF_055755275.1. Lineage (NCBI taxonomy): Bacteria > Pseudomonadati > Pseudomonadota > Alphaproteobacteria > Rhodobacterales > Roseobacteraceae > Marinovum > Marinovum sp. E3. The sequence goes on from NZ_CM146908.1 coordinate 1,739,617, forward strand.
CTTCGATCCGGCCTCGCTCAATCTGATGAACGGTTTCACCCCGCCGCTGGAGCCCAATGCCTTTACCGGCGACAGCTTCCTGCTGGGCACCGACGATCAGGGCCGCGACGTGTTTTCCACCATCCTCTACGGCATGCGCATCTCGCTTTTTGTCGGGGTGGCGGCGGTGGCCTTTGCCATGGTGCTGGGCATCACGCTGGGGCTGATTTCGGGTTATGTTGGTGGCTGGGTCGAAACCATCATCATGCGCGTCGCCGACGTGCAGCTCACCTTTCCCTCGATCCTGGTGGCCATGTTGATCTTTGGCATCGCCAAGGGGATCACTCCGGTGGAGTACCGCGACCAGATGGCGATCTGGGTGCTGATCCTCGCCATCGGCCTGTCGGATTGGGTGCAATTCGCGCGGGTGGTGCGCGGCGCCACGCTGGTTGAGAAAAACAAGGAATACGTCCAGGCGGCGCGGCTGATCGGGCGGAAACCCGGCGCCATCATGCTGCGCCACATCCTGCCCAATGTGCTGTCGCCGGTGCTGGTGATCGCCACGATCTCGCTGGCGCTGGCAATCATCGCCGAGGCGACGCTGTCGTTCCTGGGCGTCGGCGCGCCGCCGACCCAGCCGTCGCTGGGCACGCTGATCCGTATCGGCCAGGGCTTCCTGTTCTCGGGTGAGTGGTGGATTCTGTTCTTTCCCGCCTGCACGCTTCTGGCGCTGGCGCTTTCCGTCAATCTGCTGGGCGACTGGCTGCGCGACGCATTGAACCCGAGGCTGCGCTGATGGCTGAACCCGTGCTTTCCATCCGCGACCTCTCGGTCGAGATTCCCACCCGCCACGGTATCGTCAAGCCGGTCGACGGGGTGAGTTATGACATCCGCGCCGGCGAGATCCTTGGCGTGGTCGGAGAAAGCGGCGCCGGCAAATCCATGGCCGGCAACGCGGTAATCGGCCTGTTGAGCCCGCCGGCGCATATCGCCTCGGGCGAGATCTGGCTGAACGGCAAGCGGATCGACCAGCTGCGCGGCGAGGCGATGCGCCGGCTGCGCGGCAAGGAGATCGGTATGGTCTTTCAGGATCCGCTGACCTCGCTCAATCCGCTTCTCAGGATCGGCGATCAACTGGTCGAGACCATGCGCACACATCTGAAGATCAGCGAGAAAGAGGCCGAGAAACGCGCCGTGGCGGCGCTGGAAGAGGTCGGCATTCCCGGTGCGGCCAGCCGGGTGAATTCCTACCCGCACGAGTTCTCCGGCGGCATGCGGCAGCGGGTGGTGATTGCGCTGGCGCTCTGCGCCGAACCTTCGCTGGTGATCGCCGACGAGCCGACCACCGCGCTCGATGTCTCGGTCCAGGCGCAGATCATCGCGCTTTTGAAGCGGCTCTGCCGCGAGCGGGGCACCGCGGTCATGCTGATCACCCACGACATGGGGGTGATCGCCGAGGCGACCGACCGCGTGGCGGTGATGTATGCCGGTCGCCTGGCCGAGCTGGGCGCCGTCGAACAGGTGCTGACCCGGCCGCAGCACCCCTATACCCACGGGCTGATGGCCTCGACCCCGCTGGCCTCGGAGGGCAAGGCGCGGCTGCACCAGATCCCCGGCGCCATGCCGCGGCTGGATGCGGTGCCCGATGGCTGTGCCTTCAACCCGCGCTGCCCGCGCGCCACCGAAGTCTGCCGCACGCCGCCGCCGCCCAGGGTCAAGGACGGCATGGCCGCCTGCTGGCACCCGCTTGTCGAAGACGTCGAAGAAAAGGTTTCCTGAATGGCGCTGGTCAAAGTCGATAATCTCAGCCGCGTGTTCGACGTCTCGAAACCCTGGCTGAACCGGGTGCTGGAGCGGCGGGAAAAGGAATATCTGACGGCGGTGTCAGAGGTGAGTTTCGACGTCGCCGAACGCTCGACCTATGCGCTGGTGGGCGAAAGCGGCTCCGGCAAATCGACCATCGGCAAGATGCTGGTGGGGTTGCTGTCACCTTCGGATGGCCATGTCGAGATCGAGGGGATCGATCTGGCCAATGAGCCGGATGCCGCCAAGGTCGACGCGGTGCGCGCCGACATCCAGATGATCTTTCAGGATCCCTATGCCTCGCTCAACCCACGCTGGCGGGTCAAGGACATCATCGTCGAGCCGGTCGCCTCGCGCGGCGGCAAGACCGAGGGGATGGCCGAGAAGCTGCTGGAACAGGTCGGGCTGTCGGTCAAGGACGCGGGCAAGTTCCCGCATGAATTCTCGGGCGGCCAGCGTCAGCGGATCTGCATTGCCCGGGCGCTGGCCAGCGAGCCACGGCTGATCGTCTGTGACGAGCCGACCTCGGCGCTGGATGTCTCGGTTCAGGCGCAGGTGCTCAACCTGATGAGCGACCTGAAGGAAAATTTCGGGCTGACCTATGTCTTTATCAGCCACGATCTGACCGTGGTGCGGCACATGGCCGATGTGATCGGCGTGCTTTACCTGGGCCGGCTGGTGGAAGAGGCGGTGCCGGGGCGGCTGTTCGACGATCCGAAGCACCCCTATACCCAGATGCTGCTGGAAGCGGCGCCGAAAATGGATGCCTTTGGCCGCGAGATCCAGCCCCCCGAAGGCGAGATCCCCGATCCGATCAATCCGCCGCCCGGCTGCGCCTTTCATCCGCGTTGTCCGATGGCGCAGGATATCTGCAAGCGCGATCGGCCACGACTGCGGCAGATCGGCGGCACCCGGGTGGCCTGTCACTTCGCGGAATAGGCGCCACCCGCGCGGCCCGGCTCAGGCGCGCTGGTTGCCGTAGTAGAGCGTCGAGAGATGCGTCGCCTCGGCAAAGAACAGCCAGCGTTCCGTCACCAGTCCGGCGGCGGCCGCGGTGACTGCGACCGGCATCAACACCGGCGCGAGCCCGCCGGTCAGTGCCTGAAAGGCCAGCATCAGCCCGGGCAACAGAAAGCCCCAGAGCAGCACCGAGCGGCGCAGCGTCTCGGCGTGTCTGCGGGCGACGTCATAGCCCATTTCGCGCATCACGTAGTTCGGCCGGCTGTGCGGCGGCTCGAGCTGGCGTTTGACGCCCTTGAGGCCCAGCGCCATGTCGGCGGTATAAGCGCCCGGCTCGGCGTCGATCCGGCGCCAGTAGATCAGCTTGAGCGCGCCGGCCAGACCCAGCGCCAGCAGCGCGATCAGGCTGACAAGGCGGATGTCGCGACCGGCGAAGGCATGCAGCAGCACCAGCAGCAGCGCGCCCGAGGCGGCGGCATTGGCAAGATAGACACAAGGCACCTGCGGCATATGCCATTCGCGGATGGTGCGCAGCGAGGCATAGATCATGCCGGTGCACCAGACCGTCGCCACGGCGCCGATGGCGCCGAGCAGGGCCAGCGGCAGGGTCAGCCAGCCCGCGATCCCGAAGAGCGACATCAGCCAGAGCAACCCGGCGGGCACATAGGTGGCCAGGGCCGCCACGCCCTCCCGCGAGAGCCAGGACGAGCGCCATTGCGACAGCGCCCGCCAGGCGCGCTCGGGGCGGCCGAGGTGAAAGGTGGAGCTGAGCAGCCCCAGCGTAATCAGCCCGAGCGCGATGAACAGGCCGGCGAAGAAGCCCCAGCCGGCGACCGGCTGGGCGCCGATGACATGTGCCAGGCTGAGCCAGAACAGCAGGCCGTATCCGGCGCCGGAGGAGGTGGTGAAGAGGATGACCGAATAGGCGGGATGCATGTTCGTCCTTAGCGGCTGAGGGCGCGGTCGGCCCAGGCAAAGAGTTTCTCGAGGGCGGAGCCGGTGGTTTCGGCCTGCGGTTCGGCGGCGATCTGCGGCGTGCGGTCCGAGGCCTTGCGCGGCGGCAGGTACTTGTTGACCGGCTTGTAGCCAAACTCGTCGAGCAGGTTGAAGCCGTCGCGCGCGGTGACGTTGTGCGACACCGCGCTGTTGGGATCGGCAAGATCGCCAAAGGCGCGGGCGCCGGTGGGGCAGGCCTTGACGCAGGCCGGCACCCGATCCTCCTCGGGGATGGTCTCGTTATAGATCCGGTCTACGCAGAGCGTGCATTTCTTCATCACGCCTTCGTCGTAATCGTATTCCCGCGCGCCATAGGGGCAGGCCCAGGAGCAGAGCTTGCAGCCGATGCAGGTATCGGGGTTGACCAGAACGATGCCGTCCTCCTCGCGCTTGTAGCTGGCGCCGGTGGGGCAGACGGTGACGCAATCGGGTGTCTCGCAATGCAGGCAGGAGCGGGGGAAATGGACGGTGCCTTTCCAGTGGTCGTTGTCGACCTCGTAACTGTGGACGCGGTTCAGGAAGGCGCCGTGCGGATCGGCGCCGTAAGGCTCCTGATCGGTGAGCGGCGCGGAATAGCCGCCGGTGTTCCACTCCTTGCAGGAAGTGACGCAGGCATGGCAGCCGACGCAGATGTCGAGGTCGATGACCAGGCCGAGGCTCTTGTCGGTCTTTTCGGGGAGGGTGGTCATTCTATGTCTCCCTGGGTCGGGTGTTGCGGGGCGGCGGGAGCCAGGCGGCGCGCCCTCCGGGGCTGATGTCGCGCGCTCATTCCGCCGGCTCCTTCCACTGCCTGCCAAAGGCCAGCGTCTCGGGTCGTTCCGGCCAGGCATCCTCGCCCAGCGGCTCGAACAGCGGCGAGGTTCCGGCGCTCTCGGCTTTCTCGATCTTCACCCGCAGGTCGAACCAGGCCGCCTGGCCGGTCAGCGGATCGGAGTTGGAATAGCGATAGCCGCCGCCGCCCTTTGGCAAGAGTTCGGAAATCAGGTGGTTGAGCAGGAAGCCCTCCTTCACCTCGGGCGCGTCATGCGACAGCCCCCAGGCGCCGCGCCGCTTGCCGATGGCGTTCCAGGTCCAGACCGTGTGCCGGTTGACCCCCTCCATCAGCCTGATCTGGCATTTCACCCGTCCGATATGCGAGGTCAGCCAGACCCAATCATCATCCTGCACCCCGATCTCGACCCCCACCGAGGTATGCACGTAAAGCCGGTTCTGCGCGGTGATCTGGCGCAGCCAGGCGTTCTGCGAGCCCCAGGAATGATACATGTGCATTGGCCGCTGGGTGATCGCGTGCAGCGGGAAGCCTGTGGTCAGCTGTTCCTCGAAGGGCGCGTACCAGAAGGGCAGCGGATCGAAGTGCGTCTTGATCCGGTCGCGCGCGCGATCCGGCGGCTGGCGTTCGCCATGGCCCAGGGCGGCCAGGCGGAACTTCTGCATCGGTTCGGAATAGAGCTGCATTATCGTCGGCTCCGGCGACAGGCGGATGCCCTTTTCGATGCCCCAGTCGAGATAGCCGCGATTGGCGAAACGGAAATAGGCATGGCTCGGGTCGAGATGCAGGCCGAAGAATGCGCCGTTCTCGATATAGCGGTCGATCTGGTCGGAGTTGGGCGCGCCGACGCAGGACTTGTCACCGTCCTCGCCGCGCCAGCCGGCGAGCGGGCCGATGCCGGGCTTGCGCTCGTGGTTGGTGATGTAGTCGGGATAGCCGCCGGGATACATCGGGCTGCCATCCTCCTTGACGAACCCCGGCAGTTTCAGCCGCGCGCCAAGATCGATCAGCACCTCCTGAAAACCGCGCACGTCGCGATCGGGCTTGACCACGGGATGGCGGATGCCATCGGCCACCAATTCCGGCTCGGAGATCGGGCGGTCCAGCAGCGAGATGCAATCGTAACGCTCAAGATAGGTGGTGTCCGGCAGGATCAGGTCGGCAAAGGGCACGGTTTCAGAATAATAGGCGTCGGAATAGATGATCTTGGGGATCACGTAATCGCCGTTGTCGTCCTTGGCGGTCAGCGCATCCAGCGTGCCCGGTACGTTCATCGACGAGTTCCAGGCCATGTTGGCCATATACATGAAGAGCACGTCGATGCCGTAGGGATCCTTGGTGGCTGCGTTGTTGATCACCATATGCATCAGCCCATGGGCCGAGATCGGCGCATCCCAGGAAAACCCCTTGTCGAGCCGGTTGGGCTGGCCCTCGCCATCCAGCAACAGATGCTCGGGCCCATGCGGAAAGCCCAGATGCGGGCCGCCCAGCGGCAGTTCGGGCTTGATGTCACCGGCGGCGCCGTGGGGCAGCAGGTTTGGTGGGGTCTGCTTGGGGTAGGGCGGCTTGTAGCGAAAGCCGCCGGGCGTATCGATCGAACCCAGCAGGATTTGCAAGATATGGATCATCCGGCAGGTCTGGAAGCCGTTGGAATGGGCCGAGATGCCGCGCATGGCGTGCATCGAGACCGGGCGGCCGATCATCTTGTCATGCTTGCGCCCGGCCCAGTCGGTCCAGGGGCGGTCGAGCACGATCTCCTCCTTGAAGGCGACATGCGCCAGTTCCGCCGCGATCTGGCGGATCTGCTCGGTGGGCACGCCGGTGCGCTCGGCCACCGCCTCGGGGGCGTAGTTGTCGCCAAGGTAGCGCTCGGCCATCAGCTCGAAGACCGGCCGCGCCGTGCGGCCGTCGGGCAACTCGCGGGTGCCGGTGAGCGCCGGCCGGATTTCGGCGGCCTTGCCATTGCCGAAGGCGCCCGCCGCCTCATCCCAGACCATGGGATTGCCGTCGCCGTCGCGGGCGAACAGCCCGTCATCGGCCGCGCCGGGGTCTTTGATCACCAGCCAGGGGGCGTTGGTGTAGCGCACCAGGTAGTCGAGGTCGATCTGCTGGGTGCGGAACAGCTCGTGGATCAGCGCGCCGACAAACAGCCCGTCGGTGCCGGGGCGGATGCCGACCCATTCGTCGGCCACGGCGTTGTAGCCGGTGCGCACCGGGTTGACCGAGACCACCTTGGCGCCGCGTTTCTTGAGCTTGCCGATGCCGATCTTGATCGGGTTCGAGGCATGGTCCTCGGCGACGCCGAAGAGCATGAAATACTTGGTCAGATCCCAATCCGGATCGCCGAATTCCCAGAACGCCCCGCCAAAGGTGTACAGCCCGCCGGCGGCCATATTGACCGAGCAGAAACCGCCGTGAGCGGCGAAATTCGGGGTGCCGTATTTCATCGCCCAGAAGCCGGTCAGGCTCTGGCTCTGGTCTCGGCCGGTGAAGAAGGCGAGTTTCTTGGGATCGGTCTTGCGCACCTTGCCGAGCCAGCCGGTGGCGATCTCCAGCGCCTCGTCCCAGGAAATCTCCTCGAACTGGCCGGAGCCGCGCGGGCCCACGCGTTTCATCGGTGCGCGCAGCCGGGCCGGAGAATAATGCTGCATGATCCCGGCGCTGCCCTTGCCGCAGAGTACGCCCTTGTTGACCGGGTGGTTGCGATTGCCCTCGATGTAGCGGACCACCTGTTTGCCGTCGGGGCCGGTCTTGAGATGCACGTTGATCCCGCAGCGGCAGGCGCACATGTAGCAGGTGGTCTGCTTCATCTCGTCGCCGACGGGGGCGCTGGTCTCGATCTCGGGGCTGCCTGTCATGCGCTGTGTCCTGACCTCTGTGCGATTCAGGAAGGACGTTGGCATAAAAGCTTGGGGTTAGGAAATATTTCCTTTGATGCGGCGGCGGATCGGGCGGATATTCCTTGCGTCCTCCGCCGTCCCGGCGGGCTGCGCCCTTGTTCCGGGCTCCGGTGGCATCCGTCCCGGGCATGACCCGGGACCTCTCGGAGAACCTCGAGAACGAGGCGCCGGATCAGGTCCGGCGCGCGGATCTTCCAGGGGCGGGCCGCCGCCGGCCAGGGCTCACCTTCCGCGCGGCACCACCTCGTAGCCCGGCTCTTCCGGTTCTTCGTCACACATCTCGGCCGGGAAGCCCGGCGCGCGGATTTCCAGCCCGGTGGCCTCTTCCAGCCGCCGGATGATGTTGGGCGACAGTTCGCGCGAACCGAACCGCGCGATTCCGTCGTCGATGATGCGCATCATCAGCGGATTGACTTCGAGCGGCACCCCGGCGCGGTCGGCCACCTCCTGAAACAGCCCGATGTCCTTCTTCACCAGGTCCATGGTAAAGGAAATGTCGCGCGAGCCGTTGAGGATCACCTGGCTTTCGGTCTCATGCACGAAGCTGGTGCCCGAGCTGATGGCGATCGCCTCATAGGCGGTGGCCAGGTCCATGCCGGCGCCCTTGCAGGTCACCAGCGCCTCGGCGCAGGAGATCAGGTTGGCGGTGGCCAGGTAGTTTGTCACCACCTTCAGCACCGAGGCCGAGCCCAGATCGCCAGTGTGCAGCACCCGCCGGCCCATTGTCGTCAGAAGCGGCAGAACCCGGTCAAAGGTGGCGCGGTCACAGCCGGCGAAGATCGAGATATTGCCGGTGTCGGCGCGGTGACAGCCGCCCGAAACCGGGCAATCCACCGCCGCGCCGCCGCGCGCGATGACCTCGGCGCCAAGCCGCTTGACCTCGGCCTCGTCGGTGGTCGACATCTCCATCCAGACCTTGCCGGGCCCGACCTCGGGCAGCATCTGCTGCACCACGGCGGCCGAGGCGGCGGGCGAGGGCAGGCAGGTGATCACCGTGTCGCAGCTTCGCATGATCTGCTCGGGCGAGCCGCCGTCACGCGCGCCGCGCTCCGTGAACCCGGCCACCAGCGCGCCGTTGAGATCATGCACGGCCAGGTCATGACCATTGCGCAGCAGGCTGCCGCTCAATTTGCTGCCGACATTGCCCAGTCCGACAAACCCGATGTTCATTCCGCCGTTCTCCCGTGATCGCCTGCCGTCATCTCGAAGAGAAGCCGCCCGGCGGTCAAATGAAATCGCGCCATGGGGGCGGAATTGCCGCCGAATGTCAGGCCGGGGCCAGAGCCATGATCTCGGCCATATGCGAGGCGCAGCCCAGGAGCGCGGCCTCGTCATTCTCGATCAGCCAGACCGGAAACTGGTCCATGAACTCGGAAAACCGGCCCTTGTCGCGGAACGAGGCGCCAAAGCCCATCCTGTCAAAGTAGGGCGCCAGCGAGCGGCTGACCCCGCCAATGAAATAGATGCCGCCAAAAGGCAGTTGCGCCAGCGCCAGATCGCCCGCCACACGGCCGGTGAAACGAACGTAATATTCCGCCGCCTCAACCGCTTGGGCATCGCTGCCATCGGCCACGCCCGCCATGATCTCGGCCGGCGGTTTGGCACCGGGATCGCCGGCCTCGGCGCGACGCCAGCGATAGAGCGCCTGCAAGCCGCGCCCCGACAGCGCCTCTTCCACCGAGGCAAACTCGCCTTCGCTGCGCAGAAACTCCGCCAGCCCCAGCTCGTCGGGCCGGCGCAAGGCGAGGCTCATGTGCCCGGCCTCTGAGGGCGGGACAAGGGTGATGCCGCCGTGTTCGAAGACCATCGCGATGTTCATGCCGGTACCCAGCCCGATCACCAGCCGGGTGCTGCCCGCGCCCTGATCTTCATTGAGCAGCGGGCGCAGATCGTCGCCCCCCAGATGGCTGAGCGCATGGCCCTGGGCCTGAAGATCGTTGAGCACCGCCACCCGGCCGACGCCGGAGGCCTCGCGCACGCAGGCCTCGTCGATCACCCAGGAGAGGTTGGTCATCCGCAGCACACCGTCCATCACCGGGCCTGCCCCGGCGACGCAGGCGGCGACAGGGCGCGCACCGGTCTCGGCCAGATAGCTCTGAAACACCTCCGAGAGCGACCCGGCCTCGGCATTGCGGTAGCGCCGGATCGAACCGGGCTGCAACGTGGGCCCGGAGGCAAGCGCCACGCGGGTGTTCGTTCCACCGATGTCGGCAACGAGGGTGAGGTCGAGGGTCTGGGTCATAACGGTCTCTCTGGGCGCACCCGAGCGGTGCGCCGGGGAAATGGGATGGGGGTGTCAGATGCGGGCCGGGCCGCTGGTGGTGCCGACGACGAGTTCGAAGGGGATCATCTCGGAGGCGGGCGGCGCCCCGGGGGTGGAGATCTGCGACAGCAGGATCGCACCGACGCGGCGACCGGCCTCGCGCACCGAACTGCGCACGCCGGAGAACACCGGCGCCTCCGGGGTGCCGTTGCGCAGGTAGGACAGGTCGTCGTCGAAAGTGGCAACCGAGACATCGCGGCCGACGGTCAGCCCGGCCTGTTCGACCGCGCGGCGCACGCCAAGCGCGGTGATCAGCGACGAGACGGCGAAGGCGGTCGGCGGCTCGGACCGGGCCAGCATGCGGCTGGCTTCGTCGAAGCCGTAGCTCTCGGTCATGTCCCAGGACAGCATCAGCTCGGGATCGGCCTCGAGCCCGGCTTCGGTCAACGCATTCAGAAAACCGGTCCGCCGGCGATGGGCGAAATCCAGAGATTCGATCCCGTTGAACAGCGCGATGCGGCGGTGGCCCAGACCGGTCAGATGGCCGGTCAGCGCCTCGAAGGCCCTGACATTGGCCACGTCGACCCAGGAATATGGCGCCTCGATCGCGCTGGCGCGGCCATGCACCACGTAGGGCAGTTGCAATTCGTTGAGCAGGGCGATGCGGGTATCGTCCATGCTGGGGCTGTGCACCACGATGCCGTCGACGTTCCCCTTGATCTTGAGATCGCGGTAAAAGGATTCCTCGTCGCTGTCGGGCACCAGCGACAGCATCATGTCATAGCCAAGTTCGGAATAGACCTCGCCGGCGCCGGTGACGAAATCGCCGAAGATCGGGTTAACCATCTCCTGCTGGGTCGAGACCGGGATCACATGACCGATCGCCATGGCCCGTCCGGTGGCCAGCGAGCGCGCCCGGGTGTTCGGCTTGTAGTTGAAATCCAGCGCCGCCTGGCGCACCCGTTCGCGGGTTTTCTCGCTCACCTCCGGGTAGCCGTTCAGCGCCCGGCTGACCGTTGTTTGCGAGAGTCCCAATTGTTCGGATAGCTGCTTTAGGTTCATGACAGTCTTTGGCCTTTCAGGTGGCACCGGGCGATATTGTTTTACATGTACTGCGAGCCAAGGCAAACTTCCATTTGCACGGGGCCGACTTTCTGCGCCGCGGCGAAATCACTGGTTTTGTTAAATATTCTCCGATTGACTTTTAGCGTCCCTTAGGTCAAGGTTAGCGCTACCAAAGCGCTTTGGCAAGGCCGGAGGAGGCTCTTGCAATGGTAAGCCGCAAGGTGTTCGATGGAACGTGCGAACAAACGCACCGGGAGGAATAAAAAATGAAGTTTTCGCTTTATGCGAGTGTTGCCGCCTTTGCCATGACGGCATCGCTGGCGCAGGCCGAGGCCCATTTGCCCTTTGCCAAGGGCGAGGGGGATTTCAACTGGGAGAGCCTCGACGCCTTTGCCGCCGAGCACGATCTCAACGGTGAAGAGATCAGCATCTTCGGGCCCTGGCGCGGCGATGACCAGGGGTTGGTCGAGAGCATCATCGATTATTTCGAAGAGGCCACCGGCGCCGAGGTCAGCTATGCCTCGTCGGAATCCTACGAACAGCAGATCGTGATCGACACTGAGGCCGGATCGCCGCCCAATGTCGCCGTTCTGCCGCAGCCCGGCCTGATCCAGGACCTGGTGTCCAAGGGCTTTGTCGAGCCGCTGAGCGATGAAACCCAGGCCTGGCTGAAAGAGAATTACGCCGCCGGCGAAAGCTGGGTCTCGCTTGGCACCTTTACCGGGCCTGACGGCGAAGACCGGCTTTATGCCTTTCCCTACAAGATCGACCTGAAATCGCTGGTCTGGTATTCGCCCGACAACTTCGATGACGCGGGCTATGAAGTGCCCGAGACCATGGAAGAACTGAAGGCGCTGACCGAGCAGATCGTGGCCGACGGCGAAACCCCCTGGTGCATCGGACTGGGATCGGGTGGCGCCACCGGCTGGCCGGCGACCGACTGGGTCGAAGACCTGATGCTGCGCACGCAACCGCCCGAGACCTATGACAAATGGGTGTCGAACGAAATCAAGTTCGACGATCCGGCGGTGATCGGCGCGATCGAGGAATTCGGCTATTTCGCCCGCGATGACGCCAAGGTTGCCGGCGGAGCAGGGGCCGTGGCCTCGACCGACTTCCGTGACAGCCCCGATGGCATCTTTGCCTCGCCGCCGCAGTGCTACATGCACCGTCAGGCTTCGTTCATCCCGACCTTCTTTCCCGAAGGCATTCAGTTGGGCGTGGATGCCGATTTCTTCTATTTCCCGGCCTATGAGGAAAAGGACCTGGGCAAGCCGGTTCTGGGCGCGGGCACCCTGGCCTTCATCACCAAGGACAGCCCCGGCGCGCAGGCCTTCATCGAGTTTCTGAAGACCCCGATCGCGCATGAGCTGTGGATGGCGCAATCCGGTTTCCTGACGCCGCACACAGGTGTCGACACCGGGCTTTATGCCAATGACGTGCTCAAGAAGCAGGGCGACATCCTGCTCGATGCCACCACCTTCCGTTTCGACGGCTCCGATCTGATGCCCACGGGGGTTGGCGCCGGGTCGTTCTGGACCGGCATGGTGGATTACGCCGGCGGCACCTCGGCCGAGGATGTGGCCAAGTCCATCCAGGACAGCTGGAACGCGCTGAAATAGGCGACCCCGGTGCCCGGCCGGAGCGGCCGGGCACCCATTGAATTCGCGCAACCAAAGTCACGTCGGGAGAGGGAGGCGGAGATGCATCCAGCCATCATGGGGTTGATTACCATCGTTGTGGGTGTCGGGGGGTGTATCGGCTACTTCTATTTCTCGAACATGCTGCTCGACAAGGTGCTGTTTCCGCCCAGCGGCCCGAACGCGGGGCGCAACATCAACCGGGCCAACATGATCCGGCCCTGGCTGTTTCTGTTTCCGGCGCTCTTAGCGCTCGGCCTCTATCTCGCCTATCCGGTCTTTGCCACGCTCTGGCTGTCGCTGACCGACCGCGACCAGGGCGGCGCCTTCGTGGGCCTCGCGAACTACCGGCAGATGATGTCGGAAGACAAGTTCTGGGAGGCGATGCGCAACAACATGTTCTGGCTGGTGGTGGTGCCGGCGATGTCGACCGGGTTCGGCCTGTTGGCGGCGCAGCTCACCGACCGGATTTCCTGGGGCAATTTCGCCAAGTCGCTGATCTTCATGCCGATGGCGATCTCTTTTGTCGGCGCCTCGGTGATCTGGAAATTGATCTATGACACCCGTCCCGAAGGCACCGACCAGATCGGCGTGCTCAATGCGCTCTGGGTGTCGATGGGTGGCGCGCCGCAGCAATGGCTGACGATCATCCCGTGGAACAACTTTCTGCTGATGATCGTGCTGGTCTGGATTCAGACCGGCTTTGCCATGGTGATCCTGTCGGCGGCGCTGCGCGGCATCCCCGAGGAAACCATCGAGGCGGCGATCATCGATGGCGCCAGCCCGACGCAGATCTTCTTCAAGATCAAGGTGCCGCAGATCATGCCGACCATCGTGGTGGTCTGGACGACGATCACGCTGGTGGTGCTCAAGGTCTTTGACATCGTGCTCGCCATGACCAATGGCCAGTGGGAGACACAGGTGCTGGCCAATTACATGTACGACAAGCTGTTCCGCGCCTTCGACTGGGGTGTCGGCTCGGCCTCGGCGATGGTGATCATGCTGCTGGTGACACCGATCCTGGTCTGGAACGTGCGCAATGCGCGCCGCGAAATGCGCTGAGGGGGCCACGTCATGGACAATATCGCAGGACAGAAATCGACCCTGACATGGGCGGTGCATATCTCGGTGCTGGTGCTGGTACTGGCATGGGTGTTTCCGACGCTGGGGCTGTTCGTCAGCTCGTTCCGCACCTCGGATCAGATCTCCTCGTCGGGCTGGTGGGCCTCGCTCACCACCCAGGAGCGGCAATTGCCCGCCATCCGCCTGTCGGGAGACGAGTTCCGGGACGCCGATCTCTACGTGATCGAGGGCAACCTCTTTCCCGAGAGCGAAAGCACGGTCACCGCATGGGGCACCTCGTCGCGGGCACCGGAGGCCTTTGAGGCGGGCCATACCGCCGATCTCGGCGACGGCGAGACGCTGAGCCTGGACGAAACAGGCAATTTCCGTCTTTCCGGGCCGGAAAGCTGGGACGGCAAGCGCCTGCCGCGGGTCTTTACCACCGCCTCCTCGCCGCCGGAATTTACCCTGGGCAATTATGTCAACGTGCTGACTTCGGACACCGCCGGGGCAGGGATCGGCCGCTCCTTCATCAACACGCTGACCGTGGCGATCCCGGCGACGGTGATCCCGATCCTTGTCGCCGCCTTTGCCGCCTATGCCCTGGCCTGGATGGATTTTCCCGGCCGCTCGCTGCTGATCGCGGCGGTGGTGGGGCTGCTGGTTGTGCCCTTGCAGCTTGCGCTGATCCCGCTGTTGCAGCTGCACAACCAGATCGGCATCGGCAAGGGCTATCTCGGGGTCTGGCTGGCGCATACCGGCTTTGGCCTGCCTTTGGCGATCTACCTGCTCAGAAACTACATGGTCGGCCTGCCGCGCGACATCATCGAAAACGCGCGGGTCGATGGCGCCTCGGAGTTTCAGATCTTCGTCAAGATCATCCTGCCGCTCAGTTTTCCGGCGCTGGCCTCCTTCGCCATCTTCCAGTTTCTCTGGACCTGGAACGACCTGCTGGTGGCGCTGGTCTTCCTCGGCACCGATGACGAGACGCTGGTGCTGACCGGCCGGCTCGTCAATCTGATGGGCTCGCGCGGCGGGCAGTGGGAAATCCTCGCGACATCGGCCTTCGTCTCGATCGTGGTGCCGCTGATCGTCTTCTTCGCAATGCAGAAATACCTCGTACGCGGCCTCCTGGCCGGATCGGTGAAATAATGAACCAACATACGGACATCGCTATGAAACCCTCTCGGGAACAGGATCAGGACTGGTGGCGCGGCGGGGTGATCTACCAGATCTATCCGCGCTCGTACCAGGACAGCAACGGCGACGGCATCGGCGATCTCAACGGTATCACCCAGCGCCTGCCGCATATCGCCTCGCTGGGGGTGGATGGCATCTGGATCTCGCCGTTCTTTACCTCGCCGATGAAGGATTTCGGCTATGACGTCGCCGATTACTGCGATGTCGATCCGATGTTCGGCACGCTGGCGGATTTCGACACGCTGATCGAGACGGCGCATGCGCTGGGTCTCAAGGTGATGATCGATCAGGTGCTGTCGCATTCCTCCGACCAGCATGCCTGGTTTCAGGAAAGCCGCGCCAGCCGCGACAATCCCAAGGCCGACTGGTATGTCTGGGCCGATCCCAAGGATGACGGCACGCCGCCCAACAACTGGCTGTCGATCTTTGGCGGCTCGGGCTGGCAATGGGACACGCGGCGCGAGCAATATTACCTGCACAATTTCCTGACGACGCAGCCCGACCTGAATTTCCACTGCCCGGCGGTGCAGGATGCGCTGCTCGAAACGGTGCGCTTCTGGCTGGACCGCGGGGTCGACGGTTTCCGCCTGGATACGATCAATTTCTATATCCACGACAAGCAGTTGCGCGACAACCCGCCGCTGCCGAAAGAAATGCGCAATGCCTCGATCGCGCCGTCGGTGAACCCCTACAATTATCAGCTTCACATCCATTCCAAGAACCAGCCCGAGAACCTCGAATTCCTGCAACGGTTCCGCGCGCTTCTGAACGAATATCCCGGCACCACCTCGGTGGGCGAGGTCGGCGATGCGCAGCGCGGGCTCGAGATCATGGGCGAATACACCTCGGGCGGCGACAAGGCGCATATGTGTTACGCCTTCGATTTCCTTTCGGGCAAGGATCTGACAGCGCAGCGGGTGGTTGACGTGCTGACCGCCGTCGATGCGGCGGCGCCGGATGGCTGGCCCTGCTGGGCGTTTTCCAATCACGACGTTCCGCGCCATGTCAGCCGCTGGGGGCTGACGCCGCAGGCCGCCAAGGCCTATGCCACGCTGATTCACTGCCTGCGCGGCTCGGTCTGTCTGTATCAGGGCGAGGAGCTGGGTCTGCCCGAGGCCGAAGTTGCCTTCGAGGACTTGCAGGATCCGTATGGCATCGAGTTCTGGCCCGAATTCAAGGGCCGGGACGGCTGCCGCACCCCGATGGTCTGGGACGGGGCGAACCGGAACGGCGGCTTTTCCGAGGGCACGCCCTGGCTGCCGGTGAGTCGCGGGCATTTTCAGCTGTCGGTGGCGGCGCAGGAGGACGCGCCGGAGGCGCTGTTGCACCATTACCGCAAGGCGCTGTCCTTCCGCCACAGCCACAAGGCGCTGATGAAAGGCGCCCATGGCAAGCTGCGCGCCGAGGGGGAAGTGCTGAGTTTCGAACGCAGTCACGCGGACGAGACGGTATTCTGTGCCTTCAACCTGAGCGACACGCCGGCGGTGATCGACATGCCCGAGGGCGACTGGCGGCAGATCGGCGCCGAGCTTGGCGCGGCGGCGCCGCAGGCGGACGGCAAGCTGCACCTGGGGCCGTGGCAATCTGCCCTGGCGCTTCACCACTAACGCCCGAAAGGAAACCGACCGATGGCCAATCTCAAGTTGACCGATGTGGAAAAGACCTATGCGGGCGCCGTCAACGTGCTCAACCACATCGACCTCGATATTCAGACCGGCGAACTGGTTGTCTTTGTCGGACCGTCGGGCTGTGGCAAGTCCACGCTCTTGCGGATGATCGCCGGGCTGGAAAAGATCACCGGCGGCACGCTCGAGATCGACGGCCAGGTGGTCAATGACGTGCCGCCGAGCCAGCGCGGCATTGCCATGGTGTTCCAGTCCTATGCGCTTTATCCGCATATGACGGTGCGCGAGAACATGTCCTTTGCGCTCAGGATCGCCAAGAAGCCGCAGGCCGAGATCGACGCGGCGGTGGATCGCGCCGCCAAGCTGTTGCAGCTCGATGCCTATCTCGACCGGCTGCCCAAGGCGCTGTCGGGCGGCCAGCGGCAGCGGGTGGCGATTGGCCGCTCGATCGTGCGCGACCCCAAGGTCTATCTGTTCGACGAGCCGCTGTCGAACCTCGACGCCGCGCTGCGGGTGGCAACCCGGATCGAGATCGCCAAGCTCAAGGAGCAGATGCCCAATTCGACGATGATCTATGTCACCCACGATCAGGTGGAGGCGATGACGCTGGCCAGCCGGATCGTGGTGCTGGCCAACAAGGGCATTGCCCAGGTCGGCAGCCCGCTCGAGCTCTATGAACGGCCCAACAGCGAGTTCGTGGCGCAGTTTATCGGTTCGCCGGCCATGAACCTCCTGCCGGGGCAGGTGGTGGGCACCGGGGCGCAGACCCGGGTGCAGATGGCCGATGGCGGCATGGCGCTGTCGGATTACCCGACCCAGGAGGCCGACATGGGCATGATGGTCAATGTCGGTGTGCGGCCGGAGGATTTCGTCGAGACCGAGGACGCGGCGATCTTCGAGGGCAAGGTAGACATCATCGAGGCCCTGGGCGAGGTCACGCTGCTCTATTTCGAGAAGCAGGGCGCGGCCGATGCGGTGATCGGCAAGTTGCAGGGCATCCACACCGATGTGCGCGGCCAGGCGGTGCGGCTGACCGCCGATCCCGCCAAGGTGCATCTCTTTGCCAACGGGGTCTCGCTGCTCTATCGCTGAGCGCGGGGCCGGCGGGGCAGGGGGCGCTGCCCCCGGCCTGCGGCCTCCACCGAGGGTATTTCCGGCAAGAGGAAGCAGGCGCGGGGGCGTGCCGGGAAAAAGCGCTTGTGCCCGGAAGGCAACCCGTTTATACGCGCGCCACTAATCCGCAGGTGTGGGCGGGCCTTTCGGGGGAGACATCCCCGGGCGTCCACCGGTTGAAGCAAGAGCTTCTCACCCCGCACCGAGGCGTAAACCGGAAAGGAAAAGAAGCATGGCTCTTCCCGAGTTCTCCATGCGTCAGCTGCTTGAAGCTGGCGTTCACTTTGGCCACCAGACGCAACGCTGGAACCCCCGCATGGGCGAGTTCATCTATGGCGCGCGCAACGGCATCCACATCATGGACCTCACCCAGACCGTCCCGATGCTGGATCAGGCTCTGAACGTGATCCGCGAAACCGTCGCCAAGGGCGGCCGGGTTCTGTTTGTCGGCACCAAGCGCCAGGCGGCGCAACCGGTGGCGGACGCCGCCGAGCGCTGCGCGCAATATTACATGAACCACCGCTGGCTGGGCGGCACGCTCACCAACTGGAAAACCGTTTCGCAATCGATCAGCCGTCTGAAGAACATCGACGAGCAGATGGAAGGCGGCTTCGAAGGCCTCACCAAGAAAGAGCGCCTCGGCATGGAACGTGACCAGCAGAAGCTTCAGGCCTCGCTCGGCGGGATCCGCGAAATGGGCGGCGTGCCCGACCTGCTGTTTGTCATCGACGTCAAGAAAGAAGCGCTGGCCGTGGCCGAAGCCAACAAGCTGGGCATCCCGGTCGTGGCGATCGTCGACACCAACTGCTCGCCCGATGGCGTCGACTACATCATCCCCGGCAACGACGACGCGGCCCGGGCCATCGCGCTGTACTGCGACCTGGCCTCGCGCGCGGCGCTTGACGGCATGTCCGCCCAGCTCGGCGCCGCCGGTGTCGACATCGGCGCCATGGAAGAAGCCCCGGAAGAGGACGCCGTGACCGAGACCGCGGTCGGCGACGCCTCGACCGAGACCGCCAAGGAC
Organism: Marinovum sp. E3; assembly: GCF_055755275.1. NCBI lineage: Bacteria > Pseudomonadati > Pseudomonadota > Alphaproteobacteria > Rhodobacterales > Roseobacteraceae > Marinovum > Marinovum sp. E3. The sequence goes on from NZ_CM146908.1 coordinate 1,758,016, forward strand.
GACGCGATCGCCAAGGACGCGCCCTACGATCTCGACCAGCCGGAAGCCAAGACCGAGAAAGCCGACAGCTGAGCGTCACGCCAGCGTCACGCTTTTGAGACAGGAGGGGGCGGCCCGGGCTGCCCCCGGCCCCTAACTTTCCCGGCCGCTCCCGGCCCCGAACTTTCCGGGTTGCCCCCGGCCCAAATCTTTCAAGGAGAGCCAACATGGCGATTTCTGCCAAGCAGGTGAAAGAACTGCGCGAAATGACCGGCGCAGGCATGATGGACGCCAAGAAGGCGCTGACCGAGACCGACGGTGACATCGAAGCGGCGATCGACTGGCTGCGCACCAAGGGTTTGGCCAAGGCGGCCAAGAAATCCGGCCGTACCGCCGCCGAAGGCCTGGTGGCCGTGAATGTCGACGGTGGCACTGGTGTTGCCATCGAAGTGAACTCGGAAACCGACTTTGTCGGCAAGAACGCCGAATTCCAGGGCATGGTCTCCGATATCTCCAAGGCAGCGCTTGGCGCCTCGAGCCTGGATGAGCTGGCTGCTGCCGATCTGGGCGGCAAGACCGTGGCCGACACGATCACCGACAAGATCGCCACCATCGGCGAGAACATGTCGCTGCGCCGCATGGCGCGCCTCGAAGGCGCTTCGGTGGTGTCTTACGTGCACAATGCCGCCGCCCCCGGCATGGGCAAGATCGGTGTTCTGGTCGCGCTTTCGGGTGAGAACGACGCCTTTGGCAAGCAGGTCGCGATGCACATCGCGGCGGCCAACCCGGCGGCCCTGTCCGAAGCCGATCTCGACCCGGCCGTGGTCGAGAAAGAGCGCTCGGTGCAGATCGACATCGCCAAGGAATCGGGCAAGCCCGATGCCGTGATCGAAAAGATGATCGTCGGCCGGATGAAGAAATTCATGAGCGAAGTCACCCTGCTGGGCCAGGCCTTTGTCGTCGATCCCGACAAGACCGTTGCCGAAGCCGCCAAGGACGCAGGTGTCGAGATCACCGGCTATGTCCGTCTGGAAGTGGGCGAAGGCATCGAGAAGAAGGAAGAAGATTTCGCCGCCGAAGTGGCCAAGGCCGCTCAGGGCTGATCTTGTTCGGCCCCGCCGCGCGCGGGGCCACGCGCAGCATCGCTGCAAAAAAATGCGGAGCTGGCTGCGACGGCCAGCTCCGCTTTTTTACGGACCACCCCGGACTAATGGGGATGAGACGGTGTGGCCAGAGTGGCCGATTTGAGACGCGAAATTCGCCTCAAACCGACCTCCGGTTACCCGGGCAGAACAGCGGAGCCTAGAAATCACAAGGGGCGCTGTCCTGACGTTCCCTGGCTGAATTGCCACCACTCACGGAACGTCTTCAGAGTGCCCCATTTCCGCAGGGTAATGAAGTGGGGTTTTCCATACTAAGCGGAATCCGTCTCATTCAAATCGCTTTGGAACGTGAAAAAAACGTAAAGCGGTAAACGAGACCGACGGATCAGAGATCGAGAACGAACATCTGGTTCTGAAACGCGGCCTTGAGCACCGCCTGGGCCGTCGTCTCGACGTTAAGTGCCTCACGCGCAAGGCGAAGGTGTTTCTCTACCGTCGCGGCGGTGAGCCCCATCAACAGCGCGATGTCCTGGGTTGTCTTGCCATCACCAACCCATTCGAGCGCCTCGCGCTGGCGCGGGGTCAGCGGTTTGGGAAGGCCGATGAAGGGCAGGGTGAGAATCTTGAGATGGGCCACATTGTTCATCGTGATGATGTCGTCGCCATGTTCGGCCCAGATCGCATCGGCCTCGTCCTGGCTGATGCCGTTGCGCGCCGTCAGGGCAATCGCCCCTTTCGAACGCTGCGACACCGCCTTGAAGGAGATCGTGTAGCCGACGGTCACGCCCATCTTGCGATTGAACTCGACAACCGCCAGCTCGGCATCGCTCAGCGCGCCTTGCCGGGCGAGATCGTCCACCAGCCGCCAGCTCGAGACACCTTCGTGCCCCATGGCCCAACGGGTCATCGGTGCGTTCTTGTAGAGTTCGCCGCCCAGGAAGGCGTCGGTGTAGCTCGGATCGTGATTGGTCAGCAGAAGGAAATCGTTGGGATCGCCCAGCGAGGTCGCGGTGCGGTAATAGGTGAACCCGTAGAGCAGCCGGTCGAACCCGTAGTCCGCCATCTTGCGGCTGTGCATGTCCCACAGCGCTTCGATTGATGGCGCGTTGGTCAGATCCAACAGGTATCTGTTGCGGTTACGGCTCATTGGGCGGGCTCCTTCAGTGCCATCCGGAACTGGAAGCAGCGGGCCGGGCCGGACAGGCAACATAACAACTGTCTGATGAATTAGACAGCATCGGGCATTTCTGTCCAGAAAAATAGACGGGCAGGGGCCGGAGGCCGGCCCCGCCGTGATTAATCGACCATGCGCACCGCGCCGCGCGCGGCCGAGGTGGTCAGCGCCGCATAGGCCTTGAGCGCCGTCGAGATCTTGCGCTTGCGCGGCTGGGCTGGCTTCCAGCCTTCGGCCTCGCGGGTTTCGCGCCGCGCCGCCAGTTCGGCATCGTCGACCGCTAGGTGAATGGTGCGGTTCGGGATGTCGATCTCGATCTTGTCGCCCTGTTCGACCAGGCCGATGGTGCCGCCTTCGGCCGCTTCGGGCGAGACGTGGCCGATCGAAAGCCCCGAGGTGCCGCCGGAAAAGCGACCATCGGTCAGCAGGGCGCAATCCTTGCCCAGACCCTTGGATTTCAGATAGCTCGTCGGATAGAGCATTTCCTGCATGCCGGGGCCGCCGCGCGGGCCTTCATAGCGGATCACCACCACATCGCCGGCCTTGACCTTGCCGGTCAGGATGTCGCTGACCGCCTGGTCCTGGCTTTCGCAGACATAGGCGTTGCCGGTGAATTTCAGGATGCTGGCATCGACGCCGGCGGTTTTCACGATACAGCCGTCCTCGGCGATATTGCCGAACAGCACCGCAAGCCCGCCGTCCTGGCTGAAGGCATGTTCCTTCGATCGGATCACACCGCCTTGGCGGTCGGTGTCGAGATCCTTGAAGCGGTTCGACTGGCTGAAGGCCTGGGTCGTGCGCACGCCACCGGGCGCGGCCTTGAACAGCTGCTCGGCCTCGGGGTTGTTGGCGATCTTGATGTCCCAATGGCCAATCGCCTCGGCCATGGTCGAACTGTGCACGGTGCAGGTCTCGCCATGCAGGAGGTTCGCCCTGTAAAGCTCTCCGAGGATTGAGAAAATCCCGCCAGCGCGGTGCACGTCCTCCATGTGGACATTCTCGATATTGGGCGCCACCTTGCACAGGCACGGCACCTTGCGGCTCAGCCGGTCGATGTCCTGCATGGTAAAATCGACGCCGCCTTCATGGGCGATGGCCAGCAGGTGCAGCACCGTATTGGTCGATCCGCCCATGGCAATATCGAGGCTCATGGCGTTCTCAAACGCTTCGAACGTGGCAATCTCACGCGGGAGAAAGCCTTTTTCTTCAAGCTGATAGTGGCGCTTTGTGATCTCGACGATCTGGCGGCCGGCTTGCAGGAACAGGTTCTTTCGGTCGGCATGGGTGGCCAGGGTCGAGCCATTGCCCGGCAGCGCCAGGCCCAGCGCTTCGGCGAGGCAGTTCATCGAGTTGGCAGTGAACATGCCCGAGCAGCTGCCGCAAGTCGGGCAGGCGTTTTCCTCGATATGCTGGACCTGTTCGTCGGTCATCGTATCGCTGGCCGCGGCGACCATGGCATCGACAAGGTCGATCTTCTTCATGTCGAGTTCTTCGATGTCGATCTTGCCGGCTTCCATCGGACCGCCAGAGACAAAGATCGCCGGGATGTTGAGCCGCATCGCGGCCATCAGCATGCCGGGGGTGATCTTGTCGCAGTTCGAGATGCAGACCATGGCATCGGCGCAATGGGCGTTGACCATGTATTCGACGCTGTCGGCAATCACTTCGCGCGACGGCAGGCTGTAGAGCATGCCGTCGTGGCCCATGGCAATCCCGTCGTCGACGGCGATGGTGTTGAATTCCTTGGCAACGCCACCGGCGGCCTCGACCTCGCGGGCGACCATCTGGCCGAGGTCTTTGAGGTGCACGTGACCGGGCACGAACTGGGTAAAGGAGTTGACGATGGCGACGATCGGCTTGCCGAAATCATCGTCAGTCATGCCCGTTGCGCGCCAGAGCCCGCGCGCGCCGGCCATATTGCGTCCATGGGTCGAAGTTCTGGATCGGTAATGTGGCATATCGGCTTCCTTTTCCTTTGTGAACAGGAACAATATTCAGCCGGCAAAGGCAAGAGCGGCCTGGGCAAATCCCCGTGTTCGGTGGATGGATACTTGTCAAGTTTATACATAATACCGATTATACGAATATTGACCTGCCGCGATTCCACCCCCTTGATCCGCCCTTGATCGATGCCTTCCTCTCACTGTAGGCTTGGCTCAAGGACCACTCGGGAGTGTTTCCAGTGACCGGTTACCTCAAGAGATGCAGTGCCGCGCTTCTGACGGCGACGTTTCTGGCACCGCCCGCGGCGGCACTGGAGATTACCTCAGGCACGCTGGGTCTTTGCCAGGCCACGCTGCGCGGTGAGATTGCGCCCGGCGATGCCGACTTGCTCAGCACGCTGACGCTCGAGCAGCCGCTGCCCTGGCCATCGAACGAGGACGGACGCTGGAAGACGCTCTGCCTCGACAGCGCCGGCGGAGACTTCACCGAAAGCCTTCAGATTGCGCGATATCTGCTTGATAACAGGATCGGAACGGCGATTGCCGGAGATGCGGCCTGTACCGGCACCTGCGGCCTGATCTTCATGTTCGGCACCGCCGCCCAGGGTGCGGCGCCGGGGCTGACGCATCGTATTCTGCATGTCGGCGGCACATTGCGCTTTGACGCGCCCGAGATCGGCGATACCGCCACCAGCGATCTTCTTCTTGGCTTCTATGCCCTCGCGGCGCAACCACGTCCCGATGTGCCGCGGCCCTTCCTTGACGCCGATCTGGTGGCGGCGCTGCGCGGCGCGTCGGCAAATCTGACGATCGATACGGTAAACAAGGCTGGACGCTGGGATATCGGCCTCACGGGCTTCGATGCTCCGGCGTTATCGGATCGCGGCTTTTTCCATGCATGTCAGAATCTTACCGCATGGCCCTCACGTCTTGCGCAAAGTCAGGTCGCGTTCGAGCGCAACGATGATGTCTTTCAGCTTTCGGTCTCGAGCTGGACGGCGGGCGGCGCCGTGCGCGACCGCTACGAGCTGCAATTCGCCAGCGAGGACGTGCATGAATGCGCTGCCACCGTGACCGCCACAAGCGATGGCACGCCCTTGCCGCTGATCTGTGGCATAGATGGTTCCGAAAACACCGGCATCGGGCCCGAGGATTGCGGCGATCCGGACCTGATGTACCTCTGGGCGCCGATCCCCGCGCTGGCGATGGTGCCGGCTGACACCAGCCTGACCGCGCTGGCCGAAGGCCGGGCCCTGCCCGCCTCTGCCGACAATGGCCACTTGACAAGACCCACGCCCTGCCGGTCCATAGATGGTGAGGCAGAGGTTGTAAACGTCAACAATTACACATCCTTGCGCGCCGAACCTACGGTAGAGGCTGAAAAGATCGACGAGCTTCCCCTGGGCGCGACCTTTGCGATCGGCGACAGCTTTGCCGCCAATAACGATCATGACGATCACGCGGCCTGTGCCGCGCTCTGTGTTGCCGCCAATGCCGGCACGAGCTTCGACCGCGCGGCGCTTGCCACCTGCGTGGACGAGAACTGGATGTGGTGGGAGATCACCGGTCCCGCGGGCGAGACCGGTTTTGCCAGCGCCAAGTTCCTCGACTTTTGACTTCCTCGACTTTTGACGGGCCGGCACAGCGCGCCCGGCGGTGATCGCCGGGCCGTGGTTCAGAAAAACGCCTGAAGCCCGGTCTGTGCCCGTCCGAGGATCAGCGCATGCACGTCATGGGTGCCCTCGTAGGTGTTCACCGTCTCGAGGTTGACCATGTGGCGGATCACCTGGAATTCGCCGGAGATGCCGTTGCCACCGTGCATGTCGCGGGCCAGACGCGCGATATCCAGCGCCTTGCCGCAGTTGTTGCGTTTGATCAGGCTGATCATCTCGGGCGCGGCATTGGCCTCGTCCATCAACCGTCCGACCTGAAGCGCGGACTGAAGGCCGAGGGTGATCTCGGTCTGCATGTCGGCCAGCTTTTTCTGGAACAGCTGAGTGCCGGCGATCGGCTTGCCGAACTGGCTTCGGTCGAGCCCGTAGCCCCGCGCCGCGTGCCAGCAGAACTCGGCCGCCCCCATGGCGCCCCAGGCAATGCCATAGCGCGCCCGGTTGAGGCAGCCGAACGGCCCCTTGAGGCCCGAGACATTGGGCAGAAGCGCGTCTTCGCCGACCTCGACACCATCAAGCACAATCTCGCCGGTGACCGAGGTGCGCAGCGACAGCTTGTTGCCGATTTTCGGGGCCGAAAGCCCCTTGGCGCTTTTCTCGAGCACAAAGCCCTTGATCTTGCCGTCATGGGCATCGGATTTGGCCCAGACGACAAAGACATCGGCGATCGGCGCATTCGAAATCCACATTTTGGAGCCGGTCAGCCGATAGCCCCCGTCGATCTTCTGCGCCCGGGTCTTCATGCCGCCGGGGTCGGAGCCGGCGTCCGGCTCGGTCAGGCCGAAACAGCCGATCAGCTCGCCTTTTGCAAGCCCCGGCAGGTATTTGCGCCGTTGCTCCTCGGTGCCGTAGGCATAGATCGGATACATCACCAGACTGGATTGCACCGACATCATCGAACGATAGCCGCTGTCGATCCGCTCGATCTCGCGCGCGACGAGGCCGTAGGTCACATAGCCGGCGCCGATGCCGCCATAGGTCTCGGGGATGGTGGTGCCAAGCAGGCCCATCTCGCCCATCTCGGCAAAAAGCTCCGGCGCGACGGTCTCGTTTTCATAGGCGTCGATCACCCGTGGCGCGAGCTTCTCGTCGGCGTAGGCGCGGGCGGCCTCGGCCACCATGCGCTCTTCCTCGGTAAGCTGATCTGACAGGCGCAGCGGATCGGACCAGTCGAACCGGCCAAGATCGGGCGCATCCTTGGGCTTCAGTGGGGTCACATCTAGTGCAGACATCGGCGGGCCTCCCGTAGTTCCCGGTGAATTGCGCAAAGAGTACCGCATCGCCGGGGAAGAAGGAAACCGCGATTTGATCAAATGATCTCGCGAATATACTCCGGGGCAGGCGCGACCGCCCTGCCCCGGCACAGGCCCGTCAGCCCAGCGCGTAGCCCGCGCCGCGCACGGTGCGCAGCGGATCTCCGCCGCCATGCTGGCAGAGCGCCTTGCGCAGCCGGCCGATGTGGACATCGACGGTGCGGGTGTCGACATAGATGTCGCGGCCCCAGACCCGATCAAGCAGCTGCTCGCGCGTCCAGACCCGGCCGGGTTTCTCCATGAAGGTGGTCAGCAGACGAAACTCGGTCGGCCCCAGCTTCAGCGGCTGTTCGGCGCGGGTCACCCGGTGGGTCTCGCTGTCGAGCACGATGTCCTCGTACTCCAGCCGCTCGCCGACGCTGGCCGGCCGCGTGCGGCGCAATTGCGCGCGCACCCGGGCCATCAGTTCGACCACCGAATAGGGTTTCACCACATAATCGTCGGCGCCGGTTTCCAGCCCCCGCACCCGGTCCACTTCTTCGGCTCGGGCCGAGAGCATGATGACCGGCACCGCGCGGGTTTCGGGCCGGGATTTGAGCCGGCGGCATACTTCGATGCCCGACACATTGGGCAGCATCCAGTCCAGAACGATGATGTCCGGCGATTCCTCTTCGGCCAGCAGCAGCGCCTGTTCGCCATCCTCGGCGCGGCTCACCCGAAAGCCTTCGGCCTCGAGATTGTAGGACAGCACTTCACGCTGGGCCGGCTCGTCCTCGACGACCAGCACCGTGGGTTGTTCGACCGACATGGCTCAGGCTCCCGGCTCCGGCGAAAGCGACTTGTCAAAGGACGTCTTGTCACCTTTCTGCCGTTCGTCGGGCATGGCGCCTTCGACCAGGAACACCACCTGCTCGGCCACCGAGGTCACATGGTCGCCCATCCGCTCGAGGTTCTTGGCGATGAAATGCAGGTGCATGCAGGCGGTGATGTTGCGCGGATCCTCCATCATGAAGGTGAGGAATTCGCGGAAGGTGGCATTGTACATCTGATCGACGTCGCGGTCGCGCAGGATGACGTCGCGGGCCAGTGCCGCGTCGCGCTGGATATAGCTGTCCAGCGCATCCTTGAGCATCACCTCGACCGCGCGGGCCATGCGGCGCAGGGCGGCGGTGGCGCCGTCGATCTGGGTCAGCTGCATCAGGACCGAATTGCGCTTGGCCATGTTCTTGGCCAGATCGCCGATCCGCTCCAGATCGTTCGAGGTCTTCATCACCGAGAGGATCACCCGCAGGTCGACCGCCGTCGGCGCGCGCAGGGCGATCACCCGGGCGGCCTCTTCGTGGATCAGCTCGTCAAGCTCGTCGATCACCTTGTCGCCACGGCGCACCTTGTCGCTGAGCTCTTCGTCGCGGGTCTCGAGCGCTTCGGCGGCGTCGAGGATCGCCTGTTCGACCAGCCCGCCCATCTTCATGATCCGCGCCTGGATGCCTTCGAGATCGCGGTCGAAGGAACTTACGATGTGCTCTTGCATGATATGCTCCTTACCCGATCCGACCGGTGATGTAGCTTTCGGTGCGGGGATCTTCGGGGTTGGTAAAGATTTTCGAGGTATCGCCGAATTCCACCAGGTTGCCGAGGTGGAAAAAGGCGGTCTTCTGGCTGACCCGCGCGGCCTGCTGCATCGAGTGGGTCACGATCACCACCGAATATTGCGAGCGCAGCTCGTCGATCAGTTCTTCGACCTGGGCGGTGGCAATCGGGTCAAGCGCCGAACAGGGTTCGTCCATCAACAGGACTTCCGGTTCCGTCGCCACCGCGCGGGCGATGCAGAGCCGCTGCTGCTGGCCGCCGGAAAGCCCGGTGCCGGGTGCATGCAGCCGGTCCTTGACCTCATCCCAGATGGCGCCGCGGCGGAGCGATTTTTCGACGATCACGTCGAGATCGGCCTTGTTCTTGGCCAGGCCGTGGATGCGCGGGCCATAAGCGATATTGTCGTAGATCGACTTCGGGAAGGGGTTCGGCTTCTGGAACACCATGCCCACCTTGGCGCGCAGCTGCACCGGATCGACCTTCTTGTCGTAGATGTCTTCGCCATCGAGACGGATATCGCCTTCGACGCGGCAGATATCGATGGTGTCGTTCATCCGGTTGAGGCACCGCAGGAAGGTCGACTTGCCGCAGCCTGACGGGCCGATGAAGGCGGTCACGGTATTGGCTTCGATCTGGACGTCGACATTCTTGATGGCGTGGGTGTCGCCGTAATAGACGTCGACATTGTTCGCCGAGAACTTGATCTCGTTGCTCGTCACTGCGGTCTCCGCTTTCGGGGTATCGTACATCGGGGTTCCTTTCGTTACCAGCGGCGCTCGAACCGGCGGCGCAGGACAATGGCCAGAAGGTTCATGAGGACCAGGAAGAGAAGCAGGACGCAGATCGCCGCCGCTGTGCGCGCCTCGAACGCGCGTTCGGGAAAGTCGGACCAGCGGTAGACCTGCACCGGCAGAACGGTCGCGCTGTCGGTGATGCCGGTGGGCACATCGACGATGAAGGCCACCATGCCGATCATGATCAGCGGTGCGGTTTCCCCCAGCGCCTGCGCCATGCCGATGATGGTGCCGGTCAGGATGCCGGGCATCGCCAGCGGCAGAACATGGTGAAAGCTGGCCTGCACGTTGGAGGCACCCACACCCAGGGCCGCTTCGCGGATCGAGGGCGGCACCGCCTGAATGGCGGCGCGGGCGGCGATGATGATCGTCGGCAGGGTCATCAGCGCCAGCACGATCCCGCCGGCCAAGGGCGCCGAGCGTGGCACGCCGAAGACGTTGAGAAAGACCGCCAGACCCAGCAGGCCAAAGACGATCGAGGGCACCGCAGCGAGGTTGTTGATATTCACCTCGAGGAAGTTGGTGAAGCGGTTCTTGGGGGCGAATTCCTCGAGATAGATCGCGCCCAGCACGCCGATCGGAAAGGCCAGCCCGAAGGTCACGGCCATGGTCAGCAGCGAGCCCACCAGCGCACCGCGGATACCCGCCAGTTCCGGCGCCCGGCTGTCGGCCGAGGTAAAGAAGCGCCAGTTGAAGGTTTCCTTGATCTGGCCCCGGTCCTTGAGCGTCTCGATCCAGACGATCTGGTGATCCGTGACCTTGCGCGAGGATTCCGGCTGGCTGGTGGTATAGAACCCCCAGTCGGTGCTGGCCTCGATCGGCAGCGCGGTCCGGGTCATGACCTCGCCACGCGCTTGGGTCAGGCTGACCTCGGTCAGCCGGATCCAGCCGCCGCCGGCCTTGACCAGAAGCGAGATGTTCTCGTCGTCCACCTCTTCGGTGCCGCCTGCTGCATGGGCCCGCGCCTCGATGGCGGCGGCTTCGTCCAGCAGCTCCTGTTCGTTGGCTCGGGCCTTTTCGGCCTTTTCAAGCTGTTCGGTGCGATCCTCTTCGGTTTCGGCCGCCGCGGCGCGTTCGGTATAGACCGCCACGGCATTGGTCTGACGCGCCGCCTTGACGCGCAGATCCTCGGCGTCGGTAAACAGCCGCGCCTTCACCTGCGTCAGCGCACCCGAGAAATCCTCGGCGGTGCTGGTCAGGATCAGATCGCCATCGTCGCTCTCCTGCACGCTCAGGCTGCCGCTGACCGGCTCCTGGTTCAGCGTGCCGTATTCGTCCTTGAGATAGAGATCGGTCACGTCGGAGGCGAGGAAATCATAGGTGATCGTCTCGCCCAGAAGCCCGGGTTCGGCGGTGATCTTGTCGGCAAGCTCAAAGGGCGCACCGCCGGAGATCAGGTTGCCCAGGGCCCGCCGTTCGGTGCGGCCGCTGGCCTCGGGAAAGGCGTCGCGCATGACCTGTGTGGTCAGCCCGTCGAAATCCGCGCGCAGGATCTCGTTACCGGTGGCGTCTGCGGAAATGCCAAGCGCCTCGGGGTCGAGCGTCACCTCGGCGGTGATGTAATGTTCGGTCATTGCCCGGGAAGCCTGGGCCACGACCGAGCTGAGCAGCGCGACGAGGGCGAAGCCGGCGATGCCGATGGCGGCGATGCCGTAGGCCTTGAGCCGTAGTTCGGCCCAGCGCCGACGTTTCAGGCGCGACGAGCCGGCGGTGATGCTGCCGTGATCGAAGCCGCGACCGCCTTGGGGATTGGTGGAGATATCAGCCATGTCTCAATGCCTTCTCAGTCGTACTTTTCACGGTACTTCGCGACAAGCCGCTGCGCCGCCATGTTCATGATCAGGGTCAGCACGAAGAGCGTGAACCCCAGGGTAAAGGCCGGACCGGCCGCAGTTTCGGCCTCGGTGTCGCCGGTGATCAGCGCCACGATCTGCACCGTCACGGTGGTCACCGCCTCGAGCGGGTTGGCCGTCAGGTTGGCGCCCTGCCCGGCCGCCATCACCACGATCATCGTCTCGCCGATGGCGCGGCTCACAGCCAGCAGAACCGCCGAGACGATCCCCGGCAGCGCCGCTGGCAGAACCACCTGCTGCATGGTTTCCGCCTTGGTCGCGCCGAGGCCGAGCGAGGCGTCGCGCAGCGATTGCGGCACCGAGTTGATGACGTCGTCCGACAGCGATGAGATGAAGGGAATGATCATCACCCCCATCACGATCCCCGCCGCCAAGGCCGATTCCGAGGCGACGCGGATACCGATCGCCTCGCCGCCGTCGCGCAGCAACGGCGCCAGAGTGATCGCGGCAAAGAAGCCGTAGACCACAGTCGGAATGCCGGCGAGAATTTCCAGCATCGGCTTGGCAAAGGCACGCACCCGCGCCGAGGCGAAATCCGACAGGTAGATCGCCGCGAACAATCCCACCGGCACCGCCACGATCATGGCGATCAGGGTGATCAGCAACGTGCCGGCAAAGAGCGGCAGCGCCCCCACCTTGTCGGCGTCCATCTTGCCCTCGAACACGCCCGAGAGCGGGCTCCAGGTGGTGCCGAAGAGATATTTGTGGATCTGCCAGTCGATGGCGCTGAAAAAGCGCATCGTCTCGAAGATCAGCGACAGCACGATGCCGATGGTGGTCAGGATGGCGATCCCGGCCATCACCAGAAGCACCGCGCGGATCACCTTTTCCGAATGGTTGCGGGCGCGCCATTCCGGCGCCACACGGCCATAGGAATAAAGTCCGGCGAGAAAGGCGCCGCCCAGGCCAAGCACGATCAGCGCCCAGCTGTGGATGGCATCGAGCCGCGCGAACCGCAGGGCCAGCGCCTGGCGCAATTCGCCGCTTTCCGAGGAAATCCGCCCTTCGGCGATGGCGCGGGCGTCGGACAGGATCAGCTGGCGTTCGATGATCGCGGCGTCGGGCGCTGCCTCGGCGATCTGGGACATCAGGCTGGAGGTGACCCACCAGTTGCCGAAGATGACAAGGAAAAGAAGAATGCCCCAGCCGCTGATCAGCACCCAGAGGAAGCTGTGCAGACCGTGGTAGGACGGGCGGGAATGCAGATGCACGTCATCGGTTGCGGCCACCTTGGCGGCGCGGCGGCTGGACAGCAGATAGGCCGCGATTGCCAGCGCGAAAATGGCCAGTGTCAGGGTGAATACCATCAGTCAGGCTCCGGGATACGGCGGGTCGCTCCGGGCCTGACGGGATCGCTCCCTGCCCGGAAAAATGAACCGAGGGCGGTAACCCGCCCCCGGTGTATCGTCAATCGCCAAAAGCGATCAGTAGTTTTCCGCGGTCAGCTCGGGCAGGTTTGCCACGGCGTCCTGGTTCTTGGCCATCAGGTCTTCGTCGACCGGGATCAGGCCGAGATCGATCAGATAGCCGTCGTCGCCATTGGCGTTCACGAACTCGGTGGCATATTCGATGACACCGGGGATGACGCCGACATGCGCGTGCTTGATGTAGAAATACATCGAACGCGACACCGGATAGTCACCGGCGGCGATGGCTTCGAAGGTCGGCTCGACGTCATTGACGACGGCGCCTTTCAGGGCGTCGGCGTTCTGGTCGAGGAAAGAGAAGCCGAAGACGCCCAGGGCGCGATCGTTGGCTTCCAGCTTCGACACGATCAGGTTGTCGTTTTCGCCGGATTCGATGTATTTTCCGTCTTCGCGGATGTGCAGGCCTTCGCCTTCGCAATCGTCGCCACCGGCCTCTTCACAGCCAGCCGCCATCGCCAGCTCTTCAAAGGCGTCGCGAGTGCCGGAGGTCGGCGGGGGGCCGAGAACCTCGATTTCGACGGCGGGCAGCGCCGGGTCGATCTCGTCCCAGGTGGTGGGCATCGGGCCATTGGCCGCCAGCGCTTCCCAGACCTGACCGAGGGTCAGTTCAAAATCGGGGCCGGATTTCGCGTTGGCGATGACGATGCCGTCGTAACCGGCGACAACCTCGGTCAGGCTCACACCGTTCTCGATGCAGGTCTCGACTTCGGACTGCTTGATGCGACGCGACGCGTTGGTGATGTCAGGATGCTCTTCGCCGACGCCTGCGCAGAAGAGCTTCACGCCACCGCCCGAGCCGGTGGATTCAACGACCGGCGTGGCGAAATCGGTGGATTTGCCGAATTGCTCTGCCACGGCGGTGGAGAACGGAAACACGGTCGACGAGCCGACGATGCGGATCTGGTCGCGCGCGGAAGCGGCAGTTGCGGAAACGGCAGCGATCGCCAGGGTAGAGGCGGTCAGTTTCACAAAGTTCATGGAAGAGCTCCTGTTGTCTCGTATCGGGACGCCGGGGTTACAGCGTCGTGGCGTCCGCTGCGGGCACTGCTAGAGGCCGTCGGCAATGCTTTTGTGACACTTACGTAACGGTTTTATGACAGTGCAGAAGACAGTGCAGTATCCCGGCCACATTCGCGGAGTTCTCCCGAAGATAAGAAAATATCTATCTGATATTGCTTAATAAAAAATCTGCATGTGTCTGGTGACTATCTGGTTTGCAGAGCACCATCAGCCAGGGCGCGGCGCTGCACCCACGGGGCTGAAACCGGCTTGGCCGCCGATTGTGACACCCGGAGATTCGCCAGGCTGTTACGTGACGCAGGGTCAGGCGGGCAGAAGCACCCGGAAGGCCGCGCCCTGCCCCGGCTCGGATTCGATCTGGATGCGGCCGCGATGCCGGCCGATGATGTGTTTGACGATCGCCAGCCCCAACCCGGTGCCGCCCATCTGGCGCGACCGGTGGCTGTCGACGCGATAGAACCGCTCGGTCAGCCGCGGAATATGCACCGGGTCAAAGCCCGGCCCGAAATCGCGCACCACGAGTTCCACCGCATCGCAGCGCATGCGCGGATGATAGGCCGGCGGCGTCAGGCGCACATCGATCCGCTTGCCCTCGGCGCCATATTTGATCGCGTTCTCGATCAGGTTGGTCAGCACCTGCCGCAGCTGATCGGCGTCGCCCGGCACCGACACCGGCGGCTCGGGCACATCCGCCCGGATCTCGAGCCCGGCATCCCCGGCGATCCCGCTCAGACTCTTGACCACCGAAGTCAGCAGCACCGCCAGGTCGATCCGGCTGGTAGGCCGCATCCGCTCGGTCGCCTCGACCCGGTTGAGCGACAGCAGATCGCCCACCAGCCGGTTCATCCGTTCGGCCTCGGCCTCCATGATGCCGAGAAACCGGTCGCGGGCGGCGGCATCCTCGCGCGCCGGGCCATGCAGAATGGTCTCGATAAAGCCCAGGAGCGCGGTCAGCGGGGTTTTCAGCTCATGGCTGACATTGGCCACGAAATCGCGCCGCATCTGGCTGGCCGCCTCCACGTCGGTGACGTCCTCGAAGCTGAGCAGAACACCATGCCGGTCGCCGCGGTGTATCGCGGCGCAGCGGATCGCATAGGTCACGTCCTGCCCGTCTTCGCGGGTCAGGAAACTGGTCTGGCGCGGCGCGTGGTCGCGCAGCGTTGCCTCGACCGTATCCAGCAGCGACGGCTGGCGCAGCGCGGTGATGAAATGCCGGCCCACCGCATTGTTGCCGACCAACCGCAGGGCCGGCCCATTGACGTGATGGATGCGCTCGTCGTCGCCAATCACAACCATCGGCTGCGGCAAGGCATCGACCACCGATTGCAGGAGTTCGCGCGCATCCGTCATCGTCAGATCGCCCGCGCCGCCGCGACCGCGCGGGTGAATTCCGCAATCAGCGCCCCCGGTTCCTCGAGCCCCACCGAGACCCGGAAGAAGCCTTCGGTGATGCTCAATGCCGCGCGGGCCTCTTCGCTCAGGCCGCGATGCGAGGACGAGGCCGGATGCGACAATGTCGTGCCGACATCGCCCAGAGTCGGCGCAAAGGCCACGCCCCTGGCGGCCTCGGTCAGCGCATTGGCCTGCGCCCGTCCGCCCGCGATCTCGAACGAGACCATGTTGCAGCCGCCGGTCAGCAATGTCCCGGCCAGCGCGCGATCGGGGTGATCGGCGCGCGTCGGATAGAGCACCCGCCGCACGCCCTCCATGCCGGCCAGCGCCTCGGCCAGGGCCGCGGCGGTGGCCTGCGCCCTTTCGAAGCGGAGATCGAAGGTCATCATCCCGCGTTCGGCCAGCCAGCAGTCGAACGGGCTCGGCGTCATGCCGGTGGTCACCGCGAAATCATACATCGCCTTTTGCAGCGCGGCATCGCGTGCCGCGACCCAGCCCAGGGTCACGTCGGAATGCCCGGCCAGAAGCTTGGTCACCGAATGCAGCACCACATCCGCGCCCAGCTCGAACGGCCGGATGCCGCGCGGGGTGGTAAAGGTGTTGTCGACCACCAGCAGCACGCCCGCCTCTTTCGCCACCGCGGCAATGCCCCGGACATCGGCGACCCGCAAGGTCGGGTTCGACACCACCTCGAGCAGGATCAGCCGCGTTTCCGGCCGCAGCGCCTTGCGAAAGGCCTCCGGGTCGGTCGGATCGGCGAGGCTGGTGGCGATGCCCAGCCGCGGCAGATCCTCCCGCATCATGCGCAGCGAGCGACCGTAAAGCTGATCGCCGCCAATCACATGGTCGCCACTCTTGCACAGCCCCAGCAGCACCGCCGTCACCGCCGCCATGCCCGAGCCCAGCATCAGCCCGTCGTCAACACCCTCCATCGCCGCAATCCGCCGCGCCAGAAGATCGGCGTTGGGATGCCCCTCACGCGCGTAAGTATAGCCCTGCGCCCGCCCCTCATATTGCGAATCCAGCGTATCGGGCGTGTCCGAAGCATAGACCACGGAAGGTGAAAGAGGTGTTACCACCGGCCGGCTGATGCCTTCGGACAGGATCTCGGGGCGGATCAAAGTGCCCTTGTCATTGCGCATCTAGAGCGCCTCCAGCCCGGCGCGGAACCTGCGCATGTTGTCCTGATAATGCCGCGCCGATTTCCGCAGGCCTTCGATCGCCGCATCGTCAAGCTGGCGCACCACCTTGCCCGGCGTGCCCATCACCAGGCTGCCGTCGGGGATCTCCTTGCCTTCGGTGATCAGCGCGCCGGCCCCGATCAGACAGTTGCGCCCGATCCGGGCGCCGTTGAGCACCGTGGCCCCCATGCCGATCAGGGAGTTTTCGCCGATCACACAGCCATGCAGCATCGCCTTGTGGCCGATGGTGCAGCCTGATCCGATACGCAAGGGAAAGCCCGGATCCGTATGACACACAACGTTTTCCTGCACGTTGCTGCCGGCGCCGACGCGGATTTCCTCGTTGTCGCCGCGCAGGGTGCAGCCAAACCAGACAGAACCGCCCGTCTCGACCACGATCCGGCCGATCAGATTGGCATCGGGGGCGATCCAGGTGTCTTCGGCGATCTCCGGGCGAAGGCCGTCAAGGGCATAAAGCGTCATGGCAAATCCTCGAATTCCGATTGCAGTTTGCGCACGTGATCTGTCAGATCGGGCTGTTGCAGCCGGCGCAGGCGGGTGGCGGTCACGATGGTCTTGAGCTTGGCTTCGGTGTGATCCAGATCGTCATTGACCAGAACGAAATCGTAACTGCCCCAATGGCTTATCTCGTCCCAG
This sequence comes from Marinovum sp. E3, assembly GCF_055755275.1. NCBI lineage: Bacteria > Pseudomonadati > Pseudomonadota > Alphaproteobacteria > Rhodobacterales > Roseobacteraceae > Marinovum > Marinovum sp. E3. The sequence goes on from NZ_CM146908.1 coordinate 1,775,052, forward strand.
CTTTTCTGCATCCGCTTCGAGATCACCTCTTCGCTGTCCTGGGCGCGGGTCTCGAGCCGGCGGCGCAGCTCGGTGATCGAGGGCGGCAGCAGAAAGACCGAAAGCGTGTGGCGGCCGAGATCCGAATTCTCGATCAGCTGTGCGCCCTGCCAGTCGATGTCGAACAGCACATCCTTGCCGGCGTTGATCGCCTCTTCCACCGCCGCCTTGGGCGAGCCGTAGAAGTTGCCGAAGACATGGGCATGTTCGAGCATCCCGCCCTCGGCCACGGTTTTCTTGAATTCCGCTTCCGAAACAAAGTGATAATCGACGCCATTCACCTCGCCCGGGCGCGGTTTTCGGGTCGTGGCCGACACCGAGAAGACAATCGAATTGTCCCAGGCCCGCAGCCGTTTGGCGAGCGTCGATTTGCCCGCGCCCGACGGCGAGGACAGGATGATCAAGAGCCCGCGTCGCTTGCTGTCCGCCATGTTTCTCACTCCACGTTCTGAACCTGCTCACGCATCTGGTCGATCACCGCCTTGAGGTCGAGCCCCACGGAGGTGAGCGCGCTGTCGCCGGATTTCGAGCAGAGCGTATTGGCCTCGCGGTTGAACTCTTGCATCAGGAAATCGAGCTTGCGCCCGACGCTCGATTGCGCGGCCACAAGCTCACGCGCTGCCTTTACATGGGCGTGCAAGCGATTGATTTCTTCTGTTATATCCGATTTTACAGCCAGAATCGCAAGCTCTTGGGCAATCCGGTCTTCGTCGACCTCGGCGGCGCCGTCCAGCACTGCGGCCAGCGCCAGCATGAGTGTTTCGCGGGCCTTGGGCCGACGCGCCTCGGCTGCGGCCTGGGCGGCGATGACCAGCGTTTCGATCTCGTCGAGATGGGCGGCAAGAACGCTCCGAAGCGTCGCGCCCTCACCTGACCTCATGTCGCAGAAAGAAGCCAGAACTGCTTGAAAATCCTCGACAAGTGCGGTTCGGAGCTGCGCGGTATCGGTGGCCTCCTCGTCCTGTTCCATCATGCCGCGCAAGGCGATGATCTCGGCGGCGGTCGACGGCGCGAGCGATACGTGGCGGGTGATCGCCTGTTGTTCGATCTCGGCCAGCGCGGTGAGCACCTGGTCCAGCTGCTGGCTGTTGAGCCGTTGGGCGCCGGCGGTGTCCTCGCGCGAGAGGCGCAGATTGACCGTGACATTGCCCCGCTTCAACGCGCCGGAGACCTGCTTGCGCAACTCGGTTTCCAACCCCTCGATCCAGTCAGGGACGCGAATGCGCAGGTCGAGCCCCTTGGCGTTGACGCTCCGGATTTCCCAGGTCCAGCTGAAGTCGCCTTTGGCGCCTTGCCCGGCGGCGAAACCTGTCATCGATTGCAGCATCACATTCCCCCGTCCCGGACGCACAACATCTTGCAACGCAAGGGCCCTTATCCGCATGATTTATCAACCGGAATAGGCAATCCCCGTGGTCCGGGCAAGCCGAAATGCCATGCGGAGCGCGACCGGCCGCCGGGCTCCGGGTTAACCAACCGGGCCAAAAATCCCCACAATTCTAGATAACCGTGACATATTAGGAATTGGGTAACCATTGTCGCGCAGAGTGAGAGGCGTAACCTTTCAGGCGACAATGAAAGGGCGGCGATTGAGGGAGAAACCATGTCTTCAGGTGACAGAAAGCCCGGGGTCACCCTCGGGGCATTCCGGGATCTTGGCGGCCCGGCGGACATTCTGCCGTTGGCCGACAAACTGCGCGCCAAGTGGTGCCGGCCCCTGCAACAGGTCGAGGCCTATTGGGAGGCGATGCGCGGTGGGCGCACCGTGCCGCCGCGATCAGAGATCGATCCGCGCGGCATCGAGACCGCGCTCGAGTTTGCCTTTATCGCCGAACAGGTGGCGCCGACCCATGCCCGGCTTCGGATCGGCGGCACCCATCTGTGTGATCTGATGGGCATGGAGGTGCGCGGCATGCCGCTTTCTGCGATGATCGTCCCGGTCTCGCGCGCACGTCTGGCCCCCGCGTTGGAAGAGGTCTTTGCCACCCCCGCGCGGGCCGAGCTTTCGCTCATCGCGGAAAAACGGCTGGGCAAGCCCGCGCTGAGCGGGCGGCTGCTGCTCTTGCCGCTGGCCGATGATTTCGGCGATGTGAACCGGGCGCTCGGGTGTTTTGTCACCGATGGCCCGATCGGCCGCGCCCCGCGCCGCTTCGAGATCGTGCAGGCGGATATCTCGGCGCTCGCCGACCGCCCGCGCCAGCCAACCCGGCCTCAGCCCGTGGCGGGCTTCGGTGATCCTCGGGCCGGGTTCCGGCCGCGCAAGGTGCCGCATCTGCGGGTGGTCAAAAGCGACCGCTGACGGCGCTTGGCGGGCCGCAACAGTGTGCCTCCAAAAGAATACGCCCCCGCGAAGTTTCGCGAGGGCGTAGATGTGTCACCGGCGATGTCGGGCGATCAGCCCGCCAGGCTCGAGGCGTTTGCATCACGCCGCGCCACCAGTTCCTCGGCCACGAGGAAGGCCAGTTCGAGCGACTGCGAGGCGTTCAGCCGCGGGTCGCAGGCGGTGTGGTAGCGGTCCGACAGATCCTCTTCGGTCACCGCCCGCACGCCGCCGGTGCATTCGGTCACGTCCTGGCCGGTCATCTCGAAATGCACGCCGCCGGGGATCGTGCCCTCGGCCTTGTGCACCGCAAAGAATTCCTTGACCTCGCGCAGCACGCTGTCGAACGGCCGGGTCTTGTAGCCGGTGGCCGATTTGATCGTGTTGCCGTGCATCGGATCGCAGGACCAGACCACATTGGCGCCCTCTTCCTGCACCGCCTTGATCAGCCGCGGCAGGTGCTCGCCCACCGAACCGGCGCCGAAACGCGCGATCAGCGTCAGCTTGCCGGCCTCGTTCTCCGGGTTCAGCTTGGACATCAGCACCTTGAGATCCTCGGCCGTTGTGGTCGGGCCGCATTTCAACCCGATCGGGTTCTGCACGCCGCTGGCAAATTCCACATGCGCACCATCAGGCTGGCGCGTGCGGTCGCCGATCCAGAGCATGTGGCCGGAGCCTGCGAGCCATTTGCCCGACGTGCTGTCCTTGCGGGTCAGCGCCTCTTCGTACTCCAGCAGAAGGCTTTCGTGGCTGGTGTAGAAATCCACCGTCTGAAGCGCATGGTTGTTGTCGCTGGTGACGCCGGCCGCAATCATGAAGTCGAGCGCATCGGTGATCCGCCCGGCCATGGCGCGGTATTTCTCGCTCTCCTCGCGGTCGGTAAAGCCCAGCGTCCACTGGTGGACCTGATGCACATCGGCATAGCCGCCGGTCGAAAAGGCGCGCAGCAGGTTCAGCGTTGCCGCCGCCTGGGTGTAGGCCTGAAGCATCTTCGACGGATCGGGGATGCGGCTTTCGGGGGTGAACTCAAGCTCGTTGATGATGTCGCCACGGTAGCTGGGCAGCTCCTGACCATCCTTGACCTCGGTCGGCGCCGAGCGCGGTTTGGCGAACTGGCCGGCCATGCGGCCGACCTTGACCACCGGCACCTTGGCGCCAAAGGTCAGCACCATCGCCATCTGCAACATCACCTTGAACGTGTCGCGGATGCCGTCGGCCGAAAACTGCTGAAAGCTCTCGGCGCAATCGCCGCCCTGCAACAAAAAGGCCTCGCCGCGCGAGGCATCGGCCAGCCGGGCCTTCAGCGTGCGGGCCTCGCCGGCAAAGACGAGCGGCGGATATTTGGCCAGTTGCGCCTCGACGGCATGCAGGGCCTCCGCGTCGGTATACTCCGGCATCTGAATCCGGGGCTTGTTGCGCCAGTCAGATTTTTGCCACTCGCTCATCTCTCATCTCCGGTGGTTAGCGATATCGGAACGGCCCGCTTATACAAACTCGGGCCCAGAGTGACCATATGCGATTTGCGGCGGGGCTTGACCTTGCCGGGGGCTTGGGTCCAACTGGCGCCATCTGTCCTTTTGCGACACAGGGAAAGTCGAAAAGAGACCTCCACTTCAAGGGTCCGCTGCTTATGAATTCCAAGACCGAAGACGTTCAGGTGACCGCACCGGCCAAACCGCGCCGGTTTGTCTTTGTCCTGCTCGAGAACTTCTCGCTGCTGCCTTTCTCGGCGGCCCTCGAATGCCTGCGGCTGGCCAACCGCATGTCGGGCAAGGCGCTGTATTCGTGGCGCATTCTCGGCGAAGGCGGCGAAAGCCAGACCTGCTCGGCCGGCACTTCTTTCCAGCTTCAGGGCGATCTCGAGGATATGCAGCGCGACGACGTAATCCTGGTCTGCGGCGGCATCGAGATCCAGCATGCCACTACCAAGCGCTTGCTCAACTGGCTGCGCCGCGAGGCGCGCAAGGGGCCGGTGATCGGCGGGCTCTGCACCGGCAGCTATGTTCTGGCGCGCGCCGGGCTTCTGGACGGGCGGCGCGCGACGATCCACTGGGAAAACTACGACAGCTTCTCCGAGGAATTCGAGGATGTCGGCCTGTCGAAGATGATCTTTGCCATCGACGGCCCGCGCATCACCACCGCCGGCGGCACCTCGTCGCTCGACATGATGCTCAAGGTGCTGGCCGACGATCACGGGCCCGAGCTGGCGAATGCGGTGGCGGACCAGATGATCTATTCCTCGATCCGCACCGATCAGGACAGCCAGCGGCTTTCGGTGCCCACCCGCATCGGCGTGCGCCATCCCAAGCTGAGCATGGTGATCCAGAAGATGGAGGCCAATATCGAAGAGCCGATCAGCCCGTCGATCCTGGCCAAGGATGTGGGCATGTCGACCCGTCAGCTCGAGCGGCTGTTCCGGCGCTATCTCAACCGGAGCCCCAAGCGCTATTACATGGAACTGCGGCTGGAAAAGGCGCGCAACCTGCTGATGCAGACCGACATGAGCGTGATCAACGTGGCGCTGGCCTGCGGATTTGCCTCGCCGTCGCATTTCTCGAAATGCTACCGCGCGCATTACGACACCACGCCTTATCGCGAGCGCGGCACCCATGGCTCGCGCCAGGGATCCTAGAACTTGGCGTTCAGCTCGTCGAATTCGCTGTTGAAGTTGAATACCAGCGCGACGATGCCGTCGTCGCGGTCATGCAGCACGATATAGATGTAGATGTATTGCGTGCCTTCCCAATAGGCGATGAGCTCTTGCCGGAAGCCGTGATCCATGTCCTGCCGGCGGATCAGGGCGACATTTTCGAAATCGCGCGGATAGATCTCGCGCACGCGCCGTTCCAGCGCCTCCAGCTCGGCCGGATCGGTCTGATCCCCAAAAACCGGCATGACCTCGGCGAAATCGCGGTTCTTGACCAGCGTGTCGAGACGGGCGCGCATCGCGAGGTAATTGTCAAAAAAGGCCTGCGCGTTCTGGGCCGGCGCCGCGATCGGCAGCAGCAGCGCGAGGCAGAGGGCAAGGCGGAGCAAGAGGGTCATGGAAAAACTCCCGGGTGATACCGCGAGTTTGGCGGCTTGCGGGCGTTGCGTCCAGAGGCCTCAGTTGGCCGGCGTCATGCGATAGAGTGTCCCCTGCCCGACGCTGAGAAACCAGATCGAGCCGTCCGGCGCTTCGCGGATGTCACGTACCCGTTCGGTGGCGGCGGATTTGATCTGCTCGCGCTCGCGCAACGGCTCGCCGTCGAGCCGCGAGATGTACTCGAACTTCAGCGAGCCGACAAAGAGATCGCCGCGCCATGCGGGCCAGAGCTTGCCGGAATAGAACATCATGCCCGAGGGGGCGATCGAGGGATCCCAGTAATGCTCGGGCTGTTCCATGCCGGGCTTGGCGGTGCCTTCGCCGATCTTGGCCCCGGAATAATGCCGGCCATAGGCGATGACCGGCCAGCCGTAATTGGCGCCGCGCCGGATCCGGTTGACCTCGTCTCCGCCGCGCGCGCCATGTTCGTTGACCCAGAGGTCGCCTTGCAGATCGAGCGCCGCGCCCTGCGGGTTGCGGTGGCCATAAGACCAGATCTCGGGCTGCGCATCGGGGCCGAGATCGGGGTTGCCCGGCGCCGGGGCGCCGTCGCGGGTGAGATGCAGGACAGATCCGTTGTGGCGTGTCACATCCTGCGCCGACGGCCGGTCGCCCCGGTCGCCGATGGTCAGAAACAGCGTGCCGTCGCGGGCCTCGACCAGCCGCGAGCCGAAATGCTGGCCTTTGCGGCTGGGCGCGGTCATCGAAAAGATCGTCTTGACCTGGGTGAGTTGCCCGCCGTCCTCGCTCAGCCGGCCGCGCATTACCGCAGTGCCGGCGCTGCGGCCCTCGGGCCTGGCGTAAGAGAGGAAGATTTCGCGTCTCTGGCGGAAATCGCGCGGCACCAGCACGTCGAGCAGACCGCCCTGGCCCACCGCCGCGATCGGCGGCAGCCCGGCGACTTCGGAATGCTTGCCGCCCCGGCCCACATGCAGCAGCCTGCCGTCGCGCTCGGTGATCAGCAGCCCGCCACCGGGCAGGAAGCCCACCGACCAGGGCTCGTCGAGACCGCGCACCACCGGGGCCACCTCGACCCGGCCAACGGATGTGTCGAGCGGCGCGGCCGCCAGCCCGCTCGCGGCCAGCAGGAATGTCAGAACGAGACGCAGCATGGGATCCTCCTGTTTGCCGTCAATACGATAGTGCACCAGGACCGGCCGGCCATCCGCCTGATGTTTTCGTGATCAACCACCCCTGACCCGGCGGCAATCGGTCTTTTCTTTGCCAGAAACCGCGCATAGGCTGGCCGCCGGATAGTGTTATCCAATCAGGGAGACATCACGATGAAAAAGTTTTTGCTGGCAACAGCGCTGACCGGCCTGGGGGCAATGACCGCTCAAGCGGCGAGCCACTCCGAGATGGTCAAGGTGGGAATCATCCTGGGCTTTACCGGCCCGCTCGAAACCCTTGCTCCGGCGATGGCGGACAGTGGCGAAATGGCGCTGGCCGAGGTCAACGAGGCCGGCGGCATCCTAGACGGCATGATGGCCGAAGCGGTGCGCGGCGACGGCACCTGTGCCGATGCGGCAGCAGCTACCGCTGCGGCCGAACGTCTGGTCACCTCGGACGGCGTCTCGGCCATCCTGGGCGCGATGTGCTCGGGCGCGACCGGCGCGGTGCTGACCAATGTGTCGCTGCCCAATGGCATCCTGCAAATCTCGCCGTCGGCGACCTCGCCGGGCCTGTCGTCGATCGAGGACAACGGGCTGTTCTTCCGCATGGCGCCCTCCGACGCGCGTCAAGGCGAGGTGATGGCCGAGATCATCATGGAACGCGGCATCGACGAGGTCGCCGTGACCTATACCAACAACGATTACGGCTCGGGCCTCGCCTCGTCGTTCCAGCAGGCCTTCGAGGCGGCCGGCGGCAGCGTCACCCTTTCGGCCAGCCATGAGGACGGCAAGGCGGATTACTCGGCCGAAGTCGGCTCGCTGGCCTCGGCCGGCGGCGATGCGCTGGTGGTGATCGGCTATGTCGATCAGGGCGGCTCCGGCGTGATCCAGGCGGCGCTCGACACCGGGGCGTTCGAGACCTTCGTGCTGCCCGACGGCATGATCGGCACCGCGCTTGAAAACAACTTCGGCAGCGACATCGACGGCAGCTTTGGGCAGAACCCCAGCGTCGAGAATGAACGCGGCGACGAGTTCCTGGCCATGGCCGAAGCGGCCGGTTTCGACGGCACATCGGTCTATGCCAAGGAAGCCTATGATTCGATGGCGCTGATCCTGCTGTCGATGGCGGCGGCGGGGTCGACCAATGGCGCCGATGCGGCGGCCAAGGTGATGGAACTGGCCAATGCCCCGGGCGAGAAGGTCTATGCCGGCGAACTGGCCAAGGCGATCGAACTGATCGCGGCCGGCACCGACATCGATTATGTCGGCGCCTCTTCGGTCGAGCTGATCGAGCCGGGCGAAGCCTCGGGCGGCTATGCCGAGATGGAAATGAAGAACGGCAAGCTGGAAGCGATCGGTTACCGCTGATAAGAGCTTTGCAGTCATGAGACGGAAACAGCCCGGAGGTCCCGGGCTGTTTTGCCAAAAGGGGGGCAGATGGCGTGATCCGGGTTGAGAACCTGCACAGACATTTCGGCGGATTTCACGCCGTGGACGGCGCGACGCTGGAGATCGAGAAAGGCTCGGTCACCGCATTGGTCGGCCCCAACGGCGCCGGCAAGACGACGCTGTTCAACGTGATCGCCGGCGTGCTGCCGCCGACCTCGGGCAAGGTCTTCATGGAAGATGAGGACATCACCGGCCTGGCGCCGCATGTGCTGTTTTCCAAGGGGCTGTTGCGGACCTTTCAGGTCGCCCATGAATTCGGCTCGATGACCTGCCGCGAGAACCTGATGATGGTGCCCGGCGGGCAATCCGGCGAAACGCTCTGGAACACCTGGTTCGGCCGCAGGCGGATTGCCGAGGAGGAACGCGCCCTGCGCGCCCTGGCCGATCAGGTGCTGGAATTCCTGACCATCTCGCATCTGGCCGATCACCCGGCCGGCGCCATCTCGGGCGGGCAGAAGAAACTGCTCGAACTGGGCCGCACGATGATGGTCGACGCGCGCATCGTCTTTCTCGACGAGGTCGGCGCCGGGGTGAACCGGACGCTTCTGAACACCATTGCCGACGCGATCCTGCGGCTCAACAAGGAACGCGGCTATACCTTCTGCGTGATCGAGCACGACATGGATTTCATCGCCCGGCTCTGCGATCCGGTGATCGTCATGGCCGAGGGCAAGAAGCTGGCCCAGGGCACGATCGACGAGATCAAGGCCGATGACCAGGTGATCGAGGCCTATCTCGGCACCGGTCTGAAGAACAAGGAAACGGTGTGATGGCGGCAGCGCTGCGCAGGTGGGGGCCAGCCCCCACACCCCCGCGGTATTTCCAGCAAGAGGAAGGAACGGCGCATGGCTGACCCCTTTCTGATCGGCGAGGCGATGACCGGCGGCTATGGCAAGGGGCCGGACATCCTGCACGAGTGCACCATCGCGGTCGACAAGGGCGAGATCGCGGTGATCGTCGGGCCGAACGGCGCCGGCAAGTCGACCGCGATGAAGGCGGTCTTCGGCATGCTCGACGTGCGCTCCGGCGCGGTGCGGCTGGACGGACGCGAGATCACCGCGCTCAGCCCGCAGGACCGGGTGGCCCGCGGCATGGGCTTCGTGCCGCAGACCAGCAATATCTTTGGCGCGATGTCGGTCGAGGAAAACCTCGAGATGGGCGCCTTCATCCGGCGCGACGACATCCGCGGCACCATGGAGCAGGTCTATGACCTGTTTCCGATCCTGCGCGACAAGCGTCACCAGGCGGCGGGCGAATTGTCGGGCGGGCAGCGCCAGCAGGTGGCGGTGGGCCGGGCGCTGATGACCCAGCCGCAAGTGCTGATGCTCGACGAGCCGACCGCCGGGGTGAGCCCGATCGTGATGGACGAGCTGTTCGACCGGATCATCGAGGTGGCGCGCACAGGCATCTCCATCCTGATGGTGGAGCAGAACGCCCGCCAGGCGCTCGAGATCGCCGACAAGGGCTATGTGCTGGTGCAGGGGCGCAATGCCCATACCGGCAGTGGCAAGGACCTGCTGGCCGACCCCGAGGTCCGGCGCAGTTTTCTGGGGGGCTGAGATGGACATTCTGAACGCATTGGTGGTGCTGGCCAATTTTGTCCTGATCCCCGCCATCGCCTATGGCGCGCAGCTGGCGCTGGGCGCGCTGGGGGTGACGCTGATCTATGGTATCCTGCGGTTTTCCAATTTTGCCCATGGCGACACCATGGCCTTTGGCGCCATGGTCACCATTCTGGTCACCTGGGCCTTGCAGGGCTGGGGCGTGAGCCTCGGGCCGCTGCCCACCGCGCTGCTCGCCCTGCCCTTCGGCATTCTCGGCTGCATGGCGCTGGTGCTGCTGACCGACCGCCTGGTCTATCGCTTCTACCGGGCGCAGCGGGTCAAGCCGGTGATCCTGGTGATCGTCTCGATGGGGGTGATGTTCGTCTATAACGGCGTGGTGCGCTTTGTCATCGGCGCCGACGACCAGCGTTTTGCCGATGGCGAGCGGTTCATCATCTCGGTCCGGGATTTCAAGGCGCTGACCGGGCTGGAGGAAGGCCTGGGGATCCGCACGACCCAGGGGCTGACGGTGGTGACGGCGGTGATCACCGTGGCGCTGCTGTTCTGGTTCCTCAACCGCACCCGCACCGGCAAGTCGATGCGGGCCTATTCCGACAACGAGGATCTCGCCCTGCTCTCGGGCATCAATCCGGAACGGGTGGTGATGATCACCTGGCTGCTGGTGGCGACCCTGGCGACCATCGCCGGCACGCTTTACGGGCTCGACAAGACCTTCAAGCCCTTCACCTATTTCCAGCTGCTGCTGCCGGTCTTTGCCAGCGCCATCGTCGGCGGTCTGGGCAGCCCGCTGGGCGCGATTGCCGGCGGCTTTGTCATCGCCTTTTCCGAGGTCGGCATCACCTATGCCTGGAAGAAAGTGGCGGAATACCTGCTGCCCGAGGCCTGGGAGCCTGACAGCCTGCTGCAACTTCTGGGCACGGATTACAAATTCGCGGTGAGCTTTGTCATTCTGGTGATCGTGCTGCTGATCCGGCCCACCGGGCTCTTCAAGGGGAAATCGGTATGAGCCAATCCGTGAAAACCTTCGGCCTGTTCGGCCTTGTGGCCTTGCTGATCCTTGGCACCGGCTTTGTCCAGAGCTGGAATTCGGCGCTTCTCATTCTCAACATGGGGCTGGTTTCGGCGCTGATGGCGCTGGGGGTCAACCTGCAATGGGGCTTTGCCGGGCTGTTCAACGTCGGTGTTATGGGCTTCGTGGCGCTGGGCGGGCTGGCAACCGTGGTGATCGCCATGCCGCCGGTGCGCGCAGCCTGGGCGGCCGGCGCCAGCGGTGTTCTGGCGGCGCTGGCGGTGGGCGCTCTGACGCTGGCGCTGGCGGTCTGGGTGACGCGCAGGATGGCCCGGGGCTGGCCGCGCGCCCTGGTGTCGCTGAGTGTGCTGGTGGCGGGCTTCGTGATCTACCGGGCGCTGTTCGATCCGGCGGTGGCGGAGATCGAGCGGATCGACCCGGCGCTGACCGGCTATCTCGGCGGGCTGGGCCTGCCGGTGGTGCTGGCCTGGCCGGTGGGCGGGCTGCTGGCCGCCGGCGCGGCCTGGGTGATCGGCAAGACCGCGCTGGGGTTGCGCTCGGACTACCTGGCGATTGCGACGCTGGGCATTGCCGAGATCATCATCGCCGTGCTCAAGAACGAGGATTGGCTGGCGCGCGGCGTCAAGAACGTGATCGGCCTGCCGCGGCCGGTGCCTTATGAGATCGATCTGCAAAACGATCCGGCCTTTGTTGAGCGCGCCACCGGGCTGGGGATCGACGTGACCACCGCCTCGACGCTTTATGTCAAGCTGGGCTACGGGCTGATGTTTGCCGTGGTGCTGATCGGCGTGCTGGTGCTGGCGCAACTGGCGCTGAGCTCGCCCTGGGGACGGATGATGCGCGCCATCCGCGACAACGAGGTGGCGGCGCGGGCCATGGGCAAGGATGTGACCGCGCGGCACTTGCAGGTCTTTGTCCTGGGATCGGCTATCTGCGGCGTCGCGGGGGCGATGATGACGACGCTGGACGGCCAGCTGACGCCGGCCTCCTACCAGCCGCTGCGCTATACCTTTCTGATCTGGGTGATGGTGATCGTCGGCGGATCGGGCAATAATTTCGGTGCGGTGCTGGGCGGCTTCCTGATCTGGTTCCTCTGGGTGCAGGTCGAGCCGATCGGCGCGGCGGTGATCGATCTGGTGACCTCCGGGATGGCCGACGGGTCCTGGCTCAAGGCGCATCTGCAAGGCTCGGTCCAGCACATGCGGCTGTTGACCATGGGGGTGATCCTGCTCTTGGTGCTGCGGTTTGCGCCGCGGGGCTTGCTGCCGGAACGGTAGGCCAGACGGGCTTCGGGCCTGCTGTCCGGGGCGCCTGCCTAACGCCCCTTGAACAGCCCGCCGAGGATGCCACGGACGATGCGGCGGCCGGTGGTGCCCTTGAGCTCCTTGATCACGGCCTGGGTCATCGCCTCGCCGATGCGCGCGCCCGGTGAATATTGCCGGCGCGCGGTCGAGCGGGGCACCCGGGTGCCGGAATAGCGCCGGCCCGCCCGGTATTCCCGCTCTGCCACCTCGGCCTCTTCCTCCCGGCGCTCGGCCGCTTCGGCGGCGGTTGCCGCCTCTTCGGCGCGTTGGGCGAGGATTTCATAAGCCGACTGGCGGTCCTGCGCATGTTCGTATTTGCCGGCCACCGGCGAGGCGGCCATCACCTGCGCCCGGGTCGCGGCGTCGATCGGCCCGAGCCGGGAAGAAGGCGGGCGGATCAGCGTGCGTTCCGCCATGCTCGGCACGCCCTTGTTCTCCAGCAGGGAGGTCACCGCCTCGCCGACGCCGACCTCGCGGATCGCCGCTTCGATGTCGAAGCGGGGGTTGTCGCGGTAGGTTTCGGCCGCCATCCGCAGCGCCTTGCGATCGCGGGCGGTAAAGGCGCGCAGCGCGTGCTGGATGCGGTTGCCGAGCTGGCCGAGGATATCCTCGGGCACGTCATCGGGGTTCTGGGTGATGAAGTACACGCCGACCCCCTTGGAGCGGATCAGCCGGGCGACCTGTTCGACCTTGTCGACCAGCGCCGGCGGTGCGCCGTCGAACAGGAGATGGGCCTCGTCGAAGAAGAACACCAGTTTCGGCTTGTCGGGGTCGCCGACCTCGGGCAGCTCTTCGAAGAGCTCCGACAGCAACCAGAGCAGGAAGGTGGCATAGAGCCGCGGCGCCCCCATCAGCCGGTCGGCGGCGAGAATGTTGATCCGCCCCCGGCCTTCGGCATCCCGGGTCATCAGATCGCCGAGATCGAGCGCCGGTTCGCCAAAGAGCCGCGCGCCGCCCTGGTTTTCGAGCACCAGCAGGCGGCGCTGGATCGCACCGATCGAGGCGGTGGAGATATTGCCGTACCGCAGCGACAGATCCCTGCGGCTCTCACCGACCCAGACCAGCAACGCTTGCAGGTCCTTGAGGTCGAGCAGCGGCAGCCCCTCTTCATCGGCCAGTCGGAAGGCGATGTTGAGTACGCCCTCCTGCGCCTCGGTCAGCTCGAGCAGCCGGGCCAGCAGCAGCGGCCCCATCTCGGAGACCGTGGTGCGCACTGGATGGCCCTGATCGCCGAACAGATCCCAGAAGGTGACCGGGAAACTTTCATAGGTGTAATCGTCAAGGCCGATCCGGGCGGCGCGCTCCATGAACGCCGCGTGCAGCTTGAAATCCGCGCGCCCGGCGGCGGCCAGCCCGGACAGGTCGCCCTTGACGTCCGACAGGAACACCGGAACCCCGGCCTTGGCAAACCCTTCGGCGAGGATTTGCAGCGTCACCGTCTTGCCGGTTCCGGTGGCGCCGGCAATCAGACCATGGCGGTTGGCATAGCCCAGCCTGAGGCCCTGACGCGCGCCATACTCCGGCCCGCCGCCGCCGATGAAAATCTCTGTCATGCCCTGCTCCGCCCCGGTAAAACCACGCCCGGCGCGAAAAAATCGCGCCGGGCAACCTTAACTTAACCTTTCTGTATCAGTCTCGGCAATGTCCGGCGCAGGGCTCTTGCCTGACGGCCGGATTGACTTCCTCCCTGTCAGACTGGCCGTGCCTGAGAAGGTGCGGCCCTTTTTTCGCGTCTTGGACCTTGCGGGGTCAAAGCGCTTTCGAAGCCAACCCCGAAAAAGTGAAAACTTGCCTGTTGACCGAAGGCAAAATTCTTCGTAGCGTCCCGTCAATGACTAAGTCGGCCAGTCCGACGGGGAGCAAAAAAATTCGAGGAGAGGCCGGTTTCCCGGCCTCTTTTCTTTTTCCGCCAAAGGCTTGCCTCCGGTGCGTTGACATCCCTTCACGGATATATGCACGATATGGGCCAAACGGATGGCGAAGATCGCCTGACAGGCCCGGACGGGCGTGCTAAGCGCTGCACCGAGGATGAAGCCGAACCATCCGACCGATGACATCTCAATCAGAGGGGGGCAAGATGCCCAGATTTCTTTCCTTCATGCCCGTGATCGCCCTGTTGGCCCTGGCGGCCCCGGTCATGGCACAGGAGACCGCAGACGGCGACGCCGCCGCGACCGAGAGCGAAACGCCGGCCGGGGAAACCGCAGAACCCGCCACCGGCGATACGGTGCCGTCCGACGGCGAACCGGCGCTTGGCCAGACCTATGTAAAGGAAGAGGTTGGCGACTGGGAGCTGCGCTGCATCCGCACCGAAACGCCCGCCGACGATCCCTGTCAGCTGTACCAGCTGCTCAAGGAAGGCGACGGCAACGCGCTGGCCGAGATCTCGCTGTTCCGTCTGCCGGAAGAAGCCAAGCTGCCGGCCGGCGCCACGGTGATCGTGCCGCTCGAGACGCTGCTTACCGGCCAACTGGGCATTTCGGTCGATGGCGGCCAGCCCAAGAGCTATCCGTTTTCCTTCTGCAACCGCCAGGGCTGTTACGCGCGGATCGGCCTGACCGCCGAGGATATCGCCGCCTTCAAGCGCGGCGCCGAAGCCAAGGTGATGATCCGCCCCTTCGCGGCCCCCGATCAGGTGGTGACCTCCACCATGTCGCTGACCGGCTTCACCGCCGGCTATGACAAGGCCAGCGTGATCAACCAGTAAGCGCCGCACCAGGCCCGAACACCAAGACGCCGCCCTCACAGGGGCGGCGTTTTTCGCTTCAGGACCGGGCCAATCCGTCAAGCACGGCACGGGCGGCCCGGATGCCCGGCGGCTCCTGCCCCTGCCCCAGCCGCTCCATGACCAGCGCCATGGCGGCCTTCTGGCTCTCTGGCGCCTCCGCCAGCCGCAACACCGCCGCGGCGATGTCAGCCGGCACACAGGCCTTGGCGACATATTCCGGCACGACGCGGGTGTCGGACACCAGGTTGACCAGCGTCACCGTATCGACCCGCAGCAGGTGCATGATCAGGGTCCGCGACAGCCAGTTCATGTCATAGGCGATCACCATCGGCGTGCCCGCCGCCGCCAATTCGAGCGAGACCGTGCCCGAGGCCGCCAGCGCCAGGTCTCCGGCACGAAAAGCCGCGCGCTTTTCGGCCTGGGCGCCCTCGGCCGCACCGTCGAGCACCAGCGGCGCGCCGGGCCAATCCGCCACCGCCTGCTGAACCAGGGGCACCACCGGGCCCGCCGCGGGCACCACCAGCCGCATGTCCGGGCGACGGGCACAGACCTCGCGCAAGACCTCGCCAAAGATCGGCCCCATGCGCGTGACCTCGCTGCGCCGCGATCCGGGCAGCACCAGCAGCAGCGGCGCATCGGCCAGACCGTGACGGGACCGGAACGCCAGAGCCTCGGCCGCGCTGGCCTGAGGATCGGTCACCACCGGATGGCCGACAAAATCGCAGCGCATGCCGGCGGCTTCCATATAAGGTGGCTCGAAAGGCAGCAGCGCCAGCACCTGATCGATGTGCCGCGCCATTTTGGCGGCGCGGCCGGGGCGCCAGGCCCAGACCGTGGGGGCGACGTAATGCACCGTGCGGATGTTGCTGCGCGCCTTGACGATCTTCGCCACCCGCAGACAGAACTCCGGCAGGTCGATGGTGATCAGCACGTCCGGCCGCGCCGCGATCACCGCCTCGGCAGCCTCGGTCACCCGGCGTTTCAGCGCGGGATATTGCTTCAGGATCTCGGTCAGCCCCATGACGCTGATGTCGTCCATGGGAAAGATGCTCGAGAGCCCCTCTTCCGTCATTCGCGGCCCACCGATGCCGATGAACTCGACCTCGGTATCGGGCAGAAGGCTGCGCAGGCCCGCCATCAACGCCGCACCGAGTTTGTCGCCGGATGGTTCGCCGGCAATGACGAAGACCCGCATCACTCCGCTTCCGCGAGAAGGAACACCCCGGTCTCGCCGGCCGCCGCGATCAGCGCCGCGCGGTCGATCAATACCACCTGATTTGCGGCAATCACGATGCCTTGCAGCCCGGCCCTGGCGGCGGCGCGCACCGTCTCTGGGCCGATCGCGGGCATGTCGACGCGCAGATCCTGGCCGATCTTGGGGCGTTTGACCAGAACGCCGCCCTTGCCGCGCAGCGTCTGCGACGCCTCGGAGACAAAGCGCAGCATCTCGTCGGTGCCCTGCTGGGTCTCGATGCCAAGGGCGATGCCGGTGTCGACCACCGCCGCCTGCCCGACATCGAGCGGCGAGAGCGCGGTCAGGATCTGTTTCGCCCGGGTGATGTCGGCGCGGGCCGCCGCATCGGGTGCGTCGCCGGCCAGCAGGCCCGGCGCGGCGGTCAGCTCGGGCAGCAGCTCATGCGCCCCGATCACCGCAAACCCGGCCTCTTCGAAGATCGAGACCACCAGCCGCACCAGCGCATCGTCGCCGCCCTGAAGCGCGGCGAGCAGCCGAGGCGCCAGCGACTGCATGAAAGGATCGAAGCTCTGCGGATCGAGCGGCGGCCGGCCGACACCACCGGCCAGCACCAGCCGTTCCACGCCGCGTTCCTTGAGATCGTCGAGCAGCGCGCCGAAGGCCTCGAAGCGGTGATGGGCATCAACCCGCGGCACCGGTGTCTCGACGCCGTCGAAGGAGACGCAGACCGCGTCGGGATAGGCCTCGGCCAGCGCCTTGGGCATGGCGCCGCGCCCGGCCAGGATCGCCAGTTTTCCGGTCATGGCGCTCAGCCTCCGGGGGTCAGGTAGTGGCGATCGCTGTCGCCGAGGATGAAATCGACGATCTCGCGCACATAGACGCTCTGGGTCTCGGCGCCCAGCCGTTTGGCGCGTTCGACAAAGGCGCCCTCGCCCTGGGCCAGCATCTGAAAGGCCGCGCGCAGTGCGGTGATATCGGCGCGGGCCACACCCCGACGTTTGAGACCGACGAGGTTGAGCCCGTCGAGCTTGCCGCGCGGCGCCTGTACCAGACCATGCGGGATCACGTCATTGGTCACCATGGTCACCGCGCCGATGATCGCACCGTGGCCGATGCGGACAAACTGATGCACGCCGGCGAGCCCGCCGATGATCACCTCGTCCTCGATGATGCAATGGCCGGCCAGCGCGGCATTGTTGACCACGATCACCTTGTTGCCGACCTGGACGTCATGCGCGACGTGACAGCCGGCCATGAACAGCCCGTCATCGCCCACCCGGGTCACACCGCCGCCGCCGGCGGTGCCGGTGTTCATCGTCACATGTTCGCGGATGCGGTTGCGCTTGCCGATCACCAGCCGGGTCTCTTCGCCGGCGAACTTGAGGTCTTGCGGGATCTCGCCAATCACCGCGAAGGGAAAGATCACCGTCTCTTCGCCGATCTCGGTCTGACCGGAGACCACCACATGGCTCTTGAGCTCGACCCGCGGGCCCAGCACCACCTTGGGGCCGACATGACAGAACGGGCCGATCCGGCAGCCGATGCCGATTTCGGCGCCATCCTCGATCACCGCGCTGGGGTGAATGAAGGTGTCAGCCATCAGAGATCCATCATCGCGGTGAACTCGCATTCCGCCGCCATCTCGCCATCGACCGTGGCCACGCCCGAGAACTTCCAGACCTTGCCGCCGGGTTTGCCGCGTTCGGTTTTGACGTTCATCTCGAGCACGTCGCCGGGGATCACCTTGCGGCGGAACTTGCACTTGTCGATCGCCATGAAATAGATCAGCAGATCCTTGTCGGCCAGATCCATCGCCACGCCGATCATCACCCCCGAAGTCTGCGCCATCGCCTCGACGATGGTCACGCCGGGCATGATAGGTGTGCCGGGGAAATGGCCCTGGAAATGCGGCTCGTTCATGGTGACGTTCTTGATACCCTTGGCCGAGGAATAGCCATCGATATCGACCACCTTGTCGACCAGCAGGAACGGATAGCGATGCGGCAAAATCCGCTGAATCAGCTGGATATCCGCAGTTTTGAGTGGCTCGGTCATTGCTCTTGTCCTTCTTCCGTCCCGTGCGGGCCTTGACGCGCGGCTGTTGTCTTGTCCCTAGCAACCGGGGCGCGCCACGGCAAGCGTTCCGCAGCCGCTCACTCGGGCTCTGGCCCTGGCGTCACGGGCGTCACGGGCGCCGCTTCCGGCGCGTCGCCGGTATCAGGCGCGGGCTCGGGCCGGGCCGGGGTCTCCTGCGGGGCATCCGGCGCGGGCTGATCGGCGGCGTCACGCTCGGCATAATTCGCGTCGAGCAGTTGCGCGGTCAGGCCGCTGACGTCGATGGCATCATTGAAAACCAGGACATTGCGCTTTTCCACCACCAGCACGGCGCCGGCGTCGAGCATCAGTTGCCCCAGGATCGGAAAGGCGGTCTGGCGAAATTCGAGCCGGGCATTGGCCTGATCGCGGTTCAACGCCTGGGCGCGCTGGTCCTGCTCGGCCCGCAGGGCCTGCACCTTGTCGTCGAAGGCATCGGCCAGCTTGCGGAATTCCGTGGCCGAGAGCGTCGCGCGCTTGTCGGTCAGCGCCTTTTCCTCGGCCGCCATCTCGAGATCGATCCGGGCGATTTCATCGGCCAGTTCGCGGCTTCGAAGCTCGAATTCCTCCAGGATTTCCTGGCCGCGTTGCGACAGGCGAAAGACCTCATCGAAATCCACCACAAGCACCGGGCTGCGCGGCGCCTGATCCTGCGCCGCAAGCGCGCCGGGCAAGACCAGCAAGAGGGTCAGAAGCCCACGCGCCAGGGCCTGTCTCAGGCCCCGGCCAAGCCGGCCCGGATCAGAAATCTGTGGCAAGTGTGAATTCGAAGAAGCGGTCTTCGTCATGCTCTTCTTTTTGCAGCGCCTTGGTGAAGTTGAACCGCAGCGGGCCGATGGCGGTCGTCCAGAACAGCGAGGCGCCGATCACGTGGCGCGCCGCCGGGTCGTCCTGCACCACCGAATTGCCGGCGGTGGTGGTCGAGGTATTGTCGAGCCCCCAGAGCGAGCCGACGTCGTAAAACAGACCGCCGGTCAGGCCATATTCCTCGGGCAGACCAAGCGGAAATTCCGCCTCGAAACGGGCGACGGCAAAGTAATTGCCGCCGAGCGCATCATTGACGCCACCGCTGCCGATTTCGCGCGGGCCGATGCCGCCGGGCTCAAAACCGCGCATCCGCGACGACCCGAGGTTGAAGCGGTCGATCACCCGGCTGTCGTTGCTGCCGGTCCAGAGCGCGCCGCCCTCGACAACCGCGCGCAGGGTGACTTCCTCGTTGCGCACCTTCTTCTGGCCCACCGCGCGGGCCACCGTGGTGACCGAGGTGACATCCCCGCCCAGGCCGGCGAAATCCTGGCTGAATTGCAGCCGCACGCCGGCGGTCGGATCAAGCCCGGTGTCGATCGTGTCAAAGGTATAGGTATAGCCCAGCCCGCTGGAGAACAGCGCGCCCTGATCGACCTCGGCGGTCAGGATATCGCCCAGATCGCTGCCGGCGTTGAGCATCTCGGAATAGCGCGCGGTATAGCGGCCCTGAAGCGTGCTGTATTCGGCCACCGGAAAGGTCAGGCTGGTGGTGAACCGGCCAATCGCCGTGTCATAGCTGTCGTCGTACTGGTTGTCGGTTTCCGAATAGTTCAGCCCGATGCCGAACCGCAGATCGCGGTTGAGAAAGGCCGGCTCGGCGAAGGTGAACCCGTAGCTCCGGGTGCCCGAGGCGGTCGAAAGCTCGACCCCGAGTGCCTGGCCACGGCCCAGGAAATTGCGCTCGTTGAACGACAGGTTGAGGCCAAAGCCGCCGTCGGTCGAATAGGTGCCGCCAAAGCCGATCGAGCCGGTGGGCGCCTCTTCGACATCGACATCCACGATCACCTGCTGCGGCGTCGAACCTTCGCGGGCGTTGACATCGGCATTGCCGAAAAAGCCCAGCGCGCGGATGCGTTCGGCCGATTGCCGGATCTCGCGCGGGTTGAAGGGATCGCCTTCGACCACCTTGAACTGGCGCCGGATCACCCGGTCGAGCGTGGTGGTGTTGCCTTCGATATCGATCCGCTCGATGAAGATCCGCGGCCCGCGCGACAGCACGAATTCCACATCCAGTTCGAGCGTCCGGTCGTTGCGGGTGATCCGCGGCTCGACGCGGATGAAATTCAGCCCCCGGCGGTTGGCCAGCCGCTCCATCCGCGCAATCTCGTTCTCGACCAGCGCCGGCGAATAGACCACGCCGGGACGCACGCGTAGAATCTCGGCGAATTCGGCCGGATCGACATCCGCCAGATCGGAGGTGGCGGTGACTTCGCCAAAGGTGAACTGCTGGCCTTCCTGCACGTTGAAGGTGACGAAATAGCCGTCACGCTCTTCGGCGATCTCGGCATTGACCGAGTTGATGCGGAAGTCGACATAGCCGCGCGACTGATAGAAATCGGTCAGCACTTGCTTGTCGAATTCGATACGATCCTCGACAAAGCTGTCGCGGCGGATGATGGCACGAAACAGACCGGCCTGCTTGGTGCCCAGCACCCGGCGCAACCGGCGGTCGGAATAGACGTTGTTGCCGACGATCGACACCCGCTCGACCTCGATCACCCCGCCCTCGAGGATCTCGAAGGCGAGATCGACGCGGTTGTCGGAACGGCGGATCAGCTTGGGCGTCACCCGGGCAGCGGCGCGGCCCTGCTCGGCATAGGCCTGCACGATGATCCCGGCGTCGCGTTCAGCGGTGGCGGGGTTGAACACCCGCCGCGATTCAGAGGTCACCAGCCCGGCCAGATCCTCATCCTTGATCCGGCGGTTGCCCTCGAACACCACGCGGTTGATGGTGGGATATTCCACCACGCGGATCACCAGCTTGTTGCCAACCGGCACGATCTCGACCTCTTCGAAGAGGCCGGAGGCCAGGATGCGCTGATAGGCATCGTTCAATTCGGCGGCGGTGACCGTCTGGCCGCGGGCAATGCCGGCGTAGCTCAGGATCGTGGCCGGCTCGATACGCTGCGAGCCCTCGATGGAAACTTCGGTGAAAGTATAGCTCTGCGCCAGGGCCGGCTGCGGCAGAACCGCCGCCTGAACCGCAAGGGCCGCCGCGCTGGCAAACAGGACAGATTTGACCGCTTTTACTGCCGCACGTTCATTGTCGCGCGTTCCCACTCGATTTTTCATGAGCCAATCCGTTATCTTCCCACGCCTTGGTGAGTATCGGGATCATGCCGGGTTGTCAAAACCATGCAAGCCCGCAAAAGCAGGAATTTTTCGGGTGTGGCCACAAAATATGGGAGTGTTCAGAGGAAAGTCGCCAGATATCCGCTCAGCACCAAGGCGCCCGCCATCGTGCCGACAAACAGAATCCGGTCGGAATTGAGGTGCGCGATCAGGCGCAGGCCGCGGTATCCATCTGTCAGTGTCTGCATTTTCTCGCTCTTTATCGGGCGTTACGCAGATCAACCTAGCAGCGGATCTTGGCAAGATTAGGGCAACTGCCCGGGCCGGCGGGCGCCCCGGGGCCGCAAAATTTTCCGCCGGGCGCGCGCAATCGGCGATCCTCTGCCTACGGGCAGAGGATCAGATCGTTCGAGAGCGAGAACACCATGACGGAGAGCACGATGCCAAGCCCGATGGTCATCAGCACGCCCAGCACCTTGTCATGCGGCGGCCGGCCGACCACGGCCTCATAGGCATAAAACACCAGGTGGCCGCCATCGAGCACCGGGATCGGAAACAGATTGAGCAGCCCCACCGCCGCAGAGAGCACTGCCACGAACCACAGGAAATTCGAAGTGCCCTGCGCCGCCATCTGGCCCGACGTTTCTGCGATGCCCACCGGGCCCGAGAGATTGCAGCTCGAGATCTGGCCGGTGATGATGTGCCACAACCCGGAGACCGAGCCCTCCATGATCGCCCAGGTCTGTCGCACCCCGCCCTGAAGTGCCTGGCCGAACCCCGGGGTCGAGGTGGCGGGTTCAAAGAACAGCCCGCCAACCACGCCGACGCGCCAATAAGTGACAAAGCCACCCTCGGCGCCGGGCTCGTCCACCCGGCGCGGCGCCAGGGCAAATTCCAGCACCTCGCCATCGCGCCAGACGTCGAGCAGCAGCGCCCTGCCCTCCGAGGTTTCCACCGCTTCCTTGATCTGGTCGAAGGTCGCGATCTCATTGCCATCAACGCTCAGGATCACGTCGCCGGGCGCAAGCCCGACGTCATAGGCGGCCGAGCGCGGCACCAGCCGGGTGACATTCGGCGGATAGGGATAAGGCCCTGTGACGGTCAGTTCCTGGCCGTCGCGCAGGATGCGGTAATCGAGATCGTTCTCCGGCGGCAGCGCCTCGGCAAAGGCGGCAAATCCCTCGGCGTCGCTGAAATCCGGCACCTCCTGCCCGGCGATCGACAGCAGCACATCGCCTTCCTGCAATTCCTGCACGCTGGGCATCGGGCGCAGCTCACCCACCGTCAGCGGCTCGGAGATCACGCCGCGGGTCAGGAACAGCGCCGAAAACAGCACGAAGGCCAGCACGAAGTTGAACATCGGCCCGGCCGCGACCGTGGCGGTGCGCGCCCAGAGCGGCGCGCCGGCCATGGTGGTGCGTTTCTCGTCTTCGGAAAGCCCCTCAATCGCTGCCTCGTCGGTGCCGGCAGAGGCCGCATCGGCATCGCCGCGGAACTTGACGTAGCCGCCCAGCGGCAGCGCCGCGACCTGCCAGACGGTGCCGTGCTTGTCGGTGCGCTTGAACAGCACCGGCCCGAAACCGAGCGAGAAGACATCCGCCTTGATCCCCGACCAGCGGCCCACGATGTAATGGCCGTATTCGTGGATGGCGACGATGATCGACAGCGCCACCACAAAGGCCGCCAATGTGAACAACGTACCGCCAAATTGCGGAATCAACTGCGAAATTTCCAAGCCGCCCTACCTTTTTGATCTGTCCCGGATGACCCGGTCTGCTTCTTCCCGTGCCAAATGGTCTACGCGCGCGACGTTATCAAGGGTCATTGCGGCGTCAATGAGGCCCGGCTGGCCTGACAATCGGGTGAGCACCTCTTCGACCACCCCGGCCATCTCGGTAAAACCGATGTCCCGCGCGATGAACCGGTCGAGGCTGCGTTCCTTGGCGGCGTTGAAGGCCGCACCCGACAGCCCGCCCGTCTCCATCACCTCGCGCGCCAGCCGCAGCGCCGGCCAACGGGTCTCGTCCGGCGCGCGGAAGCTGAGCGTGGCGATCTGGGCCAGATCGAGGCGTTCGACCGGCACCGCGCCGCGCTCGGGGTAATGTAGCGCGAAGCCGATGGCGTGGCGCATGTCCGCCGGGCCGACATGCGCCATCAAGCCGCCGTCGCAGAACCCCACCAGCGCGTGAACGAGGCTTTCGGGATGCACCAGCACCTCGATCTTGTCAGGTGACAACCCGAAGAACTCTTTTGTTTCAACGACCTCCAACGCCTTGTTGAACATGGACGCGCTGTCGATGGTGATCCGCTGGCCCATGTCCCAGTTGGGATGGGTGGCCGCCTGTTCCGGCGTGGCCTCACGCAGCCGCTCCAGCGGCCAGTCGCGGAAGGCGCCGCCCGAGGCGGTGATGATCACCCGTTCGACGGCCTCGATATCCTCGCCGATCAGCGCCTGGAATACCGCCGAATGCTCGCTGTCCACCGGCAGCACCCGGCCACCGTGGGCCTTGGCCGTGGCGCTGACCAGCGCGCCGGCGCAGACCATGCTTTCCTTGTTGGCCAGCGCCAGTGTCGCGCCGTGCTCCAGCGCTTTGAGCCCGGGCGCCAGCCCCGCCGCGCCGACAATCGCCGACATCACCCAATCGACCGGCCGCGCCGCCGCCTCGATCAGCGCGGTCTCGCCGGCGGCCGCTTCGATACCGGAGCCCGCCAGCGCATCGCGCAGCGCGCCGAGCTTGTCGTCATGCGCCGTCACCGCCAGCCGGGCGCCCAGACGCCGGGCGTCGACCGCCAATTGTGCGATATTGTGGCCGCCGGTCAGCACTTCGACCTGATAGCCCTGCGGATCGCGGGCAATCAGGTCGATGGTGTTCTGTCCGATAGAACCGGTCGCGCCAAGAATGGAGACGCGTCGGGTCATGGCGTTCCCCCGGCGGGGAATACCAGCACCTGCGCCACCAGCAGCAGAAACAGCGCCCCGCCCAGCATGCCGTCAAACCGGTCGAGCAGCCCGCCATGGCCCGGGATCAGCGTCGAGGCGTCCTTGACGCCCACTCGCCGCTTGACAGCGCTTTCGGCAATGTCGCCCATCTGCGAGGCCATGGAAACGGCGATGCTGACGCCGATCACATCCGGCCCCGAGGCGCCCGAAAGCCAGTAGATCACGCCGACACTCCCGGCGCCGAGCCAGCCGGCAACCGTGCCCGACCAGGTCTTCTTGGGGCTGACGCGGGGCCAGAATTTCGGCCCGCCGATCATCCGCCCGGCGAAATAGCCCGCCACATCGGTCACCACCACGACCAGCACCAGCCACATCAGCCAGGCCATACCGTAATCCTGCCGCAGCGCCACCATGCCATAGGAGGCCAGCAGGATCGCCGCCGAAAATGTCATGAAAACCGTGCGATGCGCCTTGAGCCGGCTCAGCCCGACAAACGCCGGCGCCATCATCAGCGGCAGGGCAAAGCCCGGCGGAATCAGCGTGCCGATCAACAGGCACAGCCCGGCCAACCCGGCCAGCAAAAGCGCCTGTTGCGACCCGCCGCCGATCAGCCGCACCAGTTCCCAGATCATGGCGCCGCCGATCAGTGCCACCAGACCGCCAAAGACCCAGCCGCCGAACCAGATCGCCACCAGCCCGACGCCGATCATCACCACCGCCGAGACCAGGCGGACGATCAGATCATCCCATTTGCCGCTGCTGTCTGCCATGTACTCAGACCTTTACCGCGCCGAACCGGCGCTCGCGTTTGCCATAGGCCCCGACCAGCCGTCCAAATTCCTCGCGGGTGAAATCCGGCCAAAGCGTGTCGATGAATTCATATTCCGCATAGGCCGACTGCCAGAGCAGGAAATTCGACACCCGGGCCTCGCCGCTGGTGCGGATCACCAGGTCGGGATCGGGCAGCACGCAGGTATCGAGGTATCTCGGCAGGGTTTCCTCATCGACGCTCTCGGGATCGAGCTTGCCGTCGCGCACGTCACGGGCCAGCCGCTTGGTGGCGCGGGCCACCTCGTCGCGGCCGCCGTAATTCAGCGCGATGGTCAGATTGGTGCCGGTGCATTCCCGCGTCGTCTCTTCGGCCTCGTCCATCAGCGCGCGCAGCTTGGCATCAAGCCGCACCCGGTCGCCGATGAAGCGAACCTGGACATTGTCGCGCCGGAAGGCCTCCATCTCCTTGTGGATGTAGCGCCGGAACAGGCTCATCAGCCCGGCCACCTCGGTCTGAGTCCGCTTCCAGTTCTCGGTCGAGAAGGCAAAGATGGTGACGTATTTCACCCCGAATTCCGGGCAGGCCTCGACAATCTCGCGCACCCGGCGGGCGCCTGCCTGGTGACCGAACAGCCGCGGCCGGTGGCGCAATTGCGCCCAGCGGCCGTTGCCGTCCATGATGATCGCCACATGGCGCGGGCCGCGGTGCGTCTCCGAATGGTTTGCGTCGCGCGCCATTGATCCTCCGTCGGTGTCAAACCGGCCCCGGTGACGAGGCGGCAAGGTCGCTCAGACCTGCATGATCTCGGCTTGCTTGGTCTCAAGCGCTTCGTCCACCTTCTTAACATAGGTGTCCGTCAGCTCCTGAACGGCATTTTCCCAGAATTTCTGGTCGTCTTCCGAAATACCGTCGGTCTTGGCCTTCTTGATCTGCTCCATGCCGTCACGGCGCACGTTGCGGATCGAGACGCGGGCATGTTCGGCATATTGGCCGGCCACCTTGGTCAGATCCCGGCGGCGTTCCTCGTTGAGCTCGGGGATCGGCAGCATGATGATGGTGCCGTTGAGCTGCGGATTGATGCCGAGGCCGCTTTCGCGGATGGCCTTTTCGACCTTGCCGACAAGGCCCTTGTCCCAGACGTTGATCGTCACCATGCGCGGCTCGGGCACGTTGACGGTGCCGACCTGGTTGATCGGGGTCGGGCTGCCATAGGCATCGACCATCACCGGCTCCAGCATCGAGGCCGAGGCCCGACCGGTGCGCAGCGAGGCGAACTCGGTCCTGAGATTGGCCATGGCACCGTCCATGCGGCGCTCGAGATCGTCGGTATCAAGAATGAAATCATCGGACATTCTGCTCATTCCCCTTGGGTTCAGGCGATATTTCCCGGGTCATAAGACATTGGATCGCCGATGTATAGCGCTCTTGGCCGGCCATCGCGACGCGCCCGGCACCGCCGGCGCGATTGACAGGTCGGACCCGGCTCCGCATTATTCCGGCACGACACCGAATTTCTATTATCCCTTGTTTTGACAATTTGAGGTCTCCAATGGCGACGATATTCGCAACCGAGTCAATTGGCCTTGACGGGCTGTTTCAATTTTCCCCTCTTCCGTATGCGCATGTCGGCGGCCCCGGGAATACCACCTGGACCGGCAACGGCTATGACAACACCTATGCCGGAGGGCTGGGCGATGACATGCTCTACGGCCTTGGCGGCAACGACAACCTGTACGGCAACAGCGGCAACGACACGCTGTTTGGCGGTCCAGGGAACGATTTCCTGAGCGGCTATTCCGGATTCGACGAGATATTCGGCGCGGCCGGAAATGACACCCTGCGGGGCGGCGACGGGGCCGACGATCTGTCTGGCGGCGACGATCACGACTGGCTCTCTGGTGGGCGCGACAACGACTTTTTGTCAGGCGGCTTCGGCAACGATACGCTGTATGGCAATACCGGCCGCGACACCATCGAAGCCGGCGCCGGCGACGATTACATCAGCGGGCATTACGGCCACGACCTGCTACTCGGCCACAGCGGCGACGACACCATCCTGGGCGGGCGTGGCAACGACCGGATCTACGGCCATGCCGGCGACGACTGGATCAACGGCGGATCGCTGGATGATTCCATCAATGCCGGCTATGGCGATGATTTCGTGCTGGGCGGTCTCGGCAACGACACGATCACCGGCGACTGGGGCGACGACTCGCTTTACGGCAACAGCGGCGACGACGATCTCTCGGGTGGCGGCGGCGCCGACTACCTGAGCGGTTTTTCCGGCGACGACAGCCTCTATGTCGGCGACAGCGATACCGCCTCGGGCGGCACCGGCGAAGATCATTTCTATTTCGGCTTTGGCACCGGCACCTCTGTGATCACCGATTTCGAGCTCGGCGAAGACCAGATTCACCTGCGGTATGACGAGTTCACCGGTTATGTCGGCGGCACGCTCGACCGGGCCGCGCAGGTGGGCGACGACGTGGTTCTGACCCTGGAATGGACCGACGTCTGGGAACCGGACCAGCGGTTCACCCAGAGGATCGTGCTCGAGGATTTCTCGATCGACGACGTCAGCAGCGAGATCTTTGGCTGGTCCTGGGCGTGAGCTGCAAGGGGGGCTGTCCCGGCCCCCCGCCGCATGTCGGCGCCGGCCTCAGGGGCCGACCTTGGTATAGGTGCCCTCGCCCGCGAGGATGCCGCGGAAGCCGCCCGGCTCGTCCAGCGAAAAGACGATGATCGGCAGCGAGTTGTCGCGTGCCAGCGCGATTGCCGAGGCATCCATCACGCCGAGATGTTTTTGCAGCACCTCGTCATAGCTCACCTGGTCATAGCGCACCGCGTCGTCGTGCTTGACCGGATCCTTGTCATAGACGCCATCGACCTTGGTGCCCTTGAAGATCGCCTGGCAGGACATCTCGTTGGCGCGCAGGGTGGCGGCGGTGTCGGTGGTGAAATAGGGGTTGCCGGTGCCGGCGGCAAAGATGCAGACCCGCTTCTTCTCGAGGTGGCGCACGGCGCGGCGGCGGATGTAGGGCTCGCAGACCTGATCCATCGGAATCGCCGAGATGACGCGGGTAAAGACGCCGAGACCCTCGAGCGCCGATTGCATCGCCAGGGCGTTCATCACCGTCGCCAGCATGCCCATGTAATCGGCCGTGGTCCGTTCCATCCCCTGGGCGCTTCCCTGCAACCCGCGGAAAATGTTGCCGCCGCCGATCACCATGCAGATCTCGACCCCCAGGGCATGGACCGATTGCACCTCGCGGGCGATCCGTTCGACGGTGGGCGGGTGCAACCCGTAGCCCTGGTCGCCCATCAGCGCCTCGCCGGAAATTTTCAGAAGGACGCGTTTGTACTTGGTGGCGCGGGCATCGGTGTCGGTGGCAGCAGACATGGTGTACTCCGGTGAGGCGGCTGGCTAAATTGGCGGCAAAATGTCGGAAAACACGGGGCAGTTCAATGCAGCATTCGGGGGAAAGACAGATCCCTTGCACCTCTCTTGCATCAGCGGGGCCCTTGCATGCGCCTTGACCTTGCCAATCTCTCGCCCGAGCGCTCGGTTCTGATCGCCGGCCCCACCGCCAGCGGCAAATCGGCCCTGGCGCTGGAGATCGCCGAGCGCCAGGGCGGCGTGATCGTCAATGCTGATGCGATTCAGGTGTTCGAGAACTGGCGCGTGCTGACCGCGCGCCCGGGGGCCGAGGATCTGGCCCGTGCCCGGCATGTGCTATACGGCCATGTCGCCTGGGACGCGGCCTATTCCGTCGGCCACTGGCTGCGCGAGGTGGCGCCCCTGCTGAGCGGGCCCGAACGGGCGATCATCATCGGCGGCACCGGGCTCTATTTCGCGGCGCTGACCGAGGGGCTGGCCGAGATTCCCGCCACCCCGCCCGAGGTGCGCGCCGAAGCCGATGCCCGACGTCTGGACCAGGGGCATGACGCGCTCCTGCCCGAGATCGATCCCGAGACCCGTGCGCGGCTCGATACCCGCAACCCGATGCGGGTGCAGCGCGCCTGGGAGGTGCAGCGAGCCACCGGCCGGGGGTTGGCAAGCTGGCAGGACGCCACGCCGGAGCCGCTGCTGCCCTTGGCGCAGGCCCAGGCGCTGCGCGTCGATGTCGAACGTGACTGGCTCAATGCCCGCATCGCGCGGCGTTTCGACCTGATGCTCGCGCAGGGGGCGCTTGACGAGGCCCGCGCCAACCTGGCCCGCTGGGATCCGGCGCTGCTCAGCTTCAAGGCGATTGGCGCCCCGGAGCTGATTGCGCATCTGCACGGCGAAATTCCGCTGGAAGATGCGCGGGAAAAGGCCACAATCGCCACCTGTCAGTTTGCAAAACGCCAGCGCACATGGCTACGCTCGCGCATGAAAGCGTGGCAGGGAGTGGAGGCGGCGGCTTTGTGCTGAGAAACGGGATTTCCCTTGCGAATGGCGCTGCGGCGCGGCATCAACAGGTGTCTGACCTGAAAGCCTCCAGTGACCGAAAGGACCGGCGTGGCGTGACGATGCAACGATCAGAGCCTGTCGAGGCGCAGACCGCGAAGCCGGCCCTGCCGCTTCGCGTGGTGACGCTTGCCCAGATGACACCGGGCGGCAGCTGGCAGGCCAGCCTGCCCCATGCGCGCGACGATCACCTGCTGGTCTGGATCACCCGCGGTCAGGGCCGCGCCACGATCCGCGGCATCCGTCGCGGCATCGGCGCCAACAACGTGCTGTATCTGCCGCGTGGCACGCAATTCGCGCTGGAAACCGGGCCGCAGTGTTTCGGCCAGGCAATCCTGATCGAAGATGGCGACTATCCGCTTCTACCCGACGCGCCGCAGCACCTGCGGCTCCGCGATGTCCAGGCGCAGGGCGATCTGACGGGCATCGTCGAAATGCTGCAACGCGAGCTGGCCTCGCAGCAGCCGCTACAGGCCGAGGCGCTGGTTGCCCGCTTCAATCTGGCGGCCGTCTGGCTGCGGCGGCAGATGCTGGCGATGTACGACGAGGGCGACAAGGTCTCGCCGGCGCTGATGGGGCGCGAAACCGCCGGGCAGCGCCTGTCGCGCCGCTTTGCCGATCTGCTCGAGGCCGAATTCCGCAGCGGTCGCAACATGGCCGATTACGCCACCCTGCTCGAGGTGACGCCCACCCATCTGACCCGGGTCTGCCGCGAAAATGCCGGGCTGACCGCCGCCGACATGATAACCCAGCGGGTGCTGCATGAGGCGCGGATGCTGCTGATGCGGCCGGAGCCGCCGGTGCAGAACGTGGCCGGACATCTTGGCTTTGGCTCCGCCGCCTATTTCTCGCGCTTCATCCAGCATCACACCGGGCAGCCGCCGTCGGCGCTGCGCCGCACCGCGCTGCACGAGGGCGGCTCGCGTCCGAAACCGGCGCCGGGGCCGCTGTTCCGTCACCACAGCGGCGGAGGCTGAGCCGCCGATGCGGCTGTTCGTGGCACTGCCCCTGCCCGGGGAGGCCCGCGATGCGCTGAGCGATCTGCAAACGGGCCTGCGGGTGGGCCGGCAGGTGGGGGCGGATCAGTTTCACGTCACCCTGGCCTTCTTTGCCGAGGTCGCGCCGCAGCAGCTCGCCGATCTGGACGCGGCGCTCGAGGAGATCCGCGCCTGGCCCTTCGACGTGGCGTTTTCCGGGGTGGATATCTTTGGCGGCAGCAAACCGCGCCTTGTGGCCGCCATGGTGCGGCCTTCGCCAGAGCTGGAAACGCTGCACCGCGCGGTGCAGGGCGCGGCGCGGCTGGCCGGGCTTCGCCCCGAGCGCCAGAAGTTCAAGCCGCATGTGACGCTGGCGCGCTTTGGCGCGCGACCGCCCGCCGGGCTGGCCGACGAGGTGCAGCGCTACCTGTCAGACACAGCGCGGGCCGAGATCCCGGGTTTTGTGGCGCAGGGCATCACCCTCACCCGGTCGACCCTGGGCGGCGGCGCGCCGGTCTATGACGATCTGGCCGTCTATCCCTTCCGGCCCCTGCCCGACGGCTGGGCCGATCTCTGAGGCACTCAGCTGCCCCAGATCACTTTCACGTAGTTCCGGGTTTCCCGGTAGGGCGGAACGCCGCCGTATTTCAGCACCGCACCCGGCCCGGCGTTATAAGCGGCGAGCGCCAGCCGCCAGGAGCCAAAGGCATCATATTGCTGCTTGAGATAGCGCGCGCCGCCGCTGAGGTTTTGCGCCGGATCCTCGCGGTTCACGCCGAGCCTGCGGGCGGTGCCGGGCATCAGCTGCGCCAGCCCATAGGCGCCCTTGTGGCTCAGTGCCTCGGGGTTCCAGCCGCTTTCCTGCTGCACCAGCCGAAGGAACAGATCCTCGGGGACGCCATGGGCGCGCGCCGCATCGCGGGCCATGCCGGAATAGACCCCTTTGTACGCGCCGGTGTAGCGCTGGTTCGGTCCCTGCCCTGCGTCATCCCATTTGGTCGGGGTCACCACCTTGGGCGGCTGCAACCTGACCGAATTGTTGTATTGCTGGGCGGCGCGACGGTCGAGCACGCCGGTCTTGGATTTGAAGAGATTGGCCTGGCCCTTGGTCGAGATCGTTTCGGCCTGGCCGGCGAGCGGCAGAAGAGCCGCCGCAAAAGCTACGCATAGCACCTTGCGCATACACACTGTCCCCACGTCGTTTTGGCGCAATATACCCAAAATTCCGGATTCGGCCAGACCGGCACCCGTTTGCCATTTATCAATCATGATCAGGTGAGGTAGGCTCCGCCGAACTTCGCCGCCGGATTCGGAATTCGGCGCAATCAGAACGTGCAACTTGGGGGCAATATGGCCGGGTCAGTCAACAAAGTCATTCTCATCGGAAATCTCGGGCGCGACCCGGAAGTGCGGACCTTTCAGAATGGCGGTAAGGTCTGCAATCTGCGCATCGCGACCTCCGAAACCTGGAAGGATCGCAACACCGGTGAACGCCGCGAGCGCACCGAATGGCATTCGGTCGCGATCTTCAACGAAGGGCTGGTGCGCGTCGCAGAGCAATATCTGCGCAAGGGATCAAAGGTTTACCTCGAAGGTCAGCTTCAGACCCGCAAATGGCAGGACCAATCCGGCCAGGATCGCTATTCCACCGAGGTGGTATTGCAGGGCTTTGGCAGCACCCTGACCATGCTCGACGGTCGCGAGGGCGGCGGCGGTGGTGGCGGCTTTGGTGGCGGCGGCCAGGGCAACTACGGCGGCGGCTATGACAGCGGCCCGCAGGATCAGGGCTATGGCGGTGGCGGCAGCCAGGGCGGCGGAAACCCGCCCAGCCGCGACATCGACGACGAAATCCCGTTCTGACACCAGGGCCGGCCAAGCGCCGGCCCTTTTCTTTTGCAGCAGTCTCGGCCGCCTGCACCGCGCTTCCGACCGAGGGCCCGCGGCGTTCCGGCGGGCAAACCGTCGCCGGTGTCTCAGGCGACTTCCGCCGCCCGGTCCCGGATACGCTCGACCATCGCCCGCAGCCCGTTCGAACGCTGCGCCGACAGGTGATCGTTCAGCCCCAGCCGCGCCAGCTCGCCGCCGGCGTCGACGCCCGGCACCTCGGACACCGGCAGCCCGTTGTAAAGCGACCGCAGCACGGCAATCAGACCGCGCACGATCATCGCATCGCTGTCGCCATCGAAATGAAACGCCCCGCCCTCGGGGCGGATGTGCAGCCAGACCTGGCTGGCGCAGCCCTCGACCTTGGTGGCGGGCACCTTGAGCGCTTCGTCGAGCGGGGCCATGTCGCGGCCCTTCTCGATGACGTAGCGATACCGGTCTTCCCAGTCCTCGAGGAATTCGAAATCCTCGACAATCTCTTCAAATGCAGCGCTGGCCATAACCCCTCCGATGCAACTGTTCCTCACCTATGCAGCCAAATGCCAAAGGTCCAGTCGCAATCGCTTTTCAACCCGCGGCCAATGCGCTAACCCAAGGCAACGACAAAGGGAGTGGCCCATGCGCAAACTGGTTCTGGCATCACTGGTGGTGGCGACGTCGCTGGCGGGCTGTGCCGCGGTGCGCGACTCCCGGGTGAATCCGGCCAATTGGTTCGGGCGCAGCGAGACCGTCGCCACCCCGCCGGCCGAGAGCGAGGTGAACACGCTGATCCCCGAGCGGCGGGCGTTCTTTGGCAAACGCGACGCACCGCCCTATGAAGGCGCGCTGGTGGAACAGGTGACCGAGTTGCATATCCGCCAGGTGGCGGGTGGCGCCGTGGTCGAAGTTTCGGGCGTGCTGACCTCGATCGAAGGCTATGATGTGCGTCTCGTCGCGCTCGAGGAGGCCGAAGCCGGCAGCCTGAGCTATGAGTTCCGCGCCGTCCAGCCGCGCTATGGCGAGGGCGTGGGCAATGCCCATGCGCGCGCCGTCACCGCCGCCATTCGCCTGACGGAACAAGAGCTTGCCGGCATTCGGACAATCCGCGTGGTGGCCCGCGACAACATCCGCAGCGCCAGCCGTTAATCCCGGGGGGTCACGGGATCAGGGGGCGCCGCCCCCTTGCCCGGTGATTGTCAGAGTTCGACGATCTGCACATCGTTGCCGCGCACCGTCAGCGCGACCTGACCGGCGCACAGCCGCAGCGCATCCCGGCCAAAGACCTCGTGCCGCCAGCCGCGCAGCGCCTGGACGTCGCGCAGCCCGGCGGCAAGTGCGTCGAGATCCGCCGATGGCGCCACCAGCCGCGAAGCCACGTCGCTGGCCTCGGTCTTGGCCTTGAGCAGCACCCGCAACAGATCAGCCAGCGCCGGATTGACTTGCAGCTTTTCGCGCGAGCGATCGATCTGCGGCATCTTGTCGGGCGGACAGTTCAACCCGGCCTGCACCGCGGCCAGGATGCCTTCGGCAATCTCGCCCCGCCGCGCCTCGCGCAGCAGCAGCCGGGACCGGCCCAGATCGGCGACCGAGCTCGGCTTGGTCGAGGCCAGCTCGAGCATGGCATCGTCCTTGAACACCCGGTTGCGCGGAATGTCCTTGGTCTGGGCATAGGATTCGCGAAACCGCGCCAGCTCGCGCACGATGGCCAGGAATTTGGGCGTCGTGGTGCGGGTGCGCACCCGCTGCCAGGCCTCTTCCGGCCGCATGATATAGGTTTCCGGGTCTTCCAGGATCGACATTTCCTCTTCCACCCAATGGGCCCGGCCGGTCTTTTCCAGTTTGGCGGCGAGGAATTCGTAGATCGTGCGCAAATGCGTGACGTCGGCCAGCGCGTATTTCTGCTGCGCCTCCGTCAATGGCCGGCGCGACCAATCAGTAAACCGCGAGGTCTTGTCCAGCCCCTTGCGGGCAATCGCCCGCACCAGCTTTTCATAGCCCACCTGTTCGCCGAAGCCGCAGACCATGGCGGCGACCTGGGTGTCGAACAGCGGATGCGGGATCACCCCGGCATCGACAAAGAAGATCTCGAGATCCTGCCGTGCGGCGTGGAACACCTTGACGACATTGCCATCCCGGAACAGTTCGTACATTGGATCGAGCGACAGCCCCTCGACCAGAGGATCGATCAGCACGGCATTGCTGTCGTCCTTGCCCGGCATGGCCATCTGCACAAGACACAGCTTGGAATAATAGGTCCGTTCCCGGAGGAACTCCGTATCCACGGTGACATACGGTTCCTGACGCGCGGCGGTGCAGAATTCGGCCAATTCCGCGGTCGTCGTAATAATACGCATAGGCGCCCTTTTTTATTTTATCGCGCTCCCTCAAAGCCAGCATATGAGCTAAAAACCGGGATGAAAAGAGCGTGCGACGGCTTATACGCGACGGAATTGCGTGCAGAATTGGCGCAATACCGCCGGATAAAGCCTGTGTTCCTCTACCAAAACGCGCGCCGCAAGGCTCTCGGGCGTGTCGTCCGGCGCGATCGAGACCTCTGTCTGGCCCAGGACCGGCCCGTCATCAAGCTCTGGCGTCACCAGATGCACCGAACAGCCGGCCTCGGCATCGCCGGCGGCCAGCGCCCGCGCATGGGTGTCGAGCCCCTTGTATTTCGGCAGCAACGAAGGGTGGATATTGAGCATCCGGCCCTGCCAGCGGGTGACGAACTCCGCCGTCAGCACCCGCATGAAGCCAGCCAGGCAGAGGATGTCGGGGCGGGCCGCCTCCAGCGCCGCCTGAAGCTCGGTCTCGAATCCGGCCCGGTCCTTGCCGAAGGGACGATGATCGACCACCGCCACCTCGATCCCGCGCGCCCGCGCCTTGTCGAGCCCGCCGGCATCCGGCCGGTTCGACAGCACAAGGCAGGGCCGCGCCGGATGATCGCCCGTCATGCTGTCGACCAGCGTCACCATGTTCGATCCGCCACCGGAAATCAGGATGGCGACGCGCAGGCTCATGCAAGCGCCCCGCGATAGGTCACGCCGGCGCCCTCGGTGACGTGGCCCAGCGCATGCACCTGTTCGCCGGCCTCGATCAGCACCTTGATGATCTCGCTGGCGCGGTCGGCCTCGACCACCAGCACCATGCCAATGCCGGAATTGAAGGTCTTGAGCATCTCGGCCTCGGCCAGACCGCCGGTCTCGGCCAGCCATTTGAACACCGGCGGCAGATCCCAGGAATCGAGATCGATCTCGGCGCCCTGCCCCTCGTTCAGCACCCGTGGCAGATTTTCCGTCAGCCCGCCGCCGGTGATATGCGCCAGCGCATGCACGCCGCCCGCGCGCACCGCCGCCAGCGCCTGTTTGACATAGAGCCGCGTCGGCCGCAGCAGCGCCGCGCCCAGCGTGCCCTCGCCCCAGGGGCAATCGTCGTCCCAGCCCAGACCGGAGACCTCGACGATCTTGCGCACCAGGCTGTAGCCGTTGGAATGCACGCCGTCGCTGGCCAGGCCCAGCAACACATCGCCCGCTTTTACCCCCTCGGGCAAGGCCGTGCCACGCTCCATCGCGCCGACCGAGAAGCCGGCGAGATCGAAATCGCCTTCTGGATACATGCCGGGCATTTCCGCCGTCTCGCCGCCGATCAGCGCGCAGCTCGAAAGCGCGCAGCCCTCGGCGATGCCTTCGATGATCCGCGCGGCGGTTTCGGTCTCGAGCTTGCCGGTGGCGAAGTAGTCGAGGAAAAACAGCGGCTCGGCCCCCTGGCACACCAGATCGTTGACACACATGGCAACGAGGTCGATGCCAACGCCATCCACCTCGCCGGTGTCGATGGCAATGCGCAGCTTGGTGCCCACGCCGTCGGTGGCGCCGACAAGGATCGGATCTTCGTAGCCCGCGGCTTTGAGATCGAAGAGCGCGCCAAAACCGCCCAGCCCCGACATCACGCCGGGCCGCGCCGTGCGCTTGGCGGCGGGTTTGATCCGCTCGACAAGGGCATTGCCCGCATCGATATCCACACCGGCCTGGCTGTAGGTCAGCCCGCTCTTGCCCGTCTCAGCGCTCATCGCCCGCTCCGTCCTGTCACTTGGTCTGCGCCCGGTTAAAACATCGCGTCGACAGGCGCAATCTGAAAGCCTTGACCCTGCCGGCGTGGCTGGATACTCCAAGCGCAAGGCGGGCCTGTAGCTCAATTGGTTAGAGCAGAGCGCTCATAACGCTTTGGTTGCGGGTTCAAGTCCTGCCGGGCCTACCAAGCCGTCTTGCTGATGGACTTGCCTTCGCCGATCCCCTGCTGCTGCCATATTTGCTTTCGCGAGTGGCCTGAGTTGACGTAACGTCAATCGCATGACGTGCACGATTTTTTCCCTTTTCTCCTCCTGATTGATATATTCATCCGCACCATCTCAAAGCGGTTTGCACGATGTTTGTCGTTTCATGAAACTCGCAATTATCCGCCAACGCCTGCCGTCCGTGGCGCCGACGCTGGCCACGGCAGCGGCGATCGAGGTCGGTCACCTTGGCAACTTTCAGTTGCCGATTCCGTTTCTGCTCTTGATCGCAAGCATGATGTACGCCGGCACCACCGGAGGCCGGATCGGCGGCATGCTGTCGGCGGCGATCTGTAGCGTGATGCTGCTGCACGGGCATGTCAGCGGCTTTGGACCGCAGATGATCATCGCCTCGCTACCGCTCACCCTGGCCTCGATCGCGATTTTCGCTACCATGGGCTATTTCGTCGGCCGCATCGCCGATCAACGCGATGCGCTGATGGAAAAACGCCTGGAGGCGCAGCGCCGCGACCAGGAACAGCCCCTGTTGCTGGCCGCCAAGGTCGCCGGGATGGGCTATTACATCTGGGACACCGTAAACGACCTGCCGGTGGTGGTCTCCGAACAGCACGCCCGCAATCACGGCGCCAGCGTCGAAGCCTTCCTGGCCACCGCGGCCTCTGTCGGGGGCGCAATCGGCCTGGTGCATCCAGACGACCGGCAGCGGGTGAAGGAAGGCTGCCGCGAGGTATTGAAAGGCGTGCCGGTGACGCTGGAATACCGTGTTCCCGTCGGCGACGAGACGCGATGGATCCGGGCCAGCGTGGAACCGCAGACAGACGACTGCGGCAATGTCGTACGAGAGGTCTGCGCCTCGCTCGACATTACCGAGCAAAAGACCAACGAACGCATTTTTGCCGAGGCGCAACGGCTTGATGCCGTCGGGCGTTTGACGGCTGGAATTGCCCATGACTTCAATAACATACTGACCGTTGTTACAGGAAACGTCGAACTGTGCCGCCTGGAGAGCGACAGCGCTGATCAACGCGAGCTCCTGACCCAGGCGCTTGACGCTACCGCCCGCGGGGCCAAGCTCACGAAACAGCTTCTGGCCTTTGGCCGCCGTTCCGTGCTGGCGCCAGAAGCGCTGGACGCCAATCGCGTGATCAACCGGCTGGATGGGCTGTTCCGGCGCACCCTGCCTTCGACGATCCGCGTTGAAACCCAGTTGGGGCGCGATCTGGGCCCGGTCAAGGCCGATCGCACCCAGCTCGAAAGCGCGCTGTTGAACCTTGCTATCAATGCGCGCGACGCCATGCCCGACGGCGGCGAGCTTATTGTGACAACCCGCAGCCAGACGATCACCGAGGCCGAGCCAACCGCGGGATTGGAGGCGGGCACCTATGTCGTCATTTCGGTCGCCGACACAGGAACCGGCATCTCGGAAACGGCGCTGGAGCGGGTGTTCGAACCGTTTTATACAACGAAGCCAATCGACAAGGGTTCGGGGCTCGGGCTGCCGATGGTCTATGGGTTCGTGATCCAATCCGGCGGCCATATCACGCTCAAGAGCCAGCCGGGGCATGGCACACAGGTCGAGATGTTCCTGCCCCGCGCCACCAGCGAGTTGGAAACCGCCCCTGACGACGCGCCTGCGCCCGCATCCGAGGCAGTTTCTTCTCCGGTCGATCTGCCTGAAATGGGCCTTCTGATCGAAGACCCCGCGGCCTGGCAAAAGACGGCACAGACCCGCCGGGCCCCACAATGAATCAGGCTGAGGCAATGCGTGAAGTTTGCCCGGCATCCCTATGAAATGAATACTACCTTGCCACCACGATGTCGGCCTGAAGCCCGCCAAGCCGCTCTGAGTGCCCCAGTCGCAGCACCCCGCCATGGGCGCGGGCGATATCGGTCGCAATGGCCAGCCCCAGCCCGACCCCGGGCGCCCGGTTCTGGTTGCGGGAACTGTCGAGCCGCACGAAGGCCCGCGTCGCCGACAGCCGCATGTCTTCGGGAATACCCGGGCCGTCATCTTCGACCCGAATGCGCAAGGACGTCGCCGTCAAGCTCGCGCTCAACTCGCACTTTGTCCCGTAACGAGTTGCATTTTCTATGAGATTCTCCACCGCGCGCCGGATTGCAATCGGCCGCAGCGCGATCTGTCCCTCCCCCTCGATCTGACCCAGGGTCACCGGTTTTTCCGCCCGCTGCGCATCCTCGACGATCCGTCGGATCAGCCGCATCGGATCGACCAGATCGGGCGTGCTCTCTTCGGCATTGCCGCGCACGAAATCGAGGAATTCATCCAGCATCCGCTCCATCTCGCGCACGTCGCGCTGAAGATCGGTCACCTCGTCGTCCTCCAGCATCGACAGCCCCAGCTTCAACCGCGTCAGCGGCGTGCGCAGATCGTGGCTGACCCCCGAGAGCAGCAGCGTGCGCTGTTCGATCTGCCGCTCGATCCGGGCGCGCATATCGAGAAAGGCATGCCCCGCCGCCCGCACCTCGACCGCGCCGGAAGGCGAATATGGCACCACCCGTCCGCGGCCGAAAGCCGAGGCCGCATCCGCCAGCCGGGTGATCGGCCGCAACTGGTTGCGCAGGTAGATATAGGCAATCGGCGTCATGATCAGGCTGAACAGGATCATGTTGAGAATCAATTGATGCGGGTTCGAGGCCGAGACCCCCTTGCGATCGAACCGCAGCTCCAGCACCCCCTGCGGCAGATCGATATAGACCAGCGTGTCGCGATCATTGGGCAGCGCGATGGCGGCGATCCCCTCGAGTTCGCTGCGCAATTCCCGGATCACCACCAGACCCGACAAATCGAACCAGCGGCGGGTGTCCTGCTCCGGCGCGATTTCCTGCCAGCTCAGCGTGTAATCCAGCGCCTCGGCCAGCGGCTGCATGGCCGCCGTCGCGGCATCGCGGCTGTCTCCGGTCTCGACCTGCGCCACGATCAGCCGTATCTCGTCGCGGACCGAACGGGTGAGCTGTTCGGTCACGCCTTCGAAGTGACGCTGAACAAAGATCACCGTCACCACCAGCTGCAAGGTCACCACCGGCAGCACCAGAATCAAGGCGGCGCGGCCATAGAGGCTGCGCGGCATATAACGTTTGAGCCATTCGAACGACATGGGTAAGGCTTAGCCGCACAATCCGCCGCATAGAAGGAAAACCCGCATGGCCGCCGAGGAAAACCCGCCCGTTCCGGGGCTTGCAGAGCCACTTGCCCCCGGACTGCTCCGCGTGCTTGCGCCCAATCCCTCGCCGATGACCTTCTGGGGCACCAACAGCTATCTGCTCGGCCGCCGCGAGATCGCGGTGATCGACCCCGGCCCCGACGATCCGGCGCATCTCGAGGCGCTTCTGCGCGCCCTGCCCGCCGGTGCGCGGATCCGCCATATCATCGTCACCCATGCGCATCGCGATCATTCGCCCCTGGCGCGGCCGTTGGCCGAGGCCACCGGCGCGCCCGTTCATGCCTTCGGCCCCGCCACCTCCGGCCGCAGCGCCGTGATGGCCGCCCTGGCCGACAGCGGGCTGAGCGGCGGCGGCGAAGGCGTCGACCGCGGCTTTGTGCCGGATGAGATCCTGGCCGACGGCGCCGGCCTCCGCACAAGCGAATGGGAGCTGACCGCGCTGCACACGCCCGGACACATGGGCAATCACATCTGCCTGGCCTGGGGCGACGCGCTGTTTTCCGGCGATCACGTGATGGGCTGGGCCTCGTCGCTGGTTTCGCCGCCCGATGGCGACCTGACCGATTTCATGGCTTCCTGCGCGCGGCTCGCCAGTCGCCACTGGCAGCGGTTCTACCCCGGCCACGGCGCCCCAATCGCCGATCCCGCCGGCCGGCTCGCCTGGCTGATATCGCACCGCCACGCCCGCGAGGCCGAGATCCTCGCCGCCCTGGCCGGTGGCGCGCTGACCGCGACCGAGCTTGCGGCGCGGATATACCGCGACCCCCCCCCCGCCCTGCTGCCCGCCGCCAGCCGCAATGTCTTTGCGCACCTCGTTGATCTGACCGGCAAAACCCGCGTGGCGCCGGTATCAGAGCTGGGCTTCGACGGTGGTTTCACCCTTTCCGCGGGGTCATGAATTTTTCTGCAATTTTCTGCCAAAACCCTCTGGACGCCCTGAACCGGCCTCGTTATATCACCCCTCGTGTTCCGGCGTAGCTCAGCGGTAGAGCAGTTGACTGTTAATCAATTGGTCGTAGGTTCGATCCCTACCGCCGGAGCCAAAATCCCCTAAGTGGTCGATTTCATTGGTTGAGCCCCGACCGGAGTCGGAGCCACAAGTGCACGTGCCCAGAATGGTGCACGGACCCGTGCACTCATCGGTACGCAAGCGCGACTCCCTGATGCCCTGGAACCCGTTCCGGAGCACATACCATGGCCGGAGCCGCACACCCCCCCTACTTCGAAAAACGCCCCTCGGGCAATTTCTATCTGCACTGCCTTCGGCAAGCCGCTCCGGCGACAGGTTGCGCAGCGGCCATTTGCCCGACACCTCGGCGATCCGCGTCCGCGTCGCGGCAGAGCAGCTGCTCGCAGTCACCAGCGCGCTTCCCTCGATGTCGGGCAGGCTGGCCGCGGCGGCTGCGCCCAGCAGGCCTTCCTCCCGCAGGGCCTCGGGCAAGCCCATACCAAGGCCCGAGCCGCCGGTGACCAGCGGCATGCCCCGCGCCGCGGCCGATGGCGCGCAGGTCATCATCGCTCAGCGCGTCGATCACCGGATAGGGACAGCCCGGCTCCGCAAAGGCCGCGATGGCCGCCCGGATCGCGGCAGCGCCCTGCCGCACGGCCTGATGCGTGACACGTCCCGCCGCTTGGATGCTCTGTGCCGCCATCAACGTCATCAGCCGCGCCTCGCGCATCGGGTGAGCGGATGAACCGTCGGGCACGCCGATGATCTGCGCGACTCGCACGCCCGCCTTGACCCAGGTGTTGGCCAGATCGGTCGCGCCGGTGAAATCCTCGGCGATGGCGCCAAGGCAAACGGGCATTTCGATGCCTCCTATCCGGCGGCCAGATCTTTGGCGGCGACGCATTCGAGCAGTGCGTCGGTCATGGCACGGGTGCCCATGTCGCCGCCGAATTCCATCGGACGCAGGCGGTTGGCCGCAAACCCCGCATCGACCGCGCCTTCAATCAACGTGGCGGCGCGGGCATATGATGCGTCGTTTGATTTCTCGGCCAGGTAATCCAACATCAGCGCCCCCGAGAGTACGGCGGCCAGCGGGTTGGCCTTGTCCTGCCCGATGATGTCGGGCGCCGAGCCATGGGCCGGCTGGAACAACCCGGTCTCGTCGCCGATCTCGGCGCAGGCGGCCATGCCCATCCCTCCGACCAGCCCGCCGGCGAGATCGGACAGGATGTCGCCGAACATATTCTCCATCACCAGCACATCGGCCTCCCAAGGCGCTCGGACGAGGTGAAGCGCCTGCGCGTCGACATATTGATAACCGGTCGGAATATGCGGAAACTCCGGCGCAATCTCGTCAAAGATCTTTCG
The DNA here is from genome assembly GCF_055755275.1 of Marinovum sp. E3. Lineage (NCBI taxonomy): Bacteria > Pseudomonadati > Pseudomonadota > Alphaproteobacteria > Rhodobacterales > Roseobacteraceae > Marinovum > Marinovum sp. E3. Next base: position 1,816,865 of record NZ_CM146908.1, read on the forward strand.
GAAGAAGGCCATCGAAGCAAAAACGTTTGCCTTGTCGACACAGGTGACGCGCCCGGGCTTGCCGCGCTCTTTCCGCTTTTCGGCGAGGCGAAAGGCAAATCGGTGCAGCTTCTCGGTCGTCGCGCGGGTAATGCGCAGGGTATCGCGCACCTCCTCGTCGCCGCGAATGTCGCTGCGGCCATGGGCGGCGGCGGAATAGAACAGCCCTTCGGTGGATTCGCGCAGGATCACCATGTCGATCCCGGCGGCACGCGGATCGGCCAGCCTTTGCGGCGCATTGGGATAGGCCTTGACCGGGCGCACCCCGGCATAAAGCCCGAAGCGGTCGCGCAGGCGCAGGTGGGGGCTGATTTCGGTGCCGTCCGCATGGCGGACCGACGGCAGGCCGATGGCGCCAAGAAAGATCGCATCGGCGGCCCCGGCGCGGGCTTCGCCGTCCGGCTCAATGTCCTGGCCGCTCTCGGCAAAGCACCCTGCCCCGGCGCGGATTTCGTCATATTCCAGCGGCTGCGCGCCGGCCCGCGCCAGGGCGGCATCCACCACCTCGACGGTGGCGTCGGACACATCAATACCTATGCCATCGCCCTTGATAAGGGCGATTTTCAATGTCGTTCCCATGTATAGTGCTCCAGTGTCGTCCGACCGTCAGAGATTTGCGAGCCGGTAGTTTTCCAGGATTGCCAATAGCTCCTGCGCGGCGCGCTGTCGGTGCTGTCGGAAGGCGGTGCGCGCGGCATCGGGGTCGCCGGCGCGGATATGTTCAAGGATGGCACGATGATCGGCGGTGGATTTCTCGGGCAGGTGGCGCATGCGCAGCGTCACCATCCGGGCCCGGTGCGCCTGGTCGTTGAGCAGGCCGATGTATTCCATCAGCCGCCGGTTGCCGTGCAGTTCCAGCAGAAGATGGTGAAACCGGTCGTCCGCCTCGGCCCATACATCGAGATCCCTGGCTTCCAGCGCCGCCTCCATTTCGGCGGTCGCCTCTTCCAGCGGCTTCAGCGCCGCCTCTGTCGGCCTGCGCCCGGCCAGCGCCGCCGCCGCCTCCGGCTCCATCGCTGTCAGGATCTCGTAGATTTCGGCCATGTCGGAGGCCTGAATCGGCAGCACCCGTGCACCGCGCCGCGGGATCAACTCCACCAGCCCCTCGATCTCGAGCCGGATCAGCGCCTCGCGCACCGGCGTGCGACTCATCCCCAACCGCAGGGCAATCTCCGGTTCCGGCACCTGATAACCGGGCGGCATCCGGGCGGAGCGGATCTCTTGCTTGATCTGCGTGTATGCGTCGCTGACCCGTGTCGGTTTTGACGATTGCGCCATGGTGCCTCTCCTTCACTGACTCACTGCTAACTTATATCGGCATACGTCGTCAAATAAAATAATGCATACATTGACGCGTTCGTCGAAAAATGCTTTGTAGTCGAAACCGGCCCGACTCGCTCTTTGCAGTCGCTGCCCGGAGCAAATGAGAGGCCTGGCATCGGGCCGGAGGAGGAAAGACATGACACAGAAATTCATCATCGCCGCCATTGCCGGCCTGCTGGCCAGCGGTGCGGCGGCGCAGCAGAACCTTCAGGTCCAGACCTCGACCCAGTCGGGCGGCTTTTCCTTTGGCTACATGAATGACAACTGGACGCAGAAGCTTCCCGAGATGACCAACGGCGAATTGACCGTGGAATTCCCGCCCATGGGATCGGTCATGCCGCGAAACGAAACACCCGATGGCGTGGCTGCCGGTGTGCTGTCGGGCGATCTGACCTCGATTGCCTATTTCTCGGGCCGCAACCCGGCCTTTGCCATTCTGGGCGACCTGATCGCCGGCTACGACACGCCGCAGCAGGTACAGCAGTTCTGCCGCGAAGGCGGCGGTGCCGAGGCGCTGCAAGAGCTCTGGGAGGCCACCCTGCCGGGCCTGATCCATGTCGTCGGTTGTGGCGCGGTATCGAAAGAAGCGCTGGTCTCGACCGTTCCGATCCGGTCCATCGAGGATCTTCAGGGCCTCAAGATCCGCTCGCCCGAGGGCCTCGCCGCCACCGTTTTCCGCAAGGCCGGTGCCAGCCCGTCGAACATCCCCTTTGCCGAGGTATTCACCTCGCTGGAAAAAGGCGTAGTCGATGCCGCCGATGCGTCGGCTTACGTCAACAACGACCAGAACGGTTTTCACCAGATCGCGCCCTACCCGCTCTATCCCGGCATCCACTCGATGGCGGTGCACCAGTTCACCATCAACAAACGGCTCTGGGACGGGCTGAGCCCGGAGGCGCAGGCCGGGCTTGAGGAATGGTATTACGCCGCCTACGCCGATCTCCTGGCCGCGCTCGATGCCGAGGACAAGTCGCTTGTCGAACGCGACAAGGCCGACCCCGAAATCGAGGTGATCGATTGGGCGCAGGAAGACCGCGACGCCTTTCGCGCGGTGGCGGTGGAAGCCTGGGAAGAGACCGCCGCAAAATCGCCCGAGGCCCGCGCCGCGCTCGATGCGCATCTGGCCTTCATGACAAAGATCGGGCTCCTGAACTGATCCGACGCCCCAAGGCGGACGGCCCGGACCAACGGGCCGTTCGCCCCAGCATGCAAAGGAGGCATGACCCGATGAGACAGCGCTTCGTTACCGCCGTCGGCAAGTTCAGCGTCTTTCTGGGCAAGGCCTGCGGGCCGTTTTACATCGCCGCGATCGCCCTGTCGGTCTGGGAGGTCTTCACCCGCTATGCGCTGGACGCGCCCACCGTCTGGACCACCGAAGTGGTGATGGCGCTGTGCGCCACTGCCTGGATGATCTCGGCCGCCGCCGTGACCCAGCAGCACCGGCATATCACCGTCACGGTGATGGAGATCGTGGTCGGCCACAAGACCTGGACGCGGATGCGCCGGGTGGCGATGGCGGTCAGCCTGCTGGCGGTGGTTGGCCTGCTATGGGCCAACTGGCAGCCCTTCCTGCGCGCCACCGCGCATCTCGAGCGCTCCGGCAGCGCCTTCAACCCGCCCCTGCCGACCTACCTGAAGGTCATGATCGTCTTTGCGCTGATCACCTATGCCCTTCAGATCCTTGCCAACCTTCTGGACCGAAAACGCCAGACACACGACCACGGTACAGGCCACATGGATCTGACCGTGGACATGAAGGACTGACCCTATGGGCATCGAAATCATCACGCTCCTGATCATCGCGAGCCTGTTCTTCCTGATGGCGGTGGGCGTCCCTCTGGGTGCCTCGACGCTGCTGGTCTCGCTCACCGCCGCGCTGTTGAAATTCGGCGCGCCGGGGCTGATCCTGGTCAGTTCCAACGTTGTCCATGTGTTCGAGAAATACACGTTGGTCGCGGTTCCGTTCTTTGTCTTCATGGCCAATATTCTCGAACGCGGCGGCGTGGCGCGCGAGCTTTTCACCTCGATGGCCATTCTCGGCGGCCGGATGCGTGGCGGCGTGGCGGTGCAGACCGTCTTTGTCTCGGTCATCCTGGCGGCCATGTCGGGCATCGTCGGCGGCGAGATCGTGCTTCTGGGTCTGATTGCCCTGCCGCAGATGTTCCGACTGGGCTATGACCGCAAGCTGTCGATCGGCACCATTGCCGCCTCCGGCTCCCTGGCCACGCTGATCCCGCCGTCAGTGGTGCTGATCGTCTATGGCTCCGAGGCCGGCGTTTCGGTCAAGGACCTGTTCTCGGCCGGTTTCCTGCCCGGCTTCCTGCTGGCGGGGCTCTATATCGCCTATATCCTGATCCGCACCCGGCTGAACCCGGCGTTGGCGCCGGCCTATGATGCGCCCGAGGCACAGTTGCCTTTCACCCAGCGACTGCGCTACATGACCGGGCTGATCCTGCCCTTCATCCTGATCGGCGGTGTGCTGGGCTCGATCTATACCGGCGTCGCCACCGTCACCGAGGCCGCCGCGCTTGGCGCCACCGGGGCCGTGGTCCTGGCCGTGCTGCGGCGCGAGCTGACCTGGGCGGGCCTGCGCGACGGGCTGTGGAGCACCACGATCACCACCGGCTCCATCGTCTGGCTGGTGGTCGGCGCGGTGAGCCTCGTGGGGATCTACAATCTTCTGGGCGGCACCGCCTTTCTCAAGGGAATGCTGACCGGCATGGACGTGGCGCCGATCGTGGTGATCCTGATCATGATGGGGATCATCATGCTGCTGGGCACCTTCATGGACTGGATCGCCATCGTCTTCATCACCGTGCCGGTGTTTGCCCCGGTGGTGGTGGAACTGGGCTACGATCCGGTCTGGTTCGGCATCCTGTTTGCCATGAACATCCAGATCTACATGCTGAGCCCTCCTTTCGGCCCGGCCTGTTTCTACCTGAAATCGGTGGCGCCCAAGGACGTGACGCTGCAAGAGATCTTCCTCGCCGTGCTGCCCTTCATCGGATTGCAGCTGATCGGGCTGACCCTCGTCCTGATCTTCCCGCAAATCGCCCTTTGGCTTCCGAGCCTGAGCCACTGACAATTTCGGAAAGGACCACTCATGCAGACCTCCGATGACAATGACGACCTGCCGGTTTACGACTTTGGCTGGTGGCCGGAAGTGGCCGGGGCGGTTGGGGTCGCGGCGCTGATCACCTTCCTGATTTCCTTTGCCACCGGCATCATGTAGGTCAGACTGCCCGGCTCAGCTCGGCTGACCGGGCAGTATTGCATTTTACATGCGCCGCGCCGTGCGCCCTAGAACATGGTGTCGGGCAGCAGCATGCTGATCACCGGAACATAGGTCAGGATCAGCAGGGCGAGCAGCATCAGAAGGATCGTCGGCAGCGTGGCGCGGAATACCTCGCCGAGCTTCATGTTGGCCACACCCATGGCAACGAAGAGGTTCAGCCCCACCGGCGGCGTCAGCATGCCGACCGACAGGTTGACCAGCATGATCACCCCGAAATGGATCGGGTCCACGCCGACCTGTTGCGCGATGGGCATCATCAACGGCCCCAGGATGATGATCGCCGAGGCGCTGTCGAGGAAACAGCCGGCGACCAGCAGGATCAGATTGAACAGCGCCATGACGACGAAGCCGTTGCTGGTGTCGCTGAGAATGTAGCCGGCCAGCTGCGCCGGCGTGCCGGAACTGGCAAGCAGCCAGGAAAAGGCCGAGGCGCCGGCGGTGATCAGCAGCAGCGGGCCCGAAATCAGCCCGGTGTTGCGCAGCACCGTAAGCGTTTCGCGCAGCGAAATGCTGCGATAGATCACCGCCCCGACCAGCCAGCCATAAAGGCAAGCAGCGGCGGCGCTTTCGGTCGGGGTGAACACGCCGGAATAGATGCCACCCAGCAGGATCACCGGCAGGCCCAACCCCCAGGCCGCGCTCTTGAGGGCACCGAGAATGCCGGCAAGCGTCGGCATGGCATCGCGCGGATATCCCTTGCGCGCCGAGTACCAGCTTGCATAGGCGATCAGGATGCCGCCGATCAGGATCGCCGGCAACAGCCCCGCCGCAAAGAGCTTGCCCACCGAGGTGCCGGTGACCGAGCCATAGATGATCAGCGCGATCGAGGGCGGCACGATCGGGCCGAGGGTGCCGGCGGTGGTGATCAGCCCGATCGAGAAATACTTGTCATAGCCGGCCTTGACCATGGCCGGATAGAGGATCGACCCGATGGCGATGACCGTCGCCGGACTCGAGCCCGAGATCGATCCGAACATCAGACAGGCCACCACCGCCGCCGCCGCCAGGCCGCCGGGCAGCCAGCCGACGATGGCACGGGCCAGGTTGATCAGCCGGTCCGAGAGCCCGCCGATCCGCATCAGTTCCGCCGCGAGGATGAAGAACGGGATCGACATGAGCGAAAAGTTGTTCATGCCCGAGAACATGCGCATCGGCACAAGCACCGGGTCCAATCCGCCCCAGAAATAGAAGGCCGCCGCCACCGCAAGCGCGAGCGCCGCAAAGATCGGCAGGCCGAAGATGAGAAAGGCGAAGAAGACGGGGACTAGAGCGCCAACCATAGGGAATCCTCAGCTCGTTTTGATGTCGACCTGGGGCGGTGCATAGCTGCGCCCCGCCACAAGGTCTTGCAGCACCAGAAGATATCTCAGCACCATGAAGCCGCCGGAAATCGGGATGACGCTGTAGATGTAGCCCACCGGAATGCGCAGCGCCGGCGAAAGCTGGCCCATGCGCGACGTGTTGACCACCAGCTTGCCGCCGTACCAGATCAGCACCCCGGCAAAGATCAGACCGAGGCAGGTGGCCCCGATCTGAAGAAGGGTCGTCGCCCGGGGCGAGACAAAGGCATAAAGCGCCTCGACGCTGATATGCGAGGCATAGCGCACCCCCATGCCCATGGTCAGAAAGCTCATGGTGATCAGCGAATAGAGGATGACCTCTTCCGACCAGTAGAGCGAGTTGTTGAACACGTAGCGTGCAATGACCTGGGCAATGGCGACCAGGGTCGCGGTCATGATCAATCCCGTGACGAGCGTGTTCTCGATCAGGTCGACTATCCGATTTAACCAGGTGATCATGTCCGCACCCCTCGCTTTGCTTATTCGCCTTTGGCGGTGGCGATCGCCTTGTCCATCAGGGCGGGCGTCACCTTGTCACGGAACTCGTCATAGATCGGCTGCGAGGCTTCGACAAAGGCGGCCTTGCCTTCGGGCGAAAGCTCCTGGATCTCGATCTGGTCCTTGATCATGTCGATGATCTTGGCCTCGTCCTCATCGGTGAAGATGCGGGCGGCATCACGGCCGACGATCATCGCATCGCTGATCACGGTCTGAAGGTCTTCGGGCAGGCTGTCCCAGGCCTGCTTGTTCATCACCGCCGCATAGGTGTGATAGGCGTGCCGGGTCAGGGTCATGTAGTCCTGAACCTCGTAGAATTTCATCGACGCGATATTGGCCAGCGGGTTTTCCTGCCCTTCGACCACGCCCTGTTGCAGCCCGTTGTAGACCTCGACATAGGCCATGGCCGTCGGATTGGCGCCATAGGCGCGATAGGTGGCCAGGATGGTCGGCGCCTGAAGCGTGCGCATCTTGATCCCCGAAAGATCGTCGGGGCTGGAAATCGGGCGGATGTTGTTCGTCATGTTGCGGAAGCCCGCGCCCCACATGGCGATGCCGTGCAGATTGTTCTTGCCCAGCGTGCCTAGCAGCTCGGTGCCGACCTCGCCGTCCAGAACCCGCTTCATCGCCGCATCGTCGCTCAGCAGGAACGGCAGATCAAAGAGGTACATCTGTTCGTTGAAGTTGGCGAGGTTGCCGGTCGGCGGGATGGCGATATGGACAAGGCCCATCTGGGTCTGCTCGATGATCTCGACGTCACCCCCCAGCTGCGCGGCGGGGCGGATGTTGATGGCGATCCGGCCGTCCGAGTTCTTTTCGACCTCGTCCTTGAAGACAACGGCGGCACGGGCGTTCGGCGTGTCCTCGGTCAGGACATGCGCAAAGGTGAAGGTGTATTCCGCCGCATGGGCGGCGCCGGCAAGCGCGGTGCCCAGCGCCAGAACGATGGCTTTGCTAAACAGTTTCATGGGGTCTCCTGTTGGTGAGTGGTGGGTTATTGGTGGTATTCGAAAGCGGCGCGGCCCCCAGCATCTCGGGGCCCGAACCGATGACGCGCTCGACCGCGACGGCCGCGGCCAGCAGCCGGGCCTCCTGCATCGGCGGCGCAATGATCTGCAATCCCGAGGGGATGCCATGCGCGTCGAGCCCGGTCGGCAAGGTCACGGCGCACCAGCCAAAGAGATTGACCAGCGCAGTATTGCGCAGCGCCATCATGTTGGCCCGGCGATAGGTTTCCCCATCCGCCAGATCGGCCAGCCTGGGCGCGGTGATCGGCACCGTGGGCGACACAAGGACATCCACAATGTCGAAGACCTCTGCCGCTTTCCGGCCGCAGTGTGCCAGACTGGCCGCGCGTTGCAGGTACTCCGCCGCCGAGACATCGTCCGCCGCCTGGACCCGTGCCATGACCGTCGGGTCGAGCCGCGCGATCCGCTCCGGAAAGTTCCGGTCGAGAAAGGCGCGCAGCTCCGGCGCGGCAAGCCCGCCGGCACGGAAAATCGCCAGCACCTCGTCGACGCAGGCCAAGGTGACCTGGGTCAGGGACGCGCCTGATTTTTCGAGCATTTGCAGCGCCGCCCGGGTGTTTTCGGCAATCGAGGGGTCGATATCGTCCCAGACGGTGTTCTGGATGACGCCGATGCGCAGCCCGGTGACCGCGCCATTGGCGGGAACTTCCGGGCGCTGCGGATCGATCGCGGCAAAGGCAAAGGCGAGATCGGCAATGCTGCGCGCCAGAAGCCCCGGCGTGTCGAGCGAGGGAGACAGCGGAACGATCCCGTCCAGCGACCAGCGGCCATGGGTGATCTTCAAGGCGGTCTGACCGGTCAGCGCCGCCGGAATACGGACCGACCCTGCGGTATCCGTGCCCAGGGCCAGGAGCGCCGAGCCCTGTGCCAGCGAGACGCCGGCCCCGGCGCTCGATCCGCCCGGCGCGCGCGGCGCATCGGGCGCCGACCAGGGGTTGACCGGCGTGCCGGCATGGGGGTTCGTGCCCAGGCCGCCAAAGGCAAATTCGACCGTATGCGTCTTGCCGGTGACGATCCCCGATTGCGCCAGAACCGCTCCGACCACCGGGCCCGAGACTTCCCGATCCGCCGGAAAAGCCGCGTCGGTGCCCGCGAAGGTCGGCAGGCCCGGCACGCCGAACAGGTCCTTGACCGATACCGGCACCCCCATCAGGGGCCCGAGATCGATGCCGGTGGCCAGCAGCGTATCGACCGCACCGGCCTGTTTGCGCGCCCGGTCGCCGCACCAGGTGCGATAGGCATTGAGATGCGGCTCGGTCGCGTCATGCCGGGCCGTCGCCTGCTGCAAGAGGTCGGACGATCTGAGCGTGCCATCGCGCAGCTCGGCCGCGATTTCAGCCAGGGATCTTGTCTGTGGATTTGCGCTCACCGGCGTGGCTCCTTCCGTCCTCCGATTCTGGGATGACCATATGAGCTAATCCGATCCGCACTATAGCCGTGATTTGCACTCGGCCCCGGGGATGGCCCGGCCACGCAAATCGCGATGTGCTCATATCCATTTGTTTTTGCTGCGTTATTCACGACGACAGCACGGAAAATTCGGGCGATGCGTTGCCGATAGGGCAACAAAGCGTTGACCTCACAGCACGCCGCAACGCTTTCAAAATGCCTAGTTTGCACGCGACAGCAGCGTTCAAACTGGAGACACATGATGCCGCACACCACCGAAGCCCGCCTGAACGAAATGGGGATTATCCTGCCGCGCCGGCCCAAGCCGATTGGCAATTACCTGCCCGGCGTCGTCGTCGGAAATATCCTCTATACCTCCGGCACTCTGGGAACCCAGCCGGATGAAAACGACAATGACGTGCTGCCCCATGTGGGCAAGGTCGGCTCTGACCTGACCATCGAGGAAGGATATGCCTCGGCCCGGCTGATGGCGATCAATCACCTGGCGATGATGAAGGCGGTTCTGGGCGATCTCGACCGGGTCAAGCGCATCGTGAAGATGATCGGCTATATCTCCTGCGCCCCCGGCTTCACCGAGCCGCATCGGGTGCTGAACGGCGCATCGGACCTTTTTGTCGCGCTATGGGGCGAGGAAAACGGAAAACACGCCCGCGCTGCGCTGACCCAGCACGAGCTTGGCCTGAACGCCCCGGTCGAGGCCGACATCACGATCGAACTTCACGCCTGAGCCCCGCGCAGACGTTTCAATATCCTGGCGTCCAGTTTCTCGCTTTTCGGGAAATTGGACACCAGCGCATTGATAAAGGCCTCGCAGGCCGGTGATCGGCGCTGGTCGCGGCGCACGATGGCATAGATGAACCGGTGGTCGAAATCCTTGCAGTCGAGGTTCAGCGGCACCAGTTCGCCGGCCTCGACCTCGCGCAGGGCGGCCTGCAAGGGCACATAGACAATCGACGTCGTGCGGACGGCGTGCCGGATCAGGAAATGCAGCTGATCCGCCACCATGATCGGTTTCGGGCGCGCCGCGATCTTGCGAAAGGCGCGGTTGATCAGGTGATGAATGCCGAAACTGTCATCGGGCAGCACGCAGGCCGCCTCGACCAGATCGCCCAGGTGCAGCCGCCGCCCGTCGGCCAGCGGATGCAATGGCGGCGCCAGCGCCAGCAGCGGCTGCTGCCACTGCCCGACAATCTCGATCATCGGGTGCGTAAAATGGTCGTAGACAAAGCCGACCTGGCAAAGATGCTGTTCCAGCGCCTCCAATACCCGCTCGCGCCCGCGGATCCGTACCCGGAAATCGATTGCCGGAAACTTCTGGCGAAACGCCTGGATCTGTTCCGAGAGGAAGGGATCGGAGATCCCCTCGACGGTGGCGATCGAGACGCTGCCGGCCTTCAGCTTCAGCAGGTCCGAGATTTCGCCCTTGACCAGATCCACCTGGTCAAAGATTGCCGCGAAATGCTCGGCCGCGACCTTGCCGGCCTCGGTCAGCTCGACCCCATTGGCGCGCCGCTCCACCAGCTGGCCATCGAATTCGCGCTCGAGCTTGGCCAATTGCCGGCTGATCGCCGACGGCGAAACATGCAGCCGATCGGCCGCAAGCCGGATCGACCCCAGCCGAACGACCTCGAGAAAATACCGACATGCCGTCAGATTGACCATCGCTGCATCGCCTTGCCTGTTCCAACCCTTCGCGGTGCCGCCTTTGCCCCGGGCGTCATGCTAGATGCTGTCCTTGACCCGATCCCAGGTCTTTTTGAGGTGGCTCGCCATGGTCTCGCCGAGGCGCGGCCCGTCCCTGTCCTTCAGCGCGCGCACCATGTCCTCGTGATCGGCGACCGCGCCGGACCAGGAATCGGGTTTCTGATTGCCGATGTAACGAATCCGCTTGAGCCGGGCCTGGATGTTGGCCTGCATCTCCACCAGCGTTTCGTTCTTCGACAATTCCGCCAGCCGCGCGTGAAATTCCTGGTTCAGCTTGTAATAGGGCAACCGCTCGCCGGTGCGGTAACATTCCATCATCCGGTTATGAAGTTCTATCAGGGCCGAGATTTCCGGATCGCTCGCCCGTTCACAGGCCAGTTCGCCAGCCAGCTTTTCGAGATTGCCCAGCACCTCGAGCATGGAAAACACGTCATCCGGCGTCAGCTTGCGCACGATACTGCCTTTCGAGGGCCGCACGATCACCAGCCCCTCGGCGGCAAGCGTGCGCAACGCCTCGCGGAACGGTGTGCGAGAGACCCCCAGCTCGTCGATGAGACGCGCCTCGTCGATTCGGCTCCCCGGCTCCAATGTTCCTTCAATAATCAGATCGCGCACCTTGCTCACGACCTGGTCATGGAGAGAGCGATTGGTGATGGCAAGCGAGGAACCCATCCACTAGTCCTTTGATTCAACTGCAATATTCGCGGCAATTTGCGGCAGATTCATATTATCCAAAAAAAACCTGTTCGTCCATACTTGCGACATGTATACAAAATACATTGGACGGATATGCGATTTGCTGTCCGCAAGGGAGAGGAGACCAATCAATGAAAATTCTCAGAACCGGCATGACTGCCAGCCTGATGGCCTGTGTTGCGGCGCTGGCCGGCGCCCCGGTGGCCGCCGAGACCTATATCGTCGCGGTGGGTGCCGCCTCGAACAGCCTTCAGGGGCGCAGCGCCGCCAAGTTCGCCGAAGACCTCCGGGCCGAGCTCGGGGATGCCCATAGTGTCGAATTCTATGCCGACGGCCAGCTTGGCGATGAAAAGGAGCTGATGCAGAAGCTGCGGCTGGGCACAGTGCAGTTCACACTGGTCTCTTCGATCATGACCAACGTCGCGCCGGAATTCGCCCTGTTCGACATGCCGTTCCTGGTGCAGGACCGCACGCATCTCAAGGCGATCGATGCCGAAATCGTGCAGAAACAGCTTGCGCCCAAGGCCGAAGACGCCGGGCTCAAGGTGCTGTCGACCTGGGAAAACGGCTTCCGCCAGATCACCAACAACTCGCGCCCGATCAACACGCCGGCCGATCTCGACGGGCTGAAGATCCGCACGCCGTCCTCGGAATGGCGGGTTGCCATGTTCAAGGAATGGGGTGCAAACCCGACGCCGATGTCGTTTTCCGAGGTATTCGTCGCCTTGCAGACCGGCACGATGGACGGCCAGGAAAACCCGCTGACCAACATCACCGGGGCGAATTTCCAGGAGGTGCAGAAACACCTGAGCCTGACCGGCCACGTTTATTCGCCAACCTATCTGACCACCGGGCTTCAAACGTGGAACGCCCTGCCCGACGACGTGAAATCCGCCGTCAGCAGCGTTGCCGCCACAGTGCAGGACTGGTCTCTGGCCCAGGGTGAGGCCGCCGACAATGCCCTGGTCGACAAGGTCAAGGAAGCCGGCATGGAGGTCAATGTTGCGGACAAGAAAGCCTTTATCGCGGCCTCGGCGCCGATCTACGAGGCCTTTGCCAACAAGGTCGAGGGCGGTGCCGAACTGGTGAACAGCGCCCAGGCTCTGGCCAACTGATCAACCGCAACAGCGTCGGCCGGGTTCCCCCGGCCGGCGGCTTTTGACTTGAGGGGAATTTGCGCGATGGTCGCGAAATTCGAAAAGGTGATCCTCTGGATCATCGAAACTATCTGCCTGGCCCTGCTCGTCACGCTGGCCGTGGCGGTGATCTATTCCACCACCATGCGGTATCTCGGGTCGTCGCCGTCCTGGTATGACGAGATCGCCAGCGTTCTCCTGGCCTGGCTGACCTATTTCGGCGCGACCTATGCGCTGTTCCTGCGCCACCACATGAGCTTTGGCGGCATTGTCGCCGCGCTGCCGAAACGGGCCGCCGTAGCCCTGGCGCTGCTGTCCGAGGTGCTGGTGATCGGCTTTTTCGCGGTGGTCGCCTGGTACGGCAATGCGGTTCTGGCGGTGGCGAAGTGGGATTCGCTGCTCTCGATCCGCTGGATGACGCTCGACATCGTGCAATCGGTGATTCCGATCACCGCTGTGCTGATGATCCTCGGCACCCTGCTGACCATGCCGCGCGCGCTGCGCTTTGCCGCCTCGGGGATCGATGCCGAACACGCCGAGATTGAACAGGCCATCGCCGAGGCCGAACGCGAAAACGAGAAAATGTCCGGAAAGGACACGACGAAATGATCCTTCTTGCCACCACGGTTTCGCTGATCGGGCTGATCCTGATCAACGTGCCGATTGCCGTTGCCATCGGCATTGTCGCCCTGGGCGGCCTCCTGCTCACCCCCGGCGGCGCCACGCTGTATGACATGGCCATCGCGCTCTACTCCGGCACAACGTCGTTTCCGCTGATCGCCATTCCGCTGTTCATCCTCGCGGGCAACCTGATGAACACCTCGGGCATTTCCGTGCGCCTGATCAACTTCGTCACCGCGCTGATCGGCTTTGTCCGCGGCGGGCTGGGCATGGTGAACATCGGCGTCTCGATGGTCTTTGCCGAGATCTCGGGCTCGGCCGTCGCCGATGTGGCCGCCACCGGCACCGTTCTGATCCCCGAGATGAAGAAACGGGGCTATTCCCGCACCCTGGCCGCGGCCATCACCTCGTCCTCGGCCTCGCTCGCGATCATCATCCCGCCGTCGATCCCGATGATCCTCTACGGCGCGATCGCCGAGACCTCGGTGCTCAAGCTCTTCATCGCCGGTGTCGTGCCGGGTGTGCTGGGCGGCGTGTTGTTGATGACCGTCACCTACATCATGGCCGTGCGCTACGACCTGCCCCGCGCCGAAGGGTTCGACCTCGGCCACGTCTGGCGCTCGTTCAAAGAGGCGCTCTGGGCGCTGATGATGCCGGTCATCATCCTGGGCGGTATCTTTTCCGGCCTAGTGACGGCGACCGAAGGCGCCGGGCTGGCGGTGTTGGCGGCGCTGGTGATCGGCATCTTCATCTACCGCGATCTGGATGTGTCGCGCCTGCGCAAGGTGATGCTCGAAGGGGTCAGCCAGACCGGCGTGGTCATGTTGCTGGTCGCCACCTCGGCCGCGCTGGGGCTGTTTCTGACCCAGGCGCAGGTGCCGCAGCAACTGGCGCAGCAGATCACCGAACTGACCACCAATCCGCTGATCGTGCTGGCGCTTCTGAACCTGCTGCTGCTGGTGCTGGGCATGTTTCTGCACGGAGCCGCGGCAATCATCCTGGTGGTGCCGGTGGTCATGCCGCTGGTCAATGCAGTGGGCATCGATCCGATCCACTTCGGCATCATGGTGACGCTCAACCTCGCCATCGGACAACAGACGCCGCCCGTGGCCTCGGTGCTGATCACATCGTGCTCGATCGCCAAGGCGGGCATCTGGGAAACCTCGCGCACCAATCTGCCCTTCATCGGCGTGCTCGCCTTCATCCTTCTGCTGGTCACCTATGTGCCGCAGGTGTCACTCGCTCTTACGGGGTTCATTCAATGACCGATCCGAAACCACGCATCGCCATCATTCCCGGCGACCCCTCGGGCATCGGGCCGGAACTGATCGCCCGCTTGCTGAACGAGGACGGCGTGCGCACGGCCGCCGAGATCCTGCTGATCGGCGATGCCCATGTCTGGCAACAAGGCGCCGAACAGGCAGGGCTTCCGCTGGATCTGATCGAAACCGGCGAGACCGAGATCGGCTCGCAGGAGGGGCTGGCCTGGCTGCCGATGCAAACCATCACACCCGACGAGGTGCGGATTGCCGAGGTGACGCAAGCGGGCGGAAGATGCAGCCTGCGCTGTCTCGACAAGGCGCTCGATCTGGCGCTGGCAAACAAGGTCGACGGCGTGCTTTTCGGCCCCTTCAACAAGGCGGCGCTGACCAGCGCCGGCCTCGACGCCGAGGATGAGCACCGCTACATGGCGCGCTACATCGGGTTTGACGGATATCACAGCGAAATCAACGTGTTGGGGGATCTGATGACCACCCGCGTCACCAGCCACATTGGCCTGCGCGACGTGGCCGAGCGGATCACCACCGAAGCGGTGGAAAAGGCCATCGGCCTGGCCGAAGACACGCTGAAACGCGCCGGCAACACCCGGCCGCATATCGCCGTGGCCGCGCTCAACCCCCACGCCGGCGACAATGGCAAATTCGGTCGCGAGGAGATCGACGTCCTGCAACCCGCGATCGACGCCGCCCGGGCCCGGCAGAAAAATGTCACCGGCCCCTGGCCCTCGGACACGGTATTCCTCAAGGCGCAACGCGGCGAGGTCGATGCCGTGGTCACCATGTACCACGACCAGGGACAGATCGCGATCAAGCTGATGGGGTTCGATCGGGGCGTGACCGTGGCGGGCGGCTTGCCGATCCCGGTGGCCACGCCGGCCCATGGCACCGCCTTCGACATCGCTGGCCAGCGGCAGGCCAATGTCGGCGCGACGCTGCAAGCCTTCAACCTGCTCACCCGCATGGCACGCAACCACCGCGCCGCACGCGCCGCGGCGTGACCTTCAAATCGGAAAAGGCCGGCACATCCTGGCCGGCCTTTTCCATGGTTTCTTGATTCAGGGCGGTCGCGCGCCCCTGGTCGTCAGATCAGCTTGACCTGCGTGCCCACCGGCGCCCGGTCATAGACCTCTTCGATCTGCGGATTGTAGAGCCCGATGCAGCCGCTGGAGGAGCGCCGCCCGATCTTGCGCGTATCCTGGGTGCCGTGGATGCGGTAATAGGTCCAGGACAGGTACAGCGCCCGCGTGCCCAGCGGGTTGCGCGGATCGCCGCCCTTGACATAGGCCGGCAGCGTCGGGTCGCGCTCGCGCATCGAGGGCGTCGGGCCCCAGCCCGGCATTTCCTTTTTCTCGATCACCTCGGTATAGCCGCGCTTGGTCAGTTCTTCCGAGATCGGCACCGAGGTGGGATAAATCCGCACCTCACCGTCCGACGTCCAATGTTGCAGCATCCGCGAATTGGTGTCGGCGATAATGATGCCCTTGCCCAGCCGGTCGAAATGATCGCGCCAGTCATGGGTCTGGAACGACGAGATATTGCGGCGCACGCCATCCGCCTGCCCCGCCGCCTGCGCGCGCAGCACCGCAGGCGCCGCGATCAGCGCCGCCGCGCCGGCGATTACCCCGCGCCGGTTCCAGGTGTTCGAGCCGTTTGAGGACATCATTCTGCTCCTTGCCAGATTGCCATTCTTGAGCCTCTAGATACCCCCGATACGCCGGGGGGCAAGGTTACAACCGCGCGAGGAATGTAACGTATTGTATACTTGACACGTCCTGCATTCCGACACGCGGCAACAAGAGCCCGCACGGGCTGGGCCGCGGCGTCGTTTGCCGCCGGATGACTGGGACGGCGGGCCGTGACGACATGATACATAGCCGAGGCATATCTGCCACAGATGGCGCGCACCCGAGGCTTCGGCGACAAAGGACCGGGGCGCCTGCCCCTGCCGGACCGGCATTGGCCAAAGCGATCAGGCGACAACCGGCCCAACCATCGCCCCGCGCTTGACAGGCCGGGCGGCCGGTTGCTGTAGTCTCGGCAGCCATGGCCAGACCGCCCGCCCCGGAGGCGCCGGCCGTCCCCGGGTTTGCCCGTGCCCGGATGCAGCACCGCGCGTCGGCCTGATCATTGCCGGCACCGGTGGGACCGGCGGCACGGCACAACAATCGACGACTGCCCCGGAAACCGACTGACCCGCGAAAGGAGACCTTCTGATGGACCCGACGATCTATCTTTTCTTCAAGGGCGATTGCCTTCAGGCGATGACCCATTATGCCGACGTGCTGGGCGGCGAGATCAAGACCGTGTTTCGCAATGCCGACACCCCCGATCCCGAGAGCCGCATGCCCGGCGGCGACGACATGATCATGCATATGAGCATGGCACTGGGCCAGGCCGTGGTCATGGCGTCGGACAACACCGAAGAGATGTACGACACCCCCGCCGGCTTTCGCATCTCCATCGCGCCAAGCTCGCGGGAGGAGTTCGACCGGATCCATACCGCCCTGGCGCAGGACGCGCGCGCGGTGGCGATGGAGCCGGCCGAGACCTTCTGGGCCGAGCGGTTTGCCATGTTCACCGACAGATACGGCACGCCCTGGATGCTCAGCTTTGAAGGAGCCAAGGCCCAGGGGATGCCGTCATGACCGATCTCGTCACCTGCCTTTGGTTTGACCATGGCGAGGCCGGCAAGGCCGCCGACTTCTATGCCGCGACCTTCCCGGACAGCCATGTCGACCGGGTGAACACCGCGCCGGCCGATTTTCCCGGCGGCACCAAGGGCAGCGAGCTGACGGTGACATTCACCGTTCTGGGGCGGCAGTTCGTCGGGCTGAACGGCGGTCCGAACTTCACCCCCGACGAGGCGGTCAGCTTCATGGTGGTGACCGAGGACCAGGAGGAGACCGACCGGTACTGGGCCGCCATTGTCGGCAATGGTGGCCAGGAAAGCGCCTGCGGCTGGTGCAAGGACCGCTGGGGATTTTCCTGGCAGATCACCCCCAGGGTGCTGCTCGAGCTGACCACCAGCGCCGACAGCGACAAGGCCGCCCGCGCCTTCGAGGCAATGATGACCATGCGCAAGATCGATATCGCGGCCCTCGAAGCCGCGGCCGAGGGTGAGTGACCAGCTTTAATGAGGAGAGAGAAAATGAGTTATATCGACGGATTCGTGATCGCGGTGCCCACCGCCAACAAGCAGAAGTTCATCGACCATGCGCAACACGCCGACAGCGTGTTCATCGATCTGGGCGCAATCCGCGTGGTCGAATGCTGGGGTGATGACGTGCCGGAGGGCAAGGTCACCGATTTCCGCGGGGCGGTGAAGGCCGAGCCGGAGGAAACCGTGGTCTTTTCCTGGATCGAATGGCCCGACAAGCCGACCCGCGACCGGGCGATGAAGACCATGACCGAGTGGATGGAGAATCCCGACACCGCCGATCCGCGTATGGACCCGGAAAAGAACCCGATGCCCTTCGACGGCACGCGGTTGATCTATGGCGGGTTCGCCCCGGTGGTCACGCTCTGAACCGCCGGCGCGCGCCGGGGGCCGATCAGCCCTCGGCGGCCAGATCGATTGCCTGGCCCAGCACGTCCGTATCGCCGATATGGTTGCACAGGATCAGCACCAGCCGGGCGTTCAGCGCGTCGCTTTCCGCTTTGCTCCGGCCTTCATGCGCGGCCAGAAGCCTGGCATAGAAGTCATCCGGGTTGGCAATGTTGGGCTCGGTGTTCAGGGCGGTCATCATCGTCTCTCCTCAGGCGCATCCGGTTGCGATCTTCAGGGCGCGCGTCACCTCGGCCGCATCGAACCCTGGCCAGCGCGCGACGACATGTTGATCGGGCCGCATCAGGTAGACCGCCGACGTGGCATCGCCCAGATAGCGCGCCGCCAGATCGGGGTTACCCTTGGCCGAGAGCGCCACGCGGGTCACGGTAATCCCGTCAACCTCCAGGCGCTTGGGCGCCTCGGCATCGATGGTCATTAGCCGGAAGTCGCCCCCCAGCAGCCCCAGCAGCCAGTCATCGCCCACCGGCGCATCGACCATCGGCGCGCCGACGCGGGTGCGCGCGGGGCCGCCGGTCAGGGCGTCGGGGCCGTTCAGTGGCAGCCCGTCATAGACGCAGGGCACCGACAGGCGACCGGAATTCACCAGCGGCCGGGCAAATGGCACCGTCCGCGCTAGCCCCAGCACCGCATCGCGGAATATCTTGCTGATCTCGGATTTCGGGGTGATGAAATCGGTCGAGCGGGTGGAGTTCAGGATGTTTTCGTCGGCCCCGTGCACCCGTTCTTCCGAATAGCTGTCGAGCAGTTTGGCCGGCGCCTTGCCCTGCACCACCAGACCCAGCTTCCAGCCAAGATTGTCGGCGTCCTGCATGCCCGAATTCGCGCCCCGCGCGCCGAAGGGCGAAACCTGATGCGCCGCATCGCCGGCAAAGATCACCGGCCCATGGCGAAAACGCGCCATCCGCTTGCTCTGAAAGGTGTAGATCGAAGACCAGACGATCTCGTAGCGGACCGGGCCGAGAAAGGCATCGAGACGGCGGCGGATGTTGTCCTCCTTCATCTCTTCCTTGCGGTCGATGTCCCAGCCGATCTGGAAATCGACGCGCCAGACACCGTCGGGCTGCTTGTGCAGCAGGGTCGAGGCGCCCTGCCCGTGCGACGGCTCGAACCAGAACCAGCGTTCGGTCGGAAACTCGGTGTCGCCGGTCATGCGGATGTCGGCGATCAGGAAGCTGTCCTGAAAGACCTTACCGGTGAACTCATAGCCCAGCCGGGTGCGCAGTGGCGAATTGGCGCCATCGCAGGCCACCAGCCAATCGGCTTCGAGGCTGTAGGGGCCGTCCGGCGTCATCACCTCCAGCACCACATGATCGTCATGCACCTCGATCCCGTCGACCCGGTTCTTGCCACGCAGCTGGATCGGCGCACCCGCGGCCTGCAATTGCCGCAACCGGTCGACCATGAACCGCTCGAAATAGGGCTGCTGAAGGTTGATGAAGGCCGGATACTTGTGGCCTTCCTCGGGCAAGAGATTGAATTCGAACACCTTCTCATCGCGGTGAAAGACCTTGCCGAGGTTCCAGACCACCCCCTTGTCGATCATCGGCCCGGCACAGCCATAGCGATCGGCAATTTCCAGGCTGCGCTTGGAAAAACAGATCGCGCGGCTGCCCTGGCCGATGCCTTCGTGATCGTCGAGCACCAGCACCGGCACGCCCTGCTGGCCGAGGTCGAGTGCCGTGGCGATGCCCACCGGGCCGCCGCCCACAATCACCACCGGGTGGCGCACCGCGCTTGCCTTGTCCTGATCAGGCGATCTTTCATAGGGATAGATCTTGTGGGCCACGGTGTATCTGTCGTCGAACATGTCTCTCGTCTCCTCCGCAAGAGGTGTCTTGCGGTGCCGCCCGCCGGTCTGTCGGGCATTGCCGGGCGGCACCGCGCTGCCGGTCAGTCTTGCAGCGCTTCCCACATCGCGACGTCGCGCTCGGCGGTCCAGATCCGCGGCGTGTCGATTCCGCGGGCCTCGTCATATGCGCGCGAGACGTTGAACGGCAGGCAATGCTCGTAGATCGCATAGTCCTTGAACTTCGGGTCGCAGGCCTCGCGCACCGCATCCCAGGCGTCCTTGAGGCTGCCGCCCCGGGCCGCGACCTGTTTGGCCGGCAGATAGGTGGACTCGACGAAATCGCGGGTCGAGGCGATGGCGGACTCCACCGCCTCGCGCCCGATCAGCGCAGCGCCACGGCCCGGGGCGATGCTTTGCGGATCATAGGCCTTGACCGCGTCCAGCGTGCCGCCCCAATCCTCGAAATGGCCGTCGCCGCAATAGCAGGCCGAGTGGTCCTCGACGATGTCGCCGGTGAACATGCATTGCGCGTCCGGCACCCAGATCACACTGTCGCCGGCGGTATGGGCGCGGCCGATCTGCTTGATCTCGACCTTGCGGTTGCCGAGGTAGACGGTCATCTGGTCGTTGAAGGTGGTGGTGGGCCAGGTCAGGCCGGGAATGCTCTCATGTCCCTCGAACAGGCGCGGGAAGCGCTGGAATTCGCTGTCCCAGTCCTCTTGCCCGCGTTCCACCACCATGGCGCGGGCCTTGTCGGACATGATGACCTGCTGCGCATCGAAAGCCGAGGCGCCAAGCACCCGAACCGCGTGATAATGCGTCATCACCACATGGGTGATCGGCTTGTCGGTGACCGAGCGCACGCAATCAATCACCTTGTTGGCCAGCCGCGGCGTGGCCTGGGCCTCGACGATCATCACGCTGTCGTCGCCGATGATCACACCCGAGTTCGGATCGCCCTCGGCGGTAAAGGCAAAGAGCCCCTCGCCGATCTCGGTAAAGGAAATCTCCTTTTCGCTGGTGTCGCCCTGGGACGCGAATGCCTTGGCCATGTCTCTCTCCTTGAACCTCTGGTCTGCCGATGTCGTGCCGGAACCATGCCCGGGTGAATCGTTGCAGTCGAAACAAATTCTTTATCGTTGCAATCGAAACGAATGTCAATATCATTGCACATGAAACAACCCTGAAGTTGGACCATGGCCATGGAGTCTTTTGACCTTTCGACCTTTCTTCCCTACCGCCTCGCCATCCTGTCCGAGCGGATCAGCCGGCGTCTGGCATTGGAATATGGTCGATCGCACGGCATTTCGGTGCCGGAATGGCGCGTGCTTGTGCATCTGGCGCGCAGCAAGCAGGCCTCGGTCCGCGAGATCCACAGCTATGCCAATCTCGAGAAACCCAGGGTCAGCCGCACCGTGGCGAAACTTCAGGCCGCGGGGATGGTGCGCAAGGTCACCGGCAAGCAGGACAGCCGCCTGGTCGAGATCTCGCTGACCGAGAAAGGCCAGACCGTGCTGGGGGAAATCCTGCCGGCCGCGCTGGAGTTCGAAGACCGGCTGGTTCAGGCGCTGAGCGCGGAAGAGCATGCCATGTGCATCGAGATCGCCGAAAAGCTGCACGCCGTTCTGGACGACGACCCGCTGGCGCCGATGCGGTCGCAACTGGACACGCCCGACTGACCGGCTGCGCCCGGTCAGCCCTGTTCCACATATGACGCGCCGATGGTGCGCGCCGCGGAAAAGGCCGATCCGCATCCGGTCGATGGCGCCTTCATGCAGGAACGGATGTCGCAGGCGTACTGCGACGACACCGCCCGGACCCGGGTGCTGACCGCCTGTATGGGCCTCATCAAGCAGCGCGACGACCAGATCGGCCGGCTGATGGCCTTTGTCGAGGATCAGGGCATCGCCGATGACACGATGATCATCTTCACCTCGGACCATGGCAATTATCTCGGCGATCACTCGCTGGGCGAGAAAGAGCTGGTTCACGCCGCCTCGGCGCGCGGGCCGCTGATCATCGTGGCCCCCAGCCCCGAGGCCGATAGATTTTTTTGGCGGCGCCGCGGTGCCGCATATCCTCGAAGGCCACGCCTTGCAGCCGAACACGCCCGGCTGACGATGATCTTTGACAGCCGGTGGAAATACATCTTTGCCGAAGGCGTCCGGCCGATGCTTCTCGATCTCGAGACCGATCCCGACGAGCTTGCCGCTCTGAGCGGCGATCCGGCCCATGCGCAGGTGCTGGTGCGGCTCGAAAGCATGTTCTTCGACCGGTCCCGGCGCAATTCGCAACGCCAGCCTTGGCGAGGCCAAGGCCGGTATCCTGATCGGATACCGCAACCAGAAAGAGTTGCGCGCGGTGCTGGATCCCGAAGCCGGGACCGCCCCCCCCGGATGACATCCTGATCTGCCGGAGCGAATAGCCGCAAAACGCGCGGCATTCGCGGCCGCGGCACCGGATTGACTGGAATGAGATGGTACCCAAGGTCGGACTCGAACCGACAAGGCCGCTAAGCCGGGGGATTTTGAATCCCCTGCGTCTACCATTCCGCCACTTGGGCACGCTCCCCTCGCATATCGCCCCGCGCGGCGGGCGTCCAGAGGGGAAATCGCGGTTTTGTGGGCTCTTGACCCGGCCCGCGCCGCATGCTCTGAGGCTGGCATGCTGCACAGGCTTTATACCCGCACCCTGGCCATGGCCGAACATCCGAATGCCCTCTGGGTGCTCGCCGTCGTGTCCTTTGTGGAAAGTTCGGTCTTTCCGATACCGCCGGATGTGCTGATGATTCCGATGATCATCGCACGGCCGTCGCGGGCCTGGCTGATCGCGTTGGTGGCGCTGGTGTCTTCGGTGCTGGGCGGGCTTCTGGGCTATGCCATCGGCGCCTTTTTCTACGAGGCGCTGGGCCAGCCGATCCTCGAGGCGCTGGGCAAGGGCGACGCCATGGCGGCCTTCAACACCCGGTTCAACGATTTCGGCTTCTGGGCGGTGCTGATTGCCGGGATCACGCCGTTTCCCTACAAGGTCATCACCATCATGTCGGGCTGGACCGGCATGCCCCTGATGACCTTCCTCGTCACTTCGGTCATCGCCCGCGGCATCCGCTTCTTCCTGGTCGCCGGGCTGCTCTATTTCTGCGGCGCTCCGATCCGCGATTTCATCGAACGGCGGCTGGGTCTCGCGCTCAGCGCCTTCATGGTCACCCTGATCGGTGGCTTCGTCCTAGTGAGGTATCTCTGATGACCCGCACTTCGCTTGTTCTGCTCGCCGCCGGCGGCTCGTTCCTGCTTCTGGCCGGGGCCTTCCTGTTTCAGGCGCTGGGCTGGGCGCCCTGCGCCATGTGCCTCTGGCAGCGCTGGCCGCATGCCGCCGCCGTCCTGATCGGCGCCTTGGCGCTGGCCCTGCCCGGCCGCCTGCTGCCGCTTCTGGGGGCGCTGGCGGCGGCAACCACCGCCGGGATCGCCGTCTTTCACAGCGGCGTCGAGCGCAAGTGGTGGCAAGGCCCGGCAAGCTGCACCGGCAGCGGCGAAGACCTTGGCAGCCTCACCGGCGGCGATCTGCTGCCGGGCGGTTCAGAGGCGCCGGCGCTGGTGCTCTGCGACAGCTTCACGCCCTTCCTGTTCGGCCTGACCATGGCCAATTGGAACGCCTTGTTCTCGGCGCTGCTGGTTCTGGTCTGGCTCAAGGCGGCGCGCGCCGCCGCCTGACCATCGGACCGGCCGCCTCAGCCGGATTTGCGCGTCGAAAGCAGCAGGCTGGTCTCTGACCGGGCCACGCCGTCGAACCGGCGAATCTGCGCCAGCACCGCATCGAAAGCCTCGAGCGTCTCGGTGCCGATTTCGGCGATCACGTCCCAGCGGCCATTGGTGGAATGCAATGCCCGCACCTCGGCCAGCCCCTGAAGCTGGCGCAGGATGCGGTCGGTGCCGCGCCCCTCGATGCCGATCATCATCAGTCCGCGCACCGGGTCGCGCGCCGCATCCCCCTTGAGCACCACGGTAAAGCCGAGGATCTCGCCGCGGGCCTGAAGCCGCTCGATCCGGGCGCGCACGGTGGTACGCGACAGCCCGAGACGCGCCGCCAGATCAGAGAGCGAGGCCCGGGCGTCATGACGCAACGCCGCGATGAGCCGCTGATCGGTTACATCCATTTCGGTCAATTCTCCCTTCGATCTGTCAAATCAACCCCCGAACCGGTCAGTTTGAGCGCTGCACTCCGTCCGTTCTATCCGTCATAGTGTCTGTGGATCAAGTCACCGGGAGCGATGGATGAAACCGAAAACCTGTCTTTTGATCGGCGCGCCAATGGACAGCGGCAAACGCCGCGACGGCTGTCTCATGGGGCCGGATGCCTATCGCACCGCCGGCCTGGCGCGGGCGCTGCGCGATCTGGGCCTCAAGGTGGTGGACGACGGCAACCTGACACCGGCCAGCCACAGCCCCGACGATGCCAGCGGCCGGCTGCACAGGCCGCAGGAAACCATCGCCTGGACCTATCGGCTGATCCGCGAGGCGGAACAGGCGATGGCGCGCGGGCTGCCGATCTTTCTCGGCGGCGATCACGCGATCTCGCTCGGCACCGTGCCGGGCGTGGCGGCGCATGCCGCCTCGAAAGGCCGGCCGCAATTCGTGCTCTGGCTCGATGCGCACAGCGATTTCCACACTGCCGAGACCACCACTTCGGGCAATCTCCATGGCACGCCGCTGGCCTATGCCACCGGCCGCAAGGGCTTTCCCGGCTTTCCCAAGGTGACCGCGCCGGTGCCGGAAGAGAACATCTGCATTATCGGGCTGCGCTCGGTCGATCCGGCGGAGCGCGCGATGCTGCAAGACAGCGGCATCCATTACCACGACATGCGCGAGATCGACGAGACCGGCATCGCCACGCCGCTTTCGGCCTTTCTGAGCCGGGTCGAGGCGGCCGATGGCGCGCTGCATGTCTCGCTCGACGTGGATTTCCTCGATCCCTCGATCGCGCCGGCGGTGGGCACCACAGTGCCCGGCGGCGCGACGATCCGCGAAGGCCATCTGGCGATGGAACTGATCTGTGACAGCGGCCGAATGACCTCGATGGACATGGTCGAACTCAACCCCTTTCTCGACGAACGCGGCCGCACCGCCCAGGCGATGGTCGACCTGGCCGCCTCGGCGTTGGGCCGGCGCGTCTTTGACCGGCCGACCCGGTCCTACATCTGATGGAGACCCCCGTGAAACCGCTGAAACCCGCCGAACTCGCGCCGTCGGACAAGGCGCTGGTGCCCTTTGTCTCGGTCGATCACATGATGCGGCTGATCCACCATATCGGCGTCGAGCCGATGCTGCGCGACCTGGCCGGCTATATCGAGGCCGATTTCCGCCGCTGGGAGCTCTTCGACAAGACGCCGCGCGTCGCCTCGCATTCCGAGGTCGGGGTGATCGAGCTGATGCCGACCTCGGACGGCGAGGCCTATGGCTTCAAATACGTCAACGGCCATCCCAAGAATACCAAAGAGGGGCTGCAAACCGTCACCGCATTCGGTTTGCTGGCCGATGTCTATACCGGCTATCCGGTGCTTCTGACCGAGATGACGCTGCTGACCGCCATGCGTACGGCCGCGACTTCGGCGATGGCGGCGAAATACCTGGCGCCCAAGGGCGCCCACTGCATGGCGATGATCGGCAATGGCGCCCAGGCGGAATTTCAGACCCTGGCGATGAAGGCGCTGCTGGGCATCGACAGCGTGCGGCTTTACGACATCGACAGCCGGGCCACCGAGAAGGTGGCGCGCAATCTGGCGGGACACGGGCTGACCATTGTCTGCTGCGACACGGCGGAAGAGACGATCGAGGGGGCGCAGATCCTGACCACCTGCACCGCCGACAAGCAGAATGCCACCATCCTGACCGACAACATGGTCGGCGCCGGGGTGCATATCAACGCCATCGGCGGCGATTGCCCGGGCAAGACCGAGCTGCACCGCGACATCGTCGCGCGGGCCGAGATGTTCGTGGAATATCCCGAACAGACCCGGATCGAGGGGGAATTGCAGCAGATGCCGGAGGACCATCCGTTCACCGAGCTCTGGCAGGTGGTCAGCGGCAGCGCGCCGGGGCGCCGCGATGCCCAGCAGGTGACGCTGTTCGACAGTGTCGGCTTTGCCATCGAGGATTTCTCGGCCCTGCGTTTCGTGCGCGACCGGATCCGGGGCACGGAATATTACGCCGATCTCGACCTGCTGGCCGATCCCGACGATCCGCGGGATCTCTTCGGCATGCTGATGCGGTCGGTCTGAGGGCCGGCGCTTGGGGGCGCTGCCCCCGCCCGGCTGCGCCGGCCTCCCCCGAGGGTATTTTCGGCAAGAGGAAGATCAGCCGGGCCAGGCGGTCAGGGCGGACACCTCGATCACGCCCCGCAGGGCGTTGCAGAGGCGGATGCGCGGGGCGGCACGGAGATCGGCCTCGGTGATGCCGGCGACGCGCAGGCCACCGCCGGCAAGCAGCTCGGCGCGCATCACCCCGGGCAGCACGCCGTCGGAGAGTGGCGGGGTGAACCAGACGCCCTGCCCGGCATCGATCATCAGGTTGGTGATCGTGCCTTCGCAGACCCGTCCGCCCTGATTGAGGAAGATCGCCTCGTCGAGATGCTGCGGCAACAGCGCGCGGGTGCGGTCGTAGAGCGCGCGGTTGCTGGATTTGACCGCGCGCCAGGGATCGGCGCTGTCGAGCCGGTCGGGGGCGATGGCAATGCGCCAGCCTGCGGCCGGCGCCGGCGCGGGGGCAAGGCTCCTTTCCAGCCGGCCGGTGGCGTCGAGGGTCAGCCGGAGGCGCATGGGCGCCGCTTCGGGTATCGCGTCAAGTTTGGCGTCGAATGCCTTGGGATCAAACGGATATCCCAGCGCCTTTGCGGCCAGGCACATGCGGTCGCGGTGGCGCTTGGCCAGGACGACGCCCTGGCCAGGCTGCCAGAGCATGGTCTCGATCAGACGGGTTCCGGCAGGGGCGTCGCGAAACGGCTTTTCCACAGGGCTTCCTCGTATTCCAGCTCGGCACGGCTGTCCCAGACCAGACCGCCGCCGACATTGAGCACCGCCTGGCCATCTTCGACCAGCAGCGTGCGGATCGCCACGTTGAACTCGGCCCGCCCGTCCGGCGCCGCCCAGCCGATGGCGCCGCAATAGATCTCGCGCGGGGTCTCTTCCAGCGCGCGGATGATCTCCATGGCGCGGATCTTCGGCGCGCCGGTGATCGAGCCGCAGGGAAAGAGCGCCCGGAAGATATCGGCCAGCGTGACCTCGGGGCGGAGCTGCGCCTCGATCTGGCTGACCATCTGGTGCAGGGTCGCATAGGTCTCGATCTTGAACAGCTCGGGCACCGCGACCGTCCCAGGCTCTGCCAGCCGCGACAGGTCGTTGCGCAGGAGGTCCACGATCATCAGATTTTCGGCCAGGGTCTTTTCGTCGCCGGTCAGCGCGTTGCGCAGCGCGCGGTCCTGCGCCGGCGTGGCGCCGCGCGGCGCCGTGCCTTTCATCGGCCGGGTGGCGATGCGGCCCGAGGCGTCGGTGCGAAAGAACAGCTCGGGCGAGCGCGACAGCACCGCGGGCCGGCCGGGATCGAGGATCAGCGCGCCATGGGCCACCGGCTGTCGGGCGCAGAGCGCGGCATAAAGCGCCGCAGGGTCACCCCGGGCCTCGCCGCGCAGCGGGAAGGTCAGGTTGGCCTGATAGATATCGCCGGCGCCGATCCAGTCATGCACCTTGCCAAAGGCGCCGGCATATCGCGCCGCCGGCCAATCCGGGCGCACCGGCGCCAGCCTGGCGACACCCTCGGGCAAGGCGCGCGCCGGCGCCGGCGCGGTGAAGGCACCAAAGGACAAGAGCGGCATGCGCCGACCAGCGGGCATCAGCCCGGCAAGCCGGGGCTCGAGCGCATAACCCAGCTCGTAGCTGGCAAAGCCCGCCAGCCACAACCCCTGGCTCTGCGCCGCCGCGAGGGCATCAAACGCAGCCGGCACATCGGCGGCCTGCCAGGCGTCGATCCGCGTTACGGGCCGGGCGAACTCGGCCCCGGCCCCCATCGGCCCCCGATCAAATCTGATCTGCATCGCTTGTCCCCGGTCGTCCCGTCTCACCCGTGGAAAACCACGTTCCGGCCCCGGTCAGCCGAGGTAATCCGACCTTTGCAGGCCATATTTGGCCATTTTCTCGTTCAATGTCCGCCGCGGCAGGCACAATTCGTCCATCACGCTGGAAATCGAGCCCTTGTGGCGCCGCATGGTATTGTCGATCAGCATGCGCTCGAAGGCTTCGACATATTCCTTGAGCGGCTTGCCTTCGGTGGTCATCACCGGCTGCATTTCCTCGTGGTCGCTCATCAGCAGCGAGGCGATGGTGCCGGAGCCGCGGCGCGATTGCAGCACCGCGCGCTCGGCCATGTTGATCAGCTGGCGCACATTGCCCGGCCAGGGCGCCTGCAAGAGCTGCGCCGCCTCCTGGGCCGAAACCTCGGGCGTTTCGCAGCCGTATTCATCGGCAAATTGCTCGCTGAGCCGGGTAAAGAGCGTCAGGATATCCTCGCCCCGCTGGCGCAGCGGCGGCACGGTGATCCTGAGCGCCGCCAGACGATAGAACAGGTTCGGCTTGATCGCATCCTCGGGCGTGCGGTTCTGCTCCTGCATGTTGCAGATTGCCACGATGCGGGTTTCGGCCGGGGTGCCCTGTTCATTGATCGCATTCAGCAACCGCGCCTGATTGGCCTCGGAGAGCGACTCGATATCCTCGAGCACCAGGGTGCCGCCGCGGGCCTCTTCGATCGCCGGCAACCGCGCCTCGTCGGGCTGAACCGGGCCGAACAGCCGTTGCGCCAGCGCCTCGTCCTCATAGGCGGCACAGCTCACCAGCACGAATTTCTTACCAGCGCGCGAGCCCACCGCATGCAAAGCATGGGCCACCAGGGTCTTGCCGGTGCCTGTTTCGCCATCGATCAGCACATGGCCGTCGGCCTGACCCAGATCGAGGATGTCTTCGCGCAGCCGCTCCATCACCGGGCTGGCGCCGATCAGCTTTCTCATCAACTGGCCGCCGTCGGAGAGCTCGCGCCGCAGCTGCCGGTTGTCGAGCGTCAGCCGGCGGGCATTCACCGCCTTTTTCGCCAACTGGCTCATCTGGTCGGGCTGGAACGGCTTTTCCAGGAAATCGAAGGCCCCGAGGCGCATGGCCTCGACCGCCATCGGCACGTCGCCGTGACCGGTGATCATGATCACCGGCAGCGCGCTGTCGGTCGACATCAGCCGTTTCAGAAATTGCATGCCGTCCATGCCGGGCATGCGGATATCGCTGATCACGATGCCGGGATAATCCGGCGTCAGCGCCTTCAGAGCCTCTTCGGCGCTGGCAAATGTCTCGGTGTCATAGCCCGAAAGTGCCAGCCATTGGCCGATTGACTGGCGCATGTCCTGTTCATCATCGACAATCGCGATCTTCATGAGCTTGGCCATGGTCTTACGCCCTTACCTTCATATTGCTACTCCGCGGCCTGATGGTCCGCGGCTTCGTTCAGGATCGGCAGCTGCATCTCGAACACAGCCCCACTGTCTTCGCCGTTGCGCGCGGTCAGCCGTCCGCCCAGATCGCTGACGATCCCGGAAGAGATCGCCAATCCAAGCCCCACGCCTTCGCCCGGCTGCTTGGTGGTATAGAACGGTTCGAACAGCGCATCGAGATCCTCGATCCCGTGACCGTTGTCGCGCACGGACAGAGTCGCGGTCTCGCCGCCCGACAGGATCACCTCGATCTGGGGATCCCGCAGTCCCTTGGTGGCATCTAATGCGTTTCGCAGAAGATTCACCATCACCTGTTCCACCCGCACCCGATCGGCCATCACCCGCACCGGCTGCGGCGGCAGAACCCGGGTCAGGTTGACGTGCCGCTGCTTGAGCTGCGGCTCCATCATCGCCAGCGCCGAGGACAGCGAATCCCCCATATCGACCGGGCTCAGCATCTCTCCGCCCTTGCGGGCATAGCTTTTGAGCTGCCGGGTGATCGCGCCCATCCGGTCGAGCAGGTCGTCAACGCGGGCAAAAGACGACAGAGCCTCGTCAGGACGGTTGCGGTTGATCAGCAGCCGCGCGCCGGCCAGATAGGTCTTCATCGCCGCCAGCGGCTGGTTCAATTCGTGGCTGACCGCCGCCGACATCTCGCCAAGCGCCGCCAGTTTCGAGCTCTGCGCCAGCGTCTGCTCGGCCACGGCGAGGGTCTTTTGCACCCGTTCACGCTCGGCGATCTCACGCTGAAGGCGGGTGTTAAGTGCGCGCAATTCCGCCGATTCCCGCTGGAACAGAGCCATGCGCACCGCCGTCTTGCGGCTGAGGAAATAGAAGGCCAGCGCAAAGAGCATGGCAAATCCCATGATCTCGAGCGCCAGAACGGCGTTCACCTTCTCGCGCACCGAGGCATAAGGCGTGAAGCTGACGATCCGCCAGCCGCGAAAGGCGATCCGGGCCTCCATCCGCATCACCGCCTCGCCCTTGAGATAGGCATCGGCCGGCACATGGGTCCAGTCCGAGGTGGCGCGGATGGCGCGTTCGATGGCGCTGTCGGCCGGCTCGCGGCGCAGCGCATCGGCCTCGGTCAGCCCGCGCCAGCGCGGCTCGGTGGCCAGAATGATCACCCCTTCGCTGTCGGTCACCAGCACCGCATCGGCGATCCCCACCCAGGCACGCTCGAATTTTTGCAGATCGACCTCGACGACGATCACGCCGATCAGCTCGCCATTGCTCTCGATCCTCCGGCTGTAGGCAAAGCGAAAGCCTCCGGCCTCGCGCGGCAGGGTCGAGAACACTGTCGAGTTCGAGCGCAGCGCGCCGATGAAATAGGGTTCCTGCCGGTGGGTCGACCCGAGGATATTGCGGTCGGTCGCGGCCACCGCGCGGCCGCCGCTGTCGAGCAGCATCAGCGAGGCGGCGCCGATCTCGTCGACAAAGGAAATCAGCCGCTGGGTGGATTGCGAGTAATCGGCGGAATTCAGCGCCCCGATCAGCGCCGGGTCGCGCGCCAGCAGCTGTGGCACGATGGAATTTCGGCGCAGTTCCGACAGCACGTTGCCGGAATAGAGCGCCAGCCGAAGCTCGGCCCGGTTGCGGGTGGTTTCGGTGAAGCGGTCGCTCAGCAGACGGTTGGTGAACCAGACCGTCGCCACCGCCATCAGCAGAAGTGAGAACAGCGCAAGCCGCACGCGCCATGACAGCGGTCCGCTGCGGCGCAACAACCGTTCGCCCGGACGGGCGCTTCTGCGGCATTCAGGTTTCATCGCCCGACTCTACGCCGCCGAAGCCGCCCGCTCAAGCAACAGACCTGCGACCTCAGGCAAGGACACGCTCAAGCGCCGTGGCCAGCGCATCGAACACCGGCTTGCCATCGGTGTTGCCATGCGCATCCTCGGCGGCGCGTTCGGGATGCGGCATCATGCCCAGCACCCGGCGGTTCTCCGACAGGATGCCGGCGATGTCGCGCGCCGAGCCGTTCGGATTGCGACCGTAGCGAAAGGCCACGCGGTCGTCCGCTTCGAGCCGGTCGAGCGTCGCGTCATCGGCAAAGTAATTGCCATCGTGATGGGCGATCGGGATCAGGATTTCCTGCCCCTTTTCATAGCCTTGCGTAAAGACGCTGTCCTCGGTCCCCACCACCAGCGGCACCGTGCGGCAGATGTACTTGAGACCGGCATTGCGCAGCAGCGCGCCGGGCAGCAGGCCGGTTTCGCTCAGCACCTGAAAGCCGTTGCAGACCCCAAGCACATAGCCGCCCGCCTCGGCGTGCTGTTTCAGCTCGCGGCAGATCGGCGAATTGGCGGCAATCGCGCCGCAGCGCAGGTAGTCACCATAGGAAAACCCGCCCGGCACGCCGACGATATCGACCCCCTCGGGCAGCGCGTGATCCTTGTGCCAGATCATCGAAACGTCGAAACCCGCCGCCTCGAAGGCCTTGGCCATGTCGCGATCACAATTCGATCCGGGAAAGACGAGGACTGCGGCTTTCATGTGGACACTCCTGAAAAACTCTTGGCTTTCAATGGCTCACGCCACTTACTGCATCTCGATCTGGTAGCTTTCGATCACCGTGTTGGCGAGCAGCTTCTCGCACATCTCGGCGACCTGTGCCTCGGTTGTGCCCGCCGCCAGCTCGAGGTCGATCACCTTGCCCTGGCGCACACCTTCGACACCGTCAAAGCCCAGCGCGCCAAGCGCATGGCGCACCGCCTCGCCCTGAGGGTCCAGCACACCGGTTTTCAACATCACATGCACTCGTGCTTTCATGCCGTTCGTCCTTGTCACGCCCCGGGGCGTCCCACCCCAAGGGTCTTCTTCTCTTTTCAAATACGCAATTCTGCCGCAAGACCGAGGCGCATTCAGTTGATAAGTTTCGGCTTTTCCATAGGAGTCGCCTGGCGCGGCATGACCCCCAGACGGGTCGCCACCTCGGTATAGGCGTCAGTCAGATTGCCCAGATCGCGGCGGAAGACGTCCTTGTCCAGCTTCTTGCCGGTTTCGATATCCCACAGCCGGCAGCTGTCGGGGCTGATCTCGTCGGCGACAATCAGGCGCTGGAAATCGCCTTCATAGACCCGGCCGATCTCGATCTTGAAGTCGACCAGCTTGATGCCGACGCCATACATCAGCCCGGACAGATAATCGTTGACCCGCAATGCCAGGCTCAGGATGTCGTCCATGTCCTGCGGGCTGGCCCAGCCAAAGGCGGCGATATGCTCTTCGGTGACCAGCGGATCGCCCAGCTTGTCGTCCTTGTAGCAATATTCCACGATCGGACGCGGCAGCCGGGTGCCCTCTTCGATGCCCAGACGCTGGCTCATCGAACCGGCGGCAAAGTTGCGCACGATCACCTCGAGCGGCACGATCTCGCAGGCCTTGACCAGCTGCTCGCGCATATTGAGACGTTTGATGAAGTGGGTCGGCACGCCGATCTCGTTCAGACCGGTCATGAAGAACTCGCTCAGGCGGTTGTTGAGCACGCCCTTGCCGTCGACCACATCCTTTTTCTGCGCGTTGAAGGCGGTGGCATCGTCCTTGAAGTATTGCACGATGGTGCCCGGTTCGGGGCCTTCATACAGAATCTTGGCCTTGCCTTCGTAAATCTTCTTGCGACGCGCCATCTCGCAGCCTTTCATGTCTTGCGCGGCTCAGGGCCGAGTCCCGCCGCGCGTGCGCCCTCTTACGCCATGCTCCGCATTGTCGCAAGCGGACCTCACCTCTTGCGGCGAAGGCCGAGGGGCGGCATATCTGAATGACGAATACGGCACCAGAGGACCTGCCCATGACAACTTTCGACGACCGCGAGCGCGCATTCGAGAACATGTACGCGCATGACGAGGAAATGAAATTCAAGGCCGAGGCCCGCCGCAACAAGCTGGTCGGACTCTGGGCGGCCGCTCTGCTGGGAAAATCCGGTGACGAGGCCAATGCCTATGCGCTCGACGTGGTAAGGGCGGATTTCGAGGAAATCGGCCATGAAGACGTGGTGCGCAAGGTGGCGGCCGATCTCGAAGGCAAGGCCGATGAGGCCGAAATCCGCGCCAAGATGGCGGAAATGCTGATCGAGGCCAAAGGCCAGATCGTCAAGGAATCCTGAGCCCGGTTCCATGGTTTCCAACGGGCCGCCCCGCCATCGGGGCCGCCCGCCCCCGGCGGTGGCCCCGAGATTGCGGCCGCGCGGCGCGACGCCGGCCCGGATCGGCCGACACCGCGCCAACCTCATAAAGATCATGCACATTATGAATTTGCGCACAGGTGCCGGCTGTGTCATCTGCCGCGAGACATCAAGACAGGAAGGCCCTCTCCATGACCGACGCGCTGAGCAAACTGCTGCAAGACCGCGACTGGCTGCTCGCTGACGGCGCGACCGGCACCAACCTGTTCAACATGGGGCTGATGTCGGGTGATGCGCCCGAGCTGTGGAACGTCGACGAGCCCGAAAAGATCCGAGCGCTCTATCGCGGCGCGGTCGAGGCCGGGTCCGACATCTTCCTGACCAACAGCTTCGGCGGCAATGCCTCGCGGCTGAAACTGCACGAGGCCCAGGACCGGGTGAGTGAGCTCAACCGCATCGCCGCCGAACTCGGTCGCGAGGTGGCCGATGCCGCCGGCCGCCCGATTGTCGTCGCGGGCTCGGTCGGGCCCACCGGTGACATCATGGAACCTGTCGGCACGCTCAGCCACGCCGAGGCGGTCGAGATGTTTCACGAACAGGCCGAGGGGCTCAAGGCCGGGGGCGCCGATGTGCTCTGGGTCGAGACGATTTCCGCGCCCGAGGAGTTTCGCGCCGCCGCCGAGGCCTTTGCCCTGGCCGGCATGCCCTGGTGCGGCACCATGAGCTTTGACACCGCCGGGCGCACGATGATGGGCGTCACCGCCTCCGACATGGTGCAGCTGGCCCAGAGCCTGCCCAATCCGCCGCTGGCCTTCGGCGCCAATTGCGGCACCGGCGCCTCGGACCTCCTGCGCACCACGCTGAGCTTTGCCGCCCAGGGCCCCGACCTGCCGCTGATCGCCAAGGGCAACGCCGGCATTCCGAAATATGTCGACGGCCACATTCAATATGACGGCACGCCCGAGCTGATGGGCGATTACGCGGTCATGGCGCGCGATGCCGGCGCCTCGATCATCGGCGGCTGCTGCGGCACCATGCCGGAGCACCTGCGCGCCATGCGCGCGGCGCTGGAATCCCGCCCCAAGGGTCCGCGCCCGACGCTGGACCAGATCGTTTCGTCGATCGGCGGATTCAGCTCGGAAAGCGACGGCTCCGGCGAGAACGCGGTCGAGGCGCCCAGCCGCAACCGGCGGCGCCGGCGCGGCTGAGCCCGCCCGGGCCCCGGCCCGGCCCCTTTCATCACCAACCTTGGATCGGCCACACCCATGGCATGCCTTCCCCGTGCAAACAGCGGTCTCCCGGCACCGGGCTCAGAACAGCGAGAGCTGGTCGCCGGCCTGCCCGGGGCGGGCAAAGAGATCGCAGCACAGCGGCGAAACCTTTCGGTCGAGGCCCAGCGCCCGCGCCTGGCGCCGGAAACGGGCGGCGATGATCTCGGCATAGGCGCCCTCGCCACGCATCCTGTGGCCCCAGCGGGCGTCGTAATCCTTGCCGCCGTGCATCTCGCGCAGCCGCGCCATGACGCGGGCGGCGCGGTCGGGGTAATGTTCGGCCAGCCAGGCCTGCCAGAGCGGCGAGACCTCGCGCGGCAGCCGCAGCATGATCCAGCTCGCCGCATCGGCGCCGGCCTCCGCCCCAGCCTCGAGGATGGCCTCGAGCTCGGGATCGGTGAGCGCGGGCACCACCGGCGAGACCATGAGCCGCACCGGGATGCCGGCCTCGGTCAGCCTTCGGATGGTGGCAAAGCGGCGCTTGGGCGCCGGCGCCCGCGGCTCCATCTTTCGCGACAGCGTGGCATCGAGCGATGTCACCGACAGGCCGACCCGCGCCAGGCCTTTCGCGGCCATCGGCGCCAGGATGTCGATGTCGCGCTCGACCAGCGTGCCCTTGGTGACGATCGCCACCGGATGATTGCAATCGGCCAAGACCCCGAGACAGGCGCGCATCAACCCGCGGTCACGCTCAAGCGGTTGATAAGGGTCGGTATTGGTGCCGATCGCCAGCGGCGCCACCTGATAGCGCGGCGCCCGCAACTCGCGCCGCAGCACCGCCGCCGCATTGGGCCGCGCCACCAACCGGGTCTCGAAATCCAGCCCGGGCGACAGGCCCAGATAGGCATGGCTGGGCCGGGCGAAACAATAGATGCAGCCGTGCTCGCATCCCCGATAGGGGTTGATCGACCGGTCGAAGGGCAGATCCGGCGACCGGTTGTAGGTGATCAGGCTGCGCGCCTGTTCCTCGCGCACCTCGGTGCGCAGCACCGGCAGATCCTCCTCGATCTCCCAGCCGTCATGCGTGCCCACCCACGCATGGCGCTCGAACCGCCCGGTCTGGTTGCGGCTGGCGCCGCGTCCGGGGCGCTGGCGCGGGTCGATCTCGCAAGGCAAATCATCCATGGCCGCAGATTAGAACGAACGCGGAACATTTGCAATTCGCCGCTACAGGCGCGCGCCGCGGCCGCGGCATGCGTCGGTGACAGGACCGTCGATGTCGCAATCCGCCAACTTGGCCTGCGGCAATCTGGCCATAGCTGGAAAAAACCGGGCCCATATGCCCAAGCAAGGGAATCACGCAATGTCTGACGAAGAAGACGACATCATCCTTTCCGAACTGGACGACGAAGAACTTGTCCAGCAGATGCATGACGATCTTTACGACGGTCTCAAGGAAGAGATCGAGGAAGGCGTGAACATCCTGCTGGAGCGCGGCTGGCAGCCTTACGAGGTGCTGACCACGGCTCTGGTCGGTGGCATGACGATTGTCGGCAAGGACTTTCGCGACGGGATTCTCTTTGTGCCAGAGGTACTTCTGGCCGCCAATGCGATGAAGGGCGGCATGGCCATCCTCAAGCCGCTGCTGGCCGAGACCGGCGCGCCGCGCATGGGCAAGATGGTGATCGGCACGGTCAAGGGTGACATCCACGACATCGGCAAGAACCTTGTATCGATGATGATGG
Organism: Marinovum sp. E3; assembly: GCF_055755275.1. Taxonomy (NCBI): domain Bacteria; kingdom Pseudomonadati; phylum Pseudomonadota; class Alphaproteobacteria; order Rhodobacterales; family Roseobacteraceae; genus Marinovum; species Marinovum sp. E3. Next base: position 1,853,184 of record NZ_CM146908.1, read on the forward strand.
AGGGCGCCGGCTTCGAGGTGGTCGATCTGGGCATCAACAACCCGGTCGAAAGCTACATCGAGGCGGCCAAGGCCGAGGGCGCCGACATCCTCGGCATGTCGGCCCTGCTGACCACGACGATGCCCTACATGAAGGTGGTGATCGACACGATGGTCGAAATGGGCATCCGCGACGATTACATCGTTCTGGTCGGCGGCGCGCCGCTGAACGAGGAGTTCGGCAAGGCGATCGGCGCCGATGCCTATTGCCGCGATGCCGCTGTCGCGGTGGAAACCGCCAAGTCGCTGGTCTCGCGCCGTCACAACCAGATGGCCGGGTGACCGCGCGGCCGCTCAATGACACGACCCTGACCGAGGCCGGCCTCGCGCCCCGCGGTCAGGGCCGCATCCTGCTGATCGCCTGCGGCGCCCTGGCGCGCGAGATCCTCGATCTGAAGGCGGTCAACGGCTGGGATCATCTCGATCTCGCCTGCCTGCCCGCCAAGCTGCACAACACGCCGGACAAGATCACCGATGCGGTGCGCGCCGCCGTCGCCAAACACCGGGCGCAGTATGACCGGCTTTTCGTGGTCTATGCCGATTGCGGCACCGGCGGCCAGTTGCAGGCGGCCTGCGAGGAGATGGGGGTCGAGATGGTGCCCGGCCCGCATTGCTACAGCTTCTTCGAGGGCAATGCCGCCTTTGCCGAACGCGAAGAATTCACCGCCTTCTACCTGACCGATTTCCTGGTGCGCCAGTTCGACGCCTTTGTCTGGCAGCCCCTGGGCCTCGACCGCCACCCCGAGCTGCTGAACATGTATTTCGGCAATTACGACAAGCTGGTGTATCAGGCCCAGACCGACGATCCGGTGCTGACCGAAAAGGCCCGCGCCTGTGCGGAACGGCTGGGTCTGGCCTTCGAGCGCCGGTTGACCGGGTATGGCGATCTGGCGACGACGTTGGGCGGAATTTCGCGGTAGGGCCTGGGCAGCGTGTTTTCAGGGCGTCATCCTCGGGCCTGACCCGAGGGAGACGGTGCAGAAATCGCCCCGGGGAAACGGTCCCCTCAGCGGTCCGCCAATCCATCCCGCAGTACGGAGAGCACCGCATCGCCGGGTACGTCCGTGGCCACGAAGGCCTCGCCGATGCCGCGCGCCAGAATGAACCGCAGCTCGCCGTCCACCACCTTTTTGTCCTGCCCCATCAGGTCGAGCAGCGCCTCGGCCGAGGGCAGGTCGCCAGGGATATCCTTGAGGTCGCATTTCATCCCCATCGCCTTGATATGCGCCCGCACCCGGCTCGGGTCTTCCTGCGCACAGAGCCCCAGCCGCGACGACAGCTCGAAGGCCAGCGCGCAGCCCACCGCCACGCCCTCGCCGTGCAACAGCCGGTCGGAATAGCCGGTCGCCGCCTCGAGCGCATGGCAAAAGGTATGCCCGAGGTTCAAAAGCGCCCGATCACCCTGCTCGGTTTCGTCGCGCACCACGATCTCGGCCTTCATCTCGCAAGAGCGGCGCACGGCGTGGATCCGCGCGCTCTCGTCGCCGGTCGCCAGAGCCGGGCCGTTCACTTCCAGCCAGTCGAAGAAATGCGGATCGCCGAGCAGCCCGTATTTCACCACCTCGCCATAACCGGCGAGGAAATCGCGCTCCGGCAGGCTGTGCAGCACATCGGTGTCGGCCAGCACCAACGACGGTTGGTGAAATGCGCCGATCAGGTTTTTGCCCTGCGGCGCATTGATCCCGGTCTTGCCGCCGACCGAACTGTCGACCTGCGCCAGCAGCGATGTCGGCACCTGGATGAACCGCACCCCCCGCCGCAGCACGGCCGCGGCAAAGCCGGCGAGATCGCCGATCACCCCGCCGCCGAGCGCCACCACCACATCGCGGCGCTCGATCTTCTGATCGAGCAGCCATTCCACCGCGCGGGAAAACTGTGGCCAGGCCTTGGTGCCCTCGCCCGGAGGCAGCGCCAACGCCACCATCTCGACGCCTTCGGCGGCAAGCCCGGCGCGCAGCGCTTCGAGATGCGCCGCCGCGACGTTCTCGTCGGTCAGCACCGCCACCCGGGGCCGCGCCAGGAACGGCAGGAACTCTTCGCCGGCGCGGGCCAGCAGCCCGCCGCCGATACGGATGTCATAGGCGCGGTCGCCAAGGGGCACATGGACCGTTTCGCGCATCACAGCTTCTCCAACACGTCGGGGCGCGCCTCGAGCTCTTCGATCACCCGGCGCGCCATCTGGTCGATCGAATAGGATTTATCGGCCGTCACATGCACCTCGGCCTTGGCATATTCCGGCACCCGCTTGTCAAATAGCGTTTTCAGCGTCGCGAAGGGATCGGCGGTGCGCAGCAACGGCCGGGTGTCCTTGTGCCGGACCCGGCTCCACAGCAGGTCGAGATCGGCATCAAGCCAGACCGCCACGCCCTTGTCGGCGATCATCTCGCGGTTGGTGCCCGACAGGAAAGCGCCGCCGCCGGTCGAGAGCACGCAGCGCTCGGTTTCCAGCAGCCGGCCGATCACCTCGGTCTCGCGGGCACGAAAGAACGGCTCGCCGTCGCGGGCAAAGATCTCGGCAATGCTCATATGCGCCGCCTCGACGATCTCGGCATCGGAGTCGAGGAAGGACACACCCAGCTTTTGCGCCAGGGCCCGGCCGACGGCCGTCTTGCCGGCCCCCATCATGCCGACCATCACTATGGTCTTCTTCACCTGCCACTGCATGATCTTGCCGATTTCGGTCTCAACTGCTCAAAAGTTTGTATCTTGGACGTGAATGACGTGAACTTGCAAAAAAGGCCAGATATAAGAGGAAAAAAACCACCCCAATGCGGGTATGATGAAGAGCAAGGCAGAGGCAGCACCCGATGGGCCGATTGATCAAATACCTCTTTTATCTGGCGGTTCTGGCAGGGATCGCGCTTGTGGGCTATGCCTACATCGGGCCGTTTTTCGGCGCCGATTTTTCGCCGCCCGCCGAAGAGATTCGCAAACCGGTGGTGCTTGATGCGGGCTGACGGCGCTTTTCTTGCCGTGCTGCTGCATGTCGCGATGGCCGCGCCGCTGGCCGCGCAGGATCCGCTGTCGGCGATCGACTGGCTCGACCAGCAGCCGCAGGAAGACACCGATTTCGGGCTGGTGCCCGATGCCGCGGCGCTGGCACCGCAAAAGCAGGAGCCGCCGGTCACACGGGACGCCAGCCGCCCCGAGGTCAGCGTTCGGCCGCTGGATGCGCCCAGCGTCGATGCGGTGGGCCTCCTGCCGCCGCATGTCACCGGCTTTCCGCAGACGCTCTGGCAGGCCAGCGACACCGCGCAGCTTGCCGATCTGCTGATCGCGCAGAACGTCGATGGCCAGCCGGCGATGCAATCGCTGCTTTTTGCGCTGCTGCTGGCCGAGGCGCTGCCGCCCGAGCCGGCCGACGGCGGCTTTCTGCTGGCCCGGATCGATCGGCTGATCGCCATGGGGGCGATTGCCCAGGCGGCCGAGCTGCTTGCGCTGACCGATGCCAAATCGGATCCGGCGCTGTTTGCCCGGGTGCTTGACCTGTCGTTGCTGGCCGGGCCCGGCGTCGCTGCCTGCGAAGTGCTCGCCGGGCAGCCGAATCTCGCCCCCGGCACCGATTACCGGGTCTATTGCCTGGCCCAGACCGGCAATTGGGATCTGGCGCTGACCACGCTGACCACGGCCGAGGCCCTGGGCGACATCCCCGCGACAAAGGTCAACCTCCTGCTCGGCTTTCTCGATCCCGAACTGGCCGGAGAGCTTGCCGTACCGCCGCCCTCGCTGCGCATGAGCCCGCTGGAATACCGCCTGTACGAGGCGCTTGGCGAACCGGTGCCGACGCATACCCTGCCGCGCGCCTTCGCCAATGCCGACCTGCCCGGCGACAGCGGCTGGAAGGCGCAGATCGAGGCGGCGGAACGTCTGGTCCGCGCCGGCGCGATCTCCGAACAGCGGCTGTTCGCCTTCTATGTCGCCAACCAGCCCTCGGCCTCGGGCGGGGTCTGGGACCGGGCGGCGGCCGTGCAACGCTTCGAGCGGGCGTTGGACGGCGGCGATCCCGAAGAGATCGACAATGCGCTGCGCCAGGTCTGGACGGTGATGGCCGAAGTCGGGCTGTCGACGGCCTTTGCCAAGGCCTATGGCGCCCGGCTGGCCGAGGTCGACCTCGCCGGCACAGGGGCCAGCCTGCAAATGCAGGCGGCGCTGCTCTCGCCCGAATACGAACGTCTGTCACGACGGCTCGAGCCGCGCGGCCTGAGCCAGGAATTCGCCGTGGCGCTGGCCCAGGGCACGCCGGAAGCGGCCACCGCCCCCGACCCCCACGCCCGTGCCATTGCCGAGGGCTTCGTCAATCCGCCGCCACCGCATCTTCAGGCGCTGCTCAACGGCGGGCGTCTGGGCGAGGTGATCCTGCGCGCCATGTCGCTGGCCTATCAGGGCCATCTCGGCGATGACGCGGCGCTCTCCGAGGCGCTGGCCACCTTCCGCGCCGTCGGACTCGAGGACACCGCCCGGCGCGCCGCGCTTCAGTCGCTGCTGCTGACCGCCGAGGGCTGACACCGATGGACGACGCCCATATATCCGCCTTTCTCGAAGCCCAAGCCGCCGAGCTTGGGGCCGCGCACAATACGCTTCTGGCTTATGGCCGCGACCTGCGCGATGTCGCCGACTGGCTCGCCGCCAAGGACCGGAGCTTCGAGACCGCCGCGCGCGCCGACATCGAAAACTATCTGGTGCATTGCGAGGCGCAGGGGCTGGCCCGCGCGACCCGGGCGCGCCGGCTCTCCGCGATCAAGCAGCTTTATCGCTTCGGCTTCGAGGAAGGCTGGCGGATGGACAACCCGGCGATCCAGATCGCCGGGCCCGGCAAGGAGAAGCGCCTGCCCAAGACGCTGTCGGTGGATGATGTCGAGCAGTTGTTGCAGGCCGCCGAGCGCCATGGCCGCACGGCCGCCGACCGCGCCCGCAACCTCTGCCTGATGCAGGTGCTTTATGCCACCGGCCTTCGGGTGACCGAGCTTGTCTCGCTGCCGGTGGCGGCGGTGCGCGGCGATCCGCGGCTGATCCTGGTGCGCGGCAAGGGCGGCAAGGAACGCATGGTGCCGCTGTCACCGCCGGCGCGCGAGGCGCTGACCGCCTGGCTGGCGATCCGCGATGCCGCCGAGGAGGAGGCGCGGCTCAAGGGCAAGCCCGCCTCGCCCTTCCTCTTTCCCTCGCGCGGCAAGGCCGGCCATCTGACGCGGCATTGGTTCTTCAACCTTATCAAGGCGCTGGCCGTCGATGCTGGCCTGACGCCCGCGGATGTCACCCCGCATACCCTGCGCCATGCCTTTGCCACCCATCTGTTGCAGAACGGCGCCGATCTGCGGGCGATCCAGACGCTTCTGGGCCATGCCGATGTCGCCACCACCGAGATCTACACGCATGTGCTGGAAGAGCGCCTGCGCGAACTGGTGCTGGAGCATCATCCGCTGGCGCGCGAGTGAGATCACCCACCCACCCTGTCATCGCCTTGATCACCGGCCCGTTCCGCCGCATAACCCGGCGCAGTTCAAATGAAAGTCAGACGTAATGGACCCCTCGCCCAGCCTGCTTGACGGCGCCTTCTGGATCACCTCTGCGGCCATCCTGCTGCTCCTTGTCCTCTCCGGCTTCTTCTCCGGCTCGGAAACCGCGCTCACCGCCGCCTCGCGCGGCAAGCTGCGGGCACAGGCCGACAAGGGCAACCGCGGTGCCGACCGGGCGCTGACGATCACCGAAGACAACGAGCGGCTGATCGGTTCGGTGCTGCTGGGCAACAACCTGGTCAATATCCTGGCCACCTCGCTGGCCACGGCGCTGTTCACCCGGCTGTTCGGCGAAAGCGGCGTGGCGCTGGCCACGCTGATCATGACGCTGCTGGTGCTGATCTTTGCCGAGGTGCTGCCCAAGACCTTTGCCATCACCAATGCCGAACGCGCCGCAGCCTTCGTCGCCGCGCCGATCGCCCTTGTGATCCGCGTCTTCGCCCCGGTGGTCGGCGCCGTGCGCATCCTGGTGCGCGGCATTCTCAGCCTGTTCGGCGTCAAGACCGACCCCGACAGCCATATCCTTGCCGTGCGCGAGGAAATTGCCGGCGCGCTGCATCTGGGCCATTCCGAAGGCGTGGTGGAAAAGGAAGACCGCGACCGCATCCTGGGCGCACTCGATCTTTCAGAGCGCACGGTGGAAGAGATCATGCTGCACCGCTCCGGCATCGAGATGATCGACGCCGACACCCCGCCGCGCGAGATCCTGACGCAATGCCTGGAGAGCCGGCACACCCGGTTGCCGGTGTTCAAGAACGACCCCGAGAACATCATCGGCGTGATCCACGCCAAGGACCTTCTGCGCGCCATGAACAAGCTGGTGGATGGCAGCGAGGACCAGACCGGCGTGCTCGAAGCCTTTGACATCACCTCGATCGCGATGAAGCCCTATTTCGTGCCCGACACCACCTCGCTCGACGATCAGATGCGGCAGTTCCTGCGCCGCCGCACCCATTTTGCGCTGGTGGTCGATGAATATGGCTCGCTCGAGGGGTTGATCACGCTCGAGGACATTCTCGAAGAGATCGTCGGCGAGATCACCGACGAATTCGACCCCGATGCCGAACATTCGGTGCGTCGCGGCGAGGATGGCCACTACCATGTCGACGGCGCGATGACGATCCGCGACCTCAACCGCGCCACCGACTGGAACCTGCCCGACGAGGCTGCCAATACCGTCGCCGGGCTGGTCATCCACGAGGCCCAGATCATTCCGGCGGTGGGCCAGGTGTTTTCGTTTCACGGCTTTCGCTTCGAGGTGACCGGGCGCAAGGACAACCGCGTGACCCGGCTCAAGATCCGGCCACTGGCCTGACGGGGCGCCATCGCGGATCGGCCGCCCCGCGCCATGTCTCAGCTCCGCAGGCCGGTATATTTCCCCTTTCTTCACAACCATAAAGCAGCGTGAGCCCGCTCACATTCATCTTTTCTTATCTCTTGACCGATTGGCGTTTCAGCGGCACTCTGTTCGCGGGTCGAGGTGCACAATTTTTCAATGCCCGCCAAATCTTTAACCGAAACGGCGGCCTGCATGTCGCTACGCTTCGTCGCTATTGAGAGGATTTTTCATGTCGGAACCATTTCTTGGAGAGGTCAAGCTGGTGGGCTGGAACTTCGCGGCCCGCGGCTATGCGCTTTGCGATGGTCAGCTGCTGCCGATCTCTCAGAACACTGCGCTGTTTTCACTGCTCGGAACGATCTATGGCGGCGATGGCCGCACGACCTTTGCCCTGCCGGATCTGCGCGGCCGAATGGCCATGCACTTTGGCCGGGGTGCCGGTCTGAGCGACCGGCGGATCGGGCAAAGGGGCGGCAGCGAGACCAATACTCTGACCGTCAACCAGATGCCCAGCCACAACCACACCGCAAGCCTGCATGCCGAGCTGGGCGCACCCGACCAGTCCAATCCACAGGACAACATGCTGGGTCTGTCCAATATCTATATCGCGCCAAACGCGGCGCCGAACCGGACAATGGCGTCTGAAACCATCGTGGTGAACAACAACGGCGGAAACCAGGCGATCAACAACATGCAGCCCTTTCTTGTGATGAACTATCAGATCGCCCTGGTCGGGCTTTTCCCGTCGCGCAACTGATGCGTTCCACAGGTATGCCCGCAGGAGAACACACATGAGTTCGGACACAGATATCAGCCGACGCGGCTTTGTGGCCACCCAGGTCGCCGGGGCCGCGGTTGTCGCCGCCTTGCCCGCGACCGGCGCCAGCGCCGCCACCGGCCTGTTGACAACGACAGAGTCCGCGCCGGCCGCCGGTCCGTTCAACTGGCTCAGCTCCGGTTCGGCCGAATTGAAGGCTCATATCGGTCGCCGTTTCCGGTTTCAGACCGAGGATGGCCGATCCGCCGTGCTGAAACTGGTGGCGGTGGAGCCGATAGACAGCGGACCGCATCGCCCCGCCGACCTGCCGCGCAGCAGCGGCGTCATCGCGGTCTTCGACGGGCACGACAAGGCGCCAATGGTCGAGGCCGGCAGCCAGACCTATCGGGTCTCGGCGCCGCGCATCGGCGCTGCCCGGCTGATGGCCGGACCGACCCGCAAGCGCGACGGCTCGGACGTGATCGAGATCGTCCTCAACTGATCCACCGTACGGGGCGTAGAGCACGCCCCGGCCCAAACCAACCGGACTTCAACATGCTCGACCGTCCCCGCGGACAGGTGGCATTCCGCCTCATCCACGACACCGACCGTCCCTTTCTGGAATATCTCCATGCGACAACGCGCGCTTGGGAATTCGAATTGGTGGCTTGGGAAGAGGCGGAAAAGGCGCGTTTCCTGAAACAGCAATTCGAGGCGCAGGATCTGAGCTATCAGCGCAGCTTTCCCAAGGCCAACCGCCATATCATCACGCTCGATGGCGTGGATATCGGCCGGCTCTATCTCGACCGGCAGGACGACGTGCTTTACATCATCGAGTTCTCGTTGCTCCCGCAGTACCAAGGGCGCGGCATTGGCACGGACATCCTGCGCAGCCTGCTGAACGAGGCCCATGGCGGCAAGGTGCCGGTCCGGCTCAAGGTCGAGCGGCTCAATCCGGCGCAGCGGCTCTACCTGCGCCACGGCTTCGTGCAGACCGGCGTGGTCGGGCATCATCTGGCGCTGGAATGGCGGCCTCAGCTTGGCCCGCGGGAGGTCTGACCGTGGCTCAGTTGAAGACCGCCTCATACAGCATGCAGGTCCGGTCTTGCCGGAACGGCGAGAGAAAGAGCCTCAATACGCCAAGCTGCGGATGGCGGATTTCGAACATCTGGCTGTCGAGCTGCGGCTCGCGCGGCCCCTCAAAGGTCAGGGCGAAGGCCTGGCGCGGCGGCAGGATGCGTCCGTCGATCTCGACCTCGTTGTCGCGGATCGACGACCCCTCGAAACGCTTCACGTTGTCGAGCACAAGGCGCACCGGATCGGGACGCGAATCGACCGCGAAGATATCGCCTATAAGGGAATCGAAATCTTCCGGCGCGGCGGCGGCAATATCGATGGTCATGCGGCTCCCCTGTAGGCCCAATTCCTCGGGAATGGTAAAGAGTTACAGCAATAATGTGAATATTTACTTTGTCCTTGGGCGAGCAATCGCGTTTCGGATTGTCCACGTCGGATATTGCTCGACCGAAAGCTGCGGATCGCTTAACGTTTAGGTAACGATGTTTCACTAGTAGACTTAGAAAAAGGAATTCAACATGGCCACATATACCGGTGACGTACACTTTTACTTCAACGGCAATCTCAACGCTGCAAATTTTGACAATGAGACAATTGCCGACAACCTTCTAGATGCAGAATTCACAGCCGGCGAGATCGTCAACGACGGAACCGGAAACCTCTTTGGCGACGGGTTGGGAACCTATGTGGGTTCCATTGATATCGGCGGCACCCTTTACCCGATCTTCTCCGACGAAAATGCCGGCACGTTGGCAGATCCGGCGCTTTTCCTCGTGACCCCGACTGGTTTTTTCACCGCTGCGAATTTGCCGGCCGATCTCAGCTCGGCGACGACTGCGTCTACCACCGAATGCTTCCTCACCGGCACCCATATCGCCACCCCCGAGGGTGAAACCCGGGTCGAGGAGCTGAAAATCGGCGACGAGATCCTGACCGCCGCGGGCGAGGCCATCGCCATCAGGTGGATCGGCGTGCAGCGCGTCTATACTGCCTTCCGCCCGCCGGAACGCCTCCGCCCGGTCCGTGTCAGCGCCGGGGCGCTTGGCGATGGTTTGCCCAAGCGTGACCTGCGGCTGACCGCCGATCACGCGCTGGTGGTGGACGGGCTGCTGATCAACGCGGGCGCGCTGGTCAATGGTGCCAGTATCGACTGGGCCTCGGCCGAGGAGATGGGCGAATTCTACACCGTCTATCACATCGAGACCGAAAACCACGAAGAGATCCTGGCCGAGGGCACCCCGGCCGAGACCTACATCGATTATATCGGTCGCTGCCATTTCCACAATTACTCGGAATATGTGGCGCTGTACGGCGAAGAACGCACCATCGCCGAAATGGACAGGCCGCGGATTTCCACCCCGCGTCTGGTTCCGGCGGCGATCCGCGCCAGACTGGCCGCTGACAAGGCGGCCTGAGCCCGCCTGAACGACCTCACCGGTGTGACAGACCCCGGTTCCGCCTCTTTCGGCGGAGCCGGGGTTTTCCGTCGGGCAGGCCCCGCTTTTGCGCCCCGACCAGGCGGCCCTTCCCCCTCTGCGCTTGTCACCCGGCGATCGGCGCGCGATAGGGGGCACAGTCCTGTCACCCATACCCGGATCCTGCCCGATGTTGCGAAGCGGCCCCTTGCTGATGACGGTCTCGATGGCGCTCTTCGCGGTCGAGGACATGTTTCTGAAATCCGCCATGCAGGAGATCAGCGTCGGGCTGGCGCTTAGCGCCTTCGGACTGGGCGGGATGAGCGTCTTTCTGATCTGGGCGCGCCTGCGCGGCCAGCGGCTGTTTCACCCGGCGATTGTCACCCGCCCGCTGTTGCTGCGGTCTACGTCCGAGGTGCTGGGGCGGCTGTTTTATACCCTGGCCTTCGCCCTCGCCCCGTTGTCGCTGGTGTCGGCCATCCTCCAGGCGACGCCGCTGGTGGTGGCGCTTGGCGCGGTGGTGTTCTTTGGCGAGGTGGTCGGCTGGCGCCGCTGGCTGGCGATCGCCCTGGGCTTTGTCGGCGTGCTGATGATCCTGCGGCCGGGGACCGAGGCCTTTGCCGCCACCAGCATCTTTGCGGTGCTGGGCATGCTGGGCTTTGCCGGGCGTGATCTGGCGACGCGGGCCAGCCCGCCGTCGATGTCGAATGTGCAGCTCGGGGTCTACGGTTTCCTGATGCTGGTGATCGCCGGTCTGATCATGATCGCGGTGACCGGCCCCGGGCCGCTGCCGGGGCCACGGGCGTCGGTCGAGCTTGGGCTTGCGGTGGCGGTCGGCGTGCTGGCCTATACCAGCCTGACCGCGGCGATGCGGGTCGGCGAAGTCTCGATCACCGTGCCCTTCCGCTACACCCGGCTGCTCTTTGCCATGATCCTCGGCATTGCGGTCTTTGGCGAACGACCCGACCTGATGACCTGGGCGGGCAGCGCGGTGATCGTGGCAAGCGGGCTTTATACCATCTACCGAAGCCAGCGCGGCGCCGCGCCGCTGGCGAAAAAACCTGTCTGATCGGCGCCCGCGCCCCCTTAACATCCCGGCCCGTGCGCCCTATATTCAGCCTTGTCCTTCGGGACTATGGACATAAACGCGCTCGTAATAAGCGGATCGGACCCGGGGGCGGTACCCGGCGGCTCCACCAACCATCCTTCGTTTGGGGATCATGGGGCCGAAACAGGATCGACGAACGTCTAAAGGGGTTAGCTTTGTCCCGGTGAGTTACCACCGTTATCGGTACAACTAAGCTAGTTGCAAACGACAACAAAGCTCCGGTGGCAATGGCTGCGTAAGCAGTCGGATCTACCGAAATCTTAAGTCCTAGGGCCTAGCAGCTTTAGGCGGGGTTCGCAGGTACCTGGCAACAGAAACCTGCATTCCTCTCTTCTTCTGCATCGGCCCCAATCCTCTCGGTTCCGGAGGCGATCCGGCAATCGTGTTCAAGCATTGAAGGGTTGGCGGTCCCGGATCATGGCGGTGACGTCGATCAACGGCTTCGGGGCGACGGCCACGCCAGCGCCAGGTAGGATCCACCGCGCCGAGCCACGCACCACAGCCCGACTGCCGGCGATCTCGCATCGCACACCACCCGGCGCCGGGCGCCGCCCGGCGACCGGCTCACCTCATGCCCTGGCCTTCTTCTTTTTCTTCTCCGCCACGACCTTCTCGGCCAGATCGCGGGCGATGGCAAAGGCGCCCTTGATCTTGTCGGCGTCACTTTTCCAGTCGCGGCGGACGACGATCTTGTTGTCCTTCACCTTGGCCAGCCCCTTCTGATCCTTGATGAATTCCACCAAACCCTGCGGCGAGGCGAACTTGTCGTTGTGGAACTGGATCGTCGCGCCCTTGGGCCCGCCGTCGAGCTTGGCAATGCCGGCGCGTTTGCACATCGCCTTGATCCGCACCACCAGCAGCAGGGTGTTGACCTCCTTCGGCAGCTTGCCGAAACGGTCGATCAGCTCGGCGGCAAACCCCTCCAGCTCGACCTTCGTCGTCAGCTCGGACAGCCGGCGGTACAGCCCCAGCCGCACATCGAGATCGGGCACATAGTCCTCGGGGATCAGCACCGGAACGCCGAGGTTGATCTGCGGTGCCCATTGATCGTCGGCCTCGGTCAGCCCCTCCATTTCGCCCGCACGGATCTTGGCAATCGCCTCCTCCAGCATCGACTGATACAGCTCGTAGCCCACGTCGCGCATCTGTCCCGATTGCTCCTCGCCCAGAAGGTTGCCGGCGCCGCGAATATCGAGATCCTGTGACGCCAGGGTAAAGCCGGCACCTAGGGTATCGAGCGAGCCCAGCACCCGCAGTCGCTTTTCGGCGGTGGCGGTCAGCCTGGCACGGGGTTTTGTCGTCAGATAGGCATAGGCCCGTGTCTTCGACCGCCCTACCCGGCCACGGATCTGATAGAGTTGCGACAGGCCGAACATGTCCGCACGGTGCACCACCATGGTGTTGGCGGTCGGGATATCGAGACCACTTTCGACAATCGTCGTCGCCAGCAGCACGTCGTATTTGCCGTCATAAAAGGCGTTCATCTTGTCGTCGAGCTCGCCTGCCGGCATCTGCCCATGCGCCACCACGTAAGAGACCTCGGGCACCTGATCCTTGAGAAACTGCTCGATCTCGCCCAGATCGCTGACCCGCGGCACCACATAGAAGCTCTGGCCGCCGCGATAATGTTCACGCAAGAGCGCCTCGCGGATGGTCACCGCGTCGAACTCGCTGACATAGGTGCGGATCGCCAGCCGGTCGACCGGCGGCGTGCCGATGATCGAGAGATCGCGTACGCCGGAGAGCGACAATTGCAGGGTGCGCGGGATCGGCGTCGCGGTCAGGGTCAGCACGTGGATATCGGTGCGCAGCTGCTTCAGCCGCTCCTTGTGCGAGACGCCGAAATGCTGCTCTTCGTCGATGATCAGCAGCCCGAGGTTCTGAAACCGGATGCCCTTGGCCAAAAGCGCATGGGTGCCGATGACGATATCCGCCGTGCCTTTGGAAATGCCCTCGCGGGTGAGCGCCGCATCGCGCGCCGAGACGAAGCGCGACAGCGGCCGGACATTGACCGGGAAGCCACGGAAGCGCTCGGCAAAGCTCTTGTAATGCTGCCGTGCCAGCAGCGTCGTCGGCGCGATCACCGCCACTTGCATGCCCGACATGGCGGCCACGAAAGCGGCGCGCATCGCCACCTCGGTTTTGCCAAAGCCCACGTCGCCGCAGATCAGCCGGTCCATCGGCTGGCCGGAATGCATGTCGTCCATCACGTCGGAAATGGCGCGCAGCTGGTCGTCGGTCTCCTCGTAGGGGAAGCGCGCCGAGAAATCCTCGTAGGCGCCATGCGGCGGGTCCATCACCGGCGCCTTGCGCAGCGCACGCTCGGCCGCGACGCGGATCAGCCGGTCGGCCATCTCGCGGATGCGTTCCTTGAGCTTGGCCTTCTTGGCCTGCCAGGCGCCGCCGCCCAGCTTGTCGAGCAGACCGGCCTCATGGCCGTATTTCGACAAAAGCTCGATGTTTTCAACCGGCAGATAGAGCTTGGAGGCCTCGGCATATTCCAGCGCCAGGCATTCATGCGCGGCGCCGGCGGCGGTGATCACCTCGAGCCCGAGATAGCGGCCGATGCCGTGATCGACATGCACCACCAGATCGCCGGGGCTGAGCGATTGCGTTTCGGTCAGGAAGTTCTCGGCCCGGCGCTTTTTCTTCGGTGCACGGATCAGCCTGTCGCCCAGCACATCCTGCTCGGACACGACGGTGATCCGGGCTTCTCCCCCCGTCTTGCCGCCGCCCCAAGGCCCTTCAAACCCGTGCTCCAGCGCCCAGACTGCTAGATGCAGCCCGTGCCGGCCGATGCTGCGGGCATCCTTGACCAAGATCGTCTCGGCCAGCCCCTCATCCTCGATCAGGCCGGAAAGCCGCTCGCGCGCGCCCTCGGAATAGGAGGCGACCACCACCGGACCAAGCTCAAGTTTTGCCTTTATATGATCCGCCAATGCGCCGAAAAGGCTAATGTTTTCCTGCTGCCGCTCGGGCGCGAAATTGCGCCCGATACGGCCACCGGCATCCGAGACGCCGGGGCCCGAGGCCTGGGCCAGCGGATGGAACTGCAACACCCGGCGGCCGGAGGTGGCGGCCTGCCAGGCGGCATCGTCGAGATACAGCGTCTCGGGGGGCGCGGGTTTGTAGACCGTGTCCATCCGCGATTTGCTCGCCATCGCGATCTTGCGGGTCTCGTATTGATCCTCGATCATCTCCCAGCGGGCCAGCCGCGAGGGGGTGACCTGATCGTCCTGGGTGATGGTGGCCTCGGGCAGATAGTCGAACAGCGTCTCGAGCCGCTCGTGAAAAAAGCCCAGCCAGTGCTCGGCGCCCTGGTGCTTGCGGCCGGCGCTGATCGCCTCGTACAGCGGATCGTCGGAACCGGCGGCGCCGAATTCGATGCGGTAATTCTGCCGGAAGCGGGTGATCGCCGCCTCGTCGAGGATGACCTCGGAGACCGGCGCCAGCTCGACCATGTCGAGCTTTTCGGTGGTGCGCTGGCTGACCGGGTCGAAGCGGCGTGCGCCGTCCAGCGTATCGCCAAAGAGGTCGAGCCGTACCGGGCCGCCTTCTCCGGGCGGATAGATGTCGATGATGCCGCCGCGCACCGCGTAATCGCCAGGCTCCATCACCGTCGGCGCCTGAACGAAGCCCATCCGCACCAGGAAGGCGCGCAGCGCCTTTTCGTCGATCCGGTGGCCGACCCGGGCGGTAAAGGCCGCCTCGCGCAAAACCTCGCGGGCCGGGATCTTCTGCGTCGCCGCCGACAGGGTGGTCAGCAGCACGAATTGCTGCGGCATGCCATGTACCAGCCCGGCCAGCGTCGCCATCCGCGCGGCCGAGATATCGGCATGGGGCGAGACCCGGTCATACGGCAGGCAATCCCAGGCCGGAAAGGTCAGCACCGGCATCTCTGGCGCAAAGAAGCCGAGCGCCGCCTGCATCGCCGCCAGCCGCTTGTCATCGCGGGCGACATGCAGCACCGGGCCGCCGCTTCTGGCGGCCTCGTCGAGGATCAACCGGGCGTCAAAGCCTTCCGGCGCGCCACCGATGATGCGGGTCTGAAGGTCTGGCATGGCGTCTCACTTGCGGCAGCGGAAGGATCGGGTCAATGGCGCGGCTCAGAGTCCCAGAACCTGAACCGAGAAATTCTGGTACATGCCCCACATGGCGGTGACAAAGATCGACAGCACGCCGATCACCTGGACATAGAACCGGTGGCGGATCAGCCGGCGTTGCAGCGCCTCGCCATGCAGGCCCATGTCATTGATCCGGCGCGAGGTCGAAAGGCTGAGAAGGCCGACGAGGCTCATCGGAAAGAGCAGCAAAAAGACCGCCTGGGCGAATTCGACCCAGTAGAAAAAGCCCAGCACCGCCAGCCCGCTGAGCAGAAAGCAGATCAGGCCCAGCAGCCAAATGCCCGCCACCCGGCCGATATAGAGCAGCCGCGAGGTGTTGATCCGCACCAGTTCCTCGAGATCGCCCTGCGCCTGGCCGCCGTACTTGCGGGCGTGGGTGACCATGTCGAACGGCACGCCGATCACCCAGTGACTCGCCGTCGACCACATCACCGCCAGCGCGATCCAGAACCAGAGATTCGAGAAGGACCGCATGTCGATATGTTCAAGAATGACGAGTTGCAGATCGGTCACCGCGTGTTCCCCTGAGGCATCTCGGGCCTCCTTACCGCAAGCTCCGGGCATTGCCCAGAGGCCGCCGCCGCGGCGGCCTGCGGGTGCGCTTCGGGCTGGACTTGGCGCAACAGGCTTGGCAGGTACGGGAGAGAATTTCGGAGAACGCCATGCCCCTCGCCCCCTTTCCCGACGCCCGCTTCCGCCGCACCCGCAAATCCGCCGCGCTGCGT
This sequence comes from Marinovum sp. E3, assembly GCF_055755275.1. NCBI lineage: Bacteria > Pseudomonadati > Pseudomonadota > Alphaproteobacteria > Rhodobacterales > Roseobacteraceae > Marinovum > Marinovum sp. E3. The sequence continues at coordinate 1,869,280 of NZ_CM146908.1, forward strand.
GATCTGGTGCGCGAAAACACCCTGACGCCCGGCGATTTCATCTGGCCGATCTTCCTGCGCGATGGCGAGGGGATCGAAGAGCCAGTGCCCTCGATGCCCGGCGTGGTGCGGCGCTCGGTCGACCTGGTGGCGCAGGCGGCGCGCGAGGCCCATGCCCTGGGCATTCCGGCGATCTGCCTCTTTCCCTATACCGACCCGAGCCTCAAGACCGAGGATTGCGCCGAGGCCTGGAACCCCGAGAACCTGTCGAACCGCGCCACGCGGGCGATCAAGGCGGCGGTGCCGGAAATGGTGGTGATGACCGATGTGGCGCTCGACCCCTACAACATCAACGGCCACGACGGCTTTGTGGTCGATGGCGAGGTGGTAAACGACGCCACCGTCGGCGCGCTGGTGAAACAGGCGCTGAGCCAGGCCGAGGCCGGGGCCGACATCATCGGCCCGTCGGACATGATGGATGGCCGCATCGGCGCGATCCGTGGCGCCCTGGAAGCCGGCGGCTTTCCCAACGTGGCCCTGCTCAGCTATTCGGCGAAATATGCCAGTGCCTTTTACGGCCCGTTCCGCGATGCGGTGGGCGCCTCCGGCGCGCTCAAGGGTGACAAGAAGACCTATCAGATGGACCCGGCCAATTCCGACGAGGCGCTGCGGCTGGTGGACCGCGATCTGAGCGAGGGCGCCGACATGGTGATGATCAAGCCGGGGATGCCCTATCTCGACATCTGCCGCCGGGTGAAAGACCGCTTCGGCGCGCCGACCTATGCCTACCAGGTCTCGGGGGAATACGCGATGATCCAGGGCGCCGCGCAAAACGGCTGGATCGACGGCGAACAGGCGATGATGGAGAGCCTGATGGGCTTCAAACGCGCCGGATGCGACGGGGTGCTGACCTATTTCGCGCCGGCGGCGGCGCGGCTTCTCAACGGCTGAGCCGCTCCCGCGCCGGCGCGGCTTTGCCACAATCCCGGCGCCGGGTTTTCGCGGCGTGACACCCCGGGCCAAAGCGCCTATACTGCGCGCGACCGGCGACAAGACCGGCCCCCAAGGCAATGCGAGCAGAGACCCAAGATGACCCAGCTTCCCCGACGATCCTTTGTGTTTTCCGGCCTTGCCGCAACCACGCTGGCCGCTTGCGGCAACGGCGTCGGGTCGCGCGGCCCGGCCACGATCGACGCCCGTGTCGACAGCACCTTGGCGCAGCTCTATTCGGATTTTCCCGCCACCCGCGAAGTGGCCGAGAAATCCGTCGGCATGTTGATCATGCCGCTGGTGACCGAGGCCGGCCTGGGCCTGGGCGGCGGCTATGGCCGCGGCGCCATGCGCATCAACGGCGCGACGGTGGATTACTATGCCATGACCAAGCTCTCGACCGGATTGCAGATCGGCGCGCAACAATATGCGCATGTGCTGTTCTTCATGACCGACGAGGCCTTGCAGAATTTCCGCCGGTCGCCCGGTTTTGCCGCCGGCGCCGGCGCGACCTATGCCATCCCCGACAGCGGCGGCAATCTGAGCGCCGAGACCACCACCTCGCTTGCGCCGATCATTGCCGTGGTCTTTGGCCAGGCCGGGCTGCGCGTCGGCGCGACGCTGGAGGGCGTGAAATACACCCGGATCATTCCCTGACGACGAGGCGTTGATGCGCAGGCCGGGCTGGGGGCGCTGCCCCCGTCGCCCCGGGCGACTCCCCCGAGGGTATTTTCGGCAAGAGGAAGATCAGGGCGATCTGGTTGCGACCGGGGGTCCAAGGGCCACAGCGGTCAGTGATAGGTGAATTCGCCGACCAGGTTCTGCCATTCGCCGGAGGCCAGCATCTTGCGGTGCGAAAAGCGCACCGAATGCAGCGGGCCCTCGATCTCGTCCTGCCAGAACTCGATGAAGCGGAAGAGCTTGGGGTGATCCGGCGCGGTGTCATATTCCTGCCAGATATAGCTGTTGAGCACATGGGTGTAATCCGGCATGTGATAGAAGAATTCCGCCGTGGTCAGCCCGTAGCCGCGCAGCATCATTTCGGTCTCCGACATCTGCATCTTGCACCTCGTCTTTTTTTGCTGTGCGGGAATCGTGCCAGAAATCTGTTGAAAATCAACAAATACAATCTGTTAGCCACCTGACGTGATGGCTGCCAAATCGACGGAATCCAAGGATTGCACCCCATATCCTGTCTCTGATATAGTTTGCCTCAACTATATATAGAAACCGACAAAAAGCGGTGAAGACGACGTGAGCGACACGCCCCAACCCCCTGAGAACGATGAACAAAAACCGGACCGGCCCGAGCATCACGGCCCCACGGTCTCGATCACGGACGAGATGCAGTCGGCCTATCTCGACTATGCGATGTCGGTCATCGTGTCCCGCGCGATCCCGGATCTGCGCGACGGGCTGAAACCGGTGCATCGGCGCATTCTTTATGCGATGCATGAAACCGGCAACAGCCATGACAAACCCTATCGCAAGTCGGCCCGCCCTGTGGGCGACGTCATGGGGAAATACCACCCGCATGGAGACAGCGCGATCTATGACGCGCTGGTACGCATGGCGCAGGATTTCTCGATGTCGCTGCCGCTTCTGGACGGTCAGGGCAACTTCGGCTCGATGGATGGCGACAATGCCGCGGCCATGCGTTACACCGAGGTGCGGATGGACAAGCCCTCGTCGTATCTGCTGGCCGATATCGACAAGGAAACCGTCGATTTCCAGGACAATTACGACGGCAAGGACCGCGAGCCCAGCGTGCTGCCGGCGCGCTTTCCCAACATGCTGGTCAATGGCGCCGGCGGCATTGCCGTCGGCATGGCGACCAATATCCCGCCGCATAACCTCGGCGAGGTGATCGACGCCTGCCTGGCGTTGATCGAGGATGCCGATCTGACCTCGGAACAGCTGATCCATTATATCCCCGGCCCGGATTTCCCCACCGGCGGGCTGATCCTCGGCCGCTCGGGCGCGCGCAAGGCCTATCTCGAAGGTCGGGGCAGCGTCATCGTGCGCGCCAAGACCCGCGTCGAGGAGCTGCGCAAGGACCGTTATGCCATCGTCGTCGACGAGGTGCCCTATCAGGTGAACAAGGCGGCGATGATCGAAAAGATTGCCGAGGCCGCCCGTGAAAAGCGCATCGAGGGCATCGCCCATGTGCAGGACGAAAGCGACCGCAACGGCGTGCGGGTTGTAATCGAGCTGAAGCGCGATGCCACGGCGGAGGTGGTGCTGAACCAGCTGTTCCGCTTCACCCCGATGCAGACCTATTTCGGCTGCAACATGCTGGCGCTCAATGGCGGGCGGCCCGAGCAGCTGACCCTGCGCGCCTTCCTGACCTCCTTCCTCGATTTCCGCGAGGATGTGGTGGCGCGGCGCACCGCCTATCTGCTGCGCAAGGCGCGCGAACGCAGCCATATCCTCTGTGGTCTGGCGGTCGCGGTGTCGAATGTCGACGAGGTCGTGGCGACGATCCGCGCTTCGGCCGATGCGGCGGAAGCGCGCGAGAAGCTGATGACCCGGCGCTGGCCGGCGCAGGAGATCGCCGCCTATATCAAGCTGATCGACGATCCGACCCATACGATCAACGAGGACGGCAGCTACAACCTCTCCGAGGCGCAGGCCCGCGCCATTCTCGAGCTGCGGCTGCAACGGCTGACCCAGCTGGGCGTCAAGGAGATCACCGACGAGCTCGAAGAACTGGCGGCGAAGATCAAGGATTACCTCGATATCCTGTCCTCGCGCGAGCGGATCATGACGATCATCTCGGACGAACTGACCGAGGTGAAAGAGCAATTTGCCGTGCCGCGCCGCACCGAGATCACCGACTGGGCCGGTGACATGGACGACGAGGACCTGATCGAACGCGAGGACATGGTCGTCACCGTCACCCAGGGCGGCTATATCAAGCGCACGCCGCTGGCCGATTTCCGCTCGCAGAAGCGCGGCGGCAAGGGGCTGTCGGGCGGTGCGCTCAAGGATGACGACGTGGTGACCACGCTGTTTGTCGCCAATACCCATACGCAGCTTCTGTTCTTTACCACCGACGGCATGGCCTACAAGCTCAAGACCTGGCGGTTGCCGCTGGGCGGGCGCACCTCCAAGGGCAAGGCGATCGTCAACATCCTGCCGATCCCGACCGGCGTGTCGATCGCGGCGATCATGCCGGTCGATCGCGACGAGGGCGAATGGGACGATCTGCAAATCGTCTTTGCCACCGACAAAGGCACCGTGCGGCGCAATCGGCTGTCGGATTTCACCAACGTGAAGTCGAACGGCAAGATCGCGATGAAGTTCGAGGACGAGAACGAAGGCATGTCGTTGATCAATGCCCGGATCTGTTCCGAGGACGACGACGTCATGCTGGTCACCGATTCCGGCCGCGCCATCCGCTTTCCGACCACCGATGTGCGGGTGTTCAATTCGCGCAATTCGGTGGGGGTGCGGGGCATCCGGCTCAACAATGGCGACAAGGTCGTCTCGATGTCGGTGATCCGCCACTTCGAGGCCGAGGCGGAGGAACGCGCCGCCTATCTGAAGCAGCGTCGCCTGATGGCGGGGATCACCGATGACCCGGAGACCGACGAAGAGGCCGCCGCCCCCGGCGCGCTCTCGCCCGAGCGCTATGCCGAGATGTCGGCGGCCGAGAACCTGATCCTGACAATCACCGCCAAGGGCACCGGCAAGCTGTCGTCGTCGCATGACTATCCGGTGCGCGGCCGTGGCGGCCAGGGCGTGGCGGCGATGGACAAGGCGATGCGCGGCGGGCCTCTGGTGGCCTCTTTCCCGGTGGAACTGGACGATCAGATCATGCTTGCCACCTCGCGCGGGCAATCGATCCGGGTGCCGGTCGATGGCATCTCCTTCCGGTCGCGCAGCGCCGGTGGCGTGCGAGTGTTCAACACCGGCAAGGGCGAGGAAGTGGTCAGCGTGGCCTGGATCGCCGAACAGGCCGAAGACGAGGGTGAGGCCGAGAGCTGAGGCGCCTTGCAAATTCGCACAAGACTTGTGTGGTTTGCCTGAATTGATCGTGGATGCACAGATCGAATAGTCCTTCCGACAGAAACTCGGAAGGACACTTCACATGACCCACACTCTTCAAAATGCCGGCCTGCTGGTCGCGCGTATCCTGCTCTCGGCAATGTTCATTCTGGCGGGCATCGGCAAGCTGGGCGATGTTCAGGGCTTTGCCAGCTACGTGGCCTCGGGCGGCCTGCCCGGCTTTCTCGCCTGGCCGGTGATCGTCCTGGAGATCCTCGGCGGCCTGGCGCTTCTGGTCGGCTTTCAGACCCGGCTGGCGGCGCTGGCGCTGGGCCTGTTCTCGGTGGCGACCGGCGTACTCTATCACTTTGCCCCGGCGGACCAGATGCAGATGACCATCTTCATGAAGAACCTGGCGCTTGGCGGCGGCTATCTGGCGCTGGCGCTGGTCGGCGCCGGCCAATGGTCGGCCGATGCGGCGCTGGGCCGGAAATCGGCCACGGCCACCGCGTAAGCACAAGGCCATCGCCCGGTCTCGGCCGGGCGATGGCATGTTTCGGGGGCTGTTGCGTTTTGTCAGTCGGTGCCGGAGCTCGACCCGCTTTCGTCGCCGAGCAAGGCCAGCCCGAGCAGCGCGATGCCCACGGTCGCCGGCAGCGCCGCGCCGCCGTTGGTCTGGAAGGAACTCAGCCTGCGGCACAGCCGGGCTGGTGTGCCGTCCGGCAGCGTCGTCAAGGTGTCGCGGCACCAGTATTGAATGCCGTTGGCTTCCACGTACAGCGGATAGTCCGGGTCAGGGCTCAGCCCCGGTGCGGCACCCTGCGCCAGCGCCGATCCGGCAAGACCCGCAATGACACCCGCGGAAAGTAATAACTTTTTCATAGTCCAATCCTCTCCCGTTCTTCGTAATGCCTGTCGGACAAGATTACACCGTTTCCGGCCTTTGCGCTATCGGTCTGATGATCCGGGCCCGCACCAGCCCGCCCGGCCGCCGCACCCATCGGCGCAACCGGCTCCCGAGCGGCAAAAGCGGCCTGTCAGGCGGGCCAGGTGCCTGATTGGCGGGGTTTTTCAGAGATCGTAGAGATCGGCGAACTTCTGCTCAAGATAGCCCAGCAGCGGCGCCTCCGAGGGGGCGAATCCACAGGCCTGCTCGATCACCGCACGCGGCTCGTAAAGCCCGCCGAACCGCTGCACATTGGCATGCAGCCAGCCGGTGGCCCCCGAAAGATCGCCCCGCGCCAATTGCCCGTCGAGGTCGGCGACATCGTCCTGCAACGCGAGATAGAGACAGCCGGCATAGACATTGCCCAGGGCATAGGTCGGGAAATAGCCCAGCAGCCCGGCGGCCCAATGCACATCCTGCAACACGCCGTTCGACGGCTTGTCGACCGAATAGCCGAAATCCTCGGCAAAACGCGCGTTCCACGCCTCTTCGAGATCGGCCACATCGAGCTTGCCCCGCGCCATGTCGCGTTCGAGGTCAAAGCGCAGCATAATGTGAAGGTTGTACTGCACCTCGTCCGCCTCGGTGCGGATAAACCCGCGCTGAACGCGGTTGACGGCCTTGTAAAACGCCTCTTCGCCGGTAACCCCCAGATCGCCAAAGGCATCCCGCATCTGGCCATAAAGCCAGTGGCAGAAGGCGCGCGAGCGGCCCAACTGGTTTTCGTAGATGCGACTCTGGCTTTCATGCACCCCGAGCGACACGCCCTGCCCCAGCGGGCTCAGCGCATAGCCCGCATCGATGCCCTGTTCGTAACAGGCATGGCCGACCTCGTGGATGGTGGAATAGGCGCAGTTGAACGGATCGTCGGCCGCGGTGCGGGTGGTGATCCGCACATCGGCGCCGCTGCCCGAACTGAAGGGATGCACCGCCTTGTCGATCCGCCCGCGATCGAAATCATAGCCAAAGACCTCGGCCAGGCGACGTGACAGCACCATCTGCGCCGCCGGATCAAAGCTGCCCGAGACCGGATCGGGTGCCGGCCGGTCCAGCACCGCCGCGCGCAGCGCCACCAGACCGGGGCGCAGATCATCGAACAGCGATGCCACCTCGGCCCCCGTCGCCCCCGGCTCATAGCCCTGGAGCAGCGCGTCATAGGCATCCCCCGCGCCGGCGATATGCGCCGCCTCTTCGCGGCGCAACGCCACGATTTCCGACAGCACCGGGGCGAAGGCGGCGAAATCCTCGTCGGCCCGCGCCCGCGCCCATTTGCCATAGGCCACCGACGTGGTGCGGGCGATCCGCGCCGCCAGCGCCGCCGGCACCCGCACCGCGCGTTCGTAATTGCGCCGGATGTGGCGCATCTGCGCCCGGCCCACCGCATCCAGTGTCGCATCCTCGACCGCCGCCAGCCATTGGCCGACCTCTGGCGCGGTGCGCCGCGCATGCAGCATTTCTTCCATCGCGCCCAGCTCTTCGCCGCGTTGTTCGGCGGCGCCCGGCGGCATCATCGTCTCCTGATCCCAGCCCAACCGGCCGGCAACCTGGGCCAGTGCCTCGGTCTGGCGCTGGAACGCCATCAGCTCGTCATAAGCGCTCATCGCACCGACCCCCGAATGCTGTCGGCGGTGGGATATCCCGCAATGAACCGGGCCCGCAGGATCAGCACCCAGAGCACCACCGCGCCAAGTTGATGGGTGATCGCGATATGCAGCTGCGCCGAATAGAGCACGGTGACGACGCCTAGCACCACCTGAAGCGCCATCATCGCCAGCACCGCGTTAAAGGCGAAACGGGTCTTGCCATGGGGCGATCTGCGCGCCCGAAGCCAGACCACCACGCCGAAGATCGCCAGCAGATAGCCCGCCATCCGGTGCATGAACTGCACCAGCCCATCGTTCTCGAAGAAGTTGCGCCAGAGCGGCTCGATCTCGAAGGGGAACGGCGGAAAGAACCCGCCCGCCATCAGCGGCCAATCGGTATAATTGCGCCCCGCGTCGATGCCGGCCACCAGCGCGCCGATCAGGATCTGCAAGAAGGCGAAATGCGTCAGCCCGGTGCCCATCGAGAACAGCTTCGCCTCGCGGTTGCGGCGGCATTGCATCAGCTCGCGTTCCTCGCAGCCGAGCAGGAAAATATACCATGACAGCACCCCGAGGATCACGAAGGCCAGCCCCAGATGCGTCGCCAGACGATAGCTCGCCACGTCGAGCATGGTGCCGGTCAGCCCGGAGGAGACCATCCACCAGCCGACGGCACCCTGCACCCCGCCGAGGAGCCCGGGGATCAGCAGCCGCCCGGTCCAGCCCGGTGGGATTTTCCGCAGCATCAGGAAGCCCGCAAAGCCCAGCGCCCAGACCAGCCCGACAAAGCGGCCCAGCTGCCGGTGGCCCCATTCCCACCAGTAGATCACCTTGAATTCCGAAAGCGTCATGCCCTGGTTTTGCAGCTCGTATTCCGGGATCGCCTGATATTTCTCGAATTCGGCGGTCCAGTCGGCTTCGGACATCGGCGGCAGCGCCCCGGTCACCGGCTTCCACTCGGTGATCGACAACCCGCTGTCGGTCAGCCGGGTCAAACCGCCGACCAGGATCATCGCCACCACCAGCGCGAACAGCATCATCAGCCAGACCCGGATCGCGCCACGCGCGCCGCGCCGGCCGCGGTCGATCATGCCGGTCCGGGCCGGGGTCTCGGGGCGTTTGGCCTCGCCCACCTCTTCGAACAATTTGCGTTTCTCTGCCATGGGCCTCTCCGTTTGCGCGGACAGTAGTGCGCGCCCCGAGGGGCTTCAAGCGCCACCCTTTGCCGCAGGGCGCGGCGGTCGCCTTCAGTCGCGCGGGCTGCGTTCGGCGGTCTCTTTCCAGCGCACCATCTGCCGCATCACCCCGTGCAGCATCTGTACATCGGCGCGGGTCAGCCGCATCCGGCTCCAGAGATTGCGCAGGTTGATCTTCATCCCCTCGGCCTTGGTCGGCGGAAAGAAGAAACCGGCCTCCTCCAGCCGCTCCTCGTAATGCGCGGCCAGTTTCTCCATCTCGATGCCGCTGGCCCAGTCAGTCTTGGCCATCTCCACGGTCTCATGGGTGATTTCCGCGCCGGCGCGGCGCCATTCATAGGCGGTCAACAACACACATTGCGCCAGGTTGAGCGAGGCGAACTCGGGGTTCACCGGCACCGAGATGATTGCATTGGCCAGCGCGATATCGTCGTTTTCCAGCCCGGCGCGCTCCGGCCCGAACAGCACCGCCACCTTTTCGCCACCGGCGATCTTTTCGGCGGCCATCTGCATCGCGCGTTCCGGGCTCACCACCGGCTTGGTCAGCCCGCGCTGCCGCGCGGTGGTGGCAAAGACAAAGGAACAATCGCCCACCGCCTCGGCGGTCGTGGCGAAATGCCCGGCCTCGTCCAGCAGCCGCCCGGCGCCCGAGGCCATCGCCACCGCCTTCTGGTTGGGCCAGCCATCGCGCGGCGCCACGACGCGCATCCGCTCCAGCCCGAAATTCCACATCGCCCGCGCGGCGCCACCGATGTTTTCGCCCATCTGGGGGCGGACAAGCACCATGGCGGGCTGCGGGCGGTATCTGTTGCTCTCACTCATGGCCGCCCTGTTACGGCGCCGCCGGCAAAAGCGCAATTCCCCTGCTGCATCCTGGCCGATAAACTGCACCCTGACGGCGCCCCCGCCGCCCGCCTTCGCGGAGTTCCGACAATGGCCTATGATCCCGGACATGAAACCCTGCTGCGCGAGGACATGGGCGAGGCGCTTGGCCCCCGCGTGGTGGAACTGTCCGAACGCAAGATGTTCGGCGGGCTCTGCTTCATGCTCAACGGCAACATGCTCTGCGGCGTGCACAGGGACGGGCTGATGTACCGCGTGGGCAAGGACAATGCCGATCGCGCCCTGGCGCTCGAGGGCGCGCACCCGATGGCCTTCACAGGCCGGCCGATGGGCGGCATGATCGAACTCTACGAGGATGACCTCGACCGCGACACCACCCGCCAGGGGCTGATGGCGCTGGCGCTCGACTTCGTCGATGCCCTGCCGCCGAAATGACCGGGGGTCTCGCCAGTGATGGCCATGGCCGAAATTTGCCGCTATAGGGAGCGCAGCCACCTGAATGGAGCCCGAAATGGCCGATATCGAGCACCCGCAAATCTACCTCATCACTCCAGCCAGCTTTGAATTGTCAAGCTTCGGCAAGGAGTTGGAACGGGTCCTCGATGCCGTGCCCGTGGCCTGCCTGCGGCTCGCCATGGCCAGCCACGACGAAGACCGGATCGCCCGTGCCGCCGATATGCTGCGCGAGATCACCCACCGCCGCGACATTGCCATGGTGATCGAATCCCACGTGCTGCTGGCCGAACGGCTGGGCCTCGATGGCGTCCACCTCAAGGAGGCCCACGGCGTCCGTGCCGCGCGCAAGACGCTGGGCGAGGATGCCATTGTCGGGCTGCATGCCGGCAGCTCGCGCCACGACGGCATGTCGGGCGGCGAGGCCGGCGCGGATTACGTCTGTTTCGGCCCGGTGGGCGCCGCCGGTCTCGGCGATGGCGACCTGGCCGAGCGCGATCTCTTCGACTGGTGGTCGCAGATGATCGAACTGCCGGTGGTCGCCGAAGGCGCGCTCGACGAGAGCCTGATCCGCGCGCTCTCGCCGGTGACCGATTTCTTCGGCCTCGGCGAAGAGCTCTGGTCGGCCGAGGATCCCGTCGCCCGCGCCCGCGCCTGCCTGGCGGCCATGGGCGGCTGACAGCCCCGAAGGCCGCGAAAAAGCGCGCGCCAGTCCTTCTTCTGGCCAAAAAAATCCTGGGGGGAGGCCGAAGGCCCGGGGGGCAAAGCCCCCCTGTCTCGCCCCCGCGGGCAAAGCCCGCCTTTTTGCAGAACTGGCCCCCTCCTCCGGTCCCGCCGGGGCGCAGCCCCGGCCCCCCGTCGACACGCGCAGGCGTGGCGAAATCCCGAAGCGTCGCTATCCCCGCAGCGCCGAGTGATGCGCCGCGCGCACCGTTTCTTCGAGCGTCCTGGCCAGCGCCTTGCGATCGGCAAAATCCGCGACCTTCAGCGGCGGGTGAAAGATCACCTCCGCCGAGCCGTGCCGCCGTGCCACCAGCATCGCCAGCATATGCGCACCAAATCCCATCTCGCCCCACCAGCCATAAAATCGCGGGTCGGTGCCGGCGGGCGCGTGATAGACCAGGGTCACCGGCTGGACATGCAGCGCATCGCGCAGTGCCGGGTCGAAACAGGCGGCAAACAACGTCGGCTTGAACGGCAGCACGCGGCGCGAATCCGTCGAGGTGCCCTCGGGAAAAAACAACAGGTGGTGCCGGCCCATCAGCCGCGTGCGGAACAGCTCGGTCTGTGCCCGCGCCTCGCGCCGGTCGCGGGCGATAAAGACCGTGCCGGTGGCCCGCGCCAGCAGGCCGATACCGGGCCAGCCCGCCACCTCGGCCTTGGAGACGAAATAGACATCCCGCGCCGCGTTCAGCACGAAGATATCCAGCCAGGAGGCATGGTTGGCGACAAAGGCGCCATGGTGGCGCATCGGCGCGCCCTGCAATCGCGTGGCAAGCCCCAGGAGCCGCAGCACGCCGCGACAGACCACCACGGTGATATAGGGCGTGACCGGGCGGCGTGCCCCGAAAAGCGGCCATTCCACCAGCCGCACCAGCAACAGCAGCGCCAGGCCGAGCCCCAGCAGCACGAGGATCGGCACCCCGCGCCGCAGCACCCGCAGCCAGTCGCGCAGGCCGTGTGGCCGGCCCAGCGGCGGCGCCGGCGTCTCGTCGGTCCAGGTCGGGGTCATCGCCGCGCCCCCGAGCCGGCATAAAGCTGGCGCTGACGGCTGTTCATCCGGGCGGTGTCCATCACCAGACAGACATCGGTGGTGTTGAACTCATGGTCGATCCAGGCGCCCTCGCCGACAGTGCCGCCCAGCCGCAGATAGGCCTTGATCAGCGCCGGCGTCTGCAACATCGCCTGCTTGCGGTCGATCCGGTCGCGCGGCAAGAGGTCCATGCGCTGATATTGCGCCGGCCGCGCCCGCACCCGAAGCTCTTCCGGCGCCAGGTGGTTGTGATAGAGCGAGGACAGCGGCTGCGCCAGAGCCGCGGCATCGGTGCCGTGAAAACTCGCCACGCCGAACAGCACCTCGATGCCGTGCCGCTCGACGTAATCGGCGAGCGCCTGCCAGAGGTGAAACATCGCCGCCCCGCCGCGATAGTCCGGGTGCAGGCAGGAGCGGCCCAGCTCCATCAGCCGCCGGCCCGAGGCGCGCAGCGGCGCGAGGTCGTATTCCTCGTCGGAATAGAACTGCCCGATCGCCGCCGCCTGATCGTCGCGCAGCACCCGGTAGACCCCCACCACCGGCGCCGTGTCGCGGGCCCGGTCATAGAGCAACAGGTGATCGAAATAGGGGTCGAAGCGGTCCTTCTCGAGGCCGGTCGCATGATCCACCAGCGCGCCGCCGCCGCCCAGTTCCTCGACAAAGACCTGATAGCGCAGGGCCTGCGCGGCGCGAATCTCGGCCTCTGTGTCCGCAAGCCTGACAGAAAACTCCGGTGTGCGCATGGATATCCCGCTTCGCTTGGCCGTCGCGCGTGTCATAGTGCCGTCGCCGCGCAAAGACAACGTGTGGCCCCGGATTGCGCCGCCCTGCCGCACCGTGTTTAACAGGGCGTTAACCCCGGGCCGCGTAGCCTAGGTCTCGAAGACAGGTTCCAGAGCGATCCTGTTGCCATCTATGACAACTTTACCCGCTTCACGGAAATTCACTGTGATCCTGCCTGCGATATTCGATTGCACCTGCCCTACGCCCCAATCCGGGCGCTCCGGGTGGCGCACCAGATTTCCCGGTTCGAGCAAGGCGTTCATGTCGGTCATCCGTGGCACCTCCGGAGTAGATTGATGACCTCCTATACGGCAAAGCTCGCCTCCCTGATAGCCTCGCGCATCTGCCATGACCTGATCTCGCCGGTGGGCGCCATCGCCAACGGGCTCGAGCTGATGTCTCTGGGCGGCGCCAGCAACGGCGGGCCGGAGCTGGCACTGGTGACCGAGAGCTGCGACTACGCCAGCGCGCGCATCCGGTTCTTTCGCATCGCCTTTGGCGCGGCGACCGACAAAGCGATGGTCTCGCGCAACGAGGTTGTGGCCGTGCTTCAGACCCTTGGCGCGGCGGGACGGGTGTCCTACGACTGGGCCCCCGGCGGCGATTTGCCCCGGCGCGAGGTGCAGCTTGCGCTGCTGGCGCTGCAATGTGTCGAGGCCGCCTTGCCGCGCGGCGGCGAGATCTGCATCGAATACCAGCCCGGCCATTGGTCGGTCACCGGCCTGTCGGACCGGATCGCCCCCGACCCGGCCCAATGGCAGCAGATGGAGCGGATCGCCGTCGCGCCGGTGCCGGAAAGCGAAGAGCCGGTGGTGGCGCCGAACCACGTGCAATTCGTCCTGCTGCCGCTGCTCGCACGCGAACTCGGCCGCCGCCCGGCGGTGGAAGAGGCCAAGGGGCGGCTCACCCTGACGGTCTGACGCCCCTCTTTCGGCGCGCTTATGGCCGGGTGGTGCCGTTGCCGTCGACCAGATATTTGAAGCTGGTGAGCTGCGCCGCGCCGACCGGGCCCCGGGCGTGCATCTTGCCGGTGGCAATGCCGATCTCGGCCCCCATGCCGAACTCGCCGCCATCGGCGAACTGGGTCGAGGCGTTGCGCATCAGGATAGCGCTGTCGACCCGCTGGAAAAAGCGCTCGGCGGCGGCATCGTCCTCGGTGAGGATGCATTCGGTATGCGACGAGCTGAACTGCCGGATATGGGCAATCGCCGCGTCGAGATCCTCGACCACCCGCGCCGCCAGGATCGAATCGAGGTATTCCTTGCCCCAATCCGCCTCTTCCGCCGCCACCGTGCCGGCGATCTTCCGCAGCGTGGCATCGGCCCGCACCTCGACCCCGGCATCGATCAGCGCGCGGATCACCCCCTGGCCGATGGTGTCGACAATCTCGCGGTGGATCAGCAGACATTCGGCGGCGCCGCAGATGCCGGTGCGCCGGGTCTTGGCATTGAGCACCACGTCGAGCGCCTTGACCGGATCGGCCGCCTTGTCGAGATAGACATGCACGATGCCCTCGAGATGGGCAAAGACCGGCACCCGCGCCTCGCGCTGCACCAGCCCGACCAGCCCCTTGCCGCCGCGCGGCACGATGACGTCGATAAAATCGGTCATCGTCAGCATTTCGCTCACCGCCGCCCGGTCGCGCGTGGGCACCAGCTGGATCGCATCCGCCGGCAGCCCGGCAGAGGTGACGCCGGCAACCATCGCCGCATGGATCGCGCCCGAGGAATGAAAACTCTCGGAGCCGCCGCGCAGGATCACCGCGTTGCCGGCCTTGAGGCAGAGCGCGCCGGCATCGGCGGTCACATTGGGCCGGCTTTCGTAGATCACCCCCACCACGCCCAGCGGCGTGCGCACCCGGCGGATGTGCAGCCCCGACGGCCGGTCCCATTCCTCGAGCACCGCGCCCACCGGATCCGCCTGTTCGGCCACCGCGCGCAGCCCTTCGACAATGCTGCCGATGCGGGCCGCGTCGAGCTTCAGCCGGTCCAGCATTGCCGGGCTCAGCCCCTTTTCGCGGCCAAATTCCATGTCCTTTTCGTTGGCGGCGATGATCGCGTCGCGGGCGGCCCAGACCTCGTCGGCCGCGGCGGTCAGTGCGGCCTGCTTGGCCTCGGCCGGGGCATAGGCCAGTTCGGCGCTGGCCGCCTTGGCGCGGGCGCCGATGTCGGCCATCAGGGCGGGGATATCTGCGAGGTCTTTCATGTCGGGTGCCTTTTCTCGGCCTTGGTCCAGAGACTTTATGCCTCCGGCGGCGGTATTTTCAAACAGAAGAAGTGCGGATCACAGCGCCATGTCATCGCGGTGGATCAACACCGCGCGGCCCGGATAGCCCAGCAGCGCCTCGATCTCGTCCGAGCGGTGCCCCTTGATGGTGCGGGTCTCGGCCGCGGTGTAGCGCGTCAGCCCCTGCCCCAGCACATGGCCCGCCCCGTCGAGAATTGCCACCGGCTGGCCCCGGCCATAGGTGCCGCTGACGCCGGAAACACCGGCCGGCAGCAGGCTGCGGCCCGCGCGCAGCGCCCGCACCGCGCCGGCGTCGAGCGTGACCTCGCCGCGCGGTTTCATCGCCGCGATCCAGCGTTTGCGCGCCGCCTGCGGATCGATATGGGCGGTGAACCAGGTGGCATTGGCGCCCTCTTCCAGCGCCTTGAGCGGCCGCAGCGCCTCGCCATGGGTGATCACCATGGCACAGCCCGCCGCCGTCGCGGTCTTGGCCGCCATCAGCTTGGTCTTCATGCCGCCCTTGGACAGGCCCGAGCCGGCATCGCCGGCCATGGCCTCGATCTCGGGGGTGATCTGGTCGATCACGTCATAGCGCCGGGCCCGCGGATCGACCGCCGGATTGGCGCTGTAGAAGCCGTCGACATCCGACAGCAGCACCAGCACGTCGGCGCCCACGGTGGCGGCGACCTGTGCCGCCATCCGGTCGTTGTCGCCATAGCGGATTTCATCCGTTGCCACGGTGTCGTTCTCGTTCACGATCGGCACCGCGCCGAGCGAAATCAGCGTTTCCAGCGTCGCGCGCGAATTGAGGTACCGCCGTCGGTCGCTGCTGTCTTCCAGCGTCACCAGCACCTGTGCGGTGGTCAGCCCATGCGGCGCCAGCGCCTCCTCGTAGGCGCGCGCCAGGCGGATCTGCCCGACCGCGGCTGCGGCCTGGCTCTGCTCCAGCGCCAGTTCGGACAGCCCCAGCCCCAGCGCCCCGCGGCCCAGGGCGATCGAGCCGGAAGAGACAAGGATCACCTCGGCGCGGGTCTTGAGCCAGGCCACGTCCTCGGCCAGGGCGCGCAGCCAATCGGCCTTGAGCGCGCCGGTCCGCCTGTCCACCAGAAGCGCCGAGCCGATCTTGATGACAATGCGGCGGGCGTCGCTCAGGGTTGCCACGTCTCGGGCTCCTCGTCCTGCGCCTTCTGCCGCAGATTGTCCTCGGAAATCTCGGCGCGCAGCGCGCGCAGCACCTCGGTCACCCCGTCGCGTGCGACACCCGACATCAGCCTCACCGGCCCGCCGACCTCGGCCTCGAGCGCGGCCTTGGCCTCGGCGCGCTCTTCGTCATCCAGCGCATCGATCTTGTTGAGCACGGTCACCCGCGGCTTGTCGGCCAGATGGCCGCCATAGGCCTCGAGCTCGGTGATGATGGTCCGGTAATCCTCGGCCACGGTCTCGGAGGTGCCATCAATCAGATGCAGCAGCACCGAACAGCGTTCCACATGGCCCAGAAAGCGGTCGCCGATGCCCCTCCCCTCATGCGCGCCTTCGATCAGCCCGGGAATGTCGGCGACGACAAACTCGGCGCCATCGACCCCGACAACCCCGAGATTGGGATGCAGCGTGGTGAACGGGTAATCGGCGATCTTCGGCCGGGCGTTCGAGGTGGCGGCCAGGAAGGTCGATTTGCCGGCATTGGGCAGGCCCAGAAGCCCGGCGTCGGCGATCAGCTTGAGCCGCAGCCAGATCGTGCGTTCCACCCCCGGCTGGCCGGGATTGGCGCGGCGCGGCGCCTGGTTGGTGGCGGTCTTGAAATGCAGGTTGCCAAAGCCGCCGTTGCCGCCCTTCGCCAGCACCACCTGCTCGCCCACCGCCATCAGCTCGGCCACCAGCGTCTCTTCGTCCTCGTCCAGCACCTCGGTGCCGACGGGAACCCGCAGGATGATGTCGTCGCCATCCTTGCCGGTGCGCTGCTTGCCCATGCCGGGCTGGCCGTTCTTGGCAAAGAAGTGCTGCTGATAGCGGAAGTCGATCAGCGTGTTCAGCCCCTCGACCGCCTCGATGATCACCGATCCGCCCTTGCCGCCGTCGCCGCCGTCGGGCCCGCCGTATTCGATGTACTTCTCGCGCCGGAACGACACCGCGCCGCCGCCCCCGGCGCCGGAACGGATATAGACCTTGGCAAGATCGAGAAATTTCATGGCGTGGGCCTCATTGATTGCTGCACCGGCGATAAAGAAAATGCGCCCCGGCCTCAAGCCTTGGCGCATCCCCTGCTTCTTCTGTTTTCAAATGCCCTCGGGGGAGACAGCCCCCGTGAGGACGGGAGGCAGCCCCCCAAGCCCTACCTGAGCTTGCGCAGATAGGTCCAGGTCGGCACCTGGCTGCCGCGCGCCACCGAATAGCTCTCGGCGTCGCCGATGTAGTCAAAGCCGCAGTTGGTCAGAACCTTGGCCGAGGCCGGGTTGTCCTGGAACACCGAGGCGAACATCGTGTCATGGTCCATCGGGTTGGCCTCGACCAGCGCGCGCACCGCGTCGGAGGCCAGGCCGGTGTTCCAGAAGGCCGGCGCCACCCAATAGCCCACTTCCGATTGGTTGCGGTCCATCCGCTCCAGCGAGATCAGCCCCATCAGTTCCGGCCCGTCCAGCCGCGTGCCGTCCATTGCCCAGACATCCTCGTCCCGCTCGGCCGCCATGGCGCGGGTGACAAAGGCTTCGGTCACCCCGGGCGGCAGCGGATGCGGGATCGAGGTCGTCATGCGGGCCACCCGCTCATCGGAGGCATGCATTTCGATCAGCCCCATGTCGGACCGGCGCAGCGGGCGCAAATCCACGCGCTCGGTTTCGATCAGGGGTTGGGCAACCAGGTATTGCTGGGCGGTCATGCAGTTCCTCCTCAAAAACGGCAGTCTCGGGATCGGGCCGGTGACAGGCGCCCAAATTGGCGGATGTCAGGCCCAAAAGGGATTACTTCAGCGCGGTCCGGACAGGTGCGAGGCAAGCCGCCCGCAGTAGAACCCGTTCAGATTACTCCGAAAACATGGCAGAGACATGGCGATTGGCGGTTGATCATGCAAGGGGTCCACCCTCCTCCCGGGTGCGGCATCTGCCGAATGGAACACTGACCACTTGTCGATCTTCATCTGGTATTTCTATCCGAAAAGCCGTCAATTCAGAAACACCAAATCGCCGCAGGCGCCGCGCCCTGCCGGTAGCAAAACGAAACGGGGACCGGCTTTCGCCGATCCCCGTTGTTTGTCATGCAAACCTTTAGGTCGGCTTATTCGGCGGCCTCCGCGGCCGGCAGCACGGAAATGAAGGTGCGGCCCTTGAAGCCCTTGCGGAAGGTGACCTGGCCTTCGACGGTGGCAAAGATGGTGTGATCCTTGCCTTCGCCAACGCCTTCACCCGGCCACCACTTGTTGCCGCGCTGACGCACGATGATGTTACCCGGGATGGCGCGCTGGCCACCGTAGAGTTTCACGCCCAGCCGGCGTCCGGCAGAGTCGCGACCGTTGCGGGAGGAGCCGCCTGCTTTTTTATGTGCCATGGGGTACTCTCCTTATTTCCCGGCCAGTTCTTTGGCCTGTTGCGTCCATTCCGGCTTGATCTTGACGGCATCGAAGCTGTCAACGTCAACCTCTGCGAGCTGGGCGAAGCTGG
Source organism: Marinovum sp. E3 (assembly GCF_055755275.1). Classification (NCBI taxonomy): domain Bacteria; kingdom Pseudomonadati; phylum Pseudomonadota; class Alphaproteobacteria; order Rhodobacterales; family Roseobacteraceae; genus Marinovum; species Marinovum sp. E3. The sequence continues at coordinate 1,887,672 of NZ_CM146908.1, forward strand.
TGATCCCGGCATCGTTCAACTTTTTCGCGGCCGCGGGGCCCACACCGGTGATCTTGGTCAGATCGTCGCCGGCAGCGGCGTCGGCTTTCGGAGCCTCTGCCTTAGGGGCGGCTTTTTCGGCCTTGGGCGCTGCGGCAGCCGGCGCACCGGTGACGGAGCCCGCGCCGATCGCGGCCTTGACGCCCGACTTGTCGGCGCCTTCGGCCAGAATGTCGGTCACGCGGATCAGCGTCAGTTGCTGACGGTGGCCCTTGGTGCGCTTGGAGCTGTGCTTGCGACGGCGCTTGACGAAGTGGATGACCTTGTCACCCTTGATCTGGTCGATCACTTCGGCCTGCACGGCGGCACCGCTGACCAGCGGGCTGCCCAGCACGGTGGTGTCCCCGCCCAGCATCAGCACGTCGTTGAATTGAACCTTTTCGCCGGCATCAGCAGCCAGTTTCTCGACGCGAAGCGTATCGCCCGAGGAAACCTTGTATTGCTTGCCGCCCGTCTTGAGGACTGCGAACATTCTCGTCTTCCTTTGTTTCCGCGTTCTGTGGCCCCGGGTGCCCGGCGTTGGTGGCGTCTGTCTTTCACATCTGCCGCCGCGAACAGCGCGCCCCTTCCGGAGCGTCATGAATATCAAACCCCGCGAGGCCTGGGCCCGGCGGGGTGTGGGCGTTATTCAGAGGATGGCCCCGCGTGTCAAGCGATTTCCCACCTTGGCGCCCGGCAATCCTGCGGCGCGGGCCGCCCTACAGCTCCTGCGCGGTCATCTGCCGCGCCAGTGCCAGGCCCAGCGCATAGGAGATCTCGGCATACATCCGGTCGTAGCCGGCAAACAGCGCGCGGTTGAGCGCCCTGCCCTGCGCGCTCGACGCAAGGTCGACATAGTCGCGCAGCGCCGCCTCTTCCAGGGGCCGATAGGCCAGCATCATGTAAGAGAACAGCCATTCGCGGGTGTCGCTGCGGTTGTCGGCCTCGCTGTCCCAGACCACGCCGAGGATCTCCTCTTCGCTCATCTCGAAGGCGCCGCCATCGACCAGCCCGGCATAGAATTCATAGCTCGAATTCATCGCACCGACCACATTGGCATCGATCAGGTCGTTGGCCTCGATGAAATCGGCGATCAATTGCAGCCGCGGATCGCCGGCGCCCGCGTCGAGGCTGTCGCGATAGGCATCGCGCGCGGCCTCTTCGACCCCGGGATCGATCATCGCCTCGCGCGCCGAGATCTCGAGGCGGATCACCTGCTGTCCTTCCGCCGAGGCAAAGAAACCGGCAATCGCCTCGAGCGGCATGTCCTCTTCTTTCCAGGCCGAGGCAAAGCCGCGGCGCACGGTCTCCTCCATCCGCTCGACGTCGTAGATCCGGGCCACCACCTCGCTCCAGCTGCGGCCGCCGCCGCCGGGCAGCATCTCGTCGGCCAGCTCTTCGCCGTAATCGAGCCCCTCCTGGCGCATCACCGCCACCGTTTCCGGCAGACCGAGCTGGTCGAGCAGCGCGTCGGTGGCCCGCGTCGCCTGGGCCCAGACCGGCGTGGCCAGGGTCAGCGCCGCAGCGGTGGCAAGAGGCAGGAAGCGATGCAGCATAAGGAGGCTCCGATGAGTGGCTTTGCGCGAATCTAACCTCTGGCCGCCCGGTTTCCAAGCCGGGCAAAGGGGCAAAGGCTTCACATGCCGGTCACCGCCGAAAAAACCGCCGGCGAAAATTGCGGTGAAAAAGTTCGGTTTGCCGCTTGCACCCGGCCAAAAGTCGGATTAAACGCAGCCCCCAGACCCCCGCGGAGAGGTGCCGGAGTGGTCGAACGGGGCGGTCTCGAAAACCGTTGTCCCTTCACGGGGACCCAGGGTTCGAATCCCTGTCTCTCCGCCATCATTTTGCCCACATGGGCGATTGGATTGCAAAAAACTCAAAGATTTCAAGGTGCGCGCTCTGCGTTCACCGATCGAAAACGGCGCATCCCGCATAGATTCCCGCATGAATTCCCACATAACGCGGGGTTTGGCGACGGAGGGGCTCCCATAGGATTGACGCTGGATCGGGGGCGGTATTACTTCGTTCTGAACGTTCCAAAGCACCTCATTGGGAAAGTCCTCGGAAAGGGCGGACAGTCCGTACGGCAGGTGCAACAGGCGCGGCGGACGGCCGATCTCAGCGTCGCGAAGCGCAGGGCCTTCGAATTGGAAGAGTTAAAACGTTCGGAGTGGCACTTGTTGGAGTTGGGCGAGGAGGCGCTGGCGCACGAGAAATTTGCCGCCGCCAAGCGCATCGCGGAGAGCCAAGGTTTCGAATATGTGCCCGCCGAGGTGCTTTTGCGCCGGTCTTTCCAAGAGAACCTGCCGCGGCTGATGGCGGCAGCGGGGACGGTCGCCGAGCCCACAGCGCCGGCGGTGACAGAGGCGCTTCTTGGCGGTGTCGATGTTGCCTTGCCGCCTCTTCGCACCGTGTTCGAAGAATTCGTGGCACTGACAAAAACAAAGCACATGCGAAAGTCCGATCGGCAACGTCATCTGTGGCGTCTGCCGCGCGACCGCGCCGTGGTCAACTTCGAGAAGGCGGTACCGAAACGCGCGAGGGCAGGTATCGACCGGATTACCCGAGAGGACGCTCTCGCGTTCCGCGCCTGGTGGGCGCAACGCATCGAGGACGGCGAGACCCGCGCGGAAACAGCGAACAAGGACTTCGGTCACCGGTCGCAGATTTTCCGAACGTGGTGCGAGTTGAAGGGCCACGGCGATCTTGAATATCCCTTCGCCAGGCTCCGCTTCGACAACACAGTCGATCCGCTTGTCACGCGCCCCGCCTTCTCGCGCGATTGGGTAGCCGACCAATTGCTGGCCTCCCATGCGCTTGACGGTCTCAACGACGAGGCCGCGGACGCATTGCTGGTGCTGGTCAACTCGCGTCGGCGAGCACGAAGGCGCAAGGCGTGCCCTCGTCCAGCAGGCGCGCGATCATCTCGCAGGCCATCGCAGGCTTGGTGGCAAAGGCCACCTCATCAGGCACCTGCGCGCTATCGCGGCGCGCCGGATCGCCGGCCCAGGATTTCGGCAGATAGAGTTGCCGGTCGATCAGCGCCTGGCCCCAGCGGCTGCATAGGCGGCAAAGACCCCGACCTGACAGTTCTCGATCCGCCTCGCCGTGCCGGAATATTGCCGCGCGACACCGACCGAATGGGTGCCTTTCTTAAGAAATCCGGTCTCATCGATGATCAGAACGCCATCCCGATCGGCCGACAGGCAGAGCGACCAAACCGGCCCAAATGAGACAGTCGATGCCCGTTTGCGATGCTGAGGTCGCAGACCGCTTTGCCGACATTCGCTGCAAGCGCAATTCTTTGGCAAGTTCTGACAGACCGCTGAAATAGTCCCAATCCTTGGAACGAGTCGACAAACTCGCGCGGGGTCATTTGCCAATCCGCTCTGGACTTCGCAGAAGATTCCCCGTGGAAAGGCCTGCCGCTGTGACACATCCAGCCCGCTCAGCGCGTCGAACCGCGCTGGGTCCAGCCCGGCAATGTCTCGACACGGAGTGGGGCGTCGGCAATCTTGGCTTTCGTCGCTGGTGGCCTCATGCCAAGCCGGTCACATCCGTCCAATTGTCATTGCGGCGCACAATCTCGATGATCTGCTGATACTGGCTACCCTCGCGGAAAGTCGGATAGGGGTCGACGCTCTCGCCCTTGATGTCCTTGATGTCCTTGATGTCCTTGATGAATTCGCGGGCAAGGTAATGCCAGCACTGTTCGGTTTCGCCCGTCACGTCGGGGATGGTGACGGCAATGTCATCGGGCAGGGCCTGCTCGTGCCACTCCTTCCCCTCGTGGATATAGAGCGCGCCGCTGCCGTAGTGGCCCTTGATGTAGATCGCGCCCCGGGTGCCGTAGAAGACAATGTGATCTTCAAGGAAGCGCGGCACCAGCCCGCCATGCTTGAAGAGCACCGAGACCGGTTTGCCGGCAAAGGGGCTCTCGAGCTGCGCCAGCACGGTATAGGACCATTCGACGTTGCTTTCGCCCCATTTCAGCGAGGGATCTTCAAGGTCCTTGGGAATGAAATCGCGCCGCGTGGCGAAGTTGTGCACCCCGTCGACAATCGGCGCGCGGCCCAGATCGTCGCGCACCTCGCCGATCACGCGAAGGATTCTGTCGCCCACCACCGAAGCCGCAATCGACAGCGTATGCGTGAAGTTGTTGTTCAGCCGTCCGCCACCATCTTCCCTGCGATGAGACCAGCCGAACGGGATCTCGCGCTCCAGGTTGAAGTGCGACATGCATTCGATCTCGGTCGGCTCACCGATGGCGCCCTCGGCCACCAGCCGTTTCGCATGAAGCACGCTCGGCGCATAGCGGAAGCTCGCGGCATAGGCGGTCTTGACGCCCTTTTCCTCGGCCAGCTGGCACAGTTCGACCGCGGTCTCGGCGCTATGGGTCATCGGCTTGTCGCAGAACACGTGGCAGCCGGCGGCGATGGCCTGCTTGATCGGCGCGTAATGCGCCCCGCCCGGCGTGGCGATCGAGACGACGTCGGGTTTGCAGTCGTCCAGCGCCTGCTGCCAGTCAGTGCCGGAATAGGGGATGCCCATCGTCTCGGCGACCTCTTTCACAACATGCGGCGTGCGGCCGACGATGCCCACCACCTCGGCCCCGGCGGCGCGAAAGGCCTCGGCGTGGCCCTGCCCGGCGAACCCGGTTCCGAATATCAATACTTTCGTCATCTCTCTCTTGCTCCTTGTAATGCGGCGCCCGCAGTCAGCGGCCGCCGCATCGCATTTCTGTCCGCGCGACCCGTGCCGCGCCGTCTTGTCCGGGCGCGCCCGCGCTACACGCGGCGCCCGGTTGTCCTGTCGAAAAAATGCACCTTCAGGGGATCGATCGACACCGTCAGCGGCTGCCCGACGGCCACGTCGACGCCGCCATCAAGCACCGCCGTAGCCGGCTTGTCACCAAGGTCGAAGGTGATGTGAGTCTGCGCGCCCGTGGGCTCGACCAGGGTCGCGGAGCCCGACAGGGGCACCCCGCCGCCCCCCATCGCAAAGTGATCGGGCCGCATCCCGACGATGACCTCTTCGTGCTCGCGGATGTGCGGATGGTTGCTGGTGACAGGCACCATCTGCCCCCCCGACAGCTCCGCCGCCAGACCGGTGTCGGTCTTCACGATGCTGGCGTCGATCAGGTTCATCGACGGGGTGCCGATGAAGGCCGCGACAAACAGGTTGTCGGGCTTTTCGTAGAGGTCGATCGGCCGCCCCGCCTGCTCGATACTGCCGCCGTTGAGGATCACCACGCGGTCGGCCAGCGTCATCGCCTCGATCTGGTCGTGGGTGACATAGATCGACGTGGTCTTGACCCGCTGGTGCAGGGTCTTGATCTCGGAGCGCATCTGCACCCGCAGCTTGGCATCGAGGTTCGACAGGGGCTCGTCGAACAGAAAGGCCGCCGGATCGCGCACAATGGCGCGACCCATGGCGACGCGCTGGCGCTGGCCGCCTGAGAGCTGCCCGGGCTTACGGTCGAGCAGCTTGTCCAGCTCGAGCAGGCCGGCGACCTCCTTGACCTTTTCGTCGATCTCGCCACGCTTCATCCCCGAAAGCTTCAGGTTGAAGCCCATGTTCTTCGCCACGCTCATATGCGGGTAAAGCGCGTAGTTCTGGAACACCATCGCGATATTGCGTTCGCGCGGGTTGAGGTGATTGACCACGGTGCCGTCGATCCGGATCTCGCCGCCCGAGGCAGGTTCGAGTCCCGAAATGATGCGCAACAGGGTCGACTTGCCACAGCCCGACGGGCCGACCAGCGCCACGAATTCGCCGTCCTCGATCTGCAGGTCGACGCCGTGGATCACTTCGACCGCGCCGAAGTTCTTCTTGAGCCCGGTGATTTCTACTGAGGCCATGTCATTCCCCCTCCCTGTGGTGTTGCCCGAGGCTGCCGCGTCACGCGAGCGCGGCCGCCTTTTCGCGGCGGATTTCCTGTTGCAGCGGTTCGCCGGCAAAGTAGCGACGCACCTCTTCGACCGCGGACAACCCCTGACGGAGATAGCTTTCGCGGGTATGGCCGGCGCAATGCGGCGACAGATAGACGTTGGGCATCCGCCGCAGCGGATCGTCGTCCGGCAGCGGTTCGATGTCGAAGGTGTCGATGGCGGCGAAAATCCGGCCCCCCTGCAGTTCCGCGACCAGCGCACCCGGCTCCAGCAGCCCGGCGCGGGCGGTGTTGACCAGCAGACTGCCGTCGGCCATCGCCTGCAAGTAGCGGCCCTTGATCATGCCTGTGGTGGCGGGCAGGTTCGCGGCGTGCAGGCTGACCACGGCGCAACCGGCGAACAGCGCGTCAAGCTCCATCAGCGTCACGCTCAGCCGGTCGGCCTCTTCGGCGCTGATGAAGGGATCGTAGACCGCCACCTTGCAGCCGAACGGGCGCAGCCGGTCCAGCACGAGCCGACCGACATAGCCCAGCCCGACCAGCCCGACGGTCTGCTCCGCCAGAAGCTGGCCGAGGAGGTCCTTCCGCATCTCTGCCCAGCCCAGCGTGCCACGCAACCCGGCATCCTGCTGGCCCTGCAGGCGCAGGTGGGCAAGGATCTGCGTCAGGGTAAATTCGGCCACGGCCAGGGCAATCTGCGGCGCCGCGTGGCTGACCCGGATGTGGCCGTCGACAAGTGCGGTCTCCACGTCCAGTAACTTCACCGACCCGGCGGCATGCGAGACGAAGGCGACCTCTCCGCGCGGCGCGACCACCTGCGACAGCTTCGGGCTGAGCCATCCGGTGATGACCGCAGTCACATCCGTCAAGGCCGCGGCAAAGGCCCCCGACGCCAGGTCTTCGTCGCTGACGAAAACCGGCTGCGCAAAGGCGCTCAGCGCGTCCTCGACCTGTGCCGAAAAGATCCGCGAGCGGACCTCCTCGGGCATCAGGACGGCGACCTTAGGGGCGGATGTCGGGTGGCTATGCGTTTTCATGTCTGTATTCCCTTGAATGCGCTCACCGTTTCGCCGGCTGGATCATCAGTTCCGAGACATGCGCCCGCTCGGGCAGGCCGATCACGAACATGCAGGCCTCGGCGATGTCTTCGGGCTGCAGCGCCTTCGCCCGCATCTCCTCGGTCGGCGGCGTGGGGCGTTTCTCGAGCAGGGGCGTCTCGGTCATGCCCGGCAGGATCACCGTGGCGCGAATGCCGTTCTGCCACTCTTCCTCCATGATCGCATGGGTCATCGCCATGACGCCTGCCTTCGTCGCCTGGTAGGCGGCCCCTGATGGATCGGGCTTGCGTGCCGCTGTGGAGGAGATGTTGATCAGCAGCCCGCCGCCGCGTGCACGGAACAACGGAACCATGGTCTTGGCGAGGTTGAAGGCCGCGTTGAGATTGGTGTCGACCATCGACGACCAGCTTTCCGCCGTCAGGTCGACAAAGGAACGCTGCACGATATTGACGCCCACCGAATTCACCAGGGAATCGACACCGGCCAGCACGTCGCGATGCCCCTCCAACGCCGCGTTCAATGCTTCCGCGTCGGCGGCATCAGCCTGCACGCCCAGCACGCCTTTGGCGCCCAGGTCCCGGGTTTCCGTGGCGATCTCGTCAAGCCGGTCCCCGTCGCGCCCCAAAAGCACCAGCTTTGCGCCGGCAGCGGCCGCGGTGCGAGCCGTGGCACGACCCATGCCGCTTGTCGCCCCTGCGATCAGGATGTGACGGCCTGTCAGGTTCTTGTCTGCGGTCATGGTGCGGGCTCCCGATCAGCGTTTGTCGTGGTGGTTTGCGGCGGCGGACGAGCTGCGCACGATCAGTTCCGGGCGCAGCACGACATGCGGGTCTTCGAGCTCTTCCGTCGCCTCGAGAATGCCGATGAGCCTGGCGACGATCATCTCCGCCATCTGCTCGACAGGTTGCCGGACGGTCGTCAGCGGCGGCTCCATGACCTTGGCGATCATGATGTCATCGAAACCAACAACCGACAGGTCTTCGGGGATGCGGAACCCCAGTTCCCGCGCGCCCGAACAGGCGCCGATGGCGTACATGTCGTTCACCGTGAACACGGCTGTCGGCGGGTCATCCAGCGTCAGCAATTCGCGGATCCCGATGCGGCCCAGTTCGGCCGCGTGGCTGTCGCCGAAGTCCACGGCATTGGGCGCCAGCCAGATTAGATCGTCGTCGATCCTCAGGCCGGCCTTCTCCATCTCTTGGCGCATGCCATCGAGGCGCGCGGTCCGGCTGGAGGTGCCGATCGGCCCCGAGATGAAGGCGATGCGCTTGTGCCCGAGGCCGATCAGGTGACGCGTGGCGAGACGGGCGCCTAGTGACTGGTCAATACTGACCGAGCAGGCGACCACGCCCTTGGCGCCCTGCGTCGTTCGGTCGAAGGCGCCGATATGCATCCCCTTCTCGGCGTGTTCCGCCAAATGATCGAAGGACACCGGCGACGAACCCAGAATGGTGCCGCGGATCGACGAACCGTAGAGCGAGGTCATATAGGTCGCCTCCAGCTCGGGGTCGCGCTCGGCATTGCAGATCAGGACCTGATAGCCGCGCTTCAGCGCCGCCTTTTCAATCAGTTGCGATGCATTGCCCCAGAACGGGTTGGCTACAGAAGGCACCACCAGCCCGAGAGTCTTGATGTGCCCCGACTTGAGCTGACGGGCGACGGCATTGGGCGTGTAGTTCAACGCGTCAATCGCATCCTGGACCCGGCGCAGCGTACGTGCACCCATCTTGGCGTGCCGGCCGTTGATGACGTTCGACACCGTGCTGACCGACACGCCGGCCATTTTCGCTACATCTCTTATTCCTGTCATCGCATGGGTCTCGCACAAGTCCTTCCCGTCGCGCCAAACCTCGCCCGACCCTGAAGGTTGGTCGAATCTCGGCTTGTAATACGTTACACATAATAGCCTTCATTTCACCAGAGAGACCAGAAAAATCTTTCTGTCTACGTTCCCTCCTGCACGGCAAGCGACAGTCACGCTCGCGGCGAAGGTGTGATCAAAGTGGATTTTGAGTTCTTAAATATCATTAAATATAAATATTTTACTCTCCCACATAGCGCAGCGGGCCGACACGAGAGCCAAGTCAAAGAACCAGAATTATTCCACCTCAGCGCGCCACTGCTATTTTCGGTCGACATTAGTGTAACGTTTTACTATACTCACATCACTGACCGCCGAGAATCGCGGAGCACCGCACCGGCCACCCATTGATCCGGTCACGCACTCAGGGAGGAAATCATGACCACATCTCATACGCGCAGAGGCTTCTTGAAGACGGGGGGCGCCGTCGTTGGCGGCTTCGCACTGTCAGTCGTCTCGAAGGGCGCCCTGGCTCAGGGCAAGGCGAAAGTCCGGTTCAGTGGCTACGTCGAATCCGAAGAGCAGCTGGCCACGACGCTCAAGGTGCTCGAAGCCTATCAAGCCAAGAACCCCGATGTTGAGATTATCCCGGAATTCTCGAACTTCCGGTCGTTCACTGACAAGCTGGCGACCGAGGCCGCCGGAGGCAACGCGCCCGACATGTTCAGCGTGAACGTCGACCTTCTGGCCGAATACGCCGCCCGGGGCGTGCTGACGCCGCTGACCGACTGGATCCCCGACCCGCTCGACGTATCGGAATACCAAGACGGCAGCATCTTCGCCTGCACCTACAACGACCAGCTCTATGCGATGCCGAACGACGCGATCGCGCCGGCGATCCTCTACAATCCGAACAAGTTCGAGGAACTCGGCGTCGCCGTGCCGCCGGACATGTTCACCTGGGAGCAGCTGCACGAGACCTCGGTCGCGCTCAGCAAGGCGGCCGGTCGTGGCTTCTGGGGCATGGAAGACGGCGGCGGCAACTACGTGCCCTGCGACATCTTCCTGCGCGCTAAGGGCAAATCGATGTTCACGCCCGAGCACACGCTCGGTTTCGCGGCCGAGGACATGGCCACGTGGTTCCAGTACTGGGACGACATGCGCAAAGCCGGTGGCGCACCGCCGGCGGATGTCCAGGCGCAGGCCGGCGACAATTCCGCGACCCTGGGCATCGTGCGCGGCCGCTCGGCCATGCTGATCCAGATGACCGACAGCTATGTCGGCATCGGCACCCTTATGGAGGATCCGCTGGCACTGCACATGCTGCCGAACGGCCACGAAGGCATGGAGATGAAGCAGCACCACTACGATTATGCCGGGAACTCGACAGGCATCTGGTCGCAGGCGACCGACAAGGACCTCTGCGTCGACATCATCCGCTTCATGCACTTCGATCCCGAAGGCGTCGATCTCTACTACGAGGGCAGCGGCATGATCCCGGCGTCGAGCGCCGGCCTCCAAAGGGTCGCCGCGACCGGCAACGAAGAAGAGAAGAAGCTGGTGGCCTACCTTGCGATGCTGCGGGAACAGCCGGCGCCGTCGCGGCGCCCCGGCATCGGCGGTCTCGGCGGCATGTTCCGCCGCGCGAACGAGGCGGTCGCCTTTGGCGACATGACCCCGCTGAAGGCTTCGCAGGCCTTCGTTGCCGAAGCCGAGCAGAAGCTCGAAGCTCTCAAGAGCTGATCTCCCTGCCTGCACGGCCGGAACGGATGGGTTCCGGTCGTCTCCCGCCTCCGCGCCTCCGGGCGCGGAGTGCAGATATCCCGGTTCAACGAAGGGCGCGGTTTCATGAGCGAGACAAAGAACCTTTCCAAAAAGCAGAATGCTGTAGCCTTCCTGTTTCTGTCGCCCTGGCTGCTCGGGTTTCTCCTGCTGACCCTCGGGCCGCTTCTGGGCTCGATGTATCTATCGTTCACCGAATACGACCTGTTCACCCCGCCCGAATGGGCCGGCACGGCGAATTACGAAAAGCTGCTGGGCGGCGATCCGCGCTATATCCAGTCGCTCAAGGTCACCTTCGGCTATGTCTTCCTGTCGGTGCCGCTGAAGCTGGGCTTTGCCCTGTTCATCGCGCTGATCCTGAACCGGGGGCTGCGCGGCCTGGGCATCTACCGGTCGGTCTTCTACCTGCCCTCGCTTCTGGGCGGCAGCGTGGCCGTCGCCATCATGTGGCGCCAGATCTTTTCCTATGACGGGATCATCAACCATTTCCTGTGGAACTGGTTCGGCTATGACGCGCCGAGCTGGATCACCAACCCCGATTACGCGCTGGGCACCCTTGTGCTACTCGCCGCCTGGCAGTTCGGCGCACCGATGGTGATCTTCCTCGCCGGTCTCAAGCAGATCCCGCAGGACATGTACGATGCCGCCGCCATCGACGGCGCCCGCCCGGTACAGCAGTTCTTCTACGTGACCATTCCGTTGCTGACGCCGATCATCTTCTTCAACTTCGTGATGCAGACCATCGGCTCGTTCCAGGCCTTCACGCCCTCCTACATCATCTCGGACGGCACCGGCGGACCGGCGGATTCCACGCTGTTCTACACGCTGTATCTCTACGAACAGGCCTTCACCGACTTCGAGATGGGCTATGCCTCGGCCATTGCCTGGGTGCTGGTCGCCATTATCGGCATCGCAACCACGATTTCCTTCCTGAGCGCCAAATACTGGGTGCACTACGGGGACGAGGGGTAAATCACCATGACCATTGCAGAAACCCGCGACGTGGCGCCCGACATCAACCAGATCACCGCCAAGTCCAAGGCGCGGTCGAAACTGATGATGCACGGCTTCCTGATCCTGTTCGGCCTGTTCATGCTCTATCCGCTGGTCTGGCTGGCGGTGAGTTCGCTCAAGCCGTCCAACACGATTTTCTCGGACACCTCGATCATCCCGCGGCACTTCGAGTGGGAAAACTACGTCAATGGCTGGAAAGGCGTCGCCGCGCCGTTCAACGTCTTCTTCACGAACAGCTTCGTCATTGCCACGCTGGCGGTGATCGGCAACGTGCTGTCCTGCTCCTTCGTGGCCTATGCCTTTGCGCGGCTCGACTTTTCGTTCAAGAAACCGCTCTTTGCGCTGATGCTGATGACAATCATGCTCCCGGTCCATGCCTCGCTGATCCCGCAGTACATCCTGTTCAACTATTTCGGCTGGGTGAACACGATCCTGCCGATCGTCACGCCGAAGTTTCTGGCGGTCGAGGCGTTCTTCATCTTCCTGATGGTGCAGTTTATCCGCGGCATTCCGCGCGAGCTGGACGAGGCCGCGATGATCGACGGGGCGGGACCGATCCGCATATATTTCTCGATCATCCTGCCGCTCCTGACCCCTGCCCTTGTCACCACGGCGGTGTTCTCCTTCCTCTGGACCTACGAGGATTTTCTGACGCCGCTGATCTATCTGACCTCGATCGAGAACTACACGGTGCCGCAGGGGTTGCGCCTGCTTCAGGCCTCGCGCGGGGCCAGCACATGGGGCGCGATGCTCGCCATGTCGCTCCTGTCACTGGTGCCGATGTTCATCGTCTTCTTCATCTTCCAGCGGAAGCTGATCGACGGGATCGCCACCACCGGGCTGAAGGGCTGAGTTTCAGCCCGCCCATCCCCGACACAAAACCGAAGGACGTTTGCCCGAGATGGCCAAACCGCTGATATCAGTATTCACCAAACCCTGGACCGACCCCCTGCCCGCCTTGGCAGAGAAACTGGCAGGCCTCGGCTTCGAAGGCGTCGAACTGGCGGTGCGCCCCGGCTATCAGGTTCTGCCTGAAAATGTCGGCACGGAGTTGCCCAAGGCGGTGAAGACCCTCGCCGAACACGGGCTGAAGATCCCCAGCATCGCCGGCGAGATCGACGAGGCTACCATTGCGGCCTGCGGCGAGGCCGGAATCGGAATAATCCGCATCTGCGCGCCGATCGACCTTGACCAAGGGTATCGCGCCTCAGTCGAGGGATACCGCCGCAAGTTCGACGCGCTCCTCCCCGCGCTGGAACGGGCCGGCGTGGCGATCGGCGTGCAGAACCACTACGGCACCATGGTCGGCAGCGCCGTCGGGCTGATGCACCTGCTGGACGGCTACGATCCCCGCCGCGTCTGCGGCGTGCTCGACATGGGCCATTGCGCGGTGGATGGCGAGCCGGTGAAGATTGCCGTCGACATCGTCCGCCCGCACATGAACGGGCTGGTCAACTTCAAGAGCGCCTACCACCGGCGCGCTAACGGGCCGGAACTGGACGCCGATTACGTCGTGCATTGGACGACCCATGACCACGGCGGCTACAACTGGCGCGAACTGGTGAGCGAACTGCACCGCGCCGGGGTCGAAGGCACCTTCTGCATGCCTGTTGAATACAGCGAGCAGGCCGGCCGCAAGGGCCAGCGCATGGGCGACGACGTGATCCCCTTCCTGCAAAAGGATATCGCGCATCTCAAGGCACTGATCGCCGAATTCTACGGCGAAGAGGATTGACCCCATGAGTAAGGCACATGATCTGACCATCACCGATGTCCGGGTGATCGTCAGTTGCCCCGGCCGCAATTTCGTGACTCTGAAAATCGTCACCGAAAGCGGACTCTACGGGGTGGGTGACGCCACGGTCAACGGCCGCGAACTGGCGGTGGCCACCTATCTTGAGGAACACGTCGCCCCCTGCCTGATCGGCCGCGATGCGCACCAGATCGAGGACATCTGGCAATACCTTTACAAGGGCGTCTACTGGCGCAAGGGGCCGATCAACATGGCCGCGATCGCCGCCGTCGACGTGGCGCTGTGGGACATCAAGGGCAAGGCCGCGCACCTGCCGGTCTACGAACTGCTCGGTGGCAAGAGCCGCACTTCCGTCACCACCTATGCCCATGCCACCGGCAGCACCGTCGCAGACACGCTGGAAAAGGCGGCGGCGCTGATCGACCAGGGGTTCAAGGCCGTCCGGCTGCAATGCGCCGTCCCCGGGCTGGCCGCCAGTTACGGCGTGCTGGGCGACAAGAAGGACTACTACGAACAGCAGTCGAGCCGACCACTGCCCCCGGAAGAGCCCTGGTCAACCCGCAAATACATGACCTCCATCGAGGAATTGTTCCGCGAGGCCCGCGCCCGTTTCGGCCACGACATCGACCTGACGCACGACGTCCACAGCCGTCTGACGCCGATCGAGGCGGCGCGGCTGGGCAAGATGCTGGAACCTTACGATCTGCTCTTCCTCGAAGACGCGGTGGCGGCGGAAAATCAGGACAGCTACCGGGTGATCCGCGATCACACCACCACGCCGCTGGCAATCGGCGAGATCTACAACACGATCTGGGACTGCAAGGAAATGATCCAGAACCAGTGGATCGACTATATCCGCTGTGCCACCACCCATGCCGGCGGCATCACCGCCCTGCGCAGGATTGCCGATTTCGCCGCGCTCTACCACGTCCGCATTGCCCCGCATGGCGCGCCGGATCTCTCGCCGATCTGCTATGCGGCGCAATCGCATCTCGGCATCTGGGCGCCGAACTTCGGCATCCAGGAATTCGTGGGCTTCGGCTCGGACGCATCGAACGAGGTATTCTCGCATGACCTCGCGTTGAAGGACGGCATGATCCATGTCGGCGACAGCCCCGGCCTGGGCGTCGACTTCGACGAAGAGGCCGCCGCGAAATACCCCTACAGACGCTCCTACCTGCCCGTCAGCCGGCTGGAAGACGGAACCTTGTGGAGCTGGTAACCCTCTCACCCATGAAAGGACCCTCGAAATGAAAGACCTGACCGAGACGCAAAAGTTCGGCAAGACCGACCTCGTGACCACCCCCATCGTCTATGGCTGCATGGGCGGCGCCGGGGCCTTCGGCGCACAGGAGGAAAGCGATTCCATCGACGCGCTGCGCGCGGCCTTCGATGTCGGGATCAACTTCTTCGACACGGCCGAGGCCTACGGCGGCGGCTACTCGGAACAGCTGCTGCAACGCGCCCTGGGCGACAAGCGTTCGGAAATCGTAATTTCCTCCAAGGTGGGACGCGAAAATCTCGCCCCCGAGAAGGTGATCGAGGCCTGTGAACGGAGTCTGGAGAACCTCGGCACTGATCACATCGACCTCTACATGCTGCACTGGCCCAACCGCGACGTGCCGCTGCCTGACAGCATCGGCGCGCTGAAGACACTGAAGGAACAAGGCAAGATCCGCTGGTACGGCGTGTCGAACTTCGGCAGCAAGGATATCGGCGAGGCCCGCGACTTAGGCGAGATCTCGGTCAACCAGCTGCCTTACCATCTGTTCTTCCGCGCCATCGAATTCGAAGTCCAGCCCAAGTGCGAGGCCGCCGGCGTGCCGATCATGTGCTACTCCTCGCTAATGCAGGGGCTTCTGGCCGGCAAGTACAAGTCGCTGAACGATTTCCCCGCAGACCGCGCCCGCACCCGGATGTTCGACCACCGCAAATGGTCCGAGGCAGTGCACAAGGAAGACGGCGCCGAGGAAGCCGGACAGGAATTGCTGGACGCCCTATGGAACCTGGTGGATGAGACCGGGCTCACCATGGAAGAACTGGCCATCGGCTGGCTGAAATCACGTCCTGCCGTGGGCGGCGTCATCGTCGGCACCCGCAATGGCGAACAGAGCCGCGGCCTAAAAAAGCTGCTGGACGTCGAACTTGACACGGCCGTGCTGCAAAAGCTGAGCGAGGCCTCGGACCGGCTCAAGCAGGAGCTCGGGGCCGATACCGACATGTGGGGCAAGGGCCGCACGCGCTGAGTTTCGATAAAACGCCTGGTTTGATTTCCAGAGCCGGAGAATGCGCCGGAAACACGAGCTTAGGGCGCAACCTCCGGCAAGCCGGAACTTAGATGCAAGGGAGAACCATTGGAAACGCAGGGACAGATCGTAACGAACGTCCGTTACACAGGTGAGCTTTGGGATCGTCTGATGTCCGCTTGTGCCCCCTCCGAGGTGCTGCGCGTGGCGCCGGATGATCTCGAAGGACTGCGCGGGTCTCGAAACCGCCGAGGTCGCCATCCTGCAGAATCTGCTGCCAGCCGACGAGTTGCATGGCCCGAACCTGCGGTGGGTTCACCTCACCCATGCCGGCATAGACCGTGTTGCCCGCCCGGCAGTGCTTGAAAGAGGTCTCCGGGTATCGGGGTCTGCCGGCTATTCGGTCGAGACACTGGCGGAGCATGCGCTTTTCTTCATGCTGTCGCTGGCCTACCGCGCGGCCGACCTGCTCGATGCGCAACGGCGCGCCAGCTGGGAGAAAGCCGGCCGCGAGCGCCTTCGTTCGCTCTACGGTCATACCGTTGGCATTGTCGGGCTCGGCCATATCGGACAGGCACTTGCGAAACGCTGCGCCGCCATGGGGATGCGCGTGATCGGATACCGGCGCAGCGCTTCGGCGCCGGTGCCCCACGTGGACCATGTCTATTCCGCCCAGGACGAGAACGCTCTCGACGCTTTGCTGGCCGCCTCCGATTACGTCGTTCTGGCATTGCCTTTGACCAATGCAAGCCGCAACCTGATGAACGCCCGAACGCTGGGACTGATGAAACGCAGCGCGTATCTCATCAACATCGCCCGAGGCGACGTGGTCGACGAACCGGCGTTGATCGCCGCCTTGAAAGATGGCCAGATCGCAGGTGCCGGCCTGGATGTCTTCTGTCAGGAACCATTGCCCTCCGACAGCCCGTTCTGGACGTTGAAAAACGTCCTCATCACTCCGCATACGTCACCTCAGGAACCGAATCGGGACAAACGAGCCGTTGATCTGATTCGGGAAAACGTCTCCAGATACCGAACCGGCCAGGTACTCATTAATGAGATGACCCGGGCAGATCTCTTCACACCATGAGTGCCGTTGAAAGCGCGTACTATCGCATGACTATCGGCGGTTTTCAGAGAGATGGTTGTCGGGGATTGAGAAGGCGGCGTAGTGCCTTGGGAGATGGACGTTGCCTGCTGGCGCGGCAGGTCGTTCGTCAACACTAGCTGCGTTGCTTTGGCGCGGAAATCTTCGGTAAGTCGTGTTGCCGCCTGAGTTCTCCTGCGCGGCACGATACGTGGTCATAGGAGCGGCACAATCCCGCGACAATTCCAACCCACCGGGTCACCGGCGCTGGCCCGATGATGCGAAGTCTCGCGCTGTGGCGAATACCTTGGTGTTTTCAAGCATGCCGCTTGATCTTCGCGGCGCCTTCCAAAGTCTGCTATTCCAGTCGTGGCCTTGCAATGCTGCAACCGCAGCGAACGTCCGCAAACCCGAAGATTATCCAGACCTTCTCGAACGCAGCAAGCACCGGTACTTACCTGAAACAAAGGGCATCTGACCCGTTTTCCCAACGTCAATCTCGCAACCTCAGGGTATGTCTGGTCACCACCTTTTCCTACAAAATCAAATTCGTCCGCAGCACGTAAAAAGGAGATGTCGCGGTTGTCGCAAGTCGCAGCGTCTGGTTACGTTGACCTTGCTTTGGGATGCCCTCGGCGCCTCCTAGAAACCCGCATGGAATCCCGCATATCGGATTGGATGAGAGGTTTGGCATTCGATTCCAGCAGATTGATAATACTGATTTTTTCTAGAAACCTGATGTCGACTTGACTCCCTGTCTTTCCGCCATTTACTTCCTGATAGTGCACACTTATCCCGATAGTTCCCCGGCCTGGCCGCGCGTCATTCGATGCCACGCGGGCGACTGGCGCTCACAGGCAATGAGACACCGCAACCACCGGGATCAGCGTCCAGAGCGTGGAGACCAGCGCCACCACGCCCAATCCCAGGCTGATGTGCCGGATCACAGCGTTGCTTTCGGGCCAGACCGAGGCCCGCAGGGCCAGGATCAGCGCGACTTGCAGCAGGATCGCCAGCGCGGCGGCGGCAATCAGCAGGCCGCGTCCGGGCAGATCGACACCGGCCAGCGCCCATCGGCTCGAACACAGCAGACCGTGCAGCCCGTAGATCGCCGAAAAGCTGGCCAGCCAGAGCGTCAGCGGCAGGGCGATGCGCAGAAGACTGCTCATGTCAGCGCCCCCGGCAGCCCCACCGCCGCCGCGATCACCAGTGAGGTCAGCGCCGTGTAGCGGCTCCAGAGGTGCGACACGCGCTCGGCGCCCCGGGTGGTGGCGGCGGAATGCCCGGCCCGCCGGCGGGCGGCGACCACGGCGATCATCAGCAGACAGACGGCATGATGCAGCAACCCGTATCCCACCAGCACCCAGACCGTGGCGTCATAGGCATGGGCCGAAGGGTCCGGCACCAGGAACAGGGCCGCAATGCCGGCGGCGCTCAGCAAGAGACTGCCCACCGCCGCGACCCAGTGCCCCGCTCGCGGCCCGGCAAGCGCCAGGCCGGCGCCGAGCGCCACCAGAAGGAGCAGCGCCGGCCCCGGTTCGGCATAGGCCGGCGGCGGCCAGTTCGGCGCCACGGTCCAGAGGAAGGCATAGCCAAAGAGCAGCGCGCCGAAAAACGTGCCATCGGCCAGCAAGAGAAACAGCGACCCCCACCAGCCCGGCGGATCCGCCGCCTCGGCGGCAGTGGCCAGCGACAGCCCGCGCCCGACCGGCAAACGGCCTTCGGGCCGGCGACGTCCGAGGCTCCAGACCCAGATCAGCGCGCAGGTGATGACCCCCACGGCCGAGATCGGCACCAGCCAATAGGTCTTGAGCAGCATGCCGAGAAAGAACAGCCCGGTGATCGCCGCCATCCAGATCGGCAGGAGGGTGTTGCCCGGAAAGACGACGATATGGCGCGGTTCGGCGCTGGCGACGTCGATCGCCAGCGTCTCGCGGCGGTTGCGGGCGGGATCGCCCAGATAGCCTTCGCCGCGCGCCAGTTGGGCCGGCAGATCGGGCGTGTCATACAGCGGATCGCGTGAGCTCACCTGCGGCAGGCTGGCGAAATTATAGGCCGCCGAAGGGGTCGGCATGGCCCATTCCAGCGTGCCCGCCCCCCAAGGATCGCGCGAGCCGCGGATCGCCACTATGGCGTTGACCACCACGTCGACCAGCACGAGCGCAAAGCCGATCGCCATGACAAAGCCGCTGACCGAGGCGATCAGGTTGATCAGCTCCCAGCCCTGCCCCGGCTCGAAACTGTCGATCCGCCGCCGCATGCCCAGCAGCCCGGCCCAGTGCAACAGCAGAAAGGTGCCGTGAAAGCCCGTGAAGACCAGCCAGAAGGCCGTGGTGCCCAGCTTGAAATAGGTTCGCCGGCCGGTGAAATGCGGCATCCAGTAATAAATCGCGGCGAGCATCGGAAAGACAAAGCCGCCAACCAGCACGTAATGCAGATGGGCGACGATGAAATAGGTGTCATGCGCCTGCCAGTCGAAGGGCACGATGGCCACCATCACCCCGGTCAGCCCGCCGATCACGAAGGTGGCGAAAAACGCCAGCAGCCAGAGCATCGGCAGATGCAGCCGCGGGCTGCCGGTGGCGAGCGTGCCAATCCAGGCAAAGATCTGCACCGCCGTCGGAACCGCCACCAGCGTCGAGGCGGCGGAAAAGAACGCCAGCCCCATATGCGGAATGCCGGTGGTGAACATGTGATGCACCCAGAGCCCGAAGCTCAGAACCGCCAGCGAGACCGCCGCCGCCACGATCCAGCCGTAGCCCATCAACCTGGTGCGCGCCATGACCGGCAGAATGGTCGAGATCGCCCCGGCCGCCGGCAGAAAGATGATATAGACTTCCGGGTGGCCGAAGAGCCAGAACAGATGCTGCCAGAGCAGCGCATCGCCGCCCGCCGCCACCTGAAAGAACGGCATTCCGAAGGCGCGTTCCAGCTCGAGCAGGATCGAGCCGAGGATCAGCGGCGGAAAGCCGGTCAGGATCATCACCGCCGTCACCAGCGCATACCAGGCAAAGATCGGCATCTGCGACAGCCTCATCCCCGGCGCCCGATAGCGCAGCACGGTGACGGTGATCTCGACCGCCGCCGAGATCGCCGAGATCTCGACGAAGGTGATGCCGATCAGCCAGAAATCCGGGTTGATCCCCGGCGCCCCCAGGGTCGAGGACAGCGGTGGATACATGAACCAGCCGCTGTCGGGCGCGATGCCCGCCAGCAGCGCAAAAATCATCATCGCGCCACCGAAGACATAGCACCAGAAGCCGTAGGCGGTGAGCCGCGGAAACGCCAGGTCACGGGTGCCCAGAAGCTTGGGCAAGAGATAGACGGCGAGCCCCTCGAAAAACGGGATCGCGAAGAGGAACATCATGATCGTCCCGTGCATGGTGAAGATCTGGTTGTAATGCTCCGGTCCGAGAAAGGCCGAGCGCGGCGTTGCCAGCTGCGCCCGGATCAGCATCGCCAGAATGCCGCCGACCACGAAAAAAAACGCCGCTGTGGCAAGGAACATGCGGCCAAGATCGGTGTGGTTGACGGTGGTGAACCAACCTTTCCAGCCGGGATCGGAAGCCCAGATGCGCGTCAGGGCACGGTGGCGGCGCAGCGCGTTCATGGTGTTTCTCCTGTCAGAAAGGCCTGCCAGCCTTGGGCGTCATGGGCGATCACCTCGAACCTATGCGCACGATAGCCCGGCCCGCTGAACTCGGCGCTCACGCCGGCGTAGCGGCCCGGCGCAAAGGCCTCGATCCGCAGCGTGTTGACATGGCCCGGCACCGCGTCGAGCTTGCCGGCCAGCCTGGGCACCCAGAAGGAATGCACCACATCCACCGTGGTGATCGCCACATCAACCGGCCGGCCCGCCGGGATGTGCAGGATGCCCTGCGTCTCGCGCCCCGGCGCATCGTCATAGCCGAAACGCCAGGCCCATTGCCGCGCCTCGGCGGTCACCGAGACGACGTCGGGCGCGGCGCGCGGCAGCAACCGCTCGCCCACCACCAGCCCATAGGCCAGAAGCGCCGCCAGCACCGTCAGCGGAAAGGCCAGCCCCAGCCCGATCACGTAGCGGCGCACATTGGCGGGGCCGGCCGGACGGCGCCAGGCCCAGGCAAACAGCCCGGCCACGAACAGGAAGATCAGCGTTGCGCCGATCAGCAGAACCCACCACAAGGTGGCAATCACCGCGGCCGCCGGCCCGGCCGGATGCACCGTGGACAAGGAATTTTCGCAACCAGACAGCGCCAGCAGCGTTGTCCCGGCAGTTCCCCATCGCAAGAGGACATGCGCATGCCGAAAAAAACCGCCGAAGACAACGTCGACCAGCTGCTCGATCCGATCGCCCAGACGCCGGGCTATGACGACACCGAAACCAATGTCGGCATCTGGGGCCATCCGATCCACGCGATGAGCGTGGCCTTTCCGGTGGCCCTCACCTTCTGCACCTTCGGCGCTGACGCGCTGTACTGGTGGTCGGGCGAGCTGTTCTGGGCACGCGCCGCTGTCTGGGCCGCCGGCACCGCCTTTCTGTTCGGCCTGGCCGCCGGGGCGACCGGCACCGCCGAATTGCTGCTGGTGCCCGGCATCCGCGCCCGTGCCCCGGCCTGGACGCATTTCGTCATCGCGGTGATGCTGCTGTCGCTGCTGGGGCTGAACTGGGGATATCGGATGCAGGGCTACGAGGCGGCGATCCTGCCCTATGGCATCCTGCTGTCGGGGGTCAACGTGCTGGTGGTGATGGTCACGGGCTGGCATGGCGGGAAACTCGTCTTCGATTATCGTCTGGGCACATCGAAAGGCAGCGGCTGACCGCGCGGCTCGGTCAGCCAGGCGGGCATCGGTATCTCGCCCAGCTCGGGCTTGGCCAGAACCAGCGTCAGGATGACCACGATCAGGGCCACCAGTACCACCGTCGCCCCGACCAGCCGCTTGGGTGTCTTGGGCACGCCGCGGGTTTCGGCCACGGCTACGACGGCATAGCCGACCCAGACGTGAAACCCGACCAGCAGCGCCACCGCCACCAGCTTGGCAAACATCCAGGTGACAAAGACCTCGCGCAGGAAGATCAGCAGCGTGCCCGAGGCAATGGCGATCACCGCCGCCGGGGTGACGCAGAGCGTATAGGCGAAATGCGTCGCCTGCCGCATCCGGGTGTAATCGCTCTGGCCGACGGCCGGATCGTGCCGCGCCAGCATCAGCGGCAGCGCAAAGAGCCCGGCGCACCAGAGCAGCAGCATCGCCAGATGCAGCGCCTTGAGATGCGGGATCACCCCGACCAGCCAGCTCATGCGGCGCCCTGCCCGGCCGTGGCGCGCCAGCTCTGCCGCCCGGCCAGCGCGATCATCGCCAGATAGGGCAGCATCGCCGGCACCCACATGATCAGCCCGCCAAGCTGCTGATCGGCCAACGGCGTCAGCCCCCAGTCGAGCGGCGCCAGCGCATGGGCGGCATAAAGCGGCTCGGGCGCAAAGGTCAGCAGCGCGCCGAGCGCGCCCATCTGCATCAGCCCGGCCAGCGACCAGAGCACCGCCGCGATGCCGCCGCGGCTGCCCAGCACCGCGCGCCAGAACCAGACCGCAGAGCCGAGGAGCGACAGCTGCATCGCCCAATAGACCGCCATGTCGGCCAGCGCGAGGTCGTAGGCCGCCGGCTGATGCCAGCCCCAGAGCACGGCGGTCGAGATCAGAAAGGCCAGCCCGGCCGGCATCGCGCGGGCCCGCGGCAGGGCCGCGGCCAAAAGCGGCGCGGCGACGGCCACTAGCAGCACGTGATGCACCACCCGCGCCGAAAACAGCGCCACCGAAACCACACAGAGCGGCGAGACGAAGGCCAGCACCAGCACCATGACCCCGGCCAACCCCGCCGGGCTGCGCCGCAGGGCGAAGCCGAGGATCAGCAGAGCGGCCAGCAGCAGCGGATCGAGATTCCAGGCGGACAGGGCCTGCGCCGGCAGGGGCGCGGCGCCGCAATAGCTTCCCGGTAGAATATCCACAGACATCAACACGTTTGCTCCGGTTCGGGCCAGATCCTGCCGCGCGCATCGCAGAGGCTTCGGGGCATGGGGCAGGGTTTCGGGGGGTCCTGGTCGCTTGCCGCTCAGAAACTATTGCGGAAAGCGGATCGGTCAACAACCGCGCCGGCGGTTCGTTGCCTTCGCGCTCCCGCTCCGCGTTCCGAAAGCGACGCGATGTCGCAAACGAGCCAGACCGCAGGCGCGACTCAGGCAAAGCTCGGGTCACTTGGCGGGAGCGCGCGGATGACTGGCAGGGTTTGCCTACATATCATCACTTGCAGGACCATCGGCGCAGGCCGGGGTCGTGCCGCGCGCGGCAGGCCGGGCCGGGTCTGAGACCTGACCCCTTCCCTTTCCGCCGGAGCCAGAGATGAACGACCAGACACACCCGAAATCCGCCCGCATGGGCGGTCGCGCCGCGCGCCGTGCGGCCCGTGCCGCCAAGCTCGCCGACCACCTGCGCCCGATCCGCCCCGGCCTGACCGGCGGCGCCTTTCGCCCGCTGACCGAAGCGCAGATGCGCCGCATCCACACCGCCGCGTTGGAGCTGCTCGAAACCGTCGGCCTGGCCGATGCGCCGGCCAGCGGCATTGCCGCGCTGACCGCCGCCGGCGCCGAGCTGGGCGCCGACGGCAGGCTGCGCTTTCCACCGGCGCTGATCGAGGAGACCATCGCCGGCGCCAATCGCGAGATCACCCTCTGCGGCCGCGATCCGGCGCATGACCTGCACCTCGGCGGCAGCCGTGTGCATTACGGCACCGCCGGCGCCGCGGTGCACATGGTCGACGTCGACGGCCGCAGCTATCGCGACAGCACCTTGCAGGATCTGCACGATGCCGCACGGATCGCCGACAGGCTGGACAATATCCACTTTGTCCAGCGGCCGATGGTGCCCCGCGATATCCCCGATCCTTTCGAGATGGACATCAACACCGTCTATGCCTGTGTCAGCGGCACCCGCAAACACATCGGCACCTCCTTTACCGAGGGGGCCTTTGTCGGCCCGGCGCTGGAGATGCTGCACCTGGTGGCCGGCGGCGAGGAGGCCTGGCGGGCCCGGCCCTTCGTGTCGAACACCAATTGCTTTGTGGTGCCGCCGATGAAATTCGCCACCGAAAGCTGCCTGGTGATGGAGGAATGCATCCGCGGCGGCATGCCGGTGCTGCTGCTCTCGGCCGGTCAGGCCGGCGCCACCGCCCCGGCCTCGATCGCCGGCGCCATCGTGCAGGCCACGGCGGAATGCCTGGCCGGGCTGGTCTATGTCAACGCCATCCGGCCGGGCCATCCGGCGATCTTCGGCACCTGGCCCTTTGTCAGCGATCTTCGCACCGGCGCGATGTCGGGCGGCTCGGGCGAGCAGGCGCTGCTGACCGCCGGATGCGCACAGATGCATGGCTTCTACGACCTGCCGGGCGGCGCCGCAGCGGGGATCGCAGATGCCAAGCTGCCCGACATGCAGGCCGGCTGGGAGCAGATGTGCTCGAATGTCATGGCCGGGCTGTCGGGGCTCAACATGGTCTACGAAGCGGCGGGGATGCATGCCTCGCTTCTGGGGTTCTGCCACGAGAGCCTGATCCTCGGCGACGACCTGATCGGTCAGGCGCTGCGCTGCGTGCGCGGTATCGAGGTCACCGACGAGAATATCTCGGTCGAGGTGATCCGCGAGGTCTGTCTCGAAGGACCGGGACACTACCTGGGCACCGATCAGACCCTGGGGCTGATGCAGACTGATTACGTCTATCCGACGCTGGGCGACCGGTCCTCGCCCAAGGAATGGGAGGAGCTGGGCCGGCCGGACCTGCTGGCCCGCGCGACGGCGCGCAAGGAGATGATCCTGGCGGATCGGGCCCCGGCGCGGTTGTCGGCCGAGATCGACCGGGAGATCCGGCGGCGCTTGCCGATCCGCTTGCCGACCTAGCGCTTTTGTGAGACGTCGGACCGGGGCTCTGCCCCGGACCCCGCGGTATTTTCAAACAGAAGAAGCAGGGGTGCGTCACAAGTTTCGAGGGGAGTTCCGTCCATGCCCGCCTATCTGGCCCTTGTCCTCGCCGTCGCGGCGGAAACCGTCGGCACCTCGGCGCTTCAGGCCAGCCAGCAGTTCTCGCGCTTCTGGCCCTCGGTGCTGGTGGTGGTGGCCTATGCGCTGGCGTTCTATCTGCTGGCGCTGACGCTGAGGACCATTCCGGTCGGCGTGGCCTATGCGCTCTGGTCCGGGCTGGGCATCGTCTTTATCGCGGTGATCGGCACGCTGGTGTTTCACCAGAAACTCGATCTGCCGGCGATCCTCGGGATGGCGATGATCATCGCCGGGATTGCCGTGATCCAGCTGTTTTCCGGCGCTGCGACACATTAGGTCTGGCATTTCGGGGCGCGCGGCGATAGGTGGCGCGCAACTCCGACATAAAGGTATCCCCGATGGACCTTCGCAATATCGCGATTATCGCGCACGTTGACCATGGCAAGACGACTCTCGTTGACGAGCTTCTGAAACAATCCGGCGCCTTCCGGGCCAACCAGGCGGTGGAAGAACGCGCCATGGACAGCAACGATCTGGAGCGCGAGCGCGGCATCACGATCTTTGCCAAGCCGACTTCGGTCGAATGGAAGACGCATCGGATCAACATCGTCGACACCCCGGGCCACGCCGATTTCGGCGGCGAGGTCGAGCGCATCCTGTCGATGGTCGACGGTGTTGTCCTGCTGGTCGATGCCGCCGAAGGCCCGATGCCGCAGACCAAGTTCGTGACCTCCAAGGCGCTGGCCCTGGGGCTGCGTCCGATCGTGGTGCTCAACAAGGTCGACAAGCCCGACGCCGAGCCCGACCGGGCGCTGGACGAGTGTTTCGACCTCTTCGCCTCGCTCGATGCCAACGACGACCAGCTGGATTTCCCGCATATGTACGCCTCGGGCCGCAACGGCTGGGCCGATCACGAGCTGGACGGGCCGCGCAAGGACCTGACCGCGCTGTTCGACCTGATCGTCAACCACGTGCCGGCGCCGAAGCAGATCAAGAAGCAGGACGACGATTTCCGCATGCTGGCCACCACCCTGGGCGCCGATCCCTTTGTCGGCCGCATCCTGACCGGCCGGGTGGAGAGCGGCAAGCTCAAGGTCGGCGCCACGGTGCAGGCGCTGAGCCGCATCGGCCAGAAGATCGAACAGTTCCGCGTCACCAAGATCCAGGCCTTCCGCGGACTGGCGCAGCAGGACATCGAAGAGGCCCAGGCCGGCGACATCGTTTCGATCGCCGGCATGTCCAAGGCCACCGTGGCCGACACCATCTGTGCGCTGGCGGTGGACGAGCCGCTCGACGCCCAGCCGATCGACCCGCCGACCATCACCGTGACCTTCGGCATCAACGACAGCCCGCTGGCGGGCCGCGACGGCAAGAAGGTGCAGAGCCGCGTCATCCGCGAGCGGCTGATGAAGGAAGCCGAGAGCAATGTCGCGATCAAGATCGCCGACACGCCGGGCGGCGAGGCCTTCGAGGTGTCGGGCCGGGGCGAATTGCAGATGGGCGTTCTGATCGAAAACATGCGCCGCGAAGGCTTCGAGCTGTCGATCTCGCGGCCGCAGGTGATCATGAAGGAGGTCGACGGCAAGGTGATGGAGCCGGTCGAAGAGGCCACCATCGATGTCGATGACGAATATTCCGGCGCGGTGATCGAAAAGCTGACCGGCACCCGCAAGGGCGAACTGGCCGAGATGCGCCCCGCCGGCGCCGGCAAGACCCGGATCATCGCCCATGTCCCCTCGCGCGGGCTGATCGGCTATCACGGCGAATTCCTGACCGACACCCGCGGCACCGGCGTGCTCAACCGGGTGTTCCACGGCTGGACCGAACACAAGGGCCCGATCCCGGGCCGCCGCGCCGGGGTGCTGATCTCGATGGAGAACGGCGAGGCGGTGGCCTATGCGCTGTGGAACCTCGAGGATCGCGGCAAGATGTTCATCGGCGCCCAGGCCAAGGTCTATCAGGGCATGATCATCGGCGAGCATTCGCGCGAGAACGACCTCGAAGTGAACCCGCTCAAGGGCAAGAAGCTGACCAACGTGCGGGCCTCGGGCACCGACGAAGCGGTGCGACTGACCACCCCGGTGACGCTGTCGCTGGAAGAGGCGATTGCCTATATCAACGACGACGAGCTGGTCGAAGTGACGCCGTCCTCGGTGCGGCTGCGCAAACGCTTCCTCGATCCGCATGAGCGCAAGCGGATGGCGAAGGCGGGGTGAGCCCCAGTCTCTCGTGACAAGACAAAGGCCGGGCATGAAGCCCGGCCTTTTGCGTAGGGTGGGTTTGCGACCCACCGGCGCGCGACGGCAGTCGTGAAAAAACCCGGGGCGCACGGCCCCGGGTTTTCGTTGGTCTCAACCTGCTGGCTGGGGCGGTGGGTTAGAAACCCACACTACACAGCTTCAGAAACCCAGCCTACACACCCTCGACGATGATCAGATCGCGTTCCGAAGCGCCCTTGGCATGGCTCAGGGCCTCCTGGTAGGCCTCGGAATGGTAACACTCGTGTGCCGCCTGAAGCGAGGGGAACCGGGCCACCACGTGGCGGGCGCGGTCCGTGCCTTCGAGCGTCTCATGCGCGCCACCGCGGGCCAGGAACTCGCCGCCATGGGCGGCAATCGGCGCCCCGGCGAGCTTGGCATACCGGCCATAGGCCTCTTCGTCGGTCACATGCACATGGGCGATCCAATATGCGCTCATCTTATCCTCCCAGCACGGCTTTGGCCGCGTCGATTGCCTTGGTTGCATTCCCTGCGTCGGCACCGCCACCCTGCGCCATGTCGGGCCGGCCGCCGCCGCCCTTGCCGCCGAGTTCCGCCACCGCCGCGCGCACCAGATCCACCGCCGAGACCTTGTCGGTCAGATCCCGTGTGACACCGGCCGCGACCGCCGCCTTGCCGCCGGTGTCGGCGATCAGCAGGATCGCCGCCGAGCCCAGCTTTTCCTTTTGCGCGTCGATCAGCGGCGGCAGATCCTTGCCCGTCACCCCCGAAAGCACCTGCGCCACGAACGGCACGCCACCGACCTCTTCGGTCGCCGCCTCGGGGCCCGCGGCGCCACCCGACATCGCCAGTTCGCGCCGAAGGCTTGCGACCTCGGCCTGAAGCGCCTTGCGCTCGTCCAGCAGCGCCCGCACCCGCTCGGGCACCTCGCCGGGCTGGGTCTTGAGCTGGCCGGCGGCCTCGGAAAGCCGTGCGCCCTGGGCCTTGAGGTGATCCAGCGCCGCCTCGCCGGTCAGCGCCTCGATCCGGCGCACGCCGGCAGAAGACGCGCTGTCGCTCAGGCAGACAAAGGCGCCGATATCGCCGGTCTGGCGCACATGGGTGCCGCCGCAGAGCTCGATCGAATAGGTTGCCTTGTCGCTGCCCTTGCCCGAGCCCGGCTTGCGGCCCATCGACACGACGCGCACCTCGTCCCCGTATTTCTCGCCAAAGAGCGCCTGGGCACCGAGGCCGCGGGCGTCATCGGGCGTCATGATCCGGGTTTCGACCGGCGCATTCTGCCGAATGAAGGCATTGACCTCGCGGTCGATCCGGGCCAGCTCCTCGGCCGAGAGCGCCTTGGTGTGGCTGAAGTCGAACCGCAGGCGGTCGTCGGCATTGAGCGAGCCGCGCTGCGCCACGTGATCGCCAAGCGCCTCGCGCAGCGCCTCGTGCAGCAGGTGGGTCGCCGAGTGATTGGCGCGGATCGCCGTGCGCCGGGCATTGTCGACCTTGAGTTCGAGCGCGTCGCCGGTGGACAGCGCGCCTTCCTGCGGCGTCACCCGATGGGCGAAAAGCCCGCCGGCCATCTTGCGGGTGTCACGGATCGTGCCCTTGCCCCCGGATTTCAGATACAGCCCGCTGTCGCCGACCTGGCCGCCGGATTCGGCATAAAACGGCGTCTGGTTGACCACCAGCCAGCCCTCTTCACCGGCTTCGAGCTGCCCGACCTCGGCACCGTCCTTGACCAGCGCCAGTACCTGGCCTTCGGCCTCTTCGGTATCGTAGCCGAGGAAATCGGTGGCGGCATGCTTGTCGGCGATGTCGAACCAGATCTCGGCATCCTTTGTCTCGCCCGAGCCGGCCCAGGCGGCGCGCGCCTTGGCCTTCTGTTCGGCCATAGCGGCGTCAAAGCCCGAGGTGTCGACCTCGCGGCCCTTTTCACGCAGCGCATCCTGTGTCAGGTCGAGCGGGAAGCCATAGGTGTCATAAAGCTTGAAAGCCGTCTCGCCCGGAAGCCGCGCATCCTCGGGCAGGTCCGAGAGCTCGTCATCGAGCAGCTTCAGCCCGCGGTCCAGCGTCGCCTTGAAGCGGGTCTCTTCCAGCCGCAGGGTCTCTTCGATCAGCGCCTGCGCCTGGCCGAGTTCGGGGTACGCCGCCCCCATCTGCCGCACCAGCGCCGGCACCAGACGGTGCATCATCGGATCCTTGGCGCCCAGCAGATGCGCATGCCGCATGGCCCGGCGCATGATCCGGCGCAGCACATAGCCACGGCCCTCGTTCGAGGGCATGACGCCATCGGCCAGCAGGAAGGAGGTCGAGCGCAGGTGATCGGCGATCACCCGGTGATGCACATTGCCCGGCCCGTCGGGATCGGTCGACGAGACATCCGCGCTGGCCTCGATCAGGCTGCGCATCAGATCGGTGTCGTAATTGTCGTGTTTGCCCTGCAACAGCGCGCCGATCCGCTCCAGCCCCATGCCGGTGTCGATCGACTGCGTGTCGAGCGGCACCATCGAGCCATCCTCGAACTGCTCGTTCTGCATGAAGACGATGTTCCAAATCTCGATGAACCGGTCGCCGTCCTCTTCCGGGCTGCCCGGAGGTCCACCCCAGATATGTTCGCCGTGATCGTAGAAGATCTCGGTGCAGGGGCCGCAGGGGCCGGTCGGACCCATCTGCCAGAAGTTGTCGGAGGTGGCGATGCGGATGATCCTGTCTTCCGGCACGCCGACCTTTTTCCAGATCTCGAAGGCCTCGTCATCGGTGTGATAGACCGTGGCCAGCAGCCGGGTCGGATCGATGCCGAAATCGCGGGTGATCAGCTCCCAGGCATAGGGGATCGCCTCGGTCTTGAAATAGTCACCGAAGCTGAAATTTCCCAGCATTTCAAAGAAGGTATGGTGCCGCGCGGTATAGCCGACATTGTCCAGGTCATTGTGCTTGCCACCGGCGCGCACGCATTTCTGGCTGGTGGTCGCACGCTTGTAGTCGCGGGTCTCGACGCCAGTAAAGAGGTTCTTGAACTGCACCATGCCCGAGTTGACGAACATCAGCGTCGGGTCATTGCGCGGCACAAGCGGGCTCGAGGGCACGACCTCATGGCCGTTCTTGGCAAAGAAATCGAGGAAGGTGGAGCGGATGTCGTTCAGCGTGGCCATAGGTCATCTTCTTCTCAAGGTCGGCGAAGGTGTATCGCCCCGCCCCGGCACTGTCCATAACCGGTTGGGCCGAAACCGGGCCTGACGCAAACCGGGCCTGACGCAAAACGAGGCGCAGCCCGCGCTGCGCCCCGTTCCGGGTTGTCTTGATCCCGCCGGCGGGACCGGCGGCCTCAGGCCTCCATCACGTCTTCGTCGTCCTTGTCCTCGGGCGGCATGTCGAATTCGAGCCCGTGGGCGGCGCGGATCTTGTCTTCGATCTCCAGCGCCATGCGCTTGTTCTCGCGCAGGAAGGTCTTGGCATTCTCGCGCCCCTGCCCGATCCGCTCGTCGCCATACGAGAACCAGGCGCCGGATTTGTCGACCACGCCGGCCTTGACCCCGAGATCGAGCAATTCGCCCATCTTCGAGATGCCCTCGCCGTACATGATGTCGAATTCCACCTGCTTGAACGGCGGCGCGACCTTGTTCTTGACCACCTTGACGCGGGTGGCGTTGCCGACCACCTCGTCGCGGTCCTTGATCGCGCCGATGCGGCGGATATCGAGACGCACCGAGCTGTAGAACTTGAGCGCGTTGCCGCCGGTCGTGGTTTCGGGGCTGCCGAACATCACGCCGATCTTCATGCGGATCTGGTTGATGAAGATCACCATGCAGTTCGAGCGCGCGATCGACCCGGTGAGCTTGCGCATCGCCTGGCTCATCAGCCGGGCATGCACGCCGACCGAACTGTCGCCCATATCGCCCTCAAGCTCGCTCTTGGGGGTCAGCGCGGCAACCGAATCGACGATCACCATGTTGACCGCGCCGGAACGCACCAGGGTATCGGTAATCTCGAGCGCCTGTTCGCCGGTGTCGGGCTGCGAGATCAGCAGCTCGTCGAGATCGACGCCGAGCTTGCGGGCATATTGCGGGTCGAGCGCGTGTTCGGCATCGACAAAGGCACAGACGCCGCCCTTTTTCTGCTCTTCCGCCACGCAATGCAGGGTCAGCGTGGTCTTGCCCGAGGATTCGGGGCCGTAGATCTCGATGATCCGGCCTTTCGGCAAGCCGCCGATGCCAAGCGCGATATCGAGCCCGAGCGAACCGGTCGAGGTGGCCTCGATATCCGGCAACTGGTTCTCGCCGCCGAGTTTCATGATCGACCCCTTGCCGAACTGGCGTTCGATCTGGGCCAGGGCGCTGTCGAGCGCCTTTTGCTTGTCGGGGTTGTTCTTTTTGCTCATCGAGAGAAGATCTGCCGTTGCCATGCGTTTCGGGCCCTTATTTCACACCGCCTCGGAAGCGGCAATGCTGCCAAATGTTCTTGCCTTGTTCCTAGATGCGACCAAAACGAGAACATTTCAAGAGAATTTTGCTCGACCCCACTGTTTCGCAGAATCCTTAAAGAGTGGTTTACGCCGCAGAACCGCCCGCCTATGCTGCCCGAAATCCCTGATCCGCCACCTGAAGAGGTTCACCCAAGTGCTTGTGTTCTGGAAAGAAAACCTGGCGTTTCTGGCGGTACCCAAGACCGGAACCTCGGCCTATGAAAAGGCGCTTGCGCCACGCGCGGACATGGCGATCCTCAATCCGCCGGATCTGAAACATGCCCCGGTATATCGTTACAACCGGTTTTTTCGGCCGATGTTCGAAAAGATGGGCGCGCCCGACATGGAAACTCTTGCGGTGATGCGCGAACCGGTTTCCTGGCTCTCGAGCTGGTATCGCTATCGGCAACGGCCGTTCATGACGGGCAAGGCAAATTCCACCGAAAACCTGAGTTTCGACGAATTCGTCGAGGGGTATTGCAAGGGCGCGCGTCCCGGTTTTGCCAATGTCGGCAGCCAGGCGAAATTCCTCGAACCGCGGCCGAACGGCACCCGGATCACCCATCTGTATCGCTACGAAGATCAGGCGCGACTTATCGGCTTTCTCGAAGACCGGCTCTCGGTCACGCTCGATCTGCCGCGGGAGAATGTCTCGCCGCGCCTGGAGGTGACGCTGTCGCCGCGGGTCGAGGCCAAGCTGCGGCGCAAATGCGCGGCCGAATTTGCACTTTACGAGTCGATCGGCTGAACCCGGCCCGCCATGTCCGGTCACAACGCCTGGACCTTCCCGGAAATCCGGGAAATACCGGGATGTCAATGCAATTGCCGCTGGACCGTGTCGGTCAGCTCGACCAGTGAAAACGGCTTTGGCAGGAAGGTGGAATTGGGGATGGCCGCCTGGTCGTCGTGGAAGCTTTCCTGGGCGTATCCGGAGACAAAGACAACCTTGACCTCGGGGCGATCCTCCAGTGCCTGGCGCACCCAGCTTGGCCCGTCGAGCCCCGGCATCACCACATCGGTCACAAAGACGTTCACCTTGATTTCGGGGTCGCGCAGCAGATCGAGCGCTTCCTCGGCCGAGGCCGCCTCGAGCACCTTGAAGCCGCGCATCCGCAGCGCCCGGCTGGCAAAGGCGCGCACCGGCGCCTCGTCTTCGACCAGCAGGATCACCGCGTCGTGGCCGGTGCCGCCGGCGCCAGTGTCCTCCAGGGCCAGGCTTGCGGCATCGGTGGCCGGTTTCTCGCTGTGGACCGGGAACAGAAGCGAAAAGCAGCTGCCCTTGCCGACCACCGAATCGACAAAGATGAAGCCGCCGGTCTGTTTGACGATGCCGTAGACCGTGGACAGGCCCAGCCCGGTGCCCTCACCGGTGCGCTTGGTGGTGTAAAACGGCTCGAACACCTTTTGCAGCATGTCCGGCGCGATGCCGACCCCCTGGTCCTGCACCTTGACCAGCACGTAATCGCCGGGCGGCACCGACGCCCGGTCGCGTTTCAGCGGGGCGTCCAGGGTCAGCCCCTCGGTGGTGATGCGAATCTCGCCGCCCTCGGGCATGGCATCGCGGGCGTTCACCACCAGGTTCATCAGCACCTGCTCGAGTTGCCGCTTGTCGGCCCGGATGGTGCGCAACACCGGGTCGTGGTCCAGCGCCAGCGCCACCCGCTCGCCCACCAGACGGTTGAGCAGATGGGTCAGATCGGCCAGCGTGTCGCGCAGGTCGAGCACCTCGGGGCAGAGCGTCTGCTTGCGGGAAAACGCCAGCAGCTGGCCCACCAGCGCGGCGGCGCGATTGGCATTCTGGTTGATCTGCACCAGGTCGCCGTAGTTCGGATCGCCCTGATCGTGGCGCAGAAGCAGCAGGTCGCAATGGCCGGAAATCGCGGTCAGCAGGTTGTTGAAATCATGCGCCACGCCGCCGGCGAGCTGGCCGATGGCCTGCATCTTCTGGCTCTGCACGAATTGCGCCTCGAGCGTTTTGAGCTCGGTGGCGTCGTTCAGCACAGCGATGATCGACGGTTCGCCATCCTCGAACACGCGGTTGAGCACGACCTGCACGAAAACCTCGCGGTCGCGGCGCGAAATGCGCAGGAATTCCGATTGCTTCTGGCCCCGCCCGGCAGCGGCATCGCGCAACCAGTCGGTCACCGGCCGGCCCAGTCCCTCCATCAGATCGGAGAGCTTCTTGCCGGTGACCTCTTCGGCGTTGAGCAGTTTGAGCGCCTCGTGATTGGCCCGCGTCACCACACCCATCTGCGACACTTTCATCAAGGGCACGCTGAGGTGGTCGAAGCTGGTGCTGCTTTCATTTTCGGCCGGCGGCGGCAGAAAGAACAGCTCGCGCCGCCCGCCGTTGAGCGCCACCTCGCTGACCAGCCGCGCCACCGGCCCGGTGGCGGTATCGAGCGAGATCACCTTGCCGTTTTCCAGCGGATCGCTGCTCAGCCGGTCGAGCGAAGAAACCCGCTTGCCGATCAGTTTGCGGGCGACGGCGTTCATGAACAGGATCGTGCCGCCGCGCCCGACCGTCAGCCGCGGCAGCAGCCCGGTTTCGGCCTGTTCGGTGGCCGTCGCGCGGTTTTCCTCGATCCGCCAGAGCCGCAACCCGCCACCGATGTCATGCACCGAAAGCGCCACCTGCCCGCTTCGCGTGCTGACCGTATCGCTCGCCACCCCTTGGGCCTCGGTCCGTTTCTGTAACCGATAGACAACGCTGGCCGGATTGGCCATCAGCCCGCGCAAGAGCGCCACGACGCTGCCGCCTTCGCCGGTTTCCTGCTTCGACGATACATCGGCATCGCGAAACCGGCTGCGGCCGGCGGGGTTGATGTGGTGAATGTCGCCCTCGGCATCGGCCACCACCGAAACCGCCGGATCACCGGCGAGAAAATGCGACACCCGCAACAAGACCCGCAATTGCCCCCGTCTGTGCAGCAACTGGCGGGCATGCAGCGCCAGCGCCGACACGAAAATGCCGACCCCGAGCGCCAGTGTGCCAAGCGCCGGAACGCCGGCGGGCAGAAAGCCGGACCAGAGAATCAGAACGACCGACACGCCGACCAGATACAGCGGCCGGCGGCCCCCCGGCCGGGGGGGCGTCGCGTCGGGCGGTTCAGCGCTGATCGTGTCTGCCAACTCGGCTCTCCAGGCTCGTCGCGTTTCACCCCATAAAACCCGGTGAGTCTTAATTGTGGGTTAACCGATTTCACCGATTCAACACCCACAGGTTGAGTGGAGCACAGGATCAGCCGCGTTTCAACAGCGCAAGGTAGAATCCGTCACCGCCGTCCTGCAACGTGAACTGCCGGTCAAAGTCCATGACCCACCCTGGATGCCGGACTTGAAAGGCCGCGACGCGCGCGGAATTCTCCGGCGCGAGCAGCGAACAGGTGGCATAGGCCAGCCGGCCGCCGGGGGCCACGAAGGGCGCGGCGGCGTCGAGCACCGCATCCTGCATGGTGCAGAGCTCGGCCAGGCGGTCCTCGGTCAGCCGCCATTTCGCCTCGGGCGCACGGCGCCAGCTGCCGCTGCCGGAACAGGGCGCATCGCAAAGCACGATGTCGAACACCCCCTGCGGCGCCGGTTGCACGGTGATCTCGGCCCCGGCGCGGGCAGCGCGGGCGGGAACGTCGCGCATCCGCCCCGGATCGATGTCATGGGCAGTCACCGGACCGCCGGCTTGCGCGGCCATGGCCAGGGCCTTGCCCCCGCCGCCGGCGCAGAAATCAAGCAGGCTCTGACCGGGCTGCGGCGCCAGCGCATCCACCACCGCCTGCGAGGCGGCGTCCTGCAATTCCACCAGACCGTCGCCGTAGGCAGCAGAAAGATGCACCCGGCGCGCGCCCTCGGTCACCCGCAGCGCCGTCGGCGACAGCGCGTGAGGCTCGGTGGCGATGCCCTCTCCGGAGAGACGGGCTTGGGCCGTATCCAGGTTGGATTTCAACAGGTTGACCCGAAGAAAGACCTCGGCCCGCTCGCGCAAGAGACGCGCCTCGGCCTCGGCCGCGTCGCCCAGCGACCGGGCGAACTCCGGCCAGAGCCAATCCGGAAGGTCGCGGGCCTCGTCCTCGGACGGGCTGCGGAACGCGGCGCGTTCGGCTTCGGTCACCGGGGCGGGCATGAAACGCGCGCCGGTAAAGACCTCGTCGATCGCCGTTTCTGAGGCGCGCAGGGCGCCAAGCATCAGGCCGCGACCGGTCTCGGCCCCGCCAAGCGCGGCATAAGAGCGTTTGCGGCGCAGCGCGTCGAACACCAGATCGCGGATCGCGGCGCGGTCCTTCGAGCCGGCATAACGGTTGCCGCGGGCCCAGCGGGTCAGCGCCTGTTCGGCCGCCTGCCCCGCCAGAACCGCATCAAGCAGCTCACCCGCCGTCTGAATCCGCGCCGCCGGTGTCATCAGCCGATCCGGTAGTTCGGGCTCTCGCGGGTGATCTGCACGTCATGCACATGGCTTTCGCGCAGGCCGGCGCCGGTGATCTTGACGAAGTTGCAGTTGCTCCGCATCTCTTCGACAGTCGCGCAGCCGGTATAACCCATGGCCGCCCGAAGCCCGCCCACCAGCTGGTGGATCACCGCGCCGGCCGAGCCCTTGTAGGCCACCTGCCCCTCGATGCCCTCGGGCACCAGCTTGTCGCTGGCGGCGTCCTTCTGGAAATAGCGGTCGGCCGAGCCGCGCGCCATGGCGCCAAGGCTGCCCATGCCGCGATAGGCCTTGAACGAGCGGCCCTGATAGAGAATGACCTCGCCCGGGCTTTCATCGGTGCCGGCGATCATGGAGCCCACCATGGCGCAGGAGGCGCCGGCGGCAATTGCCTTGGCAAAATCGCCCGAGAACTTGATGCCGCCGTCGGCGATCACCGGCACGTCACCGGCGGCCTTGGCGCAGTCCATCACCGCGGTGAGCTGGGGCACGCCGACACCGGCCACCATCCGCGTGGTACAGATCGAGCCCGGCCCGATGCCGACCTTGACCGCATCCGCCCCGGCGTCGATCAGCGCGCGGGTGGCCTCGGCGGTGGCGACGTTGCCGGCGATCACCTGCACCTCGTTCGAGAGCTGCTTGGCGCGCTTCACGGCATCGATCACCCCGGCGGAATGGCCGTGGGCGGTGTCGATCACCACGATATCCACGCCGGCATCGACCAGCTCGGACGTCCGTTCAAACCCCGAATCCCCGACCGAGGTGGCGGCCGCCACCCGCAGGCGGCCCAGCGCATCCTTGCAGGCGGTGGGGTTGAGCACCGCCTTTTCGGTGTCCTTCAGCGTCAGCAAGCCGGTCAGCCGGCCCTTGCCGTCATGCACCAGAAGCTTTTCGATCCGCCGCGCCTTCATCAGGCTTTTCGCCTCTTCCAGGTCGGCCGGTTCGGCCAGCATGGCGAGATTGTCCGAGGTCATCATCACCTTGACCGGGGTCTGGTCACTGGAGGCAAAGCGCATGTCGCGGTTGGTCAGGATGCCGACCACATGCCCGGCGTCGTCGACCACCGGGAAACCGGTGAAATTGTACCGCTCCACCAGCGCCTTGGCATCGGCCAGGGTCTGGTCGACCTTGAGCGTCACCGGGTTGTAGACGATGCCGCTCTCGAACCGTTTGACACGGCGCACCTCGCGCGCCTGAGCCTCGACCGAGAGGTTCTTGTGAATGACGCCGATGCCGCCGGCCTGGGCCATGGTGATGGCCATGCGGCTTTCGGTGACGGTGTCCATCGCCGAGCTGAGCAGCGGGATGTTCATCGCGATCGAGCGGGTTACCCGGGTGGCGGTGTCGGCAGTGTTGGGCAGGACATTGGACGCAGCCGGAACCAGCAGCACATCGTCAAATGTCAGAGCCTCGCGAATCTCCATTCGGCGGTCCTCTTCAGTAGCAGCATTTGACGCTTCCCTATTTCACGGGGGCCGGGAAAAGAAAAGGCCTTATGGCCGGTTGCATGGAATTGGCCGGCCGCGGCGCTGTGGAAAGGCGGGACAATTCTGTGGATGGATATGTGTGCGATCGGGGCAGAATGTCGGAAATCGTTTTGTTTCAGCGGTTTGCTCAATGGGGTAAATGTGCGTTTAGCTGTGGGTATGTTTCTGGTGGCTGTGGGTGGGAGGTGGTTTTCCGGGCCGGAATGATGACTTGGAAACTCACCTTACCGGGGCGGCGTCAAGGCAGGCGTAATTTCCACGATGGATGAACTATGGATCATAAATCACTGGAAATACTGAAAATACCCAGCAAAAAGAAAGAGGGGCGCCTCGGCGCCCCCAAGTCTCACGAACCAAGCTCATCGTTACACCGCTCGCGTGCTTGTTGCCTGCGGCCTGGTTGTGCAAAGGGGCGAGCGCACCCGCCCCCTGAATTGATTGTCAGCTACAGCCGGACGTCCCGCCGCAGGTGTTACACTTCATGCAGGTGCCGTTGCGCACCAGCGTGTAGTTGCCGCAGTCGCCGCAGGGGTCGCCTTCGTAACCCTGCATCTTGGCCTTGGTGCGGGCGTCCATCGACACGGAGCCGCTGGCTACGGCCGTTGTCGTCGTCACCGTGGTCGCGGCGGTGCCGCCGCCTGTGCGGACTTCCGGGACCAGGGTCTGGAGGGCCATGACCGGATCGTCCGACTGCCCGCCCCGGAGCACGATCAGCTCCTGGGGCAGACGTTTGCGCAGGTAGCCGGTCGAGCTGATCTGTTTCAGCACTTCCAGCGATTTGGTGGCCGCACTTTCGCTGACCTCGGTGACGTTGGGTTGCCCCTCCTCGACGCCGCGGCCCAGATCGTCAAAGCTGGCGCCCTCGGGCTTCACATGGGCCAGGTCGGTGCGATCCAGATAGGACACCGCCAGCTCGCGGAAGATGTAGTCGAGGATGGATGTGGCATTCTTGATCGAGTCGTTGCCCTGCACCATGCCGGCAGGCTCGAACTTGGTGAAGGTGAAGGCATCGACGAATTCCTCCAGCGGCACGCCGTATTGCAGGCCGACCGAGACGGCGATGGCGAAGTTGTTCATCATCGCCCGGAAACCGGCGCCTTCCTTGTGCATGTCGATGAAGATCTCGCCCAGCGTGCCGTCGGCATATTCCCCGGTGCGGAGATAGACCTTGTGGCCGCCGACAATCGCCTTCTGGGTATAGCCCTTGCGGCGTTCCGGCATCTTGGAGCGCTCGGATTTGATGATCTCCTTGACGATGATCTTCTCGACGACCTTCTCGGCCAGCACCTGCGCCTTTTCGCTTTGCGAGCCGCTTTCCAGCACCTCGGCCGCCTCATCGTCATCCGCCACCAGCGCCGCCGCCAGCGGCTGGCTCAGCTTGGAGCCGTCGCGGTAGAGGGCATTGGCCTTGATGCCCATCTTCCAGGAGCGTTCGTATGCCGCCTGGCAATCCTCGATGGTGGCGTCATTGGCCATGTTGATGGTCTTGGAGATCGCCCCCGAAATAAAGCTCTGCGCCGCCGCCATCATGTCGATGTGGCTGTTGACCGAGAGGAAGCGCTTGCCCTTCTTGCCGCAGGGGTTGGCGCAGTCGAAGATCACGTAGTGCTCGGACTTCAGATGCGGCGCGCCTTCCAGCGTCATGGTGCCGCAGACGTGGTCGTTGGCGGCCTCGATCTCGGCCCGGGAATAGCCCAGATGCCGCAGCAGATCGAAGGTCGGGTCATTGAGCCGTGCCGCGGGAATGCCCAGCACGTCCTGGCAGAAGGCTTCGCCCAGCGTCCACTGGTTGAAGACAAAGCGGATGTCGAAGGCCGAGGCCAGCGCCGCCTCGATCTTCTCGATCTCCTTGCTGCCGAAGCCATGGCCGATCAGCGAGGTGTGGTTGATGCCCGGCGCATTGCCGAGGCTGCCATGACCGACGGCATAAGAGATGATCTCTTCAATCTGGGAGGAGGAATATCCGAGCTTCTCCAGTGCCGCCGGAACCGAACGGTTGATGATCTTGAAATAGCCGCCACCGGCGAGCTTCTTGAACTTCACCAGCGCGAAATCGGGCTCGATCCCGGTGGTGTCGCAATCCATCACCAGGCCGATGGTGCCGGTGGGCGCAATCACCGTGGTCTGGGCGTTGCGATAGCCGTGCTTCTCGCCCAGGCTCAGCGCCTCGTCCCAGGCAGTCTTGGCCATTTCGACCAGACCGGCCTCGGGGCAGTTCACCTGATCCAGCGCCACCGGGTTGATCGCCAGCGCCTCATAGCCTTTGGTCTTGCCGTATGCGGCGGTGCGGTGGTTGCGGATGACGCGCAGCATGTGCTTGGCGTTGCGCTCGTAGCCCGAGAAGGCACCAAGCTCACCGGCGATTTCGGCCGAAGTGGCATAGGCCACGCCGGTCATGATCGCGGTCAGCGCGCCACAGAGCGCCCGGCCCTCGTCGCTGTCATAGCCGTAGCCCATGTTCATCAGCAGACCGCCGATATTGGCGTAGCCGAGACCCAGGGTGCGGAAGTCATAGGACAGCTGGGCAATTTCCTTGGAGGGGAATTGCG
Organism: Marinovum sp. E3; assembly: GCF_055755275.1. Lineage (NCBI taxonomy): Bacteria > Pseudomonadati > Pseudomonadota > Alphaproteobacteria > Rhodobacterales > Roseobacteraceae > Marinovum > Marinovum sp. E3. The sequence goes on from NZ_CM146908.1 coordinate 1,927,464, forward strand.
CCATGGTGACCGAGATTTCCAGCGTCAGGGTCCAGAGGCGTGTGGCATGCACGTAGTCCTCGGCCTGGAACTTGCCGTCCTGATAGAAGGTCAGCAGGTTCATCGACGCCAGGTTACAGGCGGTATCGTCGAGGAACATGTACTCGGAACAGGGGTTCGAGCCGCGGATTTCGCCATCCTCGGGGCAGGTGTGCCACTGGTTGACGGTGTCGTGATACTGGATGCCCGGATCGGCACAGGCCCAGGCCGCGTGGCCGACCTGCTCCCAGAGCTCCTTGGCGTCGATTTCCTTGGCGACCTGACCGTCGGTGCGGTTCAGCAGCGCCCATTTCTCGCCGTTCTTGACGGCGGCGAGAAAGGCGTTGGTGACGCGGATCGAGTTGTTCGAGTTCTGGCCCGAAACGCTGGCATAGGCCTCGCTGTCCCAATCGGTATCATAGGTCGGGAACTCGATCGAGGAATAGCCCTGGCGGGCATAATCCAGCACCCGCTTGACGTAGGTCTCGGGGATCATCGACTTCTTGGCAGCGCGGATCGCGGATTTCAGCGCGTCGTTCTTGGCCGGGTCATAGGCGTCTTCCACCGCGCCGTCCCATGCGCCGATGGCCGCAAAGATGCCGTTGAGCATCTTTTCATGCATCTTCGAGCCGGCGACGATCGAGGCGACCTTCTGCTCTTCCTTGACCTTCCAGTTGATGAATTCCTCGATGTCCGGGTGGTCGGCGTCGCAGATCACCATCTTGGCGGCGCGGCGCGTGGTGCCGCCCGACTTGATGGCGCCGGCCGCGCGGTCACCGATCTTGAGAAAGCCCATGAGGCCCGAGGACTTGCCACCGCCAGAGAGCTTTTCACCTTCGGCGCGCAGCGACGAGAAGTTGGTGCCGGTGCCGGAGCCGTATTTGAACAGCCGCGCCTCGCGCACCCAGAGATCCATGATGCCGCCGTCGCCGACCAGGTCATCGGCCACCGACTGGATGAAACAGGCGTGCGGTTGCGGATGCTCGTAGGCCGATTTCGACTTGGTCAGCTTGCCGGTCTTGTAATCGACGTAATAGTGGCCCTGCCCCGGACCGTCGATGCCATAGGCCCAGTGCAGGCCGGTGTTGAACCACTGCGGGCTGTTCGGCGCGGCGCGCTGGGTCGCCAGCATGTGGCGCATCTCGTCGTAATAGGCGCGGGCATCCTCTTCGGTGGTGAAATAGCCACCCTTCCAGCCCCAGTAGGCCCAGGCGCCGGCAAGACGGTCGAACACCTGTTTGGACGAGATTTCACCAGTGCGCGGAGTGTCGTCATTGGCGGGGACCGACCGCCAGAGGAACTCGGGCACATCCTTTTCGCGAACCTTCTTCAGCTCGGTCGGCACGCCGGCCTTGCGAAAGTATTTCTGCGCGATCACGTCGCTGGCCACCTGGCTCCAGGCGGCCGGCACTTCGACATCGTCGAGACGGAAGACAATGGTGCCGTCAGGATTGCGGATCTCTGACGCGGTGGTCACGAAATCGATCTCTGCGTAGGCATCCTGCCCAGCCTTGGTAAACCGTCTTTCGATTTTCATCTGTGTCTTGCCTCTTAACCAATGGTCCCGGCCCTGGGCCGTCGCGGCGATGCCGCCTGAATTTTCTGCGCAAACCCTGCTCCACAAACCGCCAGGAGACGCCCGGCGGCGCATCGGCCCGTCATCCGGGCCCTATGGCGGGGCATCCAAGCCCGTGGTTCTGAAGGTTGCTGCCGTCCTGCCGCTACCGCCACAACATGTTGTGTGCTCTCTAGCGACCCCCACAATCTGACGTATTCGCGCATAGACCGTCAACATCGAAATTTCACTTAATGCGGGCAAAAATGCCTTGACGGATGAGCCCAGCGACATGTCCTCGATTCAGCCCCGAAATACGCACAAGATTGCCCACAGGCTCTGTTAACTTTTTTTTCGTGTTTTCCGGCATGTTTACCGGGGCGCGCGGGTGCCGAAGGGCAATTTTATCCCCCGGCTGCGGGCCGCTTCGGAGGCAAAGTTATTCGCATGTGCAGAAATATTTTCCGCGCCCGCGCGCGTGCGCGAAAGCCACATGGACGCCGCCAGAAACACGGCAGAGATCCGGGTCTGTCGCAAAGCTGACCACAATATCTGGTGTGTGATGAGAGGATGGTCGGGACGGCAAGATTCGAACTTGCGACCTACGGTACCCAAAACCGTCGCGCTACCAGGCTGCGCTACGCCCCGAAACCGAGGGCTTCATAATCCGCCCGCGCGACAATGAAAAGCGCAAAGGCGCCGGAACAGACCGAAAGCGCCCGCTGCCCGCTCAACAGGGCCAGGCGGCGCCTTTTTGCGGCAATTCGGCGTGGCGCACCAGCGTGCCGGGCACGATCCCCAGCTTCTCGGCCAGGCCGCCGTTGATTTCGAGCACGCTGCGAATCGGAACGTCGCTGGAGATGCTGGTGGTGTCATGCGGCACAGCGTTGGCGTGGACCTTCTTCACCACGCCGCGCTTGTCGATAAAGATCATGTCGAGGGGGATGTAGGTGTTCTTCATCCAGAAGCTCACCGGGCGGGTCACACCGTAGATGAACAGCATGCCCTGGCTGTCGGCCATTTCCTTGACGAACATCAGCCCGCGGCCGCGCTCCTGGAAATCATCGGCGACGGCAACATCAAAGCTGACCCGGCCCTTCTCGGTGGCCAGTTCGATCTTGCCCGGCTGGCAGGCGGCAAAGGCCGCCTGGGTCAGCGTGAAAACGGCGAGGATCGCCGCGATCAACCGGATTTCAATGCGCTTTCCCATGGACATACCTCAACTGCCATCCGGCCGCGCTTGCCCTCGATGGCGCGCAGACCCAGAGCTTCACCAGATTGCACGTCAGAGAGGCCGGAACGGCGCAGAACCTCGACATGCAGGAACACATCCTCGGGTCTACCAAAGACATTGGCAAAGCCAAAGCCTTTTGCCTTGTCAAACCATTTCACCCGCGCCGGCTCGAGCTCGGCGGCGGCGATCACCGCGGGATCGACCACTTCGAAATCGGCCAGCGGCGGCGTGCCGTCATCTTCCGGCGGCTGTATCTCGACCACGGCCACGGCCTGAATGCCGCGCGGGGTTTCCTGAATGTCGACAACGACATGCGCACCATCGGCCACTGAGCTTTGGCCATAGTTGCGCAGCACGTTCGAATGCAGGAGGATGTCCGGTCCTCCAACATCGGCAACCACAAATCCGAAGCCCTTGAGAGGGTCGAACCATTTTACCCGGCCTTCAACCCGTCGGGGCTGTTGTTCTACTTGTTCCAAAACGCTCTCTGTTCTTTCTCATCCCGATTAACACTTGCAACCAAGCCCACGTCAAATGCAAGCCCATATCCCTGATTTTTCGGGATAATGCATTTCACGATACGCAAAATTCAGGGGTTCAGACGTGAAATTTGCCAGCTTTCTCCTTCTGATTGACGCCGCCAGACGAAACGGTCGTGCAAGCGGAACGCCCCGTCCGCCCAAAACTCGATTTCCACCGGGGTGATCCGCCAGCCCCCCCAGAACGGCGGCCGCTCGGGGTCGCTGCCCTTCTGCGCGGTGATCTTGGCCACCTCGGCCATCAGCGCGGTGCGCGATTTCAACGGTTTGGACTGATCCGAGGCCCAGGCCCCCAGCCGGCTCTTGAGCGAGCGCGACTTGTAATAGGCATCCGCCTGCGGCCCGTCTTCGCGGGTGACATGGCCGCGCACGCGGATCTGGCGGCGCAGACTCTTCCAGTGCATCACGAAGGCGGCGGTGCCGGTGGCCTCGATTTCCTGGCTCTTGGCGCTCCCGTAATTGGTGTAGAAAACAAAACTGCCTTCCTCGATATCCTTGAGCAGCACCATCCGGGCATTGGGCATGCCTTGTGCGTCCACCGTGGCAAGCGCGATGGCGTTGGGATCGTTGGCTTCCGTTTGCTCGGCCTCCGCCAACCATTGGCGGGCAATTTCAAACGGGCTCTCCCCGGCAAAAATCCCGGTGCGTTCCGACATAAGCGGCTCCTTTTCACGATAGTCTAACGGATTAATTGCATGCCGTCGCCGGCGCATTCGAGAGCACGTGCTCTTGATGGTTAGCTTTCTTTGCCATAAGCGTGACATTCGAGACACTTGAGCGGAGAATGCGAGATGTCAAATACGCTGATGGCCGGCAAACGCGGCCTTATCATGGGGCTGGCGAACGACAAGTCGATTGCCTGGGGCATTGCCAAGGCGCTGGCCGACGCCGGCGCGGAACTCGCGTTTTCCTACCAGGGTGAGGCGCTGTTGAAACGGGTCGGCCCGCTGGCGGCGCAATTGGGCAGCGATATCGTCCTGCCCTGCGATGTCGGCAACGAGGCGTCAATCGACGGGCTGTTCGACGCGCTCAAGGAGCGCTGGGGCGAACTGGATTTCATTGTCCACGCCATCGGCTTTTCCGACAAGAACGAGCTGCGCGGCCGCTACGTGGAAACCAGCCGCGCCAATTTCACCCTGTCGATGGACATTTCGGTCTACAGCTTCACCGCCGTGATGCAGCGCGCCGAAAAGATGATGAAACCCGGCAGCTCGGCCGTGACCCTCACCTATTACGGCGCCGAGCGGGTAATGCCGCATTACAATGTCATGGGGGTCGCCAAGGCCGCGCTCGAGGCTTCGGTGCGCTACCTGGCCGAAGATCTGGGCAAGGATGGCATCCGGGTCAATTCGATCTCGGCCGGCCCGATCAAGACGCTGGCGGCCTCGGGCATCGGTGATTTCCGCTACATCATGAAGTGGAACGAATACAATTCGCCGCTGCGCCGGAATGTCACCACCGAAGACGTCGGCCGCTCGGCGCTCTACCTGCTGTCCGATCTGGGCTCCGGCGTGACCGGCGAGAACCTGCATGTGGATGCCGGCTATCACGTGGTCGGCATGAAGGCGGTCGACGCCCCCGACATCACCAAGGGCTGAGCCATGGGCTGGGACCATCTCCTGGCTTTCAACCTGACTCTGCTTGCGGCGCTGGCCTCGCCCGGGCCGGCGCTACTTCTGGCATTGCGCACCTCGTTGGTGGCCGGGCCACGGGCGGGGATTGCCACCGGGCTGGGGCTGGGCGCGATGGCGGCGGGCTGGACGGCACTGGCGCTTCTCGGGCTCGAGGCGGTCTTCGTGGTGGTGCCCTGGGCCTATCTGGCGATCAAGATCGCCGGGGCGCTCTATCTGCTGTACATCGCCTGGGGCATGTGGCGCGATGCGCGCCAGCCTCTGACACAGGCCGCCGTCGTTCCGGGGCGGCAGGCGTTTCGCACCGGCTTTCTGGTCAATCTCGGCAATCCCAAGTCGGTGCTTTTTGCCTCGGCGGTGCTGTTGGTGATCTTTCCGCCCGCGCTGAGCCTGACCGACAAGGCGCTGATCGTGGGCAACCACCTGCTGGTGGAATGGGTCGCCTATACCGGTTTTGCGCTCGTACTCTCCACCCGGCGGGCGCGGGACGGCTATCTCCGGCTGAAACATCTGTTCGACCGGATCGCGGCCCTGGTGCTCGGGATGCTGGGCCTGCGGCTGATCTTCGGGCGCTAGCCCGGGCCGTTCCGGCTGACGCAACAAAATGACACGGCCAGCTTTCTTTTGTCAGGGCTTTGGGCTAGACGCGAGAAAAACGGAGGGCCGGAGATGAACGATCGTCTGCCGCATGAAAAGGGTTTTCACGTCAGCTGGGATCAGTTGCACCGGGACGCACGGGCGCTGGCCTGGCGGCTGGACGGGCACGGGCCCGACGATGGCGCCTGGCGCGCCGTGGTGGCGATCACGCGGGGCGGCATGGCACCGGCGATGATCGTCGCGCGCGAGCTTGATATCCGCATGGTCGATACGATCTCGGTCAAGAGCTACAACCACCAGGAACAGACCGAACCCAAGGTGATCAAGTCGCCCGACATGGATGTGGTCGGCGATGGCACCGGGGTTCTGGTGATCGACGATCTGGTCGACACCGGCAAGACCATCGAGGCGGTGCGCACCCATATGCCGAACGCCCATATCGCCACCGTCTATGCCAAGCCGATGGGCCGGCCGCAGGTCAACAGCTTCATCACCGAGGTCAGCCAGGATACCTGGATTTTCTTCCCCTGGGACATGGCGTTGCAATACGTCGAACCCTATCGCGGCAAGGACTGACAGCCCCGCCCGCGGCCCCTGCGGCCGGCCGGCGCCGCAGGGCGACCGAACAGCCCGCCGCCCCCTTGCCCCTGCCCCGGCCTGCGCGTAGACACGTCTCGCAATAAAGGCGAACACAGCAGGGGCAGTCATGGCCAAAGGCAACAGCATCTCCAAGACATTGGTCTGGATTCTCATGGGTCTGCTTTTCGTGGGCCTGGCCGGGTTTGGCGCGACCAATCTGACCGGCACCGTGCGCAGCGTCGGCGCCGTCGGCGACACGCCGATCAGCGTGGATGACTATGCCCGCGCCTTGCAGCAGGAAATCCGCAGCGTTCAGGCCGAAACCGGCCAGGGGCTGACCTTTGCCCAGGCTCAGGCGCTGCAAATTCCCCAGCGCGTGCTGAGCCAGCTGATCACGTCGACCGCCATCACCAACGAAGCCCGGAGCCTTGGTGTTTCGGTCGGCGACGAGACCGTCGCGCGCGAGCTGATGGGCATTTCCGCCTTTCAGGGCGCCGGCGGCAGCTTTGACCGTGACACCTATCGCTTCGCCCTTCAGAATGCCGGCCTCAACGAGTCCGAATTCGAGCAGGATCTGCGCGAGGAAACCGCCCGCTCTCTGCTTCAGGCCGCCATTGTCTCGGGCAACCCGATGCCCGACACCTATATAGAGACACTGCTCGGCTTTGTCGGCGAAACCCGCAGCTTTACCTGGGCCGCGCTCGACGACAGCGCCCTGGATGCGCCGGTGCCGGCGCCCACCGAGGAAGAGCTGGCGCAGTTTCATCAGGACAACATTGCCCGCTACACCCTGCCCGAAACCCGCGACATCACCTATGCCTGGCTCACCCCCGACATGCTGATCGACACCGTCGAGATCGACGAGGCGACCCTGCGCAAGGCCTATGACGAGCAATCCGACCGTTTCAACCAGGTCGAGCGCCGGCTGGTCGAGCGGCTGGTCCTGCCCGACACCGCGGCCGCCGAGGCCGCCATCGCACGGATCGAAAGCGGCGACAGCAGCTTCGAGGCCGAAGTGACCGATCGCGGCCTTGCGCTGCCCGACGTCGACATGGGCGATGTCACCCGTGGCGATCTGGGCGACGCGGCCGATGCGGTCTTTGCCGCCGAAGTGGACACGGTTGTCGGCCCCTTCGCCTCGGATCTCGGCCCGGCGATCTACCGCGTCAACGGCGTGCTGCCGGCGCAGGAGACCTCGTTCGAGGAGGCGCAGCCGATCCTGCGCGAACAGCTGGTGCAGGACCGCGCGCGGCGGGTGATCGACAGCCTGATCACCGATATCGACGACCTCTTGGCCGGCGGCGCGACGCTGGAAGAGCTGGCGCAGGAAACCGAGATGGTGCTGGGCCAGATCGACTGGACGCCGCAGAGCGACAGCGAGATCGCCGGGTACGACAATTTCCGCGACCTGGCGGGCACGGTCAGCGCCGAGGATTTCCCCGAGGTGGCCGAACTGGGCGATGGCGGCATCTTTGCCCTGCGCCTCAACGCCGTGAACCCGCCGAGCCCGCAACCGCTGGATGAGGTGCGCGACCAGGTGGCCGCCGACTGGACCCGCACCGAGACAGAAACCCGGCTTCTGGCGCAGGCCGAGGCTCTGGCCGGCGAGCTGGCGGAGGGCAAGACCTTCGCGGGCCTGGGCCTTGCGCCCACCACGGTCACCGGGCAGACCCGCTCTGGCCAGCTTCCCAATCTGCCGGGCAACGCACTCGAAGCGCTCTTTGCGCTCGACACCCCCGGCACGCTGACCCTGCCGCATCAAGGCCGGGCGATCATCTTCAGGCTCGACGAGATCACGCCGCCGGATTTCGAGAGCGAGGAAAACCAGGTGATCCTCTCGGCGCTCGAGCAACAGGTCGGCGCGAGCCTGGCCGCTGACATGTTCGAAGCGCTGGCCCGCAACATCCAGTCCCGCGTCGGCATCTCGATCGACCAGCAGGCGCTGAACGCCGTTCACGCCAATTTCCAGTAAGGACGCTGCCGATGGCCCTGACGCCCGACTTCGACGGTTTTGCCCAAGGCCATGCGGCGGGCAAGAACCAGGTTGTCTATACCCGGCTGGCCGCCGATCTCGATACGCCGGTCTCGCTGATGCTCAAGCTGACCGGCGCGGCCCGCGATGCCTTCATGCTGGAATCGGTGACCGGCGGCGAGGTGCGCGGCCGCTATTCGATCATCGGCATGAAGCCCGACGTGATCTGGCAGTGCCATGACAAACAGGCCCGCATCAACCGCGAGGCCCGGTTTGACCGCGACGCTTTTGAGCCGGTCGAAGCCGATCCGCTGGCCTCGCTGCGTGCGCTGATCGAGGAAAGCCACATCGACCTGCCCGCCGATCTGCCGCAGGCCGCCGCCGGGCTTTTCGGCTATCTCGGCTATGACATGATCCGGCTGGTCGAACATCTGCCCGACGTCAATCCCGACCCGCTGGGCCTGCCTGATGCGGTGATGATCCGGCCCTCGGTGATTGCGGTGCTGGATGGCGTGAAGGGCGAGGTCACCGTGGTGGCGCCGGCCTGGGTGCGCGAAGGGCAATCGGCCAGGGCGGCCTATGCCCAGGCGGCGGAACGGGTGATGGATGCGGTGCGCGATCTTGAACGCGCCCTGCCCTCGGAAAGCCGCGATCTCGGCGAGGCCGCCGAGATCGGCGCGCCGGTGTCGAACTTTTCCAAATCCGATTATCTGGCGGCGGTGGACAAGGCCAAGGATTACATCCGCGCCGGCGATATCTTTCAGGTGGTGCCCTCGCAGCGCTGGACCCAGGAGTTTCCGCTGCCGCCCTTCGCGCTCTATCGCTCGCTCCGGCGCACCAACCCCTCGCCTTTCATGTTTTATTTCAACTTCGGCGGTTTCCAGGTGATCGGCGCCAGCCCCGAGATCCTGGTGCGGGTCTTTGGCCGCGAGGTCACCATCCGGCCGATCGCCGGCACCCGCCCGCGCGGCGCGACGCCGGAAGAGGACAACGCCTACGAGGCCGATCTGCTGGCCGACAAGAAGGAGCTGGCGGAACATCTGATGCTGCTCGATCTCGGCCGCAACGATACCGGCCGGGTGTCCAAGATCGGCACCGTCCGCCCGACCGAGGAATTCATCGTCGAGCGCTATTCCCACGTCATGCACATCGTGTCCAACGTGGTGGGCGAGCTCTCCGAGGATCACGACGCGCTGTCGGCGCTTCTGGCCGGGATGCCCGCCGGCACGGTGTCCGGCGCACCCAAGGTGCGGGCGATGGAGATCATCGACGAGCTGGAGCCGGAGAAACGCGGTGTCTACGCCGGCGGCGTCGGCTATTTCAGCGCCGGTGGCGACATGGACATGTGCATCGCGCTGCGCACGGCGGTGGTGAAGGACGAAAAGCTCTATATCCAGGCCGGTGGCGGCGTCGTCTATGACAGCGACCCCGAGGCTGAGTTCATGGAAACGGTCAACAAGTCCAAGGCGATCCGCAAGGCCGCCGAGGAAGCGGGGCGTTTCGCCGGCCACGGCCGCAACTGACGCAAGGAGCGCATGAGTGGCCCTCGCCGGTCTGCTCGGCGCAGATCTCCGATGGGGATTTTCAGCGCCGTCCGCCGTGCGCCTGGGCGCCCCAGAACGCCTTAAGACGTCCCGCGACGCTCCCGGGACAGGCGGCGGAGGGGGGCTCTGCCCCCGGCCTGCGGCCTCCCCCGAGGGTATTTCCGGCAAGAGGAAGCTGCGGCGTCAATCCTCGCCCTGGGCCTCGGCACGGCTCTTGCCCGAGACGTCCATCGCCAGGGTGGCGGCCATGAACCCGTCGAGATCGCCATCCAGCACGCCCTTGGTGTCCGAGGTCTCATGCCCGGTCCGCAGGTCCTTCACCATCTGGTAGGGCTGCAACACGTAAGACCGGATCTGGTTGCCCCAGCCGGCATCGCCCTTGGCCTCATGCGCGGCGTTGATGTCGGCGTTGCGGCGGTCGAGCTCAAGCTGATACAGGCGCGATTTCAGCGCCTTCATGGCGATGTCGCGGTTCTGGTGCTGCGATTTCTCGGACGAGGTCACCACGATGCCGGTCGGGTTGTGGGTGATCCGCACCGCCGAGTCGGTGGTGTTGACGTGCTGGCCGCCGGCCCCCGAGGACCGGTAGGTATCGATGCGAATGTCGGCCGGGTTGACCTCGATCTCGATATTGTCGTCGACCACCGGATAGACCCAGACCGAGCTGAACGAGGTGTGCCGCTTGGCCGCGGAATCGTAGGGCGAGATCCGCACCAGACGGTGCACACCGGATTCCGATTTCAGCCAGCCATAGGCATTGTGGCCGGAGATCTTGTAGGCGGCGGATTTGATCCCCGCCTCGTCGCCAGCGCTCTCGGATTGCAGCTCGACCTTGTAGCCATGCGCCTCGGCCCAGCGCACATACATCCGCGCCAGCATCGCGGCCCAGTCGCAGCTCTCGGTGCCACCGGCGCCGGCGTTGATCTCGAGAAAGGTGTCGTTGCTGTCGGCCTCGCCATCGAGCAGCGCCTCGAGTTCTTTCTGCGCTGCCTTGTCCCGGAGCGCGACGATTGCGCCCTCGGCATCGCTGACCACCTCGGCATCGTCTTCCATCTCGCCCAGTTCGATCAGTTCGAGATTGTCGGAAAGCTCCTGCTTCATGCTTTCGTAAGTGGCCACCTTGTCCATCAGGATCTGGCGGTCGCGCATCAGTTTCTGCGCCTTCTCGGGATCGTTCCAGAGATCGGGATCCTCGGTCATGGCGTTGAATTCTTCCAGCCGGTGCGGCGCGGTCTCATAGTCCATCCGCTGCGCGAGAAGCGTCAGCGACTTTTCGATTTCAGCAACCTTGTTCTGGATTTCCGCGCGCATGTCTCTTCCCGGCTTCTGGCGTTTCAGACCTGCGTGATATCAAGCCCCCGGGACATGGACAAGCCACCCGCTGCGCGGTTCCGGCCCCGAAGGGCCGACCCGCCACGCTTAATACAGCCCGCCCGAGGACAGCGTGCCAAAGCTCGCCTTCGGGCCGACAACCGCCTTCTTGCCGGTCGAGGTGGTGACCTGCTTGCTGCTGTTGCCCGGGGCGATCTGCTCGAAGTTCGAGCCCATGGCAAAACCGCCGTCGAAGGTGATGCCAAAGATCGGCTCTTCGCCTTCGCGGAAACATTCGGTGACCACATTGGCGCCCGAGGCCCCATCGCCCAGCCGTGCCCCGGTGAAGCGGTCGATATTGATGAACTGGCAGGCCTCGGGCACGCGGAACTTGCCGCCGCCGTATTTCTCGACCGCCTCGCTCATGAACCGCTGGAACACCGGGCCGCAGAACCCGCCGCCCGAGGCGCCCCGGCCAAGGCTGCGCGGCTGATCGTAGCCGATGTAGCAGCCGGCCACCACGTTCGAGGTGAAGCCCACGAACCAGACATCCTTGGCGTCGTTGGTGGTGCCGGTCTTGCCCGCCGTGGGCACCGGCAGGTTGACGTAATTCGAGGCGGTGCCGCGTTCGACCACGCCCTGCATCATCGACGTCAGCTGATAGGCGGTCACCGGGTCCATCACCCGCTCGCGGTTCGACACGATGCGCGGGCCGCGGCTGCCGGCGATCGAGGGGTCGTCGCAATCGACGCAATCGCGGGCGTCATGGCGATAGACGGTCTTGCCGTAGCGATCCTGCACCCGGTCGACCAGTGTCGGCTCCACCCGCTCGCCGCCATTGGCAAACATCGCATAGGCCGCGACCATCTTGAACAGGGTCGATTCCTGCGAGCCCAGCGCATTGGCCAGCACCGGGCTGAGCCGGTCATAGACGCCGAAGCGCTCGGCATAGCTGCCGACCACATCCATCCCGACCTCTTGCGCCAGGCGCACGGTCATCAGGTTGCGCGAGCGTTCGATGCCGGTGCGCAGCGGCGTCGGGCCGTAGAACTGGTTCGAGGCGTTCTTGGGCCGCCAGACGCCCTGCGGCGTGTCGATCTCGATCGGCGCGTCGACGATGATGGTGGCCGGCGTATAACCGCTGTCGAGCGCCGAGGCATAGACAAAGGGCTTGAAGGACGAACCGGGCTGACGCTGGGCCTGGGTGGCGCGGTTGAACACCGAATTCTGATAGGAAAAGCCGCCCTGCATTGCCAGAACCCGGCCGGTGTTGACGTCCATCGCCATGAAGCCGCCCTGCACTTCCGGCACCTGCCGCAAGGTCCAGCGGATAAAGGCGCCCGCGCCATTGTCGCCTTCGGTCATCCTGCGCACATGCACCACGTCGCCGACTTCGAAATTGTCGAAGAAGTTGCCGCGAAGCCACTCGATGTCCTGACGCGGCACCACATGCGGCGCGTTCTCGTCCTCGGCCACACCCTCGATGCCGATGCGCAATTGCTGATCCTCGACCGCCAGCACCACGGCCGGATACCAGGGGCTCTCGAGCGTGACGTCGCGGGCGACACGCACATCGGCCAGCGCCTCGCGCCAATTGTCGATCTCGGCGGCATCGATGCTCTTGCCGGTGCCGCGCCAGGTGCCCAACCCGCGATCATATTGCTCGAGCTGCCTTTGCAGCGCGTGAGCGGCAATCACCTGCATCTCGGGGTCGATGGTGGCGCGCACGGTCAGACCGCCGGAAAAGAACTCGCCCTCGCCGAAATCCTCGGAGAGCTGGCGGCGGATCTCGTCGGTGAAATAGTCGCGCGGCGGCAGCGCGGTCTTGAAGCTCTCGAAATCGCCGTTCTGCACCGAGCGCAGCGGCTGGGCAACCTCGTCGCGATAGACGGCTTCGGTGATATAGCCGTTCTCCATCATCTCCTTGAGCACGAAGTTGCGCCGCTCCAGCAGCCGCTCCTTGCGGCGCACCGGGTGGAAATCCGACGGCGCCTTGGGCAGCGAGGCGAGGAAGGCGGCCTCATGCGGGGCGAGCTGGCCCAGGGTCTTGTTGAAATAGGTCTGGGCGGCGGCGGTGACGCCATAGGAGTTCTGGCCGAGGAAGATCTCGTTCATGTACAATTCGAGAATGCGCTCCTTGTCGAGCGTTTCCTCGAGCCGGGTGGCAAGGATGATCTCTTTGATCTTGCGCTCGATCCGGCGGTCGCCGGAGAGCAGGAAGTTCTTCATCACCTGCTGGGTGATGGTCGAGGCGCCGCGCACGTTCTGGCCGCGCGATTGCACCGCCTCGACACCGGCGGCGATGATGCCGCGCGCGTCATAGCCGGCGTGGTCGTAGAAATTCTTGTCCTCGGCCGAGATGAAGGCCTGTTTGATCAGGTCGGGGATCTCTTCGGCGGGGGTGAAAAGCCGGCGTTCCTGGGCGAATTCATCGATCATCCGGCCTTCACCGGAATAGATCCGGCTGATTGTCGGCGGCTTGTACTGGGCCAGCGATTCGTGGCTGGGCAGATCGCGGCCATAGACCCAGAAGACCGCGCCGATCGACAGTGCGATGGCCGCGGCCCCCATGGTGACCACGGTGAAAATGCCACCAAAGAAAGAAAGGATGAACCTCAGCACCACGCGCTCCTGCTGGTTTAGATGGCTTATATAGGCGTGATGCCCCGGACGGTCAAAACACAAACCCCGTTATGATCCGCTCTTGCGGAAATCAGCCAATGGCGTCGCGTCACTTGCGCCGGAGCGGGGCAATCGTGGCGTCAGCCAGCGACCAGGCCAGGATGCCGTCGCGGATGCCGCGCGCCATTTTCGCCCGCCATTCCGGGTCTTGCAGGTTCTCCAGGTCACGGTCGGTCGAGAGAAAGCCGACCTCGACCAGCACGCTGGGAATATCGGCCGCCTTGAGCACCGAGAACCCGGCCTCGCGCAAGGGGCGCTTGTGGATCTCGCCCACCGAGTCGTCGATCGCGCGCACCATCGCCTTGGCCAGCATATGCGAGCGCGGGCCATTGTCCTGCCGCGCCAGATCCATCAGGATTTCCGCCACTTCATCGTCCGACCCGGTCAGGTCGACCCCGGCCAGGAGATCGCTGCGGTCATGGCGTTCGGCCAGCGCGGCGGTGGCTTCGTCGGTCGCGGTGTCCGACAGCATGTAAACCGAGGCCCCATGCGCCACGCCCTCTTCGAGCGCATCGGCATGCAGCGAGATGAAGAGATGCGCCCCGGCACGGCGGGCGATGGCGACGCGGGCCTCGAGCGAGACGAAGTGATCCTCTTCGCGGGTCATCACCACGTTGATGCCGCCCGCGCGCAACAGCGCCTCCTTCACGTCGCGGGCCAGTTGCAGCACCAGATCCGACTCGCGATAGCCGCCGCGCAGCGCGCCGGGATCGATACCGCCATGGCCCGGATCGAGCACCACGGTCAGCACATCCGGCACGCCGGTCGTCTCGGCGCGCAGCGCGGGTTCCGGCAGCACCCATCGCGCGCTTGGAACGGCACCGACGGCGGCGTCGAAATCGGCCCGGTCGGTCCGGTCGAGCGTCACCCGCAGGGTCGCGGCGGCGGTGGTATCATCGACCTCGAGCGCGGCGGTCCTGACCGCCAGTGGCGCCGCCAGTTCGGCGACGAAGCGCGACCAGCCGGGCTGCAAGGCCCCGAAACGCACCGAGGCGAGATGTTTGGACGCAAAGGCCTCTGCGGCCAGCCCGGTCCAGTCCACCTCCTGAAAGTCGAGGATCAGCCGGTCCGGCTCGGTCAGCGTATAGGCGCGCCAGGGCACGCCCTGGCTGAGTGCGAATTCAAGCGTCAGATCGCCGCCGCGGGCGATGCCGCTGTCCTCGGCATCGATCCGCGCCAGGGCGCCGAATTCCTGCGCCGGGGCTTGCGCGGTGAAAAGTGCCAGCGCGAAGGCGCAGGCGGAAAGGAGATGTCTGCTCATGCCGATGACCCTTGCTGCACGGGTCTCGCGCCCGCGTTCGAGCCACAATCTACCACGGCGCGCCGCCCCGTGCATCCCTCTATCGCGCGCCCCGGCAGCCGCACCACGCCCCGCCTCTCTTTCCTCTTGCCGAAAATACCCTCGGGGGAGTCGCCACAGGCGACGGGGGCAGCGCCCCCACCCGGCTCAGCCCGCAGCCAGCCCGCGCCGCGCCATGAACCGCGCCAGCCGTTCCAGCCCCTCGCGGATATCCGCGGTCGAGCGGGCATAGGAAAACCGCAGGGTGCCGCCGCCGCGCACCGGGTCGAAATCGAGCCCCGGCGTCACCGCCACCCCGGCCTCGTCGAGGATCTCGCGGCAGAAGCTCAGGCTGTCATCGGTGATGTGGCGGACGTCGGAATAGACGTAGAACGCGCCATCCGGCGGCGCGATCCGGTCGAACCCGGCCTTGGGCAGCCCGTCGAGCATCAACCGCCGGTTCTCGGCATAGACCGCGAGATTGGCCTGCAATTCGTCGTCGCAGTCCATCGCCGCCAGCGCCGCCACCTGGGCCACATGCGGCGCGCAGATGAACATGTTCTGCGCCAGCCGCTCGATCTTGCGCACATGTCCCTCGGGCACCACCATCCAGCCAACGCGCCAGCCGGTCATGCTGAAATACTTCGAAAAGGAGTTGATCACATAGCAGTCGTCGGTGATCTCCAGCGCGGTGACCGCCTTGGCCTCATATTCAATGCCATGGTAAATCTCGTCCGAGATGAAGGCCGCGCCCTTGGCCTGCGCCGCCGCGATCAGCGCTGCCATCGCCGGCCGGTCCAGCATGGTGCCGGTCGGATTGGCCGGCGAGGCGACCAGCAGGCCCTGGATATCGAGATCGGCGAAATCCCCGGGGGCCGGTTGCAGCCGGTTTTCGGGGCGGGTTTCGAGATCGATGGGTTCCAGCGACAGCCCCTTGAGGATCTGGCGATAGCTTGGATAGCCCGGCGCGCCGATCGCCACCCGGTCGCCGGCGTCGAAGAGCGCGGTGAAGGCCAGAAGGAAGGCGCCGGAGGAGCCCGGAGTGACGATCACCCGCGCCGGATCGAGCGTCACGCCGTACCAATCGGCATAAAGCCGCGCAATCCGTGCGCGCAGCGCCGGCAGGCCGAGCGCCACGGTATAGCCCATCGGATCGCTCTGCATTGCCGCACCCACGGCGGCGCGCGCGCCATGTGGTGCTGGCGTTCCGGGCTGGCCGACCTCCATGTGGATGATGTGGCGGCCGGCGGCCTCGGCCTGGCGCGCGGCCTCCATCACATCCATCACAATAAAAGGATCGACGTCCCCCCGCCTTGAGTCTCGCATGTTATTCTCCCAAGCTCTGCCCGGAGGCGGTTTTCCGGGATCGAGACGGGGAGGTCAATGCGGATACTGAGACACTTTGCGGCCACGCTCGCGCTCTGGGTGCTCGTGGCCGTGCCTGCCAAGGCGGCCGGATTGATCCGGGATGCCGACGTGGAATATGCGCTGGCGCAGATCGCCGCGCCGGTGCTTCGGGCGGCCGGCGTGCCGGCGAACCTGCGGATTCTGGTGATCGACGATCCGGCACTGAATGCCTTTGTCGCCGACAACCAGCATATCTTCCTGAACTCCGGCCTGATCATGAAGCTGGGCAGCGTCGAGGCGCTGCAATATGTCATCGCCCATGAGGCCGCGCATATCTCGAACGGCCACCTCGCCCGCCGCGCCGGCAATGCCCGCGCCGCGCGCACCGCCGCCGGGCTCGGCATGGTGCTGGCCGCCGCCGCCGCGGCCTCGGGCGCGCCCTCGGTGGCCACCGGCATCGCCGCCGGCAGTCAGAGCGCGGCGCTGCGCCAGTTCCTGGCCCATACCCGCGCCGAGGAAAGCTCGGCCGATGCCACCGCCCTGCGCAGCCTGGTCCGCGCCGGCATCGACCCGCGCGCCGCGCTCGAGGTGCATGAGCTGTTTCGCGGCCAGGAGGCCCTGAGCGCCGGCCGGCAGGATCCCTACATGCGCTCGCACCCGCTGACCCGCGACCGGATGCGCGCCGCCCAGGGCTTTGTCGCCGGCAACGCCGGGGCGGCCCGCGACGATCCCGGCGCCGCCTATTGGTTCGCCCGGGCCCAGGGCAAGCTCTCGGCCTTTCTGCGCGCGCCGGGCTGGACCCTGCGGCGGGCGGGCGCCAGCGTCAGCAAGGATATTGCCCTGATGCGCGAGGCGGTGGCCTATCACCGGAGCTCGGACCTGCGCAAATCCGTTGCGGCCATCGACCAGGCGCTGGCGCTACGGCCCCGGGACGCGCTCTACCTCGAACTCAAGGGGCAGATCCTGCTGGAAGGCCGGCAGTTCGGCCCGGCGGTGCAGGTCTATCGCCAGGCCGCCGCCATGGCCCCGAACGAGGCGCTGATCCTGGGCGGCCTGGGCCGCGCGCAGATGGCGGCGGGGGATGCGAAATCCGCGCTCGAGGTGCTGGAGCGTGCCCGCAGCCGCGATTTTCGCGATCCGCGCATCCTGCGCGACCTGGCGGTTGCCTATGCCAAGACCGGCCAGAACGGCATGGCCTCGCTGGTCACCGCCGAGCGCTATGCGCTGCAAGGCCGGATGAAGGACGCCAGGCTGCATGCCACCCGCGCCGAGGGGCTGCTTCCGCGGGGCTCCGGCCCTTGGCGACGCGCCGAGGATGTGCTTTCTGCCACCAAGACCCTGCGCTGATGCGCGCGCACATACAGGATAGCCAATGACCCGTTTTCTTACCGCCACCGCCCTTGCCGCCACACTGGCCTGTGCCGGGCCCGCGCTGGCCACCGATCTGACCGAAATGACCGAGGCCGAGCGTGATGCCTTTGGCGCGGCGGTCCGGGCCTATCTGATGGAGAACCCGCAGGTCATCATCGAGGCGGTCAACGAGCTCGAGCGGCGGCAGCAGGCGGCGCGGGGCGACCGCGATCTCGACCTGATCGCCGCCAATCGCAGTGACATCTTCGACGACGGATTCAGCCATGTCGGCGGCAACCCCGAGGGCGATGTCACGCTGGTGGAATTCATCGACTATCGCTGCGGCTATTGCCGCAAGGCACATGAAGAGGTCAAGGAACTGATCGAAAGCGACGGCAATATCCGCTTTATTGTCAAGGAGTTCCCGATTCTCGGCCCGGACAGCCTCGAGAGCTCGAAATTCGCCATTGCGGTGCTCGAGGTGGCCGGGGACGCGGCTTATGAGAGCGCGCATGACGCGCTGATCAAGCTTGGCGGCACGGTCAACGAGACCGCGCTGCGCCGGCTGGCCGAGACGCTGGGGCTGGATGCCGAGGCGGTTCTGGCGGAGATGGAGAGCGACAGGGTCGCGCAGCGGATCGCCGAGACCCGCGCCCTGGCGCAGCGGCTTCAGATCAACGGCACGCCGACCTTCGTGCTGGAAGACAGCCTGCTGCGCGGCTACCTGCCGCTCGACGCGATGCGCCAGGTGGTGGCGCAGGAACGCGCCGAGGGCTGAGGCCGCGCCCGTCGCCCGGGACACCGGGCGGAACGGGAGGCCCCGGATCAGGTCCGGGGCGGGAGCGGGATCGGGTCCCGGGGTTTTTTCTGGGGGCTCTGCCCCCGGCCTTTGGCCTCCCCCGAGGTATTTCGTGCAAGAGGAATGACAGGCGGTGTCATCCGCGCCCCGGGGTCATTCCGCCGCCTGGGCTTCGCGGGCCGCGATTTCGGCGGCCTTTTTTTCGACTTCCTCGACGATATGTTCGACCATCTGGTCGTTCGACATCTTGTGGCTGGCCTTGCCGGCGAGATAGACCATGCCATTGCCGGCACCGCCGCCGGTAAAGCCCACGTCGGTCATCAGCGCCTCGCCCGGGCCATTGACCACGCAGCCGATGATCGACAGGCTCATCGGCGTCTTGATGTGTTCCAGCCGCTGCTCCAGCACTTCGACCGTCTTGATCACGTCGAAGCCCTGACGGGCGCAGGAGGGGCAGGAAATGATGTTCACGCCGCGGTGGCGCAGGCCGAGCGACTTGAGGATCTCGAAGCCGACCTTGACCTCTTCGACCGGATCGGCCGAGAGGCTGACGCGGATGGTGTCGCCGATGCCCATCCAGAGCAGGTTGCCGAGACCGATGGCGCTCTTGATGGTGCCCGAGGTCAGCCCGCCGGCCTCGGTGATGCCGAGGTGGATCGGCGCATCGGTGGCCTCGGCCAGCGCCTGATAGGCGGCGGCGGCCATGAAGACATCCGATGCCTTGCAGGAGATCTTGAACGCGTGGAAATCGTTGTCCTGCAAGACCTTGATATGATCGAGGCCGGATTCGACCATGGCGTCGGGGGTCGGTTCGCCGTATTTCTCGAGCAGGTGCTTTTCCAGAGAGCCGGCGTTGACACCGATGCGGATCGAGCAATCGTGATCGCGGGCCGCGCGGATCACTTCCTTGACCCGGTCTTCGGAGCCGATATTGCCGGGGTTTATCCGCAGACAGGCCGCGCCGGCCTCGGCGGCTTCGATGCCGCGTTTGTAGTGGAAGTGGATGTCGGCGACGATCGGCACCGGGCTCTCGCGGCAGATTTCCTTCATCGCCTTGGCCGACGCCTCGTCGGGCACCGAGACCCGGACGATATCGGCCCCGGCTTCGGCGGCGCGGATGATCTGGTCGAGCGTGGCCTTGACGTCGGTGGTGATGGTATTGGTCATCGTCTGCACAGAGATCGGCGCATCGCCGCCCACGGCGACATTGCCGACCATGATCTGACGGCTCTTGCGGCGATAGATATTGCGCCACGGACGGACGTGATTGAGGCTCATGGAAAGTATCCCGAAGCAGTACGCATTTTGCCCGCAACCTAGTCAGACTGGCCGGCAATGCAATGCGTCAGAGGTTATTCGCCGGCCGTGGTCTCCGGCGTCGGCGTGGCGACACGCAGGTTCAGCTCGGCCACCATCCGCTCGAGGTCGCCATCGCTGGCCGGATCGGCGGGCTGATAGCGCTCGGTCAGGCTCGCCGCGGCCAGCGCCACATTCGAGGTCACGGCGCCGCGCGGCCCGGCGGGGCCGTAGGTCTGGCCGTTGACGGCGAAATAGACCGCGCCCGAAGCCCCGACCCGCAGCGTCGCCGGCTCTTCGCCCTGCGGCACGTCGAAGGTATCGCCGGCGTTCATCACCGCCTCGTAGAGCACGCTGCCATCGGCGGCGCGCACCCGCACCCAGGCCGGGCGGACGGCAACCAGCTGCACACCGGGTTTCGGAGGCTCCAGCACCTGCGGCAAGGCGGTGGCGGCCACCTGTTCGGCGACCTGATCCATCACCCTGTCCAGCGGCACATCGCCCGAGGCGGCGGCGCTCGCAGTGACAATCGAGGGGGTGCGTTCCCGCGAGGCCCTGGCAAAACTGCCGACGCGTGACGGATCGAGCGTGGAAATCGGCGCGTCGCGGGCGATCATCACCGGCACATCCAGCGCCTGCGGGCGATAGAGCCGGTCCATCGGTTCGCCCGAGGGCGGGTTGAACACGCCGGCGGCGCGGGTCTCGTCGGGATCGAGGCTGTCCTCTTCCGGCGCGATCCGGCCGGCGCCCTCCAGCGGGTCGAGCTCGGCCAGTGCGATCGGCGTCTGATCCACCGGGGTGAGCTGCACCCGCTGGATTTCCTGCAACACGCTCCAGCCGCCATAGCCGATCCCGGCGATCAGCGTCAGCAACACCAGCATCGAGCCGACGGCCCCGGGTTCGATCTGGGCCAGGAAGCTTTCGCCGCGCGGGGCGAAAGGCATGTTCGGATCGGTGAAGAGATCCCGTTCGGCCGGAGATTTCTGCGGCAGCTTCTGCCCCGGCTTGCGCTGCTGGCTGGACGCTTCGGCCGACATGCCATGCGCGGTGGTAAAGCCGCTTTCGACGCAGAAATTCTGAAAGGTGACATCCGGATCCATGTTGAGATAGCGCGCATAGGAGCGCACGTATCCGGCAATGAATCCAGGAGTGTCAAAAGCTTCGGGATCGCAATTTTCGATCGCGGCGATATAGGAGGCCTTGATCCGCAATTCGCGCTGCACGTCGAGCAGGGATTTGCCCATGGTGGCCCGTTCGCCCCGCATGACATCCCCAAGGCGCAATGCGAAGTCGTCAAACCCCTTTGGGCCGACGTTTTCCTCGCCCGGCGCCTCGCCGCGCCTCAGTTTGCGCCCTATCATGCCGATCTGCCCCGTTTTTCGTTGCCCTGACCATTCCCCAACGGTTCAGGACGATTCGTGTCGCCCCTTTGCTTGTAACGAGGTTAGCATGTAGCGCGCATAATGGCAGGGTCAAAACCGCTCAGGCACTCAGGTCGGCACGATTCAGCGCACAATGCGACCACAGATCGTCCATTGCTCCCACCAAGGCATCCATCTCGCGCGGACCGTGCACCGGCGACGGGGTGAACCGCAGCCGTTCGGTGCCACGCGGCACGGTCGGGAAGTTGATCGGCTGGACATAGATGCCGTAGGTCTCGAGCAGCATGTCCGACAATTTCTTGGTGTGCACCGGGTCGCCGACGATCACCGGCACGATATGGCTGCCGTGATCGATGATCGGCAGGCCCATGCCCTTGAGCCGCAGCTTGAGGATGCTGGCCTGGGTCTGGTGCCGCTCGCGCAACGCCTGGTCGGTCTTGAGATGTTTCACACTGGCCGCGGCGCCGGCGGCAATCGCCGGCGGCAGCGAGGTGGTGAAGATGAAGCCCGGCGCATAAGACCTTATGGCGTCACACATTTTATGACTGGCCGCGATATAGCCGCCCATCACGCCAAAAGCCTTGGCCAGGGTGCCGTTGATGATGTCGAGCCGGTGCATCAGCCGGTCGCGCTCGGCCACGCCGGCGCCGCGCGGGCCGTACATGCCCACCGCATGGACCTCGTCGATATAGGTCAGCGCGCCGAATTCGTCGGCCAGGTCGCAGATCTCTTCGATCGGACCGAAATCGCCGTCCATCGAATAGACCGATTCAAAGGCGATCAGCTTGGGCGCCGCCGGATCGTCGGCCTCGAGCAGCTCGCGCAGATGGGCGACGTCGTTGTGGCGGAAGATGCGCTTGGCCCCGCCGTTGCGCCGCACGCCCTCGATCATCGAGGCATGGTTCAGCGCGTCCGAGTAAATGATCAGACCGGGAAACAGCTTGGGCAGCGTACTTAACGTCGCGTCATTGGCGATATAGGCGCTGGTAAAGAGCAGCGCAGATTCCTTGCCGTGCAGATCGGCCAGCTCGGCCTCGAGCCGCTTGTGATAGACCGTGGTGCCCGAAATGTTGCGGGTGCCGCCGGAGCCGGCGCCGGTGGCCTCCAGCGCCTCGTGCATCGCCGCGAGCACCACCGGGTGCTGGCCCATACCGAGATAGTCGTTGCCGCACCAGACAGTGATCGGCTGTTCGCTGCCGTCGGGCTTGCGCCAGGTGGCATGCGGGAAATGGCCCTGCTTGCGTTCGATATCGATAAAGGTCCGGTAGCGGCCCTCGTCGTGCAGGCGGCCGAGCGCCGCGTCGAGTTTCGCGGTATAATCCAGATTGTGGCTCACCGGGGCACCTCCGTTTGCGTGGGGCCGCGGGCCCTGCGTATGAACCTGATCGCCCGAAAGGCGGTCAAATTCACGTTCCTGAATACTTACAGCGGGAAATCCCGTCTGGCAACCTCTACTAGCGGCGACCCATGGCCGCAGCATTGATCCATGTCAAACCCCACTGGACAGGGATTTCCGCTTCGCTAGGGTCTGACGCAAAAAGGAAACCTGCCGATGGACATTTCGCCCGTTCTGACCCGAATCGATGATGACCTCAATGCGGCATCTGACCGCTTGAAAGACCTTCTTCGAATCCCGTCGATTTCCACCGATCCGACCTATGCGGCCCAGTGCCAGCAGGCCGCAGACTGGCTTGTGGCCGACCTGCAATCGCTGGGCGCCGAGGCCAGCAAGCGCCCCACCCCGGGCCATCCCATGGTGGTGGGCCATATCGGCGAGGGCGGCCCGCATCTGCTGTTCTACGGCCATTACGACGTGCAGCCGGTCGATCCGCTCGAGCTCTGGGATCGGGACCCGTTCGACCCGCAGATCGAGGACACGCCTCAAGGAAAAGTGATCCGTGGCCGGGGCACCAGCGACGACAAGGGCCAGCTGATGACCTTTGTCGAGGCCTGCCGGGCCTGGATCGCGGTGCATGGCCGGCTGCCCTGCCGCATCACCTTCTTTTTCGAGGGCGAAGAGGAAAGCGGCTCGCCCTCGCTCATCCCCTTCATGCAGGAGAATGCCGCCGAGCTGAAATCCGACATCGCGCTGATCTGCGACACCGGCATGTTCGACCCGGAAACCCCCTGCATCACCACCATGCTGCGCGGGCTGATGGGCGAGGAGGTCACCATCACCGGGCCGTCGCGCGATCTGCATTCCGGCATGTTCGGCGGCATCGCGATGAACCCGATCCGGGTGCTGACCAAGGTGCTGGCCGGGCTGCATGACGACACCGGCCGGGTCACCCTGCCCGGCTTCTACGACGACGTGCCCGAGCTGCCGGCGGCGCTGCGCGAGCAATGGGCGGCGCTTGGCGAACCGGGTGAAATGGCGCGCGACTTCCTCGGTGCCGTGGGGCTGTCACAGCCGGCGGGCGAGAACACCCGCACCGGGCTCGAGATGATCTGGTCGCGCCCGACCTGTGACGTCAACGGCATCTGGGGCGGCTACACCGGCGCCGGCTTCAAGACCGTGCTGCCCAGCCAGGCCCATGCCAAGGTGAGCTTCCGCCTGGTGGGCAGCCAGGACCCGCAGGCCATCCGCGCCGCCTTTCGCGCCTATGTCGAGGATCAGCTGCCGCCCGATTGCAGCGTCGAATTCAAGGCGCATGGCGCCTCTCCGGCCTCCGTGATGGACACCACCTCGCCGCTCTTCGAGGCCGCCCGCGGCGCGCTGTCAGACGAATGGCCCAACCCGGCAGTGTTTGCCGGCTGCGGCGGCTCGATCCCGATCGCGGGGTATTTCAGCGATTACCTCGACATGCCGGCCATGCTAATCGGCTTTGGCCTGGACGACGACCAGATCCATTCGCCGAACGAGAAGTATGCGCTGACGAGCTTCCACAAGGGGATGCGGAGCTGGGTGAGGGTGTTGGGGGCTGTGGGGTGAGCTAAATCAATATAGCACGTACTAAGGAAAATTTACTTAAAAAATGATCCCACGACCTCGACCGCTTTGCTTATTGCCGAAATTAGGCTTGATGACTCCTTAAGTGCCCCGACGATCATCTTCCCATTAAATTCGATTTTCTGTTTCCGCGGCACTTCAGATGCAGCTTCTTGGGCCATGTCGTCAAAGTCTCGCGCAACAGACTCTGGGTCCTTAACTTCACCAGTTTCAATTGCTTGATCAAGTAGCTCCTTCAGGTCAGCTATCGCTTGAACCACTTCTGCACTTGAAGTTTTTTCCTGAAATCCGTTGAAGGACTTATCTAAATTCACTTGCGCGTCCCGACCGGCCTGGGTTTGAACAATTCCGGTAGAGTTCGAGACGTTTTGACTATTATCCACGTTTAAGTTCCTCACATTGAAGTTCACATTCACGGACCGCTCTTCTAGAACTTTTAGAGCCGCCAGGATCTGGTTTTGATTACTTTTCCATTTAAACTTTGCCCTCCGAAGTGCAACTTGAATCTGGCGGTGAAGAGTTGGGTCCAGATCATGTATTGAGATACTGGCCAAGTCTGCAATTTTTGGCAATGAGGCTTGTTCATCAGGTGCAAACCCTCCCACGCGATCGAACCGTTGCTCGGCTGAGCGGACCCGCCCCAAAACTTCGAGAAGATATTCTTCGAAATCCTCTGGCAAAACACCGCCCTCCGTGGGTATCGCACCGCTCTCCACCGCCCGCAGAAGGACCTTGATGCATTCGTACTCCGCGTGAAGACGGCGCAAATATAAGACTAGGTCGCGAAGGTCCCGTCCATTTAACTTATCCTTGGTAAGTATTGCCCATACCGGAATATCGATATTGGAAAAAACCCTTACTCTGTCATGATAGACCTCAAGATATTTCGAGATCGTGTTTTTGACCTTTATAAAATCACCCCGAAAATCCAGCATTTCCCCTGGTTCTATAACGTGAACTATTGAAGGCCTCATAAACTTGATGTTTTTCCGAATCTCGTGAAGTTCTAAGAACTTGTTTCGAGCCACCGTACGAGCGGCCAAAGCATTTGCGTGAAGCAGACCTGACCTTCCAAAATCAACCTCATCGTATTCTGTCTTTCCTTCGCCTTCATGCTTTCTGAACTTCAGCTTCATATCGCAGAGGAAATCATTAATTGCATCAAAGGAAACAGCTTCTGTCTGCCCCTTCAGATCCAAAAAAAAGTGATACTCAACTCTTCCGGAGCACTCACCGTCAAAAAAAAGTAGCCTGTTATCTATCTTCCACTGGCATGTGCCGCCGGCAATATGCATTGCCGGCAAATCATGGAACTTTGGTCCGTGCTTCGCGTCGCAAACGAACGGCTCCATTATCCACCCTGAAAGTCCTTTGACGGAAAGTCCTACCTCCGCGGAAGGTTTCAGCCCACCCAGTGCACGAATAAAGTCTTTGTGGCGCTCTGGAAGGGTCCAAGACGGCCGTTGTAGGTAGGTTGAAGAACCTCCTACATACCGTCTCAGGTCACAGATTGGAAAAGTAACGATCGTTTTCAATGCAAGTGGCCTCCAAAAACAACCATTAGAGTAGATGCCACTTGTAGAATTTGGAAGTGGGGACGGGTCGATTTCTCTTCCCATCCCCTGCCTACTAGTAAGCAGGCATTATGGAAAAATTGTTAGAACATTTTTCCATCGTTACCTTCGGTGAACGAAGGCCCATCGTCGAAAATGTGTAGGATCATTCATAAG
Organism: Marinovum sp. E3; assembly: GCF_055755275.1. Lineage (NCBI taxonomy): Bacteria > Pseudomonadati > Pseudomonadota > Alphaproteobacteria > Rhodobacterales > Roseobacteraceae > Marinovum > Marinovum sp. E3. The sequence goes on from NZ_CM146908.1 coordinate 1,953,259, forward strand.
TTCTCCTTTTCAGTTTCGAGATGAAGCATCCTGTGCATTCTGGAACCAAACTCACTTACCCGGGATCAACCCGTACTTGGTTCCGAACTTTTTTGAACGCCGGGGCGGATATACCACCTTCGACGGACGACTATCTCTGCCCGCAATGGATGCGGTTTACCGACAAACTTCTAGACAGCTTGCCAGCGAGGTACCTCTAACGCCGCACGTGATTCGAAGCAACTCAAAGCTGAAGCCCCTAAACGCTGTGTCGCTCTCGTCCGTTTCTGACGGTACGGAAGAAATTTCTTTATTTACCATTTGTTAACACTCAAAGTTTTTTTGCGCGAAACATTTGAAGCCGGTCATATGAGTCCCAAAAACCGCTCCGGCAGCACCATCACCCGGTCGCTCTCCTCGCGGTCGAACTGCCAGAACCCGGTGTCGCCCCGCTTCTTCCACGACCGGTGCATCCCCCGCCGCACGCCGGTCAGGTCGAAATCCGCAGGCTCCGCCGCCTCGAACGCCGCAAAGACCGCCCGGTCCTCGCCCCGCGCCTCGGCGAACCAGTGCCGCCCGATCGCGGCCTGTTTGACCGAGGCCCCCACCGCCTCGGTCACCGCATTGCGGTGGTCCATCACCCGGGCGTAATTGCCGAAGTCGCAGAACTTCAGGTGCAGCAGCAGCAGTTCGTCCGGCGTGTGCAGCTTTTCAGCCTGGGTGAAATGCCCGCCCCGCGCGATCTTGACGCCCTGCGACACCACGCAAGGTTTCGAATAATGCGGCGCCAGGCGGACGTGGCGGCGCGGGCCCAGGATATGGTCCTCGATCGGCGCGGGCTCTTCCGTCACCCGGTGCACCACCTCGAGCCCCACCGGCGTCAGCACCCGGCGGATCGGCTGATCCCGCAGGAAGTCGAGCAAGGTGACCCCGGCGGCGGGATCGACCACCACCAGCTCGTCGACATCGCCGACGATCACGTGGTCGTAATAGCAGCGCAGCCCCTGCACCAGATTGTTGAGCAGCCGCCAGCGCTTCATGTCGAAATTGGGATGCGGGTCGCCGGGGATGCCGATGATGTTGCAGCCCTCGGCCAGGCGCACCACCTCCTCGCCGCGGCCATGGTTGATGATGGTGCAGTTCTCGCGGCCCAGCGCCGCGCCGTAGTGCCTCAGCCAGGCCTTGAGGAAGAAGGCATCGTCACGCACCATGGTCAGCGCGGCGGCGGTTGTCTGCATGTCACTTGTCCTGCTCTTGCGCGGGTCTCTGGGCCCGGTTACCACTTTTGCACAGATTAGCCGGAAAGCCCTGCATGCGCGACACAATCCTCACCGATCTGGCCGGCACAGGCTGGGCCATCCGTCACAGCGGCAGCGCGCCGAAGCGGTTTCAGGTGATGGGCGAGCGGTCCTCGGGGACGAATTTCGTCAAGCGGCTGATCGACGGCAACACCTGGCTCGGCAATTCCGAGGTGCTGGGCTGGAAACACGGGGTGCCGGGGATGCTGGCGATCCCGGCGGATTTCACCGTGGTCTGCACTTTTCGCGCCGCCGATGCCTGGGCGCTGTCGATGCATGCCAAGCCCTGGCACGCCCGGCCGCCGCTTCAGGCGCTGGGGTTCTCCGACTTCATCCGCGCCCCCTGGGACAGCCGCATCGACCGGCCGCGCTATTTCCCCTGGGCCGAGGCGCCCGAGTTCCGCGGCCAACCGCTCCAGGCCGACCGGCATCCGATCACCGGCGCGATGTTCCGCGATCTGTTCGAATTGCGGGCGGTCAAGATGGCGGTGCTGCTGAGTTTTGCCATCCGCCATTCCTCCTGCGTTTTCCTGCGGATGGAGGCGGTTCAGGCGGCGCCCGAGGCGTTTCTCGCCGATCTGCGCGCGGGCCTTGCCCTGCCCGCGACCGACACCGCCTACAAGCCCGTGACCAAGCGCCTGGGCGCCAAGTTCAAGCCTGCGGTGATGACCCGGCCGGAGACCCCCGCCGAGATGCCCGAGGCGGACCGGGCGTGGATGCGCGAACGGCTCGACCTCGGGGTCGAAGAGGCGATGGGCTATACGTACTGAGCTGCGGCGCGACGCTCTGCGCGCGGGCCCCCGAGGGGGGGTATTTTTCATCCGAAGGAGAAAGTGGCGCGGTTGACGGGGCTCGAACCCGCGACCCCCGGCGTGACAGGCCGGTACTCTAACCAACTGAGCTACAACCGCGCGTGAGGGGCTGATTAAGTGAAGCGGCGGGGGGCGTCAACGGCAAATATCGCGATCCGGCAGAAGTTTTTCGCGGCCTCGCAACCTGCGGCATTTACCGGATATTCTGTGCGACAGAAGGCTCTTTGCGCGGCGCGCCAAGGCAGCGCCAGCGGCCCCGTTTGGGGCATGTTCTTCAGGGCATGAAGGAGGGAAAGTGGCGCGGTTGACGGGGCTCGAACCCGCGACCCCCGGCGTGACAGGCCGGTACTCTAACCAACTGAGCTACAACCGCGCGTGAGGGGCTGATTAAGTGAAGCGGCGGGGGACGTCAAGCGGGTTGGCCGAGATTTTCTCGGGTTTTTGCTCTGCCCCGCAAGAGCAGCGGTCTGCCCTGCCCCAGCCGGCCAGCACGGCCTGTCGACGCGGACCCGCGAGGCCGAATTCTTTGCGGCCGTTCATTTCGCAGCGACCGCCAAATCTCCGAGTGAGATGGTTGGGGCCAGTATGTGGATCTTGCCACTGTCTGTTTCACCGCTTTCGACTGTCTCCAAAATTACCCTGGCAGCTGTCTCGCCGATTGCGCGGCGAGCGGTGTGGGAGGTGGCGATCTTCCCTGGGAACCCTTCGAGGAGGCCCAACCCGTTGAATCCGGCCAAGGCGACCTCGCCCGGAACATCGATGCCCGCGGCGATACAATGGCACAACCCGCCAAAGGCGAGGTCGTCGTTGGAGAAATGGATGCAATCGAGGTCAGGTTGACGTGCCAGAAGTTCGGCCGTCTTGCGGCGCCCGCAGGCGATGGCCGGTAGCGTGGCCTCATCCCCTTCCCGGTGAGCCCCGTCGATCGCGTCGATGAATTCGAGACCCTGGCTGCGCAAGGCATCGAGGAAGCCCTTCTTCCGCTTGGCCGCCCTAAGATCCTTGTCGAGGTTGCGCCCGACATATCCAAAGCGCCGTCGGCCCGCTGCAAGAAGGGCTGCCGCCATATCGTGCCCGGCCCCGGACTGCGAGAACCCGACACAGGCATCCACCGGATCGCCATCGCAATCCATGATCTGGACGATGGGTATACCGGCGTCGGCCAGCAATCTCCGCGATTCGTCCGGCTGGTCGAGCCCGGTGACGATCAGCCCGGCAGGCCGCCATGACAGCATGTTGCGGATGGTGGTGTATTCGGCCTCAGGATCGTAATCCGTCACGCCGAAGACCGGTTGCAGCGCCGTGCCCTTCAGGGCGTCGGTCACCCCCGACATGACCTGCGGAAACACGGTGTTCGACAGGCTCGGCACCACCACCCCGATCAGATCGGTGCGCTTGCTCGACAGCGAGGCCGCGAGGTGATTCCCGTAGTAGCCGATCTCGCGCGCGGCCTGTTTCACCTTGTCGACATTGGCCTTCGACACGTCCTTGTCCCCGCGCAACGCCCGCGAAGCCGTCATCTTGCTGACGCCGGCCGCCGCCGCGACATCGGCCAAGGTCTTTCGTTTTTTCATGGCCTTGTCGCCCTCCGGGCCCTGGTTGGGCAGCGTGACGCGCCGACCAGACCGGTGCGCCGCATGCTGTTGCCTCCCGATCCTGAGGTCGGGACGTTGACAGAATAGGCAGAATGCGGCACTGGTATCAATACCGGTAGCGATACCGGTATTGATACCGGCGCCATCGTCGCCGGTGAGGAGCCGCGATCTCACAAGGATCGCACCTATCAAAGAACCAGGGCCCCGAGGGGTTCTGACGGGAGGAAACATGACTGCTTACACTTTGAAATCCGCATTTCTGAGCGGCCTCGTTGCTGCCACGTCGCTGATGGCCAGCACGGCTCTGGCGCAGGAGTACCAGTGGACGTTCCAGACCTCGGCACAGGCCGGCGACAACTTCTTTCCGATCGAGGAAGCCTGGGCCGACCGCGTCAAGGAGCTGTCCGACGGACGCATCGAAATCACCGTCGTGCCGGTTGGCACCGTGGTGGCGCACAATGAAACCCTCGACGCGGTGGGCGCCGGCATCCTGCAAGGCCACATCACCGACCCGTCGTATTTCTCCGGCAAGGATCCGGCCTTCGCGATGCTGGGCAACCTCGTCGGCGCATGGTCGGCGCCCGAGCAGATGTTCGACTACATGGAAAACGGCGGCGGCAAGGCGCTGTTCAACGAGCTGGTGAACCCCTACGGGCTACAGTTCCTGGGCGCCTCGGCGACCGGGGTCGAGGCCTTCCTCTCGACCAAGCCGCTCTATGGCGTCGACGACCTCAAGGGCATCAAGATGCGCGCGCCCGAAGGCATGGTGCAGGAAGTCTTTGCCGCCGCCGGCGCTTCTCCGGTCAACCTGCCCGGCTCCGAAGTCTATACCGCGCTGGAAAAAGGCGTGATCGACGCGGCCGACTATACCGTGTTCTCGACCAATCACGCCCAGGGCATGCATGAATTCGCCAAGTATCCGCTCTATCCCGGCTTCCACTCGATGCCGGTGATCGACGTGTCCCTGAACAAGGCGATCTACGACGGGCTGCCGGAAGACCTCAAGACGATCCTGAACGAGTCGGTTTCGGTCTTTGCCGAGGACATGATCACGCAGCTCGACGAACAGAACGAGGCCGCCGTGGCCGAGGCACAGGCCGATCCCGAGATCACCGTGATCGACTGGTCCGACGAAGAGCGCGCGAAGTTCCGCGGCATTGCCAAGTCGCAATGGGCCAAATGGGCAGACCGCTCCGAAATGGCAGGCAAGGCCTATGAGAGCGCCACCGCCTACCTGACCGACAAGGGCCTTCTGGCCGAGTGATTGCCACCTGACGGCAAGACCGGAAGGGGCCGGCCACGGCCCCTTCTTCTGACACCATCCAGCTCACGTTCCGGGAGGGGACAATGGCACAGCAAGACGCGGCGATGACCGACGCCGAAATCGAAGCGCAGCTCGAGGCGCTCAAACGCGCCCATGAAGACGACAGCGCCGGTGCCCAGAATGCGCTTGATCGCGGCATCCTGACGGTGGGCACCGCCTTCAGCTTCCTGTTTGCCATTGCGACGGTGATCTCGATCTACGAGATCATCATGCGGTATTTCTTCAACGCGCCCACGATCTGGGCGCATGAGACGGTGATCGCGCTAATCGCGGCCTGTTATCTCTATGGCGGCATGCAGTGCCTTGCCGCCGACAAACACATCCGCATCGGGCTGATCTATTTCGGCACCTCCGGCGGCACCCGCCGGCTGCTGGATGTGGTCAACGGGCTTCTGACGCTGTTCTTCGCGGTGGCGATTGCCTACGCGGCCTATACCATGGTCGAGAAATCCTGGTGGAGCCCCCAGGGCGATATCCGGCTCGAGCGCTCCGGCTCGGCCTGGAACCCGATCACGCCGGCGATCATCAAGATGCTGCTTCTGATCACCGCCATCGTGCTGGCGATCCAGTCGGTGGGGCATATCTGGACCGCCTGGAAAGGCACCGGCTTCCGGCAGAGCGCCGGCGAGGCGCCCGGCAAATTCGCCGTGGCCGGCATCGGCCTGGTCTTTGCCCTGCTTCTGGCCGGCGGCTATCTGCTGTTCAGCGAAGGCCGGAACCTCGGCATCGAGACCGGGTCACTTCTGCTGGTGGGCTCGATCATGATCCTGATCCTGACCGGCATCCCGCTGGCCTTCGTCACCGGGCTGATCGCGATCCTCTTCACCATCGCCTGGTTCGGGCCGATGGGCGTGCCGCTGGTCTCCAGCCGCATCTATTCCTTCGTCAATGAATACGTGCTTGTCGCCATTCCGATGTTCGTGCTCATGGCCTCGCTGCTCGACCGCTCGGGCATGGCCCGCGATCTCTATGATGCGATGCGCCTCATTGCCGGCCGGATCAAGGGCGGCGTCGCCGTCCAGACCCTGGTGGCCGCGGTCTTTCTCGCCGCAATCTCCGGCATCATCGGCGGCGAGATCGTCCTGCTGGGCCTGATCGCCCTGCCGCAAATGCTGCGGCTTGGCTACAACCGGGCGCTGGCCATCGGCACCGTCTGCGCCGGTGGCTCGCTGGGCACGATGATCCCGCCGTCGATCGTGCTGATCGTCTATGGCCTGACCGCCAGCGTCTCGATCGGCGACCTCTTCCTCGCCACGGTGACCCCCGGCCTGATGCTAGCCTCCTTCTACATCATCTACATCCTTATCCGCTGCTACGCGAACCCGGAAATGGGCCCGCCGATCTCTGACGCAGAGCTGGACATTCCGATGTCCGAGAAACTGCGCAAGATGCGCGGCGTGATCCTGCCGGTCGGCGTGGCGGTGACGGTTCTGGGCTCGATCTACGGCGGCATCGCCTCGGTGACCGAGGCCGCGGCCATGGGCGTGGTCGGCGTGTTCCTGTCGGCCGCGATCCGGCGCGAGGTGACCTGGACGCTGATCCGCGACAGCCTGAAGCAGACGCTGGAGACCTGCGGCATGATCATCTGGATCGGCCTCGGCGCCGCGGCGCTGGTGGGTGTCTACAACCTCATGGGCGGCAACCGCTTCATCGAAGCCACCATTCTGGGCAGTGGCGCCTCGCCGATTGTCATCGTGTTGATCATGATGGGCATTCTCGTGGTGCTGGGCCTCTTCATGGACTGGATCGGCATCGCGCTGCTGACCATGCCGATCTTCGTCCCGATCATCATCAAGCTGGGGATGGATCCGGTCTGGTTCGGCATCCTCTTTGCGATGAACATGCAGGTGAGCTACCTCTCGCCGCCCTTCGGCCCGGCCGCCTTCTATCTGAAATCGGTCGCCCCCAAGGACATGAGCCTGTCGGAGATATTTCGGGCGCTGATCCCCTTCATCTGCATTCAGGTCGTGGCGCTCGCCATCGTGTTGTTCTTCCCGCAGGTCGCACTCTGGCTGCCGGAATGGTTGAAAGGAAATTGAGATGAGCAAAGACACCCGAAACGTTGCCGTCATCGGCCTGGGCTCCATGGGCTACGGCATGGCCGCCTCGGCATTGCGCGGGGGACACAAGGTCTGGGGCGTGGACATCGACGCCGACCGGATCGCCAGGTTCCAGGCCGAGGGCGGCCAACCGACCGCCCTGGCCGATGCCGCCGATACGCTTGACGCGGTTGCGGTGGTGGTGCTGAACGCCGCCCAGACCGAAAGCGTGCTGTTCGGCGACGCGGGCATCGTGCCACGGCTCAGGCCCGGCGCGGTTGTCCTGGCCTGCGCCACCGTGCCGCCCGAGTTCGCCCGCGACATGGCCACCCGCTGCGCAGCCCAAGGCGTGCTCTACCTCGACGCGCCGATCTCGGGCGGGGCCACCAAGGCCGCCAACGGCCAGCTCTCGATCATGGCCTCCGGCACGCCCGCCGCCTTTGCCGCCGCCCGCCCGGTGCTGGACAGCATCGCCGAGACGGTCTTTGACCTGGGCGACACAGCCGGCGCCGGCAGCGCCATGAAAGCGGTCAACCAGCTGCTCGCCGGGGTGCATATCGCCACCATGGCCGAAGCGCTGACCTTCGGCATGACCCAGGGCGTCACGCCGGAGAAATTCGTCGAGGTGATCAGCAAATGCGCCGGCACCAGCTGGATGCTCGAGAACCGCGCGCCGCATGTGGTGGAGGGCGACTACACCCCGCGCAGTTCGGTCAACATCTGGCCCAAGGATCTGGGCATCGTGCTCGACATCGCCAAACAGGCGCAGTTCAGCGCCCCGATCACCGCCGCCGCGCTGCAACAATTCCTCGCCGCCGCCGGCATGGGCCACGGACAGGAGGATGACGCCGCCGTCGCCAAGGTCTATGCCCGCAACGCCGGGCTCACACTTCCGGGAGAGACCGCATGACCACCGTTCTTGGCTGCATCGCCGATGATTTCACCGGCGCCACCGATATCGCCGGCCTGCTGGCGCGCTCCGGCGTCCGCGTCTCGCTGCGCATCGGCGTGCCGGACGGCCCGCCCCGCGACACCGCCGCCTTCGAGGTGATCGCCCTGAAATCGCGCACTGCACCGGTGGGTGAGGCCCTCGCCGAGACCCGCGCGGCGCTGCGCTGGCTTCAGGCCGCCGGCGCGCAAAGGTTCTTCTGGAAATACTGCTCCACTTTCGACTCGACCTCCGAAGGCAATATCGGCCCGGTCGCCGAGGCGCTGATGGCCGATCTGGGCACCGACCAGACGATCTACTGCCCGGCCTTCCCGGAAAACGGCCGGTCGATCTTCATGGGCAACCTCTTTGTCGGCCGCCAGCCGCTGGCGGAAAGCCCGATGAAGGATCACCCGCTGACCCCGATGCGCGACAGCAACCTGATGCGCCTGCTGGAGCCGCAGGTCACCAAGGCCGTGGGTCTGGCCGACCGGCTGACCGTGGCGCAGGGACCGAAGGCGCTGCGGGCCGAACTGGCCGCGCTCAAGACGCAGGGCGTAGCGCATGTGGTGGTCGATGCGGTGGCGAACTCCGATCTCGATGTGATCGCCGAGGCCTGCCGCGACATGCCCTTGATGACCGGCGGCAGCGCGGTGGCCATGCCCTTGCCCGCACTCTACCTCGCCGATGGCACACTCTCGGCGGATGCGCCCAAGGCAGAGGCCCCGACGCTCGGGCGGGGCACCATCGTGCTCTCGGGCAGCTGCTCGGCCATGACCAACAAGCAGGTGGCGGATTATACCAGCCGGGGCGTCCCCGCCTTCCAGCTCGACCCGTTGTCCCTGGCCGAGAATGGCCCGCAAAAGGCGCTCGATTGGCTGGCGCGCCAGGATCTGGACGCGGCCCCGCTGATCTACGCCACCGCCAATCCCGACAGCGTCCGCGCCGCGCAGGAGAAGCTCGGCGTTGCCGGCGCCGGCGAGATCGTCGAGGCGACGCTCTCGGCCTGCGCCGTGGCGGCCCGCGATGCCGGCGCGCGGCGGGTGATCGTCGCCGGGGGCGAGACTTCGGGCGCGGTGACCAAGGCGCTTGGCGTCAGCCAGCTCGACATCGGCACCGAGATCGCGCCGGGCGTTCCCTGGACCTATTGCCGGTCGGGCGGCCAGCAGATCGCCCTGACCCTGAAATCCGGCAACTTCGGCACCGAGACCTTCTTTACCGACGCCCAGGCCCGACTGGAGACCGCATGACCCCGGAAAGCCAATTGCGCGAACAGATCTGCCTGCTGGCGAAATCGATGTTCGATCGCGGTCTGACCGGCGGCAGCACCGGCAACATCTCGGCCCGGACCGAGGATGGCGGGCTCTTGGTTTCGCCCACCGGCACCAGTTTCGGCCGGCTCGATCCCGGCCGGCTCAGCCGCTTCGATGCCGCTGGCAGCCATATCGACGGCGACAAACCCACCAAGGAAATGCCGCTGCACAGCGCCTTTTACGACACCCGCAGCAGTGCCGGCGCGGTGGTGCACCTGCATTCCTGCCATTCCGTCGCCCTGTCGATGATGCCGGATGTGGACCCCGACAACTTCCTGCCGCCGCTCACGCCCTACGGCATCATGAAGCTCGGCAAGGTAAAGCTCCTGCCCTTCTACCTGCCCGGCGATCCTGCGATGGGCGACGCGGTGCGCGGCCTTGCCGGCAAACGCACGGCAGTGATGCTGGCCAACCACGGCCCGGTGGTCGCCGGCCGCGACATCGAGGCCGCCTGCAACGCCATCGAAGAGCTGGAAGACACCGCAAGGCTGGCAATGATGACCCGCGGGATGCAGCCGCGCGGTCTGACCGAGGATCAGGTGCAGGCGCTGGTCACGAAATTCGACGTGGAGTGGGATGCATGAAGTTTTCGGCCAACCTGGGCTTTCTCTGGAACGACCGCCCGCTGCCCGAGGCCATCCGCGCCGCCAAGGCCGCCGGCTTCGACGCGGTGGAATGCCACTGGCCTTACGAGACCCCTGTCGACGAGGTGAAGGCCGCCCTGCGCGAAACCGGCCTGCCGATGCTGGGCCTCAACACCCGGCGCGGCGATGTCGGCGCTGGTGACAACGGGCTGTCGGCCATACCCGGACGCGACGCCGAGGCACGGGCCGCCATCGACGAGGCCATCGCCTATGCCACCGCGATCGGCACCCCCAACATCCACGTGATGGCGGGTTTTGTCTCTGGCGCCGAGGCCCGGGCGACATTCGCCGAAAACCTCGCCTATGCCTGCACAAACGCCGCCCCGAATGGCATCACCATCCTGATCGAACCGCTGAACAAATACGACGCGCCCGGCTATTTCCTGACGACGACCGACCAGGCGCTGGCGATCATCGAGGCGGTGCAGGCGCCCAATCTCAAGCTGATGTTCGACTGCTACCATGTGCAATTGATGGAGGGCGATCTCACCCGCAGAATCGAGACACTCCTGCCGTGGATCGGCCATTTCCAGTTCGCCTCCGTCCCGGATCGCGGCGCTCCCGATCACGGTGAGATCAACTACGCCCATGTGTTCGAGGTCACCCGCAGGCTTGGCTATGACGCCCCGCTTGGCGCGGAATACAAACCTGGCGGCAACACCGACCACACGCTTGGCTGGCTGAACAATGCGGCGGCCTCCCTGCCCCAGGCTTCCGTTCGGCCAGTGCGATCTGGTGTTGAAGCTGGGCGACAGCGCCGGACAGCAACTTGAGCGCATGCCGGTAGTCGCCATCCAAGGGGCTGCGCAGCTCCGTCTTGCCGACGATCTTGCGCAGATCCTTTGGTACCCACCAGCCGCGCATAATACCGTTCGGAACGGTTGATGAGGTGACGAACCTTGCCTGCCACCGGAACACCTTCTGTAACCAAAGTTGTAACCATGAAGCGGGCATAGGCCCCTACTGCAAGGGCTTATTTTAGTTTCAAAGGGTTAGGATGGTGGGTGATGAGAGACTCGAACTCCCGACATCTTCGGTGTAAACGAAGCGCTCTACCAACTGAGCTAATCACCCTTGGTCGCTGCTTCTAATGCCCCGCGTAGGGGGCTTCAAGATGGAAAGCAGGCCGGGTTGTCCGAAAATCGCACCTGCCCCGCGCCGCAGGACCCGTTGACCAGACCTCGCATTGAGCCGGGTCTGCGGTGCCTTGGCGCGCCAGATGCAGGGGTCGCGTTGCCCAGAGGTTTCAAACAGGTTTCCGGCCATGCGCAGGCGCATAGCGCCGGTCCTGGAAAATCCCGAACTTCCAACACCGGTTACATCGTGGCCGGGCAAACGCCCGCGGAACAGGTTAAATTCGCAGCACCAAGCCGGTACAATGCATCGTCAATATAGGGTTTTCTCTAGGTTGTTCGACCTTCGCCTGTGATGGTAGCCGGAAAGCCTAAGCTGTTAAATACACGACATAATATTCTAGGAAGGTCGAATGCGCACACCGAAGACGACAATCATACCCTCTGTGAACCCTGTTCGCGTTGCCAGCATGGGCCCCTCAGACGGCGGCACGTCCGAAGTTGATGCGCCTGACCGGGCCAGGAACTTCGCGGCCCTCGAAACCTGACCGCCAGTCATTACCTACGCCCTGCGCAGGCCAACTTGGGCAGAGCGAAAATCGAATTTCAGCACAGCCGTTGGCGTGCGCAGTTATTGGTATGGAGCGTTGCTTTTGGTGTCCGCCTTCCCGGTCTGAATGCCGGGTCGTTTTCGGGTATTCGGCGTGTTCTTTGAGGGCGGGCCGGAAGACCGGATGCGGCGGCGGGATCAAAGGTTACTGGTCTCCTGCGCAAGGGTTTGACGCCGCTTTTTGCGGCGGCGAATTCATCGTCGACACCACGTTTGGCCCTTGAGAAAGTTCGACCCCGGCTCCCTTCGGCCGGGGTCATTTCACTTCAGGCACGTCGTCATAAAATTCGCTCTGAACACCGAATGCCGAACGAGGCATGTTGGCGCGATCAAGATCAGGAATTGGCGGCATGACACCCAAAACCGATACACCTTAGGTCAGTCGCCGACGCCGGCATGGAATATACCCCGTTGACACCGTACCTCGGTACGGCGGTTAGAGTGCATTGGGAATCAGCAGTCCGAGGTGATCCCGATGCGCAGACAAATCCGAAAAATCCACAAGTATGCCGCCGTATTTCTGGCCCTGGGCCTCACAGCAGCGCCAGCGAGTGCTCAAACCGGCTCGATGTCCGACGGATCGGAAATGACGCCGATGATGGACATGTCGGGCGGCATGGATATGGCTGACATTCCCCGTGTGCCGCCTGTCTTCGGATATGCCACGGGAGAAGACATCCACTTCATCCATACGGAAGTCTCGGATCCCGGGATCGCCGGCATTCTGTCAGACATGATGGGATCGCCTGTTCCGGTTGTCCCGTTGACCTGCCCCCCGCTGGTCCCTCGCTCATGACGAGAGTCTGCCGGTTTGATTTTGGTAGTCGTCGGTTTCGGGCTTGGCAAGCGTGGCAGGCGCGGAGCCCTCAAATAGCTCAAGCGCCTGCCGCGCTTGCTTTGGCGTTCTGTTCCCCAGCGAAGAGTGCGGCCTGACGTTGTTGTAATCGTAGCGCCACAGCGCCAGCTTGCGGCGGGCATCGTCGAGGGTATCGAACAGCTCTTCATTGAGAAGCTCGTTCCGCAGGCTGCCGTTGAATGACTCGATAAAGGCATTCTGCTGCGGTTTTCCGGGGTCGATGTAATGCCAATCCACGCCGTTCCTGTCGGCCCATCTCAGGATTGCCCGGCTGGTGAATTCCGTGCCGTTATCACTGACAATGCAAGCAGGCTTTCCGTAGATCCGGACGAGCGCGTCCAGTTCTCGGGCAACTCGCTCACCTGAAATGCTGGTGTCTGCCGCCAGGCACAGGTTTTCCCGGCAGCAATCATCATTCACGGCCAAGATGCGAAACTTCCGCGACGCCCCGAAGCTGTCCGACAGGAAATCCAGGGACCAGCGCTGGTTGGTCTGTGTGGCTTCAGGCATTGGCGTTCTCGAGCCCCGGGCGCGTTTACGGCCCCGCCGTCGTTTCACTGCAAGGCCCTCCTCTCGGTAGAGGCGGTAAAGCTTTTTGTGGTTCATGATCATGCCTTTTCTCTCAAGCAGCACGCCGATCCGCCGGTAGCCGAACCGGCGGCGTCTGCCAGCGATCTCCTTCATCTCCTGGCGGATCTCAGGATGGTCGGGCGGGCGTTCGCGCCGGACCGTCTTGGGGTCGACACCGACAAGCCGGCAGGCCCTGCGCTGCGAGATGCCATGATCCCGCATCGCATTGAGCGCTGCCTCTCGCCGCTCCTTCGGTGCCGTCAGCTTTTTCCCAGCAGGTCTTTCAGAACCACATTGTCGAGCATCGTGTCTGCCAGCAGCCGCTTCAGCTTGCCGTTCTCATCTTCCAGCGCCTTCAGCCGCGCGGCCTCTGACACCTCCATGCCGCCATACTTGGACTTCAGCTTGTAAAAAGTCGCCGGGCTCAGGCCGTGCCGACGGCACACCTCCGCTGTCGGCATCCCGGCTTCCTGCTCTTTGATCATCCCGATGATTTGCGCCTCGGTGAAACGGCTCTTACGCATTCGTCTGCTCCTTCAGAGTTGGCGCAGACTCTACATCATGGTGAGGGATTTTGCGGGGGGCAGGTCAAATGCCATCCTCCTTTGGACTGAATATCCTCTTGCCTCCGCCCCATTCCCTGAGCCGGTTCCAGAATTCACCTCCGGCCTCAATCACCGAAGTCTGGGCCTCGATGCCAGAAATTACAGCTTCTTCGCGACGGCCATCTCTCTGAACGGCGCGCGCCTGCTCTGGCTCAACGAGGCAATTCATAAACTCAGGCCCATAGTCGATTTCAGCCCGCTGCAAGGTCGCCCAACACGCCTGTTTCTTTCCCCATTCCGTTATATTGTTCACGCCCGCTTCGGGGTGGGTGATTACTTCCACTGCCGCTTCGGCCGCGATCAATAATGCGTCACCTAGATCCCGAGGTACCGATTGGCGCCGCCATACGGCATCAAGATCAATAACATGATCCCTTTCATCTGCGTCCGAGACCAATTTGGCGATAGAATAAGTAACAATGTTCGCGCGATATCCACCGGGATACCACGGCTGTTTCGGAATTGTCTTTTCGAGATACCGGAAGATTATCAGCTTTGAGACCAGGCGCCGATACCATGTCTCATCGAACTTCTTGTCACTCCGGTTCCATTCCGCCCCGATCATCTGAGCAAACTCGCCGAAGTTTTTCTGCGCGCCCTTGCTGACCGTATCAGGCCGCATGCGGAAACTCATCTCGACCTTCGCAAGGTCGGTTTTGACGAAGTATTGCGGTTTCGGGTTTTCGAGATCAAAACGCCGACGTTCAGCTTGGGATTTCTTGGCGCGTTCGACAAGGTACTGGCCCCTTGCGCGCTCGTAGAACCATTTTGTCTCGCGGTTTGTACCTTCGGCGGCCGGAGCCAAAACTCGTCTCGAGTATTCTTCCATCCTCATATGGAAAGGGTGGTTCGAGAAGAAATCCGCCGCGCTGACCTTGTTCTGACTATTGGCGTATTTTGAGATGAACGGGACGACCTCTTCAGAAGCATCCGACGGAACAACTGTCAACTTCATCTGCACGTGGACTTGTTCGAGCGTTTCTGGCGAGATTTTCCGAGCCGCGTGGAGAGAAGCTGTTGTTTGACCACCATTTACGACCTGCAGGTTTGTCGCGGACACGATCCTGAGACCGTCCGATGTCTTCTCTACCTCGACACTGTCGGCCGTTGCCGACAGCCCGTTGTTATAGCTAAAGAACATTGCCGGTTCATCCTTGATGGTGTCCCGAATACCCCGGTTCACCGCGCCGCGCGCCTGCAGGAAGCTCCGAACGTTCGACTCCAAAAGCCGCGCCCCCCATTTTTCATAGATTTCAGCCAATTGATGACCGCTGATCACAACAAGATAACTGTCGAGGTGTTCGCCGCTGCTCGACGCAGCCAGTGCCGGAATGCTTGCGCCGAAATCTTCCCTGAAATTGACGATGATCTTTTCCCGAGCGTGTCCCGACGTCTCATAACGATGGAAGCGTGTAAGATCCCAGATGTTGTAGGTGACTGGAATGCCATCAATCTTGCCCGCTAGAACCGCGTCTGTCCTGGCACTATAGGTCGCGTTGGTCATGAGAATGAGTTTGATCTTCGTTATGGATGACCACGCCGATGTAATAATTGAGGCGGCACCTGCTTCAGCACTCCCCTCGATCAGGTCCTCCCGGAAGGCAGCCCGACGCGCGGCAGCGACAAAGTTGATTAGGTGGCCGAAGGCCTTCTTGGCATCGCTTGCATTGATCTTGACCGCCGCGTCTCCATCATGAAAATCGCTGACGATGACGCTAAGTATACCCTCGGACTCACGCGGGTCTCCGCCAATCCCGTCGAGCCTTACGGTCTTGCCCTGACTGCTGGCGAGAAACGTAACTCGGTCAGCGGTCGCAATTTCACCTTCTGCTTCAAGGAGGGCAGCCATCCGTTCAAAAAATGCGTCAGCCTGCGAAATACTACTTGCTGATGCTTCTGCAGTGACTTCGCCAACGACGGACCTATTGAATTCGATCAGTTCATCCAATTCGTTTCATCTCCTGATCAATGCCACCGTTCTGCGCGCCCGTTTCATTTCTTGCCGAAACCAAGCGTCTGTACGTAGCTCCTGAAAAGAACCACCAATACCGTCGTACTCTCCCTTGATAAGGTCAAGCGTCACAACCACCATCCACTGTGGAGATAACCACCTCGAGATGAGCCAATGACACGACAGATTTTGTTTTTCTGCGACCACCTCATTACTGCTCACCAACATGCGGCTCATTGCCGAAGACATCTGCGTGTAAAACGATGGCGAAACTGAAGAACATGGTAGGCGGTCTGTTGTTGCCATCCCTTTTTTGCTGATTTTCCCAGCGCCTGCACCTCACGTCAATGCCTTCAAGCCAAGTGACGTCGTCAAAAGGAGTGAGGTTCGAACCGGGTCGTTTAACGCGGTCGAGACCGACGTCGAAGTGCTCGCCTGTACCTCTCGAAATTCAACACGTTTTCGATATCTTACAGAAACTTCACCAAAACGTCGCAGTCATGAGGTCCGGAGAATATCGGCCCTGAGAGACTGCTTCCGGGCCTTCTGGCGCTGGGAGCAGTGCTCAGCCCGTCCCGCATAACCCTCGAATACAACGGATAAATCCGACCGCAGCCGGATCGGGAGAATGCTTTCGTGAGGGCAAGTGGCGGAGGAGGTGGGATTCGAACCCACGGTACGCTTTCACGCACGCCGGTTTTCAAGACCGGTGCATTCGACCACTCTGCCACTCCTCCGCGCTTCGCTTCGTTAAACGGCGGCAAGTGATTCTGCAAAGCGCTCTGATGCAGGATTTCCGCCGATCCGGCCTTGCGGGCCTTTTCTTGCATGCGGGCAGAGGATAAGCTGTCGGCGCGCGACATGGCGCAGGCAGTCTGGACAAGACCGGAAAACCGGCAAGGCCTCGGCAGAGGCACTCACGGCGAAAAGGGCAAGATAATGATTTCTCAGCGAGTTTCCGCGGTCGGCCGATCCCCCATGCCGCGTGGCGCACGGGTGCTGCTGGCCGGCACCGCGATCTGGCTGCTGGCGGCCTGCGAGAACGGCGCACAGCTTCCCGGCTTTCTGCAATCCAAGGACAGCGCGGCCACCGCCGCCGCCCCGGCCAGCCGCGCGACCCGCCTGGTGGAACGCGATGTCGAGGCGCCGGATGTGTTCCAGGTCACCGAAGGCGGGCTCTGGGACGGCCGGCCCTCGCTCGGCGGGGTCTGGGTGGCGCACCCGGATGTGCGCGAGCCCGAGCGGGTGATCATTCGCAACCCTTCGAACGGCAAGTTCGTGATCGGCGCGCTGTTCCGCAAGGAACGCGCCACCCCGGGACCGGAGCTTCAGGTGTCCTCCGATGCCGCCGATGCGCTGGGCCTGGTGGCCGGCCAGCCGACCAACCTCAATGTCACCGCGCTGCGCCGCGAGAAGACGCCGGAAACCCCGCAAGTGCCGGAAACACTGGACCCTGCCGGCCTGGACGCGCCCGAGGCGATTACCGCGTCCGAGCTTGACGCCCCCGCCGCCAGCGCCGCCGCGGCGATCGCAGCCGCTCCCGCCACGCCACCCAGGCCGAAACCGGCGCCGCAGGCCGCGAGCCTGGACAAACCCTATATCCAGCTCGGCATCTTCTCGATCGAGAAGAACGCCGAAAACACCGCCGCCGCCATGAAATCCCGCGGGCTGAACGCGATTATCAAGAAGCAGTCGAGCCAGGGCAAGACCTTCTGGCGGGTGCTTGTCGGCCCCGCCGCCAGCGCCGCGGAGCGCGCCGCTGCGCTCGGGACGATCAAGTCGGCGGGCTTCACCGATGCCTATGCCGTGACCAATTAACCGCCCCGCCGAGGGCCCTTGCCAATCGGACCTGCCATGACGAGACATTTCGCCGCCCCTCTCCTCGCCTTCGCGCTGGCCGCCTCGACGGCGCTGCCGCTGCATGCCTTCGAAACCCGCGCGCAATCGGCGTTCGTGGTCGACATGACCACCGGCACGGTGCTGCTGGCCAAGGATGCCGACACTCCGCTGCCGCCGGCGTCGATGTCCAAGCTGATGACGCTCTACATGGCCTTCGAGGCGATCCGCGACGGCCGGCTCGATCTTCAGGAAAAGCTGCCGGTGTCGGAACACGCGATGTCCTACGGCGGCTCGACCATGTTCCTCGACACCACCGACCGGGTCTCGGTCGAGGATCTGCTGCGCGGGATCATCGTGCTGTCGGGCAATGATGCCTGCGCGGTGATCGCCGAGGCGCTGAGCCCCGATGGCACCGAGGCCGGCTTTGCCCGCTACATGACGCGGCGAGCGCAACAGCTGGGCATGACCAATTCCACCTTCACCAATTCCAACGGCTGGCCCGCCGCAGGCCACCGCATGTCGACCCGGGATCTGGCGCTGATCGCCCGGCGGCTCATCGAGGATTTCCCCGAATTCTACCCGATGTTCGCGGAACGCACCTTTGCCTTCGACGGCCGCGCGCCGCAGAACGTCAGCAACCGCAACCCGTTGCTGCGGCTCGGCATCGGCGCCGACGGGCTCAAGACCGGCCACACCCAGGAGGCGGGTTATGGCCTCGTGGGCTCGGCCAAGCAGGATGAGCGCCGCATCGTCTTTGTCGTCTCGGGCCTCGACAGCGAACGGGCCCGGGCCGAGGAAAGCGAGCAGATCGTCAACTGGGCCTTCCGGCATTTCACCCAGTCCAAGGTCGCCGCCCAGGGCCAGGTGGTGGCCGAGGCCGATGTCTGGATGGGCTCGGAGATGAAAGTCGGCCTGGTGCCGGCCGAGGATATCGAGATGCTGGTGCCGGTGCTGGCCAGCGGCAAGGTCAATGCCGAGGTGGTCTATAACACCCCGATCGAGGCGCCGGTCGCCAAGGGCGACCAGCTGGGCGAGATGATCATCTCACTTGAGGGGCTGCCCGAGAAGACCGTGCCGCTGGTCGCGGATCGCGACGTCGCGGCGGGCGGTTTCATGAGCCGGGTGACGACAGCGGCCAAAGTGCTGCTCAAGCAATGGGGCGCCCCGGTGCCCGGCCTGGCCTCCTGACCCGCGCGCCCGGTGTTCATCTCTTTCGAAGGCATTGACGGATCGGGCAAATCCACCCAGGCCCGACGGCTGGCCGAGCACCTGCGGGCGCTGGGCCGCGAGGTGGTGCTGACCCGCGAGCCCGGTGGCTCGCCCGGCGCCGAGGAGATCCGCGCGCTGGTCTTGCGGGGCGATCCCGACCGCTGGTCGGCGGAGACCGAGATCCTGCTGTTCACCGCCGCGCGCCGTGATCACCTGGAGCGGACGATCCTGCCGGCGCTGGCGGCCGGCAAGGTGGTGATCTGCGACCGTTTCGCGGATTCGACGCGCATGTATCAGGGTCTCTCGCGCGGCGATCTGCGCGGCATCGTCGACCAGCTGCATGCGCTGATGATCGGCCGCGAGCCGGACCTGACGATCCTGATCGACATGGACCCGGCCCTCGGTCTGGCCCGCGCCAAGGGCCGCGGCGGCGTGGAAGAACGGTTCGAGGATTTCGGTGCCGGGTTGCAGGAGCAGATGCGGGCCGGCTTCCTGGCGCTGGCCGGCGAATTTCCGGATCGCTTCCGGGTGATTGACGGCGGCCGCGCGGTGGATGAGGTGGCGCAAGACGTCGCGGAGCTGGCGGCGCGCGAACGGCTCTGAGCTCCGGCAGGCCAACCGAGGGCGGCACCCACGGTGCCTCCCCGTCCCGGCCCCCGCGCCGGGACCTCTCCCGTGGCGATCGGAACCTCTTTCATGACGAACCACGGGGCCCCGGATCAGGTCCGGGGCGGGACATTCCCGGTAATGCACGCGCGCGTTTGCGCAGGGTTCAGAGCAAACGGCGGTGGCCGCCGGTCCAGACGCAAGGCGGCCGCCACAGGCCTCCCCGTCCCGGCCCCCGCGCCGGGACCTCTCCCATGACGAACGGGACCTCTCCCGTGACGAATCTCGGGGCCCCGGATCAGGTCCGCGGCGGGACACGCCTGGCAACGCACGCGCGCGTTTGCGCAGGGCCCAGAGCAAACGGCGGTGGCCGCCGGTCCAGACGCGAGGCGGCTGAAACAGCACCTCCCCGTCCCGGCCCCCGCGCCGGGACCTCTCCCGTGGTTATCGGAACCTCTTTCATGACGAACCACGGGGCCCCGGATCAGGTCCGGGGCGGGACATTCCCGGTAATGCACGTGCGCCCCCGCGCCGGTGCCGCCGCCAAAGGCCAGATCCCCCCTTCCGTCCGGCACGCCGTCGCACTACACCTGAGCGCATGAGTGACGACCGTCCCCAGCCCGACCAGACCGAAGGCGCCCCTCACCCGCGCGACACCGCCCGGCTGCTCGGCCAGGCCGCGGCCGAGCAGGCCTTTCTCGCGGCCGTCACCTCGGGCCGGCTGCACCATGGCTGGATGATCGCCGGGCCGCGCGGCACCGGCAAGGCGACGCTGGCCTGGCGCATCGCCCGCCACCTGATCGCCCATCCGCCCGGCGCGGCCGATGACGGCCTGTTCGGCGCGCCGCCGCCGCCCCGCTCGCTGGATATCCCCGAGGATCACCCGGTCGCCCGCCGCATCGCCGCCCGATCCGAGCCCGGGCTGTTCAAGCTCACCCGGCCCTGGGACGACCGCGCCAAGCGGCTCAAGGCCGAAATCACCGTCGACGAGGTGCGCAAACTGAAATCGCGCTTTGCGCTCTCGGCCGCGGATGGCGGCTGGCGGGTGGTGATCGTCGATGCCGCCGACGAGATGAACACCAGTGCCGCCAACGCCCTGCTGAAGCTGCTGGAAGAGCCGCCGGCGCGCGCCACGCTGCTGCTTGTCACCCACCAGCCCTCGGCGCTCCTGCCCACCATCCGCTCGCGCTGCCGCATGTTGCACCTGCGCCCGCTCTCGCCGCCCGACATGGCCGCCGCGCTCGACCAGGCCGGCGTCGCCGTGCCCCCCGAGGAGGCCGAGGCACTGGCTGCGCTTTCGGCCGGCTCGGTCGGCGATGCGATCCGGCTGTCGCTCAACGAGGGACCGAAGCTCTATACCGCGATCCTGACGCTGCTGGGCTCCCTGCCCCAACTTGACCGGGCCCGGGCGCTGGCACTGGCCGAGGCCGCCAACGCGCGTGGCGCCGAGGACCGGGTCAACACCATCTTTTCGCTGCTTGACCTGGCGCTGATCCGGCTGGCCCGCGCCGGCGCCTCCGGCCAGATGCCACAGCCCGCCGCCGCGAGAAACGAGGCCGAGATCTTTGCCCGCCTCGCCCCCGATCTGCGCCGCGCCCGCGCCTGGGCCGAAATCGGTCAGCAGATTTCCGAACGCAGCCGCCACGGCCGGGCGGTCAATCTTGACCCTGCCGCGCTCATCCTAGATACGATGATCAAACTCCAGAAAACGGCGTCCGACCTGGCCGCCTGAGGCGGATCATGAGCAACCCGAAGATCACCGACAGTCACACCCATCTCGATTTCCCCGATTTCGATGACGCGCGCGACGCCATTGTCGCCCGTGCCGTCGAGGCCGGGGTGCATCGCATGGTGACCATCTGCACGAAACTGAAGAACGAACCCGGGGTGCGGGCCCTGGCCGAGACCTACGATCCGGTCTTCTATGCCGCCGGCACCCACCCGATGAGCGCCGCCGACGAACCGCTGGCCACCGCCGATGCGCTGGTGGCGCTGGCCGATCATCCCAAGTTCGTCGGCATCGGCGAGACCGGGCTCGACTATCATTACACCTCCGAGAGCGCTGATATCCAAAAGAAATCCCTGCGCATCCATATCGAGGCGGCGCAGAAGACCGGATTGCCTCTGATCATCCATGCCCGCGCCGCCGATGACGACATAGCTGAAATCCTTGCCGCCGAGCACCGCAATGCGCCGTTCTCCTGCGTGATGCATTGCTTTTCCTCGGGCGCCGCGCTGGCCAAACGCGCCCTCGACCTCGGCTTCTACCTGTCGATGTCGGGCATCACCGCCTTTCCGAAAAGCGCCGAGCTGCGCGATATCTTTGCCGGCGCCCCGCTCGACCGCATCCTGGTCGAGACCGACGCGCCGTATCTTGCGCCGCCGCCCCATCGGGGCAAGCGCAACGAGCCGGCCTATACCGCCCACACCGCCCGCAAGGCGGCGGAAACCTTCGGCCTCGACTATGGCGAATTCGCCGCCCGGACCGAAGCCAATTTCGAACGGCTTTTCACCAAGGCCGCCGCGTGGTCGCCGTCATGAGCGATCACTATCGGTTCACCATTCTCGGCTGCGGCTCGTCCGGTGGCGTGCCCCGGCTTGGCGGCCATTGGGGCGATTGCGACCCGGAGAACCCCAGAAACAACCGCCGCCGCTGCTCGATGCTGGTCGAGCGGGTGGGCCCGGGCGGCATCACCTCGGTGCTGATAGACACCTCGCCCGACCTGCGCAGCCAGTTGCTCGACACCGGCACCGGCCGGCTCGACGGGGTGATCTTTACCCATGCTCACGCCGATCACACCCATGGCATCGACGATCTGCGGATGATCGTCTTCAACATGAAGACCCGGCTGCCGGTCTGGGCCGACGGGCCGACGCAGGACGCGCTTCTGGCGCGGTTCGGCTATGCCTTCGCCCAGCCCGAGGGCTCGCCCTATCCGCCGATCCTCGACCTGCACACCATCGCCGGCGATGTCACCGTCGATGGCGCCGGCGGGCCGATCACCTTCACCCCGTTCGAGGTCAACCACGGATCGATCGACGCGCTGGGCTTTCGCATTGCCGGGTTGGCCTATGTGCCGGATGTCGCCGAGATCCCCGAGGCGGCCTGGCCGCTGCTCGAAGGGCTCGACATCTGGATCGTCGACGCGCTGCGCCGCAAACCGCATCCGACCCATGCCCATCTCGCGCGGACGCTCGAATGGATCACCCGCGCCGCGCCGCGGCGGGCGGTGCTGACCAACATGCATATCGATCTCGACTACGCCACGCTGGAGGCCGAAACCCCCGACCACATCACCCCGGCCTACGATCTCATGCAGCTGACACTTCCTGCATGACCTGGTGTTTCTTCTCTTTCCAAATACGCCCACGCCACGGCAGCCGTGGGGCGCAAGGCTGACATGCAGGCGCTGCTCGAGGTCATCCTGCCGGTCTTCCTGGTGATCGGCGCCGGCTATCTCGCCGTCTGGCGCCGCTGGATCAGCGACGGCGCCATCGATGGCCTGATGGATTTCACCCAGAAGATCGCCATCCCGGTGCTGTTGTTCCAGGCGATCTCGCGGCTCGATCTCGGGGCGCATTTCGACCTCGCGTTGCTGCTCAGTTTCTACACCGGGTCATTCACCGGCTTCGTCGTCGGACTGCTGGCGGGGCGCTATGTCTTCAAGCGCGCCTGGGAGGATTCGGTTGCCATCGGCTTCTGCTGCCTCTTTGCCAATTCGGTGATGCTCGGCATCGCCATCACCGAAAGCGCCTATGGCGCCGGGGCGCTGGGGCCGAACTATGCCATCGTGGCGCTGCATTCGCCCTTCTGCTACGGCCTCGGCATCACCGCGATGGAGATCGCCCGTTCGCGCGGCACCCCGGCGCGGCAGATGCCGGCCAAGGTGCTCAAGGCAATGTTCCGCAACGCGCTGGTGATTGGCATCATGCTGGGCTTTGTGGTGAATTTCTCGGGCTTCGCGCTGCCGCAGGTGGCCACCGACGGGATCGATCTGGTGGTACGTGCGGCCATTCCCTGCGCGCTCTTTGGCATGGGCGGGGTCATGTACCGCTATCGTCCTGACGGAGATTTCCGCATTATCGCAATGGTCTGTGCCGTTTCCCTCATCCTGCACCCGACGATCACCTACACAATGGCGACGATCACCGGCCTGTCCACCGGGGCGCTCCGCTCGGCGGTGCTGACGGCGACCATGGCGCCGGGGATCAACACCTATGTCTTTGCCAATATGTACGGCGTGGCCAAGCGGGTGGCGGCCTCATCGGTGCTGATCGCCACCGGGCTGTCGATCCTGACGATCTGGGTCTGGCTGTCGCTCCTGCCCTGAGCCGGTGCGCCCGGTTGACTTGAGCCGAGCGGCCATGGCGCTGAGCAGGTCATAGACCGCCCCCGCCTCCGCCTGCCATTCGGTCACCGCGCGGCCCTGGGCCGCGATCACCGCCGCATCGCCGCGCGCCGCCGGCCCGGTCAGCGCCGCCTGCGGCCCCTTGGCCAGGACATTCGCGACCGTGCCCCGCAGCAGCGTCGCATGCAGGTCGGTCACCACCGCCGCGGGCACGCCGGCCTCGGCCCAGGCCTCTTGTGCGAGGCCCTGAAGCACGGTGGTGAAGTTGTTCGAAATCACCGCCGCCGCGTGATAGAGCGCCTTGGCCTCGCCGCGGATCGGAAAGCAGCGCGCGCCGAGCGTCGAAAAGACCTCCGAGAGCCGGTCTGCCGCCGCGCCCTCGATGCCGCAGAAACAGCCGGGGAACTGGCGCGCGGCGCTCGCCGGATCGGCGAAGGACAGCACCGGATGCGCGCTGCCGGTCTGCCAGCCGGCCTCTGCCAACGGCGCCAGCAGCGCCGCCGGGTGAAAGCCGCTGCAATGCGCCGCGACGGCCGGGGGAAGGCCCTGACGGGCGAGGTCACCGGCAACGCCGGCAAGCTGATCGTCGGGTACGGTGAGCAGAAACAGATCGGCCGGGCGCAGGTCTTCGAACCCGGTGATGGCGCGGCCGCCGCCGGCGAAATCCCGCGCCGCCGCTGCCGCATCCGGCCGCCGGGCGAGGATATCGGCAAGCTCGAAAACGCCGGAGCTGTGACCGAGGCGCAACAGCGTCTGCCCCACCCTGCCAGGGCCGATGACGGTGATCGAGAGGGGGCGGGTCATGCGAAAATCCTCTGCTCGGGGCGAGGAGTGGTGCGGGTGAAGGGACTTGAACCCCCACGCCTTGCGGCGCCAGAACCTAAATCTGGTGCGTCTACCAATTCCGCCACACCCGCATCCTTGCGCCCCGCGGAACCGCGCGCGCCCGCCGGTCTCTAGCAAAGCTCGAAAGAGGATGCGAGGGGATTTCGGATAGCGGCGCGAAAATATCAGGACATTTACCGGTTCTTGAGATAACCTGTGAAAAAAACAAAACAAGTAGTAGAGCAGGTAAGCCCATGAATCCCAACGTGGTCGGGCGCGCAGGTGAGCAGGTTGCCCAGCCGGACCTTGTCCGGCACCAAGAGCGCGCGAATTCCGAAATCAATGGCCTCATCGCCGGCACCCGGCTGTGGACGCTGGATGGCGAAATGCCGGTGCAATATCTCAGCCCCGGCGACCGCATCATCACCCGCGACACCGGCATGGCGCTGTTGCGCCAGGTCGTGCTGCGCGAGGTTCGCTGCGCCACGGTGCGGATCCGGGCCGGATCTCTGGGCCACACCCGCCCTGACACCGACCTGGTGCTGCCGGCCAGCCAACCGGTGCTGGTGCGCGACTGGCGCGCCGAGGCGCTGTTCGGCGCCAAGGAGGTGCTGGTGCCCGCCGCGCGGCTGGTGGACGGCCAGTTCATCACCCGGGGCGGACATGAAAAACTGCGCCTGATCGAGCTGCATTTCGACGCGCCGCATATCCTTTATGCCGATGGCATCGAAATCGCCTGCGGCACCCGGCAGCCCACAGCCTTGGGTGTGGCCTAGAGCGCGCGCAACACCGCGGGCAGCGCCTCGGGCAGATCCTCGGAAATCAGACCGGGGCCGAAATGCCGGGCGCAGGCAACATGCAGCCAGGCGGCGGTTTGCGCCGCCGGCATCGGGGCCATTCCGCGCGCCAGCAATCCGGTGACAAAGCCCGCCAGCACGTCGCCGGTGCCTGCCGTGGCCAGCCAGGGCGCGGCGCGATCATAGACCCCGGCATTGACCGCGACCCGCCCCTGCGGATCTGCGATCACCGTATCGGGGCCCTTGAACACCACCACACAGCCGGCGCGCCGGGCCGCATCGCGTGCGGCGTCTGCCTTGGAATAGGCCGGGCCCGCGTGCGGTGTATCGCCAAGCCGCGCCGCGAGATCGGGAAAAAGCCGGGCGAATTCGCCGTCATGCGGCGTCAGCACGCTGCGCGCGTGCAGCCGGGCAAACAGCGCCTCGGGATCGTCGCGATAGGCGGTCAGCGCATCGGCATCCAGCACCACGCCGCGCGCCGGCCGGGCGCGCTCTGCGGCCTGATCCAGCGCCACCGGCACCAGCGCCCGCGCCCTGTCGAGCCCCAGCCCCGGCCCGAGGCAGAGCGCGGTGATCCGCCCGTCCTCCAGCAGCGCGGCCAGCGCCGCACCATCCTCCACCCGCGTCATCATCAACCCGGTGATCTGGCCGGCCACTTCCATCTGCGCCGCCCCCGGCACGCCCAGCGTAACCAGGCCGGCGCCGATCCGCAGCGCGCCGCGCGCGGCCAGCCGCGCCGCGCCGGTCTTGCCGAAGCCGCCCGAGATCACCACCGCATGGCCGTGCGAGAACTTGTGCCCGCCACCCTTGGCAAGCGTTTCGGCCGGCGGCGCGTCCACCCGTCGCGCTGGGCCGGGGACCGCGTCCTGCGACGGCGCAAGTCCGATATCCTGCACCACCAGCGCGCCGCATGCCTCAGGCCCCTCGGCCAGCAGATGCCCCAGCCTCGGCCGGTGAAAACTGACCGTGAGATTGGCTCGCACCACGCGGCCCGGCGGATCGTCCCGATCCCGGCCTATGTAGCGCCCGCTGTCCGAACAGAGCCCGCTGGGCAGATCGACCGCCACCACCTGTGGCGCAGCGGCGGCCTGCCAGCGGCTCAGCACCGCCTGAACGCCCCGCAGGTCGCCGAGCGGCCGGGTCAGCCCGGTGCCGAAGAGCGCATCCACCGCCAGCGCGGTTTCGGGATGCGCCTCGAGATACCCGTCGAGCGATGTCTCCTCCAGCGGTCGCACCGCGCCAAGCGCGTGCCAGCGGTCATGGTTGGCGCGGGCATCCGGCGGCAGCTTTTCCGGATCGCCAAAGAGAAAAACCTCGACCGCCCAGCCCCGCGCCAGCAGCAGCCGCGCAATGACAAACCCGTCACCGCCATTGTTGCCCGGCCCGCAGAGCACCACCGCCCGCGGCGCGCCTTGCCCGAGCTCGGGCCAGATCCCGGGCCAGGTCTCGAGCACCGCCCTAACCACGCCGGCGCCGGCGCGCTCCATCAACTCCAGCCCGGTCACATCGCCCCGCGCAATCGCCGCCTGTTCGAGCGCGCGCATCTCTGCGCCGGTCAGCAATTCACTCATCGATCACCCCAAGATTCAATTCTGCTTGATTTATGTGCAAACCGCCCGTTCTTTGGGCGCATGGTTTTCGCGACCTGCCAAATCCGCCCCTCCCGAACCCTACACAATTGTAGCCCCCGGTGAGAAGTGGTCTGAGCGGCTCAACACCCTTTGCGAGGAGGCACCACATGAAGAAAATCGAGGCAATCATCAAGCCGTTCAAGCTTGATGAGGTCAAGGAGGCGCTGCAAGACGTTGGCGTCCAGGGCCTCAGCGTGGTCGAGGTCAAGGGCTTCGGACGGCAGAAAGGCCATACCGAGCTGTATCGCGGCGCGGAATATGTGGTGGATTTCCTGCCCAAGGTGAAGATCGAGGTGGTGCTGGACGACGATCAGGTCGACGGCGCGATCGAAGCCATCGTCGAGGCGGCCAAGACCGACAAGATCGGCGACGGCAAGATCTTTGTCACCCCGGTCGAACAGGCGATCCGCATCCGGACCGGCGAGACAGGCTCCGACGCGCTCTGACGCAGAGCCGCCTGCCCCGGGCTTGATCCGGGGCCTCCTGCAAGGCGTGACCACTCATCAGACCCCGGAGCGTCTCCGGGATCACGACACTGAAAAACCAATCAAGGGAATGACCAAATGAGCGCAAAAGACCTGCTCAAGCTGATCAAGGACGAGGACGTCGCCTATGTCGACATCCGCTTTACCGACCCGCGCGGCAAGCTCCAGCACGTGACCGTGATCGAAAGCGAAGTCGACGAGGATTTCCTCGAAGAGGGCTTCATGTTCGACGGCTCCTCCATCGCCGGCTGGAAATCGATCGAAGCCTCCGACATGAAGCTGATGCCCGATTGCGACAGCGCCTATATCGACCCGTTCTATGCCGAAAAGACCGTCTGCGTGCATTGCTCGGTGGTCGAGCCCGACACCAACGAGCCTTACAACCGCGACCCGCGCGGCACCGCCGAGAAGGCCGAGGCCTATCTGAAGTCCTCCGGCATCGGTGACATTTCCTACTGGGGCCCGGAAGCCGAGTTCTTCCTGTTCGACGACGTCCGCTTCTCGAACTCGATCAACAAGGTGTCCTACGAGGTCGACGCGCTCGACGCCTCCTGGAACACCGACACCGAATACGAGATGGGCAACACCGGCCACCGCCCCGGCATCAAGGGCGGCTACTTCCCGGTCAACCCGATCGACGACGGTCAGGACATCCGCTCCGAAATGCTCTCGACCATGAAGCGTCTGGGCATGAAGGTCGACAAGCACCACCACGAAGTGGCCTCGTGTCAGCACGAGCTGGGCCTGATCTTCGGTTCGCTCACCAAGCAGGCGGACGAGCTTCAGAAGTACAAATACGTGATCCACAACGTGGCCCAGGCCTACGGCAAATCGGCGACCTTCATGCCGAAGCCGATCTATGGCGACAACGGCACCGGCATGCACTGCAACATGTCGATCTGGAAAGACGGCAAACCGCTGTTTGCCGGCGACAAATACGCCGATCTGAGCCAGGAAGCGCTGTATTTCATCGGCGGCATCCTGAAGCACGCCAAGGCGCTCAATGCCTTCACCAATCCGTCGACCAACAGCTACAAGCGCCTGATCCCGGGCTTCGAGGCCCCCGTGCTGCGCGCCTATTCGGCCCGCAACCGCTCGGGTTGCGTGCGTATTCCGTGGACCGAGAACCCCAAGGCGAAACGTGTCGAAGCGCGCTTCCCCGATCCCTCGGCCAACCCCTACCTGTGCTTTGCCGCGCTGCTGATGGCCGGTCTCGACGGCATCACCAACAAGATCGATCCCGGCGAGGCGATGGACAAGAACCTCTACGACCTGCCGGCCGAAGAGCTCGAAGGCATCCCCACCGTCTGCGGCTCGCTCCGCGAGGCGATGCAAGAGCTGCAAGCCGATATGGACTTCCTGCTGGCCGGTGACGTTTTCACCAAGGACCAGATCGAAGGCTATATCGAGCTCAAGATGGAAGAGATCGAGCTCTATGAGCACACGCCGCACCCGGTCGAGTTCGGCATGTACTACAGCTGCTGAGGCTGCGCCGGGCCGAAGCCGGGCCTGGCACGCAATGCGGAAGGGCGTCCCTCGGGGCGCCCTTTTCGTTTTTCCGGAACGGCGCGATCTGTCTGCCCGAAAATTTCTGGACGCAATCCCCGCGCCCGCTACACTTCATGGCGATAGATCACTTGCCACAAGGACATTTTCATGCGCCGTTTCACCATTGTTTTTTCAATTGTCGCGGGCCTCGCCGCTCCGGCCGTAGAGGCCGCACAATGCATCACCTCGAAAGGCGCCTTCTCGGGCTACAAGGCCGGGCTGGCGCAAGATGCCCAGGCCAGCGGCGTCGGCCCGCGCGGCATGCAGGCGCTGCAATCGGCGCAGCTCTCCGGCATCACCTGGCGGTTCGAATCCAATCCCTCGAGCCAGAGCGGCACCCTGCAAAGAGACCCCGCAACCTTCCTCGCCAAGCGTTCCGGCAGCTCTGCCGATGCCTTCATCCAGCGCACCCGTTCGCGCATGGCCAAAAACCCCAACACCTTCGCCTCGATCGAGCAGCGTTTTGGCGTGCCGGGCAGCGTGCTGGCCACGATCTGGGGGCTGGAGACAAGCTGGGGCGGCTATCTCGGCGAAACCCCGATCGTCGGCGGTGCGGTGACGCTGGCCTCTTACTGCCGCCGGCATCCCCGGTTCGAAAGCCACGCCATCGCGGCGCTGCAACTGGTCGATCGCAGCATCATCACTGCCAACACCCGCGGTGGCCCCTCGGGCGAATTGGGGCATATGCAATTCCTCGCCGGCAACTGGCTGCGCTATGGCGTCGACGGAAATGGCGATGGCCGGGCCGATCCCTACAACGCGGTCGATGCGCTGGCCTCGGCCGCCAATATGCTGGCCCGAAACGGCTGGCGCGCCGGCGCGCCCTTTGGCCAGGGCACCGCGAATTTCCGGGTTCTCTCGGCCTGGAACGACAGCGGCAACTACCAGCGCGCCATCGCCTATGCGGCCGAACGCGCGCAATGATCTGACAGGGCCCACCGCAGCCAGAACGCCGGAACCCCGGAGGTCTCACCACCCCCCGGGCTTCTTCTCTTTCAAAATACGCCGCACGACATCTGCCTCAGCGCAACGCCCCCGAAAACTCACCCCACCGCCGCATTCTTCTCTTCGAAAATACGCCACCCCGCGCTCGACAAGGTTTCCGGCCCCGCCCGGCGCCACGGCTGCAAAAGCCAGCCCACCGCCAGCCGTCCTCACATGTCAGGTAAAAATGCTCAGAACCGGCGCAGCGCCAGAACGGCGTTCAATCCGCCAAAGGCAAAGGCATTCGACAGCGCCACGTCGACATCGGCCTCACGCGCCTCGTTGGGCACCACGTCGAGCGCACATTCCGGGTCGGGTTCCTCATAGCCGATGGTGGGCGCAATCACCCCGTCGCGCACCGCCATGATGCAGGCCAGAAGCTCGACCGCGCCGGTGCCGCCGATCAGGTGACCGTGCATCGACTTGGTCGAAGAGATCATCAGCTTGTCGGCATGGGCGCCAAAGACATCGGCCACCGCCGCGCTTTCGGTCTTGTCGTTGGCGGCGGTGCCGGTGCCATGGGCGTTGATATAGCCCACTTCGGTCGCATCGACCCGTGCATCGACCAGCGCGCCGCGAATGGCCCGTGCGGCGCCGCTCTTGGACGGCATGACGATGTCCGAGGCATCCGAGGACATGGCAAAGCCCACGACTTCGGCGAGGATGTCGGCGCCGCGCTTGCGGGCGTGCTCCAGCTCTTCGAA
The DNA here is from genome assembly GCF_055755275.1 of Marinovum sp. E3. Lineage (NCBI taxonomy): Bacteria > Pseudomonadati > Pseudomonadota > Alphaproteobacteria > Rhodobacterales > Roseobacteraceae > Marinovum > Marinovum sp. E3. The sequence continues at coordinate 1,983,833 of NZ_CM146908.1, forward strand.
AACAAAGACCGCCGCGCCCTCGCCCTGGACCATGCCGTTGCGGTTGGCCGAGAACGGCCGGCAGCCGTCCTTGGACATCACCCGCAGGCCTTCCCAGGCCTTGACGCCGCCAAAGCAGAGCATGGCCTCGGAGCCGCCGGTGACCATTGCCGGCGTCATGCCGCCTTGAACCATCTGGAAGGCAAGGCTCATCGCGTGGTTGCTGGATGCGCAGGCGGTGGACACGGTGAAGGACGGGCCCTTGAGGTTGAACTCCATCGACACATGGCTGGCCGCGGCATTGTTCATCAACTTGGGCACCACGAAGGGATGCACCCGGTTCTTGCCGTCCTCGTAGACCGAGCGGTAGTTTTCATCCAGCGTGTTCATGCCGCCGCCGGAATTGCCCAGGATCACCCCGGCCCGCGCCGCCAGTTCGTCGGTGAACTCCAGCCCCGACTGCGCCATGGCCTCGCGGCCGGCGACAAGCGTGAATTGGGTAAAGCGGTCATAGAGCGAGAGTTGCTGGCGATTGAACCAGGCCTCCGGGTCGAAATCGCGGACCTGTCCGCCGATCTTGATCGCCAGGCGGTCGAGATCGGCGATGTCGAGCGTGCCGATGCCGCAGCGTCCCTCGCGCATGGCCGCCATCGTGTCGGGCACATTCTGCCCCAGCGCATTGACGGTTCCGGCGCCGGTGATGACAACCCGTTTCATGACTTCCTGCCCCGCTCTGTTATCTGCTCAGGGCCTAGCCCTTTTGCTCGGCGATCAGCTTCTTGATGCCGGCAACGATGCTGCCGACCGACGAGATATCGAAATCGCTTTCGGTGGGCTCGTTCGCATTGAACGGGATCGAGATATCGAAGGCCTCTTCTATCGCAAAGATGCTCTCGACCAGCCCGAGACTGTCGATTCCCAGATCCTCGAGCGTATTGTCCATGGAGACATCGGATTTTTCCAGAACGGCCTGTTCCGCAATGATCTCGACAACCTTGTCCTTGACGTCCATCGGATGGTCTCCCCGCCTTGTGATCCTCCGGTGATTTAGTCGCTCTCGCCCTGCTTGGAAACCGCTTTTTTAAGCGCTGCGACATCCCGCATCAACCGGGGCAAGCGGCGGATTGCCTTGTAGCTTTCGGTCTGGACATCCATCTTTGTCGCCGGATACCCGAGCATGACGCGGCCGCTTGGCACGTTCGACAGGATCGTCGTGCCGCCGCCGCTGATCACGTTGTCGCCGATGAAAAGATTGTCGGCGATCCCGGTCTGGCCACCAAAGACGCAGTTGTTGCCGGTCTTGACCGAACCGGCAAAGCCAACGTGACCGCAGATCAGGCAATCCTTGCCGATGATGCAATTGTGGCCAATCTGCACGAGGTTGTCGATCTTGGTGCCGTCGCCGATCACGGTGTCGCGGACGGTGCCCCTGTCGATGCAGGTGTTCGAGCCCACCTCGACATCATTGCCGATGGTCACCCCGCCCAGAGAATGGATCCGGGCCCAGGATTGCGCCTTGGCTTCGCCCTGGTCGCCCAATGTCTCGCGGGCGCGTTCGGCGCCGCTCTTTTCCGGGGTGACAAAGCTGAAGCCGTCAGACCCGATCCGGGCGCCGGACTGCGCCATGAAATGCGCGCCGATGGTGACCCCATGCGCCACGGTTACCTGGGCATGCAGCAGCGCGTCTCCGCCCAGGCGCACCTCGGCCCCGATGTAACATTGCGGTCCGATCACCGACCGGGCGCCGATCACCGCATTTGGTCCGACCATGGCCAGCGGCCCGATGGTCACCCCTTCGCCGATCTCGGCCGAAGGGTCGATCACCGCGGTGGGATGGATGCCCTGAGGATAACGCGCTCCGGGGTCCATCATCTGCGACAGGCCCGCCAGCGCAAAACGCGGTCGTTGGGCAAAGATCGCCGCCTCAAGCCCCAACGCCTGCCAATCGGCGCCGGTCCAGAGCAGCGCGGCACGCGCCCTGCCCTGCGACAGGGTTTCGGCAAATTCGGGTTTCATCGCCAAGGCAAGGTGCTCTGGACCGGCCTCTGCCGGTTCCCGCACGGCCTCGATCGAAATGTCGGTGGCGCCTGCTGCCTCACAGCCGAGCGCCGCCGCAATGTCCTGTACCGTATAGGTCATCCTGCGCCTCGCAATCGTTGCGCAGCCCGGTCTAACCCTGAACCGAGGTCAACGCCACCCCTGCATTCTGAAGCGCGCGATAGACCATCGCATCGCGGCCGTAGATGTCGGCGCGGAACTTGAGCCGGCCTTTGGCATCGGTATAGGCGGTGCGATAGATCAGATGCACCGGCACCGGCTCATCCAGAGGAACGCGGATGTTCTGGCCCGATTGCAGGCGGGTCTGAAAGAAGTCGACAGGGTCGTCGGTCTGCCGCGACAGCAACTCATAGGCAAAGTCGAACGGATCGTTCAGCCGCACACAACCATGCGAGAAGGCCCGCACTTCGTTCGAGAACAGGCTCTTGGCCGGGGTGTCGTGCAGATAGATGTTGTATTTGTTGGGGAACATGAACTTGACCAGTCCCAGCGCGTTCTTGTCCGACGGCGGCTGGCGCAGGTTGAACGGGAAGGTCCGGCCGGAATAGCGGGCAAAGTTGATCGACGAACGCGGGACCACGCGGCCACGGCCGTCGATCACCTGCAAATGCCCCGCGGCATAGGGATTGCGCCGCATCGCCGGCAGATATTCCTCGGAGGCGATCGACCGGGGCACATTCCAGTACGGGTTGATCTCCATGTATTCCATGACGTCCGAGAACTCGGGCGTTTCGCGGTCGGGCGTGTCCTTGCCCACCACCGAGCGGGTCTCGAAGGTGACCTTGTCGTTGTCGATGATCCGCGCCTTGAAATCGGGGATGTTGACCAGCACGTGCCGCGCGCCGCGCGGCCGGTTGAACCAGCGTTCGCGCTCCATCGCCACCAGCACCGATTTCAGCCGTTCCGAGGCCGGCACGTTGATCGCCCGCAGGGTGGCGGCGCCGGCGACGCCGTCGGGCTCCAGCCCCTGATCGACCTGATAGTCCTGAACCGCCTTTTGCAGCGCATTGTCGTAGGTCGCCGAATTGGACCGGTCGAGGTAGCCCATGGCGATCAGCCGGTTGCGCAGCGCGACAACGGCTGCACCGCTGTCGCCGGGGCTGACCTTGTCGGTCTGCACCAGCGCGCCCCAGCCGCCCGAGGCCACCACCCGCTCAAGTTCGAACTTGGCGCGGATCAGGCGGGTATATTCGGCCGAGGTCGGCACGATGGTGCGAAAGAAGGCGTCTGGATCGCCGGAGGCGAAATCGCGCAGATAGGTGATCGGATCGCGCAGCGGCGCCTCGCGCTTGATTCCATTGGTGACCTTTTGCGGGTTCAGCACCCCGGTCTGCATATGGCGCGAGAACAGCACCAGCGTTTCGCTGAGTTCGACCTCGAGCGCACCGAGCGCCCGCTCGCCCTGCACCGAGGCCAGTTTGCCGCGCAGGACGTCGGGATGGTACTTGTCGGCCGGCAGCCCGTAAAGGCTGGCGCGGGAAACCGCCTGCAAGAGTGCGGCGCGACGGGCGCGGTGGATGTCGCTGTCGCCGGTCCAGATCGGCGCGAACCCGGTCTCGCGATAGAACGCGGCGATGTCACGGTCCGCCGAGGCGGATTCCGCCACCGCCTGCTTGAAGGCGGTGACCTGCGCAAACGCGGGCTGAGACGGGAGGCCCAGTGTGGCAATCGCCAGGGCCACGCCTCCCATCAGCGATCTGAATCCACTGGCCTTTTGCGACTGCGTCATCCCGTCCCTCCGAAGCTCAATTAATTAAACAAGACAATAATTAGTCTGTCTTATCCCTCTGTCTACTCACATATTCTTAAGTACTGTAACGCACACTTCCGAGACTTTCCCATGAATTGACAGGGGACAAGAATCGGGGGTTTTGTGCGCATTCTTGCCGTGAAGTTTGAATATTGAGCAAGTTTTCGCCCAACTTCTGCGAGACGCCAGCCATGCGGGAATCTCCGGTTGGCGAAAAATCCCCAATGTGGCATACAGACCACGCATCTGGGGATGAGATGGCAGGTTCCGCGTAACATCGCGGGCTGAACTTTTAGAGAGCGACAGACAGGCGCAATACAACATGACAGAACTTCGCGGCAGCGGTATCTCGCGGCGTGGCCTATTGGGCGCGTTCGCGGCAACTTTGGTCACAGCGGCACCGACCTACTCCAACGCAGCAGGCTTCCTTCGCGGCGGCGGCGACATCCGACGCATAAAGATGTATTCGGCCCGGACGGGCGAACGGCTCGACATGATTTATTGGGTCGAGGGCGACTATATCAAGGATGCGGTCGAAGAGGTCCACAAATTCATGCGCGACTGGCGCACCAACGATGTGAAATACATCGACCTTCGTGCCATCGACATTCTGGCGGCCTCGCACAATCTGCTTGATGTGCCCGAGCCTTACATGCTGCTGTCGGGATACCGCAGCCCGAAAACCAATGCGATGCTGCGCGCCCGCTCCAGCGGCGTTGCCAAGAACTCGCTGCACCTCAAGGGCCAGGCGGCCGACGTGAGCCTCAAGGGCCGTTCGGTCAACCAGATCGCCAAAGCGGCAACCGCCTGTCGCGCAGGCGGCGTCGGCCGGTACTCCAGCTCGAACTTCGTGCACATGGATTGCGGCGCGGTCCGCTCCTGGGGCCGCTAACCTGGCTGCCACGCCCAAGTCTGATTGACGCCGTCCATCTGGGCGGCGTTTTGTTTTTCTCCTCCGGTTTCGTCACACCGGGGCCCTGCCATCAAAGCTGCGCATCCGGGGAGATGGCGCAACAGACCTTGGCAGTCCACAGGCGGACGAACACAATAGAAATCGACAGGGCCGCCTGTCAAATTGTGATCCTGCGCTGCGGCATCACCGTGCTGTGACTGGCAAACCGGGTGATATATCCGCCCTTCCTCGTTACGTTCCATGTCCACAACCCACCAGATATCCGGAGGTTCCCAGTGCGTGCGTTTTTTTTGTCCGTGACCCTCGTTTTCCTGGCCATGACCGCGCAGGCCCAGGACAAGCCGGCCATCGAGCGACAGTTTCAATCCTGGATCCAGTCAGAGATCTGGCCGCGCGCCCGGGCCAAGGGCGTCTCGCGCGCCACCTTTGACGCGGCCTTTTCCGGGGTCACGCTCAACTGGGACCTGCCGGATCTGGTGCCCCCCGGCACCGCGCCCGAGACCCCGAAACGTCAGCGGCAGGCCGAATTCGGCGCGCCGTCGAAGTATTTCAATCGCAACTCCATCGACGGCGCCACCCGCATCGGCAAGCAGATGGCGCAACGCCACGCCACCGCGCTGGCGCAGACCGAGCGGCGCACCGGCGTGCCGGGCCGCATCATCCTTGCCATCTGGGGCCGGGAAAGCGGCTATGGTCGGGTGGCAATCCCGCATAATGTCTTTCGCGTGCTGGGCACCAAGGGTTTCATGTCGACCCGCGCGGAATATTTCAGCGCCGAGTTGATCGCCGCGTTGCAGATCGCCGAAGCCGGTCACGCGCCGGAGAGCGCGATGAAGAGCAGCTGGGCCGGCGCGCTCGGCCAGCCGCAGTTCATGCCTTCGAGCTTTCTGAACTACGCCGCCGACGGCAATGGCGACCGCAAGGCCGACATCTGGCGCTCCGAGGCCGATACCATCGCCTCGATCGGCAATTATCTGGCCGAACACGGCTGGGTTGCCGGCCGCGACTGGGGGTTCGAGGTCATGGTGCCGGATGCGGTCTCCTGCACGCTGGAAGGCCCCGATCAGGGCCGCCCGATCGCCGATTGGGCCGCCATGGGCATCACCCGGGTCTCGGGCCGGCCCTTCCCGGCGCATGAGCTGCCCGGCGAAGGTTATCTGATGATGCCCGCCGGGCGGCATGGGCCGGCGTTCGTGGTGACGCCGAACTTCTACGTGCTCAAGGATTACAACACCTCCGACCTCTATGCGCTCTTTGTCGGCCATGTCGGCGACCGCATTCGTTTCAACGTCGGCGATTTCCGCCAGGCTTGGGGCCGGGTCGACAGGCTGTTCCGCTCCGACATCGCCGCCGCGCAGCGCTCGCTCGAGGCGATGGGCCATGACGTCGGCGGCGCCGATGGTCTGCCCGGTTACAAGACGCGCCGCTCGATCGGCCGCTGGCAGGAGGCCCGTGGGCGGCAAGCGACCTGCTTTCCCGACACGGGCAATATCGCGGCGTTGGGGGGCTGATGGCCCCTGCCGTCAGGCGACAATGATGTTATCCGCCAAGTCGTCGAAATGCGTCAGGTTCGAGAAAGTTATGGTTTCGCTTCCGAAATCCGGAACAGCGACGCCGCTGCTTGTGTCGGCGAACATGGCGATCACCTCTGCCCCGGTCGTGGCCGGGCCAAGCAGCGCCACGCTGACGACAATGGCGTCCTGGAAATGTTCGAAATCGGAAATCGTGTCGTTGCCGCGCCCCGGTACAAAGAGGAACGCGTCGGCCCGGGTGCCTCCGCGCAGGTCGTCGTCGCCGGAACCGCCCGCGATCACGTCGCGCCCCCTGATTGCCGTGGATCCTGTCGTTGCCATCTCCGCCCCGGCATCGATATTCTCCCGGTTCACGTCGGTTACGTTGACGGTGAATGTCTGGCTGCTCTGCGCCGCATCGCCGGTTGCGGTTTCCATGGCCGTGATCGCAACATCGATGCTGCTTTCCTGCTCGAAGTCGAATTTGTGCCCGCCAGGAGGCACAGTTCGAATTGCCCCGGGGGTGGCGGTCGCCCGCACGCCGAACCGGGGATCATCGACGGCCAGGCTGAAGGCGTCACCTTCGGGGTCTGACAGCGTAAAGGTACCAAGAACGATTTGGTTCGCGAACCAGCCTTCGACCAGCGTGTCAGTCTGGCCCGCACGCGACGGCCAACACTCGGAGAAAAACGGATTTTTAAGGGAAGTTTGGCGCACCTGAAAGGATTCGAACCTTTGGCCTCTGCCTTCGGAGGGCAGCGCTCTATCCAGCTGAGCTACAGGTGCGTGCAGGGCCCTCTATACTCAGAGTACGCGGGCGCTGCAATTGCAAATCGGCGTAAAATCGCGCCTCAGGCAAAGAGATCGTGCGCCAGCTCCAGCGCGTCGATCAGCGCGTCGACCTCGGCCTCGGTGTTGTACATGCCGAACGAGGCCCGGCAGGTCGCCGTCACGCCCAGATGATCCATCAACGGGCCGGCGCAATGGTGGCCGGCGCGCACCGCGACGCCTTTCTTGTCGAGAATGGTCGAGATGTCATGCGCATGCGCCGCGCCGTCGAGGGTGAAGGAAAAGATCGCCCCCTTGCCCGCCGCCTTGCCCTGGATCTGAAGCCAGTTCAGCCCGTCCAGCCGGCCGCGCGCATATTGGGTCAGCGCCGCTTCATGGGCGGCGATATTGTCCATGCCGTGGCCCATCATGTACTCCAGCGCCGCGCCAAGACCGATGGTCGCCACGATCGACGGGGTGCCGGCCTCGAACTTCATCGGCGGGTCGTTGTAGAGGATGCCGTCGCGATGCACCTCCTTGATCATGTCGCCGCCGCCCATGAAGGGGCGCATCTCGGCCATGCGCGCCTTTTTCATGAAGATCGCGCCGGAACCGGAGGGGCCATAGAGCTTGTGGCCGGTGATGGCATAGAAATCGCAGCCCAGCGCATCGACATCGACAGGCCCGTGCACCGCCGCCTGGCTGCCGTCGATCAGCGTGGCGATGCCGCGCTCGCGGGCGGCGGCGCAGATCGGCGCCACATCGACCCGCGTGCCAAGCACATTGGACATATGGGTCACCGCCACCAGCCTGGTTTTCGGCCCCATGGCGTCGATCACCTTTTGCGGGTCGAGCGATCCGTCGGCCTCGATCTCGACCCATTTGATCACCACTCCCTGGCGCTCGCGCAGGAAATGCCAGGGCACGATATTGGCATGGTGTTCCATCACCGAAAGGATGATCTCGTCGCCGGCCTCCAGCCGGGGCATCGCCCAGCCGTAGGCCACGGTGTTGATGCCCTCGGTGGTGCCGGTGTTGAGCACGATCTCGTCTTCGTCGGCCACGTTCAGAAAGCGCGCGATGGTGCCGCGCACGGCCTCGTATTTCTCGGTGGCGAGGTTCGACAGGTAATGCAGGCCCCGGTGCACATTGGCGTATTCCATCGAATAGGCCTGGGTCACCGCGTCGATCACGACCTTCGGTTTCTGCGCCGAGGCGCCATTGTCGAGATAGACCAGCGGCTTGCCATTGATCTCGCGTCCGAGGATCGGAAAGTCGGCCCGGATTGCGGCCACGTCATACATATGCGGATACTCCCACGGTGCTGGCCCCGATCAGCGAGAGCATCAGGACCAGGCCCAGAACGATGCCGATCCCCGCCAGCGCGATCACGCCCAAGGCCTTGAGCGGCGACCCGAAGCGGTGCGCCACATCGATGAAATTCACGAAGATCCAGAGGCCATAGAGGTTCACGGCCATCAGGAGGATGAGCGCCAGTCCCGGCGCCACAAGGGTCAGCACGGTGGCGACCAGTTGCACCACCAGCCGCAGCGCCTGAAGCCAGACGATTAGCACCAGCACATCGCCAAGCCCGCCTTCGCCGCCCAGCCAGTTGCCGGTAAAAGTGATGGCAAAAACCGTCACCACCGCGCCGCAGCCCAGCGTCAAGGCGAACATGAAAGGCGTCGCCATCATTGGCGGCAGCGGCGCGCTGGGCGGTGCCGCCAGGATGCCGAGGTGAAAGGCCAGCGCATTGAGCACGATCACCAGCACCAGCGCCTGCCAGAGCACCGGGCGCGGCAGATCGAGCACGATCAGCCGCGCCGCCGCCACACGCGGCGCCACCAGCGTTTCGGTCACCAGATCGCGCCAGCCGGTCCGGGTCATGTCTCTGGCCTTTCCGCTGCGCGCAGCCCGCCGATCCAGAACCACAGAAAGACGAGTAAGCTGATGAACTCCACCGCCTTGGGCCCCGGCCCGGCGCCGATGAACCCGGCCAGAAGACCGTTGAGCAGGATCAGCGGTGAGGCCGCCAAAAGCGCCCAGAAGAGCGCCAGACGCGCGCCGAAAAAGCTGCCCTGCCCGCCCAGGGCGCGAGCCAGAAGATGGCTGAGCGCCGCCAGACCGTAGAAGATCAGCGGCGCGATCATCACCCAGGCCAGCAGCGCGCCGCCCAGAAGCGGGTTGAGCTCCTGCCCGTCGAAATGCGCCTGACGCGCCAGCGGCGGCCATTGCGACACAAAGACCAGAAGGCAGCCCGCCATGAGAATGGCCAGCGCCCGGTCCTCGCGCTGGCCGCGCGCCAGCAGCCGGCACATCACTGCGCCGGGGCCGCGATAGGTGGCGACGATGTCCTGTGTGATAGCCATGGCGTCGTGTCAGTCCCGATGGCGGATGAGCCATCCCTCGATCCGGGCGGTGATCTCTTCGGCCAGCGCCTCGTTCTCGATCTCCTGCACGGCTTCGGCCAGAAAGGCCAGCGTCAGCAGGTTGACCGCCTGCGGCTCCGGCACGCCGCGCGAGCGCAGATAGAACAGCGCCTCCTCGTCGATCGCGCCGGAGGTGGAGCCATGCGAACAGGCCACGTCATCGGCATAGATCTCGAGCTCGGGCTTGGCGAGAAACTGGCTGTCCTCGTCGAGCAGCAGCGACTGGCTGATCTGGTAGCCATCGGTCTTCTGCGCGCCGGCCTTGACCAGGATCTTGCCCTGAAAGACGCCGGTGGCGCCGTTGCGGAGCACCTTCTTGAAGACCTGACGGCTTTCGCAGTTCACCGCGTCATGGGTGACGAAGACGGTGTCGTCGTGGTGAAAGTCACCGTCGCCGACACAGGCCCCGGCGACATGCGCCACCGCGTCGTCCCCGGTCAGCTCGATCACGCATTCATTGCGGGTCAGCACGCCGTTAGCGGTCAGGGTAAAGCTTTTGAACACCGATTCCGCGCCAAGACGGGCAAAGACATGCGTCACGGCCTGGCGCTCGTGGTCGCGGCCCTGGGTGCGGATGTGGTGCAGCCTGGCGCCATCGGCGACGTCGATCTCCATCACCTTGTTGAACCGCGCCGCCGCCGGGCCGTTCTCGAGAATGGTCACTTCGGCGCCGGCATCGACCTTGACCACATGGTGAAGCATCGCATCCGAGGTTTCGGACTTGTGCTCGTAGCAGATCGAGATCGGCTTGGACGGGATGCCGGTCACGTGGATCAGCAGGCCGTCGGTGGCAAAGGCGGTGTTGAGCGCCGCCAGCGGGCGCTGCACCGGCACCTGGCCATTGGCCTCGAGCGTGCCGTAAAGCCCCTTGGCCCAGTGCAGATCGCTCCTGGTTTCGGCCAGGCGCTCGATCGTCACGCCTTCGAGCGCCAGATCGTCCGAAGCCTCGGCATCGAAGACCCCGTCGACAAAGACCAGATTGAGCCGCTCGACCTCGTCAAAAACCGGCGCTTCCTTGGGATCAAAGAGCGCGGCGCGCGGCGCCTCGGGCTGGGTCAGCGTGTCGGGGCGGGTGAATTTCCAGTATTCGTCGCGCCGTCCGGGCAGGCCCATTTCGCGCAACCGGCCCAGCGCGGACTGCCGCGCCGCATCCGACCAGCCGCCTACGGGCAGGTCGAGCGCCGCGATCCGCGCCTCGGTGGCATCCTGTTTGATTTGCGGAAGTGCCATTACGCCACCTCCTCCACCAGATGGGCATAGCCGCGCTCTTCGACCTCGAGCGCCAGGTCGGGCCCGCCGGTCTTGATGATGCGGCCGTTCGACATGATGTGCACCACGTCGGGTTTGATGTGGTCCAGCAAACGCTGGTAGTGGGTGATGACCAGGAAGCCCCGGCCCTCGTCGCGCAACGCGTTGACGCCATCGGCCACCAGTTTCATCGCATCGACGTCAAGCCCCGAGTCGGTCTCGTCGAGGATGCACATCTTGGGCGCGAGCATCGCCATTTGCAGGATTTCGTTGCGCTTTTTCTCACCGCCCGAAAAGCCGACGTTGACCGGACGCTTCAGCATCTCGGCGTCGATCTTGAGATCCTTGGCCTTGGCCCGGATCAGCTTGAGGAATTCGGTGGCGTTGAGCTCTTCCTCGCCGCGCGCCTTGCGCTGCGCGTTGAGCGCGGTGCGCAGAAAGGTCATGTTGCCGACGCCGGGGATTTCCACCGGGTACTGGAACGCCAGAAACAGGCCCGCCGCGGCGCGCTCTTCCGGCTCCATGTCGAGCAGGTCATTGCCCTCCAGCGTCGCTTCGCCGTCGGTCACCTCATAGCCGTCGCGGCCCGAGAGAACGTAAGAGAGCGTCGATTTGCCAGAGCCGTTGGGGCCCATGATGGCATGCACCTTGCCGGCTTCGACCGTCAGGTCGACACCTTTGAGGATCTGCTTGTCCTCTTCTTCAAGTTTGACGTGCAGGTTCTTGATTTCCAGCATTTTTCTACCTCGTGTAAACGCGTGAAGGCAGCGCCGCCCCTTGGGGCTGCGCCGCGCTGATTTCGGATTTTTCGATTGTCAGGAAAGCGGAATGCTCACGCCGCGAAACAGGATCGATCCGGGTTCGCTCGCGGCGCGGGTGGCCTCGACCCACTCGGCCGAAAAGGCCATCGCAAAGACATCCGGCGCCATGTGCACCAGATTGTGCATCGTGGCCATCGCCACCGCGACGCCGGCAATCCTGACCGCCATGTGCCGTTTCGACGGGGCGGCAAAGACCAGCGAGACCGTCGCCAGCACCGCCATCGCGCCGACGCCATCCAGCAGCATGCGGATGTCGCCGGTCATCTTGGAATCGGGCAGGCCGAACAGGTGATACCCGCCCAATTGCGACAGCACGAACGCCAGCAGGCCCAGCACAAAGCCGAAAAGGCCCGAGGTCGACGCCGTCCGACCGGTCTCCGGCGCGGCGCGCTTTTGCATCCGCCGGGCGCTCTTGTGGGTGATCCAGCAGGTGCCACTGCCGTCCGAGACCCCCGGTTGCGGCACCTGGCTCACCTGTCCGGAATTGATCCGGGAAATCCGGGCCTGAAAGCTCGCCTGCCCCTGCGTGCCGATCATGTCTGCTGCCTCTTGCGTCTTTTGTTTCTGCAACAGTTCGCGCAGGAAGGCGGCAGAAATGCGTCGGCATTGGCTTCAATGTGAGATAAATCACAGACATCACACCTCACCTTGCGTCAGCACATCGGCCGATTCGGCCGGTGCCTCGGCCTTGGGGGCGCTTGCGGCATAGGCTTCGGTGAGCCGATCCAGATCGCCGGCATCGCAGATCAGGTGGTTCTTGTTCAGCCGATAGCGCTGATGGGTCGCGAACAGCGCATAGCCCTGTGCCGTGACCCAGGCCAGAAAGTCCGCTTCGACGGCGTTGTCGACCTCGACCATCATCACCGGCCGCGCCCGCTCCAGCACGCCGCTCAGCCCGGCCAGAACCTGCATTTCCATACCTTCGACGTCGATCTTGATGAAATCCGGCGTCACACCCTCGAGCAGCGCGTCGCCGCGATGCACCTCGAGTTCACCCTGCCCCTCAAGCATCTTGGCGCCGCCAAGGTTGCGGTCTCGGTCCTGCATGGCAAAGCCGCCGCCCTGCGCATCCGACACGCCAACCCCCAGTTTCGAGAGATCGACCGTGTCGCGCAAGCCATTGACCAGCACGTTGCTCACCAGAAGCTCGAAAGCCTTGGGATTGGGCTCGAAGGGGATCACCCGCGACGCCCCCAGAAACAGCGCGGCAAACAGCGTGTGATTGCCGACATTGGCACCGATATCGACAAAGACGCCGCCCTTGGGGAAAACCGACGCCAGCCGCGACAGCTCACTCATCTCATAGAACTGCCCGCGCCGATGATTGCGCTGCACCGGGTCGTTCTTCATGTTGACGCAAAAGGTCACCGCACGCTCCAGCACCCGTGCCTGCACGATCTGAAGCTTCACGCTCTCGACCGGACGGCCGAGGCGCAGACGCTTCTGGATACGTTTGATACGTGGGATCATCTCTGGTCGCCTGTGTTTGCGGGCGCGCGCGCCCTCTGCCTTCTGCCGTGGCATCGGTGGGCCAGAGGGCCCACCCCTGCCTCGTCTCAGCCGACAGAGCCTTCGAGCGAGATCGCCACCAGCTGCTGCGCCTCGAGCGCGAATTCCATCGGCAGCGCCTGAAGCACTTCCTTGGCAAAGCCGTTCACGATCAGCGCCACCGCTTCCTCTTCGTCCATTCCGCGCTGACGGCAATAGAACATCTGGTCGTCATCGACCTTGGAGGTTGTGGCCTCGTGCTCGACCCGCGAGGAATTGTTCTTCACCTCGATGTAGGGCACCGTATGTGCGCCGCATTTGTCGCCGATCAGCAGGCTGTCGCACTGGGTGTAATTGCGGCTGTTCTTGGCCTTCGGATGCATGCTGACCAGCCCGCGATAGGTGTTCTGCGCGAAACCGGCGCTGATCCCCTTCGACACGATGCGCGAGCGGGTGTTCTTGCCCAGGTGCACCATCTTGGTGCCGGTATCGGCCTGTTGGTAGTTGTTGGTGATGGCGATCGAATAGAACTCGCCCTGGCTGTCATCGCCGCGCAGGATGCAGGAGGGATATTTCCAGGTCACGGCAGAGCCGGTCTCGACCTGGGTCCACATGCATTTCGCCCGGTCGCCCCGGCAATCGGCGCGCTTGGTGACAAAGTTGTAGATCCCGCCCTTGCCGTTCTCATCCCCGGGGAACCAGTTCTGAACGGTGGAATATTTCACCTCGGCATCTTCCTCGACGATGATCTCCACCACTGCGGCATGCAACTGCGAGGTGTCGCGCTGCGGCGCGGTGCAGCCTTCGAGGTAAGAGACGTAAGAGCCCTTGTCGGCAATGATCAGCGTCCGCTCGAACTGGCCGGTGTTCTCGGCGTTGATGCGGAAATAGGTGCTGAGCTCCATCGGGCAGCGCACGCCCGGCGGCACATAGACAAAGGAGCCGTCGGAGAAGACCGCGCTGTTCAGCGTGGCATAGAAATTGTCGCTGACCGGCACCACGGATCCCAGGTATTTCTTGACCAGCTCGGGATGTTCGCGGATCGCCTCGGAGATCGAACAGAAGATCACGCCGGCCTTCTTGAGCTCTTTCTGGAAGGTCGTGCCGACCGAAACCGAATCGAACACCGCATCCACGGCCACCTTGCGGCCCTCGGCCGGGGCCTCCTCGGCACCTTCGACACCGGCCAGGATCATCTGTTCCTTCAGCGGAATGCCCAGCTTCTCATAGGTCGCCAGCAGTGCCGGATCGACCTCGTCGAGCGATTTGGGCTTTTCCGTCATGCTCTTGGGACGGGCATAGTAATATTGGTTCTGGAAGTCGATCTCGGGGTAATCGACCATCGCCCAGTCCGGCTCCTTCTTGGTCAGCCAGCGTTCATAGGCCGCCAGCCGCCATTCGGTCATCCATTCCGGCTCTTCGTTCTTTTCCGAGATCAGCCGCACGATATCGGGGGTCAGCCCCTTGGGCGCATATTCCGTCTCGATCTCGGTTTCCCAGCCATATTTGTAGGTGCTGACCTCGCGAACCGCATCCACGGTCTCCTGGTCGACGCCTTCTTTGACCTGGGTCTGGTCAAGAGCTGCCATGATATCTACCTCCGGTGTCACGCCGCGCGGGCGCGATGCTTTTCATATGCTCTGCACCACGCTTCGGCAAAGCGCAGCACGTCGTCTTCCGTGTTCGAAGGGCCAAGGCTCACCCGGATCGCACAGGCGGCCTCTTGCTCTCCATATCCCATCGCGCGCAGCACGCGGCTGGATTTGACCTTGCCGCTGGAACAGGCCGAACCGGCGCTGATCGCGAAGCCGGCCAAATCCATCGCCATGACCTGCGTCTCGCCCTTCCAGCCCGGTGCGATCATGCAAAGGGTATTGGGCAGGCGCGACGTCGATTTCCCGACTAAAATAATCTCTTTTTCCCGAGCCTCAATGGCTTTTTCTAGAATATTTCTAAGTTCCGCCACCCGCTCCCAGGTGCCATCGGCCAGATCGCGCGCCGCCTGTTCCGCGGCGGCGCCGAAACCGGCGATGCCGATCAGGTTCTCGGTGCCCGACCGGCGGCCCATCTCCTGGCCGCCGCCCCGGATCTGCGCCGCAACATCCAGCCCGCGCTGCAACACCAGCGCCCCCACGCCTTTCGGCCCGCCCAGCTTGTGCCCCGAGACCAGCGCCATCTGCGCCCCCGACCAGGCAAAGGAAAACGGCACCTTGCCAAAGGCCTGCACCGCATCGGTCAGCGCCAGCCCCGCCGGCAGGTCTTGCAGGATGCCGGTCTCGCTGTTGGCCGCCTGAAGCGCGGTTGCGGCGGGGTCCGCCACCGTCACCCGGCCCGCCGCATCCACCGGCAGCACACCCTCGCTCCAGGCGCCGACACAATCATGCTCGATCGCCGCCGAGGCCAGCCCGCGGCCTGCCAGCGCCAACCCGGCCGCCTCGGTGGCGCCGGAGGTAAAGACGATATCCGCCTCGCCGGCACCAAGCGCCTCGGCGACCTGCCGCCGGGCGGTCTCGATCAGACCCTTGGCGCGGCGGCCCTCGGAATGCACCGACGACGGGTTGCCCACCACCTCCATGGCGGCCAGCATCGCCGTGCGCGCGGCCGCACCGAGCGGCGCCGTGGCATTGTGATCGAGATAGACCCTAGGCACGCGCCGGCCCCTTCTTCTCTTTGCAAATACGCCGGGGGTCCGGGGGCAGAGCCCCCGAAACACGCGCCGCATGCCGCCCCGAACGACGCTCAGCCATCATCGACCACCGCGAACAATCCCGGCACCGCCGGACAGGGCGCCAGCTCGTTGCCGACGATATCCGACAGCCGGGTCTGGTGCAGAAACACATAGACATGCGCCGAAAGACCCTCCCAGAGCCGGTTGGACAGCGATTGCGCCCGGCTGCCCGAGAGCCCGCCGCTGGCGCCGGCCCCCTTGTGCATCGCATCCACCGTCTCGTCCACCGCCCCGAGGATATCGACAACCCTGATCTCGGTGGTCGGCCGGGCCAGACGGTAGCCGCCGCCGGGGCCGCGCACCGAGGCGACAAGCTCGGCCCGGCGCAATTTGACAAAGAGCTGCTCGAGATAGGGCAGCGAAATATCCTGCCGCTGCGAGATCTCCCCCAACGTCACCAGGCGCCCCTCGGGCTGGAGTGCGATATCGACCAGCGCCACCATTGCATAGCGCCCCTTGGTACTCAGCTTCATTCGGTTCTCCCCAGGACGCCCGCCAGGCCAGTTGACCTCAGTAACCATTAGGCTTATCTGCCACAAGCCCCGTTCCGTTTCCGGCATCGGGTTTAGAACCATTCTAAGGTTAACGGACAATTGCGTCAACAATTGCCACACCTTTGCGAGGAGTACAGCCCGTTATGCCCGAGGTCATCTTTCCCGGTCCCGAAGGACGGCTCGAAGGCCGCTATCACCCCCAGAAAGAGCGGGACGCGCCGATCGCCATCGTGCTGCATCCGCATCCGCAGTTTGGCGGGACGATGAACAACAAGGTTGTCTACAACCTGCATTACGCCTTCTACAACATGGGCTTCACCGTGCTGCGGTTCAATTTCCGCGGCGTCGGCCGAAGCCAGGGCGAATACGATCAGGGCGTCGGCGAATTGTCCGATGCGGCCTCGGCGCTCGACTACCTGCAATCGATGAACAACAATTCCAAGCATTGCTGGGTCGCCGGCTTCTCCTTCGGCGCCTGGATCGGCATGCAACTGCTGATGCGCCGGCCCGAGATTACCGGCTTCGTCTCGGCCAGCCCGCCGGCCAACATGTACGATTTCTCCTTCCTCGCGCCCTGCCCCTCGTCGGGGCTGATCATCAACGGCACCGCCGACCGCGTCGCGCCGCCGTCCGACACCACGGCGCTGGTCGGCAAGCTGCACGAGCAGAAGGGCATCACCATCACCCATGAAGAGATCGAGGGCTCGGGGCATTTCTTCGAGAACGATCACATGGACACAATGATCGGCACGGTCTCGGATTACGTCAAACGACGCCTGACCGAGACCTCGCGCTAGGGCCTGCCATGGGAGTGACCGAGGATCTGGCCGACGCCCTGGCCCGCGACGTGATCGAGGCGGCCGAGCTGATGGGCGACGAAACGCTTGTCGCCGAGACCGCCAAGATCATCGGTGCCTCCTCGACCACGGCCGAAGAGGCCTTTCTGACGGCCGTGCGCGTGCGCATGGCCGCCAAACGCGGCCGACGTTTCCTCGAAGACCGGCTGCGCGCCTTCGAGGCGAAGATCAAGGATCAGGGCTGAGGCGCGGCGCGACACGCAGCCAGATGCCATTGTCGGACCGCACCGTCAGATGCGCCACCGGCACCGGCGCCGGCCCCGCGCCAAGCGCGAAGCGGAAATGCCGCAGCAGGTAGGACAGCAGCAGCGGCCCTTCGACCATGGCAAACCCCGCCCCGGGACAGACCCGCGCGCCAGCGGAGAACGGCAGATAGGCCTCGCGCAGGCAGGTCTTGCCGTTATCGGTGGCGTAGCGTCCGGGATCGAATTCATCCGGCCGCTCCCAGAGCCGTTCGTGGCGATGCAGATGCCACGGGCTCAGCACGATCTGGCTGCCCTTGGGCACCTCGCGGTCGCGGAAGCTTTCGGGGCATTGTGCCTCGCGCACCATCATCGGCACCGGCGGATAAAGCCTGAGCGCCTCGCGAAAGACATCGCGCGACAGCCGCAGCTTGGCCATGACACCGAAATCCGGCGCCGCTTGCGCTGAACCGTTCGCCTCGGGCAAAAGCTCCGGCAGACATTGCGCTTCTTCCGCCAAACGCTCCTGCCACTCCGGGTACAGCGCCATGAGATAGAGCGTCCAGGCCAGGGCCGAGGCGCTGGTTTCATGGCCGGCAAGAAAGAAGATCGCCACCTGGTCGACCATTTCCTCGGTGGTAAAGGTCTCGCCGGTCTCGGGATCGGGCGTGGTCATGATCTTGGTGGCAAGATCATCGGGGGCGGTGCCGGCCGCGATCTCGGCCATGCGCGCGGTGGTCAGCCGGGTGATCAGGCGGCGGATGGTCCTGGCCGACGCCCGGGTGTCGCGGCGAAAGAACCGCGGCATCCATTTCGGCAGCGGTACAAAGGCCGCGAGGTTCAGGATCGGCTGGCTGCGCTGGTAGTGGTGGAACTCGGCAAAGACCTGCGACGCGATCTCATGTTCGATCGGAATCGAGAACAGCGTGCGAAAGATCACGTCTGCGGCGGCATGGCTGGTCTCGGCCTCGACCTCCAGCGTCTCGCCGCTATGCGCCGCCATCCGCTGCACCGCCGCCTCCGCCGCCGCGCGCATCGCCGGAAAGCCGTGCCGCAGGCGCCCGCCTTCGAAAGCCGGGTCGATGATGCGGCGCTGGCGTTTCCAGGTCTCGCCATTGGTGACAAAGACCGAGTTGCCCAGAAGCGGCCGCAGCCCCTCGCCGATGCGGTCGGATTTCGGGAAATCATCGGCCCGCTCTTTCAGGACCGCCCGGACCAGGTCGGGCTGGTTGACGAGGAAGGAGCGAAAGAATGGCGTACGGAACTCGGCCATCCAGGCGCGATAAAGCCGCGCCGGCTGAGCCGAAAGGATATCCTTGCGAAACAGCGACATGTAACGCAGAAGCGACACCTTGTCGGCGCGCGCGGGCGGTTTTGGCGGGCGTTTCATGGCGCGGTCGAGGTAAATTTGTTGACCGGTCGGTCGATCACCGACCGCGACGAGCGGCGGTTACGATAGCGCGTGGCCAGGGTGTCCGGGCCGGCCGTGATCTGGAAATAATCGTAGTCGCCGGGGCGGTCGAAGGCGCAGAGATACTGGAAATGCAGCCGGAAAAACCGCCAGCGCAGCGCCCTCCAGCGCTCTGGCGAGAGCGTTTTGGTAAAGGCGGCCGAGAACACCAGCGGCCATTTCTTCGCCGGCCCCGCCACTCCGGTGACCGCCACCGGATCGCAGAGCGCAAAGGCGCAGCCGTCTCCGGGCGCGGTGACATCGACCCAGAAGATTTCGTCGCGTTCGGACAGATAGGCAAGATCGGCGCGCAGCCGCCAGGCGCGCGGCAGAAAGCTGACCATCGGCACCACATGGCCGAGGCTGAGAAAGCCCAGTGCTGGTCCGTCTGGGCGCACATGGCCGGCGCGGATCAGATCGGACAGCACCGACACGCCCAGATGCGCGCCCGAGGAATGGCCGATCACCAGAATCTCGTCGACCGGGTCATCGCAGGCCGCGGCAATGCTCTCGACAAATTCCGCGATCCGCGCCTCGAGCTCGGGGGGCATCGCGCCAAACGCGCGGGCGTTGTAGGAATAATCGTGCATCAGGTAATAGACAAAAAGCTTGCCGTCCCACCTTCTGAACTGTTCCAGCAGCGCCCAGGCCAGCGCCAGCCCCGCCGCCCCTCCGACCAGCGGCCCGAGCCAGCCGACCCAGGGCGAAAGCAGCAGCCCGAGCTTGACCGCGCCCCAGACCACCAGCGCCGCCAGCGCCGCCTCGAGCAGCAGCATCACCACAGGATAGAGCGCCGCGATCACCGGCCCCTTTTGCAGCCTGGCCAACCGCCAGAAGGCGCCCGAGCCGATATAGGCGATCGCGGTATAGATCATCCGCAAGTAGCTGATGAAAATGCCGTGGCCCATCGAATGCTTGACGATGTCGGACCAGACCAGCACCTCGACCTCGGTCTCGACCACGGCGCCGTCAAATTCGCCGGTGACATGCCAGCCGTAGTTGCGCGATTTGGCGCGCGGGCGCAACGCGATGTCATAGCCCGAGATCGCGGCCTGTCTGGCTGCCTCGCGCCGATAGAGCTCGCGGTAGCGGCGCGGGTGAATCGGGTCGTAGCCGGGGATATAGAACACCCGGCGCTTGCCGACCCTTCGCTTGTCGCCACTGCCCATCTGCCACTCACTCTTTTGCCCCCGATCCTAGCCCGGTTTCGTGGCGAGAGTAAGGCGCTGGACAAGCCTCGCGGCGGCTCCTAGACCTGAGCCATGCCCGAGACACTCGACGCCACCCACCTGCTCTGCCCCCTGCCCGTGCTCAAGGCGCGCAAACGCCTGAAATCCATGGAAGATGGGGCAATCCTGGAGCTCCGCGCCGACGATCCGGCAGCGGTGGTGGACGTGCCGCATTTCTGCGCCGAAGCCGGCCATGCGCTGATCGAGACGCGCGCCGATGGCGCGGCCGAGATCTACGTGATCCGCAAGGGCGGCTGACCTCCCCAAATGCAAAAAGCCCCGGCGCATGGCCGGGGCTTTGCCTGATCAGCGGCCGATCGACCACCAGCCGCGTTTCTTCGGCTTGTCGGGGTCTTCCACTTCGGTCTCCTGCGCCACATCGGCGGTCTCGAGCACCGGCTCGGCCTTGGCCGTGGCGGGCTCCGGCGTCTCGGCCTCGGCCTGTTCCGGCTCCGCCGGGGCCTCGGGCTCGGGCTGGGCCTCGGGCTCTGCCGCGACGTCGGACTGCACCGGCTCTGCCGCAGGCGCATCCTCTGCCACAGGCGCGTCCTCTGCGATCGGTGCCTCGGGCTCTGTCGCCGGGGCCTCGGCCACCTCGTCCACTTGGGAAGCCTCGGCAGGGGCATCCACCGCTGCCGGTGCCGCTTGGGCCGCCGGCGTGTCCGCCGGCGCCTCTGCGGCGGGCTCAGCCTCGGCTGCCGGGGCCTCACTAGCCTCGGGCGTCTCCGCTGCGGCCGCAGGTTCCGGCGCCGCCGCAGGCGCTTCGCTCACCTCTGCCGGGGCCTCGGCCGCCTCGGTGGCGGCACCTTCGGCAACCTGCGCCTCTGGCGCGGCTGTCTCGTCCGAACCGGTCTCTTCGGTCTTGGCGCGCGAGGATTTGCGGCGGCTGCTCGACGTGCGGCGGGTGCGCTTGGGCTTGTCGCCGCTGCTTTCCTCGTCCGCCGGGCTGGCCTCGGCCTCTTCTTTCGGAGCTTTGGCTTTCTTGTCGCCATCGGCCTGTTTGTCGCCATTGGCGTCCTTGTCGCCATTGTCGTCGTCAGACCCGTCCTGCCCATCGCCATTGTTCTCGTCCGACTTGGACTTCCGCCGACGCCGGCGCCGCCGGCGCTTCTTGGGCTTGGGGGTCTCTTCTTCGCCGGTCTCGGGGGTTTCGGCCGGTGCCTCTTCGGCGGCCTGGGCCTCTTCTTCCGGTTCCTCGGTGTCTTCGTCGACCAGATCCATGATCTTGGTGTCGGCCGAGACGACGGGCGCTTCGGCCACCTTGCGGGTGGCGGTTTTCAGCTTTTCGATGGTGAAATCAGGGCTGACCAGCGCCGGATCGCCCTCGACCCGCACGGCAATGCCATAGCGCGCCTCGATCATCGCGATATGTTCGCGCTTGGCGTTCATCAGGTAGTTAGCAATCGTCACCGGGCAGCGCACCAGCAGTTCTTTGCAGCGGCGGCGGGTGCCTTCCTCTTCGATCTGGCGCAGCACTTGCAGGGCAAGGCTGTCATCCGAACGGATGAGGCCGGTTCCGTGGCAATGCGGGCACGGCGCGGTGGTGGCCTCGATCATGCCGGGGCGCAGACGCTGGCGCGACATTTCCATCAGGCCAAAGCCGGAAATGCGGCCCACCTGGATGCGGGCCCGGTCGGTCTTGAGCTTGTCCTTCAGCTTCTTCTCGACGGCGGCGTTGTTCTTGCGCTCGTCCATGTCGATGAAGTCGATCACGATCAGCCCGGCAAGGTCGCGCAGCCGGAGCTGGCGCGCCACCTCTTCGGCGGCTTCCAGGTTGGTCTTGAGCGCGGTCTCCTCGATCGAGCCTTCCTTGGTCGCACGGCCGGAGTTGACGTCGATGGCGACAAGCGCCTCGGTGACGCCGATCACGATGTAGCCGCCGGACTTGAGCTGCACCGTCGGGTTGAACATCGCGCCGAGGTAGCTTTCTACCTGATAGCGGGCAAAAAGCGGCAGCTGGTCGCCGTATTGCTTCACGTTCTTGGCGTGGGACGGCATGATCATCTTCATGAAGTCCTTGGCGATGCGGTAGCCGCGCTCGCCCTCGACCAGAACCTCGTCGATGTCGCGACTGTAGAGATCGCGGATCGAACGTTTGATCAGGTCGCCTTCTTCATAGATCTTGGCCGGCGCGATTGATTTCAGCGTCAGCTCGCGGATCTGCTCCCACAGGCGTTGCAGGTATTCGTAGTCGCGCTTGATCTCGGATTTGGTGCGTTTGGCGCCGGCGGTGCGGATGATCAGCCCCGCGCCCTGCGGCACGTCGATCTCGTTGGCAATCTCTTTGAGCTTCTTGCGGTCGGGGGCATTGGTGATCTTGCGGCTGATGCCACCGCCACGCGCAGTGTTGGGCATGAGCACGCAATAGCGGCCCGCGAGCGAGAGATAGGTGGTCAGCGCTGCGCCCTTGTTGCCGCGCTCTTCCTTGACGACCTGCACCAGCAGGATCTGGCGCACCTTGATGACTTCCTGGATCTTGTAGCGGCGCGGGCGCGGTTTGCGCGGCGGGCGGATGTCTTCCTGATCGTCGTCATCGGCCACCGATTCGATATCGCTGTCCTTGTCGGCGGCATCGGGCTTGGCCGGGGTCTCGTCTTCGTCGTCCTCGGTCTCGACCTCGGGGGCATCGCCGGTCTTGGCGGTGTCGTCAGCCGGCGTCTCGGTCGCGGACACGTCAGCCGCCTCCGGCGCCTCTTCCGCCTCGTCTGCCGGCGTGTCCGATTGGGGGGCGGCCGCTTCGACGGTCTCTTCCGCCTGAGCAGCGTCCGCCGCCGGTGCCGTTTCCGCCGCCTCGGCTTCGGGCGCATCGCCGCCCTCGGGTTCCTCGACCGGGGTCTCGGCGACGGTCGCCATCGGCGACAGCCCTTCGAGCGTGTCCTCGCCATCACCGAGGTCGATGGTTTCCATCCCCTCGACTTCGCGGCTTTCGATCGCATCGGTATTGGCGGTCTTCTCTGCCTTCGAGGCTGACCGGCGGCGGCGCTTCTTGGGGCGCGCCGCTTCTTCCTCGTCCCGCGCCTTCATGGCCTCGGCATAGGCGCGTTCTTCCTCCATCAGCGCCTCGCGGTCGGCGACGGGGATCTGGTAATAGTCGGGATGGATCTCGGAAAAGGCAAGGAAGCCATGGCGGTTGCCGCCATAGTCGACGAAGGCCGCTTGCAGCGACGGCTCGACCCGTGTGACTTTTGCTAGATAGATATTGCCAGCGAGCTGGCGCTTGTTTTCCGATTCAAAGTCGAATTCCTCGACTTTGTTTCCGTCCACCACCACGACGCGGGTTTCTTCCGCGTGGGTGGCATCGATAAGCATTTTCTTGGCCATTGTACTTTCATGCTTTCCCACAAGCCCAAGGCCGCGCGGGATATCCCGGGCGGCGCGGCGGATTGCAGGAAATGTCCGATTGGGGCGATGGTGGACGCGGTCAGCACAGGCATGGGTGCGGGGCCCGTGATGGCCCCTGCTCTTGCCCTCTGAATTCTCGCGCGTTGCATCGCGTTTCTTCTCCGACGGTCTGGCGCACGCACCATCCGCCCGTTTGCGGCCCGCCGCTTTCACAGTCGGGCTGGTCTTACGATCGCCGCCACGTCAATCTGGCGGTCCGGCGATCAGATCGGTCTGTCTCGGAAGGTTCGGGGCATCTGGCCCGCGTGACTTCGAAAACAGCGAAACTCTCGGGCAGAGGGACTGCGCCCTTTTGCCTTCTGTCAACATAAGGTGGGAAGGCGGGCAAATACAATGGGCAATCGTCAGCCGCACCGGCCCTGCGACAAGAAACGCCGCTTTTGCCGGTGCCCGGGACAGCCGTCACCGCCCCCGCGCCGGTGGCGCGCCGCCGACCGAGAGACCCCCGGATCAAGTCCGGGACGCGGGGCCTGAAACCTCCACGCCCCGCCAAGCCCCTCAGCCCGCCGCGTTCAGCCGCTTGATCAGGCTCGAGGTGTCCCAGCGCCCGCCGCCGAGCTTCTGCACATCCTTGTAGAACTGATCGACCAGCGCCGTCACCGGCAGGCTCGCCCCCACCTCGTCGGCGGTCTTCAGACAGATCGCCAGGTCCTTGCGCATCCAGTCCACGGCGAACCCGTGTTCGAACTGATCCGCCAGCATGGTCTCGAAGCGGTTCGCCATCTGCCAGGAACCGGCGGCCCCGCCGCTGATCACATCGACCACCGCCGCACCGTCGAGCCCGGCCTTCTGGGCAAAATGCAGCCCCTCGGACAGCCCCTGCACCAGCCCGGCAATGCAGATCTGGTTGACCATCTTGGTCATCTGCCCGGCCCCGCTCTCGCCCAGCCGGCGGCAGGCCTTGGCATAGGCCGCGATCACAGGCGCGGCCCGGTCGTAGGCCGCCTGATCGCCGCCGCACATCACCGCCAGCTGGCCGTTCTCGGCGCCTGCCTGCCCGCCGGACACCGGCGCGTCGACAAAGGAGATGCCGCCAGCCTCGGCCGCGTCGTAGAGCTCGCGCGTCACCGCCGCCGAGACCGTGGTGTGATCGACAAAGACCGTGCCCTCGTCCATTCCGGCAAAGGCGCCCTCTTCGCCCAGGCACACCGCCCGCAGGTCGTCGTCATTGCCGACGCAGGCCATCACGAACTCGGCGCCCCGGGCCGCCTCGGCCGGCGTCGGGGCACTGGCACCGCCATGCTCGCCGGCCCAGGCCTCGGCCTTGGCGGCGGTGCGGTTGTAGACGGTCACCTCGTGGCCCGCCTTGGCCAGATACCCGGCCATCGGATAGCCCATCACGCCCAATCCCAGAAATGCCAGTTTCGCCATGTCGTGTGCTCCCGCTTTTGTCTTGCATCCGTTTCCTTTAAGGGGTTCTCACCCGAGCCGGACGGGAAGACAAGAGGCAAGGCAAGGCGCAGATGGCAAGCTTATTCAAATGGCTGTTCAGGCTGGCAACGGCCCTCGTGGTGCTCTGCCTGCTGGCGGTGGCCGCGGTTTATTACCTCGCCTCGCGTTCGCTGCCCGATTACGACAAGGAGCTGGCGGTGCGCGGCATCGACGGACCGGTCGAGATCGTGCGCAACAATGCCAATGTGCCGCATATCTTCGGCGCCGGGGATGCGGATGTGTTCTTTGGCCTGGGCTATGCCCATGCGCAGGACCGGCTGTGGCAGATGGTGACCCTGCGCCGCACCGTGCAGGGCCGGCTGTCCGAAGTGTTTGGCCGTCGCACCCTGAGCACCGACACGCTGATGCGCCGGCTCGATCTCTATCCCCGCGCCACCCGGTCGGTGGCGGCGCAGGATGACCGCACCCTGGCGGCGCTGACGGCCTATGCGGCCGGCGTGAACGCCCGACTGGACGAGATCAACCGTTCGGCGCTGGGCCGCGGCGCGCCCGAGTTCTTTCTCTTCGAGGCGCCCATCGCGCCCTGGCAACCGGCCGATTCCATCGCGCTTATCAAGCTGCTGGCGGTGCAGCTCTCTGGCCAGATGCAGGAAGAGGTGCTGCGCGCCCGCACGTCGCTGCTCATCCCCGACGAGGACCGGCTGCGCGATATCCTGCCCGATGTGCCCGGCTCCGGCACCGCGGCGCTGCCGGAATATGCCGCCCTGGTGCCGGAGATCCGCAAGGGGCACCAGGATTATGCCCGCCTGCCGCGCGACCCGCTCTCACCCTTCGCGCCGCGCGGGCTGGCCGGGGCGTCGAACGCCTGGGCGGCGGCGCCCTCGCGCTCGGCCTCGGGCGGCACCCTGCTGGCCAATGACCCGCACCTGGGCTTTACCGCGCCGGCGATCTGGTATCTGGCGAGGCTCGAGCTTGAAACCGGCGGCGTGATCGGCGCCACGGTGCCCGGCGTGCCGGTGGTGATGGCCGGCAAGAGCCCCAATCTCGGCTGGGGTGTCACCTCGTCTTACCTCGACGATCAGGATCTCTATATCGAGCAGCTCAACCCCGACAATCCGCAGCAATACCGCACCCCCGGCGGCTTCAAGGATTTCGAGACCCGCCGTTCGATCGTCCGCATCAAGGATGAGGCGCCGGTCACCGTCACCCTGCGCTGGACCGACAATGGCCCGGTGCTGCCGGGCTCGCATTTCGATCTGGGCGCGATCACCCCCGCCGGCCATGTCGCCACGCTGGCCTGGACGGCGCTGAGCGATGCCGACACCTCGCTCAGCGCCGCCATGGGGCTGATGTACGCCCAGGATATCGACGCGGCGGTGGCCACCGGCAAGGATTTCGTTGCCCCGAGCCAGATGCTGACCCTGGCCGACAAGGAGGGCATCGCGCTGCAACTGGTCGGCCGCATGCCGCGCCGCTCCGAGCGCCACGAGAGCCAGGGTCGCCTGCCCACCAAGGGCTGGGCCGCCGAAAACCGCTGGCAGGGCAGCCTGCCGTATGAGGACAACCCCTCTTTCCTGCGCCCCGAGGGCGGCATTGTCGGCAATACCAACAACAAGGTGATCGACCGGCCCTTCCCAGAGCATGTCTCCTTCAATTGGGGCGACAGCCAGCGGATCGAACGCTGGACCCGGCTGATGCAGGGCCGCGAAGTGCACACCCGCGACAGTTTCACCGAGGCCCAGCTCGACACCGTCAGCTTTGCCGCCCGCTCGCTGCTGCCGCTGATCGGTGCCGATCTCTGGTTTACCGGCGAGGCCGCCCCGGCCGGCACCCTGGCCCGCCAGCGGCAGGTGGCGCTGACCCTGCTGGCGGATTGGAACGGCGAGATGAACGAACATCTGCCGGAACCGCTGATCTATGCCGCCTGGCTGCGCGCGTTGCAGGAAAGGCTGATCCGCGACGATCTCGGGCCGCTGGCGGATGAATACACCCATGTCGAGCCGCTGTTCATCGAACGGGTCTACCGCGACATCGACGGCGCCAGCGCCTGGTGCGACATCCTGCAATCCTCGCCCGAGGAGAGCTGCACCGATATCGCCCGCCTGGCGCTGGACGATGCAGTGGTCTGGCTGGAAGAGACCCACGGCCGCGACCTCTCGGCCCTGCGCTGGGGCGACGCGCATGAGGCGACCCATGATCACCCGGTGCTGGGCGAGGTGCCGGTGCTGCGCCATTTCGTCAATATCCGCCAGTCGACCTCGGGCGGCGACCATACGCTCTTGCGCGGCCGCACCCGCGGCACCGGGGCCAACCCCTATCTGAACGTGCATGGCGCAGGCTATCGCGGGGTCTACGACTTCGCCGATCCCGACAGTTCGGTCTTTATCACCTCCACCGGCCAGTCCGGCCACTTCCTGTCCCGCCACTACGACGATCTCGGCAGCCTGTGGCGGCGCGGCGAATATATCCCGATGTCACTGGATGAAGATCTCGCGCGGGCGGCAGCAACGGGGGTGACACGGCTGATGCCGCAGTAGCTTTGCGGCATCTGATCGCCCCCGTTTGCGAGAGCCGCGCCATCGTCGACCCGGGTGGCGATCCAACGGCCGTGAAGGCCACTTTATCCCGGCCAGGCCCGTAACAGTTCGCGAAAGAACGCCGACAGCAGCCAAATTGCAGCCTCGGGAAGCGGGCCTGCGATGGCGCAGCAGCCTGCGCCCCGGCCCAGCCAACCCGCTACCGTACAGACCTTCACCGTCCCGGCCCTGCGCCGGGACCTCCCGGCCAGCCTCACACCGGCGCGTTCGGTTGCTTGCTCGGGCTGCGCCCCAGTTCCGCGCCCTACAGCCTTGCGAATTGCGCTTCCTGTTTGCGGCTCCAGGCCACCTTGAGCCGATAGCCGGTCTCGTCCTGCGCCTCGTCGGTCACCAGACCGCGCTCGAACAGCCAGGCGCGCTTGCGGCCCTCGCCGAAACCAAGCGCCACTTCGGTCTCGTGTTTCTCGGCCTCGAGCGCGCGGGTCACGGCATCGAGGAAATCTCCCATGCCGTCGCCGGTCACCGCCGAAAGCGTCACGATGGCATCGTCGCGGGCCGCGCGGGCCTGAAGCGCGGCCCGGTCCTCGGCGGCAATCCGGTCGATCTTGTTCCAGATCTCGAGCTGCGGGGTGCTGTCAGGCACCCCGAGGCTGCCCAGGATAGCCCGCACGTCCTCGGCCTGCTCTTCGCTGCCCTCATGGCTGATGTCGCGCACATGGCAGATCACATCCGCCGCCAGCACCTCTTCCAGCGTGGCGCGGAAGGCGGCGACCAGTTCGGTCGGCAGGTCCGAGATAAAGCCCACGGTGTCCGACAGGATCACCTCGAGCCCGTTGTCGAGTTCGACCGCGCGCATCGTCGGGTCGAGCGTGGCAAAGAGCATGTCCTTGGCCATGACCTCGGCCCCGGTCAGCCGGTTGAACAGCGTCGATTTGCCGGCGTTGGTATAGCCCACCAGCGCGACAATCGGAAACGGCACCTTGGCGCGGGCCTTGCGGTGCAGGTCACGGGTCTTGACCACCTTGTCGAGCTGCCGGCGCAGGCGCACCAATTGATCGTCGATCGCCCGCCGGTCGGCCTCGATCTGGGTTTCGCCGGGGCCGCCGACAAAGCCGAGCCCGCCGCGCTGCCGCTCGAGGTGGGTCCAGGCGCGGACAAGGCGGGTGCGCTGATAAGACAGCGCCGCCATCTCGACCTGCAACACCCCCTCGCGGGTGGCGGCGCGGTCGGAAAAGATCTCGAGGATCAGCCCGGTGCGGTCGAGCAACTTGACCCCCCAGTCCTTTTCGAGATTGCGCTGCTGCACCGGTGTCACCGGCCCGTCGACCAGCACCAATTCGACGTCCTCGGCCTTGAACCGGGCGCCCAGTTCCTCGATCTTGCCGGAGCCGAAGAGCTTGCCGGGCTGAACGTTTCTCAGGCCGACGACCTCGGCGCCCACCACCTCGAGATCAGGCAGCGCCGCGGCCAGGGCCACCGCCTCTGCCAGCGCCGGTTCGGGCGTGCGCCGGTCCTGATCGGACTTGATGTCGGGATGCAGGACCCAGGCACGGGTCACATGCGTGTCATGCTCTTTCAAGCGCCCTCGTCACCGTCATAAAGGTTGATCGGCTGGGCCGGCATGATCGTCGAGATCGCATGTTTGTACACCAGCTGCGACTGCCCGTCGCGGCGCAGCAGCACGCAGAAATTGTCGAACCAGGTGATCACGCCCTGAAGCTTGACGCCGTTGATCAGGAAAACCGTCACCGGAACCTTGGTCTTGCGCACGTGATTCAGGAACGCGTCCTGAAGGTTCTGTCTGTCCGAAGCCATACCTAAATTGCCTTTGTTCTTGCCGTAGTTGCCGCGGATCGGCCCCCTCACTGAGGCGCGAGTATGTCGTGCCAGCCAAGGGTTTTCCAGCCCCGAATGACGACAAATTATGCTGCGGTGCAGCAAAAGTCAATTGCGCCACAGGTTGGGCGACAAAAGCGCGATGATCGCCAGCGTTTCCAGCCGCCCCAGCACCATGGCCGCGCCATAGACCAGCTTGGCCCCGGCGTTGAGCTCGACCAGCACGATCGGCGCCTCCAGCGCCACGTCGGTCAGCGGCCCGGTTGTCGACAGCGCCGAGGTGGCCAGCACGATGGCGGCGTCGAAACGCACGCCAAAGCCGCCGAGAATCACCGTGATCGCCGCCAGCGAGATGGCGAAGAGCATGAAGAAGACCCAGGCCACAAAGGCGCCGTGCCGGCGGATGCGCCGGCTGACGGCGCGGGCATTGCCGACCGAGGAGGGATGTACCAGCCGTTCGATCTCGCGCCGGCCGTTGAGATAGAGCGCGAAGACCCTGAGCAGCTTGACCCCGCCGGCGGTGGTGGCCACGCCGCCACCGATCATGGCAAGCCCCAGAAGGATGATGCCCGGGTTGTCGAGGCCGGACCAACTGCGCGCGGCGGCCCAGTCGGCGCTTTCGAAGCCGGTGGTCGAGAGAAACGACAGCACGGTGAACATGCTGCCCCAGGCCGCACGGACGGCCGAGAACAGGTCGTCAACCTCGTCGACCTCGAAGGCCCCGGCCCAATGGCGCAGGATCAGAAAACCGGGCACCAGCACCACCAGCAGCAGGCCCAGCCGGAACTCGGGGTCATGGCGCAGATCGGCGGCAGCGCCGGTGACGGTGTCATTGGTGAAGGTCAGCCGCGACAGCGAGAACAGCAGGAAGAGAAAGATCAGCCCCTCGCCGACAAAGCCGGCCGCACCGCTCTGCACCCCGCCGATTGGCGAAATGCCGGAGGTCGCCAGCGTCGAGGCGGCATGGCTGAAGGCCACCAGCGGCGCCTCGCCCGCCACCAGCAGCGTGATCCAGAGCGCCAGCGTCAGCCCGAAATAGACCGGGATCAGCCGCCACGAGGTCCGCATCAGCCGGGTCACCGGATCGGCGCCTTCCATGGTGGCGACGCGGGCTTCGCCACCGCCCGGCTCGGCGCTGGCGGTCACCTCGAAGCCGCCGAGATTGAGCGGCGCGAGGATCGCCGCCGCGGCGATCCACATCAGCAACCCGCCCATCCAGCCGACCAGCGCGCGCCAGAGATGCAGGGTGTCGGACAGCCGTTCCGGCGCAAACAGCGTCGCGCCGGTGGTGGTAAAGCTCGAGACCATCTCGAGATAGGCGTTGAGAAACGAGGTGGTGCGCAGCGCCTCGTGAAATGGCACCGCCATGATCAGCGGCAGCACGGTGAAGGCGCCCAGCAGCCCCAGCAGCTGGCGCAGGCCGGAACGGTTCTGCACCTGGTTCGAAATGGCGATGCCGACAAGGCTGACCAGGATCAGCGTCAGCAGGCCGGCATAAAAGAAGGTGCGCGCCTGGTGAAACGCTTCCGAGGCCAGCGCATGCACCGCCGGAACCATCATCCACAGCCCGCAAAGCCCCACAAGCTGAAGAAAGAAGGGAAGGTTTTTCAGGGTGTTGAGCATCTAGAAAAAGTCGATCGAGACCTGGAGCAGGCGCTCCACCTCAGGGACATCCTTGGTCATCGAGAACAGCGCGATGACATTGCCCTCTTCGATCCTGAGCGCGCCCGTGGGCCGCATCACCTTGCCCTCCTGCAAGACCGCGCCCACCAGCACACCCTCGGGGAAATCGATGTCGCGGATGCGCTGGCCGGCGATCGGCGAGGTCGAAAGCACCTCGGCCTCGATCACCTCGGCCTCGGCATCGCCCACCGAATAGACACCGCGCACCCGGCCATGGCGGATGTGGCGCAGGATCGAGCTGACGGTGGTGGCGCGCGGGTTGATATAGGCGTCGATGCCCAGCGGCCCCATCAGCGGCACCAGCGTCGGATCGTTGATCAGCGCGATGGCAAAGGGACAGCCCTCGGCCTTGGCGCGCACCGCCGCCAGCATGTTGACCTTGTCGTCGTCGGTGACCGTCAGCACCGCGTCGGCGCGGTGGATATTGGCCTCTTTCAGCAGCGCCGCATCCAGACCGTCGCCATTGAGCACGATGGTCCGCTCGAGGATATCCGCCGCCCGTTCGGCGCATTTGCGGTTCTTCTCGATCACCTTGGCGCGGATCCGCTCGGCCCGGGATTCGAGCGCCTGCGCCACGGCGAGGCCGACATTGCCGCCGCCGACCAGCACCACGCGCTCCTGCTTGGTCTGGGTCTTGCCGAAGATCTCCATCGTGCGGGTCACGTCGTCGATGTGGCTCATCAGATAACAATCGTCGCCGGCAAAGAGCTGATCGCCGGGATCGGGCGCAAAGAGCGTGCCCTCGCGACGGATCGCCACCACCACCGACCGCAGGGTCGAGAACAGATCGGTGAGCTGGCGCAGCGGCGTGTTGAGCACCGGGCATTCGGCGGTGAGCCGAAGACCGAGAAACTGCGCCTTGCCGTCGAGGAAATGCTCGGTGTCGAAGGCGGCCGGCGCCGAAAGCCGTTGCAGCGCGGCGTCGGCGACCTCCTTCTCGGGCGAGATCACCACGTCGATCGGCATGTGATCGCGGCGGTAGAGATCGGAATAGATCGCGTCGAGATAGCTCTGAGAGCGCAGTCGCGCCACCTTGCGCGGGATGGCAAAGACCGAATGGGCCACCTGACAGGTGACCATGTTGACCTCGTCGGAATGGGTGGCGGCGATGATCATGTCGGCATCGCGCGCGCCGGCCCGGTCGAGAATGTCGGGATAGCTGGCAAAACCGGCAATGCCCTGCACGTCCAAGGTATCGGTGGCCCGGCGCACCAGGTCGGGGTTGCTGTCGACCACCGTGACATCGTTGCGCTCACCCGACAGATGACGCGCGATCTGCCAGCCGACCTGTCCGGCGCCACAGATGATAACTTTCATGGCTCAGGCTCCCCTGCCCCGATCGCGAAAATCATCCTTGGCAGATGCGTGCAAGAGCGTCAACGCGCTACGCGGATGGCGACGGGCCAGCTGTGGCAAATACGGCAAGCGGCCGCGTTCCGGCCGCCTCCCGGGCAAAAAGACTTGCAAAAGCCGCCCGAGATTGCTGTGACGCTGAAAACCTGCGCAGCCACACAGCGAGAGAGACCGCCGGATGACCCTGACGAAGACTAGCCTGAGAACCGTGACCCTGGTCTCGGCGCTCGCGATTCTGGCGAGCTGCGGACAACGCGACCGGTCGGCGCCGCGCCCCGACCCGCAGGCGCTGGAATGCATGACCCGGGCGATGTACTTCGAATCGAACCGCTCGAGCCGCGACGGCATGATCGGGGTGGGCACCGTGGTGATGAACCGCGTCGCCTCGGACGATTTCCCGGATACGGTCTGCGGCGTGGTCTCGCAGAAGAACCAGTTCGCGCCGGGCGTGATGACCCGCCCGATGACCGACCGGGGCCTGCCGCTGGCGCTGGAATCGGCGCGGGCGGTGCTGCAAGGCGAACGCCATCCGCTGATCACCAATGGCCGGTTCTTCCACGCCGCCTATTACGTCGCGAACTACAACAACATCCATTATGTGGCGACCGCCGGCGGCAATGCGTTCTACGAAAAGCGCCGCCCGGAACTGGTGACCCGCCGCACCCCGCCGACCCAGATCGAAGGCCTGACCGGCGGCTGATCCCCCGTCCCGGGTGCGGGCCGGGTGTTTTCAGCGGGATTATGGCTCTTCGCGAGGACCGGGGCACTTCGCCGACCCAGAGGCCCCGGCGCGGGGCCGGGGCGCGGATCTCGGGCCAATTTCCCAACGCCCTGACCGGCGGCAGCGCCCCCCCCCCCGTCCCGGGCCCGCCCCGGGACCTCTGGCCTTGAGGCCAAGACGCCGGGCCTACTGCCCGAAGCCCTGCATGGCCTTGAAATCCATCTTTTCCAGCGTGGCGAGCATGGTTTCGGTATCCGCGCCGGAGACCTGAACCAGAATGCGGTTGGCCACAAGCCCCATGATCTCGCCGTCCTGAATGGCGAATTTCTGGCGGTTCACCCGTTCGACCGTCAGCCCCATCATTGCGGCATTGTTGATCACCCCCGCCAAGCTCGCCACCATCGGATTGTCGGCCATGAGCTTGATGGCAAAGCGCTTGCCCTCGCCGGCATAGCTTGCCTCGGCGCCAACGCCACCGCCGATCATTGCCAGCCCCGGGGCCGCCTCTTCGTCGATCTCGCGGGTCCAGCCTTCGGGCGCCGGCGGCAGAAAGGCGCTGAGCGCGCCGGTCTTGCGGCCAAGCAGCTGCTGCCTCGCGATGTCGATCTCATCGAGGGCGTATTGGATATCGCCCGCTTCATAGGCCGCGAGGGCGCTGTTCAGGGTGTCGGTGATCTCGTCGGCCGCCAGCGGCGTGGCAACAAGACAGGCGGCGGTCAGAAGGCCGGGGAAAATACGCATGAAAAATCTCGTGTGGTGCGGTTATTCGCGAAACCTGCCGCGAAGCGACGCGCAAGACAAGCCCGCCGCCGGGTGTCGGCTGTTCAGAGACCGAGCCGCGCCTTCTGTTGCGCTTGCCAGGCGCGCACCGCTTCCAGCGTTTCCCATTCATACCGCGGGTCTTCCGTCACCCGGCCGAACCACAGCCGCCCCTGGCCGATGCGCCAGGGATCGAGCAGCAGCCCCGCCTCCATCGGCCGGCCCCGGGCAGAGACCACCACCGAGACATGTTCGAGCCGGACGTTGCGGGCATTGGAAAAGCCGACGTGCAGATCGATGGTCCGCAGCCTCTCGGCATGCAGCGCCGCATAAAGCGCATTGGTCCAGTCGCGGCAGAGCCCCTTTTCGCGCAGGCCGTGGATCACCTTGAAATTGTGCTTCAGCGGCGGGTCGACCACCTGCCATTCCTCGGCCCAGTCGAGCGGCCGCAATACCGCGATCCGCGCGGTGCGCCCCGCCTCTTGCGCATCCACCTCCGGCCCCAGCGCCAGAAGCGCCCGGGTCAGCGCGGCGATCCGGGCCTCGCTGTTGCCGGTTTCGGCGAAACTCATCTGCGGCGCCGGCGCGCCGCAGCCGGCCGACAGCCCCAGCGCCGCGAGGCCCAGGGCCACGCGGCGCCGCGTCATCACTGCTGGCACCGGTCAGCCCGCCTGTGCCGCCGTCTCGCCGACCCGCGCCACCCGGGCACCGGATTTCGACGAGGTGACCACGCCCAGCGACTTCAGCTTGCGGTGCAGGGCCGAGCGCTCCATGCCGACAAACGAGGCGGTGCGGCTGATGTTGCCGCCGAAGCGGTTGATCTGGGTCAGCAGGTATTCCCGCTCGAAGGCCTCGCGCGCCTCGCGCAGCGGCAGGGTCGCCAGCGTGCCGGCCAGCACCACCCGGCCCTCTTCCTGCCCCGCCGGCGCATCCTGCGGCAGCTCGTGGGCGTCGATCTCGCCGGTGCCGTCGCCAAGGATCAGCACCCGTTCGATCAAGTTCTTGAGCTGGCGGACGTTGCCCGGCCAGGTCATCGTCTGCATCAGGGCCACGGCCTCATCCGACAGGCTGCGCATCGGCAGGCCCTGGGTGTCGTGGCAGACCTTGATGAAATATTGCGCCAGCACCGGGATATCCTCGCGCCGTTCCTCAAGCGAGGGCACGGCGATCGGCACCACGTTGAGCCGGTGATAGAGCTCCTGGCGGAAGCGCTCGGCCTCGATCTCTTCTTCCAGGTTACGGTTGGTCGAAGAGATCACCCGCAGGTCCACCCGCACCTTGTCGGTGCCGCCGACGCGGGTGAACTGCTGATCGACCAGCACCCGCAGGATCTTGGACTGAGTGCCGAGCGGCATGTCGGCCACCTCGTCGAAATAGATCACCCCGCCATGCGCCTGTTCCAGCAGGCCGGCCTCGACGCCGCGTTCGGCGCTCTCGCGGCCGAACAGCACCTCCTCCATGGTCTCGGGCTCGATCGAGGCGCAGTTGACGGTGATGAAAGGCGCCTCGGCGCGGGCGGAATGGGCGTGGATGTAGCGCGCCGCCACCTCCTTGCCGCTGCCGGCCGGCCCGGTCAGCATCACCCGGCCGTTGGATTTGGTCACCTTGTCGAGCTGGCCCAGCAACGCCCGGAACGCGGCGCTTTCGCCGACCATCTCGGCGGCGGTGCTTTCCTTGCGCTTGAGCTGCTGGTTCTCGCGGCGCAGACGCGATGTCTCCATCGCGCGGCGGATCACCACCAATAGCTGATCGATGTTGAACGGCTTCTCGATGAAGTCATAGGCGCCCTGCTTGATCGCGGCGACGGCGATCTCGATATTGCCATGGCCCGAGATGATCACCACCGGAATGCCCGGGTTGTCGCGCTTGACCGTCTTGAGGATGTCGATGCCGTCCATCCGGCTGTCCTTGAGCCAGATATCGAGGATCATCAGCGCCGGCGGCTCGTCGTTGAGCGCGGCCATGCATTCATCCGACCCGCCGGCAAGACGGGTGGTAAAGCCCTCATCTTCCAAAATATCCCCGATCAGCTCGCGGATATCGCGTTCGTCGTCGACAATTAGAATATCGCTCATTTGCTCGTTTCCCCTCGGTCCTCTTCACGCACACTGTCCAAATCCGCCGCCAAAGGCAGCCGGATCACGGCCATCGCCCCGGCAGCGGGCTGGCCGTCAAATCGCGGCGCGTCTTCCAGTGCAAGACTGCCGCCATGTTCCTCGATGATCTTCTTGACGATGGGCAGGCCCAGCCCGGTGCCCTTGTCGCGGGTCGTCACATAGGGCTCGAACAGCCGCGCGCGGTCTTCGGGCAGGCCGATGCCGTTGTCCATGATGTGGATCAGCGCCTGGCGGCCCTCGTCCTCGCAGGTGACGCGGATCATCGGCCTGTGGCCCTCGGGCGCGCCACGCTCTTGCAGGGTCTCGATGGCCTCGCCGGCGTTCTTGATCAGGTTGGTCAGCGCCTGGCTGATCATCGTGGCGTCGAGATCGGCCATCATCGGCCCTTCGGGCAGAGCCACGTCGAAGCGCACATCCGGCTGGCCGCTTTCCTGCAACAGCAGCGCGCCGCGCAGCAGGTCGACCACATCCTCCGGCGCGCGGTCGGGTTCCGGCATGCGGGCGAATTTCGAAAATTCGTCGACGATGCGCCGCAGATCGTTGGTCTGGCGCACGATCACCCCGGTCAGCTCCTCGAGCTTGGCGGCGCTGGCCGCGTCGAGCTCGCGGCGGAACTTGCGATGGATGCGCTCGGCCGAAAGCTGGATCGGCGTCAGCGGGTTCTTGATTTCATGCGCGATGCGCCGCGCCACGTCGCCCCAGGCGGCCATGCGCTGCGCCGCCACAAGGTCGGACACATCGTCGAAGGCCACCACATAGCCTTCGAGCCCGCCGTCCTCGCGGCTTCGGGTGGCCATGCGCACCAGCAGGTTCTCCTGCCGGCCCTCGCGCACCACCTTGACCTCTTGCTGCACCACGTTGCGTTCGCCGGCGGCCAGTGCCTCGAACAGCGGGCCGAATTCCGGCACCGCCACATTCAGCGGCACGGTCTGGCGGTTTTCGCTCCAGCCCAGAAGCCGCTCGGCCGAGCGGTTGACGAAGGACACCCGCCCGGCATCGTCGAGCCCGACCACGCCTGACGTCACCGAGGACAGCACCGAATCGAACATCCTGCGGCGGCGTTCGATCTGGCGGGTGTTGTCGAGCAGGGTCTCGCGCTGGCCCTTGAGCTGACGGGTCATCTGGTTGAAATAGCGGCCGAGCATGGCGATCTCGTCGTCGCCTTCCTCTTCGCGCACCTGCACATCCAGATCGCCGGCACCGACCCGCTGCGCCGCGCCAGTCAGCCGGCCCACCGGCCGCGACAGCCGTTCGGCGAACCACAGGCCCAGCCAGGTGGCGGCCAGCACCAGCAACAGCGCAAAACCCAGGTAGATCAGCGCGAAGTCGAACAGGCGCCGGCCGCGCTCACTTTCCTGTTGCTGATAGAATTGCGCGGTCTGCTGGGTATCGTCGAGCAGGTCGAGCAGCTCGCCGTTGACGTTGCGGGAGATATAGAGATAGCGGTCGGGAAATTCGCTGAGCGGCACGATGGCGCGAAACTCGCTGTTTTCCCAATCCTCGATCAGGCTCAGGCTGTTGTCGCCCTGGCTGGCGGCGATCTGCGCCGCCGTGGGTTTCTCGAAATCGAACAGGTAGGACCGTTCGCCACGGGTGCGCAGCTCGCCGGTGCCGTCGATCAGATAGGCCTCGCGCAGCCCGCGCTGGATCAGCCCCTGCCCGTCGGTCAGCACCTTGCGCAGATTGGTCGTCGGATCGCGCAGCACGGTCGGACGCTGGGCATTGATATAGCCGGCCAGCGCGCGGGCATCCTCAGCCAGATCCTCGCGCTGTTCGGCCTGATAGGCCTTGGCGGCCGAAAGCGACGCCCCCACCACCTGGCGCACCCTGTCCGAGAACCAGGTCTCGAGCCCGATGTTGATTGTCAGCACGGCAAAGACCGCCACCGTCACCGCCGGGATCAGCGCCATCAGCGCAAACACCCCGGTCAGCCGCAGGTGCAGCCGCGACCCGGCCGAACGCGCCCGGCGCGCCGCCACCATCCGCGCCACCCGTTGCAGCACCAGCGCCGCGATCAGCAGGACATAGACAAAATCCGCCAGCAGGATCAGCCGCAGCCCCGGCGCGCTGGCGCCCATGTTGAGCGGCCCCATGACAAGAAAGGTGGCAAACGCCAGGCAAGGGCCCAGCACCACCAGCGCCAGGGTCGTGATGTTCTGGACCCGGCGCTGACGCGCCCACCGCCGCAGCCCCTCCAGAGAGACCCGCCGAACCGGCGGAGTCCTGCCGCCCCCGTTCAAACCTCGCGCCGATGCATGTGCCCCAGTGGCCACAGACCGCCCTCACTCAGATGTGCCGCTTGCGCGGCGAACCGCCATATCCTGTGGCTCTCTCCCGTCGAACCACATGGGTTGCGACATCGGGGCCACTCATGTGGCTGTTTTACATCAACTTGCGGCGCCGTGTCACGGGAATATCGAGATCGGTGATTTTCTTGCGCAGCGTATTGCGGTTGATGCCGAGCAGTTCGGCGCATTTCGCCTGATTTCCGCCGGTGGCCTCGAGCGCGATTTCGATCAACGGGTATTCCACCTCCTTGAGAATACGCTGATAAAGCCCCGGCGGCGGCAAGAGCGCGCCATGCAGGTCGAAATACCGGCGCAGGTGGCGGGAAACTGCCGCCCCCAGCTTTTCGCTGCTGCCGCCCGAAAGCACCGGCTCCATCTCGGGTTGATTGCCGAGCACCAGCTCAACCTCGGTGCGGGTGATTTCCTCGGCCCGGCTGGTCAGACTCAGCCGGCGCACCGCGTTCTCCAGCTGGCGGACATTGCCCGGCCAGCTGTAGGCGCGAAACAGCTCGGCGGCATCGCCCGAAAGCCAGCGCTTGGGCGCGCCGTCGCGCTCGGCCCGCAGCAGGAAATGATCGGTCAGCAGGGCGATGTCCTCGACCCGTTCGCGCAGGCTCGGCACCTGGATCGAGGCGCCCGAGAGCCGATAATAGAGATCCTGCCGCAGCCGCCCCTTGTCCAGCGCCTCGGCCAGATCGCCCTGACTGGTCGCCATGAAGCGCGGCACGTGGTCGCCGGGCGTGTCGATCATCCGCACGATCCGCGCCTGGATGTCATCGGGAATGTCGGTGATCTCGTCCAGCAGCAGCGTGCCGCCCTTGACCCGCGCCAGCACCCGCGCCGGGCCTTCGATGTCCTGCAACTCATTGCCGGTGACGGTGACAAACGGCAGCGTGCGCCGGTCGGAGAAGTCGTGAATGGCCCGCGCGATCAGGGACTTGCCGGTGCCACTTTCACCGGAAATCAGCACCGGAAGATCGGTGTTCATCACCCGCGCCACCAACCGGTAAAGCGCCTGCATCACCGGCGTCCTGCCGACCAGCGGC
Source organism: Marinovum sp. E3 (assembly GCF_055755275.1). Taxonomy (NCBI): domain Bacteria; kingdom Pseudomonadati; phylum Pseudomonadota; class Alphaproteobacteria; order Rhodobacterales; family Roseobacteraceae; genus Marinovum; species Marinovum sp. E3. The sequence goes on from NZ_CM146908.1 coordinate 2,022,872, forward strand.
AATTCGTCCGGCTGATCGGGTACATCCGGCGCCGGCCGGGCCGGGGCGCTGCGCGCCTCGAGCGCCCGGGCGGTGCGCTTCATCAGATCCGGCAGATCGAAGGGCTTGGGCAGGTAATCATAGGCCTCGGCCTCGGCCGCCTGGATCGCCGTCATGATGGTGTTCTGCGCCGAGATCACGATGACCGGCAGGTCGGGTCGGTCCTGGCGGATTTTCGGAAGCATTTCCAACCCATTGCCATCCGGCATTGCAACGTCGGAGATGACCACGTCGCCCTTGCCCTCGCCGACCCAGCGCATCAGCGTGGTCAGCGACGAGGTGGCATGCACCTTGCAGCCCGCGCGGGTCAGCGCCTGGGTCAGCACCGTGCGGATGGTGCGGTCGTCGTCAGCAACCAGGATCGTGCCGTCCATGAGAAATCCTCCTAGGCTCTGCCCGCTGTGGCGCCCTTGGGCACCATCGGCAGGGAAATTCGAAAGACCGTGCGCCCGGGCACGGAAGTGACTGAAATCCAACCGTCATGGTCGGAAATGATCTTGCTCACCAGCGCCAGGCCCAGCCCGGTGCCATTCTCGCGGCCCGAGACAAACGGCTCGAAGATGTCGCCCTTGAGCGCTTCCGGCAGGCCCGGGCCATCGTCGATCACTTCGACCTGAAGCGGCAGGGTCTGGCCGGTGCCATCCGAACGCCGCAGGCGGAAGGCGCGTTCGTAATAGGTGTGCAGGCGAATGGTGCCGCCCTCGGGGCCGGCGGCCTCGGCGGCATTGCGGATCAGGTTCGAGATCACCTGCAAGAGCTGGTCGGCATCGCCCCAGACATGCGGCAGCGAGGGGTCGTAATCCTCGATGATCTTCATATGCGCCGCGGCACCCACCAGCGCAGAGCGCCGCGCCCGGTCGAGAACATCGTGGATATTGACCGATCCGCGCTCGGGCGCCGAGAGATTGCCGAATTGTTCGACCTGCTCCAGAAGCTTCACGATCCGCCGGGTCTCACCGACGATAAGGTCTGTCATTTCAAGATCTTCAGCGCTGAGGTTCATGCTCAGAAGCTGCGCCGCGCCGGCGATCCCGGCCAGCGGATTCTTGATTTCATGGGCCAGCATCTCGGCCATGCCGATGGCGGATTTGGCGGCGGATTTCACCGAATGGCTCTGGGTCATCCGCCCCGCCAGCTCGCGTGGCGAAATCAGCAGCATCATGCCGCCGGCGGCGTCTTGCAGCGGCGCGACCTGTAGGTTGCACTGAAGCGGCGCGCGGTCGCCGGTGCCGACGTCGACATCATTGACGAACAGCGCGGTTCCCTGCGCCCTGGCGCGCCCGAAGCTTTCTTCCAACGGCGCGTCGACGGCGAGCCGGTCCCAGACCGGCTCGCCCCGAAGCGCCTTGGCCGAGGAGTTGAGAAAGCCCTCGGCGGCCGGGTTCACATCGACGATGCGGTCGCCGTCGTCGATCAGGATCGCCGGCACCGGCAGCGAGGACCAGACGGCATTGTCGGTGGTGGCGGCCGGCGCGGTCATGCGGCCACCTCGGTCTCTCCGGCCAGCGCCTCCGGCAGGCGCGCCAGCACCTCGGCCGGCGCCTTGCTGGTGAGAAGGACGCGGCGCAGCCCCGGCTCGGTCCCTGCGACATCCATGTACCAGCCCAGGTGCTTGCGCGCCACGCGCAGCCCGAGCTCCTTGCCGTAGAACATCAGCATCGCCTCGTAATGCCCTGCAACCATGTCAGAAAACGCCTTGCCTCGCGGAACTTCCGGGGCCGGTGTGCCAAAGAGATCATGCGCCATTTGCGCCAGTATCCATGGTCGGCCCTGAGCCCCGCGCCCGACCATCACCCCCTGAGCGCAGGATTTCGCCATTGCGTCAGCGGCTTGCGTGCTGGAAGTAATGTCACCATTGGCTATCACCGGGATATCGACGGCGGCGCTGACATTGGCGATTGCATCCCAGTCGGCGCGGCCCTTGTAGAACTGGCAGCGGGTCCGGCCGTGGATGGTGATCATCCTGACCCCCGCCTCCTGGGCGCGCCGCGCCAACTCCGGCGCGTTGAGCAGATTGTCGTCCCAGCCCAGCCGCGTCTTGAGCGTCACCGGCAGATCGACCGCGCCCACCACCGCCTCGATCAGCGTCAGCGCATGGTCGAGATCCTTCATCAGCGCCGAACCGGCCGCACCGGCCCCGCTGGCCGAAGTCACCTTCTTGGCCGGACAGCCCATGTTGATGTCGATCAGCCGGGCGCCATTGGCCTCGATCTGTCGGGCGGCCTCGGCCATCCAATGCGCCTCGCGGCCGGCGATCTGCACCGAGGTCGCCTCGATGCCATAGCCCAGCTCGGCCTTTTCGCGCACCCCGGGCTTGGCCTGCACCATCTCCTGGCTGGCCACCATTTCCGAGACAACCAGCCCGGCACCAAAGCTCTGGACGAGGTTGCGAAACGGCAAATCGGTGATCCCCGCCAAAGGCGCGAGGAAAACCGGGGGGTTGAGCGATAGGTCTGCCACCTGAATGGTCACGTGCTTAATCCTTGTGCATTCCCCTCCGGCCTAACCCCTGCCCGGGGCAACTTCAATCTTTGCCGCACTTTCTGCGACTGCGAAAAGGACGGCTGCCCAAAAAACGGGCAGCTTCCCGGGGGCAATTGCCGTTTGCTTCGGCAGGTCGTATCAGGCGGCCATGAAAATCGCAGCTTTGATTGTTGCCGCCGGGCGCGGCACCCGCGCAGGGCCCGGCGCGCCGAAACAATGGCGCCCGCTGGCCGGCCGGCGCGTTGTCGACTGGACGCTGGCGGCCTTTGACCGGCCCGATATTACCACGCGGGCGCTGGTGATTCACCCGGAAGACCGCGCCGAGGCTGCGGCGCTCGACGTGCGGCTGATCGACGGCGGCAAAACGCGGTCCGAAAGCGTGCGCCGCGGCCTCGAGGCGCTGGCCGGGGACCGCCCCGATATGGTGTTGATCCACGACGTGGCGCGGCCCTGCGTGCCCGGCGCGGTGATCGACGCGGTGATCGCCGCGCTGGCCCATGCGCAAGGCGCCGCCCCGGCGCTCCCGGTGACCGATGCCCTCTGGACCGGCGCGACGGCCCGCGTCACCGGCACGCGCGACCGTGAGGGGCTTTTTAGCGCGCAGACGCCGCAGGGCTTTCACTTCGACGCCATCCTTGCCGCGCACCGCGCCCATACCACCGAGGCCGCCGATGACGTCGCCGTGGCGCGCGCATTCGGGCTGGACGTCGCCATCACCGCTGGCGCAGAAGAGAACCTGAAAATCACCCTGCCCGCCGATTTCGCGCGGGCCGAATCCCTGCTGAAAGGAGCCGCCGCGATGCGTATCGGCACAGGCTATGACGTGCACCAGTTCTGTGAGGGCGATCACGTGATGCTCTGCGGCGTGAAACTGCCGCATGGACGCGGGCTCAAGGGCCATTCCGACGCCGATGTCGGCATGCATGCGCTGACCGACGCGATTTATGGCGCCCTCGCACGGGGCGACATCGGCCAGCATTTTCCGCCCTCGGATCCGCAGTGGAAAGGCGCCGAAAGCCATATCTTCCTGCGCCATGCGGTTGATCTGGCAAAGGACATGGGATTCACCCTGGGCAACGCCGATATCACGCTTATCTGTGAACGGCCCAAGGTGGGCCCGCATTCGGAGCGGATGCGCCAGGCACTGGCAGAGATCATGGGGGTCGGGATGGATCAGGTTTCGGTCAAGGCGACCACGTCGGAAAAACTCGGCTTTACCGGCCGCGAAGAGGGCATTGCGGCACAGGCCAGCGTGCTTCTGGTGCCCGCATGAGCCGGTTGATCGCCACCTGGTTCTATTCCGGCTATCTCAAGCCCGCGCCGGGCACCTGGGGCTCGCTGGCCGCCCTGCCCTTTGCCTATGTGCTGCACCTGCTGGGCGGGCCCTGGCTTCTGCTGCTGGCGACTTTGGCGATTTTTGCCCTGGGCTATTGGGCGACCGGCCGCGAAACCGCCGGCAAGGCCGATCATGACCCTTCGGAAATTGTCGTCGATGAGGTCGTCGGCCAATGGCTGGCGCTCTGGCCGGTGTCTTATGGCGCGGTCTTTGCCGGGGCGGATGTGCTGCGGCTCTGGCCGGGCATCCTTGCCGCCTTTCTGTTCTTTCGGCTGTTCGACATCTGGAAGCCGGGCCCGGTGGGCTGGGCCGACCGCAAGGGCGGGCCAATGGGCGTGATGCTGGACGATGTCTTTGCCGGCATCGCGGCCGGCGGCGTGGTCATCGTGCTGGCGGCACTGGCGCATCTGGTGCTGCTGACATGAGTCTTGCGGCGGGTCTTCTGGCGGCGGATCTTCTGGCGGCGGCGCGGCGGGCCGGCAAACGGGTGACCTGCGCCGAGAGCTGCACCGGTGGCATGGTGGCGGCGGCAATCACCGATCCGCCCGGTGCCTCGGACATCTTCGATTGCGGCTTTGTCACCTATTCCAACCAGACCAAGCAGGATCTGTTGGGGGTGCGGGCCGCCACCCTCGAGGCCCATGGCGCGGTCTCGGAACCGGTGGCGCGCGAAATGGCTCAGGGCGCGTTGCGGCGCGCAGGGGCCGATGCGGCGGTGTCGATCAGCGGCATTGCCGGGCCGGGCGGCGGCAACGCCGAGAAACCCGAAGGCCGGGTCTGCTTTGCCATTGCCACCGGTGCCAGCACCACCTGCGAGACGGTGGATTTCGGCGCACTGGGCCGCGACCGGGTGCGCGCGGCGGCGCGTGACCATGCGCTGGGCCTGCTTTTGCGCGCCCTGCACAGCAATTAATCATTTCGCCGGATTCATCGCCTAAAAATTCGTCACATCGTAAATGCCGTGCTTTTGTGCGGGCCTGAGCGCAGTTGCCGCTTTTTTTTGCAGCGGCTTTGCGGTTTTTCCCCGAAAACCGCACTCAGGAAGGAATTTCAGGCATGAACGGAGCCGATACCGCCTGGATCATCGTTGCAACTGCGCTGGTCCTCTTCATGACATTGCCGGGGCTTGCCCTGTTTTATGGCGGGCTTGTGCGCGCCCGCAATGTGCTCAGCGTCTTCATGCATTGCTATGCCATCGCCTGCCTGATGAGCGTGCTGTGGTTCGCGCTGGGCTATTCCATCGCCTTCGGCGGCGGCGACAGCGGGCTCTGGGGCGGGCTCGACAAGGTGCTGCTTCTGGGGCTGAGCGCCGATGACCTGGCCGGCACCCTGCCCGAGGTACTGTTCTTTGCCTTCCAGATGACCTTTGCCATCATCACCCCGGCGCTGATCGTCGGTGCCTATGTCGAACGGGTGGGCTTTGGCTTTGTGCTGCTGTTCTCGGCGCTCTGGATGCTGTTGGTCTATGCGCCGGTGGTGCATTGGATCTGGGGCGGCGGCATGCTGTCGGATGGCGGCATCTTTGGCGAAACCGGGGTGCGGGATTTTGCCGGCGGCATCGTGGTGCACGAAACGGCCGGCCTCGCGGCGCTCTTGCTGGCGGTGTTTCTCGGGCCGCGGCGCAACAAGACCACGCCGCCGCACAACCCCGGTTTCGTGATGATCGGCGCGGCTATGCTATGGGTCGGCTGGTTCGGCTTCAACGGCGGCTCGCAGCTGGCGGCCGACGGCGGTGCTGCCATGGCGCTGACGGTGACGCACCTTTCGGCGGCGACGGCTTCGCTGACCTGGGCGCTCTGGGAAAAGATCAAGTTCGGCAAGGCCTCGCTGGTGGGCATGGTCACCGGCACCATCGCCGGCCTCGCCTCGATCACCCCGGCCTCGGGCTTTGTCGGCCCGGTCGAGGCGCTGATCATCGGTGCTGTGGCGGGTGTGCTCTGCCAGGAGGCGGTGAACCTGATCCGCAACACGCTCAAGATCGACGACACGCTCGACGTCTTTGCGGTGCACGGGGTCGGCGGCATCTTCGGCACCATCATGATCGCGGTCTTCGGCGCCGGCAGCTTTGCCGCGCAACTCGGATCGCTGGCGATCGTGGGTGTGTTCACCGTGGTGGTGACGGTAGTGCTGATCTTCGTGGTCAAGGCGATCACGCCGCTGCGGGTCGATGAAGAGACCGAGCACAGCGGGCTCGACATCATTGTGCATGGCGAACGGGCCTACGACCACGCGAGCTGAGGCGGCGCCCTGTCGCCTGACCGAAACATACAGACCGAGAAAAGGGCCCTGCGTGGGCCCTTTTTGCGTGCCGGGCCCGCATTTGGAACACCGGCGCCGGCGATCTTGTTGATCCCCTGAGCAAAATGCACAGAGGAAGGTCACGTCATGCAAAGTCACACCGCCCGCGTTCAGGACATCCCCATGCGCTGGGAAGAGAGCGGATCCGGCGATCCCGTCATCCTGGTTCACGGCATCCCCACCTGCCCCGCCCTCTGGCGCCATGTCGCGCCGCTGATCCAGAAACGGCGGGTGTTGGCCTGGGAGATGGTCGGCTACGGCAGCTCGATCCCGGAGGGCCGCGACCGCGATATCTCGGTGGCGGCGCAGGCCGGCTACCTGGCCGCCTGGATGGAGGATCAGGGCATCGCCCGCGCGGTGGTGGCAGGCCATGACCTGGGCGGCGGCGTGGCGCAGATCCTTGCGGCGCGGCACCCCGACAAGGTCAGCGGGCTCTTTCTGACCAATGCGATCTGTTACGAATCCTGGCCGGTGCCTGTGGTCAAGGCGGTGGCGGCCACCGGCTCGATCCTCAAACATGCGCCCGACGGCTCGGTGCGTCAGTTCATGAAGTTGATGTTCTCGAAAGGCCATGACGCCGCGGAGGCCCGCGCAGAGGCGCTGGAAACCCATGCGCCCTATTACGAGGCGCATGACGGGGCCGAAGCCTTCGTACGGCAGACCCAGTCGCTCGACAATGCCGATACCATGGCGGTGGCCGAAGACCTGCCGCGCCTCGGGATACCGGCGCGGATCGCCTGGGGGGCCGAGGACGAATTCCAGACGCTGGATTATGGCGAACGGCTGGCCCGCGATCTGAAGGCGCCCCTGCGCCGGATCGAAGGGGGCAAGCATTTTACCCCGGAAGACCACCCGCAGATCATCGCCGAAGAGATCAACGCGCTGATCCGCGAGGTCGAGGCGGCCGACCCGCCGGCCCGATAACACCGGCAGATCGGAGAGCGGGCCGAGGCGGCCCGGTCGCGCGGATCAGATCACCGCATCAAAGCCCACGCTGGCCCTGGCCGGTTCCGACGCCGTCTTGGCATAGCCCTTGAGGGCTGCGCTCAGCGCCCCGGGCCGGTCCTCGGCGACGGTTTCCCGCGCGGCGAGAAGGTCCGACTTGGGGGTCTGTCCCAGCCCGTCGACCAGGCTGTTCATCTGGGTTTCGGCCTGCACCCGCAACGCCTGGGCGCGGGCCTGCGAGATATCGGTCGGGCGCTCGATGGCGGCCACCGGCGCGACCTTCTGGGTCACGACGACGGCGGGTTTCTCCGCGACCGGCGCCGCCGCATTGGCGCTGTCGGTGCTTTGCGCCGGGGCCGGCTCGGCCTTGGCGGGTTTGTTCTTGGCCTGGCTGTTCTCGGAAGGGCCCTTGTCCTTCTCGGCCTTTTGTTTGTCCTTGGTCTTCTTCTCCGCGGCGGGCATCGAAGATGCGCCCCCGAGCCCGAGGGATGATGTCAGCATGGCGCTTTGTCTCCATAGTGGTTACCAAACCGTTGAATCGCCGATGATTGCGTCGGAAACGGGGCCAGTCTGTGGAGTTTTCAAAACATGTTAAACGCCGCCGGTGACAGCCGTGGGCTCAACCATAAAGCTCTTGGGCACGGGATTCGAAGGCGCGGACGATGCGGTGCATCGCCTCATTGAAGACCACGCCGATGATGCTTCGCAGGATGGCATTGCGGAACTCGAAATCGACGAAAAAGGACACATCGCAGCCGCCATCGGCACGGTCGGCGAAGCTCCAGTTGGACTTCATGTATTTGAACGGCCCGTCGAGGTATTCGGTGTCGATCTTCCGGGCCTCGGGCCAGAGCACGACGCGGCTGCCGAATTGTTCGCGGAAAACCTTGAAGGAGATCACCAGGTCGGCCTCCATCAGAACCGAGCCGTCGGCCTGCGGTGTTTCGCGGCGGATCCGCGCGGCGGCGCACCAGGGCAGGAATTCCGGGTAGCGGCCGACATCGGCAACCAGATCGTACATCTGCTGCGCGGTATACGGAAGGTGACGGGTTTCGGAATGGGTTGGCATCGGGCCCCGGATTTGTCATGACGGTTCGGGGCCCATGTCGCCCGAAGACCAACGGATTTCAAGGGGTGGCCCATGTCAGAGCGTCCTTATGTCATCGATCAGATGATCTCGGCCAAGACGATCGCGGCCCGCATCGAAGAGCTCTGCCGCGACATCCGGGGCGAGTTTTCCGACACGGAAAAGCTTGTGGTTGTGGGCCTGCTGCGCGGCTCCTTTGTGTTCATCGCCGATCTGGTGCGCGAGCTGCACATGCCGGTCGAGGTCGATTTCATCGAGGCCTCGTCTTATGGCGACGCGATGGAATCGAGCCGCGAAGTGCGGATTCTCAAAGACCTGCGTGGCGCCATCGAGGGGCGGGATGTGCTGGTGGTCGAGGATATCGTCGACACCGGCCACACGCTCAGCCATGTGATCTCCCTGCTGACCTCGCGCCACCCGGCGCGGCTGCGCTCGATCGCCCTGCTCGACAAGCCGACCCGGCGCGAGGTGGATTTCCGCGCCGACTGGATCGGCTTCGAAATCCCCGATGAATTTGTTGTCGGCTACGGCATCGACTTTGCGCAACGCGACCGCAACCTGCCGTTTATCGGCAAGGTCCGCTTTACCGAGTAGCGCCGATGCACTGGCTGTATCGCATGTCGCTCTGGGCCCGGCGCCCGCCATCCGCCAGACGGGTGATGCTGGTGCTGGCGGTGATTGCGGTCTGCCTTGCGATCTACGCCGTCGAACGCTGGGTCGGCTGGCCGGAGGCGTTGACCGCCGAGCGGCTGCGCTGGGGCGGCGGCGCGCGGCCCTGAGGTCAGGGGCCGGCCAGCGCCTCGGCCTGATCCGCCAGCACCTCGCGCACCACCGCCATGAACCGCGCCATGCGCGGTGAGCCCGCCAGATCGCGGTGGCAGAGCACCCAGATCGGGATCCGCATGCGCGGCAGGCCGCAGTCCACCGGCCGCAACTCGGGGCATTCCACCGCCAGAACATGCGGCAGGATGGCGATCCCCTGCCCCCGGACCGCCATTGCGCGCAAGGCCAGAAAACTGTCGGCGCAGGCGCCGATCCGGTCGGGCGCCACATGTTCGGCCATCCACTGCGCCGGGGCAGCCCGCGCCAGCGGCCCCGCAAGGCCCAGCCAGCGGCGGTCGTCCGGGTCGCGGGCATAGGCGCCGAACCCCAGTTCCGCCGCCGCCGCACCAGACATGTCGGACGGCCGCGTCAGCGAGGGCCGCACCGCCAGATCCGCCTGAAGCCGCCCCATGTCGAGATGCGCATTGTTTGACATCAGGCAGACCCGGTGCGGCGCCATGACGTCGGAGATCCGGCCCAGCCCGGCCGCCAGCACGCCGGTGCAGAAGGTATCCGTCGAGGTCAGCCGCAGCAGGTCGCCCGCCGCCGCGCCGCCGGCACGCAGCAGATCGCTGACCCGGCCCAGCGCAAGTGCCGCTTCTCGCGCCGCTTCGATCACGTCTGCGCGATCCGTCCGCAGCCGATAGCCTTGCTGCGAGCGTTCGAAAACCTCGGCGCCATGCGCGTCTTCGAAAGCCGAGATTCGGCGCAAAACCGTTGCATGGTTGACCCCGAGCCGCCGTGCCGCGCCGCTGACCGAGCCGGTTTCGGCCACCGACAACACGAATTTCAGGTCATCCCAATTGTCGTTGTGCATGAATGCGCACCTGTTTCGCAGGGTTTCGGAATATGTTTGTGATCCTTGCAGTGCATACTAAGCTCTGTTTTAGGCACCAACTTCGGGAAGGTACTGATGAAAAAGATTGTAACTGTTCTGGCCGCCACGGCAATTCTGTCCGGCGGCACTGTTGTCGCGCAGGAATACAAGAACCAGATCAAGGCCCGTCAGGGCACGATGTGGGTGATCGCGCTCAACCTTGGCACGCTGGGCGCGATGGCCAAGGGCGAGGCCGAATATGACGCCGAGGCCGCCACCACCGCCGCCGAGTCGATCCAGGCCGCGTCGAATATCCACGTTCCAGCGCTCTTTCCCGAAGGCTCTGACGGCGAGATGAACGAAGGTTCGACCGCCAAGGCATCGATCAGCCAGGACATCGCCGGTTTCAGCGAGAAATGGGCCGCGCTGGGCACCGCCGCCGACAAGGCCGTGGCCGAGGCCGGCACCGGCAAGGACGCGCTTGGCCCGGTGATGGGGGCGTTGGGCGGCGCCTGCAAATCCTGCCATGAAACCTATCGCATCCCGCAGTGACGGTGCTGAATGGTTAAGGTTCTGAGGCTGATTGTTCCGGCCGCGATTGTCGCGGCCGGGATTGCCTGGGTGATGACCGCACCGAAAACCGTGGCCGAGGACGCCTTTGCCAGCCCCGAGGGCGGCGAAGTCGCGCGCGGCGAGACGGTGTTTCGCGCTGCCGGCTGCGGCACCTGTCACGCCGCGCCCGGGGCCGAAGGCGACGACAAGCTGGTTCTGGCCGGCGGGCAGAGCTTTCCCTCGCCCTTCGGCGCCTTCACCGCGCCCAATATTTCGCCCGATCCCGACCATGGCATCGGCGAGTGGTCGCTTCAGGACCTCGCCAATGCGCTGCTGCACGGGGTATCGCCCGAGGGCGTGCATTATTTTCCGGCCTTTCCCTATACCTCCTACACCCATATGGGCGACCGCGACATTGTCGATCTCTACGCCTATCTTCAGACCCTGCCGGCCAGTTCCGCGCCGTCGCAGCCGCATGAGGTGGGCTTTCCCTTCAACATCCGCCGCAGCCTCGGCGGCTGGAAATTCCTGTTTCTCAAGGATGACTGGGTGATGAACGGCAACGATCTGGGGGCCGAGCTGACCCGCGGCCGCTACCTGGTGGAAGCGCTGGGTCATTGCGCCGAATGCCACACGCCGCGCAACGCGCTTGGCGGGCTCGACCGCAGCCGCTGGATGGCCGGGGCGCCCGACCCTTCGGGCAAGGGGACGATCCCGGCGCTGACACCGGACAAGCTCTCCTGGTCGGCCACCGACATCGCCTATTACCTCGAGAGCGGCTTTACGCCCGAGTTCGACAGCGCCGGGGGTCATATGGCGGCGGTGGTCGAGAATACCTCAAGACTGCCGGCGGAGGACCGTGCCGCAATTGCCGCATATGTCAAGGCATTGCCCGTGCCCGTGGCGGCAAGCACAGGCTATTAGATCAGAATCGGTGTAGGCTGTCTCCGGACCATATCTGGGGGGATATGATGCATGTGGTGATTGCCGGCGCCGGGCCAACCGGGCTGACGGCCGCTGTCGAGCTGGCCCGTCTTGGCGCGCGCGTCACGACGCTGGAAAAGCGCTCCGGCCCGTCCTATCTGTCGCGCGCGGTGGGGCTTCAGCCCCGCTCGCTCGAGATCCTGCGACCCTCGGGTGTGGCCGATGCCCTCCTGCGCGAAGCTGTGGGTTTTTCCGGCATCACCTTTCATTTGCGTGCCGAAGAGGTGGCGCGGCTGCCGCTGGGCTTCGACGCCGCCAGCCGGCTTTGGGGGCTGGCGCAGGACCGGACCGAGGCGCATCTCGAGACCGCGCTCACCCATTACGGAGAGATCGTGCGCTACGGCGTTGAATTCCGAGGGTTTTCCCAGGACGCCAAGGGCGTCAACGTCGAAACCGGCGATGGCCATCTCGAGGCTGACTACCTGATCGGCGCCGATGGCGTGCACAGCGCCGTCAGAGCGGCCATGGGGCTGGAATTCCGCGGCCGCGATCTGCCCGGCACGTGGTCGATCGCCGATGTGGATGCCGAAGGCTGGCCCGATCCGACGCGGTTCCAGGGCTTCCTGCTCGATCAGGGCGACGTGCTGGTGGTGGTGCCGCTGGAAGAATCCCGCTTTCGGGTGATCTCGTCGCGCGAAGATGCGCTGGCGGCCTTGCCGGTGCCGATGGACATCCGCCGGGTACGGCGGCGCGGCAATTTCACCGTCTCGGTGCGGCAGGTGAAGCGCTATCAGGAAGGCCGGGTGTTCCTTGCCGGGGATGCGGCACATTGCCATTCGCCGGTGGGCGGGCGCGGCATGAATCTCGGCATTGCCGATGCCGCCGACCTGGCGCAGCGGATCATCGACGGCTCCACCGACGGCTATACCGAGACCCGCCACCCCGAGGGCGCGCGGGTGCTGCGCCTGTCGGAACGCGGGCGCAAGATGCTGAACACCACAAGCGCCACGCGCCGCGGACTGGCGATCCGGGCGATGAAACTCGGCGCCGCGGTGCCGCCGGTCGGCCGGGCGATGGTGCGCCGGTTGGTGTCGGGATGAGCGCGGGGGATTGAGTGTGGGTGGCGTGAGGCGGGCTGGATGGCAACCCCGTCCAACGGGATTTCATCCGCGCCGCAGGTCATAACACCCGGCCACGACGCGGACCGCCTTCGGGCCGCGCCGCGCGACCGACGGTCACACCTTGGCGAGCCGCGCGTCGCGATTGGCCTTGAGCCGGGCGAAATCGTCGCCGGCGTGATAAGACGACCGGGTCAGCGGCGTGGCCGAGACCATCAGGAAGCCCTTGCCATAGGCCGATTTCTCGTAGGCCGCGAATTCATCGGGATGCACGAACCGCTCGACCCCGTGGTGTTTCGGCGTCGGCTGCAAATATTGCCCGATGGTCAGGAAATCCACATCCGCGGCGCGCATGTCGTCCATCACCTGGGTCACCGCCTGGCGGTCCTCGCCGAGGCCCACCATGATGCCGGATTTGGTAAAGATCGAGGGGTCGAGTTCCTTGACCCGCTGCAACAGGCGCAGGCTGTGGAAATAGCGCGCGCCGGGCCGCACCTCGGGATAGAGACCGGGCACCGTCTCGAGGTTGTGGTTGAAGACATCCGGCTTGGCGGCGACCACCACTTCGAGCACCTCGGGGGCGCATTTCAGGAAGTCCGGCGTCAGGATCTCGATCGTCGTGCCGGGCGAGCGATGGCGCACCGCGCGGATGGTCTGGGCAAAGTGATCGGCGCCGCCATCGGCCAGGTCGTCGCGGTCGACCGAGGTGATCACCACATGGTTGAGACCCAGCTTGTCGACCGCATGCGCCACCCGGCCGGGCTCGAAGACATCGAGGTTTTCCGGGCGGCCGGTGGCGATGTTGCAGAAGGTGCAGCCGCGGGTGCAGATGTCGCCCATGATCATCATGGTGGCATGGCCCTGCGACCAGCATTCGCCGGCATTGGGGCAGCCGGCCTCTTCGCAGACCGTCACGAGGTTGTTCTCGCGCATGATCTTGCGGGTTTCGTTGTACCCTTCGCCGCCGGGCGCCTTGACGCGAATCCAGCTCGGCTTCTTTGGCTGCGCATTGTCCGGGCGATGGGCTTTTTCCGGATGGCGTTGCTCAGGGATCTTGAGGTCTCGCACGATTTATTCCCCGCGACGTTGGCTGATAGCGTGGCCTATAGCATAAGTGCTTGCAGTGAGCCATGCCAGTACGACATTGCTGCCATGCTGTCGCTCATCCCCAGTTCTCAAGTATTGCTCACTGCAAGTCAGATCTCCTAGACATCACTTGGATTCTGCACCTGCGAAGGGTTTACTTCGCGCGTGCGGCATTACATATCCGCCGGGCCGGAGCGACCGGCCCCAGACGATTGCCAGCGATTGACGGAGAGCAAGATGAAAACCGGATACAGACTTCCCGATGTGACCTTTCACACCCGCGTGCGCGACGACAGCCTCGAAGGGCCCAACCCCTTCCGCTGGGAAGACAAGACCACGGCGGATTATTTTGCCGGCAAGCGGGTGATCCTGTTCTCCCTGCCCGGTGCCTTCACCCCCACCTGCTCGACCTACCAGCTGCCCGGGTTCGAGAAGAACGCCGAGACCTTTGCCAACCATGGCATCGACGCGATCTACTGCATGTCGGTCAACGACAGCTTCGTGATGAACAAATGGGCGCAGGACCAGAAGCTCGAGACCGTCACCGTGATCCCCGACGGCTCGGGTGAATTCAGCCGCAAGATCGGTATGCTGGTGGCCAAGGACAACCTCGGCTTCGGCATGCGCTCCTGGCGCTATGCGGCCATCGTCAAGGATGGCGTAATCGAAGCCTGGTTCGAAGAACCCGGCCTGGCCGACAACCACGGCGAAGACCCCTATGGCGTCTCGTCGCCCGAGACCGTTCTGGAGTACCTGGCCGAAGACGCCAAGGGCGTCGCGGCGGAATAATCCGGGTTTCGGGGGCTCTGCCCCCGTCCTCGCAAGCGAGGACTCCCCCGGCGGTATTTGAGAAGAGAAGAAGGACTGGGGGGTGCCTCGGTCCTTTTTTGTATTTGGAAGATGGGCCTACAGGATCGGCCAGGGGCTGGTGGGTTTGGTGCGGCGCAGGACGAAATTGGTGTGGCTGGCGCGGACGAGGCCGGAGGCCAGGATGCCGCGCATCAGGAAATGCTCGAGATCCTCGGGATCCTTGGCGGCGATCTTCAGGATATAATCGCTCTCGCCGGTGACGCTGGCGCATTCGGTGATCCGGTCTTCGGTCTGCACCAGGCGGTTGAAGGCGGCGATGGTGTCTTCGCGGTGGTCCATCAGGGTGACAAAGACATAGGCCAGGGCATGAAGCCCCAGAAGCTTGGGGTTGAGCCGCGCGGTATAGCCGGTGATCAGCCCGGCCTCTTCCATCCGCTTGATGCGCCGCCAGCAGGGCGAGGTGGAGAGCGCCACCTGCCCCGCGATCTCCTGGATGCTGGCCTTGCCGTCGGTTTGCAGCAGGTGGAGGATTCGACGGTCGGTGTCGTCGAGCGCGAGGGTCATCTTGCCTCTCTTTCCGCGGTTTTCAGGCAAATCTTTCCGTCATTCTGCGCAGAGACGGCAAGATGGGCAAGTTTTTCCCTGCGATCGGATGGAAAATACCCGGCAAGGAGGAGCCATCATGCCGAAATCCACCAGTTATGCCGCCAAGATCCCCGACGCCCAGGGTCATATCGCCTATGACGCCGAGGAAGACGCCGTCTGGCGCGACCTCTATGCCCGGCAATTGCCCAATGTGCAGGCGCATTCGGCGCGGGCCTACCTCGACGGTCTGGCGCGGGTCGGCCTGCCGGAGACCCGGGTGCCGCAATGCCCCGATGTCTCGGAGACGCTGCGGGCGCTGACCGGCTGGCAGGTGCAGCCGGTGCCGGCGCTCATCCCGTTTGGCAAATTCTTCTCGATGCTGGCCGAGCGGACGTTTCCGGCGGCGTCCTTTATCCGCCGACGCGAGCATTTCGACTATATCGAGGAGCCCGACATCTTTCATGAGCTCTTCGGCCATACCCCGCTGCTGACCGATCCGCGCTTTGCCGGGTTCAGCCAGGCGATCGGCCAGGCCGGGCTGCGGGCCGGTCCCAAGGAGTATGCCTGGCTGATCCGGCTGTACTGGTTCTCGATCGAATTCGGGCTGGTGGTCGAGGATGGCGGTTACAAGGCGCTGGGATCGGGGCTGGCCTCGTCTGTGACCGAACTTCCCTGGAGCGTGCAGGACAAGGGCCCGGAGCGGCGACCGTTCGACATTATCGACATCCTGCGCACGCCCTACCGGATCGACATTCATCAGCCGATCTATTTCGTGATCGAGGATCTCGACGATCTGTTTGCCGCCGCCGAGCGCGACCTGCTGGCGGATGTGCATGCGGCGCAGGCGCTGGGCCTGCATGCGCCGGCCTATCCGCCCAAAGATGACGCAGCCTGAGGAGCGCAGACCATGACAACCTGCAACATCGGTGGCGGCTGTTCACCGGACACGCCGACCCTGTCACGACACGACGCCCAGGCGCAGCTCAAGACGCTGCATGCCGATTGGCAGCTGTCCGAGGATGGCAGCACGATCACCCGGCGGATTGCGGTGAAGGGATTTGCCAAGGCGGTCTATCACGCCAATCTCGCCGCCTGGATGGCCGACCGCCACGGCCATCACCCCGACGTGGCCTTCGGCTGGGGTTATTGCGCGCTGAGTTACACCACCCACGAGGCCGGCGGGCTGACCGAGATCGACATCGCCTGCGCCAAGGAATTCGACGCGCTGCTGGCCTGAGCGTCAGCCGATCAGCGTGTCACCGCCCTGCACCTCGTCGTAGAACCGGCGCAGCCGTTGCAGGGCGATGCGCAGCACGATCTTGCCCGAGCGCGCCGACCAGCCCATGCGCTTTTCGGTCACTTCGAGGCCTTCGAGATAGCAGCAGCAGCGCAGCGCCACATCGCCAAGGCCGGGGCCGAGGTCGCCGAGCGCCCGGGCAACCCGGCGGCGGGCCTCGGTGCTGGCCAGGGGGCCCTCGCCCGGGCCGCTGCCCTGGGTGCCGCCGGTCAGAAAGCTGTCCCAGTTCTGGGTGGTGCGGGCGGCCATCTGGGCAATCTCGAAATCCTCGCGCAGCCGTTCGCCGGCCGAGACCAGATCATCGGTCAGAAATCGCGCGCCGTCCTTGTCCCTGCGCCGCGCCAGCAAGGTGAGCGGCGTCTCATTGGCGCTGTAGCGGATGCGCTTGCGCGGCAACGGCGGCGCCACCGCCGACGGCGCGGCGGAAAACGGCGCCTGGGCCTCGGCCATGCCGCAGGCGCCGGCCTGCGCTCCGCTTTCGTCCTGCGCCAGAAGCCGGCTCAGCGCGGCGCGACCGGACGGGGTGATGTGATAGCGCGCGATCCGCCCCGGCACCTTGCAGGCGATCCATTCCTTCAGCGCCAGCGCCTCGGCAATCTGGGTGTCGACCACCGCGGTGCGCTGGGTGGTGCCGGAGGCGGTGTCGCGCACCACAACCGCCTTTTCCATGTCGGGCACCACCGCCAGTACGGCGCCGCTTTCGGTCAGCCGCCGCAGGATGCGCCGGGCCTCTCGGTCAAGGGTTTCGTCGTCGGTCTGGGTGCAGTCGCGCCGGGAGTGGGCCGCCATGGGTTCGCCTTTCGCAAAGGGCGCCTTGTCGGTGGTGGATTTCCCGAGCTGTCGCAATGCGGCATCGACCAGCGGATCGTCGCGCCGGTTTTCAAGCCGCCGCACCTGCCGCAAAACAGTAGACGGATGGCATCCCGAAAGCCGCGCCAGCTGCCGCAGCGAGAGGCCATGCTCGACGTGACGGATGTAATGAGCCGCCGCCTCTGGCACCCAGCCGGGCCAATTCCCCGCGGCAGGCCAGTCGATCACCTTCGACGGTCCGAACTCAGTCTTGCACAAGGCTCATATCCCACGATTTATCAAGATATCCACAACCTAAAGGCGACAAGGTTACTCGTTGGTTAATTGTTGCCGCATGGTGAACATCATTGTTTCCAAAGGATAAACAATTCTGACAGCGGCGCACTCTGCCGGGCGGCCGCACGCAACACCCGTGAAAAGTGTGAGACCTTTGGCGAAATCCTGCTTAACGAGAGGAACCGCCATGCAAGACGCCCTGACCATCCTGCGCCGGCTGCGCCGTCCCCGGCTTCTGATCCGGGCGGCGCGTGCCGGGCTGGCCGAGTATCGTCGTGACGTGCACCTGCGCCGCACGCTCGGAGGCGAGGCGCCGCAGCGCTGCGGGCCGGCGCTGATCCGGCTGATCGAGATCGAGACCGATCTCAATGATGCCCGACTTCGGAAATGCGCAAGCTACAGCGTCGCCCGCCATGTCGAGGTGCTGGTGGCGATGATGGGCGAGGCGCAGCTGCTGCGCCCCGCGCAATGAGACCGTTCAGGTAAAGCTGTCGGGCATCGAGGCCTTCTTGTTGGCGACATAGCCGGCCAGCGCCTCGTTGGCGCCCGGATCGATTGCCGGCTGCTGGTAGTCGCGCAGCATCCGCTCCACCCGCTCGGCGGCCAGGGTCATGGTGTCGCGGGCGCCCTCTTCGTCCCAGGTCTCGAACGGCTTGTAGTCGAACAGCTGGGTTTTCCAGAAGGCATCCTGGAAATTGGCCTGGGTATGGGCGCAGCCGAGGTAGTGGCCGCCGGGGCCGACCTCGCGGATCGCGTCCATCGCCTGGGCGTTTTCATCCGCCACCACGCCGGCGGCCATCTTGTGCAAGGTGCCGAGCTGGTCGGCGTCCATCACGAATTTCTCGAAGCTCGACACCAGCCCGCCTTCGAGCCAGCCGCAGGCATGCAGCATGAAATTGACCCCGCCCAGCAGCGCCGCGTTGAGCGTATGGGTCGTTTCGTAGGCGGCCTGGGCATCGGGCAGTTTCGACCCGCAGAGCCCACCGCCGGAGCGATAGGGCAGCCCCATGCGCCGCGCCAGCTGACCGGCGCCATAGAGGATCTGGCTGGCTTCGGGGGTGCCGAAGGTGGGCGCACCGGAGCCCATGTCGATCGAGGTCACGAAGGTGCCGAAGATCACCGGCGCGCCGGGGCGGATCAGCTGGGAATAGGCGATGCCGGCCAGCACCTCGGCCAGCACCTGGGTCAGCGTGCCCACGACGGACACCGGCGCCATCGCCCCGCCGACGATGAAGGGCGAGACGATGCAGGCCTGGTTGTTCCTTGCGTAGACCTCGAGCGCGCCCATCATCACGTCGTCGAAGGTCATCGGCGAGTTGACGTTGATCAGCGAGGTCATCACCGTGTTCTGCTGTACGAAGTCGCGGCCAAAGAGGATCTCGCACATCTCGACCGAATCCTGCGCCCGGCTGGGTTCGGTCACCGAGCCCATGAACGGCTTGTCCGAAAGCGTCATATGGGCGTGCAGCATGTCGAGATGGCGCTTGTTCACCGCCACGTCGGTGGGCTCGCAGACGGTGCCGCCGGAATGGTGCAGCCACTTCGACATGTAGCCCAACTTCACGAACTTGCGGAAATCCTCCATCGTCGCATAGCGGCGGCCACCGGCCATGTCGCGCACGAAGGGCGGGCCATAGACCGGCGCGCAGACAAGGCCCTTGCCGCCGATCACCACATTGCGCTCGGGGTTGCGGGCGTGTTGCGTAAAGGAGGATGGCGCCGTGGCGCAGAGCTTGCGGGCCAGGCCACGCGGAATATGCACCCGTTCCCCCTGGACATCGGCGCCGGCCTCTTTCCAGCGCGCGCAGGCGGCGGGGTTGTTGACGAAATTGACGCCGATCTCTTCCAGCAAGGTCTCGGCATTGGTCTCGATGATCTCGAGCACCTCTTCGGTCAGCACCTCGAAATTCGGGATGTTGCGCTCGATATATTTTGCCGTGTCAAAGCTCACGGCGGAGCGTGCCGCGCGCCGCGCGGCGCCGCCGCCGCCCCGTGCCCGCCTGCGAGTTGCTGCGTCTGACATGTGCTCACCCTTTCGATCTTGCCCGGGCGCTGCCGGTAATTACCCCGGATTTACAGCAGGGTCAGAACGACGCGTGTGGGAAATCCGCCCTTTGAGGCGGGAAAACGACATGCCGGGGCGATCAATCGCCTGTCGAGCGCAGCCGCCAGCCGGTCTGTTCCGGCAGAAAGACCTCGATCGCCGCGCTGGCCACCACCTGGGTGTCGCCCGCTTGATGGGGCACGTCCATGCCGCCCTTTACCGCCGTGATCGCCACCGTGCCGAAAGGAAACTTGCCGGCCAAGGCCTGCGTCTCCACCGCTTCGGGGTGTTGAACGCCCAGCGTCACCTTGATCTGCACCGCCTCGGGCGGCAGGTTCAGCGTCTTGACCACATGCAGGCTGGAATGGCGCAGCGCATCGTCGATCGCCCGGCCGGCGGCCTTGGTGTAATCCGCGCCGTGCAGGTCGACGCCCTGCCCCATCTCTACGATCAGCCGCCTCATGCCACCCGCTCCATGTCAAACGACACCGTCAGCGCGGCATGGGCGATCACCGTCGGATTGCCCGTCCCTTCGGGGCGCGGAATGTCGAGACCGCCGGCCACCACATCGAGTTCCGGCGCGCCATAGGGAAAGACCGCCGCCACCGCCGCGCGATCAACCTTGTCGGGCTGCTGCACGGCGATCTGCACCGATATCGCCATGTCGCTCTTGTCAAAACCGAAAAGCTCGGCGGCATTGATCGAATTGTGCCACAACGCGTTCTCCACGGCGCGTTTCGCCGCCTGGGTGTAATCGCCACGCCGCAGCGAGGTGCCCATGCCGAATTCCGTCAATATCCGTTCCATCGTGATCCTCCGTTTGCCGCAGGCAGGCACGAAGCGCGCCCAAAGGTCAACGGCCAATCGGATCCTTTGACCCGGGGCGCGGGGATGTGCATGATGGAGGTGGGGAGCGGGCAGAAACGGTGGCGCAATGACGACCCAGACCGAAGCCCGCACGGAGCGCGACGAACGCAAGACACTGACATCGCCGGAAATCACGGCGGTGGCGCACCTCTACCGTGGCGAGGTCTATCGCAGCACGATCTGGCGCACGCGGCTCGACACCACGACCAACTGGTCGGTGGTGACGCTGGGGGTGGCATTGTCGATTTCCTTCTCCTCGCCCGAGGCCTCGCCCCTGCCGCTGGTGCTGGTCGGCGTGCTGATCCTGCTGTTCCTGATGCTCGAGGCGCGGCGCTATCGCTATTTCAACGTCTGGCGGGCGCGCTGCCGCTGGCTCGAGACCCATTTCTATGCGCCGATGCTGCATGACGGCGACCTGCATCTCGAGGATCAATGGCAACAGACCCTGGCCGAGGACTATCTGCGCCCGCGCTATCATGTCGGCTTCTTCATCTCGGTCGGGCGACGCATCCGCAGCAATTACCTGTGGATCCTGCTGATCCAGACCCTGGCCTTTGCCGGCAAGATCGCGGTGCATCCGACCCCGGTGCAAAGCTGGGCCCAGGCGGTCGACCGTGCTAATGTCGGGCCGATCCCGGGCGAGCTGCTGTTTCTCGGCGGGTTCCTCTATGTCACGGTCTGGACCGGCATCGCCTATTGGTCCTATCAGAAAGACGCCGCGAAACACCGCCGGAGCGGCCGGCCCCGATCCGACAGCATGGGATGACCGTCCCGGACCCCGCTCCGGGACCTCGCGTCCCGGGATAACCTTTGGGTCCAGCGCGGCCGCTCACCGGGAGCCCCCGGATCAAGTCCGGGGCGCGCGGGGCGGATACCCGGCGGAGGATCCCCCGGCAAAACGCATTGACACTCTTGCCCTCTCCCCCGCGCGCGCCTAAAGCCCTGTCATGACCCAGGACACCCATGACCGCCTTCTGATCATCGACTTCGGCAGCCAGGTAACGCAGCTCATTGCGCGCCGCCTGCGCGAGCTCAACGTCTATTGCGAAATCCACCCCTACCAGAACGTGACCGACGCCTTTCTGGCCGAATTCGCGCCCAAGGCCGTGATCTTTTCCGGCGGGCCGGATTCGGTGATGCGCGACGGCTCGCCCCGGCCGCCAAAATCGGTCTATGGGCTGGGCGTGCCGATCCTGGGCATCTGTTACGGCCAGCAGGTCATGATGCAGGATCTGGGCGGCAAGGTCGAAGCCGGCGAACATGCCACGGCCGAGTTCGGCCGCGCCTGGGTGACCCCGGCAGAGACCCGCCCCGATCTGCTCACCGGCTGGTTCATGGATGGCTCGGGCCGCGAGCAGGTCTGGATGAGCCACGGCGACCATGTCTCTAAAATCGCACCCGGTTTCGCCGTCTACGGCACTTCGCCCGGCGCGCCCTTTGCCATCACCGCCGATCTCGAGCGGCGGTTCTATGCCGTGCAGTTCCACCCCGAGGTGCACCATACCCCCAACGGCAAGACGCTCTACGAGAACTTCGTGCGCGATGCCGGCTTCGAGGGCGACTGGACCATGGACGCCTATCGCGAGGAGGCGATCCGCAAGATTCGCGAACAGGTCGGCGACAAACAGGTGATCTGCGGGTTGTCCGGCGGCGTCGACAGCTCGGTCGCGGCGGTGCTGATCCACGAGGCGATCGGCGATCAGCTCACCTGCGTCTTTGTCGATCACGGCCTGCTGCGGCAGAACGAGGCCGAGGAAGTCGTGACGATGTTCCGCGACAACTACAACATTCCGCTGATCCACGCCGATGAATCCGAGCTGTTCCTGGGCGAGCTGGAGGGCCAGAGCGACCCCGAGACCAAGCGCAAGATCATCGGCAAGCTGTTCATCGACGTGTTCCAGAAATACGCCGGCGAGATCGAGGGCGCCGAGTTCCTGGCGCAGGGCACGCTCTATCCCGACGTGATCGAATCGGTGTCGTTTTCCGGCGGCCCCTCGGTGACGATCAAGTCGCACCACAACGTCGGCGGGTTGCCCGAGAAAATGGGGCTGAAGCTGGTCGAGCCGCTGCGCGAACTCTTCAAGGACGAGGTGCGCGCGCTGGGCCACGAGCTGGGTCTGCCGGCCTCCTTCATCGGCCGCCATCCCTTCCCCGGCCCGGGCCTCGCCATCCGTTGCCCCGGCGAGATCACCCGCGAAAAGCTCGAGATCCTGCGCAAGGCCGATGCCGTCTATATCGACCAGATCCGCAAGCACGGGCTTTATGACGAGATCTGGCAGGCCTTTGTCGCGATCCTGCCGGTGCGCACCGTGGGCGTGATGGGCGACGGCCGCACCTATGATTTCGCCTGTGCGCTGCGCGCCGTGACCTCGGTCGACGGGATGACGGCGGATTACTATCCGTTCAGCCATGATTTCCTGGGCGAAACCGCGACCCGGATCATCAACGAGGTCAAGGGAATCAACCGGGTGACCTATGATGTGACGTCGAAACCGCCGGGAACGATCGAATGGGAATGAGCGGGCGGTAAAGGCCCGTCCGGCGCCCTCGCAGAGTTCTGCGGGGGCGTTTTTGTTTCCGCGCCGCCGATCTGGCCGGAAGGCCCGCGCGCTACCCCGGCACCTTCGGCGGCGGCCGGCGGAAGATCTCGCGGAACATGCCGGGTGTCAGCGCCGACAGCGGGTTGACCGTGATCTTCGGCGCGCTGGCCTTGCCGCGCAGGTTGAAGTTGAAGCCGAACAACCCCTCGCCCTTGCGCGAAAACAGCTGACCGACGAAATTGACCACATAGATCGGCGACAACACCCCCTGCATGTCCATCGTCTGGCTCGCCAGATCGTAATAGCCGTCCAGGCTGATCCCCATCGACGGGCCGACCGCGCTCGACCGGGTGAGGATCACCTGTTTCGGCGTCAGCCGGAATCGTGCCTCGACCTCGGGAAAGGAAATCCCCTGGCCGCCCAATTGCTCGAGCAGGCCGATCACCGAGATCGCGTTCAGCAGATCGGCCATCACCGGGGCATTGCGGATGCGGGTGTCGCGAATGTCGAGCTCGCCGTCGAAAGTGCCGGCGGCGCCGGTGGGCAACAGCTTGAGGTGGAAGGTGCCACCATGCATGTTCTTGAGCAGCCCTGCATCGCGCAGCACCGCGCCGGCATCCTCCGATTTGATCACGAAGCGGCTGCCCTTGCCGGTCGGGCTGACGCTGCCGCGTACCGGCACGCCGCCATTGAGCCGCGCGGTGAAATTGCCCTTCATCCCGCCGCTCAACGCGAAATCGCCGCGAAAATCGGTGAGCACGATGCCATCGGTCAATTGCAGCCGGTCGGGCGCCAGGGTGAGCGGCCCCGGTGCCGCGCCGCCCCGCCCGGATGTGCCGCCACCGCTGCCGCTGGTCGAGGTGAAGGGCGCGTTGCGCATGTCGATCCGGCCGCCCGAAACCTGCACCGCCGGGGCGCTGCCGCGCCCCCGCCCGGTCAGCGTCACCGGCGCGTCAAGCCAACTGCCGGCGCGCAGCCGGGTGATCGCCAGCGATTGCAACCCGCCGCTCTCGCGCAGGGTCAGCCGGCCCTCGAGGTCGAGCCCGGGGCCGCTCAGTGCCAGCGAATCGACCCGCACCGGTTTTCCAAGCACACCGTCGATGGCCAGCGTGCCGGTGCGCGCCTGTCCCATCGACCAGCCGATCGCATCGAGCCGAAGCCCCAGCCCGGCAAGATCGGAGGTCAGGGAAAATTCCGGCGGCCTGCCCTTGGCCAGCGCCAGTTCCAGCCGCCCCTGGCCCTGCCCCGAGACCGAGCCGGGTGGCAGGGTGATATTGAACGTGTCGAGCGTCTCTTGCGACAGGGTCACATCCGCCACCACCTGCGATCCCGCTTCCGCCGCCCCCGGCCCCAACCCGGTTTCCCAGCTGCCGTCAAACGGCACGCCGGCCAGGGTGCCGGCGCCTTCGATCCTCAGGTGCCGGTTGCTGGCGGTAAAGCTCAGCGCCTTGGCGGCAAGCGGCTTTCCGGGCACGATCTGCCGGCTCGAAACGCCAAACCCCCGTCCCGCGACCGCAAAGCTCACCTCGCCCGGCGCGGGCTTTTTCTTCAGCGGGAAATCGATCTGCCCCGACGCCTGCACCCGGCCGTGAGCGAGATCGACCGGCCGGCCCGCCTTGTCCAGCGCGCGCATCGGTTCCTGGTTCAGCACCCAGAGCGCCGCATGCACCGGCCCGGCGGCCTTGAGCTGCACCTGCGCCGGGCCGCGCCGCACCCGGACATCGGGAATGGTAAAGACCGTCCCGGCCACATCCAGCGCCCCGCCCTCTTTCGCGGTCAGGGTGCCGCTGTCGACGCTGACCGCCAGCCGGTTGTTTTCGAACTGCAACAGACCCGATGCGTCGGCGACCGGCGGCAGGGTCTTCATGAAGCGCACCCGCGCCTCGGCGACCTCGGCGCTGACAAAGAGATCGGGCGCCGCGCCGTCGGGATAGGCGCGCAGCCGCACCGCCATGTTGCGCAACCGGCCGTCCAGCACATTGGTGGCAACCCAGTCGCGGGTCTTGGGCTTGAAACCGGCGGGCCAGAGCCCCAGCAGCCGGTCCGGCGCGATTTCGTCGAGCTGGCCCATGACCGAGATGTCCCAGCCCTCCGGCGCCGCCTCGACCCGGCCCCGCGCGCGCAGGGTCTGGCCGGTGTCGGACAGGGCCAGCCGGCCGATGCGCAACACGAAGGGATCGAGCGCCAGATGGAAATCGAGCGCCGCCGAGGTCAGCGTCTGCGGCGCATCGTACAAGCCCACCGGATTGGCGCTGATCCCGGCGAGGCTGACCTGCCCCTGCAAGGAGGACGGCAGGCCGCTGTCGGTCCCCTCGAGCACCGCGCTGCCGTCGCCGGTGGCGTTGATCCAGTCGCTGACCACCGCGATCTCGTTGAAGCGCAGGGTCTCTTCGGCGGGATCATAGGTGAAATAGGACCGGGCCGAGGTAAAGGGGATCGGCCGGGTGGCGTCGCTGGGCTGGACCACGCCTTCGCCGATGCTGAGCGTCGCGCTGAGCGGGCCAAGCCGGCCGTCTTCGTGAAACGAGGTCCGCAGCGACCCCGAGATCGGCGCCCGAAGCACGCCGAGCCAGGCCAGCGCCGCGCTCTGGCTGGCAATGTCGCCCGAGGCCACATCGGTGACGCTGACCCCGAGGCTGACCGCGTTGGAACCGATCGCGCTTTCGCCGAATACCTCGAGCGTGGCGGCGTAGGAGCGGCCGCTGAGCAGTGCAAAATCGCCCCGCATCTGCAAGATCTCGCTTTCGCGCGACAGCGCCAGCCGGCCGCCGTCCACCGTCCAGCTGCGGCGCGCGCGGGCGTCCTGAAATTGCAGGGTAACGGCGTTGATCTCGATCTCCCGCAGGGCGGCGAACTGCGGCTGATAGACAAAGTCGTCGATCTTCTCGATCAACCCGTTGAGCCCGATCCCGGCCTCGCCCAGACCGTCGCCAAAGGCCAGGTCGAGCGCCCCGTCGGCGCCGCGCCGCAGCCGCAGGAACACCCCGGCGACCGACACGCTGCGCGGCTGCAACCGGCCTTCGAATATCGCCCGCCGGGCGATCTTGATGTCGGCATGCGACAGTTCGAGCAACAGCCGCCCGGTTTCGGCCTGGCGCAGCTCCACATCCTCGAGCGCGATTTCGGGGCGCAGGTCGGATTGCACGTACAGCGTCATCTCGCTGAAGCTCAGCTCGTACCCCGGCATCTGCCGTGCGAGACGCGTCTCGATCTCGGCGCGCAGCCAGTCGGGCGCGTTCAGCGGCTTGCCCAGCAGCGCCACGCCGCCCCAGACCAGCGACCCGGTCAGCAATGCGACCCAGAACACCATCCAGAGCGCGGCACGCGCCACGATCGCCCGCTTGCGGGGACCGCACCGCCGAACCGCTCTCGCCCCCTGATCGGGGCCGGTCTGTTGCGGGGTCGTATCGTCCTGTTCGCTGCTCACCGGCTGGGGCCGCCTCCCGAGAATTGACAAGCCTGTGTTTTTCTGGCCTGCCCGGCCCTAATATTGGGTGAAGGCCCGGCAACCAAGGGAAAGCGAAGCATATGACCACAGGCGTCCTTCAAACCGGCGAAATCGTGCCGGAGATCACCCTGCCACGCGATGGCGGCGAAACTGTGAACCTCGGCGCGCTGCGGCCCGCGCCGGTGGTGCTGTTTTTCTATCCCCGCGATCTGACTTCGGGCTGCACCAAGGAGGCGATCGCCTTTTCCGCCCTGCGCGCCGATTTCGAGGCGGCCGGGGCGCAGGTCTTCGGGATTTCCAAGGATTCGGTCCAAAGTCACGACAAGTTCGTTGCGAAACATGATCTGACTGTACCGCTTCTGTCGGACGAAGCTACGGATATCGCCGAGATTTTCGGCGTCTGGCAGGAAAAGAAGATGTACGGCAAGACCTTCATGGGCATCGTGCGCTCGACCTTCCTGATCGATAGCGAGGGCCGGCTGGCCCGCGAATGGCGCAAGGTCAAGGTTGATGGCCATGCCGAAGAGGTGCTGGACGCGGTGCGCGCCCTATGAGCCGCAGCCTCGCGGAGATGGCCACCGAGGTGCTGATCACCGCCGATGGCCGCGAAAAGACCCGGCTGTCGCGCGCCCATGCCGTAACCTGGCTGGCGGCGCGCGCTGAAGGCCGGCCGCTGCCGGTCGGCCGCGCCGCGCCGCCGCAGCGCCCGGCACGGCCCGAACAGCCCGAACTCCTGTCGCCGCGCGACGTGCCGAAACGCAAGCCCGGCAGCCCGGCGGGGCGTATCGCCCTGCTGCATGCGGTTGCACATATCGAACTCAATGCCGTCGATCTGCACTGGGATATCATTGCCCGCTTTACAGATACCGACTTTCCGCCCGGCTTCTACGATGACTGGGTGCGGGCGGCGGACGACGAATCCAAGCATTTCAACCTGATGTGCGACTGCCTCGAGGCCGAAGGCAGTTTCTATGGTGCGCTGCCGGCCCATGCCGGCATGTGGCGCGCCGCCGAGGATACCGCGGGTGACATTCTCGGGCGGCTGGCCGTGGTGCCGATGGTGCTCGAGGCGCGCGGGCTCGACGTGACGCCGGGCATGATCGAGATCTTCCGCAAGGCCGGCGCGACCCGGGCGGTCGAGGCGCTGGAGGTGATCTACAGCGAAGAAGTGGCGCATGTGGCCTATGGCTCGAAGTGGTTCCACTTTCTCTGCGGGCGGCACGATCTCGACCCGAAAGACGTGTTCCACGAGCTGGTCACAAAATATTTCAAAGGCCCGCTCAAACCGCCTTTCAACGAGGAAAAACGCGCCGAAGCCGGTCTTCCGCCGGATTTCTACTGGCCACTGACCGCCGAGGGCGCTGCCTAGCCCGCGGCGCCCGGTCGGCAAGACCGAAAGCGCTTACCTTACGCAACCCCTTCCGATATCGGCGAATATTCGCCCATTGCCGGGTTTGAGCGCCGCTTTGCCGAATCGCGCGGCTTGCAAACTTGCGCGTGTGTAAAGCTCTGGTTAAGGAAGCCTGAGGGGCAAAGTGCCGGGGACAGGCACCCTTGGACTGGACGAACAAGATAAGGGACGGCTGCGGTGCGGACACGGCTAGCAATCAGAATTCATGCGATCCTAGAGAGATACTTCCCGGAACGCCGTCTGTTCCTGCGATCAGACACCGACACCCGCTTCATCCGTCTGAAATCCGAAACCCAGTTCATCGCCTTCACCGGCTCGGCGCTAGTCATCGCCTGGTCGATCATCGCCACCGCCATCCTGCTGATGGATTCGATCGGCGCCGGAAACTTCCGCGAACAGGCCCGCCGCGACCAGCAGACCTATATGTCCCGTCTCAATTCGCTCAGCCAGGAACGCGACGCCCGCGCCTCGGACGCGCTGGCCGCGCAGGAGCGCTTCAACTCGGCGCTCGAACGGATCTCGCTGATGCAGAGCGAACTGCTCGGCTCGGAAATCCGCCGGCGTGAGCTGGAAACCGGCATCGAAGTCGTCCAGACCACCCTGCGCAACGTGATGTCCGACAAACGGGCGGTGGAAACCAAATTCGCCGCGCTTCAGGACGCGATGGAAAACGGCGGCCCCATGCCCGGCCATTCCGACATGGCCGACAGCGAAACCGTCGACCTGCTCGCCAATGCGCTGGAACGCACCGCGCAGGAACGCGACCGCGTGGTGGCCGACGCCCAGCAGGCGTTGATTGCCGCCGACGCCATGGCCACCGAACTGCGCAGCATGGAAGAGAAGAACGACGCCATCTTCCGCCAGCTCGAAGAGGCGATGACGATCTCGGTCACCCCGCTCGACAAGATGTTCAAGGCCGCCGGCATGAACCCCGACAACATCCTCGACAAGGTGCGGGCCGGCTATTCCGGCCAGGGCGGTCCGCTGATGCCGCTGAGCTTTTCCACCAAGGGCGGCGAGCTCACCGAAGACAGCAAGCGCGCCAACCGCATCCTCAACCAGATGGATCGGCTCAACCTCTATCGCATCGCCGCTGCCAAGGCGCCTTTTGCCAACCCGCTGAAGGATTCCTATCGCTTCACCAGCGGCTTCGGCTATCGTTGGGGCCGGCTGCACGCCGGTGCCGATTTCGCCAGCGCCCACGGCACCCCGATCTATTCCACCGCCGATGGCATCGTGGTCCATGCCGGCTGGCAGTCGGGCTATGGCAAGCTGGTCAAGATCCAGCATGAATTCGGCATCGAGACACGCTATGCGCATATGTCGAAAATCCGCGTGAAGAAGGGCCAAAGGGTCTCGCGCGGTGATCGCATCGGTGATATGGGAAACACAGGACGCTCCACCGGCACGCATCTGCACTATGAGGTCCGTGTTGGCGGCAAAGCCGTCAATCCAATGATTTATCTGAAGGCTGCGAAAGATGTTTTCTAAAAGCAAAATCAATGAGCCCGGCCCCAAGGCCGACGACGCTGCAAAGCCTGCGGCCGCAGAACAGAAGAAGCCCACAATGCCTCCACAGTCCGAATACAAGCCCTCCTCCGCGCCCAAGACCAAGCCGCCGGCGTCGGTCCTGTCGGCCGATCTGCACGTGGTCGGCAACATGAAGACCACCGGCGACATTCAGGTCGAGGGCACCGTCGAGGGCGATATTCGTGCCCACCTGCTGACCATCGGCGAAACCGCCACCATCAAGGGCGAATGCGTCGCGGATGACGTCGTCGTCAATGGCCGCATCGTCGGCCGGGTGCGCGGCCTCAAGGTGCGCCTGACCGCCACCGCGCGGGTCGAAGGCGACATCATCCACAAGACCATCGCGATCGAGAGCGGCGCGCATTTCGAAGGCTCGGTGCAGCGCCAGGACGACCCGCTGAACGCCAAGGGCAAGGCACCGGCGCAACAGCCGCAAGAGCAGCAGCAGCGCCCCGCCGGCCAATAAGCCCGGCCTCGCGTCGACCCGTACCGAATGAAAGTCCCGCCGCGTGCGGGGCTTTTCCGTTCCGCCGGCCGCTTCCGGCGAAACCGCGCCCGAGGCCGCAAAGGATGACCGGATGACCTTTCCCGATTTCATTACCAGCCAGCCCGGACTTGACCTGCCCTATCCAGAGGATGTGGTGCAAAGCGCCACCGTCCGGTCGAATGACAGGCTGGTGGTGTTTTTCACCTTCCTGAAGGACATGGACCTGCCTCTCCATGCCCACAAGGCACAATGGGGCAGCGTCGTCGAAGGCGAGATCGAACTGACCATCGGCGGCGAAACCCGCATCTATCGCCCCGGCGACAGTTATTCCATCGCCGCAGGCGTCGAACATGGCGCCCGGATCAAGGCCGGCACCCGGGTGATCGACGTCTTCGAAGAGCCCGACCGCTATCCGCTCAAGCCGTGACGGCGGTGGACCGCCCACCGCGTTGACAGTCGTTGCCCGACAGGCCGGGCAGAGCTAGGACCGCTGCATGAAACCCACCGCGTTGCTCACCGCCGCTGCCCTGGGACTGGCGCTCGCCAGCCCGCTTGGCGCGCATCCGCATATCTATATCGACACCGATTTCGACCTGGTCTTCGACACCGACGGCAAGCTTGCGGCGGTGCGTATCGACTGGGCCTACGACGATTTCTATTCGCTGCTGATGATCGAGGAAAACGGTCTCGACGCCGATGGCGACGGCACCCCGGAACAGGCCAGGCTCGACGCCTTTGCCGGCCAGGACGTCGATTGGGAAGCGGGCTTTCCGGGCCATTTCACCCTCGACGCCGCCGGCACGCCGCTGGCACTTGGCCCGCCCGAGGAGCACCGCGTGCGTTATGAGGACGGGCGGATCATCACGTCGCACCTGCGGCCGCTGGTGGCGCGTTTCGAGATCGACGCCGCGCCGCTGGTGGCCCGGTCCTATGACCCAACCTATTTTGTCGCCTATGACGTGCCCGAGACCCCGGGCAGCCAGGGTCGTGACGATTGCAGCCTGACCCGCAACGTCGCCTCGCGTGATGCGGCGATGAAGGAATACGGCGATCAGCTCGCGGCGGTGGACGCCAGCGACGATCCCTTCCAGGTGGTCGACCTGCCCGACATCGGCATCCTCTTTGCAGACAGTTTCGAGATTACATGCAACGCACCCTCCTGATCTTTCCCCTGCTGCTGGTGGCAGGCGCCACCTGGGCCGTGATGCAGGGCCATGACGATGCCCTCGTGCGCTGGGCCGCCGAGGGCCAGCGCGAGTTCCAGAACGCCCTGGCCGGCGCCCTGCGCGCGCTGCGCGCCGAAGAGCCCGGCGCGGTGCTGGCGCTGGTCGGGGTCTGCTTTGCCTATGGCTTCTTTCACGCCGTCGGCCCCGGCCATGGCAAGCTGCTGATCGGCGGCTACGGGCTGTCGCACCGCGTGCCGCTGGGCCGGCTCACGGTGATTTCGCTGCTGTCGTCGCTGGGCCAGGCGCTGAGCGCCATCGTGCTGGTGCTCTCCGGTCTGTTCCTGCTCGACTGGACCCGCAGCCAGCTCACCGACACCGCCGAAAAGGTCATGCTGCCGCTGAGCACCCTGGCGATCGGCCTGATCGGCGGCTGGCTGGCGCTGCGCGGCGCGCGCAAGCTCTGGCGGCTGCGTCGCGATCAGGCTCATGCCCACCACGGCTGCACCCATCGCCACGGGCCGACGCCGGAAGAGCTGCGCCGTGCCGGCGGGCTGCGCGACGCCCTGGTGCTGATCGCCGGCATCGCCGCGCGCCCCTGTTCGGGCGCGATCCTGCTGCTGGTGCTGAGCTGGCACATGGACATCCTCACCACCGGCATTCTCGGCGCCCTGGCGATGTCGCTGGGCACCGCCGCGCTGTCGATCCTGGTGGCCACGATCAGCGTCGTCGCCCGCGACAGCACCCTGCTGTCGCTGGCCGATACCCGCCGCGCGGCCCTGGTGCTGCCGATGATCGAACTGCTCGCCGGCGGCGCGATCCTGGCGATCTCGCTCCGGGTGATGGGCCTTCTGGCCTGAACAGGGACGGCCGCCGCACGCCCCACCGTTGCCCGGCAAGCGACAGGTGCAGACGCTCAGGCCTCGAGCTCGGCATCCCAGTAGAGAAAATCGACCCAGCTTTCATGCAGATGGTTGGGCGGGAACTTGCGGCCCATGTTGCGCAACTCTTCGGCGCCGGGCTGGCGCGGCGGCTTGCGCAGCGACATGCCGGCGCGGGCCAGCGACTTCGAACCCTTCTTGAGATTGCAGGGCGCGCAGGCGGCGACCACGTTCTGCCACGAGGTCACCCCGCCTGCGGCGCGCGGCACCACATGGTCAAAGGTCAGCTCGCGCTTGGTGCCGCAGTACTGGCAGCGGAATTCATCCCTCAGAAAAAGATTAAAGCGCGTGAAGGCCACGCGCTTTTGAGGTTTTACATAGTCTTTCAGGACAACGACGCTGGGTATCCTGATGGTGGTCGAGGGACTGCGGACCTCGTGGTCATATTCGGCCACGATATCCACCCGGTCGAGCCAGGCCGCCTTGATCGCGTCCTGCCAGGGCCAGAGCGACAGGGGATAATACGACAAAGGCCGGTAATCCGCGTTGAGCACCAGTGCCGGGTATTGCTTCAGCGCCGATGGCTCGCGTACAAAATCCGTCCTGAAATCACCGTCCATGGGTCGTCACATCCTCTTGTCCGCTCCAGTATGCCTCATGTCCGCGCTTCTTGGGATCGCTTTCGTTACTACGACTATATCTCGCGTTTCCAATCAGGCAAGCGCCTAAACATGGAGATTTGCCCTAGGGGTTAGGCCAGTTTGGTAACGTTGGCATGACGGCGGCTCACCCGGCGGCCAACCGCTCATGCCAGGCCCCTGTCGCTGACCCGGCCCGAGGCGATGGCGATCTCGCGCGCGGGGGCCAGGGCGGCGGCAAAGGCGCTGTCGTGGGTGACAAAGATCAGCGCGCCGTCATACTCGCCAAGCGCGCGTTCCACCGCCGCGATGGCCGCCAGGTCAAGATGGTTTGTGGGCTCATCCAGCAGCACCAGCTGCGGCGGCCGCGCCCGCCCCAGCGTCAGCGCCAGCCCCAGCCGCAGCCGCTCGCCGCCCGAAAGCCCGGCCAGCGGTTTGAGCGCCTCGCGGTTGCGAAACAGAAACCGCGCCAGCAGCGCCCGGCGGTCCTGTTCGCCCATTTCCGGCAATGTGCGGCGCGCCAGCGAAAGCACGTCGCCGGCTTGGCCCAGATGGCTCAGCCGCTGGTCGAGGTAGACACTATCCACCGGGCGCTCGATCCGACCCGACAGCGGCGGCAATCGCCCGGCGATCTGCCGCAGCAGCGTCGACTTGCCGCTGCCGTTGGCGCCGGAAAGCCGGACCCGCTCAGGCCCGCGCAGCTCGAAGGACAGCGGCGGTAGAAGCGCCCGGCCAGCCTGCCCCACCCCCAGGTCGCGGGCGCGCAGCACCAGCTTCTGCGCCGCCAGCCCGGTCGAGGGCAGGTCGAAACTGATCGCCCGGTCGCGCGCCACGCCGGCCTGCGCCGCCGCCAGCCGGGCCACCGCCGTCGCCTGTTGCCGGGCCGCCAGCCGGCTCTGGCCGGCGCCGGCGGCTTCGGCCCCCTCCCGGGCCTTGTCGAGCAGCATCTTCGACTGCGAGCCATCGCGCAGCGCCCGGCCCTGCCGTGCCCGCCGGGCGGCGCGCATCTCGGCCGTCTGCGCTGCGCGCCGGGCCCGCGCCACCTCGGCGCCGGCCTGCTCCAGCTCGGCCGCGGCTCGGGCCTCGGCCGCCGCGCGCGCCGCGGCAAACGCGCTCCAGCCGCCGCCAAAGAGATGTACGCCACCCGGCGCCAGCTCGATGATCCGGTCGACCCGCTCGAGCAGCGCCCGGTCATGGCTGGCCACCAGCGCAATCCCCCGGTGCGTCGCCAGAAGCTCGGCCACCAGCGCGCGGCCCGCAGCATCGAGATCATTGGTCGGCTCGTCCAGCAGGACGATCCCCGGCCCGTCAAAAAACGCCGCCGCCAGCGCCGCCCGGCGTTGTTGCCCGCCGGAAAGCTCGGATAGCCCCCGCGCCGGCGCGACCGGCACCCCGGCCTGCGCCAGCGCCGCCGCCATCCGCTCTTCCAACGTCCAGTCGACAAGATCGTAATCCACCGGCGCCCCGGCCAGCGCCGCCTGCAACCGATCGAAGCCAGCGGCATCGAACAGGTCCGCCACCCGCGTGCCCTGGCGCGGCGCGAGCTGTGCCAGACGCCGCGGCGGCGTGCTGGCATGGATATGACCGGCGTGGGGATGCGCCCCGGCAATCGCCGCCAGCAGGCTGGATTTTCCGGTGCCATTGCCGCCCACCAGCCCGGTCACCCCGGCCTCGAGGCTCAGGGAAAAGGCTGCGATCAGCGGCGTGGCGTCAGGTCGGGCAAGGGCGGTTTCGGTAAATGTCAGAACAGGCATGGGGACTCCGGGAAACGGCGAGGATCAAGCGGCGGTGATACAAACCCTGATCCATCGTTTCGGTCTCCATGCTTGGACAATGCGGCCAGTCTAGCCCGGCCCGCCCCCTTGGCGCAACAGCGCCGATCCTGTAGCCTGCCGCCATGTCCATCCCCCCCAAGATCACCGGCGTTCTCGAAGCCGCGCTTTACGCGGCGGATCTCGACCGCGCCGAGGCCTTCTATCACGGCGTGCTGAACATGGAGGTCGTGCTGCGGCTGGAGCAGCGCCACGTGTTCTTTCGCGCCGGCCAGACCATCCTGCTGGTCTTCAACCCGGAAGAAACCGCCAAACCCTCGCAGAACACCCGGATGCCGGTGCCGGCCCATGGCGCCCACGGCCCCGGCCATGTCTGCTTTCGCGCTTCCCGCGATGAGATCAGCCGCTGGCGGGCGCATGTCCTGGACCAGGGCATTGCCGTCGACGCCGAGTTCGACTGGCCCAACGGCGCCCGCTCGCTCTACATCCGCGACCCGGCGGGAAACTCGGTGGAATTCGCCGAACCCCACCTCTGGTTCTGACCCGATCCGGGACCTCGTTCGATTGGAAACACCTCTGGGGTGGAGGCCGCAGGCCCGGGGGCAATGTCCCTCAAAAAATGTGGGCCAAGCCCTCTAAGTCGCGCAGCAGGCGCGGCGTCGCGTCAAAAGCCGCACTTGTCGCGCAGAAAGGCCAGCGCCACTCCCAAACCGTCGGGCGCGATGCCATGCGCCGTGCCCTTCATGATATGGGCAAAGACCTCCTTGAAGCCGGCCTTTTGCAAGGCCTCGGCCGCCTCGGGCAGCGATTGCGGCGGCACCACGTCGTCATGGTCGCCATGCACCAGCAGCACCGGCGGAAAGCTCACCGCCTCGTCCTCGAGCAACTCGGGCGCCAGCAGGCGGCCGGAAAAGCCCACCACACCGGCCACCGCATCCTCGCGTCGGGGCGCGACGTGCAGGCTCATCATCGTGCCTTGCGAAAACCCGAAGAGCGCCACCTGCTCGGGCAGCACATCCTCGTCCACCATCACCGAGTCGAGATAGGCATTGAGGTCTTCCGCCGCGCGCACCATGCCGGCCTCGGCTTCTTCCTGCGACGAACCGTCGATCCAGGGGATCGGAAACCACTGAAACCCCATCGGCGCCCCGGCGCAGGCCTCGGGCGCATCCGGCGCCAGAAACAGCGTGTCGGGCAGATGTTCGCTCAGCGGATCGGCCAGACCGAGAAGGTCGGCCCCGTTGGCGCCGTAACCATGCAGAAAAATCACCACCGACCGCAGCTCGCCCGAGGCGGGCTCCTTGCGACCGGACGTCAGAACACGAGTCATCGAATACCTTCCCTTGCCTTGGCATGCCTGTAGTAGGCCCAGAGCGCACGGGCCGCAACCGACCGCCAGGGCGACCAGGCTTCGGCCATCTGCCGCAGCGCGCGCTCCTTCGGCCGGTCCTCCAGACCGAATAGCAGCCGCGCCGATTCTTGCAGCGCGAGGTCGCCGGGGGCAAAGACATCGGCCCGGCCGAGCGAGAACATGGCATAGATCTCCGCCGTCCAGACGCCGATCCCCCTGACCGCCACCAGCGTCGCGATCACCTCCGCATCCGGCATCCGGCGCAGCGCGGCAAAGTCGATCTCCGCCGCCGCCAGTGCCCCGGCATAGGCCGCCTTCTGCCGGCTCAGCCCGAGATCGCGCAGGGCGCTTTCGTCGACCGCGCGGATTGCCTCCGGCGTCACCATGCCCGCCGCCTGCAACCGCGCCCAGATTGCCGCGGCCGAGGCGACCGAGACCTGCTGGCTGACGATCGCGCTCAGCAATTGCGCAAAGCCGTCCGGCCGGCGGCGCAGCGGCAGCGGGCCGCAGGCGTCAAGCGCCGGCGCAAACCGCGGATCGGCGCGGCGCAGCCAATCCGCGCCCTCAGCCACACAGGCGTCGGTCTCGATGATCCGGCCTAGCTCGCCCATTCTGCAATCCTCCTCCGGGCCGCCGCCACGTCGCGCACCACCGGCGCCGGCGGCAGGGGTTTCCGGTCGATCATGCCGACCCGCAGCCCGAGCCGCCGCGCGGCGGCGAGCTTGGGCCAGCCGCCGGGCCCGCCGGCATTGCGCAGGATCAGCCAGTCGATCCGAAGCCGCCGGAACAGCGCCACCTCGCCGGCC
Organism: Marinovum sp. E3; assembly: GCF_055755275.1. NCBI lineage: Bacteria > Pseudomonadati > Pseudomonadota > Alphaproteobacteria > Rhodobacterales > Roseobacteraceae > Marinovum > Marinovum sp. E3. The sequence continues at coordinate 2,059,096 of NZ_CM146908.1, forward strand.
ACCGAAAACGGCGAGGCGCCGCGCAGGAACCGGCCACGGGGCAGTGGAAACGGATCGTGATGCTCCGACAATTGCCGGGTGAACACATAGGCCTCGCGCAGCGCGGCAAAGCGCGTCAGCCCTTCGCGGCCGGTGGCCAGAAACACCCGCGCGCCGCGCGGCAGGTGACGCGCCGCCGCGGTCTCGTCGCGCAGCCGGACCCAGCGGTCGCGCCGGCCCGGCCGCCAGGCCGGCCGCTCCAGCCGCAGCAGATCGACGCCCAGCGCCCCGGCCACCCGGTGGGCGCAGAACGAGCTCTGCCAATCGTTGGGATGGCTGGCGTCGACGATCAGCCCGACCCCGGCCGCGACCCGCGCGGTCAGCGCCGCCTGCCCCAGCGGTTCGGGCAGCAGCGGGATCGGCCAGCCATGCGCCCGCCGCTCCGGGCCGGGCAGCATCACAGAGGCCCTTCCCCGCAAGCCGGGGGCCAGCGCCCGCGCCTCGGCAGAGCCGCCGATCAGCAGAATGTCAGTGCCCGATCGATGCATGTCGCGTCAGCCCTTCCGGGGCCGAGGATTGGCCGGTTCGCCGGCCGGGGTCAAGCACTCTGCCCGTGGCGCCCCGTTCGGGCAATCATTCCCCCCGGCGCGGCAATCCGAGAAAGAACCGCAGCATTTCCGCGCTCGCGTCGGGCCCCTCGGCATCGGTGTAGCTGCCCGCCGGTACGCCGCCCGACCAGGCATGGCCAAGACCGTCGATCTGCCAGTGTTCCATGGCCGGCGTGCCGTCGGCTGCCAGCACGCTGGTGCGGGTGAAACTGCGCCCGCCGGCATTTCCGCCATCGATCACCTCGGCCCCGCCGGGATGGGCCTGGCTGGCGATGCGGCCGCCATTGGCCGGGGCGACGGTGCTGTCGGCGCTGCCGTGAAAGACGATGGTGGGCAGCGGCGGGCCGGAGGCATCCTGCATTGCCGCCGGGCTTCCGGCCATGGCGGCAAAGGCACCATGCGCCGTGTTCGCGGCCTTGTACGGCAGCCCGGAATGCGCCCCCACGGCGGCAAAGAGATCGGGATAGCTGCGCCCGAGGATCACCGCCATCGCCGCACCTGCCGAGAGCCCGGCGACAAAGACCTTGCCCGCCGGTACATCATGGCGCTCGTACAATTCGCGGGTCAGCCCGGCGAGGATCGCGGGCTCGCCCGCGCCCCGCTCCTGGTCGTCGGTGGAGAACCAGTTCCAGCAGGCATTCACATTGGCCGAACGCGGCTGGGCCGGATAGACGACGATCAGCCCGTGGTGATCCGCCAACCGGTTCATGCCGGTGCCAATGGCGAAATCAACCGGCGTCTGGGTGCACCCATGCAGCATCAGGATCAGCCCCCGCGGCCGGCCCGTCAGCCGCGGCAGATAGACCCGGTACTCGCGACGGCCGGCGGCACAGGCAAAGGTGCCGGCATCGAAGCGCGCGCCCTCGGGCAGCGGCGCCTCCTCGGGCTCCGGCCCCGGCATGCCGATCCCCGGCATCCGGGCGGCGATATCGGCCAGGGTCTCGCCCAGCGCCTTGCGCGGGCTTTCGGCACTCTGCGGATTGCCGCCAGCGGTATCTGCCGCAACCCCGCCAAACGAGGTGCGGAGCCTGTCGGCCGCCTCGGCCAAGGTGCTGCTCCGCAGGGCCTCTGTCGCCCGTTGCATGGCCGAGGAAAATCGAGAGTTCATTGCCCTCTCCTTGTCAGGGGATGCCGCCCGTCGCAATGTTCCGCGCCGTGCTGGCCTGTCGGTCATCCTGCGCGGCGGCCTGCGATGTTCATCATTAACTGCCGTTTCGGGCACAGGTATATCCCGGGACGGCCCGACCACAAGCTGCGGCGCACCGCCTGCCCGATATTTGCGCGCCGCCCGGTCGCTGGACACCCGCCCCGTCAAAAGTGGCACTGGCCCGGGACGGCCGAGATGCGGACTTGTGCAGGTCGGCCAGCCCGCTCCGCGCGATCGTCCGGGTCTTGCCTTGCGCCGCACTTTTGCCGGCGTCGTCGCCCCCGCCGCTCGGCGTGCCGCACGGCCGTTTCCCTTGCCCGATGCCTTCGTCGGCAATGCTCAGCCCGGCGGCCCCGATCTCGACCGCCGCCGCCACAGACGATCCCGCGTCTCCTTTCCATGTGTGACGCGGGTCACCCAAGGCCGGGAAATCGGCGCTTGCCGCGCCCGGCGCGGCGGCTTACCGATTGCCTCATGACAGATCTTGCCGCTCCCACCCCCACCGACAGCCGTGCCCGGCGCAATGTGATCGTTCTTGTGCTCGCCCAGGCGATCCTCGGGGCGCAGATGCCGATGATCTTTACCATCGGCGGCCTGGCCGGGCAGTCGCTGGCTTCCAACGTCTGTTTTGCAACGCTGCCGATTTCGCTGATCGTGATCGGCTCGATGGTCACCGCGACGCCGATTTCCGCCTTCATGCAGCGCTATGGCCGGCGGGCGGGGTTTTTCGTCGGGGCGCTTGGCGGCGCGCTCGGCGGGTTGATCGGCGCCTACGCGCTTTATCTTCAGAGCTTCCCGCTCTTCCTCCTCGGCTCTTTCCTGACCGGGATCTACATGTCGGCGCAGGGCTTCTACCGCTTCGCCGCCGCCGACACCGCCTCGGACGATTTCCGCCCCAAGGCGATCTCCTATGTCATGGCCGGCGGCCTGGCCTCGGCGGTGATCGGCCCGCAGTTGGTCAAGCTCACCGCCGATGCCTATGTGATCCCCTTCCTCGGCACCTATGCCACGGTGATCGCCGTCAACCTGCTGGGCGCGCTGCTGTTTCTCTTCCTCGACATCCCCCGGCCGCCGGTGCCCGCAGCCGATGCCCCCAAGGGCCGGTCCCGCCGCGAACTGATCGCCACGCCGCGCATCGCGGTGGCGGTGATCTGCGCCATGGTGTCTTATGCGCTGATGAACCTGGTGATGACCTCGACGCCGCTGGCGGTTGTCGGCTGCGGCTTTGACAAGAACAACGCTGCCGACGTGGTCACCGCCCATGTGCTGGCAATGTTCGTGCCCTCGTTCTTTACCGGCCATCTGATCGCGCGCTTCGGGGTCGAACGGATCATGGGCCTGGGGCTGGTGATCCTCGCCGTCGCCGGTGGTGTCGGGCTGGCCGGCGTCGCGCTCGAGAATTTCTTTGTCGCGCTGGTGCTGCTCGGCCTCGGCTGGAACTTCGGCTTTATCGGCGCCACCACCATGCTCGCCGCCGCCCATGCGCCGGAGGAACGCGGCAAGATGCAGGGCCTCAATGACCTGATCGTCTTTGGCGGCGTTTCGGTGGCCTCGCTGGCTTCGGGCGGGCTGATGAATTGTTCCGGAGGCACGCCGCAGGCCGGGTGGACGGCCGTCAACATGGCGATGGTGCCCTTCCTGGTGCTGGCCGGAGGCGCGCTGCTCTGGCTGATGCTGCGGCCCCGGCCTGAGGCGGCCTGAGACGGTGCGGGGCTCAGACCCCGCTGCGCAGGGCCCGCCAGATCAGCCGCGCCCGCTTGCCTGCGTCCGACAGGCCCAGGCTGCCGCGCGCCACCCGCCCGGGATCGGCTGTCACCTGTTTCAGCAGGGCCTCGGCCTGCCAGGTGCTGCGCAGCGCTGCGCTCTGGGCCGGCGACACCGCCGCCCGCCCCCGCCGCAGCCGTCCCAGCGCCGCCGCTGCCAGCGCCCGCACCGCTTCTGGCCGCCCGTCTACCAGCGGCCGATGCCCCCGCGCCTCGAGCTCGGGAACGGCAACCAGGTAATGCGCCACCCCGGCGCCATAGGCGACGTCACGCACCGCCGCCTCATCCGGCGCACCATACCATAGCGCGGCGGCATACAGCAGGTTGCCCGAGGTGGCCTCGATATAGGCCTCGAACTCCGACTCGCTGGCAAAGCCCTCGCGCCCGATATCCTGCCGCCGCGCGTCGATCAGCCCGTCGAGCAACGCGCCCTGCTCCGGCCTCAGCACCAGCGCCAGCGGCGTCACCACCTCGTGGCGCCGCACCAGCCCGCCGGCGGCAATCTCGGCCAGGGCGTCGCGCCACCATTGCAGCCGCATCTCGGCAATCATCGGCTCCTGGGTCATCCAGGGCGCCCGCGCCACCTCGAGGTTGAAGGCAAACAGCGGAAACAGCCGGGCCCGCGCCGCCACGTCACAGGACATCACCGCCATGAAACGGTCGGGATCGCCCTTTTCGACAAGGGCGGCGCAGGCATGCCAATCCGCCATCAGCCGGCGTCGCGGATCAGTTTCCAGCGGATCGCGTCGAGCAGCGCCTCCATCGAGGCATCGACGATGTTGGGCGAGACCCCGACCGTCGACCAGCGCCGCCCCTTGCCATCCTCGCAGTCGATGATCACCCGTGTCACCGCCTCGGTGCCGCCCTGGGTGATCCGCACCTTGAAATCCACCAGATGCATGTCGTCGATCGAGGCCTGGTACTTGCCCAGATCCCGCTTCAGCGCCTGGCTCAGCGCATTGACCGGCCCGCGATCGTTGCCCTCCTCGTCGTGGCTTTCGCTGACCGAGAGGATCTGCTCGCCGTCGATGGTCACCGCCACCACCGCCTCCGAGGCGCTGACGATGCTGCCCAGCGCATTGCGCCGCCGCTCCACCGTCACCCGGTAGCGGTCGAGCTCGAAGAACCGCCGCGCCTGGCCCAGCTCCTCGCGCGCCAGCAGCTCGAAGGAGGCCTGGGCGCCATCGTAGGAATAGCCGTCGGTCTCGCGCGCTTTGACCCGGTCGAGGATGCGGCCCAGCGCCGGATCGCCCTTTTCCACCGCCAGCCCGGCATCGGCCAGCCGCGTGCGCAGGTTCGACTGCCCGGCCTGGTTCGACATCGGGATGATGCGCGTATTGCCCACCACCTCCGGGTCGATATGCTCATAGGTCGCCGGATCCTTGAGGATGGCGCTGGCATGCAGGCCCGCCTTGTGGGCAAAGGCCGAGGCGCCCACATAAGCCGCCTGCCGCATCGGCACCCGGTTGAGAATCTCGTCCAGCATCCGGCTGACCCGCACCAGACCCGAAAGCGCCGCGCGCTCGACGCCGATCTCGAACAGATCGGCATAAGGCGCCTTGAGCAACAGGGTCGGGATCAGCGTCGTCAGATTGGCATTGCCGCAGCGCTCGCCCAGCCCGTTGAGCGTGCCCTGCACCTGCCGCGCCCCGGCCATGACCGCCGCCAGCGATCCGGCCACCGCCGTTTCGGTGTCGTTGTGGGTGTGGATGCCCAGCCTGTCGCCCGGGATCCCCGCCGCGATCACCTCCGCCACGATCCGTCCGATCTCTTCCGGCAGGGTGCCGCCATTGGTGTCGCAGAGCACCACCCAGCGCGCCCCGGCCGCAAGCGCCGCGCGGCAGGCCTCGAGCGCATAATCGGGATCGGATTTGTAGCCGTCGAAGAAATGCTCGGCATCGAACAGCGCCTCGCGCCCCTGGGCCACGATATGCGCCACCGAGCGGGCGATGTTCTCGGTGTTCTCGGCCTTGCTGATGCCCAGCGCCGCCTCGACGTGATAGGTGTGGCTCTTGCCCACCAGGCAAATGCTGCCGGTGCCGGCATTCATCACCGCCGCCAGAACATCGTCGTTCTCGGCGCTGATGCCGGCGCGCTTGGTCATGCCGAAGGCGGTCATCCGCGCCCGCGTCTTCGGCGCGGCTTCGAAAAACGCGCTGTCGGTCGGGTTGGCGCCGGGCCAGCCGCCCTCGATGTAATCCACGCCGAGTGCATCCAGCGCCTCGGCGATCCGCAGCTTCTCGGCGGTCGAGAACTGCACCCCCTGGGTCTGTTGCCCGTCGCGCAGGGTGGTGTCGTAAAGGTAAAGCCGCTCAGCCATGACAGCGCCCCATGCTTCTTCTGTTCAATAATACCCGTCGGGGGGAGTCCGCCCCGGCGAAGGGTCTGTGTTTTTCCGCCCCGGCGGAGGGGGGGCAGACAGCCCCCCGGCAACGCGCACCCCGCATCACAAGGCCTCCAGCTTGGCGGCGTCAAAGCCCGGTCCCGGCACCAGCTCGACGCCGGATTTGCTCATCCGCACCTCGACGCCGGCGGCAATCAGCCCCTGTTTCAGCGCATCGACACCAGAGAAATCCTTGCTCTCCATCGCCTGCGCGCGGGTCTCGTTGAAGCGGGCGACCAGCGCCGAAAGATCCACTTCGACGCGTTCCCAGCCGGCCAGCGCCTCGCCCAACAATCCGAGCAAGCCCGCCCCGGCCTTCAGCGCCGGGGCCTCCCCCTCGGCCGCCAGCCGGTGCAGCTCGGCAATCGCGCCGGCGGTGTTCAGATCATCGGCCAGGGCGGCAACCACCGCCTCGGGCAGCGCGCCCGGCTCGACGCCCTCGCAGAGCCCGCGCCACTTGCGCAGCGTTGCCTCCGCCTCATCCCGCTTCTTCACGGTCCAGTCCATCGGCTTGCCGTAATGGGTCGAGAGAAAGACAAAGCGGATCACCTCGCCCGGCACCCCCTCGTTCAAGAGATCCCGCACGGTAAAGAAATTGCCCAGCGACTTGGACATCTTCCGCCCTTCGACCTGCAACATCTCGTTGTGCAGCCAGACCCGGGCAAAATCGCCTTCCGGATGGGCGCAGCAGCTCTGGGCGATCTCGTTTTCATGATGCGGAAACATCAGGTCGTTGCCGCCGCCGTGAATGTCGAACGACGCCCCGAGCAGGGCATGCGACATCGCCGAACATTCGATATGCCAGCCGGGGCGGCCGCGGCCCCAGGGGCTCTCCCAGCCGGGCAGATCCCCGGACGAGGGTTTCCACAACACGAAATCCATCGGGTTGCGCTTGTACGGCGCCACCTCGACGCGGGCGCCGGCAATCATGTCATCCACCGACCGGCCGGAGAGCGCGCCGTAATCCTTGTAGCTCTCGACCGAGAACAGCACATGGCCCTCGGCGGCATAGGCATGGCCCTTGGCGATCAGCCCTTCGATCATCTCGATCATCTCGCCGATATATTGCGTCGCCCGCGGCATCTTGCTGGGCTCCAGCGTGCCCAGCGCCGCCATGTCGTCGAGATACCATTGCGTGGTCTCGGCGGTGATCTCCTCGATACTGCGGCCGCTTTCGGCGGCGCGGGCGTTGATCTTGTCGTCGACGTCGGTGAAGTTGCGCACATAGGTCACATGGTCCGGCCCATAGACATGGCGCAGCAGCCGGAAGAGCACGTCGAACATGATCACATTGCGCGCGTTCCCCAGGTGGGCGCGATCATAAACCGTTGGCCCGCAGAGATAAATCCGCACATTTTCCGGATCGATCGGGGCAAAGACCTCTTTTCGGCGGGCCTTGGTATTGTGCAGTCTGATCTCGGTCATAACCTCTCCTCACGGGCGCGCAGGCGCTCGCGGCGGGCTTAGCAAGATCGGTTCACAAAGGAAAGAAAGAGCAGGCCCGCCGACAAGTGTCAGCGGATAATGCAGCAAATGATGATTGCCTGGATGCTCATGCGGCCCGACCTAGCACAGGACGTGCGCCGCGCCAAGCGCGGACTTGCCCCCGGCCGGCCTCTTGCGCGACTCGCCCGGCCGCCGCACCATGGGTGCCATGTCACGCGAGATGGTGAATGCGATCTGCGCCGCCATGCCCGGCGCCGAGGTCTCCGACCCTTGGGGCGGCGGCCACGACGCCTGGAAGGTCGGCGGCAAGATGTTCGCCTGTGTCGGCGCTCTGGGCGGCGGCGTCTCGGTCAAGACCGCCGATGTCGAGAGCGCCGATGTCGAGAGCGCCAGCGCGCTGATCGAGATCGGCCGGGCGGTCAAGGCACCGTACTTCCACCGCTCCTGGGTGCAGGTGCCTTTCGACCGCCTCGGTCCCAAGGACATCACCAACGAGGAGCTGCGCGAACGGCTGGTGGCCTCCTACCGGATCGTGCGCGCGAAGCTGCCGAAAAAGGTGCAGGCCGGGCTCGACCCGGCGGAGTGATTGACATCCCGGCACGGCGCTGTCTGCATGGCGAAAAGTCGAAAGGGGCACGATATGCGGATATCCGACAGGTTGGCCACATTGGTGAGCGATGGCGACGGCTGGGGCGTGTTCTACAAGGCGCGCGCCCTGGTGGCCGAAGGCGTGGCGGTCACCGAGCTGACGATCGGCGAACATGACATCCCCACCCATCCCCGCATCCTCGAGGAAATGCACCGCGCGGCGCGGGGCGGCCATACCGGCTATGCCGCCGTGCCCGGCACCGATGCGCTGCGCGACAAGGTGGCGGCGCATGTCACCGAGCGCAGCGGCGTGCCCACCGGGCGCGGCAATGTGCTGATCACCCCGGGCGGACAATCCGGGCTGTTCGCGGCGCATATGCTGGCCTGCGCGCCGGGCGACCGGGGGCTGTTCATCGATCCCTATTACGCCACCTACCCCGGCACCATCCGCGCCGCCGGCGCCCTGCCGGTGCCGGTCGCGGCGCGTGCCGAGGATGGGTTCCAGCCCGATCCGGCGCGGATCGCGGCGTCGGCGGCGGGCGCGACCTCGCTGCTGATCAACACCCCCAACAATCCCACCGGCATCCTCTATGACCGCGACCGGCTGCAAGGGCTGGTCGATCTGACGCGCACGCGCGGTCTCTGGCTGATCTCGGACGAGGTCTATGACACCATGGTCTGGGACGGCCGGCACCTGAGCCCGCGCGCCCTGCCCGGTGCGCGCGATCACACGCTGGTGGTGGGCTCGATGTCGAAGAGCCACGCCATGACCGGCAGCCGCATCGGCTGGGTGATCGGCCCGGAGCCGGCGATCTCGGCGCTGATCGACCTGGCGACCCACACCACCTATGGCGTGCCGGGATATATCCAGGATGCGGCGCTTTTCGCGCTCGACGAAGGCGCCTGGCTGGAAGAGGAAATCGCCGCGCCCTTCCGCCGCCGCCGCGATCTGGCGGCGGGGATTGTCGCCGGTTGTCCGGTGGTGCAGAGCGCCCCGGCGCAGGGCGCGATGTACCTGATGCTCGACATCCGCCGCACCGGGCTCTCCGGGCTGGGGTTTGCCGAGGCGCTGCTCGACCGGCACCGCATTGCCGTCATGCCCGGCGAAAGCTTTGGCCGCGCCGCGGCCGGCCATGTGCGGGTGGCCCTGACGGTCGAGGATGCGGCGCTGGCCCGGGCGCTCGACGTGCTGCTGCGCTTTGCCGAAGACCTTTGCCGGGAGGCGGCGGAATGAGCAATCCGGTCAGTTCGATCCGCAATCTCGGCCCGGCGATGGAGGCGGCCTGCGCCCGCGCCGGCATCACCAGCGCCGACGCGCTGCGCGCGCTGGGGGCGGATGCGGCTTATGGCAAGCTGATCGCCAGCGGCATGCGCCCGCATTTCATCGGCTATTACGTGCTGGTGATGGGGCTTCAGGGGCGGCCGTGGAACGATTGCCAGGGCGCGGAGAAACAGGCGCTGCGCCAACGTTTCGACGCGCTCAAGGCGGCACACAGGCCCGCCAGGGCCCCTAGCGGCATCGAGCGCATCCTGGACGAGATCGGCGTGGTCGAGGCGGCGCGACGGTGAAGTCCTGCGGGCCCGCGGTTCGAGGGGCCTTGGCCGAAAAGGCCCCGGCGCGGGGGCCGGGGCGGGTCAGGCGGGGAGTTTCATCCGGGCAAAGGCCCAGGCGGCGGCCATGTGGGTGATGGCAAACCGCGGCGTTCCCAGCGCGGCGTCGAGCTCTTCCGGAGTGGCGAAGCTCACTTCCATCTCTTCGAGATCGCCGGGGTCGGGTTCGGCCACCTTTTCGCAGTTGAGGGCCAGGAAATAGCTGCCCGAACAGCCGCGCTGGTTGCCGTTGTCGACGTAAGTGCCCATCGGGATGAAGGCCCCGGCCCGATAGCCGGTTTCCTCCATCAGCTCTCGGCGGCCGGCCGTTTCCGGGTCTTCGCCCGCGTCGACGAAACCGCCGGGAAAGGTGATCGAGACGCAGCGCGGTCCATGCTTGTATTGCTCTAGGATCAGGATGCGGCCCTCGGGTGTGACCGGCACGACCGAAACGAAGGGACGCAGGTGGACCTGATAGAAATCATCGACCCGACGGCCATCCGGCAGTTCGACCGTCTCGCGCGCGACCTTGAGATACGGCGCGGCCTCGAAGACGATGTCCTTGCGGAGGGTTTTCCAATGCCTGTCAGCCATGTCCGGCGTCGCCCTGTGATTGTCTGAACGTCTTGAAACGGAAAACGCCGCCCCGGGACCGGGGCGGCAGCATTCATCGGGTCGGCGCGGACGGCTCAGCCGACCAGTTCGAGGCCCGAGAAGAAATAGGCGATCTCGACCGCGGCGGTTTCCGGCGCGTCGGAGCCGTGCACCGAGTTCTCGCCCACGGATTCGGCAAACTCGGCGCGCACGGTGCCCGGCGCCGCATCGGCGGGGTTGGTGGCGCCCATCACTTCGCGGTTCTTCTGGATGGCGTTGTCGCCTTCGAGCACCTGCACCACCACCGGCTCGGAGGCCATGAACGCGCAGAGTTCGTCGTAGAAGGGACGCTCGGCGTGCACTTCGTAGAACTTGCCGGCCTGGGCCTTGGTCAGCTGAATGCGCTTCTGCGCGACGATGCGCAGGCCGGCGTCCTCGAACTTGGCATTGATCTTGCCGGTGAGGTTGCGGCGGGTGGCATCGGGTTTGATGATGCTGAGCGTGCGTTGGGTTGCCATCGGGCGGTCTCCTGTTTGAGACCGGGGATATGCGCCCCGGCCGGTCTGAAATCGGGCGTGCGATAGCACGGGGGCTGCGGCATGGGAAGGGGGCTTTGCCCCCTCGGCCTGCGGCCTCACCCCCAGGAATATTTTCGGCCAGAAGAAGGGCCGGAGGTGGCTGGTGTGTGGGGCCCGGCTCTGCTAGAGCGCGGCCATGCTGACGATTGATGACATCTCCTATTCGGTGGAAGGGCGCCTGCTGCTTGACGGCGCCAGCGCGCGGATCCCCGCCGGCCACAAGGTCGGGCTGATCGGCCGCAACGGCACCGGCAAGACCACGCTGTTCCGGCTGATCCGCGGCGAGCTGGCGCTGGAAGGCGGGGCGATCACCCTGCCCCAGCGCGCCCGCATCGGCGGCGTGGCCCAGGAGGTGCCGGCCAACGAGGTGTCCCTGCTCGACACCGTGCTGGCCGCCGACACCGAGCGGGCGGCGCTGATGGCCGAGGCGGAGGAGGCCGTGGACGCCACCCGCATCGCCGAGGTCCAGACCCGGCTGGCCGATATCGACGCCTGGAGCGCCGAGGCGCGGGCCTCGTCGATCCTCAAGGGCCTGGGGTTCGACGATGCCGAGCAGCTGATGCCCTGTTCGGCCTTTTCCGGCGGTTGGCGGATGCGGGTGGCACTGGCCGGCGTGCTCTTTGCCCAGCCCGACCTGCTCTTGCTCGACGAGCCGACCAACTATCTCGACCTCGAGGGCGCGCTCTGGCTGGAGAGCTATCTGGCGAAATATCCGCATACGGTGATCATCATCAGCCACGACCGCGGGCTATTGAACCGTGCCGTGGGCGCGATCCTGCATCTCGAAGATCGCCAGCTGACCTTCTACCAGGGCCCCTATGACCAGTTTGCCCGCCAGCGCGCCGAACAGCGTGCGGTACAGGCCTCGATGGCCAAGAAACAGCAGGCCCGGGTGGCGCATCTGCAAAGCTTTGTCGACCGGTTCCGCGCCAAGGCCTCGAAGGCCAAACAGGCGCAGGCGCGGCTGAAGATGATCGAGAAGATCGATCTGGTGGCGGCGCCGGAAGAGGTGGCGCGCCGGGTCTTCACCTTTCCGCAGCCCGAGGAGCTGTCGCCGCCGATCATCTCGATCGAGGGTGGCGAGACCGGCTATGACGACAAGCCGGTGCTGCGTGGGCTGAACCTGCGGATCGACCATGACGACCGCATCGCGCTCCTGGGCAAGAACGGCCAGGGCAAATCGACCCTGTCGAAGCTCCTGTCGGACCGGCTGCCGCTGATGGCGGGCAAGATGACCCGCTCGGCCAAGCTGCGGATCGGCTATTTCGCCCAGCACCAGGTCGACGAGCTGCATATCGACGAGACGCCGTTGCAACACCTGCAACGCGAGCGGCCCGAGACCCAGCAATCGAAGCTCCGGGCGCAGCTGGCCGGGTTCGGCCTGGGCGCCGATCAGGCCGAGACCGAGGTCGGCCGGCTGTCGGGCGGGCAGAAGGCGCGGCTCTCGCTGCTCTTGGCGACGCTCGACGCGCCGCATCTCCTGATCCTCGACGAACCGACCAACCACCTCGATATCGAGAGCCGCGAGGCGCTGGTCGAGGCGCTGACCGCCTATGGCGGCGCGGTGATCCTGGTCAGCCACGACATGCATCTGCTGTCGATGGTGGCCGACCGGCTCTGGCTGGTGTCGGATGGCGGGGTGAAACCCTTCGACGACGATCTCGAGGCCTATCGCAAGCTGCTGCTCTCCTCGGACAAGCCGGCGAAATCCGACAAGCCCAAACCGGCGAAGAAGGACGAGGCGCCGCGCCGCGCCACCCGCGAGAAGCTGATGGCGCTGCGCGCCGAGGTGCGCAAATGCGAGGACCGGGTGGAGAAGATCACCGACATGCACGGCAAGCTGTCGCGCAAGCTGGCCGATCCGGCGATCTACGACGCGGCCAAGACCGCCGAGCTGGCCGAGTGGAACCGCAAGTTCGCCGAGGTCGAGGAAGGGCTGAAGCGCGCCGAGGCGCTGTGGATGGCGGCGCTGGAGAAGCTGGAGAAAGTTGGCGGCTGAGCCTCACGCGGCGCGCCCCGGGCCTGACCCGGGGCCCCGCCCTCAAGCTGCCCTGTCGTGGCGATCCTGTCGCGGCACCCGCCGTGCCTGTCGTCTTCGCCCCTTGCCAAACCGCGCGCGCCGTGCTGCCTAGGGGCATGGACAGCGCCTTTCTCATCTCCGCCTTTGTCACGCTTTTCGTGGTGATCGATCCCGTCGGGCTGTCGCCGCTCTTTGTGGCCATGACCTCGGGCATGTCGCCCCGCGCCAGACGCGCCATCGCGGTGCGGGCCTGCGTGGTGGCGGTGGCGATCCTGGCGCTGTTCGGCGCTTTGGGGGAATCGGTGCTGGGCTTCATCGGCATCTCGATGCCCGCCTTCCGCATTGCCGGCGGGCTGCTGTTGTTTCTCACCGCGCTCGACATGCTGTTCGAGCGCCGCACCAAGCGCCGCGAGGACCGCGCCGAGGAGGCCGAGGACGAAGACGACGATCATGATCCGTCGGTCTTTCCGCTGGCGATCCCCCTGCTCGCCGGGCCCGGCTCGATCGCCTCGATGATCCTGCTGACCGGTGCGCGGCCGGGGATCGAGGGCTATCTCTGGGTGACTGGCGTGATGATAGCGGTGGTGGCCATCGCCTTCCTGCTGTTTCTGGCGTCGGGGCTGCTCGAGCGCGGACTGGGGCGCACCGGCATCGTGGTGGTGACGCGGCTCTTGGGCATGCTGCTGGCGGCGCTGGCGGTGCAATTCGTGCTCGACGGGCTGCGCGATTACGGGCTGGCCACCGGGCTGGCCTCGTAAAGCCGGCCCGCCCACCCTATGTCAGGGACAAAGGAGAGCGCGCATGTCGGCCATGGACACCGGACAATTGATCTATCTCGTGATGCTGCTGGCTGCGGTGGTGTTCTGGTTTGTGGTGGCAAACCGGAATTCGATGGGCAAGGTGATGCAGCATGCCGCGCTCTGGGGGCTGATTTTCCTTGGCGCGATCGCGGCCGTCGGGCTCTGGGGCGATATCCGTCAGACGGTGGTGCCGCGGCAGGCGGTGTTTTCCGATCAGGGCCGGATCGAGGTGCCGCGCAGCCCCGACGGGCATTACTACCTGACGCTCGATGTCAACGGCCATCCGACCCGCTTTGTCGTCGACACCGGCGCCACGTCGATTGTCCTGCTGGAGGCGGATGCCCGGGCGGCGGGGATCGATCCGGCGCGGCTGAACTATTCCGGCACCGCGATGACCGCCAATGGCGCGGTGCGCACGGCGCGTGTGGTGCTGGACGAAATCGGGTTTGAAGAGATGACCGACCGGCGGGTGACCGCCTTTGTCAACGAAGGTGAAATGGCCGAGAGCCTGCTCGGCATGTCATATCTGCAACGCTTTGACCGGCTCGAGATCTCGGGCGGGCGGCTCATTCTGGAACGTTGAGGCCCGACAGCGCGGTCTCGAGGTCGTCGGCCCAGCCTTCGGCCAGCGGCAGAAGCTGATTTTCGGCGCGCAGCGCGGTGACAATGGCCAGCGCCTCGGTCAGATACGCGCGCGGGGTCGCGCCGCTCCGGGCCAGGTTGGACAGGGTCAGCGCGATGTCGTGGCGCCATCTGGCATTGGCCGGGTCGCGCTGCACCAGATCGCGCTGAATGGTCAACGCTTCGGCAAAGGCCTGCCGGGCTGCCGCCGCATCGCCCTGCCCCAGCGCGACCGAACCGAGATTGCCGTGGCTGTAGGCCAGATCCTGCCGCCAGAGCAGATTGTCGGGGTTCGCCGCCAGCAGTGCCGCGCGCAGGTCGCGGGCGGCGCCGAACGAGGCTGCGGCGGCGGCCAGATCGCCGCCGGTCTGCGCCAGCCCGCCCAGCCGGTCATGGCTGATGGCCAAGCTGCGCTGCCAGGCACGATTGTCCGGATCCTGCGCCAGAAGCGCCGTCGTCAGCCGCAGGCTCTCTTCGAAGGCCCGGCGCGCACCGGAGAGATCGCCGGAATTCCAGAGCGCCAGGCCCAGGAAATCGTGGCTGACCGCCAGATCGCTCTGCCAGACCGTATGCGCCGGGTTCTGCGCCACCAGGGCGCGCATCGGCGCCAGCCCCGCGCGAAAGGCATCCCCGGCTGCCTGCGGATCGCCCTGCGCCAGCGCCGCCTGCCCGATCTTGTTGTAGGTGATGGAAATATCGCGGCCCAGCCCGGCATTGGCGGCCGTCAGCGGCAGGAGCCGCGCCAGCGCGCGGTCATAGGCGCCACGCGCCGCCGCCGCGTCGCCCAGCGCCAGCGTGATATCGCCGGCCAGGTTGTGGCTGATCGCCAGGTCGCGCTGCCATTGCGCATTGCCGGGGTCGCGCGCCGCCAGGCTCTCGCGCCCGGCAAGCGCGGCCGAATAAGCGGCCTGCGCCCCGGCCAGATCGCCCAGGCGTTGCAACACGTTGCCGTATTTCTCGAAAGCGATCGCCAGATCGCGTTTCAGCTCGGTATTGCCGGTATCCTGCCGCGCCAGAAGGCGCGAAAGCTCGAGCGCGGCCGCATACTGGGTCTGCGCCCCGGCCAGATCGCCCTGCGCCAGCGCGAGGTCGCCAAGCCGGGTGCGCAGGATCGAGATGTCGCGTTGCCAGAGCGGCTCGTCCGGCTGGGCGGCGCGCAACCCTTCGAAGAGCGCAAGCGCGCGGTGGTAACCCGCCGCCGCCGATGCCGTTTCGCCCAGCGCTTCGGACACATCCGCCAGCCGCCGATGCGACAGGCCGAGACCGCGCTGCCAGGCGGTATTGGCCGGGTCTTGCGTCACCAGTGCCTCGGAAATCCGTAGCGCGGCGGCGAAGGCCTCGCGCGCCTCGGCCAGCGCGCCGAGATCGAGGCGGATCTGCCCCAGCCGCTCCTGCGAGATCGCGAGATCGCTCTGATACGACAGCCTATCCGGCGCGGCGGCGGCGACAGCGGCAATCACTGTCAGCGCCGCGTCGTACAGCGCGCCGGCCCCGGTCATGTCGCCGGAAAACCGCGCGACGTCGCCCAGACCGTTCTGCGCCACCCAAACCGCACGTTGCCGGGAAATATCCTCGGGCGCGGCGGCGCGGCGGGCCTCGGCCGCCGCCAGGCTCTGCCGAAACGCCTGGCCGGCGCCGACCAGATCGCCGGTGGTCATCAGCAGGCGGCCCAGTTGATCGGTGACCAGCCGAAGCTGGTCCGGCGTCTCGCCGCTCAGCGCCTGCGCCTCGGCAAACAGCGCGGCGGCGCGGCGGTAATCGGCAATCGCCAGATCACGGCGCAGATCGGCCTCGGCGGCGCGGGCGTTGAGACTGTGGGTTTCGGCCTCGGACAGCGTCCTGACGAGGTAGTTTTCCCGCAGCGCATCACGCGACCGGCTGTCGATCTCGGCCGCCTCGGTGAGACGCGCGCGGGCGGTCTCGAAGGCGCCGAGTTCGAGCTGGCGCTCGGCCTCCTGCCGCAGCGCGGTAACCGCCGGATCGTCCGACGCCAGGGTCGCCATATCCCGGCGCAACTCGGTAAAGGCCAGGGCGGCGGCGGTCAGTTCGGCGGTCTGGTCGTTCGAAGGACGCCGCGCCAGATCGGCCGAGAGAAAGGCGCCATACAATGGCGCCAGCGGCATGTCGTTTTCCGCCGCGATGCGCTCGATCAGGCCGCGGTGGGCCGGTTGCAGCCCGGCCATGGCCAGCAGCAGCGACTCGCGTTCGGGCAGATCGGTGGTGCCGCCGGCAAAGACCATAGCCGGCAGGCCGCTTTCGACATAGGGCAGCTGCTTGCCCCGGGTGCGGTCATAGACGTCCTGCTGCACCAGCGTCAGCACCTGGCGAATTTCCAGCCCCGGCGTCTCCAGGTGCCGGCTCAGCGCCTCGGTAAAGGGCGAGTTGTTGCCGGTGCCATCCGCCGCCGCCTGCCCCGGCGCGGCGGAAAAGGCATAGAGCAGGTTGTCGGCCCGCCCGAGCCGCGCCATCCCGGGGCTGACCTCGGGGCGCCGCGCCAGGCTCATCGCACCGCGCCCGGTGCCGCCGAAGGGATCAGTGCGGCAGGCATCGACGATCAGAAGCCCAACCGGCGCCACCCCTTGCAGCACCGCCGCCACCTCGTCGAGCGGCACGCCGCCGGCGCGCAGCGCATCGAGGTTGTCGGCGGGGGCATCGACCGGCAGGAGCAGGTTCTGCCCCGCCACCTCCATGCCGTGGCCGGCAAAGAACACCAGCGCCACATCCGCGCCCGCCGCGTCATACGCGAAATCCTCGATCGCGCGGCGCATCCGGCCCAGGTCGCGGTTGGTCTCGGTATAGACCTCGAAGCCGAGGGCGATCAGCCGGTCCTCGATGGTGCGGGCATCGTTGACGGGGTTTTGCAGCGGCCGCAGCGCCTCGTATCGTTCCGCCGCAAGCACCAGCGCGGCCCGGGTTTCGGCCCAGGCAAACCCCGGCAGGACCAGCAAGAGAATCGACAAAAGAACACGCATGCCGCAGGGTAACCCGAGGGGCGTGGCGCTCAAATGATTTCTGCCGTCATCGAGGGCCCCGGCGACAGGGGAAGGACGGGTCATGAAACTGGGTGCATTTTCGGTGAGCCTCGCGGTCCGCGATCTGGCGGCGTCGCAGGTGTTTTACGAAAAGTTGGGGTTTTCGGCGGCCGGCGGGGAGGCCGAGCACGGCTACCTGATCATGCGGAACGAGGACGCCGTGATCGGCCTGTTCCAGGGGATGTTCGAGCGCAATATCCTGACCTTCAACCCCGGCTGGGATCAGGCGGCGCAGCCGGTGGCGGGCTTTGCCGACGTGCGGTCCTTGCAGGCCGAGTTGCAGGCGGCGGGGCTGAGCTTTGCGCAGCAGGCGGATCCCGAGGGCACCGGGCCGGCAAGTTTCATGGTGATCGATCCCGACGGCAACCCGGTGCTGGTGGACCAGCACATCTGAGCGAGGCGCCGGACCGGCGGCCGCCCGTCGTGCCAGAGGCCTGCCCGCTTGGTGCGGGCCTCTCCCCGTCCCGGGCCCGCCCCGGGGCCTCGCGGTCACCACGGCAGGGCCCCGGATCGAAGTCCGGGGCGCGCGGGTTTGCATCGCCGCCCGCGACAGGCTCGGTCAGCCGCTTTCCGCCTTCTTTTCCCAGCGGCCCGAGGCCTCCGACCAGTATTGCGCCGCGCAGCCCGCCCCCGTCAGCGCCTTCCACTGGTCACGCGCCCGGTCCACCGCCTGCGGATCGCCGCCATCGAACAGCACGCAGACCCGTTCCAGCGCCCCCACCTCCTCGGGCGAGACCTCGGCGCCATCCACCGTCATCAGGCATTGCGGATCGTTGCCCGCCGCCCCCGAGGTCAGCAGCACCGGTTGCAGAGCATCATGCGGCCCGCCGGCGCGGCCATGCGGCAGAAAGCTGTCGTCGGCCCCCTGCCAGAGCCGCTCGTCCAGCCAGTCGAGCCGTCCCTCGTCGGTGCCGCGCACCGCGACGCGCCAGCCGGCACCGCGGGCCTTTTCCAGCAGCATCGGCAAGGTCGCCTCGAGCGGCCGCTGCGTCAGGTGATAGAAGAACGCGGCGCCCAAGGCTCAGCCTTTCTCGAACCGGTCGCGCACCAGCCGGTCCAGCGCCATGACGCCCCAGCCCGTCGCGCCCTTGGGCGCCAGGTCGGTGTCCTTGGCGACCTGGGCCACACCGGCGATGTCGAGATGGATCCAGGGCGTCTCTTCCTTGACGAAGCGCTTGAGGAACTGCGCCGCGGTGATCGACCCGGCCGGCCGGCCGCCGACGTTCTTCATGTCGGCCTTCTGGCTCTTGAGCTGGTCGTCGTAGCTCTGGCCCAGCGGCAAACGCCAGGCGCCCTCGCATTCCGCCTCGGCCGATTTCAGGAAGTCGTTGCACAGGCTGTCGTTGTTCGAGAACACCCCGGCATTGTCATGGCCCAGCGCGATGATCACCGCCCCGGTCAGGGTCGCCAGATCGATCATCCCGGCCGGCTGGAAGGTTTCCTGCGCGTACCACATCACGTCGCAGAGCACCAAACGGCCCTCGGCGTCGGTGTTGATCACCTCGACGGTGTCGCCCTTCATGCTCTTGACGATATCGCCCGGCCGGGTGGCATTGCCTGAAGGCATGTTCTCGACGAGCCCCACCAGACCCACCACATTGGCCGGCGCCTTGCGCAGCGCCAGGGCCTTCATCACGCCGGAGACGACGCCGGCGCCGCCCATGTCCATCGTCATGTCTTCCATGCCGGCCGCCGGTTTCAACGAGATGCCGCCGGTGTCAAAGACCACGCCCTTGCCGACCAGGGCCAAAGGCGCCGTGTCCTGCGCGCCGCCCATCCATTTCATCACCACCACCTTGGAGGGGCTGTCGGAGCCCTGCCCAACGGCCAGGAGCGCGCCCATGCCCAGCTCGGCCAGCCGGTCCTCGTCGAGCACCTCGACCTCGACCCCCAGACCGCGCAACGCCTCGAGCCTCGTGGCGAACTCGGTGGTGGTCAGCACATTGGCCGGCTCGCTCACCAGATCGCGGGTAAAGAAGACCCCCTCGGCCACCGCCGCCATCGGGGTGAACTCCCCCTCCAGCTCGTCCGATTTCGAACACATGACGGTCAGGCTGGCTTCGCGCGGGGCGTCCTTGCCGGTCTTGTGATCGGCGAAGTCATAGCCGCGCAACGCCAGGCCCATGGCCAGATCGGCCATCTTGGCCCGGCCCCCGGCAAGAAGCAGAAGATCGGCCTCGCCGCGCGCCCGGGCCAGCGCCGCCCCGGCCTTGCGCGCGGTGGCCACGTCGGGGCGACGCGGCAGCTTGATCACATCGACCGCTTCGGCCTCCATCCCGGTGGGCGACGCCAGCGACTTGAGATCGCCGGGCTTCATGTCGGCAAAGGCGCGGCTTTCGGCAAATCGGTTCAGCGCCTGCCGCATCAGCCGGTTGACCCGCCGCGCGCCGGGATCGAGCCGGCCCTCCTCGTCCAGGATCACGGCCACCCGCCCGGGCGCGGTGGCCACAAGGTCCAGGTCGGTCTCGGCAAAGGTGATCTTGGCGGGGCTGGTCATGGTCAGGTCTCCGGAGAACATTAACATTACGGTGAGTGCCACTAGTCCTAGTGCGCGGACCCCCGCTGAACCACCCCTTTATGTGTGCGCGCTGCCAATATCCAGTTTTCCCTAGGGGAGAAATCTTTTAGGGTCACGGAAAATGAAAAGAGGTTGGGGGACCTGTTGGCCAGATTCGACAGATACATGCTGTCGCAGCTCTTCATGCTTTTCGGCTTTTTCGCGCTGGTTCTGGTCGCGGTCTACTGGGTCAACCGGGCGGTGATCCTGTTCGACCAGTTGATCGCCGACGGGCACTCGGCCTTTGTCTTTCTCGAATTTACCGCCCTGTCGCTGCCGCAGGTGATCGGCATGGTTCTGCCGATGGCGACATTCGCGGCGGCGATCTATGTCACCAACCGCCTGTCGGCAGACAGCGAGCTAACGGTAATGCAGGCCACCGGCTATTCGCCCTGGCGGCTGGCGCGACCGGTGCTGATCTACGGGCTGCTGCTGGCGCTGATGATGTCGGTGCTGACCCATCTGCTGATCCCCGCCAGCCTCGAGAGGCTGAAAGAGCGCGAGCGCGAGATCGCCGGATCGATCAGCGCCCGGCTGCTGCGCGAAGGCACCTTTCTGCACCCGGCCGAAGGGGTGACCTTCTACATCCGCGAGATCTCGCCCGAGGGCGAGCTTGCCGATGTCTTTCTGTCGGATGTGCGCAACGCCAACCGCCACATCACCTATACCGCCGAAAAGGCCTATCTACTGCGCGACGACGACGGCCCCAAGCTGATCATGCGCGACGGCATGGCCCAGGTGCTCACACCCGACACCGGCCAGCTCTCGACCACCAATTTCGCCCAGTTCTCGCGCGATATCAGCGGCCTGATCGCCCAGAACGGCCAGGGTCCGCGCAAGCTGCGCTATGTGCCGACCTGGGAGACGCTGTTCGACACGCTGGCGGTAGCCGAAGAGGTCAACGACCCGCCGGGCGAGGTGCTGCTCGAGGGCCATCAGCGGATTTCCCAGGCGCTGGTCACCATCGTGGCGGCGCTGATCGGTCATTCGGCGCTTCTGGCCGGCGGGTTCAGCCGCTTCGGCGTCACCCGGCAGATCGTTCTGGCGGTGTTCCTGCTGGTGGTGGTGCAACTGGTCGAAGGCGCGATGACCGAGCCGGTCCGCGGTGACATGACGCTCTGGCCCCTGGCCTATGTACATGTGGCGATCGGGCTGGTGATCGCCCTGGCGCTCTATTGGCGCGCCGATCATCCGGCGGCGTTTCGGCGCAGGCGACCGAACGCGCCGGCGGCGGAGGGCGCGGCATGACGCTTCACACCTATTTCGCGCGCCGCTTCGCCACCATCTTCTGCGGCATGCTGGCGATCTTTTTTCTCTTCGTCATGCTGCTTGACCTGGTCGAGCAACTGCGCCGGTTCGACGAGGATGTGGGCTTTGCGCAGGTGTTGCAAGTCACCCTGCTCAACACCCCCGAAGGTCTCTATCAGATGCTGCCGCTGGTGATGATCCTCTCGGCGATTGCGCTCTGCCTGGCGCTGGCGCGGTCGTCGGAGCTGGTGGTCAGCCGCGCCGCCGGCCGCTCGGGCCTCTCGGCGCTGACCGGGCCGGTGATTGTCGCGGTGCTGATCGGCGGCCTCGCGGTGGCCGTCTTCAACCCGATCGTCGCCGCCACCTCGCAACGCTATCACGACCTGCGCGAACTCTATGACAGCGGCGGCACCTCGACGCTGTCGATCGGGCGCGAGGGGCTCTGGCTCCGGCAGGGCGACGTCATGGGCCAGACGGTGATCCATGCCGCGCGCTCCAATCCGACGGCGACGGTGCTGCATGACGTGACCTTCATCGCCTATGCAGCCGACGGCGGCCCGGTGCGGCGCATCGCGGCGGACGAGGCGGCATTGGCCACCGCGCAATGGGTGCTGAAGAACGCCAAGGTCTGGCCGTTGGTGGCCGGGCTCAACCCCGAGACCAACGCCGCCGTGCATGACGAGCTGCGCCTGCCCTCGACCCTGACGCAAGAGCGCATCCGCGACAGTTTCGGCAAGCCCTCGGCGGTGTCGATCTGGGATTTGCCCGAGTTCATCGCCCAGCTCGAAAACGCCGGATTCTCGGCCCGGCGTCACGCGGTCTGGCTCCAGATGGAGCTGGCACGACCGGTCTTCCTGGTCTCGATGGTGCTGCTTGGCGCCGCCTTTACCATGCGCCACGCCCGCTTTGGCGGCACCGGCCTGGCGGTGCTGACGGCGCTGCTGCTGGGCTTCGGGCTCTACTACCTGCGCAACTTCGCGCAGATCCTTGGCGAAAATGGCCAGGTTCCCGCCATTCTCGCCGCCTGGGCGCCACCGGTGGCGGCGGTGCTGATCGGCCTCGGCCTCATACTTCACATGGAGGACGGCTGATGCTGCGCCGCCTGACTTTCGCGCTGTGTCTTGCGCTGACGCCCCTGGCCCTGCACGCGCAGGAGGCAGAGCCCGACCCGGCGCTCCTGGTGGCCGATACGGTGGTGGTGACGCCCGACGAACGGCTGATCGCCGAAGGCAATGTCGAGGCGCTTTACGACGGCACCCGCATCTGGGCGCGGCGGATCACCTATGTCAGCGAGACCGACAGCCTGATCATCGAAGGCCCGATCCGCATCGACGACGGCGAAAGCGTCGTCATCCTCGCCGATGCCGCCGAGCTGGATTCCGATCTGGAAAACGGGCTGCTCGGCGGCGCGCGCATGGTGCTCGATCAACAGCTTCAGCTTGCCGCGGTGCAGCTGGCGCGGGTCGAGGGACGGTATACCCAGCTTTCCAAGGTCACCGTCACCTCCTGCCAGATCTGCGGGCCGAAAGGCGTGCCGCTCTGGTCGATCCGGGCGCGGCGGGCGATCCACGATGAAGAGGCGCAGCAGCTCTATTTCGATGGCGCCACCTTTCGGGTGCTCGACGTGCCGGTGATGTACATCCCGCGGCTGCGGCTGCCCGATCCGACGCTCGAGCGCGCGCGCGGCTTCCTGTTTCCGTCGATCCG
The DNA here is from genome assembly GCF_055755275.1 of Marinovum sp. E3. NCBI lineage: Bacteria > Pseudomonadati > Pseudomonadota > Alphaproteobacteria > Rhodobacterales > Roseobacteraceae > Marinovum > Marinovum sp. E3. The sequence goes on from NZ_CM146908.1 coordinate 2,081,757, forward strand.
CACCACGACCGAGCTGGGCAGCGGCATCAAGCTGCCCTATTTCATTCCGCTCGGCGATCACGCCGACCTGACTGTGACGCCCTATCTGTCGCAGGAGACGCGCACGCTCGAGCTGCGCTACCGGCAGGCCTTCGTCAACGGCGACATCGAACTGAACGGTGCGCTGACCCGCGACACCGTCCTGCCTGACGAGACACGCGCCTATCTCTTTGGCGAAGGGGTCTTCGATCTCGGCAACCGGTATGATCTGAGTTTCAACTTCGAGGTGACGTCCGACGAATCCTATCTTTCGGAATATGATTATTCCGGCAAGGACCGGCTCGACAGCGAGGTTTCTCTCAGCCGCACCACCCGCAACACCAACCTGCTGGCCGAGCTGGTGCATTACAACACGCTGCGCGACAACGAGCTGAACTCGACCCAGCCGACCATCATCCCGGATATGCGCTACGAGCGCCGCTACCAGATGGCCAACGGCCTCGGTGGCGAACTGCGGCTCGGGCTGCTGGGCCATAGCCACATCCGCTATTCCGAATCCGACGTGCGCGGCCGCGACGTGAGCCGCGCCGGAGCCGAAGCGACATGGCTCAACCAGTGGACCTTCGGCACCGGTCTCCAGATGGCGGCACAGGCCGGCCTGGCGCTGGATCAGTTCTCGACCGGGGACGACACCACCGTCACGGATGTCGACAGCTCGGTCACCCCCTCGGCCGCCCTGACCTTTCGCTATCCGTTTCTGCGCAGCGCTGGCGGCGGCGCGCGCCAATTGCTCGAACCGGTGGCCCAGATCGGCTGGATCGGCGGCCGCGATGCCGATGTGGCCAACGACGAAAGCACCCGGCAGGAGCTTGACGAAGGCAATCTGCTGTCGCTGTCGCGCTTTCCCGCCGAAGACCGGCGCGAGCGCGGCCTGGCTTCGGTGCTGGGGCTGCGCTTCCTGCACAAGGCGGCCAGCGGATGGGAAGCGGGGCTGGCGGTGGGCCGGGTCTATCGCAGCACGCAGAACGATGACTTCACCGCCACCTCGGGGCTCGACAATGCCGCCTCGGACTGGCTCTTCGCCACCCATTTCCGCAACACCGACGGGCTTTACATCCAGTCGCGGACGCTCTGGGACGAGCAGGGCGAAGTCAGCAAATCCGCCGCCCGCGGCGCCTGGTCGAACGACCGGATCGATCTTGGCGCCTCATTCATCCTGCTGCCCGCCGACACCGACGAGGATCGGGACGAAAAAGTGGCGGAATGGACCTTTGACGGCTCTTATCGGTTCAACCGCCACTGGACCGTCTCCGGCGATGCGCAATACGACATCGCCGACAACCGCGCTGTCGAGGCCGGCCTCGGCCTCGCCTATCGCAACGAATGCATCGAGGCGGCGTTCACCGCCGACCGGACCTTTGCCGATTCATCCAATCTGGACCCTTTCACCACTTATGGTCTAACTGTAACGCTAAAAGGGTTCAGCACCGGCGGCGACGCCGGAAGCTACAGCAGGACATGCAAACAATGATTTCACGATTTTTCCGGACCGCGGCCGCGGCGCTTCTGATCGCGCCGCTGATGCCCCTGCCCGTTCCGGCCCAGGGGCTGTTCTCGCCGGCCATCAAGGTCGATGAAATGGTGATCACCAATTACGAGATCAATCAGCGCATGGCCTTTCTCGAAGTGCTGCGCGCGCCCGGCAACCCGCGCGATCTCGCCCGTGAACAGCTGATCGAGGACCGCCTCAAGCTGCGCGAGGCCGAGGCGCTGGGCATCACCGTTTCGCCCGAGCAGATCGCCGCCGGAATGGAGGAATTCGCCGGCCGCGCCAATCTGACCGCCGATCAGCTGATCGCCGAGCTGTCGGGGCTGGGCGTCTCGGCCGAGACCTTTCGCGATTTCGTCCGGGCCGGGGTGGCCTGGCGCGAGGTGGTGCGGGCGCGGTTTGCCGGATCGGCGCAGGTCAGCGAGGCCGAGATCGACCGCGCCCTGAACGCCGCCGGGGGCGGCTCTTCGGTGCGGGTGCTGCTGGCCGAGATCATCATGCCGGCCCCGCCCGCCGAGGCCGAGGCGGTGATGGCCCGGGCGCAGCGGATCGCGCGGACCACCTCGGAGGCCGAGTTCGCCGCCGCCGCACGGCAGTATTCCGCCACCGCCACCGCCCGTTCGGGCGGCAAGCTGCCCTGGCAGCAGATCGAGGATCTGCCGCCGGTGCTGCGGCCGCTGGTGCTGGAGCTCTCGCCCGGTGAAGTGACCGCTCCGCTGGCCATTCCCAATGCCGTCGCGCTGTTCCAGCTGCGCGCGCTGGAAGAGACCGAATATGCCCCGCCGAGCTATTCGGCTGTGGAATACGCCGCCTATTACATGGCCGGCGGGCGCAGCGAGCAGACCCTGGCCCAGGCCGCTGGGATCACGGCCCGGATCGACACCTGCGACGATCTTTATGGCGTGGCCAAGGGCCAGCCCGAAGAGGTGCTCGACCGCAGCACCCTGCCGCCCGATCAGATCCCCGACGACATTGCCATCGAACTGGCCAAGCTCGACCCCGGCGAAACCTCGACCGCGCTGACCCGCGCGGGGGGCGAGACCCTGGTGCTTCTGATGCTCTGCGGCCGCAGCCCGGCGGTCGAAGAGGCGCCCGACCGCGAGGCCGTGACCACCGGCCTGCGCAACCGCCGCGTCGGCACCCTGTCCGAGAGCTTTCTGGAACAGCTGCGCGCCGATGCGCGGATCGTGGAACTGGAATGAGCCCGGCCCTGCCCGTTGCGCTGAGCTGCGGCGAGCCGGCGGGCGTCGGCCCGGAACTTGCGCTGCGCGCCTGGGAGGCGTTGCGCGACCGGGTGCCGTTCTTTCTGATCGGGGACGCCGGCCATCTTGGCCAGGGCGCGCCGCATGTGCGCATCGCCGACCCGGCCGAGGCGCCGGCGGCGATGGCGCGCGGCCTGCCGGTGCTGCACCGCGATTTCGGCCCGCCGGTGACGCCGGGCCAGCCCCGGGCCGCCCATGCGCAGCCGGTGATCGATGCGATCGCCGAAGGTGTCGCGCTGGTGATGGCCGGCCGCGCCCGGGCGCTCTGCACCGCGCCGATCCACAAGCAGGCGCTGGCCGAGGGGGCGGGGTTCGCCTATCCCGGCCACACCGAATACCTGGCCGCGCTGGCCGGCGTGCGGCGGGTGGTGATGATGCTAGCCGCCCCGGCGTTGCGGGTGGTGCCGGTGACGATCCACATGGCGCTGGCCGAGGTGACCGGGGCGCTGACGCCCGCCCTGCTGGAAGAGACCCTGCGCATCACCCACGACGGGCTGCGCCGGCGCTTCGGCCTGAGCGCCCCGCGGATCGCGGTGGCCGGCCTCAACCCCCATGCCGGCGAAGGCGGGCGGATGGGGCGCGAGGAGATCACCACCCTCGCCCCGGTGCTCGACCGGCTGCGGGCCGAAGGGTTCGACATCACCGGACCGCTGTCGGCCGACACGATGTTCCACCCGGCGGCCCGCGCGCGCTATGACGTGGCGGTCTGCATGTATCACGACCAGGCGCTGATCCCGATCAAGACGCTGGATTTCGACCGGGGGGTCAATGTGACGCTCGGCCTGCCTTTCCTGCGCACGTCGCCCGATCACGGCACCGCCTTCGACATCGCCGGCCAAGGCCTGGCCAACCCGGCGTCGCTGATCGCGGCACTTGAAATGGCGGGCGCGGCGGCGCCGCCGGCGTCGTGATGCGTATTTTTGAAAGAGAAGAAGCCTGATGGCCACGATTGACGACCTGCCGCCGCTGCGCGAGGTGATCACCGATCACGGGCTGGTGGCGAAAAAGGCGCTGGGGCAGAACTTCCTGCTCGACCTCAACCTTACCGCCAAGATCGCGCGGCTGGCCGGCGAGCTGTCGGGCTGCGACGTGCTCGAGATCGGCCCCGGCCCCGGCGGGCTGACCCGGGGCCTGCTGGCCGAGGGGGCGCGCAAGGTGCTGGCGATCGAAAAGGACGCGCGCTGCCTGCCGGCGCTGGCCGAGATCGGGGCGCGCTATCCCGGCCAGCTCGAGGTGATCAACGGCGACGCGCTGGAGATCGATCCCGGTCAATACCTGATGCCGCCGATCCGCATTGCCGCCAATCTGCCTTACAACGTCGGCACCGAGCTTCTGGTGCGTTGGCTGACGCCGCCGGAGTGGCCGCCGTTCTGGCAGTCGCTGACGCTGATGTTCCAGCGCGAGGTGGCACAGCGCATAGTGGCCGAACCGGGATCGAAAACCTATGGCCGCCTGGCGATCCTGTCGCAATGGCGCGCCGATCCGCGCATCGTGCTGCATCTGCCGCCCGAGGCCTTTTCGCCGCCGCCCAAGGTGTCTTCGGCGGTGGTGCATCTGACCGCCCTGCCCGCGCCGCGCTTTCCGGCCGATGCCAGGATCCTGCAAGAGGTGGTGGCGCGCGGCTTCAACCAGCGGCGCAAGATGCTGCGGGCAAGCCTCAAGGGGCTACATCCCGGCATCGAGGATCTGCTGCGCGCCGCCGGGATCAAACCCACCGAGCGGGCCGAGCAGGTCTCGCTCGAGGCCTTCTGCGCGCTGGCCCGCGAGGTGGAAGCCGCACGGCGCTGAGCCCGGCCGTTCTTGCTCCCCGTCCCGGACCCCGATCCGGGACCTCGCCGCCGTATCGCCCATCTGCCATGAGGCCCCGGACCCCGATCCGGGGCGCGTGGGATCCCGGGGGCGCAAAAGCAAAGGGCCGCTCCTCGGAGCGACCCTGTGCAATGTCATGTGTCAGGCGCCGCCGAGGTTATTCGGCCGCCTGCGACGGCTCGTCCTTGGCCGGGGCATCGGCGGAAGCGTCCTTGGCCGAGCTGTCCTTGGCCGGGGTGTCCTTGGCAGCGGCGCGGCGCGTTGGCCGCTTGGCAGGAGTTTCCTTGGCCGGGGTATCCTTGGCCGAGGCGTCCTTGGCAGAGGCGTCCTTGGCAGAGGCATCCTTGGCCGGCGCCTCGCCGCCCGCCTCTCCCTCGGGCTTCTTGCGCGCCGGCTTGCGGCGGCTGCGCTTGGGCTTGTCTTCCTCGACCTTGCTCTCCGGCGTCTCGACCAGCGTGCTGTCGGCGTCGGTGTCGGAAACATCGAGCACATCGGGCTGCGGTGCCTCGCTCGGATCGGCGGCCTCGGAGGGCTGCGGATTGCCATTGCCGTTGCCGTTCGAGGATTCGCGCTCCTGCCGTTCGGCCCGCTCGCGATCGCGCTGTGCCTGCCGCTCGCGGTTCTGGCGCTCCTGCTCCTCGCGCTTGGCGTCCTGTTCCTTCTGCGCCTCGCCCAGAAGCCTCAGGTAATGCTCGGCGTGCTGCTGGAAATTTTCGGTCGCCACCCGGTCACCGGCCAACTGGGCATCGCGTGCCAGCTGGTTGTATTTGTCGATGATCTGCTGCGGCGTACCGCGCACCTTGCCTTCGGGCCCGGAGCTGTCGAAGACCCGGTTGATGATATTGCCACCAGAAGGCTTGTTGCGGTTCGATCGCGACCGCGACCGTGACTTGGATGATCTCATTATACTGTTATCCAGCCCGTTTTTGGATAGTCTCTAGCCGGTGTGCCAAACGCGATGCTATGGCGCGGTGCATTCGGCAATCATGCTCTTGTGCGGCGAGTGTCTCGCGGGGCGCAATACGCGACCCATCTGCGACGACACCCAAGCACTAACCACGACAAGCCCGGCCTTACAAGGGGGTAATTGTCGCATTCCCCGCCCGAAACCGCCAAAAGCGGCAGATTTGCACCGATTTCGAGCGAAATTCACTGAATCTTGCGAGCGCTAACGGCCCGGTCGCGGCCATCGAGATCCTGGATCACCACCACATCCGACAGCCCGCCCTCGCGCATCAGCACCGCCACGGGAAAGGCCTGCTGCCAGCCGATCTCGACCAGCAGCCGGCCGCCGGGTTCGAGAAACTGGCCGGCGCTGGCGGCAATGGCGCGATAGGCCGAGAGGCCGTCGGCCTCGTCGGTCAGCGCCAGGCGCGGCTCATGCGCCAGCTCCGGCGCCAGCGCCGCCATCTCGTGATCGGCGATGTATGGCGGGTTCGAGACGATCAGATCAAAGCTGCCGTCGACCTCTGCGAACCAGTCGCTCTGGCGCAGGAGCGCGCATTCCGACAGGCCCAGCATCGCCCGGTTGCGCGCCGCCACATCAAGCGCGGCGGGCGAGACATCGACACCCAGCCCCCAGGCGCCCTGGCTTTCGGCCAGCAGCGTCAGCAGGATACAGCCCGTGCCGGTGCCGAGATCGAGCAGCCGTTCGAACGGCTGGGCCAGCGCCGCCTCGATCAGGGTTTCGGTTTCCGGCCGGGGGTCGAGCACATCCGGCGTGACCGCGAATTCGCGGCCGTAAAACATCCGCTTTCCAGTGAGATGCGAGACAGGTTCCCGGGCCGCCCGGCGCGTGATCAGATTGTCGAACCGCGCCGCCGCTTCGGGATCGACCGGTTCCGGCAGCACCAGCGTCAGCCGCCCGGCCTCTTGCCCCAGCGCATGGGCCAGAAGCCGGCGGGCATCGTTGCCGGCGCCGTCGATCCCGGCGGTCTTGAGCGCGCGCGTGCCGCGCGCCAGCAATTCCGAGCCGGTCATGCCATCGCCGCCAACTGGGTCGCCTGGGCATCGGCCGTCAGCGCATCGACGATCTCGTCGAGATCGCCCTGCATCACCTGGTCGAGTTTGTAGAGCGTGAGGTTGATGCGATGATCGGTCATTCGGCCCTGCGGGAAATTATAGGTACGGATACGTTCGCTGCGGTCACCGGAGCCGACCTGGGATTTGCGGTCGGCGCTGCGTTCGCTGTCGACCCGGCTGCGCTCGAGGTCGTAAAGCCGCGTCTTGAGCACCTGCATGGCAATCTCGCGGTTGCGGTGCTGGCTCTTCTCGGAGCTGGTGACGACGATGCCGGTGGGGACATGGGTGATCCGCACGGCCGAATCGGTGGTGTTGACGTGCTGGCCGCCGGCGCCCGAGGCGCGCATGGTGTCGATGCGGATATCGCCGGCGTCGATCTGGATATCCACATCCTCGGCCTCTGGCAGCACCGCCACGGTGGCGGCCGAGGTATGGATGCGGCCGCCGCTTTCGGTGGTGGGCACGCGCTGGACGCGGTGCACCCCGGATTCGTATTTCAGCCGGGCAAAGACGCCCTCGCCTTTCACATGCGCCACCACTTCCTTGATGCCGCCCAGCTCGGTGGCGTTTTCCTCGATGATCTCGAAATTCCAGCCCCGGGCCTCGGCATAGCGCTGGTACATGCGCAGCAGATCGCCGGCAAAAAGCGCCGCCTCTTCGCCGCCGGTGCCGGGCCGGATTTCGACGATGGCGGGCCGGGCATCGGCCTCGTCGCGTGGCAGAAGCGCCAGTTGCAGCGCGTGCTCCGCCTCGGGCAGGCGCTTTTTCAGCACCGGCAGTTCCTCTTCCGCCAGCTCGCGCATGTCGGGATCGGCGAGCAGCGCCTCGGCTTCGGCCATGTCTTCCAGGAGCTGGCGCCAGGCGGCGATCTGGTCGACCACCGGCTTGAGATCGGAATATTCCTTGGCCAGCGCCGCGATCTCGCCGGCATCGGCGCCGGCGTTCATCCGGGCCTCCAGATATTGGAAACGGTCTTCGATCTGGCGCAGGCGGTCTTCGGGAATCATGCGGGGAGGCTTCTGCCGGTCAGAATTGTCAGGTTTGGGAGTTTCGTGATAAACTGCTCTCATGGTGAGAGGAAGTACCCTTTTGTGGCTGCTTGCGGCGCCTGCCCTGGCCGATGTGACGGGCCCGGGCGGACGCACCGTCGATTGTTACTGCACCGACCGAAACGGCGCCCGCGTGGAGCTGGGCCAGACCATCTGTCTTCAGGTCGATGGCCGCATGTTCATGGCGCAGTGTCAGATGTCGCTCAACGTGCCGATGTGGCGCGAGGTGGCGCAGGGCTGTCTCGGCGCCTCACAGAGCGGCGAGCCAACCCTCGATGCGGGCGCGGTTGACGCCAAGATCTGACTTGCCGTACCGGGCCCGGCTGAACACCTCGAGCTGCGCGCCCTGCGGCGTCTCGGTCAGGCTGAGGGTGGTGTAATCGGGATACCCCATCAGCTTGCTGCGCGTGACATAGGTGATCCGTCCCTCTTCGAGCGAACCGGCCAGCACCTCGGTGCGGGGGGTGGCGCGAATGACGGCATCGAATGCGGCGAACCGCTCTTGCCCGCCCTCTGCCAGCGGTTCCCGGTAGACATGGCTGTTGGCGCCACCGTGGTGGCCGGGATCGGTGAGGCTCGAGGTGACATGCCAGCGCGCCGGGTCGTCGGGCGCGAAGCGCACCCAAACCGCCCCGGCCACCACCGCGCCGCCCAGAAACAGAAGGGCAATATATATGATCTTCATGTAGTTACGCGCCTTTCTTCAGGTGGTTCCAGCCCCAGAGACAGATCAGCTCTGTCGCCACATGGGCGCCGGCGATGGCGGTCGCGCCGGTGGTGTCAAAGGGTGGTGAGACCTCGACGATATCGCCGCCGACCATGTTGATGCCGGCCAGCGCGCGCAAGGCGACGGCGGCCTGCGCGGTGGTCAGCCCGCCCCAGACCGGCGTGCCGGTGCCAGGCGCATAGGCGGGATCGAGGCAATCGATGTCAAAGGTCAGGTAGGTCGGGCTGTCGCCGACGATCTCACGCACCCTGGCGGCGGTGTTTTTCGCCCCGTTTTCATGCACATCCCGCGCATCGATAAGGTGCATCCCGTGGCGATCCGGGTTGTCGGTGCGGATGCCCACATGCACCGAGCGCGAGGGATCGACGAGCCCCAGCTTGATCGCCTTGTAAAGAAAGGTGCCGTGGTCGATGCGGTCGAGATCGTCATCGGTCCAGGTGTCGGAATGGGCGTCGAACTGGATCACCGAAAGCGGGCCGAAGACCTCGGCATAGGCCTTGAGGATCGGCAATGTGATGAAGTGATCGCCGCCCAGCGTCACCGTGCCGACGCCCTTGGCCAGGATGCCGGAAATATGGCGTTGCAGCGTTTCGGGAAATTCGGAGACCTTGGCATAATCGAAGGCAAGATCGCCGTAATCGACAATCTTGAGCTCTTCCATGGGGTTATATCCCCAACCATAGGGCGCGTCAGGGCTTTGCAGGGCGCTGGCCTCGCGAATGGCGCGCGGGCCGAAACGGCTGCCGGGGCGGTTGGTCACCGCCTGATCGAAGGGCACGCCGGTCACCGCCAGGTCGACTCCCGAGAGATCCTTGCTGTAGCGCCGGCGCAGGAAGGAAGTGGCGCCGCCAAAGGTGTTCTCAAAGCCGAGCCCGGTGTAACTTTCCCGCGTAAATGCCTCGTCTACCTTGGTTTTTGCGTCTTCCAGCGCCATGGTCATTCCCTTTCGGATCGGCCGGGGTCTGGACTTCGTGCCCGCCTCGCGACAGGGTGCAGACAATCGCAAATGACCGGGGGCTGCAATGGCTGACGACGCTTTGATCCAGGATCCGCAGGGCGGCATGCCGCGGCTGCTCGAAATCATGCGGCGGCTGCGCGATCCCGAAGCCGGCTGCCCCTGGGATATCGAACAGGATTTCAGCACCATCGCGCCCTACACCATCGAAGAGGCCTATGAGGTCGCCGATGCCATCGAACGGCAGGATTGGGGCGAACTGAAAGGCGAATTGGGCGATCTGCTGTTCCAGTCGGTGTTCCATGCGCAGATGGCGCAGGAGGCCGGGCTGTTCGACTTTGACGACGTGGCCAACACCATGTCCGACAAGATGGTGGCGCGGCATCCGCATGTGTTCGGCGCCGAGAGCCGCGAGAAGAGCCCCGAGCAGCAGACCCGCGACTGGGAGGCGATCAAGGCCGCGGAACGGGCGGAAAAGGCGCAGAAAGGCGCGCTCGATGGCGTCGCGGTCGGGCTGCCGGCACTGCTCCGCGCGTTCAAGTTGCAAAAACGCGCGGCGCGGGTGGGGTTTGACTGGCCCGAGACCGAACAGGTGCTCGACAAGATCGCCGAAGAGGCGCGCGAGCTGGTCGAGGCGCGCGAGAGCCTGCCGCAGGACAAGGTCGAAGAGGAGATGGGCGATCTGCTCTTTGTCATGGCCAATCTCGCACGGCATCTAGCGGTCGACCCCGAGGCCGCGCTGCGCCGGGCCAATGCAAAATTCACGCGCCGTTTCAAATCGATAGAGGCCGCACTTGCAGCGCAGGGCAGATCAACGGCCGACTCGGACCTGGACGAGATGGATGCGCTCTGGGACGCCGCGAAGGCGGCCGAACGGCGGGCCGCGGAATGATCCGGTCGCGCGCCGCCTGACACATTCTGGCGGCAAACCGCTTATGGACTCTCGGCGCCGCGATTGACAAGTTGGCGCGCAAACAGCCCTGCCCTGAACGAGGTCCCATGACCCAACGCAAGATCATCATCGACACCGACCCCGGACAGGACGACGCGGTGGCGATCCTTTTCGCCCTGGCCAGCCCCGAAGAGATCGAGGTGCTGGGCATCACCGCCGTGGCCGGCAACGTGCCTCTGGCGCTGACCGCCAAGAACGCCCGCATCGTCTGCGAACTGGCCGGCAAGCCGGAAACCCCGGTCTTTGCCGGCTGTGACAGCCCGATGAAACGGCGGCTGGTGACGGCCGAACATGTGCACGGCAAGACCGGGCTCGACGGGCCGGTGCTGCCCGATCCGACGATGGATTTGCAGGAAATGCACGCCGTAGATTTCATCATCGAGACCCTGCGATCCGAGCCCGAGGGCACGGTCACGCTTTGCCCGCTGGGCCCGCTGACCAATATCGCCACGGCCTTTGAACGGGCCCCCGACGTGGCCGCGCGGGTGCGCGAGATCGTGTTGATGGGCGGCGCCTATTTCGAGGTGGGCAACATCACACCCGCCGCCGAGTTCAACATTTACGTCGACCCGGAAGCCGCTGATATCGTGTTTAAATCCGGCGCACAGATCACGGTGATGCCGCTGGACGTGACCCATAAGGCGCTGGTCACCAAGGCGCGCAACGACGCGTTCCGTGCGCTGGCAACGCCGGTCGGCGTGGCGGTGGCCGAGATGACCGATTTCTTTGAACGTTTCGACAAGGAGAAATACGGCTCTGACGGCGCGCCGCTGCATGACCCCTGCGTGATCGCCTGGCTGCTCAAGCCCGAGCTGTTTTCCGGCCGCAAGATCAATGTCGAGATCGAGACCGGCTCTGAACTGACGCTCGGCATGACCGTGGCGGATTGGTGGCGGGTGACCGACCGGCCGGCCAATGCGCTGTTCATCGGCGATGTGGACGGCGACGGTTTCTTTGCCCTGCTGACGGAAAGGCTGGCCCGCCTATGAGCACCAGATTGCACCTCGCCGGACCGGACGACATCGAACGGCTGATGCCGCTGACCGCCGCATTCTGCGCCGAGACCGGCCTCGAGACCGATGACGACCGGCGCCGCGCCGCCGTTCTGCCGTTGCTCGAAGGCTCGCCGCATGGCGCGGTCTATCTGATCGGGCCGCAGAAGGCGCCGGTGGGCTATATCATCCTCAGCTTCGGCTGGTCGCTCGAGTTCGGCGGCATGGACGGCTTTGTCGACGAGCTCTACATCCGCCCCGCCGTGCGTGGCCGCGGCATGGCGACCGATGTGCTCTATTCCCTGCCGCGGGCGCTGCGCGATGCCGGGCTCAAGGCGCTGCATCTGGAGGTGAAGCGCGAGGACAAATCCGCCCAGCGGCTCTATCGCAAGGCGCATTTCGAGCTGCGGGACGGCTATTCCCTGATGTCGCTCAAACTGTAGGCTCTGGCTCTGTGGCGGGCCGCGTGCTACCGCTGAAGACACCGGGGCCAAGGCAGGTAGCACGATGAATTTTCTGCAAATCACATCCCTGCTGATTGTTCTGGCGGGGCTCTTTGGCGCGATCAACTATCTTGTCCTGAAGCTGCCCGCCGCGATCGGCATTCTGGTCGTGGCGCTGCTGGCCTCTTTCGGGATCATGGCGCTCGATCTGGCGCTGCCGGCGCTGGGGCTGGCCGATACGGTGCGGGCCGCCGTGCAGGGGCTGGAGTTCTCCGACGCGCTGCTCGAAGGCATGCTGGGGCTGCTGCTCTTTGCCGGGGCGCTGCATGTGAAGCTCTCGGATCTGCGGGCGCAATGGCGGATTGTCTTTCTGATGGCGACGCTGGGTGTGGGCCTGTCTACGGTGATCGCGGGCTTCGGCTTTTTCTGGATCACCGGCATGCCGCTGCTGGTGGCGCTGGTCTTCGGCGCGCTGATCTCGCCCACCGATCCGGTGGCGGTGCTCGGGGTGCTGCGCGAGGCCAATCTGCGCAAGGAGCTGGAAACCAAGATCGCCGGCGAGTCGCTGTTCAATGACGGTGTCGGCTATGTGGTCTTTCTGGTGCTGGTCGGCCTCGCCTTTCCTGTCGGCGGCGCCCATGACGCCGGGCTCGAGGCGGCGGCGCTGCTGTTTGTTCAAGAGGCGCTTGGCGGCGCGGTGCTGGGGATCGTTCTGGGCTGGCTCACCTTCCGGCTGATGCGGCGGATCGACGATTATTCGCTCGAGGTGCTGCTGACGCTGGGGCTGGCCTTCGGCGGCTATGAGCTGGCGGTCTATCTCCATGTCTCGGCGCCGATCATGGCGGTCTGCGCCGGGCTGCTGATCGGCGATATCGGTGCCAAGCACGGCATGACCGAAGAGACCCGCAACTATGTCGACGCCTTCTGGAAGCTGATCGACGAGATCCTCAATGCCGTGCTGTTCCTGATGATCGGTTTCGAGGTCTTCGCCCTGGCCTTCGACGTCGGCGACCTGATGATCGGGGTGATGTCGATCGCGCTGGCGCTGGTGGCGCGGCTGCTGGCGGTGGCGGTGCCGGTGCTGGTGCTGCGCCCGTTCCGCAGCTTTCCGCGCGACGTGATCCCGATCATGACCTGGGGCGGGCTCAAGGGCGGCATCTCGGTCGCGCTGGCGCTGTCTCTGCCCGAAGGGGAATGGAAACCGGTGATCCTGACGGCGACCTATGTGGTGGTGATCTTCTCGATCATCGTTCAGGGCCTCAGCGTGACCCGGCTGGCCAACCGGCTGGGCCGAGAGCCGGACCTCGTCTGATGGCGCTCTTTGTCTTCGATATCGACGCCGAGGGGCGGGCCCAGGCCGGCGCGCTGGATCAGGAGGTTGCCCGGGGGCACTGGCGCTGGGTGCATTTCGACCTGGCGGCGCCGGGTACGGTGGCGCGGGTCGGCCAGCTGGTTTCCGAAGAGGCGGCCGAGGTGCTGGTGCAGCCGGAAACCCGGCCGCGCTATCTGGGCCTGGGCGAGTCGCTGATCCTGATCCTGCGGGGGGCGAACTTCAACCCGGGGCAGCAGGCCGATGACATGGTCTCGCTCCGGCTCTGGGCCGGCCGCGACCTGGTGGTCACCCTGCGGCACCGGCCGATCTTTGCCGTGCGCGAATTGCAGGCCGATCTCGAGGCCGGCCATTGCCTGCCCGGCGGCCCCGGCGAACTGGTGGCCGAACTGACCGAGCGGTTGGTCGACCGGATCGAACAGGTCTCGCTCAAGCTTGACGATCAGGTCGATGCGCTGGAAGAGGCGATCCTCGATCCCGATTGCCCGCCCGATGTGCTTGCGCCGCTGCCCGAACTGCGCCGCGCCTCGATCCGCCTGCTGCGCTATCTGCGGCCGCAGAGCGAGACCCTGCGCCGGCTCGAGGCCCGCCCGCCGGACGGCCTCGCCCTGCCCCATGACGAGATCCGCGAGAGCGCCAACCGGGCGCAGCGCGCGCTCGAGGAACTGGACGCGGTGCACCAGCGGCTGGGGGCGCTGGCCGATCACCAATATGCCCAGAAGGCCGATCAGCTCTCGCGCAACGGCTACGGGCTGTCGGTGGTGGCGGCGATCTTTCTGCCGCTGGGGTTTGTCACCGGGCTGTTCGGCATGAACGTCGGCGGGCTGCCCTTTACCGACACGGCCTGGGGCTTTGCCATCGTCTGTTTCGGCATGGCCGGTTCGGTGATCCTGGTGCTGCTGGCGCTGCGCCTGTTGCGGCTGATCTGACGCCGGCGGGATTCCCCCCTTACTTGCGCGGCAAAACCTGCCAGAGTGGCGGCAATCCATTTCAACGGGAGGATATGACATGGGATTGATGGGCACTTTGGCCAAGGTTGCGCTGGGGTACGCCGCCGCACGCGGGGTGGATCACCTGAGCAGGAACCAGGGGCTCGGCGGCATGCTGGGCGGCGCGCAGGTGCCCTCGGGCGCGGCAAAGGCGCGCCAGAACCCGACCACCGAGGCCTTGGGCCAGATGCCCGGCATGGAGCAGATGCGCGGCATGATGGCCCAGATGCGCGAGAGCGGCGCCCAGAGCATGACGCAGGCGCAGGACATGTTTGCCAAGATGGTGGGGGCCGGCGGCGGCGCCGGGATGAACCTGCAAGAGATGATGGGCAACATGATGGGCGGCGGCCAGAGCGCGGACGCCAAGGGCAGCGGGTTGCTTTCGGGCGCCGGCGGCGCGGGGCTGGCCGGGCTGCTCTCGATGGCCGGCGGCGCCGCGGCGGCCCAGGGCAAGGGCGTGGGCGCGATGCTCGACCAGGTTTCCGACACCCCCGGCGCGCCTGAGGCGGAAGCCGCCGCCGGGCTGATGCTCCGGGCGATGATCCAGGCGGCCAAGTCCGATGGCGGGATCGACGCGGCGGAAAAGAAGAAGATCCTCGAAACCGTGGGCGAGGATGCCGACGCCGAGAGCCTGGCCTTCGTCAAGAAACAGCTCTCCGCCGAGGTCGACCCCGAGGCTCTGGCCCGCGACACGCCGGACGCGCAGAAGATGCAGGTCTATTCGATGTCGCTGATGCCGATCCGCGTGGATACCGAGGCCGAGGCGCAATATCTCGACACCCTGGCCTCGGAACTCGGCCTCGATCAGCAGACGGTGAACATGCTGCATCTTCAGATGGGGGTGCAACCGCTCTACGCCTGAGCCGCCGCCCCGATCTTTCGCCCGGCGTCACCGCCGCCGGGCAATACCCTGCCGGCGCGGCCAATCGGCGCTCTTGCCCTTTTTCATCCATCTGCGTAAACCGCGCCGGACGACTTCAGGCAGGACGATCCCATGCCCCTTCTGGTGATGAAATTCGGCGGCACCTCCGTCGCCACGCTCGACCGTATCCGCCGCGCCGCCAAACGGGTGGGCGTGGAAGTGGCCAAGGGCTATGACGTGATCGTCATCGTCTCGGCCATGGCGGGCGAGACCAACAAGCTTGTCGGTCTGGTCAACGAGACCTCGCCGCTCTTTGATGCGCGCGAATACGATGCGATCGTGTCGTCCGGCGAGAATGTGACCGCCGGGCTGATGGCGCTGACGCTTCAGGAAATGGACGTGCCGGCGCGCAGCTGGCAGGGCTGGCAAGTGCCGCTCAAGACCACCAACGCCCATGCCGCGGCGCGGATCGTCGAGATCCCGACCGACAACATCTCGGCGAAATTCGCCGAGGGCATGCAGGTGGCCGTGGTCGCAGGGTTTCAGGGCATCGGCCCCGACGGCCGCGTCACCACCCTGGGCCGGGGCGGCTCGGACACCACGGCGGTGGCTTTTGCAGCCGCCTTCGGCGCCGAGCGCTGCGATATCTATACCGATGTGGACGGCGTCTATACCACCGACCCGCGCATCTGCGAAAAGGCCCGCAAACTCGACAAGATCGCCTTTGAGGAGATGCTGGAACTGGCCTCCCTGGGCGCCAAGGTGCTGCAAACCCGTTCCGTCGAACTGGCAATGCGCTATAACGTCAAACTGCGGGTGCTTTCGAGCTTCGAGGAAATGGACGACGCGGCCGGAACGCTCGTCTGCGATGAGGATGAAATCATGGAACTCAATGTCGTCTCTGGCGTGGCCTATTCCCGTGACGAGGCCAAGATGACCCTGATCTCGGTGGCCGACCGCCCCGGCATCGCCGCCGCGATCTTTGGCCCGCTGTCCGAGGCCGGCGTCAATGTCGACATGATCGTGCAGAACATCTCGGAAGAGGGCCGCACCGACATGACCTTCTCCTGCCCCACCGATCAGGTGAAACGGGCGGAAAAGGCGATGGCCGACGCCAAGGCCGCGGGCGCGATCAATTTCCACGATATCGTCGCCGACACCGGTGTCGCCAAGGTCTCGGTGGTGGGGATCGGCATGCGCAGCCATGCCGGTGTGGCAGCCAAGATGTTCAAGGTACTCTCGGATGAGGGGATCAACATCAAGGTCATTACAACTTCCGAGATAAAAATTTCCGTGCTGATCGACCGGAAATATATGGAACTCGCCGTGCAAGCGCTTCATGATGCCTTCGAACTGGAAAAGGCGGCCTGACGCCAAAGCCCTGCGACGGGCCTAGGCAAGTCGGGTCCGAACGGGGAGATCGGTGATGCGACACGCGGCTTTTGCCGTCGCTTTGGGTGCCTGCCTGCCGCTTTCGGCGGCGGCGGAGCCACTGTTCTTTTCCTCGGTCACTTCGAATGACATCGATTATATCCTGACCGATGACCCCGATGCGCTGGCCTGCCTTGTCGACCGCGGCGATGGCCAGCGCGAAATGCCGGACAAGCGCGGCGGCCCGCTGATGGCCGAGGGCGTGCATCTTTTTGATGCGCGCTATCTCGATGGCGCGGTGGTGCCGATCTGGGCGCATCCCCGGCTGGGCGACCGCGACGCGGCCCTGGCGACGGTGACGCCGCTGGCCCATGCAATCGGCAAGCTGCCGGGGTTCATGCGCGCCAAGCTCGATCATGTGGTGCTGCTCGACGGCGACGAAAGCGCCTTTGCCGAGGATCGCGGGCGGTTCTTTGTGGTCTATGCCGAAAACCTCGCCCGCCGCATCGCCAGTCATGATCTGGAGGAAACGGTGTTTCACGAAAGCGTCCATGCCACGCTCGACCAGCCGCATGCCGCCTCAGAGGCCTGGCGCGCGGCGCAGCAGGCCGATGGCGGATTTCTCACCGGATATGGCGCCGAAAACCCGGACGGCGAGGATCTGGCCGAGACCCTGCTGATCGCCTATGCGGCGCTGCGCCATCCCGAACGGCTGCCCGCGGCGCTGACGGAACGGCTGCGCCGGCAGGTGCCGCACCGGCTCGCCTTTATCGAAAACCTGCTGACGCGGCTGGACCGGCCGGCGGCGATGCGCGACAGGGCCGCAGTTTGCGGTTAGACACAAGGGCCACACCGCGGCGTGACACCCGCCCATGACACTTCGGTCCGAATAAGGGGACATCGACATATGCCAGAAGGTACGGAAAGCGAAAGCCGCAAGCTTCTCAGACGCTTGCGCGACCTCATGGCGGAGGAAGCCGCCGGTCAGGAACGGCTCGACAAGATCACCCATCTGACCGCGGATTCGATGAAGACCGAGGTCTGTTCGGTCTATCTGTTCCGCGACGAGGACACGCTCGAGCTTTGTGCCACCGAGGGTCTGAAGGCGGAAGCGGTGCACCAGACCCGGCTGCGCGTCGGCGAAGGCCTTGTCGGCCGGGTGGCGCGGCAGGGCAATATCGTCAACACCGCCAATGCGCCGCAGGCGCCGGGTTTCCGCTACATGGCCGAGACCGGCGAGGAGATTTATTCCAGCTTCCTCGGCGTGCCGATCCAGCGGCTGGGCGAAATGCTCGGCGTGCTGGTGGTGCAGTCGAAAGAGGCGCGCGAATTCACCGCCGACGAGGTCTATGCGCTCGAGGTCGTCGCCATGGTGTTGGCCGAAATGGCCGAGCTGGGCGTCTTTGTCGGCGAGGGTGCAGCGCTTTCGGCGCGCCACACCCAGCCGCATCTGATCCGCGGCATCACCGGACAGGAAGGCGCGGCCGAAGGCTATGTCTGGCTGCACGAGCCGCGGGTGGTGGTCACCAATCCGATCGCCGACGATCCGCACCGCGAGCTGGAGCGGCTGAAAGAGGCGGTCGACGAGCTGCGCGTCGGCGTCGACCAGATGCTGGCCGGCGCCATGGGCGGCGATGCCGAACAGCTCGAGGTGCTTCAGGCCTATCGCATGTTCGCCAATTCCCGAAGCTGGATGCGCCGCATGGAGGAAGACATCTCGCGCGGTCTTTCGGCCGAGGCCGCCGTCGAGAAAGAGCAATCCGCCGCCCGCACCCGGTTGGGCCAGGTGCCCGACGCCTATCTGCGCGAACGGCTGCACGACCTCGACGACCTGTCGAACCGACTGTTGCGCATTCTGACCGGTCAGGGCAGCGCCACCGGCGCCGAGATGCCCGATGATCCGATCCTGATCGCCCGCAACATCGGGCCCGGCGAGCTCTTGGAATACGGCCGTCAGCTCAAGGGTATCGTGCTCGAGGAAGGCGCGGTCGGCAGCCATGCCGCCATTGTCGCGCGGGCGCTGGCGATCCCGCTGGTGCTTCAGGCCAGCCGCATCACCACCGAGGCGCTGAACGGCAATCACATCATGGTCGATGGCGATCAGGGGGTGGTGCACCTGCGCCCCGACGACAATGTCGTCACCGCCTTTCGCGACAAAATGGCGATGCTGCACAAGGCGCAGGAGCGCTATTCCTCGATCCGCGACAAGCCGGCGGAAACGCTTTGCGGAAAGACGATCTCGTTGCACATGAACGCCGGGCTGATGGCCGATCTGCCTTCGCTGGAAAGTTCGGCGGCTGAAGGCGTCGGCCTGTTCCGCACCGAATTGCAGTTCCTGATCCGCAACCAGATGCCCAAGCGGACAGAGCTGGCGCAGATCTATTCCGGCGTGCTCGATGCCGCCAAGGGCAAGCGCGTGGTGTTCCGCACGCTCGACATCGGCTCGGACAAGGTGCTGCCCTACATGAAGGCCACCGACGAGCCGAACCCGGCGCTGGGCTGGCGGGCGATCCGGGTGGCGCTTGACCGTCCCGGCGTGATGCGGATGCAATTGCAGGCGCTGCTGCGCGCGGCCAATGGCCGGCCGCTGTCGGTGATGTTCCCTTTCATCGCGCAATACAGCGAATACAAGCAGGCCCGCGCCGAGATGGACAAGGCGATCGAGCGCGAAAAGATTCTCGGCCACCCCCTGCCCTCCAAGCTCGAGGTCGGCGCCATGCTCGAGACGCCGTCGCTGGCCTTTGCGCCGAACGCGTTTTTCGAGGAAGTGGAATTCCTCTCGATCGGCGGCAATGATCTCAAGCAGTTCTTCTTTGCCGCCGACCGCGAAAACGAGCGGGTGCGGCGCCGCTACGACACGCTCAACACCTCGTTCCTGAGCCTGCTGGAGATGATCATCGCGCGGTGCGACAGCACCGGCACGCAGGTCAGCTTCTGCGGCGAGGATGCGGGCCGCCCGATCGAGGCGATCTGCATGGCGGCGATGGGTCTGCGGACCCTGTCGATGCGTCCGGCCTCGATCGGGCCGGTCAAGCATCTGCTGCGGCGCACCAACCTCGACGAGCTGCGCGAGGTGATCAATGCCGAACGCAAGCGCGGCGCGGAATCGGTGCGCGATGCGGTGATGGAATACCTGCGCACGCAATAAGCCAAGGGATCGCATGCCGCGCCCGGATTTCGCGCTATACTCAGCTTCGTCCCCTTTGGAATCGGAGCCATTGCCATGTTGCGTCTTGCCCTGTTCGCCAGCCTGCTTGCCGGTACAGCCCTGGCCGAGCCGGGCTATTTCCGGGTCACCGATGTTGCCTCGGACGACACGCTCAATGTCCGCGCCCTGCCGGATGCGCACAGCGAAGACATCGGCGATCTGGCCCATGATCAGACCGCCGTCGAGGTGATCGACACCGACGAAAGCGGCGATTGGGGCCGGATCGTCTGGGAAGAGAGCCACGGCTGGGTGGCGATGCGGTTTCTGGAGCCCGACGACATCGCGATGATCGGCCAAAGCCGCCTGCCGCAGGGGCTGTTGTGCAGCGGCACAGAGCCGTTCTGGTCGATCCGCTACACCGGCGACACCGCGCTCTATTCGGATTTCAACAACAATTCCGCGACCTTGCCGCTGACCGATCTGCTCACCGCCGCCGGTCGAACGGGCTTTCCGGCGCTTCTGCGTCATGGCACCGGCGACGCGACCTCGACCGCGGTGATCCGTGCACAGCTCTGCTCGGACGGCATGAGCGACCGCGATTACCCCTATGCGGTCAGTCTGATGATCGAGGCCGGCAAGGACCGGATCCTGTTTGACGGCTGCTGCCAGCTGCCGCTGGAAGCGGGATCGCATTAACCCGCGAAAGCGGAGTTGCCCCCTTTCCATTCCCGCCGCCATATGGTCCTGTCGCGCCATGTTTCGTTTCGCGACCCTGTCTCCCCTGTTCTCAGCGGCGCCCATTGTGGCGCGTGATCTGACGCGCGCCTGTGCCGTGGTGGCGAAATGAGCGAGACCGTCAAGGCGGCGTTCTGGATGATCGGCGCCATCGTGTCCTTTACCGCGATGGCGATTGCCGGCCGGGCGGTGAGCCTCGATCTCGATACCTTCGAGATCATGATGTACCGCAGCCTGATCGGCTTCGTCATCGTGATCACCGTGGCCCGCGCCACCGGCACTCTGGGCCAGGTGACACGACGCAACCTGGGCGTGCACACAATCCGCAACCTCAGCCATTTCGCGGGCCAGAACCTGTGGTTCTATTCGATCACTGCGATTCCATTGGCGCAGGTCTTCGCGCTCGAGTTCACCTCGCCGCTCTGGGTCATCGTGCTGTCGCCGCTGATCCTCGGCGAGCGGCTGACACGGGTGCGGGTGCTGGCGGCGAGTATCGGTTTCGTCGGCATCCTGATCGTCACCCGGCCCAACCCCGAGACATTGGAATTCGGTCAGCTCACGGCGGCAATTGCGGCCATCGGCTTTGCCGGATCGGCGGTGTTCACCCGGCTGTTGACCCGGACCGAAACGATCACCTGCATCCTGTTCTACCTGACTGTAATGCAAGCGATTTTCGGCGTCATATGCGCCGGGTTCGATGGCGATATCGCACTGCCCACGGCGGCCAACCTGCCTTGGGTCGTGCTGATCGCCTTTGCCGGGCTGGTGGCGCATTTCTGCCTGACGACGGCGCTCAAGCTGGCGCCGGCGGCGGTCGTCATGCCGATCGATTTCGCCCGGCTTCCGGTGATCGCGCTGGTCGGCATGTGGTTCTACTCCGAACCGCTGGACCTCTTGGTCCTGCTGGGCGCGCTGGTCATCTTCGGCGGGAATTACCTCAATATCTGGTCCGCATCACGGGTTCGCGGGCCGGTGCGCGGAGTTGACGTAACAGAAAAGTAACGTCACGGAACAACCTAAAGTGTGACGTTGGGTCAGGAATTGACCGAAATCTGTCTCAGGAATTAGCGTTCAGCCAGGGAAGAGACAGGAAAATCCAGATGAAACATGTAGCAAGTGCCGCTTCTGCGGCCTGCCTTTTTGCAGGCATTGCTCAGGCCGGCGGCCTCGAGCGTGCGCGCCCCGCCGAGGCGATCCTTTTCGAGCAGGGCAATTACGTACAGTTCTCGTTTTCGCAGACCGATGCCGACGTGTCGGGCGACTATCCGGCCTTTGTCGGCGGCGGCAGCACCGGCGACATGTCGGACGCCACCCGGCACATTGGGTTCGGCCTCAAGATGGCGATCAACGACCGGCTCGATTTCGCCCTTCTGATGTCGCAGCCCTATGCGGCCGACGCGGCCTATGGCCAGGGCTTCTACGAGGGGCTGACCGCCAGGTGGAACAGCACCGCCGTCGATGCCATCGTGAAATACAACATGTCCGACCGCTTGTCGGTCTATGGCGGCGCGAGCCTGCTGACCTCTTCGGCCGACATCACCATTCCGGTGGCGCTGGGCAATATCGCCTCCGACCCCGACGGCCCGGCTCTGCTGGGCGGCGGCCCGCTGCCGGGCTCGATCGTCAGCGATTATTCGGCCTCCAGCTCGAAAGAGACCGACCTCGGCTTCATTCTTGGCACGGCCTATGAAATCCCCGATTTCGCCATGCGCGTGGCGCTGACCTATCGTTCCGAGATTGAACATGAATTCGACGCGCGCGAGACCTATACCCAGCTCAGCCTGCCGGGCGGCGTTCCGACCTTCTCGCCGGTGTCGACCACCACCGACACGCCGGTCATCATGCCGCAATCGGTGACCCTGGATTTCCAGTCGGGCGTGGCCCCCAAGACGCTGGTCTTCGGCTCGGTCAAATGGACCGAATGGTCGAAATGGCAGGTCAAGCCCGGCGCCTATGAATCGGAAACCGGCGGCGAGATCACCAGTTTCGACAATGACACCTTCACCTATCAACTGGGTGTCGGCCGTCAGCTCTCGGACCAATTCTCGGTCTTCGCCCGCGCCGGCTATGAATCCAAGAAAGGCGGCGAAAGCTCGCGCCTGTCGCCCACTGACGGCTATACCTCGATCGGTGTCGGCGGCAGCTACACCATGGGCAAGGCCAAGATCACCGCAGGTGTCGAACATGCCTGGCTGGGCGATGCGGAATCGGGCACGCCGACCGATTTCTCGGACAACACCGCCACCGGCTTTGGCATCTCTGTCGGCTTCGCATTCTGACTCCGACATAAAATCCGCTCACGGATTGGCCTCGCCTGCGTGCATCGCGGCGGGGCTTTTTCGTGGCGGGCGGGTGTGCTAGGCGAAGCGAACGTTCAGCGGGACCAAGAAGATGCTCTATTCAACTGCCGAAGACTGGCGCCAGGCGCCCAAGAAACGCGTGCTGTTCTTTGGCATGTCGGGCCTTGGAAAGACCCATGTTTCCAACATGTTGCGCGACAATGGCGCATGGTTCCACTATTCCATCGATTACCGCATCGGCACGCGCTACATGGGCGAATACATCGCCGACAATGCCAAGGCGCATGCCATGCAGGTGCCGTTCCTGCGCGATCTGCTGCTGTCGGACAGCATCTACATCGGCTCCAATATATCGTTCCACAATCTGACCCCGGTCTCGGCCTATCTGGGCAAGCCGGGCAACCCCGATCAGGGCGGTCTGCCGATGGCCGAATACACCCGGCGGCAGGATCAGTTTCGCCAGGCCGAGATCAATGCGCTGCTGGACACAGGCTATTTCATCGACCGGGCGCAGGCGCTTTATGATTACCCGCATTTCATCTGTGACACCGGCGGCTCAATCTGCGAATGGGTCGATCCCGAAGACCCCGCCGATCCGGTGCTTTCGGCGCTGTCAGAGCGCACGCTGATGATCTGGATCGAAGGCTCAGAGGCACATACCCAGGAGCTGATCCGCCGGTTCAACCGCGCCCCCAAACCGATGGCCTATCAGCCCGCCTTCCTCGCCCGCTGCTGGCAGGAATATCTCGAGGTCGAGGGCTGTTGCGAAGGCGAGGTGAACCCCGATGCCTTCATCCGCTGGACCTATGGCCGGGCGCTGGCGCACCGCCAGCCGCTTTATGCCGCGATGGCGCGGAACTGGGGTGTGACGGTGACCGCCGACGAGATCGCCCAGGTGCGCGATCAGGCCGATTTCACCGATCTGATCGCCGGCGCGATCACCCGGTCAGCACGGCGCAGCTGACCGCTTGTGGCGCGCGCCGCTCTGGCCTATTTCTCTGACGCCACAGGAAAGGACACCCGATGCCCCTGAAACTGCCCAGTGATCTGCCCGCCTTCGACGTGCTCTCGCGCGAGGGTGTGATGGTCATGGCAGAGAAACAGGCCGAGCATCAGGACATCCGGCCGCTGCGCATCGGGTTGCTCAACCTGATGCCCAAGAAGATCGCCACCGAGACCCAATTCGCCCGGCTGATCGGCGCCTCGCCCTTGCAGATCGAGTTAACGCTGATCCGGATGAGCGAGCACGAGACCAAGACCACCTCGGCCGAGCATATGGAGAGCTTTTACCACCCGTTCCGCGAGGTGAAGGACTGGAAATTCGACGGGCTTATCATCACCGGGGCGCCGATCGAGCATCTGCCGTTCGAGGATGTGACCTATTGGGAAGAGCTCACGCAGATCTTCGACTGGACCCAGACCAACGTGCATTCCACCTTTGGCGTCTGCTGGGGTGGCATGGCGATGATCAACTATTTCCACGGGGTGCAGAAACATATCCTCGATCACAAGGCCTTCGGCTGCTTCCGCCATACAAACCTCGACCCCGCCTCGCCCTACCTGCGCGGCTTTTCCGACGAGTTCGTCATCCCGGTCAGCCGCTGGACCGAGATGCGCCAGCCCGAGATCGATGCCGCCGCCGGGCTGCGCACCCTGCTGGGCAGCGACGAAGTCGGGCCCTGCCTGGTCGAGGATCCGAAGCACCGGGCGCTCTATATCTTCAATCACTTCGAATATGACAGCGGCACGCTGAAGGAAGAATACGACCGTGACGTTGCCAATGGCACCGCGATCAACGTGCCGCGCAACTACTACCCCGGCGATGATCCCAGCAAGAAGCCGCAGAACCGCTGGCGCAGTCATGCCCATCTGCTCTACGGCAACTGGATCAGCGAACTCTATCTGACGACGCCCTTCGACATGGCCGAAATCGGTTCCAAGTCGACCGACCTCCGGGGCTGAGATGATCGCCAACCTCGCCTTCGCCCTGCTGACCGTGGCGCTCTTGGCCGGCGGCGTGTTCCTGATCGACCGGCGGGCGGATCTGCGAGAGGCCGAAGCCGAAGCGCAGTTTGGCCCCTCGGGCAAGCTGATCGACATCGACGGCACCACGGTGCATGCGCTGGTCACCGGGGCCGGCCCCGATCTGGTGCTGATCCATGGGGCCTCGGGCAATCTGCGCGATTTCAGCTTCGATCTGATCGAACCGCTGGCGCAGCATTACCGGGTGATCGCCCTGGACCGGCCGGGGTTGGGCTGGACCGATCGGCTGCACGACCGGGGTGAGACCCCCGGCGAACAGGCCCGTCTGTTACAGAAGGCCGCCGATCGGCTGGGCGTGACGAGGCCGCTGGTGCTGGGCCATTCCTTCGGCGGCGCGGTGGCGCTGGCCTGGGCGCTGGAGCGCCCCGAAGAGACTGTCGGACTGATCCTGCTGGGCGCGGTGTCAAATCCCTGGCCCGGTGGGCTCGACACGCTGTACCACGTCAATTCCTCGCGCCTGGGCAGTGCATTGGTGGTGCCGCTGATTACCGCCTTCGCGCCGCTCGACCGGGTTCATGCCGCGCTCGAGGCGATTTTCAAGCCGCAACGCGTGCCTGTGGGCTATGCCCGCCACATCGGCGCCGGGCTGACACTACGCCGCGACAGCCTGCGCGCCAATGCCCGCCAGATCACCCGGCTGCGGCCGCA
Organism: Marinovum sp. E3; assembly: GCF_055755275.1. Classification (NCBI taxonomy): domain Bacteria; kingdom Pseudomonadati; phylum Pseudomonadota; class Alphaproteobacteria; order Rhodobacterales; family Roseobacteraceae; genus Marinovum; species Marinovum sp. E3. Next base: position 2,106,922 of record NZ_CM146908.1, read on the forward strand.
GGTGGTGGAGATGTCGGAGCAATATCACCGGCTCGAGATGCCGCTGGAGATCCTGCACGGTGAGGCCGATACCATCGTGCCGCTGGAGATCCACTCCGAACCGCTGAGCCGCCAGGCGCCCGATGCCAACCTGCTGCGGATGCCCGGTGTCGGCCACATGCCGCATCACGCCGATCCGCATGCCGTGATCCAGGCGGTGCACCGCGCCGCCGCCCGCGCCGGGCTTCGTGAAGGGCATTAACATTGCAACACCTGGCCTAAGACGCCATATTTACGTGAAAATATGCGAGGCCCCATGGCACAACCTTTTGACGGTGCAATCAGTACCTACTTCGAAAACGAGGCCCCCAAGCCGATCCGTGATGCCATTTGGCGCGCCGAGAAAGGCGAGATGCTGTCGGAGGGCTACCCCTATTCCGACCGCATGCCTCGCAAGGCCTATGACAAGGCGATGAAGGCGCTGCAAATCGAGCTGGTCAAGCTTCAGGCCTGGGCCAAGGACAGCGGCGCGCGGGTGGCCGTGGTTTTCGAAGGCCGCGACGCCGCAGGCAAGGGCGGCACGATCAAGCGCTTTCGCGAGAACCTGAACCCCCGGGTCGCCCAGGTCGTGGCACTGTCGAAACCTTCGGACCGGGAAGCCGGGCAATGGTATTTCCAGCGCTACGTCACCCGCCTGCCCACGGCCGGCGAGATCGTGCTGTTCGACCGGTCGTGGTACAACCGCGCGGTGGTGGAAAAGGTGTTCGATTTCTGCTCCGAGGCGCAGCGCGCGCATTTCTTTCAGCAGGTGCCCGACTTCGAAAAGATGCTGTTGGATGACGGCATCATCCTGATCAAGCTCTGGCTCAACGTCGGCCGCGCCGAGCAGTTGCGGCGCTTTCTCAGCCGCGAGAGCGACCCGCTCAAGCATTGGAAACTGAGCTGGATCGACGTCGAGGGGCTCAAGCGCTGGGATGCCTATACCGCGGCCATCGCCGAAACCTTCGAGCGCAGCCATACCGAGATTGCGCCCTGGACCGTGGTGCGCAGCGACGACAAGCGGCGCGCCCGGATCAATGCCATCCGCACCGTGCTGCACCGGATCGATTATGCCAACAAGGACACGGCCGCCATCGGGGCGGTGGATCCGCTGATCGCCGGCGGGCCGGATCTCTGGCAGGCCCGCGCACAAGATGCCTAAACGCGGCTATCACCACGGCAACCTGCGGCAGGCGCTGATCGACGCCGCCCTGAAGCTGATCGAAGACCGGGGGCCAACGGGCTTCACGCTCTCCGAGGCGGCAAAACAGGCGGGCGTCACCCCGGCTGCGGTCTATCGCCATTTCGAGGGGCGCGAGGACCTGATTGCCGAAGCCGCGCTTCAGGGCTACGAGATTTTCGCCGATGTCATGGATTACGCCTATGACAGCGGCAAACCCTCGGCCCTGGCCGCCTTCGAGGCCACGGGCCGGGCCTATCTGGCCTTTGCCCGCAAGCACCCCGGCCATTACATCGCGATGTTCGAAAGCGGCGTCTCGGTCAACAAGACACCGGATCTGGCCGCCGCCTCGGCGCGGGCGCGCGGCGTGCTGGAAAAGGCCGCCGAGGGTCTGTCGCAGCATATCCCCGCCGACAAGCGCCCGCCCGCCGCGATGTTCTCGGCGCATATCTGGGCCCTGAGCCACGGGGTGGTCGAACTTTTCGCCCGCGGCTCGCCCGGCACCCGCAGCCCCTATCCGCCCGAAGAACTGCTTGAGGCCGGCATCGGGATTTACCTCAGGGGTCTTGGCCTGATCCCGCCGGACGCGTAAGGCAGGCGCATGAGCGACAAGACCTTCTTCCTCGGCCTTGGTGGCCAGAAATGCGGATCGAGCTGGATTCAGGCGTATCTGAACCGCCAGCAAGGCGCCGATTTCGGCCGTCTCGGTGAGTATCAGATCTGGGAGAGTGACCTCGGCTCGGTCTTTGCCCGCTACCGGCTGGCCACACCCTCGGGCTTTCAGATGCTGCGCGCCGAGGCCAAGCGGCGGCTCGGTATGACCGAGCCAGCCGACCATCTGCGCTGGCGGATGCAGAACGACCGGCAACAGTATTTCTCCTATTTCGAACAGTTGCTGAACCGGCCCGGCGTGACAATGACCGGCGACATCACCCCCAGCTATGCCGCCCTGCCCGCGCCGCTGCTGCAAAAGATCAAGGATGGCTTTGAAGAGACTGGAATATCAGTGAAATGCCTGTTCTCGATGCGCGACCCGGTGGCCCGAATCCGGTCGCATTACCGGATGGACATCGACAAGGGCACGGCGCCGGAACCGGCGGATTTCGAGGCCGGGCTGCGCGGCTTTTATGCCAGCGCAGAGGCCGCGGCGCGGACGCGCTATGACATGACGCTCGAGGCGATGGAGACGGTCTTTGCACCGGAAGACCGGTTCATCTGCCTTTTCGAAGAACTGTTCACGCCCGAGGGCATCGCCGATCTGGCGGCGTTTGCCGGCGTTCCGGCCGAGGCCGAGGCCGGGGGACAAAAGGTCAATGCCCGCGGCTCGGCCGGTGGCATCTCTGACGACCTGACCGCCGAAATCGCCCGGCATTACGCCCCGGTCTATGCCGCCGTCGCCCGGCGTCTGCCGCAGATCGCCCGGGTCTGGCCCAGCGCGCGGTTTCTCACCAGCGCATGAGCCCGGCGTCGATCAACTGCTGCGGCCCCTCGTAACGCAGCGAGTTCTCGTCGAGAAAGCTGCCCTTGCGGGCCTGCATCCGAGCCAGAAGCTCGGCGTAATAGCGGTATTTCGAGGCGCCATTGGCATGCGCCCCCCAGGCCCTGGCGCGGGCGATCTTGTCGGCGAACTGCGCGGTAAAGACAAAATGCGCCACGGTCAGCAGCACCGTGCTGCTGGGCGCGAGATTGGCGTAATGCGATCCGGTCAGCCGGCTTTCGGCGTTGCGCAACACCAGCGGCGTCTTGTGGCGCGGCGACTTCTGGAACTGTTGTGCCTTTTTCGCCCTGGAGGACATGTAAAGCCGTTGAAGCCCCCGGCGCTCCACCTTGGGTTCGATATCGAATTGCTTGAAAAGACGCGCTGTTTTCGATTTCCCCAAGAGCTCCGGCTGGCGCCCCGGCACCAGATCGACAAGCGCTTCGGCCTGGAAATACGGGTAGGCCTCGAGCAGCCCGTCAAAGCTTTTCGGCAGATCGCCCGAGAGCCCGGCAACGTTTTCCGGAAAGAATTCCACCACCGTGGCAATCGCCGAGGGCGCGCCTTCGGCCGCAAGCCGTGTCACCACCTTGGAGATCGAACTGACCCCGGGCGGCAGCAGCAGGAATTCGTCGGCATCGACATAGGCGACATAGGCGCCGTCGAAAAACAGATGCGGCAGGGCGATCTTGAAATAGGTGCCGGCGCGTTCCCTGCGGCTTTCGCCGTCGGGGTCGCGATAGGTGATCTCATCGCCAAAGCTGAGATCGGATTGCATGACCACGCAATCCGATTGCGCCGCGAGATAGGCGCTGGTGCCGTCGTCCGAGGCATCGTCGAAGATCAGGAATTGCTCGAAGCCGATGGCCCGATGATGCGCCAGGAAGGCCGGCAGGAAGCCCATCTCGTTCTTCATGGTGGAAAACAGCGTCAGCTTGCCGGCATCCACCTGCCCGCTTACCACCCGCGCCAATCGGCCCGCGTCTTCTATTCCGTATGCGCTCATGGCAGTGCCTTCGGATGTTGCGGGCCGCGCGTCAAGCCCCCTCGCCCCGCGCATGAAAAAGGCCGCCCCGAAAGGCGGCCTTTTCCGATACATGTCCGTAAAGCTTAACGCTTGGAGAACTGGAAGCTCCGGCGGGCCTTGCGGCGGCCGTATTTCTTCCGTTCCACAACCCGGCTGTCGCGGGTCAGGAAGCCGGCGGCTTTCAGCGCGCCGCGCAGCGAGGGATCGTAAAGTTGCAGCGCCTTGGAGATGCCGTGCTTGACCGCACCGGCCTGACCCGAGAGACCACCGCCCTTGACGGTTGCCTGCACGTCGAACTGGTCTTCGACACCGGCCACGGTAAAGGGCTGGCGCAGGATCATTTGCAGCACGGGACGCGCGAAATAGGTGTTCAGCTCGCGGCCATTGACCGAGACCTTGCCGGAGCCCGGCTTGATCCAGACACGGGCAACCGCGTCTTTCCGCTTGCCGGTGGCATAGGCCCGGCCGAGCTCGTCACGGACGGGTTCGCGCGGGGTTTCCACCTCGGTCACGGCTTCGACACCGCCGGTGACGGCGTTCAGGTCTTCCAGGGAATTCACTTGCTCAGCCATTATTTCGCCACCCGGGTGTTTTTCGAGTTCATGTTCTTGACGTCGAGCACTTCGGGCGACTGCGCCTCGTGGGGGTGCTCGGTGCCGGCATAGACGCGTAGGTTGGTCATCTGCTGGCGCGCCAGACGGTTGCCCGGCAGCATGCGCTTGACCGCCAGGGTCACGACGCGCTCGGGGTGGGCGCCCTCGAGGATCTGCTGTTTGGTGCGCGACTTGATGCCGCCCGGGTGGCCGGTGTGCCAATAGTGGTTTTCTTCGCGCTTCTTGCCGGTCAGCTGAACCTTGTCGGCATTGACGATGATGACATTGTCACCACAGTCCATGTGGGGCGTGAAGGAAGGCTTGTGCTTGCCGCGCAGGCGGGTGGCGACGATCGAGGCGAGACGGCCGAGCACCACGCCTTCGGCGTCGATGACGATCCATTTCTTCTCGATGTCTGCCGGAGTCGCAGAGAAGGTTTTCATATCGGGTCTACCCTTGGGTCTTGAGTTCCGACGCCTCGGGGAGACCCCGGCGCCAAATTCGATGGGCGGGTTATAAAGACTGCAAAGACACAGTCAAGATGCGTTAGCGCGAATTAATATAGCTATTTCAAATACTTGTAAATTAGGTATCTAAATACCCCATTCAGACACCGATATTTTCCGGCGGCTTGTCCAGCAACCGGCGCAGGCGCAGCATCGCATCCTCGAAAGAGGCCAGCGTCACCTCGGCGTTGACGGCGATGCGTACCGCGTGGGGCACCCTCGCGTCGCGCATGGCGAAATCCTCGGCGCTGCGGATCTTGAGGCCCTGCGCCTCGGCCGCCTGGCAGAAGGCCGAGACCCGCCAGCCCTCGGGCAGACGCAGCCAGAAAAAGGGCACATCGGGGTTCCAGGTCAGATCGTAGCTGCCCAGGGTATTCACCCCGACGCGAATGTAACGCTCCACCTCGGTGCGAACCTCGGCCACCAGCCTGTCGGCCGACGGCGCGCCGAGCAAACGCCCGATCATCTCGGCCAGCGGGGTCGAGAGGCCGAAAAAGCCGTATTCGGCGGCGCGGCGCAGGGTGGTGTCGCTGCCTCGCGGCGCCACAGCAAAGCCGACCCGCAGCGCCGGGGTCAGCAGCTTGGAGATCGAGGCAATGTACCAGGTCTGATCCGGCAGCAACATGCGATAGCCGGGCAGTCGCGTTTCGGACAGGCGGTAACAATCGTCCTCGAGAATGTTCAGCCCGCGCGCCCGCGCCACCTCGGCAATGGCTTCGCGGCGGTCGAGCGGGGTGTGCAGGCAGGTCGGGCTCTGCACCTCGGGCGAGGTGCAGAAAAGCTGCGCCGCATGGGTGCGCGCCAACCGGTCGAGCTCTTCCGGGATCACCCCCCTGGCGTCCATCGGCACCGGCACCACCTCGGCGCGCAACAGTTCGGCGGCACGGCGGAAACCCGGATAAGACAGCTCTTCGACCAGAATCACCGGCCGCCGCCCACGCAGAACGCATTGCATCACTAAGGACACCGCATTCTGTCCGCCATGGGTAAAGACCAGCCGGTCGGGATCGACCGGCCCCAGCCGCGCCGTCGAAAGCCAGCGCGCCGCCGCCTGGCGCGCGCTGTCGGAGGCGCCGGCGGAGGGATAGTTGAGCAGATCGGTCGCATCGCTCTCGGCCACCTCGCGCAGGGTGCGGCGGATCGCGTCGACCTGGCCGACATCGGGCAATTGCGGGCTGAAAAGCGATACAATCCCGGTTTCGCGCGGCGGATTGCGGATCAGCAGGCGCGGCTCCGGCGCCGCCCTGTCGTCCTGCCCCGCCACAAAGGTGCCGCGCCCCACCTCGGCCCGCAACACGCCCTTGTCCGTCAGAACCGAATAGGCCCGCGCAACCGTGCCTGGGGTTATTTTCAGCTCCCATGCGAGATCCCGCACCGGCGGCAGCTTGTCACCTCGGGCAAGCTTGCCCTCGGCGATGGCGCTGCCGATCAACTCGGCCACGGCGCGATATTTCGGACCGTCCATGCCGGAAATATCACCGATTGAAATTGTATCCATCACAATATTTCCATGGATCATTACACATGTTCAATGTATCAATTATCTACGGCAATTCGCCGCATTGTGTCAATACAATTCACGAAAGGATCTCCCATGGCACATCTCCAGCAGACCCCAGCGCAGGCAGCAGGCTTTCTTGACGGCCGTCCCCTGACCCCGATCGCATCGGTGGCGCTCAAGGCGGTCGTGGCGATTGCCAAGTGGGAGGCCCACCACCGCACCCGCACCAAGCTGAAACATCTCGATGATCACCTGCTCAGGGACATCGGCGTGACGCGCGATCTGGCCGAACGAGAGGCCGCTCGCCCGTTCTGGCAGGGGTAGATCCCTCTCCTGACAGACCTCTTCCTGGGCCCGGGGCGATGCCTCCGGGCCTTTTTTCTGCCGCCGCCAGGTGAGGCCCCCGTCCCGGGCCCGCCCCGGGACCTCGTGGTCCCTTGCCCAGAGCCCCGACGCAGGTCCGGGCGCGCCTCAGCGCCCGGGCGGGATCGAATAGGTCAGGTTCGCCCGGGCGACCGGCGACGCCTGGCCTTCGGAATAGAGTAGGCAGTCCACCACGCTCAGCGCCCGGCCGATCTTCAACAACCGGAACTGCCCCAGCACATCCGCCCCCGCCGCAGGCTTGCGCATGAAATCGATCGAGCAATTGGTTGTCACCGCCAGCGCCTGGCGCCCGATCCGCGACATCGTCGCCACATAGGCGCCGACATCGGCCAGCGCGAACATTGCCGGGCCCGAGACCGTGCCGCCGGGCCGCAGGTGCCGCTCCGAGGCATGCAGCCGCATCACCAGTACCTCCTCGTCGAGCCGGTCGATTGAGAACATCCCCTCGACCTGCGGAAAGACCTCGCTCAGAAACTCTGTCATCTCTTCGGCGTTCACGACGATTGTCATTCTTCCCTCTTGCGCTGTGTGACGCTAGGCTGCCGCCCAGGCCAAGGGAGGGCAAGATGGCGATTTTGGAACGTTGCGACACCGGGGCCGTGGCCCATTTGCGGATGAACGCGCCCGAGCGGCTGAACGCGCTGTCCGACGAAATGCTGGCCGAGCTCCAGACCCAGATCGATGCCCTGCACGCGGACACCAGCGTTCGCGCCGTGGTGATCTCCGGCGCCGGCAAGGCGTTCTGCGCCGGTCACGACCTCAAGCAGATGACCCGGGGGCGACAGGCCGAAGATGGTGGCAAGGCTTATTTCGCCGATCTCTTCGACCGCTGCGCCAGCGTGATGACCGGGCTGACCCGCCTGCCCCAGCCGGTGATCGCCCAGGTGCATGGCATCGCCACCGCCGCCGGTTGCCAGATGGTGGCCAGCTGCGACATGGCGGTCGCGGCCGAGGGCACGCGGTTTGGCGTCAACGGCGTCAACATCGGGTTGTTCTGCTCGACGCCGATGGTGGCGCTGACCCGCAATATCCCGCGCAAGAAGGCCTTTGAAATGCTCACCACCGGCCAGTTCATCGAAGCCGACGAAGCCGAGACCCTGGGCCTCGTCAACCGCGTCGTGCCCGCCGAGGCGCTCGAGGCCGAGGCCCGGGCGCTGGCCGAACAGGTCGCCGAAAAGCTGGGTACGGCGGTGCGCATCGGCAAACAGGCCTTCTACGCCCAGGCCGAGATGGGGCTCGACGCGGCCTATGCCTATACCGGCCAGGTCATGGTCGAGAACATGCTCGACCGCGACACCACCGAGGGCATCAGCGCCTTTCTGGATAAACGTCCCGCCAGCTGGCGGCAGTGACCCTTTGACAGCCCCGCCAAAAGGCGTATGTGAGCGCGCATGACACAAGAGCTTCATATCGTCGGCGGCGGCATGGCCGGATCCGAGGCCGCCTGGCAGGCCGCGCAACTGGGCGTCAATGTGGTGATCCACGAGATGCGCCCCAAGGTCGAAACCTTTGCTCATCGCACCGGCAATCTGGCCGAGATGGTCTGTTCCAATTCCTTCCGTTCGGATGACGACGAACAGAATGCCGTCGGCCTGCTGCATTGGGAAATGCGCGCGGCGGGTGGCCTCATCATGGCCACCGCCGACCGTCACCGCCTGCCCGCCGGCGGTGCCCTGGCGGTCGACCGCGACCCCTTTGCCGAGGATGTGACCGCGGCGCTCAAGGCGCTGCCCAACGTTCGGGTGGAGTATGGCGAGATCACCGAGCTGCCGCGCGACGGCCAGTGGATCATCGCCACCGGCCCGCTGACCTCTTCGGCGCTGGGCCAGGCGATCGCCGCCGAGACCGGCGCCGATGCGCTCGCCTTCTTCGACGCCATCGCGCCGATCGTCTATGCCGAGAGCATCGACATGTCGAAGGCCTGGATGCAGTCGCGCTACGACAAGGGCGAGACCGAGGAAGAGCGCAAGGCCTATCTCAACTGCCCGATGGACCGCGCCCAATACGAGGCCTTCATCGACGCCCTGCTCGCCGCCGACAAGACCGAGTTCCACGACGGCGAGACGGCCGGCTATTTCGACGGCTGCCTGCCGATCGAGGTCATGGCCGAACGCGGCCGCGAGACCCTGCGCCATGGCCCGATGAAGCCCGTGGGCCTGACCAACCCGCATCAGCCCGACGTCAAGGCCCATGCGGTCGTCCAGTTGCGCCGGGATAACGCGCTGGGCACGCTCTACAATATCGTCGGCTTCCAGACCAAGATGAAATACGGCGCCCAGACCGAGGTGCTGCGGATGATCCCCGGGTTGGAAGAAGCGCGCTTTGCCCGGCTCGGCGGCATCCACCGCAACACCTTCCTCAACTCGCCGACCCTGCTGGATGCGCAGATGCGGCTGAAATCGCGGCCCAACATCCGCTTTGCCGGCCAGATCACCGGCGTCGAGGGCTATGTCGAAAGCGCCGCCATGGGGCTGTTGGCGGGACGCATGGCCGCCGCCGAGATCCTTGGCCAACCGCTGCCCGAGGTGCCGCAGGACAGCGCCATGGGCGCGCTGATCCACCACATCACCGGCGGCGCCGAGGCCAAGACCTTTCAGCCGATGAACGTCAACTTCGGGCTGTTCCGCCCGGTCGACGGGCTCAAGGGCGGGCGCCGTGGTCGCAAGGACCGCTACAAGGCCTATACCGACCGCGCCAAAGCGGCCTGGCAGGACTGGCTCGGCGCGATGGCCAGCGCCGCCTGACCCCCGTGGCCTTTCGCACCCGCTTCGCCCCCTCGCCGACCGGGCCGCTGCATCTGGGCCACGCCTTCTCGGCGCTGACGGCCTATGACGCGGCGCAGGCGGCCGGCGGCAGCTTCCACCTGCGTCTCGACGACATCGATCAGAGCCGCGCCCGCCCGGAATGGGCGGCGCAGATCTGCGACGACCTGCACTGGCTGGGGCTAAGCTGGCCCGCGCCGGTCTGGCGCCAGTCCGACCGCCTCCCGCGCTACCGCGCCGCACTGGAGCGCCTCTGGCGCCGCGGGCTGCTCTATCCCTGCACCTGCACCCGGCGCGACATTCAGGCCGCCGCCAACGCCCCGCAGGAGGGCGCGCCGCGCTTTGGCCCCGACGGGCTGATCTATCCCGGCACCTGCCGGAACCGGCCCCGCAGCGGCCCGATGCCGCAGGATCAGGCGCTCAGGCTCGACATGAAGAAAGCCATGCAAGCCATTGGAGAGGCGGCTTTTCACGAAGAAACCTTTTACCCCGGCCCGCGCGCCGTCACAGCCCGGCAGATGATCGACAGCGTCGGCGATGTGGTTCTGGCCCGCCGCGACATGGGCGCCGCCTATCACCTGGCCATCGTCGCCGACGACGCGGATCAGGAAATCAGCCATGTGATCCGCGGCCAGGATCTCTTTGATGCCACCGCGATCCATGTGGTCCTGCAACATCTGCTCGACTTTCCGACCCCGCGCTATCACCATCACCGGCTGATCCGCGACGCCTCTGGCAAGCGCCTTGCCAAGCGCGACGACGCCCGCGCCATCGCGCTCTATCGCAGCGAGGGCAAGCGCCCGGCCGACCTCCGCGCCATGGTCGGCCTTCCGCCCGCCTCTGCTTCTGTTTGAAAATACCGTTGGGGAACCCGCCCTGGCGGACGGGCGCAAAGCCCCCTCAGCGCTCCGGCTGCATCAGCTCGACCTCGGCGCCGCTGCGCACCTCGGTATAGAAACAGGTGCGGCGCCCGGTGTGGCAGGCGGCCCCGGTCTGGTTCACCGTCAGCAGCAGGCAATCGCGATCACAGTCGATCCGCAGGTTCACCAGCTCCTGCACATGGCCCGAGGTCTCGCCCTTGACCCAGAAGCTCTGTCGCGACCGCGACCAATAAGTCACCCGGCCGGTCGCCAACGTTCGTGCCACCGCCTCCTGGTTCATCCAGGCCATCATCAGCACTTCGCCGCTGGTGGCGTCCTGGGCAATCGCCGGAATCAGCCCGGCATCGTTGTAGACCAAGGTCGAAGGATCAAAGGACATGGGCGAAAAACCTTTTGCAAGAGCGCTCTGGACGCCTATTTAAGAAACGCAGGACAAAAGAGAAAGCCTCATGGCCGAAACCGATCTGATCAAGCTCTACTCCGCCCGCATTCTGGCGCTGGCCTCGGATATCCCCCACAGCGAACGGCTGGCGGCGCCCGAGGCCACGGTCAAGAAACGCTCGCCGCTCTGCGGCTCGACGGTGACGGTGGACGTGGTGATGAAGGAGGGCCGCGTCGCCGACTTCGGCCAGGACGTCAAGGCCTGTGCGCTGGGGCAATCGGCGGCCTCGGTGCTGGGCTCGGTGGTGATCGGGCGCAGCCCCGAAGAACTGGAAAAGGCCCAGGCGGAACTGCGCGCCATGCTGAAAGAGGGCGGCCCTATCCCCGCCGCCCCCTTCGACGGTTTCGAGGTGCTGGAGCCCGCGCGCGAGTACAAGAACCGCCACGCCTCGATCCTGCTGGCGCTCGAGGCCACCGCCGAAGCCGCGCGTGAGGCGCTGGCCGTGTCCGCCTGATCTCTCGTCGATCCAGGTTTTGATTGCACAAAAAAAGGCCGCCTTCCGAAGAAGGCGGCCAAGGCAAGCGCTCGCGTCCTAATGGGGGTGTTGAGGCAGACCCCGAGCTCCCATGGGGATTGGGAAGAGGCAGGTTCGCGCGGATCGGACAGGCGCGCGGAACGCGAGCGCAGGCAGGGAAATTCCTTCAGATAAAGGCCGGCAGATGCAGGCCCGCAACCAACAGAAACACAAGCGAAACGGCGCCCATGGCGTCGTGCAGAAAGCTGTGATCGAAACGACGGCGGCTCTTGGTCACTTTCTTGTGCATGGCGTGTCTCCGTTGCGGTGTTGTCTCTTTGTTCTCATATGGACAACGGTCTGTAAAGAACTTTTTGAGAACATCCGAGAACAAACCGCTAATGGAGACGCTAACCCACTGATATCAAACGAATGGCTTCATCCTGCCGCATCAGCCAGAGCAGAACGCGCGCCGCCCGTCCCCGGCCGCTCTCGAGCGTCGGATCGGTGGTCAGCAAGGCGCGGGCGTCGGTCTGGGCCGTGGCCATCAGACCGGTCTGGCTTTCCACATCCGCCACCCGAAACCGCGGCAGACCGGATTGCGCCGTGCCAATCACGTCACCGGCCCCGCGCATCTCCAGATCGGTTTCGGCGATGATGAAACCGTCCTCGGTATTGCGCAACGTTTCCAACCGCTTGCGCCCGCCTTCGCCAAGCGGCGCCTGGTAGAGCAGCAGGCAGGTCGAGGCCTGATCGCCACGGCCCACCCGGCCGCGCAGCTGGTGCAGTTGCGCCAGGCCAAAGGTCTCGGCGCGTTCGATCACCATGATGGTGGCCTTGGGCACGTTCACGCCGACCTCGATCACCGTGGTCGCCACCAGCACCGAGGTTTCGCCGGCCTGGAACCGTGCCATTGCCGCGTCTTTCTCGGCCGGCGGCATCTGGCCGTGCACCAGCCCGACCCGGGCCTCGCCGAGCGCCGCGCGCAGCCGTTTGAACCGCTCTTCGGCGGCGGTCATGTCCGAGGTTTCGCTTTCCTCGACCAGCGGGCAGACCCAATAGACCTGCCGCCCGTCGTCTGCCGCCGCCCGAATGCGGCCCACCACCTCCTCCAGCCGTTCGGTCGAGACCAGCGCAGTGGTGATCGGCTTGCGCCCGGGCGGTTTTTCGTCAAGCACCGAGACATCCATGTCACCATATTGCGCCAGCGCGAGGCTGCGCGGGATCGGCGTCGCCGTCATCACCAGCACATCCGCCAGAATGCCCTTGGCCCCCAGCGCCAGCCGCTGCCGCACGCCGAATCGGTGCTGTTCATCGATGACGGCCAGGCGCAGATCGCAAAAGGCCACATCCTCCTGAAACACCGCGTGGGTGCCGACAAGCACCTGAATTTTCCCGTTTTTCAACGACTCCAGCTTGGCCGCCCGCTCGGCGCCCTTGTCCCGCCCGGTCAGCAGCTCGAGCACCACACCGGCGCTTGCCGCCAAAGGTTGCAACCCCTCGAGATGCTGCCGAGCCAGGATTTCGGTCGGCGCCATCATCACGCCCTGCCCGCCCGCCTCGACCGTGATCAGCAGCGCCATGAAGGCAACCAAGGTCTTACCGGCGCCCACATCCCCCTGCAACAGCCGGTTCATCCGCTTGTCGCGCGCCATATCGCCGGCGATATCCGCAATCGCCCGGGCCTGTGCCCCGGTGGGCGCATAAGGTAAGGATTTCAATACTTTGCGCTGCAAGCCCCCGGTTCCGGAACTGGCCCGCCCGGCCGCCTTGCGGCGGTTCTGCCGGGCCAGCGCCAGAGTCATCTGATGGGCGAAAAGCTCGTCATAGGCCAGCCGCACCCGCGCCGGATGCCCCGGTGAAAGTGTCGCCGCATCCGTCGGGGCATGCGCCTGGCTCAGCGCCTCGCCCCAGGAAGGCCAGCCCTCTTTCCCGAGCAGCGAGGGCTCGATCCATTCCGCCAGCTCGGGCGCCCGGGCCAGCGCCCCCTGCGCCGCCTTGTGCATCACCTTCTGCGTCACCCCGGCGGTCAGCGGATAGACCGGCTCGAAATCGGGGATGTCATGCGCCTCTTCCACCGGCAGGATGTGATCGGGGTGCACCATCTGGGCGATGCCATCGAACAATTCGACCTTGCCCGAGACAACGCGGCGCGCGCCACTGGGGAGAATTTTACGCAGATAATCGCCCCGCGCATGGAAAAAGACGAGCTGGAACGAGGTCTGCGCGTCCTGCACCGTGATCCGATAGGCGCCGGAACGGCTGCGCGGCGCGGCATGGCGGCCGATCTCGACCTCGACGGTGACCACGCCGGGCAGATCGGCGCCCTGCACCGTGTCGCGCTTGCGCCGGTCGATGCCGGAATGCGGCAGGGTGAACAACAGGTCGCGCGGGGCCTCGATCGCCAGCCCGGCCAGCGACTTGGCGATCTTGGGGCCGACACCGGGCAGCGTCTCGAGATCCGCAAAAAGCGGAAACAACGGCTCGGGCCGGCTGCTCATGCGCCGATCAGGGCCAGCCACCCGTCTTCGTCGAGCATGTCGATCCCCAGTTCGGCGGCTTTCTTGCCCTTCGATCCGGCCCCCGGCCCGGCGACCACCAGATCGGTCTTTTTCGACACCGACCCCGAGACCTTGGCGCCCAGGGCCTCGGCCCGGGCCTTGGCCTCGGCGCGGGTCATCTTTTCGAGGCTGCCGGTAAAGACGATGGTCATGCCGGCCACCGGGCTGCCCTCGACCGCGGGCCTGGCCGCGTCCTGGATATCAAGCTGCGCCACCAGCCTGTCGATTGCCGCGCGCTCGGCCTCTTGCCCGAAGGCGGCGACCAGCGAGGCAGCCATGACCTGGCCCACGCCATCGACGCTGAGCAGGTCGTCCCAGGCCGGGCCCTCCATCGGCTGCGCCTCGGTCATCGCGCGGTCAAAGGTGGCCCAGGCGCCATAATGGCTGGCCAGGAGATTGGCCGATTGTTCGCCGACATGGCGGATGCCGAGGCCGAAGATCGCCCGGCCCAGCGCAATCTTGCGCCGCTCGTCGATGGCATCGAACAGCTTCTGCGCCGATTTCTCGCCCCAGCCCTCGCGATTTTTCAGCTGCTGCATGCCCTGGCCATAACGTGCGCGCAGGCTGAAGATATCGGCCGGCTCGGCGATCCAGCCGTCGCGATAGAATTGCTCGACCTGTTTGGCGCCGAGACCGTCGATGTCGAATGCCGAGCGAGAGACGAAATGCTTCAGCTTTTCAATCTGTTGCGCCGGGCAGATCAACCCGCCGGTACAGCGGCGCACGGCGTCGCCTTCTTCGCGCACGGCCTCCGATCCACATTCCGGGCACGTCTCCGGAAAGACATAGGGGGCGGTGCCCTCGGGGCGTTTGGACAGGTCGACATCGGCCACCTTGGGGATCACGTCGCCGGCGCGATAGATTTGCACCCAGTCGCCGATCCGGATGTCCTTGCCGCCGCGGATTTCGCCGCCGCGGCTGTCGCGCCCGGCGATGTAATCCTCGTTGTGCAGCGTCGCGTTGGAGACGACGACACCGCCCACCGTTACCGGCGTCAGTCGCGCCACCGGGCTGAGCGCGCCGGTACGGCCGACCTGGATGTCGATCGCCTCGAGCCGCGTCCAGGCCAGTTCGGCAGGGAATTTATGCGCGATGGCCCAGCGCGGCGTGGTCGAGCGGAACCCCAGCCGCTCTTGCAGGTCGAGCCGGTCGATCTTGTAGACCACACCGTCGATGTCATAGCCCAGCGTCGCGCGCTGTTCCTCGATCTCGCGGTAGAGGGCAATCATCTCTGCCGGGGTGTCGCAGCGGCGGGTGAGCGCATTGGTCTGAAACCCCAGCTCCGCCAGCCTTTCGATGGCGCCCGATTGCGTTTCGGCCAGCGGGTTCGAGAGCACGCCCCAGCTGTAGGCGAAAAAGGCCAGCGGCCGGTCGCGGGTGATCTCGGGGTCGAGCTGACGCAGCGAGCCGGCGGCGGCATTGCGCGGATTGGCAAAGGTCTTGCCGCCGCGTTCGACCTGGCGCTTGTTGAGCGCCTCGAAATCGGCGTGGCGCATGTACACCTCGCCGCGCACCTCGAGCACCTCGGGCGCGCCGGTGAGCACCTCGGGGATGGTGTCGATGGTGCGGGCATTGACGGTGACATTCTCGCCCGTCTCGCCATCGCCTCGGGTGGCGGCAGTGACCAACGTGCCGTTTTCATAGCGCAGCGAGAGCGAGAGGCCGTCGATCTTGGGTTCGGCGGTATAGGCCAGCTGGGCATCGGCGGGCCAGTTCAGATAGCGGCGGATGCTGGCGTCGAATTCCAGCACGTCGGCATCGTCGAAGGCATTGCCGAGGCTCATCATCCGCACCTGGTGGCGGACCTTGGCAAAGCCTTCGGCCGGGGCGGCACCGACCTGATCAGAGGGGCTGTCGGCCCGTTTCAATTCCGGGAATCGCGTCTCGATCTCGGCGTTGCGGCGTTTGAGCGCATCGTAATCGGCGTCGGTGATCTCCGGCGCATCGGCGCCGTGATAGGCCAGATTGGCCGCAGTCAGCGCCTCGGCCAGCGCCGCGAGTTCCTCGCGTGCCTGATCTTCGGTCAATTCGGAAACTGCAATCTCGCGCGTCATCTAACCCCCCGCAAATCTTCCCAAGTGATAGGGCGCGGGCGGCACAGGGTCCAGTCGGTTTGCGCGGTATCCGGTCAGGCGCCGATGGCAAGACGGTCGCCACCGTCAAGCTCGCTCGGGCTGGGATCGCGCAGCACATAGCCCCGGCCCCAGACGGTCTCGATGTAATTGTCGCCACCGGTGGCATTGCTGAGTTTCTTGCGAAGTTTGCAAATGAAAACGTCGATGATTTTCAACTCCGGTTCATCCATTCCGCCATAAAGATGGTTGAGAAACATTTCCTTGGTCAGGGTCGTGCCTTTGCGCAGGCTGAGCAATTCGAGCATCTGGTACTCCTTGCCGGTCAGATGCACCGGCCGCCCCGCCACCTCCACCGTCTTGGCATCGAGGTCGACCGAGACCTGGCCGGTATGGATGACCGATTGCGAATGCCCCTTGGACCGGCGGATGATGGCGTGGATGCGGGCCACAAGCTCTTCGCGGTGAAACGGCTTGGTCAGGTAATCGTCGGCGCCAAAGCCGAACCCCTTGAGCTTGTTGTCGGTATCGTCGGCGCCCGAAAGGATCAGGATCGGCGTTTCCACCCGCGCCAGGCGCAGCTGGCGCAGCACCTCATGGCCGTTCATATCCGGCAGCCCCAGATCGAGAAGGATCAGATCGTAGTCGTAGAGCTTGGCAAGATCGATCCCCTCTTCCCCGAGATCGGTGCAATAGACATTGAGATTGGCATGGGTCAACATCAATTCGACGCTCTTGGCCGTCGTTGGATCGTCCTCAACCAGCAACACTCGCATTTTCTTGTCTCCAATCAACAGCCCGGTTATCATCATAACCTGTGGCAGAAAGGTTAACCGACCGTTACCGTAGCAGGAGAACATGCATAGCACAACTCACGGTTGTCTGTATTTCTGCACAGCGGTTGCTTTCAAAGCGTCTTCGCCGAACTGTGTGACGGCCGTTACCCATTCTCTAAATTCCTCGGCCGAGATTGCATAGCGTTTCTGTGCCTCTTCCTGCGAAATCAGCCCGTAGATCACCCCGCGCACCACCGCCGCCTTGCGCGAGGCGACCCAGCGGCGGGTCTGTGCCGCGGGCAGATCGGCGCGCGTCATCACCGTGCCATCGGGCAAGGTGACGGCACGGGGACCATCGACTTTCTTCAGGTACATGGCGTCCTCGTCCAGCTCATTTGTCCCGAGCATGGGCGGAGGTGTTTAACCGCCGGTGAAAGCCGGTCTTGAGAGTGTCTCGGATTTTCCTATATTCTCGCGGACTTCCGAAATGGAGATTCGCATGTCCGCCCTTGCCACCGAGACGCTCAATTCCCTCGGCTTTGCCAAGCCCCCCTCGCAGACCCGCGTCGTCGTGGCGATGTCGGGCGGGGTCGACAGCTCTGTCGTCGCCGCCGAGCTGGCGCGCGAGGGCTATGACGTGGTGGGCATCACCCTGCAACTCTACGATCACGGCGCGGCCCTGGCCAAGAAAGGCGCCTGCTGCGCCGGCCGCGACATCCACGATGCCCGCCGGGTGGCCGAGGAGATGGGCTTTCCGCACTACGTGCTGGATTACGAGAACGTCTTTCGCGATGCGGTGATGGACGAGTTTGCCGACAGCTACCTGGGCGGCGCCACCCCGGTGCCCTGCATCCGCTGCAACGAGCGGGTCAAGTTCAAGGATCTGCTGGAAACCGCGCGCGATCTCGATGCCGATTGCATGGCCACCGGCCATTACATCCAGCGCAAGATGGGCGCGGCTGGCGCCGAGCTGCATTGCGCCGCCGATACGGTGCGCGATCAGAGCTATTTCCTGTTCTCCACCACCCAGGAACAGCTCGATTACCTGCGCTTTCCGCTGGGCCATCTGGAGAGCAAGGAAGACACCCGCAGGCTGGCGGCCAAACACGGGCTGCCGGTGGCCGACAAACCCGACAGTCAGGACATCTGCTTCGTGCCAGACGGCAACTACGCATCGGTTATCGAAAAACTGCGCCCCGGCGCGGCCGAACCGGGGCAGATCGTGCATGCCGATGGCCGGGTGCTGGGCGACCATGCCGGGGTGATCCATTACACCATCGGCCAGCGTCGCGGCCTGGGCATCGGCGGGCTGAGCGAGCCGCTTTACGTGGTCAGGCTCGATGTCGAGGCCAAGCAGGTGGTTGTCGGCCCCAAGGAGATGCTCTCGACCCGCACCATCCCGGTGCGCGAGGTCAACTGGCTGGGCGGTGGCGGCTTTGCCGACATGCAAGAGCGCGAGATCTCGGTCAAGGTGCGTTCGACCCGGCCGCCGCGCGCCGCGTTGCTGCGGCCGCTGTCGGAGACCGAGGCCGAGGTGGAACTGCTGACGCCGGAGGAAGGCGTCTCGCCCGGACAGGCCTGCGTCTTCTACGAGACCAGCGGCACACGGGTGCTGGGCGGCGGCTGGATCTGGCGCGGGCGGTAAGGCCCGACATCAGTCTCCGTATCGGGTCGCGGATGCCCGCAACTGCGTCCGTCAGGCCTGAACCAGATCGTAATGCGCGATACGGCGCGCGGCCACCAGCTCGGCCTCTTCGGGGGCGATATGCGGGCTGTCGTAATCCTCGCCGACAAAGGCCTTGAGCGCGTCGAGATCGCGCCAGACCATCACGAAGGCGAAGTCGCGCGGATGATCGGCGCGCGGCGCGCCGGGCAGCACTTCGACGATGCCGTCGGTCGCCCGCATCAACGGAATGGCGGTATCATGAAAGAACCGGGCAAACTCCGCTTCCTTGCCGGGATGGGTGGTGACCTGAAATATGCGCATGATCATGCTGTGCCTCCTGTCGACCATGAAACCCCCAGTCTAGCACATCGCGGCCCGGCTCCGCGGCGCGTTCTCAAACCCTCGTGACAGCACTGACATGATCATGGCGCCGCGCCGGCCGGCCCCCTAGTCTCCGGGTATCGCCCCCTGGAAAGGACCGCCATGCCCACCGAACGCTTCACCTTCACGGGTCACTCCGGCGCGCCTCTGGCTGCGCGGCTCGATCTGCCGGACGGGCCGCATCTGGCCACGGCGCTCTTTGCGCATTGCTTCACCTGCTCCAAGGACATTCCGGCCGCGCGCCGCATCGCCGGCCGGCTGGCGGCCATGGGCATCGCCGTGTTGCGGTTTGATTTCACCGGGCTGGGCCAGTCTGAGGGCAGCTTTGCCGAGACCACATTTTCCAGCAATATCGAGGATCTGGAGGCTGCCTGTGCCGCGCTGTCCGATCGCGGGCTGACGCCATCGCTGCTGATCGGCCATTCGCTGGGTGGCGCGGCGGTGCTGCGCGCGGCCGAGCGGCTGCCGTCGGTCAAGGCGGTGGCGACGCTGGGCGCGCCATTCGACCCCGGCCATGTCACCCAGAATTTCGGCGGCGCCCTGGACGAGATCGCCGCCTCCGGCGCGGCCGAGGTCACGCTGGGCGGCCACCGCATCGAGATCGGCCGCGATTTCGTCGAGGATGTCTCGGCACAGTCTCTCGCGCCCTCCATCGCCGGTCTGCGCCGGGCGCTTCTGGTGCTGCATGCACCGCGGGACGAGGTGGTGGGGATCGAGAATGCCGCCAATATCTTCATGGCCGCGAAACATCCCAAGAGCTTCGTCACGCTCGACGATGCCGACCATCTGCTCAGCCGCCCCTGTGACGCGGAATATGCCGCCGAGGTGATCGCCGCCTGGGCCGGGCGTTATCTCGACCTCAAGCCGCCCGCCCCGCCCCCCGGCGCGCCCGAGGGCATCGTGCGGGTTGCGGAGGCCGATGCCGATGGCTTTCTTCAAGACGTCAACGACGGCCCGTTCCACCACGTTCTGGCGGATGAGCCCGAGGCCTATGGCGGCACCAATCGCGGCATGTCGCCTTACGGCTTTCTCTCGGCCGGTCTCGGCGCCTGCACCTCGATGACGATCCGCATGTATGCCCGCCGCAAGGGCTGGCCGCTGACCCATGTCAGCGTCGATGTCTGTCATGACAAGGTGCATGCACAGGACGCGCAGTCCCGCAGCGACACCAAGGCCGATCACTTCAAGCGGCTGATCCGGCTGGAGGGTGACCTGAGCGCGGAGCAACGCGCCAAGCTGCTGGAGATCGCCGACAAATGCCCGGTGCACCGAACCCTGGAGCGGACCTCGGTGGTGATCACCGAGGCGGCGGAGTGACCGCCGGCCGATCCGTCGACAGATCGGCACTGAGCCATTGACGGATCGGGTCGCCCCCGGAAACCCCGGCGCCCTATTCCCAGACGATCTTGCTGCCCCAGCTGCGGAACATCTGGCGCACCTTCGGCGTCATGAAGCCCTTGCCCTTGGCATATTGTGGCAGGGTGAAG
The DNA here is from genome assembly GCF_055755275.1 of Marinovum sp. E3. Lineage (NCBI taxonomy): Bacteria > Pseudomonadati > Pseudomonadota > Alphaproteobacteria > Rhodobacterales > Roseobacteraceae > Marinovum > Marinovum sp. E3. The sequence goes on from NZ_CM146908.1 coordinate 2,127,090, forward strand.
GACGAGCCGGCGTTGACCTCGATCACCACAGGGCCGGCATCGGTCAGCGCGATATCGGTGCTCTGATAGCGCAGCGGCGCATGCAGGCGCGCCACCCGTTCGTTGACCTCGCGCAGCGCCTCCCAATGCGGCAGGCGCTGGCCGAGGATCGCCTTGCCGGTTTCGGGGTGCGCTTCGAGATGGCGCAGCTCCGGCCCTTCGGATTGCACCAGCGTGCGGATTTCACCGGTCTCCGGGTCGATATCGCAGAGCATGTTGCCGTCGCGCCAGAAATTGTCGGCCTGGTTGCGCTGCGACGGCAGCTTGAGCACCGCCGCCGGCACAAAGACGCCGTCGCCATCCACCATGTTGACCACCCGCACCGTGGCGGTGGTATCGGTATACTCGCGCAGAAAGCCGCAATTGCTGACAAATTTCTGCAAGATGAAGGCGTTTTCGCCGATGATGCTGGCAAAGAAATGCTCGTAGGACATCGGACCGTGGTCGCGCAGCATCAGCCCTTCGCAATCGGCCGACAGGATGGTGAAGACGCCGACCGAGCCCAGCCCCCGCATGTTCTTGCCGAACAGCGGACCATCGAGCCCGCCGCCAATTGCCGCGCGCAGTGTCTGCGGGCCGGATAGTGGCGCGCTGCCGTGATAGGCGCGGCCGGTCCGGTCGATCACCCCCAGGGTCTGCGGCACCGGCAGCCCGTCGGCCTCCAGCAGCTTGGCCGAAAGCCACTTGTCCTCGGTCACCGCAAACCAGTGCAAGTCGTTGACTTCGTGGATGATGGCGTTCTGCAACAGCCATGAGATGAATTCTCCGCGCTCCTGCTCGCTGTGGGCCTCGGCATCGTAGAGCCGGAACTTGACGTATTCGTCGAGCTCGATCTTCTGCCGCCCCTTGCGGAATTTGGCCGCCTCCATGCCGATACCGAAGGCGCTGCGCCCTGAGGCCCGCGCCGCATGGGCGATCAGCTCGGTCTTGTTGTATTCGTGTTTGGCGGAATACCTCTGCTGATCGCGGGCCACGATGGCCCCGGTCTCATGGCCTGCGGTGAGCGTTGCGTCGGACATGCCCTTATCCTCTTCGCCTTTTTTGCGGTCACTGACTTCATTTCCGCAACAATGGGGCGAAAATGGGGCCGGCCGTCGCCGCTTTGGGGAAAATTCCCCGAAACTTGCAGCAATGCCACGTCCTCTTGTCCCCCCGTCAGCTTGGGCGTATGACGCCGCGCAAACGCCCGTGACCAGCCCGAGAGGACGACCAGATGATCCCCCGCTATTCCCGCCCCGAGATGACCGCGATCTGGGAGCCCGCCACCAAGTTCCGCATCTGGTTCGAGATCGAGGCCCATGCCTGCGACGCGCAGGCCAAGCTCGGCGTGATCCCGCAGGAGAACGCCGATGCGGTGTGGAAGGCCAAGGACGTGGAATTCGACGTCGCCCGGATCGACGAGATCGAGGCGGTCACCAAACATGACGTCATCGCCTTTCTCACCCATCTGGCCGAGCACGTGGGCAGCGAAGAGGCGCGGTTCGTGCATCAGGGCATGACCTCGTCGGATGTGCTCGACACCACGCTGAACGTGCAGCTTGTGCGCGCCTCCGACCTGCTGCTCAAAGGCATGGACCGGGTTCTGGCCGCGCTCAAGACCCGCGCGCTGGAGCACAAGGACACCGTGCGCGTCGGCCGCAGCCACGGCATCCATGCCGAGCCCACCACCATGGGGCTGACCTTCGCGCGCTTCTATGCCGAGATGGACCGCAACCGCGCCCGCCTGGTGGCGGCGCGTGAAGAGATCGCCACCGGCGCGATCTCGGGCGCGGTCGGCACTTTCGCCAATATCGACCCGGCGGTCGAGGAACATGTCTGCGCGCAGATGGGTCTCTCGCCCGAGCCGATCAGCACGCAGGTGATCCCGCGCGACCGCCACGCCATGTTCTTTGCCGTGCTCGGCGTCATCGCCTCGTCGATCGAAAACATCGCGGTGGAAATCCGCCACATGCAGCGCACCGAGGTGCTGGAGGGCGCGGAATTCTTCTCGATGGGCCAGAAGGGCTCTTCGGCGATGCCGCACAAGAAGAACCCGGTGCTGACCGAGAACCTGACCGGCCTGGCGCGTCTGGTGCGCATGGCGGTGATCCCGGCAATGGAAAACGTGGCGCTCTGGCACGAACGCGACATCTCGCATTCCTCGGTCGAACGCGCCATCGGCCCGGATGCCACGATCACGCTTGACTTTGCCCTGCACCGGCTGGCCGGCGTGGTCGAGAAGATGCTGATCTTCCCCGACAACATGCTCGACAACATGAACAAGTTCCCCGGCCTGGTGATGAGCCAGCGGGTGCTTCTGGCGCTGACCCAGGCCGGCGTCTCGCGCGAGGATGCCTATGCCATGGTGCAGCGCAATGCGCTCAAGGTCTGGGAAGAGCGCGTCGATTTCCAGGAACAGCTTCTGGCCGACGATGCGGTCGTCGAGGCGCTGGGCGAGGACGGCATCAAGGAGAAATTCGACATGGGTTATCACACCAAACATGTCGACACGATCTTCAAGCGGGTCTTCGGCGAAGGCTGATGCGCCCGGGGATTTTGAGCGAATCCCAGTCCATGCTACCCTCGGGGAACGGCGGAGCCCGCTCCGCCCGCACCCAGGGAGAGTTTCGATGTTCAAATCCGTAATCTGTACCGTGTTTCTGACCGCGCTTCCGGTGATCGGCTATGCCAGTTGCTTTGGCGGCCATCAGGCGATGTCCTGCGCCGAAGGCACCGTCTGGGATCAGGCAGCCGGCGCCTGCGTCGAACGGACGACAAGCTGACAGCAAGCCGCGCCGCCATCGGTGCGGCTTCAGCATTTCTTCACCCTTCTCCGGCTATCTGAACCCCAGATTCTGCCGGAGACCCAGGGATGAGCGAACTCGCCACCACGAACAATCTGCCATCGGTCCGCGGCGCCACGGTCGGGGCCAATGCCGGTCGCTCGCGCGCCACCAGCCTGTCGCGCAAGCAGAAGGCCGCGATCATTGTGCGACTGCTGGTCAACGAGGGCACCGAGGTGCCGCTGTCCGAACTGCCCGAAGGCTTGCAGGAGGATCTGACCCAGCAGATGGGCGCCATGCGCTATGTCGACCGGGCGACCCTGGCCGATGTGGTCAGCGAATTCGCCGACGAGCTGGAATCGATCGGCCTGCATTTCGCCGGCGGCATCGCCGGGGCGCTGTCGGCGCTCGACGGCAAGATCTCGCCTCAGACCGCCGCCCGCCTGCGCAAGGAGGCCGGGGTGCGCCAGACCGGCGATCCCTGGATGCGCATCCGCGCCCTGCCCGCGCCGCGCCTGCTCGACTTCATCACCAGCGAAAGCACCGAGGTCGCGGCGGTCCTGCTGTCGAAGCTCGACACCGCGATGGCGGCGGACATCCTGTCGCAGATGGCGGGGCCAGAGGCGCGGCGGATCACCTATGCGGTCTCGCGCACCGCCAATGTGACGCCCGAGGCGGTGGACCGGATCGGGCTGTCGCTGGCCAGCCAGCTCGACCGTGATCCGGTACGCGCTTTCAAGGCGGCGCCGGTGGCCCGGGTCGGCGCCATCCTCAACTCCTCGCCCGCCGCCACCCGCGACGCCCTGCTCAGCGGGCTCGAGGAACAGGACGAGACTTTCGCCGGGCAGGTGCGCAAGGCGATCTTTACCTTCGAGAACATCGGCGACCGGGTCCGTCCCGGCGATGTTCCCGTCATCATGCGCGAGGTCGATGCCGAGACCCTGGCCGCCGCGCTGGCCGCCGCCAGCGCCGGTGGGCTCGAGAAGATCGTCGAATTCCTGCTCGGCAACATGTCGAAACGCATGGCCGAAAGCCTGCGCGACGAAATGAACGAGGTGGGCGATCAGAAACCCAAGGCGGCGGAGGCGGCGATGAATGCGGTGGTGGCCGTGATCCGGCGGCAGGCCGATGCCGGCACCATCACCCTGATCACCGACGAGGAAGAGGCCTGATACCAAACGGCGTCAGCGCCAATGGACACCCCGGGAAAAGCGCCGTAAGCCTGACGCATGGCTTTCGCACAGATCCCCCGTCCCCGCACGGACGCCGCGCGCGGCATCCTCTTGATGATCGGCACCATGCTGCTGTTTTCCATCCTGGATGCCTGCGCCAAGGAGCTGACCACCCGGGTCGGCGTGCCGACCACGCTCTGGGCGCGTTATGCCGGGCAGACGATGATCGTCTTTCTTCTGGTCCTGCCCCGGCTGGGCGCGACGCTGCGCACCCGGTATCCGCTGCTCCAGCTTTTGCGCTCGATCTGCCTCTTTGCCGCGACTTTCTGCTTTTTCAACGGCCTGGCCCGTATCGGCCTGGCCGAAAACACAGCAATCATGGATCTGAACCCGGTGCTGATCACCCTGGGCGGCGCGCTGTTTCTGGGCGAAAAGATCGGGCTGCGCCGCGCCCTGGGCATCGGCGCCGCGCTGATCGGCGCGCTGATCATCATCCGCCCCGGCACCGATGTCTTCAGCCCGGCCGCGATCTTTCCGCTGGGCGCGGCGCTGTTCTTCTCGGCCTATGCCCTGCTCACCCGGTTTGTCGGCCGCGACGAGGATGCCTGGACCTCGCTGCTGTATACCGCGGCCTTCGGCGGCGTGGTGATGACGGGTCTGCTGCCGGTTGTCGGCGAAATGCCCAGCGACGCCACGTCCTTCGGGCTGATCGCGGTGATCGGCGGGATTGCCGCCGCCGGCCAGCTTCTGCTGATCCGCGCGCTTCAGATCGCCGAGGCCGGAACCCTGGCGCCTTTCACCTATTGCGGTCTGCTATTTGCCACCCTCTGGGGTGCGCTGATCTTTGGCGAATATCCGGACAGGGCCACCATCCTGGGCGCCTCGATCATCGTAGTGTCGGGAATTTACGTCTGGTATCGCGAGACCCACGCCAAACCGGCGTGATCACGGCAGGTTGCGGGCCGCCAGCATCGGGCCGTAACCCGCCTTTTGCACCAGGATCGCGGCAGAGCTCACCTCGGGAAGCTCGGTGCGGAATTCGGCGCTGCCGTCCCAGACACCCAGTTCCTGCCAGCTCTCGACGATATTGGCATAGCTGATCGTGCGCCCGGCATTCTCGCCCCGGGTGATCTCGACCGTCGCCTCGGGATCGTAATCCACCAGCATCACCTGGATCTCGCCGCTCACCTCACCGGTGGCGCGCAGGGTCAGAATGGTCTTGCCCCCCGCCGTCTCGAGCTCGAGCGCCACAGGCCGCGACCGCGCCTCGTGCAACGCGATCAGATCGCTAACATCCATCGGATGGTTGCCGACCACGTGATCGACGCCGTTGATGATCATCTGCGGCGTATAGATCATCCGCCGCCCCGCCGCCTTGGCATAGCCCTTCTGGCGCCGAGTGTGCCCGGGCAGGGCAAAGCGGTCTTTCCAGCCGATGTAATCCCAGTAATCCACATGCAACGCCAGCGCGATGACATCGTCGCGCGCCGCGAGTTTATGCAGCAACTCATCCGCGGGCGGACAGGCGGAACATCCCTGCGACGTGAATAGCTCGACCACCACCGGCGTTCCGGGTTCGGCCTCGGACTGCGCCCGCGCCTGTCCCGTGCTCAGAACCCCTGCCACCCCAAAGGCCGCAGCGCCAAGGATCAAGTTCAACCGCATTCAATTTCCCCGTTTCGTCGCATATGTCTACCTAAAGGCAGGCAGTTGAAATAACCAATCAAGGTTTTGCGATATCTCCGCGATGGTCAGGGCCGCGGCCCGTGTCGAAATAGTTGCATACAATCGCATACAAAGTGCCGCACCCCCCTTGATTGCACACCCCCGACAGGTCTATTGCACACACAGCGAAACCCCTTGGCATCATCGGAAGGGAGCCATTCCATGCCCATTACAGTCGGTCATGACAGCTCGAAGACCCGCAAGTCGATCTCGGCGGGCGGCAAGAGCCTGTCCTTTTATTCCATCCCCGCCGCGCAGGAGGCCGGGCTTGGTGATTTCTCCAAGCTGCCCGCCGCGCTGAAAGTGGTGCTGGAGAACATGCTCCGCTTCGAGGACGGCAAGACCGTCACCACCGACGACATCAAGGCCTTTGGCGACTGGGCCAAGGACGGCGGCAAGGGCACCCGCGAGCTGGCCTATCGCCCGGCCCGCGTGCTGATGCAGGATTTCACCGGCGTTCCCGCCGTGGTCGACCTCGCCGCCATGCGTGACGGCATCGTGGCCCTGGGCGGCGACCCGGAAAAGATCAACCCGCTGAACCCGGTCGATCTGGTCATCGACCACTCGGTGATGATCGACGAATTCGGCAACCCGCGCGCCTTCCAGATGAACGTCGACCGCGAGTACGAGCGCAACATGGAGCGCTACACCTTCCTTAAATGGGGCCAGTCGGCGTTCAACAACTTCCGCGTCGTGCCGCCGGGCACCGGCATTTGCCACCAGGTGAACCTCGAGTATCTGTCCCAGACCATCTGGACCGACGTCGACCAGAACGGCGAGGAAGTGGCCTACCCCGACACGTTGGTGGGCACCGACAGCCACACCACCATGGTCAACGGCGCCGCCGTCCTGGGCTGGGGCGTGGGCGGGATCGAGGCCGAGGCCGCGATGCTGGGCCAGCCGATCTCGATGCTGATCCCCGAGGTCGTGGGCTTCAAGCTGACCGGCGCCATGGTCGAAGGCACCACCGGCACCGACCTCGTTCTGAAAGTCGTGGAAATGCTGCGCGCCAAGGGTGTTGTCGGCAAGTTCGTCGAATTCTACGGCGACGGCCTCGACAAGCTGCCGCTGGCCGACCGGGCGACCATCGCCAACATGGCGCCGGAATATGGCGCCACCTGCGGCTTCTTCCCGATCGACAACGAGACCCTGCGCTACCTGACCAACACCGGCCGCGACGAGGCCCGCGTGGCGCTTGTCGAAGCCTATGCCAAGGAAAACGGCATGTGGCGCGACGAGAGTTACGACCCGGTCTACACCGACACGCTCGAGCTTGACATGGGCACCATCGTGCCGGCGATCTCGGGCCCGAAACGGCCGCAGGACTACATTGCGCTCGATTCCGCTTCGACCGAATTTGCCAAATACATCAAGGGCCTGCGCGACGCGAAAGACACCACTCCGACTTCGGAAGTGCGCTGGGAAGGCGAAGGCGGCGCGCCCGAGCCGCAGGACATCCCCGGCGACGAAGGCCATCACAACAAAGGCTGGTACAAGACCGACGACGGCGCCTATCAGCTGCATGACGGCTCGATCGTGATCGCCTCGATCACCTCCTGCACCAACACCTCGAACCCCTATGTGATGATCGGCGCCGGTCTCGTCGCCCGCAAGGCGCGCGAGCTGGGCCTGACCCGCAAGCCCTGGGTCAAGACCTCGCTGGCACCGGGCTCGCAGGTGGTGTCGCACTACCTCGAAGCCGCCGGCCTGCAAGACGACCTCGACGCCATCGGCTTCAACCTCGTGGGCTATGGCTGCACCACCTGCATCGGCAACTCCGGCCCGCTGGAAGCGCCGATTTCCAAGGCGGTCAACGATTACGACCTGGTGGCGACCTCGGTGCTCTCGGGCAACCGTAACTTCGAAGGTCGGATTTCGCCGGACGTCCGCGCCAACTACCTGGCTTCGCCGCCGCTGGTGGTGGCCTATGCGCTGGTGGGTGACATGAATATCGACATCACCTCCGATCCGCTCGGCCAGGACAAGGACGGCAACGACGTCTATCTCAAGGACATCTGGCCCTCGGCCAAGGAAGTTTCCGATCTGGTGGAACAGACCGTGACCCGCGAGGCCTTCCAGTCGAAATACGCCGATGTCTTCAAGGGCGACGAGAAATGGCAGGGCGTGGAAACCACCGACGCCAAGACCTACGACTGGCCCGCCGCCTCGACCTATGTCCAGAACCCGCCTTACTTCCAGGGCATCACCATGGACACCAAGCAGATCGAGAACATCGAAGGCGCCAAGGTTCTGGCGCTGCTCGGCGACATGATCACCACCGACCACATCTCGCCGGCCGGGTCGTTCAAGGACACCACCCCCGCCGGTCAGTACCTGATCGAACGTCAGGTGCCGGTGCGTGAGTTCAACTCCTACGGCTCGCGTCGAGGCAACCACGAAGTCATGATGCGCGGCACATTCGCCAACATCCGCATCAAGAACGAGATGCTGGACGGCGTCGAAGGCGGCTATACCAAGGGCCCCGACGGCGAACAGACCTCGATCTTTGACGCGGCAATGGCGCATCAGGAGGCGGGCACACCGCTGGTGATCTTCGGTGGCGAGCAATATGGCGCCGGGTCGTCGCGCGACTGGGCTGCAAAGGGCACCGCGCTGCTGGGGGTGAAGGCCGTGATCGCCGAGAGCTTCGAGCGTATCCACCGCTCCAACCTCGTCGGCATGGGCGTCATCCCCTTCGAGTTCACCGATGGCGATACCCGCAAGACGCTGGGTCTGACCGGTGATGAAGAGGTCGCGATCCACGGGCTCGACGATGTGACGCCGGGCAAGATGGTGCCCTGCACCATCACGTTCGCCGATGGCAGCAGCAAGGAGATCACCCTGAAGTGCCGCATCGATACCGCGGTCGAGATCGAGTACATCGAAAACGGCGGCGTGCTGCATTACGTGCTGCGCAACCTGGCAAAATCGGCCTGAGACAGGCTTTCAGACGCAATCGGAACGGGCGCCAATCGGCGCCCGTTTCTGTTTCTTCGCCGCCTGTCCCGGGCCGCCGCGCCTATTGGCGCAAGGCCAGATCCGTGGCGCGCCCGGCCCAGATCTCGTCGATCACCCCGTCGAGCGCGCGCCGCACCTCGACCGGGCCGCCGCCCTCTGCCAGCGTCCTGTGCAGCACGCGGCACTGCCGGAAGATCGCGTTCAGCCCGGTGCCCAGCCGCGGCGGCCATTGCGCGCGGGCATCGCCCAAGGCGATCCAGTTCACCATATCGCGCTCTGGCAGGCGCAGGCGGCGGTACTGCGGCGCGATGGTCGAGGTGCGGCGCACCAGCCGCGCCCCCGACGGCACCAGCGCGGCGATCCGTTCCGGAAAAACCTGCGCGATGTCGCTCACCGCGGTGATCGGCCGTGCCCCACCGCGCCCGCGCGACGCCGTGATCCGCAGGCGATGGCCGCGAATTTCGCCATAGAGCGCGCCGCAGGGGCCATCGAGTGCCGGACCGGACCATTGCACGCCCGGCCGCGCTTCGAGCAGCGCCAGCTCCAGCGTCTGGTAGAGCTTTACCCTGCCGGTGTCCTCGTATCCGATCTTCAGGCCCAGCCGGGCCAGCATCGGCAGCGTTGCCCGATGCGCCCCGGTGGCGTCGATCACCAGATCGAAGCACCCCTGCCCCTGCCGGCTGCCGGCGCAGAGCCGCGCGCCTTCGCGGCCGGTGATCTGCACGTCCCGCCAGGTCTCGAACGGGCGCCGGCCGATACAGATGTCCAGGGCCGCATCGACCGCCGCGCGGGACAGGCGCGGCGCGGTATACTCCGCGCAATCCGGGCCGGAAAAGCTGCGCCAGCGGCACTGCGGCTCCGTCCGCGCCGCGATCTCCTGCGCCAGGGACCGGTCCAGCACCGCTGCGGCCGGTCCCATCGTCGTCGCCAGGATATGCGAATGCCGCGCGGTGGGCGGTGGCCCGAGGCCCGGACGCGGCAAGGCCCGCACCACCCGCAGGCCAAGCCCCGAAAGCGCGATCGCCGCCAGCCGCGCGGCCGGCCCGTCGCCAAAAATCAAAACGTCCAACACGCGCTCCATCGGGCCTTCCGCGCCGCCGACACCGCGACGCGGCAACTTGCGGCAAGTATCCGCGCGCCATCGCTCCGCCGCAAGGCGGAACCGGAGGCCGCCGAAACCAGACCTTGTCTGATGACCGAAGCCGCGCTAGCCTGATGGTCTTTATCGCCTGTGCCGGCCGGAATATTTTTTTTCCGGTCAACGGCTTTACGGGCAGCAATTGCGACAGATTCCATAGTCTCCGAGGGATATTAACATGGCTCAAGAAACCTTTGCCTTCTTTTACGAAGTCCAGGGCATGGCCCCGGGTGCCACCCATGGACCGGCCCAGAGCATATCCACCACCCTGGTCGAGCTTGCGTCGGACACCGGCGGCATCGATGGCAGCACCTCTCCGGGGGACGAGATCGACTGGTCGTCCTCGGGCTTTACCGGGCCGTTCACCTACATCGCCCTGACCCAGAACAACGAACCGATTGTCGAGGATTTCGATTCCGGCGTGCGTTTCGTCCTGTCGAACGACGGCACGCGAGAGTCAGATCCGGTCACCCCGAACTCGGCACCCTACACCTATTGCTTTGCCGCCGGCACGCAGATCGCTACACCCTCCGGCACGCAGCCGGTGGAAAATCTGAGCATCGGCGACGCGGTTCTCACGGCGGACGGCAAGACCGTCGCGGTCAAATGGCTCGGGCGCCAGACGCTCCGCAAGTTTCTCAACGGCACCCGCATCCAGCCCGTGCGCATCCAGGCCGGTGCCCTGGGCGCCGGCCTGCCGCACCGCGATCTGACGGTCACCGGCGAACATGGCCTGGTGTTCGAGGGGCTGGTGATCAATGCCGCGGCGCTGGTCAACGGCACCACGATCAATTGGGTGCCGCTGGCCGAGCTGGACGACAGCGTCACCTATTACCACGTCGAGACCGAGAACCACGATGTCATCCTCGCCGAAGGGGCCGCGGCCGAAACCTTCATCGACTACCTGGACCGGTGCGGCTTCGACAATTACCAGGAATACCTCGACCTTTATGGCGCCGAGCGGGTGATCCACGAGATGCCCCTGCCGCGGATCAGCGCCGGGCGGCTGGTGCCCGGGGCGATCAAGGCGCTGCTTGGCAGCCAGGCGCCAGCGCGGCCCAACAGCCTGGCCGGATGATCGCCCCCTCTTCGCTGCCCCGTTGCGCGGCCGGCCCAGCGGGCCGCCAGGCAGGAGGGCCGCCCGTCGGGAAGTGCCCTCCGGCCGTCACACGAAATGCGTGCGGCGGCGGCATTTGACGGTTTTCCGCAAGTCCTGCCGGAAATTTGCGCACCCGCCCGCCCATCGCGCATTCGTGAGGCGACAGGTCGGGCTTTCCCCGTTTATCTACCCTCAGCCCACGTAGAATTGAGCGCAAGAGGCAAAGCATGGAAGTCACAAGATGAGAATGGTTTTGGTAGCAGTACAGGCGGCAATCCTTTTGATGCTCGCCGTGATCGGGGCGCAGGGCGATGACAGCCAGCGCGCCTCCTGCCCGGTCAATCAGCCCGGCGCCTATTGCGAGCGCTGAGCTTTCAACCGGTCCTCGATATCCTTGAGCTGGGCGCGGATATTCCGTGCCCGCCAGACGCTGGCCCCCACGATCAGCGCCAGCAGCACAAAGCTGACCCCGTAAGCCGAGAGCACGGCGCCCGCATATTTGCCAAGTTCAGGGATCATTGCATCCGCTCCCGTGCCAGCAGAGCGCGCATCCGGCGCGCGCGGATTTCCGTCTGGGTGCGGATCAGCACCAGCAGCAGGAACAGCAGCACAAAGCCCGCCATCGCCACCAGCGCCGGCCACCAGAAGACATCGGCGACGTTTTCCTCGGCGTCCAGCGACATCGACGCGCCCTGGTGCAGCCCCTGGTTCCAGAAGTTCACCGCATAGCGCGACAGCACCGCAAAGACCGACCCCACGAGGCAGAGCACCGAGGTCAGATCGGCGGCGGTGTCATCGTTCTCGATCGCCGCCCAGAGCGCGATATAGCCGAGGTAGAACAGGAACAGGATCAGGAACGAGGTCAGCCGCGGATCCCAGGCCCACCAGGTGCCCCACATCGGCTGGCCCCAGATCGCCCCGGTCAGCAGCGCGATCAGCGTCATCACCATGCCCACCGGCGCAGCCGCCCGGGCCGCAAGAGCGCTGACGTGATGCCTGCGGATGATCCAGATCAGCGAGGCCACCAGCATCATGAACCAGGCGTTGATCGCCATCAGCGCCGCCGGCACATGCAGGTAGAAAATCTTGACGGTCGAGCCCTGGCGGTAGTCATCCGGGGTAAAGAAGAACCCCCAGATCAGCCCGATGGCCAGCGTGCCCAGCGACAGCACCCAGAGCGCCGGAATCACCCGGTCGCTGGTGTCGATAAATTTTTTCGGGTTCGCATATTCCCAGATCGAGGTCATGACGCATACCTATTCGTGAATGTGTGTGGGCACCAGTGACAATTTCGTAGACCCCCGCCCCGACGAGCGCCGATTGCCGCCCCTGCCCAAGCGCGGGAGTTCACCCCAAGGCATCTCACCGCAAGTTCACCCGCAGCACCGCCGCCGAGGCAAAGGGCAAGAGTGCAATCACCGCCAGCGAGATCCCCGCCAGCATCATCAAGGGGGTCTCGACGCCCATGCCCTCGGCCCCCCGCCGCGCCACCTCGGCGCCAAAGATCAGTGTCGGCACATAGAGCGGCAGCACCAGGAGCGACAGCAGCAGCCCGCCGCGCTTCAGCCCGACGGTCAGCGCCGCGCCGAAGGTGCCGATCACCGACAGCGCCGGCGTGCCCAGAAGAAGTGACAGGGTGAGCCAGAAAAACCCGGGCGCTGCCAGGTTCAGCAACACGCCAAAGACCGGCGCGGCGATCACCAGCGGCAGACCCGTGGTCAGCCAGTGCGCCAGGGCCTTGACCGAGACGATGCCCTCCATCGGCAGCGGCGCCGTGGCCAGCAGGTCGAGCGAGCCATCCTCCCAGTCGAGCGCGAGAATGCGATCGAGTGACAACAGGCAGGCCAGAAGCGCGCCGAGCCAGAGGATGCCCGGCGCGATCCGGCCCAGAAGCTCCGATTGCGGCCCGACCGCGAAGGGCACCAGAGTGACCACGATCAGGAAAAAGGCCAGGCCCAGGCCAAAGCCGCCCCCCGCCCGCACCGCCAGCGCCAGGTCGCGTTTCAGGAGTGGGATCACAAAAAGACCTCGTCGAAATCGTCATGCGCCTGCGGCCGGGCGCGAAACTGGCTGACATCCAGCGCATCGCCGTCGAGCCCCAGATCGATATGGGTGGCGATCAGCGCCGCGCCACCGGCGGCCAGATGCGCCCGCACCGCCGCTGCAAAAAGGCCCACGGCGTCGCGGTCGAGCGACACCGTGGGCTCGTCGAGCACCCAGACCGGACGTCCGGTCACCATCAGACGGGCCAGCCCCAGCCGCCGCTTTTGTCCGGCCGAAAGCTGCCCCGCTGCGCGGGTCTGCAAGGCGTCGAGCTCATAGGCAGAGAGCGCCGGTGCGATCTCGTCCCGGCCAAAGACCCGCGCCCAGAAGGTCAGGTTCTCGGCCACCGTCAGGGTCGATTTCAGCCCGTCGGCATGGGCGGCATAGGCCACGCGGTCCTCGGCGCCGGTCAGCGTGCCCTTAAGCGGTGGTTGCAGCCCGGCGACGGTCCGCAGCAGCGTCGTCTTGCCGATGCCATTGGGCCCGCGCAACACCAGCGCGCGCTCGGGCGGCAGGTCAAAGCTCACCTCTTCGAGCACGGGAATGCCGCCACGGGTGACGGTCAGCGTATCGGCCTGCAAGATCATGGCGCGAGACTTGCCGAAAAGATCGGCCGCCAGCAAGCGCAGAGGCGCGCCGGCGTCACTCTGCCGCTGCCACCAGCAAGGCGGCCAAGGCCACACGCCGGCCTTCAGACAGCAAAACGTTGTAGGTGCGGCAGGCGGCGGGCGAGGCCATGCTCTCGACGCCCATGCCGGCCGCTTCGAGTTGCTGGCGCAAGTCGGCCGGCAGATGCGCGATTGCGGCGCCGGTGCCGATGAAGAGCACGTCGGTCTGCCCGGCCAGGGCCAGCAGCGGCGCGGCATCGTCGAACCCCTGCCAGAGGCGGGTGCCGGAGGCGGCAGTGATCACATGGCCCCGATGGACCTTGCCGCCGATGCGGAAGAAGCCGGGGCCATAGCCATCGACGGGTTCGGCGTCGGTGTAGGAGATCTCGTTCAGTCGCATGGGCAAGAGATAGCGGTATCGGCAGGCAAAGAAAAGATCCGCGGAAAATTCCGCAGGGCCCGAGCGGCAGGGGGACGCGGCAGGTTTGCGGGACAACGCCGCGCCGCGCTGATAGGGTGGCGGCGCGCCATGCAACGGGGCATCGCGCAGGTCGGCCATGACAAGCCCCTCTCAGGCATCGGCGCGGCGATTGGCCGGTTTGCCGCCGCCAAGGGCTATACGCTGATCCGCAATCTCGCCAGGCACGGGGTCGGGCGGGCTCTGCACGAATATCCCGAGGAAATCGCCACCTGGCCGAACCGCGACCGGCGCCGCATGCATCACGGCCAGGTGCTGACGGTGGAGCCGTTCCTGTCGCGGGGCGGGCATATGGCCACCGAGGGTCACGATGGCTGGACGCTGTTCAGCCAGCCCCGTGCCGCAACCGTGCAATACGAGCACACGGTCGTGGCCAGCCGCGGCGCGCCGGTCATCGTCACGCGGCCTGGCTGAGCGGAGCCCCGGACCGGCGGCAAATCCGCGACTTTCTCCCGCCGCTTCGCTTGCAAACCGCCCCTGCCGCGCATAGGTTCCGGCAAAATTCGGCGGGGGCTCTCCCTGTCGCCCCTCATCTTGAAAGGACGCCTCCATGGAAGGCAATGCGATCGCGCAATTCATCCCGCTGATCCTGATCTTTGCGATCATGTATTTCCTGCTCATCCGCCCGCAGCAGAAAAAGATGAAGCAGCATCAGAACATGGTCAGCGCCCTGCGCCGCGGCGACCAGGTGGTCACCCAGGGCGGGCTGATCGGCAAGGTGACCAAGGTCAAGGATGACGGCAACGAAATCGAGGTCGAAATCGCCGATGGCGTCAAGGTGCGCGTGGTTCAGAACACCATCGCCCAGGTGCTCAACAAGACCGAGCCTGCCAATTCCTGACCTCTGAAAGGGGAGCGGCGAATGCTTCAAATCGATCTTTGGAAACGGGTGCTCATCTGGGCGCTCTGTGCGGCGGGGCTTTTCATGGCCCTGCCGAATGCGTTTTACAGCCGGGTGGAAGGCGTCAATGACGCCCGCGCCGCCATCGAGCTTCAGGGCGCAACCGCCGAACTGACCGACCAGGCCGCAGGCTGGCCGTCGTTCCTGCCGGCCTCGCTGGTCAACCTCGGGCTCGACCTGCGCGGTGGCGCCCATCTGCTGGCCGAAGTGCGCGTCGACGAGGTCTACGAGGCCCGGATCACCGCGCTCTGGCCCGAGGTGCGCGACACCCTGCGGCCGCTGCGCAGCGAGGTCGGCACCATCCGCCGTCAGAACGCGCCGGCCGACGAGCTGCACGTCAAGATCGGCAACCCCGCTGGTATGCAGGCGGCCATGGCCGCCGTGCGGGCACTGGCGCAGCCCGTGGTCTCGCTGACCGCGGCCGGCGAACAGGATTTGACGGTGCGCGGCCAGGACGACGTGCTGATCGTGAGCCTCTCGGACGCCGAAAAGCTCGCCACCGACGAGCGCACGGTGCAGCAATCGCTGGAAATCATCCGCCGCCGGATCGACGAGGTCGGCACCCGCGAACCCACCATCCAGCGCCAGGGCAGCGACCGCATCCTGATCCAGGTGCCGGGCCTCGGCTCGGCGCAGGAGCTCAAGGACATCATCGGCACCACCGCTCAGCTGACCTTTCAGCCGGTCATCAGCCGCACCACCGATGGCAGCACCGACGCCGGCATCGGCGAGGAAGTTCTGCCGTCGCTGGATGAAAGCGGCGTGTTTTATGTGCTCGAGGAAAACCCGGTGGTCACCGGCGAAGAGCTGACCGATGCCCAGCCGTCCTTCGATCAGAACGGCCGCCCGGCCGTCAACTTCCGCTTCAACCCGTCGGGCGCGCGCAAGTTCGGCGATTACACCGCCGAGAACATCGGCAATCCCTTTGCCATCGTGCTCGATGACGAGGTGATCAGCGCCCCGGTGATCCAGAGCCACATTCCCGGCGGCTCGGGCATCATCACCGGCAATTTCACCGTCGAGGAATCGACCAACCTCGCCGTGCTGTTGCGCGCCGGCGCCCTGCCTGCCGGGCTCGACTTCCTCGAGGAACGGACCATCGGGCCGGAGCTGGGGGCCGACAGCATCGAGGCCGGCAAGATCGCCACCATCGTGGCCTTTGCCGCCGTCCTGGTCTTCATGGCGCTGAGCTATGGTCTCTTCGGCATTTTCGCCAATGTCGCGCTGATCCTGAACATCGCGCTGATCTTTGGCCTGCTCAGCCTGATCGGAGCCACGCTGACCCTGCCGGGCATTGCCGGCATCGTGCTGACGGTGGGCATGGCGGTGGACGCCAACGTGCTGATCTTCGAACGCATCCGCGAAGAGCTCAAGACCGCGCGTGGCCCGGCCCGGGCGATCGAGCTGGGCTATGAAAAGGCACTCTCGGCGATTGTCGACGCCAATATCACCACCTTCATCACCGCCGTGATCCTGTTTGCCGTGGGCTCCGGCCCGGTGCGGGGCTTTTCCATCACGCTGGGTCTGGGCATTCTCACCTCGGTCTTCACCGCGATCTTCGTGACGCGGCTGATCATCGTGATGTGGTTCGAACGCCGCCGCCCCAAAACCATCGAGGTATAGGCCCATGCGTCTGAAACTAGTTCCGCAAGAGACCAACTGGGATTTCTTTTCCCGTCCCAAGCTCTGGCTTGGCATCTCTGTCGTGCTGATCGTGCTGGCCTTTGTCTCCTTCGGCCTGCGCGGGCTGAACTATGGCATCGATTTTCGTGGCGGCACGACGATCCGCACCGAAAGCGCCCAGCCGGTGGATGTCGGCGCCTATCGCGATGCGCTGACGCCGCTCGAGCTGGGGGATGTGGTGATCTCGGAGGTCTTCGATCCGACCTTCGATGCCGATCAGAATGTCGCCATGGTCCGCATCCAGGCGCAGGAAGGCCAGGAAAGCGTGACCGCCGAGGTCGTGGCCCAGGTCGAAGCCGCGCTTCAGTCCGTGGCATCCGACATCCGCTTCGTCTCGGTGGAATCGGTCGGGCCCAAGGTCTCGGGCGAGCTGATCCAGACGGCGGCGATTGCCGTGGTGCTCGCCATCGCGGCGGTGCTGGTCTACATCTGGCTGCGCTTCGAGTGGCAGTTCGCGCTTGGCGCGGTGGCGGCGCTGGTGCATGACGTGATCCTGACGATCGGGGTGTTTTCCGAGCTTCAGATCAAGTTCGACCTCGCCATCATCGCCGCCCTGCTCACCATCGTCGGCTATTCGCTGAACGATACCGTGGTGGTCTTTGACCGGGTGCGCGAGAACCTGATGAAGTTCAAGAAACGTCCGCTGCGCGAGGTGCTGAACCTCTCGATCAACGAGACCCTGAGCCGGACCTTCATGACCTCGCTGACCACGCTGCTTGCGCTGATCGCGCTCTTCGTGCTGGGCGGCGACGTGATCCGGGGCTTTGTCTTTGCGATGATCTGGGGCGTCGTGGTCGGCACCTATTCCTCGATCTTCGTGGCCTCGACCGTGCTGCTGATGCTGGGCGTCAAGCGCGACTGGAGCAAATCGCAGGACACCACCGGCAACCAGTTCGGCAACGTGGATGCCTGACTGGCTCGCTCCGGTGCTTGCCGTGCCGGGGCTGGGCTGGATGGTCTTTACCATCGCGGCCGCGGGCGTCGTCCGCGGCTTTACCGGCTTCGGAACAGCGCTGATCTTCGTGCCGGTGGCCGGCCAGTTCCTGCCGCCGGCCGATGTCATCCTGCTCATCACCCTCACCGGCGTCGGCTCGACCGTGGCACTGCTGCCGCGCGCCTGGAAGGATGCCGACAAGGCCGAGGTCGGACTGATGGCGCTCTGTGCCGTGCTGACGGTGCCGCTGGGCGTACAGGCGATGCAGGCGCTGCCGGAGACCTCGATCCGCTGGGTGGTCACCGCGATCTCGGGCGGCACGCTGTTGGCCTTGATGACCGGCTGGCGCTTTCGCGGCACGCTGGGGCGCGTCGGGCTGGGGATGATCGGGCTGGCGGCCGGGCTGATCGGCGGCATGACCGGGCTCACCGGTCCGGTGGTGATCCTCTTTTACCTCGCCGGGCTCAAGGCCGCGCGGGTGGTGCGGGCCAATACCATCCTCTATCTGGCGCTGCTCGACGTGGTGGTTTTTGCCAACCTGATCCTCGCCGGCCTGTCGAACCCGGCGATGATCGCCGTGGCCGTGGCGCTGGGGGTGCCCTACGTGGCGACCGCACTGATCGGCCAGCGTCTGTTCGACCCGGCCTATGAAACGGCCTATCGCCGGATCGCCTATGTGGTGATCGCGCTGGCAGTAGTCTCGGGCGCGCCGCTGCTGGACTGAGGCGGCCCCTACCGCTTTGCGCTCAGGTGTTGCATAACCTCGGCGCGACTCACACCAAACAGAGGACGAAGAGATGCACGACATCCGCGCCATCCGCGAAAATCCGGCTGCTTTTGATGCCGCCATGGCCCGCCGTGGAGTGGAAAACGCTTCGTCGTCCCTGCTCGAGATCGACGAGGCGCGTCGCGCCGCCATCCATGCGGCAGAGACCGCGCAGGCCGATCAGAAGGCCGCCGCCAAGCAGGTGGGCGCCGCCAAGGCCAAGGGCGACGAGGCCGAATTCGAACGGCTGCGCGCGCTGGTCGGCGAAAAGAAGGCCGAGGTCTCCGACATGCAGGCCCGCGCCAAGGAGCTGGACCAGCAGCTCACCGACGCGCTGATGTCGATCCCCAACCTGCCGTATGACGATGTGCCCGAGGGCGCCGACGAGGACGACAACGTCGAAATCCGCCGCTGGGGCACGCCGCGCAGCTTCGATTTCACCCCGAAGGAGCATTACGACCTCGCGGGCGTCGCCGACGGCATGGATTTCGAGACCGCCGCCAAACTGTCAGGCAGCCGCTTCGTGGTGCTTTCGGGGGCGGTCGCCCGCATCCACCGGGCGCTGGCGCAGTTCATGGTCGACACCCATGTCGAGGAAAACGGCCTGACCGAAACCTGGACACCGGTGCTGGTCAAGGAAGAGATGATGTATGGCACCGGCCAGCTGCCCAAGTTCGGCGAAGACAGCTATCAGACCACCAATGGCTGGTGGCTGGTGCCGACCTCGGAAGTGACCCTGACCAATATCGTCAACGGCATGACGGTGGCCGAAAGCTACCTGCCCCGCCGCTATGTGGCGCATTCGCAGTGCTTCCGCTCCGAGGCGGGCAGCGCCGGGCGTGACACCGCCGGAATGCTGCGCCAGCATCAGTTCGAAAAGGTCGAAATGGTTTCGGTCACCCACCCCGAGAAGAGCCGCGACGAGCTCGACCGGATGACCGGCTGCGCCCAGGGCATTCTCGAGCGGCTGGGCCTGCCCTATCGCACCGTGGTGCTCTGCACCGGCGACATGGGCTTTGGCGCGCGGCGGACCCATGACATCGAGGTCTGGCTGCCCGGTCAGGACAGCTATCGCGAGATCAGCTCTGTCTCGGTCTGCGGCGATTTCCAGGCGCGGCGGATGAACGCCCGGATGAAGCCGGCGGACGGCGGCAAGCCCGAGTTCCTGCACACGCTCAACGGCTCGGGGCTTGCGGTGGGCCGGACGCTGATCGCGGTGCTCGAGAATGGCCAGCAGGCCGACGGCTCGGTGACGTTACCGGAGGTGCTGCACCCCTACCTTCGTGGCAAGACGACACTTTCTGCCGACGGCGCACTGGTCTGATCAAAAGCCTGACTTAAATGGTTAGGGCATGACACGTGCCCTTGCCATCTTGCTGTTTGCCGCCGCCATCGCCTTTGCGCTTGGTCCGTTCGCCGCGCCCGGCTTCAACGGTTTTGACGCCGGCCAATTCCCCGTTCCGCAGGAAAATCCGCCGGCCCAGCCGGCGGGCTACGCCTTTGCGATCTGGGGGCCGATCTATGTCTGGCTCATCCTCGGCGCCGGGTTTCAGCTTCTCAGGCGCCACGATGCACCGGATTGGGCACCGATGCGCCTGCCGCTCATCGTCTCGCTGGTGGTCGGCGCGCCCTGGCTCGCGGTGGCGCAGGTCAGCCCGCTCTGGGCAACCCTGCTGATCTGGGTGATGTGGGGCGGCGCGGTGCTGGCGCTGCTGCGTGCGCCAGTCCGGGACGGCGCGTTCGGGCATTGGCCGGTGGGGCTCTATGCCGGGTGGCTGACAGCGGCCTCCTGCGTCTCTCTGGCGCTGCTGCTGGCGGGCTACGGCGTCACCGATGCGCTGCTGGCGGCGCTGCTGACGCTCCCTCTGGCGGTGGTGCTGGCCGGAGGCGTGATCCTGCACCGGCCGGATGCGCCGGGCTTTCCGATCGCGGTGATCTGGGCGTTGATCGGCGTGCTGGTGGCCAATTGGCAGGATGGGCCGGTCGCGGTTCTGGTGGTGGTCATCATCGGGGCTCTCGCCCTTGCCGGTCTGGCGGTGCTGCGCCGGGCGCAGCCGACGGGGTAACATGGGGCGACGCCCTTCATGACGAAGGCGCCGCCCCCCGGTTTCGGTCAGGACCCGAGGGCCCGACCTGCGCCCGCCGTCATCGACGGCCGGCACAGGCCCCCACCCGAAACCGGTGTCCGGGTCATTCCGTGAGCAGCCCGGCCTCGAGCGCCACCGACAACTCATCTTCGCTGACATCACCGCTCTGATCGACGTCGATCTGGGCGAACACCTCGACCGTCATCTCGGGATAGGCGGCCTGCAACTCCTGCATCGAGAAGCTGCCATCCGCGTCGGTGTCTTCGACCGTCACCTGGGCCAGCGCAGGGCTTGCTGCGGCGAGGACAAAGGCTGCGAGAGTGAGGGATTTGGTGGTCATAATGGTACTCCTGTGGTTTCACTAACAGACAGCGATCTGCGCTGTCCCGGTCAATCTGGCTACCTTCACTTTGACCCGCAACCCTCTGTTTGCTCATGATAATCGGGAAACTCTCGACTGGCAAAGCCTTGCCATACGGTGGCGAGTTTCGGCCGAAAATCTGCGCGAAAAATCGCCTTTGGGTTGCGATACACCGGGCCGGCGGCAAGCCTCCGCCACCCAAATCGGCCGGTCCCCGCGCAAAAAGAGACCGCCGGAACCGAGGCGCGGTTCCGGCGGGTTTCAGCCGTCAAAATCGAGGTGTCGAAAGCCGCTACCGGTCGTCGGCCCGGCCCTTGCCAAGGTGCTTGCGCAGCTTCGAGGGGCCGGGTTTCTTGCGGCCCTTGTAGGGATTCTTGTCGCCCTGCCCGCGCAGCGTCAGCCGGATCGGCGTGCCCGGCATGTCGAATGTCTCGCGCAACCCGTTGACCAGATAGCGGGTGTAGCTTTCCGGCATCTTGTCGGGGTGCGAGCACATCACCACGAAGCCCGGCGGCCGGGTCTTGGCCTGAGTCATATATTTCAGCTTGATCCGGCGGCCCTGAGGTGCCGGCGGCGGATGCGCGGCGACCATGCCTTCGAGCCAGCGGTTGAGCTGGGCGGTGGTGACGCGGCGGTTCCAGATGTCATGCGCCCGGGCAATCGCGGCGTGCAGCCGGTCTAGCCCCTTGCCGGTCTTGGCCGAAACCGTGATCAGAGGCGCGCCCTTGAGCTGCGGCAGCAGCCGGGTGAAGGCCTCCTTGAGATCGCGCAGCTTCTGCTGCTTCTCCGGCTCCACATCCCACTTGTTGACCGCGACCACAACGGCCCGGCCCTCGCGTTCGGCCAGATCGGCAATCCGCAGGTCCTGCTGTTCGAACGGGATGGCGGCGTCGAGCAGAACCACCACCACCTCGGCGAATTTGACCGCGCGCAGCCCGTCCGAGACCGAGAGTTTCTCGAGCTTTTCCTGCACCCGCGCCTTCTTGCGCATGCCGGCGGTGTCGAAAATCCGGCAGGGCGTGCCGTTCCAGTCGATCTGAAGCGAAATGGCGTCGCGGGTGATCCCGGCTTCGGGGCCGGTCAGCAGGCGATCTTCGCCGAGAATCTGGTTGATCAGCGTCGATTTGCCCGCATTCGGCCGGCCGACCACCGCGATCTGCAAGGGTTTGCTTTTGGTCGGCGCATGGTCCGGCGCCGCCTCGGCGTCGACATCCACCGCCACATCGGTGTCGGGCGCATCCTCGACCCGGGTCAGCGCCAGTTCTTCCGTGATCGGCAGCAGCGCGGTGTAGAGATCATTGAGCCCTTCGCCATGTTCGGCAGACAGCCGGATCGGCTCGCCCAGCCCGAGGTTCCAGGCCTCGATCACACCGGCATCGGCGGCGGCGCCCTCGCCCTTGTTGGCGGCGACAAGGATGTGCTTGGCACGCTTGCGCAGGATCTCGGCGAACATCTCGTCCACCGGTGTCAGCCCGGTCCGGGCGTCGATCATGAACAGGCAGACATCGGCCATGTCGACGGCACGCTCGGTCAGCCGCCGCATCCGGCCCTGAAGGCTGTCGTCGGTGGCATCCTCGAGCCCGGCGGTGTCGATCACGGTAAACCGCAGGTCGGCCAGCCGCGCCTCGCCTTCGCGCAGATCCCGGGTCACGCCCGGCTGGTCGTCGACAAGCGCCAGGCGCTTGCCCACAAGGCGGTTGAACAGCGTGGATTTGCCCACATTGGGGCGGCCCACGATGGCGAGGGTAAAGGACATCTGTCTACACGGCTCCGGAACGTATCAGACGCCCCGATACATCAGCCGCCCAAGGCCTGCAACTGGCCGTTTTTCGTCACGATATACATGACACCGCCCGCCACCACCGGATTGGTGGTCGCGCCGCCGGGGATTTCGGCGGTGCCGAGCAGCGCGCCGCTGTCAGGATCAAAGGCCCGGAGACGCCCGTCGCCGCCGGCCACGTAAAGCCGCCCGCCGGCCAGGATCGGCCCGTAGTTGCCATGGATTTCGTCGCGTTTGCGCGGCCGCTGGGTGGTATAGCCGGGCAGTTCGACAGACCAGACCTCGGCTCCGTCCGAAACATTGACCCGCTTGAGCGCATTTCGGTCGGAGATGAAGAACACCGCGCCACCGGACACCCAGACCGGTTGCAGCGCCGCGTCGCGCACCGTCCACTTGCGCGAGCCGGAGACTGCGTTGAGCGCCACCAGCCGGCCGCTGTGGTTCGAGACATAGACCGTATCGCCCACCACCACCGGATCGCCGGTGATGTCGCTGACCCGGTTGATGGCAAAACCGTTGCGGTTGCCCGCCAGCGTGGCGTTCCACATCCGCAGACCGCCCTTCTTGAAGGCGCCCTGCACGTCGCCCGAGCCATAGCCGAAGATCACGAACTGATCGGTCACCGCCGGCGCCGGGCCGCCGTGCACGTTGTTGACGTCTTCCAGCCCGTCGATCTGCCAGCGGATGCGGCCGGTGTCGGCCTCGAGCGCCCAGGCGGTGCGGTCGCCGGCCACCAGATAGACGATCTCGCCGTCGTAGCTTGGCGCGGCGGTGCCGCTGGCCTGCAACTTCTGGCTCCAGATCTCGGCGCCGCTGGCCGGATCGAGCGCGGTGACCGTGCCGTAGCCGGAGGTGACATAAAGCCGCCCGCCGCCAATCGCCAGCCCGCCACCCGAGCCCTGCCCGGCGCCATCGCGTGTCGGTGCCAGATTGCGCGTCCAGAGGGTTTCGCCGCCGGTCGACGTGGCGCTGACCAGCGCTTCGCTGTCGAGGGTGAAGATGCGGCCGTCGGCGATCACCGGATCGGCGGTGATGCGCAGTTTGCGAGTGTCACCCTTGCCGATCGGCGCGGTCCAGAGCGTGCGCGGCGCAGAGCCGAAGGCCGGATGATCGGTGCGGGTGGCGGGTGTGCCATGGCCCTGAAGCCAGGATGCATTGCGTTGTACCGCCGGCAGCGCCAGCGCGTCCGCAGGCGCCGTCTCGGGCGCAAGTGAAGCCTCTTCGGCGCGGATCGGCTCGCGCTCGCCGGGCAGGATCACCTCGTTCTGCGTACAGGCCGCAACCAAGCAAAGCGCAGCCACGCCCAACACCGTCCTGTTCCTTGCCGTTTTCACCAAACCCGTCCCCGTCATTCTTTTACCGGTCGGCCTTTCGTCGGCCAAACCATTGACCTCACACGCTTCAGGCGGCGTCAAGCTCTCCGCCCAAGGCGACAATCACCTGAGAGACCCGCTGGCGCAAGCCCGCCGTCACCTCGGCATCGGCGAGGATGGACTGAAACCGCGCGATTGCGGCTTCGGTGTCACCGGTTTCCACCTCGATCAGCGCGATCTGCTCTTCCGCCAGCAGCCGCAGCGGGCTGCCGGCCCGGGCCAGCGCCTCGAAAGAAGTGCGACGTTCGCTGGCCTCGCGGCTGTCGGATTGCAGCAGCAGCATGCGAAAGGCCGCGATGTCCCGATAGATCTGCGGCACCTCGCCATTGGCGGCAATCGCGGCAAGGGTTTCGGCGGCGGCGGCCTCCTGCTCGGCACTCGCCTGTTCGGCAGCGGTCAGCAGGGCCAGAAGCGCCGTGCCACCGGCAGAGCCGGGCGCGACCTCGCCAAGGGCGGAAATCCGGGCCTCGGGTTCTTCGGTCTCGAGCGCGGCCAGCATCGAATCGCCAAGCGCCTCGGCCTCGGCTTGCTCTTGTGCGCGGGAATATTCCCGCCATGCCGCGCCGCCGACGATCAGCAGCACCAGCAGCACACCGATCCAGCCGTACCGCTTGAGCAGCAGGAAAAGCCGGTCGCGGCGGACCTCTTCGGTCACTTCTTCGATGAAACTGTCGGTCTGGCTCACGTCACTGCCTCATGTCTTGCGCCGATGGTGCGGCGAGCGGGTCGATCCCGCCCCTCTTACCCCGGCCCGGTGCAAGTGCCAAGGGCCGGGCAACCGCTTCGAATCCCGGCGGCGCTGCGGCTTTATTGCAGCCTGGCAAGGAAAAGTATAAACTGAACTGGTCTGTTCAGCGTATCATCCTTATATGACCTCGGTAAGCGCAGGAGAGTGATCTGCTGCGCCGGATTTTGCGGTGTGTGAGACTCGAAGAAAGCATGGTATGCGACTTATCCCACTTTTGACGGCAATTGCCGTGTCAGCTTTTCTGGTGGTTGCCGTGTTGCAACGCGACGCCCTGTTCGATTTCGCGCGCGAAAATCACCTGGCGCTGGTGCTGGGCGATGCCCCTGAGGACGAGGCCACCGCGTCCGAGCCGGAGGCAGAGCCGGAGCCCGTCCCGGAAACGCCGGCACCGCAGGGCGTGCGCGTGGTCGCGCGGCATTCGCAGGCCGAGGTGGTTGATACCGCCGTGATCCTGCGCGGCCAGACCGAGGCCGCCCGCGAAGTCAACGTGATGGCCGAAACCAGCGGTCTTGTTGTCTCGGACCCACTGCGCAAGGGCGCCTTTGTCGAACAGGGCCAGCTTTTGTGCGAGCTTGATCCCGGCACCCGCGGCGCCTCGCTCGACGAGGCGCTGGCGCGGCTGGAAGAGGCCGAGGCGCGGGTGCCCGGCATCGAGGCCGGGGTGCCCGAGGCCGAAGCCCGGCTGCAAGAGGCGCTGGCCCGTCTCGACGAGGCCGAAATCAATGCCCGCGCCGCCAAGGCGCTCAAGGAAGACGGTTTTTCCACCGACACCCGCGTCGCCGCGACCGCCGCCGCCGTGCGCAGCGCCGAAGCCTCGGTCAGCGCGGCCCGTGCCGGGCTCGAGATCGCGAAATCCGGCCTCAAGGGCGCGCAGGCCTCGATCCGCACCGCCGAGGCCGCCGTCGCCGCCGCCCGCAAGGAAATCGACCGGCTCGAGGTCAGGGCGCCGTTCGCTGGCCTGCTGGAATCGGACGCGGCCGAGCTTGGCACGCTGATGCAGCCCGGCGCGCTCTGCGCCACGATCATCCAGCTCGATCCGATCAAGCTGGTGGCCTATGTCCCGGAAACCGAAGTTGCCCGCGTCGAGCTTGGCGCCCTGGCCGGGGCCGAACTGGCCGAAGGCCGCGACGTGGCCGGCCAGGTCACTTTCCTGTCACGCTCGGCCGATCCCACCACCCGCACCTTCCGGGTCGAGATCACCGCCGCCAATCCCGATCTGAAGATCCGTGACGGCCAGACCGCCGAGATCGCCATTTCCACCGCCGGCGTTGCCGCGCATCTCCTGCCCGCCTCGGTCTTGACGCTGAACGATGACGGCACCCTCGGCATCCGCAGCGTCACCTCGGACAGCACCGCCGCCTTTCTGCCGGTCACTTTGCTGCGCGACACGCGCGAGGGCGTCTGGCTGGCCGGGCTGCCCGAAACGGTCGATGTCATCACCCTGGGGCAGGAATATGTCGAAAGCGGTGTCAGGGTGATCCCCACCTATCGCGAGGCAACCGCGGAGGTCAGCCAATGACCGGCATGGTCGATTGGGCGGCTGACCGCGCGCGGATGGTTCTGGCCTTCATTGCCCTCTCGTTTCTGGCGGGGGGCTTTGCCTATGTGGGGCTGCCGAAAGAGGGTGAGCCGGATATCGAGATCCCGGCGCTCTTTGTCTCGGTCCCCTTCCCCGGGATTTCCGCCGCCGATGCCGAGACGCTGCTGGTCAAACCGATGGAAACCGAGCTTTCCGATCTCGACGGGCTGGAGACGCTCTCCGGCACCGCCGCCGAGGGTTATGCCGGCGTGGCGCTGGAGTTCGAGTTCGGCTGGGACAAGACCAAGGTCATGGCCGACGTCCGCGATGCGATGAAATCGGCCGAGGCGAATTTTCCCGATGGCGCCGAGCAATACACCATCAACGAGATCAACTTTTCCGAATTTCCCATCGTCATCGTCAACCTGACCGGCGCCGTGCCCGAACGCACCATGGCCCGCGTCGCCGAGGATTTGCAGGACCGGATCGAGGGGCTCGACAGCGTGCTCGAGGCCGGGATCGCCGGCAAGCGCGACGAGATGCTCGAGGTGGTGATCGATCCGCTGCGGCTCGAGGCCTACAACGTCACGGCCGGCGAGCTGATCGGCGTGGTGCAGAACAACAACCAGTTGATTGCTGCCGGCGAGGTCGAAACCGCGCAGGGCACCTTCGCGGTCAAGATCCCCTCCTCGTTTGACGAGCCGCAGGACATCTTCAATCTGCCGGTCAAGACAAACGGCGACCGCGTGGTGACGCTGGGCGATCTGGCGCAGATCCAGCTCACCTTCGAAGACCGGCTTGGCACCGCCCGTTTCAACGGCGAGGAGACGGTGGCGCTTCAGGTGGTAAAACGCAAGGGTTTCAACCTGATCGACACCGCAGCTCAGGTAAAGGAAGAGGTCGCCGCCGCGCAAGCCGACTGGCCGGACGAATTGCGTGCAGCCGTCGAAGTGGGCACCTCGAATGACCAGAGCCGGGTTGTCGCATCGATGGTCAGCCAGCTCGAGGGCTCGGTGCTGACCGCCATCGCGCTGGTGATGATCGTGGTGCTGGCGGCGCTCGGCACACGGCCGGCGCTGCTGGTCGGATTTGCCATTCCCACATCGTTCCTGCTCTGCTTCGTGCTTCTGGGCGTGATGGGCATCACGATTTCGAACATCGTCATGTTCGGACTGATCCTTGCCGTCGGCATGCTGGTCGATGGCGCCATCGTGGTGGTGGAATATGCCGACAAACGCATCCGCGACGGCGTCGGCCCGATGCATGCCTATGTCGAGGCCGCCAAGCGGATGTTCTGGCCGATCGTCTCATCCACCGCCACGACGCTCTGTGCCTTCCTGCCGATGTTGTTCTGGCCCGGCATTCCCGGCGAGTTCATGGGCATGCTGCCGGTTACCCTGATCTTCGTGCTCTCGGCCTCGCTGATCGTGGCGCTGATCTACCTGCCGGTGATGGGCGGCGTGACCGGGCGGATGAGCCGGATGTTCGCCCGCTCGTCCGACTGGCTCGAGCGGCGTTTCCCCTGGATCGTCCGCGCCGCGCTGGTGCCGGTCTCGCTGATGGTGATCTTTGTCGGTGCCATGCAGGTGCTCAACCCGGCCTACCTCTTCGCCACGCCGCTGCAAGGCGCGCTGGCGGTGCTGCCCGGTGCGGCGATCTTTCTCGCCGGCGCCTTCATGGCCTCGGTCACGCTGGGCGCGGTCGAGTTTCACTGGCAGCGCAAGCGTATCCGCGCCGGCCGGCGCCGCACGCTCTTTGGCTGGTTCATCAAGCTGATCGCCGGCAACCCGATCATGCCCATCGTCACCGCCGCGGCGGTGCTGGGTTTTGTGATGTCGGTCTTTGGCTACTTCGGCGAGAACAACAGGGGCGTCGAATTCTTTGTCGAAAGCGAGCCGGAACAGGCCATCGTCTATGTGCTGGCGCGCGGCAATCTCTCGCTCGAGGAAAAGGATGCCATCGTCCGCCAGGCCGAGGACATCGTGCTGGCCCATCCCGGGGTCGATAATGCCTTTGCCTTTGCCGGGGACGGCGGGCTGAATTCCAACACCGGCGGCGCCGAGCCGCCAAAGGAAACCATCGGCCAGGTCCAGCTCGAGACCATCCCCTGGGAAGACCGCACCGACCGCCCCGATCTCGACGGCGATATCATCCTCGAGGAATTGCAGGCCGAGCTCGAGCAAATCCCCGGCGTGCGCATCGAGATCCTGGCCCAGGCGCGCGGCCCGGCCAGCGCCAAGCCGGTGCATCTGCGTCTCAAGGGCGACAATTGGGAAGACCTGATCGCCGCCACCGAAACCGCCCGCGCGCGGTTCGAGGCGACCCCGGGGCTGCACCTGGTCGAAGACACGCTGCCCCTGCCCGGCATCGACTGGCAGATCGACGTCGATGTCGAAAAGGCCGGCCGCTTCGGCGCCGATGTGGCTACCGTCGGCGCCATGGTGCAGCTCGTGACCCGCGGCATCCTGCTCGACACCATGCGGGTGGACAGCTCGGACGAAGAGATCGACATTCGCGTCCGCCTGCCCGAAGCCGACCGCGTGCTGTCGACGCTCGATACGCTCAAGGTCCGCACCGCCGATGGCCTGGTGCCGCTGTCGAATTTCGTCACCCGCCAGCCGGTCGCCAAACTGGCCGAGATCGCGCGTGTTGACCAGAAACGTTATTTCGACGTCAAGGCCGCCGTACGGCCCGGGCTGACCACCTTTGTCACCGGCGACGGCGAATCCGCCCGGATCCTCGCCCATGGCCGGGCCGTCCCGGAGGGCGAGACCGGCGACCTGACCGTCGGTGCCACCGATTATCTGATCGAGGGCTATGGCGACGGCCAGACGCTCGAGACGCTGAAGACCGCCGATCTGCGCGCCGTGCCGCTGACCGCCAATGAGCGTATCGCGCAGCTTACAGACTGGCTCGGGACCGCGCCGCTGGGGCCTGGCATCGAGACCGAATGGACCGGCGATCAGGAGGATCAGGAGGAAAGCCAGCAATTCCTGATGTCCGCCTTTGCCGGGGCGCTGGGGCTGATGTTCATCATCCTGCTGGCGCAGTTCAACAGCTTCTACAATTCGGTGCTGGTGCTCTTGGCCGTGGTGCTCTCGACCACCGGCGTGCTGATCGGCATGCTGGTAATGGATCAGACCTTCTCGATCATCATGACCGGCACCGGCATCGTCGCCCTCGCCGGCATCGTGGTGAACAACAACATTGTTCTGATCGACACCTATATGGAATATTCGCGCTACATGCCGCGGATCGAGGCCATCGTGCGCACCGCCGAGGACCGCATCCGCCCGGTGCTCCTGACCACGATCACCACCATGGCGGGCCTGGCACCGATGATGTTCGGGCTCAGCCTGGATTTCTGGGCCGGCGGCTATTCCATCGACAGCCCCACCGCGCTCTGGTGGAAACAGCTGGCCACTGCCGTGGTCTTTGGCCTTGGCATCGCCACGGTGCTGACGCTGGTGTTCACCCCCGCCATGCTGGCGATGCGGGTCTGGTTCTGGACCTATGTGTTCTGGTTCGCCCGTCTGCTGGCGCGGCTGGGTCAGGGCCGGTCGAGCCGGGCCGCCCGCGACTGGGCACTGAACCGCAAGGCGCGGCGGATCAAGCACCCGGAAATCCTCTGGGTCGACGATCCCGCGCCGCCCGCGCCCGCGCCGGCCGAGACGCAACCCGAATTGCCGCTGCGCGCGGCGGAATGAGCGGAGGGCCGGAGCCTCAAAGAATCCGGCCCTGAATTCTCAGGAATTCAGGCAGGATCCGCCGACATATCCTGCGCCGCCCCATCAGACGACCGAAAGACTTGCAAATGACAGCCACCGACGCGCAGCCCGCCGAGGACGCCAACGCCGCCATCGCCCGGGAGGAACGCCGTTCCGGCTGGCGCACCATCAACCGCGTCGCCCCCTACCTCTGGCCCGACGATCACCCCTGGGTCAAGAAACGCGTCATCGCCGCCATGGCGGTGCTGGTGCTGGCCAAGCTGATCGCCGTCGGCACGCCGATGCTTTACAAGGCGGCGGTCGACACCCTCGGAGGCGAAGGCTCGACCCTGCTGCTCGGCGCGGTGGGGCTCACCGTGGCCTATGGCATGGCGCGGCTGATGACCAACGGCTTTCAGCAGCTGCGCGACGCGCTCTTTGCGGCGGTCGGCCAGCGTGCCCTGCGGCAATTGGCGCTCGAGACCTTTACCCATATCCACCGGTTGTCGATGCGCTATCACATCACCCGCAAGACCGGCGGGCTGAGCCGCATCATCGAACGCGGGGTCAAGGGCGTCGAGTTCCTGCTGCGCTTCATGCTGTTCTCGGTCGGGCCTCTGGTGCTGGAACTGCTGCTGATCGCCGTGGTGCTGTTTTTCCTGTTCGACGTCTGGTATCTGGCCGTGGTGGCGGTGACCATCGCGCTTTATGTCTGGTTCACCTTCAAGGTCACCGAATGGCGGGTCAAACTGCGCCGCCAGATGAACGATCAGGACACCGACGCCAATCAGAAGGCGATCGACAGCCTGCTCAACTTCGAAACGGTCAAGTATTTCGGCGCCGAAGCCCGCGAGGCGGCGCGCTATGACCAGGCCATGGCAGGGTACGAACGCGCGGCCCTCAAGACCTCCTATTCACTGGCCTTCCTCAATTTCGGCCAGTCCTTCCTGATCACCGCCGGGCTGGTGGGGGTCATGGTGATGGCGGCGCTCGGGGTGCAGAACGGCGATCTGACGGTGGGCGATTTCGTCATGGTCAACGCCTACATGATCCAGATCACCATGCCGCTGAACTTTCTCGGCACGGTCTACCGCGAGATCCGCCAGAGCCTGGTCGATATGGGCGAGATGTTCGGCCTGCTCGAACAACCGGCCGAGATCGCTGACAAGCCCGGCGCGCCGGCGCTGCATGTTGCCGGCGGCACGGTGGCGCTAAATGACGTGCATTTCGGCTATGATCCGGCCCGGCCCATTCTCAAGGGGGTATCGGTCACCGCGCAGGCGGGCCAAAAGGTGGCCATCGTCGGCCCCTCGGGCTCTGGCAAGAGCACCATCGGCCGGCTGCTGTTCCGGTTCTACGACGTCACCGACGGGTCGCTCACCATCGACGGCCAGGACGTGCGCGACGTGACCCAGGACAGTCTGCATGACGCCATCGGCGTGGTGCCGCAGGACACGGTGCTGTTCAACGACTCGATCTATTACAACATCGAATATGGCCGCGAGGGGGCCAGCCGCGACGAGATCATCGCCGCCGCGAAATCCGCGCAGATCCACGACTTCATCAAGAGCCTGCCCGAAGGCTATGACACCATGGTCGGCGAACGCGGGCTCAAGCTCTCGGGCGGCGAGAAACAGCGCGTCGGCATCGCCCGCACCCTGCTCAAGAACCCGCCGATCCTGCTGTTGGACGAGGCCACCTCGGCGCTCGACAGCGAGACCGAACAGGAAATCCAGGGCGCGCTGGATCGCGCTGCCGAGGGGCGCACGGTGCTGATGATCGCGCACCGGCTCTCGACCGTGGCCGAGGCCGATCAGATCATCGTGTTGCAGGACGGCGAGATCGTCGAACGCGGCACCCATGCCGACCTGCTGGCGCGCGACGGCCGCTATGCCAGCCTCTGGCGGCGGCAACAGGCGGAAGCCGACGCCGCCTGAGGCCCTGGCCACTTGGGCCGAGAAGCGTTTACGGGGGCGGCGCGCCTACTCCGCCGCCTCCTCTGCCGGAAGGTCGAACACCTGCCCAGGATAGATCAGGTCGGGATCGCGGATCTGCCCCCGGTTGGCATCGAAGACCCGCACATAAAGGATGCCCTCGCCATAGCGGTCGCGGGCGATCTGCCAGAGGGTATTGCCCGGCTGCACGGTGACGATCCTGACCGGCCCGTCGCCCTCGGTGGCGTTTGACGCCTTGTCCAGCGCCTCGCGGTCCTCGCGCAGGAATGGTGTTTCGGCGCGCGAGGTGACCTCGCCCGCCCCGTCCACCTCGTCGACGCGCAGGGTATAGACCCCCTTGTCGACCTGCGGCAGCGTCACCCGCCAGGAGCCATCGGCGCGGACCCGCGACGTGGTGATCGGCGTGTTGTCCAGGTAGACCCGGACAAAACCGCCGGCCTCGCCGCCGGTGCCGCGCCCGGCAAGCGCAACATCGCCGGCGTTGTCATAGCTGATCGTGTCGATTGCCACCCGGTCCAGCACCTCCGGCCCGGTCAGCACCCGCACACCTTCATTGTCTGAGGCCAGCAAGGTCGGTGGCGTCTCGGGTTCCGGCACCGCCGGGGCCTCCACCGCCTCCGGCACCGCGCGCAGCAGGTCGGTGTCGCGGCTGACCGTCGCGGCCACCTCGGCCACCGGATCGGCCGCGGTTGCCGAGGTTGCCGCGGGCGCAACCAGCACCGGGGCGGCGCCGACCCCGGCGGGCGGCTCGGAGGTATCCGCGGCGGCGATGTCTTCGGACCGGTCCGCGCCGGCGGATGCCGGCGCCGAAGTGTCCACCGCGGCGGGGCGATCCGGCACTGCGGGGTCTGCCTCGTCCGGAGCCGGTTCCGTTACGGCCGCTGTCGCCACGGGCTCGGGCGCGGCGGGGGTCTGCACCGGGGGGTCGATCTGCTCCGGGCTGGCGGCGGCGCCCTCGGGCACGTCCAGCGCGGCCACGGCCTCTGTCGTGCGTTCCGGCTCGGGGCTTTCATCTGCTGCCCCGGCAACAGGGCGCTCGGCCACCACTTCTGCGCTCGGGGTCTCCCCTGCGTCCGCCGCTGCGCCGCCATCGGAACCGGCAGGTTGCGGTTCTACGACTTCCGCGATGTCGCCGGCGGGCGCGATTTCCGCATCCGCTGCCGTTTCGGCGCCCTCCGCGTCGGGCAGAGCGGCGCGGTCACGCGGTTCGGATTCCACCGGTGTCTTCTCGGCCACGGCCTCGGGCGCCGGGGCCGCTTCATCGGGCGCGGCTTTGTCCACCGCGCCAAAGGGCGCGACGATGATCTCGGTCTTGGAAAAGACCTCCGTGTCGGCCAGCCCCGTGGCGAGGGTCATCAGCCGGGGCTGGCGGCTGGGCGGGATGCGCAGCAGGCTGACGAAACGGCCGTCGCTGCCCGAGGTGGTTTCGCCGATCTCGCCGCCATCGAGAAAGATCCGCACCGGCGCCCGGGCCGCGCCTTCGCCCGCCACGATCGCCGAGCCGTCGGGCTCGATCCGCACCAGATCGAAGGTCGGCGGCACAAGCGGCGGCGCGGCCTTGTCCACGGGCTCGGGTTCTGGCGGCGTCGGCTCTGCGGTTGCAGGATCCGGTGTGGGGTCGCTGTCGGGCAGTTCGGCAGTTTCGGCCTCTGGCACGGCCTCAGGGGCCTCGGCCCTTTCGGCGTCCGGTGCCGGGTCGGGGTCAGAGGCGATTGCGCCCGCGTTTTCCGGCGCGGCGCCGGCGTCCGGTGCAGGCTCTGGCGCGGCCACCGGCGCAGGCTCCTCCTCCGGCAGCTCGGCGATCTCGGCCTCCGGCGTTGGCTCGTCGTCCGGCATCTCGGCGCTCTCGGCCTCCGGCGCCGGGCCATTATCCGGCACCTCGGTTAGCTCGGCCTCCGGCACGGGGTCGCTGTCGGGCAGCTCGGCAAGCTCGGCTTCCGGTGCGGGGTCGCGGTCCGGCTTTTTGGCAGGCTCGGCCTCCGGCGCCGGGTCGCTGTCAACGCTCTCGACGACCGGCGCGGGCCCCGAGTATTGCGCCTCGTCTTGCGCCGCGTCGCTCTCGGGCTTCGGCGTATTCGCGGGCTCGGGCGTGATCAGTGCCGCCGGGGTCTCGCGAGGCGTCTCGGGATCGCCATAGAGCGTCATGACCACATACCCCGCAATGGCCACAGCCGCGCCGGCCGCGCCTCCGCCCAGATATCCGATCCATTTCGCCATTTTGGTCCCCTTTGCGCGCATTGGGCAGTCCGGAGCGCGCGGCCCCCTAATTCCCGGCAGATGTCCTCAATTAACCGTGAAACCACTGGGAAAAAACGTACAAAACACTAGCAGGGGCGGTCATCACGGTCAAAATGTGGATTTCCGGCGACATTTTCGGACACCCTCCGCCCCGCAGCGGCCTGCGCGCGCCGCAGGACCGGCCGGGTGCGTTGACTTCCCATGCTGCACGCGCAACATGTCCAGAGATTACAGGACGACCGAGGCAGGAGCGAGTGACAATGACCGACATCTCTGTGTGCGTTTACTGCGGCTCGCGTGATGGCTCAGATCCGGCCTATGCCGAGGCCGCCGAAACGCTGGGCCGGGCGCTGGCCGACGAGAGCTGGCGGCTGGTCTACGGTGCCGGTGACGTCGGCCTCATGGGGCGCGTGGCGCGCAGCGCGCAGGATAGCGGCGGCGAGACCTTTGGCGTGATCCCCAAACACCTGCTGGATGTCGAAGTCGGCAAGCGCGATCTCTCGACCTTTGTCGTCACCGAAACCATGCACGAGCGCAAGAAGGTCATGCTGATGAACGCCAATGCGGTCATCCTGCTGCCCGGCGGCGCCGGATCGCTCGACGAATTCTTCGAGGTGCTGACATGGGCGCAGCTTGGCCTGCATGACAAGCCGGTGATCCTGCTGAACGTGGCGGGCTATTGGAACCCGTTGCTGGCGCTGCTCGATCACGTGATCGATCAGGGCTTTGCCGAAGCCTCGCTGCGCGCCTTCTGGGAACCGGCCGAAAACGTCGCCGATTGCGTGGCCAAGCTGCGCACCGCGCTGGGGCGCTGATCCCGTCCGGCTTTGGCCCGGACAGCTGCAACGAAAAGGCCCGCCCGTGGGAAACGGGCGGGCCAAAATTCAGCGTTCAGAAGCAATATCAGGCGCTTGCGAGACGTTCCGCGACATTTTCCCAGTTCAACAGGTTGTCGAGGAAGTTGTCGAGATACGCCGGGCGCTTGTTGCGGAAATCGATGTAATAGGAGTGCTCCCAGACGTCGCAGCCCAACAGCGCGGTCTGGTTGAAGCACAGCGGGTTGACGCCGTTTTCGGTCTTGGTGACTTTCAGCGAGCCGTCGGTATCGACAACCAGCCAGGCCCAGCCCGAGCCGAACTGACCGGCGCCGGCGGCGGCAAATTGCTTCTTGAACTCGTCGACCGAGCCGAAGCCATCCTTCAGGCGGCTTTCCAGCTCGCCCGGCAGGCTGGCGCTGTTCGGGCCCATCATTTCCCAGAACTGCATGTGGTTCCAGTGCTGCGACGCATTGTTGAAGATGCCCGATTGCGCCACGGCGTTGGCGTCATAGGTGCCCTTGACGATCTCTTCGAGCGTCTTGCCTTCCCACTCGGTGCCCGAGATCAGCTTGTTGCCGTTGTCGACATAGGCCTTGTGGTGGATGTCGTGGTGGTACTCGAGCGTTTCCTTGCTCATGCCTTGGCCGGCAAGGGCATCGTGCGCATAGGGAAGATCGGGAAGTTCGAAAGCCATGGGTACACCCCTTTTTCTTGATGGTCGCGTTCCCGGTATAAGTGAGCGCGTGCGGCGGAGAGGTCAACCCCTGCCGAGCGGGTTGACGCCCTTCGCCGTCCGAAGAAGCGGCGCGCCGGGTCGGCCGCGCCTGCCCCGTGGTCAGCCTAGTGGAATCCGACCGCCGATCCCGGCTGCGCCGCGGTCTTCAAAAGGTCGAAGACATAGCGCGCGACCGAGCGGAAGCAGATCACCTGCGCCGCGGTTTCGCTCCTCAGCCAGAAGGCCGCCGGCACCTGCGCCAGCCGCGAGCGGCGCAGCTCGCCCGGCGGCAGGACGGCGACCGACATATCCGCCGGCGTCAGCTTGGCCAGCACGTCACGCAACCCGCCGCCACGCAGTTCGAACATCGCGCGGGCATCGGAAACGTCGGTTACCAGCGCATGGTAGCTGTAAAGCAGCTTGTCCATCGAGGCGACGGCCTCGGCCGTCTCGTCATAGGGGCAGAGCACCAGCAGCTCGTCGGGCGCCATCCACAACAGGCCGCGCGCCCCTTCGCATTCGGCCGCGCGCTGGGCCGGCATGTCGACCCCGGCGACGCCGGTCGCGGCGTTCTTGAGCGGCGGCATGGCCAGATCGCCGCGCAATGAGATCATGCCCTGCGCCGGCATTTCCCGGACCGAGACCAGACCGTCGAACTGTGCCCCGCCAAGGGCGGTGACCGGTGTTGCCAGCGCCTCAGACATTCTGTTTCTCCCCGTCCTTGTCGTAGAAGACCGGATCCACGATCCGCGCCTCGATCATGGTTGTGCCGTCGGATTTGGCAAAGCGGATCACCTCGCCCATCCGGTCGGGCCCGTGCCGCACCAGCCCCATGGCGATGCCGCGACCCAGGGTCGGCGAATGATAGGATGAAGTCACCCGCCCCTGCACGTTACGCTGGCCATTGGCGTTTTCGCCCTCGTCCACCGCATAGGCGCCATCGGGCAGCACCGAGCCGTCGACAGTCTCGAGCCCGACCAGCTTCCAGCGGTCGTCGCGGGTCATGTCGGGTCGTTGCTGCGCGCGTTTGCCGAGATAGTCGGTTTTCTTCTTGGAAATCGCCCAGTCCAGCCCGAGATCCTGCGGGATCACCGTGCCGTCGGTCTCGTCGCCGATCATGATGAAGCCCTTTTCGGCGCGCATGATGTGCAGCGCCTCGGTGCCATAGGGCATGACGTCGAACTGCCGCCCAACGGTCATCAGCAGATCCCAGAGCTGGCGCGCATAGCCCGCCTTGACCGCGATCTCGAAGCTCAGCTCACCGGAAAACGAGATGCGGTAGATCCGCACCGGAATGCCGCCCAACTCGCCCTCGGCCCAGCCCATGAAGGGCAGTGTCTCCTGACTGACGTCCATGCCGCCGATCGCCTCGAGCAGCTTGCGCGCCTTGGGGCCGACCACGGCGATCTGGCCGAATTGCTCGGTGACATTGGCGGTATAGACCAGCCAGTCCCACCATTCGCATTGCAGCCAATCCTCCATCTGCGCGTGGATGTGATCGGCGCCGCCCGAGGTGGTGTGGCAGAGGAAGGTTTCATCATCGATCCGCGCCACGACCCCGTCATCGATCAGAAAGCCGTTTTCGTTGCACATCAGCCCATAGCGGCATTTGCCGGGTTTCAGCGTCGACATCATGTTGGTGTAGAGCATGTCGAGGAATTTTCCGGCATCCGGTCCCTTGACGACGATCTTGCCCAGGGTCGAGGCGTCGAGCAGCCCGAGGTTTTCGCGGGTGTTGGTCACTTCTCGCATGACCGCGTCGTGCGTGCTCTCTCCGGGACGCAGGATGGCGTAGGGCCGGCGCCACTGGCCCACCGGCTCCCATTCGGCGCCATTGGCGTCAAGCCAGCCGTGGATCGGGGTTTCGCGCACCGGCTGAAAAATTTCGGCCCGGGCCTGACCGGCGATCGCGCCCATGGAGATCGGCGTGTAAGGCGGGCGGAAAGTGGTGGTGCCGACCTCGGGTATCGTCGCGCCAAGCGCACCCGAAAGCGTCGCCAGCCCGTTGATATTGCTCAGCTTGCCCTGATCCGTGGCCATGCCCAGCGTGGTATAGCGCTTGGCGTGTTCGACGCTCTCGAATCCCTCGCGGGCAGCCAGTTGAACGTCAGAAACCTTGACGTCGTTCTGATAATCCAGCCAGGCCTTCATCCGGTGCTTGATGCTGGCACCCTGCGGCATCATCCAGACCGGCGCCAGCGGCGTTTCCGCCTCGGCGCTGGCCTGCGGCGCCGGCTCATCGCCAAGGCGCGCGGCATCGTCGAGCACCTCTTGCAGGCTCAACGCGCCATTGGCGGCGCCGACAACGGTGACCATCGGCTGACCCTTCTCACCGGTTGGCGGCTGGTCGGGATCGGGGCGGAACATGACGCGGCGCTCGTCCCAGATCAGCTTGCCGCCGCAATGCGACCAGAGGTGCACCACCGGCGACCAGCCGCCCGACATGGCCACGGCCTCGCAGGCGATTTCCTCGATCACCGCACCGCCTTCACCGGCATGGCTGCAAATCGCCACGCCGCGAACCCGCTTGCCGCCGATCACATGGTCGATGGCATGGCCTTGCAGGATGCGGATGCCCTTGGCGCGGGCCTCGGCCATCAGCGGGCTGTCTTTCGGCAGGACACGGGCATCGATGATCGCCGGCACGGCGAGCCCGGCGCGACGCAGGGCCAGAGCGGTGCGATAGGCATCGTCGTTGTTGGTGACCACGACGGTGCGGTCGCCGGGGCTGACCGCCCAGTTGACCAAATAGTCACGCACCGCCGAGGCCAGCATCACGCCGGGAATGTCGTTGCCGGCAAAGGGCAGCGGCCGTTCGATGGCTCCGGTGGCGGTGATGACCTGCCCGGCGCGGATCCGCCAGAGCCGGTGGCGCGGGCCCTTGGCCTGCGGTGCATGATCGCTCAGACGTTCGTAGGCCAGCACATAGCCATGGTCATAGACCCCTGCCCCCATGCAGCGACTGCGCAGGGTGACATTCTCCATCGCTTCGAGATCGGCCAGCAGCCGGGCCACATGGGCCTCGGTCGAATGGCCGTCGATCTCGCCGCCATCCACCGGCGCGCGACCGCCCCATTGGGCGGATTGCTCGACCAGCAGCACCCGGCCGCCGGCCGCGCCCGCGCGTTTCGCCGCCTCGAGCCCGGCGAGGCCGCCGCCCACCACCAGCGTATCGACATGGGCATGGAAATGCTCGTAGGTGTCGGGATCGCGGGCCTCGGCATCCGGCGCGCGCCCCAGACCGGCGGATTTGCGGATGAACGGCTCGTAGACGTGTTTCCAGAAGGCGCGCGGCTTCATGAAGGTCTTGTAATAGAACCCCGCCGGCAGAAAGGCCGAAAAGGCGGCATTGACCGCACCGATATCGGTTTCCAGGCTGGGCCAGTGGTTCTGGCTCTGCGCGCTCAGCCCGTCGAAAAGCTCGGTGGTGGTGGCGCGCTGGTTGGGCTCGAACCGGTGCCCCTCGCCCAGCCCCATCAGCGCATTGGGCTCTTCGCCGCCCGAGGCCACGATACCGCGCGGACGGTGGTATTTGAACGAGCGGCCCACCAGCATCTGGTCATTGGCGAGCAGCGCCGAGGCGAGGGTGTCGCCGGCATGGCCGGTCAGGCGCTTGCCGTTGAAGGTGAAGCTCTGCTGTTTCGAGCGGTCGATCAACCGGCCGCCGGTGGCGAGGCGTGTGCTCATGTGTCGGACCCTTTCGTGCGGGGCTGGCCGCGGACATGCGTATTGACGAGAAGTGAAGGCATCAGGAGGCGCGGGTCCAGCCCGGGCGCTTGTCGCGGATGGCGGCAAGGATGTGGTCGGGCGGCTCGGTGGTCTGCGCTTCGTAGGTGCCGAAAACCTCGAGTGTCCGGGTGTCGCGCGCCGCGAGGAACCACTTGCCGCAGCCATAGGCATGGCGCCAGCGTTCGAAATGCACGCCGCGCGGGTTGGCGCGGGAAAACAGGTAGTCGTGAAAGGCGTCGTCATCCGAGCCGGGGCCGTGACGGGTGAGATGGGCCTCGCCGCCGGGGGTCAGCTCGGTTTCATCGGTCTGGACGTCGCAATAGGGGCAATGCAGGGTCAGCATGGCAGGCTCCGGTCTTGGCGCAGCAAAAGGCGGGCGCCAAGCGACGCCCGCCTTGCAGCTTGGTGGATCTGGATCGGGTCAGTCGACCGCGACGGGCGCGGCATCATCGGCCAGCGGCTCTGTTGTGGCCGCAGGCGCATCGACGGCCTCGGCGCCGGTGATGTTGCCACCGGTGCCGGCAAAGGCCACCCAGAGGATGAGCAGCAGCACCAGCAAGGCAGCGACAATCCACATCCAGGGGCGGCCGCGCGGTGCGCGGGTGCGCAGCGGGTCGGTCCGAGGGATCGGGTCAGGCATGGGAAATCCTCCTTTCGCACTGCAAAAGATAGGTCGCCCAGGGGGGGCCGGACAGGGAGGCGTGCGGTCCTGGCGGGCGATGAGCCGGATTTCGCGGATGCGCACCCGAAAAATAGGCCGGCTTTGGCCGAAGCCATGCCGGTTTGCGGCCCCGGGACCGCCCCAGCGCCGCGAGCGTCCATCCGCTGACCCCATACCGAAAGGCCCGGTGACGGCAGCGCCGCCGGGCCTTTCGCCGTACTGCGCCGGGCGTTACTGGCCTTCGGCGGCGTCTTCGACGGCCTCGCCCGCACCTTCGATGGCCTCGCCGGCGCCTTCGATGGTGACATTGACGTCATTGGTGCCGCCGGCCGGGCCGGGCACGTCGCCGCCGGCAAAGAGGAACCAGGCGATGATCGCCACGACAACGACCAGGATGCCGACGATAAAGGCCAGGCCGCTGTTGCCGCCCGAGCTGTTCGTGGTGGTTGTCGTCGTGGTGTTGAGGCGTTCGCGGTCGGTGTGGTCAACCATGTCAGGTCTCCTGTGAAGCGTTCGTTCACAGGGCAAACGTCAGGCCGGTGCCCGGGGTTCCCGGCGGCCCGACGAAAACGCGCCGCAGTGCGGAACTCCGCCGATGCGATCAATGCGCCACCCCCGCCGCGACGCTTTCGTCGATGAACCGGCCTTCACGGAAGCGATCGAGCGAGAAGGCCTCGGTCAGCGGCGAATGGCCCTTGGCCATCAGCTCGGCCATGCCCCAGCCCGAGCCGGGGATCGCCTTGAAGCCGCCGGTGCCCCAGCCGCAATTGATGAAACAGCCCTCAAGCGGGGTTTTCGACAGGATCGGAGATCGGTCGCCGGTCATGTCGACGATGCCGCCCCATTGCCGCAGCATCTTGAGCCGCGAGATCATCGGGAAAGTTTCGATCAGCGCGCGCACGGTTTCCTCGATGTGATGAAAACTGCCGCGCTGGGTGTAGTTGTTGTAGCCGTCGGCGCCGCCGCCGATCACCATCTCGCCCTTGTCGGACTGGCTCATGTAGCCATGCACGGTATTGGCCATCACGACGACATCCATGCAGGGCTTGATCGGCTCGCTGACCAGCGCCTGAAGCGCCACCGATTCCACCGGCAGCCGGAACCCCGCCATCTCGGCCAGCACGCCGGAATGGCCGGCAACCACCAGGCCGAGTTTGTCGCAGGCGATCTCGCCCTTCGAGGTGGTCACGCCGGTGACCCGTCCGTCCTGCTGGCGCACGCCGGTGACTTCGCATTGCTGGATGATGTGCATGCCCATGGCCGAACAGGCACGGGCATAGCCCCAGGCCACCGCATCGTGGCGCGCGGTGCCGCCCCGGGCCTGCCAAAGCGCGCCGAGCACCGGATAGCGTGGCCCCTTGAGCTCGATGATCGGCACCAGTTCCTTGACACGGGCGGGCGAGATCCACTCCGTCTGCACCCCTTGAAGGGCATTGGCATGGGCGGTGCGCTGATAGCCGCGGATCTCGTGCTGGGTCTGGGCCAGCATCATCACGCCGCGCGGGCTGAACATCACGTTGTAGTTCAGGTCCTGGCTCATTGTCTCATAGAGCGACCGCGCCTTTTCGTAGATCGCGGCCGAGGGATCTTGCAGGTAGTTCGAGCGGATGATCGTGGTGTTGCGGCCGGTGTTGCCGCCGCCGAGCCAGCCCTTTTCGATCACCGCAACATTGGTGATGCCGAAATTCTTGCCAAGGTAATAGGCGGTCGCCAGCCCGTGTCCGCCGGCGCCGACGATGACCACATCATAGTGTTTCTTCGGCTCCGGTGAGGCCCAGGCGCGCTCCCATCCAAGGTGATAGCGCGCGGCTTCGCGGGCGACGGCAAAGGCTGAATATCGCTTCATCTGGCTCGAATCCCAATTGTGCCTGTCGGGGCTCTCTCTGTGGTGGTTCTAGAAGACTAGGCCAGTCTGCCCGCCTATCAAATCCGCCACAATGCCGATCAATCACGACATGGTGGGCCCTACAGGCTTTTCCCCTGCCCGCCCGGCGCGTTAGAGGGGTGTATGATCGTGGAAGATATCGCAGATTTCGCCAAAGCCCTGCCGCCGATGACGGCGATTGCCGGGCTTGACCTGGGCGACAAGACCATCGGGGTGGCCGTGTCCGACAGCTTCCGCTCGGTGGCGACGCCGCTGGAAACCATCCGGCGCAAGAAATTCGGGCTGGATGCCGCCCGGCTGCAAGAGATCCTTGCCGCGCGCGGCATTGGCGGGGTGATCCTGGGGCTGCCGCGCAACATGGACGGCTCCGAAGGGCCGCGTTGCCAATCCACTCGCGCCTTTGCGCGCAATTTTTCGCGGCTCTGGGACGGGCCGATCGGATTCTGGGATGAACGCCTTTCGACCGTCGCCGCCGAACGGGCGCTGCTCGAGGCGGATACGTCTCGGAAACGTCGCGCCGAGGTGATCGATCACGTCGCCGCCTCTTATATCCTGCAAGGGGTGCTGGACCGGATGCGCCATTTGGGGGGCGCATGACAAGAGGAGATCGGATGAAGGACGAGATCTGGAAACGCGACGAGATCGAAAGCCCCTGCGTGCAGATCTGTGTCATCCATCCCGAGGCGCGAATCTGCGCCGGCTGCCTGCGTTCGGTCGAGGAAATCACCCGCTGGTCAAAAATGCACTCGGAGGAACGCCGCGCCATCATGGACGAGCTGCCCAACCGGCGCGGCCACCTGAAAAAGCGTCGCGGCGGGCGCGCGGCACGTCAAGGGCGCAAGGGCTGAGCGTCGGTCAGCCGTCGCGTTCGAGCACCACATCCGCGGCGTTCAAGGTGCCGTAGGCGCCGGCGACGATGACGGCGGTCAACCCGCCCTGGTCGTCTTCGAGCACAACGGCGGCATCCATGCCTTCGCTGCCGCTGGGTTCGATACTGACCTTGGTATCCTCGCCCATGCCCTCCGGCAGCATCAGCAGAAGCTGCTCGGCCCCGGCGGCGAAATCGGAGATCACCGGCACGTCGTCGTCCTCGGCCGGCTCGGCAACACTCTCGGCCTCCTCCGTCACGGTGTCGCTCTCGGGCTCTGGCGCCACGGTGTTGCTCTCGGCCTCCCCCGTCACGGTGTTGCTCTCGGCCTCCCCCGTCACGGTTTCGCTCTCGGGCTCTGACGCCGCGTCTTCATCGAGGGTCGGCTGCACGGCTGCATCGTCCTGGGCCACGTCTTCCGCGATCTCTTGCGGATAATCGCCAGCGTCGAGGCCTTCGGGCGGCACCATTAGCGCCTCCCAGTCGACCGACGTCTCGTCTTCTTCCGGCGCGTTGTCCGCGTCTGCGGCCGTCTCCCCGGCGGCGTCATCGCCGCCAGCGGAATCGGCGCCAGCCGAACCCGGCATGAATTTGGCCAGATCGAGCGAGGCGCCCATCCGGCGCACCTGGCTCAACAGGTCTTCGCCCTCGCCGCCTTCGTAGTCTTCGCCGAGATCGTAATCCTTGGCCGCGGCGGACGCAGGTTCCGCCGCCGAATCCTCCGACTGGCTTCCGATGCCGGTCATGCCGGCGATACCTGCCGCGGCCAGCCCGGTTCCCAACAGCATAAGCATTTCCAGCATGGGTCTCTCCTTTTGCCTCTGCGCCAAATTAGGCAGGCAATTGGGGACGAATTGGACGGAAATGAGATTGTTTCGGTTCAGGATATGGCAGAAATGCGCCGCCGGGCTTGCCGGCCGGTCAGCCCCAGATCGCCTTGCGCAGCATGTTGAGCGCCACCAGGATCAGGAAGGCGGCAAACACCCGTTTCAGCGGCTTGGGATCCATCGCATGGGCAATCCGCACGCCCAGCGGCGCGGTGATCAGGGTCATGGCGATGACAATGCCGAAGGCCACCAGGTTGACCGCGCCAAAAGTCAGCGGCGGCCGGTTGTCCGGCGCGATCTCGAGGAACAGGAACCCCGCCACAGAGGGCACCGCGATGATCACGCCAAAGCCCGCCGCCGTCGCCACCGCCCGGTGGATCGACACGTTGTACAGGCTCATCAAGGGCACGCCAAAGCTGCCGCCGCCAATCCCCATCAGCACCGAGAGAAAGCCCATCGCCGGCGACATCACCGCCCGCCGCAGCCCGCCCGGCATGGCATCCCCCAGCCGCCAATGGGCACGGCCAAAGCCCAGGTAGAGCCCGATCACGATGCCCAGGACGCCAAACAGCGCCTGCAAGGTCACCGACCGCAAGGACGCCGCCGCCAGCACCCCGAGCACCGCGCCGATGGCGATGCCCGGCGCCCAGGTCCGCAGAATGCCCCAATCCACCGCGCCCTTGCGGTTGTGACTCAGCACCGAACGCATCGAGGTGACGATGATCGTCGCCAGCGAGGTCGCCAGGCACATCTGCATCAGCTGCGGCCCGTCATAGCCAAGCGTCTGAAAGGCGTAGAAAAACGCCGGCACCAGCACGATACCGCCACCGACGCCAAGCAGCCCGGCCAGCACGCCGGCAAAGCCGCCGATCACGGTCAGCAGAACAAACATCTGGATCAGCAGCATCGTGTCGGGCATGGCCTGTCTCCTAAAGGGTCGGCTGGCCATACACCGTTGGGCGGCAAAGGAAAAGCCGCTCAGCCCGCGGCCGCCACTCCCTCGACCTCGGCCAATGCGCGCAGGACAAGTTCAGGCCCCGCGCCCTTTTGCGAGGCCCCTTCCGAAAGCACCCGCCGCCACTGCCGCGCCCCCGGCCGCCCGGCGAACAGCCCGAGCATGTGCCGGGTGATCTGGTGCAACCGGCCGCCCGCCCCCAGATGCGCCTCGATATAGGGCAGCATGGCGCGCACCGCTGCATCCGGCCCCGCAAGCCCGTCGGCCTGACCAAAGATCGCCGCGTCGGCCGTGCCGAGGACATCCCAGGGCTGGTGATAGGCGGCGCGCCCGATCATCACCCCGTCGAGCCCGGCATCGAGAAACGCCCGCGCCTGCGCCAGCGAGGCGATGCCGCCATTGACCGAAAGATGCAGCTGCGGAAACGCCGCCTTCATCTCCTGCACCAGCGGGTAGTCCAGC
Source organism: Marinovum sp. E3 (assembly GCF_055755275.1). Classification (NCBI taxonomy): domain Bacteria; kingdom Pseudomonadati; phylum Pseudomonadota; class Alphaproteobacteria; order Rhodobacterales; family Roseobacteraceae; genus Marinovum; species Marinovum sp. E3. Next base: position 2,172,084 of record NZ_CM146908.1, read on the forward strand.
GGCGGGATATCGCGGTTTTCCTTGGGCGACAGCCCCTGCAACCAGGCCTTGCGGGCGTGAATCGCAAAGCGGCCCACCCCGGCCGCCGCCACCGTCTCGAGAAACGCCGGCAGCACCTCGCGCGGCTCCTGGTCATCGACACCGATGCGGCATTTCACCGTCACCTCGACATCCACCGCGGCGCGCATCGCGGAGCAGCACTCGGCCACCAGCTCGGGCTGCTTCATCAGCACCGCGCCGAAGGTGCCCGATTGCACCCGGTCCGAGGGGCAGCCGACATTGAGGTTGATCTCGTCATACCCCGCCTCGGCTCCCAGCCGCGCGGCCGCGGCCAGTTCTGCCGGATCCGACCCGCCCAGTTGCAGCGCGACGGGATGTTCTTCGGGCGAGAAGTCGAGCAGATGCACCGCCCCGCCCCTCACCAGCGCCGGCGCCGTCACCATCTCGGTATAAAGCAGGCTCTCACGGCTGAGCAGGCGGTGAAGGTAGCGACAATGGCGGTCGGTCCAGTCCATCATCGGGGCGACGGACAGGCGGGCAGCATTTTCAACATTACGTTTCAACGTCTTAACCTCAACACCGGGTGAGCCACATGTAGCACGTTCTGCGCGGGTTTCCGGGGATTTCGATTCTGGATTGCCACCGTGTAGCACACCGGCGCCGACAGGACACCGCGACTTCATGTTGCGCGGACAGCCCCATGAGGCACCTCCCTTCGCGCTCGGACCGAACCGAGGACAGCGGCATTCGAACCCGGAACAAAATTCGTCGCACACGAGCCGACTTCTTCTTCATGACCGTGAAGAAGGAACATTTTGACAGGATCACCGCGCAGCAGGCTGCCCGCCGCCGCGGGCCGCCCGAGGAGGCCGAATTGGCGGGCTTCATTGCGCAGGTCCCCTCCCCACCAGGACCACCCCGGACCGCCCGAGAAAGCCCGGCCGTTCCGGCGGGCCCGCGCTCCGCTGCGGCGGTTGGCGATCAAGGGCTTTGCGTTGTCCGGCGACATGCTCTAATCGGGACTCCCCGCCAGAGGGATCGGCCCACGGAAAGGATTTTGCCTTGCAAACCCCCTTTTATCTGATCGACAAGTCCTGCCTGCTGTCGAACCTGAAAAAGATCGCCTGGCTGCGCGAGGCCTCGGGGGCCAAGTCGCTTCTGGCGCTGAAATGTTTCGCCACCTGGTCTGTGTTCGATTTCATGGCCGGGTACATGGACGGATCGACCTCGTCCTCGCTCTACGAAGTGAAGCTGGGCCACGAAAAATTCGGCGGCGAGACCCATGCCTATTCCGTGGCCTACGCCGATGACGAGATCGACGAGGTGCTGGCGCATTGCGACAAGATCATCTTCAACTCCATCGGCCAGCTCGACCGGTTTGACACGGCCTCGGAAGGCCGGGTTCGTGGCCTGCGGGTCAATCCCGGCGTCTCGACCTCGGATTTCGATCTGGCCGATCCGGCGCGTCCGTTCAGCCGCCTGGGCGAACATGACCCGGCGCGCATCGCCGCCGTGGCCGACCGGATCAGCGGGCTGATGTTCCACAACAATTGCGAGAACGCGGATTTCGACCGCTTCGACGCGATGCTGACCCTGATCGAAGAGCGCTTTGGCGAGACCCTGCACCGGATGGCGTGGGTCAGCCTCGGCGGCGGCATCCATTTCACCGGGGCGGGCTATCCGCTAGAGCGGCTGGCCGCCCGGCTGCGGCAGTTCTCCGAGCGCTTCGGCGTGCAGGTCTACCTCGAACCCGGCGAGGCGGCGATCACCGGGGCGGCGACGCTCGAAGTCACGGTGCTCGACACGCTCTTCAACGGCAAGAACCTGGCCATCGTCGACAGTTCGATCGAGGCGCATATGCTCGATCTGCTGATCTACCGCGAGAACGCCAAAGTCGCGCCCGACACCGGCCCGCATGAATGGATGATCTGCGGCAAATCCTGCCTTGCGGGCGATATCTTCGGCGAATTCCGTTTCGACGCGCCGCTCGCGCCTGGCGACCGGATTTCGTTTCAGGATGCCGCCGGTTACACGATGGTCAAGAAAAACTGGTTCAACGGCGTAAAGATGCCCGGCATCGCGATCCGTGAACTCGACGGCAGCCTCACCAGGGTGCGCAACTTCGATTACGCGGATTTCCGGTCCGCGCTTTCCTGAGACGGGAAACCCCTTCTGGCAAATACATGAGGTCTGTTGAACACATGAAACGCAATGTTCTAATCATCGGTGCCGGCGGCGTCGCACAGGTCGTGGCGCATAAATGCGCGCAGAACAACGATGTGCTGGGCGATCTGCATATCGCCAGCCGCACGGTTTCGAAATGCCACGCGATCATACAGAGCGTGCATGACAAACAGGCGATGAAACAGGACGGCGTGTTCGAGGCCCATGCGGTCGACGCCATGGACAGCGATGCGGTCGCGGCGGTTCTGGACAAGACCGGCGCGCAGATCGTGATCAATGTCGGCTCGGCCTTCGTCAACATGACCGTGCTCGAGGCCTGCATCCGCACCGGGGCCGCCTATATCGACACCGCGATCCATGAAGACCCGGCCAAGATCTGCGAAACCCCGCCGTGGTATGCCAACTACGAATGGAAGCGCCGCGAGGATTGCGCCAAGGCCGGGGTGACCGCGCTGCTCGGCGCCGGCTTCGATCCCGGCATGGTCAATGCCTTTGCCCGCTTTGCCATCGACGAATTCATGGACGAGGTGACATCGATCGACATCGTCGACATCAACGCCGGCGATCACGGCAAGTATTTCTCGACCAACTTCGACCCCGAGATCAATTTCCGCGAATTCACCGGCACGGTCTACAGCTGGCAGGACGGCGCCTGGCAGAGCAACAAGATGTTCGAAGTCGGCCGCGACTGGGAACTGCCGGTGGTCGGCACGCAAAGGGCCTATATGTCTGGCCATGACGAGGTGCATTCGCTGGCGGTGAACTATCCGCAGGCGGATGTGCGGTTCTGGATGGGCTTCGGCGATCACTACATCAATGTCTTTACCGTGCTGCAAAACCTCGGGCTGCTGTCGGAACAGCCGGTGACCACCGCCGAGGGGCTCGAGGTGGTGCCGCTCAAGGTGGTCAAGGCGGTGCTGCCCGATCCTTCGACGCTGGCGCCGAATTACACCGGCAAGACCTGTATCGGCGATCTGGTCAAGGGCACCAGGGACGGCGAAGAAGTCGAGGTCTTTGTCTACAACGTCTCCGACCACGAAAAGGCCTATGCCGAGGTCGGCAGCCAGGGCATCTCTTACACCGCCGGGGTGCCGCCGGTGGCGATGGCGATGCTGGTGGCCGATGGCACTTATGACCACGGCGCCATGATGAATGTCGAAGAGCTTGACCCCAAGCCGCTTTTTGCCCTGCTGGACCGGATCGGCCTGCCCACCCGGGTCAAGGATGCAAAGGGCGACCGGGAATGGCACCGCGCCTGAGCCGGAGACGGCGACCCGCCGGCTGAAAGCAGTTGGCGGGCCTTCGGGCGGGAGCCATGCCTCCCGCCGCCGCGGATGATCTATGCCCGATAGACGTCGCTGCGCCCGATGTCGCCGGCCCGCGTCTTGCCGGCGAGGCCCATGGTGGTGCGCAGTTCCTTCTCCAGCAGGGTCAGGAGCTTTTCGATCCCCGGCTGCCCCATCGCCCCCAGCGCATAGACCATGGCCCGGCCCAGAAGAACGCCCGATGCGCCCAGGGCGCGGGCACGAAAGATATCCATGCCGGTGCGGACACCTGAATCGAGTATCAGCTCGACCCGGTCGCCCACCGCATCGGCGATCTGCGGCAGCCAGGAGATGGAGCTGCCCGCCCCGTCGAGTTGCCGGCCGCCGTGGTTCGACACCACGATGGTCTCGATCCCCATGTCGGCGGCAATGCGGGCGTCTTCGACGTCCATGACCCCCTTGAGGATCACCGGCCCGCCCCATTCCTTGCAGATCCAGGCCACGTCGTCCCAGTCCAGCGCCGGATCGACCATTTCCGCCGCCCAGGTCAGCAGGCTGGCCAGATCGTCGACCCCCTTGGCATGGCCGACCACATTGCCGAAGCTCAGCTTCGGCCCGGTCACCATGTCATAGGCCCAGCGGGGTTTGGTGGCGATATTGATCAGGTTCTTCAGGCCGGGCTTGATCGACAACCCGTTCTTGACGTCCTTGTGCCGCTGCCCCAGCATCGCGAGGTCCATCGTCACCACCAGTTGCGAACAGCCCGCCGCCTTGGCGCGGTGGATCAGGTCGTGCACGAACTCGCGGTCCTTGACCACGTAGAGCTGAAACCAGAACGGCGCGCCGGTGGCCTCGGCCACCTCTTCGACCGAGGCGATGGACATGGTTGACAGGATGAAGGGCACGCCGAATTGCTGTGCGGCCTTGGCTACCTTGATCTCGCCGCCGATGTTCTGGATGCCCAGCATGCCGACCGGCGCAAAGGCCACCGGCAACGCCGCCGCCTCGCCCGCCATCCGCGCCGATGTGTCGATCTCGGAAATATCGACGCCCACGCGCTGGCGGATGTTGAGCCGGGCGAAATCGCTCTCGTTGCGGCGGAAAGTGCTCTCGGAATAAGAGCCGCTTTCGGCGTAGTCATAGAACATCTTCGGCACGCGGGCCTTGTAGAGCTGGCGGAAATCCTCGGTGCAGGTGATTGTCATGCCGGGCGCCTCACGCCATGCCCACGGGGACGCGGTTGGGCTGGATGTCGTCGGGGCGCGACATCAGGATATCGGTCAGGTCGGATTGCAGCCGCGCATGATCCGGGTTGTCGAACAGATTGTACAATTCCTGCGGATCGGCCGCCAAGTCATACATCTCGCCGGCGCCGGATTGCAGATCCATGGTCAGTTTGGCAGTCTTCGAGCGCACCGTGCGCAGGCTGAGGCCGACGCCCACCCGCCCCGGCAGCAGTTCCCATTCGCTGAGCGCGCCGCCGCGGGTGCCCTCGCCCGAGATCACGTCGCGCATCGACCGGCCGTGGGTGTCCATCAGGCTGTCGGCGCCGGCCCAATCCATGAAGGTGGCGCCCAGATCGAGCGTCGACAACGGCTCGTGACTGACGCGGCCCACCGGCACATCCGGCCCCTTGATGATGGCCTTGACGTTGAGCAACCCCTCGAAGGGCATCGGCCCTTTCAGCACCAGCCCATGGTCGCCCAGCCAGTCGCCGTGATCGGCGGTGTAGACGATATAGGTGTTGTCGGCCAAACCCTGCGCCTCGAGCTCGGCGAGGATCCGGCCGACCGAATGGTCGATCAGCGCAAGCTGGCCATAGGTGTTGGCGATGACCTCGCGCAGATGCGCGTCGGACATTTCCGCCAGACGGGAATATTTCGCCCGGATCTCGGCGTGCTCCGCCGGGATCTCGGTTTCCACCGCCGCCTGGTGCCACCACGGGCGCCCCTCGAAATCGCGGGTCCGATGCTCGGGCAGGTCGACATCCTCGGGCCGGTGCAGCGAGGCCCAGGGCTCGGGGCAGTCGAACGGGTGGTGCGGATCGGGAAAGGAGACCCAGAGGCAGAAGGGCTTGCCATGGTCCTGCCTGAGAAAATCGACGGCGCGGTCGGCGATCCAGGTCGAGTTGTGCCAGGCCACCGGCAGCTTCGACGACCAGGTCTGCGGCGCCCCCTTGTGATCGCGTGTGCTTTCCCACAGCAGCTTGTTCTTCCAGGCGCCGCGGCCGTCGCCGTAATACCATTCCTCATAGGCCAGCCCGGCGGGCGGCTCTTCGGGCAGCCACCAGTTGTGGCCGATATGAACCAGCTCGGCATGGTCGAACCCCATGTAGGGCCCGCGCCAGCCCGCGGGCACGCGGGCCGACCCCGGGATCGACTCGACCGTGTCGCTGTCGCCAAAGACGTGATAGGTGGCGAAATGCGCCTTGCCGATCTTGGCGGTGTGATAGCCTGCGGCCGAAAGCGAGCCGGCAAAGCCCTTTTCACCGAGCTCCGGGTCAAGATCGATGCCGTTGTCATGCACCCCATGGGTGCGCGGCAGAAGTCCGGTCAGGATCGAGGCGCGCGCGGGCTGACAGACGACGCAGGGCGTCACCACGGTCTCGAGGCTGGTGCCCTCGCTGGCAAGCAGGTCGAGATGCGGTGTCTGCACCTTGCGGCCGCGGAAGCCGTAGCAATCGCCGCGCTGCTGATCGGAGGTGATGAACAGGATATTCGGGCGGGGCTTTTCTTCGGTCATGGGGTCTCCTAACGGGGATCAGCAATCGGGGGTTGGCGTGCCGCGCAGCCAGCCGGCGCCCAGCACGATGGCGGCGGACAGGGCCAGGAACAGCAGCGAAACGGGGCTGGAAAACAGGAACCAGGGGTCGCTGCCCGATGCCTCGAAGGCGTTTCGGATCGCGGTTTCCAACGGGCCTGCGAGGATATAGGCGATGACGAAGGGCAGGATCGGCACCCCGGACTGGCGCATCAGGTAGCCGAGGACGCCAAAGCCCAGCAGGATGTAGACATCGCTCATCGCGCTGCCTTCGACATAGACCGAGGTAAGCGTCAGCAGCAGCACGATCGGCAGGAGCACCTGCTTGGGAATGCGGATCAGCCCGCCCAGCAGCCGCATGAACCATGCGCCGGTCAGCCAGTTCAGCAGATTGGCCACCACCATCAGCGTAAAGAGTGCAAAGGCCACCACCAGTTCGGGGTTCACCTCCTCGGCGGAAAAGCGGAATACTGCGGGCCCGGGATTGAACCCGCCGATGGTGTCGGCGGCGAGGATAATGAAGACGGCGGCGACATTGCCGGGAATGCCGAGCGACAGCGCCGGGATCAGGTTGGCGCCCGAGACGGCGGAATTGGCGGCCTCGGTGGCGGCAATCCCCTCCGGCGCGCCCTGGCCGAAAGCGGGCGTGCCGCGGTGCATCTTGCGGCCGGCGGTATAGCCCATGGCGGCGGCCAGCGTCGTGCCGATTCCGGGCAGCGCGCCGATCATCGTGCCGATGCTCATCGAGACGCCGATGAAGGGCAAGAGCCTGCGGCGCTCGGCAAGGCTCAGCGCGCTGTCACCCGGCGCGAGCTGTTCGGCTGCCGCCCGGCGGGCGCGTTTCGACAGGTACATCTCTTGCAGCGAGACAAGGATCTCGCCCACCACGAGCACGCCGATCACCACCGCGATGGTCGGCAGGCCCGGCGCCAGTACGTCGCTGCCCAGCGACAGCCGCGGATAACTGTCGGTGCCGGTGCCGATCGACGCCACGAAGAGCCCGAAACAGGCGGCCAGCAGGCCTTTCCAGGTGTCCTTGCCCACCACCACGGCGACAAAGGAGAGCGACAGGATCATCAGCGCGGCCTTTTCGGGCAGGCCGAGAAAGGCCTCGATGCTGATCGCCAGGAAGGGCGCGCAGACAAAGAGCACGATATCGGAAAAGCTGTCGCCGCTGACCGAGGCGAAATGCGCCACCCGCAGCGCCTTGCCGCCCTGGCCGTTTCTGGCCATCGGGTGGCCGTCGAGCGTGGTCATGAAGGCATCGGGCGTGCCCGGCGTGTTGAACAGGATCGCCGGCACCGCGCCGCCCAGCGTCGCGCCCTTCATGACGCCGACGAGAAAGCCCAGCACCGGCAGAAGCGCATCCGGGGTGAAGCCGAAGATCGAGATCAGGATCGGCAGCGCCAGAGCCATGACGAAAGGCCCGGAGAGCCCCGGCGTCGCGCCGATCAGCACGCCGGTGAAAAAGCCCAGCGCCACGAGGATCACCGGCCACGACAGGACAAGCGGTCCGAGCACCAGGGCCGGGTTGGCGGTGAAGGCCTCGAAGACCCCGGCGAGGATATAGTCGAACACACCCATCAGAAATCACCGTTCGGCGGCAGCAGAAGATTGTCGAACGGCAGGTCATAAAGCAGCGCGATCACCAGCGTCGCGACGAAGGCCAAGGCGGCCAATCGCCAGCTTGGGCGATGCTGCGAAAGCGCGATGAGGCCGAAGGTCATCACCGTGCCGCCCAGCGCGAAGCCCAGGTATTTCCACGGCGCCGTGGCGCGCAGCACCCGGTACGGGGTCTCGCCGCCGGTGACGATCCAGGCCAGGATCGGCCCGGTCAGCAGCATCAGCGCCAGCCCCGCCGCCAGGGTGGCGGCGAGCCAAGCAAGAAAGCGCGGATCGATGCGGCCGGCCGCCGGTTCGGCATCGCGCAGCAGGCTGCGCACCCCGATCACCGCCCCCGCCAGCGCCATGCCCGCCGCCGAGAACACCGGCAGCATGGCATCGCCGATCCGCACATTGCGGCGCCAGACGTCGATCACGCCGGTGTCGACGTCGAGCGGGATCCAGACGGCCAGCGCCAGCAGGGCAAAGCCGCAGCCCGTCAGGGCGACCGCGAGGTTGCGGAGGTGTCCTCTAGGTGTCATGGCGATGCTCCCGGTCTGGCTGCGATGGCTTATTCTGCGGTGGCGTCAAGCAGGGCTTCGGCGTCGGCCAGCTCCTGTTCGACAAAGCCGCGCGCCGCCTCGCCGGTTTTCACCTTCAAGGCAAAGACCCGGGTGATGAAGGCGTTGGACTTGGTGCCCTCGGAGCCGATCACGGTGGCGATGGCCTCTGACAAGGCGCCTTGCGCCGCCTCGGAGAGACCCGCCGGGGCAATGGCCACGAAGGTGGCGCCAAAGGCAAAATCGACCCCGATCTCGCTCAGCTCCTGCGCGTCGGGCGAAACGGCCAACGGCTGATCCTCGCCATTGGCGAGATTGCGCAGATCGCCGGATTCGACCCCGGCCTTCTGCGGGCCGGCGACCCAGCCGATATCCACGTCATCGGCGGTGATCGCGTTCAGCACCGCACGGCCCCCCTTGTAGCCCGAGACGATGTTGAACTCGACGTTATTGACCTTGCCGATGTAGTACGCCGCATCGGCAAGGCGCGGGGTCATGGTGCCAAAGGAAATACTCGCGCCCGATCTGGCGGCCTCGATCACCTCCGACATCGTGGTCCAGCCGCGCTCGGATTTGGCGACGATGCCCATCTGGGTGCCGGCGATGGTGCTGAGGTAGGTGAAATCGCCGGTGGTATAGCCGGGATCGCGCGCGGCCAGAACCCCATAGGCAAAGGTGTCGGTGATGCCGACGCCGATGGTCTGACCGTCCGGCGCGGCGTCCTTGACGGCGCGGGCCATGACCGCCCCGCCCGAACCCGGCAGGTTCTCGGGGATCAGCGTCCAGCCGTATTCGGCCTCGATGTCCTCGGCGATCAGGCGGGCGAGCGAATCCGCGCCGCCGCCGGCGGCAAAGCCGATCAGGACCTTGACCGGCCCGGTCGGCGCCCAGTCGGCGATGGCGGCGGATGCGGAAAGAAACACCGCGGCGGCGGTGGTGACGAGCGTTTTCATGTGTCCTCCCAAAGTTCGACAGTGTCGAATGGAAACACCATAAAACAGCCTTCATAGACACGGAAATATTAGTTACTTATGTTAGGTATGCCAAACTGGTTATAGCCCGCCATGCGCCCTCGCCTTCTCAGACAATTTCTCGCCATCTGTCGTCACGGCACGATGTCGGGTGCGGCACGGGAGCTGGGGATCGCGCAACCGGCGCTCAGCAAGCAGATGTCGCAGCTCGAGCATGAGCTGGATGCGCAGCTTTTCCAGCGCCATTCGCGCGGTGTGACGCTGACGCGCGCGGGCGAGAAGCTGCGGCAGGAGGCGGCCGAGCTGATCCGGCGGATGGAGGCGATCCGGCAGGCGATCCACACCGAAGCGGAAGATGTGACCGGCAAGGTGGTGGTGGCCGTCATTTCCTCGCTCGCCCCCACCCTCGCGACCGAGCTTTATCCGCGGCTGGAGCAGGAATATCCCGGCATCTCACTGCATATCGTCGATTTCCCTTCGGAACGCGCCGGCCAGGCCCTGCTGAACGAAGAGGCCGATCTGGCCGTCATGCCGAACGCCGCAACGGAATTCCCGCAGCTCCGTTCACGGCCGCTGTTCGAGGAAAGCTTTCACTTTCTCACCAAGGCCACGCCACGCGCCCCGGCCCGCACGATCCGGCTGTCGGAAGCGGCCGAACATCCGCTTGTGCTGCCGTTCCGCAGCCACGACCTGCGCCGTCGCATCGAGGAGGCCGCCGGCAGCATCGGCGTGACGCTGAACGTGAAATACCAAACCGGCAGCATCAACGTGATCGATGCCATGGTCGAACGCGGCATGGTGGCCAGCATCGTGCCGATGACCCATTGGCTGGACCGGATCGCCTCGGGCCAGGTCTCGGCGCGGCTGGTGACCGAGCCCGGCGTTTCGCGGGTGCATTCGCTCTGCCACCGGCCGGTCCGGGATCTGGCGCCGGCCACCAAGGTGGTGCACGACGTCATCATGACCGAGGTGCAATCGCTGGTCGCGGCGGGCAAGCTCTCGGGCAAGCCGGTGCGGGCCTGAAGACGGCGATAAACCGAAGAGTCGACATTCGGAACACCGCTGTCGAATCCGGATCACCGCCACTTCGGCGCCGCCGATATGGGCAACCACCTCGTCGGGGTCGCCCTGAAATTCGAGGATGCCCGCGATGCGCGAGCCCTGATAGCCCTGTTCCAGCGGCGCGTCTGGCCAGTCGTAATCCATCCGGCGCACCGAAACCCGGTCGCCGCAGGCCGACAGGATGTGCTCTTCGAAGGTTTCCGACAGCATGAACCGGTCGCCGATGATCGCCACTTGCGTCGTCATGTGATGTGTTTCCTTGTGCTGGATTGGCTGTTCCTGGCCTGGCTGTGCCAAAGCGGCTGCATGAGGGCCCGCCCCTCGCGGAAGGCCGGGTAAAGCCTGTCGTATAGCGGGCCGAGATCGGGATCGGGCCGGACCGGCGCGCGCAGCAGCGGCCGGACCCAGGCGGCATCGGCCTCGGCCAGCGAGACGAAGACCCCCGATTGCACCGCCGCGATCATCGCCGCCCCGGCGGCGCCGGCCTCATCCCGCGCCACCGCGCGCACCGGGCGGTTCAGTGTCGCGGCGAGGATATGCACCAGTTGCGCCGAGCGCGCCGCGCCACCGGCCACCCGGATCTCTGCCGGCGTCTCGCCCATGGCGGCGTAACAATCGCGCGCCGCCATCGCCAGCCCCTCATAGACGCCGCGCAGCAGCTCGGCCCAGCCGACGCTGCGGTCGAGCCCGGTAAAGCTGGCCCTAGCGCAGGGATCGGAGAACGGCCCGCGTTCACCCGTCGTCGCGATGTAGGGATGATAGGTGACCGCGCCCGGCCGCGCGCCGGCGACCAGTTCGTCAAAGCCGGCGAGGATCTCGGCGCTGTCTCCCGGCCGACCGCCGGCGTTCAGCACATCGCGCGCGATGCCGGCGATCCAGTCGATGTTGATCGCCGCCGCCATGTTGGTCTGCACCTGGCCAAAGGCGTCGCCGGCCAGCGCCACGGTATAACCGGTCCGGTCCGGGTTTAGCACGATCTCATCGGCGCCGGCGGCAAACCGGGTGTGCACCCCGGTCGAACCGAGGATCGACAGCCCCGGCCGGGTATGCGGGTCACACAGCCCCGAAGCGATCCCCGAGGTCACGATGTCCATGTAGCCGAGGCAGACCGGAAGGCCCTCGGGCAACCCGATCTCGGCCGCCGCAGCGGCCTCCAGCGAATGCGCGGTCTCACTGCCATCGACAATCGGCGGTAGCAGATGCCGCAGCCCGTCAAGCGCCAGCGCCGAGATCACCGCATCGCTGTAGGCGCGGCTGCCGAACCCGAGATCGTCGAAGAGGATCACGAGGACATTGGGACTGTCAGGCCGGGCCCGCTAGACCTCGGGCCACCAGGGGGTCGAGTCCCGGTAGGTCCGGCCGATCTGGCCCTTGAAATCTTCGGTCACCGTATCGCTCGTGATGCTCATCATGTCTTTCCTTGGTTGGGCCTGAGACCTTAGTTTCGCAGGGACTTGGCAGCCATCAGCACCTCGAGCGCGACCGGCTGCATGGATTCGAGATCGGGCACGTCGTCATAGGCGCCCGCCGCCACCAGCACTTTGGCCCCGGCGATCAGCGTGTCTATCGTGGCGCCCGACTGCATGTCGGCGATGGCTTCGTCGAGGGTCTGGAAATCGCGCAGGCTGAAGGCATAGGCGGCGGTTTCCTTGTCGCCCTCGATGCCGGTGTCGGCGTAATATTGAAGCGCGAGGTCGACCGCCTTGTCCGGATTGTCTCGGATGAATTCATTGGCCTTGTAGACCACATCGACGAATTTCGCCGCCTCGGGATCGTCCTGCCAGAACCGGCTGTCGGGCCGCGGTTGCGACAGTGCCGCCGGCCATTTACCGCAGCGCTGGCAGGTGCATTCCGGCCCGCCGCGCGGATGGCCGCACCGTCACCCGATACGTCTGTGCGACGCCCGGGCCCCGGCGATGCGCAGCTGGTCCACCACATGGCGCCCGGCATCCTGAATGTGCTGATCCAGCACGGTCACCGCTGCCGCCACATCCTGCGCCTTGATCGCCGCGATCAGGGCCCGGTGTTCGGTGATGATCGCCTCCTGCCGGCCAATGGCGATCGGAATCCGCGTGCTGATCGAGCCGAGGATTTCGCGATGCTGCCTCCAGACGCCAAAGGCGACGCGGTTGTAATGCCGGTCATACATCGTTTCGTGAAACTGATGGTTGAGTTCGGTATGCCGCGCCTTGTCGGAAAAGTTCAGCGCCTCGATCTCGGACTGGATGCGCTGGAGCTCGGCGATGTCCTCGGCGCTGGCGGTTTCGACGAAGAACCGCAGCAGATAGGGCTCGAGCTGATAGCCGACCTCGGCCACGTCGCGCACGAACTCCATGTCGATCGGCCGCACCCGCGCGCCCTGGTTCGGCGTGATCAGCACCAGCCCTTCCCCCCGCAGCTGTTGCAGCGCTTCGCGCACCGGGTTGGTCGAGGTGTTGTGCGTTCTGGCCAGTTCGGACACCTTGAGGCGCGCATTCGCCTCCAGCGCGCCTGACAGGATGTCGTGCCGGATCGCGTCGTAGATCGAGGAAGAGGACGTGCCGGTGCCCTCCTTTTCTGCGGCAATTGCTATGGGACCGGTGTTGCTCATGAGAATCCGCAGATCGAGGAAAATTTGACGCCAAGGCTTTTCGCCAGTTTACGCATGAAGTATAACTTTTCGTACATTATTTCAAGAAGGATATCGGAATGCCCGTACCCAGATGCGTGGACGCGGCCAAGGCCGGATGCGGCGAAGGCGCGCTTTGGGACGTCACGCGAGGTTGCCTGTGGTGGGTCGACATCTCGGGCGAGGCATTGCATTGCTACGAACCGGCCACCGGTCGCGCCAGGCGCATCGCCCTGCCCTGGCTGATCAGCGCCCTGGCGCTGGACCAGAATGACGGCCTGCTGATCGCCACGGCCCGCGGGCTGGGCCGGGTCGATCCGGCGACGGGCGAGATTGCCCTCCTGCATGATCCCGAACCCGAGAGCCGGGGAAACCGGCTGAACGACATGATCGCCGGGCCGGACGGGGCGCTGTGGGTGGGCAGCATGTCCGAGGGCGCCAGAGGCCCGACCGGCAGCCTCTATCGCTATGACGCCGGCCGGCCGCGCGCGATGATGACGGGCACGACGATCTCGAACGGCCTCGGGTGGAGCCCGGACGGCAGCCGGCTCTACTTTGTCGACAGCGTACCTGGTGTGATGCATGTGCTGGAAAACGGCGCCTGGCGAGTCCTGCGGGCCTTTGACGCGCTCACCGGCAAACCGGATGGCATGGCGGTGGATGCGCGGGGCACCCTTTGGGTGGCGATCTGCGACCGCGGCCAGGTGCTGGGCCTGACACCCGACGGCGAGATCACGGCCCGGATCGACCTGCCCTGTGAAATCGTCACCAATTGCTGCTTTGGCGGCGACGATCTGCGCACGCTCTACATCACCACCGGCACCTTCAGCATGAGCGCGGCTGAGAAAGCCGCCAACCCCCAGGCCGGCGGGCTGTTCTCGGTGGAAATGGCGGTGCCCGGCACGGCGCCCTACCGCGCGCACTGGCCGGGCTGAGACCGACAGGCTAGCGCAGGCGCAGCCCGGTCTCGCTGTCGAACAGCAGAGCGACGGCGGGATCGAAGCCCACGGTCAGCGCGCCGCCCTCGGTCGGCCTGGACGTACCGCGCATCTCGACAATCACCGGATGAGTGTCCTGCCCGCCGGCCGCATAGGCATAAGACACGCCGCCAAGGTTCTCGATCACCTCGATGTTCAGATCGACCTGTATCTGACCGCCGGGCTCGAAATGCTCGGGCCGCAGGCCGATCTTCACCGCCTGCCCCGGCCGCAGCGCCGCTGTGACGGCGACCGGCACGGCCACGCCGCCAAGACATGGCAAGGTGACCAGCGCCTGGCCCGCCTCGGCCCGCTCCACCACGCCCGCAAAGAAATTCATCCGCGGTGATCCGATGAACCCCGCCACAAAGAGATTGTCGGGGTCTTCGTAAAGCCGGGCCGGCGGCCCGGCCTGTTCGATCCGCCCATCGCGCAGCACCACGATCTTGTCGGCCATGGTCATCGCCTCGACCTGATCATGGGTGACATAGATCATCGTCGCGCCCAATTGCTTGTGCAGCTTGGCGATCTCGACCCGCATTTCCACGCGCAGTTCCGCATCGAGGTTCGACAGGGGTTCGTCGAACAGAAACACATCGGGCTGGCGCACGATGGCGCGGCCGATGGCGACCCGCTGGCGCTGGCCGCCGGACAATGCCTTGGGCCTGCGGTCCATATAGTCGGTCAGCTTGAGAATCTGCGCCGCTTCATCGACCTTGCGGGTGATCTCTGCCTTGGGCGTGCCGCCGATCTTGAGCCCGAAGCTCATGTTCTCCCGCACCGTCATATGCGGATAGAGCGCGTAGGTCTGAAACACCATGGAAACGCCGCGCCGGGCCGGATCGGCATGGGTGACATCGCGGGTGCCGATGGTCATGCGGCCCTCGGTGGTGTCCTCGAGCCCGGCGATCATCCGCAAGAGCGTGGACTTGCCACAACCCGAGGGGCCGACAAAGACGCAGAAATCGCCATCCTCGACCTGCAAATCCACCCCGTGGATGACCTGTGTCGCGCCGTAGCGCTTGATCGCGTTGTTGAGCGCCAGTTCGGCCATCTCAATCCCTCCTCACATCGAATACATCCAGAAGCGCCGACATGGCGCGGTCGGCCATCACCTCAGACCCGTTCAGCGCCGCGCCCGCATCCGACAGCAGGAACACGGCCAACGCACCGATCTCGTCCACCGTGGTGACGGTGCCTTCGGGGTTGTAACGCCGGAACTGCGCCGCCAGGGTCGGGTCTTGCATCGCCGCATCGACGATCTCGGTGCGCACCAGCGCCGGGCAGATCGCATTGACGCGCACGCCCTGCGGACCCAGCGACCAGGCCATGGCGCGGGTCATCGCGGCAATGGCGGCCTTGGTGGCGGCATAGGCCTCGTGCCCGGGGTTGGTGGCGCGGGCGTGGACCGAAGACAGGTTGACGATCGCCCCGCCCCCGGCCCCGGTCATGATCCGCCCCGCCGCCTGGCAGCCGACCAGCACCGAACGCTGGTTGACCGTCCAGAGCGTTTCCATCTGCGCGCGGGTCATGTCGAGGAATGGCACCTTGATGGTGACACCGGCGTTGTTGACCATGCCGTCGAGCCGGCCTTCACGGGAATGGGCCTCGGAAATCGCAGCCTCGAACCCGTCGAGGTCGGTGACATCGACCTGCATGAAACGCGCGCCGAATGCCTCCAGCCTGTCCCGGCCCGCGACATTTACATCGAAACCGGTCACCTCGGCCCCGGCCGCCCGGCAGGCGCGGGCAATGCCCAGGCCGATGCCCGCCCCCGCGCCGGTGACGATGATGTGCTTGCCGTCGAGGTTCATTTCACCGCTCCCGCCGTGGCCCCGGCCATGATCTTGCGTTGGAACAGGGCAAACATGATCAGCAGCGGCAGCGAGCCGAGAACTGCGGCCGGAAACAGCTTGGTCGGGTCTATCCCGGTGTTGCCGACGAACTTGTAGACCGCGATCATCACCGTCAGCTTGTCCTTGTCGGTCAGCAGCAGCAGCGGATAGATGAAATCGTTCCACACCATGATCATCACGAAAAGCGACAGGGTGGCCGTCACCGGCGCCAGCAAGGGCCGGATCACGTGCCAGAAGATCTGCCAGTTATTGCAATTGTCGAGCCGCGCGGCCTCTTCCAGCTCGATCGGAATGGCGGCGATGAAGCTGGTGTAGAAGAATACCGCCAGCGGCAGTTTCAGCGCGGCAAAGGCCAGCACGATGCCGAGATAGCTGTCGAGAAGCCCGAGATCGCGGAAGATCACGTAGATCGGGGTAATGGTGACGAAATTCGGCGTCGCCAGCCCCAGCGCCATGACCATGACGATCACGCGGCCGATGCGGTTTTCCAGGCGTGCCAGCGGATAGGCGGCCATAGCGCCGGCAAAGACCACCACGACGATCACCGAAAGCGTGATGCCCAGGGAGTTCAGCACCGACCGAAGATAGCCCATCGAGCTGAGCGCCGCCATGTAATTGCCCCAGTAAAGGCTGTCAGGCAGGCCCAGCGGATCCTGCGCGATCTCGGTCGAGGTCTTGAAGGACATCATCAACATGTAGACCAGCGGCAGCAGCATGAGACCGACAAGGGCCAGCACGATACCATGCACGAGGATGGATTTCGCCCGGCGCCGGATTTGGTCCCAGTCCGCACCATGGTTTGCGCGCGGGGCGCTGTGTACATCGGTCATGCTCATTGCGCGTGCTCCCGATCCCGCAGGATCTTGTTCTGAAGGAAGGCCACCGCCAGCACGATCACCAGCATGACGATCGACAGCGCGCTGGCAAAACCGAATTTGTACTGGCCAAAGAGGTTGTCGATGATGTCGATGGACAACAGCCGGGTGGCGCCATCCGGCCCGCCCTTGGTCAGGATGAACGGCAGTTCGAAGGTCTTGAGCGTGCCGATGGTTGTCAGCATCACCGAGACGGTGATCGACGGCCCCAGCAGCGGCAGCTCGAGATAGCGAAAGCGCTGCCATGAGGATGCGCCCTCGAGCCGCCCGGCTTCGTTTATCTCTTCGGGAATGCCGGCAAAGCCCGCCAGAAAGATGGCACAGGTGAAGCCGGTGAACATCCAGACCTGGGTGAAGGCCACGGAATAGAGCGCCAGCGCCGGATCGCCCAGCCAGTTTTGCTCCCAGCCGCCAAGCCCCAGATCACGCAGCGCCACGTTGATGCCGCCGTTCAGGGGCGAATAGAGAAACTGCCAGACATACCCCACCACGACAAAAGACATCATGGCCGGGGTATAAAGCGCGGCGCGGCTGAAATTGCGGATCAGCGGCAACCGGTGCAGCATGGCGGCAAAGAACAGCCCCGTCACAGTCAGCGCCGAGACCACGATCACCGTATACCACAGCGTCAGCCATATTTCGCGGATGTAGCGGTCACGGCTGAAGATGCGCTCGTAGTTGCGCCAGCCCACCTCCTTGGCCTCGCCGATGCCCTTGAAGTTGGTCAGGCTCATGTCGAAGGTCAGAATGATCGGGTGGACAAAGAACAGCCCGATCACCAGCAGCGCCGGTATGGTGAAAAGGTAAAGTGAGTGTCGCGCCCGCATGGCCCCCTCCTGCACTGTTGATGGTGGTGGCGGCCCGGCATGGTTGCGCCGGGCCATCGATGGGTCAGAGGTTGTCTTCGACCACGTCATCCCAACGCTGCAACGTGTCCTCGTTGGGCTTGTCGATGTTCAGCAGGAAGCCGGTGATGCTGTCTTCCCACTCCGATTGCAGCGGCTTGGGAAAGGCCAGCGTCGAGAACGGCCAGAGGATCAGGCTGCCTGCGGCCCGGGCGGCGGTATAGGGGGCTGCCAGGTCCGGCATCGTGTCGCGGCCGCCAACATAGGGGCTGTAGGCGCCCTCGGCCTCGAGGAACACGCGCAGATTTTCCTCTTCGGCGAAGAAATCGATCCAGGCACGCGCGGCCTCGGGATGCTCGGCGTCGCGCGGGATGGCCCAGCCCGGCCCCACCAGATCGAGCGCCAGGCCGTGATCGGAAAAGGCCGACGGCATCGGCGCGAACTGATAATTTAGCCCTTCGACATCGGAGAAGTTGCCGATGTTCCATGCGCCCTGCGGCAGGATCGCCACATTGCCGGCCCGAAACTCCTGCGGCGCGGTGGCCCAGGGGTCCAGCCCGGCCTGAAGCGCTGGGTCGAAACACTCGGCGGCCACAAGATCGCGCACCGAATCCAGCGAGGCATTGAAATTGGCGTCCTCCACGAACATCCGCGTGCCCGTGCCGTATTCCGCTGGCGAGATGCCCTTGGGATCGATGCCGTTTGCGCCGACAAACAGCATGGCGGGAAAGCCGCCGGCAAAGATCATCGGCGCGATCCCCTCTTCCGCCAGCGTCCGGCAGGCGGCTTTCAGCGCCTGGAGGGTGACCGGCGCGGTCTCGATCCCCACCTTGGCCAAGAGGTCCATGTTGACGAAATTGCCCATGCCGATGACTTCCAGCGGATAGACAAGGATCTGCCCGTCGCTTGTCATCACCTCGCGCACCACTGGCACCATGCGGTCATACCAGGGGCTGTCGGTGCCCAGATTGGTCAGAAATCCCGCCCCGCCCCAGAGATCGACCAGCGCGCTGTCGACCATCGTCACATCCGGCGGATTGCCGCCTTGCAGACGCGGCGGGATCACCTTGTCCACATCCTTGCGCGCCACATAAGTCAGCTCGACCTCGATATCGGGGTGCGCGGCCTCGAATTTCTCGATCAGCCCGGGCAGCCCCGCGGGCTCGGCCTCATTGCCCTTCCAGGCAACCACATCAAGCACGGTCTGCGCCTGCGCCGCGCCGATCAGACCAGCGGTCAGGGTTGCCGCAATGCCAAAAGTACGAATCATTTCTGAAGCTCCTCTCTCTTCTGACATTTCGTACATTATATTTTTGGAATTGTACATCTTTCATAATATGTTTAACCTGAACTCACGGCAAAGCCTGCCCAGGCCCGATGCCAAGACCGACGCAAGGAGCCCTGTCATGACGCGAAAACCCAATGTCATCCTGATCTCGACCGATCAGCAGCGTGGCGATTGCATCGGCGCGGAGGGGCGCGGCGTCCGCACCCCCAACCTTGACCGGATCGGCCGGGCCGGGGTGCGGTTTTCCAGATGCATCACCCCGCATCCCATGTGTCAGGCGGCGCGGGCATCGATTCTGACCGGCAAGCTACCCTACAGCCACGGCGTGCGTGACAATGGCCGCGACCTGGACGAGGCGCTGGCCGCGGCGGGCCTCGGCGGCACCTTTGGCAAGGCCGGATATGCCACGCATTTCATCGGCAAGGCGCATCTCTCCAGCCAGCAGACCTTTGCGCCCACCGGCCGACCCGAATGTTACAAGAGCGCCGGCGATTTCGCCCCCGACTGGCGGGGCAGCTACATGGGATTTGAAGATGTGCAACTGATGCTGCGGCCGCATCACCACACCCAATGGTACGCGCCGCCCGAAGCGCTGCATTACGAATACTGGCTCGATCTGCACGGCGGCGGCCAGAGGCGCTGGGACCGGGCCAAGGACCGGCTGACGCCGGACACCGCGCATTTTCAGGCCTGGCGCTCGGCGCTGGAGGCGCCCTGGCATTCCTCGCCCTGGATCGGCGACCGCGCGATCGAGATGATCGACAACAAGGATGACAGGCCGTTGATGGCCTGGGTGTCCTTTCCCGATCCGCACCCGCCCTTTCTGGCGCCGCAACCCTGGTGCGACAGCTACACGCCCGAAGAGGTGACGATTGCCCGGCATCCCGAACTCGACCTGGAGAACCGCCCCTGGTGGCACCGCGCCTTTGTCGAGGACCGCGCCAGGCCGATCAAGCAAGGCGCCGAGCACAATGCCGGCGGCATCGACTGGGGGCAGAAAGGCGAGCTGACCGACGCCGCCCTGCGCGACATCACCCGCATCTATTTCGGCATGATCTCTGCCGTCGACCATGAAGTCGGGCGCATTCTGCATGCGCTGGAGACCGCCGGCGAGCTGGACAATACCTATGTCATCTTCATCAGCGATCACGGTGAATGGCTGGGCGATCACGGGCTGCTGCTGAAGGGGCCGATGCTCTATGACGGGTTGCTGCGGGTGCCCTGCCTGATCCGCGGCCCCGGCATCCCCGGGGGCCGGGTCATCGAAGATCCGGTCGGCACCGTGGATGTCCTTGCGACGGCGGCCGATCTTGCCGGGCTGCCCGCCCCGGAGGGCCATGGCCGCTCGTGGCGCGGGCTCTGGACCGGCCACGAGAGCCGCGACTTCGCCCTGTCGGAATACGAGGTCGACAGCCAGCGCTCGGCCGTGGACATGGATTTGGTGACCGTCCGCAGCGCCCGCTGCCGCATGTCGATGGACCTGCGCACCGGGTCCGGCGAGCTCTACGACCTGCACGACGACCCCGACGAGATGGTCAATCGCTTCGACGACCCCGCCTATGCCGCAATCCGGCGCGAGCATACCGACATGATCCGATCCCGGCCCGACGACAGGATCCCCGCCGCGCCGCGCGTCGGCTGGCACTGACGCCGCCAAAGGCCGGCGCGGTCAGCCCTTGCGGATCCGGTAGCGTTTCATCTTGCGATAGAGGGTCGGACGCGAGATGCCCAGCACCTGGGCGACCTTGGACAGATTGCCGTTCTCCGAAAGGATCGTCCGCCGGATGGCGCTCGCCTCGATGCTTTCCAGATCGCCGGAGTGGCCGCCGAGGATATGTTCGAGCGAATCCTCGGCGCCGCCTTCGAAATCGTCGAGGATCTCCGGCGGCAGGTCGCGCTCGGTCACCAGGCTGTCGGTCTTGATCAGGTAAAAACGCTGCACCGCGTTGCGCAGCTCGCGCACGTTGCCGGGCCATTGATAGCGCCTCAGCAGTTCCCGCACCTTGTCGGTAAAAGTCAGCGGCGCCTGGCCGGTCTCTTCGGCGTAATGCTGCGAGAAATGCTCCAGCAGCGCGATCACGTCATCGCCGCGTTCACGCAGCGGCGGCACTTCGATGGTCATCACGCCAAGGCGATAGAACAGGTCGCGGCGGAAATTGCCTTTCTCGATCTCCTGTCGCAGATCGCGGTTTGTCATCGCCACCAGCCGCACGTCGACCGGCCGGCGCTGGCTGTCGCCGATGCGATAGATCGCCCGCTGTTCCAGCGCCCGCAAAAGATAGGGTTGTAACTCGATTGGCATGTCGCCGATCTCATCGAGGCAGAGCACACCGCCATTGGCCAGCTCGAACTTGCCGGTGCGCCCGCCCTGCGCCGCACCGGTAAAGGCACCCTCGGCATAGCCGAACAGCTCCGCCCCGATCAGATCGCTGGAGATCGCGGCGCAGTTGACCGGCACATATGGCGCCTTGTCATCGGGCAGACGGCTGTGGATCAGCCGCGCGAAGAGCTCTTTGCCGACGCCGGTCTCGCCATGGATCAGCACCGAGACATTGGCCAGCGCCGCCCGTTCGGCCAGGCCCATGGCATCAACCATCTTGGGCGAGGTTCCGACGATCTGGATCTGCGCCTCGCTGACATTGGCGCGCGGCTTGATCTTGCAGGTCTCGCCCGCCTTGCGCCTAAGCGCGCTGCGATCCTTGAGAAACAGCGCCGCGCCACGAAACACGCCTTCGAGTTTGAGCCGCTCGATGCCCTCCGCCTCGACGTTCAGCGGCAGGAGCTTGGGAATGTCCTGATCCGACAGCCCCTCGAGCTTGGGCAACAGCTTGTGGCCCACCGAAAGCTCCTTGGCCTGGCGCAGCATGTCCTCTTCGAACCCGCGCCGGAACAGCACCCGGCCGGATTGATCGACCAGCACCACGCTTTCATGCGCGCGGCTGTAATCCGACACCAGGAAGGCCTCGAGCAGTTGCGTCCGCTCGACCTGTTTCTGCTCGGCCAGCGCAATCTCGATCTCGCGCGCGGCGGCCAACACCAGCGCCACATTATGCTGACGAAAGATCTGCGGCGGCCCCGAGAGGTCGACCACGCCGATGATCGTCTGGGTGAAGGGATCGAAGATCGGCGCCCCGGCGCAGGTCCAGGCCTGCACCCCTTCGGCGAAATGCTCGGTCGCATGCACATAGGCCGGTTTTCCGGTCTTGAGCGCGGTGCCGATGCCATTGGTTCCAATGGTCTTTTCACTCCAGTCGCCGCCCAGTTCCAGGTGGATCTCCTGGCCTTCGTCGAGCACATGAGCATCGCCGATGGCATCGATGATGACGCCCTGATCATCGGCCAGGATCAGGATTGTCCGGGCCTCCTTCAAATGCGGTTCCAGCCGTTTGAACGCCGCCGAGGCCGCCTTGCGCAGCGCGGTATTGCGCTCGCGCCTGAGGTGGATCTGTTGCTCATCATAGACCTTGCGCGACGCCAGGCTGGCGGCGTCGACACCGGAATCCCGGCTCCGGCGCCAGGAATCGAGGATCTCCTCGCGCACCTTCGGAGGCCGTTCATCGACCGAGGAGCCGGTGCTTACAAACCGTTCCCAGGCCTCGCGGGTGTCATATTCCGAATAGCTGGAACGGTCGGGCAATCCTTGCGGCCTCTTGCTTTTCGAGTCTGTCATCAGGGCCCCTTTGTCAGGCCTGGTTGCATGTCCTTCGGTCGGTTACGGATAACAAAGGCGCGGCGAATGGGTCATTCGTCGCGCGGCACAAGCACGTCTTCGAGGCGGTCCGCCAGGTCTCGGTCACTGAATGCATCGGTGATCTCGACCCCGTCGAGATGCGCCAGGGCGGCCTGCATCTCGGGGTCCAGCGGTGAAAAGAACCCGTTCTCGCTGCTGGCCAGCACAAAACGCTTCGAGAGGACGCTGCCGCGGATCTCGCCCAGCATCTGCATCTGGCGACCGGTCGATCTGTCGACCAGGACAACGCGGTTGTTCAGGCTCACCTTGACATAGGGCTCGGCCACATCGCTTGTCACCCGCGCCTTGAGGTCATGGATGATCAGCCCGTCGGGCTTGGGCGGCTCGCGGCGGCGCGCCTGATCGGCCTGCATCTTGCTGAAGCCGCCATTGCTGATCTGATCCGCCAGTTTGCGGATCGTGCCGGCATTCTGGGTCAGCAGACGCCGGGCCTTGACGTCTTCGAGACGCGGCCCCTCGCGTTTCGAGAAAATATCAACCACTGGTTTTCCTCCCGTGTTCATGTGTTAGCAGAAGGGCGCGCCCGATGCCAAAGCTTTAAGGTCGTAGGGCCATCGGCCCGCCCGGCCCTGCGATGCAGGGCGCCGCTCCTGCGGCGCGTGCCGGGGGCCATCTGCGCGGCCCCCGGCGGATGGGCTGCCCGGCAGAGACCTGCCGGAGCCTGCCTCAGTCGAGATCGAACCGGTCAGCGTTCATCACCTTGGTCCAGGCGGCGACAAAATCACTGACAAAGAGCCCGGCGTTGTCCCGCCCGGCATAGACCTCGGCCAGCGCCCGAAGCTGCGAATTCGAGCCGAACACCAGATCGACACGCGAGGCGCTCCATTTCTTCGCGCCGCTGGCGCGGTCGCAGCCGTCAAACACCCGTTCGGCACCGTCGATCGGCAGCCATTCGATATCCATGTCGAGAATATTGGCGAAGAAATCGGCGCTGAGCGTGCCGGGACGGTCGGTCAGCACGCCGGTAGCGGTGCCGCCATGGGTCGCGCCGATCACACGCAGCCCGCCGACCAACGCCGTCAACTCGGGCGCGCTCAGCCCAAGAAGCTGCGCCTTGTCGACCAGCAGCGCCTCGGCGGGCACGGTATAGGCCGCCTTTTCGAAGTTGCGGAACCCGTCGGCAATCGGCTCCATCGGCTCGAAAGAGGCGGCGTCGGTCTGATCCTCCCTGGCGTCGGTGCGGCCCGGGGTGAAGGCCACCTGCACCTCATGGCCGCCGGCCCTGGCCGCTGCCTCCACCCCGGCGTTGCCGGCCAGCACGATGACATCGGCCAGCGAGACCTTCTTGCCGCCAGAGGTGCCGCCGTTGAAATCGGCGGCAAGTCCCTCCAGCACGTCGAGCACCCGCGCCAGCCGCGCCGGATCATTGGCCGCCCAGTCCTTTTGCGGCGCCAGTCGAAGACGCGCGCCATTGGCACCGCCGCGCTTGTCCGATCCGCGATAGCTCGATGCCGAAGCCCAGGCGACCCAGACGCAATCGGCCACCGACAGGCCCGAGCCGAGGATCTCCGCCTTCAGCGCGGCCGCGTCCCTGGCGTCGATCAGCGGATGATCGACCGGCG
Organism: Marinovum sp. E3; assembly: GCF_055755275.1. NCBI lineage: Bacteria > Pseudomonadati > Pseudomonadota > Alphaproteobacteria > Rhodobacterales > Roseobacteraceae > Marinovum > Marinovum sp. E3. The sequence goes on from NZ_CM146908.1 coordinate 2,196,250, forward strand.
GCACCGGGTCCTGCCAGATCAGCTCTTCCGCCGGCACCTCCTTGCCGAGATACCGGGCCCGGGGCCCCATGTCGCGGTGGGTCAGCTTGAACCAGGCGCGGGCGAAGGCCTCGGCAAATTCCTCGGGGTTCTCGTGAAACCGCCGCGAGATCGCGCCATAGGCCGGGTCCATGCGCATCGCCATGTCGGCGGTGGTCATCATCACCGGCACCCGGTCGCCCGAGCCATCGACCTGCGGCGCGTGGTCATCGTCGGTCAGCCCCCTGGCGTGCCAGATATGCGCCCCTGCCGGGCTTTTTGTCAGTTCCCAGTCATAGCCGAGCAGCAGGTCGAGATAGCCCATGTCCCATTGCGTCGGGTTGGCCGTCCAGGGCCCCTCGATGCCCGATGTGGTGGTGTCGACGCCCCGGCCGCTCTTGTGGCCGTTCTTCCAGCCGAACCCCATCTCCTGTACCGGGCAGCCCTCGGGCTCGGCGCCGACCAGTGCCGGATCGCCGGCGCCATGGGCCTTGCCGAAGGTGTGGCCGCCGGCGACCAGGGCGACGGTCTCTTCGTCATTCATCGCCATCCGGCCAAAGGTGTCGCGGATGTCACGCGCCGAGGCCAGCGGATCGGGCACGCCGTCGGGCCCCTCCGGGTTGACGTAGATCAGCCCCATCTGCACCGCGGCCAGCGGGTTTTCCAGCTCGCGCGCGCCGGAATAGCGGCTGTTGGGCCGGTCCGAAGTTGCCAGCCATTCCTCCTCGGCGCCCCAATAGACATCCTCTTCGGGGGCCCAGATATCGGCGCGGCCGCCGCCAAAGCCGAAGGTCCGACCGCCCATGCTCTCGATGGCGACATTGCCGGCCAGGATCATCAGGTCGGCCCAGGAGATCGCGTTGCCGTATTTCTCCTTGATCGGCCAGAGCAGTCGACGGGCCTTGTCGAGATTGCCGTTGTCGGGCCAGGAATTCAGAGGCGCAAAACGCTGGTTGCCGGTCGAGGCGCCGCCGCGCCCGTCGGCGGTGCGGTAGGTGCCGGCGCTGTGCCAGGCCATGCGGATGAAAAGCGGGCCGTAGTGGCCGTAATCCGCCGGCCACCACTGCTTGCTGTCGGTCATCAGCGCGGTCAGATCGGATTTCACCGCATCGAGATCGAGCGCCTTGAAAGCCGCGGCATAGTCAAAGCCCTCGGGCATCGGATCGGCCGCCGGCGGATGCTGGTGCAGCACCGACAGGTTGAGCTGGTTCGGCCACCAGTCGCGGTTGCTGCGCCCTGCCCGGTTCGTCGTGCCGTGCATCACTGGGCAACCGCCCGCCGGCCGCAAATCGTTTCCATCCATGGTCTTGTCCCTTGTTACGTATCTTGGAGTGCCCCGGCGGCCGGTGGGGCCGCCGGGCATCGGTCTGTCAGGTGGTTTGCCGGTGTCTCATTTGAAACGCCCGGCGCGTTGCAGGACCTCGATCTCGTAGCCATCGGGGTCCTTGACGAAGAAGAAGCGCGCCAGCCGCCGGCCCGCGTGCCGGAAATCGACCAGCTTGCGCGGGGCAAGCCCTTCTGCCGCAAAGCGCGCATGCTCGGCCGCCACATCCGCGACGCTGAACGCGAGATGGCCGTAACCCGTGCCCAGATCGTAAGCCTCCTCGGTGCCCTTGTTGACGGTCAGCTCGAGCTCGAACGGCGTTTCGTCGTTCGACAGATAGATCAGCGTGAAATCGTCGAACTCGATCCGGTCGGCCACCTCGAGGCCAAAGGCCGCGCGGTAGAAGGCCACGGAGCGATCCGCGTCACGCACGCGGATCATCGAATGAATGGCTTTGGCCATGTCGCACCTCGGCGGTTGAAGCGTTGGGCCCTGCGGCCGTGACGGAAGGCAAACGACCGCAGGGCGGAGCGCCCGAGAAGGCGCTTCGGGGAGCCGGGCGGGTGATCAGGGTACGATCACGCCCCGCCCGGTGAACTTGCGATCCTTGAAATCGGTGATCGCCTGGTTGATGTTGGCCAGCTTGTATTCGGTCTGGTGCATCCTGACCTTGCCGTCGGCGTTCATCTCCATCAGCTCGACCAGCTCGACGAAATCGCCGACGAGGCTGCCGCCGATCTTGATCTCATTGGCCACCAGTTCCAGCGTCGGCACCCGCACCTCGCCACCGTAGCCCACCATGATCAGCTCGCCACCCTGGCGCAGCAGCCGCCAGCAGAGGTTTTCGGTGCCATGCTCGCCGACGAAATCGATGGCCACATGCGCACCGCCGCCCGTCAAATCCTTGACCTCCTCAATCAGGTTCGGCCCGCCATCCAGCACGATGTCGGCGCCCAAATCGCGGGCCAGCGCCTGCGCCGCAGGCTCGCGGTCAACGGCGATGACCCGCGCGCCGCAGGTATGTTTCAGCACCTGAAGCGCGATATGCCCCAGCCCGCCGATGCCCAGCAGAAGCACGTAACCGCCGGGGTTGAGCAGCTTCGCGGCCTTCTTGGCGGCGCGATAGGCGGTAATGCCCGCATCCGCCATCGGCGCGACGCTCAGCGGCGTGATGCCGGTGTTCAGTTTGATGATAGAGCGTTCGTTGGTCTTGAAATACTCGGCAAAGCCGCCATCCAGCCCAAGGCCGGGGAACTTGCCGTGATCGCAGTACATGTCGTGGCCATAGCGGCATTCCAGGCAGATGCCGCAGGCATTGAACGGGTGACAGATCACCGCGTCGCCGGGTTTGACCGAGGTGACATTGCTGCCCACGTCTTCGACCCAGCCGGCGTTCTCATGGCCCATCACGTAAGGCAGAAGGTTGCCCTCGGTGTCCATGATGTCTTTCCAGACGCCCTCGATGATGTGCAGATCGGTGCGGCACAGACCCGCCGCGCCGACCTTGACGATCACCTCGTCGGCGGCTGCGATGGTGGGGGCCGCGACGTCCTCGATCTTCAACTCGACGTTCATCTCGGGGTCGTATTCGTAAAGTCTCGCTGCTTTCATGGTCCTTGTCCTTTCTTGGTGAGGGGCCGGAGCGTCCGGCCCCCCGGGTGTGAAACAGCGCTCAGGCGCGACCCAGAAGCTCGGCGCCGCCGCCGCGTGCCGGGCCTTCGGTCGGGTCGGCCTCGCCTTCCTCCAGATCACCGACGAGCGTCTCGGTGGTCAGGATCAGCGTCGCCACGGACGCGGCATTGACCAGCGCGCTGGCGGGCACGCGGGCGGGATCGATGATGCCCGCTTCGAACATGTTGCCGAAAACACCGGTTGCGGCGTTGTAGCCATGGCCCGCCGGACCCTCGGCCACCGCTTGGGCGATCGCCGCCACGTCGGCGCCTGCGTTGCGGGCGATGCGACGCACCGGTTCGGTCAGGATCGAGCGCACCAGTTGGATGCCCTTGGCCACGTCGCCCAAGGCGTCGAGGTTTTCGAGACAGTCGGAGATCTGCGCCAGCGCCGTCCCGCCGCCTGCAACCACGCCGTCCGCCGCCGCTGCCTGCACCGCGCAGAGCGCGTCCTCGATCAGTTGGATGGTCCGTTTCTGTTCGACCGGGGTGAAGCCGCCCGCATAGATGATCGCGCTGCCGCCGGTCAGCTTGGACAGACGCTCGCGCAGCTTGTCCTTCTCGATGTTCGGCGGGGCGGTGTCATGCTGGCGCTGCACCTGGTTGCGGCGCGCGGTGATCGCATCCGGATCGCCCTCGCCCCGCAGGACCGAGGTGCCCGAGGCATGGCTGCGCACCATCTCGGCGCCGCCCAGCTGGGCGCGGGTGACATTCTCGATCTTCTTGCCCAGGTCGCGGGCCAGAACCTCACCGCCGGTCAGGATTGCCAGGTCGTCCATCATCGCAGTGCGCCAGTGGCCATATTCCGGCGGATGCACGATCAGGTATTTCCCGGCGCCGCCCTGATCGAGCAGTTTGACCACCACGTCCGGCGCAATCTCTTCCGCCACGATCAGCAGAGGGCGGTTTTCGGCATCGGCAATCGAAATCGCGGTATCCAGCATTTCCGGCTTCAGGATCTTCTGGTCGGTCAACAGGATCAGCGGGTTGCGCAGCACCGCTTCCATGTTCTCGCGGTCGGTGACCATGTGATGCGAGATATAGCCGCGTTCGAACGACATGCCTTCGACCACTTCCATCGTGGTGTCGATGGTGACGCCGAAGTCGGCGGAAATCACGCCTTCGCGGCCTACCCGGCGAAAGGCCTCGGCCACCAGCGCGCCCAGCTTGGGATCGGTCGAGGACACCCGCGCCACGGCTTCGAGGTATTCGGGGTGATCGTCGCAATCGAGCGAGGAGGCATCGATCGCGTCGACCACCCGCGCCACCGCAAGGTCGATGCCCTTGCAGAGGTCCACCGGCTTGACGCCTTTGTCGGTCAGGTCCACGCCACGCTGGATCAGTGCATTGGCCAGCACGATGGCGGTGGTGGTGCCGTCGCCTGCCACGTCATTGGTCTGCATCGAAACCTCGCGCACCACCTGGGCGCCCATGTTCTCGAACCGGTCGTTCAGCTCGATCTCGCAGGCGATGCTGACCCCGTCGCGGGTGACCAGCGGCGTGCCGACCGGCCGGTCGACCATCGCGTTGAGCCCCTTGGGCCCGAGGGTGGGTTCCACCGCCGCCGCCAGCCGCGCGACACCGCGGGCCAGGCAGTTGCGGGCGGTCTTGCCGTGTACCATGAGTTTCGCCATATCTTCCTCCTTCGCCGCCGCGGATGCGGGGCGTCCTCCCTTGTTTTGTCGTGTGATGCCGGCCGCTTAGGTGGCCGTCACGCCCTCGTCGCGGGGCGGCACCCGCCCGGCGATGAAGTCGATCAGCTGCGGCCCGTCGGGCCCGATCTCGACTTCCTTGTAGCGCATCTTGGCAAGCCCCCGGCAAAGCGCGCCGTTGAACTCCATGTTGATCCGGGTGCTGCGCAGCTTGGTCAGATGCGCGCGCAGCTCATGCGGCGCGATCTCGTCACCGTCCCAAGTGGGAAAGGCCAGGTCCTGCGGCTCTGATGCCAGCCCCTGCGCCAGCAGCAGGTCGAGGTAGCGCGGCAATTGCCGCAGCTCCTCTTCACCGCTGAACGCCACCCGGCGCAGCGCGCCGAGCGTCATCGCGGTGATCTCTGCCGGTTCGTGGCCCAGCGCCTGAAGCCCCAAGAGCACCGTCTCCTGGCGCCGGTCGAAGGCCTTGGCGAGGAAGGTCTCGACCACCTCGTCCAGCCGCGCGCCGTCGCAGTACTCTGCGAAGATTTCGGTAAACGCGCGGCCGCTGTTGACGCCTTCGTTGACCTTGTCACCGAAGCAGTGATCGTTGAGCAGCACCTCGGCCTCGGCCACCCAGGGCAAGGCCATCACCTCGCGGCGGATGCCGAAGGCCATGAGAAAGGCGAAGTTCGGCGAGCACCAGTAGGTGGGAAGGCGAAACGCCACCCGCACCTTTCTGGCATCCGTCACCTCGACCGCTTCGACAAAGCCCATGTCGGTGATCGGTTCATCCAGCTCGGGGTCGGTCACGCCATCAAGACGCTCCCAGACCTCGAGCTCCAGTTCCTTTTTCAGATTGGCGACCAGCATGCCCCTACTCCGCCGCGATCTGCACGGGGGCGCCGGCCAGTTCGGCCTTCTTGGCGGCGACATCGATACCGTAGAGTTTCGCCGCGTTGAGCCCGAGGATCTTTTCCTTGATCTCGTCGGTCAACTGCACGCCGCCGCGCTCGGCCGAGATGTCATCGGGGATCTGATAGTCCATGAACTGATCGACCAGCCATTTCGGCGTCCAGATCGCATAGTCCGAGCCAAACAGGATCTTGTCCTCGCCCACCCACCAGAGCAGTTCCGCCATGACCTCGCCGAAGTAGCGCGGGCGGGAATGGATGAAGGGCATGGCCACGGCAAGCCCGGCATAGACATTGGTTTCCTGCGTCGCGATCCAGCAGAAATCGTCGAGCCGGGGCAGGCCGCAATGTTCGACGATCCAGTTCAGGTTCTGGAAATCCGTGGCGGCGTAATCGACGTCATCGACGCTGAAGGCATCCTTGGACAGCGGGATGATCGTCGGGCCCTTGTGGACGTGGATGTTCTTGATGCCCAGCTTGTCACACAGCTCGAAGCATTTGTAAGCCGCCGGGTCGTTCAGCGCCCAGCCCTTGCTGTCACCGTTCCACTCGGCGGTGTACATCTTCACGCCGGAAATATCGTAGGTCTCCTTCATGTAATGGATGTATTCCAGCGCCTTCTCGCCATCGCGCGGATCGAAGCTGCCGTTGACGATGAAGCGCTCGGGGTGGCGCTTGGCCATCTCGTTCGAACGTTCCAGACAGCCGAAGCCCTTCTTGTAGAAGTCGCTCAGCACCGTGGTCTGGATGATCGCCATGTCATTGGGGCCGTCGACGAACAGGTCGCGATAGATGTCGTCTTCGCTGTATTTCTCAAACTTCGCCTTTTCCCAGAGCTGTTCCGGCGGGCTGAGGTTGGTGTGATAGGCGTAGAAACATTCGATGAACTGCTTGCCGTGCACATTGGCCTGGTTCTCGGGGCTGCCGTCCCAGAAATGGGTGTGGCCGTCGAGCACGAAGATCTCTTTTCCGTCCTTGGTCGTGTACATGGTGTCCTCCCTTGCGTGTGGCTGAGTTTGCTGTCGGCTCCGGGGTCGGGGTGCCGGACCCCGGAGCCGGTCATCCGCGAAACGCGGCGATCAGATGTATTCCATAACCTCGTTCATGTCGCCGAACAGGATCACGGTGTCGTCGTCGACGCGCACCATCCGCCCGTAGTGGGTGGAGGTATTGACCTCGAAGGTCTCGGCGGTCATCTCGCGACCGAGGTATTCGGTGATCTCGTCCATCTTGAAGATCAGCTTGCCCTCGCCGTCGATGCGGATGGTCGCCGGGTTGTAGGTGATCGTCACTCTGGGGTCGTTCTCCTCCATGAATTCGGCGATGGCGCGGGCCTCGACGCTGTCGTTCATGGTGACGCCGCATTGATGCGAGACTTCGCGCGAGGTCAGATCGATGTCCTTCATCGATTTGAAGATGTTCTGGTTCGACGCATTGCGCGCTACGGTAGACATATCTCTTTTCCTTTCAGAAGGTTACTCGAGCCCCAGCTCGGCGACGATGTGATCGAGGCGCTCTTTCGAGACCGCTTTCACGTCTTCGAAGGACACCGGCTTGGAATGCGGCTGCGACCAGATCGGCTGCAATGCGGCGGCGGCCTTTTCGGCCAGGGCGCCATGTTTCGCGAGCCAGGACTTGAAGAGCGCGCGGTTGTGCGGCCCGTGCTCTTCGTCATGCGCCAGCAGGTAGATCAGATCGACGGTATTGGCGAGATTGCGCTCGAAATCCGCCTCGGCGGCCGAAATCACCGGCGGGGTGATGAAATCATTGTTGGCCGCCGCCGCCTGCATGAAGAAGCCCGAGCGGACCAGCTCGCCCACCATCGGCTCGAACACGATGTTGATGGCGAAATACTGCTCGAGGTAATCCTCGGAGCCCATGATCGTCTCGATCGCCTCGCGGCAGGGCTGCCAGATCGGGTCCTCCAGCCAGGCCTGCTTGCCCAGTTCGTCCGACCAGCCGTCGATGTCCATGCCGATTTCGGCCAGATAGAGCGTGATGTCCTGGCTCAGGCGCATCTTGTAAGACGAATTGGTCAGCGTGGCATTGTTGATCATCTGGGTGTAGCCATAGCGCTGCGCCTGCATGAGCGAGGTGCCAAGGCCGAATTCCGCGTGTTTCCAAGCGCCCAGGTGCTTTTGCAGGATCATCTGCCAAGCCTTGTCAAAAGCCTTGTGCGCGCCGGCCTTGCGGGCATTGGCGATGACGTTCTGCACCATGGTCTCGATCTTGGACTGGCGCTGGTAATGGGTGCGTTCCCATTCCTGATCCGGGGCACGAAAGGCGTGCCAGTTCGACGACAGCGCGGCGGTGTTGTCCTTCCGATAGGCGCCGCCGCCCTTGCCGCCCTCGAATTCGATGATCCAGTTCTGGATCAGGTAGCGCTCGGGATCGGGCTGCACGTCGACGGTGACGTCCTCATAATGCGTCGCCCGCTTGCCGCGCGGCTCGAAGTAGTTGTATTTGCGGCTTTTCGAGCCGGCGAATTGCGCCGCGCCGGCAGCGCCGGATCCGACAGAACTTGATGTTGCTACCATGGTAGCCTCCCTTGTGTTGTGTTCACGTCACTAGCGTTCGACCCGTCTCAATGGGTCGAAGAACCGGAAGTGGGGGTGAACTTGTCGTAGAAGATGCGATCGGTGTCGAAGTCGTGCATGAAGAGCACCGGGGTCAGCGCGTCGATCATCGGCGGCGGGCCGCAGGCATAGACATCGCCCGCGCCGTCGATCCCCAGCTCCTTGAGATGGCTGTCGACGTATTCATGCACGAAGCCGCGCGCGCCCTCCCATCCGTTGGCCTCGTCCTCGTGGCTCAGCACCGGGATGAACTCGACGGTTGGATGCGCGGCGGTCAGCGCGGCGATCTCGTCGAGCTTGAACAGGTCGCTTTGCGAGCGGGCGCCATAGTAGAAATAGACCGGGCGGTCCTCGCCGCTGGCGATGTGGTCGTTCAGGATCGACCAGACCGGTGACATGCCCGAGCCCGCGCCCACCAGGATCACCGGTCCCTGTCGGTCCTCGCGTCGGAAGCACATTCCGTAGGGGCCTTCGACGCGGACGTCGGCGCCGGCTTTGATGCCGCCGTCGTCAAGCTCGTTGCTGAACCGTCCGTCGGGGTATTTTTTGATGATGAAGCCGAGTTTCTGGGTTTCGCTCGGCGGATTTGCCATGGAGAACGAGCGTGTAATCTCCTCCCCCGCTTCGGTTTTGACCGTGATGTCGACATATTGGCCCGCCCAGAATTTCAAAGGCGCATCCAGTTCGATTTGAACCCCGCGAATGTCATGGGTGAGTTTCTGGAAGTCGACGATCTTGCCGGAGTATTGCTTGACCGGAATGGATTTCGACAGCACCTCCTCATCATAGTTGAGAAGTTCGATCTCGAGATCGCTGAACGCCAGCGACCGGCACATCAGGATATGGCCGCCGTCCTTTTCCATGTCGTTCAGCGCGAATGTGGAATAATTCTCCATCTCGCTCTCGCCGTCGAGCTGGACGCATTTGCAGGCCGAGCATTGGCCCTCCTTGCAGCCGTGCGGCAGGGCAATGCCCTGGCGGAACGCGGCGTCGAGGATGTATTCGCCGTCTTCGACCTCGAATTCCACACCGACCGGTTCCAATCGGACGTTATACGTGTCCGTCATCGTGTCCTCCCTTTCATCGACGCGCCGTCTGACGCCTCGGGGTGCGGGGGCCGGATGCGGCCCCCGCGGTCTGCGATCAGTTGCAGGGGTTGATGGTGAAGCCGGCCTGGTATTCGGCGATATGCGCCGCGCGGTCGGCCTCGTTCATGTTGCGCAGCATGTTCAGCGGCGAGCGCAAGGTGTGGCCGCGCACATGCTCGAGCTTCCACATGTCCTTGTTGTCGAAGCGCAGGTGCGGCTGGGCGGTCAGGGTCTCGCCGTCGTCGCGGACGAAGTTGAGGTCCTTGATCGCATCCGCGAGATCCCAGCCGTCATAGACGCTTTCCCATTCGCGCTTGCCCGAGAACTTGCCCATTGCCGGGGTCGGCCGGCCCTGGAATTCATCAGAAAAGGCCTCGACCGCGGTCCAGCGGTCCAGCTCATGGGCAAAGGTGTGCAGCTCGCCGTCGATCTCGTCGACCACCATGTCCTCGCGGATCAGGCAGGGCACGAGGCAGGACCAGCAGCGGTGCGGATAGACATAGCCGGTGTCCTGATTGAAGGTGACGACGGTCTCGCCCGGCTTCGACAGCTTGGCGTACCATTTCCAGAACTCGCCGAACTCGGCGTACCAGCCCGGGTACTTGTGCTCGAACCACTCGAAGTCCTTCTCGGTCTGGGCCTCGATCCGCCAGAAGTTGACCGGCCAGCCAACGGCAAAGAACTGTGCGACCTTGTGGACGTAGTTCTTTTCGGTGATCCGCTTCCAGGCTTCCTGAACGTCGTCGTGGTGCACCTTCACGCCGTATTTCTCGAGCGGCAGCATGTAGGTCCGGTAGTAATCCTCGAAGATCCAGCGGTGCCACATCTCGGCGTAGGATTCCTTTTCCTTGTCGCGGTTGGTGGTGCCGTATTCGATGAACGTGCCGATCGCGGCGTCGACGATGGCGTGGTTCTGCCAAAAGGCATACTTCAGGTCGCGTTCCAGCAGCAGGTGGTTCTCGGGCTCCTTCAGCGCCGCCATCAGCAGCGAATGCCCGTTGCCGATATGGCGGCTCTCGTCCGACTGGACCGAGAGGAACACCGTGGGCAGCGCATAGTCGCCATTGCGCGCCGCTTCCGAAGGCATGGCCACGAAGAGCGTGTTGGTGAATGCGGTTTCCGCCACGACCGTCAGGTACATGCAGGCGGCAGTCATGGTGTCGCCGGTGATGAACCCCTCGCCGAACTGCCGGCCGATGGTGGTGGCGTAGCACTTGCCGAACGCCTCTTCGGTGATGTCGAAGCCGGCCGGATCGATGTAGTTCTCCATGTACCACTTCTTCAGGTTCATCTGGATCGTGGAGTGGCGGAATTCATCGACCATCTGCATGGTGAAGCCGGTGCGCAAATCCTCGCCCGGCGACAGGCGCGCCACCATGGCCATCGAGCGCGCGGCCGAGATCTCGGGGAACGGGATGATCGCCAGAAAGAGCTTCATCCACTCGATCCAGCGCGGTTCGACATTGCGGAACATGTCACCGCGCAGGGCGGCATCCAGCGCGCCATAGACCCGGTTGTCCTTTTCCTCTTCCATCGGGAAGTAGGAGCGCAGGACCTGCTTCATCGGGTCGCGCGGGGCCTTGGTGATCTTGTAATCCGTCGGGAAGGTGCTGGCCTCCTGCACGTAAGACGGATTCCATCCGAGATCGGAGATCTTCTTGGTGGCCTCCCCAACCGAGATACCACGTTGCGACGTGATCTTGTTAAGCGTCAAAGTCATGCCATGAGCCTCCTTACAGCTCTGCGGCCGGGTGCCCGGCCTGTTGGCGGCTTTTGCCGTTTCGTTTGCGCGCCCGGGGGCGCCGGTTCTCGGCAAAGGTTGTGGAGATCGCGCTCCCGTCCTTCGTTCTTGCTGCCGCCCGTCCGGTGGACGCCGCGGCTTGTGCCCTACTTGTGGCAAGACCGGTTCCAGAATTCGGGCTTTGTAAAAGTCGCGCGGTATTTTTTCGCTAATACGCTGATATAGAACGTTTATTTTTGATGAAATTTCTTGCGCAGGTTTTCGGGCCTACGGTCGTGACGCGCCGAAAAGGGCCAGAGTGTCGCAGAACGTTACACCCTGTTTCAGCCGCGACATTACACCGCGTTACACCCGTCAGCGGCGGCCCGGTCAGGTATGCAACACGAAACGGCGCCCGGGTGAGCCGGACGCCGTTCTGTGTTCGGTCTCGGGAGGGAATGAGAGGTGGAGATCAGGCCCGCAGCCGGCGTTTTGCGGCTGCCGGAACCCCGATCTCCCGCCGGTAATTCGCCACCACCCGCCGCGAGATCGCGATGCCTTCGCCTTCCAGCAGCGCCGTCAGCCGCCGGTCGGACAGTGGCTGTCTCGGATTCTCGCCCGCCAGCAAGGCGCGAAGCCGTGCCTGCACCGCCGGTTTCGACTGTGTCGCCGCCGCCGAAGCCGCGCCGCCGAACAGCGTCCGTGCGGCGGTGATCCCGTTCGGACCCTCGATCAGAAGGCCGTTCAACACCCGGCTGACGGTGCTGAGATGAAACCCGGTCTCCGCCGCGATCTCGGACATGGTCATCGGTGCCAGCGCCGCCGGCCCGTCGCGGAAGAAGGCGCCCTGGCGCGCGACGATCTCGCCCACCACCTGCCGCAGGGCCGAACGGCGGATCGCCAGCGCCTGTTTCAGCGCCCGCGCCCGGGCCAGCGCCGCCCGCGTCTCGGCGCCGGTGCCGCGCGGCACACCGGAGATGGCGACATCCTCTTGCAAGGACGACAGGAATTCGATCTCCCAGCCATCGCCTGTGGGGGTCAGCCGGACATCGGGTTCACGCATCAGCGTCGGATCGCTGGAAAAGCCACTGCCCGGCTTGGGATCGAGCTGCCGCAGCTCCGCGAGGCAGGCCTGCACCGTCTCTGCCGCCAGCCCGGTGGCCGCCACCAGACCTGCCGGGCCGCCGGTTTCGAGCACCGGAAGATGGGACAGCACCAGCCGCATGGCCGCGCTCATCCTGTCGCGCTCTTCGAGTTGAAGCCGCAGACATTCCTGCAAGTCCCGCGCGAACAATCCCGCCGGCTCGACCCGTTTCTGCACCAGCCGCAGCGCCGCGGCGATCAGATCCTGTCCCAGCCCCAGCCCCTCGGCAATCTCGTCGACCCCGCGCCCGAGCCAGCCCGACGGCTCCAGCTCGGCGACCAGCGCGGTGATCACCCGGGCCATCAGCCCGCCCTGCCCGATCAGCCCGGTAAGCTCACGGAAAACGTGGTCATAAAGACTGTTGGCCTCCGCCACCGCCGCCATTTCAAGCACATCGGTGGCCCCGGGCGCCAGCGGTCGTGGCCGCAGCACCAGCATCGGATTGTCGCGAGCCGCCTCGGCCAGATGGGCGTCAAGCTCGGCCGCCGACATCTGCAACAGCCGCACCACCTGGCCCAGCCGGAATACCTGGCTTTGCCGTGCGCGCAGGTGCAGACCCGGCCTCATGTGCCCGCCTCCCGACAAAACACTGGCCCTGCGCCGCCCGGCCCGGCTATCCTCTGTGAACGAACCTCAGGGACCGCTGCGAGATGAGCCAACACCCCCCGATCGGCGGTATCGTGCCGCTTGACGGCGCCGCGCCCGAATTGTCCTATCCCGGTTTGTCGCCGCAGCTTCTGGCGCGGATTACCCAGCTCTGGTCGGCCGCCGGCCTCGATTTCGACAGCCATTGGCGCCTGGCCATCCGCAGCCTTCAGGGCTTTCGCGCACTGCCCCGCGTCGAGACCTCGGCCAGCAGCACCGATGTGGATCTCGTGTTCCTGTTCGATCAATCCGTGATCTGGGTGCGGGCCTTGCATGGTGCTGCCAATGCCGGGCGACAGCAGGGCACGCCGGGGCTGAGCCCGGCGCAATGGCACGGGCTGGCGGCGATCTCGGCGCGGCTGACCGAACAGCTGGCGGCGCTGCGCCTGCTGGCGCTGACCGACCTGCCGATGCCGGCGATGCAGATCGCGCGCGCGATCTCGGAAGATGTCGACATGGCGCTGGTGATCCTGATCCGCCGCAAACTGGCGGCGCGCTTTGCCGCCTGCCGCACCGCCGAAGAGGCCAGCGACTTCTGGCGGCGCCATATCGCCGGCGGCCGCGCCTTTCGCAGCATCTCGGAACGGCTTTATGCCGTGGGCATCGATCATTCCGCCGACACCGACTATGCCAAGTGGCGCAAATCGGTGCTGACGACGCTGGGGGCGGCGGTACACAGCAATGCGCTGTCCACCGGCGTGCCCGCCCGGCCGCAGGACCATGTTCTGCTGAACGGCGACTCGCTGCATTTTGCTACCTTCCGCATGCATGAGCTCTGCGCCTTTGCGCAATTGGTCGAACCCGCCCTGACCCGGGCGCTGAAAGCGGCGGCCCGCGACGAGACGCAGCCCAGCCCGCTGGCCGCCCTGGCCGCGCCGCTCTGCGACATTCTGGTCAATCAGATCCAGAGTCTTTCGGCGCCGCCCACCGCCCCCCGGCAGACGGCGAAACGTCACTAGTGCTTGACGTCCTGCGGCGTGCCGAGGCGGTTCTCCGCCACCCAGCGCGCCGCCAGAACCAGCGCGCCGGCGGCAAAATCCTTGCCGTGGTCCTCGACCATTTCCTCGGCCACCTTGGCCAGTTGCTGAAAGTAGCGGTCCTTGCTTTGCTCTTCCGTGGTCAGCGCTTGTGTCATGGGTCTCCCTCCCTGAAGTTTCGTCTTACTTGAACATGTTGTTCGGAAATGTCGCGATCGACAGCCCGCCGTCGGTGCCGCCAATGGCAAGATGCGCGCCATCGTCGGACCAGGCCAGCGCGGTCACCGCATCGCCAGTGCCCTCGCGCACCAGCATCTCGTCGCCATGGCCGATGCGGCAGAGCATCACCAGCCCGGTGCCATATCCCACCGCGCAGAGATCGCGGCTGGGGTGCACGGCGATCCGGTCCACCAGCGTCAGCCCCGGCTTGCCGGTCTCGATCGGCGTGCCGTCGTGGGTGCCGAACGGCAGATCGGGCAAGCGCCAGCCGACAACGCGAAAGGCCCCGGAGGCGACCATCGCATCGGCCGCCGGGCTGACAGCCACATTGTGCACCGGCGCCGGAAAATCGACGATGCGGTCGGCCGTGCCGGCCGCGACATCGACCAGCAGCAGCGCCTTGTCGCGGCAACCGCCCAGCAGCCAGCGCCCGCAGGGCGACCACGTCAGTTCGAGCAGATCGCCGGCACAGGCAATCGTCGAGCCAAGCGCCGGCTCTTTGACTCCCACAAGGCTCACCTGCCCGTCGCCCCAGCAGGCAAGCCGGGTTTCATCGGCCGAAACTGCAATCCGCGCGACCGCATGCGGCAGTTCGAGACAGGCGATCTCGGCGCCGCCCGCCTCGGCCAGAAGCGACAGCCGGCTGCCGAAACCCGCCGCCAGCAGCCCGGCCCGCGGCAGCGCAGCCAGCGCCGTCGGCGCCAACCGCGGAGCGGCGTTCATCGCCAGCACCTGGCCACGGGCGGTGGCGCGCCACAACACACCGGTTTCTGCATGGGCAAAGGCAAGCCCCTGATCGCCCAGGCGGCCGGGCCGGACCTCCAGCCGCGCGACCGGCGCCTCGGTGATTACCGGCGGCGGCAGCGGCTTGGTTCTCGGGCGGATGCTGGCCCGTCCGGTATCGGCCTCGACCCGCACCCGGCTGTCCGGGCTCTCGGCGTCCTTGACCGAAACGAAGGCCAGCCGGCCATCCGCCAGCAGCGCCGAGAGCGCGCTGCCGCTGGCGTTGAAGGCCAGACCTCTGACCTCGGTTTTCAGCGCCCATGTGCGGGCGATCAGATCGAAAAGCGTCATCGCTTGCGGCGGTTTGTGTTCGGTCATTCAACTGTCCTTCCTGACGGCGGCAGCCAGCTCTTCGTCGAGCGACGAGAGCGCCTGTTCCAGCCGGGTGATCCTGTGGAGATTGTCATCCAGCGCGGCCGCGTTGCGCGCCATGGCCGCTTCGTGCTCGCTGTCGGTCACGCCGTCGCGGGCGTCTTTCATGTCGAGCACCATCATGCCGCTCGCCTTTTGGTTCAGCCGCAACTGTTCGGTATTGGCCTCCGCAATCGCCTGCGTGGCTGCCAGGCGGTCGCGGAGGATGGCGTCGATGTCGCGCGGCAGATCTTTCATGGCATCCCCCGGCCTTCGGCGGGCAAAGGGCCGGGCCAAGGCCGCACGTCTCCGGGGCCCCCGGACTGCTCCTGGGCCAAAGGTCTGTCGCGCATCGTCTCCCCTCCCCGGATGGCCGATGGTCTTGAGTGGCGAACAGGCTAGCCCAGCGACAGGGTGACGCAATGTTTTCGGGCGCGGCGGGCGGAATTCGCGGCGTTTTCGGGCCGCGCGGCGCAAGAGTGTAAAGTTGCGTTACGCTTCCGTTCGCGCTGTGTAACGGCGCGTTCCACTGGTGGCCTCGCTGCATTGCGGAAGGCTCTGCCCGGTTGGCGGCCCCGGCGAATCAATTGCTTGATCCCGGGCATGGCCGAATGGGCTGCCCGTCCGGTGGCTGAGACCGGTCAACGGTAGGTGCGCGCATCCATCGGCGTGGCATCGATGGCGTCGAGGATGCCGCGCAACAACAGGTCTTCGGCGCGGTTCTTGACCGCCCGGCTGTTCCAGACAACATGCACGTCGATCGCCGGCAGATCGCTGTAGGGCGGCAATTGCCAGAGCAGCCCGTCGCGCACATCGCGCGCCGCCACATGCACCGGCAGCGGCCCGATGCCGAGGCCGGCGATGATCATTCGCCGCACCTCTTCGAGATGCGACGAGATGCCGGTGATGCGCTGGCCCAGCTCGGCCTGGGCGCGCATCAGCGTGACCGGCCGCAGCACGTCCTGAAGCCGGTCGGTCTCGAAGCTGACCGAGGCATGCCCGGCGAGATCGGCGAGGCTAAGATCGTCGCGCCCGAACAGCGGATGCGCCGGGCCGCAGAACAGCCCGAAGAATTCGCGGTAGAGCCGGCGGTACTCCAGCCGCGGATTGTGATCGCGCACCAGGCAGACCGCAAAGGAGGCGCGCTTGGCCATCACCTCGGCGATCGCATCGGCGCTGGAATGCACCTCGATCGACAGGCTGGCGCGCGGATGGGCGCGATGAAATTCGGCCAGCGCCTGATCGAGCAGCGGGCAGACCACATGGCTTGCGGCGCAGATCTTCACATGGCCCTGCACCTCGTCGGTCAGTTCGCGCACCAGCGTCGAGAGCCGCAGCACCGATCCGTTGATCTCGACCGCCTCGCGATAGAGCAGACGGCCGGCATCGGTCAGGGCGAAATGCCCCGGCGACCGGTCGACCAGCTTGCGACCCAACCGCTCTTCGAGCCGCCGCAGCGCCGCCGAAACCGACGGCTGCTTGAGCCGCAGGCGTTGCGCCGCCTCGGTGACAGACCGGCTGTCGGCCAGCACCACGAAGGTGCGCAGCAGGTTCCAGTCAAGCTCGCGGGCAATGCGCTCGGGTTCGAAATGCGGATCGTTGTCGGGGGCGTCGGGCGGATCAGGCGGGATCATAGATTTCATCTATATTGAAAATTCCGATTATCTATTTGATCTATGATTGCCCGCTTCGCATGCTTTGCGCAAGTTTCATCACACGAGAGAGCGGATGTCCGTCGAAGCCCGTGAGGCACGCCAACCCTGGATCCTACTGGCCCCTGCCCTCAGCGCGGTGACCCTGCTGCTGTTCGTGCCGCTGGTCTTTATCGTGGTCTACAGTTTCTGGCTGCGCAGCGCGACCGGTGCCGACCTGCCCGGCTTCCACCTCGACAACTGGCGCGAGGCGCTGACCGACCGGTTTTATCGCGACATCCTGATCTCGACCCTGCGGATTGCCGCCATCACAACGCTGGTCTGTGCGCTGATGGGCTATCCGGCGGCCTATTTCATTGCCCGCTCGCGCGGCAACAAGATGATCCTGCTGTTGCTGCTGATGCTGCCGTTCTGGATCAGCTACATCATCCGCACGATGAGCTGGATCAACATCCTCGGCGTCTCCGGCGCGCTCAACACACTGCTGCTGGGCATCGGGGTCATCAGCGAGCCATTGAACATGCTCTACAACGAGGCGACCGTGATCCTCGGGCTGGTGCATTTCCTGCTGCCCTTCATGGTGCTCAATGTCTTTGTCTCGCTCGACGGCATCGACACAAATCTCGAGGATGCCGCCAATTCTCTGGGCGCCACGCGATGGCAGGCGTTCCTGCAAGTCACGCTGCCGCTGTCTCTGCCCGGCCTCGCCGCCGGCGGGCTGCTGTGTTTCGTGCTGGGCGCCGGCACCTATATCACGCCGCTGGTGCTGGGCGGGCCGCGCGACGCGATGTTTGCCAACCTGGTCTTCGAGGCGATCATCACCCAGCTCAACTGGCCGCTCGGCTCGGCGCTGAGCCTGATGCTTCTGGTGGTGCTCGGCGTGCTGGTGATGATCTACAACCGCTATCTCGGCATGGCGCAGTTGATGAAGGGGCTGGGCTGATGCGCTGGGGATGGCAGGCGATCCGACTCTGGACCGTGCTGGTCTATGGCTTCATGTTCCTGCCGGTTGCGGTGGTGGTGCTGCTGAGCTTCAACGCCAGCCAGTTCGGTGCCTTCCCGATGACCGGGTTTTCCCTGCGCTGGTTCGTCGAGCTGGCGCAGAACGACGCCATCATGCGCGCCTTTCGCACTTCGATCGTTCTGGGCCTGCTGACGGCGGCGATCTCGACCACGCTCGGGGTTCTGGCCAGCCTCGCCCTGGTGCGCTACCGGGTGCCGGGCGCCAATGCGATCTCGACCCTGCTGATCGCGCCGATCCTGGTGCCCGAGGTCGTGCTGGCGGTGGCGCTGCTGCTGTTCCTCAACTTTCTCGGCCTGCACAAGAGCTTTGCCCTGCTGCTCTTCGGCCATGTGATCTTTACCCTGCCTTTCGTGATCCTGGTGGTGCAGGCGCGGCTGATCGCCATCCGCCGCGACGTCGAGGAAGCGGCGATGAGCCTGGGCGCCAGCCCGGTGCAGGCCTTCTTTCAGATCACCCTGCCGCTGATGCTGCCAGCGGTGCTGGCCGGGGCGCTCTTTGCCTTCACCATCAGTTTCGACGACATCACCGGCACGCTGTTCTGGAAACCCGGCGGCGTCGAGACCGTGCCGACCCAGATTTTCGCCATGCTGCGCAATTCGATCAGCCCCGAGATCAACGCGCTTGGCACCGTGATGATTGTCATGACGGTCGGCCTGCCCCTGCTCGGGGCGGCGATCGCCCGACATCTCGCCCGCAAGAGCGGCACCTGAGAACCGCCTGCACCCATTCACCCGACAAGGAGACGACAATGACCCGAAAGATCGACAACACAACCCGATACGAACGGCTGCGCGAACGCTACATGAACGGCGGGCTGGAGCGCCGCCAGTTCCTCGGCCTGCTCGGCGCGGCCGGCGCGGCCTACGGGCTGGTGACGCCCTACCGCGCGCTGGCACAGACCGTAAGCCAGGTGCGCTTTGACGGCTGGGGCGGCGTGGTCTCCGAGGCACTGCGCGAAAACGCCTTTGACCCCTTTACCGCCAAGACCGGCATCGAGGTGGTCGATGGCACCTTTGGCGGCGCCGACGAATACCTGTCGCGGATCAAGGCCAGCCAGCCCGGCGAATTCAACATCGCCCATCTCTCGGGCGTGTTCGATTACGCGCGCTATCACAACCTCGGCCTCAGCAGCGAGTTGAACGAAGACAACATTCCCAACCTGAAATTCGTCATTCCCAAGCTGACCGAGGTGTTCCGCAAGGTGACCAACGGCACGCTGAGCTGTGTGCCCTACGACTACGGCACCACCGGGCTGGCCTACAACCGGGCCTATATCTCGGACGCGGAGATGCAGGAGAAAGGCGCGCGCATCCTCATCGACGAAGCCCACAAGGGCAAGATCGGCGGCTGGTCCGACTGGCGCACGCGGATGTGGTACGCGGCGCTGCAAACCGACCAGGATCCCAACGGCATCACCGACGAAGAGGCCGCCTGGGATGCCGTGCGCCAGCACCGCGACCTGGCGCTGAAGTACTGGAACTCGGGCGCCGAGCTGATGAGCCTGCTGGCAGAAGAGGAAATCCATGTCACCGAAGGCTGGTCGGGCCGGATCTTTGCCTTGCAGGAACAGGGCCATGACATCGGCTACATGGATCCGCCCAATGGCTTTGGCTGGCAGGAATGCATGTTCGTCATCAAGGGGTCGCCGATGGAGGCCTGCGAGGAGCTGCTGAACTTCATGCTGGCACCGGAGACCGCGATCGCCGTGGCCGAGGGCCAGAACTACCCGCCGGCGCTCGACCCGCAACAGATCGACCTCGGAGCCAAGATACCGACCCTGCCGGCCTTCGATCCCTCGGGCACGCTCGACGGGCTGACCTTTGCCGATCCGGCCTATTGGAACGGCCGCGAGGCCGATTGGTCGAAAACCTTCGGCCGCGTGCAGAAGGGCTACTGACACCTCCGCCCCCTCCGGTTGCCGGAGGGGGCCCTGACCGGAGACATTCCCCGTGAGTTCCGTCGTCCTCGACAATATCGTCAAGCGGTTCGGCAGCTTTACCGCCGTACACCCCACCAGCCTCGAGATCCCCGAAGGCACCTTCCTGACGCTTCTGGGCCCGTCGGGCTGTGGCAAGACCACCAACCTGCGGATGATCGCCGGATTGCTCGATCCGACTGAAGGCGAGATCCTGATCGGCGGGCGACGGGTGAATGACGTGCCGATCCACAAGCGCAACCTCGGGATCGTGTTCCAGAACTATGCGCTCTTTCCGCACAAGAGCGTGGCCGACAATGTCGCCTTTGGCCTGAAATACCGCGATGTGCCGAAATCCGAGATCGCCGGCCGGGTGCAGGCGGCGCTCGATCTGGTGCAGCTGCCGGATGTCGGCGGGCGTTATCCGCGCGAACTTTCCGGCGGCCAGCAGCAGCGCATTGCCCTGGCCCGCGCCATCGTCATCGAACCCGATGTGCTGTTGCTCGACGAGCCGCTCTCGGCGCTTGATGCCAACCTGCGCGAGGACATGCGCGTCGAGCTCAAGCGCATCCAGGACAAGATCGGCGTGACCACGGTGTTTGTCACCCATGACCAGTCCGAGGCTCTGGCGATGTCCGACCGGATCGTCGTGATGAGCGCCGGACGGGTCGAACAGGTCGGCACCCCGGAAGAGGTCTACAACCGCCCGGCCAGCGAGTTCGTCGCCAATTTCCTCGGCGCCTCCAACATCCTCGAAAGCCGTTGCACCGACACCGGGCGCGATGCCGTGCAGCTCGACGTGCCGGTCTTTGGCGCCGTGCCGGTGCCGGTCGACAAGGCCCCCGAGGTGCGCCCCGGCCCGGCCAAGCTGGTGCTGCGCGCAGAAAAGCTTCTGTTGCTGGCCGAGGATGCCGAGGCGCCAGGCATGGTGACCGCCCCGGCCGTGGTGGAAACCGTGGATTACCAGGGCCAGACCGTGCGCTATTTCATCCGCGCCGGCGACCGGCAGTTGCAGGCGATCAACATGATCGACGGCCACCCCTTTGCCAAAGGCACCCAGGTCACCGCCGCCTTCCGCCCGAGGGATTGCGCCGGGCTGCCGGGGGCATGACATGAGCAATCTCTTCTACCAGGGCCGCGGCCGAAAGCCGGTGCTGGACCAGGCGCGCGGCGTCTATATGTGGGACAAGAACGGCCGCCGCTACCTTGATGGCTCTTCCGGTGCCATGGTCTGCAACATCGGCCATTCCAACGAGAACGTGCTGGCCGCGATGCGGCGGCAGATGGAGAAATCGACCTTCGGCTACCGCCTGCATTTCGAAACCGAAGCCTCTGAGACACTGGCCCGCCGGCTGGCCGGCAAGATGCCCGAGGGGCTGGACCGGGTGTTCTTTGTCTCGGGCGGCTCCGAGGCGGTGGAAAGTGCGCTGAAACTGGCGCGGCAACATGCGCTTGCCCGGGGCGCGCCGCAGCGCTGGAAGGTGATCTCGCGCCGCCCCTCCTATCACGGCTGTACCCTGGGCGCGCTGGCGGTCACCGGCTATGCGCCGCTGACCGAGCCCTTCGCGCCGATGATGCAACAAATGCCGATGATCCCGGCGCCGCGCGCCTATCTCGAGGGGTTCGACCCGACCGCCCGCGAGACCGGACAGCATTATGCCGACATGCTCGAGGCCCGGATCGAGGCCGAGGGGCCGGAAAGCGTGCTGGGCTTCATCCTCGAACCGATCGGCGGCGCCTCGACGGGGGCGCTGGTGCCGCCGCCGGGCTATCTCGAGCGGGTGCGGGCGATCTGCGACCGCTTCGGGGTGCTGCTCATCGCCGACGAGGTGATGACCGGCGCCGGGCGCACCGGCGCCTTTCTCGGCGGCGATCACTGGGGCCTGCGGCCGGATATCCTGGTCATGTCCAAGGGGCTGGGCTCGGGCTATGCGCCGCTCGGGGCGATGGTGGCCGATCGGCGTCTGGTCGAGCCGGTGCTGGATGCCGGCGGCTTTGCCCATGGCTTCACCTATGCCGGCAATCCGCTGGCCTGCGCCGCCGGGCTGGCGGTGATGGAGGAGATCGACCGGCAGGACCTCTGCGCCAATGCCGCCGCCATGGGCGAAATCCTGTTGGCGCGGCTTGGCGGGCTGATGCAGCGCCACGAGATCATCGGCGACGTGCGCGGCAAGGGCCTGCTCACCGCCTTCGAATTCATGTCGGACCGCGCCACCAAGGCCCCCCTGCCGAAACATCTGAACGCCCATCAACGCTTTGTCGACATCGCCTACGACCGCGGCCTGATCGTCTACTCGCGCCGGACCCGTGACGGGCTCGAGGGCGATCACGTGCTTGTCTGCCCGCCGCTGATCCTGAACGGTCGCCATATCGACGAGCTGATCGACGGGCTGGATGGGGCGCTGGCCCAGCTCACGCAAGAGATCGCCCCGGCGATGGAGGCGCAGTGAGATGTCCAGGATTCTCATCACCTGCGCCATCACCGGATCGATCCACACGCCGTCGATGTCGCCGCATCTGCCGGTGACGGCAGAAGAGATCGCCCGCCAGTCGATCGCGGCCGCCGAGGCCGGCGCGGCGATCCTGCACCTGCACGCCCGCGATCCCGAAACCGGCCGCCCCTCGTCCGATCCGGCGCATTTCATGGCTTTCCTGCCGCGGATCAAACAGGCCAGCGGCGCGGTGCTCAACATCACCACCGGCGGCAGCGCCACGATGACACTGGACGAACGGCTGGCGGCGCCGATCCGGGCCGAGCCCGAAATGTGCAGCCTCAACATGGGATCGATGAACTTTGCCCTCTACCCGGCGGCGGAGCGCGTCACGGAGTGGCAACACGACTGGGAAAAACCGTTCCTCGAAACCTCTGACGATCTGGTGTTCAAGAACACCCCGCGCGACATCGCCGGCATCCTGCGCCAATTGGGCCAGGAGCGCGGCGCGCGGTTCGAATTCGAATGTTACGACGTCGGCCATCTCTACATGCTGCGGCATTTCGCCGATCGCGAGCTAGTTGCGCCGCCGTTCTTCATCCAGTTCGTCTTTGGCGTCCTCGGCGGCATCGGCCCCGACCCCGAGAACCTGACCCACATGAAGACCATCGCCGACAAGCTGTTCGGCGACAGTTACATGTTCTCGGTGCTGGCCGCCGGGCGGCACCAGCTGCCGATGGCGACCATGGCCGCCGCCATGGGCGGGCATGTGCGCGTCGGGCTGGAAGACAACCTGATGATCGCGCGCGGGCAATTGGCGCCCGGCAATGCGGCACAGGTCGACAAGATCCGCCGGATCGTCGAAGCGCTGGGCCGCGAGGTGGCCAGCCCCGGTGACGCCCGGCAGATGCTGGGCCTCAAGGGCGCTGACAGGACGGCGATTTGATGGCAGTGACACCAAAACCGGCCAGAGACGCGGCCCCGCATGAAGCGCCCCCGCAAGAGGCCGCCCCAAAGGCCAAGGAGCAGATACGATGAAGGCCATCTTCGACCCCCGCCAATGGCACCACGACCCCAAGCATTTCATGGCCAATGGCGCGATCCGGCCCAACCCGGAACAGCCCCGCCGGATCGAGGTGCTGAAATCCGCCGCCGAAGAGGCCGGCTGTGACTTTCAGGCGCCTGCCGATGCCGGTCTCGGCCCGATTGCGGCGGTGCATACGCCGGAATATCTGACCTTTCTGGAAACCATCCACACCCGCTGGCGCCGGATCGAAGGTGCCGGCGAAGAGGTGATCCCCAACATCCACCCGGCCAACCGGTGCGACAGCTATCCGAAATCCGCCGTCGGTCAGGCGGGGTATCACCAGGCCGACACCGCCTGCCCGATCTCGCAAGGCACATGGGACGCTGCCTATTGGTCGGCCCAGAGCGCCGTCACCGGCGCCGATCTGCTGCGCGCGGGCGCGCAGGCCGCCTATGCGCTGTCGCGTCCGCCTGGCCATCACGCCTTTGCCGATCTTGCCGGCGGGTTCTGCTTTCTCAACAATTCAGGCATTGCCGCCGAACGGCTGCGCGCCGCCGGGCTGCGCCCGGCGATCCTCGATGTCGACGTGCATCACGGAAATGGCACGCAGGGCATGTTCTACGAGCGCGACGACGTGCTCACGGTATCGATTCACGCCGATCCGGCGCGGTTCTACCCGTTTTTCTGGGGCCATGCCCAGGAGCGCGGCGCCGGTCGGGGCCTTGGCTGCAACCTCAACCTGCCACTGCCGCTCGGCACCAACGACGACGGCTTTCTCGAGGCGCTGACCACCGCATTGCAACGGGTGCGCAACTTCGGCACCGAGGCGCTGGTGGTGGCGCTTGGCCTCGACGCCTCGATCGACGATCCGTTCCAGGGGCTGGCGGTGACCCAGGACGGCTTTGCCAGGATCGGCGCGGCAATCGCCGCCACCGGCTTGCCGGTGCTCTTCGTGCAGGAGGGCGGCTATCTGTCCGACACGCTCGGGGCCAATCTGACGCGAACCCTGACCGGGTTTCAGGAGGCATCGTGACACGGGCGGATGTTCTCATCATCGGCGGTGGCATCGCCGGAATTGGCGCCGGTGCCGAGCTTGCCGCCGATCGCTCGGTCTGCGTGCTCGAAGCCGAGCGGCAGATCGGCTATCATGCCACCGGACGCTCGGCGGCGATCTTCATCCGCAACTACGGCAATGCGACCCTGCGCGCGCTCAATGCCGCCGCCGCCGGGTTTCTCGAGGCGCCCGAGGGGGTCTCGGAGCGCAGCCTGCTGTCGCCGCGCGGCGAGATGATGGTGGCGACCGAAGACGAGCTGGACGCGCTCGAGGCCTATTGCAGCGGCGCCGAGGGGTTGGAGCGGCTGAGCCCGGCCCAGGCGGTCGAGCTGGTACCGATCCTGCGCCCCGAGATCATCGCCGGCGCCGCCATCGAGCGCGACGCCCAGGATATCGATGTCGACCGCATGCTGTCGGGCTATGCCCGGCTGTTGAAACAGCGCGGCAGCCGGGTCGAGACCGATGCCCCGGTCACGGCCATCCGCCGCGACGCCGGACTCTGGCAGGTGACCGCCGGCGGCCGGAGCTATCAGGCGCCGCTGCTGGTCAATGCCGCCGGCGCCTGGTCGGCGGCGGTTGCCCGGATGGCCGGCGCCACGCCGATCCCGCTGCACCCGTTGCGCCGCTCGGCCGCGATCCTGCCGGCGCCCGAGGGGTATGACCTGCGCGCCTGGCCGCTGTTCGTCTCGGCCTCCGAACGCTGGTATGCCAAGCCCGAGGCCGGCAAGCTGATGGTCAGCCCGGCCGACGAAGACCCGGTCGAGCCGCATGACGCCTGGGCCGATGACATGGTGCTGGCCGAAGGGCTGTACCGGTTCGAACAGGCGGTCAGCATTTCGGTCACCCGGGTCGAACACAGCTGGGCCGGGCTGCGCAGCTTTGCGCCCGATCGCACGCCGGTGGTTGGCCATGACCCCGAGTGCGAGGGGTTTTTCTGGCTGGCCGGCCAGGGCGGCTATGGCGTGCAGACCGCGCCGGCGCTGTCGCGGCTGACCGCCGATCTGGTGGCAGGCACCGCGCCGCAACTGGCCGATGCCGTGATCGCCGCGCTGGCGCCGGGCCGTTTCGCGGCCTGAGCAGCAGAGGCCCGTCCGGCACGGCTCCGACTTTTGGCGCATCGCCTTTTGCGGCGATCCGGCGTAGCATGTCGCCAGCCAAACCGAACGAAAGACATGATCGCACGCCATCACGTCGAGGAAATCGAGCGCGTTCTCGAAGGCGGCGCCACCGGGCGCGACAGCCAGGTCGCGGACTCGTGGAAACGCTGCGTCGAAGTCCATGGCCTCGATCCGGCCCGTGCCGATCCGGCGCATATCGTCACCGAAACCGAACTGCGCGAGCATCGAATGCAGGCCGAGCGGATGATCGCCTCGGCCCGTTCCGGCCTGCAAAGTCTGTTCCGACAGGTGGCGCGGCAGAATTACACCGTGCTGCTGACCGACGCCAAGGGCGTCTGCGTCGATTTCTTTGGCGATCCCGATTTCGAGGATGATCTGCGCGGCGCCGGCTTGTTCATGGGGGCGAACTGGTCCGAGGATCTGGCCGGCACTAGCGCCGCTGGCGCCTGCATCGTGACCGGCGAGCCGGTGACGATCCATCAGGACGACCATTTCGGCAATGCCCATACCGCGCTCTCCTGCACCGCCGCGCCGGTCTATGACAGCCTCGGGCAACTGGCTGCGGTGCTCGACATCTCGCTGTTGCAATCGCCGTCGCCGAAATCGAGCCAGAACCTGGCGATGAGCCTGGTGACCTCCTCGGCGCGGCGGGTCGAGATGGCGAACCTGATGGCGCAGAGCCGCCGCGAATGGGTGCTGCGCTTTTCCGCCAGCCCCGAGTTTCTCGATGTCGATCCCGAGGCGGCGGTGACGCTGGACGGAGCGGGGCGGATCATCGGCTTTACCCGAGGCGCCGAGAAAATGTTCCGGGGCGATGGCGGCTCGCTGCTCGGCCAGCGGCTCGAGACCCTGCTGGACCTCTCGGTCGACGACCTGCCCGATCTGATGCGCGACCGGCCGACCGAGGATCGTGTGGTCAACCTGCGCGACGGCGGCGCGCTGTTCGGCCACGCCATCGCGCCGCAGGCCCCCAGAACCGCAGGCGCTCTGACCCGCCGGCTGCGCCAGAGCGGCGGCCCGCTGGATGCGCTGGCCGGCGCCGATCCCGGCATGCAGCGCCTGCTGGCCAAGGCCGAACGGCTGGCGCCGACCGAGGTGCCGCTGCTGCTCTGTGGCGAAACCGGCAGCGGCAAGATGCGGCTGGCGCGGGCGGTCCATGTGGCCGGCGGCGCCCGGCGCAGCCTGATCGCGGTGGATTGCGCGGCGTTGACCCCGGAGAGCCTGCCCGACGCGCTGGGGCCCGCCGGTCCCTGCCGCGCCACGCTTCTGCTGCGGCGGGTCGAGGAACTGCCGCCAGCGGTGCAGCCGCTGCTGACCTCCCTGCTCGACGAACGCCCCGGGTTGCGGCCGGTGGCGACCTGCTGCACCGATCTGGCGCTGGCGATGCAGCAGGGGCGGTTCCACACGCCGCTGTTCTATCGCCTCACCGGCGCGACGCTGGCCCTGCCGCCGCTGCGCAAGCGGCAGGATCTGGGCTGGCTGCTCGACCGGCTGCTGCGGCGCCGGACCCAGGGCGAAAAACGCCTGTCACCGACCGCGCGGGCCGATCTGACCGGGCGGGTCTGGCCCGGCAACCTGCACGAGCTTGGCCGGCTGCTCGATGTCGCCGTGGCGCTCTGCGATGGCGAGGTGATCGACCTGCCCGATCTGCCGCCGCCGGCCGAGCAAGCCGTGGCGCCGGTCGCCGAGGAGAGCCTGGAATCAGTGCTGGAGGCCTGCGGCTGGAACATGTCCCGGGCGGCCCGCCGGCTGGGGGTGAACCGCTCGACCGTGCTGCGCCGCATGCGCCGGGCCGGCCTGACACCACCGGCCTGAGCCGCCCGGGGCCGCGCCGCTCACTCGCCGGCGGCCGCCTGCACTTCGCTGCGGGCGGCTTCGATATTGCCGATGGCATTGCGCAGATGGTCGATCAGCGCCGCGGAGGCCGCCGCGGCATCCCGCCGTTGCAGGGCATCGACGATGCCCTGGTGCTTGGCCATCTGCTGCTTGCGGTTGGCCCGCCGCTGGGACGAGACATATCGCGCCCGCCACAGCCGGGTGTTGTATTGATTGTGGGTTTCGATCAGCGGCGGATTATGCGCCGCCCGTACGATCGCACGGTGAAAATCCATATCCAGCCGGAACCGTTGAAGCCCGTCCTCGCCTTCGGCCATGTCGACCATCTGCCGATGCAGGGCCGCGATCTGCGCCAGTTCGCCTTCGGTGGCCTGGGCGCAGGCCTGCTCCCCCGCCAGCCCTTCGAGCGCGCCCTGGATCATCAGCCAATGCGACAGCGTCTCCATCGAGGGATCGGCCACCCTGAGACGGCCGTCGATGTAATCCACCAGCCCCTCGACCTCGAGCAGCCGGATGGCATCGCGCACCGGCGTGCGGCTGATCCCGAGCAGGGCCGAAAGCTCCCTCTCGTTCAGCGACAGGCCCGCCGGCAGCCGTTCGAGCAGGATCAGCTCGCGCAGCTTGTCGGCCGATTGCTCGGCCAGGCTCTTGGGCCGCTCGGCGGCCAGATTGTCGCCTATCAGGTCTTTCAAGGACATCTCTACCATACCCTCCTGCCGGCCGTCCTGCCGCAGATCATCTGCCTGCACCACAGCCAAGCCTATCGCTTCGCGTTTCCAGACAACAGACCATGGCGCAGGATAACCGGGGTCTCCGACCGCCGCAAAACGCTGCCCACAAATTCTGTCTTGTCTTGGTATACCAAAAACCGTATACCATGATTCATGTCAAGTACGAAACCCCGGAGGAGCGGGGGTCATCGTCAGACACCGGCACGTTCAGAGGAGGAACACATGCCCATTTCCAAGCAGATCACCGGCGCCCTTGCCGGGCTGGCCCTGGCCGCAGCGGCGGCCCCCGCCCTGGCCGAGGGCTTCCCGGACGGCCCGATCGAGGTCATCAACAATTCCAAGCCCGGCGGCGGCTCGGACATCTTCCTGCGGTTTGCGACCGAGCGCGCCGGCGAGATCCTCGGCGGCGACTTCCTGCACCTGTCGAAAACCGGCGGCGTGGCCACCAACACGCTGAAATACGCCGCCGGCAAACCGGCCGACGGGCAGACCCTGTTCATCGTCAATGCCGGCACCGCGCTGACCATGATGCGCGGCACCGTCGATCTGACCAGGGACGACATCATTCCGCTGGTGCGCGGCACCGTCGATCCGGAATTCGTGGTGGTGAAAGCCGGTCGATTTGCCGATGCGGCGGAGTTCATCGACTATGTGCAGAACAACAGCGTCAAGCAGGCCGGCACCAAGGTCGGCGGCAATCCGCATGTCAGCGCCCTGATCTTCCGCAATGCGCTCGAGATGCAGAACCAGGTCTATGTGCCGTTCGAGAAATCCGGCGAGATCATCATCAACGTGATCAACGGCAATGTCGACGTGGCCCTGCTGAACTTCGACGAATTCGAATCCCAGGCCAAGGCCGGCCAGGTCGAGGCACTGGCGATCCTGACGCCGGAACGCTCGGCCAATTCGCCCGACATTCCCACCGGCCACGAAGTCGGCATGCCGGTCGATATCGAGGTGGTGCGCGGCATCGGCGTGCTCAAGGGCACCCCCGAACCGGTTATCGCCAAACTGGAAGCGGCGCTGATCCAGTCGATGAACGGCGAGGGCTATCTCGAATATCTCGCCGGGTCGGGCCAGGACGCCCGCAGCATTGCCGGGCGCGAGGTCTTCGGCGCACAGTTCGACAGGATGTATGATGGCTATCAGGCCGTCGCCAAGGAACTGATGGGCGGCTGAGGCCCCGGCCGGCCCGGACGCCTCCCCCCGGGCCGGCCGCCTTTCGCTTTCCGTCTCAAGATACAGGACGCCCATGTCACACCCCGCCCCCCGCACCATCGACCGCACCCGGCTTATCGAAGCGCTGGTCGTCATGGCCTTTGCCGTGATCTTCTTTGCGGTGACCTTCAGCTTCAAAAGGGTGCCGCCGATCCTCGCCCAGGGCATTCAGCCCACGGTCTTTCCCCGCGCCATCCTGGCGATCATGTTCGGCCTCGGCGTGATCCAGGCCGTCACCGCGCTGCGGCCCTCGGCCGAGGATCTGGAAATGTTCAAGCCGAAGGGGCCAATCCCGCTGATCGTGGTGCTGACCGCGGCGCTGCTGATCGGCTTTGTGGCACTGATGCCGGTGATCGGCACCTTCCCGGCGCTGGTGCTGTTCCTGCCCGCCCTGTCGCTGCTCTGGGGGGAACGCCGCTGGCGCCTTATGGCGCTCAGCTTTGCCGGCTTCGCGGGCTTTGTCTACCTGCTGTTCCGCCTGATCATGAACGTCCCCCTGCCCTGAGGATTGCACCCGATGGAACCCTTTCTGCTTGTCCTGCAATTCCTTGCGGACCCCTATAACCTCTTCATCATCGCCGCCGGCACGCTGGTCGGCCTGATCGTCGGCGCGCTGCCGGGCCTGGGCTCGGTCATCCTGATTGCGCTGATGCTGCCCTTCGTGGTCCGCATGGACCCGACCACCGGCATCGCGCTCTGTGCCATCGTCTATTGCGCCACCACCTATGGCGGCTCGATCACCGCGATCCTGATCAACACGCCGGGCACGCCAGCCGCGGCGATGACCACCTTTGACGGCTTTCCCATGGCCCAGAAAGGCGAGGCCGGCCGGGCGCTGGGCATCGCCACCTTCTCCAGCGCCATCGGCGGCATTCTCGGCATCCTGGTGATGATCGTCGCCACACCGCTGCTGGCCCGCGTCGCCTATCACTTCGGCCCGGCCGAGTTCTTTGCGCTGGCGGTTTTCGGCATGTCGATGCTGGCCTCGATCAGCGGCAACTCGATGGTCAAGAACTTCATCGGCGGCGCCTTCGGCCTGCTGCTGGCCACCGTGGGCACCGATCTGACCACCGGGATCGAGCGCTTCACCTTCGGTCAGGCCGATCTCTATGAAGGCATTGCCGTGGTGCAAATCATGATCGGCATCTTTGCCGGCGGCGAATTGCTGCGCCAGGCCACCCAGACCAAAGTCAAACGCGAGCTGGTGGCCGAGGGCGTGACCAAGCTGCCTTCGTTGCAGGACTTCAAGGCGATCTGGCGCACCGTACTGCGCGCCACCGGCATCGGCACCTTCATCGGCATCCTGCCCGCCGAGGGGGGCAAGGTCGCGGCGATGATCGCCTATAACGAGGAAATGCGCTGGTCCAAGAACAAGGACCAGTTCGGCAAGGGCGCGATCGAAGGCCTCGCCGCGCCCGAGGCCGCCAACAATGCCGCGACCGGCGGCACCATGGTGCCGACCCTGGCGCTGGGCATCCCCGGCGGCGGCTCGACCGCGATCATCCTGACCGCGATGCTGATCCTCGGGCTGCGGCCGGGCCCGGCGCTCTTTGCCGAACAGCCGGACCTGCTGGCCGGCATCTTCGGTGCCATGCTGGGGGCCAATATCTGCTTCCTGATCTACGGCATGGTCGGTGCCAAGTTCTTCAGCCGGATCACCCTGATCCCCACCACGATCCTCTGGCCCTGCGTGATCTGCCTTGCCGCGCTTGGCGCCTTCTCGTTGCAGCAGAGCATGTTCGACGTCGGCGTCATGGTCTTCTTCGCGATCCTCGGCTTCTTTCTCAACCGCCACGGCTTTGCCCCCGCACCCATCGTCATGGGGCTCATCCTGGGCGAGCTGATCGAAACCTCGCTGAAACAGAGCTACCTGATCTATGACGGCAATCTCTGGGCGATCCTGCAACAGCCGATCGCGCTGGTCTTCCTGCTGCTCTCGGTGGTCGGGGTCTGCGGCCCGCTGATCGCCAAGGCGCTTGGCGCCTGGCGTGCCAACCAGGCCGCGCTTCTGACCGGCAACGACGAATGAACGGGGCGCCGGGCCGCCGGCGCGTCTCGCAACGCAAAGTTATGGAACGACTGATGACAGATACCCCCGTGATCCTCTCGACCCTCGGCGATGCCGGCGGCGTCGGCCCGGAACTGGTGGCCCGCACGCTGGACCACCCTGAGATCACCCGTGGCTGCAAACGCGTGATCGCGGGCCACCCCAGGATCTTCGACATGGGCCGCGAGGTGGCGGGCGTCGCCACCGACCTGCCCCGCTTCACCGATATCGAGGCCGCGATTGCCAGCCCCGATCCGGTGGTCTTCTACCACTTCGACACGCTGCACTACGGGGATATCGACGTCGGCAAGACCAGCGCCCAGGCCGGGCTGGCGGACTACGAGATCGGCTGTCACGCGGCCGATCTGTCGGCGGCCGGGCTGATCGACGCCTTTGTCTGGGCGCCGGTCAACAAGGCCTCGATCCACAAGGCGGGCCATCATTTCGAAGGCTACAAGGCCGGGATCGCCGATTACATGGGCTTTACCGAGCGCTCGACCGAGATCAACACCATCGGCCACCTCTGGACCACCCGCGTCACCTCTCACATCCCGATCTCGGCCATCGCCGGCGCGATCAGCGAAGACGCAATCCTCGATGTCCTCACCTATTTCGACCGCGAGTTGCGGCGCTTCGGCTATGCCGATCCGCGCATCGCGGTCTCGGGGCTGAACCCGCACAACGGCGACGAAGGCGCCTTTGGCCGCGAGGAGATCGACATCATCGCCCCCGCCATCGAAAAGGCCAAGGCCCGGGGCCTGAACGTCGCGGGGCCCTATCCCGCCGACACGATCTTTCTCACCGTGCAGGACGAGGGCATTCCCGCCGTGCTGTCGATGTATCACGACCAATGCCAGATCGCGACCAAGCTGATGGGGTTCGACGATGGCGTCACCTATTTCGGCGGGCTGCCCTTCATCCTGGCCACCCCCGCCCATGGCACCGCGTTTGACATCGCCGGGCAAGGCAAGGCGCGGCCCAATGCGATCCTCAAGGCGCATGAGCTGGCCCGCCGCGCGGCGCTGACCGCCAAGGGCCTGCCCCTCGGCGAAGGGGAAGCGGCATGAGCGATCAGCCCAATATCCTCTTTGTCCAGGCCGACCAACTGACCGCTTTCGTGCTGTCGATGTACCGCGACGACGCCCAGTCAAAGACGCCCAATCTCGATGCGCTGGCCGCCGAGGGCGTGGTGATGGAAAACGCCTATTCCAATTCACCCATCTGCTGCCCGGCGCGGGCCTCGCAATTCTCGGGCCGGTTGCCCTCGACGCATGAGGTCTGGGGCAACGGCGCCGAGTTCCGGGCCGAGATCCCCACCGTGGCGCATTTCCTGCGCGCGGCCGGGTATGAATGCGTGGTATCCGGCAAATGCCATTTCATCGGGCCGGACCAGTTGCACGGCTTTGACCGGCGGCTGACCACCGACATGTATCCCTCGGGCTTCGACTGGACCATTCCCTGGTCCTGGGGGCCGGTGCATCGCGAAGGCACCTCGGTCAAGAAACTGGCGGTCAGCGGGCTCTGCAAGACCAACAACCAGCTGCTTTACGACGCCGAGGTGCAGTACCGGTCGCTGGAATTCCTGCGGTCCCGTGTGCTGGAAAGCCACGATCAGCCGTGGTTCCTGCATGTCTCCTACACCCAGCCGCACGAGGCCTATCAATCGGTGCCGGAATACTGGGGCCGCTACGACGACACCGAGATCGCCCTGCCCCGCATCCCTGCGGACGAGGCACCGCACCCGACCACCGAATGGCTGCACATCCACCACGGCATCGATCAGGCGCCGCCCTGCGACGACACCATCCGCGCCTCGCGCCGCGCCTATTACGCCATGATCTCGCATCTTGACGATTACGTCGGAGAGCTGGTGGCCGAGCTGAAGCACCTGGGCCTTTATGACGACACGGTGATCGTCTTCACCTCGGATCATGGCGACATGCTGGGCGAACGCGGCATGTGGTTTAAACGCAGCTTCTACCAGGGCTCGTTGCAGGTGCCGATGATCTGGCACAACCCCAAGCGCATTGCGCCGGGGCGGCGGGCCGAATGTGTCTCGCTGGCCGATCTCTGCCCGACCTTCGCCGAGCTTGGCGGTGCAAGGGAGACGTCGGACCGCTACGGCAGCGACCAGAGCGGCAGTTTCCTCGGCCTGCTGATGGCGCGCAGCGACAGCGTGAAAGACGAGGCGATTGCCGAGTATTTCGGCCCCGGCGTGATCGAGCCCTGGCTGGCGATCCGGCAGGGCGATTTCAAATACGCCTGGACGCGCAACGCGCCGGAGCTGCTGTTCGACCTGGCCAGGGATCCCGACGAGCAAACCGACCTGTCGACCGATCCGGCGCATGCCGCGATCAAGACGCAGCTGAAGGACCGGCTGCTCGGCCGCTACGACGTCGAGGCCATGACCCGGCGGGCCGCGCGGGAAAAGGAAACCCGCAGTTTCCTGCATGACGCGCTGTCGACCAATGGCGGCTATCACTGGGATTATCAGCCCCTTTTCGATGCCAGCCAACAATATGTGCGCGGCGTGAACAAACCGGCCACGGTGTAAGCGATGACCAAGCAACCCAATATCCTGATGATCTATGCCGACCAGATGCGCTATGACTGCGCCGGGTTTTCCGGCAACCCCGACGTCAAGACCCCGCATCTCGACCGGCTGGCCAATGAAGGCACCTGCTTCGACGAGGCTTTCACCTCTTACCCGCTCTGCACACCGTTCCGCGCCTCGCTTCTGACCGGGAAATATGCCCACAAGGCGGGGCTCTATTCCAACCACTTCCCGATCGACACCGATCAGCCCTCGCTGGCGCCGATCCTGAACGACGCGGGCTACCGCTCGGGCTACATCGGCAAGTGGCACCTCTACGGCGGACCGAAACCGGGGTTCATCCCGCCCGGACCGGACCGCATGGGGTTCGATCATTTCGTCGGCTACAATCGCGGCCACTACTACATGGATGCGATCTTTTACCGCGACACCGACCAGCCCTATCGCTGCCGCCGCTACGAGCCGGATTTCCAGACGGATCACACCATCGAATTCATGCAGAGCGCCCGCGCCAAGGGCGACCCCTTCCTCGCCTACGTCTGCTTCGGCCCGCCGCATTTCCCGATGGACATGCCCGAGCACTGGCGGCGGATGTACGACCCCGACAAGATCACCCTGCCCAAGGGCACGCCGAACCCCGAGCTGCAAAAGCGCCGGGCCCAGGAACGTACCGCGCGCGACTTCGACGGCGATGACAACTTCGGCGAACGCTCCAAGGCCGACAAGATCGAGGGCCAGGACCCGGAGATCGAAACCGAGGCGCAGATCCGCAAGTTCGTGGCCGAGTATTACGGCATGATCTCCAACGTCGATCACAATGTCGGGCGGCTGCTGAACTGGCTGGATGCCCAGGGCATCGCGGAAGACACCATCGTCGTCTTCTTTTCTGACCACGGCGACATGCTGGGCCAGCACGGTAGCTATTGCGGGATCAAGCGGCAGGCCTATCGCGCCTCGGCGCAGGTGCCTTTGCTGATCCGCTATCCGGGCACGTTCGCCGCCGGCAAGCGGGTGACATCGCTGGTCGATGTGGCGGTGGACACCATGCCCACGCTGCTGGAGGCGTGCGGTGCCGAGGTTCCCGACAGTGTACAGGGCACCAGCTATCTCTCGCTGCTGGAGGGGGCAGAGGATATTCCCACCCGCGATCACGTGCAGTTCGAATTGATGAAAGCCGATTTCGGCGGCCGCAGCGAACGCCACGTCAAGCCCGAGCGCGGCATTCGCACCCCCGACTGGCTTTATGTGCGCAAGCAGGACCGGCCGCTCTACCTTTTCGATCAGACCGCCGACCGCGACGAGCTGATCAACCTCGTGGATGATCCGGCCTTTGGCGCGGTGCAGGCCGAACTCGATGCCCGGGTGGTGCGGAACATGGAGGAGACGGGCGACGCCTGGGGCCTCGAGATGGCGTTTCCGCCGCCTGGTTTCATGACCCATGCCGAGGGCGCCGCCTATCTCGAAACCACCGTCAAACCGGCGGCGATCGAGGTGCCCTGACCGGCCGGTTCGGCCGCTCAGAGCATATCGTTCTCGGCCAGGACCTTGCGTGCCACGCGGAAGCATTCCTGCGCCTGCGGCACGCCGCAGTAGATGCCCACCACATGGATGATGGCGCGGATCTCTTCCTTG
The DNA here is from genome assembly GCF_055755275.1 of Marinovum sp. E3. Classification (NCBI taxonomy): domain Bacteria; kingdom Pseudomonadati; phylum Pseudomonadota; class Alphaproteobacteria; order Rhodobacterales; family Roseobacteraceae; genus Marinovum; species Marinovum sp. E3. The sequence continues at coordinate 2,231,550 of NZ_CM146908.1, forward strand.
CTGACCCCATTGTTGAGCGCGCCGCGGCAATGGATCTCCCATTCGGTCATCTTGCCCAGCGCGCCGATCATCGACAGGTTCATCATCGACCGGGTCTTGGCGTCGATCACCTCGTCGCCCCAGCCGAACCCCCAGCACCAGGCGGTCATCGCCTCCTGGAACGGCCGGGTAAAGTCATCGGCGGCGGCGAGGTTCTTCTCGACGTAGTCCGCGCCCAGCGTCGCCTCGCGTTGCGCCCGCCCCTTGAGGAAAAGATCTTCGTCGAAACTGCTCATGTCGGCTCCCTTCAGCTTGGCCGTTGGCCGGCCACCGGCCCCTGTCTACACCGCCGGATCGGCCATTGCGACCGTTCCTGCCGGCCGCCATCGGTCACCCGAGCAGGGTGTGCGGCAGTAAGCGCAGCGCCAGCCCGATCAGCCCGGCCAGGAACGCGGTCTCGGCCACCAGAAGCGCAACCGCCGGCAGACCGACATTGAGGATGTCCCGAGGCTGGGTCTTGAGGCCGACGGCGGCAATCGCGATCACCAGAAGCCAGCGCGAGGCCTCTGACGCGACCTGAACCAGCAGTTCCGGCACCAGCCCGGCGCTGCGCAGGGCGGCCAGCACCACGAACCCCAGCACAAAGACCGGCACCAGCGGCGGCCGGCGACCGTCGATCTCGCCGCCATTGGCAAAGCTGCGGATCGCGAGCGCCGCAATCACCACCACCGGCGCCAGCATGACAACCCGCAGGAGCTTGACCAGGGTGGCGACATTGCCGGTCTCTTCCGACACCGAGAAGCCGGCCCCCACCACCTGGGCCACGTCATGCACCGTTGCCCCGATGAAGATGCCGGTGGTGCGATCGTCGAAGCCGATGGCGGCGGCGAGCACCGGATAGACGATCATCGCCAATGTCGAAAGCAGCGTGACCGAGACCACGGTAAAGATCAGCCGCTCCTCCGAGCGCGCGTCGCGCGGCAGGATCGCGGCGATGGCCATGGCGGCCGAGGCGCCGCAGATCGCCACCGCCCCGGCCGACAGAAAGGCAAAGCGAAAGCGGAAGCCGAACAGCCGCGACACCGCAAGGCCGAAACCAATGGTTGCGACGACGGCGCCGACGATCATCAGCACCACCGGCCAGCCGAGGAGCGTCAGCACATCGGCGCTGATCCGCACCCCCAGCAGCGCCACGCCCAGCCGCAGCAATTGCCGCGAGCCGAAGTCGATGCCGCGTTTGCTCTGCGCCTCGGTGCCGAGGAAATTGAGCGAAATGCCGAACAGCAGCGCCAGCAGCATCGCGGGCGCGCCGTAGTGCTCGGCGACGAACTGGCTGGCCAGCGCGATGATGCCGGCGATCAGCACGCCGGGAAGCAGGGGCCGCAGGCGGCGTTCGAAGAGCCCGGCCGGGCCGGCTTGGCGATCAGTCATGGGGGTTGGCGAGTGTCCGTGCGAGAGCGAGATAGGAGCGCGGCACATCGATCCCGTGGTCACGGGCGCGGGCCAGCGCGGCGATGCGGCGGCTGCCCGGCAGGCGGCTGCCCTCGAGCGCGTCGATTGTGCGCAGGAGCCGGTCCAGCCGGGCGGCAAAGGCGGTGTCGTTGTCGGGCCGGATGGCCAGCAGGAACTGGCCGGCACCGGGCGGCGGCCCCTCGGCGTCAAAGAACGACGAGACTTCGGGGCTCTGGTTGGCGCCGGTCAGGGTGGCGGCGAGAATCTCGACCATCAGCGCCAGCGCGGTGCCCTTGGCCTCGCCGATCGGCAGCATCGATCCGGCAAGCGCGGCTTCGGGATCGGTTGTGGGCGCGCCTTCGGCATCGAGCGCCCAGCCCTCGGGGATAGGCCGGCCGGACTTGCGGGCATGCATGACCTTGCCGCGCGCCACCTTGGAAAGCGACAGGTCGATCACCAGCGGCGGGCCATCGCCGCGCGGCGCGGCAAAGGCGATGGGATTGGTGCCGAAAATCGGCGTCCGGGCCCCCCAGGGCGCAATCGCGGGCGGCGCATTGGCCACCATGATGGCGATCAGCCCACGCGCGGCCAGCTTCTCGACCTGCACCGACAGCGCGCCGCAATGGTGTGAATTCATCACCGACATGGTGGCCGTGCCATAAGACCGCGCCACCCGCGCGCCCCAGTCGATCGCCCGGTCGAGCGCCGGATAGGCAAAGCCGAAACCGGCATCGGTGCGCAGGCCGGTCTGGCTGGTCTTGCGCGAGGTGATCTCGGCGGCGGCCCGGATCTTGCCCGAGCGGACCTGGGCGACGTAATCCTCGAGCCGGGAAAAGCCGTGGCCGGACTGGCCTTCGGCCTCGGCCGCGACAAGCGCCCGGGCCACCGAGGCCGCCGTCGCCTCGGGCACGCGTTGCGCGCCCAGCACGCGGGTGATCAGCGCCTCTGCCTCGGCAAGGCTGATGGTTTCGGTCTCAAGCATGTCGGGAGCTTTCGTCGGTGCGGGCGGCGCGAGATGCGCCGCCCCGGGCCAGGTCAGGCGCTGCGATAGAGCTTGGTCATCGAGAACTCGCGATGGCCTAGCGCCTCGGCCGCGGTGTTGCGACCGTTCGCGGTCCGGCAGATCATCTCGATCAGCGCGTCGCCGGCCTCGTCGATGGTCTGTTCGCGGCGCAGGATGCCGGAGACATCGACGTCGACATGCTCGCTCATGGTGCGCACGGTGCGCGGGTTGGCGGTGATCTTGATCACCGGCACGATCGGGTTGCCCACGACGTTGCCCTGCCCGGTCGGGAAGGTGTGGATGACCGCGCCGCCGGCGGCCATCAGCGTCACGCATTCCGCGGCTGCCGAGGAGGAGTCCATGAAATAGAGACCATTGCCCGACTGCGGCGCCTCGGCCGGTTCGAGAATGTCGATGAACTGCGAGGTGCGGCCGATCTTCTCGAGGTTGCCCAGCGCCTTCTCCTCGATGGTGGTCAGGCCGCCTTCGATATTGCCCTTGGTGGGCTGGCTGTCGCTGAGGTCATCGGTCTGATGGGCAAAGATCACGTCGTCCTGGTAGGCCTTCCACATCTTGTGCCAGCGCTCGCCCACCTCTTCGTTGATCGCGCGTTTCTGGCAGATGTGCTCGGCGCCGGTGATCTCGGAGGTTTCGCCGAAAAAGCCGGTGATGCCCTCGGGCAGCAGCTTGTCGTACATGTTGCCGACCGTCGGGCAGGATCCGAGGCCGGTGGTGGTGTCGCTCTCGCCGCATTTGGTCGAGACCCAGAGCTCGGAAATCGAGCATTCCTCGCGTTGCACCTCGGTCGCCTTGTGAACGAAATCCTTGGCGGCCCAGCTGGCGGCCCGGATCGTCTCGAAATCGCCTTTCTGCTCGATCGAGAACTCGGCCACTTCCTTGCCGGTGGCGCGGATGCCGTCGGCGATGCGCTTGGTCCAGCCGGGCTCGATGCCGATCACCACGACAGAATGCACATTGGGGTTGGCGCCGGTGCCGATCATGGTACGGAAATGCACCTCGAGATCCTCGCCGAACTGCAACCGGCCATAGGCATGCGGGATCGCCAGCGTGCCCTTGACGTTGTTGGCAACCGCCTCGCAGGCGGCGTTGGAAATGTCGTCGACCGGCAGGATGACGACGTGGTTGCGGACACCGACCCGGCCGTTTTCACGGCGGTAGGCGCGCACTGTCATGTTGGAATATTTAGAGGCCATGGGGCTTTCCTTTATCGCGACCGTTTCGCTGCTGGAGCGGGGCTTACCAGCGCTTGGTTTTGCAGTTGTGGGTGTGGACATGGGCGCCTTTGGGGATGTCGGCGATGATCTTGCCGATGTCCTCGCCGTACTTGATGGCGGTGTCGCCTTCTTTGAGGTCCTTGAGCGCGACCTTGTGGCCGATCGGCACATCGGCGCCGGAGGTCAGTCGGAAGGTCGAATTGTCATGCGTGACGCAGACCAGCATGTCGGTGCCGGCGCTCAGGCCTTCGACCACGACGACACCGACGTTGTCGTCATGTTCGTGGACCAGCAGATGGGGGATTTCAGCCATGGTTCAGACTCCTTGATTGTCAGGTTGAAGGATGATTTTCGGCGCCGCGCTTTGCCCGGACCGAATGTCCCGGAACGCCGCGGCGCCGTCGGAAAGCGGGCGGATCTCGGTCCAGTCGAGCGGGCCGAGACGTCCGTCGAACAGGGCGGCCGCGGTGTCGCGAAAGTCCTGTGCGGTATAAGTATAGGTGCCGATGAAGGTGATCTCTTGCAGGGTCATGCGGCGCAGATCGAGCCCGCCCGCGTCCTCGCCCAGTCCGATGTGCACGATCACCCCGCCGGGCTCGGCCAGCGCCGAGGCCGTGGCGCGGGTGACGGCAAACCCCACCGCATCGACGACGATCGGATGGGCGCCCTCGGCGGCCGGCACCGCCCGAAGCCCGCAGCGCTCGGTCAGATAGGCGCGGCGGGCGTCGTTGGGCTCGACCACGGTGACCTCATCCACCCCCATCGCCCGCAGCGCCAGCGCCGCGGCCAGGCCGATGGCCCCGCCGCCGAGGATCAGCGCCCGCCGCTCGGCCGAAGGATGCAGCGCCGCCAGCCCGAGCCGCACCGCGTGCCAGCTCACCGCCAGCGGCTCGGCCAGCGCGGCCTTGGCCAGCGGCACGCCGTCCGGCACGGCGATCAGGTTGCGCTCGGGCATCCGCAGCAGATCGGCAAAGGCGCCCTCACGCGGCGGCATCGAGATGATCTGCCGTTCGGGGCAAAGGTTCTCGCGGCCGCTGGCGCAGGCCGGGCAGCCGCCGCAGGTGACCAGCGGATTGATCGTGACACGCGCGCCGTCACGCGGGCCTCCGACCACCGTTCCCGCCGCCTCGTGACCGAGGATCAGTGGCGCCGGGCGCCGATTGTCATGCCCCAGCCAGGCATGCATGTCCGAGCCGCAGATGCCGACGCTCTCGACCTGGATCAGGGCCTCGCCTGCGCCCGGTTCGGGATCGGGGGCGTCGCGGTAGGTCAGGGTTTCGACATCGGTATAGACCAGAGCTTTCATTTCGCGGTGAACCCCCCGTCAAGCATGAGAACCTGCCCGGTCACGTAACGCGACGCATCCGAGCACAAGAATCTGAGCGGCCCGTCGAGGTCTTCGGGTTCGCCATTGCGGCCGATGCAGGTCTGGGCGGCATTGCGGGCGGCCCGGTCGGGATCGTCGAACACGGCCGCAGTCAGCTCGGTGCGGAAAAAGCCCGGCGCGATGGCGTTGGCGGTGATGCCGTCGCCCGACCAGGCCTCGGCCATGGCGCGGGTGAGTTGGGTGACACCGCCCTTGGTGGCGCCATAGGCGATACCACCGGGAAAGGCGCGGAAAGATTGCAGCGAGGCAAAATTCACGATCCGCCCCCAGCCCCTGGCGCGCATCTCGGGCACCAGCCGCTGACTGAGAAAGAACGGTGCCGAAAGGTTGACCGCCAGCGTCGCGTCCCACCCCTCGGGGGTGACGTCATCGGCCGCCTGCCGGGTGTTGAGACCGGCGGCATGGACCACGATGTCGGGCGCGCCGAAAGGGGCCGAGATCCGGTCGACCAGCGCCGGCAGGCCGTCGCGGTCGGCCACGTCGCCTTCGACGGCGGCGCAGGCCCCGCCGGCCCCGGCCTGCCATTCCGCCAGCGCGCCGGCCCGCCGCGCCACGCCGATGACGCTGGCTCCGGCCCGCGCCAGGACCTCGGCCGCATGGCGGCCAAGCCCCGAGCTGGCGCCGGTGACGCAGGCCACCTTGCCGGCGACCGAGAAAAGGTCATCGCCCCGCATCGGCTCAGCCTTCCGCCGTCAGGTCGAAGGTCTCGTCTGGAAAGTACTTCTTCAGCCGGATGTCAGCGGTGCGGGCGTGGCCTTCCATTCCCTCGAGCCGCGCGATCCGCGCCGTGGCCTCGGCCACCGGGCGGGCGCCCTCCTTGGTGGCCCGCTGCCAGGTCACGATCTTCATGTACTTGTGCACGCTCAGGCCGCCGGTGTAGCTGGCCGCGCCCGAGGTCGGCAGAACGTGGTTGGTGCCCGAGGCCTTGTCGCCAAACGCCACGGTGGTTTCCTCGCCGAGGAAGAGCGAGCCGTAGCAGCTCAGCCGCTCCAGCCACCAGTCGAGATCGGCGGCCTGCACCGTCAGGTGCTCGGGCGCGTAGTCGTCGGAGGTGGCGGCCATTTCCTCGCGGTCGGCGCAGACGATCACCTCGGCATAATCACGCCAGGCGGCGGTGGCATTGTCGCGGTTCACCTCGGGCAGATCGTCGATCAGCAGCGGCACCAGGCGCATGACCTCTTCGGCCAGCGCGCGGTTGTCGGTGACCAGCCAGACCGGCGAGTTGTAGCCATGTTCGGCCTGGCCCACCAGATCGGCGGCAACCACCATCGGATCGGCGGTCTCGTCGGCCAGCACGAGGCTGTCGGTCGGACCGGCGATCATGTCGATGCCGACCCGGCCGAACAGCATGCGCTTGGCCTCAGCGACGAATTGATTGCCGGGGCCGACCAGGATGTTGGCCTTGGGCAGATCGAAGAGCCCGTAGGTCATCGCCGCCACCCCCTGCACGCCGCCCATGGCGAGGATCTTGTCGGCGCCGCAGACATGCGCGGCATAGATGATCGCCGGTGCGATGCCGATCTCGGGGCGCGGCGGCGAACATGCGACGATGTTCTTGCAGCCTGCCACCTTGGCGGTGGTCACCGTCATGATCGCGCTGGCGATGTGGCTGTAGCGCCCGCCGGGCACATAACAGCCCGCCGCATTCACCGGGATCGCCTTCTGCCCGGCGACAAAGCCCGGCACCACCTCGACCTCGAAATCCCGGACCGTGCCGAGCTGAGCCTCGGCAAACCGCTTGACGTTGGCGTGGCTGAACTCGATGTCACGCTTGAGCTTGTCCGGCACCTGCGCCGCGGCCGCGGCGATGGCCTCCGGCGAGAGGATGATCTCGCCTTCGTATTTGTCGAACTTCTTGGCATACGCCAGCGCCGCCTCGTCGCCACCGGCCTCGATCTCGTCGAGGATGCCGCGCACGATCTTCTTGGTGTCGGAGGCGTCGCTCTTGGAGGTCAGAGTGGCTTTTTTCAGGTATTCACGGGTCATGAGCTGGGCTCCTATTTGAAGATGTCAGGCAGAAGGATGGTGGAAATCGTCGGCAGATAGGCGATGAACAGGGTCACGATCAGCATGAAGAGCACGAAGGGGATGGCCCTGTAGGCGATCTTCAGGATCGACTCGCCGGTCAGCCCCGAGACGACAAAGAGGTTGAGCCCCAGAGGCGGCGTGATGAAGCCCACCCCCAGCGCAGTGATCATCATGATGCAGAACTGGATCTCGTTCATCCCGATGTCGTCGGCCAGCGGCTTGAGGATCGGCGCGAGGATGACGATGTTGGGCGTCGTCTCCATCACGCAGCCGGCGGCGATCAGGATGACAACCATCATTCCGATCAGCACCCAGGGTTCGCTGCTGACCGAGGTGGCGGCGGCGACAAAGCCCTGCGGCACCCCGAGGATGGCCAGCGCCTGCGCCAGCGGCAGCGAAAAGGCGATGATCGGCAGGATGATCCCGTTGACCTTGGCCGAGCTGACCAGCATCGAGGGGAAATCGGACAGTCTCAGGGTGCCGAGGATGAAGCCCATGATGATGGTCACCACCACCGCGGTGGCGCCGGCTTCGGTCGGGGTCATCCGCCCCGAGAAGATGCCGAAGAAGATGATGCCGGGCACGATGAAGGCATACCAGCCGGATTTCAGCGCCTTGCCGAGGTTCGTCAGGTATTCGCCCGCCGAGACGTTGCCGCCGCCCTCCCAGCCGTAAAGCCGGTTCATGATGATATTGGTGGCGAGGATCGACACCAGGATCGCCAGGCCGGGGATCACGGCGGCCAGGAACAGCGTCGAGGCGGAAATCCCCAGCACCAGGCCGATGATGATATAGGCGATCGACGGCGGGATCAGGATGCCGGTGCAGGCCCCGGCGGCGACCAGCGCACAGGCATAGGGCCGCGGATAGCCGCTCTCGACCAGTCGGTTGATCGTCATCCGGCCGACGGCGGCGGCGCCGGCGGCGTCGGAGCCGGAGATCGCCGCGAACATGCCGCAGACCAGCACCGTGGCCGAGCCGAAACCGCCCTTGGCGAACTGTGTCAGCGCCTCGGCCACGTCGAGAAACTTGCGCGAGAGCCCGGTCCGCACCAGCACGTCGCCGGTCAGGATAAAGAGCGGCACGGCGGTCAGCGCGAAATGGTCGATTCCGTGGAACAGGCTCTCGCCCACCAGGCTCAGTGGCAGCGCGCCCGACAAGAGCAGCATCGCGATGGCCGAGGCGCCGATCGCCGCCCAGACCGGTACTGCCAGCGCCACCAGAAGCACGAAGAGGATCACAGGGCCGTAGAAATCCCAGCCGAGTTCGACGGTCTGATCGAGTTGGTTCCAAAGCATGGCCGTCTCCTCAGTCGAAAAGCTTGTCGCCTTCGTACACGGGGCGCCCGTGACGAAGATCGGTGAAGTCCCGGATGAAGGACTGAACGAGGCGCAGGATCACCAGGGCAAAGCCCAAGGGCACCGCTGAGAGGAACCAGACCTGACTGACCCGCAGACCGTGGGTGACCGAGCCGAACTTGGCCGAGACCAGCACCGTCTCGAACGACCAGTAAAAGGCGATCAGCGCCACGCCGAACATCACGGCATCGCCGAACAGGTAGAGCGCCGCCTTCACCCGCGGGCCGACATATTGCATCAGCACGTCGATGCGGATGTGACCGCGCTGGCGCACCGCCGCGGCGGCACCGATCCAGGCCAGGTAGATAAAGGAATAGCGGACGATCTCTTCGCCCCAGATCGAGGAATAGGACAGCACTTCGCGCCGCAGAACCTCGATGAACATGGTCACGACGAGCATCGTGTAGAAAACCAGAAGCAGCCAGCGTTCGGCGTTCTGATCGAGTTTCCGCAAGGCATTCGACATAAAAGTCTCCTGTGGTCGCGCGACGCGTCAGGCGCCGCCGACCGCTCCAGTTTGCAGTCAATCGAAGCGATGGGGCGGCCCGGGCCGCCCCTGTCAGAAGCCTCAGGCGTCGTGCACGTAGTAGCGGCCCATGGTGCCGGCCGCTTCTTCGAGCCGGTTGAAGGTCTCCATCGAACCGGCAAGCTCGACCTTGAAATCGTCCCATTCCGAGCGCTGGTAGCCGCCGGCGTCCTGCCATTCGGCAAGCTGGTCGTCGGTCAGCGTGTGGAACTCGACGCCCGATTTGGTCAGCTCGTACATCGCGTGGGCGCGCGCCGCCGGCACTTTGGCCAGGTTTTGCTGCGCGGTCATTTCGCCGGCGAATTCAATGCCTTCCTGCACGTCGGCGGGCAGCGCGTTGAACCATTCGAGGTTGACCGAATAGACCTGACTGTCAGGCACCGCCTGGGTAAAGGTGACATGGCTCAGGATGTCCTTGAAGCCAAAGACAAACAGCGCGCCGACCGAGGGGTCGAGCGCATCGGCCACGCCCTGCTTGATCGCCGAAGGCGTCTCGCCCCAGGCCACCGGCGTCGGATTCGCGCCGACCATGCCGTAATATTGTTGCAGCATCTTCGAGCCCGGCACGCGGAATTTCACGCCTTTCAGATCGGCGGGCGTGATCACCTTGTTGCCGCCCTTGCGCACCGCCACGACCCGGGGATCGATCACCACGTAGAACAGCGGCTTGAAGCCGGCGGCCTCGATGCCGGGATGCACCTCGCCTTTCCAGGCGTCGGAATTGACCAGGTTGGTGAACCGCTGGTTCGAGCCGCAGAAATACGGCATGTTGATCAGATCGACGGCGCTGGCGAAGGGCGCGAAATTCGACAGCGAATGCTGCGCGCACTGGATCGTCCCGGTCTGCACCGCCTGCACCAGCGCGCCGCCGGCGCCAAGCTGGCCGCCGGGGGCAAGCTTGACGTAGACCTTGCCGTTGGTGGCGTTCTGGATGTTTTCCTTCAGGTCGAGCTGCATGATCGGATAGCTGCGCGACGCGCCCAGCACATAGGCGGTGGCCAGCGTCATCACGTGATCGGCCGCGGCCATGCGCTCTTTTTCCTCCCGGGCGGTCTGGGCCGCCGCCTCGCTCGACCAGAGCATGCCACCGGCACCGGCCACCAGCGCCGCGGTAAAGCTGCCGGAGCCGGCAAGTTTCAGAAAATTGCGGCGCCCCATCGCGGCGCGTTCAAGATTGTCACGATCCATGTTTTCCTCCCAAAATGGTTCGTTAGCTGCGGTCGGACTTCTCCGCCGCCTCTCGCCGAAGAATCGCGAGAACAAAGGTCACCGAGGCCGCAAACAGCAGCAGCATCTCCCCCACGTCCCCCAGAAACTGTGCGCCTCCCAAAGCGCCGACGAGCACGTTCGCGACAAAGACTGCAAACAGAGTGATTGCTGAGATCAGAAACACGGGCAGGTCCTTTCCACGACTCGGGCAAGATAAATGTAAGCGCTTACAGTCGCTCAATGCAAGCGCTTACATGACAAGCCGCGTGTTTTCCTGTTATATGCTTGTCAGCGATGGTTTTTTTATAGTGCCGCAAAGGCCGGAATCGGGAAAACGGATGGTTAAAGTGCCGAATCGACGTCAGGACAGCCGCCAGGGGAGCGACACGCCGAAACTCGAGGATGTCGCCGCCCGCGCCGGCGTTTCGACGGCAACGGTCTCGCGCTGCCTGAACAATCCGGCGGTGGTATCGGACGCCACCCGCAAGAAGGTGCTCGATGCGGTGCGCGCCATGGGCTACGCGCCGAATTTCGGGGCCCAGGCCCTGGCCGCCCGGCGCACCAACACCTTTGGCGCCATCGTCCCGACGATGGAAAACGCCATTTTCGCCCGCGGACTTCAGGCCTTTCAGGAGGCATTGCGGCAACAGGGCATCACCCTTCTGGTGGCCTCTTCCTCCTACAGCCCCGAGCTCGAGGAACAGCAGATTCACAGCCTTGTCGCGCGCGGCGCCGATGCGCTGCTCCTGATCGGCCATGACCGGCCGCCAAAATGCTACAGCTTCCTGCAAAAGCGCCAGGTGCCCTATGTGATCGCCTGGGTCTACGACGGCGACGAAGGGCGGGTTTCGATCGGCTTCGACAATCGCAAGGCGATGAAATCCCTGGCCGACGCGGTTCTCGACCGGGGCCACCGCAGGCTGGCGCTGATCACCGCCGACCGCCGCAACAACGACCGCGCCCGGCAGCGGTCGCAGGGGCTGGTGGATGCGATGACGGCGCGCGGATTGGACCCGGAGACCCTGGCCGTCGTCGAGACGGCCTATTCCATCGCCAATGGTGCACAGGCGCTGGAGCAGCTCATGCACACCACCCCGCGCCCCACGGCCGTGATGTGCGGCAACGACGTGCTGGCGGCCGGCGCCCTGACCCAGGCCCGCAAGATGGGGCTCGACGTGCCCGGCGATCTGTCGATCACCGGCTTCGACGACATCGAGATCGCCGAGATCGTGACCCCGGCGCTGACCACCGTGCATGTGCCCCATCGCAACATGGGCAAGGGCGCGGCCAGTCTTCTGTTTGCGATGCGCGCCGGCGAAGACCCCGGCCCCAGCGTCGAGCTCGAGGCGACGGTTATCCTGCGCGACTCGCTGGGGCCGGCGCCCGACCGGGCCCCCTGACCTGCCGCACTCTCGGCGCTTGTCTCTGCGACCGGTCGATCTATAGTCGCGCCACCAGGTGCCCCGAGAGGGGAGAATCGGGAAGCCGGTGCAAGACCGGCGCGGGCCCGCCGCTGTGAGGGGGACCTGTCGGACATTTTGCCACCGGGCCCTGCGGCCCGGGAAGGCGTCCGCCGGGGAGGAACCCAAGCCAGAAGACCGGCCTGGTGACACCAGGTTCCGTGGCTGGACACCACGGGCCGCTGTCAGCCATGCGGAGGCCATACCATGCTGCACCCCCCCGCGCCCGCTCCGGCGCGCGTCTTCTCTTCTGCCGAACGCCGTGCGCTCTATGACGTCATCGCCGCGCGCCGCGATGTGCGCGACGAATTCCTGCCCGATCCGATCGCCCCGGACCGGCTGCGGCGGATACTCGAGGCCGGTCATGCCGCGCCGTCGGTCGGGCACATGCAACCCTGGAACTTCATCCTGATCCGCGACCCGGCGCAGAAACACCGCATCGCCAGCGCCTTTGCCGCCGCCAATGACGAGGCGGCGGAAATGTTTCCCGAAGAGCGGCAATCGACCTACCGGTCGCTGAAGCTCGAGGGCATCCGCAAGGCGCCGCTCAACATCGCGGTGACCTGCGACCGCACCCGGGGCGGCAAGGTGGTGCTCGGGCGCACCCACAATCGCGACATGGACCTCTATTCGACGGTCTGCGCGGTGCAGAACATGTGGCTTGCCGCCCGTGCCGAGGGCATCGGCATGGGCTGGGTCAGCATCTTTCGGCCCGACGATCTGCGCGCCATTCTCGGGCTGCCGGATCACGTCGAGATCGTCGCCTACCTCTGCCTCGGCCATGTCTCCGAGCTCTTCGACCGGCCCGAGCTGGCGGCGCGCGGCTGGCGGCAGACCCTGCCGCTCGACAGTCTGATCATGACCGACCGCTGGGAGCCGGCCGGCGCATGAGCGGCTCAGCCCGGCCAGAAGGTGGCCAGAACCGCCCAGCAGAACGCCTCGGCCAGAAGCTGCGTCGCGCCCAGAACGTCGCCGGTGATCCCGCCCAGCTTGCGCCGGGCCAGAACGCCGATGCCGGCGGCGATCACCGCGCAGGTCGCGACCAGCGCCGCCCCCTGCCAGCCCAGCGCCAGACCGGCCAGCAGCACCGCGGCGGCGGCGCTCAGCCGCGCCCGGCCGGAGCGCCCGGCCGCCATCCGGCCCAGGCCGTCGGAACGCGCGGCGGGCAGGGTCTCCTGCAAGCCGATCATGGCCACCCGGCTGAGCGCGCCGATGGCGAGGAACGGCGCCAGCCCGGCCGCCGCCCCGAGCGAAGCCAGCGCCGCCAGCCAGAGCGCGACGATCAGGATCAGCGCCAGGACACCGTAGCTGCCGACCCGGCTGTCGCGCATGATCTCGAGCGCATGGGCGCGGTCGCGCCCGCCGCCGATGCCGTCGGCGAAATCCGCCAGCCCGTCGAAATGCAGCGCGCCGGTGGCCAGCGCCAGCGCCGCCAGGGCGAGCACCGCCGCCACCGGGGCCGGAGCGCCCGACGCCAATGCGCCGGCATGCACCGCCCAGCCGATCAGCCCCAGCGCCAAACCGACCAGCGGAAAGGCCCAGCGCGCGTCGGCAAGGTTCGGCGCGGCGCCCTCGATCCGGCCGGCCGGCAGGCGCGAGAGCAGCATCAGCGCGACCCGGAACTCGCGCAGGGCAGCGTTCATCCGCCCGCGACCCCGGCCTCGGCAAAGGTCGCCATGCCGTTGTGGCATTCCAGCGCCGCGCGCAGCACGCTCAGCGCCACCGCCGCGCCGGAGCCCTCGCCCAACGCCATGTCGAGCGCCAGGATCGGCGCCTTGCCCATCGCCTCGAGCAGGCGGGCATGGCCCGGCTCGCGGCTGACATGGCCGACCAGACAATGGTCGAGCAGGCGCGGATCGGCGGCAAAGAGCGGCGCCGTGGCCGCGGTACAGATGAAGCCGTCGAGGATCACCGGAATGCGCCGCGCCCGCGCCGCCAGCACCGCGCCGCAGATCGCCGCCTGTTCGCGCCCGCCCAGCGCCGCCAGAAGGCCCAGCCCGCGCGCCGCCGCATGCCGGGCGCAAGCCGCCGCCACCGCGCGCTCCTTGCGCAGCAATCCGGCCTCGTCCGAGCCGGTGCCGCGCCCGATCCAGTCGCCCGCCGCTCCGCCAAAGGCGGCGCAGGCCAGCGCCGCCGCGACGGTGGAATTGCCGATGCCCATTTCGCCCAGCAGCACGATCTGTGCATCCTCGGCCACCGCCTCCGCACCGCGACGCATCTCGGCCAGGGTCTCGGCCTCGGTCATCGCCTCGGCCTGGGTGATGTCGCCGGTCGGCCGGTCGAGATCGCAGGCAATCACCGAAAGCTCGGCGCCGGCCACCCGGCAGAGCTGGTTGATCGCCGCGCCGCCGGCGGCGAAATTGGCGACCATCTGCGCCGTGACCTCCTGCGGAAAGGGGTTCACCCCCTGGGCGCAGACCCCGTGGTTGCCGGCAAAGACCAGCGCCTGCGCCCGGTCGATCGCCGGCCGCTCGACCCGCTGCCAGCCGGCCATGAAGATCGCCAGCTCCTCGAGCCGGCCCAGCGCGCCCGGCGGCTTGGTCAGGCTCATCTGCCGCGCGGTCGCGGCCTGTGCCGCTGCCGCATCCGCCACCGGCAGCGTCGCGGCCAGACCGGACAGCTCCGCGAAAGACGTGATGTCAGAAAGTATGCTCATTCGGTTTCACCCTCGTTGGATAGCCCGCCACCGCAAGCCAGACCTCGTCGCAGGCCTCGGCCATGGCCTGATTCATCCAGCCGGCGGCATCCCGAAACCGGCGCGCCAGGGCGTTTTCCGGCACGATGCCCATCCCGACCTCATTGGTGACAAAGATCACCGGCGCCTCCTGCCGGGCCGTCTCGGCCGCCAGCGCCCGCACTTCGGCGCGCCAGTCGGCCTCGGCCAGCAGCAGGTTCGTCATCCACAGCGTCAGGCAATCCACCAGCCGCGGCGGCCCGCCGGCGCTGTCGCTGCCGCGCAGCGCCGCGCAAAGATCGCGCGGGGCATGCAGGTTGTGCCAGTCTGCGCCGCGCCGGGCCTGATGCCGGGCGATCCGCTCGGCCATCTCGGTATCGCCGGGCCAGATTTCGGCGGTGGCGATATAGACGGCGCGGCCACAGGGCGCGAGCGCCTTGCGTTCCGCAAGGGTGGATTTGCCAGAGCGCGCGCCGCCGGTGATGAGGATCGACTTGTACATTTCCGCATGGAAAAACACCAAAATGAATGAATGTGAAGAACAAACCCGCCAGGCAGCCGCGAAACCCGGCGTCGCGGCAGAGCTGATCCTGCTGCGCCATGCCCCGGTGGCCACGCCCGGCCGGCTCTGCGGCCGCAGCGATCCTTCGGCGGCTCTGGTGGCGGCAGACATCGCCCGGCTGCGCGCCGCCCTGCCCCTGCCCGGCCGGGTGATGACCAGCCCCGCCCGACGCTGCCGGCAGACCGCCGCCGCGCTCTGGCCGGCGCAGGCCGCGCAGCCCGACGCGCGGCTCTGGGAGCAGGATTTCGGCGCCCACGAGGGGCTGCCCTACGATGCGCTTCCCGATCTCGGCCCGATGTCCGGCGCCGATCTGGCGCAATACGCCCCGCCCGGAGGCGAGAGTTTCGCCGATCTCTGCGCCCGGGTGGCGCCGGCGCTGGCCGAGCATGGACAGGCCGCCGCGCAAATGCCGGCGCCGCTGGTGCTGGTGGTGCATGCCGGGGTGATCCGCGCGGCGCTGTCGCAGGTGACCGGACTGCTTTCCGCCGGGCTGGCCTTCGAGGTTGCCACCCTCTCTGCCACGCGGCTGCGCTGCGGGTCCGAGGGGCCGGTCTCGGTGATCGGCGCGAACCTGGCATGAGCGGATCCGAGGTTTCCGTCGCCGGCCATTTCGGCGAATGGCTTCAGGGCCGCATTGGCCCGGAGGGCCCGGTGGCGCTGGTCACCCTGCCCTGCGCGGCGCTGCGCGTCGACACCCCGGGCCCGACGCCCCCGCCCTTCTCAGAAGCGCAGTTGACGGCCTTCGCCCGGTCGCTGGGCCTCTGCCCGGCCGGCACCGGCAGCCGGCGGCAAATGCCTGTCGGCGGCGGCGCCGGCGCCTCGACCGCGACGCTGGTGGCGCTGGCGCGGGTCTGGGGTTTCCGAGGCCCGCCGGCAGCGCTGGCCGCGGCCTGCATCGCGGTCGAAGGCGCCAGCGATCCGCTGATGTTCCCCCGGCCCGACCGGCTGCTCTGGGCCTCGCGTGCGGGCCGCGTGCTGCGCCCGCTGGCGCCGCCACCGCCCTGCACCATCGTCGGCGGCTTCTTTGGCGCCGCCGAGCGTACCGACCCGGACGACAGCGACTTCGACGATATCACCGACCTGGTGGCCGACTGGGCGGCAGCGACCGGGGCCGGGGATCTGCGCCGCATCGCCGCGCTGGCCACAACTTCGGCGGCGCGATGCACCGCCCGGCGCGGCCCGGCGGCGGATCCGACGGCAGACCTGGCGCGCGCGCAGGGCGCACTGGGCTGGCTGCGGGCGCATACCGGCGCGGCCCGCGGGCTGATCTTTGCCCCCGGCACGGTGCCCGCCGGCGCGGTGCAGGCGCTGGCCGAGGCCGGGTTTCGGCAGAGGATCACCTTTCCGGCGGGGGGCGCATGAGTTTTGCCCTGATGATGCTGGCCGGCATGGCGCTCGATCTGGCCTTTGGCTGGCCCGATCGGCTGTTCGCGGCGATCGGCCATCCGGTCACCTGGCTGGGCCGGGCGATCTCCGCATTGGAGCGGCGGCTGAACAGCGGGCCCCGCCGCCGGAGGCTGATCGCCGGGGCGCTCACGGTCGCGGTGATCCTGACGCTGGCCGCCGCGCCGCCCTGGGCCGTCCAGTCGCTGTTGCCCGATACTCTTGCAGGCAGCCTGCTGGGCGCCATTCTGGCCTGGCCGCTGATCGCCCTGCGCGCGATGCACGATCATGTCGCCGCCGTGGCCCGGCCGCTGGCGCGCGGCAATCTTGCGGCGGCGCGCCAGGCGGTGGCGATGATCGTCGGCCGCGATCCGCGCCACCTCGACCCCGCCGGGGTGGCCCGCGCCGCCACCGAAAGCCTGGCCGAGAACAGCTCTGACGGGATTGTCGCGCCGCTGTTCTGGGGCGCGGTCGCCGGGCTGCCGGGAATTGCCGCCTACAAGGCGATCAACACGCTGGATTCGATGATCGGCCATCGCAACCCGCGCTACGAGGCCTTCGGCAAGGTCGCCGCCCGGATCGACGATCTCGCCAACCTGATCCCGGCGCGGCTGACTGGGGGGGTGTTCGCGCTGGCCTCGGGGCGCCACCTGCGGCACTGCCTGCGGGTGATGCGCCGCGACGCGCCGCGCCACCGGTCGCCCAATGCCGGCTGGCCCGAAGGCGCGATGGCGGCGGCGCTCGAGGTCCGGCTGTCGGGGCCGCGGATCTATGGCGACCGGATCGCCGAGGAACCCTGGCTCAACGCAGGCGCACCCGACCCGGGGCCCGAGGATCTCGGGCGGGCGCTGGCGCTCTACCGGCGCAGCATGGCGCTGCTGGCCCTTGCGCTCTGCGCGGCGATGTTGTTGGGGTGGCCGCGATGACCGATGCACCCCCACCCAGAGATCACGGCGGCAATCTCGAGGCCGCGCTGGCCCGCTTTGGCGGCGCCGCCCCGGCTTGGCTCGACCTGTCGACCGGCATCAACCCGGCGCCCTTTCCGGTGCCGGCGATCTCGCCCGAGGCCTGGGCCGCCCTGCCGCGCAAGCGCGCGATGGACGGGCTGATCGCCGCCGCCCGCCAGGCCTATGCCACGCCGGCCCGGATCCTGCCCACCCATGGCGCGCAGGGCGCCATTCAGCTTGTGCCCTGGCTGCGGCCGCCGGGCCGCGCCGCCGTGCTGTCGCCGACCTACAACGAACATGCCGCCGCGCTGCGCAGCGCCGGCTGGCAGGTAACGCCAGTGGCCACGGCCCAGGCGGCCGAGGGCGCCGATCTGGCGGTGGTGGTCAACCCCAACAACCCCGACGGCGGCCGCCTGTCGCCGGAGCGGCTGGAACAGCTGGCGGATACCGTCGGGCTGCTGATCGTCGACGAAAGCTTTGCCGATCCCGAGCCGGCGTTCTCGGTCGCGCCGCGACTTGGCGCGGCGCTGGCCAATGTCGTGGTGCTGCGGTCATTCGGCAAGTTCTACGGGCTGGCCGGCCTGCGGCTGGGCTTTGCCCTGGCGCAGGGGCCTCTGGCCACCCGGCTGGCCGAGCTGGCCGGGCCCTGGCCGGTCTCGGGACCCGCGATCGAGATCGCCAGCGCCGCCCTGACCGACACCGGCTGGCAGCAGGCGACCTGTCACCGGCTGGCGCAGGACGCGGCGCGGCTCGACCGGCTGGCCGCCGCCGCGGGCTGGCCGCTGGTCGGTGGCACGCCGCTGTTTCGCACCTATGCCGCGCCGGATGCGCAGGCGGCGCAGGACCGGCTGGCGGCGCATCACGTCTGGTCGCGGGTGTTTCCCTATTCACAGCAGTGGATCCGCCTCGGGCTGCCACCGGCCGACCGCTGGCCGCAGCTCGAACGGGCCTTCGCCACCGTCACCGCCTAACGCGCCAGCCCCAACAGGCCCGCCACGTCGAGATGCGTCTCGAGATGGTCCGCCAGCGCATCCAGCGTCGCCTCGACACCGTCATCATAGCCGAGATCCGAGGCCCGCGCGCCAAGCTGCGTCAGCCAGGCCCGGCGGAATCCATCATCGGCGAACATGCCGTGCAGATAGCTGCCGCTGACCAGACCATCGGCCGAACAGGCGCCTTCGGGCTGGCCCGCGATCTCGGCAAAGGGGCGCCGTCGGTCCGGGCCGTCGGAACGGCCGATGTGGATCTCGTAGCCGCAAAACGCCTGTTTCAACGTGGCATGGCACGCCTGCACCAGCCGCAGGCTCTTGTCGCCGCCCATCACCGTGGTGATGTCCAGATGCCCCAGCCCCGGGGTCTCGCCCGGCGGCCCTTCGATGCCCTCGGGATCGGCCACAACCTGGCCCAGCATCTGATAGCCGCCGCAGATGCCGAGGATGCGGCCACCGCGCCGGCGATGCGCCGCTAGGTCGATATCCCAGCCCTGCCGGCGCAGGAAGTCGAGATCGGCTCGGGTCGATTTCGACCCCGGCAGGATGACCAGGTCCGCATCGCCCGGAATCGCCCGGCCCGGCGGCAGCATGGTGACCCGCGCCCCCGGTTCCTGCACCAGCGGATCGAGATCGTCGAAATTGGCGATCCGCGAGAACTGGAGACAAACCACATGCAGCCCGTCGCGGCCGCGCGGCGGCGCAATGTCGAGCGCATCCTCGGCCGGCAGCCGCCAGGCCTCGGGAAACCAGGGCGCGACGCCAAAGCCGCGCCAGCCGGTCTGCGCCTCGATCATCTGGTACCCGTCATCGAACAGTGTCGGATCGCCGCGGAACTTGTTGATCAGAAACCCGGCGATGCGGGCGCGGTCACCCTCGGGCAGCACCGCTTGGGTGCCGACGATCTGCGCGATCACCCCGCCCCGGTCGATGTCGCCACAGAGCACCACCGGCACCTCCGCCGCCTCGGCAAAGCCCATGTTGGCGATGTCGCCGCGCCGCAGGTTGACCTCGGCCGGGCTGCCCGCGCCCTCGACGATCACCAGATCATGCGCCGCCTTCAGGCGTTCGAAACTCTCGAGCACCGCCGCCATCAGCCGTGGTTTCATCTGGCCGTAGTCGCGCGCCCGCGCGGTGGTCAGACGCTTGCCCTGCACCACCACCTGGGCGCCGATATCGGTCTCGGGCTTGAGCAGCACCGGGTTCATGTCGACATGTGGCGCCAGGCCGCAGGCCAGCGCCTGAAGCGCCTGCGCCCGGCCGATCTCGCCGCCCTCGGGGGTCACGGCGGCATTGTTCGACATGTTCTGCGACTTGAACGGCGCCACGCTCAGCCCGCGCCGACGGGCGGCGCGGCAGAGCCCGGCCACCAGCATCGACTTGCCGACATTGGAGCCGGTGCCCTGGATCATCAGCGCCGGCATGCGACGGCCCCCCGGCTCAGAATTCCACGCCCTTCTGGGCCTTGATGCCATCGCGGAACGGATGTTTGACAAGCGTCATCTCGGTCACCAGATCCGCCGCCTCGATCAGCTCGGGCTTGGCATTGCGCCCGGTCAGGCAGACATGGGTCATCTCCGGCTTGCGGGTTTGCAGGAACGCAACCACGTCGTCGATATCGAGATAATCGTTGCGCAGCGCGATGTTGATCTCGTCGAGCAGCACGAACCGGATCTCGGGGTCGAGGATCTGGCTCTTGGCGATCTCCCAGCCGGCCTGCGCCGCGGCGATGTCGCGGGCGCGGTCCTGGGTTTCCCAGGTAAAGCCTTCTCCGGAAACGAAGAACCGGCATTCCTCGGCAAAGCGGTTGCGGATCATTTCGGCTTCGCCGGTGATCCAATTGCCCTTGATGAACTGCACCACGGCGCAGGGCATGCCATGGGCGATACAGCGCAGGATCATCCCGAACCCCGAGGACGACTTGCCCTTGCCGGTGCCGGTATGCACGAGGATCAGGCCCTTCTCGTCGGTCTTGGTCGCCATCATGCGATCGCGCGCGGCCTTGATCTTCTTCATCTTCTCGGCGTGGCGCGCGTTTTTCTCTTCGATCATCCCCATCTCCGGACTTGACTCGTATACGGAATTCGTCCCATGTGCCCTGACGCTGGTGCCTGTGTAAACAGGTGAAAAGGGAATGTGTAACCCTGGTGCCCCGTGACGGGACGCCCGGGCCAAACGCAGCCGCCCCCGCGACCGTGAACGGAAAAGGGCGCTCGAAGCCACTGGCCTGACAGGCCGGGAAGGCAGAGCGACCGCCGGGCCCCGGGCCCAGAATTCCGTGAGCCGGGAGACCTGCCAGCCCGACTGATGAGACCGGACGGGGTGTGCCGGTGTCGGAGTGTGTCCGTTGCCGGCCACCATTCCGCCGATACCCCTGTCTGCCAAGCCGATGGGGCACGCGAGAATGAAAGACTCTGCGCACGAGCAGGACACCACCGCCACCACAACCGAGCTGCTGGTCTGCGTGACCTGCCGCCGCAAGGGCGCCGCGCCCGAGGATGACCGCCGCCCCGGCCAGGTGCTCTTTGACCGGATCACCGCCACCGGTGCGCCCGAAGGGCTGCGGGTGACACCGGTGGAATGCCTGCAAAACTGTTCCAACGCCTGCACCGTCGCCCTGCGCGGCGGCGCCGGGAAATGGACCTATGTCTTTTCCAACGTCGACGAGACCGACGGCGCCGAAATGCTGCTGGCCGGCGCGGCGCAGTATCACGCGGCCGCCGACGGGGTGATCCCCTGGCGCGAACGGCCCGAGCATTTCAAGCGCAACTGCCTGACCCGCATTCCCCCGATCATTGCCACACCCAAGGACGCCTGACCCATGAGCGATCTCGCCAAACTCCCCGTCACCATCGTCACCGGCTTTCTCGGCGCCGGCAAGACGACGCTGATCACCCATCTGATGAAGAACCCCGGCGGCCGTCGGCTGGCGGTGGTGGTCAACGAATTCGGCGATGTCGGCGTCGATGGCGAGATCCTGCGGGACTGCGCCATTCCCGACTGCCCGGCCGAGAACATCGTCGAACTGGCCAATGGCTGCATCTGCTGCACCGTGGCGGATGATTTCATCCCCACCATCGAGGCGCTGATGGCGCTCGACCCGCGCCCCGATCACATCCTGATCGAGACCTCGGGGCTCGCCCTGCCCAAGCCGCTGCTCAAGGCCTTCGAATGGCCGGCGATCCGCGCCCGCGTCACGGTCGACGGGGTGATCGCCCTGGCCGATGCCGAGGCGGTGGCGGCGGGCCGCTTTGCCCCCGACGTCGCGGCGGTGGATGCGCAGCGGCTGGCCGACGACAGCCTCGACCACGAAACGCCGCTGTCGGAGGTCTTCGAAGACCAGATCGCCTGCGCCGACATCGTGCTGCTGACCAAGCCCGACCTTGCCGGGCCGGAGGGCGTCGCCCGGGCCAGGGACCTGATCGCCGCCGAGGCGCCGCGGGTGCTGCCGGTGGTCGAGGTCGCCGAAGGCGCGGTCGATCCCCGCATCATCCTCGGCCTCGGCGCCGCCGCCGAGAGCGATCTCGACGCACGGCCCAGCCACCACGACACCCCGCATGACCACGATCACGAGGATTTCGAAAGCATCGTCGTCGACCTCCCCGAGCTGGCCGATGCCGCCGATCTGGTTGCCGCGATCGAGCGCCTGGCCAAGAGCCACAACATCCTGCGGGTCAAGGGCCATGCCTCGGTTGCCGGCAAGCCGATGCGCCTGCTGGTGCAGGCGGTGGGCGCGCGGGTGCGCCACCAGTTCGACCGGCTCTGGGCCCCCGACGAGGCCCGCCGGAGCCGGTTGGTGGTGATCGCCGAACATGACGACCTGCGCCCGGAGGAAATCCGCGCCGCGCTGACCGACCTCGCGCCGCAGCCCGCGGAGTAACCCGCCGGTGCACGTCGTCTTTCGCGAGAGCCACGGGCTGGAGGATACCGGCACGCCGGTCGACCTGGGGCAAGACCCGGCCGATCTCGTCGTGCTGTCGTTCTCCGACAGCGACCTCGGGGCTTTCGCCGCCGCCTGGCATCGCGGCGGCGGGCCGGCCGGGGCGCTGCCGACGCTGCGGCTGGCCAGCCTCGCGGCCTTGCAGCATCCGCTGTCGGTCGACACCTACGTCGAACAGACGCTGGCCGGGGCCAAGGGCATCCTGGTCCGACTGATTGGCGGCGTGCCCTATTGGGAATACGGTCTGCGCCAGCTTTCCGCGCTGGCGCAATCGCGCGGCATCGCGCTGGCCGTGCTGCCGGCGGACGGCCGCGAGGATGCCCGGCTCGACGCGGTCTCGACCCTACCGGTCTCGACGCTCCGGCGGCTGGCGCATCTCTGCGACACCGGCGGCGCGGTGGCCGCACAGGCGGCGCTGGCGCAGCTGGCGCTGGCCTCGGGGCTCTATGCCGCTCCGGTCCCCGGCTCCAAGGCGTTGCCGCCGATGGGGCTCTGGACGCCCGAGACCGGCGCGATGGCCCCCGATGCCGATCCGCCGCGCCCGACACCGGTCCAGAACGGGCCCCTGGCGGGCCGCAAGCTTCTCGTGGTGTTCTACCGCTCCTATCTGGTGGCGGCCGACATGGCGCCGGTCGAGGCGCTGTTTGCCGCCTTCCGGGCCGCGGGCGCCGAAGTCATCGGGCTCTACGCGCCCTCGCTCAAGCTGCCGGAACTGACCGAATACCTGCGTGCCGCGGTCAGCGCGCAATCGCCCGACGCCATTGTCAATCTCACCGCCTTTTCCGGCCGTGGCGCGGCCGGGGCCTCGGTGCTCGACGCCGCCGGCGTGCCGGTGTTTCAGGCGGCCCTCGCGACCTCGACGCACGCCGCCTGGCAAGCCGCCGAACGCGGGCTGTCGCCAGCCGATCTGGCGATGCATGTGGTGCTGCCGGAAGTCGATGGCCGGCTGATGGGCGGCGTGGTGTCGTTCAAGGCAGAGGCCGAGCGCGACCCCGATCTGCAATTCGCCCGCCGGCAACACCGGCCGGTGCCGGAGCGCATCGCCGCGCTGGTCGCGCGGGTCGGCGGCTGGCTGCGTCTCGCCGGGCGCGCCCCGGCGGAACGGCGGCTGGCGCTGGTGCTCTCGACCTATCCCGGCAAGCACTGGAACCTCGGCCATGCGGTGGGGCTCGACGCGCCCGCCTCGGCCAAGGCGATCCTGTCCGATCTGCGCGCGGCGGGCCACGATATCGCCGAGGCCGGCGATCTCACCTCGCGGTTGCAGAGCGACGCGATCAAACTGCCGCTTGCGGCCTATCACGATGCCCTCGCCCGCCTGCCCGAGCCGTTGCGCGACCAGCTTGCCGAGAGCTGGGGGCCGCCGGAGACGGATGCGCTCTGCCGTGACGGCGCCTTTCACTTTGCCGCCGTCGACCTCGGCGGCGCGCTGGTCGCCTTGCAGCCCGAGCGCGGCGAGACGCGGGCGCGCGACGACGACTACCACGATCTCTCGCGGGTGCCCCGCCACGGCTATGTCGCCTTTTACCTGATGCTTCAGAACCGTGCCGATGCGCTGATCCACATTGGCGCCCATGGCACGCTGGAATGGCTGCCCGGGAAATCCGTTGCCTTGTCCGAGACCTGCTGGCCCGAGGCGCTGACCGGCGCCTTGCCGGTGATCTATCCCTTCATCGTCAACGATCCCGGCGAGGCGGCGCAGGCCAAGCGGCGGATCGGCGCGGTGACGCTAGGCCATCTGCCACCGCCTCTGGCCGACAGCGACACGCCCGACCGGCTGGCCCATCTCGAGGCGCTGCTGGACGAGTTCTCCAATGCCGACGGGCTCGATCCACGCCGCCGCGACCGGCTTCAGGCCGATATCCGCGCCGAGGCGCAGGCGCGCGGCGTCGAGGACGACCTGGGCCTCGATCGCGCCAGCTCCACCGCCGAGGCGATCACCCGCATCGACCGCTTTGTCTGTGACATCAAGGAAAGCCAGTTCGGCGAGGGGCTGCATGTCTGGGGCCGCGCCGACAGCACCGATCCCTCCATCGCCGATGCCGTGGCGCAGGAACGGGCGGCGCTGCCGGCCGCGCTTGCCGGCCAGCGGATCGCGGGCGGGCCCTCGGGTTCGCCCTATCGCGGCCGCGCCGACGTGCTGCCCACCGGCCGCAACCTCTTTACCACCGATCCGCGTGCCGTGCCGACCCGATCGGCCTTTGCCCAGGGCGTGACACTGGCCGAAGAACTGGTGCGCCGGCATCTTCAGGACGAGGGCGACTGGCCACGCGGGCTGATCGTCGATCTCTGGGGCTCGGCCACCATGCGCACGGCGGGGGAGGAATTTGCCATGGCACTGCACCTGCTGGGTGTGCGGCCGGTCTGGGACGCCGGGTCGGAACGGGTCTCCGGCATCGAGGTGCTGCCGATCGCCGAGCTCGACCGGCCGCGCATTGACGTCACCCTGCGGGTCTCGGGCCTGTTCCGCGATGTCTTTCCGGCGCTGTCGGCGCTGTTTTCCCGCGCCGTGCGGGCCTTGGCGGCGCGCGACGAGGCGCCCGACTGGAACCCCTATGCCGGCCGCGAGGTCGGCGCGCGGGTCTACGGCCCGGCGCCGGGCAGCTTCGGGCTGGGGCTGGGCGATCTGCCCGACAGCTCCGGCGCGCCCGCCCGCGCCGCCGCCGGCGAGGCCTGGCTCCGGGCTTCAAGCTGGGCGCTGGACGGCGACAGCGCACGGCACGACAGCAGCGGCCTCCGCGACCGGGTGGCCGGGGCCGACAGCTTCGTGCACCTTCAGGACCTGCCCGAGACCGATCTTCTGCTGGCGGCCGATTACGCCGCGCATGAGGCCGGCTTTGCCGCCGCGCAGGGGGTGACCGGCGGCAACGCCCGGCTCTATCACCTTGACAGCACCCGCCCCGACCGGCCCCGTGCCCGCGCCCTGCCCGAGGAAATCGCCCGCGTGGTGCAGGCCCGCGCCGCCAATCCGCGCTGGATCGCCGGGATGCGACGGCACGGCTTTCGCGGCGCCGCCGAGATTGCCGCGACGCTCGAACATATGGCCGCCTTTGCCCATCTCGCCGGGGCGGTGGCGCCGCATCTCTTCGATCTCTATCATGCCGCGACGCTGGGCGACCCCGAGACCGAGGCCTTTCTGCGCGCCGCCAACCCCGGCGCCCATGCCGCGATGCAGGATCGGTTCCGCGCGCTCTGGCAGGCCGGACTCTGGCGGTCGCAGCGCAATTCCGTGCTGGCCGAAATGGCGGCCGCGACATGAGCGCGCCGCTGGTCAAGGGCTGGTGCCCCGGCGCCCATCGTCCGATGCGCTCGGGCGACGGCTTGGTGGTGCGGCTGCGGCCGTTTCGCGGCGAGGTCTCGGCGGTTCAGGTGCTGGCGCTCTGCGATCTGTCGCGGCGCTATGGCTCGGGGCTGATCGAGCTGACCTCGCGCGGCAACCTGCAAATCCGCGGCGTCTCATCCGAGGATCACCCGAAGCTCTTGCAGGCGCTTGACGGCCACGGCCTGATCGACAGCGACCCGGCGCAGGAAAGCCGCCGCAACATCCTCGTCGCCCCCGACCGCGCGGCAGGCGACCTGACCGACAGGCTTTATGACGGGCTGCTGGCCACCCTGCCCGGCCTGCCCCCCCTGCCCGAGAAGATGGGCGTCGTGCTCGACACCGGGGCCCGGGCGGTGCTGGGCGCCGGCTCCGGCGATTTCCGGTTCGAGCTGGCCACCGACGGCGGGCTGATCCTGCGTGCCGATGGCGCGGCGCGGGGCCGGAGGATTGCCGAAGATGGCGCCATGGCCGCGATGGCCGCGCTGGCGCAATGGTTTGTCGAGACCGGCGGCCGCACGGCCGGCCGGATGGCACGGCATCTGCGCCGCCAGCCCCTGCCGCAGTGCTGGCAGGAAGCCGCGCCACGGGCGCAATCCGCGCCGCCGGTGCCCGGCCCCGAAGCCGCGGATATGATCCTCGGCGCGCCTTTCGGCAGCCTGGAGGCCGCGGCGCTGGAGGCGGTGATGCGGAGGAGCGGCGCAGTGGCGCTGCGGCCGATGCTGGGCCGGCTGATCCGCCTGCGCCACGCCCGCGCCATCGCCGCGCCGGGCTTTGTCACCACGCCGGGGGCGCGGCTGCTCGAGGTGGACGCCTGCCCCGGTGCGCCGCTCTGCCCGCGCGCCACCGTCGACACCCGCGCTCTGGCGCGACAGCTCGCGCCGCGCACCCGTGGCCGCCTGCATGTCTCGGGCTGCGCCAAGGGCTGCGCCAATCCGCGCGCCGCCGATATCACCCTCGTGGGGCGCGATGGCGGCTTCGACCTTGTCCGCAACGGCACGGCGGCCGACCCGCCTGCGCGGCGCGGCCTTGCCCCTCCGCACCTCATTGACCTGATCGGAATGACCTGAATGCCCTACGATTACGAAAAGGATGGCGCCGCCATCTACAAGCAGAGTTTCGCGACGATCCGGGCCGAGGCCGATCTCGCCCGCTTCGACCCCGAGGAAGAGCCGATCGCGGTGCGGATGATCCATGCCGCCGGGCTCGTCGGCCTGGAGCGCGACATCCGCTTCTCGCCGGGCTTTGCCCGTGCCGCGCGGGCCGCGCTGGCCGCCGGTGCGCCCGTGTTCTGCGATGCGCGCATGGTCTCGGAGGGGGTCACCCGGCCGCGCCTGCCGGCCGACAACGCGGTGATCTGCACCCTGCAAGACCCGGCGGTGCCGGAACTCGCGCGCTACATGAACAACACCCGTTCGGCGGCGGCGCTCGAGCTCTGGCGGCCCCGGCTCGCCGGCGCGCTGGTGGCGATCGGCAATGCGCCGACGGCGCTGTTTCACCTGCTCAACATGCTCGAAGACCCCAACTGCCCGCGCCCGGCGGCGATTATCGGCTGCCCGGTGGGCTTTGTCGGCGCGATGGAAAGCAAGGCGGCGCTCTGGCAGGCGCAGCCGGTGCCCTGCTGCATTGTCGAAGGCCGGCTCGGCGGCAGCGCGATCACCGTCGCGGCGATCAACGCCATCGCGAGCCGCGCGGAATGACCGTGCAGCAGGAGGTCCGGGCGGCGGCGGCGCAGGCAGTGAAAGGCACGATCTGGGGGGTCGGCCTCGGGCCGGGCGATCCCGAGCTGATGTCGGTGCGCGCCGACCGGCTGTTGCGCGGCGCCAGCCACGTGGCCTATTTCCGCAAAGCCGGGCGCAGCGGCCAGGCGCGGCGCATCGTCGAGGGGATGCTGCCCGACGGCGTGGTCGAGATCGCCATGGAATATCCGGTGACCACGGAAATTCCGCTGACCGATCCGCGGTACAACGCGCTGCTCTCGGCCTTCTACAGCGACTGCACCAAGCGATTGCAGGCGCTGGCCGAGGCCGGGCACGACGTGCTGGTTCTGGCCGAGGGCGATCCGTTCTTCTATGGCTCCTTCATGCACCTGCATGCCCGGCTGCGCGATCTGGTGCCGGTCCGGGTGGTGCCGGCGATCACCGGCATGGGCGCGGCCTGGGCCGCGACCGATGCGCCGATCACCTGGGGCGACGACGTGCTTGCCACGCTGATGGGCACCTTGCCGGAAGAGGTGCTGGTGACCCAGATGCAGCAGGCCGATGCGCTGGTCATCATGAAGATCGGCCGCAACATCGACAAGATCCGCCGCGCCCTGCGCCGCGCCGGCCGTTTCGAGGCCGCCTGGCTGGTGGAATATGCCGCCATGCCCGATCAGACCGTGCAGCGTCTGTCCGAGGCCGAGGAAAGGATCACCCCCTATTTCTCGATCATCATCGTGCACGGACAGGGGCGCCGGCCATGAGCGGCTGGCTTGTCATCGCCGGTCTCGGCCCCGGGGCCGATGGCCTCGTCACCCCCGAGGTCCGTGCCGCGCTGGCCGAGGCGACCGACGTGGTGGGCTATATCCCCTATGTCGCCCGCGTGGCGCCACGGCCCGGGCTGACGCTGCATCCCTCGGACAATCGCGTCGAGATCGACCGGTCGCGCCATGCGCTGGAAATGGCCGCCGACGGCAGGCGCGTGGTCGTCGTTTCATCCGGCGATCCCGGCGTCTTTGCCATGGCCTCGGCGGTTTTCGAGGCGCTCGAAGCCGGGCCGCCCGCCTGGCGCGATCTCGAGATCCGCGTGCTGCCGGGGATCACCGCGATGCTGGCCGCCGCCGCCCGCGCCGGGGCGCCGCTGGGGCATGATTTCTGCACCCTCAACCTCAGCGACAATCTCAAGCCCTGGGCGCTGATCGAAAAGCGCCTGCGCCTTGCCGTCGAGGCCGATTTCGCCATGGCCTTCTACAACCCGCGCTCGAAGTCGCGGCCCGACGGGTTCCGCCGCGCGCTCGACCTGCTCAAGACCGCCTGCGGCGATGCCCGACCGGTGATCTTTGCCCGCGCCGTTTCAACCCCCGAGGAAGAGATCCGGGTGGTGCCGCTGCCGGAAACCACGCCCGAGATGGCCGATATGCGCACCCTGGTGATCGTCGGCGCCTCGACAACCCGGCTGATCGCGCGGCAGGGCGGTCCGATCGTCTATACCCCGCGTTCGGTGCCGGCATGAGCCAGCCAGCGCAGCACCTCCTCCGGGTCGTGGGTTTCCGGGCGCGGCGGGATCGCGGGCCGGTCGATCATGATCACCGGCAGGCCCAGCACCCGCGCGGCGGCGATCTTGGCAAAGGCGCCGCTGCCGCCGGAATTCTTGGACACCACCACCTCGATCCCGTGCCGGTCAAGCAGCGCGGCATCGGCCTCCTGCCGGAACGGGCCCCGGTCGACGATCACCGCATGGTCGGGGAAGGCGGGCGGCGTGACCGGCGGATCGACCAGCCGCAGCAGGTAGAAATGCTGCGGATTGACGGTGAAGGCCGGCAGATGCATGCGCCCCACCGCCAGCATCACCCGCGTCGCCGGGGTGTCCAGCGCCGCCACCGCGCCGGCGATATCACTCACCCGCGTCCAGCGGTCGGCGGCGGTCTGCTGCCAGGGCGCGCGGGTCAGCGCGATCAGCGGCACCGCGCGCGCGTCACAGGCGGCGACGGCATGTGCGCTCATCTGTGCGGCAAAAGGATGGGTGGCATCGATCACATGGCTGATCCGCGCCTCGGCAAGATAGCGCGCCAGCCCCTCGGCGCCGCCAAAGCCGCCGATCCGCAGCGGCAGCGCCTGCGCCGCCGGATTGGCAACACGGCCGGCCATCGACACGGTGCCGCGCAGCCCGGCCTCGGCCAGCCTTTGGCACAGCCGCGTGGCTTCGAGCGTGCCGCCCAGCACCAGAAGGTTCGGTTGCATGTCTGAGGCTCCCTGGCTCGCCATCGTCGGTCTCGGCGAAGATGGCCCGGACGGGCTCTGCGCTGCAAGCCGAAGCGCGCTGGCGCGGGCGGAAATCGTCTTCGGCCCGCCGCGTCACCTGTCGCTTCTGCCGGCGCGCGAAACCGCACCCGGGGCCGAGCGCTTGGACTGGCCGGTGCCCTTCGCCGACGGCGTGGCCCGGCTGATGGGCCTGCGCGGACGGCAGGTGGTGGTGCTGGCCTCCGGCGATCCTTTCTGGTTCGGCGCCGGCGCGGTGCTGGCGCGGCGGCTGTCGCGCGGCGAATGGCGGGCCTTTCCTGGCCGTGCGACCTTTTCGCTGGCGGCGGCACGCCTGGGCTGGCCGCTGGAACGCACCGCCTGCCTCGGCCTGCACGCCGCGCCGCTGGCCCGGCTGCGGCCGCAAATGGCACCGGGGCAGCGGCTGATCGTCCTTCTGCGCGATGGCACGGCGGTGGCCGAACTCTGCGATTATCTCGTCGCGCAGGGCTTTGGCGCCACCGGGCTGACGGTGATGGAATGCCTCGGCGGCCCGCGCGAGCGCCTCACCGAGAGCTGCGCCGAGGCGCTGGCCGATCAGAGCTTTGCCGCGCCGGTCTGTGTCGCGCTGGAGGTGGCGGGGCAAGGCGCGGTGCTGCCCCTGGCCTCGGGGCGGCCGGACAGCTGGTTCGACAATGACGGCCAGATCACCAAGCGGCCGATCCGGGCGCTGACCCTCTCGGCGCTGGCGCCCCGGCCGGGTGAGCATCTCTGGGACATCGGCGGCGGCTCGGGCTCGATCGGCATCGAATGGCTGCTTGCCGATCCGAGCCTGACCGCCACCACGATCGAGCCCCGCGCCGACCGGGCCGCCCGCATCGCCGGCAATGCCGCGCGTCTGGGTGTCGAGCAGTTGCAGGTCGTCACCGGCGCGGCGCCGGCGGCGCTGGACCGGTTGCCGCCGCCCGACGCGGTCTTTGTCGGCGGCGGGCTGGGGCCCGAGCTGCTGGCGCACCTGGTACGACTTCCCGGACGTCCGCGCCTTGTCGCCAATGCGGTGACGCTGGAGACCGAGGCGCTGCTCGTCGCGGCACAGGCGGAACACGGCGGCGACTTGCTGCGCGTCGCGCTGTCTTCGGTGGCGCCGATCGGGCCGAAACGCGGCTGGAAATCGGCCTATCCGGTGGTGCAATGGCGGTGGGCGCGATGATCGTCGCGGGCTTCGGATTTCGCCGCGATGCCAGTGCGGCGAGCCTGCGCGATGCCTTTGACCGGGCGCGCGGGGATCACCCCGTATCCGGCCTCGCCACCGCCGCCGACAAGGCCGGCACCGCGCAGTTCCGCGCCTTGTCGGCGGCGCTCGACCTGCCCGTCTGCCCCGTCGCGCCCGAGGCCCTGACGCCGCAGGCTACCCACACCCATTCGCCGCGCGTCGCGGCCGCGCGCGGCACCGGCTCGGTGGCCGAAGCCACCGCGCTGGCCGCCGCCGGCCCCGGCGCGCGGCTGCTCGCGCCCCGGATGATCTCCGCAGACCGCATGGCCAGCTGCGCGCTGGCCATGTCTCTCCCCGAAGGACAGACCCAATGACCGTTCACTTCATCGGCGCCGGCCCCGGCGCCCCCGATCTTCTGACCCTGCGCGGCCGCGACATCATCGCCGCCTGCCCGGTCTGCCTCTATGCCGGCTCGCTGGTGCCCGAGGCGATCCTGCAACATTGCCCGCCGGGCGCGCGCATCGTGAACACCGCGCCGCTCGACCTCGACCGGATCATCGACGAGATCCGCGATGCCCATGCCGCCGGTCAGGATGTGGCGCGGCTGCATTCCGGCGACCTCTCGGTCTGGTCGGCGATGGGCGAACAGATGCGCCGGCTCAAGGCGCTGGACATCCCGGTCTCGGTCACCCCCGGAGTGCCAGCTTTTGCCGCCGCCGCCGCCGCGCTTGGCGCCGAGCTGACGTTGCCCGGGCTGGCGCAATCGGTGGTATTGACCCGCACCCCCGGCCGTGCCTCCTCGATGCCCCAAGGCGAGAGCCTGACCAATTTCGCTGCCACAGGCGCGACGCTGGCCCTTCACCTCTCGATCCAGAAAATCGCCCGGGTCGTCGCCGATCTCACCCCCGCCTATGGCGCGGATTGCCCGGTGGCGGTGGTCTACCGCGCGAGCTGGCCGGACCAGAAGATCCTGCGCGGCACCCTGGCCGACATCGAGGCGCAACTTGACGGCGGCATCACCCGCACCGCGCTGATCCTCGTCGGCCCGGCGCTGGCCGGCGAAGGCTTTGACGAAAGCTGCCTCTATGCCGTCGACTACGACCGGCGCTACCGGCCGCAGAGCGCCGACAGCCCCTGGACCGACTGGACCCCCGACGCCGAGGGAGCCGCGACACATGGCTGATGTTCCCGGCCTGCTGATCTCGGCGCCCTCCTCGGGCACCGGCAAGACTACCGTCATGCTGGGGCTGTTGCGGGCGCTGGCCGAGGACGGCTTGCAGGTGCAGCCGTTCAAATCCGGCCCCGACTACATCGATCCGGCCTTTCACCGCCCCGCCAGCGGCCGCCACAGCTTCAACCTGGACGGCTGGGCGATGGGCGCCGGTCTGTGGCAGGCGATTGCTTCGCAGGCCGCAGGCGCCGATATCTGCGTCGCCGAGGGCTCGATGGGGCTCTACGACGGCGTCGCCACCCGCGGCCAGCAAGGCTTCGGCTCCAGCGCCGAGACGGCGCTGGCGATGGGCTGGCCGGTGGTGCTGGTGCTCGACGTCAGCGGTCAGGCGCAGAGCGCCGCCGCCACGGCGCTGGGCTTTCGGACCTACAGGCCCGAGCTGCCCTTTGCCGGGGTGATCCTCAACCGGGTCGCCTCGCCCCGGCACGAACGGCTGGCACGGCTGGGGATGGAGCAGGCCGGTCTGCCGGTGCTGGGCGTGCTGCCCCGGCGCGGCGACCTTGCCTTGCCGGAGAGGCACCTGGGACTGATCCAGGCGGTCGAACATCCCGACCTCGAGGCCGCCATCGCCACCTATGCCGCCTTCCTGCGCGACCATGTCGACCTGGCCGCGCTGCGCGCCGCCGCGCGCGGCCTGCCGGTGCCGGGCGCCGCCGCCCTGCCGCCACCGCCGGCCCAGCGCATCGCCATTGCCCGGGATGCGGCGTTTTCCTTCACTTATCCGCATCTGCTTCAGGGCTGGCACGACGCCGGGGCCGAGATCCTGCCGTTCTCGCCTTTGGCCGACGAACCGCCCGATCCGCAGGCCGATGTGGTCTGGTTGCCCGGCGGCTATCCCGAGCTGCACGCCGGCCGGCTCGCCGCCGCCGAAAACTTCCGCGCCGGGCTGCGCCGCCACGCCGAGCGCCGGCCGGTGCATGGCGAATGCGGCGGATACATGGCGCTGGGCGCGGCGCTGATCGACAAACAGGGCACAGCCCACCGGATGGCCGGGCTGCTGGGGCTGGTCACCAGCTACGAGACGCGCAAGTTCCACCTGGGTTATCGCCGCGCGACGCTGAAGGCGCCGATGCCGGGCCATGCCGCCGGCACCGCGCTGCGCGGCCACGAATTCCACTATTCCACCATCCTCGAGCAGCCCGACGCACCGCTGGCGGCGGTCACCGATGCCGACGGCACGCCGGTGCCGGAAACCGGATCCCTGCGCGGCCGGGTCTCGGGCAGCTTCTTTCACCTCATCTCGGCCGAGGAGACGGCATGACGCAGGACACCCACCAGGGCATCGTCAGCTTCGTCAGCTCCGGCCCCGGCGATCCCGAGCTGCTGACCGTCAAGGCGGTGGATCGGCTGGGACGCGCCGATGCGGTGTTGTATGACGATCTGTCCTCCGGCCCGATCCTCGAGCTGGCCCGCGACGGCGCCGATCTTGTCGGCGTCGGCAAACGCGCCGGGCGGCCCTCGCCGCGACAGGATCACGTCAGCCGGCTGCTGGTGGATTACGCCCGCACCGGCCAACGCGTGGTACGGCTGAAATCCGGCGACAGCGGTATCTTCGGCCGGCTCGAAGAGGAGATCACGGCGCTCAAGGCAGCCGGGCTCGGCTATGAGATCATCCCCGGCGTGCCTTCGGCCTGTGCCGCCGCCGCCGCCGCCGGCATACCGCTGACCCGCCGGCTCACCGCGCGGCGGGTGCAATTCGCCACCGGCCATGACATCAGCGGGACCCTGCCGGAAGACGCCAACCTTGCCGCCCTGGCCGATCCCACGGCGGTGACCGCGATCTTCATGGGCAAACGCACCTTTCCCGGCCTCGCCGCCAAGCTCATCGCCCAGGGCCTGCCGCCCGACACCCCGGCGCTGCTCGCGGAATCGGTCAGCCGCCCCGACCAGAAACTGACCCGGCACAGCGTCGCCAGCCTCGCCGAGGCGCTGGCCCGCGAAACCGGCGACAAGGCCGGGCTCATCTTTTTCGGTCCACTGGCAGAGGAGTAAGGCAGACAGATCACAGACGCCGGGGACAGCCCCGGACCACAAGGAAAGCATGGTGCGCCGCGCGAGTGGCCACAGGGAACCGGGTGCAACTCCCGGACTGCCCCCGCAACTGTAAGCGGAGAGTGCCGAGGAACGTCCCACTGGCCGCGAGGCCGGGAAGGGCCGAGGCGCGATGACCCGCAAGTCAGGAGACCTGCCATGTGCCCCCTTTTCCACGCCCGCACGGGCAATTTCCGCTGCCGGAGGGGCAGCATCACGAGAAAGGAACTGACATGCATATCGAACCCGGCGTCGTTGACGGCGCCAAGATGACCTTCGCCTACACCACCGCCGCAGGGGCGGCGACCTATACCGCCAAGCAGACCGTGGACGATCTGTCGCGCACCAACTCCGGCGCCTTTGCCTTGCGGACTCTGCTTGCCACCATCGGCGCTCTGCTGTTTTTCGAAGTGCTTCCGAATTTCCCGGTCGGCATCTCGGAAGTGCATTTCATCCTCGGCTCGACTCTCTTCCTGTTGCTCGGCACGGCGCCGGCGGCGCTGGGCCTGGCGATCGGGCTGCTGATCCAGGGGCTGTTCTTTGCCCCCACCGACATGCCGATGTATTTCGTCAATGTCACCACGCTGCTGGTGCCGCTCTTTGCCGCCTCGGCGCTGGCGCGCCGGATCATCCCGCGTGACACCGCCTATGTCGATCTGGCCTACAAGGACATGCTCAAGCTCTCGGCCGTCTACCAGGGCGGTGTGGTGACCTGGGTCGCCTTCTGGGCGTTCTATGGCCAGGGCGTCACCGCCGCGACCTTCCAGTCGGTCTGGACCTTCGGCGCCGCCTACATGCTGGTGCTGCTGATCGAGCCGCTGGCCGACCTGGCCGCGCTGGCCGGGGCCAAGGCGCTGCGCGACACCGGCGTCGCGCGCCTGCTTGCACCGCGGCTCTACCGCTCGGCGTAACGCCGCACGGCCGCTGAACCGGTCCGGGGCGCGCACGCGCCCCGGACTTCTGCGTGAAAGGACATTCCGATGATCAAGGACCTCTGGCTGATCGGCATCGGCACCGGCAGCCCCGCCCATGTGACGCTGGAAGGCATGCAGGCGCTGCGCGAGGCCGCGATCATCCTGCTGCCGCTCAAGGGCGATGACAAACAGGATCTGGCGGCGCTGCGCTACGCCATCCTCGAGGCGGCGGGCAGCGACGCCGAGATTCGCACCTTCACCTATCCCGAGCGCGACCCGGCGCTGCCCTATGGCGCACGCGTCAGCGCCTGGCATGACGAGATCGCCCGCCGCTGGATCGCGGCGCTCGGCCCCGAGACGCCGCCGGGCCCGGTGGCCCTGATGGTCTGGGGCGATCCGGCGCTTTATGACAGCACGCTCAGGATCGCGCGGCGGCTGACGCCCTGCCCGCGCCTGCGCGTTGTGCCGGGCATCACCGCCGTGCAGGCGCTCACCGCCGCGCATGCGATCCCGCTCAACACCGTCGATGGCCCGATCCGGGTTACCACCGGGCGACAGCTCCGCTCCCATGGCTTCCCGCAGGACGAAGAAACCCTGGTGGTGATGCTCGATGGCGCTTGCAGCTTCCGCGACCTCGATCCCGCCGGTCTGCATATCTGGTGGGGCGCCTACCTCGGCAGCGAGGCGCAGCTGTTGCGCGCCGGGCCGCTGGCCGACACCGCCGCCGATATCACCGCCACCCGGGCCGAGGCCCGCGCCCGCCATGGCTGGATCATGGACACCTATCTGCTGCGTCGGTCCCCTGCCTGAGACCGTCCCGCCGCGGCCGGCGCCGGCCCGGCCTCAGGCCGCGACCAATGTGAGATCGAAGGTCACCTTCAGGTAATCGCCGGGCACCCTGCCGGACAGGTCGAAGCCCGTCGCCGGGAAACTGCCCGCCGGCATAGGCTGATAGCGCATCACCAGATCCGCGCGCACGCCGAACACCGTATCCTGATCGAGATAGGGGTCGTCCTCGGGAAAGACCTCGGTCACCAGCGGGCGGAAGCCCTCGGCCTCGGCAATGAAATGCAGGTGCGAGGGCCGCCAGGGATGGCGGCCGCAGGCGCGCAGGATGTCGCCCACCGGCCCATCCGAAGGCACGGTATATTCCACCGGCTTGACCGTGGTGAAGGCGTACCGCCCGTCGGCCCCCACCGTCTGAAGCCCATGGAAATCATAGGTATCCTGTTCCGGGTCCTGGCTGGAATAAAGCCCGTTCGGCGCGGTCTGCCAGATGTCGAGCCGGGCGCCGGGGATCGGATTGCCCTCGGGGTCTTTCACCACGCCTTCGACCAGCAGCACCGGCGCCTCGGTCTCGCCCCGCAGATCTCCGCCCACCGGCAGCGGTGGCGAGCCGGAGATATGGAACGGCCCCAGCACCGACGACGAGGTGCCCTCGGCCGTCGAATGCAGCATGTCGACCAGCGACGACAGGCCCAGCACATCCGAAAGCAGCACGAACTCATGCCGCTCGGCATCCGAAATCTCGCCGGCGCGCTCGAGAAAGGCGATCCCGGTCTGCCATTCCGCGTGGGTCAGGTTCACCTCCTTGGCAAAGGCATGCAGGTGGCGGACAAGGCTGGTCATCACTTCGCGCAGGCGGGGGTCGGTCTCTTCGCCCATGTAGCTGATGAAGGCGTCGGTGATGTTTTCCTGGGTGACATTGCGCATAGGGCAAACCTCTAATTCAGAATGGCAAGGCTGAGGGCGGGAAAGCGGATCAGCAGCACCAGCACCACCAGCATGACAAAGGCGAAGGGCAGCGCCCCGAGAAACACGTCCTTGAGCGAGATCCGCGCATCGTCGAGCGTGGCCTTGATGACAAAGCAGCTCAGCCCCAGCGGCGGCGTCAGCAGCCCGATCTCGGCCGCCACCACCGCGACAATGCCGAACCAGACCAGGCTGAGCCCCAGCGCCTCGATCAGCGGCAGGAACAGCGGCACCACGATCAGGATGATCGAGGCGGTGTCGAGGATGGTGCCGAGAAACAGCATCAGCACCACCAGCAGCACCATGATCCAGAAGAACGAGAACTCGTTGGCGGCCAGGATGGTCTGCAATTCGTTGGGCAGCCCGGCCAGCCCGAGCATCCGGGCATACATCGAGGCGGCGGTGATCAGGAATAGGATCGCGGCGGTGATATGGCCGGTCTCGATCACGGTTTCCCAGAAGCTGCGCCAGGTGATCCGGCGGCGCAGCGCCGCGATGACGATACCGAGGGCAGAACCCGCCGCGCCGGCTTCGACCGGGGTGGTCCAGCCGGTGTAGATGCCGCCCAGCACGACGAGGATCAGACCGGCGACCGGCCCCAATTTCACCGCGATCTCGGACCAGGGCATCAGGGTCGCGGCTTCGACCTCGCGGCCACCGACAAAGCCCGGCGTCAGCCGCGCCATCAGCCAGATCGCCGCGACATATGCCGCTGCCAGCATCAGACCGGGCACCACGCCGGCCAGGAACATCTCGCCCACCGATTGCTCGGCCACGAAGGAATAGATGATCAGCATGGCCGAGGGCGGAATGATCATGCCCAGCACCGAAGAGCCCGCAACAACCCCCACGGCGAATCGCGGGTTGTAGTCGAAATTCAGCATCTCGGGCACCGACATCTTGGAAAACACCGAGGCGCTGGCGATCGACGAGCCGGTGACAGCGGCAAACACCGCATTGGCCCCCACCGTCGCCATGCCGATGCCGCCGGTGATGCGGCGAAAGCCCTGGTTCATCACCGCATAGATATCGGCCCCCAGCCCCGCCTTGGAGACGATCAGCCCCATGAAGGTAAAGAGCGGAATCGTGGCAAAGGTGTATTCCATCGCGCTGTCGCCGATGGCGATCTTGAGCAGCGCGAAGGACAGGTCGATGTTGTCGCGCATGATCCAGATGGCAAGAAAGCTCACCATTCCCAGCGCAATCGGGATATAGACCCCGAGATAGATCAGCACGATGATCGCGACGATCGAGAAAAGGCCAATTTCGACCGGCGTCATGATCCGCTTTCCAGTTCCGGTTGGTCATCGATCAGCGGGCGGGCGACATGCAGCAGGAAATGCACGACACAGAGCCCCGCGCTGAGCAGGATGACAAGCTTGACCGGCCACCAGGGCGCGGTGAACACCCCGGGCACGCCGAAATAATCCTGCGAGGCCCACATTTCCAGGAACTCGGGCCACATGGCATAGACCACCAGCGCCATGAAGATGGCGCTGCTCAGGTCGATGGCACGGCTGAGCAGCCGGCCCTTGCGTGGCGCGCGCACCGCGAGCAGCCCCAGAAAGCCGTCGGATCGGGTCAGCCGGCCGACGCGGATGACGTCGGGCAGTTGCAGAAAGACGATGAGGACCATGGAGAATTGCACCACTTCCACCGCTCCGAGAAAGGGGCGATTGAACAATCCGCGGGCGATGATGTCATAATTCACCACCGCGACAAGCAGGACGACGACGAGGGTGCCGGCGGCATTGGCGGCCATCGCAATGCCGTCGGCAAGTCGTTTCACAGCGCTGCGCACCAGCTTTGCCTGACCGGGCTCAGTTGGTGGCCGCGTCGGCGGCCCAATCGCGCACCGGGGTAAAGCCCGCGTCTTTCAGCTTGGCCATATAAGCCTGAAGCATCTCGGTGCCGGGCTGGCCGGAATCGTCCAGCCCCTTGGCCCATTCCGCCGCGATATTCGGCATCGCGTCGGCCCAGGCCGCGCGCTGGTCCTCCCCCAGTTCCGTGATCGTGCCGCCGGCGGCGACATAGGCGTTGCGGCTTTCCTCGGCGCGGTCCATGGCGATGCCCGCGACGTGATCGCGGTAGAGCACGGCGACCTCTTGCAGCGCCTCTTGCACCTCGGCCGGCAGCCCCTCCCAATAGTCCTTGTTCACGGTGATCGTCTTGGAATTCACCGCGCCAAGATCGGCGCGCAGCATATAGGGCGCGACCTCGGAGATCTTGAATGTCGCCGCGGCTTCCGGCCAGAGCATGGCGTGATCGACAAGGCCGGTCTGCACCATGTTGTAGAAATCGGTCAACCCGCCGCGCACACCGGCCGCGCCCTGGATGCCTTCGAGATAGCGCAGGTTCATGCCGGCGCCGGCAACCTTGTCACCCTCGATATCGGCCAGGCTCTCGACCGGCTCGCGCGAGAAGATCTGGTAGGTGTCAAGCACCACGCCGGTCGCCAGGTAGACCTGGTTCTGCGCGTCGAACTCGGCTTGCATCGCCGGAAATTCCTTGGCGATCTCATCCACCGCCCTGGCCACGGCGCGGGCATCGGCGGCGACAAACGGCGTGGCCGCCGCAATCGCCTGGCTCGGCAGTTTCGAATTGTGAAAGATCGTCGTCACGATGCCGATGTCGCCCAGCCCGAGCTTGATGCCCTCGAGCACGCCCTTGGGCTTGACGATGGTGCCGCCATAGCTTTCCTGCCAGTCCATCTGGTAATTGCCGGTCTCGGCGAGCCGCTTGTCGACCTCGGGAATGAAGAAATTGGTGAACTCCTGCACCCAGAGCGCCCGGGCCGGATAGCCGTCGATCACCACCGCCTTGATCGTCTCGGTCGCGTATGCGGGCAAGGCCGCGGTGCTCAGCGCAAGCCCGAGCACCGCGCGTTTAGCGAATGAATTGAACATGTCAGTCTCCTCCCAAAGTGTGACGCGGGCGTTCAGCCCTTGCGCCAGGTGATGTTCAGGTCCGTTCCGGATCTTTCGAACAGTTTCGAGATCGCGCAGAATTTGGCGGTCTCCGCGGCCACGTTTTGCAGCTCTTCTTCGGTGCATGGCCCATCGGCGGCCACGGCCAGCCGGATGGCGGTAAAGGGCACATCCACCTCCTCCATCAGAAGCACCCCGCGCCGATCGAAATCGACTTCCATGTCAAAGGCAAGATTGCCGATGTCGATGCCCAGGCTGTGGGCGCATTTGTGGCCGATCACATTGGTGCAACCGATCAGCGCCGCATAGGCGGTGGCAGTGGGTGACGGCCCGTCATTGGTGCCGCCGCGGGCCACCGGCTCGTCGATCACCACGGTGTTGCCGTCAATTTCGGCCTCACTGCGCGAGTGGCTGGTACCCCGGCCCGCCAGCTTGATCGTCATTTTGGTCTTTGGTCTGATCGCCATGGCGCCTCACAGGATTTCGCAGATATCGTCGAACGTAAACCGCGGCAGTTTCTGGAACAGCGCGCTTTCGTCGGCATAACCGAGATTGACCAGGAAATTGGATTTCCAGCCATTTTCGGCAAAGAACTCCTGGTCCACGATCTCGTTGGAAAAACCCGACATCGCCCCCACGTCGAGCCCGAGCGCCCGGGCCGCGATCATCAGATAGGCCCCTTGCAGCGTTGCGTTGCGGAAGGCGGTGATTTCGGCGTAATCCTCCTTGCCGTCGAACAGATGCTTGCGATCCTCGTGCGGGAACAGGAAATCCAGCCGTTGCCAGTAGAGCGGATCCCAAGCGACGATCGCGGTCACCGGCGCGGCGCGCATCTTGTCGATGTTCTTGGCCTTGAGCGATTTCGCCAGCCGGTCCTTGCCCGCCTCCGAGGTCACAAAGACAAAGCGTGCCGGGCAGGTGTTCATGCTGGTCGGCCCGGCGATGGTGATCTCGAACAGGGTACGCAGCAGATCCTCGCCAACCGGCCGGTCGGTCCAGGCGTAATGTGACCGCGCATCGCGCAGGATCAGATCGATGGCATCATCGTCCAGCCGGTCGACCCGCGCCCGCAGTGCCTGCACCGCCCGTTGCGCCTGCTGGCGGCGGATATCCGTGGGTTCACGCATCATTCCGCGGCTTCCCGTCCGATTTCGGCTTCGTCCACCACCGGGCTGGCACAGATGCCGATGCCCTCGATCTCGATCTCGACGGTTTCGCCGGGCTTGAGCCAGCGCGGCGCGGGTTTCTTGGCGTGGCCGACACCCGGCGGCGTTCCCATGGCGATGTGGTCGCCGGGCTGAAGCGTGGTATATTCCGAGATCGTGGCAATCGTCTGGGCCACCGACCAGATCATATTGCCGGTGTTCGAGCTTTGCAGGATCTCGGCGCCCACCCGGCTCTCGATCTTCAGCCCCGAGGCGCCTTCGGGCAGATCCTCCGGCGTCACCACGAACGGCCCGATGGCGCCGGTGGCGTCGAAATTCTTGCCCGGTGTCCATTGGTGCGTCTTGCGCTGGTAATCGCGCACCGAGCCGTCATTGAACACCGTATAGCCGAACACATGTTCCAGCGCTTGGGCCTCGGAAATATGCCGCCCGCCCTTGCCGATGATCACCATCAGCTCGGCCTCGTAATCCAGATGATCGGAACACCCCGGCCGCACCATCGGCTGGCCCGCCGCCATGATCGACTGTTGCCCGCGCATGAAAAGCGCCGGGTAGTCGGGAATCTCGTAACCGCCTTCCTTGATGTGATCGGTGTAGTTGAGACCGAGACAGATGATCGTCGGCGGTGCAGAGACCGGCAGCGCCGGCGTGATGTCGGACACCGCGACGCCCTTGGCGCCCCGCGCCAGCTCCCGGGCCTGTTCCTGGGCCTGTTCCAGCAACGACGGATCGGCGATCAGCGCCGCCAGGTCGTCCCCGATCCCGGTTACAGCCTCGGTCAAATTGACCGCCTTGTCCCCGTCGACCGCAAAGACGGCCCGTTTCCCGGATACACTTCCCACCAGCAGACGCATCGATTCCTCCAGCTTGATTGCAGATATTTTTGCCGATAAAAAATACTCAGGTCAAACAAAATCGATGTTTTTGAGTATGGAGGTCGAAAACATGCCAAAATGGAATGATTACATGTCCGAAGCCCGGTCGCGCGGCGCGCTGGCGCTGGAGCTCTTTGTGGTTCAATCGGTTCCGGCCGGCGATGGTGCCGACGTCAAAGCCGCGCTACCCGATCATCTGGCCTATCAGGCCCGGCTCGAGGCTGAGGGCGCGCTGGTCTTTGCCGGGCCGATGTCGGACGAGAGCGGCGAGATGATGGAAGGCATGGGGCTGATCGTCTATCGCGCGGCCTCTTTCGAGGCGGCGCGCAGTCTGGCCGAGAACGACCCGATGCACCGCGCCGGCGCGCGCAGCTTCACCCTGCGCCGCTGGCTGATCAACGAGGGATCGATCACCCTCTCCGTCGAGTTGTCAGGCCAAAACGTCAGCCTGACCTGAGACCGGCTCCCAGGCTGCCAAAGGGGGGCCAAACCGCCCCCCTTTCCCTTACTGCTCGGATAGTTTGCCGTGACGGGCCACCGCGCGGCGGCCCGTCGGATCAGCGTTTCGCCGCGTAATAGGCGACGCGCCGCTCGAGGTAGGCCAGAAACTCGGCGATGGTGAACGCCAGCGCGAAGAGCACGATCAGAACGGCCCAGAAATGCGCCATCAGGAAATTCGACGAATAGAGCTCGAACAGCGCGCCGAAGCCGACGATCGAGATCAGAAGCTGACCGATGATCACCCCCTTGACCGCCCGAATGACACCGATGCGCACCCCGCCGAGGATCTCGGGCAGTGCGGCCCAGAAGTAGATCTTGAAGAAAGCGTCAGCCGGCGAGGCGCCGAAGGATTTCGCCATTTCGACCAGTGATCGGTTGATCTGTTTCACACCCGCCCGCGAGTTCAGGATGATGATCCAGATCGCGAACAGGGTCGTGGTGATGATGATCGACTTCATGCCAAAGCCGAACAGCACCATCAGCACCGGGACCAATGCCGTCAGCGGAGCGCTGAGAAACACATTGACCCAAGG
The DNA here is from genome assembly GCF_055755275.1 of Marinovum sp. E3. NCBI lineage: Bacteria > Pseudomonadati > Pseudomonadota > Alphaproteobacteria > Rhodobacterales > Roseobacteraceae > Marinovum > Marinovum sp. E3. The sequence continues at coordinate 2,274,079 of NZ_CM146908.1, forward strand.
CAGCAGCAATTCGTCCAGCAGCCGCGAGCGCCCCATCAGGATGCCGACCGGAATGCCGATGAAGACGGCAAAGAACACCCCCACCACAAAGGCATAGCCGGTTTCGCCAAGCGCCTTGAGAAAGGCCGGCGTCCCGATGATCTCGAACAGCGTGGCCAGAACTTCCGACAGCGGCGGAACAAAGAAGGTCACGTCCAGCTGCCCGATCAGCTCCCAGAGCAGCCCCCAGATGATCAGCGAGGACATGCCGGGCAGGTTGTAGCCGAAGAGCTTCATGTCATCACTCCACGTAGCTGCGCAGCGAGGCCCAGATATCGTCGACGATATCGAGATATTCCGGGTCACGGCGGATCTGGTCGTGATCCTTGTGGCGAAAGCCCGAGGGGCGGATGATCTCGGACACCCGGCTTGGGCGCGGCAGAAGGATGGCGATCTGGTCCGAGACATAGACCGCCTCTTCGATCGAATGGGTAACGAAGATGAAGGTTTTGTTCTCGTTTTGCACCAGGCCCAGAAGGTCCTCCTGGAACTTGCGCCGGGTCTGCTCGTCGACCGCCGAGAAGGGTTCATCCATCAGCAACACCTTGGCATCGACCGACAGCGCGCGGGCCAGACCGACCCGCTGGCGCATGCCGCCGGAAAGCTCGTGCGGGTAGCTGTTTTCGAACCCGCCAAGCCCGACTTCCTTGATGTATTTCGCGGCGATGTCCTCGCGCTTGGACTTGTTGATGCTGCGCAGTTCCAGCCCGAAGGCGACGTTACGCATCACCGTGGCCCAGGGCAGCAGCGCGAAATCCTGAAAGACAAAGGCGCGGTTCGGACCCGGGCCGGTCACCGGCTTGCCATTGACCTCGACCTCGCCCGAGGTCGGCTCCAGAAGGCCGGCGATGATCTTCAGCAATGTGGTCTTGCCGCAGCCCGAAGGCCCGAGCAGCGAGGTCAGCTGGCCGCGCGGAAACTCCAGCGTCAGATCCTTCAGCGCCTCGACCGCGCCATAGTTCTTCGAGATGTTTCGGACGGAGACAGCGATTTCGCTCAGAGCGGGTTCTGCCGTCGCAGGGGCTTCCTTAATCAGAGACATATCCACGGTCGTGTCCTTTGAAGAGGGTTTTTTCGGTGCGCTCCAGCAGGTTCAGAAACAGAACCGCAAGCACGATGATGGAAAAGATCGCCGCATACATGCTGGGGTAATCGGCGATCGAGCGGCTGAAGGTGATGATGTCGCCGACCCCGGTTGGCGTGATCTTGAGTTCGGCCAGAATGGCGCCGATGAAACCGGCGGACACGCCAAGGCGCAGCCCCGAGAAGATCAGCGGCGAGGCGGCGGGAATGATGATCTTGATCAACATGTCGGTACGCGTACCGAGAAAGGATTTGCACATCTCCTTCATCGATTCCGGCGTGTGACGCACCGCGCTGGCTGTGTTCAGGACGATCACCGGCATGGCCATGATGCAGACCACAAAGACCTTGGACGTCAGCCCGATGCCATAGGCCATCACCAGAAGCGGGATCAGCGCGGCCAGTGGCGCCGATTGCATCACGATGAAGATCGGCGAGACCAGCCAGTCGAAGAATTTGCTGAGCCCGATCCAGAGCCCGAGCCCGATGCCCAGGACGGTGGAGATCGCAACGCCGACGACAAGCGGCCGCAGGGTTTCGGCATAGGCCTCCCACAGCCGCCCGTCCAAGGCCATATTGCCCAGCGCGGCCATGGATTCGAGGAAGGTGGGAAAGGCGTAGCTGACAGGTATTCTGCCGGCGATCTCCCACGCGCCGAAGATGATGACGGCAGACAGGATTTTCAGATAGAGCGAACGGTTCGCCATGGGGTGATGTCCCCTATTGTGGGATGAAAGGGTGCAATCCGGGCCGCAGTCGGCTCGGATTGCGCGTCGGAGATCAGTTCATCGCCTTGTCGAGCGGCGCGAGATACCAGAAGTCCTCGATATTCAGGTCCGACGGATCGCCTTCGAGCTGACCCGCCGCCGAGTACCATTCGAGATCGGCATTGGCCGCGACCCTGCCGCCGCCATCCTTGGAATACAGCCCGGCGTCGACCGCATCGCCGTAAAAGCCGTCAAGCTCGCCCAGGATCTGTTCGGGCAACTGGCCGATCGGACCGTCGGGATTGGTCTCGCGGCGGATGATCGTCGGATCCTCGTGCATGTCGCGATAGGTGCTGAGCAGGGCATCGACAAAGATCTGCACGTCTTCCTCGTTGTTCTGGATCCAGTCGAGATTGGCGAACAGCGCCTCATCCGACGCCTCGACCTCGAACATCTCGAGCACGTTGAACCGGTCGGCCTCGGGGCTGCGCATCAGCTTGTTGGTGTTCGACAGGTCGATGATCGTGGCGTCCGCCTGGCCGCCAAGCAGCGCCGCCACCCGGTTCGACGATCCCGGCACGTAGGACCGTTCGCCGAATTTGATGCCCAGCCGCTCCTCGATCACATTGGCGATGGAATCGGTGCCGCCGCCCCGCGAATGCAGCAGGATCGGCTCTCCATCGAGATCCTCGAGCGCTTCGTATTTGGTGGTCGTGACCGGGAAAAACTTCAGCTTGGACAGCTGGAAGATAATCCGGATCGGCGCCCGGGACCGTTGCATCGCCGCATAGGGCGTGCCGAAGCCGATATCCATCTGGCCACTCAGCACCGCCTGGATGGCAAGCTCTTCATCCGAGAAGGCGGTCCATTCATAGTCCAGCCCGTTGGCCTTGGCACGTTCCAGCGCGACGAAGAAAGCTGCCAGCTCATCGGATGGCGTCTCGGCCAGGGCGATCTTGATCGTGTCCGCCTCGGCGAGTGCCGGCAGCATCAGGCCGCCGGCCATCACCGCCCCGGCGATCCACGCCGTGGTCTTGCGCAGTAGATGTTTCATCGTGTTCCTCCCTTGGATTTTGCTTTGGTCCCTACCGAGGGCGGGCGCGGATTTTCCGTCTTCCCCCCTGTCGGCCTGCTCTCAGATCTCCCCGAACAGGCGCGCCGACACCGATCCGATATGCCGGCGCATGGCATCATGCGCCCCCATCGGATCGCGCGCCTCTACGGCGGCGGCGATTTTCCTGTGCTCCTCGAAACTGGTGTGGCTGCGCGGCGGGCGGATGCTTTCGCGCACCACCCTGCGCCAGGCCACGTTGCGCTGAACCTTGTTCATCTGGTCATAGAGCGTGACCAGCAAAAGATTGTCCGAGGCCACCGCCACCGCATGGTGAAAGGCGTCGTCATGCGCCTCGTACTCGGCCCAGGTCTCTGCCTGTTCGCAGCTTTCGACCGCCTGCATGATCTTTGCCACCGCGCGGCCCGAGGCATTGACCGCCGCCTCGCGGGCGATGGCCGGCTCGATGCTCAACCGGGCGCGCATCACCTTGACCGGGGTCAGATGGTGGCCGATGTCGGGCAGTTCCAGCACGTCCCTGGCAGATTTGGGCTCGGCCAGAAAGGTGCCCTTGCCCACGTGCCGCCAGATCAGCCCCTCATGCTCAAGCGCTTCCAGCGCCCGGCGCAGCGTGGCGCGCGTCATTCCCAATGCGCCGATCAGATCCCGCTCTGCCGGAAGCCGGTCACCGGGCGCATAACCGCCCGCGTCGATAAAGGCTTTCAGACTGTCCACGCTGGCCTCGCGGCTAATGTGCATTGGTTTGTCCATTTCGCTGTCTAACCTCAGATTGATCCACCAATTCTGAGATATTGGATCGATTATGGCCGATCAATCCTATATTGCAAGAAATAAAATCGATATTATCGCAGTCTCTTCGGATTGATCCAAAATTGATCTGAGCTTATGACTTTAGCAACGAATCAAAAAACCTGGAGGAACCATGCCCGATTACATCATCGAACCGCCGCAGCCCGTGGGGCTGCCGATTGCCGGCAACGATGCCCTGTTCCCGGTGCGCAGGGTCTATTGCATCGGGCGCAATTACGCCGCGCACGCCATCGAGATGGGCGACGACCCCGACCGCGACCCGCCGTTCTTCTTCCAGAAGAATCCCGACAATCTCGATCCTTCGGGAGAATTCCCCTACCCTACAAAGTCCGACGACGTGCACTACGAGGCCGAGATGGCCGTTGCGCTCAAGACCGGCGGCGTCAACATTCCGGTCGATTCTGCGCTCGACCATGTCTTCGGCTACGCCTTGTCGCTCGACATGACGCGGCGCGACCTCCAGGGCGCGGCCAAGAAGAAGGGCCGCCCCTGGGAAGTGGGCAAGGCCTTCGAGCGATCGGCCCCGATCGGGCCGATCCTGCCGGCCTCGGACATCGGCCACCCCTCCGAGGGGCGGCTCGAACTGACGGTGAATGGCGAGACCAAGCAGGAAGGCGACCTGAACCAGATGATCTGGAAGGTGCCGGAGATGATTTCCTATCTGTCGGACCATTTCGAACTGGCGCCAGGCGACGTGATTCTCTCGGGCACGCCCGCCGGCGTCGGCCCGATCACCAGAGGCGATGTCATGGAACTGAGCATCGAGGGCCTCGGCAGCCTGAAAATCCCGGTCGTCTGATCCCAGCCACCTGACAGGGGCCGCCCCCGCCGGGCGGCCCGCATCCAAGCGGAGCCCGCCATGAGCCAGACCCTCGCCACCCTGATCGCGGCGCATGCCGCCACCGCCCCGGCCATCGGCGCACCCGGGCGCGACTGGCTGACCTACGGCGCCCTGCGCGACCTGACCGGCGAGGTCGGCGCGGCCCTGCACGGCCAGGGCATCGGTCGGGGCGACCGGGTCGCCATCGTGCTGCCCAACGGGCCCGAGATGGCCACCGCCTTTGTCACCATCGCCCAGACCGCCACCGCGGCACCGCTGAACCCGGCCTACCGGCAGGAGGAATACGAGTTCTACCTCGAAGACCTCAAGGCCAAGGCGCTGGTGGTGGCCGCGGAATACGACGGCCCGGCCCTACCCGCCGCCGCCCGGTTCGGCATCCGGGTGCTGCGGCTGACCGCCTCGGCGCGCGATCCCGCCGGCACCTTCACGCTGTCGACCGAGACCGCCGGCGACAGGTGCGACACCACCGCGCCCGAGGCCGACGACACCGCCCTGATCCTGCACACCTCCGGCACGACCTCGCGGCCCAAGATCGTGCCCCTGCTGCACGCCAACGTCGCCGCCTCGGCGCGAAACGTCAGCGCCTCGCTGGACCTGACGCCGGAGGATTGCTGCCTGAACGTCATGCCGCTGTTTCACATTCACGGGCTGATTGCCGCGGTCTCGGCCTCGCTTGCCGCCGGCGCGCGGATCAGCTGCGCTCCGGGCTTCAATGCGCTGAAGTTCTTTGCCCAGCTCGACGAGGTTCGGCCCAGCTGGTTCACAGCGGTGCCGACCATGCACCAAGCGATCCTGTCCCGCGCCGCCCGCAACAGCGAGATCATCGCGCGGGCGCCGGTGCGGTTCCTGCGGTCGTCCTCCGCCTCGCTGCCGGCGCCGGTGATGCAAGAGCTGACGGCCACTTTCGGCGCGCCGGTGATCGAGGCCTATGGCATGACCGAAGCCGCGCATCAGATGTGCTGCAACCCGCTGCCGCCCCGCGCCCAGAAGCCCGGATCGGTCGGCATTGCCGCCGGGCCGGAAGTGGCGATTGCCGACGAGTCGGAAAACCGCCTGCTCGACCGCGCCGCCACCGGCGAGATCGTCATCAGCGGCCCGAATGTCACCCTGGGCTATGAGGGCAACCCCAAGGCCAATGCCGAGAATTTTTTCGAGGCCGGGGGCATGCGCTGGTTCCGCACCGGCGATCAGGGGGCCTTCGACGCCGAAGGCTATCTCCGGCTGACCGGCCGGCTGAAGGAGATCATCAATCGCGGCGGCGAAAAGATAAGCCCGCTCGAGGTCGACGCCGCGCTGTTGAGCCACCCCGAGATTGCCCAGGTCGTCTGTTTTGCCGTGCCGCATCCGAAACTCGGCGAAGAGATCGCCGCGGCGGCGGTTCTCGCGGAAGGGTCGTCGCTCGACGAACAGGGCATCCGCGCCTTCGCCGCCGAACGCTTGGCCGATTTCAAGGTGCCCCGCCGCGTCCTCCTGCTCGACGAGATCCCCAAGGGCGCGACCGGAAAGATCCAGCGCATCGGCATGGCCGAAACGCTGGGCCTGATGGAGGCCGGCGAATGAAGATCTGCATTTTTGGCGCCGGGGCCATCGGCGGCTACATGGGCGTCAAGCTCGCGCAGGCCGGGGCCGATGTCAGCCTGGTCGCGCGCGGGCCGCATTTGGCCGCGATGCAGGCAAACGGGCTGACCCTGCACGAAACCGACAAAGCCCCTGTCACCGTGCCGGTCACCGCGTCCGACGACCCGGCGGCGCTGGGGGTGCAGGATTACGTGATCGTCACCCTTAAGGCGCATTCCGTGCCGCCGGTGGTGACCCGGATGACCCCCCTGATCGGCCCCGACACCACCATCGTCAGCGGCGTGAACGGTGTGCCGTGGTGGTATTTTCACAAACATGGCGGCGCATTCGAAGGCACGAGGCTTGCCTCGGTCGACCCCGGCGACGCGCAATGGAACGGCTTTGGCCCCGACCGGGTACTGGGCTGCGTCGTCTATCCGGCGGCCGAGGTCACCCGGCCCGGCGTCATCACGCATATCGAAGGCAATCGCTTTTCGCTGGGCGAGCCGGACGGCACGAAATCCGACCGCGCGCTGGCGCTGTCCAGGGCCCTTGCGGCGGCCGGTCTGAAAGCGCCGGTGCGCCCCCGCATCCGCGATGAAATCTGGGTCAAGCTTTGGGGCAACCTGTCTTTCAATCCGATCTCGGCGCTGACCCATGCCACGCTTGAGGTGCTCTGCACCGATCCCGGTACGCGGGCGGTCGCACGCGGCATGATGCGCGAAGCGCAGGAGATCGCCGAGAAGCTGGGGGTGAAATTCCCCATCGATGTCGAACGCCGGATCGATGGCGGCGCGGCAGTGGGGGCGCATCGCACCTCGATGTGGCAGGATCTCGACGCCGGCCGACCGATGGAAATCGATGCCTTGGTTGGGGCGGTCCAGGAACTCGGGCGGCTGACGGACACTCCCACGCCGACGCTCGACACCGTGCTCGCGCTGGTCGCCCTGCGCGGCCGCGTGGCCGGCCTGTATCACTAGCCCCCGTCACATTCACTCTGCTGAAGCGGCGCGTGAAGAGCGCCGGCAAATCCCCGACCGCGCCCCGGGCCAAGGCGGTCGCAGCGCACTCTGGGATATTGAATGCCTCCGAAATATCGATAATATTGCTCAAGGAGGCGGAAATGAACACACATGAACCAGATATCGGCGCTCCTTCGGGCTCGGCGACGAACCGGGCCTACGAGAGATTGCGAAGCATGATCGTCATCGGCGAGCTGAAGCCCGGCGAAAAGCTCAAGATCGACGGGCTGCGCAAGCGGCTCGACACCGGTGCCTCGCCCATCCGCGAGGCGCTCAGCCTTCTGACGTCCGACAACCTGGTTGAACGCATCGACCAGCGAGGCTTTCGCACGGCAGAGATCAGCGCCGAGAATTTCCGCGAAATTCTGCGCCTCCGCTGCGTTCTGGAAGACATGGCACTGCGCGAAAGCATCGCGCATTTCACCCAGGACTGGGAAGAGACGGTCGTGCTCGCGCATCATCGGATGCAACGATCCCAGGCAGCCGGCAGCGCCGATTTCGAGGATCTGCACAAGGCCTTTCACATGACGCTGCTGGCCAATGCCCCCTCGCCCATCCTGCTCAAGTTCTGCTCGCAATTGTACGATCTGAACATCCGTTACCGTTTCCTTGCCGGAAAGGCGCTGGAATATCAGCAGCGGGACGTGGCCGAGGAACACGCCGGCATCCTGGCCGCCGCCATCGCCCGCGACGCCGATACCGCAAGCACGCGGCTGCTCGATCACTACAAGCTGACCGGCGAATTCCTGGCCGGGTTGCTGGGCGACGGGACCTTCGGCTGACGGTCGTCGCATCCCGCCGGCGGCACGGCTGACCGGTCACCGCCGGCGCATGGCACCCCAAGGCGAACGCCTGCGCCTTTCCGGACCGGCGGCCGGGGTCAGTGGGTCAGCACCTGATCGAGAAAGCTTCGCGTGCGCGGGTTTTTCGGCGCGGTAAAGAAGCTCTCGGGATCGTTTTCCTCGATGATCTCGCCGGCATCCATGAACAGCACCCGATCGGCCACCTTGCGGGCAAAGCCCATCTCGTGGGTGACGCAGATCATCGTCATGCCCTCTTGCGCCAGGGTCACCATGACGTCGAGTACCTCGCCGATCATCTCGGGATCGAGCGCCGAGGTCGGCTCGTCGAAGAGCAGAATCTCGGGTTTCATGCAGAGCGCCCGGGCGATGGCCACCCGCTGCTGCTGCCCGCCCGAAAGCTGGCCGGGGTATTTGCGCGCCTGATTGCCGATCTGGACCTTGTCGAGAAAGCGCATGGCGGTCTCTTCCGCCTCGGCCTGCGGCAGCTTGCGCGCCAGCATCGGTGCCAGGGTGCAGTTCTCGAGGATGCTGAGATGCGGGAACAGGTTGAAATGCTGAAAGCACATCCCCACCTCGCGGCGCATTTCCTCGATATTGGGTGCGTCGGCGAGGATCGGCTCGCCGTTCACCAGGATCTCGCCGGACTGGTGCTCCTCGAGCTGGTTGATGGTGCGGATCATGGTCGACTTGCCCGAGCCCGACGGCCCGCAGACAACGATCTTCTCGCCCTTGGCCACCGAGAGGGTGACATCGCGCAGCGCGTGATAGGAGCCGTACCACTTGTTGACATTTCGCATTTCGACGGCGGGGGTCATCGGCATTCTCCTCAGGCTGCGGGCGCTTCGGCCGCGGTGATGATGATCTCGACCTTCAGCGCATCGCGGGCCAGACGCGCCTCGCCACAGGCCCGCGCCGGGGCCCGGCCCTCGGGCACCCAGGCATCCCAGACCGCGTTCATCTCGGCGAAATCCGCCATGTCGGCGAGCCAGACGATGGCTTGCAGGATGTGGCCGCGGTCCGATCCGGCCTCGGCCAGAAGAGCATCGATGCGCGCCAGGCAGTCGCGGGTCTGCGCGCTCACGCCGTCGCCGGCGCCGACCTGACCGCAGAGGTAGATGGTGCCGTTGTGCTTGACGATCTTGCTCATCCGGGGACCGGTGTGAAGACGCTCTATCATGCGGAATGTCCTATCAGGTTGCGGGCTTTCAGCGCCGCGGTGATTTCATCGAGAATGGCCGGGTCGTCGATTGCCGCCGGCATCTTGAAGCTGGCGCCGTCGGCGATCTTCTGTACCGTGCCGCGCAGCACCTTGCCCGAGCGGGTCTTGGGCAGGCGCTTGACCTCGAGCGCGCATTTGAAGGCCGCCACCGCGCCGATTTTTGCGCGCACCAGCTGCACCAGCTCGCGTTCCAACTCTGCCGGATCGCGGTCGGCGCCGTCGTTGGTGACGAAAAAGCCCAGCGGCATCTGCCCCTTGAGCGCATCCGCCTTGCCGACCACCGCGCATTCGGCAATGTCGGCATGGCTGGCAATCACCTCCTCCATCGCCCCGGTCGACAGCCGGTGGCCGGCGACATTGATGATGTCATCGGTGCGCGCCATGATGAAGACATAGCCATCCTCGTCGATCACGCCGGCATCCGAGGTGGCGTAATAGCCGGGAAACTCCTGCATGTAGGAACTGAGGAAGCGCTCCGGCGCGTTCCACAGCGTCGGAAAGCCCGAAGGCGGCAGCGGCAGCTTGCAGGCGATATTTCCCAGCGTGCCGGGCGCCACCTCCTGGCCGTCGTCGTCGAGCACCCGGATGTCATAGCCCGGCATCGGTTTGCCCGGAGAGCCGAGCTTGACCGGAAAGGCCCCCAGCCCGACCGGATTGCCCGACATCGGCCAGCCGGTCTCGGTTTGCCACCAGTGATCGATCACCGGGCGATCGAGTTTCTCCTGCGCCCATTCGATCGTCGCCGGATCCGAGCGTTCCCCGGCCAGAAAGAGGGTGCGGAACCGGCTCAGGTCATAATCGCCGATCCGCGCGCCTGCCGGGTCTTCCTTGCGGACCGCGCGCAGCGCCGTCGGCGCGGTAAAGAGCGCGACAACCCCGTGATCGCGGATCACCCGCCAGAAGGCGCCGGCATCGGGTGTGCCGACCGGTTTGCCCTCATAGACCACGGTCGTCGCACCATGCAGCAGGGGCCCGTAGCAGATGTAGGAATGGCCGACGACCCAGCCGACGTCGGAGGCCGCCCAGAACACCTCGCCCGGCTGCACGCCGTAGTGGTGCTGCATCGTCCATTTCAGCGCCACCATATGGCCGCCATTATCGCGTACCACGCCCTTGGGCTGGCCGGTGGTGCCCGAAGTGTAGAGGATATAAAGCGGATCGGTCGCCGCGACCTCGACGCATTCCGTGCCTTCGCCGGCGGCGACGGCGGCCCTCACCGCCGCGGCATAATCGACGTCGCGGCCCGGGGTCAGATCGCAGCGCAGGGTCTCCCTTTGCAGGATCACGCAATGCGCGGGCTTGTGCTCCGAGAGCGAGATCGCCTCGTCGAGCAAGGGCTTGTAGGCGATCACCCGCCCCGGCTCGATCCCGCAGGAGGCCGAGATCACCGCGCGGGGCGTCGCATCCTCGATCCGCGTGGCCAGCTCGGCCGCCGCGAAGCCGCCGAAAACCACCGAATGCACCGCGCCCAGACGGGCGCAGGCCAGCATGGCAAAGACCGCCTCGGCCACCATCGGCATGTAGATCACCACGCGGTCACCCTTGGCCACGCCCATGCCCCGCAACACCGAGGCCAGCGCGCTGACCTGCGCCTGCACCTCGGCGTAGGTATGCCGCGTCACCTGCCCGGTCACCGGGCTGTCGTGGATCACCGCCAGCCGGTCGCCGTGGCCGTCCGCGACATGGCGGTCGACGCAATTGTAGCAGGTGTTGCAGGTTGCGCCGTCGAACCAGCGGCCGTAAACCCCGCTGTCGGGATTGAAGACGGAGGTCGCCGGAGTGAACCAGTCGATCTCCTTTGCCGCCTCCTGCCAGAAGCCCTGGGGATCGGCCTGCCACGCGGCATAGGTTTCAGCGTATCGGGACATGGAATGACGCCTCTAGCAGGTGTAGTTCAGGCCGAGGCGACCGCCATCGACGTAGATCGTCTCGCCGGTGATGTAGCTGGCCTTTTTCGAGCAGAGGAAGGCCACCACGTCGCCGATCTCGCGGGCCGAGCCGGCGCGGCCCAGCGGGGTACGCGACATGGCCACCTTGAAGGCCTCGGGGTTGGCGTTGACCCCGGCCATCATCTCGGTGTCGATCGAACCGGGGCCCACGGCGTTGACGCGGATGTTGTGCTTGGCCAGCGCCAGCGAGGCCGCCTTGGTCAGCTGCATGACGCCGCCCTTGGAGGCGCAATAGGCCGGGATCGCCGGGATCGCCACCTGGGCATTGATCGACGACATGTTGACGATGGCGCCTTCGATGCCGTTTTCCACCATGCTCCGCGCCGCCGTCTGGGTCGCCAGAAAAACGCCGCGCAGGTTGATGTCGATCACCCGCTCCCAGCTTTCCAGATCGTAGCTCAGGAAATCGCCCGGCATGGCGACACCGGCGTTGTTGACCAGCGCCGAGAGCGGCCCGTGGTCCTCGGCGATGCGGGCGAACATTGCCTCGATCTGGCTGACATCGCCCATGTCGCAGGTGATGGCGGCCACGGCGCCCAGCTTGTCGCCGGCCTCGGCCACGCCTTCGGCGTTGATATCAGCGAGGATCACGTCAAAGCCGTCTTCCTTGAGGGCCTCGGCGCAGGCATAGCCGATACCCTGGGCGCCGCCGGTGATCAGTGCGAGAGGTGTCTGCGTCATCATCTTATCCTTTGTATCCATAGTCCTGTTCGGCCTGCTCCGGCGCGATCAGCCCGGCGCGCAGGTCGTCTGCCACCCGGCTCGGGTCGCGATCCTCGGGCGCGCCATAGCCGCCGCCGCCCGGCAGGCTGAGCCGCAGGCGCTGGCCGTTCCTGACCAGCTGCCGGCCCTTGCTGCGCAACTGCGTGCCATCGGCCAGTTCCACCCGGCCCGGCGCACCCGCGCCGCCACCGTCGCGCCCCTGCGCCGGATTGTCGACCCGGTCGAACATGGCGTTGAAATAGAAATCATAGCCCGCGCGCGCCTCGATCTCGATGATCTGGCCCAGCCCGCCGCGCTGCGCCCCGGCGCCGCCGGAGCCTTCGCGCAGATCCTTGCGCCAGACGGTGATCGGGCCGACATGTTCCGTCGCCTCGACGCTCATCGTCGAGACGCCGGACGGGAAGGCCGTGGCCGACAGCCCGTCGAGCGCGGGGCGCGCGCCGGTGCCGCCCGAGTTGAACATCAGCACCTCGCGCCCCGGCAGCCCGCTGTCGGGATCGCTGGGCCGGGCGGAAATCTGGATGTTCCAGAGCGCGCTGGCCCCCTCGGCCGGCACGGTGTTCGGCAGCGCCTGATGCAACGCGCCCAGCACCACATCGGGCACCAGATGGCCCAGAACGTGGCGCACCGAGACCGGCGCCGGCCGTTTGGCGGCGAGGATGCAACCTTCCGGCGCGGTGATCTCGAAGGGCTCCAGCGAACCGGTGTTGTTGGGCACCTGCGGAGCGATGGCGCATTTCAGACCATAACAGGCATAGGCGCGGGTATAGACCTCGGGACAGTTCACCCCGAAGCGGCTCATTCCCGAAGTGCCGGCGAAATCGGCCTTCAGGCTGTCGCCGTCGATGTCGAGCTGCACCTGCATCCGCACCGGCGCGTCATAGCCGTCAACCTGCATCTGGTGGCTGAATTGCCCGTCAGGCACCTGGGCGATGGCCTCGCGGGTGGCCTTGCGGCTGGCGTCGATGATGAAGTCGGACAGGCCGTCGAGATCGGCAATGCCGAACTCGCCCATCATCGCCTGCAACCGCCGATCGCCGGCCTCGTTGCAGGCCGCCAGCGAATACATGTCGCCCACCACCTGATCGGGCTCGCGCACATTGGCGCGCACCAGGCGGATCAGCTCGCGCGCCACTGTGCCGCGTTCGGCGAATTTCATGATCGGGATCAGCAGGCCCTCTTCATAGACCTCGTTGCCGTCCGGGCCAAAGCCGCGCCCGCCGATGTCGACCACATGCGCGGTGCAGGCGAAAAAGCCGATGTGTCGGCCGTCGCGGAACGAGGGCGAGACGACGGTGATGTCATGCAGGTGGCCGGTGCCCATCCAGGGATCATTGGTGATGAAGACATCGCCTTCGAAGATGTTCTGCGGCCCGATCTCGCGTACGAAATGGGTGACGCTTTCGGCCATGGCATTCACATGCCCCGGCGTGCCGGTCACCGCCTGCGCCATCATCCGGCCCTGCCGGTCGAACAGCCCGGCCGAAAGATCGCCGGCTTCTCGCACCGAGGTCGAGAACGCGGTGCGGATCAGCGTTGTCGCCTGTTCCTCCACCACCGCGATCAGGCGGTTCCACATGATCTGATAGTCAATGGCTGTCGGGGTCATGCGATATCTCCCTTGCGGATCAGGCGCAGGCTGCCGTCGCCCTGGCCGACGCAGCGATAGCCCGAGGTGACGATGGTTGTGGTTTCGTTCTCGACGATGATCGCCGGGCCGTCGACGGCGCAGCCGGCAGCCATCTCGGCGCGGTCGACCTCGCGTGCCTCGACACTCTTGCGCAGGGCGGCATCGTAGAACTGGCGCTTGCGCCGGGCGGTGACCCCGGCGCCGCACCCATGGCGCGCCACCGGCGGGGTTTCCGGCAACACCGAGGCCACCACCAGCGACCAATTGGTGATCTCGATTCCCAGACCCTCGATCACCCGGCCGAAGAGCGTGCGATAGGCGGCCTCGAAGGCGGTCAGGATCTCGGTCTTGTCCGCATCGGCGAAAGTCTTGTAGGGCAGCGCCACGGGGATCTCCCAACCCTGACCGGCGTAGCGCATGAAGGCGGTGAGCCGGGTCGTGGTCTCGGCCCCCTTGGCGCCGGCTTCGACAAAGGCGGTGGCCTCTTCCTCCAGCTCGGCCAGGGCGGTGTTGACGCTGGCGGCGTCGAAGTCATCGAGCCTCTGGAACAGGCCGCGCGTCGCCTCGTAGCTGAACGGCGCCTTGAGGAAACCGATGGCCGAGCCGACACCGGCGCCGGGCGGAATGATCACCTCGGCAATGCCCAGCTTCTCGGCCAGCCGGCAGGCATGCAGCGGCGCGCCGCCGCCAAAGCCGATCATGGTGAAATGCTCGATGTCGCGGCCGTTTTCCACGGTATGCACGCGGGCGGCATTGGCCATGTTCTCGTCGACCATCTCGGTCACGCCGAAGGCCGCGTCAGAGGCGCTCATCCCGAGGTTTTCGGCCAGTCGCGTGGCCACGGCGGTTTCCGAGGCCGCTACCGACAGCGGGATCGCGCCGCCGGCGAAATTATTGGGGTCGAGCCGGCCGAGCAGCAGATTGGCATCGGTCACTGTCGGCTCCTGACCACCTTTGCCGTAGCAGGCCGGTCCCGGCTCGGAGCCGGCCGAGCGCGGCCCCACCTGGATGCGGCCGAGCGCGTCGATCGAGGCGATCGAGCCGCCCCCCGCCCCGATCTCGACCATCTCGACCACCGGGGTCGAAACCGTCATGCCGGAACCTTTCTTGAACCGATAGGTGCGCGCCACCTCGAAGGTATTGGCGGTCTTCGGTGCGCCGTCCTCGATCAGGCAGATCTTGGCGGTGGTGCCGCCCATGTCGAAGGAGAGCACCGAGTCGAGCTTATGGCCGCGGGCGAAATCGGCGGCAAAGATCGCGCCGCCCGCCGGGCCGGATTCGAGCAGCCGGACCGGTTGTTCCGCCGCCACCTCGACCGAGATCAGCCCGCCGCCGGAATGCAGCATGAAGACCGGCGCCGTGACCCCGGCCTCGCCCAGCCGGTGCACCAGCCGGCCGAGGTAATCGGCGACCTGCGGCTGTACATAGGCATTGGCGATCACCGTGTTGAACCGCGGCAGCTCGCGCATCTGCGGCGAGATCACCGAGGAGAGCGAGATCGACAGCTCCGGCGCGGCGGCGCGCAGCGCCTCGGCGATCTGGCGTTCATGGGCGTCATTCGCATAGGCGTGCATCAGCCCGATGGCCACCGCCTCGTAGCCGCCCTCCAGCACCCGCTGCACCATCGCCTCGACCTCGGCGGCGGCCAGCGGCAGCAGCACCTCGCCTTCGGGGCCCATGCGTTCGCTCAGGGTAAAGCGATCCTCGCGCGGCACCAGCGGCTTGGGCAGCGAGAGGTTCAGGTCGTATTGCTCGAAGCGGTTTTCCGAGCGCATCTCGATGACGTCGCGAAAGCCCTCGGTGGTGATGAAGGCCAGCCGCGCACCGCGCCGTTCGATCAGCGCATTGGTGACCAGCGTGGTGCCGTGGATCACCTGGCCGATCCGGCCGAGGGCGATGCCGGCCTTGTCGGCGGCAATCGAGATGCCGTCGAGGATGGCCTGTTCCGGCTGGGAGTAATTGGTCAGCACCTTGCAGGTCGACAGACCTTCGGGATGGGCGAGCGCGACGTCGGTGAAGGTGCCGCCGATGTCGACGCCGACGCGGATCATGGGATTGGTCATGGGTCAGATGGCCTTGAGTAGCTGGTTGGCGGTAAAGGCGGATTGATAGAGCCGCGACATCAGGGGCGCCGCCGGCACCGTGGACATCTCGGTCATCGGCAGCGGCAGATCGGCACGGTCCATGCCGGTCAGCAGCCCGGCCATGGTTTCGCCGAACATGGTGCCGGTGGTGATGCCGCGCCCGTTGTAGCCTATCGGGGTAAAGAGGTTGGGTGCAAGCTCGTGAATCCGTGGCAAATGGTCGGGGGTCATGGCGATCTGGCCGTGCCAGGCCTCCTCGAATTCGACCGGGCCGAGCTTGGGGAAGAGCCGGGCAATCTGCTTTCTGGCCCAGCGATGCGACAGCCCGCGATCCTTGTGCCCCATGACCTTGCCCATGGAGCCGATCAACAGCCGGTCATAGGCGTCGCGGCGCACGTTGAACATGATCTGCCCGGTGTCCCAGACGCCCTGCCGGCCGGGCAGGATGTCGCTGGCCTCCGGCCCCAGCGGCCGGGTCGCCAGTTGGAAATAGTTGATGATCGTGTAGATGCGTTTGAGCCCGGGCCAGAGATCGTCGGAATAGGCATTGGTGCCCAGCACCACCGCCTTGGCGGTGATCACGCCCTTCGTGGTCTCGACCTTCCACAGGTTGCCGTCGCGGTGCAGCCGGGTGGCGCGCAGGCCGGTGCTGATCTTGGCCCCGGCGCCCAG
Organism: Marinovum sp. E3; assembly: GCF_055755275.1. NCBI lineage: Bacteria > Pseudomonadati > Pseudomonadota > Alphaproteobacteria > Rhodobacterales > Roseobacteraceae > Marinovum > Marinovum sp. E3. The sequence continues at coordinate 2,290,290 of NZ_CM146908.1, forward strand.
CGCGGCGCGGGCCAGCCCCCGGCAATAGCCCATCGGGTTGATGGTGCCGCAGCGGTGATCGACCAGACCGCCGTGGAAATGATCGGTGCCGATCAGCCGGGATACCTCGTCACGGCCCAGAAGATCGACCGGTTCGCCCAGTCGCTGCCATTCCTTGTGCCGGTCCTGAAGATTGGCAAAACCGCTGGGGCCATGGGCGGCGTGAATGGTGCCGGTGCGGGTCACCTCGCAGCGAATCTGGTGTTTCTCGATCAGCGAAAAGACATATTCCGGCCCCTTGCCGAAGCGCTTGATGAAGCGCGGGCCATAGGTGTCGCCAAGCTGCTCACGCACCTTGCGGGGCGGCAGCCAGAGCGCGGCATTGACCAGCCCGACATTGCGGCCCGAGCCGCCATAGCCGATCTGCTCGGCCTCGATCACATGCGCCGAAAGTCCCTTTTCAGCGCAGTGCAGCGCGGTCGACAGACCGGTAAAGCCGCCGCCGACGATGGCCACATCCACCGAGACGTCACCATCCAGCGGCGCACGATAGTCGGGCTCCTGCGCAGAGGCGTCCCAGAGCGATATTGCGTCCTGTGCGGTCATGTATCGAATCTCCTTCTGCGAGGGGCTGTCCTCTCTGCGCAAAGGCTTGCATGGGCGTTGCCGGTGTGTCAATATACGAAATATCAGTTCTATATATCAGCACAACTCAGAGCGAAGGAAAGACCATGGCACAGCTCAAGACCTCTTCGGCCCAGATGGTGGCCGACGCCCGCGCCCGTATCGAAGAGATCGAAACCGGCGACCTGATCGCCATGCTGGACGATCCGAATGTCGTGGTGGTCGATATCCGCGACGTGCGCGAGCGCCAGCGCAGCGGCTATATCCCGGGCAGCTTTCACGCGCCGCGCGGGATGATCGAATTCTGGGTCGACCCGGACAGCCCCTATTTCAAGGACATCTTCGCGCAGGAGGACAAGAAATTCGTCTTCCACTGCGCCTCGGGCTGGCGTTCGGCGCTGACCACGGCCACGCTTCAGGACATGGGATTCGAGGCCGCGCATCTGAAAGACGGCTTCTCGACCTGGGAGAAACAGGGCGGCCCGGTGGAATTCCCCGAACCGAAATCCTGAGACGGACGCGCACAGTCCGGACGCACGCGCATCTCAACACCCGTCCCGGACCTGCTCCGGGACCTCGCCCTTGCCCGGCCAGAGGCCCCGGATCCCGTCCGGGGCGGGTCTCCTCCGGGCGCAAGCCCGCGTCGTGACGCCCGGGCGCCGCCCGCCGCTAACGGCTGCCCAGCTTGGCCGAGACCGAGCGGGCCGCATGCGCCACCAGCGCGCCGAAACGTTCCTCGCCGCCCTCCGGCATGTTGATGTCGGGCAGCGAGATGCCCAGCGCGCCGACCGGCTCGCCGCCCGGCAGGGTGATGGCGGCGCCAAAGCTCAGGATGCGGTCGCGAAACTCGCCGGTGTCATAGGCAAAGCCGCGCTTGAGCGTGCGCCCGAGATCGGCCTCGAGCGCGCCCGGATCGGTCAGCGTCCGGTCGGTGTGCCGCGTCAGCGCGGGGCCGATCTGATCGCGCAGCTTGTCGTAATCGGCCGCCAGAATGGCCTTGCCGGTGCCGACGCAATGCAGCGGCGCGGTGCCGCCGATGGCGTTCCACGAGCGGATCGGCTTCTGACTGTCGACCTTGTCGATATAGACCACCGAGAGCCCCTCGCGCACCGCCAGATAGACCGTCTCGCCGGTTTCCTGCGACAGGAAGGACAGCTCGGGCGCCGCCAGTTCCCGCAGGTTCAGATTCTCGACCGAGGCCCGCCCGACCCGCCAGGTCTTGAGCGTGGCGGAATAGGTCTTGTCGGGCAGGTGCTGCACATAGCCCAGCGTCACCAGCGTTTGCAGCAGGCGAAAGGTGTTGGACTTGGTCAGCCCCAGCTCCTTGGACAGATCGGTGACACCCTTGCCCTCTTGCGAGGCGACGAGGTTTTCGAGGATCGACAGGCCCTTTGACAGCGTCGAATCCACCTTGGGCTCTTTCGGGGCGTCCATGTTCATGTCTGTCGGATCCTGTTTTTGTCTTGTTATCAGTTATGGTGCCGCGTCGAAAGCCGGCGGATCATGCGCCTCGACCGGCGGCGGCGTGCCCTCGAACCGGCGGACCTCGACCCGCGCGGAATGCGCCGCCGGGCTCTGGGTCAGCGACGAGGTGCGCAGGTCATGGGTCAGCACATTGGGGTTGCCGTGGCGGTCGCGGGCCTGGGGGGCGGCAAAATCCGGGTCCCACCAGGCACCGGTCCAGAGAAAGACGCAGCCGGGGTGCACCTCGTCGGTGACCCGTGCCCCCGCCAGACAGCGCCCGCGCGCATTGTAGAGTTCGACCACCGCCCCCTCGGCGATGCCGCGCGCCTGCGCATCCTCGGGATGGATCAGCACCGGCTCGCGCCCCGCCACCTTGTGGCTGAGGCTGTAGGCGCCATTGTCGAGCTGGCTGTGCAGCCGGGTCTTGGGCTGGCCCGAGAGCAACGCCAGCGGGTACGCCGCGCCCTGCCCCGCGGCCAGATCGCGCGGCGGGAACCACGCGGGATGGCCCTTGCAGTCGGGCAGGTCAAAGCCGGCGATGGTCTCGGAAAATATCTCGATGCGGCCGCTGGGCGTCGGCAACGGATGCGCCTCGAGGTCGGCGCGATACCCGGCGAGAAAGACCTGATCGGGGCTCGGGTCGTCCAGCGCGATCACGTCACCGGCGAGAAAGCTCTCCCAGTCCGGCAGGTCAAAGCCCTTCTCCCGCCCCCGGCTGCGGGTCAGTTCCCAGATCTCGTGCAGCCAGCCGTCGGCGGTCTTGCCTTCGGTGAAATCCTCGGCCACGCCCAGCCGCGCGGCGAGATCGGCGTAGATGTCATATTCCACCCGCGCCTCGCCCACGGGCGCCACCAGCCGCGGCATCGGCACCAGCGCATTGTCGGATTTGCCGGCGCCGAAATCGGTCCGCTCCTGCGCGGCGGCCACCGGCAGCACGATATCGGCATGGCGCGCCGTGGCGGTCCAGTTGACCTCGTTGACGATCACCGTATCGGGCGTCTGGAAGGCGCGATGCAGCCGGTTCAGATCCTGATGGTGGTGGAACGGATTTCCCCCGGCCCACCAGACCAGCCGCGCCTCGGGAAAGGTGCGCGTTTCGCCCTGATAACGATAGCTGCCGCCGGGGTTGAGCAGCATCTCGCTGATCATTGCGACCGGAATGAAATCGGTGACCGGGTTCACCCCCTGAGAGATCGTGCCCCAGCGGAACGGGCGCTCGATATTGCCGATATTGGCGTTGACCCCGTATCCCACGGTATAGCCTCCGCCGGGCAGACCGATCTGCCCCAGCATCGCCGCCAGCGTCACCGCCATCCACATCGGCTGTTCGCCGTAATCCGTGCGCTGCACCCCGGCCGCGACCGAGATCATGGTGCGTCCCGCCGCCATCCGCCGCGCCAGCGCGCGGATGCGCTCGGCCGCGACGCCGGTCCGCGCCTCGGCCCAGTCCGCATCCTTGGCGACGCCATCCGCGGCGCCGGTCAGATAGGCCTCGATCCGGTCGAAGCCGACGGTGTAACGCGCCAGAAAGGCCGGGTCATGCAGCCCCTCGCGCAGCAAGGTATGCGCCAGCCCCAGCATCAGAGCGGTGTCGGAGCCGGGCCGCGCCGGCATCCATTCGGCCCGCAGCACTTCGGCGGCATCGCTTCGCAGCGGGCTGATGTTGACGAAGGAGACGCCGTTTTCGACGCAGGCAGCGAGGTTGCCCGCCATTCGGTGACGCGAGACCCCGCCATCGCTGACCTGGGTGTTGCGCAGCGCCATGCCGCCGAACATCACCACCAGATCGGCGTGTTTCGCGATCACCGGCCAGCGCGTCGCCTGGGCCACATGGCTGCGATAGGGGCCGACGATATGCGGCATCAGACCAAGCGCGGCATTGTAGCTGTAATTGCCCTCGGAGCGGACAAAGCCGCCGATGGTGTTGAGGAACCGCTTGAGCTGGCTCTGCGCGTGATGGAACCGCCCGGCGCTCGACCAGCCGTAAGAGCCGGCAAAGATACCGCGGTTGCCATGGGCCGCGCGCACGCGGGTGAGCTCGGCGGCGATCAGGTCGAGCGCCCGTTCCCAGCTGACCTCGACAAAGCTGTCCTGGCCACGCGGCACCGCGCCGGGCCTGCCCGCCAGCCAGCTCTTGCGCACCGCCGGGCGGCGCACCCGCGCCCTGCCATGCAGGCTGCCGGGGATATTGGCGTTGATCTCCGAGGCCGCGGGATCCGCCGGGTGGCCCGCCACCGATACAACGCGTCCGCCCTCGATCGTCGCCAGCCCGACACCCCAATGGCTTGCCGTCAGCTTTGTCTGTCGTTCGCTCATGACCTTCACCTGTGTGCCGATATATAAAACGATTATGCCATATATTGACACACCTAGCGCGGACTGTCATCTTCTAATTCGACACATCAGCGCGAGACCAACATGCCGCATCCCCCTGCCCCCCTTGCCGATGCCCTGGTTCAGACCGGCCGCCCCGCGCGCGTCGAGGGCCGCCACGTCAATTTGCCGATCGAGCTCGGATCCACAATGGTATTCGACAGCCTGGCCGCTTTCGAGGCCGCCCGGGACGCCCGCTATGACAGTGGCACGCTGTATTACGGACGTTATGGCAATACTGCGGTCTTCGAGCTGGAACAGGCGCTGGCAGAGCTGGAACAGGCGGCGGGCGTGACGCTCACCTCCTCCGGGGTCGCCGCGATCAGCCTGACCTTGATGACCTTTGTCCGCCCCGGCGCGCATCTGCTGGTGGCCGATCACGTCTATGGCAACACCCGTACCTTCTGTGACGGGGTGCTGGCGCGCATGGGGGTCGAGACCGAGTATTTCGACCCGATGATCGGCGCCGGCATCGCCGGGCTGATCCGCGACACCACCTGCGCGGTGATGTTCGAGGCGCCGGGCTCGGGCACCTTCGAGGTGCCCGACATCCCCGCCATCGCCGGCGCCGCGCGGGCGGCTGGCGTGCCCTCGGTGCTGGACGGCACCTGGGCCACGCCGGTCAATTGCCGGGCGCTGCGCCTCGGCGTCGATGTGGTGGTGGCCTCGCTGTCGAAATACCTCAGCGGCCATTCCGATTGCATGATGGGCATGATCGCCAGCACCGCCGCCCATGCGCGGGACATCCGCAAGACGGTGATGGCAGTGGGCGACAAGACCGGCGGTCAGGAGGTGTTCCTGGCGCTGCGCGGTCTGCGCACGCTGAAACTGCGGATGGCGCATTTCGACGCCGCCGGGCGCGAGATGGCGGCCTGGCTGGCCGCGCAGCCACAGGTAAAACGGGTGCTGCATCCGGCCTTTCCCGACTGCCCCGGACACGAGCACTGGAAACGCGATTTCACCGGCGCTGCGGGGCTTTTTGCGGTGGTCTTCCACCCCTGCTCCGATGCGCAGATCGCCGCCTTCGTCGATGCGCTGCATCACTTCGGCATCGGCGTCAGCTGGGGCGGTTACGAGAGCCTCGTGCTGCCGGTCACCCCGCAACGCAGCGCCGGGACATGGGCCGAGGATGGCCAGCTTGTCCGTTTCAACATCGGGCTGGAAGAGACCGCGAGCCTGAAGGCCGATCTCGCCGCCGCCCTCCCGCTTCTGAACCCCGCATCGGAGTGAACATGCACAACAAGATCGACCATTTCGCCATCGGCACACAGAGCCTCGACGAGGGCGTCGCGGTGCTGCAAGAGACGCTGGGCGTCACCGTGCCGCGCGGCGGCAAACACGACGCGATGAGCACCCACAACTGCGTCATGCAATCCGGCAACGAGAGCTTTCTCGAACTGATCGCCATCGACCCCGAGGCGCCCGATCCCGGCCGCACCCGCTGGTTCACGCTCGACGATCCCGCCACCCGGGCGCGGCTCGCCGCGCGGCCCCGCGCGCTTTGCTGGATGGTGGGGACCGACGATCTCGACGCGGTGATCGCCGCCAGCCCGGTCGATCTGGGCGAAGTGGTGCCCTTTGCCCGCGGCGAGCGGTCCTGGCGAATGACGGTGCCAGCGGATGGCAGCCTGCCGATGGGCGGGCTGCTGCCGGCCTTCATCGAATGGTCGCCCGGTCCGCATCCCAGCGCCGGCCAGCAGGACCTTGGCGTTCGGCTGAAAACGGTGCGGCTGTCGCATCCCGATCCCGAGGCTCTGACGGATATGCTGAAGGCCTTGCGGGTGGATCATCTGGCCGAGGTGCGCCAGGGCGAGGCGGCGCTGTCCTTTGCGCTCGAAACGCCACAGGGGACCGTGGTGCTCGACTGACGACAGGTGCCGCGCTGAGAAGAGCCCGAAGCCGTCGCAGGACGGTTTCGGGCTTTCTCTTTGCGCATGCCGCGCCGGCTCAATTCGGAAACCAGGTGCCCGGGAGGGGCGCAGACGTCGCGCCCCTCCCCGCATCACCGCTCGGACAAGGTCATCCGCCGCTTCAGATACTCGCCATATTGACCGAGCGAAAAGATGAACACCCAATAGATCGCCGCCACGAAGAGATAGACCTCGATGTAATAGGGCGCCCACTCCGCGGTGCCAAAGGCCGTCTTGCCCGAGGCCAGGATGTCGAAGAAGCCGATGATCGTCACGATCGCGGTTTCCTTGAAGGTCACGACCACCATGTTGATCGTCGAGGGCAAGGCATGGCGAAAGACCTGCGGCAACACGATCCGCCCGAGGATGCTCCAATAGCCCAGACCCAGCGCCTTGCCGGCCTCGACCTGGCCTTTGGGGATCGCCTGGAACCCGCCGCGAAACACCTCGGCCTGATAGCAGGCAAAGAACAGCGCGAAAGCGATGATCACCCGCCAGATCTTGTCGCCCTCGAGCCAGGACGGCAGGAACAGCGGCACCACCACGGCGGCGGTGAACAGCGTGGTCACCAGCGGCAGCGACCGGATGGTGTCGATCAGCCCCATGGCGAACCAACGCACCACCGGCATCTCCGACCGGCGCATCAGCGCCAGCCCGAGCCCCATCGGCATGCCGAGCAGCACCACCGCGGCAAACAGAAAGAGCGTCAGCGACAGCCCGCCCCAGCCATCGGTGGTCACCTGCGGCAAGCCCAGCAGGCTGCCCTCCATCAACAGGTAGTAGCTTGCGAACCCCAGCACCCAGAGCGCCGCCAGCCGCCGCGCCTGCCACATCGCCGGCAGGCAGGACAGCACCACCGTGGCGATGATCGCCAGCGCCGCCAGCGCCGAGCGCCAATGTTCCCCGAAGGGATAGGTGCCGAACAGGATCAGCCGGTGGCGCGCGTCGATCACCGCCCAGCAGGCGCCGCCCTGGCCGCAGGCTTCGACGTTCTCCTGGCGCCAGACCGCGCGCAGCACCGCCCAGTCGAGAAAGCTCCAGGCAATCCAGCCCAGCACGACAAAGACGACCACCGAGATCGCCAGCGAGCCGGGCGAGCCGAAACCGCGCTTGAGAAACAGCCGGCGCGAGGTCTCGAAACGGCTGGGCGGGATGATTTCGGCAACGGCCATCTCAGTGCTCCTTCAATTGCAGGCGGGCGTTCAGCCAGTTGGTGAACAGCGCGATGGAATAGTTGATAGCGAGGAAGGTGAGCATCAGCATCGCGATCAGCTCGAGCGTCTGGCCCGACTGGCTGATCGCATTGACGGTGATGTAGAACAGGTCGGAAAAGCCGATGGCGATGCCGATGGTGGTGGCCTTCATCATGAAGATCCACTGATTGCCCAGCGGCGGGATGATGCTGCGCAGCGCCATCGGCACCTTGATCCGCGACCAGATCGCCGCCCGGCTCAGCCCCAGCGCCTGCCCCGCCTCGACCAGCCCGCGCGGCACCTGCGCCAGACCGCCGCGTACGATCTCGGCCACATAGGCGCTGCCATAGAGCGTGATCGCGGCGATCAGCGCAAAGAGCTCGATCGGCACCGAGATGCCGCCGGTGAACCGCAGCCCCTGAAGCTCCGGCAACGACAAGAGGCTTTCGCCCTCGGGTCGCAGCACCAACGCCACCGCCAGTGCCAGCCCCAGGCTGCCGCCGGCCCAGAGCGCCAGCCCGCGCCAGAAAACCGGCCGCGCCAGGATCAGCGCCACGCCAAGGGCCAGCGAGGCCAGGAGCAGCGCCACCGCCACCGTCGGACTGACGTTGAGCCCGGGCAGCATCGCGCCGCGCCCCGACAGAAAGGCCACATCCCCCAGGCTCACCGCCTGTCGCGGACCGCCCATGTGGATCAGGATGGCGTACAGGAAGATCGCTTGCAGGATCAGCGGTATATTGCGGAAGATCTGCACATAGACGCTGGCGGCAAAGCGCAGCGCCGGGTGGCGGACATCGCGCATCGTGCCGATCAGAAAGCCGAAGATCGTGGTGGTGACGATGCAGATGAACCCCACGAAAAGCGTGTTCAGCAAGCCGATGAACAGGGTGTAGGCATAGCTGTCGTTGATCGAGCGTTCGACCAGCGAAAAAGAATAGTTCCAGCCGGTGCCCCGCTCGAGAAAGCCGAAGCCGCTGGTCATGTTCAACCGGGTCAGGTTGTATTGCGCGTTCGAAACCGCGCCCCAGACCGCCAGAAGCGTTACGACGACCAGCGCCGCCTGCATCCCCAGCCTGCGGTATCTGGCCCTTGCCCGAAGTTGCTCTGCCGCTGTCATGTCGTCCCCCGGAAAATGCGCTCTGCGGCGCCGCCCCGATTGGGGCGGCGCTTGGGTGTGTCGTGATGTCTAGTCGAGGATCGGGGCGTAGAGAACACCGCCATGGCTCCACAGGTTGTTCAGCCCCCGCTCCAGCTTGTAGGGGCTGTCCTTGCCGAGATTGCGGTCGTAGATCTCGCCGAAATTGCCGACCGCGGCGATCATTTCCCGCGCCCAGCTGTCTCGCATGCCCAGACGTTCGCCAATGCCCGGTTCGGCGCCCAGAAGGCGGGCGACCCGCGGGTTGGGCGGGGTTGCGGCCATCTCTTCGACGTTTTCGGAGGTGACGCCCTCTTCCTCGGCGATCAGCAGCGCGGCCAGCATCCAGTTGACCACATCGACGAAGTTCTCGTCGCCCTGGCGCATCGCGGCCGCGATCGGTTCGGCCGAGAGCTGATCGTCGAGGATCACATGCGCATCCGGGTTGTCGATCTCGGTGGCGCGCAGCACGGCGAGGAACGGCCCCCAGGCGGCGAAGGCATCGCAACGATTGGCCAGGTAGGCCGAGCGCAGCTCTGCGGCGCTTTCATAGCTGACCATGTTGTGTTCGATGTTCTCGGTGTTGAGGTAGTTGGCCACCAGCCGCTCGATGGTGGTGCCGGCCTCGACGCAGATCGTGCCGCCGGCCAGACCAGAGGCCTCGGTCACCCCCAGGTCGCCATGCGCCATGAGCTGGGCACCGCCAAAGAAATACGGCAGGCTGAATTGCAGCCCCTGCTCGGTGTCGCGGCCCATGGTCCAGCCTGTGGCCTTGATGATGACGTCGACATCGCCGGATTGCAGCGCCGGAAAGCGCTGCGCCCAGCTCAGAGGCACGATCTGGTTCTTGGTCGGATCGCCAAGGATGGCGGTGGTCAGCGCGCGGCAGAGGTCGATGTCGAGCCCCTTCCATTCGTTGTTGTCGTTGACCTCGACAAAGCCGAAATAGCTGCCGTTGTGACCCGAGCACAGCAAGGTGCCGCGCTCTTCGATCTGTTTCACCGTCTCGCTTTGCGCGGCCGCCATCTGCGGTGCCGCGAGACTTGCCGCCACGATGGCCCCAGCCGCCAGAAACTTGCTCATGATTGACTTCCCCATTGTTCCATATTTCGGCACGCATGTGCTGTCATACAGAATGTTACCGAATTTCCTTTGAGTCAACAGTTTTCCTTCCCGGCCGGGCGCCACCGGCGGGCAACGGCCCGGCCGCGGCGCCCTGCCGCGCCGGGGAGCGGGTAAAATTTGGGCGTGTGGTGAAGCGGTTGCGCAATGCAGGGGCAGAGCCGGATCGGCCGGGCCTCAGATCACCGCGTCTTCGGTGATCGGACGCCGGGCAAGGATGCGATCGTAGTGGAAGGGCGACAGGTCCAGCGTGCGATAGGCGCCATGGGTCAGCCATTCCGCCGTCCCGCGCCCCATCGCCGGAGATTGTTGCAGCCCGTGGCCGGAAAAGCCGTTGAGGAAGATGAAATTCGCCAGCTCCGGGTGCGGGCCGGTAATCGCGTTGTGGTCGAAGGTGTTCATCGCGTAATGCCCGGCCCATTGCGCCGTTACCTTGATCGCCTCGAACTGCGGGATGCGGGCGGCGAGGATCGGCCAGACGCGATCTTCCCAGAGCGCGAAATCCATGTCGAAATCGTCCGGTGCCACCGCCGGGTCGGCGACTTCATGCGCCCCGCATTGATAGGAGCCGCCGCCGTTCTCGCGCACATGCACACCCGAGGGGTCGATCGTCAGCGGCAGGTCGCGGTCCAGCGGCTGCGCCGCCTTGAATACCCAAGTATAGCGTTTGCGCGGCTCCACCGGCAGGTCGAGCCCTGCCATCCGCGCCGTCAGCGCCGCGCGCGGACCGGTGGCATTGACCAGCTGGCCGCAGGCGATCACCTCGCCCGATTTCAGCGTCACGCTTTCGATCTGGGTGCCGGTGGCATTGCGGGTGATCGCCACCACCTCGTTCTCGATGTATTCGACGCCGCGTTCGCGCGATTGCCGGCGAAACCAGTCGAACACCGCCGCGCCCTCCCAATAGCCCTCGTCGACGCGGTTGATCGAGCCGAGGACGAGATCATCGACCCGGTAGAACGGATAGGCCGCCGCGATCTCCGCGGGGGTCAGCAGCTCGGTCGCCGCCCCGGCCGCAAGCTGCACCTTCTGATTGCGGCGCAGCACCTCGGCGAACTCCTCGTTGTCGGCAAGATACATGTAGCCGAAGGCGCGGATCGACAAAGCCGGAACACGGGCATCGCCGCCCATGTAGCTGCGCAGGTTCTTGACGAAGTCGGCGGCAAACTGGCTGATCCGCACGTTGAGCTCGGTCGAGAACTGCTGCCGCATGCAGCTGTTGGTATGGGCGGTGGAGCAGAACTGATAGCTGGTGTCGCGTTCCACTACCAAAACGCGGCCGTCGAAGTCCTTGTCATCGCTCAGAAACCAGGCGGTCGAGGCGCCCATGATCGCGCCGCCAACGATGACCACGTCATAGCTCGCCCGGTTCGGGGCCTCCGTCCTGCCCGCCATCACAGCTCTCCCTGACTGCCGCTCTCGACGGGGCCAGCTTCGCTGTAAAAGACGCGCCTTGCAATCAGTCCGGCACCGCCTCTTCGCCAGAGATCGCGCCGCTGATCAGGTTGGCCCGCATCAGCCGCTGCGACAGGGTGCCCTTGGGCACGGCGATCGCCGCCAGATAGGCCGCGCGCGCCTCGGCCGTCTCGCGGGCGATCCGCACCGCTTGCGCGGCCTCGACCGGGGCAAAGCGCAGCTTGTCGCCGGCGCGCAGCTGGCTCAGCCGGCCGATGTCATCGCCGATCACCGTGGCGATCTTGGGATAGCCGCCGGTGGTCTGGTGATCTGCCAGAAGCACCGTCGGCACCCCGTCCCCGGCCACCTGGACCGCGCCGCGGGTGATCGGCTCGGACGGGATCGAGAGCGCACCGGCACTGGGCAGCTCTGGCCCCGAAAGCCGCACGCCCATGCGGTCGAAGGCATTGGTCAGCGCGAAGGGTTCGGACCGGAAGGCCGCCAGCGCCGCGGCGGTGAAATGTCGGTCCTGCGGCCCCAGCACCACCCGCATCTGCCGGTCCTCGGGCAGAAAGTCGGGCCGGGCGATGGCGCCGTGGCGGTCCTCGCGCAGCCGCGCCTCATCGACCTCGATCACCTGTCCCGCCGACAGCGCACCGCCGCCAAACCCCGAGGTCGAATGCGTCGCCGAGCTGCCCAGCCAGCTTTCGGCCGCGACCTCGCCGGCCAGCGCCAGATAGGCCCAGCTGCCGCTCTTGCCCGGGCGGATCGACAGGCTGTCGCCCTGCTCCAGCGCGAGGATGCTCCAGCAGGGTACGGCCGCGCTGCCATGCTCGACCGTGAAATCGCCGCCGGTCACCGCCACCGAAAGCGCGCCTTCGGTGCATTCCAGCACCAGCCCGCCCATCGACACTTCGATCAGCGTCGCGCCGGGCGCATTGCCCAGCGCCACATTCGCCGCCGTCGCCGCCAGCCGGTCCATCGGCCCCGAGGCCGAAACGCCGAATCGCATCTGCCCCGGCCGGCCGCCGTCCTGAAACGTGACAAGCGGCCCGGCAAACCGCACCTTCAAGCTGGCCTGGGTCATGCGGTGCCTCCCTTGCACAGCGTCTCGTATCGGTCTCGGTCGATGCGGGCAAAGCGCACCCGATCGCCGACGTCGAACAGAAAGGGCCGCTCGGGATCGTTGCGCAGGATCTCGGTGGGCGAGCGGCCGATGATCGACCAGCCGGTCGGCATGGTCAGCGTGGTGACTAGACACTGCGGCCCGGCAATCAGCACGCTGCCGGCCGGAATATCACGCAGCGCCTTGGGCTTGCGCGGCAATTGCAGTGCCTCGGGCACGCCCGACAGATAGGCATAGCCCGGCGCGAAGCCATACATGCCGACGCGGTATTCCGCTGCCAGATGCTGTTCGATCACCGCCTCGGGGCTCAGGCCCGCCGCCTTGGCCACCGCCGCGAGATCGGGGGCGAGATCGTCGTCGTAACAAACCAGCACCTCCCGTTCGGCGCCCGGCACCTGCGCGGCCGCGCCCTCCTGCAACAGCGCCCGGACCGCCTGTTCCATCTCGGCATGATCGGCGACCACCGGATCGAAGGTGATCATCAGATTGACGAAGGCCGGCACGGTTTCCAGAAGCCCCTGCGGCGCGGCGGCATGGATCGCGCTGTCGAGCTGCTGGACCCGCGCGGTCAGGGCGTCGCTGATCTCGTCGCCGAGCTGCACCATAAGCGCGTGATCGGAGACCGGGGTGAAGGTGACGGCGGCCATCAGACCTCTCCGAAGGCGGCGAAGGTGACCCCCTCGGCCTCGAGCCGCGCGCGGACCCCGCGCGCCATGGCCACCGCGCCGGGGCTGTCGCCATGCACGCAGATCGACTGCGCCGCCAGCTTGATCGGCGCGCCGTCGATCACCGGCATCAGCCCGGTCCGCAAGAAGGAAATCAGCCGGTCCGCCGCCGCGCCGGCGTCCTCGATCATCGCGCCGGGCTGGCCGCGCGGCACCAATTGCCCGCTGCTGAGATAGCCGCGATCGGCGAAGATTTCGGAATAGACCGGAACACCGGCCGCGCGCGCGGCCGTTTCGGTGCAGGTGCCGGAAATCGCCAGGATCGCCAGCCGATCGTCGATCTGCCGCACCGCCGCGGCAATCGCCCGCGCGACGTCGATGTCGCGTGCCGCCAGGTTGCCCAGCGCGCCATGCGGCTTGACGTAGCGCACCGTGACCGGCACCAGCCGCGCCACCGCCATCAGCGCGCCGATCTGCGCCGCCACCATGCGCCCGATCTCCTCGGGCGGCATGGGAATCACCCGCCGGCCAAAACCTTCGCGGTCGTTGAACCCGGGATGCGCGCCCACGGCGACGCCCTTGGCGGCGGCCAGTTTCAACGCGGTGTACATCGTCTCGGGGTCGCTGGCATGGCCGCCACAGGCGATATTGGCGCTGTTGACGAGGTCCAGCATCTCCGCGTCGTCGCCCATCCGCCAGGGGCCAAAGCCTTCGCCCAGGTCCGCGTTCAAATCGATGCGCATGCCGTTCTCCCTGTTGGTAAAAGCCCCTGCGCAATGGCATAGGACGCGACGCCGGAATTGGCCAGCGTTGCCGAGACCCGAATTTGCGCTTATGTCACGCGGTCAGGATGGCCAAGGGGGCACCGGGGTGAATACGCGATTTCTGGAAACCTTCGTCACGGTGGCCAATCTGGGCAGCTTCCGTGCCGCCGCCGACCGGCTCAATGTCAGCCAGGCCACCGTGTCGAGCCGGATCTCGGCGCTGGAGACCGAGCTGGGCGTCGATCTCTTCGACCGCGAATTCCATGCCACGCGGATCACCGTCGCCGGGGCGCTGATCCTCGACAAGGCGCAGGACATCCTCGCCGCCGAACGCAAGCTGCACATGACGCTTTCGGATCCGGCCACCGCCGCCGGGCGGGTGCGTCTGGGGCTGGTGTCCTCGGTGGTGCACACCTGGCTCTGCGATCTGATCGAAGAGGTCGCGCGCTGTTATCCGCGGCTCGAGATGGAGCTGACCATCGAGCCCACGCCCAACATTGCCGCCGCCTTCGATCGCGGCACGCTCGACATGCTGCTGACCACCGAAGACCGGCACGACGCCACCAGCACCTGCGCCGATCTGCCGCCGCTGGCCATGGGCTGGTTCGGCCCGGCGGGGATGCGCGGCGAGGCGCTGGAGCTGGCCGATGTGGTGACCGGCCCGCTGATCACCTTTACCCGCAATTCGCGCCCGCATGCCAATGTGCTGGCGCTGTTCGAACAGGCCGGGCTGCGGCCCTCGATGGTGCATTGCGTCACCTCGCTGGCGGCCATCGCCCGGCTGACCGAACGCGGCATCGGCATCGCCACCCTGCCGCGCGGCTGCGATCTCTCAGGGCCGGGGCTGTGTGAACTCGATGTCAATGCCACCCTGCCGCCGCTGCCGCTCTATTGCGTCTGGCGGCGCAGCTCGGACGCGGCGATCTATCAGGCGATCGCCGATCTGGCGCGGGGCTGCGCCGAACAGCATCAGCTGCGTTCCCGGCGCCCCACCACCGAGGGCTGAGGCCCGGGACCGGAACCGGGCCGGAACCAGCCTGAAATCGCCTTGATCGGAAAACCCGATCACCCCCCCCTGAAAAATCCCGTTTGTGGAAATCGCAGCCAGCGGCGAGGGTGCGGCAACAGCAATCGACAGGGCCCGACCCACCCCGGACCACGGAACTCCCCCCGTGCCCCGGGCCGGGAGAGGTCTGTTCAGAGATCAGGACGCAGCATGACCCGTATCCGCCCCACCGACCAGGCCCAACTCTTTGTCTGGAGCGACATCGACCCCGATCACGAAGGCGATTTCAACCAGTGGTACGACCGCGAGCACATGGAGGAACGCGTCCGCATCGAGGGGTTCACCGGCGCGCGCCGCTACCGCGCGGTTTCCGGCGCGGCGCGGCGTTACCTGGCGCTCTACCGCGCCGGCAGCCTGGCCGATTTCACCTCGGCCGCCTATCAGAAGGCCTTTACCAAGCAGACCCAATGGTCGGTCACCAACTTCGGCCGCATGTCCAACACCCGACGCCGGGTGATGCATGTGGTGCAGGAAGGCGGCTTTGGCTGGGGCGCGGCCCTGGCGTTGGTCGAACTGGCGCCGGGCGCGGTGAAGGACGAGACCCTGCGCGCGGTGATGGAGGGGCTGATGGCCGAGCCGGGCGTGATGCGGGTGCATTACATGCAGCCCGATGAAGCGCTGTCGACGCCGCTGCCGTCGGAATCCACCGAAGGCCGGGTGCTTGCGCCCTGCCTGGCGGTTGACGTCACCTCGGAACCGATTGCAGAAGCCACCCTGCGCCAACTTACCGAACGCTTTGGCGGCGCCGTGCGTGAGGCCGAGACCTTCCGCCTGATGTGGGCGCTGGACGAGCACGACCTGCCGCCGCTCGAAGACTGACATTCCCCCTGCCCCGCCCGGGCTTCGGACGGGGCACAATAACCACCACCAACCCAACCTGGAGACACCATGAAACATTTCCTCATTGGCACCGCGATTGCCGCCCTGACCGCCGGTCTGGCGCAGGCCGAAACCTGGAAGATGTCGGCCGATGCGCCCGACGGCAACTATCTGACCAAGAACATCCGCGCCTTTGCCGATGACGTTGCCCGCCTCTCCGACGGCGCGCTCGAGATCGACGTCGTGTCGAACTCGGTCCTGCTCAAGCGCCCCGAGCTCAAGCGCGGGGTGCAGCGCGGCATCGTGCCGATCGGCGAAGTGCTGATCTCGGCGCTGGGCAACGAGGACGCGGTCTATTCCGCCGATGCCGTGCCGCTTCTGGCCACCACCTTCGACGAGGCGCGCGCGCTCTGGGAAGCTTCGCGGCCGATCTACGAAGAGAAACTGGCCGAGGATGGCCTGGTCCTGCTCTATGCCGCGCCCTGGCCGCCGCAGGGCATCTACATGAACCAGGAGGTGACCGATGCCACGTCCTTCGAGGGAGTGAAGTTCCGCGCCTACAACCCCTCGACCGCGCGTCTGGCCGAGCTTCTGGGCGCCGTGCCGGCGACCATCGCCACCTCGGAAATCAGCCAGGCCTTCTCGACCGGCGTGATCAACGGCATGATCACCTCGCCCTCGACCGGCGTCGACAGCCAGGCCTGGGATTTCGTCTCGCATTACTACGACGTGCAGGCCTTCATCCCCAAGAACATGGTGATCGTGAACAAATCCGCCTATGACGCGCTCTCCGAAGACGTGCAGGCCGCACTCGAGGAAGCCGCCGAACTGGCCGAGGATCGCGGTTTCGAAATGGCCGCAACCGCCACCACCGAGGCGACCCAGACCATGGCCGACAACGGCATGACCGTGCTGCCGACGCCCGAGGGGCTGGCCACCGATTTCGAGGAGATCGCCGCCACGATGCGCGCCGAATGGCTGGACCAGGCCGGCGAGAACGGTCAGACGATCGTTGACGCGCTGAACTGATCCCCCTCCGGCCCGGGCTGACCTGCCCGGGCCTCTCTGCAATCCGGCCGCGGCGCCCGCGCGCGCCCCGGCCGCTGTCCTGACAAGGAGCCTGCCGCCATGGTGCTCACCCGCCACCTATTCACCTTCTGCGGAGCCCTGGCCGCGCTGTCCCTTTTGGGGATTGCCGCGCTGATCCTGGCGCAGATCGGCCTGCGTCTGATGGGCAGCCAGATCCCCTCGGCCGACGATTTCGCCGCCTGGGGGCTCAGCGCCTCGATCTTTCTGGCGCTGCCCGCCGCGCTGCTCCATGGCGACCACATCCGCGTCACATCGCTGCGCCAGCTTCTGCCCGCCCAGCTGGGCCATGGTGCCGACATCCTCGCCGCCGGATTCGCCACCGGGATGATGGCCTGGGTGGCCTGGGCGATCTTTGGCTATGTCGCGGAAAGCTGGACCTACAATGACGTCAGCCAGGGCATCGTCGCGGTGCCGTTGTGGATTCCGCAATCGGCGATGGTGCTGGGCTCGGTGCTCTTCGCGCTGGCCTTTGCCGAACGCACCCTGCGGCTGATCCTCGGCCTGCCGGTCGAACGTGACGACATCTCCGAACAAGCGCGGGGCGAATGACCATGGATATCCTGACACAATCCGCCGTTCTGGTGGTGACCCTTCTGCTTCTGCTCGGCCTCGGCATCTGGGTTGGCGTGGCGCTTCTGGCCTCAGCCGTGGTGATTTTCGTGATGTTCACCTCGACCCCGGTCGATGCCATCCTCGGCACCACCATGTGGGCGCATTCGGCCAGCTGGACGCTGACCGCCCTGCCGCTCTTCATCTGGATGGGCGAGATTCTCTATCGCACGCGGCTGGCCGAAGACCTCTTTGCCGGGCTCGCGCCCTGGGTCGGCCGGCTGCCCGGCGGGCTGGCACATGTCAACGTGGCGGGCTGCGGCATCTTTGCGGCCGTCTCAGGCTCTTCCGCCGCCACCACCGCCACCGTCGGCCGCATCTCGCTGCCCGAGTTGAAGGCCCGCGGCTATGCCGACCGGCTGGCGATCGGCTCGCTGGCGGGTTCGGGCACGCTCGGCCTGCTGATTCCGCCGTCGGTGGTGATGATCGTCTATGGCGTGGCCGCCCAGGTCTCGATCAACCGGCTGTTCATCGCCGGCGTGGTGCCCGGGCTGATGCTGATGGCGCTGTTTTCAGGCTATATCGCGATCTGGTCGCGGATGAACCCCGACGGCGTCCCCGCCCCCGAAGACAGTATCCCACTGGGCGAGCGCCTGCGCCGGCTGCGGCTGCTGCTGCCGGTCGTGGGGCTGATCATCGGCGTGATCGGCTCGATCTATGCCGGTGTCGCCACCGCCACCGAGGCCGCCGCCATCGGCGTGGCCGGCGCCCTGCTGATCGCGCTGATCGGCGGCACGCTCAACCTCTCCACCTTCACCGCCTCGCTGATGGGCGCAACCCGCACCTCGGCAATGATCGGGCTGATCCTGCTGGGCGCGGCCTTCCTGACCTCGGCGATGAGCTTTTCCGGCCTGCCGGCGCAACTGGCCGAGATCATCTCGGCCAGCGGCCTGGGCGCGCCGGGGCTGATTGCGGTGCTGACGGTGTTCTTCGTGCTGCTGGGCTGTTTCCTCGACGGTATCTCGATTGTCGTGCTGACCACTTCGGTGGTGATGCCGGCCATCGCCGCCGTGGGCGTCGATCCGGTGTGGTTCGGGGTCTATCTGATCATCGTGGTGGAAATGGCACAGATCACGCCGCCGCTGGGCTTCAACCTCTTCGTGATCCAGAACCTGACCGGTCGCTCGATCTTCGAAATCACCCGGATGATCGTGCCCTATTTCCTGATCCTCGTGCTGGCGGTGATCCTGCTGACCGCCTTTCCCGGCATAGCCACCTGGCTTGTCGAACAGACCCTGTGAGGCCCGTGATGACCGACACCCCCCAGACGAGGCTCGATGCCGCCCGCGCCCGCGCCAAGGCCCCCGACTTCACCCGCGTCTTCGACGATCCGGTCAGTGGCGACGGCCCGCTTTCGGGCCTGTCCGTCGCGGTCAAGGATCTGTTCGACGTCAAGGGCCAGGTCACCCCGGCCGGCACCCGGGTCCGGGCTGAAGACGCGCCCGCGACCGAGGATGCCACCGCCGTGGCCCGGCTGCGGGCGGCGGGGGCCGGTCTGATCGGCCATGCCAACATGACCGAGCTGGCCTATTCCGGTCTCGGGCTGAACCCGCATTACGGCACGCCGCTGACCCCCTTGCGCGACGGCTGCATCGCCGGCGGCTCGACTTCCGGCGGCGCCTCGGCCGTGGCGCGCGGGGTGGCCGATATCGCCCTTGGCACCGACACCGGCGGTTCGGCGCGCATTCCCGCCGCCTTCTGCGGGCTCTATGGCGTCAAACCCACCGCCAGCAGCATTTCGCGCGCCGGTGCGGTGCCGCTTTCGCATTCGCTCGACAGCGTCGGGGTGATGACCCGCGAAATCGGCCTGTTGCGCCCGGTGCTGAACGTGCTGCGCGACACCCCGCTGCCCGCCGCGCCGATGCCGCGGGCGGTGGTGGTGCCGCAGAATTTCGGGCTCGACGACGTGGAGCCCGAGGTCATGGCGGCCTTCGAGACCGGGCTCACGGCGCTCGCCGCCGCCGGCGTCGCCGTGCGTCGCCTGTCGCTCGATATCTTCGAGCGCTACCGTGCCCTGCCGGTCTGGCAGTTCTCGGCGGTGGAATCCCGCGCCCATCACGGCGCACATTACGACAGCGCCCGCGACCGGCTTGACCCGCGCGTCGCCTCGCGCATGGCCCGCGCCGACGGGGTAAGCGCGATCGACTTTGCCCGCACCCTCGCCGCGCGCGACGCGTTGATCGCCGAGGCAGAGCGGCTGTTTTCCGATACCCCCGTGGTGCTGCCGACGGTGGCCCTGCTGCCGCCGAGGCTGGCCGCGCTGGAGGACGATGCGACCTATGACCGGACCAACCTGCTGGCCCTGCGCAACACCAGCTTCGGCAACCTGATCGACGGTTGTTCGGTCAGCCTGCCGCTGACCGACACCCCCGGCGCCGGGCTGATGCTGACCGCCGCCCGGGGCCGCGACGCGGCGCTGCTGACCCTGGCCGAAACCCTCGCGGGCCGGCTGTGACCCCGCGCCCGCCGGCCTTCGTGGCGCTGGGTGCCCGGCGCTACCGGGTGGCGCATGTGCCGCTCGAAGGGGTCACCGACCTGGCCGTCACAGGCGGACGGATCGTGGTGCTCCGGCGGCGCATTCCGGAGCTGGTGGAACTGGCTTTCGACGGCACCATTCTGGCCGAGCGCGACCTGCCGGATTTCGTCTGCGGTCACGGGCTGCGCGCACTGGGCGGGGCTGCGGCCGGGGTCCTGGCCGCCACCGACATGGACGGCCACAAGATCGCCCTGCTCGGTCCCGATCTGCACATGCGCGAGCAGCTGCACTGCGACGCGCGTCCAGGGCTGGGCCGTCCGTTCAACCATCCGTGCGACTGCGCCGAGGGGCCGGACGGCCGGCTCTATGTCGCCGATGGCTATGGCAACAGCGCGGTACATGTCTTTGCGCCCGACCGGAGCCATCTGGCCAGCTTCGGCCAGCCCGGGCACGGCGCCGGCGACTTCTCCACCCCGCACAGCCTGCTGTTTGACGGCCAAGGCCGGCTTTGCGTCGCCGACCGCGAGAACAACCGGGTGCAGCGCTTTGATGCCGAGGGCCGCTACATCGACGAGATCGGCGGGCTGCACAAACCGATGGCGCTGGCGCTCATGCCGGATGGCATTCTGCTGGTCACCGACCAGACGCCGCGGCTTTCGACATATGACGCCGCCGGCCGGCTGACCGGGCGCTGCCGCACCTTCTCGACCTATGGCCACGGGCTCGCGGTCTGCGAGGACGGCACCGTGGTGATTGCCGAGATGGCGCCCGACCGGGTGACCTTCCTGCGCCCGGTGGCGGGCTGAGCTACAGCCGGTCCAGCGTGCTCAACAGGGCGGTATAGGAAATCGGCTTGATCAGCAGCGGCGCGCCACGGCGCGGATCGTCCTCGGCACCGGAAAGCTCCTGCCCGGAGACCACGACAAAGGGAATGCCGTTCTCCCGCAACCAGGCCGCCACCGGCTCCGACGTGCCCTCGGCCAGCGTCCAGTCGAGGACCGCGAGGTCGGGCCGTTCGCTTTCCAGCCGGGCCAGCGCGCTCTGGCTGTCGCGGAACTCGCCGAAGCGGGCGAAACCCCCCTCTTCCAGCGTGGCGGCCAGGTCCATCGCGATGATCACGTCGTCCTCGACGATCATCACCGACCGCGCCGGGGCCGGCGCCTCGGGTGACGGCCGCAACACTTCGGAGGGGCTCGGGCCGGGCGTATCGGCCTGCCGGGGATAACTCAGGTCAAACCGGATGCCCTCGGGCCCGACCTCGCGCCGCATTTCGCCGCCGAGCTGTCCCTTGACCACCTCGTGCAGCAGCACCGATCCATAGCCTTCCTGCCCGTCCGAGACGGCAGGACCGTTGGTGGGCACCCCGGTTTCATGCCAGCAGACGTCAAGCCGGCTGGTGTCGGGCAATGTCCAGCTCAGCGCGAGCCGGCCGTCGGAGGTGCTGAGAAACCCGTGTTTGAGCGCATTTGTCGTAAGCTCGTGCAGCACCATGGCGAGCACCTGCGCCTCGGTCGGGCTGAGCGCCACCCGCGGGCCGGTCATCTCGATCCGGTCAAAGACATCGGGGCCAAAGGGCGCCAGTTCCTCTTCGGCCAGTTCTTGGAAGGTGACATTCGCCCAGCGCTTCTGCCCCAGCAGACCGTGCACCCGCGACAACGCCGCGAAACGCCCCTCCAGATCGGCCTTGACTTGGGCCACGTCGTCGCCGGTGGTCATCCGGGTGACCGACTGGACCACCGCCAGAAGATTGCGCGCCCGGTGATCGATCTCGCTGGCCATCACTCGTTCGCGTTCGCGGCCGCGCTCGCGCTCGATCCAGCCCATCGTCGTTTCCAGCACCCGCTCGATGGCCGAGATATCGAAGGCCGAGATCACGCGTTCCTTGTGCCATTGCACCCCGATGACCGAGGTCACCTCGCCGTTTTCGACCCAGGGCACTCCCAGCCCCTGCACCACGCCCACCCGCTCCAGGTACTCGCGGCTGGCCGGTTCGAGATCGGCGTCGCTCAGCGCCGCGGCGGTCACCTCACCCGACAGGATCTTTTCCTGAAGGCTCACCCCGACCTGCGACGGCATGGCGATTTCCGCCGAGGGCGGCGTGCCCTCGGCGCACCACTCATAGATCATCGCAAAGGCCACCTGGCCTTCGATTTGCGTCCGCTCGCGCAGGCCGACGCGGCAGGCCCCGAGCAGCTCGCCGAGTTTGGCCAGCGAAAAGCGCAAGGCCTGGTCCGGCGAAGGCGCGGTGCGAAAGGCATTGTTGGCGGCGACGAGGAATTCGGCATTGCGGCGCTGGATCACGTTCTCGGTGATCTCGCTGCCCGAGTTGAAGACGCCGGTAATTCCGCCGTCCGCGTCGCGCAGCGGGGTGAAGCTGTAATTCCACCAGGTCTCCTCCTCGATGCCATGGCGCCGCATCGGCAGCATCTGCTCCTGCGCGAAGAGCCCCTGCCCCTGTTCGATCACCTGGGCGAATTGCGGGTCGATGATGTGCCAGATGTCCGACCAGACCTCGCGCGCCGGCTGGCCCAACGCCGCCGGATGCCGCGGCCCGGGGATCGGCGCCCAGGCGTCGTTGTAGAGCAGGCGCAGCTCCGGCCCCCAATAAATCGCCGTGGGAAAGGCCGAGTTGAGGCAGATCGACAGCGCGGCGCGCAGCGATTGCGGCCAGTCGGCGGGCGGCCCGAACGGATGGCTGGCCCAGTCAAAGGCGCGGATCCGCTGCGCCATCTCGCCCTCACCGGCGAGAAAATCCATCGGGTTCAATTCGTTCCTGCCCTCGCCTTGCAAATCTGGCCCTCACTGCTGCATACCTCTTGCCCGCCGGATCATTCTGTCAAGCGCCCGGAGACCGCGTTACAGATAGGGCAAGCCCCCCTCTTGACCAGTTCTCCCGGTCGCGTCCACCCCCGGCAGCGATCCGCCCCACGCGGCCGCCCTCAGGCGATCCGCCCGCGCTGGCCGCTGGGCGAGATGCCGAAGGAGCGGCGATAGAGCCGGGTGAAATGGCCGAGGCTCTGAAAGCCGCAGGCGACCGCGATCTCGGAAACCGACATTTCGGTCTGCAACAGCAGGTGCCGCGCCCGGTCGAGCCGCAGCTCCATGTAGTAGCGCCCCGGCGACGTGTTGAAATAGCGGCCGAAAAGCCGCTCGAGCTGGCGCACCGAAATGCCCAGATCCTGCGCGATCAGCATCGGCGAGACCGGCTCTTCCAGCGCGCCGCGCATGATCTCGATGGCGCGGGCGACATGCGGATTGCGCATGCCGTGGCGCGATTGCAGCGAAATGCGCTGCGCCACCCCCGCCTCGCGCGCGCCAGCATAGACCATCATGTCCGACACCGCGACCGAGAGGTCATAGCCGTGATCCCGCTCGATCAGGTGCAGCATCAGGTCGGCGGTGGCCGAGCCGCCCGAGGCGGTGACATGTTTCTCGTCGGCCACGAAGACACAGCGCTCCAGGGCGACCTCGGGGAACCGCTCGGCAAAGGCATCGTGGTATTCCCAATGGATCGCCGCCTTCATGCCGTCGAGAAAGCCGGCCTGGGCCAGCACCCAGGCGCCGGAACAGAGCGCGCCGATCCGCACTCCGGTCGATCGCGCCCGGCGCAGCGCCGCCAGCAGCGCCGGCGTGATCTGCCCGGTCATCCCCAGCCCGGAAATGACGAACAACCGGTCGGCCCGCGGCACCGCGCCAAAGCCATGCGCCACCAGCGTGACCGACCCATTGGAGGCGCGCGCGGAGATGCCGTCTTCGGAGGCATAGGACCAGGCATAGAGGTCACGGCCGGAAATCAGGTTGGCGATGCGCAAGGGCTCGATGGCGCAGGCCAGCGTCAGATGGGTGTGATCCTCGACCAGAAGAAAGACGAAATGCTGCGCGGCCATGCTGACTGCTCTCCTTGGGATGATGCATTTTACATGTCGCACAACATTATACAATGTGTATAAACTTGGTCAGAGGGCGGATTCGCCCGAAATTCCGCAAGAGCCCGAGGATGCCGATGGCCGCCGATACCAAGACCACCAAGGCGATGCTCTACGAGCATCTGCGCATGGAGATCCTCTCGACCCGCCTGCCCCCCGGTCACGATATCGACGAGGCGCGGCTCTCGGCCGAGTTCGCGCTGTCGCGCACACCGCTGCGCGAAGTGCTGCGGCAGCTGGCCGGCGAGGGCTTTGTCGTATTGCGCGAGAACCGCGGCGCGCGGGTGACCGACATGTCCTTTGCCACACTGCGCGATTTCTTTGTCGCCGCGCCGATGATCTATGGCGCGGTGCTGCGGCTGGCCGCCGGCAACGCCCGGCCCGGCCAGATCGCCGCGCTGAAGACGGCGCAGGAGCGTTTTCGCGCCACCCTGCGCCAGGGCAGTGCCATCGACCGGGCGCTGGCCAACAACCGCTTTCACGAGATCACCGGCGAGATGGCGGGCAACATCTATCTGTTGCCGTCGTTCCACCGGCTGCTGATCGACCATGCCCGCATCGGCACCACCTTCTATCGCCCGCGCACCGCCGAGATGACCGACAATCTCGACGCCGCCAGCCGCCAGCACGAAGAGATCATCACCGCCATCGAGGCCGGCGACGAGGACCGCGCCGGACAGCTGGCCGAGGCGCATTGGAACCTGTCGCGGGGCCAGATCGAGCTTTTCGTGATGCCCGACGGCCTCGACCTGCCGCTCGGCGCGCTTCCCAGGACGACAACCGGATAGGACAGACATGACCCCACGTTTCCGCTTTGACGGTATCTACACCCCCGTCGTCACGCCGTTTGCCGCCGATTTCTCGGTCCGCTGGGACGCGCTCGAAGCGGTGATCGACTGGCTGATCGGCGAGGGCGTCCACGGGCTGATCTCGGGCGGCTCCACCGGCGAGAATTATGCCCAGACCCTGGACGAACGCATCGAGATCGCGCGCTTCACCGTCGACAAGACGGCCGGCCGGGTGCCGGTGGTGATCGGCACCGGTGCCATGCTGACCGCCGAGTCGCTGGCGCTGGCCCATGCGGCGCGTGAGATGGACGCCGATGCCATCCTGCTGGCCTCGCCGCCCTATGCGGTGCCGACCGACCGCGAAAACGCGCTCAACGCGCTGGCCATCGACCGGGCGGCGGACCTGCCGATCATGCTGTACAACTACCCGCACCGCACCGGCACGATGATGGGCGAGGACTTTCTCGACCGGGTCGGCCGCTCGCGCAATTTCTGCGGCATCAAGGAAAGCTCCGGCGATATCAACCGCGTGCATCTTCTGGCCCGCGATTACCCGCATATCCAGCTTGGCTGCGGCATGGACGATCAGGCGCTGGAGTTCTTTGCCTGGGGCGCGCCCTTCTGGGTCTGCGGCGGATCCAACTTCCTGCCGGCCGAGCATGTGGCGCTTTACGAGGCCTGCGTGCGCGAGGGCGATTTCGCCAAAGGCCGCCGCATCATGTCGGCGATGATGCCGCTGATGCGGGTGCTCGAACAGGGTGGCAAATTCATCCAGACCATCAAGCACGGGGTAACCATGACCCGCGTCGACTGCGCGGTGGTTCGCCCGCCGCTGAAGGCGCTGAACAAGGATGACAAACGCGCGCTCGACCAAGTGGTGCGGGTGCTGAAACGGACGATTGCCGATATCCGGGCGGAGGGCTGAGACATGAGCTTGCTGACTAAAGACGAGTACCGGGGGATCGCGCGCGGTCTCGATCTGCCCTGCATGGCCTTTATCGACGGCGGCTTTCGCCCGGCGCTTTCGGGGCGCACCTTTGCCAGCATCAACCCGGCCACCGGCGAAGAGCTGGCGCAGGTCGCCGCCTGCGCCGCGCCCGACGTGGACCTTGCCGTCGCCAGGGCGCGCGATGCCTTTGAGGATGGCCGCTGGTCGCGGCTGCATCCGTCGGAGCGCAAGGCGGTGCTCATCCGGCTGGCCAGGCTGATGACCCGCGAGGCCCGCGAGCTGGCGGTGATGGAAAGCCTCGACAGCGGCAAGACGATCCTCGATTGCGAGACCGTCGACCTGCCCGAAACCATCAACTGCCTGACCTGGCACGCCGAGCTGATCGACAAGATCTATGATCAGGTCGCCCCCGCCTCGGACGATCACATCGCCATGGTGGTGCGCGAGCCGGTGGGCGTGGTCGGGCTGGTGCTGCCGTGGAACTTTCCGCTGCTGATGATGGCCTGGAAGATCGCACCGGCCCTGGCGGCCGGCTGTTCGCTGGTGGTCAAACCCGCCGAGGAAACCTCGCTCACGGCGCTGCGCCTGGCGGAACTGGCCGCCGAGGCCGGGCTGCCGCGCGGCGTGCTCAACGTGCTGCCCGGCTCCGGCCCCGAGGTCGGCGAACCGATCGGGCGGCACATGGATATCGACATGGTGTCCTTCACCGGCTCCACCGCCACCGGCAAGCGCTTTCTGTCTTATGCGGCGGACTCGAACGCCAAGGAAGTCGTGCTCGAGATGGGCGGCAAGAACCCCGCGATCGTGCTGGAGGACGCCGAGAACCTCGATCGGGTGGCGGCGCATGTGGTCAATGGCGCCTTCTGGAACATGGGCGAGAATTGCTCGGCCAGCTCTCGGCTCATCGTGCACCGCGACGTCAAGGCGGCCCTGCTCGACCGCATCGGCCATCACTCGCGCGCCTGGAACACCGGCGACCCGCTCGACCCCGAGGTACGGCTCGGCCCGCTGGTGTCGCAGGCGCATTACGACAAGGTTCGCGGCTATCTGGACCAGGCCGGGCCGGTGCTGCTGGGCGGCACCGCGGCCGACGGCCGCGTCGCCGCGACGGTGATCGAGGTGCCGGGCAACGACGTGGCGCTGGCGCGCGAGGAAATCTTCGGCCCGGTGCTCTCGGTGATCACCGTGGCCAGTTTCGACGAGGCGATCCAGACCGCCAATGACACCGACTATGGCCTTGCCGCCGCGCTCTTTACCGCCAATGCCAAACGCGCCATCCGCGGCGCGCGAATGCTGCGCGCGGGCACGGTGACGGTCAACAGCTTTGGCGAGGGCGACATCACCACGCCGTTTGGCGGCCACAAGCAATCGGGCTTTGGCGGGCGCGACAACGGCATCCACGCCCATGACCAATACACACAGCTCAAGACGATCTGGATCGATCTCGCCGATGATGCGGACGAGGCCATAGGGTGACCGGGTACCGGGCCCGCCGGCTGCCGGTTCAGCTTGGCCCGGCGGCCTGGAACGCCCTCTTGCCCGCCGCGCCTGCGGTGCAGCCTCTCGAGCGTGACACCACGGCGGATTTTGTCGTGGTCGGCGCCGGTTTTGCCGGGCTCTCGGCGGCGCGGCGGCTGACCCAGCTTCAGCCCGGCGCGCGGATCCTGGTGCTCGAGGCCGGGCGCCTGGCCGAAGGCGCGGCAGGGCGCAACTCGGGCTTCATGATCGATCTGCCGCATGACCTGCAATCCGCCGATTACGCCGGAGCCGGCGATGACCGGGCCTGGATCGCCCGCAACCGTCAGGCCATCGGCTTTGCCGCCGAGGCGGTCGAGGAATACGGCATCGACCGCAACTTCTTTGACCCCGCCGGCAAGATCAACGGCGCCGCCAGCGCCGCGGCCCAGGCCCACAACGACAGCTATGCCCGCCACCTCGCCGCGCTTGGCGAGCACTGCGAAAAACTCGATGCCCAGGAGATGCGGGCGTTGACCGGATCTCCGCATTGCCGCTCGGGGCTGTTTTCGCCGGGCACGGTGATGCTGCAACCGGCCGGCTATATCCGCGGATTGGCCCGGGGCCTGCGCGCGGCCGGCGTGATGATCCACGAGGCGAGCCCGGCCCGGGCCCTCACCCGGCAGGGCCCCGGCTGGCAGGTGACGACGCCGGGCGGCCGGGTGAGCACCGCGCGGGTCATTCTCACCGTCAACGGCCATCTCGAAAGCTTCGGCGTGGCGCGCGGCCGGCTGATGCAGCTCTTTCTCTATGCCGTGATGACGCCCGAGCTGGACGCCGAGACCCTGGCCCGCCTTGGCGGCGCGCCACGCTGGGGCATCACCCCGGCCGATCCGATGGGCACCACGGTGCGCCGGATCGACAGCGGCCAGGGCGGCAATCGCCTGCTCCTGCGCAGCTGCGCCACGCTGCGCCCCGACATGCGGCCCCGCCGCCGCGATCTCGCCCGCGCGGCGGCGGTCATGCGGCGCAAGTTCGCCCAGCGCTTTCCGCAACTGGCCGGCCTTCGGATGGAACACGCCTGGGCCGGGCCGCTCTGCCTCAGCCTCAACGGCGTCTCGGTGACCCGCGAGATCGAGGCGGGGCTGGTCTCGGGCTGCGTGCAGAACGGTCTTGGCACCGCGCGCGGCACCCTGACCGGCATTGCCGCCGCCGAACTGGCCGCCGGCGTGCCGAGCCCGCTCACCGATTTCTTTGCCACCGAAGCCGCGCCACGCCGCCTGCCGCCGCAACCCTTGCGCCAGCTTGGCGCCAATGCGCTGCTGCGGCTCCGGGAGTGGCGCGCGCGGGCGGAATAGGCAGGGGCCCGCGAGGCCCCGGCGCGGCGGCCGAGACGGGAGGCAGGGGCCGCAGCCGGGAGGCAGGGGCCGCAGCCTCGCCCCACCCGCCCCGGGCCTGCCCCGGGGCCGCGCGGCCGGGGACGCCACGCCTCAATACTCCTGGTTCAGCGCATCCGCCGCCGGGATCTCACGCTCGCGGCGCGCGATGTAGTCCAGCAGCGCCTCGTTCCTGGCCAGGTCGAGCCGCGGCTCCTGGTACTCCGCCAGGAGCTTGCGCGCATGTTCCAGCGCCCGCGCGGTGATCTCCTTGGAGCCATCCGCCACCCATTGCTCGATCGAATTGTTGTCGAAGAGCTCCGGCATGAAATAGGCGGTCTGGAAATTTTCCTGAGTGTGTGGATGGCCCAGGTAATGCCCGCCCGGCCCGACATCGGCCACCGCCGCCAGCGCGGCGTCGAAATCGCCCCATTTCGGCCCTTCGGCCATGCGGTAGGCCATGGCGCATTGCTCGGCATCGACAATGAATTTCGCCACCGAACAATGCATCCCTGCCTCGTTCCAGCCAGCCGAATGCCAGATGTAATTGGCCCCGGAATGCAGCACCGCCGAAAGCGTCGTGGCGCTTTCATAGCCGGCCTGGGCATCAAAGGTCTTGGCCCCGCCCAGCGCGCTCGACGTCCGCCAGGGCACGCCGTAGAAACGCGCCATCTGGCCGATCATGAAGTTCATCAAGTTGATCTCGGGCGTGCCCGCCATCGGCGCGCCGCTCTTCATGCTGACGGTCGAGAGGTAATGGCCATAGATCGCCGGGCAGCCCTTGCGGATCACCTGGGTATAGGCCAGCGCCGACAGCGCCTCGGCATTGAGCTGCGCCACCGTGGCCGGCACCGAGGCCGGCGTATTGGCCCCGCCCAGCACGAAGGGCGAACAGAGCACCGGCTGGTTGCGGCGGCAGAAGGCGCGCATCGCGCCCAGCATGGTCTCGTCCCAGACCAGTGGCGAATTGCCATTGCAATTGCCGGTGGTGACGGCGTGGTGTTCAAGAAACTCCGCGCCGAACAGCAGGGCGCACATCTCCATCACGTCCTCGGCGTTCCTGGGGCTGGTGGTCATGCCCATGAACATCTTGTCGGAATGTTTCATCGAGGAATAGGTGATCCGCAGGTGGCGCTGGCTGATCGGGTGGTCGTAGGGTTCGACGATGTGATGCGCGGTGGAATGCAACGCCGGGCTCATGTGGCTGAGCTTGTGGAACATCGCCAGATCGGCCAGCGTCGGGTTGCGGCGCCGGTCGTCGAGGTCGCGCAGGTACGGCGCGCCGGTCATTGGCACGAACACCGCCTGACGCCCGCCCAGCGCGACGGTGTTCGCCGGGTTGCGGGCGTGATAGGTGATCTCGGACGGGATCGAGGCGATCAGCCCGCGCACCAGCCCCCGGTCGAGATAGACCCGCTCGCCCACTACCTTGGCCCCCGCCCGGCGCCAGTCGGCCAGCGCCACAGAATCGCGGAACACCACGCCGACGTTTTCGAGGATATCCATCGACGCGGCGTCGATCTGCGCGACCTGGGCGCCCTCCATCACCTCGCAGAGCGGCAACCGGTTGGTCAGTCCGGGCAGCATGGTGACATCGCGGGTGCTGCGCAGGCTGCGGCGGGCGGCGCGGCCCCCGGCCCGCATCCGGGGCTTGGCAGTGGTGGCGGTCATGGCAGATCTCCTTTGCAGGAAGACTGGCGCAGACCGGCGCATCGGATGGGGATGATTGCGAATTATCGTTGCAGGAAACGACATGGCCTGTGCGGCAGCGGCACAGCGTATGACAGGAACGCCGCCTGCCCTGCCGCGCCCCGGCCCGTCTAGAGCCCGCCGCCCTCCGGGATCACCACCTGCACACTGTCCTCCGCGAAATGGTCAAAGCTCTTGACCCAGCGCCGGTGCGGCCAGTGCAGTTCCAGCCGGCCCTCGCGCGGGCGATAGGCGGCGGTATAAAGCGTGCCGAAACCGGCGGTGAACGCGGTGGAATAGAGCGGCGGCCGCAGGAAGGCCGCGACAAACCGGTCATCGGTGGTCGGATGCAGGCTGAGCTGTTGCAACAGAAAGCGCTCGCGCTCGACGGTGGCGGTAAACCGCGCATGCGACGACCATTCGACCCGCTCCTGATGGTTGGTGGCCACCGCCGCATGGCTCAGCACCGGTTTGCGGTCGGGCGCGAGATAGGCGGTCAGGAACTGCCGCCCGGCATCGAGCACGGTGACATTGTAACTCATGTGGCAGGGAATTCGCGCCAGCGCGGCGCCGGCCTCTTCGGTGCTGGTGCAGGTCTGGAGCACATAGCGCAGGATCAGCGGCACACCGAAGCCGCGCCCGGTGTTGCGCCGCCCGCCAAAGGTGAGCGAGACCGCAAGACCGGCATCGTTGATGCCATCGACCAGCCCGAACAGCCCGTCGGTCATGCCGATCACCCCCCGGCCCTGCCAGCCGGTCTTGAGCACCACCGCATCGAAGGCCAGCGGCGCGTAATCGTAATTGCGCACCAAGAGCGGCGCGTCGCCCTGCCAGATCGCCTGCGAACAGGCCGAGAGATAGGGCGGCGGGCCGTAGAAGCTCAGAAACCGCGCCGCCGCATCGCCGCCGCCGGCCAGATCGCAAAGCTCCTCCCAGAGCTGCGCGATCTCCGGCATGTGCTTGCGGATCGCCTTGCGGCATTCCAGATAGGTCGGCCGTGCCGTCAGCCCCTCGCGCGCCCACCATTGGTGATAGGCCGGCCAGTACTGCGCGAACAGCTCGGCCCATTTCGGCCCGGGCCTGTCTTCGGCGATGGCGCGGAAAAGCATGGTCACACGCGCCGGCCCTACAGCATCTTGAACGCCGGATCGCCCAGCACCTGCGCCGCCGGCAAGGGCCGCGCGCGATAGGCCGCCTTGATCCCGGCGATCCATTGTTTCGACCGCTCGGTCAGCGCGAAGCCCTTGGTCATCGAGCGGCCCCGCGTCACCAGAATGCCCAGGTCGGCGCCCTCGTACCGGTAATCGCCGGGCTTGAGGATACGCAGGAAAAACGCCTCGTCCTCGCTCTCGACCGCGCGGCGGTGATAGTCGAAACGGGCAAATTCCACCGTGCCATCGGCGCGCATCCGGTAGATGCCCGATTGCGGCGCCTCGGTGATGATGTCGACGCTGTCATCGGTGTGCTTGATGACCATCTGCGACCAACTGTCGATCATTTCGGGATCGGACCAGCGAGCATTGAGCTCTTCGACATCGATCTCGAAGGGCTTCTTCGAGAACTCCAGCAGGTGAAACAGAAAGAGCGGCGCATCCGCATGGGCAAAGGCGGCGTGATTTGTCATCGAACTGGCGCCGGTGATGCGCGGGTTGAGCTCGCCCAGCCAGATGTCGCCGGTCTTGCGGTCGATCAGGAAGTCCAGCTCGAAATAGCCGCGATAGCCCTCTTTCCGAAGCTGTTCGCCAAACCGATAGGTCAGCTCGCGCGCCTTCTGTCGGGTCTTCGGGGGAAAGGCGGTGGCAAAGATCTCGTTGCCACACCAGCCGCCGCGATAGGGCGTAAGGTCTTTGAACCCGACCAATTCGGTCATCAGCGGGCCGACGATGGTGCCCTCGGCCGTGGCGCAGGCCTCGATGGCCGAGCCACGACAATCGATCCGTTTCATGATCTTGATCTCGCCCTGGCCGACAATCTCATGTTCATGGCGGCGGAAATCGGCCTCCGAGGCGATGAAGAAGGTGGTATGCCCGCTGTCGCCATAGGCCGATTGCAGCACCAGATCAACGCCCAGCCCGGCCGCCGCGCAGATCTCGCGCAGCTGGGCGTAGCTTTCCACCTCGGCCAGCGTGTTGGGCACCGAGGGCACCCCCGCCTTGTTGCCGATGCGCACGGTCTCGATCTTGTTGTCCATCGCGCTGCGCAGCTTGGCCTTGGGGAACCAAAGCTCGCCGCCCAGCTCCCTGACCAGCCGCTCGGTGGTCTCGTCGAACATCAGAAAGGCAAACTTCGGCTTGCCGCCGCGCGCCTTGACGTAATCCACCACCTGCTTGTGTTGCAGCAGATAGTTGTTGATGTCCTCGATCGACTGGAACTCGTCATGCGGCATGTCGGAGGGCACCAGAACGTTCGGGTGCCGCCCGTCAAAGCAATCCATGTAGCAGATGTACTTGAAATTCCGCACCCATTCGTCGAGCCCGAGCAGGTTGAAATTCGTCGCCGAGACGAAATAGACCGGATCGGAATTGGTGTGAAAGTGGCGCCGGATCTCGGAGATGTTGCGCAGGGTCTTTCTGGCCATCGATCGCTCCTCTTCGTGCTCATGGCTCTCTACAGGAAAAGCCTTTCAGCGCCTCCTTGGTGAACACCCGAAGCCCCAGATCGGCGCGGAAGCCATGGATCTCGCTGACGTCGAGCGCCCGCATGAAGCTGAGGATTTCCGGGCTGATCACCTGCCCCGGCACCAGGATCGGAAAGCCCGGCGGATAGGGGATGATGAAGGAGGTCGAGACCAGCTCCTCGCCATCCTCGAGCCGGGTCTGCAACTTGTCGTCCAGCGGGATGTAGTCGCATTTCTCCTCGTCGTAGGCGAGGAAAAAGGCGGCGCGGATGTCGCCCTCGGGGGTGTCGTCGCCATAGCGGAACGCCGGATGGAAATGGCTGAAATCCGGCAGCGGCGGCACATGTTCGACCAGCGCCGAGACCCGGTTCTCGAACGAGCGCTTTTCCATCTTGGAGGCGTCGTCGAGCAGCTCGTCCAGCTCCTTGGCGATCTCCACCAGCACCTCGATCAGATAGGCGACCGAGCTGCGCGTGGTGCCGATATTGGTCATGAACAGCACGGTGTTGCGCGAGGTCTTGTTGATCTGGATGCCGTATTTGTCCATCAGGATCTTGGTCTTGAAGGTATCGCCGTCCCAGCCGGTGCCGCCCACCGCCAGCGTCACCCGCGTCGGATCGAGCACGAATTCGTCGGTGGTCCAGGAATTGGCAATGTCGGTCCAGCCCTGATCGGTCTCGTAGTAGCTGGACACGCCGCTTTCGCGGTATTCCTCGGGGATCATGTCGCCGGCGGTGATCACCTTGAAATACTTCAACAACAGCGGGTGGGTGGCAATCGCCCGCCGGATCGACATGGCGCTTTCGACCTGCCGCTGGGTGAACTCGAACCCCTCGAGCTCGACCTGCCTGCGGCCGACGTCGAGCGAGGCAATGATCTGATAGTTCGGCGAGGTCGAGGTATGGGTCATATAGGCCTCGTGGAAGGCCTGCTCCACCTCGCCCTTGAAGTCCTGATCGTTGACATGGATCATCGACCCCTGCCGCAGCGAGGTCAGCGTCTTGTGCGTCGACTGGGTGCCATAGGCCCGCACCCGGGCATCCGGCGGCGGCACCAGCCTCGTGTTCAGGATGGTTTCGTCATCCGCGCCCTCCAGCTCTTTCTGCTGCTTTTCCCAGGCCTCCGCCGTTTCCGGCGTGCGCAGGCATTCGCGCAGGGTGTTGGCCACGTCCATCGCGGTGCGCTGGCGGTAGGTCGGGTTGAACCGGGCAAAGGCGAACCAGGCCTCGTCCCAAAGAAAGATCAGATCCCTCTTGATGGCGAGACATTCCTCCATCACCCGCTGCACGTTGTAGACGATGCCGTCGAAGGTGCAGTTGGTGAGCAGCACCATGCGCACCTTGTCGAGCTTGCCCGCCGCCTTGAGTTTCAGCAGCTGATGCTTGATCTCGCGCAGCGGCACGGCGCCGTACATCGAGTATTGATGCAACGGATAGCTGTCCATGTAGACCACATGCGCGCCGGCCAGCACCATGCCGTAATGGTGCGACTTGTGGCAGTCGCGGTCGACCAGCACGATGTCGCCGGGCTTGCACAGCGCCTGCACCACGATCTTGTTGCAGGTCGAGGTGCCATTGGTGGCAAAGAACGTCTGTTTCGAGCCGAAGGCCCGTGCCGCCATGTCCTGCGCTTCCTTGATCGGGCCGCGCGGTTCCAGCAGGCTGTCGAGCCCGCCCGAAGTGGCCGAGGTCTCGGCGAGAAAGATGTTGGGGCCATAAAAGGCGCCCATGTCCTGGATCCAATGCGACCGGGTGATCGATTTGCCCCGGCTGATCGGCATGGCGTGGAACACGCCAGTGGGCTGGCGGGAATATTCCTTGAGCGCGGTAAAGAACGGCGTCTTGAAGCGGGCGCCGACACCCCGAAGGATGTTGAGGTGCAGCTCCATGAAATCTTCCTGGTTGTAGAACACCCGCCGGCAGCGCCCCAGATCGAGGCCGGCTATCTCTTCGGCCGACCGGTCGGTCACCAGATAGGCATCGAGTTCGGGCCGCATCCGCGCGATCAGCCGGCAGGCCTCCGGCCCGTATTCGCTGGGCGTGATATGCTCGACCTCGCCTTCGGTGCCCAGCGTGTCGAGGTATTTCTTCAGCAGCGGCAGTTCGTTGTGCGATTTCAGCACGAGCCCGGGGCGGACCACCACGGCCTGGACATTGTGGTTGAACAGGATGCCGATCAGCGCGTCCTCGACCGAGGGCACCACCACCGGCTCGTAATGGAACGGATCCTCGGGCCGGCGGGCGCGGTGCAACGCGTTGCGCAGGAACCGCTCCTGATGTTCGTTGACGCTGTCGACGATCATCACCTCGAAATAGGGTCGCCCCAGCGCCCGCGCCTCGGGCGAGATCGCGCTTTCGTCTTCGTAGTCCTCGCTGTCGATCTCGTCGGCGCCCAGCGGAATGTGTCGGCGGCGATAGGCGCCCGAGGTCAGCGCCCGCGCCACCCGCCGCACCGAGATCGACAGATCGTCGATATTACGCGTCTCGAGCAGGCGGCGCAGGTGTTCAAAGGCCGCGTGGCCGGGAAAGGCCCAGTAACTCTCGATCGGCGCGAGCGACTGGAACAGCTTTTCCGCGGTCTGCACCAGCCGCTGCCCGGAGCGGCCGTCGACGCCCTTGAGCCGCAGAGACTCCACGCATTCGCGCAGCGCGCTCCAACGGTCGGCCCGCAGCTGCGTGGCACTGTAATAATCTCCGATCGATGGCAGACCCTTTTCACTTGCAGGTACGTTCATTCCGTTCTCCCTGTTGGCGCCTTTTGCGGCGCTGCGTGTTGTTCTGCCATCCCCTCGGAGGCCCCGGTCAGCCGGTGCCGGACACCCTCTTGAAGATCGGCAGGTTGTCCTCTGGTTTGTAGTCCTGCGGCTCGCGCCCCAGCGCGCTGCGCGGATCGGCCGTGTTCACCCCGGCCTGTGACCCCTGTTGCGGAATGGCCAGCGGCCCCAGCGTCTTCAGATAGGCGTCGGTGCCGCTGCTGCGGTCATAGACCGAAAAATCCGCCTCGCGGTCACGGAAGCTCTTGAGCACCTGGCCCAGTCCTTTCAGCCCGGTCTCGCGCTGGCGGCGCACCATGTCGAGATCGATCTCGATCGGGAACATGTCCTCCTGCCCGGCAGACTGGTGCAGCACCGTGGCGGTCGGGTCGACCACCAGCGACTTGCCGACACCGCCGGCACCCAGGCCGTTGACGTCGATCACGTAGCACTGGAACTGCGCCGCGGTGGCCCGCGCGATGGCGATCTCGGCGTCGCGGTCGGTGGTGCCGGTCAGCACGGGGTGCAACAGCACTTCGACCCCCTGGCTGGTAAGCTGCCGCGTGGTTTCCGGGAACCAGATGTCGTAGCAGATCGACAGGCCGAAGCGGCCCACCCCCGGCACGTCGAAGACGCAGAAATCGGTCCCCGAGGAGATATCGGCCTCATAGGGCTTGAACGGGAACATCTTGCGATAGGTGCGGATGATCTCGCCATCGGGGTTGATCACCACCGAGGTGTTGTAAATTCGCCCGTCCTCGGCCTTTTCGAACATCGAGCCCGGGATCAGCCAGATCTTGTGGCGGCGCGCCTCGTCCTGAAACATCCGAAGCGTGTCATTCGGGAACGGCAAGGCGTATTGATGCAGCGGGCCAAAAGCCGCCAGCTCCGAGAACACCACCATCTGGGTCCAGGGAAACCGCGCCATCAGAACGTCGAGCCGCTGTTTCATGCCCTCGACGTTGGAATGCAGCGCCGCGACATGCATCTGTACGCCGGCGATTGCGAAAGGGGTCATCTGCTTTCTTTCTCCTTGCACGGCGCGGGCATGTCCAGCGCCGGGTTGTTCTGTCTCCCCCCTGAGCGGCGGTGGCGGCGGGTCTCTGCCCGGCTCGCGCCCGCTGCTGGTCTTGTGGTCTGGCCCGTCACCTTGTCAGCCTTCCTGCAAACTGCAAGGCAAGATCGATCAGGGCCGGTCGGGACGGCGCGGAGCCCGGTGCCGGGCGCGCTGGCATCCCGGCGTTCATCTTGCGAGACTTGGTCATTTCGGTCCCCCAGCCCGGCCCGGCGCGCATGTTTCAGGGGCTTCCCCCCCTGGGCAATCCAGTTTTCTTGTTGAATCAGCATAGCTTTGGCGCAGACACATTCAACTCTCGCAAATCGAGCCTGCCTCCTTATGATGCGGTGCGCGCAATTCCGGGGCATTCTCAGAACGTCGGCGGCGTGCAGGCGCTGATGATGACGCAATCCTGATCGCCGATGTTGCGGAACTTGTGCGGCAGCCGGCTGTCGAACAGATAACCGTCGCCCCGGTTGAGTACGCGCACCTGATCGCCGACCGTGATCTCGATGATCCCGGCAATCACCACCCCGGCCTCTTCGGCCTGATGGCTAAGCATCTTCTCGCCGGTGTCGGCGCCGGGGGGATAGGTTTCGTGCAGCACCTGAAGACTGTGCGACGAGGCATTGCCCAACTGGCGCAGCGAGACCCGCGAGGCGCCCTTGCCCAAACCCATGTCCTGCGGCGACAGCTCGATGAATTCGTCGGCGGTATAGAAGTACTTGGGCGTACCGGCGTCCTCGACCTCGGAAAAGAATTCCGACAGCGGGGTCTGCACCGCGTCGAGCAGGCTTTTCAGCGACGAGACCGAGGGGCTGGTCTTGTTCTGCTCGATCATCGAGACCGCGCCATTGGTCATGCCGGCGCGCGCCGCCAGTTCCCGCTGCGACATGCCGCGCGCCTCCCGCGCCGCCCTGAGTCTTCCGCCGATATCCAAAGCATCGCCTTATTTTGAGTGCGTGTTTGAAATTGTAAGCGCCGATTTTGCGCGGGGTCAACCGGTATTCGTGGCCAAAACCCGCCGGTCACACGCATTTCACCTATATTTACATAGGAATTTCCAAAGGGTTACAAAATTCATCGGATGAGCCTGATGGTCAGGATTGACAAAAATATTGATCACAACGTACTAATTTATTGATCATTCACCGGGAGGGTCGGACCCATGACTGCCAGCACCAAACCGCGCGCCAGCCGGGCCGCGAACAAGGACAAGAAAACCGCCGCACGCAAGCCCGCGGCCAAACCCGCAGCCAAATCTGCCGCCAAGCCGGTCAGCAAGCCCGTTGTTGCGCAGACCGGCAGCAACGCCGCGCTTCTGGCCCGTCGCGAGGCCGCGGTGCCGCGCGGTGTCGCCTCTGCCGCGCCGGTCTTTGCCGCCCGTGCCGAGAATGCCGAGCTCTGGGATGTCGAGGGCAAGCGCTACATCGATTTCGCCGGCGGCATTGCCGTGCTGAACACCGGGCACCGTCACCCCAAGGTCATCGAGGCCGCCAAGGCGCAGGAAGACCTCTATACCCACACGTCGTTCCAGGTCGTGCCCTATGAGCCTTACGTCGCGCTGGCCGAAAAGCTGAACGAACTGGCGCCGGGTGATTTCGCCAAGAAGACGCTGCTGGTCACCACCGGCGCCGAGGCGGTCGAGAACGCCGTCAAGATCGCCCGCGCCCATACCGGCCGCCCCGGCGTCATTGCCTTCAACGGCTCTTACCACGGCCGCACCCTGCTGACGCTGGGCATGACCGGCAAGATCAGCCCCTACAAGAAAGACGTCGGCCCCTTCCCCTCCGACATCTTCCGCGCGCCCTTCCCCGACGCGCGTCAGGGCGTGACCGTCGAGGACAGCCTCAAGGCGCTCGAGATGCTGTTTCTCACCGATGCCCAGCCCGACCGCGTGGCGGCGATCATCCTCGAACCGGTGCTCGGCGAAGGCGGCTATCATCCAGTCCCGG
Organism: Marinovum sp. E3; assembly: GCF_055755275.1. Taxonomy (NCBI): domain Bacteria; kingdom Pseudomonadati; phylum Pseudomonadota; class Alphaproteobacteria; order Rhodobacterales; family Roseobacteraceae; genus Marinovum; species Marinovum sp. E3. The sequence continues at coordinate 2,328,663 of NZ_CM146908.1, forward strand.
CCGAGATGTTCCAGGCCCTGCGCGCGATCTGCGACCGGCATGGCATCCTGCTGATCTCTGACGAGATCCAGGCCGGTTTCGGCCGCACCGGCACCTGGTTTGCGATCGAGCATTCCGGCGTCGCGCCCGATCTGATCACCTGTGCCAAATCCATGGCCGGCGGCTATCCCGTGGCCGGTGTGATCGGCCGGGCCGAGGTGATGGATGCGATGGCCCCCGGCGGCCTTGGCGGCACCTATGGCGGCAACCCGGTCGCCTGCGCCGCGGCGCTGGCGGCGATCGAGGCGATCGAAAGCGAGGGATTGCTCGCCCGCTCGACCGCTCTGGGCGAAATGTTCAAGGCCCGCTTTGCCGAGATCGGCGCCCGGGTCGCGCCCTACCGGATGTGGGACATTCGCGGCCTTGGCGCAATGATCGCGGTGGAATTCGTCACCGATTTCGACACCGCCGCGCCCGACGCCGCGCTGACCAAGGCGGTGATCGCCAAGGCGCTGGACAAGGGTCTGATCCTGCTGGCCTGCGGCATGCATGGCAACGCCCTGCGCATCATGGTGCCGCTGACCGCATCGGATGCGATCCTCGAGGAAGCCATGGTGATCTTCGAAGCCGCGCTGGCCGAGGCCATCGCCGAACAGCACGCGCTGGCGGCGGAATAAGCCAACTCCGGCTGGCGGCGGATTTTCCCGTCGCCAGCCTTGCTTGCCCCTGATTTCAGGTTTACCCCGGGGAGCGGGTCCGCCCCCTGCGCCGGACCGACCCGGTTGCCACATCAGGAGCTCCGCCGATGAACCATGTCTTTCCCCGCCACAGCAAAGCCAAGCTTCCCACCGCCGTTGGCGGCGAGGGGTGTTATCTGATCGACGCAGACGGAAAGCGCTATCTCGATGGCTCGGGCGGCGCAGCGGTCTCCTGCCTGGGTCATGGCGATACCGAAGTGGTCGAGGCGGTCAAGGCCCAGCTCGACAGGCTGGCCTTTGCCCACACCGGATTTTTCACCTCGGAATCGGCCGAGGAGCTGGCCGATCTGCTGATCGCAAACGCGCCCGAAGGCATCGACCGGGTCTATCTGGTCTCTGGCGGCTCCGAGGCGACGGAAGCCGCGATCAAGCTGGCACGGCAATATTGGGTCGAAAAGGGCGAGCCGCAGCGCGGCAAGCTGATCGCCCGCAAGCAGAGCTATCACGGCAATACCATCGGCGCGCTCAGCGCCGGCGGCAATGAATGGCGCCGGGCGCAATTCGGGCCGCTGCTGCTCGACGTGAGCCATATCGACCCCTGCTACGAATACCGGCTGCGCCACGAGGGCGAGAGCCCCGAGGAGTACGGCCGCCGCGCTGCCGATGCGCTGGAAGCGGAAATCCAGCGTCTCGGGCCGGAGAATGTCATGGGTTTCATGGCCGAACCGGTGGTGGGCGCCACCGCCGGCGCGCTGGCCCCCGCGCCGGGCTATTTCCAGCGCATCCGCGAAATCTGCGACCGCCATGGCGTGCTGCTGATCCTTGACGAGGTGATGTGCGGCATGGGCCGGACCGGCACGCTCTTTGCCTGTGAACAGGATGGCGTGCGCCCCGATATCCTCTGCGTCGCCAAGGGGCTTGGCGCGGGCTATCAGCCGATCGGCGCCATGCTCTGCACCGCCGAGATCTATGACACCATCGCCCAGGGCTCGGGCTTCTTTCAGCATGGTCATACCTACATGGGCCACCCGGCGGCGGCGGCGGCCGGCAAGGCGGTGGTCTCGGCGATCCTCGACCGCGGGCTGCTGCCCCGGGTGCAGGAGATGGGCGAGAAACTGCATGCCAAGCTCACCGACCGTTTCGGCCAGCACCCGCATGTCGGCGACATCCGCGGCCGCGGGCTGTTCCGCGCCATCGAGCTGGTCGAGGACCGCGACAGCAAGGAACCCTTCGATCCGGCGCGCGGGCTGGCGGCCAGGATCAAGAAGGCGGCCTTTGCCGAGGGGCTGATCTGTTACCCGATGTCCGGCACGCTCGACGGCCGGCGCGGCGACCATGTGCTGCTGGCGCCGCCCTTCATCATCGAAGAGGCCCAGCTCGATGAATTGGTCGATAAACTGGACCGCGCCATCGAGGCTTCTATCTGATGTCTCATTGCCGCAAAGGACACCGCCCATGACCGCCGCCTATCCCCTGCCCCCGATCTCCGACGCCGACTGGCCGGAAGAGATCGCCGACATGACCGGCGGCTTCGCGGGCAAACTCAACGTCTATCGCACCATGGCGCATGACCCGGCGCTGCTGCGGGCCTGGACCGATCTGCGCCAGCACGTCGTACTCGAAAGCGCGTTGGGGCTGGAGCTTGTCGAAGTGGTGATCCTGCGCACCGGGGTGCGGCTGAACTCGCGGTACGAATGGCAACAGCACATCTCGCGCGCCCGAAAGGTGGGCTTCGACGATGCCCGCATCGCCACGATCCGCGGCGCCACCGATGCCATGGCGCCGGTCGACGCGCTGCTGGCGCGGGCGGTGGACGAGCTGTTCGACAACAAGCAGCTCTCGCCGATGACCGCCAAGGCGCTGGCCGAGACCTACGGCAAGGAAGGGATGATCGACCTGATGGCGACGGTCGGCTTCTATTCCACGCTGGGCTTTATCCTGAAAACCTGTGGCACGCCGCTCGACGATGACATCGCCGGCGAACTGGCGGCGCGCCCCTTTCCCGAAACCGAAAACTGAGACTAGGAGTTTCTCCCATGCTCGACCAACAGACCGACCTCGCTTCTCTTCTGAACGATCCCGAATTGATCGCGACCAAGGCCTATCTGGCCGGTGAATGGCGCGACGCCAAGGATGGCGCGACCTTTGACGTGACCAACCCGGCGCGCGGCGACGTCATTGCCAAGGTGGCCGACCTCTCGCGCGAGGAATGCGCCGAGGCGATCGATGCCGCCTACAAGGCCCAGAAGGACTGGGCGCAATGGACCGGCAAGGAACGCGCCGGCGTGCTGCGCAAATGGTTCGACCTGATGGTCGAACATGCCGAGGATCTGGGCAGGATCCTGACCGCCGAACAGGGCAAGCCGCAGGCCGAGGCCAAGGGCGAGGTGATGTATGGCGCCTCGTTCATCGAATGGTTCGCCGAGGAGGCCAAGCGCGCCTATGGCGAAACAATCCCCGGCCACCAGCGCGACAAGCGGATCACCGTGATCACCCAGCCGATCGGCGTTGCCGCCTCGATCACGCCCTGGAACTTCCCCAATGCGATGATCACCCGCAAGGCCGGCCCGGCGCTGGCCTCGGGCTGCGCCTTTGTCGCCCGCCCCGCCGCCGAGACGCCGCTCTCGGCGCTGGCGCTGGGTGTGCTGGCCGAGCGCGCCGGCATTCCGCATGGCGTCTTTTCGGTCATTCCCTCGTCGCGCTCCTCCGAGATCGGCAAGGAATTCTGCGAGAACCCCAAGGTCCGCAAGCTGACCTTCACCGGCTCGACCGAAGTGGGCCGCATCCTGCTGCGTCAGGCCGCCGATCAGGTGATGAAATGCTCGATGGAGCTCGGCGGCAATGCGCCCTTCATCGTGTTCGACGACGCCGATCTGGATGCCGCCGTCGAAGGCGCGATGATCTCGAAATACCGCAACAACGGTCAGACCTGCGTCTGCGCCAACCGCATCTACGTGCAATCGGGCGTCTATGACGAATTCGCTGAGAAGCTGGCCAAGGCGGTCGCCGGCATGAAGGTCGGCGACGGTCTCTCGGGCGAGCCGACAGTGGGCCCGCTGATCAATCAGGAAGCGGTCGAAAAGGTCGAAGAGCACATCGCCGACGCCAAATCCAAGGGCGGCAAGGTGATCCAGGGCGGCAAGCGCCACGAGCTGGGCGGCACCTTCTTTGAGCCGACAGTGATCACTGGCGCCACCCGCGAGATGGTGTTCTCGCAGGACGAGACCTTTGGCCCGATGGCCCCGCTCTACAAGTTCGACACCGTCGACGAGGTGATCGAGCTGGCCAATGACACGATCTTCGGCCTGGCCTCGTATTTCTATGCCAAGGACCTGAGCCGCGTGACCAAGGTGCAGGAAGCGCTGGAATACGGCATGGTCGGCGTGAACACCGGGCTGATCTCGACCGAGGTGGCGCCCTTTGGCGGGGTCAAGCAATCCGGCCTCGGCCGCGAAGGCAGCCGCCACGGGATGGATGAATTCATGGAAATGAAGTACATCTGCACCTCTGTATAAGCCAGAGGTCTCCGGGGTTGCGGCCCCGGAGACCACCACCCCATCGGGCGCCTCGGGCGCCGGCGGTCACTCCACCGCGCGGATCAGCTTGCGTTCCAGCACCCGCAGGACGGCGCGCAGGTCATGGCCGCGCTTGAGCACCTGCCCCTCCATGCCGATCACCGCATAAAGCCCCTGCCGGTTGCGCAGCTTGGGGCGTTTTTCGATCCGGTAGAGCGGGTTCTCGGCGGTGCGGCGAAAAACCGAGAAAATCGCCACTTCGCGCAGGTTCGAGATGCCGTAGTCGCGCCACTCACCGGCGGCGACCATGCGGCCGTAAAGCGACAGGATCACCCCCAGCTCGGCGCGCTGAAAGGCCACCACCTCCGGCCCGGCGCCGGGAAAAGGGGAAAAACTGTTCATACAAGGAGAGTTGCGCGCTTTGCGCCGCAAATCAAGCACCCGCGTCGCAGCGCCACGGAACTGTGACGCCAACGCCCGGGTGTCACGCGAAACTCCCCTGGCAGAACCACCCCGAGGACATCGATGCGCCATGGGCATAAAACAGCCAGAGCGCGTCGCCCTCGGCGCAGGTCACCCGCCAGTAATCGCGCTGGCCCGAGCGCCATGCGGGATCGTCGAGCCACCATTCCGGCGCGATCCGCTCCGGCCCCTGCGCCGAGGTCAGGTGCAGATCGCGGCCGCGCCAGCGCAGGCGCTCCGGCGGCCGGGGCACATCGGGCGCCTGCACCGGTTCGGGCCGCCAGAGCAGCAGCGGCCGGGGCCGCGCCGGCGGCGCCCAGGCGGCAGCCGGCTCCGACCAGGCGGCGGCCAGCACGGTTTCGGTCTTTTCCGGGATATGGCTGTCGCCGGGGTGGCGGCGGGTGATCGCCTCCATCCCCACCCGCGCGCCAATCCGGCCGATCAGATCGTCGAGCGCCGTGTTCGCCGCCAGCCGGGCGTTCACCGCCGCCCCGGCGCCGATATGGCCGACCGGGGTGCGCTGAGACAGCGGTTCGACCTGCACCGCCTCGAGCCGCAGCATGTCGATGCCAAAGCCGGCGTCGATCTCGTTCAGCTTCATCGCCAGCAGCGGCCGCAGCCGTTCGGGATCGTCCGAGGCCCGCGCCAGCCGCACCTCGAGCGTCTGCATGGTGTGATCGCTGCGAAAGGCCTGAAGCCTGAGCGTCCGCGCGCCCTGCCCCCGGGCGCGCAACAGCTCGGACAATCGCGGCAGAAGCCGGTCGAGCCCGGCCGCCACATCCTCTTCCAGCCCGATCGGCTCCGGCAGGGTCATCCGCACGGCGTAGCGCTGCGGCGGCGCGGCCGGGGACAGCGGTTCCGGCACCGCGCCAAAGGCCTGATCCAGCCGCAGCACCAGCCCCTTGCCGAAACGCCGCGCCAGCGCCGCCCGCGGCTGGCCCGCCAGATCGCCGATCCGCCGCAGCCCGAGCCGTGCCAGTTGCGCCGCGGTCTCCTCCTCCAGCCGCAACGCCGCCACCGGCAGCGCCGAGAGCGCGCCACGGGTCTGCCCCGGCGGCGCGATGGTGCCGGTCTCGGCCGGGGCCAGCCGCCCGCTGGGCGCTGCGCCGCCGCGCTCCCAGTGCCGCCGCCGGGCCGCACGCGCGCGGGTGGCGCGGGCCTCCTGATCGATGTCATCACCCGAGCGCGCATGGCCGCCGCCCTGACCGGCAAAGCGCGCCAGCGCCCAGGCGCCGCCGCGGCTGTCGGCCAGCCCGATCCGCGCGGTCAGCCCCATGTCGCCGGTTTCTTCGACAATCCGCGCACAAAGCGCCGCCTCGCCGCCAAAGAGATGGGTGCAGCCGGTCACGTCGAGCATCAGCCCATCGCCGCCATCGCCGGCCACCCAGGGGCTGAACTTGCCGGCCCAGCGCAACAGCGCCTCGAGAAACCCGGCCTCCGCATGACGGTTGCGCCGCGCGGTGCGCAAATCGGCACTGACCGCATGGGCATCGCGCAGCGGCTGGCCCTTGTAGATCCCCACCTCCGAGGCCCGCGCCGAAACCGACGACAGGATCTGGCTGTTGCCGATATCCTCGACCACGGCAAAGGGCACCTCGTGCAAGGCAGCTTCGGTGCGCGCCTGACGCAACAGGCGTTCAGCCCCGAGACGGGGAAACCAGAGAGAGAGCAGACGGCGGGGCATGGCAGAACAGGCAGCTTTGTTCGCTATATGTTCTCATACCTACCAGCCGCGTCACCCGATGTCGAGCGCCGCCGGGACGTCAGCCGCAGAAGACGCGGGTGATCCGTCCGGTCTCGTCGATCTCGATGTTGGTGCGCGCCGGCAGGTAATCCATCGTCCGCATGTCGCCGGGCCGCAGGATCCGCTTGGGCGCCGGAACACGCTCGGCCGCCTCCACTGGTTCGCCGACAAGGCCGGCATGGGCGCCGGGCGCGCAGGGCGTCGCCTCCCCCGGCGGCGGATCTTGTGGCCCCGCCCCCTGCGCGATCTCTCCGTCCTCGGGCAGACAGCCCGCCAGGGCCAGCAGAAGGGCCGGCATCACCCCGGCGAAAGACAGACGAAATTGCATGGCACCTCCGATCCTGGCCCGCCCCGGTGCTCCGCCGTCCGGCGCGGGAACGCCGGGGAAAAGACCGCCCCGGCGCCCCCCTGCTAACAGAAAACCTCTGCCCCGGCCCGCAAATTCCCCGCGCCGGCCTTGATCCCGGCAAAGCTTTGCCACAGGGTCTGCCGGACATTTACCAGGGAGAGTGATCATGCGCACCAAAGCCGCCGTGGCCCTTGAGGCCGGCAAACCGCTGGAGATCATGGAAGTGAACCTCGAAGGCCCCAAGGAAGGCGAGGTTCTGGTCGAGATCAAGGCCACCGGCATCTGCCACACCGATGAATTCACCCGTTCGGGCGCCGACCCCGAGGGGCTCTTTCCCGCCATTCTGGGCCATGAGGGCGCCGGCGTCGTCGTCGAGGTCGGCCCCGGCGTCAAGGATCTCAAGCCCGGCGATCACGTGATCCCGCTTTATACCGCCGAATGCCGCGAGTGCGAATACTGCCTGCACCCCAAGACCAACCTCTGCCAGAAGGTGCGCGCGACCCAGGGCAAGGGCGTGATGCCCGATGGCACCTCGCGCTTTTCCATGCTCGATGGCACGCCGATCCTGCATTACATGGGCTGCTCGACCTTTTCGAACTATACCGTCCTGCCCGAGATCAGCCTCGCGAAAATCCGCCAGGACGCGCCGTTCGACAAGGTCTGCTACATCGGCTGCGGCGTCACCACCGGCATTGGCGCGGTGATCTATACCGCCAAGGCCGAGATCGGCAGCCGCGCCATCGTCTTCGGCCTGGGCGGCATCGGGTTGAACGTGATCCAGGGCCTGCGGCTGGCGGGGGCGGATCAGATCGTCGGGGTCGATCTGAACGATGACAAGAAGGCGATGGCGACCAAGTTCGGCATGACCGATTTCGTCAACCCGTCCAAGGTCGAGGGCGATCTGGTGGGCCATCTGGTCGAGCTGACCGGCGGCGGCGCCGATTACACCTTTGACGCCACCGGCAACGTGCAGGTGATGCGCACGGCGCTGGAATCGGCGCACAAGGGCTGGGGCGAATCGATCATCATCGGCGTGGCGCCGGCGGGGGCCGAGATCTCGACGCGGCCCTTCCAGCTTGTCACCGGCCGGGTCTGGCGCGGCACCGCCTTTGGCGGCGCCCGTGGCCGGACCGATGTGCCGAAGATCGTCGATTGGTACATGGACGGCAAGATCGACATCGACCCGATGATCACCCACACCATGCCGCTCGAGGACATCAACAAGGGTTTCGACCTGATGCACAAGGGCGAGTCGATCCGCTCGGTCGTGGTTTATTGATCCGGGCGGTGGGGTGAATCCCACCCTACGCAAACGCGTGTCGCCGGCCCCGGACCGGCGATGCGCTGCGGCCTGCCCCCAAGTCATCCCGGACAGCGCCCGCGCCATGACGCTTTAAATTGACGCTGGCGGCACTTGGCCTCATGGTCCGCGCATGTCAGATGATACCAATCTCCTCGCCGTCCTGATCGACGCCGACAACACCTCTCCGAAATACACCAAGGCGATCTTTGACGAGATCGCCTCGCTGGGCGAGGCCAGCGTGCGCCGCTGCTATGGTGATTTCTCGTCGCAGCAGATGGCCGGATGGTCGCGCGTGCAGGCCGAGTTCGGGCTTGTCCCGCACCACCAGCCCGCCAATACCGTGGGCAAGAACGCCTCGGACATCGCGCTGGTGATCGATGCCATGGACCTGCTGCATACCGGCCGCTTCGACGGCTTCGTGCTGGTCTCTTCCGACAGCGATTTCACCCGCCTCGCCAGCCGCATCCGCGAACAGGGGCTGGCGGTCTACGGCATGGGCCAGCGCAAGACGCCGGATGCCTTCCGCAAGGCCTGCAAACGCTTCATCTTTCTCGAAAACCTCGGCGAGGAAGAGCCCCGCGAAACCCCCTCGAGCCGGCCGCTCGACGAGGCCCGCAACCTGATCTTCAAGGCGATGGAGGGGATCGAACAGGGCGACGAATGGTACACCCTGGGCCAGATCGGCCAGTTCATCATCGCCGCCAATCCCGATTTCGACACCCGTTCCTATGGCCACCGCAAGCTGAGCGATCTGGTCGCCCGGCTCAAGGTGTTCGAGACCCGCACGGGCCCCGGCAATCAGCTCATGGTGCGCCGCGTCGACTGACGCCTGACGGCCCGACCCGCCCGGCGCTAGGTGATCCGCCGCGCCATCATCACGCTGTGGCTGGCGCAATCCGGGTCTTCCGCCAGGAACCCGGTCAGCCGCAGCCCCAGCTCTTCGAGCAGCACGGCATACCCCGCCGGCGACAGGCTGGCGTGATAGACCGTGGCCGCGCCGACCGTGCCGCTGGCCTCGCCGGCCTCCGGCCCGACGGTGAACAGCAGGCTGCCGCCGGGCGCCAGATGCGCCGCCATCCGGCGCAGCGTCTCGCGCTGTTCCGCCTCGGTCAGATGGAAGAAACTGTCCCAGGCGATGATCCCGTCGAAACGCTCGCCGAGATCGAGGCTGCGCATGTCGGCCTGGCGCCAGTCACCTTCGGGCCAGCGCTGCCGCGCGATGTCGAGCATGGCGCCGGCGAAATCCACCCCGGTCAGGGTAAACCCCTCGGCCATGAACCAGCGCGCGATCGGCTCGCCGGCACCACAGCCCAGGTCGAGCACTCGGCCGCCCTCGGGCAGGCAGGCGGCAAACCGCGCCAGCCAGCGGGCCTCGAAAAGACTGCGCGAGCGCTGCGCGTCATAGGCCGCGGCCTGGGCTTCATAGACCGCGCGGGTCTGGTCCGGATCTGCTTGCGTCATCGTCGAGGCTCCTTGAAACGAAAACGGGCGAGGCCCTGCCCCGCCCGCCTGGGTCGGTCTTACACCGTTCAGACCGTGCCGCCCAGAGAGCCTTCGAGCTGGGCCATTTCCTGGCCGCCGGCCATCAGATCCTGCAATTGTTCGGGCGAGATTTCGCCGCGCTGCGCGGTGCCCAGGGTCTTGCCCCGGTTGAGCACGGTAAAGCGGTCCCCCACTGCCAGCGCATGGCGCACGTTGTGGCTGATGAAGACCACGCCGATGCCCTGCTTGCGCACCTTGTCGATGGTCGCCAGCACGTTCGAGGTCTGGCGCACGCCCAGCGCCGAGGTCGGCTCGTCGAGGATCAGGATCTTGGCCCCGAAATGCACCGCCCGGGCAATCGCCACGGTCTGACGTTCGCCGCCGGAAAGCGTGCCCACCGCCTGATCCGGCGCGCGCAGGTTGATCCCCATCTGCCGCATCTCGGTCATGGTGATCTCGTTCATCCGGGCCACGTCCATGCGCTTCAGCGGCCCGCGCCCGATGGTCGGTTCGCGTCCCATGAAGAAATTGCGCGTCACGCTCATCAGCGGAATCATCGCCAGATCCTGGAACACCGTGGCAATCCCCGCCTCCATCGCATCGCGCGGCGAGGAGAAATCCATCGTCTTGCCTTCGAACAGGATCTCGCCATGGGTCGGCTTGTGTACCCCCGACATGGTCTTGATGAAGGTCGATTTGCCGGCGCCGTTGTCGCCCAGAAGGCAATGGCACTCACCCGGCTTGACGTCAAAGCTGACACCGGCCAGCGCGATGATATTGCCGAAGTGCTTTTCGATGTCCTTCATCTCGACGATCGGCGCGGCATTGTTGGGCGCATCGCCGTGGTGGAACTTGGTATCCTCGGTCATTTTACCGTTCTCCCGTGACGCGCTTGCGGATGGCGTTGTTGAACAGGACCGCGATCAGCAGCATGCCGCCCAGGAAGACCTGGAACCAGTCCTGATCGAAATCGGTGTAGGTCAGGCCGATCACCACCATACCGAAGATGATCGAGCCAAAGAACGCGCCGATGGCCGAGCCGTAGCCGCCGGTCAGCAGACAGCCGCCGATCACCGCGGCGATGATCGCCTCGAATTCCTTTTGAAAGCCCCGGCGCGAGTCGGTCGAGCCGGCGTCCATCACTGTGATGATCGCCACCAGCGCCGCACAGCAGGCGGTGACCATGAAGAGCGAGATCTTGACCCGGCGCACCGGCACACCCGAATTGGTGGCGGCGTTGCTGTCGCCGCCGGCGGCAAAGATCCAGTTGCCGGCGGGCGTACGCAGCAGCACCCAGGTCGCCAGCAGCGCGATGATCACGAACCAGATGATCTCGATCGGCAGGCCCGGCACCTTGGGATTGCCGTTCTTGAAGGTCTCGACGATGCCCTTTTCGGCCAGCCAGGCGAACAGCCCGCCAAAGGCGTCGCCGGAAAAGAATGGCGCCAGCCAGTCGCCTTCGGTGGCATCGCGCACGCCGCGCAGCTGGGTCGAACCGCCGGTGGCCAGCTTGAGCCCAACCAGCGACAAGCCGCGCAGGATGAAGAGGAAGGCCAGCGTCACGATGAAAGACGGCAGGCCCGAGCGGATCACGATAAAGCCGTTGATCGATCCGACGCAGGCGGCAAAGACAAAGGTCGCCGGAATGGCAATCACCAGCGGTAGGCCGAAGGTCACGGTCGCGGCGGCAAAGAACAGACCGGCAAAGGCCACCATCGAACCGATCGAAAGGTCAAATTCGCCGCCGATCATCAGGAGCGCCGCACCGATGGCCAGAATGCCGAGCTGGGCGGCGGGGGTCATGAAGTTGATGATCCCCGAGGTGGTGAACATCGCGGCGTCGGCAGTTGCCAGAAAGAACACCGTGACAAGGATGACCCCCGCAATCGCGCCCAGCTCGGGGCGCTTCATGATGCGGGCGCCAAGACCCTCGGATTTGAGCCGTTCATCGACGGCGGGCGAACTGTCGGACATGATTTCCTCCTGAGACCTGCGAATACAAGGGGGCCGTGGCGCGGCACACGCCACGGCCCCCATCGTTCGCAATCGAAAAATTGCGGATTAACGGATGCCCTGAGCCGACAGCTCGATCGCCTGACCGGCCTTTTCCTGGGTGACCAGGTTCGGACCCGAGGGCACATTGCCACCCGGCATCAGGCCGTATTTGGCGTTGTTGGCCAGGAACACGACCGGCAGGTAGCCTTGCAGGAACTGCTGCTGATCGATGGCGAAGGCCGCGTCGCCTGCGGCGATCGACTCGAGGAAGTTGGCCGAGAGGTCGAAGGATGCAACGTTGACATCGCGGCCCGAGGCCTTGGCCGCCGCCAGCGAGGGCTCGCCCGCGAGGCTGGCCCCCAGTGCCATCACCGTGTCGACATCTTCGTTCGAGGCCAGTGCCGCCGAGACCTTGGATTCGATTTCCGCCGGGTCGTTGCCGGTGGGCAGAACCTCGACCGAGCCGCCAAAGCCCTCTTCGAAGCCCGAGCAGCGCAGATCGAGCGCCACGTTGCCGACCTCGTGGTTGACGCAGATCGCGGTGGTGCCGCCCATTTCGGCCAGCTTCGCGCCGGCCGCCTTGCCGGCGTCGAATTCCGACTGGCCGACATGCAGCGCCGCGCCCAGTTCGGCGGCGACGTCAGAGCCAGAGTTCATCGAGATCACCGGAATGCCGGCCTGGGTCGCACGCATGATCGACGGCCCGAGCGCGTCGCCATCGGGGATCGAGACGACGATGCCGTCGGGCTCCTGGTTGACGGCGGCGTCGATCAGCTGGCTCATCGCCACCATGTCGAAGGTTTCCGGGGCGCGGTATTCCACATTGGCACCGGTATGCTGTGCGGCAAGGTCCACGCCGTTTTTCACGACCGACCAGAACGGGTCGTTCGCCTGGCCGTGGCTGACGACGATGATGTCCTGCGCCAGCGCGGGCGCGGCCATGCCGACGGCCGCGGCAAAGGCTGCGGTTTTCAGAAATTTGGTCATGAGTCCTCCCTTTGACCTGATCGGGGGATTTTCCCCTCGGTTTTCCCGGCCCTCGCCGGCGGCCCATTCCGCCCCTCTCCGGCAAAATGGAATGTTTATTCCACTACTCTCGAATCGGACGCAAAGTCAACTCCGTTGACGCAAGGCGCTGACCGATACGGCAAGCGCCGTGGTCAGGGTGGTCGCGGCATTCAGCGCCCTGAATCCGGTCACCTCGTCCTCGCGCACGATCAGCACCTCGCGGGCGCTTTCGACCAGCGGACAGGCCCCGGAATCCGTGAGGCCGAAGACCGTGATGCCCCGTGCAGCCGTCGCCTTGGCCAGCCGCAGCGTCTCGTCCGAAAACGGTGCAAAGGTCACCGCGAACAGCACGTCTCCCGGCAACACGGCGCCGTGCCCCTCGATCATGCCGGCCTTGAAATGCACGCTGGCGGGCACCCCCATCTTTTCGAACAGATACCCCATGTTGCTGACCACCGAAAACGCGCGCCGCAGGCCGACCAGATGGATCACCCGCGCCTCGGCCATGCCGCGTGCTATCCGGTCCAGCCGGTCGCTGGTCACGGTATTTGACAGCGAAAGCAGTGATTTATGGCCAGCCTCGGCGAAATCGGCCAGCAAGCGCCCGGTCGAGAGTTCGCGCTCTTCCGACAGGTTGGCCAGCCGCGTGTCATAGGTCGGCCGGAAATCCGTGAATTTGGAGCGCAGCAGGTCCTGCATCTCGGAATAGCCGGAAAAACCCACCGCCTGGCAAAACCTCATATAGACCGATGGCGCCACCCCGACGGCCCGCGCCATCTCGGAAACGGTGGAGACTGCAATCAGATGCAGATGCCGGCGGGTGAAGCTGGCGCATTGCTTCAGACGTTTGGGCATATCCTCCAGCCGGTCGTCGAGCCGTTCCAGCAATTCGGACACGCTCTCCGGCGCTTTCAGTACCTCGGCAGGCTTGTTCATGGGGGCTCCTCTCCTTCCGGGTCACATTACCCGAACCGCGACAAAATGGAACAAAAATTCCCGAATGCGCCTTATGGATGAATAATCAAGGATTTACACGCCACGCTGCGGGCCAATGGCACAGCATCGCCGTGAGGGAGCGATCCGGCAAGCTGCCGGCGCTGTATGATGCGTCGATTGCCCGCTTGCACCTTGTATCCAATCGCATACAATTGCGTACATACCGAGTCCCCGCCGCCAACCCGCAGGAGCCGCCCCTTGTCCGACGTCGTAACCACGCTCTCCGCCATCCGACGCCGGATTCTGACTTTTGCGCTGGCCGCGTTCGGCACCGTGCTCTTTCTGGCGCTCGGCCTGCCGCTGCCCTTCCTCTTCGGGCCGATGGCAGCCTGCCTGATCGCGGCTCTGGCGCATGTGCCGATCAAGGGGTTCGGCCAGGTGTCGCTGGCCGCGCGCACCATCCTCGGCGTGGCGGTGGGCGCCTCTATCACTCCGGCGCTCTTCGCCGAGCTGCCGCGCATGGTGACCTCGATCGCGCTGGTGCCGCTTTTCATCGCGGTGATCGCCCTGGTAGGCGTGCCCTATTTCCGCCGGGTCTGGGGCTTTGACGCGCCGACCGCCTATTACGCAGCGATGCCGGGCGGATTGCAGGACATGGTGATCTTTGGCACCGAGGCGGGCGGCGATCCGCGCGCGCTTTCGCTGGTGCATGCCACGCGGGTGCTGATCATCGTGACCCTGGCACCGATCATCCTGACCTATGGATATGGCGCCGGGCTGACCAATCCGATTGGCGCTCCGGCCTCGGAGCTGCCGGTGCGGGAACTGGCGCTGATGGCCGCCGCCGCCTGGATCGGCTGGAAAGGCGGCGCGCGCATCGGCCTCTTTGGCGCCTCGATCCTCGGGCCGCTGATCCTGACCGCTCTGCTCTCGCTCTCGGGGCTGATCCACGCCCGCCCCCCGCGCGAGGCGATCTTGGTGGCGCAATTCTTCATCGGCTGCGCCATCGGCGTGCATTTCCTCGGCGTCACCTTCCGCGAACTGAGGCGCGTGGTGGTCGCCGGTGTGGGCTATGTCGCCCTGCTGGCGCTGCTGGCGACCGGCTTTACCGCGCTGGCCACCCGGCTCGGGCTGGCCCGCCCGGTCGAGACCTTCCTTGCCTTCGCACCGGGCGGTCAGGCCGAAATGACCGTCCTCGCCATCGTCTCCGGTGCCGACCTGGGCTTTGTCATCACCCATCACCTGACGCGGATCATCCTCGTGATCCTCGGCGCGCCGATCGTCGCCGGGCTCATCCGCCGGCGCTCGTGAGCCCCGGCGGAGGTCAGGCGGTCACCAGCCCGGCAACCGATGTGGTCTGCGCGCGGCCCGCGACATAGACTGCCTCGACCGCCCGGTCATCGCCCATGATCTGAAGGATGAAGAGCTCTTCCGACAGGCTCTGCGCCGCCTCGGCCCGCAGCGCCATCGCCTCGGTCGCGGCCGGGTTCAGCACCACCACATCGGCCTCGGTCCCGGGCTCCAGCGTGCCGATCCGGTCCTCCAGCCCCAGCGCCACCGCATTGCCGCGCGTGATCCAGTGAAAGGCCGCCAGCGGATGCAGTTTCTGGCCCTGCAATTGCAGGATCTTGTAGCCCTCGTTCAGCGTTTGCAGCATCGAATAGCTGGTGCCGGCCCCGACATCGGTGGCGATCCCCGCCGCGATGCCGCGCGCCCGCAGGCCGGCATCGTCGAACAGGCCGGAGCCAAGGAACAGGTTCGACGTCGGGCAGAACACCGGCTTGGCACCGGTCTCGGCCAGCACCTCGATCTCGCGCGGCTCAAGGTGGATGGAATGGCCGAGCAGCGTCTTGTCATGCAGCAGGCCAAAGCGTTCGTAGACACCGAGGTAATCCGGCGCCTCGGGGTAGAGCGCGCGGGTAAAGGCGATCTCGTCAAGGTTCTCGCTCAGGTGGGTCTGCACATGGCAATCGGGGTGTTCCGCCACCAGCGCGCCGGCGAGCTCCAGCTGAGCCGGGCTCGAGGTGATGGCAAAGCGCGGCGTGATGGCATATTCCGCCCGCCCGCGCCCGTGCCAGCGCGCGATCAGCGCCTTGCTCTCGTCATAGCCCTGCTGCGCCGTGTCGGTCAGCCCTTCGGGGGCATTGCGGTCCATCATTACCTTGCCACCGATCATCCGCATGTCGCGCCGCGCGGCCTCGGCAAAGAAGGCCTCGGCCGACGCGGGATGAACCGAGCAGAAGGCCACCGCCGTGGTGGTGCCATGGCCGATCAGCAGGTCATAGAACCGCGCCGCCATGGCAGCGCTGTGCGCGGGGTCGGCAAAGCCGGTTTCGGCCGGAAAGGTGTAATTGTTCAGCCAGTCGAGCAGCTGCGCCCCCCAGGAGGCAATCACCTGCACCTGCGGAAAATGGATATGGCTGTCGATGAAACCGGGCAACAGCAGGCAGGGCCGATGATCGACAAGCGTGGCCCCCGGCGCGCGGGCGGCAATCTCGGCATATTCGCCCACCGCCTCGATCAGCCCGCCGGCCATCAGGATGGCACCGTCCGGGTGATAGCTGTAAGCCTCGGTGTCGCTCTCGTCCGCCGGCGCAGCGTGAAAGGTCAGCACGCGGCCGCGCAGCAGCGTCTTGTCACATGTCTGAAGCATCGTCTCTGTCTCGTTTCTCGTATGGGCGCGGGCCATGCCTGGGAGAGATGCAAGGCATGGCCCGCGCGGTGGCGGCCCTTTGGAGGGAGGGCCGTCTACTCGGCCGGCGTCCCCTGGCCATTGCTCAGCGGCAGCGCATCCTCGGCGGGTTCATCCTGGCTGTGGAACCGCGGGTAGATGAACAGGAAGCCGGCGGCGATCAGGTAGCCCATCGACACCGGATTGAAATCCGGCCAATGCAGGCTGGCGCCGTGGATCACGCCAAAGAGCGACATCACCGCCGCCGCCAGGGCAAAGCCGCCGGCATTGCGGAACCGCCCGTCGATCACCGAGGCGACAATCGCCCCCCAGATCAGCCCGGTCAGGATCGCGCCCTGCGAAAGCGCCAGATGGCCCTGGAAATGCGCGCCCTGTTGCAGGAGTGCGGCGGTCAGCGCCTCGTCCCCCAGCCGCGGCAGCCCCTCGACACCCGAGGCGCCCAGCGCGCCCATCAGCGAGCCCCATTTGACCATCAGAAAGGCCGAGACATGCGGCATCATGGCGATCGTCACCGCTGCCATATGCGCCGGCTTGACCGATTGCGCCGTGTTGGTGATCAGCGACAGCGCCACGAAGACAAGCACAGGCGCGGCGGCGGCCACCGGGATGAGATCGTTGAGGAAGGCCAGCAGGCCAAAGATCGCCGCCACCGGGATCACCACCGCGACGCCGATGATATAGCCGGAATGCGCCCCCATCCGCTTGTAGGCCGGGTGGCCGATATAGGCGGTGGTCGGGAACGGCGAGCCAAAGAGCGCCCCGATCATCGTGCCGACGCCATCGGTCACCTGACAGGTGGCGACAGGGTAATGATCGCCCGCCGCTTCGGCGCTTTCGACGTTGTTCATCGTTTCGATGAAGTTGTAGATCTGCACCGGCACCAGCACCAGGAACAGCTCCGGGTTGGCAAACAGGTGCTGGATGCCCGCGATCAGGTCACCGACATAAGGCAGCGGCGGATAGAAGCCGACGCCGGCAAAGCTGATCTTTGCCTCACCGATCGACAGTGCCACCAGGGTGCCGACGATCAGTGCCAGAAGGCCCGCCGGGATGTTGAACGGCAGCCGGAAGCGGCCGACCAGCCCCCAGAGGATGATGATCATCGAGGCAAAGCCCACAAAGGGGTTCTCGAACACCGTGGCCAGCGGCACCGTGCCGATGAAGACCAGCGCAATACCGCAGAGCGTGCCGAGCATGCCGGCGCGCGGGGTGACCCGCTTGAGCCAGGGGCCGACGATGGCCCCCATGGCGGCGACGATGCCGCCCATGAAGCCCGCGCCGATGCCGACTTGCCAGGCCAGAACCGGGTCGTTCGTCGCCCAGTAGATCGGGCCGATGACGCCGAACAGATAGACAAACATCACCGGCGTCGAGATGCCGTAGGGCAGCGCCGTGACGTCGCGCCCGGTCTTTTCCGCCGCGCGTTTGGCCAGCCAGACATAGACCGCGATGCCGGCGATGATCGCCACCGCCGCACCCGGCACGATGCGGCCAAAGACGATCTCGGCCGGCATCTGAAAGACGAACTGACAGATCCCGGCCAGCACCATCAGGTTGATCAGGTTGTCGGTGAACAGTGCCCAGAAGGCGCTGAAATCGCTGCGTGAAACCAGCTTGTAAGTGTAACTCCCATCCCGCATGGGGACCTCCTCCTTTGAAAGCGCAACCCCGGCCGCTCCTCTTCGGCCATGGGCGCGCGTGCTATTGCGCCGCGATCAGCGGCGCATTGCCCCGGTGCGGGGCCTCTGCGGCAGTTTCAGAGGTCAGCGCCGCGATCACGTCTGCCACCACGAAGGCGGCGATCACGGCTGGCCGCTTGTCGCGGCTGCCGCCTGCCCCGATGGGGCAGATGAGTTCTTCGATGGTCAGCCCATCGCAATGTTTCAGGCACCAGCTGCGGAACTTCGCCCGCTTGGTGGCAGAGCCGATCAGCCCGACATAAGCCGCGTCACCGCGCTCCAGCGCCGCCGAGGCCAGCAGGAAATCGAGCCCGTGGTCATGGGTCAGCACCACAAAGGCGCTGCCCGGCGGCGCCGTCATGATGTCGATCTCGGGGATCGCGCTCTGGCGTTTCTCGACCGCGGCACTGCATTGCGCCAATTCCCCGGCCCGCTGGTCGATCAGCACGGTCCTGACCGGCAGATGCTGAAACAGGTTCGCCAGTTCGCGCCCGACATGGCCGGCGCCCAGGATATGCACCGCCGGTTCGGCCGCATCCTGCGCCTCGGCATCGGCCAGCGCCGCTGTCTTGTCGCTCTCGCGCATCCGGTGCAGCGCCAGTTCGACCCGTCCGCCGCAGCATTGGCCGATCTCCGGCCCCAGCGGCACGTCGAGCACCTGCGCCAGATCGCCGGCCGCCAGCAGCGCCCGTGCCGCCTCGATGGCGATGTGCTCCAGCCGGCCGCCGCCGATGGTGCCGCAAAGCGCCGCCTCGGTGACAAACATCTCGGTCCCCGCCTCGCGCGGCGAAGAGCCTTTCACCTCAGTCAGCCGCACCCGGACCACCGGATCGGCGGCGAGGAAGTCGCGGAGTTTCGCAGCCAGCGGCATCACTTGTCCCCCCGCAGCCGCTCCACCGCCATCAGCACGCGTTCGGGGGTGGCCGGCGCATCGAGCCGCGGGCATTCGCGGTAGTCGGCGACGCTCGCCACGGCCATCGACAGCGCTTCCAGCACCGAAATGCCCAGCATGAACGGCGGCTCGCCCACGGCCTTGGACCGTTTGATGGTGCGTTCCGGGTTCACCGACCACTCGGCAAGACCCACATTGAAGATGCGCGGCGCGTCCGAGGCCAGCGGGATCTTGTAGGTCGAGGGCGCATGGGTGCGCAGCCGGCCTTGCTTGTCCCACCACAGCTCTTCGGTGGTGAGCCATCCCATGCCCTGGATGAAGGCGCCTTCCACCTGCCCCTTGTCGAGCACCGGGTTCAGCGAGCGGCCGACGTCATGCAGGATATCGGTACGCTCGACCCGGTATTCGCCGGTCAGCGTGTCGACCGAGACCTCGGAGCAGGACGCACCATAGGCGTAGTAATAGAACGGCCGGCCACGTCCGGCAGCGCGATCCCAGTAGATATCGGGCGTCTTGTAGAAGCCCGCCGCCGAGAGATGCACCCGCGCCATGTAGGCCGCCTTGACCAGAGCGTCGAACCCCATGACCTCGTTGCCGACCTTGACCGCATTCGGCAGGAAGATGACCGCGGCGGGGTCCACCCCCCATTTGTCCGCCGCGAACTCTACCAGCCGCGCCTTGATCTGCTCGGCCGCGTCCAGCGCCGCCATGCCGTTCAGGTCGGAGCCGGACGAGGCCGCGGTGGCCGAGGTATTGGGCACCTTCTCGGTGGTGGTCCTGGTGATCTTGATCCGGGTGATATCCACCTGGAAGGCATCCGCCACCACCTGCGCCACCTTGGTGTTGAGCCCCTGCCCCATCTCGGTGCCGCCATGGTTCAGGTGGATCGCACCATCCGAATAGACATGGATCAGGCTGCCGGCCTGGTTGTAATGCGTGGCGGTAAAGGAGATGCCGAATTTCACCGGGGTCAGGGCAATGCCGCGCTTGAGGAAGCGGCTCTGCGCGTTGAACTTCAGGATCGCCTTGCGACGGGCCTGATAGTCGGCGCTCTTTTCCAGCTCGCCCACCAGCCGCTCGAGAATATTGTCGGTCACCTGCTGGTGATAGGGTGTCAGGTCGCGGCCCTCGGGCCCATAGAAATTCGCCTTGCGCACCTCCAGCGGATCCTTGCCCAGCGCAAAGGCGATCTCTTCGATCATCCGCTCGGCGGCAACCACGCCCTGCGGCCCGCCAAAGCCGCGAAAGGCGGTGTTGGAGACCGTGTTGGTCTTCATCGGCCGCGAGGTCAGGCGGACATGCGGATAGAAATAGGCGTTGTCGGCATGAAACAGCGCGCGGTCGGTGACCGGCCCCGAGAGATCCGAGGACCAGCCGCAGCGGGCGGCGAATTCGCCTTCGACCGCCTGAATGCGCCCGGCCTCGTCAAACGCCACGTCGTAATCGATGACGAAATCATGCCGCTTGCCGGTGGCGGTCATGTCCTGATCGCGGTCGGGGCGGATTTTCACCGGGCGGTTCCACTTTTTCGCCGCCAGCGCCGCGACGCAGGCAAAGAGGTTCATCTGGCTTTCCTTGCCGCCGAAGCCGCCGCCCATGCGCCGCACGTTGACCGTGACCGCGTTCGACGGCACGCCCAGCACATGCGCGACCATGTGCTGCGCCTCGCTCGGGTGCTGGGTCGAGCAATGCACCACCACATCGTCATCCTCGCCCGGGAGCGCAAAGGAGATCTGCCCCTCGAGGTACATGTGATCCTGGCCACCCACGTTGAGCCGGCCGGTGATCCGGTGCGGCGCCTCGGCAAAGCCTGTCGCCACATCGCCGCGCTCGAGCTTGAGCGGATCGGTGATATGCGGATAGCCGGCCGCCTGTGCCTGCAACGGATCGAGCGCATGCGGCAGGTCCTCGACCTCCATCTGCGCCAGCTCGGCGGCGCGGCGGGCGGCGTCCCGGCTCTCGGCCACCACGGCAAACAGCGGCTGGCCGTGGAATTCGATCAGATCGGTCGGAAAGACCGGCTCGTCGTTGCGGCCGGTGGGCGAGATGTCATTGGCACCGGGAATGTCGGCGGCGGTGAGCACGCCGATCACGCCGGGCGCGGCCCGGACGGCGGAGAGATCGAGCGATCTGATCCGCGCATGGGTGACATCGGACGTGCCAAGATAGGCATGCAGCGTGCCCGCCGGCTCGGCGATGTCGTCGCAATATTCGGCCCGGCCGGTGACATGTTTGATGGCGCTGTCGTGGCGCAGGTCGCTGTGGACGGCGCCCCGGATCGCCTCGGTGCTGGTGATCTGGTCTTTCATGGTGGTCCCTCCCTTATGCCACGGCCAGCCGGACGGGCGCCTGGCCCTCCTGCTCGTGGAAAAAGCGGCGCAGCAGATTGGCGGCCGCGGCGGCACGGTATTCGGCGCTGGCGCGCCAGTCGGTGAGCGGGGTGAAATCGCCGGCAAGCGCCACGGCGGCCGCCTCGAAGGCGGTTTCGTGCCAGGCCTGGCCGACAAGGGCGGCTTCTGCCGCGACCGCACGCCTCGGCGTGGCGGCCATGCCTCCGAAGGCCAGCCTGGCATCGCTGATGATGCCGTCCTGCACCGTGACACGAAAGCCCGCGGCGACCGAGGAAATATCCTCGTCCCGGCGTTTGGATATCTTGTAGGCGGCGTGGCGCTCGCCTGCCTGCGAAAGCGGCAGGCGGATCTCCTCGACGAACTCGCCCTGCGCGCGATCCTGCTTGCCATAGTCGATGAAGAACGCCTCGAGCGGCAGCACCCGGCGCTCCGCGCCCCGACGCAGCACTACCTCGGCGCCCATGGCGATCAGCACCGGCGGGGTATCACCGATCGGCGAGCCATTGGCGATATTGCCGCCGATGGTGCCCATGTTGCGCACCTGCCAGCCGGCGATGCGGCTCCAGTAGTCCGCCAGATGCGGGACATGTTCGGCAATCACCGGGCCAAGCTCGGAATAGCTGACCCCGGCGCCGATGCGCAGGCTGTCGCCGTCGCGGTCAATGCGCTTGAGCCCTTCGAGATGGCCGATGAAGATCGCCGGGCTGATCGGCTTGAGGAACTTGGTCACCCAGAGCCCCACATCGGTGGCTCCGGCCACCACCGTCGCCTGCGGATACGCGGCGTAGAGCTCCGCGAAATCATCGACATCCGCCGGCAGGATGGCGCGGTTGTCCGCCGGCCCGGTCTCGACCCGCGCACCGTCGCGCAGGGCGGTGAGCGCCTCGGTCACCGCCGCGCGCTCCCGGGTCAGCAGATCGGCGGTGGGCGTGCCGTAGCGGCTGATCGCCACGGCGGCGCGGATGATCGGGGCATAGCCGGTGCAGCGGCAGAGATTGCCCTGAATGGCGGTCTCGACCTCACCGGCCGTGGGCTCGGGCCGTTCCATCCAGAGCGCGTAAAGCGACATGACAAAGCCCGGCGTGCAGAAGCCGCATTGGCTGCCGTGAAATTCGACCATCGCCTGTTGCACCGGATGCAGCGCCCCGTCCGGCCCGCGCAGATGCTCGACGGTGACCACATGGCAACCATCGAGCGTGGCCAGAAAGCGAATACAGGCATTGACCGCCTCATACCGCAACACGCCGCCGGCGAGCCGCCCGACCAGCACGGTGCAGGCGCCGCAATCGCCCTCGGCGCAGCCTTCCTTGGTGCCGGTCAGTCGCCGGTTGAGGCGCAGGAAATCGAGCAGGGTCTGCGCGGCAGAGACATCGGGCAGCGCCACCGGCGCCCCGTTGAGCAGAAAACGGATCTCGTTGCGGCTGTGCATCTGGTTCCTCCCGAAGCGTGCAATGGCTTGGAAGCAGGTCTACGCCTTTTATCCTTCAACGAATACGCCTTCAGTCGGCAAATACTTTATACGGATCGTTGATAATACACGATGCGCGGCGTTATGCTCGGGGCGAATGTCAGCCTGATGCGAGCCCTGCCAATGCCTTATGTCGAAAGCCTGCGCGTCTTTGTGCGCATTGTCGAGCTGGGCTCGATCACCTCGGGCGGCCGCGATCTGCGGCTGACGCCGGCGGTGGCCTCGAAGAGGATCAAGGAGCTGGAGCGGCATCTGGGGGTGCGGCTGTTCAACCGCACCACCCGCTCGCTGACCCCCACCGAGGTGGGCCGGGTGTTTTACGACCACGCCCGTCAGGCCCTGGCGGCGCTGGACGAGGCCGAGGCGGTGGTGGCGAATTTCTCGGACACGCCGCGCGGGGTGATCCGGGTGACCGCGCCGCTGGTGACCGGCCGGCGCATCATCGCGCCGCTGGTGCCGGAGTTCACCGATCTCTATCCGGAATGCCAGGTGCAGATGCGGTTGTCCGACCGGGCGGTGGACATGCTGGGCGAGCGGCTCGACGTGGCGTTTTTTGTCGGCATTCCGAAGGAGTCGGGGCTGACCCTGCGCAAGATCGCCGAATGCGACCGGGTGCTCTGTGCCGCGCCGGACTATCTGGCGCGGCAGGGCGTGCCGGAGGGGCCGGACGATCTCTTGCGGCACAATTGCCTGTTGCTGCGCTATCCGCGCTCGCCGGAGTATTTCTGGGTGCTGGAGACGCCGGCGGGGCCGCGCAAGCTCGAGGTGGCGGGGCGGTTCGACGCCGATGACAGCGATGTGCTGATCTCCTGGGCGCTGGCCGGGCGCGGCATCGCCAATATCCCACGCTTCCTGATCGCCGGGGACCTGGCCTCGGGCGCGCTTGTGGAGGTGTTGCGCGAGGCGGCGCCGAAACCCTCGATCTTTGGCTGTCTCTATCCGCACCGACGGTTGCAGGATCCGAAAATCCGGCGGTTCGTCGATTTCATGACCGACCGCTGCCGGGGGGCGATCCTGGGGTGAGGCCGGGGCCCGGGGGCTCTGCCCCCGCCGCGGCACGCCGCGACTCCCCCGGGATATTTCCGGCCAGAAGAAGCCCCCTTGGGGTGGCTCAGCCGGGGATGATCTCGAATTTCATCACGTCGACCATGCCACGGTCGGTGATCTTGAGCGCGGGGATCACCGGCAGGGCGAGGAAGGCGAGCTGAAGGAAGGGTTCTTCCAGGGTGACGCCGAGGGATTTGGCGGCGTCGCGCAGCTCGACGAGGTGCCGGTGGACCTCCTCGAAGGGGGCGAGGCTCATCAACCCGGCTACCGGCAGGGGCAGCTCGGCCAGGATCGCGCCATCGCGGGCGACGACGAAGCCGCCCTCGATCTCGGACAGGCGGTTGGCGGCCAGCGCCATGTCGGCGTAGTCCATGCCGACGCAGGCGATATTGTGGTGATCGTGGCAGACGGTGGAGGCGATGGCGCCGGCCCGCATGCCGAAGCCGCGCACGAAGCCGGTGGCGATATTGCCGTTCTTGCCGTGGCGTTCGATGACCGCGATGCGGGCGAGGTCGCGGCTGGCGTCGGGGCGTTTGTCGCCATCCTCGATGGCGATTTCTTCCGACAGGTGGTCAGTAATGATCTTGCCCTCGATGATGCCGATCACATCCGTGGTGCTGCGGTTGCCGGTGGCGCGGAAATCGCCGGCCGCGACCCTGTGCGCCTTGACCGAGTTGCGGCCGACCACCTCGATGCCGTCGCGGGCGGCGAAGGCGGCTTCGGTGACCTCCTGGCCGGCGCAGAACACGCGGGCGGCGCGACAGTCCTCGAGGCTGTCGAGCGCCACGATATCGGCGCGCAGGCCGGGCGCAATGAGGCCGCGGTCTTTCAGCCCGAAGGCCTCGGCCGCCGAAAGCGAGGCGGCGCGATAGGCGGCGAGCGGCGAAACGCCCTTTTCGATCAGCCGGCGGATCATGTAGTCGAGATGGCCGTGCTCGGCGATGTCGAGCGGATTGCGATCGTCGGTGCAGAGGCAGATGTAGGCGCTGCTGCCTTCGGTCAGCAGCTCGGCCAGCGCCTCGAGATCCTTTGACACCGAGCCTTCGCGGATCAGCACCCGCATGCCCTTTTGCAGCTTTTCGCGCGCCTCTTCGGCCGAGGTCGCCTCATGTTCGGTGCGGATGCCGGCGGCGACATAGGCGTTGAGGTCGCGGCCCGAGAGCATCGGGCAATGGCCGTCGACATGGCCACCTTCGAACAGCCGCAGTTTGGCCATGGCGCGCGGATCGCGGTGGATCACGCCGGGATAGTTCATGAATTCCGCCAGGCCGATGCCGGACGGGTGGCGCATGATCTCTTCGAGCTCCGCCGCCTCGATCTGCGCGCCGGCGGTTTCCATGTCGGTCGAGGGCACGCAGGAGGAAAGCTGCACGCGGATGTCCATCAGCGTGTGGGTGCTGGCCTGCTGGAAGTAGCGGATGCCGTCGAGGCCGACCACATTGGCGATCTCATGCGGATCGCAGATCGCGGTTGTGACGCCACGGGGGGCGACGCAGCGGTCGAACTCGTACGGCGTGATCAGCGAGCTTTCGATATGCAGATGGGTGTCGATGAAGCCGGGCACAAGAGTGAGGCCGGTGACATCGACGACCTCGCGGCCCTCGTAATCGGCGCCGATACCGACAATGCGGTCGCCGCAGATCGCCACGTCTCCCGGGATCCTGTCGCCGGTCACCAGGCAGAAGATCTGGCCGCCGCGCAGCACCTTGTCGGCGGGTTCATCGCCGCGGCCCTGGGCGATGCGGGTTTCGAGATCGGTCATGGCGTGCCCCTTTTCGTCGCTGCTTCGGCGGCGATCATAGGGGGTGCGGCGGCGGTGTCACCCGGGAAGCGCGCGCAGACTGCCCTGTCGGGCTGGCCGCCGCGCACCGGACCTGATCCGGGGTCTCTTGCGGCTGGGCGGGAGGTCCCGGCGCGGGGGCCGGGACAGGAGGCGCCGGAGTGCGAGGCGGCGGAACCTTCATGGCCGCGCCCCGGACCTGATCCGGGGCCTCTTGCGGCTGGGGGCGAGGTCCCGGCGCGGGGCCGGGACGGGGTTATTTGACCGGGTCGAGCTCGCCGCTTTCGATCTGCTCCTGTTCGATCGATTCGAACAGCGCCTTGAAGTTGCCCTCGCCGAAGCCGTCATCGCCCTTGCGCTGGATGAACTCGAAAAAGATCGGGCCGATCACCGTCTTCGAGAAGATCTGCAACAGGATGCGGGTCTCGCCGCCATCGACCACGCCTTCGCCGTCGATCAGGATGCCGTGTTTCTTCATCCGGTCGATCGGCTCGTCGTGGCCGCTCACCCGGTCCCTGGACAGCTTGTAATAGGTTTCGGGCGGGCCGGGCATGAACTTGATGCCGCGGCTGGCGATCTCGTCGGTGGCGTCATAGATGTCATGCGCGCCCACCGCGATGTGCTGGATGCCCTCGCCGTTGTACTTCTTGAGATAGGCCACGATCTGGCCGGTCTCGCCCCGGTCTTCGTTGATCGGAATGCGGATGCGACCGCAGGGCGAGGTCAGCGCGCGCGAGAACAGCCCGGTGAACTTGCCCTCGATGTCGAAAAAGCGGATTTCGCGGAAATTGAACAGATCGCCGTAGAACCGGAACCAGGTGTCCATGTTGCCCTTGAAGACATTGTGGGTCAGGTGGTCGAGGTAATGGAAGCCGACGCCCTTGGGCTTGGATTGCGCGATCCAGTCGAATTCCTCGTTGTAGGGCGAGGTCTCGTAATATTGGTCGATAAAATAGATCAGGCTGCCGCCGATGCCCTTGATCGCGGGCACATCCATCGTCTTGTCATCGCCCTCATAAGGTTCGGCGCCCTTGGCGACCGCATGGTCAAAGGCATGCTGCGCATCGACCACGCGCCAGCCCATCGCGGGCGCGCAGGGGCCGTGCTCTTCGACGAACCTGGCGGCAAAGCTGCCCGGCTCGGCGTTGATCACATAGGTGATATCGCCCTGCTGCCAGAGCTCGATCTGTTTCGACTTGTGGTTGGCCACATGCTCATAGCCCATCTTGCCGAAGAGATCGCGCAGCGCCGAGGGCTCGGGATGGGCGAACTCGACGAATTCGAAGCCGTCGGTGCCGGCCGGGTTCTCGGCGGTGATCTTGGATTTCGGGGCATCGTGCGGGAAAGGACCCATGTGCATCTCCTCCTGTTTTCCGTTGCCCAAAGGCTAACTCCACAGCCGGGGGCAATGTGCGCGTTCTGCGGCATGCACGACTTTCTTTTTGCGGGATTTCCGCGCAAAATGCGCGAAATACGCGGAGATTTCGCAGATGCTCGATTCCATGGACCGCAGGCTCCTGGGCCTTTTGCAACAGAACGCCCATCTGACCGCCAATGAGCTGGGCGAGGCGCTGAACCTCTCGGCCAGCCAGGCCGGGCGACGACGTCAGCGGCTCGAGGCCGAGGGCTATATCCGTGCCTATGCCGCCAAGCTCGATGCGGCGCGGCTGGGGCTCGGGGTGCAGGCCTTTGTCCAGGTGCAGATGGCCAGCCAGCGGCCCGAGGATGCGCAGAGCTTTGCCCGCCTGCTGACCACCCAACCTGAGGTGGTCAGCACCTGGACGCTGACCGGAGATGCCGATTACCTGCTCCGGGTCTATTGCGCCGATCTGGCGGCGCTCAACCGGCTGATCCACGAGGTGCTCTTGCCGCATCGGGCGGTGGCACGGGTGCAGAGCCAGATCGTGATGGACCAGCTCAAGCACGATGCGCCGCTGCCGCTCTGACCGGGTTTTCGGGACTGTCGGGAAAATGATCGCAGGGCGGCCATGCCGGCTTGTTCAATCCTCGCCGCACCTGCAAAATAGTGTGACGCAACGGGACAGGACATCATGGAAAGTTTTCTCCTCCAGGCCTCGATCTTCCTCGCCGCGGCGGTGATCGCCGTACCTCTGGCGGCCAGACTGGGGCTTGGATCGGTGCTGGGATACCTCGCCGCCGGCATCCTGATCGGCCCGGTCTTCGGCTTTGTCGGCGGGCATGAAACCCAGGAATTGCAGCATTTCGCCGAGTTCGGCGTGGTGATGATGCTGTTCCTGATCGGCCTCGAGCTCGAGCCGCGCACGCTTTGGGACATGCGGCACAAGTTGATCGGGCTGGGCGGGCTTCAGATCGGGCTCTCGACCGTGCTGATCATGACCGGCGCCATGGTGCTGGGGCTGGTCTGGCAGGTGGCGCTGGCGGTGGGGCTGATCTTTGCCCTGTCCTCGACCGCGATCGTGCTGCAAACGCTCAGCGAAAAGGGGCTGATGCAGACCGGAGGCGGGCGCTCGACCTTTGCCGTGCTGCTGACGCAGGATATCGCGGTGATCCCGATGCTGGCGCTGCTGCCGCTGCTGGCGGTGATGCCCTCGGCGGTGATCGCGCCCGACGGGGCCATCAGCCTGCCCGCCAAAGAGGCCGAGGACGCCGCCCATGCCGGCATGTCGCTGGTCGAAGGCCTGCCCGGCTGGGGCGTGACGCTGGTGACGCTGGGCGCGGTGGCGGCTGTGATCCTGGCCGGCATCTACCTGGTGCGGCCGCTGTTCCAATTCGTTCACACCGCCCGGCTGCGCGAGCTCAACACCGCGCTGGCGCTGCTGATCGTGGTGGGCATCGGCACGCTGATGAACATGGTCGGCCTGTCGCCGGCGCTGGGCACCTTTCTGGCGGGCGTGGTGCTGGCCAACTCGGAATTCCGCCACGAGCTGGAAAGCGACATCGAGCCGTTCAAGGGCCTGTTGCTGGGGCTGTTCTTCATCACCGTGGGCGCCGGCATCGACTTTGCCACCTTCTTCGGGGCCCCGTTCAAGATCCTCGGGCTGACGCTGGCGGTGATCGCCGCCAAGGGCGCGGTGCTGCTCTGTCTCGCCATGATCTTTGGCCTGCGGGGCCGCAACCGCTGGCTCTTTACCCTCGGGCTGGCGCAGGCGGGCGAATTCGGCTTTGTCCTGATCTCCTTTTCGGTCACCCAGAACATCCTGCCGCCCGGCCTGTCGCAGACGCTGTTGCTGGTGGTGGCGCTGTCGATGCTGATCACCCCCCTGCTCTTCATCCTCTACGAGCTGCTGTCGCGCCGCATGTCCGAGCGTGGCGAGGCCTTTGAACCCGACGAGATCGACGAACAGGGGCCGGTGATCATCGCCGGGATCGGTCGCTTCGGCCAGATCGTCAACCGTCTGGTGCAGAGCTCGGGGTTCAAGACCGTGGTGCTCGACCACAACATGAAGACCATCGAGCTGATGCGCCGCTTCGGCTTCAAGGGGTTCTACGGCGACCCGACGCGCCCCGAACTGCTGCATGCCGCCGGTCTGCGCGAGGCGCGGGTGCTGGTTGTGGCGCTCGACGATCCGGCGGCGACCTTGCGTCTTGTGAGCTTTGCCCGGCGCGAGCGCGACGACCTGCATATCGTGGCCCGCGCCCATGACCGCACCCATGCCTTCAAGCTCTATCAGGCCGGCGCCAATGACATCGTGCGCGAGATGTTCGACAGCTCGCTGCGCGCCGGACGCTATGTGCTGGAGAACATCGGGCTGACGGAATACGAGGCGGCAGAGGCCGAGCGGGTATTCTATCAGCACGACCGGCATTCGGTTCAGGAGCTGGCCAAGCTCTGGCGCGATGACATCCCCTCGGTCGACAATGAGCCCTATATCGCCCGCGCCAAGGAGCTGGAGCGCGATCTCGAGGCGCTGCTGCTGGCCCAGCTGCAAAAGGACGATGCCGCCTGATGCCCCTCGCCAATCACGCGAAAAAGCCCGCGCAAGTGGTTGCGCGGGCTTTCAATTTCAAATCGGCGCTTATGTCAGCCGTCAGCCTCTCAGGCCGCGCGCGACAGCAGTACCTCGTCCACCTGCTTGGCCGCAGCCACCTCGTCGCCGCCGGCCACGGCAGCAACTTCGCGGGTCAGTCGCTCGAGCGCGGCTTCGTAAAGCTGACGCTCGGAATAGCTCTGTTCGCGCTGCTCGTCATTGCGGTGCAGGTCGCGCACCACTTCGGCAATCGAGATCAGGTCGCCGGAATTGATCTTCTGTTCGTATTCCTGGGCCCGGCGCGACCACATGGCGCGTTTCACCCGCGCCTTGCCCTTGAGCGTGGTCAGCGCCTTTTCGATCACGTCGGGCGAGCTGAGGCTGCGCATGCCGATCTCGGTGGCCTTGTTGGTCGGCACCCGGAGGGTCATCTTGTCCTTCTCGAACGAGATCACGAACAGCTCGAGCGGGATGCCTGCGATTTCCTCCTTGTCGATCGAGACGATCTGGCCCACACCATGGGCCGGATAGACGACGTAATCGTTCGGGCGGAACTCGGATTTCTTCGATTTGGTCATGCAGTCCTTCCTCGCATGTTCCCACGCCTCAAGCGACAAAAGAACCGGACGGGGATTTTCATCTCCGTTCCCGGTTTTCCAATATGCCGCCTTCAGCCGAACAGGTGCTGACGATCCTGTCCTGAGTGAGAAGAATAAATCATATGACAGGAATATAGCACAAAAAGGATGCTATTTCCAGCATATTTCCGTGACCAGAGAGAGTACACCCCTGATCTCAAGTGGTTATATCGCGCAGTTGAAGTGCTTTCCAACCGCTTTGGCCGGCCAGCGCCGAATCGCTAACCCAGCGTCAACCGCCTTCGCCGGGCGCTTCCGAGAAGTACTTCTCGAGCTTGCCCTCTTCCCCGTCGTGTTCCTCGGCCTTGGGCAGCGGGTCTTTTTTGGTGATGATCACCGGCCACATTTCCGAGTACTTGCGGTTGAACTCCACCCATTTCTCCATGTCCGGCTCGGTATCCGGGCGGATCGCATCGGCCGGGCATTCCGGCTCGCAGACGCCGCAGTCGATGCATTCGTCGGGGTGGATCACCAGCATGTTCTCGCCCTCGTAGAAACAATCCACGGGGCAGACCTCGACACAGTCGGTGTATTTGCAGGCGATGCAGGCATCGTTGACGATATAGGTCATGGGACGAGTCTTTCTTGCTGACGCGGGTGTTTGCTAATCCAGCCGGCCGGATCATTCAAGCGTGCGACGCCGGTTAAGATCAAGGTTGCGCCGATCCTGCTTGGTCGGGCGACCTTTTCCCTCATAGGCCGGATTCGCGGGCGGCCTGTCCTCCTTTGGCGGCTCGGGCGGTGACAGGTCTTCGTACAGCGCCTGCGCCTCGCTCGCCGGGCCCCGCCGTGTGCCCAGCTCGAGGATGCGCACGATGCGCACCCGTTTCGCCTGCACGAAGGTCAAGACATTGCCGGGGCTTATGGTGCGGCCGGGTTTCGACACCCGCGTCCCGTCAACCCGCACCCCCTCGGTCGAGATGGTGCGGGCGGCCAATGTGCGGGTCTTGAAGAACCGCGCCTGCCAGAGCCATTTGTCCAGCCGGAGTTTCGCGGTCGACAAGGGTCAGCCCTTGTCCTTGAGCCCCATCAGAGCGGCGGCAAAAGGATTGTCCGGGTCGATCCGGTCCTTCTTTTCCGGGCGCGACTGATAGGTCTTGGCGCCCTTGTCCTGGCGCGGGCCCTTGCCCTTGGCACCTTTCGGCCCCCTGCCCTTGTCGCCACGGTCGCCGCGGCGCCCCTTGCCCTGCGGCTTGCCCCCGTCGCGGTCGCCCCGGTGGCCGCCGCGCGGCTTGCGGTCGCCGCGCGCTCCGCGCCCCCAGGTGAAGGTGTAAAACACCTCCATCTCGGGACCGGCATCGGCCTTGTCCGGGGTTTCGCCGGGGCGCAGTTCGCCGGCGGCGCTGTCGACCGGCGGGATCGGGTCGGCGTTGGCCTCGAGTTCCGAAGGCGACACCGTGGCCGCCGCATCGGAGCTGTCCGAAGCCTGGACGTCAGGAACCGCATCGGCCGCTTCGGGGATGTCGGGCGTCTCGGTCGGTGCCACCGCCTCGGCCTCTGTCTCGGCTTCGGCCTCGACCTGCGGCGCAGCCTCGGTGCCGGGGGCCGGCTCGGGCTGGGCCACATCCATTACCGGGGTGTCGGGGGAAACGGCCGTGTCCTTGGCCTCTTCCACCACCACGGCATCGGCCGGCTTGACCTTGGCGCGCTCGCCTTTTTCAGCGCGATAGCCCAGGCCCTGCATCAGATCGGCGAATTGCTCCAGCGTCATGCCGGTGATCGACAACATGTCTGCCTTGGCTTCGAAACCGCCGCGGGTGTCCTCGGCGCGCAGCATGTCCGCCAGCCGCTCCAGCATGTCGATGCGGATCGCCCGCGCCCCGGCCTTGCGATAGCCCGACATGGTGTCGGCGCCCTCGGGTGCGGCCTGATCGGACGGCACGGTCACCAGCCCCGGCGGCGGCGCCTCGGGGAAGACATCCAGCCCCTGCCAGAGCGACCAGAGCACCAGCCGCAGCCGCGTCGGCGCCGGTTTCAGCAAAAGCGGCATGAAAATGGTGAACTGGCCGAAGCGCACGCCGTGCTTGCGCAGTGCGCCACGGGCCTCCTGATCCAGCGCCTTGACGTCATCGGCCACCCTGACGCGCGGCAGCACGCCAAAGCTCTCGACCATCTGAAAGGCAAAGCCCTTGGCCAAGCCGCTCAATGCCTCGTCCCGGCCCAGAGCCACCAGCGGTTCGAACTGGGTCGCGACCTTGCGGTCGATGAAATGCTGCAACCGGCGCTGCACCTTTTGCGCCACGTCGGGCCCGGCCTCGTCATCGACAAAGGCCCGGACCTCGGGCTTCAGCGGATCGGCCCCCTTGACCAGCTTGCCCACCGCCTGATCGCCCCACATGAGGCCACCCTGCTCGGTAAAGTCGATCTCGGTATCGGGCGCATTGTAAAACCGGTCGGCCCGCAGGTGGAAATGCGGGGCCAGGGCCTGGAGTGACGCCGCCTTCAGCGTCTTGGCCTCCTGCCCGGTCGCATCCTTGTCCTGCCGGAAGCGGAATCCCTCAAGTCGGCCGACGAACTCGCCCTCGACCGTTACTTCACCATTCTCGTTCACTTCGGCCAAGAGGGCCTCCTTCTGCTTCAACCGCCGCAAGAGCACGGATGTGCGGCGATCAACAAATCTCTGGGTCAGACGGTCGTGCAGCGCATCCGACAGCCTGTCTTCTACAGCGCGCGTCACCCCGCGCCAATGGCTTTCGTCCGTGACCCAGCGCTTTCGTTGGGCCACATAGGTCCATGTGCGGATATATGCCAATCGTTTCGACAATGTGTCGATGTCACCGTCGGTCCGATCGATCCGCCGCACCTGCCGCGCCAGCCAGTCATCCGGCACCTGTCCGCTTTCGTGCAGGTAGCCAAAGATAACGCCCAGCAGGCCGGCATGTTCCGCATGCGATATGCCGCGAAAATCCGGGATGCGGCAGACATCCCAGAGCAGCCGCACCGACTGCGGGCTCGAGGCGCGGGCAAAGACCGTGTCGTCCTGCGCCAGCGTTCGCAGAACGCGCAGATCGTCGGCCTCGCGCGCCTTGAGCAGCATCGGATCCTCGGGCGGCTTTTCCAGCGCGGCGATCAGCCGGTCGATGGTGCCGAACTCCAGCGCCGCATTGCGCCATTGCAGCTTCTTGAGCGGGGTGAACTGGTGGTTGCAGATCGCCTCGGCGACCCCCTCGTCCAGCGGCGGCGCCTCGCCGGTCACGCCAAAGGTGCCGTCGCGCATTCCCCGCCCCGCCCGGCCGGCGATCTGCCCCAGCTCGTTCGGCGCCAGCGGCCGCATCCGGCGGCCGTCGAACTTGGACAGGCCGGAAAAGGCGACGTGGTTCACATCGAGGTTCAGCCCCATGCCGATGGCATCGGTCGCCACCAGGAAATCGACGTCGCCGTTCTGGTAAAGATCGACCTGCGCATTGCGGGTGCGCGGGCTGAGCGCGCCCATGACCACCGCCGCCCCGCCCTTCTGACGGCGCAGCAGCTCGGCAATGGCATAGACATTCTCAATCGAAAACCCCACGACCGCGCTGCGGGATTGCAGCCGGCTTATCTTTTTCGAACCTGTGTAGCTCAACTGGCTCATCCGCTCGCGGCGCATGAACTCGACGCCCCGCACCAGCGCGGCAATCGGCCCGCGCATGGTGTCGGCGCCCAGAAACAGCGTCTCATGGGTGCCGCGCATCCTCAGCAGACGGTCGGTAAAGACATGGCCGCGCTCGGGATCGGCGCAGAGCTGGATCTCGTCGATGGCGACGAAATCGGTGCCCATGCCCTCGGGCATCGCCTCGACGGTGCAGACCCAATATTGCGCCCGCGGCGGCACGATGCGCTCTTCGCCGGTGACCAGCGCCACCACGCCGGGGCCGCGGATGGCGACGATCTTGTCATAGACCTCGCGCGCGAGCAGCCGCAGCGGCAGCCCGATGATGCCCGAGCGATAGCCCAGCATGCGCTCGATGGCGTAATGGGTCTTGCCCGTGTTGGTGGGCCCAAGGACCGCCACGGTCCGCTGTTCCATCGCCATCCGGTGTCTCCCCGGGCTTGTTCAGAATTCTAGATGTCGCGGCCGCGTGCCGTGATCAACAGACGTTCGACGCCGTTTTGCGCCTCTTCGTCGTTGGGATGCAAGGCCAGCACCATTTCATAGCCGCGCAGCGCCCGATCGGCATCGCCAAGCGTCTCGAAAATCACCGCCAGCCCGCGCAGCGCGCCGAAATGGTCGGGATTGTACCGCAGCGCCATTTCCAGATCGCCCAGCGCCGGACCGATCCGGCCGGCGTTGTAATAAGCCATGGCGCGCATGTGATAGCCTTCGGCAAATTCCGGCGCATGATCGACAAGGGCGGTGAAATGTTCGGCCGCGGCCGCGAGATCGCCGACATCCATCGCATCCCGGCCGCGTTTCAGCAGCAGATCCATCGCCGCCGATCCGCTTTTGGACCATTCGCGGCTGATATCGGCCACCAGCCGCCCCGCTTCGGCCGGCTCGGCCTCGCGCAGCTGCTGCAAGAGAGCCTCCGTGTCCTGCGCCCGCACACCCGACGGTAGGGAATACGTGACTAGGACGAGAAATGCCGCAACGCTACATTTGATGTGCTGTCTGATCATGACCATAGTGCCCTCAATGTAGCGCAGCGGGTTCGAAATACCACCCGCGATCAGACAAAGGAGCGTGCAAATGAGTGATGTTGTGGCCGAGGCGGTAAAGGCCTTGAACGCAAAGATCGACGGCGGCTTTGACGGCACCGCCAAGTTCGTCATCGAGGACGAAGGCGCCATCATGGTCGACGGGGACGGCGCCCGCGCCGGCGATGACGAGGCCGAGGTCACCATGACCGCCGATGCCGAGACCTTTGAATCGATCCTCGCCGGCGATCTCGACCCCACGTCGGCCTTCATGTCGGGCAAGCTCGCCGTCGATGGCGACATGGGCACCGCGATGAAGCTGGGACAGGCGCTCTCCTGATGACCCTGACGCCGGCCCCCTATTTCGAAGACATGGCGCGCGCGCCCCGGGGCGGCCGGTGCCATTGGCTCACCACCGAAGACGGCAAACGCATTCGGATCGGCCATTGGCCGACCGAAGCCGAGGCCAGGGGAACCATTCTGATCTTTCCCGGCCGCACCGAATATGTCGAGAAATACGGCATGCTGGCCGCCGACCTCACGGCGCGGGGCTATGCGGTGCTGGCCGTCGACTGGCGCGGCCAGGGCCTGGCCGACCGGTTGTTGCCCGATGCCCGCGTCGGCCATGTCGACATCTTCGACGATTATCAGCGTGACGTGCGCGCCCTGCGCGCCGCGCTGCCCGAGCTTGGCCTGCCCCAGCCGCTGTTTCTGCTCGGCCATTCCATGGGCGGCTGCATCGGTCTCCGGGCGCTCTACAATCATCTGCCGGTGGTCGGCGCGGTCTTTACCGGGCCGATGTGGGGCATTCGTATTGCCGGGCCCGTGCGCCCCGCCGCCTGGGCCATGGGCTGGACCAGCCGCAAGCTCGGCTTCAGCCACCTCTATGCCCCCTCGACCGGCGCCGCGAGCTATGTCGCCACCGCCCCGTTCGAGGACAACGTGCTGACCCGCGACCGCGAGATGTTTGCCTATATGCGCCAGCAGGTGCTCGACCACCCCGAATTGCAGCTTGGCGGCCCCTCGCTGCACTGGCTGCACGAGGCCCTGCGCGAATGCCGCGCCCTGGCCGCCCTACCGGCGCC
Organism: Marinovum sp. E3; assembly: GCF_055755275.1. NCBI lineage: Bacteria > Pseudomonadati > Pseudomonadota > Alphaproteobacteria > Rhodobacterales > Roseobacteraceae > Marinovum > Marinovum sp. E3. The sequence continues at coordinate 2,364,330 of NZ_CM146908.1, forward strand.
GGACCTGCCCTGCATCACTTTCCTCGGCAGCAACGAACGCATCGTCAGCGTGCCCGAGATCCGCAGCCGCATGGCGGCCTGGCCGCAGGGGCGACTCGAGGTGATCGAGGACGGCGAACATGAGGTGCTGATGGAGGATGCCGAAACCCGGCGCCATATCTTCGAGACCACCTGCCATTATTTCGAGGACACCCTGCTGGGCAAGCCGCAGGCCGCCTCGGCCTGACCCTCCCTTGAACCTTGCACCATGGCGGGCTTATCTGTGTCCAACCAGAACAGAAGGCCAATTTCATGCTGCACCTCCCCTTTCCCGTCCGTGACGCCAATGCAGGCGGCGGCGCGCGCGACCTCGGCAATCTGCCCGAATGGGACCTGACCGATCTCTATGCCTCCGAGGACGCGCCCGAGCTGGCCCGCGATCTCGACTGGCTGGAGCAGGAATGCGCCGCTTTTGCCGGTGACTACGAAGGCAAGCTTGCCACGCTCTCGGCCGAAGCCTTCCTGACCTGCGTCCAGCGCAACGAAAAGATCAGCGCCATCGCCGGGCGCATCATGTCCTTTGCCGGCCTGCGCTATTACCAGCAGACCACCGACGGCGCCCGCGCCAAGTTCATGTCGGATTGCCAGGAAAAGATCACCAATTACACCACTCCGCTGGTGTTCTTCACGCTCGAGCTCAACCGGCTCGAGGATGATCACCTCGCCGGTCTGCTGGAGCAGAACCGCGATCTCGCCCGCTATGCCCCGGTGTTCCGCCGCATCCGCGCGATGAAGGATCACCAGCTCTCGGACGAGTTGGAAAAGTTCCTGCATGATCTCGGCGTCGTCGGCGACGCCTGGGAGCGGCTTTTCGACGAGACCATCGCCGGGCTTCACTTCGAGGTCGACGGCGAGGAAATGGGTATCGAGGCGACGCTCAACCTGCTCACCGAACAGGACCGCGCCAAGCGCGAGGCCGCCAGCCGCGAGCTGGCCCGGGTGTTCCAGGACAACATCAAGACCTTTGCCCGCGTCCACAACACCCAGGCCAAGGAAAAGGAAGTCATCGACCGCTGGCGCAAGATGCCCTCGGCCCAGGCCGGACGGCACCTGTCGAACGACGTCGAGCCCGAAGTGGTCGAGGCGCTGCGCAATGCCGTGGTCGCCGCCTACCCGCGCCTGTCGCACCGCTATTACGCGCTCAAGGCCAAGTGGCTGGGCCTCGACCGCATGCAGGTCTGGGATCGCAATGCGCCGCTGCCGATGGAAGAGACAAAAATCGTCGGCTGGGACGAGGCGCGCGAGATCGTGCAGGAGGCCTATGCCGGCTTTGATCCGCGCATGGCCGAGCTGTCCGACCCCTTCTTCAACGATGGCTGGATCGACGCCGGGGTGAAACCCGGCAAGGCACCCGGCGCCTTTGCCCATCCCACGGTGACCGACGTCCACCCCTATGTGATGCTCAACTACCTCGGCAAACCGCGCGACGTGATGACGCTGGCGCATGAACTGGGCCATGGCGTGCACCAGCGGCTGGCCGCCGATCAGGGCGAAATGCTGTCGTCGACGCCGCTGACCCTGGCCGAAACCGCCTCGGTCTTCGGCGAGATGCTGACCTTCCGCAAGATGCTGGAGAAGGCCGAAACCAAGGAGGCCCGCAAGATCCTGCTCGCCGGCAAGGTCGAGGACATGATCAACACCGTGGTCCGGCAGATCGCCTTCTACGATTTCGAATGCAAGCTGCATGACGCCCGCCGCGGCGGCGAGCTGACGCCCGATGACATCAACGCGCTCTGGATGTCGGTGCAGGCCGAAAGCCTCGGGCCGGTCTTCGACTTCATGGAGGGCTACGAGACCTTCTGGGCCTATATCCCGCATTTCGTGCATTCGCCCTTCTACGTCTATGCCTATGCCTTCGGCGACGGGCTGGTGAACGCGCTTTATGCCGCCTACGAGGCCGCGCCCGAGGGATTTCAGGAGAAGTATTTCGACATGCTCAAGGCCGGCGGCTCCAAGCATCACAAGGAGCTTCTGGCGCCCTTCGGCCTCGACGCCTCGGACCCGGCATTCTGGGACAAAGGGCTTTCGATGATCGAAGGCTTCATCGACGAGCTCGAAGCGATGGAAGACTGACGCCCGGTCTTTCAAATGGCACAAGCCCGCCCGCCTTCCGAGTGCCCGGACCATGCAGGCCCTGCGCCGGGCTGAAACGGAAGCGGGCGGGCATCACGCCCGCGCCCGGTGGGCCGGGCGCTATGACACCGTCTGCGGCTGGCGCTGCCAGGCGCGGAGCACGTTGATCACCGCCTCGGGCTGCTCCAGCGCCGCCATATGGCCGGCGCCCGCGATCACCTCGAGCCGGGCATTCGGGATCAGCGTGGCGAGGAAGTCGTGCCGCTTCACCGGCAACACCGCGTTTTCGGCGCCGCAGACAACCAGCGCCGGCGCCTTGCACTTGCGCATCACCGCCTGCTGGTCCTTGCGCCGCATCAGCGTGCGACTCTGCCGGGTGTAGACATCGGCGCCCAGATGCAGCCCCATGTCGAGCGCCAGCGCCAGCACGTCGCCGCGGTAGGGCGACACCGCAAGCCCGGCCGTGACGATGTCCTCTTCCAGCACCTCGCGCAGCCGGCCGGTGCGCGCCCGGATGATCCGCGCCTCGCGGGCCGAGGCATCCTGCGGCGTCTCGGCCAGTGGCGAGGCGTCGATCAAAGCGATCCGCGTCACGCGCTCCGGCGCGCGGCGGACCAGCTCCATCGCCACCGCGCCGCCAAACCCCATGCCCGCGACGCCGAATTTGGCCGGCGCCGCCGTCAGGATCGACGAGGCGATCTCTTCGATGCGGTCGCCCTCGGTGACCGGCGCCACCATCACCGGCGTGTCGCGGCTGAGCGCCGCGACCTGGGGCCCGAAGACCCGCGCATCACACATGAATCCCGGCAACAATACCAGCGGTTCGCGCATCGCTAGGGCCCTGCTCTCTCATTTCGCCCGCCCCGCGTTGGCCGCAGGGTCCGGGCGGAGACTAACGCAGGCGGTGCCGGATGACAGCGGGAAATCGCTCGCCGGCACGGGGGCCGGTGGCCTTTCGCCGATGCCGTTACGTCAACCGTCAGCCACCGGCCCGGCGGGGAGCGGTAAAGCCCTGGGCCGCGTGACGAATATCCTGCATCTGAGCGCCCCTCCCGCGCCGCACAAACATCATGTGCGGCCCGGCTATTCCCCGCTGCCCGGCAGGCGGAGGGCGCGGAACTTCGGGAAATCGGCATAGCGCGCCTGCCGTTGGGCCCGGCTTTCCGCCGGCGCCGCGCCGCGACGCAAAAGCGTGCCGCGTGGCGCGATATAGCTGGATATCACCTTCCAGGGCGCGGGCCGCCACGACAGGTTGAAGGCGCAGAGTTTTGGAAAGAACCAGATTTCGGAATACTCGATGTGATCGTGCAGCCACCAGGCCAGGTCGCGCCAGTCGCGGCCGGCCTCGAACTGATCGGCAAACCATGGAAGGACGATGCTCGCGCCGGCAACCGGAACCGCTTCGATATCCCAGATGTGGCATTCCTGAGGATATGTGTTGCGGGCACAGTTGAGCCGGTTTTCATTGCCGAACCGGTTCAGCCCCGGCGCGCGATAGCCCGACCGCACCGCCACCCGGCCGAAGGTTTCCTCCAGCGGATCGAGCAACTCGGTGCAAAAGGCCCGCCCCCGTTCCAGCGCCAGATCGGGGCGCTCGGGAATATTGGGGATGCGGTGAATGTTGCCGATCTCGGAATAGAGAAACTCCCGCATGTAGAAATACCGGCTCAGCCGCACGCGCCCCAGCGTCTCGAGGCTCCACATGCTGGCCGGTTTGCGCATCAGCCCGCCACCGCGCGATGTTCCATTGCCGTCACCCCTCCGCTTCCGGCCTGACGGGATTCAAGGACCGACAGGGTGCCAACGCCCGACAGGCTCTCAAAACCCGCTCCGGCCAAGGGACCGGCATCCACTCTGGTCCCGGCGCCTCTGCTCCCGGCCCCCGTTCACGACCCGGCACCAAAGGCGACGGCAGGTTTTCGAAGCGCGCCCGCGCTCAGGCCACCGCCCCCGTTCGAAACCGGACAGCCGGCTCATGCCAGGCACGCGTTCCGGCCCCGAGCACCACGTCAAGGCCCGCTCAGCCATAGCCGTTCCAGCAGAACGCCCCGTCCTCGGCCAGCGGCGCGAACGGATTGAACGCCACTTCCCAGATCGCGCCCTCGGGATCGGCGAAATAGCCGTGGTAGCCGCCCCAGAACGCCTCTTGCGGCGCTTTCAGAACCGTGGCGCCCGCCGCCTCGGCCCGTTGCATCAGTTCGTCCACCTCCTCCTTGCTGCGCAGGTTGTGCGCCAGCGTCACCGCGCCGCGCCCCAGGGTGCCGGCCGCGACGCCGATATCCTCGGCCAGGGCGTCCAGCGGATAGAGCCCCAGCGTCTGGCCGATCAGGTCGAAGGCCACCACGCCATCAGGCGATTCGACCCGCGCCCAGCCCAGCCGCTCGTAAAACGCCGCCGTATTCGCCATGTCCTGCACGCCGAGGGTAATCAGGGATACGCGCTGTTCCATCGTGACCTCCAAAGATTTACATGGCGTGAACATAACATGAACATCTGCAAATGTCCGGTCAAAAAAGCGAGCCTTGCTCCGGCGGTTTCCGCGGGGGCTTGCCGCGCGCCGGTTTGCCCGAGCCGAGCTTGAGCCGGCCATCGGCAAATTCGATCTCGAGGCCGGTGGCCTGTTCCGCCGCCGCCTTGGAGGTCACCAGCCCGGCGTCGCCCCGCACCACCGCATAGCCGCGCGCCAGGGTCGCCCTGTACCCCAGCGTTTCGCGCAATCGGTCGGTGGCCTCCAGCCGGGTCCGCAGCTCGCCGACCTGCCGCGCGCCGGCGTCCGTAATACGTGAAAAGGCCCTTTCAAGCCGTTCTTTCTGATGAGAAATATCCTTTTCCACGGCCCGCGTGGAAATCCGCAATCCGGCCAGTTGCTCGGATTTGCGCGCCACCCCGCGCTCGAGCGCGGGTGCCAGCCGCGCCGCCAGGTGATCCAGCCGCCGCTGCTCGTTCGTCAGCATGCGCCGCAGGGCCGAAACCTGCAAGGCGCCGGCGCATTCCGAAAGCGTCACCCGCCGCCGCGCCACCCCGCGTTCGAGCGCCACCGGCAGCCGGTCGCCCCAGGTGTCGAGCCTCTGGCGCGGCCCTTCGACCAGCGTTTCTGCCCGTGGCAGGGCCCGTGACAGATCGCGAAGCCGCTGGCCGCGCTGCGCCAGGGCACCGGTCAGCCCCTGCGCCAGCCGCCCGCCCTGACCCTCGAGCCAGGCCAGCAGCTCGAGCCGCACCGGCACCGCCATTTCCGCCGCCGCCGAGGGCGTCGGTGCGCGGCGGTCGGCCACGTGATCGATCAGCGTGGTGTCGGTTTCGTGCCCCACCGCCGAGATCAGCGGGATCTCCGAGGCCGCCGCCGCCCGCGCCACCACTTCCTCGTTGAAGCCCCAGAGATCCTCGATCGAACCGCCGCCACGCGCCACGATCAGAAGATCGGGCCGGGGCAGCGCGCCGCCGGGGCTCAGCGCGTTGAAGCCGGCAATCGCGCGGGCCACCTCGGGGGCGCATTTGGCGCCCTGCACGGCGACCGGCCAGATCAGCACCTTGCGCGGAAACCGGTCGCGCAGACGATGCAGGATATCGCGGATCACCGCCCCGCTGGGAGAGGTGACAACGCCAATGATCTCAGGCAGATACGGCAGTTTCTTCTTGCGATCCGCGGCAAAGAGCCCCTCCGCCTCGAGCAGCGCCTTGCGCTTTTCCAGCATCGCCATCAGCGCGCCGACGCCAGCCGGCTTGATGTCGTCGATCACCATCTGGTATTTCGACTGGCCGGCAAATGTCGTCACCCGTCCGGTCGCCACCACCTCCATGCCCTCCTCGGGCAAGGTGGTCAGCCGCGCCGCCACGCCTTTCCAGACGACCCCCGAGATCACCGCACGGTCGTCCTTGAGATCGAGGTAGATATGGCCCGATCGGGGCCGCGATACCCGGCCCACCTCGCCGCGAATGCGGACATGGCCGAACTCGCCCTCGATCACCCGTTTGATCGCCCCCGATATTTCGGAAACGCTGAATTCCGGTGCGTTCAGGCCCTCTGGCGCGTCGTCGATCAGGTCGGACATCTTGGCTCGCTTGTATCTGCTCGGCCCGGACCCTAAAACGCCACGCAACAAAGGCCAAGCGGAGAGCGCCCATGAACATCCTCATTCTCGGAAGCGGCGGGCGCGAGCACGCCCTGGCCTGGGCGGCGCTGCAAAACCCGAAATGCGACAAGCTGATCGTGGCACCTGGCAATGCCGGCATTGCCCAGATTGCCACCTGCGCCGCAATCGATATCGAAGACGCCGGCGCGGTGCTGGCGCTGGCCGAGGCCGAAACCATCGATTTCGTCATCGTCGGCCCCGAGGCGCCGCTGGCCAAAGGGGTGGCCGACCGGCTGCGCGACGCCGGGATGCTGGTCTTCGGCCCCTCGAAAGAGGCGGCGCGGCTCGAGGCCTCGAAGAGCTTTACCAAGGAAATCTGCGACGCGGCAGAGGCGCCGACCGCCGGCTACGCACATTTCACCGATGCCGAGAAAGCCAAGGATTACATCCGCCAGCAGGGCGCACCGATTGTCGTCAAGGCCGACGGCTTGGCCGCCGGCAAAGGCGTGATCGTGGCAACGGATGTCCAGACCGCGCTGGATGCCATCGATGACATGTTCGGCGGCGCCTTTGGCGCAGCCGGCGCGGAAGTGGTGATCGAGGAATTCATGGCGGGCGAAGAGGCCAGTTTCTTCGTGCTCTGCGACGGCACCACCGCGTTGCCCATCGGCACGGCGCAGGATCACAAGCGGGTCGGCGAAGGCGACACCGGGCTCAACACCGGCGGCATGGGCGCCTATTCGCCCGCCCCGGTACTGACCGACGAAATCGCCACGCAGGCGCTGGAAGAGATCGTCAAGCCGACGCTCCGGGTGATGGCCGAACGCGGCATGCCCTATCAGGGCGTGCTCTATGCCGGGCTGATGATCAAGGACGGCCGCGCGCGGCTGGTGGAATACAATGTCCGCTTCGGCGACCCCGAATGCCAGGTGCTGATGCTGCGGCTGGGCGCGCAGGCGCTCGACCTGATGCATGCGGCGGCCGAAGAACGGCTTGACGCCGCCCGGGTCAACTGGGCCGAAGATCATGCGATGACCGTGGTGATGGCCGCCAAGGGCTATCCCGGTTCCTACGAAAAGGGCAGCGTGATCAAGGGCCTGGACGCCCTCCCGGAAGACAGCAGCCACATGGTGTTTCACGCCGGCACCACGGCCAGGGACGGTCAGATCACCGCGACCGGCGGCCGCGTGCTGAATGTCACCGCGCGCGGCGCGACACTGGCCGAGGCCCGCGCCCGGGCCTATGAGATGGTCGAGGCCATCGACTGGCCCGGCGGCTTCTACCGCAGCGACATCGGCTGGCGCGCGCTCTAGACGCGCTCCAGCGTCCGGGTGTAGTCGACCAGCTGATCGGCCACCACGCCCCAGCCTTCGTAAAAGCCCATATCCTTGTGGGCCTTGGCCTTTTCCGCCGTGCGGTGGCGGGCGGTGGCGGTATAGCTGGTGCCGCCCTCCTTGGTTGGCGCGAGGTCGAGAATCGCGGTCATGAAGGGATCCTCGGTCGGCTTCCAGCCTTCGGTGTAGCCATCGGTGAAGACCAGGCGGCGTACCGGCACGATCTCGAGATAGACGCCGTGGTTTTCCATCCGGTTGCCGTCAACCTCGAAGGTGGTGTTGAAACGCCCGCCGACCCGAAGATCGATGTCGCAGGCCACCACCTTGTGCGGCTTGGGTACAAAGAAATGCGGGATATGGTCGGCCGAGGTCCAGCACGCCCAGACCAGCGCCGGCGGCACAGGCAGGGTGCGGGTAAAGGTCAGGTCGGTGTCGGGATCGAGCTGCATGACCGGTGTCCTGTTATGTTAGGGTGAACAAGAGAGTCGGTGGTGAATGAGGCGAGACTAGTCAGCATTTCCCGTCACAGGCAAGAGCTCGGCCCGAGCGGGCGGATCGACAGGGGCATTCTTCGGGAAAGCCGAAAGGTCCATTCGTCATCCGGCGTGGTACAGAGCTTGCCCGCCCCGCGCCACATGCCTTAAGGGATGTGGTATACCATTGCGCACCAAAGCGGAGACCAAGACCATGAGCACACGTGTTGACCGGGCCGGACTGGCGGTAGACGAGGTTCTGGCCGCGTTCATCGAGGATAAGGCGTTGCCGGGGTCCGGAGTCTCAGCCGAGGATTTCTGGCAGGGTCTCTCCGATCTCGCGCATGAGATGGGGCCGAAGAACCGCGCCCTGCTGGACAAGCGCGAGGAGATCCAGAGCCAGATCGACAATTGGCACAAGGGCCGCGCCAACCAGCCGCATGATGCCAAGGCCTACAAGGCGTTTCTCGAACAGATCGGCTATCTGCTGCCCGAGGGCGCGGATTTCCATATTGAGACGACGCATGTGGACCCCGAAATCGCGCTGGTGCCCGGCCCGCAGCTGGTGGTGCCGGTGACCAATGCGCGCTTTGCGCTCAATGCCGCCAATGCCCGCTGGGGATCGCTGTACGACGCGCTCTATGGCACTGACGCCATGGGCGCGCTGCCGCCCAAGGGGGGCTACGATCGCGGCCGTGGCGCGCGGGTGGTGGCCCGCGCCCGGGTGTTCCTCGACGAGGCCTTTCCGATCGCCGGCGGCAGCCATGCCGACGCGCGGCGCTATCACGTTCAGGACGGCGCGCTGCTGATCGACGACATGCCGCTGGCCGAACCCTACAAGTTCGCCGGCTATCGCGGCCATCCCAAGGCGCCCGAGGCGGTTCTGTTGCGCAATCATGGCCTGCATGTCGAGCTGGTGTTCGACCGCACCCATATGATCGGCGCCCGCGATCAGGCCGGTCTGGCCGATGTGGTGATCGAGAGCGCGGTATCGGCGATCATGGATTGCGAGGATTCGGTGGCCTGTGTCGATGCCGAGGACAAGGTGCTGGCCTATGGCAACTGGCTCGGACTGATGAAAGGCGATCTGGAGGCCAGCTTCCAGAAGGGCGGCAAGACCCTGACCCGTCAGCTCAACCCCGACCGCGGCTATGTCGGCCCCGAGGGCAAAGAGGTAACGGTCAAGGGCCGCGCCCTGCTCTGGGTGCGCAATGTCGGCCATCTGATGACCAATCCGGCGATCCTGACCCGCGATGGCGAAGAGATCTTCGAGGGTCTGATGGATGCCATGGTGACGGTGCTGATCGCCAGGCATGACCTGAACCGCGACGGCGGCAATTCCACCCATGGCTCTGTCTATGTGGTCAAGCCCAAGATGCACGGGCCCGAGGAAGTGGCCTTTGCCGATGCGATCTTTGACCAAGTCGAGCAGGCGCTGGACCTGCCCAGGCACACCGTCAAGATCGGCATCATGGACGAAGAGCGCCGCACCACGGTCAATCTCAAGGAATGCATCCGCGCCGCGAAACACCGGGTGGCCTTTATCAACACCGGCTTCCTCGACCGCACCGGCGACGAGATCCACACCTCGATGGAGGCCGGGCCCTTCAGCCGCAAGGATTTCATCAAGCGCAAGGCCTGGATCACCGGCTATGAAAACCGCAATGTCGATATCGGGCTGGAATGCGGGCTTCAGGGCAAGGCGCAGATCGGCAAGGGCATGTGGGCGATGCCCGATGCCATGGCGGCCATGCTGGAGGCCAAGATCGAGCACCCCAAATCCGGCGCCAACTGCGCCTGGGTGCCCTCGCCCACCGCGGCCACGCTGCACGCGCTGCATTACCACAAGATCGATGTCTTCGCGGTGCAGGACAAGCTGAAGAAAGCCGGGCGGCGGGCGCATGTGGAAACCATCCTCGACATTCCGCTGGCCTCCTATCGTGCCTGGACCGCCGATCAGATCAGCCGCGAGGTCGAGAACAACGCCCAGGGCATTCTTGGCTACGTGGTGCGTTGGATCGATCAGGGCGTCGGCTGCTCCAAGGTGCCCGACATCAACGACGTGGCGCTGATGGAGGACCGGGCGACCTGCCGGATCTCGGCGCAGCACATCGCCAACTGGCTGCACCATGGCGTGGTGAGCGAGGCGCAGGTGCGTGCCGCCATGGAAAAAATGGCCGCCGTGGTCGACAGCCAGAACCAAGGCGAGCCCGGTTATCGGCCGATGGCGCCGCAGTTCGACAGCATCGCCTTCCAGGCGGCCTGCGATCTGGTGTTCAAGGGGCGCGAGCAACCGAGCGGCTATACCGAGCCGGTGCTACACGCCCGGCGGCTGGAGCTGAAGGCAGCGCAGGGCTGACCCCCGGGTCGGGCGCGCGCCCCGGGGTCAGCTGGCAGGGTGGGCAGGGATGCCCGCCCGACGGGTGGGATCGCTTACCCGGAGATAAGGGCATAACCACTTACTATTTAACGAAAAATTAGGACTTCTCCGCGCGGCGCATCAAGCCTTTCGCAAGGTTTTCCGTGCGCGGCGGTGCCGCCGGGCGGCCGGGCCCTTCCTGCACAGGAACGCTGCGGAAGCGCACAGGCCTTGGCCGTTGTAAAGCCATGCGCCGCCGCCTTATATTGGGCCGAACCCCTTTGAGTGAGGATCCGCATGGCCCGCCCCATTGTCGGCATCATCGGCAACCAGTACCTGATCAACGATCAATATCCGGCGCACGCGGGTGGCACGATGAATTCCGAGGCGATCTCGCTGGTCTCGGGCTGCATGCCGCTGCTGATCCCGGCCGATCCCCGCTTTCTGACGGTGGCGGAACTGCTGGAAACCTGCGATGGCTTCCTGCTCACCGGCGGGCGGCCCAATGTCCACCCCGAGGAATATGGCGAGGCCGCGACCGAGGCGCATGGTGCCTTTGACCGGGCCCGCGATGCCATTGCCCTGCCGCTGGTGCGCGCCTGTGTCGAGCGCGGCCAGCCGTTCCTTGGCATCTGCCGCGGCTATCAGGAGGTGGCGGTGGCCATGGGCTCGACCCTGCACCCCGAAATCCGCGATCTGCCGGGGCGGATGAACCACCGGATGCCGCCCGACGGCACCATCGAAGAGAAATTCGCCCTGCGCCACAAGGTGCGCTTTACGGAAGGTGGCGTCTTTCACCGGCTGATGGGCGCGCCGGAAGTGATGACCAACACCCTGCATGGCCAGGGGGTGATGCAGGCCGGCAAACGCTTTGTCATCGACGGCTGGGCGCCCGACGACACGCCCGAGGCCGCCTATATCCAGGATGCGCCGGGCTTCACCCTCTCGGTGCAATGGCATCCGGAATGGGATGCGGCCAACGATCCGGTGTCGCGGCCGCTGTTCTCCGCCTTTGGCGACGCGGTGCGCGCCTGGTCCGAGGCGCGCCGGCCGCTGCGCGCCAGCGCCTGAGACTTCCCGGAAAACACAAGGACGCCCCCGATGGACCTGCCCCGCAATGCCTTCAAGGCCGCCCTGAAAGCCGGCCAACGCCAGATCGGTTTCTGGAGCACCCTGCCCGACGGCGGGCTGGTCGAACTGCTGGCCGGCTGCGGCTACGACTGGCTGCTGATCGACAGCGAACATGCGCCGGTCGATCCCCGCGCCATGCTGCCGCTCATGCAGGCGGCGGCCCCCTACCCGACTTCTGTGGTGGTGCGTCCCGGCTGGAACGACCCGGTCGAGATCAAGCGGCTGCTGGATGCCGGCGCGCAAACGGTTCTGGTGCCTTATGTGCAGACCGCCGAAGAGGCCCGCGCGGCGGTGGCGGCGGTGCGCTATCCGCCGCTGGGCATCCGCGGTGTGGCCGGCACCACCCGGGCCAGCCAATGGGGCGCGATCGAAGGTTACACCCAGCAGGCCAATGACGAGATCTGCCTGCTAGTTCAGGTCGAGACCGAAGCCGCCGCCCGCAACATCGAAGAGATCGCGGCCATCGACGGGGTCGACGGCATCTTCGTCGGCCCCGCCGACCTTGCCGCTTCGATGGGGTTTCCCGGCGAGACCGGCCGCCCGGAAGTGCGCGCCGCGGTCTGCGACGCGGTGCGCCGGATCGTGGCGGCGGGCAAACCGGCGGGATTTCTTTCGGCGGATCAGACCTTTGTGGCGGAAGTGGCCGAAGCCGGCGGGAGCTTTCTGGCCGTCGGCATCGATTCGGTGCTGATGCGGCGCGCGGCGGTCGCGCTGCGGCAAAGCTGGGACTGAGCCCGTCCTAGACCGTCGGCGGCCAGCTTGCCGGGCGCAGGCGCGGGCGGGTGCTTTGGATCGGCTGGCAATAGCTCTGCTGGCTCAGCCAGCGCGCCATGTCGCGGCGCTTGGGTTCCGAGCGCATCGGCCCCCAATCCGCCGCCACCCCGCGCCAGCGGCTGTCCTTGAGCGAAATCGCCTGGTCGCGCGGCACCGTGCGCGCCATGATCCGCAGCGCGCAAGAGAGGTTGGCGGCGCCGTTCCGCAGCGCCGGGCCGGTGGTGGCGGTGCATTTGTTGAAATGCGCGGTGCCCGGCAGGATTTGCAGCAGCCCGTGCCAGAGCCCGCCACCGCCGACGGCCTGCGGGCGATAGGTGCTCTCGTATTTCGCCAGGGTCGAGGCGAAGCCGGCCCAGAAGGCTGCCCGCGCCGGCGCCGGGTTGTCGGGATAGGCCGGGCACCATTGGGCGATGTCGCGCGGCACCGTTTCGATCAACGGCCGGGCGTGGCCCTTTTCAAGCGCGCTGAGCATCACCTGCGTCCAGAGCGCCGCCTCGCGGGTGCCGGCAGGCCAGCGCATCCGCGGGTCGCGCAGGCTGCGCGGGGCGGGCCGCGGGCTCTGATCCGGGGCCAGGCGAGTCGACTCGACGCTGGCCAGAACGGTTTCTTCGGCGGCCAGGGTGACTGGCAGCACGATCAGCAGAATCAGCAACAATCCGCGGTGCATCGAGGTAACCTCAACAAAAAGCGATACAAAAGACAGATCATTGCCGCAAAGCGGCGCTCTCTGTCGGGTTGCTGCCATTGTCTATCTTTCTCCTGCCATGACCACGCCCCAAACGCCGGCCAGTGTGTTCGCAGCGAAATATTGCCGACTGGTTGTACAGATGTTCGAGACCCTCAATTCGATTACAGACAAAACCCGATCCGCGCTGCGCCAGGCCGCCGCCCGCGCGCCCGCCCGCCGCGCCGGCCGGGGATCGGGCCGCAAATCGGAGCCGGGATCGGCTCTTGCACCGGGGTGCGAGGGTGATCCGGCGGGCTTTTCCGCTGCGCGTCTCGCCCAGCTCGGCCGCCCCCTGCGCGACCAGACCCGCGAGCTTGCCGATTGCCAGGCGCTGCTCGACCGCGGTCGCGATCTGGCCCGCCAGGAGCGATGGGAAGCTCTGTGCGCCGAGGTCGCCGCCGCCGATGCCCGCCGGGGCGCCACCGTCGCCGGCACGCCCGAGGCCGAACTTCTGGCCGCCGGCGCGCGGTCTGACCTGGCCCGCGCCTTCGAAAGCGCCTCTTCCGCCGGCGCCCTGTCGCGCGGCCACCGGATGTTTGCCGGGCTTCAGGCGCTGGACGATATCGCCGCCGATCTGGCGCCCGACCCGGGCTGCGCCGCCGTGGTGGCGCTGAGCCACATGGATGCCGGCTGGGCCTGGTACAAGCAGGGCTGGCGGCGCGGTCGCCCGGAACAGCATGTCGCCGCCTTCCGCAGCGCCTTTGCCCGCGCCGAGGCGATCCTCGCGCCATATACCGACGCCGCCGCCGGCTCGCCGCTGCTGGCCTCGACGCATTGCGCGCTTCTGGCCGGCCAGCCGGGGGCCGAACGCCAGGTGGTAGACCGTTACGAAACGCTGATCGGCCTGGCGCCGGGCATGCCAGGCCATATGCGCGCCTTCGGCCTGCACCTCCTGCCCTGCTGGTTCGGCAGCTACGAGGCGCTTGACCTGGCTGCGCGCCGGATGGCGGCGGTGACCGGCGAAACCTGGGGCAGCGGCGGATATGCCTGGGTCTGGTTTGATGCGCTGTTGCAGGATCCGGCGGCTTTCGCGGCGCTGGACGCCGGCTATTTCGTCGAAGCCATCGACGATATCCTGCGCCGTCACCCCGGCCAGCACATGGTCAACCTCTTTGCCGCCTGCCTGAGCCAGCTTCTGACGCGCGAGACCGGCCCCGACCGCAGCCAGCGGCGGCTGCTGGACAAGATGCGCACCCGTCTGATCCGCAGCGACATGCGCGAGACCCATGGCTGGGTCTGGTCGCTGACCGACATCGGCTATGCCACCCCCGGCAGCGCCCATGTGGGCGGCGCCGAGATCGGCGCCCGCCAGGCCTGGGAGGCGCTGAGCACGGTGCTGGCCCGCGAGCTTCGCCGTATCCAGGGCCAGCCCAGCCCGGCGCCCTGAGCCGGGGGCCGGGCTGGGCGGCCGGCACCGGGGCGGAACCGGGAACTGCCTCTTGCTCCCCTCCCGCCCCTGCCCTAGAACCCGTTTCGTTCCGAGCGCGAAGGAGACGGCCATGCTGGACCTGACATATGAGACCCCCAAACCCAAGATGATCGCCGGGGCGAAACACGATTGGGAGCTGGTGATCGGCATGGAGGTCCATGCCCAGGTGTCCTCTCAGGCCAAGCTGTTTTCCGGCGCCTCGACGCAATTCGGCGCCGAGCCCAATGCCAATGTCGCCTTTGTCGACGCCGCGATGCCCGGCATGCTGCCGGTGATCAACGAATATTGCATCGAACAGGCGGTGCGCACCGGGCTGGGCCTCAAGGCGCAGATCAACCTGAAGAGCGCCTTCGACCGCAAGAACTACTTCTATCCCGACCTGCCGCAGGGCTATCAGATCAGCCAGCTTTACGAGCCGCTGGTGGGCGAAGGCGAAGTGCTGGTCGAGATGGGCGACGGCACCGCGCGCAAGGTGCGGATCGAGCGCATCCACGTCGAGCAGGATGCCGGCAAATCGATCCACGACATGGATCCCAACATGTCCTTCGTCGATCTCAACCGCACCGGCGTGGCGCTGATGGAGATTGTCAGCCGTCCCGACATCCGCGGCCCAGAGGAAGCGGCGGCCTATGTGGTCAAGCTGCGCCAGATCCTGCAATATCTCGGCACCTGCGACGGCAACATGCAAAACGGCAACCTGCGGGCCGATGTCAACGTCTCGGTCTGCCTGCCGGGGCAATACGAGAAATACCAGGCGACGCAGGATTTCAGCCATCTCGGCACCCGCTGCGAGATCAAGAACATGAACTCGATGCGGTTCATCCAGCAGGCGATCGATTACGAGGCCAAGCGTCAGATCGCCATCCTGGAGGCCGGCGGATCGATCGATCAGGAAACCCGGCTCTACGATCCCGACAAGGGCGAGACCCGGTCGATGCGGTCGAAGGAGGAGGCGCATGATTATCGCTACTTCCCCGACCCCGACCTGCTGCCGCTGGAGATCGAACAGGGCTGGGTGGACGACATCCGGAACACCCTGCCCGAGCTGCCGGACGAAAAGAAGGCGCGGTTCATCGCCGATTACGGCCTGTCGGATTATGACGCCTCGGTGCTGACCTCCGAGACCGCCTCGGCCAATTACTTCGAGAAGGTGGCGGAAGGCCGTGACGGCAAGATGGCGGCCAACTGGGTGATCAACGAACTCTTCGGCCGGCTGAAAAAGGAAGACCACGCGCTGGCCGACAGCCCGGTCTCGCCGGAACAGCTCGGCGGCATCATCGCGCTGATCCAGAAGGGCGACATCTCGGGCAAGATCGCCAAGGATCTGTTCGAGATCGTCTATACCGAGGGGGGTGATCCGGCACAGATCGTCGAAGCGCGCGGCATGAAGCAGGTCACCGACACCGGCGCCATCGAAACGGCGGTGGACGAGGTGATCGCCGCCAACCCGGCGCAGGTCGAGAAGGCCAAGGCCAACCCCAAGCTCGCCGGCTGGTTTGTCGGCCAGGTGATGAAGGCCACCGGCGGCAAGGCCAACCCCAAGGCGGTGAACGAGATCGTGAGCGCCAAGCTGGGGCTCTGAGCCCTGCGTCTGGCGACGCGCTGCTGATCCAGAACAAACCGGGCAAGCCGCTGGCCGGCTTCGCCCATGCCAGTGCGCCGGGGCGATCGGCGGTGCCATCCTGCGCGCGCTGGGGCGGCATCGGACTGGAATTTCACGGCCTTTCGCACTATATTCCAGGTATGCTTCGCAAGGAGGAGCCCGATGACCAGCTTTGAGATCGCAGTCCCCCTGATGGCGCTGGCGGTTCTGGGCGTGGATTTTCTCATCCGCAAGCGGGACGCCCGCCGGCTCGAACCCGCCCGCCTTCGTCACCCCGCCAAATGACGTGATCCGCGCCTTTGCGGCGCGCCACACCGATTGCACCCTGACACCGAACCTTCGCTGACGTCGCACCGCGACCGGCCCCTCTGGCGCCATGGGGTGCCCCGTCCCGGCGAGAGCGATTGCGCTTGACGCCGAAGTATGCTCTTGGGCGCCCATGACGAGATATGATTACAAGGTGGTTCCCGCCCCCGCCCAGGGGCGCAAGGCCCGGGGTGTGAAGGGCGCCGAAGGCCGGTTCGCCTTTGCGCTGGAATCCGTGCTGAACGATCTGGCCGAGGACGGCTGGGAATATGTCCGCGCCGAGACCCTGCCCAGCGAAGAGCGCCAGGGGCTGTCGGGCAAGACCACGGTGTTCCGCAATCTGCTGGTGTTCCGGCGGGCCCGAGAGGACGAGGTCGCGGCCTTCGAGCCGCGACTGCTCGATCCGCCCAAGGAGATCCCGGTGCTCGATGCGGCGCGGGCGGTGCAGGAGACACCACCGGCGCAGGATGCCCGCTTTGAGGAAGGCGACGTGGCGGCGGCTGTGGAGGCCGGGCGCGACGATGCGACCGAGACGGATGGCGAAGCCCCCGACGACGGCCGCGAGCAACCGCCGAAGGCGTGAGCGGTGCCGGCAACGGGTTGCCCCCCTGCGGGAGCGGATGACCGGCGGCGGGCGTCAGGGCGTGTCGAGATCGAGCGCCAGGGCGTGGATCGCGGCCATCAGATCCGGGCCCAGCGCGGCGTGAACGGCACGGTGGCGGGCGATGCGGGACTGGCCGGCAAAGGCCTCTGCACGCAGGCGCACGCGAAAATGGCTCTCGCCGCCCTCCTGATATCCGGCGTGGCCGCGATGGGCCTCGCTGTCATCTTCCACATGCAGCTCGGCCGGCGCGAATGCGGCCATGAGCCGTTGGCGAATTTCTTCTGATCTCGACATGATTTTCCCCTCGGCCCCTTCCCTCTGGTTGCCGATGGTCTAAACTGCCACGTCCGAGTCGAAAAGGTGCGAACCATGAGTAAATCAGACCCCTTCGGATTTGATATGTCCGTGTCCTCAGCCAAGAAGAAACATCCGCGCGGCCGGCGTGGCATGTCCGGTGCGTCCGAGACCTCGACCCGGGTCTGCGACCATGAAGGATGCCAGGAGAAGGGCCTCTATCGCGCGCCCAAGGCGCCCGATGTGCTGGATGATTTCTTCTGGTTCTGCAAGGACCACGTGCGCGAATACAATGCGAAATGGAGCTTCTTCGACGGCAAGACCGAGGCCGAGATGAATGCCCAGGAAAGCGCCGACAAGGTCTGGGAGCGTAAGACCAAGGGCTGGCGCGATCCCGAGGCCAAGGCCTGGGCGCGGCTGGGCATCGAGGATCCGCATCAGGTGCTGGGCCAGAACGCCACCCGCAACCCCGGACGCGGCGCGGCCAGCGGCGGCCGCAGGCTGCCGCCTACCGAGCGCCGGGCAATCGAGATTCTCGAGGCCAAGGAGAGCATGACCAAGGTCGAGATCCGCAAGGCCTACAAGGCGCTGATCAAGGTGCTGCACCCGGACATGAACGGCGGCGACCGCAGCCAGGAAGAGCAGCTGGGCGAGGTCATGTGGGCCTGGGACCAGATCAAGGACAGCCGGAGTTTCCCGGACAAATAGGCCCGCCCGCGGCTGGCGTTCCGGGGGCTCTGCCCCCGGCGGTATTTGGGAGCAGAAGAAGGACCGGACCTGCATAATGCGGGCCGGTCCTTCTGCTGTTGACAAGGGCCGTCAGGCGGCCTGGAAGGTCAGAGCGACGCCATTGAGGCAATGGCGTTTTCCGGTGGGCTCGGGGCCGTCGTCGAATATATGACCGAGGTGCGAGCCGCAGCGGCGGCAGTGGCATTCGGTGCGGACGATGAACAGGAGCTTGCGGTCCTCCTTGGTGCGGATCGCATCCGGCAGGCTCTGCCAGTAGCTCGGCCAGCCGGTGCCGCTGTCGTATTTGTGCTCGGAGGAATAGACCGCCAGGTCACAGCCGCGGCAATGGTAGATGCCTTTGGCCTTGCTGTCGTGCAGCGGCGAGGAGAAGGCCGGTTCGGTGCCCTCCTCGCGCATCACCTCGTATTGCAGATCGGTCAGCATGGCGCGCCATTCCTCTTCGCTGCGGGTGACTTCGAAACTGTCGTCCTGGGCGCGGGTGGCGGCGGGCAAGAGCGCCGCGGCGGCGCTGGTGGCAAGAAACTGGCGTCGATGGAGGGGCATGGTCGTCTCCTTTGCGGAGGCGCGCCGCGGGGGCCGCGCGCGGGGCGTGGCCGGCCTGCTGCGGTGCGCCGGGGTTCAGGAGATAAGACGTTCCAAAGCCGGGAAAGTTTCGCCCCGGCGGTCACGGGACGGTCACGATGCGGTGACCGGCCCCGCAGCCAGAACCGCGCCGGTGGGCTGACCGGTGGGCGAGCCGCCGGCCGGTTCGTCCGAGATCGCCAGCACCGCGCCCTCGAGCGCCGCGCGCAGCGTTTCGGGCAGTTCGAAGGCCACCACGGTGCCCGGCGCCAGCAGGCCAAGCGAGACCGGCGGGTTGTCGCCCTGGATCAGCCAGAGCTCGCGGGCGCGGCCGGGTTCGGGGAACAGCCCCACAAGCTCGGCCGTGACCGCGCCGCTTTCGGGGTCGAGCGCGATGCGCGCCACTTCGCCGGCGGTTTCGCTGGTGAGCTCGGCGGTCAGCGGCAGCGGCTCGGGCAGCAGCCAGCCGAAACGCAGGGCTGCAAAGGCCAGCCCCGCCGCCAGCGCCGTGCCTATCACCGCCGTGCCGAGGTTGAGCCGCCGCCAGACCGGCATCGGCGGTCCATAGACGCGCTTCTCGATCGCCGGCCAGAGCGCGGCGGGGGGCGTCACCGGCGCCGCCTCGTCGGCGAGCGCGGCGAAATACTCGCTCCAGCCGTCGCAGAGCCAGCGCAGCTCGGCCTCGAGGAACAGCCGCCGGGCAAAGGCATCCTCTTCGGCCTCGGACAGAAGCCCGAGCACGTATTCCGCGGCCAGCACGGAATCGTCGTCAGGGGTGTCGGTCGGGTCGCTCATCGGCTCAGGCAGGTCCTCAAGGCTTGCAGGCTGCGGCGCAGCCAGGTTCTCATGGTGTTCAGAGGCACCGCGAAATGCGCCGCCAGTTCGGCATAGGTGGCCCCGTAGAGATAGGCCTGGCGCACCGCCTCGGCCTTTTCATCGGCCAGTTCGTCGAGGCAGGCGGAGATCTGCGCCCGGGTGTCCTTTTGCAGCAGCTGCTCGGCCGGGCCGGGCTCATGGGTTTCGAGACGGTCGATGCGGGTCTCGTCTCCTTCGGCGTTGTCGGTGGCGGCTGTGCGTCGCTTGCGCAGCAGGTCGATGGCGTGGTTGCGGGCAACCGTGATCAGCCACGTCATCGGCTGAACCCGGCCGGGCTGATAGGCGTCGGCGCGCTTCCATATCTTGACGTAGATGTCCTGAAGCGCATCCTCGGCCATTGCCCTGTCCTTGAGGATACGCAGGCAGATCCCGAAAAGTTTCGCCGAGGTGGCGGAATAGAGCGCGGCAAAGGCCTTGCGGTCGGCCATCGAGACCCGGGTCAACAATGCATCAAGGTCCTGGGCCGTCACGTCTGTCGTTCCTTAAGTCGTTCGCGCTGCGCTCGGTCCACAGGATAGGCCACGACTTGGCCGAAGCAAGAGCCGATCGAAAACGCCGCCCCCTCCCCTTGCCACTGCGGTGAATATGGTGCACCAACCGGAGCGCATATTCAGCGATCAGGCACCGGAAAGGACGCACCCATGGCGGACGGGCAGATGGACCCCAATACCAGACCTTCCGAGGAAATCTCGGTCCGCGATGTCTTTGGCATCGATACCGACATGGTGGTCAAGGGCTTTGCCGACCGCAGCGAACGGGTGCCGGACGTCGACAGCACCTACAAGTTCGACCCCGACACCACGCTGGCCATCCTGGCCGGCTTTTCCCACAATCGCCGGGTGATGATCCAGGGCTACCACGGCACCGGGAAATCGACCCATATCGAACAGGTGGCGGCGCGGCTGAACTGGCCGGCGGTGCGGGTCAACCTCGACAGCCATATCTCGCGCATCGACCTGATCGGCAAGGATGCGATCAAGCTCAAGGATGGCAAGCAGGTCACCGAGTTCCAGGAGGGCATCCTGCCCTGGGCGCTGCGCAACCCGACCGCCATCGTGTTCGACGAATATGACGCCGGCCGCGCCGACGTGATGTTCGTGATCCAGCGGGTGCTCGAGGTCGACGGCAAGCTGACGCTGCTCGACCAGAACCAGGTGATCCACCCGCATCCCTATTTCCGCATCTTCGCCACCGCCAACACCGTGGGACTGGGCGATACCACCGGCCTTTATCACGGCACCCAGCAGATCAACCAGGGCCAGATGGACCGCTGGTCGCTGGTGGCGACGCTGAACTATCTCTCGATCGATGCCGAATGCGCCATCGTCCTGGCGAAATGCCCGCATTACAACACCGAGAAGGGCCGCAAGAAGGTCAAGCAGATGGTCACCGTTGCCGATCTGACGCGGACCGCCTTCATGAACGGCGACCTCTCGACGGTGATGAGCCCGCGGACGGTGATCGCCTGGGCCCAGAACGCCGAGATCTTCCGCAATGTGGGCTATGCTTTCCGGGTGTCCTTCCTCAACAAGTGCGACGAGCTCGAGCGGCAGACCGTGGCCGAGTTCTATCAGCGCTGTTTCGACGAGGAACTGCCCGAGAGCGCGGCGAGCCTGAGCCTCGGATAAACCCGGCTCCGCCCCTTTGGGGCCGCGACATTGAGAACCGGAATTGCGGCGCCTTCGGGCGCCGTTTCTGCATCTGCAAGCGTTACCCTGGCACGACACCCGGCCAGAGTTTTCATTCTGCTCAATACGTGACACGAAATTTTGGTGTTATGCTGAAATCATGAGCGGTATGAAAACTTTTGCCTTGTGTCTCGTGCTGGCGGTGTTCTCCTCCCTGCCGCCAGCGCGGGCCCTGCCCCTAGCGCCGGACAATCCGGTTGTCTTATTTGCCACCTGCGCCGGCCGGCTTTCGGCGAAGATGGAGCATCAGTGGATGTTCGACGGCGCCGGATCGGAGCGGACCGAGGCGCAGCGCGCGGCGATGATCGGTCTGCTGGAGGCGGTGCGCCCCACGGATGCCGGCCGCCAGGTGCTGCATCTGCGGATCGAGGCCAAGATGGCGCAGGCCGCGCTGCTGACCCGGGCCACCTTCAACCCGGATGCCGAAGAGGCCCGCCGCGCGCTCATGCTGGCCGAAATGCGCGTGGCGGAATGCACCGGGCTGTTGCTGGGCTGACCCGGGGTATCTAAGGTGCCGGGGGTGCCGCGACAATGCCTCAAATCTTATAGACCTTGTATATACTTTTCGTTGACCGGAACGGCGGCGCCGTCATAGCATTGTTACATGACCCGCGTGTTTCGCCCCCTTGCGGTGGCGGCTTTTCTGGTGCTGTCGTTCTGGTCTGCCGCCCCTGCCGCGCCCCCGCCTCCCGGGGACCGGGCCGAGGCTTTTGCGATCTGCGCCGGCCGGCTCTGGGCGCTGTCGGTGCGCCAGGCGGCGGTGGGTGACCCTTCGTCACAGACCACCGGGCAGATGCGCGAAGATTTCGACATGTTGCTCGGCGCGGTGCTGCCCGATGCCGCAAGCGACCGGCAGGCGCAGCGCTGGCGGGTGGATGGCTGGGTACAGATCGCGCATCTGCTGGCCCGCAATCAATACGGTGCCACCCCGCGACGGCGCGACCTGGCCGCCACCCGCATGGCCTCGCGGATCGACACCTGCCGGCGGATGATCCTCCGGCGATGAGGCCTGCGCCCCTGGCCGGCAAATCCCCGGCCCTGGTCTCTGGCCATTGCCTGCGTGAGCGATTACGTTGACGCTGTTTCAATCCCGACCGCAGGCACCCCATGGCGCAGACCGACAATCCCGCAGATCCGTTCAAGAAGGCGCTGGCCGAGGCCACCAAGGTGATGGCCGACGATCCCGAGCTCACGGTATCTTATTCCGTCGACCCCTCGGGCGT
This sequence comes from Marinovum sp. E3, assembly GCF_055755275.1. NCBI lineage: Bacteria > Pseudomonadati > Pseudomonadota > Alphaproteobacteria > Rhodobacterales > Roseobacteraceae > Marinovum > Marinovum sp. E3. The sequence continues at coordinate 2,386,644 of NZ_CM146908.1, forward strand.
GTCGGGCGATGCCATGCGGCTGCCGCAGGTCAGCCGACGGATGACCCGGGACGAGGTGCTTCTGGCGCGCGGCACGGCGGATGCGCTGGCGCTCAAGCACAAGTACCACGACGCCGCGACCCACAATCGCTATGCGCCGCCGGGCGACATGGCACGCGAGCTCTACGAGGCGATGGAAACCGCCCGCTGCGAGGCGATGGGCGCGCGCGACATGCCCGGCACCGCCGGCAATATCGACGCCAAGATCGGCGCCGAGGCCGACAAACGCGGCTATGACCAGATCACCCAGGCCTCGGATGCACCGCTTTCGGTGGCGGCCGGCTATCTGATCCGCCATCTCGCCACCGGACGCGAGATGCCGAAGGGCGCGGCCAATGTGATGGAGCTCTGGCGCGGGTTCATCGAGGATCAGGCCGGCGGTCAGCTCGGCGATCTTCAGGAGACGCTGGCCGATCAGAGCCAGTTCGCCAAGCTGGCCCGGCGGGTGATCCAGGATCTGGGCTACGGCGATCAGCTGGGCGAGGATCCCGACGATCTCGAGGACGAGTCGGAGGATCAGGCCGAGGACAGCCAGGACGACGACCGCGACCCCGACAGCACCGGGCAGGACGACGACCAGGACGATCAGACCGAGGCCAGCCCGGAACAGAGCCAGGAAGACCAGCAGGATCCGAGCCAGGCGCAGGTGACGATGGACGACATGTCCGACACCGAAGCCGGCGAAGAGACCGAACTGCCCGAGGGCGAGGCGCCGCTGGAGCCGCCGACCCCGGCACCGGTCTCGGAGGCCGACCCGGATTACACCGTCTTCGCGACCGAGTTCGACGAGGAAATCCACGCCGAGGAGCTTGCCGATCCGGCCGAGCTGGAACGGCTGCGCGCCTATCTCGACCAGCAGCTCGAGCCGCTGAAAGGCGCGGTCAGCCGCCTCGCCAACAAGCTGCAACGCCGGCTTCAGGCGCAGCAGAGCCGGTCCTGGGAATTCGACCTCGAGGAAGGCATCCTCGACGCCGGGCGGCTGGCGCGGGTGGTGGCCAATCCGACGACGCCGCTGTCGTTCAAGGTGGAAAAGGACACCGAGTTCCGCGACACGGTGGTGACGCTGCTGCTGGACAATTCCGGCTCGATGCGCGGCCGGCCGATTTCGATCGCCGCGATCTGCGCCGATGTGCTGGCCCGCACGCTGGAGCGCTGTTCGGTCAAGGTCGAGATCCTCGGCTTTACCACCCGGGCCTGGAAAGGCGGTCTGAGTCGCGAGAAATGGCTGGGCGAAGGCCGGGCGCAGCAGCCCGGACGGCTCAACGACCTGCGCCACATCGTCTACAAGGGCGCCGATGCGCCCTGGCGCAGGGCGCGGCCCAACCTCGGGCTGATGATGAAGGAAGGGCTGTTGAAGGAGAACATCGACGGCGAGGCGCTGGAATGGGCGCATCGCCGGATGATCCACCGGCCCGAGGCGCGCAAGATCCTCATGGTGATCTCCGATGGCGCGCCGGTCGACGATTCGACGCTCTCGGTGAACCCGGCGAATTTCCTCGAGAAACACCTGCGCGACGTGATCGCCATGGTCGAGCGGCGCCGCGCCGTCGAGCTTCTGGCGATCGGTATCGGTCACGACGTGACGCGCTATTACGACCGGGCGGTGACGATCACCGATGTCGAACAGCTGGCCGGTGCGATGACCGAGCAGCTGGCGGCGCTCTTCGACACCGATCCGCGGGCCCGCGCCCGGGTGATGGGAATTCGCAAGGCCAGCTGACGGCGCGCCGCGCGGGCCGGCGTGGGGCGCCTGGGGGCTCTGCCCCCGTCGCCTTTGGCGACTCCCCCGAGAGTATTTTCGGCAAGAGGAAGAACTGGGAAGCACGATGTTTCAATCCTTCGAGGTAACGGCCCGGCCCGAACAGGGCCCGCCGCGGCTGGCGGCGCTGCGCAAGGTGATGGCGGATCAGGGGCTGGCCGGATTTGTCGTGCCCAAGGCGGATGCGCATCAGGGCGAATATGTGGCGCCGCGCGATGACCGGCTGGCCTGGCTCACCGGTTTCACCGGCTCGGCCGGCGCCGCGGTGGTGCTGGCGGAGGCGGCCGGCGTCTTTGTCGACGGCCGCTACCGGGTGCAGGCGCGCCAGCAATTGGCGGCGGAGTTCACCCCGGTGGACTGGCCCGAGGTGCAGCCGGCGGCCTGGATCCGGGAGCATCTGCCCGAGGGCGCGCTGGGCATCGATCCCTGGCTGCACACGCTGAAACAGCAGCGGGCGCTGGAGGCGGGGCTGAAAGGCTCCGGCGTGGCGCTGTCGCGGGTCGGGAACCTGGTGGACCGGATCTGGCCGGATCAGCCGGGGCCGCCGATGGCGCCGGTGAGGACGCATCCCGATGCGCTGGCCGGGCGCAGCTCGGCCGACAAGCGGGCGGCGCTGGCCGAGGACATGCGCGGTCTGGGGGCGGGTGTGGCCGTGATCACCCTGCCGGATTCGCTCTGCTGGCTGCTGAACATTCGCGGCGGCGACATTCCGCGCAACCCGGTGGCGCATGGCTTCGCACTGCTGTTCGACGATGGCACTGTCGATCTCTTCATGGCCGCCGGGAAGCTCTCCGAGGTCGATCTCGGCCCCGAGGTGCGTTGTCATCCACCCGAGGGCTTTGCCGCGGCGCTTGAGGCGCTGGAGGGGCCGGTGCTGATCGATCCGGAGTCGGTGCCGTTGGCGGTGGTCGATGCGATCCGCGCCGAGGTGATCGAGGGCCGCGACCCCTGCGTGCTGCCCAAGGCCTGCAAGACCGACAAGGAGCTGGCCGGGATGCGGGCCGCACATGAGCGCGACGCGGTGGCGATGTGCGAGTTTCTCGCCTGGCTGGAAGAGACCGCACCGGGCGATCTGACCGAGATCGACGTGGTGACGGCGCTGGAAGGGTTTCGCCGGGACACCGGGGCGCTGCTCGATATCTCGTTCGAGACGATCAGCGGATCGGGTCCGAACGGCGCCATCGTGCATTACCGGGTCAGCGAGGAAAGCAACCGCAAGCTGGCCGATGGCGAGCTTTTGCTGGTCGACAGCGGCGGGCAGTATCTGGACGGTACGACGGATATCACCCGGACCCTGGCGATCGGCGCCGCGCCGGAGGCGGCGCAGGCGGCCTTCACCCGGGTGCTGCAAGGCATGATCGCCATGAGCCGGGCGCGCTGGCCCGAGGGGCTGTCGGGGCGCGATCTGGATGCGCTGGCGCGGATGCCGCTGTGGATGGCCGGGCAGGATTACGGCCATGGCACCGGCCACGGGGTCGGCGCCTATCTCTGTGTGCACGAAGGACCGCAGAGGCTGGCGCGCACCGGGATGGAAAAGCTGCGCGAGGGCATGATCCTGTCGAACGAGCCCGGGTTCTACAAGGAGGGCGCTTTCGGCATCCGGATCGAGAACCTGATGGCCGTCCGCAAGGCCGCCCCCCTGCCCGAAGGCACGGTCAAGGAGATGCTGGACTGGGAAACGCTGACCTGGGTGCCGATCGACCGGCGGCTGATCCTGGCCGAGCGCCTGACGGCGGAGGAACGGGACTGGTTGAACCAGTATCATGCGACCTGCCGACACATGTTGCGGCCAAGGCTGGGCAAGCGGGCGGCGATGTGGTTGGATGCCGCAACCGCAGAAATCTGACACAAGGCTGTTACACCGCCCGGGCCATGTTCGGGCGATCTTATGTGGACGCCGTATTGGGGAGAGTGAGATGACGATCAGGATCGTGAAGGCCGAAGGCAAATGGGTGGTGCGTGCCAGCGGCGCCGTGCTGGGCGAAAGCAGCAATGCGCTGGAACTGCTCGAAGACGGCCACAAGCCGGTGATCTATTTCCCGCGCAGCGACATCGCCATGGCCTTTCTCGAACCCTCCGAGACCGTCACCACCTGCCCGCACAAGGGCACGGCCAGCTATTATTCGATCGAGGCCAAGAACCGGACCCTGACCGATGTGGTCTGGTCTTATGAGGACCCCAAGGAGGCCGCCGCGGCGATCAAGGGATATCTGGCCTTTCAGCCCGGCGATTACCTTCAGATCGAAGAGCTCTGAGCGCCGGCTAGCTGTGTTCCTCTTCCGCCGTGGCGGCGAGCGCGCGGTTGTAGGCCTTGAGCGCGTCGACGTGGAACAGCGCGCCGCGCAATTCGGGCGGCTGGCCTTCGCCACGGATCGCCACCACCGGCAGGAATGCGACGCCCGAGGTCTCGAACATCGGAAGGGCGGTTTCCAGCGTGGCACTGGCGTTGAGATAGACGCCGGTTTCCACCATCTCCCAGCAGGTGGCTTCCGAGGGGGCCTGGGGGTCGTCCATCGGCCGCATCACCTGGGCCACCCGGAACATCGCCAACAGATAGGCCTGCGGGCCCGCCGCCAGATGCACCCCGCGGCGTTCCAGCTGGGTCAGGAAGAACGAGCGGTCGACCAGCCGTGAGGCCAGCGCGGTGGACATCGAGACCGAAACCATCACCGCCAGCCCGGTCTGCCAGTCACCGGTCAGTTCGAAGACGATCAGCGTGGTCGAGATCGGCGCGCCCAGCACCGCCGCCGCCACCGCCCCCATGCCGGCCAGCGCATAGAGCGTGAAGGCGCCGGATTGCTCGGGAAAGAGCGAGGTGGCGATCAGCCCGAAGGCCAGCCCGGTCAGCGCCCCCACCATCAGCGAAGGTGAGAACATGCCGCCGCCCATGCGGCCGGCCATGGTGACCGCGACGGCCAGAACCTTGATCACCGCATAGACCACCGCCTGCCAGAGCAGGAGCTGGCCGGTCAGCGCCAGCGAGGTGGTCTCGTAGCCGACGCCGATGATATGCGGAAAGAAGATCGCCATGCCGCCGAGGATCGCCCCGGCCAGCATCGGGCGTATCCAGTACGGCAGGCCGATGCGGCTCTGGATCCGACTTTCCAGATCGTCGGCCCAGAAGATGCCGCGGATCATGATCACCGAGACCAGCCCGCAGACCAGCCCGAGGATCAGGAAGGCCGGCAGTTCGAGGTAGAACTCGAGCGCGGTGGTGCCGGGCAGCGTGAATTCGGTGACATCGCCAAAGGCCAGCCGGTTGATCACCGTGCCGGCGGCCGAGGCCACCACGATGGGGGCAAAGCTGTGCAGCGCGAAATGGCGCAGCACCACCTCGAGCGCAAAGAGCGCGCCGGCGATGGGGGCGTTGAAACTGGCCGAAACCGCCGCCGCCACGGCGCAGCCCAGCAGATCGCGGCCGGTGATGCCATCGGCATGCAATACGTTGGACACCCAGGACGAGATCATCGCGGCGATATGCACCACGGGGCCTTCGCGCCCCGTCGAGCCGCCGGTCGACAGGGTGATCAGCGACGAGGCGGCCGAGGCGAGGCCGGCCTTTTTCTCGACCCGCCCGTCATTCAGCGCCGCGCCCTCGATCACGTCGGCCACCGCGCGGACCCGGCCGTCATCGGTAAAGAAATACAGGATCAGCCCCACGGTCACGCCGCCGCCCATGGGGATGATTAGCACCCAGAACCAGTCGAGCGAATTGGCGAAGGTGTGCAACTGGGTGATGTCGTCGGTGCCGTAGAGCGTGGCCTGTAGCCATTCGATCGCCCGGCGGAACAACAGCGCCGCGAAACCGGCGGCGATGCCGATCATCAGGGCGATGAACCAGAACTGGATCTGGCTGGGCCCGCGATGGCGCAGCAGCTGCCAGCCGCGATCGAACACCGCGCGCATCTCGCGCAGTTGGCGAATGGCGGGATTTCTATCGGTATTTGCCATATCGTTCGATCACGTCTTTGCGCGCCTGAGCCGCTGCGGTAGATATGCGCGATTTCCGAGATCAGGGGCGAAACCATGACCAGACAAAGGGCGCAGGACGACAAGGCCATTACGGCACTCAAGTCCTTGTTAGGCCAGAGATTGTCTCTGTCCAAGTCGGATCTGGCCCTGCATGGCCGCTCGGAGAGCTATTTTGCCCCGATGCTGCCCGATGCGGTGGCCTATCCGCAAAGCACCGAAGAAGTCTCGAAACTGGTGGCGATCTGTGCGGCGCATGAGCTGCCGGTGGTGGCCTGGGGCACCGGCACCTCGCTCGAGGGGCATTCGCTCGCCGTGCGGGGCGGCGTGGTGGTGGATTTCTCGCGCATGGCGCGGCTTGTCGCGCTGCGGCCGGAGGACATGGACGTCACCGTCCAGCCCGGGCTGACCCGCGAGGCGCTGAACGAGGAGCTGCGCGCCACGGGGCTGTTCTTTCCGGTCGATCCCGGCGCCAATGCGGCGCTTGGCGGCATGGCGGCGACCCGCGCCAGCGGCACCACGGCGGTGCGCTATGGCACGATGCGCGACAACGTGCTGGCGCTCGAGGTGGTGCTGGCCGACGGCCGGGTGATCCGCACCGGCACGCGGGCTCGCAAATCCGCGGCCGGCTTCGATCTGACCGGGCTGATGGTGGGCAGCGAGGGCACGCTGGGGCTGATCACCGAGCTGACGCTGCGACTGCACGGCCAGCCCGAGGCGATCAGCGCCGGGGTCTGCGCCTTTCCCGATATGGGCGCGGCGGTGGCGGCGGTGACCGACACCATCCAGCTCGGCCTGCCGATGGCGCGGATCGAGTTTCTCGATGCCGCCAGCGCGGCGGCGGTGAATGCCTATGCCGGGATGGACTTGCCGCTGCTGCCGCATCTGCTGCTGGAATTCCACGGCTCCGAGGCGGCGGTGGCCGAGCAATCGCGCCTTTTCGGCGAAATCGCGGCCGACCATGGCGCGCTGGGTTTCGACTGGTCGGTAAAACCCGAGGAGCGCAAGGCGCTCTGGGCGATGCGGCACAACGCCTTTTACGCCATTCTCGCCACGCGCCGGGGCGCGCGGGCGGTGGTGACCGACATCTGCGTGCCGATCTCGCGGCTGGCCGAGGCGGTGGAGGCGACCCAAGCGGATATCGCCGCGGGCACGATCCCCGGGCCGATCCTCGGCCATGTGGGCGATGGCAATTTCCATGCGGTGCTGCTGATCGACGAGAGCCGCCCTGAAGAACTCGAAGAGGCGCGCGCGCTCTCGGACCGGATGGTGCGGCGGGCGCTCGCCCTGGGCGGCACCTCGACGGGGGAACACGGGGTCGGCATGGGCAAGCTGGGCTTCATGACGGCCGAACATGGCGACGGCTGGCAGGTGATGGGCGATATCAAGCGGGCACTCGATCCGAAGAACATCCTCAACCCGGGCAAGCTGGTGCCGCAGGGCGATTGAGGCAGCATCCGCAGGGCCGGTTTGGTTATCCCGCGAGCAGCGCTCGGGCGGCGGCGCGCGCCTCGTCGGTCACCGTGTCGCCGGCAACCATGCGGGCGATCTCGTCAACCCGGTCGCCGGCATCGAGCGGCACGACGCTGGAGAGGGTCTGTTCCGCCGCCACGCGTTTCTCGACCCGCCAGTGATGCGCACCAAGCGCCGCGACCTGCGGCGAATGGGTGACGACAAGCACCTGCCCCTCGGCGGCCAGCGCCGCCAGCCGACGGCCCACCGCATCGGCGGTGGCGCCGCCGACGCCGCGGTCGATCTCGTCGAAAATCAGCGTGACACCGGAATTGCCCTCGGCCAGGCAGACCTTGAGCGCCAGCAGGAACCGGCTCAATTCGCCGCCCGAGGCGATCTTGCCGATTGGTCCGGCCGGGGCGCCCGGGTTGGTCGCGACGGTAAAGGCCACGGCATCGCGGCCCTCCGGGCCGGCCGGGTCTTCGGTAATCCGGGTGGCAAAGACCGCGCGCTCCATCTTGAGCGGCGCCAGCTCGGCGGTGACCGCCGCGTCGAGCCGCAGTGCGGCGGTCTGCCGGGCCCGGGACAGCGCGTCGGCGGCGGCGTCATAGCTGGCTTCTGCCTCGGTCGCCGCCTTGCGCAGATCGGCAATGCCGGCATCGCCGGCATCGAGTCGGGCGAGCTTGGCCGATAGGGTCTCGGCCAGATCGGGCAGTTCCTCGGAGGTCACCTGATGCTTGCGCGCGAGGCCCCGGATGGCAAAAAGCCGCTCTTCGGCCTCTTCCAGCTCATGCGGGTTGAAGGCCAGCGCCTCAAGGGTCTCTTCGACGCCGCGCGCGGCCTGGTCGAGTTCTTCCATCGCCCGGCCCAGAGCCGCCAGCGGCGCGTCGAGCCGGCCTTCGGCGCGGTCGGCCACCCCGTCGAGCCAGCGCATGGCGTCGCCCATCGCCCCCTCGGCCCCGTCATTGCCCAGCGCCTGCCCGGCCCGCTGGATGTCTTCGCGGATGCGCTCGGATTGCTGCATCATCCGGCGCTTGGCATCCAGTTCGGCATCCTCGCCGGGCTGCGGCGACAGCGCGTCCAGCTCGCCCACCGCATGGCGCAGGAAATCCTCTTCCTCGCGCATAGCGGCCAGCGCGGTTTCGGCCCCGGTCAGCGCCTTGCGGGCCTGCGAAAGTGCTTTCCAGGCGCCGCGGGTGGCCGCCAGCTCGGCCTCGACCCCGGCAAAGGCATCGAGGATGCGGCGGTGGCCACGCGGGTTGAGCAGCCCCCTGTCATCGTGCTGGCCGTGCAGTTCCACCAGCGTCTCCGAGAGCTGCCGCAGCACCTCGCCCGAACAGCGGCGGTCGTTGACCCAGGCAGTCTTGCGGCCCTCGGCGGTGTTGACCCGGCGCAGGATCAGTTCGTCCGTGACCGGCAGGCCGGCCTCTTCCAGCACCGCAAAGGCGGCATGGCCCGGCGGCAGGTCGAATTCGGCCACCACCTCGCCCTGTTTGGCCCCGGCGCGCACCAGCTCGGCCCGGCCGCGCCAGCCCAGCACGAAGCCCAGCGAATCCAGCAGGATCGACTTGCCGGCACCGGTTTCACCGGTGAGTACGTTCAACCCCGGCTGAAAGGCCAGCTCGAGGTGATCGATGATCAGCATATCGCGGATATCAAGCGTGCGCAGCATCAGATGCTCCGTGGCGCGAGACGTGTTCCCACCGATGACTTACAGCCATTCACCTTTGACCATCTGCCGATAGATGGCCCCCAGCCAGGTGCCGTCAAAGACCTCGGGTTCCAGCCCCTGCCCGGTCAGCAGACGATAGCTGTCTTCGTACCATTCGGTGGACTGGTAGTTGTAGCCGAGAATCGCGCCGGCGGTCTGGGCCTCGCGGGTGAGACCCAGCGAGAGATAGCTCTCGACCAGACGGTGCAGCGCCTCGGCGGTGTGGGTGGTGGTCTGGAAATCCTCGACCACCACGCGGAAGCGATTGATCGCCGAAGTGTAATGCTTGCGCTTGAGATAATAGCGCCCGATTTCCATCTCCTTGCCCGCAAGATGATCGAAGGCGAGGTCGAATTTCAGGATTGCCGAGCGGGCATAGCCGCTGTCGGGATACCGTTCGATTACCGTGCGCAGCGCTTGCAGCGCCTGGAAGGTCAGCCCCTGGTCGCGGCCGACCTCGTCGATCTGATCGTAGTAGGACAGCGCCAGAAGGTACTGGGCATAAGCCGCATCGTCATCGGCGGGATAGAAATCGACATAGCGCTGCGCCACCGCGCGCGCCTCTTCGTATTCCTTGTCCTTGTGATGGGCAAAGGCCTGCATGATCAGCGCCCGCTTGGCCCATTCGGAATAGGGATAGAGCCGCTCGATCTCGGAAAAGAACTCTGCCGCCTCGCCATAGGCATTGCGCTCGAGCTCGTATTCGCCGCGCTCATAGATCTGTTCGGCGGTATAGGCCTCGATCGGCGTGTCGCCGAAACCGATGTTGCCGCGGGCGTTGCGGAACGTGCCGCCGGAGCAGCTTGCCAGCGTGAGACCAGCCACCAGCGCAATAGCGATGGCCCGCGATGTCCTGCCTTTCAGCGGTCTGTCGCCCGTCATGCCTGTCACTTCCTCACCCAAGATCCCGGATCGATCCCGCCTGTTGCGCGGCCCGGGTTGCGTCACGTCCTAACACGAAGCGTTAAGTCTCTGAAAGGGCATACGACACATCGTCTGAGATGGAAACGCCCGCCAAGACGAGGCGGGCGCAAAAACCGGTGATCGCGGATTTCACGCCACGGCGGGCATGTCCTGCGGAACCACGCCGACACCGGGCAGACGCGCCGCATCGGCGCCGTCAACCTCGACCAGACGCAGCGCGCCGGGGGTGTTGAACAGCGCGTGCAGCAGCATGTTGGTCATCGAGTGGCCGGCGCGGTGGCCCGTGTAATGGCCAAGGATCGGCGCCCCGGCGAGGGCCAGATCGCCCAGGGCGTCCAGCATCTTGTGGCGCACCGGCTCGTCGCTGTGACGCAGCCCGCCGGGGCTGAGCACCTTGTCGCCATCGACCACCACCGCGTTCTCCAGCGTGCCGCCGAGGGCCAGGCCATTGGCGCGCATGGCATCGACGTCGGCCTGGCGGCAGAAGGTGCGGCTGTCACAAAGCTCGCGCACGAAGGTGCCGTTGGACAGCACCAGGCGCTTGTCCTGGCTGCCGATTGCGGCATCGGTGAAATCGATGTGGAACGACATGGTGAACGTGTCGGCGGGCGACAGGCGGGCCCAGCCACTGTCGGTTTCCACGGTCACCGTCTTGTCGACCTTGATCGCCATCACCGGCGTGTCGAGGCGGCGGATGCCACGGCCCAGAATTGCATCGACAAAGGGCGCGGCCGAGCCGTCGAGGATCGGCACTTCGGGGCCGTCGATCTCGATCAGGGCGTTGTGGATGCCACAGCCGGCAAGCGCGGCCATCACATGTTCGATGGTGCTGACCTCGACGCCAGCGGCATTGCGGATGCGGGTGCAGAGCGGCGACCGGTCGACCGCGTCCCAGCGGGCCGGAACCATGGCATCGCCAAACCGGATGTCGGTGCGTTTGAACCAGATGCCATAGCCGGCAGAGGCCGGAGAGATCACCATGCGGACCGGACGGCCCGAGTGCAGGCCGACACCGTCGAAACGGACTGTATTCTTGATCGTGGCCTGCATGGTCTTCCTTTCGGCTTCATCGTCGCGGCGGGCGCTGTGCCCGAGCGTGCAGTGGAGAGTCTGGTGTGCGTGAGCCGGCGGTTCCCCACTGCGAGCCGGCGATGAAAGGGAATTAGGATCTCGGGCGGAGATGCTCAAATAACGTATTGCAACGCTATGAAACATAACCGTCACACAGCAGGCGGAAACCCGCGTTTGCCATGTAAGTGATTGAATAAAGGACTATAAATCAAGCCATCCACAGGCCATTTCAGGGTCGAACGTGACCGGAAACGGGCCTTATTTCAGCGGCCGTGACATAAATTCCGGTGATCCGAAACGCCTTTCCGTAGCGGAATGTTAACACTTCAACCGGCAAAATGCCACGTGATCCAGCCCCCTGCCGGCGGCTGGAATCGCAAAAGGGCCCCCTTGCGGGAGCCCTTGGCCGGCCTCTTGCGAGGGCGGTGATCAGTTGGCCTGACGGCGCAGGAAGGCGGGAATTTCGATCCGCTCCTGCTCGGGGTCGGCCTGCGGCTCGGGCGCGTAATTCGTCGCGGGCGATTGCACTGGCGGCTGCTGGCGACGTGCGGTTTGCTGCCCCTGCCCGTCCTGGCTGTTGCCGGTCATCCGGCCGATCAGCGAGTTGATGCCGAAGCGCGGGCGCTCGACCTCGGCCGGCTCTTGCGGGGCGGCCTGCTGCTCCTTGGGGAAGCCTCCCCCGGCGCGGGCGGCGGCGGCCTGAAGGCGGGCCATGGCTTCGGGCGACGGGGTGCCGGCCGCGGGGGCCTTGGGCGCCACGAAGCTTTCGGCCTCGTCGTCCTCGTATTGCGGGCTGTGCTGGGCGCGCGGCTCGAACTGCTGCACCTCGGGCTGATAAGCCGGCGGCGGCAGGTCGTCTTCTGCGGTCTCTTCGACGCGCGGCTCGAAGCTTTCGAAGAGCGAGGGCTCTTCGGCGGCGGCGACCTGCGGCTCGGCCTCCTGGTAGACCGGCTGCTGCGGTTCTTCGGCGCGGGCGGCAACCGCCTGCTCCTCGGTCTGCTCTTCGGCGGCCGGAACCTGCTTGAGCGGCTCGGCCAGCGACCGGCGCGGCACGGGGATGTCATGCTGCACGCCCGAGGCGTCGATGCCGGTGGCGACGACGCTCACGCGCATCTGGCCCTGCATCGCGTCGTCGAGGGTCGAGCCGACGATGATGTTGGCGTCCGCGTCCACTTCCTCGCGGATGCGGTTGGCTGCCTCGTCCAGCTCGAACAGCGTCAGGTCGGTGCCGCCGGTGATGTTGATCAGCACGCCCTTGGCGCCGCGCAGCGAGATTTCGTCGAGCAGCGGGTTGGCGATCGCCTTCTCGGCGGCCTGGATCGCCCGATCCTCGCCATCGGCCTCGCCGGTGCCCATCATCGCCTTGCCCATCTCGTCCATCACCGCACGGACGTCGGCAAAGTCGAGGTTGATCAGGCCCGGGCGCACCATCAGGTCGGTCACGCCCTTGACGCCCTGATAGAGCACATCGTCGGCCATCGAGAAGGCATCGGTGAAGGTGGTCTTTTCATTCGCCAGCCGGAACAGGTTCTGGTTGGGAATGATGATCAGCGTATCGACGACCTTTTGCAGCGCCTCGACGCCGTCCTCGGCCTGGCGCATCCGCTTCGAGCCCTCGAACTGGAACGGCTTGGTGACCACGCCGACGGTCAGAACACCCAGTTCGCGCGCCGCCTGTGCGATGATCGGCGCGGCGCCGGTGCCGGTGCCGCCGCCCATGCCGGCGGTGATGAAACACATATGCGCGCCGGCCAGGTGATCGACGATCTGTTCGATGCTTTCCTCGGCCGCGGCGGCGCCGATGGTCGCCTTGGCGCCGGCGCCCAGCCCCTCGGTGACCTTCACGCCCAGCTGGACGCGGGCCTCGGCGTTGGATTGCTGCAATGCCTGCGCATCGGTGTTGGCAACCACGAATTCGACGCCTTCGAGCTGCTTCTCGATCATGTTGTTGACCGCGTTACCGCCTGCACCGCCCACGCCGAAGACCGTGATGCGGGGCCGCAGTTCATCGTGTCCGGGTACCGAAAGATTCAATGTCATAACTGTCCGCCTTGTCCGCCTGCTTGTCATGCCCTGCCCGGGCATTTTGCTGCCTATTACCCCCCATTATGACGGAGCGATACCCGGGCGTCACGTAAAAAACCCGGAAACGCCGCAAAATGTGGGCAAAAAATTGCCACATCCGCCCCGATCTCGGAGAGTGCGCCAGATATGGCGGAATTGCCGTGCAACGCCCACTAGGCGGCCCCGATACGGGCCACCTTCTCCGTAGAATCGTCCACAAATCTGCGCCGCTTCGGCGCCTACCAGTTGTCGCGGAACCACTTCACCGCGCGTTTGAGCGACCGCGCCGGATAGCGATCGACCGGCAGGTCGAAATCCCACCATTCGTCTTGCGGATGGGCCGCAAAGAGGCTGAGCCCCACCGCCGCGGAAAAGCCCGGCCCGGTGACCGCCTGCGGCAGCCCGTGGACGCGTAGAGGCCGCCCCAGGCGGACCTGGTGGCCCAGGATGCGGCTGGCCAGGGCATCGAGCCCGGGGATCTGGCTGGCGCCGCCGGTGAGCACGATCTGCTGGCTGGGCAGATGTTCGAAACCCGCCGCATCGAGCCGCACCCGCACTTCTTCGAGGATCTCCTCGACCCGCGGCCGCATGATGCCGATCAGCTCGGCCCGGCTGGCGGTGCGGCGGTCATGTTCCCAATCGCCGGTCTCGCCGCCGATGCCGATCATCTCGCGGTCGTCCATACCGGTGGCGACCAGCCCGCCATGCACGGTCTTGATGCGTTCGGCCATGGCCATCGGCACCTGCAAGCCCATCGAAATGTCCGAGGTGACGTGATCGCCGCCCATGCGCACCGCATCGGTGTAGATCATGTGTTTCTTCATGAAGATCGATATGCCGGTCGACCCGCCGCCCATGTCGATGCAGGCCGCGCCAAGCTGCTGTTCGTCCTCGACCAGCGCGGCGATGCCGCCGACATACGCCGAAGAGGCCAGGCCGGCGAGTTCCAGATCGCAGCGTTTGACGCAATGCGCCAGGTTCTGGATCGCCTGGCCGTCGACGGTCAGCATGTGCATGTCGGTCGAGAGCGTATGGCCGATCTGACCGCGCGGATCGGAGAGGCCCGAGCGGTGATCGAGCGCGAAATTCACCGGCTGGGCGTGCAGCACCTCGCGGCCGTGGCCGAAATCGGGCACGTCGCAGGCCGACAGCACCCGGGCCACGTCCTGCTCATCCACGGTCTGGCCATGCACCTCGACCTGGCCGGCCAGCCCGTAAGAGCGCGGCTCGGCGCCCGAGAAACAGGCGATCACGTGATCCACCCGGATGCCGGCCATTTTCTGCGCCGATTGCAGCGCGGTGCGGATCGCCCGCTCGGTCTCGCCCATCGCCGCGATCTCGCCGAAGCGCACGCCGCGCGAACGGGTGGTGGCGGCACCGATCACGCGGAACCCGCTTTGCCCCGCGAGCGATCCGACACCGGCGTCCGAGACCTTTTCGGTGCCGTCAAAGCGCAGGACGAGGCAGGCGATCTTGGCGCTGCCGACGTCGAGGATGGCAATCACGCCACGTTGCATGGCCGCCTTGCGCATGTTGCGCATCGCGCGTTGGGATTCGTACAGCTCGATCATCGTGACGTCACTCCAAGCTCGTCTGCCTTGATTTTCCGCAGTTCTTCGACCGCGTTGGTATTCAGTCTAATGGTGGGCCGGCGCGCCAGCCGCATGTCGACAACCGCGAGGTCGCGCTCCAGCATGCCGTTCGGCGTGATGGAATCGAGCGCCAGAACCCGCTCGAGCGTCTGCACCGGCTTGTCTTCGGGCAAGAGGATGCGCTGACCGCGATCCAGCACCACATCCCAGCGCCGCTGGCCGATCCGCTCGAGCCCGCGCAGCCGCCCCGAGACCGGCGCCGCCGCCGAGATCAGGCGCAGCGCCTCGTCCACGTGTTTGTCGGCGTCGGCGCCGGCGATCACCGGCAGGTCGAGCCGGTCGTAGCGGCTTTTCAGCTGCGCCACGCGAAACCCGCCGTCGTCCAGAAGCTCGAGCCCCTGCGCCGAGCGCCAGACCACCGCCGGAATGCGCTCGGTCACGTCGACCTGAAGAACGCCGCCGGGTTTGATCCTGAGGCTGACCCGCTCCACCGCGTCGAGACCGGCAATGGTGTCGCGCATGTGGTCGAGCTCGAGATGGAAGGAGGAAACCGGGAATTCCACCGGCAGGATTTCCCGGATGTCCTGCGCCACCTCTTCGCCGGCACCGTCGACCTGCATTAGCTTGACCATGAATTCCTCGCGCTGCTCGATGGCGTCGCGCATGTCGCTCAGGGTCTGGTTGAAGGCCTCGCGGCGGGTGTCGCTGGCGAAATAGATACTGCCGATCAGAAAGGCCGCCGCCAACGGCAGACCGAGGCGCAGCCCCTGGCGAAACAGCGGCGTCAGCATCAGCCGCTGCATCCGGTAGGCCCAGCGCGAGGGCGCCGGATCGGCCTTGGGGCGCGGCGCGGGGTGCGGCAAGGGCTTCGGCTCGGGGCCGCCATGGGCCGGGTGATAGGCGCGGTGGATGCGGCTGCGGGGGGGCTCGTTCAGCGGTGGCATGACGCATCCTCCACCATCCAGGCGCAGAGCCTGCCGAAATCGATCCCCTGATGCGCCGCCTGTTCGGGGACCAGCGAGGTCGGTGTCATGCCGGGCTGGGTGTTGGTCTCGAGCAGGATCAGCCCGGCAAGCCCCCTGCCCTCGTCCCAGCGGAAATCGGTGCGGCTCACCCCGCGACAGCCCAGCGCCACATGGGCGCGCAGGGCGTAGTCGAGACAGGCGTCGGCGATCTCCTGCGGGATGTCGGCAGGCACCACGTGGCGCGATCCGCCTTCCTTGTACTTGGCGTCGTAGTCATACCAGCCGGTGGTCAGGATATCGGTCACCGCCAGCGCCCCAGGATCGTTCTCTCCGGCGCCCATCACCGTGGTGGTCAGCTCACGGCCCGGCGCAAAGGCCTCGACCATCACCTCTTCCGGCATGTCGTCAGAGAGCTGCGGCGGGCCGTTGTTCTCCGCGTCGATCAGGTAGACGCCCACCGAAGAGCCTTCGTTGTTGGGTTTGACCACGTAGGGCGGGGGCAGAACGTGACGCTGGCGCACCTCGGCGGCGGTGGCGATCACGCTTTCGACCACCGGCAGCCCGGCGGCGCGATAGACCTCTTTCGAACGCTGCTTGTCCATCGCCAGCGCCGAGGCCAGCACGCCGGAATGGGTATAGGGCAGATGCAGCCACTCCAGCAGGCCCTGCACGCAGCCATCTTCGCCCCAACGGCCGTGCAGCGCGTTGAAGACAACGTCGGGCTGCGCCTCGGCGAGCCGCGCGGCCAGATCCGGCCCGGCATCTATTTCAACGACTTCAAAGCCTTCGCTCCTGAGCGCCTTGGCGCATTCGCGCCCGGAAGACAGTGACACTTCGCGCTCGGCAGAAGGGCCACCCATCAACACCGCTACTCGGGAGCCTGCCCTGCTCGACATGCCCACTCGTGCCTCAACTTGTCTGGACCTGCCCGGTCCTCGTTTGTTTTGCGCCGTTTCGGCGCGTTTTTATGATGAACCTGCCGGTTCTTGCCTCAGCCGCCCCGACCCCTGTCGGGATTCGGTACTCTGGGCGGGCCGTTTCGGCCTTGGCGGATCAGGCTTTTTCGCCGACCCGCATGATTTCCCAGTGTAGCTCTATTCCACTGGTTTGAAAAACCCTTTTTCGCACTTCCTCGCCCAGCGTTTCCAGATCCTGCGCCGTGGCCGCCCCGGTATTGATCAGAAAGTTGGAATGTTTTTCGCTCATCTGCGCCCCGCCGATGCTGAAACCGCGCAGCCCGGCGTCGTCGATCAGCTTCCAGGCCTTGAGATCATGGGTGTCGTCCGCCTTGCCGGTGCTGGAAAACCCGGCCGGATTGCGAAAGGTCGAGCCCGCCGTGCGATCCTTGGTGGGCTGCGAGGCGTCGCGTTTGGCCAGTTGATCGGCCATTTTCTGCGCAAGCGCCTCGGGATCGCCCGGCGGGCCCTCGAATGTGGCGCCGGTGATCACCCAGCCGTCGGGCAGATCGGTCTGACGGTAGCGGAAATCCAGGTCGCGGGCAGTGAGAGTGACCTGCTCGCCCTGCCGCGTCACCGCCTGGGCCTCGACAAAATGATCCGCAATATAAGAGCCGTAGCAGCCGGCGTTCATCCGGACTGCGCCCCCGATGGCGCCCGGAATGGTGCGCAGGAAGGTCAGATCGACGCCGGCCTCGGCCGCCTTTTTCGCCACATGGGCATCAAGCGCCGCAGCGCCGGCGGTGACCCGGTTGCCCGCGACGGAAATGCCGTTGAAGCCGCGCCCCATGCGGATCACCACTGCGCGCAAGCCGCCGTCGCGGACAATCAGGTTCGACCCGACGCCCATCGGAAACACCGGCAGCCCCTCCGGGAGATCACGCAGGAAATCGGCCAGATCGGCGACATCGGCCGGCTGGAACAACCAGTCCGCCGGCCCGCCCACGCGCAGCCAGGTGAGATCGGCCAGCATCCGGCCTTCGGTCAGCCGCCCGCGCACCTGCGGCATGTGAAAATGGTCATCCATTGCCTGCCCCTTTGGGTTTTCCCCGTCATAAGACGGAACACGCGCCACGAAAAGGGGCGATCACCGGGCCATGCGCCCGCGCCACCAGGCGATCCCGCCGCCGATCCCCAGGCCCGCCATCGCCGGCGCCACCAGCAGCAGGACGATGAGAAAATAGCCCAGCGCATCCCAGCCCTGGCCGGCGCGGGCGAGCAGCATGAAATACACCCCGGCCGCCAGCGCCGCCACGATCAGCCCGAAAAAGGCAACGAACACCCGCTTTCGGATCAGAAGATAGCCGAGCAGCGCCGACACCAGGGCGACCCCGGCCACGAAGAGGATGATCCTGATCTGTGCCGGCTCCATGGGCGCGCCTTTCTGCGGGGGCTTGGCAGGACAGGCCCCAGCCTAGCAACGCCGGTCCGCCGCGGCAAACCCGGGCTGGTGTTACGACGCGCCGCGCCGCACCCGCCCCCGCATCCAGCGGGTGACGTAGACCAATGGCCAGCGCAGCACGCTCATGCCGGCCATCAGCACCAGGAGCCCGACCCAGGGGCCGTTCTGATAGGTCACATAGCCCAGCAGCGGCACGCCAACGGCAATCAGCCCATAGGCGCGGCGCCAGTGATTGTCGCGCGAGGGCATTGCCGCCAGAAGATTGGCCGCCAGCGCCCAGAGACAGGCCAGGATCAACGAGGTCGTCATGACGCCAGTTGCTTCGGCAGCGCATTGGCCCAGGCGGTGATCGTGCCGGCGCCGAGGCAGACCACGATGTCGCCCGGCCCGGCATTCGCGCGCACGAAATCGACCAGCGCCTCTTCTCCGACCAGCGCGGCGGCGTGGCGGTGGCCATGGCGGCGCAGCCCGGCCACCAGGTCATCGCGCGAGGCGCCGGGGATCGGATCTTCTCCGGCGGCAAAGACATCGGCGATCGCCACAACATCGGCCTCGTTGAAGCAGCCGCAGAAATCCTCGAACAGATCGGACAGCCGGGAATAGCGGTGCGGCTGGTGCACGGCAATCACCCGGCCGTCGCTGGCCTGCCGTGCCGCGCGCAGCACGGCGGCGATTTCCACCGGGTGGTGGCCGTAGTCGTCGATGATCGTCACGCCGTCGACTTCGCCCACTTTCGTGAACCGGCGGTTGACGCCACCGAAATTTGCCAGCGCCGCGCGGATCTCTTCGGTCTTCATGCCCAGGTGCCGGCAGACGGCAACCGCGCTCAGCGCATTAGAGACGTTGTGATCGCCCGGCATCGGCAAGGCGCAGCCCTCGATCATCAGCCCCTCGGCCTGAAGCGCGATGTCGAAATGTGCCACCCCGCCCGTGTAATGCAGGTTCACCGCGCGGACATCGGCCTGGGAGTTGAAGCCATAGGTCACCACCCGCCGGTCGGTGACCTTGCCCACCAGCCGCTGGACTTCTTCGTGATCGGTGCAACAGACGGCGAGGCCGTAAAACGGAATGTTCGACACGAAATCGAGAAAGCCCTGCCGCAACCGGTCGAAATCGCCCCAATGCTCCATGTGCTCGGGGTCGATGTTGGTGACCACGCCGATGGTGGCCGGCAGGCGGTTGAAGGTGCCGTCGCTTTCGTCGGCCTCGACCACCATCCATTCGCCCTGCCCCATCCGCGCGTTCGAGCCATAGGCATGAATGATGCCGCCGTTGACCACCGTCGGATCGAAACCGCCGGCGACCATCAGCTCGGCCATCATCGTCGTTGTCGTCGTCTTGCCGTGGGTGCCGGCAATGGCGATGTTCGACTTGAGCCGCATCAGCTCGGCCAGCATCTCGGCCCGGCGCACCACCGGCAGGCCCTGGGCGCGGGCCTCGTCGAGCTCGGGGTTGCCCGGCTTGATCGCGGTTGAGATCACCACGACCTCGGCTTCGGCCAGGTTCTCGGCCGCCTGCCCCATGAAGATGCGCGCGCCGAGGCCCGCGAGCCGTTCGGTGATCTTCGAGCCTTTGAGGTCGCTGCCCTGCACCCGGTAGCCCAGATTGAGCAATACTTCGGCGATGCCCGACATGCCGATGCCGCCGATGCCGACAAAATGGATCGGCCCGACATCGGTGGGCAGTTTGGTGGCGGCGGCAGCGTTCATACGGGGTCCTTTCCGGGCTGTGGACTCTGGCCGCCGGCCAGCGTCTCGACCATCGCGGCCAATTCGCGGGCCGCATCGGGTTTGCCAAGCGCCAGGGCGGCCATCGCCATGCGGCGGGCCTCTTCCGGCTGGCGCAGAATGTCATGGATGGTGGCGGTCAGCGGCTCGACGTGCAGTTCGCCCTCGGACACCACCACCGCCGCGCCGGCCTCGGCCATGCCGCGGGCATTGGCGCTCTGGTGGTCGCCGGTGGCATGGGCATAGGGCACCAGAATCGCCGGCCGGCCGATCACCGTGAGATCGGCGATCGACGAGGCGCCGGCGCGGCTGATCACCAGCTGCGCCTCCGACATCCGCCGCGGCACGTCCTGAAAGAACGGCTGCACATCGGCGTCGATATTGTGGTCTTCGTAGAATTTCGCAACGCGCTCATGGTCTTCGCCGCGCGCCTGATGGCTGACGCGGACGTTTTCCAGCACGCTCATCGGCAGGCCGGCAATCGCCGGCGGAACCACGTCCGAGAGGATGCGCGCGCCCTGGCTTCCGCCCATCACCAGGATCGACATCGGATAGTCGCCGGGCGCGATATAGCTCGCCCCCGCGCGCTCGAGGATGGCGGCGCGCACCGGGTTGCCGCTGTGATGGCCCGCGACGCCCTCGGGCAGGTCGGTGGGCCAGGTGCCGCAGGCCATGGCATCGACGCGCTTGGCAAACAGCGTGTTGACCTTGCCGAGGATGCCGTTCTGCTCGTGGATCATCCGCGGCCGGCGCAGCAGGAAAGCCGCCGAGAGCGCCGGGATCGACGGATAGCCGCCAAAGCCCACCACCACGTCGGGCCGGTCGCGCAGCATGCCGAATACGGCGGAACAGACCCCGCCCAGAATACGCAGCGGCGCCAGCGCCTTGGCCGCAGGACCGCCCCGGGCCAAGGTGGCCGAGCTGATCTGATCGATCTCGACCGTATGGGGGAAGCCTTGGGTATACCGTGCCCCGCGCGCATCGGTCGAGAGCTTGACCCGCCAGCCGCGAGACAGCATCTCTTCCGCCAGCGACTGCGCCGGGAACATATGCCCGCCAGTGCCGCCGGCCGCGATCACGAGTAGCCTCTGCCGCTCCATCACTCCGAACCCCTATGCCATGCGGCGAAGCTCACCTGACGCGGCTCCGCAGGATGTCACCGATTTCGCCCTGCGGCCGGGTCCGGGTGAACGACAGCAACATGCCCACCGCAATGCCGGTGGCAATCAGCGACGAGCCGCCGTAGCTGACAAACGGCAGGGTCATGCCCTTGGCCGGGAGAAGCCGCACCGCAACACCCATGTTGATCATGGCCTGAACTCCGAACATGCAGGCAAGCCCCGTGCCGGCCAGCCGGATAAAGGGATCGCGCTCGCGCATCAACCGCAGCAGCGACGAAAGCACGATACCCGCATAGAGTGTGATGATCGCCAGCACAAGGACGAGCCCGTATTCCTCGGCCGCCACGGCGATGATGAAATCGGTATGCGCGTCGGGCAGCGACCATTTGACCTGGCCCTCGCCGACGCCGACGCCGACAAACCCGCCTTCGCGGATCGCATTTGTGGCATAGCCCAGCTGGGTGTTCGGATCGACATCGGCGGTCAGGAAACCGTCGATACGGCGGGCGAAATGTTCGGAATTCGAATAGGCCACGGTGCCGGCCAGCACCACCAGGAGCGCGATGCCCACCAGCAAGAGCATTGGCGCGCCGGCGACGAAATACATCACCCCCCAGCCGAACAGCACCAGGCAGGCCTGGCCGAAGTCGGGTTGCAGCGCCAGCATCAGCACGATGGTCAGGCAGAGCCCGAAGGACCAGAGCCGCCCCGGCGGGCCGTTGATCTCCTGATTGGCGGCCAGCATCCAGGCGGCGGCAACCACGAACCCGGGCTTGAGGAATTCCGACGGCTGCACCGCCGCAAAGCCGAGGCTGTACCAGCGCACCGCCCCCTTGCCGAAATCGGTGCCGAACACCGGCAGCAGGGCCAGCGCGACAAAGGCCAGCGCAAAGCCCACCACCGCCAGCCGGCGCACCAGGACCGGCGTCATCATCGAGGTCAGCAGCATCGCCATCAGCGCCGCGCCGCCGAACACCGCCTGCCGGGTGACATAGTGAAACGGCTCGAAGCCGTTCTTGGCCGCCAGCGGCGGCGAGGCCGCGAGCCCCAGCAGGATGCCGATGGTGAACAGGATCAGGATAAAGGACATCGACATCTTGTCGATCGTGCGCCACCACTTGGGGAGCACAGGCTCGACGTCCCTCACGGGAGCCGCGCCATAGACCATCTCAGTCATGGGAATCTGCCACTCAATCTGCCTCGGACGCCCCGTTGATCGGGGTCTGCGCCGAAGTTTACCGCAAACCCTTGGACAAGGCTAGGAAAAAGGCCCGGCCGCCAGCCCCCCGGGTGACGCCGCGGCGCCGGCCCTTGCGCTTGCCGGCGTTTCGGGGCACCGCTGGCGGATGGATGTCACCACCCTCATACTCGGCGCCGGCGCCGCCGGGCTGATGTGCGCGGCCCGGGCCGGCCCCGGCACGCTGCTCATCGATCACGCCCGCGCGCCGGGCGAAAAGATCCGCATCTCCGGCGGCGGCCGCTGCAATTTCACCAATCTGCACACCGGGCCCGAGAACTTCCTGTCGCAGAACCCGCATTTCTGCAAATCCGCGCTCAAACGCTACAGCCAGTGGGATTTCATCGAGCTGGTCGATCGCCACGGCATCGCCTGGCATGAAAAGACCCTGGGCCAGCTGTTCTGCGACGGCAAATCCACCCAGATCGTCGAGATGCTGCTGGCCGAGATGCGCGCCGCCGGGGCCGAGCTCTGGCTCGGCACCAGCGTCATTTGGGTCCGCCACGACGGCAGCCGCTTCTCGGTCGTGCTCGAGCGGGACGGGCAGCGCACAGCGGTCACCGCCCGCAACCTGGTGCTGGCCAGCGGCGGCAAGTCGATCCCCAAGATGGGCGCCACCGGGCTGGCCTATGACCTCGCCCGGCAATTCGGGCTGGCGGTGACCGAGACCCGCCCCGCCCTGGTGCCGCTGACCTTCTCCGACCAGCGCTTCGCGCCGCTCTCCGGTGTCTCGCTGCCGGTCACGGCCACCGCCAATGGCACCGGTTTCGACGAGGCGCTGCTCTTTACCCACCGCGGCCTCTCCGGGCCGGCGATCCTGCAAGCCTCCTCCTTCTGGCGCGAAGGCGACGAGATTTCCCTGCGCCTCGCCCCGCCCGGGCTCTACGAGGATCTGCGCGCCGCCCGGCAAGCGGCCGGCCGGGTCAACCTCACCACCGCACTGGCGCGCCACCTGCCGGCGCGGCTGGTCGATCACCTTGCCGCCCCGCTGGGCCTCGCCGGCAACCTCGCCGATCAATCCGACAGCCGTCTGCGCGCGCTCTGCGCCACGCTCGCGGACTGGCGCCAAAGGCCCACCGGCTCCGAAGGCTATCGCACCGCCGAGGTCACCCTGGGCGGCATCGACACAGACGGGCTGAATTCGCGCGACATGCAGGCCAAGGCCCTGCCGGGCCTCTATGCCATCGGCGAGGCGGTGGATGTGACCGGCTGGCTCGGCGGCTACAATTTCCAATGGGCCTGGGCCTCGGGCCATGCGGCGGGCACGGCGATCGCGGCGCAGGGCTGACACCTCGCGGGGCTGGAATATTTACACCGCCGCCACATATCCGTTACACAGCCGCCACCCTGAACGGAGCGCCGGATGGCCCCTATCGAATATCCGCCCCTGAAGCCCGGCAATTTCCTTCGCGCGCTCGAAGCCAAGGTGCCGCAGAAATTCGTCCGCGACATCCTCAACCGCCTGCGCTTCCGCGACCAGGCGCCGCTCTCGGACGCGGCGCTCTTCGTGCCGCTGCAAGACGTGCATGCCGCCTATGCCCCCGACCCCGGCAAGGGCGCGCCCGAGTTCCGCCGCCGCCACAGCGGGCTGGTGCGCGGCGGCGATTGGGACCTGTCGATCAAACCGCTGGAAGACTCCTTCAAACACATCGCCTGCCGGCTGCATTTCCTCGAGGGCAAACCCTGGGAAGACACCGGCGTCTACGAGCGCCACCTGCAAAACATCGCCAAACGCGGCGAATCCGACGGCTGCCGCACGCTCGAAGACCTCAAGCGGCGCTACGCCGGCGTTGACCGGCTGTACGAAGAGGTGAGCCGCAGCGGCCGGTTGCGGCCGCGCTCGGAAGTGCCGGGATATTTCCGCCGCGAGCACGGCGGCATCTTCGTCCATATCGACCGCAATGGCCGTGCCCTGCGCCGCGGCGGCGGCGAACACCGCTACGCCATCGCCCGCATCCTCGACCTGCCGGAAATCCCGGTGCAGCCCGGCGTGATCCATATCGACGCCCTGCGGCACGGCCATCTCGACCGGCTGCGGCAGTCGATCCACGATTGAGCCGGGGATCTTCCCGCAGCTTTCCTTTTGCCGAAAGTACCGCGGGGGAGTCGCCGCAAGGCGACGGGGGCAGCGCCCCCTGCACCCTATGCCTGCGGCAACCGCGCCAGCACGTTCTGGGTGAAATCCACCCCGCGCTGCTCGAAATTGTCGTATTGGTCGAAACTCGCCGCCGCCGGCGCCAGGAGTACCGTCTCGCCGGGTTGCGCCTCGGCCATGGCGTGTTCCACCGCGGTCGACATCTCGGTGCAGACCTCGGCCTCGATCCCGGGCAACCCGAGGGCAAAGCCCGCCGCCTCGCGGCCGATGACATAGGCCTTGGCCACATTGGCCAGCCCCGGCGCCAGCCCCTCGAGCCCGCCGTCCTTTTGCAAGCCGCCGCAGATCCAGCGGATGTTGCGGAAGGCGCTGAGCGCCTTGGCGGCGCTGTCGACATTGGTGGCCTTGCTGTCGTTGACATAGGCCACGCCGCCGGCCTCGGCGATCAGCTGCGACCGGTGCGGCAGGCCGGCGAAACTGTGAAAGGCCTGTTCGATCACCCGCGGCGCCAGCCCCAACGTGCGGCAGACCGCATAGGCGGCGCAGGCGTTCTGATGGTTGTGCGCCCCCGGCAGCCCCTTGATCGCGCGCAGGTCGATCGACCCGGCCTGGCGCCCCTTGCGATATTCCGAGAGAAACCCCTTGCGGGCAAAGACATGCCAGCCCGGACCGCCAAGCTTGCCGGCCACCGAGACCCGGATCACCCGGTCATCGCCCGGCCCCTCGCTGAGCTGACCGGCGAGGAACCGTCCCTCGTGTTCGTCCACCCCCACCACCGCGCGATCCGGCCCGCCCTCGGCGAAGAGCCTGCGCTTGGCGGCGAAATATCCGCCCATGCCGCCGTGCCGGTCGAGATGGTCGGGACTGAGATTGGTGAAGACCGCGACATCCGGTGTCAGCGCCCGGGCGAGCTCGGTCTGGTAGCTCGACAGTTCCAGCACCACCACGCCGCCATCCCCGGGCGGATCGATATCGAGCACGCCACGACCGATATTGCCGGCCAGCTGCGCGGCGCGGCCCGAGGCCTCGAGAACGTGGTGGATCAACGCCGAGGTGGTGGATTTGCCGTTCGAGCCGGTCACCGCCACCACCCGCGGCAGGGTGTCATGCGCCTCCCAGCCGGCATGGGCCAGCGCGCGAAAGAACAACCCGATGTCATTGTCGACCGGCACCCCCGCCGCCTGCGCCGCCGCCACCACCGGGTTGGGCGCCGGGTAGAGATGCGGGATGCCCGGCGAAACGATCAACCTTGCGATGTCGTCGAAGGCGCCCCCTTCCCGCAGGTCGACGACCTCGAAGCCCTGGTCCGCGGCCCGGTCGCGGGCCTCCGGGTTGTCATCCCAGCAGACCGGGATCGCGCCGCCCTGGCGCAGGGCGCGGGCGGCGGAGAGGCCGGAGCGGCCGAGGCCGAGAATTGCGACGCGGGCGTTTTCGAAACCGGGTACTGGGATCATTGTGGTGGTTCCTTCGACATGGGGCGGACCGGGGGCCAGCCCCCGGACCCCCGCGGTATTTGCAGCAAGAGGAAGGGACGAGACGCGCCGAGGGGCGCCGTCAGCGCACCTTGAGCGTGGCCAGGCCGATGATCGCGAGGATCAGCGAGATGATCCAGAAGCGGATCACGATGGTCGGTTCGGCCCAGCCCTTCTTTTCGTAATGGTGGTGGATCGGCGCCATCAGGAAGACCCGTTTGCCGGTGCGCTTGAAATAGAGCACCTGGATGATGACCGAGAGCGCCTCGACCACGAAGAGCCCGCCGACCACGCCGAGCACGATCTCGTGTTTGGTGGCCACCGCGATGGCCCCGAGCGCGCCGCCGAGCGCGAGGCTGCCGGTGTCACCCATGAAGACCGCAGCCGGCGGGGCATTATACCACAGGAAGCCCAGGCCGCCGCCGAAGAGCCCGGCGGTGAAGATCAGGATCTCGCCGGTGCCGGGCACGTAGTGCACGTCGAGATATTCGGTGAAGTCGACCCGGCCCACCGCATAGGCGATGACGCCGAGCGTGCCGGCGGCGATCATCACCGGCATGATCGCCAGCCCGTCGAGCCCGTCGGTCAGGTTTACCGCATTGGCGGCGCCGACGATGACGAACATGGCAAAGGGCAGGAACAGCCAGCCGAGGTTGAGCAGCGTGTCCTTGAGCACCGGCAGCGCGAGGCGGAATTGCAGCTCGTCGGGGTGATAGATCGCCGCCCAATAGGCGGCGATGCCGGCGATCACGAAGCCGAGCAACAGCCGCACCCGGCCCGGCACTCCCTTGGTGTTCTGTTTCGAGACCTTGGCGTAATCATCGGCAAAGCCGATCAGGCCGAAGGCCAGGGTCACGAAGAGCACCATCAGCACGTAAGGGTTGTCGAGCCGCGCCCAGAGCAGCGTTGCGGTCAGCAGCGCGCTGAGGATCAGCAGCCCGCCCATGGTCGGCGTGCCGGCCTTGGCGACATGACCTTCTGGACCGTCGTCGCGGATCGGCTGGCCCTTGCCCTGGCTGCGCCGCAGCACGTTGATCAGCGGCTTGCCGAAGATGAAGCCGAAGATCAGCGCCGTCATGAAGGCCCCGCCTGCCCGAAAGGTGATGTAGCGGAAAAGATTGAAAAAATCCCCGCCATCGGACAAAGCTGTCAACCAGTAGAGCATCTCATGCCCCTTCCCTACCACTTATTGTGGGGCGCCATGGCCCATTTTGCGGATCGCGTCAACCAGCGCCGACAGGCCGGTGGCTTTCGATCCCTTGACGAGCAAGACATCGCCCGCGCGCAGATCCCGGCGGACGTCGGACAGGATATCGGCGACCGTCGGTTGCCACTTGCCGCGTTTCTCGGCCGGCAGCGCCTGCCAGAGGTGTTTGCTCAGCGGGCCGACACAGAACACCCGGTCGATCTCGTCCATCGCCGGCAGACCGGCCAGCGCCGCATGCAGTTCGGGCGCGGTCTCGCCCAGTTCGGCCATATCGCCGAGACAGGCAATGCGGCGGCCGCGTTCGCCGGCCGGCGTCGCGGCCAGCACCGTCAGGGCGGCCTCCATCGAGGCCGGGTTGGCATTGTAGCTGTCGTCGATCACTTCCAGCGCCCTGGAAGGATCGACGGGATCGAGGGCGATGGTCTGGCGCGCGCCCCGGCCGGTGACCGGCGCCCAGCGGGACAGGGCGGCGGCGGCCAGCGCCGGGTCGAGACCCAGCGCATCCCCCACGGCCAGCACGCCCAGCCCGTTCATCGCGAAATGCCGCCCCGTGGCGGCGATCTTGAAATGCAGATCCTCGTGGCGCACCCGGGCCCGGGCGACGGTGACGCCATGCGCCATCTCGACATGCGCCAGCCGATACTGCGCGCGCGGCGTTTCGCCAAAGCCGATGTAGCGCGCGCCGGCCGCACGCGCGGCCGCGCGCAGGATCGCGGCGGTCTCGATCTCGGCGTTGAACACCGCGGTGCCGCCCGCGACGAGGCCCGCCAGGATGCTGGCCTTTTCCTCGGCGATGCCCTCGATGGCACCGAAGGCCTCGAGATGCGCCGGTGCGACGGTGGTGATCATCGCCACATGCGGCCGCGCGATGCGCGCCAGGGGGGCGATTTCGCCGGGGTGGTTCATGCCGATCTCGATCACCGAGAAGGCGCTGTCGCGGGGCATCCGGGCCAGGGTCAGCGGCACGCCCCAATGGTTGTTGTAGCTGGCCACCGAGGCATGGGTGGGGCCGAAGGCCGCGAGCGTCTGGCGCAGCATTTCCTTGGTCGAGGTCTTGCCGACCGAGCCGGTTACGGCGACGACCTGCGCCTCTGTCCGGTCGCGGCCGGCGCGGCCGAGCGCTTCGAGCGCCGGCATGATGGCCTCGACGATGAGCAGCGGCGCAGCTTCGCTCACCCCCTCCGGCACATGGGTGACAACCGCGGCTGCGGCGCCTTTCTCCAGCGCCTGGGCGACAAAATCATGACCGTCGCGGGCGGCCTTCAGCGCGACAAAGAGATCGCCGGGTTGCAGTGTGCGGGTGTCGATCGAGACGCCGCTGGCCTGCCAGCCCGTCGTGTTGCGCCCGCCGGTGGCGGCGGCGGCCTCTTCGGCCGTCCAGAGGCTCACGGGTTGACCCCGTCAAGCGCCGAGACCGCGACGCTGGCCTGTTCGACATCGTCGAAGGGATAGGTGGTGTCGCCCACAACCTGGCCGCTTTCGTGGCCCTTGCCGCAGATCAGCAGCGCATCGCCGGGCGAAAGCATGTCGACGCCGCGCAGGATGGCTTCGGCGCGGTCGGCCACTTCGATCGCCTCGGGGCCGGCGCCTTCGATCACCGCGGCGCGGATCGCGGCCGGGTCTTCGGTGCGGGGATTGTCGTCGGTGACGATGACGATATCGGCATTGTCGCGCGCGGCCTGGCCCATCAGCGGGCGTTTGGCGGTGTCACGGTCGCCACCGGCGCCGACAATGGCGATCAGCCGACCCATGACATGCGGGCGCAGCGCCGAGAGCGCGGTTTTTACGGCGTCCGGGGTATGGGCGTAATCGACGAAGGTGGCGGCCCCGTTGGCGCGGGTGGCGGCAAGCTGCATGCGGCCGCGCACGGTGCCGAGCTCGCCCAGGGCCTCGAAGACCCGGGTCGGGCTCTCGCCGGCGGCGATCACCAGCCCGGCGGCCAAGAGCACATTGGCGGCCTGGAAGCCGCCGATCAGCTTGAGCCGCGTCTGATAGGCCTGGCCCAGCCATTCGAACCGCAGATCCTGGCCGGTGGCATCGAACCGCTGCGCCACCAGTCGCAGGTCGCGGCCCTGGCCCTGCCCCACGGTCAGGACCGATTGGCCGCGCGCGGCGCAGACCGGCTCGAGATCGGCGACCCGGGGGTCGTCCATGTTGAGAACGGCAGTGCCATCCTCGGGCAGAACGCGCAGGAAAAGCCCGGCCTTGGCCTCGAAATAGGCCTCGAACGTGTGATGATAGTCGAGATGATCCTGAGTGAAATTGGTGAAACCGGCGGCCTGAAGATGCACGCCGTCGAGCCGCCGCTGCGCCAGGCCATGCGACGAGGCCTCCATTGCCGCATGGGTGATGCCGTTTTCCGCCGCTGCCGCGAGGGTGCGGTGCAGCGTCACCGGTTCTGGTGTGGTATGGGCAAGTGGCGCCTCCCAGGCGCCTTCGACGCCGGTGGTGCCGAGATTGACCGCCGGCAGGTCGAGCGCCATCCAGATCTGGCGGCAGAAGGTCGAGACCGAGGTCTTGCCGTTGGTGCCGGTCACCGCCACCATGACCTCTGGCTGGGCGCCGAACCAGAGCGCCGAGGTATAGGCCAGAACCTGGCGCGGGTCTTCGGCGACGATCAGCGCGACATGGCTTGCGTCGAGCACCTCGGCGGCAATCCGCGCACCTTCGGCATCGGTGAGCACCGCGCCCGCGCCCATGCGCAGGGCATATTGAATGAACTCCGCGCCATGCACCCGCGCGCCGGGCAGCGCGGCAAAGAGGAAGCCCTCTTCGACCTCGCGGCTGTCGACCGTGATGCCGGTAATCGTGGCGTCGGCGCCCCCCCGGGCGCTGAGGCCCAGATCGGCAAGCGTTTTGGTTCTGCTCATGAAGGACCCCGTCACTGACTGGTGAGCGTTATACCAGCCAGCGTCTCGGGTTCAATCGTGGGTCTGAGCCCCAGCAGCGGTGCCAGTCGTTCGATCATCTCGGCGGCCACCGGCACGGCGGTCCAGCCGGCGGTGCGGCGCAACTCGCCGGCGGCGTGGATCTCGGGCTCGTCCAGCGTCACCACCAGCACGTATTTCGGATCGTGGATCGGAAAGATCGAGGCGAAGGTGGCGATCACCTTGTCCTTGTAATAGCCGCCCTTGGGCTTGGGCTTGTCGGCGGTGCCGGTCTTGCCGCCCACCGCATAGCCCTTGACCTCGCCAAAGCTCGCGGTGCCCTCCTTGTGGCTGACCACCAGCCGCAGCATGGCGCGCGCGGCCGCGGCGGCGCTTTCCGACATCACCCGGTCGCCCAGCTTGGGGCCGGTCTGGCGCAGCAATGTCGGCGCGACCATGCGCCCGCCATTTGCCACGGCGGCATAGGCGGTGGCCAGATGCAGGGGCGACACCGACAGCCCGTGGCCATAAGAGATCGTCATGGTGCTGAGTTCGGACCAGTTCGGCGGCAGCAGCGGCTTGGCGTGTTTGGCCTCCTGCAACTCGACCGGGGTGACGTCGAAAAAGCCGAGCCGCTTCAGGAAATCCTGCTGGCGCGGTGTGCCGATCTTCTGGGCCAGCCGCGCAGTGCCGATGTTGGAGGATTTGACGATCACCTTGGTGACCGACAACTCCTTGCCGTAATTGTTGAAATCGCGGATGCGAAACCGCCCCCAGGTGAGCGGGCCACGGATGTCGACCATCGAGTCGGGCCCGACGATCCCAAGGTCCATCGCCTGCGCCGCGGCAAAGATCTTGAAGGTCGACCCCAACTCGTAGACCCCCTGCACCGCCCGGTTGAACAGCGGGCTGATCGAAGGATCATCCCCAAGCGCCGGCAGCGGCCGGTCGTTCGGATCGAAGTCCGGCAGG
Source organism: Marinovum sp. E3 (assembly GCF_055755275.1). Classification (NCBI taxonomy): domain Bacteria; kingdom Pseudomonadati; phylum Pseudomonadota; class Alphaproteobacteria; order Rhodobacterales; family Roseobacteraceae; genus Marinovum; species Marinovum sp. E3. Next base: position 2,417,246 of record NZ_CM146908.1, read on the forward strand.
CTGGCCAGCGAGAGGATCTCGCCATTGCTGGCGTCCATCAGAATGGCGGTCGCGCCCTTGGCGCCCATGATCTTCATACCGCCGTAAAGCACCTTTTCGGCCGCCGCCTGTAGCGTCAGATCGATGGACAGTTCCAGCGGCGCGCCCTCGCGTGCCGGATCGCGCAGCAACTTGTCTTCGAACTTCTCGATGCCGGCGGTGCCCAGCACCTCGGCGGAATGCACACCCTCGCGGCCGAAGCCGTAGCCGCCCAGCACATGCGCGGCCACCGCGCCGTTGGGATAGAGCCGCATCTCGCGCGGGCCGAACAGCAGCCCGGGTTCGCCGATGTCATGCACCGCCTGCTTCTGCTCGGGGCTCAGCTTTTTGCGAATCCACATGAATTTTCGTTCGGAGGTGAACCGCTTCTTGAGGTCGGCGACGTCGATCTCGGGGAAAATCTTGCCCAGTTCCTCGGCCGCGCGCAGCGGATCGATCATCTGCTGCGGATGGGCATAGAGCGAATAGACCTCCATGTTTGTCGCCAGAATGCGGCCCCTGCGGTCGACGATATCGGCGCGCTGGCCGATGATCGACGCGCCATTGGTGGCGGCTCGCGGCTCGGTCGCCTCGGAGGCGGCCAGCCCGCCCATGCGCACGGCGATCACCAGGAAGGCGCAGAAATACATGATACCCAGCAACAACAGCCGCTGCTCGGCGCGCAACCGGAGCCGGTCGCGAATCTCTTCGTGGCGCAGCCGCAGGTTCTCGCGTTCGATGGCATCGGGGTTTTCGCCCTTTTGTCGGGCGTCGAGGATGCGCGCCAAGGGGCGCAGCGGTGTGCGGATCATGGCTCTTGCTCTTGCTCTGCGCCTTGCGAGGAGGTGACAACGGAATTGGTGATCGGCGCGAAATCGTCGAACACCGGCGCCGGAAAGGCCACCTGATCGACATTGCCGAAATGCCGCGGCCGCAGCGGCAGCAGGCCGAGGCGGTCAAAGTTCAGCTCGGCCAGATCGCGCAACCTGTCGGGCCGGTTGAGATAGGCCCATTCCGCACGCAACACCGAAAGTCGGACCCGGGCCGCACCGATCTCGCTCTGAAGCTTGGCCGTCTTTTCAATGGCTTCCTGCGTTTCGTAGTTCTCGTGGTAGGCCCAGAAGGCCAGCCCGATCACCGTCAGCGCTGTCATCACATACAGAACGGAGCGCATTACCTTGTCCTCTTGAGTTGCGGCATGGCGATGGATTTGGCGTCGATCTCCCCGGCCGGCACTTCGGTGCGCCGGGCCACCCGCAGCCGCGCCGAACGCGAGCGCGGGTTCTCGGCCAGTTCCTGCTTGTCGGGGCCGGCGGCCTTGCGGGTGACGATCTCGAACTGGGCCGGCACCGCCTCGACCTGCGGCGCGTATCGGTTGAAATTGCCAGAATGTCCGGCGCGGGCCTGAAGGAAGCGTTTGACCATCCGGTCCTCGATCGAATGAAAGGTCACCACCGCCAGCAGGCCGCCCGGCCGCAGCACCCGTTCTGCGGCCATCAGCCCTTCGAACAGCTCGGTATATTCGTCGTTCACCGCAATCCGCAGCGCCTGGAACGAGCGCGTTGCGGGATGGCTCTGCCCCGGCTTGGCGCGCGGCAGCGAACGTTCGATCACCCCGGCCAGTTGCAGCGTGGTTTCAAACGGCGCTTCGGTGCGGGCCTTGACGATGTTCCTGGCGATCCGGCGCGAGGCACGTTCCTCGCCAAAGACATAGAGGATCTCGGCCAAGTCCTGCTCGGTGGCGGAATTGACCAGATCGGCGGCGCTGGGGCCGTCCTGGCTCATCCGCATGTCGAGCGGGCCGTCCTTCATGAAGGAAAAGCCGCGTTCGGCCCGGTCAAGCTGCATCGAGGAGACCCCGAGATCGAGCACCACGCCGTCCACCTGATCGGCAACCTCGTCCATCTTGGAAAAGACCGTCTGTTCCGGGCGGATGCGGGCGCCGTAGCCGGCCATCCAGTCGGCCGCCAGCTCAAAGGCCAGCGGGTCGCGGTCGATCGCCACGACCTCATCAGCGCCGGCGTCAAGCAGGGCGCGGGTATAGCCCCCGGCGCCGAAGGTGCCGTCGATCCAAGTGCCCGCCACCGGCGAGACCGCCGCGATCAGCGGTCGGATCAGAACGGGGATATGCGGGGCCGCGGGGGGTGTGACAGCAGCGGCGGCCATGGCTCAGGCTCCCTCTGCCGGTCCATCGAGGAAGGACAGCGGGTCAAAATCCTCGGGCAGCTCGTCGAGCCACTCTTCGGTCTTGGCCAGCTCTTCCTTCTCGTAGGTGTCCGGGTGCCAGATTTGAAAGGTGTCACCGGCGGCGATGAAAAAGGCCTCTTTTTCCAGACCGATCTTGTCCCGCAGCTTGGCGGGCAGGACCAGGCGGCCGGTCTCGTCGACGTTGGTGGGATAGGATTGGCCGTGAAACAGCCGTTGCAGCATCTTGCGCTGCATCGACCCGCGCGGCATGGCATCGATCTTGGCGTCGACCTCGTCGATCGCCTCCATCGTGTAACATTCGAGGTAGTTGCGCCGGTGATCGCCATAGACAATTACGAGCTCGGGGTTTTCGCCGGATTTCCAATTCGGATCAGCAGCTTCCAGCACACGGCGAAACAGGGCCGGGATCGACACCCTGCCCTTTGTATCCACCTTGTGGCGGCTTTCGCCTCTGAACCTGCGGCTCACTGTCCTGCCGTCCTTTGCCCGCGCCCCCGCGAAACCCCCCATGTCTTGGATGTAAAAACGGCGGATTGATCTGCTGCCACTGATCAACCCGCCGCCTGTCCCGCTCTTGCGGGATGTCCAGCTGCGCGCGCCACCTGGGGGGATGTCTGCTCGCCCGCGCGCCGGATCTCTGTTTCACGATGAAAGGCGGATGCCTGTATGAAACCTGTTTTTGCTTTTGTTCGGAGTTGGTTGCGGGGTCGTTTGCTGCCCCTGTCTCCGTCCCTCATCGTGATATAAGGGATGCCATGGGAAATTATGGAAATCAACAGGCAAAATTGGGAAAGACCCACATCATATTGTCCACACCCCCTGTGGAAAACAACATCTTGGGGTAAAATTGATACTGTTTTTGGAATTTATAGCGGAAGCGGCTTTTTGCTCATACCATATATAGTAATTGAGGCGCTGTGGCTTTTTTCCCACGAAATCCCGGAATTTTCGGGGCAGCGCCGTGATTTACCCGTTTCCCCAAATTCTGCCGCGCCTGCTTTTGCGGATTTTGGCGATTCCGGCGCTGTGACTCACACACGAATCACGGAATCGAGAGCCAATTCTTGATTCTGTCGCCGCACCGGATTGGGCCGGTGCCATGAATTCCCATCCGTCCCACGATTTCCCGTATGTCCCATGGTTTCCCGGCGCGGTCCTGATTTCCCGCCGGGGCCGCGCCCGCCCGCCAGGGCCATTCAGGCCCTCTACGGCCATGGATTCCCAAAAAGGCGCCGGCGTGGCCGCCATGCCGCACCTGAAGCCGCGTGGCGGGGCGTGCGAATTGCCGTCTTGCCAGGCTGAGCCGGCACAATTAGACGAAGCCTGTCTTGGTTCGGGCCTCGCAAGGGGTTCGTGAAAAGGGAACGCGGTGCAAAGCCGCGACTGCCCCCGCAACTGTGAGCGGCGAGCACCTTCGGAAACTGCCACTGTGGCCGCCGGCCGCGGGAAGGCCCGGCGGATGCAACGACCCGCGAAGTCAGGAGACCTGCCAGGAGCTCACCCTATCCCGACGCGGGGCGCGTCACGGATAACGGCAACCCCGTCGCGGTGACTTCACTGAAACGGTGGGCGCTGTTCCCTCCGAAACGTCAATCGGCCCGACCGGCCTTCGAGGGATACAAAATGACCCGCTCCACCCTGATGACCAGCGCCGCGCTCTCCGCGCTCTGTGCCACCCCTGCTCTTGCCCAGGACGACGCCTATGATCTCGGCGTGCTGATCCTTTCGGCCGGGCTCGAGGCGGCACCCGCCGACGAGACCGGGGTTTCCGCCGCCGTGATCACCGAGGACGACCTGGAGGCCACCGGCGAGACCCGGGTGATCGATTTTCTCGCCCGCCAGCCCGGCGTGACGATCCGCGCCACCGGCCCGCTGGGCACCTCTGCCGGGGTCTCGATTCGCGGCGTCGGGCAGAACAACATCCAGGTGCGCGTCGATGGTATCGACGTATCCGATCCGAGCGGCACCCAGGTGGCCTTTGATTTCGGCGGGCTGATGACGTCGGACATCTCGCGCATCGAGATCCTGCGCGGCGCGCAATCGGCGCTTTATGGCTCCGAGGCGCTTGGCGGGGTGATCAACATCACCACCAAAACCGCCGACAAGGACGGGTTCGGCGTGCAGATCGCCTCGGAATACGGCAGCTACGAAACCCTGCGCAGCGCCGTGACCCTGACCACGGCCGGCGATGGCTACGACAGCGCGCTGACCTTTTCTCACGCCCGCTCGGACGGATTTTCCGCCGCCGACGAAAACGACGGCAATGACGAGGAAGACGGCTTTTCGGCCACCCGGCTGAGCTTTGCCGGCTCTTACGAACTGGGCTCGCCCGATCTGGTGATGCATCTGTCGTTCTTCGACGAGCGCTCGGACTATGAATATGACGAGGCCTCGGGCGGCGTGGTATCTGACGGCAGCCCCGACGAGCTGACGGTCAAGAAACAGAACGGCGCCCGCATCGGCTTTGATTTCGTCACCGGCGCGGTGGATCATTCGGTCTCGGCCGCCTGGTTCCGCATCGACCGCACGCTGACAGGCACCTCGGCCAGCTTTGGCGGCATCTCCGACGACCGCTTCGACTATACCGGCACCCGGATGGAATACCGCTACCAGGGCGGCGTCGATCTTGGCGCCACCGCGCGGCTGGCATTTGGCGCCGATCACACGATCGAGGAATTCGACACCGCCGTGGCGCTGGACCACACGATTTTCGGCCTCTTTGTCGACGGACAGAGCCAGGACACCACCGTCAACGGCACCTTTGCCGAACTGACCTGGGCACCGAACGATATGTGGAACCTCTCGGCCGCGCTGCGCCATGACGTACATTCCGAATTTGGCGGCCATACCACCGGCCGTCTCTCGGCCGTCTATCGCCCGATGGATGACCTGATCTTCCGCGCCAATGCCGCCACCGGCTTCCGCGCGCCTTCGGGCTACGAGCTTTACGACGGCTTTGCCGGCAACCCCGATCTCGATCCCGAAACCTCGAAGAGCTTTGATCTGGGCGTCGAGAAGCGCTACGGCGAGACCGCCTTTGTCCGCGCCACCGCCTTCCATGTCGAAGCCGAGGACATCATCGACTATTCTTTCACCACCTTCGGTTACGTGCAGGCCGAGGGCACTTCGACCCGGCAGGGGCTGGAGCTGGCCTTTGGCGGCGCGCTGCGCGAGGGGCTGCGGTTTGACGGCTCCTACACCTGGACCGACAGCTTTTCCGACGCCGATCTCGACACCTCGAGCTGGTCGGCCTTTGTGCCCGGCCAACAGGCCTCGGCCTCTGTGACCGCGAATCTGGGGCAACGCGCCTCGCTCAATGCCACCGGGCTCTGGGCCGGCAACCGGGCCGACGATCTGGACGATTACGGCGTGGTGAATTCCACCCTGACCTATGAGATCATGGAGGATGCCGAAGTCTATCTGCGGATCGAGAACATCTTTGACGAGGAATACCAGACCGCGCCGGGCTATGGCCAATCGGATCGCGCCGCGTATTTCGGGGTCCGTGCGTCTCTGTAAGGCGCTCCTGCTCGCCGCCGCGCTGATCGGCGCGGCGGCCGAGGCGCAGGAGGCGCCGCGCAGGGTTGTCTCGATCAACCTCTGCACCGACCAGCTCGCCATGATGCTGGCCGCGCCGGGCCAGCTGCATTCGGTCTCCTTCGTGGCGCTCGACCGGCGCGCCTCCTCGATGGCCGATGCGGCGCAGGACTATGTCATCAACCATGGCCGCGCCGAAGAAATCTATCTCATGCAACCCGACCTGGTTCTGGCCGGGCGGTATACCGCACGGGCCTCGGTCGAGGCGCTGGAAAATCTCGGCATTCCGGTCGCCACCTTCGACATCGTCACCTCCATGGAGGGCGTGCGGCGCGCGGTGCTCGAGATGGGCGAAGCGCTGGGCCGTCAGGCGGCCGCGCGCGACATGGTGGCCGATTTCGACAGCCGCCTCGCTGCCCTGCAAGCCGAGGTGACACGACGCCCTCGCGCGGCGCTTTATCATGCCAATGGTTTCACCTCGGGCCGCGCGTCGCTGGCGCATGAGATCCTGACCGCCGCCGGCTTCGAGAATATCGCCATCACCGCCGGTTACGAGACCGGCGGCAAGCTGCCGCTGGAAATCCTCGCGCTGGCGGCCCCCGAGGCGATCATCACCGGCCAGCCCTATCCCGGCACCAGCCGCGCCGAGCGGATCATGGATCACCCGGTCATCGAGGCCCTGCGCCGGGGCGCGCAGGGCGCGGCGGTGACCGATGCCGACTGGGTCTGCGGCACGCCGCATGTGCTGCGCGCCATCGAAGGGCTCGCGCCGCTGCGCCGGGCGCTGGAGGCCACGCGATGAGCCGGCTGATGCCACTTCTGACGCTGGGTGTCGCCGCGCTCTTCCTGGCCTCGCTGCTGATCGGGCCGGCGCCGGTCGGCGTCTTGGACAGTCTCTCGGCGCTGATCCTCGATGACGGCACGCCGATGACGCTGGTGATGCGCGAGATTCGCCTGCCGCGCGCGCTTCTGGCGGTGATCGTCGGCGCCTCGCTGGGCATGGCCGGGGCGGCGATGCAGGGCTATCTGCGCAACCCGCTGGCCGAACCGGGGCTGATTGGCGTCTCCGCCTCGGCCGCGCTCGGCGCGGTGATCGCGCTCCAGACCGGGCTGGCCGCCGCCTTCACCCTCGCGCTGCCGCTGACTGCGCTCGGCACCGCGCTGCTCGGCGTGCTGCTTCTCCTGACGCTGGCCGGGCCGCGCGGCGCCTCCTTGACTTTGATCCTGGCCGGGATCGCCATCTCGGCGTTGGCCGGGGCGCTTCTGTCGCTGGTGCTGAACCTCTCGCCCAACCCCTTTGCCACCTCGGAAATCGTCTTCTGGATGATGGGCTCGCTGGCTGACAGGTCGATGACCCATGTCTGGCTGGCGCTGCCGCTTTCGGTGCTGGGCTGGCTCATGCTGGCGACGCTGGGCCGCGGTCTCGATGCCTTGACCCTTGGCGAAGACGCCGCCCAGGCGCTGGGCATCCGCCTGACCCGGCTGCGCCTGACGCTGGTGATCGCCACCGCCAGCGTCGTCGGCGCCGCCACGGCGGTGGCGGGCGCCATCGGCTTTGTCGGGCTGGTGGTGCCGCATATCCTCCGCCCGCTGGTCGGCGCGCGGCCGTCGCGGCTGTTGTTTGCCTCGGCGCTCGGAGGCGCCGTGCTGGTACTGGCGGCGGATATCGCGGTGCGGCTGATCCTGCCCGACCGCGATCTCAAGCTTGGTGTCGTCATGGCGCTGATCGGCGCGCCGCTGTTCCTGCACCTGATCTACAAGACCCGGAAGGAGTTCGCATGACCGCCCTTCTGGCTCTGCAAGACCTCTCGGTGCATCGCGGCAGCCGCCCGGTGGTCGATCATGTCTCGTTGCGGGTCGGCCCGGGCGAATGTGTCGGCCTGATCGGCCCCAACGGCGCTGGCAAGACCTCGCTGCTGCGTGCCGCGCTGGGCCTTCTGGCGCATCAGGGCCAAAGCAATATCGCCGATCTGCCGGCGCACGCCCGTGCCCGCCAGGCCGCCTGGATGCCGCAGAGCCGCGAGATCGCCTGGGGCATCGATGTCGAGGCGGTGATCGCATTGGGCCGCACCCCCTGGTTGCCGCGCGGCGGCCGGCTGCGCCCCGAAGACCGGGCGGCGGTGGACCGGGCAATCCGGCGGATGAAGCTCGAGAGCTTCCGCCATCGCCCCGCCAATCACCTTTCGGGCGGCGAACAGGCCCGCGTGCTGATCGCCCGCGCGCTGGCCCAGGAAACACCGCTGCTGATGGCGGACGAACCCATTGCCGGGCTCGACCCGGCAGCACAGATCACCACGATGGAGGTCTTTGGCCGGATTGCCGCCGAAGGCAAGGCCGTCGTGGTCTCGCTGCACGATCTCGGCCTCGCCGCGCGGCATTGCACCCGGCTCGTCATGCTGGACCGGGGCCGCGCCGTGGCCGACGGCGCCCCCGGCGCGGTGCTGACGCCGGAGCGGCTGGAAGAGGTCTTTGCCCTGCGCGCCTTTTACAGCCGCAGCGCCGATGGACCGATCTTTCAGCCGCTGGAAAGCCTCCGCTAGAGGTTGCCGGCCTCTCCTATCGGCACGCGCCCTTCAGACCAGCCCGCCGCGAATCATGCCTTGGGCCAGCTGCGCATAGGCCTCGGCCATCGGCCCGGTTCCCGCCGCCACCGGCGTTCCGCTGTCACCGGCCAGCCGCGTGTCGAGATCGATCGCCAGCTGCGCCAGAAGCGGCACGCCCATGTCGCTGGCCTCCTGCGCCGCGCCGCCATGGCCAAAGATATGCGCCTCGAAGCCGCAACTCGGGCAATGGAACAGCGACATGTTCTCGATCATTCCCAGGATCGGGGTCTTCAGGGTATGGAACATGTCCACCGCCTTGCGCGCATCCAGCAGCGCCACGTCCTGCGGCGTCGAGACGACGATGGCCCCCGACAGCTCGGAGCGTTGGCACAGCGTCAGCTGCACGTCACCGGTGCCCGGCGGCAGATCGACAAGCAGCACGTCAAGCTCGCCCCAGGCCACCTGCCCCAGCATCTGCTGCAACGCCCCCATCAGCATCGGACCGCGCCAGACCACCGCCTTGGCCGGATCGAGCATCAACCCGATCGACATCATGGTCACGCCATGCGCCACCAACGGTTCGATGATCTTGCCGTCGGGGCTGGCGGGGCGTTGCGACACGCCCATCATGCGCGGCTGTGACGGGCCGTAGATATCGGCGTCGAGCAGGCCCACCTTCTTGCCGGCGCGGGCCAGCGCCACGGCGAGATTCGACGAAACGGTGGATTTGCCCACCCCGCCCTTGCCCGAGGCGATGGCGATGATGCGCTTGACGCCCGCGGGTTTCATTGGGCCGGCCTGGGGCTTGGGATGGCCGCCGACCTTGAGGCTCGGCGGGGTCTTGGCCTCATGCGCGGTCAGCACCGCATGCACCTCGCGCACGCCGGAGATCGAAGCCACGGCCCGTTCGGTCGCGGCGCGCAGCGGCTCCATCTGGCGGGCCATCTCGGGCGAGGGCGCCTCGATCACATAGCGCACCACACCGTCCTCGATATTCAGCGCTCGAATCAAATCGCGCGAAATCAGGTCTCCGCCACCGGGAATCTCGAACCTTGCCAGCTCTTTTCGGATGATCTCTTCCATGATTTTCCTGCCCCAATCTGGGTCGCGGTGCCGCGTATCACCTCACAAAACCGCGATATTCAACCTATGCGAGTAAATTACGACTTTAGTCTTAAGGTCTACTCGCGTCTAAGCGCTTACACATGCAATTGCTGCATAGCAGCATTGATCGCACTTGGGATTGTGCGCACGCAGCATTCGACTACATTGATGTCAACGAAACGAACAGACACTGACGACAACAAAGGCGAAACGCCATGGCAGACATCACCACGAACACCCCCGTTCAGGCCGGACTGAACAAACGCTTCCAGGCTGCGCTCAAGTCCCTCACCGCACGTTATGCACAGTACCGCGTGTATCGGGAAACCATGAACGAGTTGCAAGGCCTGTCGAACCGCGAGCTCGCCGATCTCGGCCTGAGCCGCAGCGAAATCCGCCGCGTGGCCTATCACGCAGCCTATAACTGATACCGGATCAGAAGGCTCTCTCCTCCTCCCTGAGTCTTCTGTGTCTCAGCGGCGACATCTCTCCTCCTCCCTGATGTCGCCGCCTTTTACACCGGGCCGGCAAGCGGCCCAGACAGAATTCCCTGCCGCCCTCCTCCCAATAGCGGTCGGGAATACCAGGACCAAAGGCCCCTCCTCCCAATAGGCCCGCGGTCCGCTCCAGCCGGCGCTTCGTCTCCTCCCATTCAGGAGCGCTGGTGTTGAAAAGACGGCGGCACACCTCCCGTGCCGCCGTTCTTCCCCCCGGGGGCATAGCAGTTTCAGGGCTCCGGCCCGCCGCCACGCCGGATGCGTGACGCCGGCAAAGACATAGAATTTCCCGCCGCTCTCCTCCCTTTGCGGTCGGGAATACCCGGACCGAAGGCTCCTCCTCCCAAATGGCCTGAGGTCCGACCGGCACTGACGCTTCGTCTCCTCGCATTCAGGAGCGTCGGTCAAAATAAGACGGCGGCACACCTCCCGTGCCGCCGTTCTTATTTTCGGGGTTCCTTTCCGGGGTCCGAAGTCACGCGCGCCCCCGTCGCCGCGCCCGGGCGCCACCGCGCCGCTCCGGCGCGATATTCGCCGTGACACAAGCCTCGTCCAGACACTTCAGAAACAGCGCCACCGCCCGACCCTGCCCGGCCTGCGGCCGGACCCGCACGGCCGCGGCCGCCGCCGCGGCCGAAACCGGCACCCCGGGTGGCAGCGACAGCACCCAGCGGACAAAACCGGCGCGCGCCGCGGCCTCGGGCGCGGTCCCCGTCTCGGCATGGCGCAGATCGGCAAGAATACGGGCCAGCATCATGCTGCGGCCCTCCCGTTTGCTGCGGTGAGAGGTCTGGTCATCTCGATCCTTTCCGCCACGCCCCGTGGCCTTGATGCAGAACGGGCAGGCAGAGAGGAAACGGCGGCAAGGCAATGCGCCCGACCCCGCGCCCTGCCCGCCACCCGCGGTTTGACGTCACTGCGAAGGCTGGTTTCCGGGCTCGGCGGGATTGCGGATGCGGCCCCTTCCCGGGCGTGACGCCCAGTGGTACTGACCACATCCCCCGGCCATACCGTTGCGGGGGCAGCGCCGGTCTTTCACCGGCTTCCCAATTCTCCCGCGGCAGAACCGCAGGCACCTTGCCGGATCAGACTACGGGGATTCGGAGCCGCAAGACAGCGTAAAGTCGGTGGAGGCGCCATTCTCCGTCACGCCAGGGCCCCGGGCCTGACCCGGGGCCTCTTGGCAGGCGCGGCATCCGCCGGCCAGAGCTCCCGCGGCGCGTCCCGGGACGGGATCATTGTCGGCGAAGTCCGGGCTCAGAACGGCACGTCATCGGCGGCGTTGATGAAGCGTGCGACCACCTTCTTGACGCCGGCCTTCTCGAAATCGATCTCGATCTTGTCGCCCTCGATGCCCACCACCGCGCCATAGCCGAACTTCTGGTGGAACACCCGCTCGCCCATGGTGAAGCTCGAGATCGCCGTCGCGTCGATCACCGTGTTGCGGCTCTCTTTGGGCTGCGCCATCGGGCGCTGGCTCTGCCGCTCCTGAAGCCGTTTCCAGCCGGGCGAATTGTAGACATTTGCCTCGGCCACCCGGCTTTCCATGCCCGAGCCAAAGCTCTGCCCGGCCATGCCGCCGCCATAGAGCCCCGGCGGAGTGAGCACATCGACATGCGCCTCCGGCAGCTCATCGACAAAGCGCGACGGCAGCTGCGACTGCCACTGGCCAAAGACCCGCCGGTTGGCGGCAAAGCTGATGGTGCAGACCTCCTCGGCGCGGGTGATCCCCACATAGGCCAGCCGTCGCTCCTCCTCCAGGCCCTTGAGGCCGCTCTCGTCCATGCTGCGCTGCGAGGGAAACAGCCCATCCTCCCAACCTGGCAGGAAGACCGCGGGAAACTCCAGCCCCTTTGCGGCATGCAGCGTCATGATCGACACCTTGGCGCCGGCCTCTTCGCTCTCGTTGTCCATGATCAGGCTGACGTGTTCGAGAAAGCCTTGCAGGTTCTCGAACTCCTCCAGCGCCTTGACCAGCTCCTTGAGGTTTTCCAACCGGCCCGGCGCCTCGGGCGTCTTGTCGTTCTGCCAATGGGTGGTGTAGCCGCTTTCGTCGAGGATGATCTGGGCAAGCTCGACGTGGCTGACGTCCTTCTCGCCGGTCATCCGGCCCCAGCGCGCAAGCCCGTCGAGCAGCCGGGCCAGTTCATTGCCGCCCTTGCCCTTGATCGCCCCGCTCTCCACCGCCAGCCGCGCGCCCTCGACCAGCGGCACGCCAGTGTCGCGCGCCAGACGCTGGATGGTCTGCTGCGCCTTGTCGCCAAGTCCGCGCTTGGGCGTGTTGACGATGCGCTCGAAGGCCAGATCATCCTCGGGGCTGACCACGACGCGGAAATAGGCCATGGCATCGCGGATCTCCATCCGCTCATAGAACCGGGGTCCGCCGATCACCCGGTACGGCAGGCCGATGGTCAGAAAGCGATCCTCGAAGGCGCGCATCTGGTGCGAGGCGCGCACCAGAATCGCCATGTAATCCAGCGAAAATCCCCGCATGCCGCGGGTGCCACCCTGCATCGCTTCGATCTCGTCGCCGATCCAGCGGGCTTCCTCCTCGCCGTCCCAATGGCCGATCAGCCTTACCTTTTCGCCGTCGGGCGCATCGGTCCAGAGTTCCTTGCCCAGACGCCCCGTGTTGCCGGCGATCACCCCGCCGGCGGCGGCCAGGATATGCGGGGTGGAGCGGTAGTTCTGCTCCAGCCGGACCACCTTGGCGCCGGGAAAATCCTTTTCGAAGCGCAGGATATTGCCCACCTCGGCGCCGCGCCAGCCGTAGATCGACTGATCGTCGTCGCCGACGCAGCAGATGTTCTTGTGACCGCCCGCCAGGAGCCGCAGCCAGAGATACTGGGCAACATTGGTGTCCTGGTATTCGTCCACCAGGATATAGCGGAACCAGCGTTGATACTGGGCCAGCACGTCCTCCTGCGTCTGGAAGATCGTCACGCAATGCAGCAGCAGATCGCCGAAATCGCAGGCGTTCAGCTCTTTCAGCCGGGCCTGATACTGGGCATAAAGTTCAACCCCGCGATTGTTGAAGGCTCCGGCCTCGGCGGCGGGCACCTTGTCGGGCGTCCAGGCCCGGTTCTTCCAATTGTCGATGATGTGGCTGAGTTGCCGGGCGGGCCAGCGCTTGTCATCGATCTGTGCCGCCGAAAGCAGCTGTTTCAGCAGGCGGATCTGGTCGTCGGTGTCGAGGATGGTGAAATTCGATTTCAACCCCACCAGCTCGGCGTGTCGGCGCAGCAGCTTGACGCCGATGGCGTGGAAGGTGCCCATCCAGGGCATGCCCTCGACCACCTGGCCCAAAAGCTTGCCGACGCGGAGCTTCATCTCGCGCGCGGCCTTGTTGGTGAAGGTCACCGAAAGGATTTCGTTCGGCCGCGCCTTGCCGGTGTTCAGCAGATGCGCGATCCGCGTGGTCAGTGCCTTGGTCTTGCCGGTGCCGGCGCCGGCCAGCATCAGCACCGGGCCGTCCAGCGCCTCCACGGCCTCGCGCTGGGCCGGGTTCAACCCGTCGAGATAGGGCGCGGGACGCGCCGCCATGGCGCGCTGCGAGAGGGAGGAGGCCGCCTCGAAAGCGTCCATGTCGTCAAAACTGCTCATGCGGCGACTTTACCCGTTCGGACGCGGGCTGAAAAGCCTTGTTCGCTCAATGTTCGCGCGCTTTGTCGCCGACGGACCCAGGGGCTCTGCCCCCGCCCTGCGGGCTCCCCCGGGGATATTTTCGGCCAGAAGAAGCCCGGGACGGCCTTTGGGCGAAATGTCGCCCTGAGACCGCCGCTGCCAGATCCAGCCCCCGCCGCAAGTGCAAACGGGGGCCTTCTCCTGGCGCGGTCATCGGCTTCCCAGCCTGTACCGCAGCTCCAACCTGGCGAGTAAGTGTAAAGAATGTCTTTCTTCTGGCCGAAAATATCCCCGCCGGAGGCATGAAGCGCCGCGAAGCGGCCCTGTGTCACGCCCGCCAGAAGTTCACGGTGAGGATCGCGTAGACCACCAGCAGCTCGAGCCGTCCGATCAGCATCGCCGCCGAAAGCAGCCATTTGGCGGTGTCATTGAGCGTGGCGAAATTTCCGGCCGGGCCGATGATGTCGCCCAGCCCCGGGCCGACATTGGCCAGCGAGGTGGCCGCGCCCGAGACCGAAGTGACAAAATCGAGGCCGGTGGCCGAGAGCAGCACCGCCAGCACCCCCATCGAGACCACGAAGAACATGAAGAAGGACATCACCGAAGACAGCACGTCATCGCCCACCGGGCGGCCTTCGTAGCGGGTGGTGAAGACGCCGTTGGGCGAGCGGATGCGCAAGAGCTGCACCCGGATCGAGGCAAAGAGCAGTTGGTAGCGGAAGACCTTGACCGAACAGGCCGTCGAGCCGGCACAGCCGCCGATCAGCCCGATGAAGAAGAAGACCGCCACCAGGAGCGGCCCCCAGCCCATGTAATCGGCGCTGGCATAGCCGGTGCCCGAGATGATCGAGGTGACATTGAACAGCGCCTCGCGGAAGGCGCGTTCCGGCGCATGCGGAAAGGAGATCATCAGCGCGATGGCGGTGAGGATCACCAGCGCCGCTACCACCAGCAGGAAGACATGCACCTGGCTGTCGCGCAGCAGGGGCCGGGCCGAGCCATTGATCATCTGGACGTAGCGCACGAAGGGCAGTGCCGAGAGGATGATGAAGGCGGAAGCGACATATTCCATCGGCCCCGAGAAGGCGGCGAAGGAAGCATCGTAATTCGAGAAACCGCCCGTCGAGATGGTGGTCAGCGCATGCACCGTGGCGTCAAAGGTGTTCATGCCGAAGGCGATGTAGGTCAGCGCGCAGACCAGCGTGAGCGAGACATAGATCACGCTGATCTGGCTGGCGATCTGGGTGGCGCGGGGCAGGATCTTGCCCATGGTGTCGAAGGCCTCGGCGCGAAAGATCTGCATCCCGCCGACCCGCAGTTCCGGCAGGAAGACCATGGCGACGACGATGATGCCGATGCCGCCCAGCCATTGCATCAGCCCGCGCCAGAGCAGCAGCCCCTTGGGCAGGGTATCGAGCCCGGTGAACACCGTGGAGCCGGTGGTGGTCAGCCCCGACATCGCCTCGAAGAAGGCATCGACGAACCGCGCCTCGGTGGCGCCGAAGACAAAGGGCAGCGCGCCAAAGACCGGCAGTGCCAGCCAGACGCCGGTGGTCAGCAGAAATGTCTGCTGGATCGACAGCCCCTGTTTCACGCCATTGGCGCAGGCCAGCGAGATCAGCCCGCCGGCCAGCACGGTGATCAGTCCGGATTGCAGAAAGACCGGCCAATGCCCGCGCCCCTCGGCCAGATCGACGAGGAACGGCAGAAACATCGTCGCGCCGAGAATGGCGAGCAGCAATCCGATCACATAGCCCACGGGCCGAATATCAAACATGCGCCCGAGCGTTGGCCTGCCCCGCATATACTGTCAAGCCGGCTTCAGCCCTGAGGAAAGAGGTCTTTGAAAACCCGGGCGGGAATGTCACTGCGGTCCATGCCCAAGGCAGCCAGTTCCGCGTCGGAAAGCGCCTCGAGCCCGGCCACCTCGCCCAGCCTGGCGCGGATCAGCGGATCGGCGTTCACACCCTGCCCCAGCCCGGCGAAATAGGTGTCGAGCCGCTGGCGCCAGCCGGGCTCGGGAAATCGGAAGTGCACGTTGGTGCCTTGCATAGGAAACCTCGCATCGCGTGGGCCTGCGGTTTCCCCCCTTGGTCCGAGCCTAGCAGGTTTGGACGGATTGCGGGGCCAGCAATATCGAGAAAACGGCCATGACAGGGCCGGCGCGGCGCGGGCCGACCCGGGTTTTGTGTGTCAAACGGTGGAAATCAGGCCGGTTTTGCGCCCGGTCGCCCGCCCCGACGATGCGCGGGGCGGTGCATTTATGCATCAGGCAATCGATCGTGGGCCCGGTCAGCCGGCGTGGATCAGCGTGGCAAAGAACCGGGGATCGATGCTGGCGGTTTCGAAGGTCGGGCCGGAGGTGAGCACCGAGATCGCATCATGCGAGTGCAGGCTTTCCTGATGGCTGGCGGCGACCCGGAAATCGCCCACTCGCGGCTCGGCCTGAAGCCGGGCGCAGAACAACCGCGCGGCATCTTCGACAAAGATCGGATTGGCGGCGTTCAGCTCGGCAAAGGCCTGTTCATCCTCGCGTTTCACCATCACCTGGGTTTCCGTCGGCACGGCGGCGCGGCAGAGATCGATCAGGTCTTCGAACCACAGGCATGCCTCGCCCACCACCTCGACCGAAATCCGCGCCACCGAGCGCTGCGAATGCGGCGTGGCCAGTTGCCCCCGTTCGCGCCGGGCATGTTCGCTGAGCTCCAGCGAACAGGGGCAGGTCGAGGAATAGACATAGTCGAGGTGGAGGATCTTGCGACGTTGGCCTTGGCTTTCGATCAGTTCCAGCGCGATGTCGTAATATTGATAGCCACTGAGGCCCGAGCGCAGGCTGTCGAGCCGGACCGGGAAGGAAAAGCGCATCTCGATGCGGGCATCGAAGCTCTCCAGGTCGGTCTTGTAATCGTCGAGCGCGGCTTCCATCACCTCGAAGCTGAAGGTCTTTTCCGAATGCCGGTAAAAGGACCGCATGATGCGGCTCATGTTGATGCCCTTCTTGTCGGCGCCGAGGCTGACGGTGCCGGTGACGGCGGTTTCCAGCGTCAGATCGCCGCCGCCGCGGGTGTGAAAGCTGATCGGCAGGCGGAAATTCGAGATACCGACATGCTGAATCGGCTCATTGGCACCGCGGATCAGCGAGGCGGGGCCGTTCTGAAGATCGGGCAGACTGGACTTGTAGGTGGAATCCACCTCGAATTCGGCCGGGTAGATCGAGGCCATGTCGGGATAGCCCAGCGCGGTCGCGCCGGTGGCATCGGTGTAGCGGCGCAAGAGATCGACGGCGGCTTCGGCCTCTTCGCGGCTGGGAACGCGGTTCAATCCGGGTGTCGGGAGATTCATCAAAGGCCCCTTTCTGCGCAGACACAGGCTCTAATTAAGCCCTCGCGGAGAAAATACTATGGTCTGTGACGTCATCTGGACATGCAAAAGCGCCGGATCCAGAGGATCCGGCGCTTTTAATTCATCAAATGCCGACTATCAGTCTGTACCCGACGAGCTTTCGCCGTTTGCAGCGGCAGCGATGATGACCAGAGCGGTCGCGCCACCCACAACTGCCAGACCGGTGGTTGCACCTTGGGTCGACACAAAGGGATCGGCTGCGGTTGCAGCTTGTTGAGCGACGGCCGGAACGGCCAGCGATGCCGCCAGAGCGGCAGTGATCATCAGTTTTTTCATTTCGCACCTTTTGACTTGAGTCTTGAATGGCATGACTCGGAACGCTCCGAAAAGCCAGAAGAAAATTCTGCACATGCGAGAGTTCGGCAAAAGATTGCCGTGACGGCACACTGCCCCGCCAACTGCGTCATGTGAGAGCGGCATTTCCGCCTTCCGCTACAGCGGCTAGCCTTGCCCCCCGGTCGCGTGTTCCAGGGCGGCCTCGAGATCGCGCAGCAGGTCCTGCGGGTCTTCCAGCCCGCAACTCAGTCGAATCAACCCCGGGGTGATGCCCAGAATCTGCTTCTGATCGTCGGGAAGCCGCTGGTGGGTGGTGAAGGCCGGCGGGGTCGCAATCGTCTTAGCATCGCCGAGGTTGTTCGAAATTACCGCGATCTCCAGTAGGTTGAGAAAGGCAAAGGCCGCCTCGCGCCCGCCCCGAATGTCAAAGCTGAGCACGGTGCCGCCGGCGCCAAGCTGGCGCATCGCCAGATCATGCTGGGCATGCGAGGCCAGGCCGGGATAGATCACCCGCGACAGCGCCGGATTGCCTTCGAGCTTTTCGGCCAGGTGCTGCGCCGTGGCGGTCTGGGCGCGGACCCGCAGGTCCATCGTTTCGAGGCCCTTGAGCAGCACCCAGGCGTTGAACGGGCTGAGCGCGCCGCCGGTGTGCTTCATGAAGGCCTCTACGGGGCCGCGTATGATCTCTTTCGGGCCGAGGATCACCCCGCCCAGCACCCGGCCCTGGCCGTCGATATGCTTGGTCGCGGAATAGGTGACGATATCGGCGCCCTGGGCAATGGCATCGGAATAGATCGGGGTGGAAAACACATTGTCCGACACCACCAGCGCGCCCACTGCATGGGCAATCTCGGCGACGCCGGCAATATCGACGATCTCGAGCGTCGGGTTGGACATCGATTCGAAGAAACAGAGCCGTGTGTCCTCGCGCACCGCCGCGCGCCAGGCCTCGAGGTCGGTGCCGTCGACCAGGGTGACCTCGACGCCGAATTTCGGCAGGATGTTTTCCAGGATGAAGAGACAGGAGCCGAACAGCGCGCGCGCCGCGACCACGTGATCGCCGGCCTTCAGCAGCGCCATCAGCGCGCCCTGCACCGCCGCCATGCCCGAAGCGCAGGCAAAGGCATCCTCGGCGCCCTCGAGCCCGGCGATCCGGTCTTCGAACATCGCCACCGTGGGATTGCCGTAGCGCGCATAGATGAACTCGTCCGGCCCGGCTTCGAGGAACCGCGCCTCGGCCTGTTCGGCATTGTCATAGACAAAGCCCTGGGTCAGAAACAGCGCTTCGCTGACTTCGTTGTACTGGGATCTGCGGATGCCGCCGTGCACCAACTTGGTGCGGCTGTTCCAATCATTGCTCATGTCTCGTCCTTCCAAACCAAAAGCCCCCCGGGCGCGGCCAAGCGAACGGGGGGCTTTCGTTGCTGACCTTTTAGCGGAATCTTTAACGTGGCCCGCAATCCGGTAACAAATCGCCACGGCGCCGGTGATAGGCCGTTGCGCCCGAGGGGTCAAGTCCGTCACGGTGCTGTAACAGCCGCTTCACCCGGGCGTCATAGGCTATCTCTAACTGCTTCGCACAAGATGTAGTGGGAGATTCGCATGCCCCTGTCCAACCAACTTGCGCCGCTTTCAGGAACCGCCGGATTCCGGGCCCGGCTCGGCTGGCGGCGCGCCCGCGCCGGGCTGGCTTGGGCGGGCGCGGGATTGACGGGGCCCACGCTGCTCACCCGGGTGTGCGACCGGTCGACGCTGCCGCCCGACGTCATCGACGATGAGGTCACCGAGGTGATCTGCTTCAAAGCGTCGCTGGCGCTCAACCGGCTGTTGGGCGGCGATGCCGATATGACCTTTTCGGCCCGCGCCTTCCGCGCCTCGACCGGACGGGGATGGGCCGCGAAACGCTGCGCCTGGGCGCTGGTGCGGATCTTCGTCGATCTGTCCTGCGCCATCCTGCGCGGCGAATCCCGGCATTGCGAGACGGCCTGGACCAACCATTGCCGCCGCCCCGGCGCCGCGCGCCGGGGCTGACGGGCCGCAGGGCCGGCGCGATCAGCCCTTGTCGTCTTCGAGGTCCATGTATTTGTGCAGCGCCGCGAATTGCGCCCAGATGAAGGCGAAAAGCGCGATCGGAAAGCCGAAGGTCTCGATCTTGACCCAGACGTCGGTCGACATGGTGCGCCAGACCACCTCATTCGCCACCGCCAGCGTCAGAAACCCGAGGCAGATGCGCCGCGTCAGGATCATCCAGCCTTCCGGCTGCATCGCCACCGCGTCAGACAGCAGATAGGCAAGATAGGATCGGCCGCGCAGCAGCCCGATGCCCAGCAGCAGCGCAAAGAAGCCGTAGACCAGCGTCGTCTTCATCTTGAAGAACCGTTCGTCGTTGAACCAGGCGGTCAGCGCGCCGAAAAAGATCACCATGATCGCCGTAAAGACCTGCATCCGGCTTAGCTCGCGGGTCAGCGCCCAATTCACCGCCATCGCCAGCAGCACGATCGGCACAAAGACCACCGTGGCCACGATGAAGCCGGAATATTCCTGGCCGCCGAACAGGAAGACATCTTCCTTGAGCCAGAGGTACAGCCCGAAAAAGGCCAGCGGCGGCCCCAGTTCGAGCACCTGTTTCAGCACCGGGTTGATCTCACGTTTCTCTGTCATCTGCACCTCTGTTACCCACCCATTTCCACGATCACGGCCCCGGCCGCGATCAGGGCCATCAGCGCGATGCGCCGCGGCCCCACCGTTTCCTTCAACACCAGCCAGCCGATCAGCGCGGCAAAGACCGTCGAGGTCTCGCGCAGCACCGCCGCCTCGCCCACCTTGTCAAGCCGGGTGGCCAGCATGATCGCCCCGAAGCTCGCAAAGGCGATCAGCCCGCCGACCCAACCACGCAGCAACAGCGGGCGGAGTGGCGGTTTCAGCGCCGCCCGCCGCCAACGCCGCGCCGCCAGCACCGGCATCACCACCCCGTCGATCATGAAGAACCAGGCGAGAAAGGTGAAGGGATCGGCGGTCGCGCGGATGCCATAGGCGTCATAGGTCGTATAAAGCGCCACGAACAGCCCGGTAAAGACCGCCAGCGCCAGCGCCGCGTTCAATGTTTCGCGCGCGGCCGTGAGAAAGATCAGGTTGTAGACCGCAAGCCCGAAGATCCCGGCCAGAAGCACGCCGACGCCCAGCCATTGCACCAGGGTAAAACTCTCGTCAAAGATCAGATAGGCGCCGATCACCGCAAACAGCGGCCCGGTGCCACGCACCACGGGGTAGACCACGGTATAGGCGCCACGGGTATAGGCCATCGCCTGCAACAGCTTGTAGGCGGTGTGGATCACGAAGGCCCCGGCAAAGATCGGCCACATGTGCGGCTCTGGCCAGGGCACGACAAAAAGCGCGAAGGGCGCCGCCATCAGCCCATAGGCACCGTCGATTGCCCCGCGGCTCAGCCAGGGGTCGTGGCGGCCTTTCTGCAACGCGCCAAAGACCGCGTGCAGAAAGGCCGCATTCACCGCCAGGATCAGCGCCAGCCGATGCCCGGCCTCGGTGCCCTCGAGCGAGATCAGCCACTCGCTCACGCGGGGTCAGCCGGAATGAGTGCCGCGAATCGGATAGTCTTTCTCCAGAACGAACTTGATGCGGGACGGCAGTTTCTCGAGGTCGGGCCGCAGGAACGGCGCGTTCGATATGTCGACCATGTGCAAATTGCCCTGCGGGTTGATCAGGAACAACCCCGGTTCGGAAAATGGCCGGTCGGTTTCCTCGGGCGAGCGCGGGTCCGAGATATAGAGTCCCAGGGTCTTCATCTGCTCGATCGACAGATCACAACCGATCGGCACGCTCAGCCCCTGATCGGCGCGGAACTTGCGCGCCTTGGCCTCGGGGTCGGCCGAGACCGCAACCACCTCGATGCCAAGCTCGGCGAACTCCGAGAGCCGGGGTTCGAGATCGGTGAGATATTGCTTGCAGATCGGGCAATGCAGCCCGCGATAGATGAGGACCAGCTGCCAATCGGCGGTCTCCGGGCGGCCGAGGGTGATCGTGCCGCCGCCAAGCCGCGGGATTTCGGTGACGGGAAACGGATCGGCGGACGAAAGCGCGCTATGCATGAGAACTCCTGTACGTGTTGACCAGCGCCGCCGGCGGGCGGCTGAACCCGGCATCTAGGCGCACACGCGGCCAGGGAAACGGGAAGTCACGCAGGGGTGATCGCGGCGGGCCCCAAAGGCCGTGGCGGGCGTCTTGGGGAACCGGTCGCCGTCCTGCGCGTTCGTCCCGCAACGACAAGGGGACGACTTTCATGTGGCAGGACGCCCTGGCGGAATTCCAGAACACCTTTTCGGTGGTACCGGTCGGGGCGGCCATGGCGCGCCTGCTGACGGCCGTCGTGCTGGGCGGGCTGATCGGCATCGAACGCGAATGGCGCCACAAGCCGGCCGGGCTGCGCACCCATATCCTGGTCTGCGTCGCCGCCTGCCTGTTTGTCATTCTCGGGCTCGAGATCAGCCAGCTTGATTTCGGCCAGGACGACCAGCAGCGCCAGGATCCGCTGCGGATGATCGAGGCGGTCACCGCCGGGGTGGCCTTTCTTGCCGCCGGGCTGATCTTTACCGCCAAGGGCCAGGTCAAGAACGTCACCACCGGCGCCTCGCTCTGGCTGGCGGGGGCGGTGGGCCTGGGCTGCGGCGCCGGGCAGATGCCGCTGGCGGCCCTGGCCACGGGGATCGTGGTGTCGGTGATCTTTTTGCTGAGACAGCTCGAGCGCCTCTGGGGCACTCATTAGACAAGGCCTCACCTGTCGAGCCCGGTGAGCGCGGCGGCGAACTCCTCGGGATCGAAGGGGGCCAGATCGTCGATCTTTTCGCCCACACCGATGGCGTGGATCGGCAGGCCGAACTTGTCGGCCAGCGCCACGAGGACACCGCCCTTGGCGGTGCCGTCGAGCTTGGTCATCACCAGGCCGGTGACATTGGCCAACTCCTGGAAGGTCTTGACCTGGGACAGCGCGTTCTGCCCGGTGGTCGCATCCAGCACCAGCAACGTGTTGTGTGGCGCGTCGGGGTCTTTCTTGCGGATCACCCGCACGATCTTGGACAATTCCTCCATCAGATCCTTGCGGTTCTGCAAGCGCCCGGCGGTGTCGATCATCAGGAGGTCGGCGCCATCCCGCGCCGCCTTTTCCATCGCGTCGAAGGCCAGGCTGGCCGGGTCCGAGCCCTCGGGTGCGGTCAGCACCGGCACCCCAGCCCGTTCGCCCCAGACCTGCAACTGCTCGACCGCGGCGGCACGGAAGGTATCGCCCGCGGCGATCACCACCTGCTTGCCGGCGGCGCGGAACTGGCTGGCGAGCTTGCCGATCGTCGTGGTCTTGCCCGAGCCGTTGACCCCGACCACCAGCACCACCTGCGGTTTCTTGGCGTAAAGCGGCAGCGGTTTCGCCACCGGCTCCATCACGCGGGCAATCTCGCCCGACAGCAAATGCTTGATCTCGCCGACCGACAGCTTCTTGCCGTAGCGCCCCTCGGCCATGTTGGCGGTAACGCGCAGCGCGGTGTCGACACCCATGTCCGAGGCGATCAGCAGCTCTTCGAGCTGCTCGAGCATGTCGTCGTCCAGGGTGCGGCGCAGCACCTCCTGCTGCCCGCCCCGCCCCAGCAACCGGCCGATCAGGCCCGGGGTGCGGGTCGGCACCTCGGCGGGGGTCTCGGGCATCGGCATCTCGACCGGCGCGGTGGTGCCGGGCATCTCCTGCGGGGTTCCGGCCGGGCCGGGCACACCGGCCGGCCGGTCGGGTTGCGGCACCTCGGTGGGCGCCGGCGGCGGGGTCACATCCGGCCGCGGATGCGGCACCGGATCGGGCCGTGGCACCGGCTCTGTCTCGGGCTCCGGCTCCGGCACGGTTTCCGGCTCGGGGTCCGGTACGGTTTCCGGCTCTGGATCCGGCGTGGGATCGGGCTCCGGCTGGATCTCCGGCGCGGGCTCGGGCGGGGTCTCCGGGCCCGGCGTCACATCCGGGTCGGGCGCCGCGATTTCGCCGCCATCCTCGACAATTGCCTCAAGCCCCTCGTCCAGCTTCGACGAAGACTTGAACAGCCGGTCCTTGAGCTTTCCGAAAAACGACATGGCAGAGTTCTCCTTTGTGTTTCACCTATAACTTTCATGTCAGCAGCGAAAGGTCTGGTTGACTTGAATCACCGCCGCCACACATTGGCCTCATGCGGCCCGCGATCCTGTTGTGTTGTCTTCTGATCCTCCTGCCTCCGCCCGCGTCTGCGGCGCCCAAGGGTGCCGCGGCCTGCGCCCGTATCGCCGAGGTGGCCGGCGCCGTGGGGCTGGCCCCCGCCTTCCTCGCCCGGGTGCTCTGGGAACGCGGCGAGATGACCGCCGGCCTGGCCATCCCCGCCACCGCCGGTCAGCTTGCCGGGCTTCAGGAGCGTTTTGGCAATCCCGGCCTCGCCGCCCTGGCGCTGTCCGGCGGCGCCGCTCTGGTCGAGCGTTACCTGGCGGGCGAAGGCATTGTGCCGGCGCATGTCGATTTCGTCATTCTCACCACCGGAGAAACCCCGGAGTACTGGCGAAACAACCCGCAGGAATGGCCCGAGTTCCGCCTGGCAGCCGAGGCCGATTTCGCCACCGCCTGCCGCGAACTGATCGCCGGACGCCGGGGCGAGCCGCTGCCCGAGCTTCCGCCCCTGCCCGAGGCCGGCTCGGTCGATCCTGCGCTGACCGCTGCGGCGCTGCCCAGCCTGCGCCCAAGGCTGCGCCCGACCCCGAAGCTGGGAAAATGGGGCGCGCAGCTGGCCTTTGGCAACAGCCGGGAACGCGCCCGCGCCAATTTCGACCGGGTCACTCGGGTCTGTCGCGAGGTGGTGGGCCGCAGCCCCGATCTGGTCTTTGTGGAAAACCGCGTGCGCGGCCGGCCCGGCTACTGGATGGCGCGGGTCAGCCGGATGGATCGTGACGCCGCGGAAGCGATCTGCCGCGACGCCCGCAGGCGCGGCTGCTCCTGCGCGGTCTACAAGAATTACTGAGCCTGCGAGGGCTCGCCCGGGCCTCAGATCTCGTCGGGGAAATGTTTCATCACCAGCCGGATCGGATTGGGCGCCGCCTGCCCCAGCCCGCAGATCGAGGCATCGGCCATCGCCTGGCTGACTTCTTCCAAGAGCCCCTGATCCCAGCTCTCCGCCTGCATCAGCTTGACCGCCTTTTCACAGCCGACCCGGCAGGGGGTGCATTGTCCGCAGCTCTCATCCTCGAAAAAGCGCAGCATGTTGAGCGCGGCCGCCCGCGCGCTGTCGTGATCCGAAAGCACCACCACCGCCGCCGAGCCGATAAAGCTGCCATGCGGCTGCAAGGTGTCGAAATCCAGCGGAATGTCATCCATCGAGGCCGGCAGCAGGCCCGAGGACGGCCCGCCGGGCTGATAGGCCTTGAAGCTGTGGCCGTCGAGCATGCCGCCCGCCGCGTCGATGATATCGGTGATGGTCGAGCCCGCCGGCAGCAGATGCACGCCGGGCCGCTTCACCCGGCCCGACACCGAATAGGAGCGCAGCCCCTTGCGGCCGTTCAATTCGACACCCGAGAGGATCTCGGGCCCTTCGCGACAGACCCGCGCGACCCAGTGCAGGGTTTCGACGTTATGCACCAGCGTCGGCCGGTCGAAGACGCCGACCTGGGCCACATAGGGCGGCCGGTGGCGCGGCAAGCCGCGTTTGCCCTCGATGCTTTCGATCATCGCGCTTTCCTCGCCGCAGATATAGGCCCCGGCGCCGCGCCGCAGATCGATATAGCCAGGGCGCACGATGCCGGCCGCTTCCAGCGCGGCGATCTCGCGGCGCAGGATCTCCAGCACCGCCGGATATTCGTCGCGCATGTAGATGAAACAGGTCTCGGCTTCGACCGCCCAGGCGGCGATCAGCATTCCCTCAAGGAAAACATGTGGTTCCCGCTCGAGATAATAGCGGTCCTTGAGGGTGCCGGGCTCACCCTCGTCGCCGTTGACGGCGAGGTAGCGGGGGCCGGGATTGCCACGCACGAACCCCCATTTCTTGCCCGAGGGGAACCCGGCGCCGCCCAACCCGCGCAGGCCGGAGGCCAGGATCTTTTCCTGCACCTCTTCCCAGTCGCCCGAGGTGCGCAATTCGGCAAGCGCATTGTATCCGCCACCTTCACGATAGGCGGCAAGCGCCTGATATCCGGGGATATGCGCATGGGTGTCGCCGGCTGCAATCGCAGCCTGAACCTTGTCGACATCGGCATGATCGATATGGCTGTGCCCCAGCTCCAGCACCGGCGCGGTGTCGCAGCGGCCCATGCAGGGCGCGCGCAGCACGCGGACTTCGCCGGGGTCGAGCCCCTCTTCCAGCGCGGTGCGCAGCGCCTCGGCCCCGGCCAGCTCGCAGGAGAGCGAATCGCAGACCCGGATGGTCAGCGCCGGCGGCGGCGTATCGTCTTCGCGCAGCGGGTCGAAATGGGCATAGAAGGTCGCCACTTCCCAGACCTCGGCCATCGGCAGCTTCATCTCTTCGCAGAGCGCGCGCAGATGCGCCGCCGAGAGATGGCCATGGGCGTCCTGGATCAGATGCAGGAACTCGATCAGGAGATCGCGGCGGCGCGGCCTGTCGCCCAGCAGCGCCTGCACCTCGGCCAAGGCCTGATCGTCGAATTGCCGGCCCTTGGGCGTGCGCCGCCCCTTGCCGCGGCCGGATTTCCAGACGCCCTTGCGATCGTCGAGTGCCATATTGCTTCCTTCCCTGACTTGCGGCGACTTTAGAAAGCCCGACAGCCCCTTGCGAGGCCAAATGCGACGTCTCGCCTGTCTTTCGCGTTGCCGGCTGCCCTGATAATTTCATGAATTGTCCTATCGGAAACCAAATCTTCCTATATGGACGTCAGACACGACAAGGATTTCGACCGTGACCCGCTTTGCCGCCACCACTCTTGCCCCTGTCTTGCTGCTTCTGGCGGCGGCTGGCTGGGGCGGTGTCTGGATCTGGCTGGCGCTGGCCTATCTGACGCTGCTGGTCTTTGCGCTCGACCGGCTGGGGGGGCTGGCGGCGCCGGGCGATCCCGGCACTGCCTTTCCGGCCGGCACCACGCTTTCGGCAGCGCTGGGGCTGATCCATTTTCCGCTGCTGGCGCTGGCCGTTCTGGTGGTGGCGGGCCAGACCGGCGCCACGTGGCCGGAACGGGCCGCGGCCTACCTGGCCTTCGGGCTGTTTCTCGGGCAGGTCGGCAATTCGAACGCCCATGAGCTGATCCATCGCGCCGACCGGCGGCTGCGGCGGCTTGGCGTGGCGGTCTATGCCTCGGTGCTCTACGGCCATCATGCCTCGGCCCATCCGCTGGTGCATCATGTGCATGTGGGCACGGCGAAAGACCCCAATTCGCCACGCGGACGGGAAAGCTTCTACCGCTATATCTGGCGGGTCTGGCGCGGCGAATATCGCGCCGGCAAGGCGGCCGAAACCGCCCGTCGCGCCCGCGCCGGCAAGTCCGGGCCGCATCCTTTCGCGATCTATGCCGGGATCAGCCTGCTCGCGCTGGCGGTGTCGGCCGGTCTGGCCGGCCTGCCCGGTGTGCTGGCGCATCTGGCCCTCGCGGCCTATGTGCAGAGCCAGCTGATGATCACCGATTACGTCCAGCACTACGGCCTGCCCCGCAGCCGCGGCGCCGATGGCAAACCCGAACCCTGCGGCCCGCGCCACAGCTGGAACACGCCGCATTGGTGTTCCTCGGCGCTGATGCTGAACGCGCCGCGCCATTCCGATCACCACAGCCGCCCCGGCGTGGCCTACCCCGGGTTGCGGCTCGACGAGACGCGGATGCCCACCCTGCCGCATTCGCTGCCGGTGATGGCGCTGATCGCGCTCTGGCCGGCGAAATGGCGGCAGATCATGGATCCTCTGGCCGAACGCTGGCGCAGCCGTCCCGCAGATTTGTGACTTGCCCCGCGCCGCGCGCTCCTGTCAGATTGGCCGCATGATGAGACATGCGCTGATCGCCGTTGCCCTTGCTCTTGCCACACCGGCCGTCGCGCAGATGTCGGCGTCGGAGTTCGAGGCCTATACCACCGGCAAAACGCTCTATTTCCGCTCTAACGGCCGCGACTACGGGGTCGAGGAATACATGGAGAACCGGCAGGTGCGCTGGTCTTTCCTCGATGGCCGCTGCCGCGAGGGCGAATGGTACGAGGACAGCCGCGGCATGATCTGCTTTGTCTACGAGGATTCGCCCGACCCCCAATGTTGGTCGTTTCGCCGCGGCGCAGACGGCCTGGTGGCACGGTTCGAGGATGACCCGGAAAGCACCGAGCTGTACGAGGCGCGGCAAAATGACGAGCCGATGATGTGCCTCGGGCCGGAAATCGGCGTCTGAGGCCTCAGCTCACCTCTTCGATCGCCCGCGCGATCAGCGGCAGGCAATCGGGCGCGGAAAAGCTGTGATCGGCGCCTTTCAGCAGGGTCAGGGCCATGTCGGGGCTGTCGGCATGATCGAGCAGGCGCAGCGCGGTCGCGCGGCTGACGGCCTTGTCCTCGGTGCCCTGCACGCAGCGCACCGGAAAGGGCAGCGCCAGCGGCGTCCGCAGGACCAGATGGTTGCGCCCATCCTCGATCAGCCGGCGGGTGATCCGATAGGGCGCGCCGTAGTCCGACGGCGCATCATAATAACCCTGCTCCATCACCTGCGCGCGCTGCGCTTCGGTGAAGCTGGCCCAATAGCCGTCTTCGGTGAAATCCGGCGCGGCGGCGATGGTGACAAGGCCCGCGACGGTATCGAGGCGCTGCGACATCAGCAGCGAAATCCAGCCCCCCATCGACGAGCCGACCAGCACCAGCGGCCCCTCGCAGGTGGCGCGGATCACTGCTTCGGTATCCTCGGCCCAATCGCCGATGCAACCCTCGTCAAACCTGCCCGAGCTGACGCCATGGCCGGAATAGTCAAACCGCAGGTAGGCCCGGCCCCGGTCGCGGCACCAGTCCTCGAGCCAGACCGCCTTGGTGCCGGCCATGTCGGATTTGAAACCACCGAGAAAGACCACGCAGGGCCCGTCGCCCCCGGTCTTGTGATAGGCGATCTGGCGGCCTTGGGTCGTGGTCAGGGTCTCAGGCGCGGTCATGCGGGGCTCCGGTTTGGTCGTGTCGCGGCGATATTGACTGTGCGACGATCGGAGGGCAACGCCCTATTCCTCCACCTCTTTCAGCCAGAGCGCGGCAAAGCTGGCCGCGACGCAGAGCGCGGCAAAGCCGATCAGCGAGACCGAGGGGCCGATCAGCGCCGCCAGCCCGCCGATCGCACCAGC
This sequence comes from Marinovum sp. E3, assembly GCF_055755275.1. Lineage (NCBI taxonomy): Bacteria > Pseudomonadati > Pseudomonadota > Alphaproteobacteria > Rhodobacterales > Roseobacteraceae > Marinovum > Marinovum sp. E3. The sequence continues at coordinate 2,445,754 of NZ_CM146908.1, forward strand.
CACCAGCAGCAAGGTGCCGATGGCAGTGTTGGCCAGCGCCGCATAGGTGGCGCGGCTTTCCGGCGGGGACATGTCGACAAGATAGATCGACCGGCCCTGCCGCACGCCGTGATAGGCCAGCATCAGCGCAAACAGGGCCAGCGGCAGGGCCCAGGGGGTGTCGCCCAGCCCGAGCCAGACCGCCAGCACCGCCGCCAGCATCGCCGCCGCGCCCAGCAGGCCGGTCAGCATCAGCACCCGGCGGCTCGACCAATCGGCCAGCCGGCCCCAGACATAAGAGCTGACGAAGGAGGCCAGCGCCGAGACCAGCACCAGGACGCCCAGCCCCCTGAGCTCGAGATTGCCTTGGCGGGCGGCGAGCAGCACGAAATAGGGCGGCGCCAGCGCGGTGGGCACCAGAAGGCCGCGCACCAGGATGAAGAGCTGCAATTGCCGGTCCTGCCACAGCGGCGCGAGCTCCGGCCGCGCGGCGCCGTCGGGGTCGCTCGGCGCTTCCTCGAGCCGCAGCATCAGCGCCGCCGCCGCCAGCCAGAGGCCGGCCGCCAGCGCGATGGCCATCAATACCGCAGTTTCGCTGCGCAGCACGCCGGTGAGCAGCAGCACGCCCAGCAGGATCACCCCGGCGGCCGAGATGCTGCCGGCCGCGCCGGTGACCGCGCCGCGGCGGGATTTGGCGACTGTCTTGCCCAGCACATCCTTGTAGCTCACCGAACAGGCCGCCCGTGACACCGCCAGCGCCGCCAGCGCGGCGCAGATCGCCAGCCCGGCGGCCCAGCCGGTGAGGCTCAGCGCCGCCAGCACGATCAGCGCCGCCGATGCCCCCTGCCCCATGGCGCCGACAGCCCAAAAGCGTTTGCGATAGCGCAGCCGGCGCAACCAGCCCGACAACAGGATTTGCGGCAGGAGCGCCCCGGCCTCGCGGATCGGCACCAGAAGCCCGACCAGAAGGGCCGGCGCGCCCAGTGAGGTGAGCAGCCAGGACAGGATCAACTTGGGGTCGATCAACCCGTCCGACAGCTTGCTGGCGGTCAGCGCCACCACATGGCGCAGCCCGTTGCGGGCTTCGCGGTTGTCGGTGGTCTCGCCGGAGATGCGGTGAAAAAGGTGCTCGGATATGGGCCTGGCTCCACGCTGGGACTCTGCCCGCAAGGTTCTAGCGCCCGGCCCGGCCCGGTCAAATTCCGGTCGCCGTTCCATCGATGGATCGGGCTTGGCGCTTGACATGCGCCGGCTCAGAGGTCACATCGCGCTGACCACATACCCGCAACCGGGCGTTTTGTAGGCGCCAAACCGACGAGGAGGCCGATATGGCTCAAATCTCCCTGACTTTCCCCGATGGCAATGCACGCAGCTTCGAGGCTGGCGTGACCCCTGCGGATGTGGCTGCCGACATTTCCAAATCGCTCGCCAAGAAGGCCATTTCGGCCAGTGTCGACGGCAAGCATTGGGATTTGCAGTGGCCCATCGAAAGCGATGCGCAGATCGCGATCAACACCATGAAAGACGCCGCCCCGGCGCTCGAGCTGATCCGCCACGACCTGGCGCATATCATGGCCCGCGCGGTGCAGGAAATCTGGCCCGACGTGAAGGTCACCATCGGCCCGGTGATCGAGAACGGCTGGTATTACGACTTCGACCGGCAAGAGCCGTTCACCCCCGAAGACCTCGGCGAGATCGAAAAGAAGATGCGCGAGATCATCAACAGCCGCGATCCGGTCCGCACCGAGGTCTGGGAGCGGGCGCGCGCGGTCAAGCATTACGAGGACAACGGCGAGCCCTACAAGGTCGAGCTGATCGAGGCCATTCCAGGCGACGAGCCGCTGCGCATGTATTGGCACGGCGATTGGCAAGACCTCTGCCGTGGCCCGCATTTGCAACACACCGGCCAGGTGCCGGCGGACGGCTTCAAGCTGATGAGCGTGGCCGGGGCCTATTGGCGCGGCGACAGCAACCGGCAGATGTTGCAGCGGATCTATGGCGTCGGTTTCCAGAACAAGGAAGACCTGCGCAAATACCTCAACTTCCTCGAAGAGGCGGAAAAGCGCGATCACCGCAAGCTGGGCCGCGAGATGGACCTGTTCCACATGCAGGAGGAAGCGCCGGGCCAGGTGTTCTGGCATCCCGACGGCTGGACCATCTATACCCAGTTGCAGGACTACATGCGCCGCAAGCAGCGCGTCGGCGGCTACCGCGAGATCAACACGCCGCAGGTGGTCGACCGCAAGCTCTGGGAAGCCTCGGGGCACTGGGACAAGTACCAGCACCACATGTTCGTGGTCGAGGTGGACGAGAGCCGCGACGGCGAAACCGATGATGCGGCGGTCAAGGACAAGGGCCAGACCCGGATCAACGCGCTGAAGCCGATGAACTGCCCCTGCCACGTGCAGGTGTTCAACCAGGGACTCAAGTCCTATCGCGACCTGCCGCTGCGACTGGCCGAATTCGGTTCCTGCGCGCGGTTCGAGCCCTCGGGCGCGCTGCATGGCATCATGCGGGTGCGCGGCTTTACCCAGGATGACGCGCATATCTTCTGCACCGAAGAGCAGATTCAGGAGGAATGCGCCAAGTTCATCGACTTCCTCGCCAATGTCTACGAAGAGCTGGGTTTCCCCGAGTTCGAGATCAAGTTCGCCACCCGGCCCGAGAAACGCGTCGGCAGCGACGAGAGCTGGGATTACGTCGAGGGCGCGCTGGAGAACGCGATCAAGGCGGTGGGCCGCGACTACACGCTCGAGCCGGGCGACGGCGCCTTCTATGGGCCGAAGCTCGACTTCTACCTGACCGACGCGATCGGCCGGGTCTGGCAATGCGGCACCTTCCAGGTCGATCCCAACCTGCCGGAGCGGCTGGGCGCCAGCTATATCGCCGCCGATGGCGACAAGCACCGGCCCTATATGCTGCACCGCGCCTGCCTCGGCTCCTTCGAGCGCTTCATCGGTATCCTGATCGAGAACTGGGAAGGCAAGCTGCCGTTCTGGCTGGCACCGCGGCAGGTGGTGGTCGCCTCGATCATCTCGGACGCCGATGACTACGTGAACGAGGTGGTGGCGGACTTGCAGGCCAAAGGCGTGCGCGCCGAGGCCGACATCCGCAACGAGAAGATCAATTACAAGGTCCGCGAGCATTCGCTGGGCAAAGTGCCGGTGATCCTGGCCGTCGGTGCGCGCGAGGTCGAGGAGCGGACGGTCACCGTGCGCCGGCTTGGCGAGAAACGCACCGAGGTGAAATCGGTCGACGAGGTGATCACGGCGCTGGCCAAGGATGCGCTGCCGCCCGACCTTGGCGGCGAAGACGCGGCATAAGGCGGCACAGGGATTGTAACATCCGGCAACTGCGCCGTGATCAGCGGCCAGGTCTTTTGCGCGGAGAGCGGCGCATTTGTAACATTCCAGCGCTGGACCCTTGCGGGGCGTCACAATTCATGTGGCGCCCCGACTGTTTTCAAACGATTTTTTCCATGATTGCGCAGATGCGGCATCACGCCCGTCTGACAGGTGATTACGCATCCGTGATCCACAGGCCTGTGAAGTGATCGCGGGCCGGGCATGGCCTTAGTCTTGGGTCAGCCGCCGCAGGGGTGGCATTGGACCAAATACTTGGAACCAAAGACCAAAAGGGATGTATCAATGTCGAAATTCGTGAAAACCGTTGCCGTCGCAGGTGCAGTTGCAGCCGCTCTGGCCGCGCAAACCACCACCGCCACCGCGCAGGAAAAAGAAAAATGCTTCGGCGTTTCGCTGGCCGGTCAGAACGACTGTGCCGCAGGCCCCGGCACCACCTGCGCCGGCACCTCGGTCAATGACTACCAGGGCAACGCCTGGACGCTGGTCGATGCCGGCACCTGCACCGAGATCGAGCTTCCGGCGATGGCCGATGGCTCGGCGCGCATGGGCTCGCTCGAGGCGCTCGAGCGCGATCTGCCGCAAGGCTGATCTGTCACCATTCCATGCTATGATGGGGGTGGGCAGAATTGCCCACCCCCCGTTTGAAGGGACATGTCCATGCCCGACGCCAGCCGTCACTTCGATGCTCTGCCCGCCGCCCCCGGCGTGGGCTACAAGCCGCAGCACTATAGCGCGATCCTTGCCGATGCCGCGCCAGTGGACTGGCTGGAAATCCATGCCGAGAACTACATGGGTGATGGCGGCCGGCCGCTGGCCCAGCTCCGCGCCCTGAGCGAACGCTTTGCCATTTCGGTGCATGGCGTGGGCCTGTCGATCGGCGGTGAAGGCGCGTTGGACCGCGATCATCTGGCGCGGCTGAAACGGCTGTGCGACTGGCTGCAACCGGCCAGCTTCTCCGAACATCTGGCCTGGTCCACCCATGACAGCCATTTCCTCAACGACCTGCTGCCGCTGCCCTACACCAAGGCCACGCTGGCCCGTATCTGCGCCCATATCGATCAGGTGCAGGACAGCCTCGGCCGGCAGATGTTGCTGGAAAACCCCTCTTCCTACCTCGCCTTCACCGAAAGCACATGGGAGGAACCCGCCTTTCTGGACGAGGTCGCCCGGCGCACCGGCTGCGGCCTTTTGCTCGATGTGAACAACGTCTTTGTCTCGGCCACCAACCTCGGGTTTTCGCCGCAGGGCTATATCGATGCCTTTCCGCTGGCCCGCGTCGGCGAAATTCACCTTGGTGGCCATGACGAGGATGAAGACGACCACGGCGCGCCGCTCTTGATCGACAGCCATGGCCGCGCGGTCGTCGATCCGGTCTGGGCGCTGCTCGACCATACCCTGGCCCGGTCGGGGCCGCGGCCGCTGCTGGTGGAATGGGACAATGACGTACCCGACTGGCCGGTGCTGCGCGACGAGGCACAGCGCGCCGCCGACGCGCTGGCACAGGTGCCCGCATGACCACCGAGGGCGCGTTCCGGCAGGCCCTGCTCGATGGCGCCACGCCATTGCCGCAGGGGCTGGTCGATGGCTCCGGGCGGCCCGCCGGGCGCCGCTATGACGTCTATCGCAACAATATCGCCACCTCGCTGGGCGAGGCTCTGGCGACCGGCTTTCCGGCGGTGGCCAAGCTCCTGGGCGAGGCCAATTTCAAGGCTGTCGCCGCACGTTACCTGCGCGCCGAACCGCCCCGCTCGCCCCGCATGATGTATTACGGCTCCGGCTTCGGCGGCTTTCTCGACGGTTTCGAACCGCTGGCGAAATATCCCTATCTGGGCGATGTGGCGCGATTGGAGTTCGCCTTGCGAGAGAGCTATCACGCCGCCGATGCCGCGCCGCTGGCCGCCGAGGCGCTGGCGCTCGATCCCGAGGCGCTGATGGCACTGCGATTGCAATTGGCCCCCACCGTGCGGTTGCTGCGTTCGCGTTTCCCGGTGGTCTCGATCTGGCGGTTCAACATGGTGCCCGACAGCCCCAAACCCGCCCCGGTGGCCGAAGACGCGCTGATCCTGCGGCCCGAGTTCGACCCGGTGCCCCATGCCCTGCCCGACGGCGGCGCCACGTTCCTCGCCGCGCTGCGCGCCGACAACACCCTGGGCCAGGCCTATGAAGCCGCGCTTGACCAGACCCCGGAGTTTGATCTGGGCGCGGTCCTGAGCCTGCTTCTCTCGGGCAACGCATTGACAGACTTGAAGAAAGGCACGCCATGACCGCGCTCATAAACCTCCATGACATGATCTCCGACGCTATAGAGCGCGCGTTTGACAGCCTCTTGCCGCTGCTGGCGCGGCTTGTCTTTGCCGCGGTTCTGCTGGTCTATTTCTGGAACTCGGCACTGACCAAGGTGGGGGACGGGTTTCTCGGCCTGTTCCAACCCTCGACCGGCGCCTATGCGCAGATCTTTCCCAAGGCCATGGAGGCGGTGACATATGACGTCAGCCAGCTCGGCGCCTTTCACTGGCTGGTGGTGGTCGCCGGCATGTGGGCCGAATTCCTGCTGCCGCTGATGATCCTGCTGGGGCTGGCCACCCGGCTGGCGGCGCTCGGCATGATCGGATTTGTCGCGGTGCAGAGCCTGACGGACCTCTATGGCCATGGCGGCATCAACCACCCCGAGACTTTCGGCACATGGTTCGACCGGGTGCCCGATGCGGCGATCCTCGATCAGCGGGCGCTCTGGATGTTCCTCTTGCTGGTGCTGGTGATCAAGGGCGGCGGCGCGCTCTCGCTCGACCGGATCATCGGCCGCGCGGTGCTGGGCCGGACACATGCCGATTAGGGGCAGCGGCCCCAGCTTCGGGTGTCGAAGTTCCAGCACTGGCCGCTTTCCTCCTTGGCGTCGAACAGCGGCGAGAAATCGGCGGTTAATATCGTGCCGGCGGCACAGGTCAGCTCGGCGATCTGCAAACCGTTGCGGGTGACCGTGAGCGTCCCGTCCTGCGGCAGCTCGCCATTGCGGTCGAAGCTGTGATGAATGCGGTATTCGAAAGCGCCGTTGGCAAAGGCCAGCTCTTCCCAATAGGTCCGGCTGATCCCGGGCCAGGGCGTCATGTGGATATCCTGTACATGGCGCGAAAAGACGATATCCGGCGCCCGCCCCGGCGGGCCATAGGCATAATAGGCCGCGCTGTCCTGCAGGCAGACCCGGATCTCGGTCTTGCCGCCCTCGACCGTGCAGTGAAACAACGGCGTGCCGGCATCGCCGTAACAGGCGGCCGCGGCGCCCATAGGCAGGCAGATGGCAGCAAGGGCAAGGGATCTGAACATCAGGCGACCTCCGGGCACGGCAGGTCTCAGCCTGGCCCGGAACCTGCCGCCCGGTCAATGGTCATGAGGACGCGATATTGGCCCCTGCTCAGCCGAAGAGCCGGTCGCCCTGTTCGTCGATCACCTGCCGGGCCTTGAGCAGCGACATCCGCTCGGCCTCTTCCGGGTCGGAAACAATGTCGGCGCGGATCAGGTCATGACGGCGCAATTCGCCGCCGATTTCCTTTTCGATCCGGGCACCGATGCGGTAGCCGCCGGATTGCTTGTCCGGCTGCGGATAGATCAGAAAGCCGTTGTAATCTTCGGGCTCGGGGTCGGATTTGGCCGCGCCCGCGCCGCTGCCGCCGCCAAAGAGTTTCTTGAATAGGGACATAAGCTGCGCTCCTCTTGTGCGGGCCGAGACGGTGCGCAGGAACTGCGCACCCTACGGGGCTTGCGGTGCGCGGTGGATTTGCACCGGGGAAACGGGGCGCACGGCGGAACCGTGCAGCCCGCGGGGGTTACTGATCGAGGAACGAACGCAACTTGCGCGACCGGCTCGGGTGCTTGAGCTTGCGCAGCGCTTTCGCTTCGATCTGACGGATCCGTTCGCGGGTGACCGAGAACTGCTGGCCGACCTCTTCCAGCGTGTGGTCGGTGTTCATGCCGATGCCAAATCGCATCCGCAGCACCCGTTCCTCGCGCGGCGTCAGCGACGACAGCACGCGGGTGGTGGTTTCCTTCAGGTTCTCCTGAATGGCGCTGTCGAGCGGCAGGACGGCGTTCTTGTCCTCGATGAAGTCGCCAAGCTGGCTGTCTTCCTCGTCGCCGATGGGGGTCTCCAGCGAGATCGGCTCCTTGGCGATCTTCATCACCTTGCGGACCTTTTCGAGCGGCATTTGCAGCTTCTCGGCCAGTTCCTCGGGCGTCGGTTCGCGGCCGATCTCGTGCAGCATCTGGCGGCCGGTGCGCACCAGCTTGTTGATCGTCTCGATCATGTGCACCGGGATACGGATGGTGCGCGCCTGATCGGCGATCGACCGGGTGATCGCCTGACGGATCCACCAGGTGGCGTAGGTCGAGAACTTGTAGCCGCGGCGGTATTCGAACTTGTCGACGGCCTTCATCAGGCCGATGTTGCCTTCCTGAATGAGATCAAGGAATTGCAGCCCGCGGTTGGTGTACTTCTTGGCAATCGAGATCACCAGACGCAGGTTCGCCTCGACCATTTCCTTCTTGGCCTGGCGGGCCTCTTTCTCGCCCTTCTGCACCTGGCCGACGATGCGGCGGAATTCGGGAATGTCGAGACCGACATATTGGCCGACCTGCGCCATTTCGGTGCGGTATTCCTCGACCTTGTCGGCCGAGCGTTCGATGAACATCTGCCAGCCGCGACCGGGCTTTTCGGCCATCCGCTCGAGCCAGGAGGGATCGAGCTCGTAGCCGCGATAGGCCTCGACGAATTCGCGCCGGTTGATGCGCGCCTGGTCGGCCAGTTTCACGATCGAGCTGTCGATCGACATGATCCGGCGGTTGATGCCGTAGAGCTGGTCGATCAGCGCCTCGATCCGGTTGTTGTGCAGGTGCAGCTCGTTGACCAGTTCGACGATCTCGGACCGAAGTTGCTGATAGATCGCCTCTTCATCCGCCGAGAACGTGCCATCTTCGTTCAGCGTGGCGGAAATCCGGCTGTCCTGCATTTCCGACAGGCGGGCGTAATCCTCGGCGATGCGGTCGAGCGTTTCGAGAACCTGCGGCTTGAGCGCGGTTTCCATCGCGGCCAGCGACATGTTGGCCTGCTCGTCCTCGTCCTCGTCGTCGTCCTTGGCGATCGGATTGCCGTCGGCGTCGAGCTCGGGGCCGGTGTCCTTTTTCGGCGCGGTCGCGACATTGGCGGCCTCGACCACCGGCTCCTCGACCCCGCCTTCTTCGTCGAGCTGGCCCGAGAAGGTGGTTTCGAGATCGATCACGTCGCGCAGCAGAATGTCTTCCGAGAGAAGTTCGTCGCGCCAGATGGTGATCGCCTGAAAGGTCAGCGGGCTTTCGCAGAGCCCGGCGATCATGGTCTTGCGGCCGGCCTCGATGCGCTTGGCAATCGCGATCTCACCCTCGCGCGAGAGCAGTTCGACCGAGCCCATTTCGCGCAGGTACATGCGCACCGGGTCGTCGGTCCGGTCCAGCTTTTCGGTGCCGCCGGAAGAGAGCGCAACTTCGCCCGGCTTCTTGGTCTCGACCAGATCGGTCGCGCCCTTGTTGTCGTCTTCCTCGGCGTCTTCGTCTTCTTCGGTGACCTGGATGCCCATCTCCGACAGCATCGACATCACGTCCTCGATCTGGTCGGACGAGACCTGATCGGGCGGCAGCACCGAATTCAGCTGGTCGTAGGTGATATATCCACGCTCGCGCGCTTCGCCGATCATCTTCTTGACCGCCGCCTGGCTCATGTCGAGGGACACGTCTTCTGGGGCGTCGGTCTTCTGATCGTCGGTGTCTTTGGCGGCCATGCGGGGGCTCCTGTTTGCGGCGCGGGTGATTCGCTTATCCGAATCATTAACGAATCTGAGCGATTCGTGCAGCGTTCTACGCCGAATTATCTACAATTTCCTCTCCAAACCGCATCATTTGCGCGGTTTGGCATGCGCGATCTGGTCGAGAAGGGCGTTCAGTCTGTTGCGTTCGTCCCGATTGATTCGCGCGCCATTGGGTCCGGTGTCATATTCCGTGTTGTCTTCCTGCGAGCCCGACGCGGCGCGGTTGCGCGCCTCGGCCGCCTGCCCCAACCGCCATGTCACCGCTTCGTCGGACACGTGACCCAGGTCTTCGGCGGCCTCTTCGATCTCGGCCTGCAATCCGTGATGCGCGGTGAGTTTTGCGAATTCTTCAGCCAATGTCATGCGGGCCAGATCGATATCGCCGGGTTTGCGGATGCACGGGATGATTGCCACATGGCGCATGGCGAGCAGATTTTCAAGGGCATCATGACCCAGGGCATGTTCGATTTCTTCACAAAGCGCCTCGGCGCCACGCTCGGCATGGCGCAGGATCAGATCGCGCAGGCGGGCATGTTCGGGGGTCGCGCAGTCGAGGTTCTCCAGGGCATGTTCGAATTTCTGCACCACCGCCGGGGTGCGGATCGCGGCAGCAAGGATCACCGCCTCGCGCATCGCGGTAAAGGCGGCCTCGTCGGCGGCAGCCAGAAGCGAAGCCTTGGTGCCGGCGCGCGGCGGCTCTGGCGGGGCCCAGCGTTTCTGGCCGGGCTTCCATGGCGGGCGCTTCTGGCCCGGTGCCGGCTTGCGTCGGCCAGCCGAGAACAGCTGCCAGCGCAATTCCTTGATTTCCTGGCCGTAATGGCTTCGGATCGAAGGATCGGTGATCCGGGTGATCTTTTCGCGCAACGCCTTGTCCAGCGCTGCCTTGCGCTCGGGGCTGTCGAGCACCTTGCCTTCGGTTTCGCGCCGCCACAGCAGCTGCACCATCGGCAGCGCCTGATCGAGCAGCGCCTGCACCGCCTTGGCCCCCTTGGCGCGCAGCAGATCGTCAGGATCCTGCCCTTCCGGCATCAGCGCGAACCGCAGCGATTTGCCGGCCTCGAGCAGCGGCAGCGCCAGGTCGATCACCCGATGCGCAGCGCGCAGGCCGGCGGTGTCCCCGTCGAGCGCGATGATCGGCTCGTCCGCCATCCGCCACATCAGCCGCAGCTGCTCTTCGGTCACCGCGGTGCCAAGCGGCGCCACCGCCCCGCCGAAACCGGCCTCGACCAGCGCGATCACATCCATGTAGCCTTCGGCGACAATCAGCGGCAGCCCCTTGCCACAGGCCTCGCGGGCGGGGCCGATGTTGTAGAGGTTGCGGCTCTTGTCGAAGAGCTCGGTTTCCGGCGAGTTCAGGTATTTGGCGTTGTCGTTGGGGTCCATCGCCCGGCCACCAAAGGCAATCGCCCGGCCCCGCGCATCGCGGATCGGAAAGATGATGCGGCCGCGAAAGGTGTCATAAGGCCGCCCGCCCTTCTGGCTGGGCCGCGCCAAGCCGGCGGCAAGGATCAGCTCTTCCGACACATCCTTGGCGCGCAGGTGATCCCAGAGGCCCTGCCAGCTGTCGGGGGCAAAGCCGATCTCGAAGCGTTCGAGGGTGGCCGGTGCCAGTCCGCGCCGGTCGAGGTAGGCGCGCGCCGCCCCCGCCGCCCCGGTGCGCAGTTGCAGCCGGAAGAATTGCACCGCCTGCTCCATCACCTCGCTCAGGACGGTACGGCGGTCGGCCTTCTGCTGAGCCTGCGGGTCGCGGGCGGGCATCGGCAGGCCAGCCTCGCCGGCCAGGATTTCCACCGCCTCCATGAAACCGACATTCTCTGTCTCGCGAACAAAGGAAATCGCGTCGCCCTTGGCGTGGCAGCCAAAGCAATAGTAAAAGCCCTTGCGGTCATCCACATGGAAAGACGCGCTTTTTTCGTGGTGAAAGGGGCAAGGCGCCCACATGTCGCCCTTGCCCTGATTGCTCTTGCGGGCATCCCACATGACCTTGCGGCCGACCACGTCGACAAGCGACAGGCGGGTGCGCAGTTCATCGAGGAATCCGGGGGGCAGGCTCATGGGGTCTTATATTGGCCCTGCCGCGCGAAGAGTCGAGTCCGCCCGGTTACTGTGCCGCGCACTGGGTGGCAAAAGCCTGCCCGGCCTCGGCAGTCAGATGCTCTTCCGGCAGGCCGTTGTAGACCCAATCCGTCAGATGCGGGATGGTACCGACAAACCGTTCCTGATCGCCGGTGTAATCGGCGGCAACGGTCTCCATCGCGGCCTTCATCTCGGTGCCCTCGACCCGTTCGGCGACGATCTTGTCGACGATGCCGCCCATCACCTCGCAGTCGGGATTGGCAGCGAGCGTGGCGCCGGGCAAGAGCGCGAGGCAGGTCACAATCAGATAACGCATGTCAATTCTCCTTCGTTGCCGGGTGAGGTAGTGCATTCGCCGGCGCGGCTCCAGCCCCGCGCCGCGGGATCGGCGAAACCACGCACATCGCTCAACGCTCCAGCGCCCGGCGCAGCACGGTATCGACATCTCGGCTGAGCGGCAGCGCGCCGCGCAACACGTGATCGACGGGGTGCCAGGCGGCCTCGGCGGCATCGTCGCAGGCGGCAAGCGTTCCGACCGGGGTGGCACAGCGCACGGCGACCAGAAGGTAGTGAAAGAGCAGCGTACCCTCGGCGTCATGGCGGATCAGGTCGAGATGGGTGAGGGTTTCCACCGGCGTGGCGCGGAGGCAGGTTTCTTCCAGCAGCTCGCGCGCGGCGGCGGCATGGACGGTTTCGCCCGGTTCCACATGGCCGCCGGGAAACCCCCAGAGCCCGGCGTCGGGCTTGTGCGCGGCGCGGCGTACAAGCAGCACGCTGTCGCCGTCAAGCACCACCGCCAGCGCGCCGATCCTAGGGTAGGACACCGCCATCGGTCAGAAATGCGCCTTGGGTTCGTCGGGTTTGCCGGCGAGCAGCGCCAGCACACCGCCCAGCCCGGTAAAGGCGATCGGAAACATGGTGCCGACGTTGAACCCATAGGCCACATACATCAGCCCGCAGGCCAGCAGCATCAGCACCCCGCCCCAGAGCGCGCGCGCCTTGGCCATGGCCCCGCCGGCAATCGCGAGCAGCGGCGAAAGAACGGCCGCGGCGCGGATCAGCTCGACATTGGAGAACTGCCGCGCCAGCCCCTCGATCTCGCCATAGCGGTCGACGACCTCGGTATAGCCGTAGCTGAAAAACCCGACGATCATGGCGATGATGCCGCCGATCACGCCCAGGGTCGATGCTGCATTGCGCATGGAGTCTCCTGATGTTGCCTGATGTCGAGGTAGGCAATCGCCGCCACGGTTCCAAGCCGGGAATTCGGCGGCGGTCTTCCCCCTAGCCTGCCAGCTCGGACTGAACCTCCTTGGTCCAGCCAAGATACATCCGGTCGCCCTCGACGATCAGCGGCCGTTTCATCAGCGTCGGATGTGTGGCCAGAAGCGTTTCCGGCGGCGCCGAACGCTCTGTTTCGGACAATCCACGCCAGGTGGTGGAACGGGTGTTGATCACTTTTTCGCCGAACTGCCCAATTGCGCGGCGCAGCACCTCGGCCGGCACGCCCTCGGCGCGGACATCAACAAACTCTGCATTCGGCAAGGCTTTCAGCGCCTTGCGGCAGGTGTCACAGGTTTTCAGTCCAAATAGCTGCATCGAGGCCTCCGGGATTTTTCCGCAAATTATCACGCAAGCGCGGCGCGGCCAGTGCTTGTTCTTGATTTTTTACAAAGGCGTGCAATCCTTGCCCCTACGTGACTTTCGACAATCAGGCGATTGGGGGCGGGGTTTCTCGGGCCCGGGGGGCATGAAAGGCGGCTGTGACGGACAAGACCCGGAGGTCTGGACACCTCCGGCAAGGCAAGATTGAAGGAGACGCGGACATGCCGACGGGCACCGTGAAGTGGTTCAACACCACAAAAGGTTATGGATTCATCGAACCGAGCGAAGGCGGCAAGGACGTTTTCGTTCATATTTCAGCCGTGCAGCGGTCCGGTCTGACCGGGCTGGCGGACAATCAGAAGGTGGAATACGCGCTGGAAGATGGCCGCGACGGGCGCCAGATGGCGGCCGATCTCAAGCTGGTTTGATCCTCCAAAAACTGCAAGGAAAGCCCGGCCGGGCTTGAGGGGTCTCTCCTCGGCCTTTTGCCGGGCCTCCTTGCCCAAGGCCCTGTTTTCTCAGGCCGCCTGGAGCCGCGCCGCCTCGGACCGGGCGAGCGCAATCAGTTCCTGCATGTAGGGCTTGTCCACGTCCTCGGAGCGCGTGGCGGCATAAAGCGTGCGGGTCAGTCCGTTTTTCGTCAGCGGCCGGGTGACGTAATCGGAATTGTATTTCACCTCGCGCACCACCCAATCGGGCAGCACCGAAATGCCGCGATTTGACGCCACCAGCAGCAGGATCACCGCCGTCAGCTCGGCCTGGCGCACTGCCGCCGGCTCGACCCGCGCGGGGATCAGCAGCTGGCTGAAAACGTCGAGACGGGTGCGTTCGACCGGATAGGTGATCAGGGTCTGCCCGCGAAAATCCTCGGCGTCGACATAAGATTTCGCCGCCAGCGGGTGATCCTTGGAGGCGACGAAGACCGGCGCATAGTCGAAAAGCTCGGAAAACTCCACATGCGGCAGGCTCTCTGGATCGGAGGAGACCACCAGATCGACCTCTTCCTTCTGCAAGGCCGGCAGCGCATCGAAAGCCAGGCCCGGGCGGATATCGACATCGACATCGGGCCAGGATTTGCGAAAGGCCTCGAGCACCGGAAACAGCCATTCGAAGCAGGCGTGGCATTCGATGGCGATGTGCAGCCGCCCGGATTTGCCATCGCGCAGCCCCGAAAACTCGTCCTGCAACTTCTCGATTTCCGGCAGGATACGCTCGGCCGCACGCAACAGCCGCAGCCCCGCCGCCGAAAGCTTCATCGGCTTCGAGCGCCGCACGAAGAGCTCGACCCCGGCCTGATCCTCGAGCCCCTTGATCTGATGGCTCAGCGCCGATTGCGTGATGTTGAGCTGATCGGCCGCGCGTGCCAGCCCGCCGGCCTCGTGAATGGCCTTGATGGTGCGCAGATGGCGAAACTCGATGTGCATCCTATGGTCCAGCTCATAATGGTGATGAGATTTATGAGTTTGTCTCACATGCGCGCATTTGCGACAAGGAGGAAACTTTGACAGGAATCGTAACCCATGAGTGCTCCCGCCGTATCATTCGAATTCTTCCCGCCGCGTGATCTCGAAGCCTCCTTCCGGCTCTGGGACACGGTTCAGGTGCTGGCCCCGCTGGAACCGCGCTTTGTCTCGGTCACCTATGGTGCCGGTGGCACCACCCGCGAACTGACCCGCGATGCGGTGTCGACGCTGCACAAATCCTCCGGCCTCAAGGTTGCGGCGCATCTCACGTGCGTCGATGCCAGCCGCGAGGAAACCCTTGGCATTGCCGGCGAATTCGCCAAGGCAGGGGTGAATGACATCGTCGCGCTGCGGGGCGATCCGCCGAAAGGCGTCGACCGGTTCGTGCCCCATGCGGAGGGCTTTGCCGACAGCTGCGAGCTGATTGCGGCGCTCAAGGACAGCGGCGATTTCACCATCCGCGTCGGCGCCTATCCCGACCGCCACCCCGAGGCGGCAGATGATCAGGCCGATATCGACTGGCTCAAGCGCAAGCTCGACGCCGGTGCAGACGAGGCGCTCACGCAGTTCTTCTTCGAGGCCGAAACCTTCCTGCGCTTCCGCGACCGCTGTGCGGCCGCCGGCATCACCGCGCCGGTCGTGCCGGGGATCCTGCCGATCGAGAACTGGAAAGGCGTGCGCAAATTCGCCAAGGGCTGCGGCACGCCGGTGCCGGCCTGGCTCGAGGATGCCTTTGACAAAGCCCTGCGGGATGATCGTCAAGATCTTCTGGCCACCGCGCTTTGCACCGAAATGTGCGACACGCTGGTGAGCGAAGGCGTCGACGCGCTGCATTTCTACACGCTGAACCGGCCGGAACTGACCCGCGATGTCTGTTTCGCCCTGGGTGTGACGCCGAAAACCAAGCTGGAAAACGTCGCCTGATCCCCTGCCCGTCCCGGGCCTGACCCGGGACCTCCCCTGCGCATCGCACTCACGTGGCCCCGGATCATGTCCGGGGCGCTTTTCCTTCCAGAGCCGCGTGGCAACAAAAAAGGACCGGGCGCGCAGCCCGGTCCTTTCGCTTTCCTACAGAGGCACGCTCAGTGCTTCTTTTTCTTCTTCGGCGGCATCAGGTCGGTGATCGTGCCTTCGAACATCTCGGCGGCAAAGTTCACCGTCTCGCTGAGCGTCGGGTGCGGGTGGATGGTGTGGCCGAGGTCGACCGCATCCGCCCCCATCTCGATCGCCAGCGCCACCTCGGAGATCAGGTCGCCGGCATTGGTGCCGACGATCAGCCCGCCGATGATCCGGTCGTCCTCGGGATCAAACAGCAGCTTGGTCATGCCTTCGGAGCGCCCGTTCGACAGCGCCTTGCCCGAGGCCGCCCAGGGGAAGACGCCCTTTTCGTATTTCACGCCGCGCGCCTTGGCCTCGGTCTCGGTCATGCCGGCCCAGGCCACTTCCGGGTCGGTATAGGCCACCGAAGGAATGAGCCGGGCGTCGAAATGCCGGTTCTGGCCGGCACAGACCTCGGCCGCGACCTTGCCTTCATGCACTGCCTTGTGCGCCAGCATCGGCTGGCCCACCACATCGCCGATGGCAAAGATGTGGTTCACACCGGTGCGCTGCTGGGCATCGACCGCGATGAAGCCGCGATCATCGACCGCGACACCGGCCTTCTCGGCGTCGATCAGCTTGCCATTGGGCTTGCGCCCCACGGCGACAAGCACCTTGTCGAAAATACCGGCGCTCTCTTCGCCCTTCTCGTTCTCGAAGGTGACCTTCAGCCCGTTCTTCTGGGCTTTCACATCCGTCACCTTGGTCTTGAGCATGATGTTTTCGTAGCGGCCCTCGATCCGCTTGTGCAGCGGTTTGACGATGTCCTTGTCGGCGCCAGGGATGATCTGGTCCATCAGCTCGACGACCGTGATCTTGGAGCCCAGCGCATCGTAGACACAGGCCATCTCCAGACCGATGATGCCGCCGCCCAGAACCAGCATCCGTTTCGGGATATCCTTCAGCTCGAGCGCGCCGGTCGAGTCGATTACCCGCTCGTCGTCATGCGGAATGAACGGCAGGTTCACCGGTTCCGAGCCGGCGGCGATGATGCATTGATCGAACGACACGGTCTTGGTGCCATCGTCGCCTTCGACGGCGATCATGTTGGGGCCGGTGAACTTGCCATAGCCCTGCACCACCTCGACCTTGCGGCCCTTGGAGAGGCCTTTCAGCCCGCCGGTGAGTTGGCCGACCACCTTGTCCTTGAAGGCGCGCAACTCGTCGAGATCGACCTCGGGCTTGGAGAAGGACACGCCATGCGCGCCCATCTCCTCGGCCTCGGTGATCACCTTGGCAACGTGCAAGAGCGCCTTCGACGGGATACAGCCGACGTTCAGGCAGACCCCGCCGAGCGAGGGATATTTCTCGATCATCACCACCTTCTTGCCCAGGTCGGCGGCGCGGAAGGCCGCCGTGTAGCCGCCCGGGCCGGAGCCCAGAACGACCACCTCGGCGTGAATGTCGCCCTTGCCAGAGGCGCTGCCGGTGGCTTCGACGGCCTTGGGGGCGCTGTCTTCGGCGGCGCGCGGCCCCGGCTCGGAGGCCGGGGCGGGCTTGTCCTCCTCGCCATCGGCGCTTTCCAGCACCATGATGACCGACCCTTCGGAGACCTTGTCACCCTCGGCGACCTTGATTTCCGTGACCTTGCCGGCGGCGGGCGACGGCACTTCCATCGTCGCCTTGTCGCTTTCCAGCTCGATCAGCGGGTCCTCTGCGGCGACCGTGTCGCCGACAGAGACCAGAACGGTGAGAACGGGGACGTCGGAGAAATCACCGATATCGGGTACTTTGACTTCCATCTGATTATCTCCTTACCACATCAACTTGCGCATATCGCCAAGCAGCGTCTTGAGCGTCACGCAGAAGCGTGCGGCAAGCGCGCCATCGACCGCACGGTGGTCGTACGACAGCGACAGCGGCTGCATCAGGCGCGGCTTGAACTCCTCGCCGTTCCAGACCGGCGCCATCTTGGACCGGGTAAGGCCGAGAATGGCCACTTCGGGCGCGTTGACAATCGGGGTGAAGGAGGTGCCGCCGATGCCGCCCAGCGACGAGATGGTGAAGGTCGCGCCCTGCATGTCCTTGGACTTCAACTCGCCTTCGCGTGCGGCCTTGGACAGCGACATCAGCTCTTTCGAGATCTCCACCAGCCCCTTGCGGTCGGCGTCCTTGATCACCGGCACCATCAGCCCGTTGGGCGTGTCGGCCGCGAACCCGATGTTGTAGAAATCCTTCTTGATCAGCTTGTCGCCATCGGGATGGATCGACGAATTGAACTCCCAGTGCTGTTTCAGCGCCGAGACGGACGCCTTGATCACGAAGCTGAGCAGCGTGACGCGATAGCCGTCTTCCTTGGCCTGGGTGTCCATCTCCTTGCGGTACTTGTCCAGCTCGGTGATGTCCGCTTCGTCGTTGTGGGTGACATGCGGGATGTTGAGCCAGGAGCGGTGCAGCGCCGGGCCCGAGATCTTCTTGATCCGGCTCATCTCCACATCTTCCACCGGGCCGAACTTCGAGAAGTCGACGGCCGGGATCGGCGGGATGCCCATGCCGCCCTGCGCGCCACCGCTCGCCCCTGCCGGAGCAGCCGCGGTGGTGGATTTGAGATAGTTGGTCACATCCTCGCGCAGGATACGGCCCTTGCGGCCCGAGCCGTTGACCTTGGCCAGATCGATCTCGAGCTGGCGGGCAAAGGCGCGCACCGATGGCGAGGCATGCGCCTTGCCAAAGCCCGCATCGGTGACCGGCGCCGGGGCGGTGGATTGTGCCGGCGTGGCACCGGCGGCGGGTGCGGCGGCCTTCGGCGCCTCTTCGGCCGGCTTGGCCTCTTCCTTGGGCGCGGCCTCGGCCGAACCTGCGTCTTCGCCTTCCAGCACCATGATCAGCGTGCCTTCGGAGACGGTGTCGCCCTCAGAGATCTTGATCTCCTTGACCTTGCCGGCGGCGGGCGACGGCACTTCCATCGTCGCCTTGTCGCTTTCCAGCTCGATCAGCGGGTCTTCTTCGGACACCGTGTCACCGACGGAGACCAGCACGGTAAGGACGGGGACATCGGTGAAATCGCCGATGTCGGGGACGTTTACTTCAATTGCCATATTACTGTTCCTCCTTCCCGCTTACACCAGACGCGGGTTCGGCTTGTCGCCGTCAATTTCGTATCTCTTGAGCGCCTTCTCCACGTCGGCCTTGCTGACCGCGCCTTCGCGGTGCAGATCGACCATGGCCGCGGCGGCGATGTGATTGGCGTCCACTTCGAAGAAGCGCCGCAGATTGACCCGGCTGTCGGAGCGGCCAAAGCCGTCCGTGCCCAGAACGGTATAGCGGTTCGGCACCGCCGCCCGGATCTGCTCGGCAAAGTTCTTCATGTAGTCGGTGGCGACGACGATCGGGCCTTTGGCCTGTGACAGCTGTTTGGTCACAAAGGGCTCTTTCTCGTCAGCCAGCGGGTTCAGCCGGTTGTGACGCATGCAATCCTGCATGTCGCGGGCCAGCTCGTTGAAGCTCGGGGCCGACCAGATGTCGGAGGTCACGCCGAAATCTTCCTTCAGCATTTCCGCCGCCTTCATCACCTGCACGAGGATCGTGCCGGAGCCCATCAGGTTGACGTGCTTCTTGCCCGGTTTCTCGACCTTCGAGAAGCGGTAGAGCCCCTTGATGATGTCCTCCTCGACGCCCATCGGCATGTCGGGGTGGCTGTAGTTCTCGTTCATCAGGGTCAGATAGAAGAACACGTCTTCCTGGTCCTGATACATCCGCTTGAGCCCGTGATGCACGATCACCGCAACCTCGAACTGGAAGGTCGGGTCATAGGTGATGCAGTTCGGAATGGTCGAGGCCAGGATGTGGCTGTGACCGTCCTCGTGCTGGAGCCCCTCGCCGTTCAGCGTGGTGCGCCCGGCAGTACCGCCCAGCATGAAGCCGCGCGCGCGGCTGTCGCCCGCCGCCCAGGCCAGATCGCCGATCCGCTGGAAGCCGAACATCGAGTAGTAGATGTAGAACGGGATCATCGGCACGCCGTGGTTGGAATAGGACGTCGCCGCCGCGATCCAGTCGGCCATGGCGCCGGCCTCGTTGATGCCTTCCTGAAGCACCTGGCCGCTTTCCGATTCCTTGTAATAGGACATCTGGTCGGCGTCCTGCGGCGTGTATTTCTGCCCCAGCGGGTTGTAGATCCCCACCGAGCGGAACAGGCCTTCCATGCCGAAGGTCCGGCTTTCGTCGGGCACGATCGGCACCACATGCTTGCCGATCTGCTTGTCCCGGAGCAGGGTCGTCAGGATCCGCACAAAGGCCATGGTGGTCGAGATTTCGCGCTCGCCGGTGCCTTCGAGCTGGCCCTTGAATTTCTCGATCCCGGGGATTTCCAGCTTGGGCGCATCCGAGGTCCGTTTCGGGAACTCGCCGCCCAGCGCCTTGCGGCGGTCGGCCAGATAGGCCTTTTGCGCGTTGTTCAACGCCACGAAGGGCGCCTTGGCAACGTCTTCGTCGCTGACCGGGATCTTGAAGCGGTCGCGGAAGGCGCGCAGCTGATCCTCGTTCAGCTTCTTCTGCTGGTGGGTGGTGTTCTGGCCTTCGCCGGCCGAGCCCATGCCGTGGCCCTTGACCGTCTTGACCAGCAGGCAGACCGGCTGATCCTTGGTCTCGGTCGCCTTCTTGAAGGCGGTATAGACCTTCTGCGGATCGTGCCCGCCGCGGCGCAGCGCCCAGATCTGATCGTCGGTCCAATCCTCGACCAGCGCCGCCGTCTCGGGGTATTTGCCGAAGAAATGCTTGCGGATGTAGGCGCCGTCCTTCGACTTGAAGGTCTGGTAGTCGCCATCGACGGTTTCGTCCATCAACTGGCGCAGCTTGCCGGTCGTGTCGCGTTCCAGCAGGTCGTCCCAGCCCTTGCCCCAGAGCAGCTTGATCACGTTCCATCCCGAACCGCGGAAGTTGCCTTCGAGCTCCTGCACGATCTTGCCGTTGCCACGCACCGGCCCGTCGAGCCGCTGAAGGTTGCAGTTGACCACGAAAATCAGGTTGTCGAGCTTTTCACGCGCCGCCAGGTGGATCGCGCCAATCGATTCCGGCTCGTCCATCTCGCCATCGCCGAGGAAGCACCAGACCTTGCGGTCGGCCATGTCGATGTGGCCGCGGTTGTGCATGTATTTCATGAACCGCGCCTGATAGATCGCCATCAGCGGGCCGAGGCCCATGCTGACTGTCGGGAACTGCCAGTAATCCGGCATCAGCCAGGGGTGCGGATAAGACGACAGGCCGTTGCCGTTCACCTCGGAGCGGAAGTTTTCCAACTGTTCTTCGCTGATCCGGCCTTCCATGAAGGAGCGGGCATAGATGCCGGGGATCACGTGGCCCTGAAAGAACACCAGGTCGCCGCCGTGGATCGCGGATTTCGAGCGCCAGAAGTGGTTGAGACCGATATCGTACATCGCGGCGGAAGAGGCGAAAGAGGCGATGTGGCCGCCATATTCACTCGACACCTTGTTGCGGCGGACAACCGTGGCCATGGCGTTCCAGCGGTTGATGGTGCGGATGCGCCATTCCATTTCCAGATCGCCGGGAAACTCGTACTGATCGTCCACGGGGATCGTGTTCTGATAAGGCGTCGTGGCGCTGAACGGCAGCGTGGCCCCGGCCGCGCGGGCCTGTTGCACTGCCTTGTCGAGCAGGAAATGCGCCCGGTTGGCACCGTCGCGTTCGATCACGTCCTGGACGGCATCCTGCCATTCCTGGGATTCAATCGGATCGATGTCGGAGGTCTGGTCTGTCATATATCCTCTTCCCTTTTCGCGCGAGCCCTCGCGCTATTGTTTAACACTAAACTACATCTCGCCAGCCTAGTGCCGCCCGGAGCGGCTCAGGATGCTGACGGCCTGCGGACAGGCGCACTCGCAACTGGGGAGGCAATAACACAAGAGAGCGGCGCCCCGTAGTGACCTGGGCGCATAACCTTCATGCATGCAGCGCATGGCGGATAGTTTAAAGCTAAACAATCCGCGACTCGCGCCGTCTCCTCCCTCTCGCTGAGATCAGCGTAACATGCTCACTTAGAATTGCGAATGTTTTGAGATTGTCGGCATTTACCGGATTATCGCACTGATTTTGTCACCATTCCGAGGGTTTGAAATCGCCGGATTTCGTGAGAAACTGCGGCTCCGAGTGGTTTTGCGCCCCATCGCGGAGGTTCGGCATGATCCGTGACATTTTCCTGGCAATTGTCCTCTGGTCGGTGTTGACCCCGCCGCTTTCGGCCCAGACGCGGGCCGAGATTCGCGACCGGGTCTTTGTCACCGCCCAGCGCGCCCAGGCCTCGGCTGCCGGACAGGCCCTGGCCCAGGCCGCCGGCCGGATTGCCGCCGGCACCGCCGGGCTCGAGGCGCTCCTGCGCGAACAGCAGGACATCTCCAAGGCGATCTCGGACCAGCGCACGGCCCTAGCCAAGCTGGCCGCCCAGCCCGGCGCCGAGGCCGAGCTTTCGGTCAGCCGGCTGCAATCCCAGATTGCCCGGGGCCGCGACAAGCTGGCGGCACTCGATGTCGAGCTGATGGCCGATTTCCCCGAATTTCGCGAGCTGACCAACCCTGCCCCGCTGTCCATCGCCGAGGTGCAGGCGCTTCTGCGCGCGGACGAGGCGCTGGTGATGACGATGACGGTCGACAGCTACCTTTACACCTGGGCGGTCTCGCCCACCGCCAGCGCCTGGACCCGGGCCGAACTGGCGCGGGCGGATTTGCGCGCGCTGGTCCAGGGCCTGCGCGCCCAGTTGCGTGTGGCCCAGGACAACCGGGCCGGCGTCTCGCTCAACAAGGCGGCCCGTGCGCCGAGACTGCCCGGCTTCGACCGCGCCGCCGCCCACCGGATCTATCAGCACAGTCTGGCGCCGCTCGAACCGGTGATCGGCGGCGCGCGCCATCTGATGGTGGTGTTCGACGGGCCGCTCACGTCGCTGCCGCCCGCCGTGCTGGTCGCCCGCCCGCCCGAGGGCGCGGACACCGCGCCGCAGGCCCTGCGCGAGACCGACTGGCTGCTCAAGCGGCACGCGCTCACCAGCCTGCCCAATGTCTCGGCGCTGCGGGCATTGCGGCAGGTGGCCCTGCCCCGGCGCGCCGCGAAAGCGCCCAGTTTCCTCGGCTTCGGCGATCCCCTGCTGGGCTACCGGCTGGCGGCCGAAGACGGGGCGCCGGCGCCCGAGGCGGCACAGGTCGTCACCCGGGGCGTCTATGAGGATGTGCGCCGGGTCGCCGATCTCGCCCCGCTGCCCAATACCGCGCGCGAGCTGCGCCGGCTCGCCGCCACCATGGGCGCCCCCGAGGACAGTGTGTTCCTCGCCCGCGCCGCCACCGAAACCGCCGTCAAGTCGCATGATCTCAGCCGCGCCGACGTGGTGGCCTTTGCCACCCACGGGCTTCTGGCCGACGGGCTGCCGGGGCTGGCCGAGCCCGCGCTGGTCTTTACCCCGCCCGAGACGCCCACCGCGCTGGACGATGCGCTGCTGACCGCCTCCGAGGCGGCGCAGCTCAAACTCTCGGCCGATCTGGTGATCCTCTCTGCCTGCGACACCGCCGGGCCGGACGGCAGCCCCGGGGCCGAAGGTCTCTCGGGTCTCGCCCGCGCCTTCATCTATGCCGGTGCGCGGGCCATTCTGGTGTCGCATTGGCCGGTCGACGATTACGCCGCCTCGATGCTGACCACCGGCATGCTCGAACGGATGTATGGCAGCGATGCCCGCAGCCGGGCCGAGGCGCTGCAACTTTCGGCCCTCGAAATCCTCGCCGACACCCGCGAAGACCGGTTCGCCCATCCGCGCATCTGGGCGCCGTTCGTGGTGGTGGGCGAAGGCGGGCGCGATCGTTAGGGCTCAGGGTTCGTCCGGCAGGGTCTGGGCATAATCCCAGCCGATCATCGCCTCCCAGATCGCCCGGTCGCGGTAGCCCCCCGGATCGACATCCTGCGCGCCTTCGGCCAGACGGATCGACAGGAGCCAGTCGGTATAGATGTCGTTGCTCTCGACGATGGCGGCAAATCCCGGTGCCAGCGCGCCATTCCAATAGTTGGCGATTGCCCGCGACTGGCGGGTGAAGGACTGTTCCCGCCGCCAATCGATCGCCGGGTCGTCGTCGATCTGCGCCTCGGCCCGGTCGAGCGTGGCCAGCACGTCGGGCAGATCGGCGTAATTGGCCTGTGCGTCGGCCTTGATGCGCAGCAGGATCACCCGGTCGAGCGGCTCCAGCCGCGCCAGGATCGCCGGGTCGCCCAGCACGCCGTCAATGAACTCGGCCGCCTTTTCCGGGCTGTCCGTGCGCCACCACAACGCCGTTGCGGTGCTCTGATAGATCTCGCCGATCAGGTTGGGTCGCGCGGTCAGCGGATCGATCAGCCGCAGGGCCTCCTGCGACAGCGAATGCGCCTCGTTCACCCGGTCGAGCCCCAGCAAGAGACCCGATTGGCGCGACAGCAGATACGCCACCTCGTCAACCCGGTGATACCGCGAGGCCCGCATCGTCTCGACCGCCTGCCGCATCCAGTAGAGCGCATCCTCCGTGTTGCCGCGCCAGCCATGGGCATTGGACAGCGCGAATTGTGTTGCGTAATGCAGCGAATGGCCCTCCGGCACCATGGCGCCGATGCTGCTGACGATGGTGCCCAGTTCGACCAGGGCCTCGTCGCTGAACACGCCGGTGCGCGAATTCATCACCTTCACCAGCCGCAGGTAATCGCGCGACAGGGTGAGGGTCGGAAAATCGGCAAGCGCCGCAAGGGTCTCGTCCATCAGCGTCCGGTTCAATTCGGGGTCCATCTGGCCAAAGGCCATCTCCATCACGACGGTGGCGGCAAAAATGTCCCATTGGGTCTTGCGACGTGCCGGATCATGCGCCGCGAACCAATCGGCCAGCACGGCGCGCATGGCCGCGCTGTCATCGCGGCGGAAGTGGTAGAAGGCCAAGAGCGCGCGGTAGATGCTGCGCTGCTCGGCGCTCATCGCCGGCAGCCGCGCGCCAAGCCGGGCAAAGGCGTCCTGCGCCGCATCGGGGTCGTGCCCGGTGCCCCAGACCCGTGCAACCGCATCGATCAGGTCGAAGATCGGCGCGCCGGGCGGCAGGGCGCCGCTGGCCAGGGCGCTTTCGCGGGCCTCGGCAAGCGCGGCGACGCTGGCATCGTGATGCCCCTTCAGCGCCAGGGACAGCGCGCGATTGAGGCGATAGAACGTGGCCCCGCGGCCCGCGGCCCCGGCATGGCGCGCCAGCACCGGATCGAGCAGCAGGTAGTTGCCCTCGAAGAACAGCCGCAGCACGTCGCGGCCGTCCGGCGCCAGATCGAAGCGCACCGCATCCACCGCGCCAAGCTCTGACGCGAAGGCGAAATCGGCCATGCCGGGATGCAGGATGTCGATCTTTTCCCGCGCGCTCTGGGCGATCCAGTGATTGGCGCGGTCGACCGCGCGCACTTCGGCATAGGCCTCGCGGTAGAGCCTCTGGCTCTCGTCATCTTTGCCGATGGCCGCTGCGGCCGAGGCCTGTTCCAGAAGAATGCGCGCAATGGCATGTGGCGGCGTGCCGGTCTGGCGCGCGATCTGCACCTCATCGGCAAAGAACCGATAGGCCTTGGCGCTTGTCTGGCCATACCGGATGACCAGCCCGAGATAGATGATGCAATTGGTCAGATCGGCCCCGGTGATCTGCGCCTCGCGGTAATAGTCGTATTCCTTTTGCAGCAGCTCGAGCGCGGTGTCGAAATCGCCGTTCTGCGCCAGAAGCGCCCCAAGATAGCCGCGAAATCCGGCAATTCGACGGAGCGGCATGTCTTCGGCGGCTTCAGCGGCGGCCACCAGGTTGCGGGCCCGGCGGATGGCCCGGCCAAGGTCATCGTCTCTGGTATGATCCTGATCGATGTCGCGGTAGTTGATGATCAGAGACAGCTCCAGCGGAATCGGCCAGTCGCTGCTCCAGTTGTCGAGGAATTCATCGGTGATCTCGCCCGCGTCCTCGCGAAACAGATCGGTGACCACAAGCGCGAGGTTGTACAACGCGATGCCATAGGTCTCGGCCAGGTCGGGCCGCCCCCGCGCCGCCGCAACACCATTGCGCAACAGCACCTCGCCTTCGGCCTCGCGCGACAGATTGATCAGCGCCGCCCCCTGAAGAACGCTGGCGGCCACGCGGTTGGGATGGTCGGGAAAGCCGTCGGCCGTCAGCCCGGTGGCGACCGAGGCGGAAAACCGCAAGACTTCCCGCCAGTCGCCGGTGTCATAGTAATAATGCGCCAGCCCGAGATTGGGATAATGATCCGCGACCGAGGGGTAATCCTCTTCATAGGTGATCTCGTTCACCGCCTCGAGCCGCTGCAACGCGGCCTCATGCTCCCCGGCCCGAAGGAGCTTCAGCCCCGCGTCGACCTCGGCGGTGATCTCTTCGGCGGTTGGCAGGCCGGGCGTCGGCGCGAGGTCGCCCGCCGCCCGCGCGGCCAGGCCCGGCAGGACGAGGCAGGCGGCGCAGAGAAGCCGGGCCAACCACGGGCCGGCCCGGTGGAATGTCTGCGGCCGCCGCGCCATCCGCCTCAGTTGCTGCTGACGGTCTGGTTCAGCCAGGGCACGAATTTCGACGCCTTGGTATAGACCGAGAACATCGCATCCTCGGCACAGGTGGTCGAGCCGTTGCCGACAAGCCCCCAGCTCACCACACCCGCCTGGATATAGCTGCCGTCGGTCAGCGGCACCACCAGCGGCCCGCCGCTGTCACCCTGGCACGACGTCTTGCCACCCTCGAAGGTGCCCGAGCAGATCATGTTGGGCGAAAGCGGCAGCGGCGCCCGCGCCAGCATCTCGGACCAGACCTCCTCGGTCTGCCGCTGATCGAGCTGGAAGGCGCCCGCCGCCTCCATCACCCGGGGCGCGGCAAAGCCGGCGCGGGCCTCCATCATCGCATTGTTGCAGGCGTCACGGCTGATGATCTGAATCTCGGCCTGCATCATCGCCTCGGTCCGCTGGGCACCGTTCACCAGCCCCCAGCCGGTGACGATCGTCGGCACGCCCTGCTGATCCAGCTGTTCGCCGAATTCAGTGTCGGGTACGTTGATCGTCTGATAGGCCGCGCTTGGCGCCCGGGCGAGCTTGATCAGGGCGATGTCATTGTCGAACAGGCGGTCGTCATACTCGGGGTGGCGGTAGACCCCGGCCACCGGCACCCGATCGCCCTGCCCGTCGGCAATGGTGTTGGTGCCTACGAGAATGTCGAACTGTCCCGGCTCGAGCTGAAAATTGCCGCCATTGCCGTCGGCCATGTAGATGCAATGCGCCGCCGTCAGCACCCAGGTGTCAAGCACCAGGGAGCCGCCGCAGAACTGTGCGTCGGGGGTCGAGGGCTGGCCAGCCACCATCAGCGCCACCTGCCAGGGCCAGGCGCCATCGGCCGCCACTTCGCCGCCGATCACCCGGTCGCCCGCCGCCGCGGCCTCGGCCTTCTGCGCTTCGAGCATGGCTTCCTTGGCGTCGGATTTGGCAAAGGCAAAGGGATTGACAGTGTTGGGATCGCTCTGCGCCCCGTCGGGCATGCCCTGGGCAAAGGCCGGGCCGGTACAGGCAATGAGCCCGGCCAGTGCGGCGGAGAGGAAGGTTTTTTTGTCCGTCATTGGTTTCTATCCTTTTTTGACGCTAATGTGCGGGGTGAAAGGGGCGGCTCGGCCGGTCAATCCGGCACCAGCCTGATGGAAAAGCGGGTTACCTCGAGCGGCGTCAAAGCACCGGGAAGCGAAAGATTGCGGGTCGCCGCATCCGGCAGGGTCGCCTGCAACAGCCAGGCCGCCGCGCCGGGGGTATCTTCGGGAATGGCCCTGGTCGGCGCCGGATCGGCCAGCGCGGTCAGCACGGTGCGCGGCGCGTTGTCCCTTGCCGGCACGGTCAGCACGATGATCTCTTCCAGCCCGTGGCGCTGTGGCGCCGGGTTCTGGATCAGCAGCCCGGCCTCGACGGTTTCGTCAAAGCCCACCCGGTTCGACAGGCCGGCCTCGGGCCAGATCGCCGAAATGCGGTTGTCGGCGTCGATATACAGCACGGTCACATCGCGTGCCGTGCGAGAAGGGTTCTTGATCTCCAGCCAGAGCTGATCGCAATGGCGGACGGTCACCATCTTGCTGACCGGCTGTTCGGCTTGCACCGTGCCGCTGTCACAGCCCGCCCCGCCGCCGGTCACCGGCACATGGGTCAGGCCATATGTCGGGCCGAAACCGCTCAGCGTCAGCCCGGTACGCCCGGCGGACACCTGCTGCGTGGCAGAGCGCACCTGAAACACCCGCACCGCCCGCTCCAGCAGATCAAGCAGCCCGTCCGGTGCCATCGCCCGGGGCGCGCTTCCGGGGCCGGCGCCATCGACGATGCCGTCGCGCCCGGCCAGCGCCAGCGCCCCATCGGTCAGAACAAGGGTGTAATCGGCCGGCCCCTCGGTCCAAACCACGCCATCGGGAGCCCGTGCGGCCCGAAGGCGCGCGATCTCTTGTTGCAGCGGGCCATAGTCCGCGCCATCGGCGACGATCGGCCCGGCCAGCCGCACCGGCTGCGGCTGGCCCGGCGATTTGAGCCGGGCATATCCCCGGGGCGGCAGCGCCCCGGTGGCCTGCATCCTGGCGCTGGTGGCTTCGAGCGCGGTCACCCGCGCCTCGGCCAAGGCCGGCCCGTCGGAAGAGGCAAAAATTTCGTAAATCGCGCCTTGCCGCACGCCCTGCAAGGCACCGGCCTGCAACCTGTCGCCCGCGGTGCGGATCACCGGCGCCCGCGGCTCTGTCTGGCCCAGCACCGCCCGCTCGAGCAGCGGGCCCTCGGCGTCGGGCGTCTGGGTGGCCGGGGCATTGGCGTTCATCTCGGCCATCGCCTGTTGCAGCAGATCGGCCCAGGTCAGCGCCGCGCCGCTTTCCAGCGCCATGGCCACCGCGCGGGTGAAATCGCCGTACCAATTGGCCGGGTCCGCGGGATCGCCCAGCGGATATTCGAACGCCCGCTGGTTCTGCTGCGCGGCATAGAGAAAGACGAAATCGCCGACGAGCGGCGGAGCGGCCGGTGCCGCGGTTTCACCCTCGGACAGGTCGGACGGCATGGCCAGCAGCGATGGCGCGATATAGCGGGCCACCGGCGCGGCGGCGCTGTCGGGCAAGGCGCGAAAGCCGGTCTCGGAGTAGCAGGCATCGAGCATGGCGACCACGGATGCGCCGGTATCGAGGATCGCTTGCAGCGGCGCGGTCATCTCGTCGTCGACGATCGCATTCTCGACCGTGCCGATGGCGCCGTTCCAGCCCTTGGCGTCAGCCGGCAGGAAGATCTCGTCAAATCCGCCCTGCTCATCGCCGTTCAGGTCCGGCATCTGGGTGCCGTGGCCGGAGAAATAGAACACCGCCTGGGTTTCGCCGTCGGATCGTGCCGCCAGCTCTGCCAATCCGCCCAGGATCGCCGCCCGGGTCGGTTCGCCGGCGTTGGTCACCCCCTCGGGAAGCCGGGCCGAGGGCGCGGCCAGTACCGTGATCCCGGAGGCCTTGGCTCCCCGTGCCATCAGTGCCCGGGCCATCAGGCCGACATCATTGGCCGGGCCCCGCAGATCGGCATCGAGGTGCCGATACTCGGAAACCCCGACCAGAAGCGCGCGGATCTCGGAGCTTGCCGGGGCGGCGACGCTGGCGAAGATCAACAACGAGAGGGCGGCAATGGCGCGTGTCATGGCCCTGATCTTGCCGCTCCACCCCCCGGCTTCAACTTTTGCGCCTCTGGCTGACTGCATTTGTCATTCTCTCCGGATCGGGCTGATACGGCGCGGCGACGTGCCACTGCCGCGCTGCGCCAGCAGCGGGGCGGTCTCGACGTACCCTGCGGCGCGCAGAAATCCCTGCACCTGGGCATTCTGCCGGGTCGAGAGCCGGCCGGCGGCAATGGCAAGATCGAC
Organism: Marinovum sp. E3; assembly: GCF_055755275.1. Taxonomy (NCBI): domain Bacteria; kingdom Pseudomonadati; phylum Pseudomonadota; class Alphaproteobacteria; order Rhodobacterales; family Roseobacteraceae; genus Marinovum; species Marinovum sp. E3. The sequence goes on from NZ_CM146908.1 coordinate 2,475,033, forward strand.
CTCTTCGGTCGCCAGCCGCAGCCGCGTGGGAATGGCGTCGAGCGTCTCACGCATCGCGTCCGGCAGGCCGCGGAACGCGACCTGGCCGACAAAGAACTTGATGTCGCGGCAATCCCAGCCCGCGAGCGAGCCGCGCAGACGGCGCACCTCGGCCCGCCCGAGACCACAGCGATAGTCCACCAGGTCGCGTTCCCAGTTCGCCACCTGCAACCGCATCGCATCATAGCCGGTCCGAGAGGCCGCGCCCATCGAGGCATTGGCGATCGAGGTCGCCAGTTGCACCCCGCCGGGGCCCCGCAGCCGCTGTGTCCAGGCCAGATCGCGGCGGACCCCGGCATCGGCCACCAACAGCAGCGCGCGTTTCAGCGTCACCGCCTGCGCCGGCGTCAGCGGCGCATAAGGCGTCTCGGCCCGGGCGCGGGCCACGGCCAGGCCGGTGGTGCCGAAATTGTCGGTGATGCCGCCATCGAGCAGCTTGAGGAATTTCACCGCGCCGCCGGCATAGCTTTCCAGCGCCTCGGCATGGGCGATCATCGCCGCTGTCGCCTCCGGGTTGTGGCGCGCGGCGGTGAGCCAGCCGGGCTCGGTATAACCGCATTTGCCGGCATGCGCCTCGAGCACGATCGGCGAGAACACCAGCGGAAAGGCCGCCGAGGCGGCCACCGCATCGGAAATCGGAAAGCTGTCGAGATCGGAGCAGAGCGCGTCGAAGGTCTCGGGGCTGAAGAGGAAGGTCACCTTGTTGGCGATGTCGGTGGCGTTGATCCAGGTGGTGATCTTCGAGCGCCGCGCCAGATCGCCGAAGGTCGCGCCGTGAAACAGCGCCTCGTCGAGATAGCGGCCAAAGGTCTCACGCCCGTTGGCGCCGCCGGAGATCCCGCGCGCGATGGCCAGCGGGTTGACCGGCGAATTGGCCATATAGCGTTCGGCATCGGTGATCAGATAGGTCTCGCGGTAGCCTTCGACCGCGCCGGGCCCGTAAAGGCCGAAATGCGCCGCGGTGACCGATCCGCCCGACACCCCTGTGACCAGCCGCACCTCGGACAACATGCCGAAAGGCGCCGCCTCGGAACGCGACAGGGCGCGCAACTCCTCCAGGACGCCATGGGCAAAGGCCGAAGCCCGCATGCCACCGCCGGAAAAGGCGAGGCCGACATACAGCTCGCCGGCGTCGGCCGCATGGGTGGCAGGAAACGGCGTATTGCGCCCCCCGCTCAGCGCAAGGTTCAACGGTTTGTTCAAAGCGGCGCAGCCGGAAAGCATAATAGCCAGCGCGAGCGCCGCCACCCTCCCCAGGTGCATGAATTGTGCTCACGAATCGATTAAGTCTGCGTCAAGCTTAGGGAAGGCGATGGCAATCGCAAAACCTTTCGGCCGCGGCGGCAGGTCGAGCTTGGCGCCATGGCGCGCCGCAATCGCCTGTACCAGCGCGAGGCCGAGCCCATGGCCGGCCTTGTCGCGGTCGCGTGCGGCGCGGGTGAACCGCTCGAAAAGATCGGCGCGCAGCTCCTCGGGCACGCCGGGGCCGGTGTCGGCCACCTCGAGCACATGGCGCGCCCCCTGCGGCGTCAGACGCAGGGTGACGGTATCGCCGGGGGCGCAGAACTTGATCGCATTGTCGAGCAGGTTGGACATCAGCTGCGCCAGCAGCGAGCGGTCGCCAAGGATGTGCAGGCCCGGCGGCGCCTCGATGCGACAGGACAGGCCACGGTCCTCGGCGACCGGTTCGTAGAGGTCAAAGACCTCGCGCGCGGTCCGGCTCAGGTCGAGCGGCGCGAGACCCGGGCGCTGCCCCTGCTCGGCCAGCGCGCCCGAAATGTCGAGCAGGGCGTCAAAGATGCGGATCGTGCCGCGCAGCTCGGCACGGATCTCGCCCACCAGCTCTGGCTGGCCTTCAAGCTGGTCGAGTTTCTGCTGAATGCGGTTGAGCGGCGTGCGCAGCTCATGCGCGATGGCATCCGACAGCCGGTTGGTGGCGGCGTTGAGGTTCTGGATGCGGTCGAGCATGGCATGCACGTGATCCTCGAGCGCGCCGAATTCATCCGCGCTGCGCGCGCCCGGCAGCCGCGCCGCCAGATCGCCCGCCGCCACCCGGTCGGCCAGCGCGTTCACCCGGTCGATGCGGCGCAGCACCAGCCGGCTGACGAACCCGCCGGTCAGCGCCGCCATGCCCAGAAGCGCCAGCGCCATCCACAGGATGGTGCCGCGCATCTCGGCCAGGGTGTCGGTGGTGACAGTTGTGGCGCGGGCCACCAGCAGGGGAAAGCCGCCGGGCAGGACGCGGGCGATGCCGGTGTATTCCGCCCGCCCCGGCGGCAGGGAAAACACCCGCGGCGCGGCCCCGGTGACGCCGCCGGCCATCGCCGGCAGGTCTTCGGGCCAATCCGGCAGATTGCCCGCCAGCGTCCGCCCGTTGCGGTCCTGCAAGAGATAGAGCGCGCGGCCCTGCGGCGTCTGCGCGGCGCGCTCGGCGATCGCCTGCCGCAGCGCCGGGATGCGACGCTGGTCGTAGAGTTCGGCGAAACTGTCGATGTCGGATTGCAGCAGATCGGCCTGCTGTCGCTCCAGCGCCTGGGCGGCGGTGCGGTATTGCACCGCCATCGCCAGCACCGCCATGAACAGGATCAGCCCGGCAATCGCCAGCGTCAGGCGCAGGCTGGCCGAGCGCGCCAGCGGCACCCGCCTCATGAAGCGCCCCGGCCGGGATCGAAGATATAGCCTTCGCCGCGCGCCGTGTGGATCACCGGCCGCCCCGCCGCCGCCTCGAGCTTGCGGCGCAGCCGGCCGACATGGACATCGACCACATTGGTCTGCGGATCGAAATGCAGCTTCCAGACATGTTCCAGCAATTGCATCCGCGTCACGACCTGCCCGGCATTGCGGGCGAAATAGGTGATCAGCTCGAACTCTTTGGGGCTGACCGGCACATGCTCGGTCTTTACGTGCACGGTGCGCGCCTTCATCCGGATCTCCAGGGCGCCAAAGGCGATCAGGTCGTTGTCGAGCACCGTCATCTCCTGCCGTCTCAACAATGCCCTGAGCCTTGCGCGCAGCTCTTCGGGGTCGAAAGGCTTGGCGAGGTAATCGTCGGCGCCTTTTTCCAGCCCCTCGATCTTGTTGGCGGCGCGGCCCAGCGCCGAGACCACGAGTATCAGCGCCGTGGAACCGCCCGCCCTGATCTTGGCGATGGCATCGACACCGTCGCCGCCGGGCAGCATCCGGTCGAAGACCACCACCGCGAAATCGGCCAGACCGGCGGCCGTGACCCCGTCGTCAAAGCTGCGCATCACCACCGGCGCACAGCCGAGATCGCGGACCGCCTCTGACAGCGCGCGGGCGGCGGCGGCATCGTCTTCGACGATCAGAATACGGCGCAAGGGCGCAGATTTCGCGGGGTCGGCCGCTTCCAAGGTCATCTCCTCTACGGACATCACTGCCTCCAGATCAAAGGGTATTTGTCGCAGGGTCAAGCACATCCGCCGGATGACGGCGCGGGGCTGCATCACGGTCTCCTGCAAAACCCGTGGCCGGCCAAGGCTAGGCAACCGCCGCGCATCGCGCACATGAAAAGCCCCGTTAAGTGCGCCAAAGCCACAACAAATCCTTTGAAACACCGCCCCGACCGCTCAATATCGGGCCAAAGTGATTGCTTTGGGAGTGTTTCAGATGATCCGATTGCTCACCTCCGCCGCCCTGGCGCTGGCGCTTGTCGCAGCCCCCGCGCGGGCCGACCGCACCATTGCCCAGACCGCCGCGCTATCGGCCGAGCTCTACCTCGCAGGTCTCGAGGCGCGCGATCCGCTGCTGGTTCTGGCGGCGGCGCGGCTACGCAAATCCGTGGCGCTGTCCGAGGTCGCGCGGGCGGTGGACAAGGACATGCCCGAGCCCGAAGACATCGCGGCCGAGGCACCGCTGGGCTGGCAGGAGATGCTTGAGACGGCCGAGGCCATGGCCCCGGAAGACGCGATCATAACGACACTGGCCGAAGACATCCGCGCCGAATCCGCGCGCGGGGTGAAGACCGGTCAGCTCTATTCGATCACCGCGATCCGCAATGGCGGCACCGACACCTATCCGCCGATGACCTATCGCGGCGGCGAATATGCCGATGTCTATGTCGAAGGCACCGGGCAGGCCGATCTCAACCTCTTTGTCTATGACGCCCAGGCGCGGCTGGTCTGTTCCGATACGGACATCTCGGCGATTGCCCATTGCGGCTGGACCCCGGCGCAGGACGCGCCGTTCACCGTGGTCGTGCGCAACAAGGGGCGCGGCAATTCCGGCTATTCCCTGATCACCAACTGAGAGGCCCGCCATGCTCCGCCCCGTCGCCGCCGCCCTCGCCCTGTTCATCGGTTTCACCCCCGGCGCGCTGCTCGCACGCGAGGCCCGTGCCTTGCTGATCGGCGCCTCGACCTATCCTTCGCTGGATGAGCGTTTCTGGCTCAAGGGGCCGGCCAATGATGTCGACCTGGTGGCCAGATATCTGGCCAGCAACCCCGTCCTGCCCTTTGCCCCCGACAACATCGTTGTTCTGGCCGACGGCGTAGATGGCGGCAGGGCGCCGACGCTGGCGGCGATCCGGGCGGAATTCGCGGCGCTGGCCCAGGAGGTCGCCCCCGAGGATTTTGTCTACCTGCATTTCTCCGGCCATGGCTCTCAAACCCCCGCCGCCGATCCGGCGAGCGAGCTGGACGGGCTCGACGAGATATTTCTGCCGGTGGACATCGGCCCCTGGAACGACACCGTGGGCCAGGTCGAGAACGCGCTGGTCGACGACGAGATCGGCGAGATGATCGATGCCATCCGCGCGCGCGGCGCCGATGTCTGGGTTGTCTTCGACAGCTGTCACTCCGGCACCGCGACGCGCGCCGCCCCCGGCGCAGGCGAGGTGCGGATGCGGCAGTTGCCGCCGGATGCGCTCTCCATTCCGGCCGGGGCCATGGCAGAGGCCGCAAGCCGCAGCCGGGCGCTGCCCGACCCGCGCAGCCCGACCGATGCGCCGGTCGAAACGGTCGGCGACGATGGTGAAACCGGGCGTCTGGTGGCCTTTTTCGCGGCCCAGACCAATGAAACCACGCCGGAAAGGAACATGCCCAAGGGACAGGCGAACCGCCGGATTCAGGGCGTCTTTACCTATACGTTGTTCGAGACTTTGGCCGAGCGCCCCGGCATCACCTATCGGCAATTGGCGCAGGAGGTGCTGCGCAAATACGTCAGCGGCAACCTGGCGCGATCAACGCCGCTGTTCGAAGGCGACCTCGATCTGCCGGTCTTTGGCCAGGGCGCGGGCGACCGCATCCTGCAATGGCCGGCGCGGCCGCAGGGTACGGCGCTGCGCATCGACGCCGGGCAGCTGCACGGGCTGAACCTGGGCAGCGAATTGCTGCTGCTGGCCTCGCCCGCCGATGCCGATGACGCGACGCTGGCCAGGTTCACCGTCAGCGCCCTCACCACCTTTTCGGCGCAGGCAACGGGCGACTACAGTCTCGATGCGCTGCCCCCCGGCGCGGTGCTGCGCAAGATCGGCACCGCGCTCGACCTGTCGCTGACCGTCGCCCTGCCGGCGCCCGGAACGGCCCCGGCCGAGGCCCTGGATGCCGCCCTTGGGGTGATCGCGCGCGACGGCCTGACCGGCCCACGCATCCGATTTGTCCCCGCCGGCGATCCCGAAGCCGATCTGCGTCTCGCGGTCTTTGCCGACAGCCCGCGGCCCGATGCGCTCTGGTTCATGTCGGCGGCCGGTATCGTCGATATCGACGAGCTGGCGCAGGTGCCCTCGGTGACGACCGGCGACAAGGACGCGACGCAACTAGCCCGGATGGTGGCGGAAAACCTGACCCGGATGTCACGCGCCCTGAACCTGATGAAGGTAGGCGCGGCAACTGCCGGCGCTTCGGCGCTCCGGGTCGAGGCCGAGATGGTACGCGGCCGCTACGACGCTGCGCGTGAACAGGTGCTGCCGGCCTCGCGCGTGGCGTTTTCCGGCGCCTCGGTGCCGCGGCTGGTGCCGGACGACACCCTGGGGCTCAGGCTGGCCAATCCCACCGAGGCGCCGGTGGATTTCAACATTCTCTACGTCGGTTCCGATTATTCCATCACCTTCATCGACAATGGCCGGATGCAGCCGGGCGACAGGCTTGACGAGGATTACATCCTGATCACCGGCGACAGCTTCGGCCGCGAGCGGGTGATCGTTGTCGTTTCGCCGGCGGCCGCGGGATCGGCAGTCGAGGATCTGTCATTCCTCGCGCAGGACGCGGTGGCACGCAGCCGCGCCGCGCCGGCCGGTCCGCAGGGCCTGGCCGACCTTTTGGCAACGGCGGGGTTCGGCGACACGACCCGCGCCGCCATCTCGCTCTCGCGCAAGAAGAAGGCAGCGGAGCCAGTGCCCTTGTTCCTTCAGTTCGAGGTCGAGACGGTACGGCCCTGAGCCCTGCCCTGCCTTGCAAAACGTGCGGAAAAGTGTATATTGAAATACACATTCCAATCAGGAACACCGCCATGGTCACCCGTCTTCACACCCGCAACATCTGCACCATGACCGAGCTGCGCGAGCCGCAAAAGGTCTTTGACCGCGCCGGCGGCGAGCCGGTGGCGATCATGAAGAACTCGAAATGCGTGGGCTATCTGGTGCCGGAAGAGGCCACGCTCGACGGCGAACCTCGGTTTGCCTCGATGGATGAGGTCAAATCCTACATCGCAAAGTCGCGGCCACGGGTGCAGCCCGTTCTTGATTATCTCAAGGACAAATGACCCCAGTACTGCTGACCGCCGAGATGGTCGAAGCGCTGCACGACGCCGCGCTCAATCCCGGAGAGATTGCCGGGCGCGCGCGTGACAAATCCCTCGAAGGCGCCTTGGGTCGGGTTGAAAACCGCCTCGTCTACGGTCTGATCGACGACATCTTCGATCTCGCCGCTGCGTATGCCACGGCGATTGCCACTGGCCATTGCTTCAATGACGACAACAAGCGCACCGCCTTCGACACCATGAACTTCTGTCTGGAAATTCACGGAATCGAACTGGAGTGGGACGTTCAGGACATCGGCGATCGCATCATCCGCCTCGCCCAGGGCCATCTGGACGAGGCGAGCTTTGCCGAATGGCTGCGCGGCCAGGCCGGCTGAGCCCTATCCGAGCACCTCGCGCCAGGAATGCGCGGGCTGGAAGCCCAGCATCTCCTTGGCCTTGCGGTTGCTGTAGAAGGTCTCGGCCTCGCCCATCTCGCGGCGCAGCGGCACACCGTCGTAGAACCGCGAACGGACCTCTGCGTTCGTCAACTCGACCGAAAGGTCGTCGTTGGCAACGTTGAACACCTCATAACCCAGCCCGTCGGTCTCGAGGCATTTCTCGACCATCTGCCCCAGGTCGCGCACGTCGATATAGGCAAATATGTTGCGCCGCCGCAGCGAGGGATCTGCCATGTAGGCCGGGAAGTCGCTGGCGTATTCGTCGGGCGCGATCACGTTGTTGATCCGCAGGCCATAGACGTCGATCCCGGACCGGGCCTGAAACGACCGCCCGCAAGCCTCGTTGCAGACCTTGGACATGGCATAGCTGTCATGCGGCACCACCGGATGCTCCTCGTCCACCGGCAGGTAGTCGGGCTTTACCTCGCCCTGGGCGAAACAGATGCCATAGGTGGTCTCCGACGAGGCAAAGATCACCTTGGGGATGCCCAGTTTCACCGCCGCCTCCAGGATGTTGTAGGTCGACAGGGTGTTGACCCGAAAGGTCTCGTTGTCGGGCTGGATCAGGATGCGCGCCAGCGCGGCGAAATGCACCACGGCGTCGAACTTCGGCACCTCGGGCCGGTCAAGCTCGTCGAACCCCGACAGGCTCGAGAGCGCATTGAACACCTGGCCGCTGTCGGTGAGATCGACCGACAGGTTGTCGGGCTCCTGCGGGGCGTTCAGATCGAGGTTGAGCACCCGGTGTCCCCGCTCGCGAAGCCACGGAACGATGTGCCTGCCTGCCTTGCCGTTGCCGCCGGTGAATGCGATGCGCATGTCTGCCTCCCTGATTGTGGTTCTGCGGATAATCGCCACCATGGCGCCAATGACAAGCCCGTTCGGGCGCAGTGGGCGATCCGCACCCTTCCCCCGCCCGGCGCGCTCTGCCATACTGCGCGCCAATCAAGAGCAACAAAGAGCAGCGGACATGGCCGACGATCTTCTTACACCGGTGGACCCTTCTGACTACGATGCCAGCCATATCGAGGTGCTCGAAGGGCTGGAACCGGTGCGCAAGCGGCCCGGGATGTACATCGGCGGCACCGATGAACGCGCGTTGCACCACATGGTGGCCGAGGTGCTCGACAACTCGATGGACGAGGCCGTCGCCGGCCATGCCAACCGCATCGAGGTCGAGCTGCACGAAGATTTTGCCATCACCATCCGCGACAACGGCCGCGGCATCCCGATCGACCCGCACCCGAAATTCCCCGGCAAATCCGCGCTCGAGGTGATCCTCTGCACGCTGCACGCCGGCGGCAAGTTTTCGGGCAAGGCTTACGAGACCTCCGGCGGTCTGCATGGCGTCGGCGCCTCGGTGGTCAATGCGCTCAGCGATTCCATGGTTGTCCAGGTCGCGCGCAACAAGGAGCTCTTCGAGCAGCGGTTTTCCCGCGGCCTGCCGCTGGGCCCGGTTGCCAAGGTCGGCGCCGCCCCCAACCGGCGCGGCACCACGGTGACCTTTCACGCTGACGAGGAGATCTTCGGCAAGCACCGCTTCAAACCCGCCCGCCTGCTCAAGATGGTGCGTTCCAAGGCCTATCTGTTCTCGGGCGTCGAGATTCGCTGGAAGAGCGCCATCGAGGATGGCGAGACCCCGACCGAAGCCACCTTCCACTTTCCCGGCGGGTTGTCGGACTACCTGACCGAGACCCTGGGCAGCGCGTCGACCTATGCCGAGAAACCCTTTGCCGGGACGGTGGATTTCAAGGAGAAATTCGGCACCCCGGGCAAGGTGGAATGGGCGATCAACTGGACGCCCTCGCGCGACGGGTTCATCCAGTCCTATTGCAACACCGTCCCCACCCCCGAGGGCGGCACCCATGAGGCCGGCTTCTGGGCGGCGATCCTCAAGGGCATCCGCGCCTATGGCGAGCTGTCGAACAACAAGAAGGCGGCGCAGATCACCCGAGACGACCTGATCACCGGCGGCTGCGCGCTGGTCTCCTGCTTCATCCGCGAGCCGGAATTCGTCGGCCAGACCAAGGACCGGCTGGCCACCACCGAGGCCTCGAAGCTGGTCGAGGGCGCGGTGCGCGACCATTTCGACCACTGGCTGACCTCGGACACGAAATCCGCCGGCGCGATCCTCGATTTCCTGGTGCTGCGCGCCGAAGAGCGGCTGCGGCGGCGGCAGGAAAAGGAAACCGCGCGCAAGACCGCCACCAAGAAGCTGCGCCTGCCCGGCAAGCTAGTGGATTGCTCGGCCACCTCGCGCGAGGGCACCGAGCTCTTCATCGTCGAGGGCGATTCGGCTGGCGGCTCGGCCAAGATGGCGCGCGACCGCAAGACCCAGGCGCTGCTGCCCCTGCGCGGCAAGATCCTCAACGTGCTCGGCGCGGCCTCGTCCAAGCTTGGCTCGAACGCCGAAATTTCCGATCTGTCCCAGGCCCTTGGCGTCGGGCTGGGCACCAAGTTCAACATCGACGATCTGCGCTACGACAAGATCATCATCATGACCGACGCCGACGTCGACGGCGCCCATATCGCGGCGCTCTTGATGACCTTCTTCTTTACACAGATGCGGCCGATGATCGACCGCGGGCACCTATACCTCGCCTGTCCGCCGCTGTTCCGGCTGACCCAGGGAGCCAAGCGGATCTATTGCCTCGACGAGGCCGAGCGCGACATGTGGCTGGAGAAGGGCCTCGGCGGCAAGGGCAATATCTCGGTCTCGCGCTTCAAGGGTCTGGGCGAGATGGACGCCAAGGATCTGAAGGAAACCACGATGAACCCCGAAACGCGCAAGCTGATCCGGGTGTCGATCGACGAGGACGAGCCGGGCGAGACCGGCGACCTGGTGGAACGGCTGATGGGCAAGAAGCCGGAGAAGCGGTTCGAATATATCCAGGCGAATGCGAAGTTTGTTGAAGAGTTGGATTTTTAAAGGAGAATTTCTATGGACGTTGGCGCGGTTATCTCATCGCTGACAGCCAGTATTGGTTTGGTAAGGGAACTAAACAGTATTGATCGCCAACTGGATGAGGCCGACTACAAGTTGAGGATTGCTGAGCTGTCTTCGAAGCTAGCCGAGACGCAAATCAACCTCACCGAGTTAGCCACGGCTATGCATGCAAAAGATCAGGAACTCAAAGAATTAGCCAAGAGATTGGTAGAGAAAGGAGACCTGATAAAGATTGCCGACAGTTGGTATAAACAGCTTGATGGCAATCCAGTCGGAAACCCAATTTGCACTTTATGCCTTGAAACAGATGGGTCGCAGATAGCTCTGCAATTGCATCCTCAAAATTTCCGAAAACAAATATGCCCGCGATGCGATAGCACTTTCGACCGCAAAACTCGACACCTGTATCCTGAAGAACAGCCTGAGTCTTGAGCGTAGAATTACGTACAGCAACGTTGAAACCCGTATTCTTGGTTAGATGGAAAGCCGGGCCAACGCCTGCCCGCGGGGTGGCGCTGCTCCCTCCGTTCGAAAGCGCTTTATCCCAGCCAAGCACTTCCCCCAGACATTCGGGGCACCAAGACCAGCCAAAGCGCCAGCCCGATCGAGCGGGCAGGCGTTTGCAAGGCAATCGCCGAGAGACCGGCGGCCTGCGGCCTTGTTCCGGGCCCGGTGAGAGGCATGACCGTTGGCACGAGCGTTGCGCAAGGTCCCCCATCATCCCTCTTGCGAGCGCCCCGTCACAGGCGTAAATTCCCCGCCGCAGCCCCGGTGAGGACGACTCACCCCTGCCGCTTCCCAAGGATCATCGCCCCGCCGAAACGGGCAACCCTGATCGTCTGACGATGCGACGGCCCGTGGCAATTCCGCTGCGGGATATCCCTCGGAGATCACCCATGTCCAAACACAAGAACCGCGGCAACAAAGAAGCCAAGAAACCCAAGCAGGAAAAACCCAAGGTCCTCGCCACCGCGCATTCGGGCCTCGGAAAACCGCTCAACATCGGGACGCCCAAGGCCAAGTGACCCGCGCAGGGCACATGGGGCGGCCTGTTCAGGGCCGCCCCATCGCCGTTCACAATGGAGGGTTGATATTTTGACGAGAAGTGACCCGCCCCGCCGCGTAGCGGCTCTGACCTTCCGGCCCGATACCGCTTCAGGGGTGTGCGCTTTGCGGCGGATCACTTATCGCGTGTCCTTGGTATAGCGCGCCCCGCCGCCGCAGCGCAAAAGCGCATTGGGCGAAGCTGACTATCCCGAAGGATAGTCGCCCCGCCCGGTGACACAAACGTGAGCCGCCCGCCGGCCGCATGCCGCTATCGTGGCACCATGCGCCAGCTTCTGTTCTGCCTCCTCCTCGCCCTGCCCGCCGCCGCGCTGGCCCAGGACACCGATCTCGAACTGGTGCTGCTGGCCGATGCCTCCGGCTCGATCGACAGCCGCGAGATCGCCTTTCAGCGCCAGGGCTATGCCGCCGCCCTGACCGACCCCGAGGTTCTGGCCGCAATCGCCGGCACCGCCTATGGCACCATCGCCGTGACCTATATCGAATGGGCCGAAACCACCGCCGTCATTGCCCCCTGGACGCGGATCGACGGGGCCGAGGCGGCAGCGGGATTCGCCGCCCATCTGCTGGCCCAGCCGCGTCAGGCGCGAGGCCGCAACGCCATTGGCGGCGCACTGCTCGAAGGGCTGCGGCAGATCGAGCAAAACGACATACAGGGCTGGCGGCGGGTGATCGATTTTTCCGGCGACAGCGCCAACAATCATTCCGGGCCGGGCATTGCCGAAGCGCGGGCGCAGGTGCTGGCGGCGGGGGTCACGATCAATGCCCTGCCGATCCTGCGGCCCGGCGATCCGGGGCGCGCCCAGGGCGGGCTCGAGGCGCTCTATGAACAGCGGATCATCGGCGGCATGGGGGCCTTCGTGGTCACCGCCGAAAGCCGCGCCTCCTTTGCCGAGGCGGTCAAGCGCAAGCTGGTTCTGGAGATATCCGGCGCCCTGCCCGGCGCGCCGCACTTGGCACAGGCGCAAAAAGAATAACCCCCGCCGGGTGGGCCGACGAGGGTCTGACGGCCCCGAAAGGCCGCGGTACATCAGAAAGTTCAGGCCTCGGCGGCTTGCGCTTTCATGATTTCTTTCTTGACCTTGAGCGCTGCATCGGACAGCTCGGCGTCCTTGGCTTTCGCCAGGAACTTGTCGAGACCGCCACGGTGGTCCACCGAGCGCAGGGCCGAGGCCGAGATCCGCAGCTTGATGCCACGGTTCAGCGTTTCGGATTGCAGGGTCACGTCGTTCAGGTTGGGCAGAAAGCGACGTTTGGTCTTGTTGTTGGCGTGGCTGACGTTGTTGCCAGTCATCGGGCCTTTTCCGGTCAGTTCGCAGCGGCGCGACATGTGATCATCCTCATCGTTTCAGAGCAGGACATCGAACCCCTTGGCCCGGACGCGCCCCGCAAATATCAAAGGGCGCCGCATAGGCCGCGCCCGGAATCTGGTTTGCAGGCTATTACGCGCGCGGCCGGGGATCGTCAAGAGCCTCGTGACAAAGCCGGGCAGTTCTTCAACCCGGCTCCGCCGCCAGCGTGGCCGCCCGGACCCGGGCGGTGCGGGCCAGCGCGTGGCGCCCGGTTTTCTCTGCCTGCGCAGCCAGATGGCGCCAATAGGTCGGGCTCCGGCGCCGGGCATTGCGATGCAGCATCACGATCCGCCGCACCGGCACCCGCGGCTTGCCGAGCTGCGCCTGTAACTTGCCGAACCGCCCGGCGTCGCGCAGCACCGCCGTCGCCGGATGTCCGCCGCCGGCCAGCCGGGCGATCCGCATGCCAGCAAAGGCCATCCCGATCAACGCGGCATGGCGGATATCGAGCGGCCGGAACGGATCGGCGAGGATCACCCCCTGCACCGGTGCGCCACGCGGCGACAGATCGCCGAGCACGTCGTCGAAGCCGCTGGCGCAATCGCGGTAGCGCCGGTCGAAGGGCACCTGCCGCGGCGAGATCGAAAACTGCGGCGACACCGCGATGATCCGGCGCAGCCGCAGCGCCGCGGCAAAGCGAAAGGCGGCATACCCCCCCATGGAGAATCCCATCGCGCAGGCGTCGTCATAGCCCGCCGCATGCGCCACAAGCGCCGCCTCCAGCGCCTCGGTCTCCGGGTTGATGTACCAGTCGTTCCAGCGCGATTGCAGGTGCAGGTGGCTCATGCCCGCATTGGTAAAACTGCGCACCGGGCGCGGATCGCCAAAGTGGCCCGGCTCGGCAAGTCTTTGACGAAAGCTGACAAAAAGCCCACGCTGGCCCGGATTGAACAGCGTGGCGCGCAGCAGCGCCCCGTCAAAGAGGGTCTCCGACCTCATCCGCCGAGGTGCCGGGTCACCATGTCCCGTGCCGCCTGCGCCGGGGTCGTGCGGCCCTCGGCCACCGCGTCTGACAACGCCTGCATCGCCTCGCGGGCCGCCGGCGCTTGCAGTCGCGCGAGCAGTGCCTGCCGCACCTCCTCGGCAAACCAGTAGCGTGCCTGATCGGCGCGGCGCGCGTCGAAATGGCCCTCGTCTCGGCGCCAGCCGGTCAGGGCCTGCATCTCGTCCCAGGCGGTCTCCAGCCCCTGCTCCTCGAGCGCCGAGACGGTCAGCGCCTTGGGATAGCCCGGCGGATCCTGCGGCCGCTTGCGCAACAGGCGCAGGGCGCCGGAATAATCCGCGCAGGTTCGCGTCGCGGTGGCTTTCAGGTCACCATCGGCCTTGTTGACGAGGATCAGGTCGGCCATTTCCATGATGCCGCGCTTGACCCCTTGCAGCTCGTCGCCCCCCGCCGGCGCCAACAACAGCAGGAAGAGGTCCGACATCTCGGCCACCACCGTCTCGGACTGGCCCACACCGACGGTCTCGATCAGCACCACGTCGAACCCGGCGGCCTCGCAGAGCCGCACCGCCTCGCGGGTGCGCCGCGCCACGCCGCCCAGATGCGACTGGCTGGGCGAGGGGCGGATAAAGGCGTTGCGGTCGCGCGAGAGCTGTTCCATCCGCGTCTTGTCGCCGAGAATCGATCCGCCGGAACGGGCCGACGAGGGATCGACCGCCAGCACCGCCACCCGCTTGCCCTGCCCGGTCAGCATCAGACCGAAGCTTTCGATGAATGTGGATTTGCCGACGCCGGGCGTGCCCGAAAGCCCGATTCGCAGCGCCTGCCGGTCGGATAGGCGCAGATGCTCCATCAGCTCGGTGGCCCTGGCCCGGTGATCCGCGCGCTGGCTTTCGATCAGCGTGATCGCCCGCGACAGCGCCCGTCTCTCTCCGGCAAGAACCCGCTCGGCCAGTTCGGCAATCTCCATCTCGTCCCTCACTTTACTGCGACCGGCATCTTTCCGCACAGAGCCCGCCCCGCATACGCGGGAATTCGCGCGCTGGCGGCCCGGCAGGCGGACCGGCTGGCAATTTCTGCCTCGGCTTGTACCTCTAGTCCAGAGCGGTGGCGACAATCCACCGGACAATGCATTTCCGCGCAGGACTCGGGAACACCACAGATGATCGGGCAGCATATGCGGCACAGGCTCTGTGCCCTGATAACCTTTTTCGCGCTGGGGGCCGCCTCATTCGGCGCAGGCAGCGCGACGGCAGCGCAGCCGGCCTCGGAAACCGGCAGATTCGAGGTCTATTTTGCCGGTCTCAAGGCCGGCGAGGTGCGCTTTGCAATGACCCGCGAGAACGGGCAGTACGCGGCGACAGGCCGGGTGAAATCCTCGGGCCTGATCGCCGCGATCGCCCGATTTCGCTACCGTGCCGACGTGACCGGACGGGTGAATGGCGACAGCTATGCGCCGCTGCGCTATGAAGAGAGCCTCGATACCGGGCGGCGCAGCAGCGACAAGGTGATCGCCTATCGCGGCGGCCTGCCGGTGCTGGAGGAAAGCGAAGAGCCCGACGCGCATTGGCTCGATCCGCGCAGCCAGGGCGACGCGCTCGATCCGCTGACCGCCTTCTGGCAGTTGTTGCGGGCGCGCGATGGCGACGATCTCTGCCGGCTCGACACCGTCTATTTCGACGGCGAGCGGCGCATCCGGCTGACCACCTCCGAAGACAGCCGCGCCACCGATCGGGTGGTCTGCAAGGGCCGGTATATCCGCGAAGGCGGGTTTTCCCGCAAGGCGCTGAAGGAAGGCCGGACCTTCCCCTTCGAGCTATCCTATGCGCCGGCGGCCTCGGGTCATTGGCAGGTCAGCCGGATCGACGCCAAAACTCTGCGTGGACGGGTGCTGCTCATTCGGCGATAAGGCCGGCATGACGCCCCGCCTGCCCCTTCCCATCGACGACGCGCTGCCCGAACTTCTGGCGGCGATCGCGGCCCAGGGCCGCGCCGTGCTTCAGGCGACGCCCGGCGCCGGCAAGACCACCCGCGTGCCGCTGGCCCTGCTCGAGGCCGGGCTGGTCGACGGCCGCATCCTGATGCTCGAGCCGCGCCGGCTGGCCGCCCGCGCCGCCGCAGAACGCATGGCCGAAACCCTGGGCGAGACGGCGGGCGAGACCGTGGGCTACCGGATTCGGGGCGAGAGCCGCATCGGCAGACACACCCGCATCGAGGTGGTCACCGAAGGCATCCTGACCCGGATGATTCAAAGCGACCCGGAACTTTCCGGCGTCGGCGCGGTGATCTTCGACGAATTCCACGAACGTTCGCTGAATGCCGATCTGGGCCTCGCGCTCTGCCTCGAGATCGCCGAGGCGTTGCGCGACGACCTGCGGCTGATCGTGATGTCGGCAACGCTTGAGGCCGCACCGGTGGCGGCCTTGATGGGTGATGTGCCGGTCATCACCTCCGAGGGCCGCTCTTTCCCGGTCGAGACCCGCTGGCTCGACCGGCCGCTGGGGCCCAAGGCGCGGATCGCCGAGGCCTGCGCCGATCTGGTGACCCGGGCGGTGGCAGAGACCGAGGGGGGCGTGCTGGTCTTTCTGCCCGGTGAGGGCGAGATCCGCCGCTGCGAGACCCTGCTGAGCGCGCGCCTGCCCGGCGACTGCCAGCTGCGGCCGCTTTATGGCGCCCTGCCCTTTGCCCGGCAGCGCGCTGCGATCCGGCCCGAGAGCCAGGGCCGCAAGGTGGTGCTGGCGACCTCGATCGCCGAGACCTCGCTGACCATCGAGGACATCCGCGTGGTGGTGGATGCCGGCCGGGCACGGCGCGCGCGCTTCGATCCCGGCTCCGGCATGTCGCGGCTGGTGACGGAAAAGGTCAGCCGCGCCGAGGCCACCCAGCGGGCGGGCCGCGCCGGCCGGGTGGCGCCGGGGGTGGCCTACCGGCTCTGGACCCGGGGCGAGGACGGTGCGCTGCCGGCCTTTGCCCCGGCCGAGATCGAGGTGGCCGACCTGGCGGGGCTGGCGCTGGAGCTGGCGCTCTGGGGCGCCAGCGCCGACGAGCTGCCTTTCCTCACCGCGCCCAACCCCGGCAGCTGGGCCGAGGCGCAGGGTCTCTTGCGGATGCTGGGCGCGCTTGATGCCGGCAACCGGATCACCGCGCATGGCCGCCGGCTGGCGGCGTTGCCGCTGCATCCGCGACTGGCGCATATGCTGGCCGAGGCCGGGCCCGAGGCGGCGGCGCTGGCGGCGCTGCTGGCCGACCGCGATCCGCTGCGCGGCGCGCCGGTGGACCTGGCGCTCAGGCTCGAGGCGCTGCGCGATCCGCGCGGCTTCCGCCAGCGCCGGCCCTACGAGCTGCACCGCCCGGCGCTCGACCGCATCAACCAGGAGGCGAAGCGCCTGACCCGTGCCGCGGGGCGCGGCCCTGCGGGCGCGCTGAGCGCCGCGCAGATGGCGGCGCTGGCCTATCCCGACCGCATCGGGCTGCGCCGCCAGGGGGACGCGCCGCGCTACGTGTTGTCGGGCGGCAAGGGGGCGGTGATGGAGCCCGCCGATCCGCTGGCCGGCCAGCGGCTGATCGTGGTGACCGACACAGACGGCAACCCGCGCGAGGCCCGCATCCGCCAGGCCATCGCCATCTCCGAGGCGGAGATCCGCGCGCTCTTTGCCGATCAGATCGCCTGGGTCGATCTCTGCGACTGGTCGAAACGCGAACGGCGGGTGGTGGCGCGACAGCAGGAGCGGCTGGGGCAGATCGCGCTTCAGGACCGGATCTGGAGTGATGCACCGGAGGACCGGGTGGCCCGCGCCATGCTCGACGGGGTGCGCGAGCTGGGGCTGAAGATGAGCAAGGGCGCGACCCGGCTGGTGGCCCGGATCGAGGTGGCGCGCGATGGCGGCGTCGATCTGCCGGATGTCTCCGAAGCGGCGCTGCTCGCGGAGCTCGAGGAATGGCTGCTTCCCTATATCACCGGCCTCCGGACGGCGGAGCAATGGAAGGGATTCGATCCGCATGATGCCCTGGTGGCACGGCTCTCCTGGGATCAGATCCAGGCGCTCGACCGGGCGGTGCCCGCCGCATTCGTGACGCCGCTGGGCCGGAAGATCCCGATCGATTACTCCGGCGCCCACCCCGAGATCACCCTGCGGCTGCAAGAGATGTTCGGCCAGACCCGCCATCCGACGGTGGCCGGCCAGCCGCTGCGCGTCACCCTGCTGTCGCCGGCGCACCGCCCGGTGCAGACCACGATGGACATTCCCGGTTTCTGGGACAGCTCTTATGCCGATGTCCGCCGCGACATGCGCGGCCGCTATCCGCGCCATCCCTGGCCGGAGGATCCGCGCGAGGCCGATCCCACCCTGCGCGCGAAACGGCGCGGCAACTGACATCGCGCCTCGGGGCTGGCGGCGAGGTCCCGGGGCAGGTTCGGGACGCGGGCGATGGGACAGGAAAGCGCACGGCCTATGGGGGCGCTGCCCCCGTCGCGGCAGGCCGCGACTCCCCCGCGGTATTTTCGGCAAGAGGAAAGACCAGACGCGGCTCAGGCGCCGACCGCGCGGCGCACCATGTCCCAGTAGATCTGTTGCACCTCGTCCAGCGACAGCCGGCCGCCGGCCCGGTACCAGGTATTGACCCCGGTGAGCATGGCGATCACCGCCAGCGTGGCGATCTTGGGATCGGGCACCTCGAAACAGCCTTGGGCGACGCCGGCGCGCAGGATCGCCTCGAGCTCGTCCTCATAGGCGCGGCGCTGCTTCTCGATCACCGCGAAATTCTCGGGGGCGAGGTTGCGCAGTTCCATGTAGGAGATGAAGATCGCCTCCGGCCGCTCGATGTTGAAGCGGATGTGGAAGCGGGTGAACCGGGCGAGGCTTTCGACCGGATCCCGCGCGGTCGGTTCGGCCGCCCAGGCGGCCAGCAGATCGTCCATGTGCCCCTTGAGCAGCGAGAACAGCAGGCTTTGTTTGTCGGGAGTGTAATTGTAGAGCGCCCCGGCCTGGACCCCGACTTCGCCGGCGATCTGGCGCATCGAGACGGCGGCAAAGCCGTGCCGGGCAAAAAGCCGCAGCGCCGCGTCGCGGACCTTGGGGCCGGTAATGTCGGAATGCGAGCCTTGGGTGCGTGCCATGGCGCCACAATGAACTGAACAAACGTTCAGATCAATCACCAATCCTTGCCCTCCCGCCGCCGATGCGGCATGAGGAAGGGAGCAATTTGCGGAGCCCTCATGCGCCTGATCCGGTTAAGTTTCTGCCTGAGCCTGGCGGCCTGTACCCAGTTTCCCGAACTGGCCGACAGCGAGGGTCCGGCGGTGGACGCCGCGCCCTATCCCCGGCTGCTCAGCGTCGAGGAACTGGCCGCCGTGCCGGAGGCCACCACCTCGACCGCCCTGGCCGAAGGTCTGCTGGCGCGCATTCGGGGGCTCGAAGCGCGCACCGCGCGGCTGCGCCGTCCGGTGATCGACCGGGGCACCCGGGCGCGCATGGCCCGGGGCGTCGGCGAGATCGTCCTGCCCGAATAGACGGCAGGGCGCATCCTTGCCGTTGCACCCTGCCGCACTTGGCGATACATCGCGCGAAACGCCTGATCTTGCCGGAGGACCCCCCATGACCACACCCCTACGCCTTGGTATCGCCGGGCTTGGCACGGTCGGCACCGGCACGGTCAAGATCGTCCGGCAGAAGGCGCATCTTCTGGCCGTGCGCGCCGGGCGTCCGATCGAGATCAGCGCCGTCTCGGCCCGCACCCGCGACAAGGATCGCGGCGTGAACCTCGCGGCCTACGATTGGGAAGACGATCCGGTGGCCCTGGCCAAGCGCGATGACGTGGATGTCTTTGTCGAGCTGATGGGCGGCTCGGACGGGCCGGCCAAGGCCGCGACCGAGGCGGCGCTCAAGGCCGGCAAGGACGTGGTCACCGCCAACAAGGCGATGCTGGCGCTGCATGGCCAGGAGCTGGCGCAGCTGGCCGAGGACCATGGCGCGGTTCTGCGCTTCGAGGCGGCGGTCGCCGGCGGCATCCCGGTGATCAAATCGCTTACCGAGGGGCTCGCCGGAAACGAGGTGACCCGCGTGCTGGGCGTGATGAACGGCACCTGCAACTACATCCTGACCCGGATGGAAAGCGCCGGCCTGCCCTATGACACGGTCTTTGAAGAGGCCAACCAGTTGGGCTTTCTCGAGGCCGATCCCGAGTTGGACGTCGGCGGCATCGACGCGGGCCACAAGCTGGCGCTGCTGTCGTCGATCGCCTTTGGCACCCAGGTGAATTTCGCCGGGGTCGAGCTGGAGGGCATCGGTCGCATCCTGATCGAGGACATCCGCGCCGCCGCCGACATGGGCTATCGCATCAAGCTTCTGGGCGTGGCACAGATGACCGGCCGCGGGCTGGAGCAGCGGATGTCGCCCTGCCTGGTGCCGGCCGCCTCGCCGCTGGGGCAGCTCGAGGGCGGCACCAACATGGTGGTGATCGAAGGCGACGCCGTCGATCAGGTGGTGCTGCGCGGGCCGGGGGCCGGCGAAGGCCCGACCGCCAGCGCGGTGATGGGCGACGTGATGGACATCGCACGCGGGCTGCGGGTCACGACCTTCGGTCAGCCGGCAAAGACCCTCTCCGAGGCGCAGCCGGCACAGAGCGCCGCGCCCGCGCCCTATTACCTGCGGATGACCCTGCGCGACAGGCCGGGCGCCCTGGCCAAGGTGGCGACGCTGCTCGGCGCCTCCGGAATCTCGATCGACCGGATGCGGCAATACGATCACGCCGACGAGGCCGCGCCGGTGCTGATCGTGACCCACAAGACCCAGCGCTCGGCATTGAACGAGGCGCTGGATGCCATCGGCACGACCGATGTGGTGCTGGGCGATCCGGTGGCGCTGCGCATCGAAGAGGTCTGACGACGGGGCGCTGCGCGAATTGCGCGATGCTTGAACTTCGGGGGGTTTGCTGAAATTTTGCGCGCAGTCGCAAAAGGGGCCCGTCTTGCACATTCTGCGTTCTCTTGGCCCTGCCGTGGCCGGCCCCGCGCCCGGTGAGGCGCTGCGCGCCGGGGTCGGCGCCTTTGCGGGCCTTGCCCTCGTCGGGCTGTTCCTGCTCTCGCCGGTGGTCGATCTCGAACTCGGGCTTTATCTGGTTGCGCCTTTCGGGGCTTCCTCGGTGCTGCTGTTCGCAGTGCCCAACAGCCCGCTGGCGCAGCCCTGGTCGGCCATCGTCGGCAATACCCTGGCGGCGCTGGTGGGGGTCACGGTGGCGCTGCTGCTGCCCGAGTCCGCGCTGCGTATCGCGCTTGCGGTCGGGCTGGCGGTGACGGTGACGATCCTGTGCCGCGCGGTACATCCGCCGGCCGGCGCGGTGGCGATGACGGCGGCGATGAGCCCCGAGGCGGTCGAACGCCTGGGCTTCTGGTTTGCGCTGGCGCCGATCGCCCTCGGCACGGCGGCGCTGGTGGCCCTGGCGGCGGTCTATGCCCGGCTGACCGGGCGCCACTATCCGCTGCGGCAATTCGACGACCCCGGCCACCATGGCACCGAGGATGCCGATCCGGTCGAGCGACTGGGGCTGTCCGAGGAAGAGCTGGCGGCGATCCTCGAGCGTTATCGCCAATCCCTCAACCTCGGGGTCGAGGATCTGGCCCGGCTGATCGGCGCCGCCGAGCTTCAGGCGGCGTCCCATCGCACCGGGCCGCTCGCGGCTGCCGACATCATGTCGCGCGATCTGGTCACCGTGACGCCCGAGACCCCGCTGACCGAGGTGGCGCGTCTCTTTGCCCGGCACCGTTTCACCGCCCTGCCGGTGGTCGGGCCCGGGGCGCGGTTTCTGGGGGTGATCTTTCAGATCCACCTGATCACCCGCGCCCGCGAGGACGCCCTGCGCCTCGACCGGGGCTTCGGGCCGGCGCTGAAACGGCTGCTCGACCGCGACCGCGACCGGCCGGTGGCGGCCGCCGAGATCATGTCGGTTGCCGGGCCGCGCGCCACCGCCGAAACCCCGATCGCCGCGCTGATGCCGATGATGGCTGGCGCGGGGATCGATGCGGTGCCGGTCCTGGACCGTGGCCGGATCATCGGCATCGTCACCCGCACCGATTTCATGGCGGCGCTGGCCCGGCACACGGTGCGCGCGCCCTGAGCGGCCGGAAATGCGCCGCCCCGCGCGCCCGGCACGCCGCAACCCACTTGCGGCCCCGTCCCCGCACAAGGTAGTCAGAGGCCGACGCTTCTGTTGCAAAGGATTTCGCCGATGGCTCCCAAGGATTTCAACGACCGCATGCTGTCTCTGGGCCTCGCCCGGGTGGCCGAACAGGCCGCCATCGCCAGCGCCAAGCTGATTGGCCGCGGGGACGAGAAAGCCGCCGACCAGGCCGCCGTCAACGCGATGCGCGATCAGCTCAACCAGCTCGACATCCAGGGCACGGTGGTGATCGGCGAAGGCGAACGCGACGAGGCGCCGATGCTGTTCATCGGCGAAGAGGTCGGCACCGGCAAGGGCCCGGCGGTGGACATCGCGCTCGACCCGCTGGAAGGCACCACGCTGACCGCCAAGGACATGCCCAACGCCCTGACCGTGATCGCCATGGGTCCGCGCGACTCGATGCTGCATGCGCCCGATGTCTACATGGACAAGCTGGCAATCGGCCCCGGCTTCAAACCCGGCGTGGTGACGCTGAGCATGAGCCCCTCCGAGCGGGTCTCGGCGCTGGCCGCCGCCAAGGGCTGTTCCACCACCGACATCACCGTCTGCGTGCTGGAGCGTCCGCGCCATGAAGAGATGATCGCCGAGCTGCGCGCCACCGGCTGCGCGATCCGGTTGATCACCGACGGCGACGTCGCCGGTGTCATGCATTGCGCCGAACCTGAACTGACCGGCATTGACATGTACATGGGCTCTGGCGGCGCCCCCGAGGGCGTGCTGGCCGCGGCGGCGCTGAAATGCATGGGCGGGCAGATCTATGGCAAGCTGATGTTCCGCAACGACGATGAAAAAGGCCGCGCCACGAAGGCCGGGATCACCAACTTCGACCGGGTCTACACCCGCGACGACATGGTGACCGACCATGTGATCTTTGCCGCAACCGGCGTCACCTCGGGCTCGCTGCTGCCGGGGCTCAAGCGCACGCCGGGCTGGACCACCGCCGAGACGCTGCTGATGCGGTCCAAGACCGGATCGGTGCGCCGCATGATCTATCGTCACCCGGAAGAGTGATGGCGGCAACCGCCCTTGTGATGATCGACTTCCAGGCCGGGTTTCGCGATCCGGCCTGGGGGGCGCGCAACAACCCCGACGCAGAGGCCCAGGCCCTGCGGCTGGCGGATCACGCGCGCGCGCAGGGCTGGCCCCTGCATATGGTGCGCCATCTCAGCACCACCCCCGGCAGTCCGCTGCACCCCGAAACCGGCGATATCGCCTTTCTGCCCGGGTTCGCCCCGCTGGCCGGCGAGGCGCAGCACGAGAAATCGGTCAATTCCGCTTTCATCGGCACCGGGCTCGAGACCGGCCTCCGCGCGCAGGGCGTGACGCATCTGGTGATCTGCGGGCTGACCACGCCGCATTGCGTCTCGACCTCCTGCCGCATGGCCGCCAACCTCGACTTCGCGGTGACGCTGGCGCATGACGCCTGCGCCGCCTTTGCCGGCAATGCCGACACCTCGTGGCGGGCGGGCCTTGTCGCGCCCGACCCCGAGGCGATCCACGACGCCGCCATCAGCCATCTGCATGGCGAGTTCGTCACCGCCCGCAGCACCGCCGAAATCACCGGGGGCGCCGGATGACCGCATTCCTGAATGTCGAGCGCTCGCTTACCGGCCGCCGCTGGATCGGCCCCGGCCTGGCCGTCGAACGCCAGGCCGATCTGCTGGAGCAGGCCACCGCCCTGCCCCGCGCTCTGGCGCAGGTGCTGGCGCGCCGCGGGGTCGAGGCCGCCGAGGCCCAGGCCTTTCTCGAACCGAAGCTGCGCGATCTTCTGCCCGACCCGCGCCAGATGCGCGACATGGACAAGGCCGCGGCGCGCCTGCTGCGGGCGCTGAAGGCCGGCGAACGCATTGCGATCTTTGCCGATTACGACGTTGACGGCGGATCTTCCGCGGCGCTGCTCATCGCCTGGCTGCGGCATTTCGGGCGGCAGGCGACGCTTTACGTGCCGGACCGGATCGACGAGGGCTATGGCCCCAATGAACCGGCAATGGCCGCCCTGGCGCGCGACCATGACCTGATCCTCTGCGTCGATTGCGGCACGCTCTCGCACGGGCCGATCGCCGCCGCCCGGGGCGCTGACGTCGTGGTGCTCGACCATCACCTCGGGGGCGAGACCCTGCCCGATGCGGTGGCGGTGGTGAACCCCAACCGCCAGGACGAGGATGGCGCCCTGGGCCATCTCTGCGCCGCCGCCGTGGTCTTTCTCTGCCTGGTCGAAGCCGGGCGACAGCTGCGCGAGGCCGGCGAGCGCGGGCCCGACCTGATGGCGCTGCTCGATCTGGTGGCGCTGGCCACCGTGGCCGATGTGGCACCGCTGACCGGGGTCAACCGGGCGCTGGTGCGCCAGGGGCTCAAGGTCATGGCGGGCCGGCAGAGGACCGGGTTGGTGGCGCTCTGCGATGCCGCCCGGCTCGACTGTGCCCCGGCCGCCTATCACCTGGGATATGTGCTGGGCCCGCGCGTGAATGCCGGCGGCCGCATCGGCAAGGCCGATCTGGGCGCCCGGCTCCTGTCCACCGACAATGCGGCCGAGGCCCGCGCCATGGCCGACCGGCTGGAAGAGCTGAACGCCGACCGCCGCGAGATCGAGGCGGCAGTGCGCGCCGCCGCGCTGGCCCAGGCCGAGGAACGTGGCCTCGATGCGCCGCTGGTCTGGGCCGCCGGCGAAGGCTGGCACCCGGGCGTCGTGGGCATCGTCGCCTCGCGGCTGAAAGAGCTGACCAACCGTCCGGCCATCGTGATCGGCTTTGACGGTGACGAGGGCAAGGGCTCGGGCCGTTCGGTGGCCGGCGTCGACCTCGGCGTCTCGATTCAGAAACTTGCCGCCGAAGGCCACCTGACCAAGGGCGGCGGCCACCGCATGGCGGCCGGCCTCAGCCTGACCCGCGCGCAGCTCGCGCCGGCGATGGAGCGCCTGTCCGAGCTGCTCGCCCGCCAGGGCGCCGGCGACGCGGGCCCGGCCGATCTGCGCTGTGACGGCGCGTTGATGCCCGGTGCGGCGACGGCCGAACTGGTGACCCGGCTGGAAGACGCCGGCCCCTATGGCGCCTCGGCCCCGGCCCCGCGCTTTGCCTTTCCCGACATGGCGATCCGCTTTGCCAAACGCGCCGGCGAGAGCCACCTGCGGCTGAGCTTTTCCGACGGGCTGACGCCGCCCCTCGACGCCATCGCCTTTGGCGCCTTCGACGGCCCGCTGGGCCAGACCCTGCTCGACCACGGCGGCGCACGGTTTCATCTGGCGGGCAAGCTCGACATCAACACCTGGGGCGGCCGTCAGAAAGTGCAGCTGCGCCTCGACGACGCGGCCCGCGCCACCGGGTGATTCCGCGCCTGTGGATCGTTTTCCGCAGAATCCCCGCCTCTCAAGTGAAGGATATCAAAGGCTTACCCGCCGCTGCGCTGCGCCGAAAAAAATCGCACCCGCGCGGGATTTTTTTCATTTTTCCGCTTGCGCAATCCCACCGCATTACTTAGAACCCGCCTCACGCCGCAGGGTTGGCCACACCGCCCACCCCGCAGCGACACAGAGTGGCCCGTTCGTCTATCGGTTAGGACGCCAGGTTTTCAACCTGGAAAGAGGGGTTCGATTCCCCTACGGGCTGCCACTTTTTCTCAATACCCATTGTTTTACTGGACGTTACCTCGTTCAGTGTCCCACGATTTTCGTGGCGTGGGACACTCTTGGCTTCCGCGGCGTTTTCCGCACTCTCTTCTACGCGCGGCACGCTCGGCGAGGCGCGCGCGATGGATCCGTTTGGCGTAGATGGCGGCGGTCTTCGGGTCGCTGTGCGACAAGTGCGCCATGACTTCGTAGACCGACCCCGACGCCTCGGCGATTTGAACCGCCCCGGTTCCATCGGAGGCAGGTTGCTTGGTCTCAGGCGACCATATTAACTCCTTCGATCGTTTCATAGAAGTTGCGCTTGGCATCGGCTGGCGGGATGTTCCCGACCGGCCCGAGAAGGCGGCGGTTGTTGAACCATTCGACCTATTTCAGTGTTTCCCATTCCACGGCATCGGCCGATCTCCACGGTCCAAGTCGGTGGATGACCTCGGTCTTGAACAGGCCGATGACCGTTTCGGCCAGCGCGTTGTCATACGAGTCGCCGACGCTGCCCACCGATGGCTCCAGTCCGGCCTCGACCAAGCGCTCGGTGTAGCGAATTGAGATGCCCCTAGATTTGTAGACGCTTTGCCCCCAAACTTTGAGGCAAGGAGGCCGACATGGGGACAAGCAATTACAGCGACGATTTCAAGCGCGATGCGGTGATCAGATTATGGTGCGGAGGTATCCGGTTCGGGAGGTTTCCCGGCGATTGGGGGTCAGCACTCATTCGCTCTACAAGTGGATGAAGCTGTTCGGTGATCCCGCGCCAAAGGTTCCGGTCGTGGATCATGAGGCCGAGAACCGGCGGCTGAAGCGCGAGCTGGCCAGGGTGACCGAGGAGCGCGATATCCTAAACTGAGGAGGATCAGGAAAGGCCCCGGTGGGGCGTTTCCCTGACGAAGGCAACGGTGTACTTCGCGCGAGGGTCCCAATGAAGTACGCCTTCATCCGGGCGCATCCCGGAGAGTTCGGCGTCCGGGCCATGTGCCGGGTTCTGCGGGTCCATTTCTCCGGCTTCTATGCATGGCTTAAGGAACCGTTAAGCCACCGTGCGCAGGAGGATGTGCGTCAGACCGAGTTGATCCGGCAGGCTTGGGCAGAGAGCGGCAAGGTCTATGGCTATCGCAAGCTGACAGATGATCTGCGCGACCTGGGCGAGCAAATTTCCGAGAACCGGGTGGCGCGTCTGGCGTCTCTGGCCGGGATCGCCGCCCAGGTTGGCTACAAGCGCCGACCGGGCCGCTATGGCGGCAAACCGGCCATCGTGGCTGAGAACAAGCTGGAGCAGCAATTCAGCGCCTCTCAGCCTGACCAGGTCTGGGTAACAGACATCACCTACATCAAGACCCAGGAGGGCTGGCTGTATCTGTGCGTCGTCATCGACCTCTTCTCGCGCCGCGTGGTCGGCTGGTCCGCCCAGTCCCGCATGACAACGGACCTGGCCTTGCAGGCCCTGCTGATGGCGGTCTGGCGACGCAAACCCGACGGAAAGGTCACGTTGCATTCAGATCAAGGCTCTCAATTTACCAGCCGGGAATGGCAGACGTTCCTTAACCAGCATAACCTGGAACCCAGCATGAGCCGACGCGGGAACTGCCATGACAATGCCGTCGCGGAAAGCTTCTTTCAGTTGCTGAAACGCGAGCGGGTCAAGCGACGCACATACCAGACCCGGGAAGCCGCCCGACAGGACGTGTTCGAATACATCGAACTCTTCTACAACCCGAAGCGTAAGCACACAAACAACGGCATGCTGTCGCCCGTTGACTTCGAAATCAGGCAGAAGAAAATGAAACAGGCAGGTGTCTACAATTCTAAAGCGTTTCGGCTTGAACCTGAATCGCGAGGGATTCCCTTGAGGCATCAGATGTGATTCATATGTGGACGCCGCCTATGGCAAGGGTTGATTTTGTCGGTTGCGGTGATCGGTTGCTTTCATATGTCCGGCCTGCTTGCGCGGCTGTCTTCTGCCGCTGGCCCTGATGGAAATCCGCCGGTGAGGTCCCTGATCAACCTGGCGCGCTTTGGAGGCGCGTTGAATCAGACGGGTTTGCTTCACCTTTGGCTCGATCGTTACGCATCATCGACTGCCATTGCCAATCTGGTTTCGGCCGGTGCTGTCAAACGGGTCGCCCGTAGGGCCTGTAGGTCTCGCCGCGCGTGAGCAGTACCCATGCGATGCGGGCGAGTTTGTTTGCGAGCGCGACAGAAACAAGCCGAAACGGCTTTTTCTCCAGCAATCCGTTCACCCAGTCCGTCATCGGCGTCGGGTTTCGCTTGGCGTGCCGCATGACTGCCGTGGCCCCGACGACCAGCAATCGCCTGAGATAGCGGTCGCCCTGTTTCGAGATGCCGCCAAGCCGGGTCTTGCCACCTGTTGAGTGCTGCTGCGGCGTGAGCCCAAGCCAGGCAGCGAACTGTCTGCCGGAGCGAAATTGATCCGGGTCCGTAACGGTCGCTGCGAGGGCGGTCGCGGTGATCACACCGACGCCGGGGATGGCCGCGAGCCTGCGGCTTGCCTCGTTCCCGGCATGCCAGGCCTTCAGGTCCTGATCCAGTGCGCCGATCTCTTCGGTCAATTCAGCGATCCGGCGGATCAGGATCTCAAGCGCCCGGTGGGCATAGGCTGGCAGGGCTTCATCGGCAAATGCCCGATCCGCCAGCTTCACCAGATTGGCGATGCCCGGATTTGCGACAAGGCCATATTCGGCCAAATGCGCGCGAAGCGCATTCGCGGCCATGGTTCGTTGGCGCACGAGTAGCGATCGGGTCCGGTGCGCCATCAGGATGCTCTGTTGTTCTACCGTCTTCACAGGAACGAACCGCATCGTCGGACGCCCAACGGCCTCGCAGATCGCTTCGGCATCCAGAGCGTCGCTCTTGCCGCGCTTCACGTATCCCTTGACGTAAGACGGCGGCATGATCCGCACGTCATGGCCCATGGCGATCAACGTCCGAGCCCAGTGATGCGCCGTGGCACAAGCTTCCACACCGATCAGGCAGGGTGGCAGCTTCGAGAAGAACGGGAGCATCTGTTTACGATGCAGCTTCTTCACCAGAACGGTCTTCCCGGCCCCATCCACGCCATGTGCCTGAAAGACACTCTTAGCCAAGTCCAATCCAATTGTTGCTATGTTCATCGGAACGCTCCTTTCCTGCTTTTGCGTGGTACTCCGCACCACATCTGGCGCTGAGCTCGCAGCGGCGTCCACATCATCATCCTCATTGGGAGGATGGATCATGTCAGCACCTTTGCCTGCGGCGCTTCGGAAACGGTTTCAGAGATATATTGAGGAAGGATTAAGCGGGCGTGCGGCAGCGTTGCGTCTGAAGGTGTCACCGGCCACTGGCGCACGGTGGGCGCGTCAGGTGCGGACCAAAGGTCATGCGGGACCGGCTCCCCAGGGACCTCCACGCGGCAAGGGAAAGCTGGCGCCGCACCAGGGTTTCCTTGAGGAGTTGGTCGCGCAAGACCCCGACATCACGCTCTTCGAGCTGCGCGATGCGCTGGCCGATGCCGAGGGCGTGCGGGTGCATCATTCTTCCATTGCCAACCTGCTGTCCCGGCTCGGTTTCACGTACAAAAAAAGTCGCTGGTCGCCGCCGAGCGCCGCCGCGCCAAGGTAAGACATCAGCGCGTCGATTGGTTCAGGCATCGGCTTCCCGCCGTCTCGGTCTTTCCTGAACGCGTTGCCCCATGTGATTGGCGATGTTGGCAAGGGACAGGCCCGCATTCAGCAGGCGCGTTGCAGCCGTCCCCCGTGCATCGTACAGGCGCAGCTCATCGGACAGCTTGGCTTTGCCGCGCCACTGGCGGACACCCTCGGACGCGCGATGCGGGGTCAGGGCATTGCCATTCGCATTCGTAAGGATCAGCAACCGGCCCGGCGGGGTCGTGTCGATCACCTCGGCCAGCGCCGGCGTGATCGGGATATGGGCCAGCCGCTTGCGCTTGTTCGTCCTGACGCGAAGGCGACGGCCGAGCGGCGTCTGCTCGATATGGGCAGGCGTCAGCTTGATCAGGTCGGCAGGGCGTAAGCCGGTTTCGCAGGCCGCGCAGAGAATACGGCGCACCCATTCCGGCGCGACCGCGTTGAAGGCTTCCCGGTCCGCCGGGGTCCAGACGATTTCTGAGCGATCCACCTCATAGAGCCGGTGGAGCTTGTGGCAGTGATGTTCGGACAGCTTGCCCTCATCCACCGCCCAATTGAGAATGCGAACCGCGTGGGTGCCCGCCATATCGTGCTGCTTGGGCGAGTGCTTCCATAGCGCTCGCCATGCGTTCACCTCGCCCCGTGCGCCGCGTTCCTCGAAGATGACGGCGGGCGCATCCTTGAAATGGTCCGCGAATCGCAGACCCCATTTCCGAATATCAGCGCGTGAACGCTCACCCTTGGGCATGGCGGTACTGGACAGGAAGTCATCCACCATCTGAGGCGTCGTGTAGTCAGCCGGTTTCGGGCGCGCAGCGGCATCCGCGTATGCTTGATAGAACGTGGGGTCGCTCGGCTTACGGTGGTCATCTTCCCAGAACTTGGGACCGCCGCGCCATGCGTAGAAGTGAAAACGGCTCTTGCCGTTGGCCAGCTTCCGCCGGACGCGGTGCACGCCTTTGGGCAGATCAGCTTGCGGCACGGCTTGCCCTCCACTTTTCGAGCGGTGTCATATCCGGCTTGGCAGCATCGCCGCCCGTCCCGGCCGTGATCAGGAACCGCTTGCCATCGGCGGTTTCCACAACGATGGACACCTGATCAAAGCCCGCAGCCTTCGCGGCCTCGAAAGCGGGCGTCAGGTCGGACTTGCGGATTGCGGCGGGGCGGCGCTCCATCATCATGCCTCCCCTAGATCGCGTTCGAACCAGAGGCCCTTGTCCGGTGTAAAGTCACCGTCGCGATGCCGCCGGATGCTCTCTTCCTCGGTCTCTTTCTGCATGGTCTCCCACGAAACCTTGTCGCGCCATTCGAGGTAGAACGGCAGGGCGCATTGAGAGAGGGCACTCGGGGCGATGCCGCGTGAAACCATGATGCCGCCATGCGCGCAGCGATCCTCAAGGGCCATGTCCTCGGGCCGGTTGCGGGTGGCAAAGTAGAGACCGGCGCGCTTGCGTTCGCCGTGCTGATACTTTCCGTCGATCAGCGGCGAATGCTCAATCGTGGCAATACGCTGATTCTCTTGCAGCTCAAGGTATGGCGAACACTCGAACGGCCCGCCGCCCTCGACACCCTCGGGGAACATGTCAGCCGTGAACATGTGCAGCAGAACGGATTCCAGCGTTGCGCCCTCGTGGACGCCGAGGCTGGCGGGATGGGGCCCATTGTAGCGGTCGGGCTGATAAGTCATGCTCGCGAACCGCTGATAGAGCTGCACCGCATGAGCGGCGGTGCCGGTGGCGAGAAGCGCAATCGTCAGGCGCACCGCATCGCGCGGATGCATGTGCGGGGCGTTCACCCCCCTTGCGCCGGAGGTGATCAGCCCCGCCTCTTTCATGAAGCGGGCATAGAGCGTCACGGTCTTTTCCTCGACCCGGTAGGCTTCCGCCACGATCTTTATGAAGGCACTCGATTTCATGCTTATTGAGTAACCCACGATAAGAGTGCACGTCAAGCATTAATGTGGAAGGTTCAGTTAGAGAGATGGGGATTCCCGCTCCAACCTGGCCGGGTTGTCCAGAATATCGCTGATCCGGTCCAGCTGCTCGGTCGCGCGCACCATCGCATGGGCCACCTGATCCGCCAAATAGATCGCTGCATCACGTTCCGGGCCATCGTCGTCGGTGGAGCCATGCTTGACCATAGCCTCAAGCGCGAAAGAAAAATGCAACGCTTTCTCAATGCCTTCCGGATATGCGCTGTATTCAAAGTCAAGTAGTTTCTTGGCGGCAGAGATGGCGTCTTGGGGATCGGACGGCAGGCTGTTTAGGTACGCTGCCTGTCGGTTCCGCAGGGTCTTCACCTCGTCTTTGTGCTCGCCCCACATGTATTGACCGCACAGGGCATGGCCCTTCGCCTGATTGTTTTCCCAGCTGCTGACGGGGCGCAATTCTTCATTCGCGCGGGCGCGTTCTTTGGTCATTGTCAGGGTCTCCTGATTAGGTTACACTTTTAGGGCAATGCTGCACTTTTAGCGCAGATTGCACTATTAGCGCAAGGTTAAAAATGACGCCCTCACAATGTCGCGCAGCTCGTGCCCTCGTGGCGATGTCTCAGGATCGATTGGCTGAAGCTTCTGGCGTGGCCAAAAGGACGATTGCCAGCTTCGAAAAAGAGGGCCGTCACCCCTATGAAAGAACCATAGCGTCCTTGCAGAAAGCCCTTGAGAATGCAGGGGTCGAGTTTATTGCAGAGAACGGCGGAGGCCCTGGCGTCCGTCTGAAAACAGGAGAGTGAATTGGACGAAGAAGTAATTAAAGAGCTGACGGCAGCGATCAAAACATTGACGCATAGCAATAATGTGCAGTCGGAAATTCTGGAAACCCTCAGCGCTCGCCAAGCCGATTTGATCGAAGAAATCAAAGTTTTGCGCGATGTCATCGAGACAAGCGCGAAGGAACGGTAGCCCACATAAGGCAAAAGTGCGCGCCGCGCCCAGTGGAGGACCGGGCCGCGCGCTGTAGGGGTTGTACGGCACTCACCGACTGATCCGGGTCGCTTCGGGTGAACAAGCTGGACAAGAGCTTTCCCAGGCGCGACCGGCCTATCTCATTTCCCCCAATCGACCATGCGCATCGCGCCAGACACGTCGCCTGCTGGAATGCCAGCCTCCTTCGCTTCGGCCAGCGTCTTGATGATCGCGGATAGCGCCCTGGCGCGTCCGCCTGCGTCGAAGGCTTGCAAGGGGCGGATCGTGTCGATCTCGACCACCGCGCCCAGCTTGGCGGTTGCTTCCTCGGCCAGCAGCGCGGCGATGGGCTGCAAGGTCCAGATCGCAAGCTGGCGCTGGGCTTTGACCTGCCACGGGATTTTTCCTCCACCGTCGATTAGAGTCCGGCCCAACTTGAGGACGGACAATGAAGCGAACGAGATTCACAGACGAGCAGATCATCGGGATTCTGGCGGAACATGAGGCAGGGGCAAAGTGCGCCGACCTGTGCCGCAAGCACGGCATGTCGGAAGGCACTTTTTACAACTGGAAAGCCAAGTTCGGCGGCATGACGGTGTCAGAGGCCAAGCGGCTGAAGACGCTCGAGGACGAGAACGCCAAGCTCAAGAAGCTTCTGGCCGAGCAAATGCTGGATCTGGCAGCAATGAAGGATCTGGTTTCAAAAAAGTGGTAGGGCCCGCCGTGAAGCGTGAAGCCGTTGCGTATCTTCGGGCCGAACATGGCTTGTCGGAGCGGCGGGCCTGCAGCATCGTCAGCGCGGACCGCACGATGATCCGCTATCGATCCCGGCGTGCGCCGGACACAGTGTTGCGCGGTCGGTTGCGGGACTTGGCCAACGAGCGCCGGCGGTTCGGTTACCGGCGGCTCTTCGTGCTCCTGCGCCGCGAGGGCGAGCCATCCGGCATCAACCGGATATATCGGCTCTACCGCGAGGAAGGCCTGACGGTGCGCAAGCGAAAGGCCCGGCGCAAGGCGGTTGGAACACGGGCCCCGACCCTGGTCGCTGCACGGCCTAATGCGCGCTGGTCGTTGGATTTTGTCCACGACCAGTTCGCCAACGGCCAGCGTTTCCGCGTTCTCAACGTGGTCGACGATGTCACGCGTGAATGCTTGGCTGCGATCCCAGACACCTCGATCTCGGGACGCCGTGTCGCGCGTGAACTGACGGATCTGATAGAACGCCGCGGAAAGCCTGGGATGATTGTCAGCGACAAGGGGACCGAACTGACCAGTAACGCGATCCTGCGATGGTGTTCCGAACACAAGGTCGAATGGCATTACATCGCACCGGGAAAGCCAATGCAGAATGGGTTCGTCGAGAGTTTCAACGGGCGGATGCGCGATGAACTGCTCAACGAGACCATGTTCCGCAACCTGGCACACGCGCGCGTCGTGATCGCCGCATGGGTCGAGGACTACAACACCGAACGCCCGCATTCGGCCTTGGATTACCAGACCCCGGTCGACTACGCGCGGACCCTGACCACCGCAATCGCCCGTCCCGCTGCGCGAGATGATAGCTCCGCGCGTCGGGCGATTGCTCAACCTGCGCCAACCGGCGTAAACACCAATTGGGCTCCGGTCGCGGCTGGATGAAAGTTCAGTGGCAGGTCAGATCTCCTACCGGTGACCCCTCCCCTCGACAGCGCCAATTGCCGTCTAAACATTCACGGTCTGTTCGACGGTATTCCTCAGCACTTCTAAACAGTAAATCCATAATGAACATCAACTTACCTAGTCTTGCAAATCTGTGTACACCGGTTCGATTCCGGTACTCGCCTCCAAACAATATCAACACGTTACGCATAAATCGCGTTGCCGCAGGATTCCTAATGGCCACCTGGGGGACTCATGGGGGACATTTCCTGTCACCGCGCGGCTTGGTCAGCCCACGTCCTCGTGGATATCATCGCGCGCAGGTGCCGGGTCAGCAAAAAGACCGTTGCCAAGAATCGCGACGAAGTTTCTGAGCACCGCATTTCCGGAATTCCTGAGATAACACCCGGACCGTGGAGCGTGGCGGCACGGTATACCAGCAAAGCGTCGGGAGCATTCGGGCGAAAACCGTTCGTGAGACGCCGGAAATCCCCGGCGCGGATAGGGCAGGGATGAACTTACAAGGGTAGTGCTGGCGGGGCTCAGAGACGGCCCTGAGGCGCAACGCAGTACACGACCGATATTGCCGATTGCGCCAGACGTGCCGCGTAGGGCGCTGTCAGAGCGCATCAGGACTTGTTTGAGGCGGATGGAGGAGCGTGGGGTGGTGATGCGCGAAGGGCGAGTGCAGCTCAATGAAGAGACGCTAAGTACTTCTTCACTTTCTTTGGCGTAAAGCGTGATTTGCTTATCCCGTTGATGATTCGAGATAAATCTGGCCCCTGAAAGGGTTCCCGGCGAACAAACCGCCCTTGCGTCACCCCTGCCTCAATCGTAATGCATCGCTCCACTTCGGCGAAGTTGTAAACTACATAGCTGTCGCGAGATATGAAAGGGTGCGCTCCGCTTTGAAGCCGTACGGTCGGGTCACAATTACCACCCTTCCACGAACTAGGGTCAGGATTCATAATCAATAGATGACGATAGCTGCGAGAGCGATGGCCGAGAGGAATACCTTGGGACAGCGGTCATAGCGTGTTGCGACGCGCCTCCAGTCCTTGAGCCTGCCGAACATAATCTCGATCCGGTTTCGCCGCTTGTACCGGCGCTTGTCATATTTGACCGGGGTTTTTCGCTGCTTCCGACCGGGGATGCAGGCGCGTATCCCTTTGTCTTGCAACGCTTCTCGGAACCAGTCAGCGTCATAGCCGCGATCCCCGTGCAGCCATTTGACGTTTGGCAGGCCGCAAAGCAACGCCCGCGCGCCGATGTAGTCGCTCACCTGGCCGGCGGTAACAAACAGGTCGAGAGGGCGCCCCTGGCTGTCGCAGATGGCGTGCAGTTTGGTGTTCATACCACCCTTGGTTCGACCGATCAGGCGGCCGCGCCCCCCTTTTTCGCGGCCATGCTGGTCGCTGTGCGGTGGGCTTTGAGATAGGTGGCGTCAATCATCACGGTCTGTTCTTCGCCGTGCCCGGCGGCCAGACCCGCCATCATCCGCGCGAAGACGCCTTTCTCGCTCCAGCGCTTCCAGCGGCTGTAGAGAGTCTTGTGCGGGCCATAGGCTGCAGGGGCATCGCGCCACCTTAACCCATTGCGGTTGATGAAGATAATCCCGCTCTGAACCCGCTTGTCATCGACCCGAGGCTTACCATGCGACTTCGGAAAGAAGGGTTTAAGACGCGCCATCTGCGCATCGGTCAGCCAGAAAAGATCAGACATTTCACCGCTCCGTTTTCGGAACCGTGAATCACGCGTTGCAGCGGAAATCAATGCATCCTGACCCTAGGGCCAGTGCTCAGCCCCTCCCGCATAACCCTCGAAAACAACGAGAAAATCCGGCCGCAGCCGGATCGCGAGAACGCTTTCGCTGGGGCAAGTGGCGGAGACGAAGGGATTCGAACCCTCGAGACGGTTTCCCGCCTACTCCCTTAGCAGGGGAGCGCCTTCGACCACTCGGCCACGTCTCCGCCGACGCGTATATCCAAGCCAACGTCTGGATTACAAGGCAAAACTGCCCCGTGCCGAAAAAAGCTCTCAACTGGCCGGACCTGCCCTGGATTGCACCCAGTCACGACGCGCGGCCGCAGAGGCGGCGGCGGTTCGGCCCGGATCACTGCGGGCCAGTCGTTCGGGCCCGCCCATCCGATTGCCGGGGCGGCGGTTGCGGCGAGATCGTCTGTGGCGACCTCCTGGCACGAGGACCGAAACGGCGCAGGTTTGCCCTGGGGCTGTCGGAGCGTATACAGGGCCGGGGCGAAACTCCGGCGCGCCGGACAAGCGGGCGGTACTGCGGCCGGGACGCCGCAATTGAAGGGAGGGACGCATCCCATGCGGATGACGAAACAGGACGCCCTCGGGCGGTTGCAGCGGCTGATCGACCGCGCAGCGCCGGCTTCGGGCGACAGGTTGCCGACCGAGCGCCGCATGGCCGAGACACTTGGATGCAGCCGGGCGACGCTGCGTGCCGCGCTGGCCGAGCTCGAATCCCGGGGCCAGATCTGGCGGCGGGTCGGCCAGGGCACCTTTTCGCGGCCGGGCGCCGATCGGCCAGCCGCTCCGGGATGCGATCCTGATCGAAGCAACCACGCCGCTCGACCTGATGGATGCGCGGGTGTTGCTCGAACCGCAGGTCGCGGCGGCCGCCGCCGAACGGCGCGAGCCGGCGGATATCGCGCATCTGCGCGACCTGGTCGCCGCCGGGCGCCGGGCGGGCGATCACGCGGCCTGCGAACGCGCAGACGACGCCTTTCACCAGGCGATTGCCGAAGTGACGCGCAATCCGGTGCTGATCGCCCTCCTGCGGCATTTTTCCGGCACGCGCTGCCGGTCGGTGTGGCAGCGGGAATGGGACCGCACCTACCGGCGGGTCGGCGTCGATGCCTTTCGTCAGGTTCATTCCGATCAGCACCAGGCGATTGTCGATGCCATTGCCGCCGGTGATGCCGAGGCGGCCCGACGCGAGATGGCCGGCCACCTGGCGCTGGTGCGACAGGCGATCAGGGCCGCCTCTTCCGGCCCGGACTGAGCGATCAGCGGGCGCGGATGCGGCGGCTGCGGCGGCGGCCCGGCGCGATGCCGGGGCGGTTGGCCGGCAACCGCTCGCGCCAGAAGACATAGAGCCCCGAGCCCAGGATGATGGCAATCCCGACCCAGGTCCAGAGGTCGGGGAAATCGCCAAAGACCAGATAGCCCGCAGCCGTGGCGCCGACGATCTCGAGGTACTGGAACGGCGCCAAGGTGCCGGCCTCGGCCCGGCGGAAGGCCTCGGCGATCAGAACAAAGCTGGTGGCGGCAAAGGCCCCGGCGCCGAGGATCGCCATCCAGCCGGCGGGCGGCAGGGCCGCGAAACTCGCCGTGACCGCCCCTGCGGACCCGAAGACAAGCGTCAGCCCGCCCATACCGAGACAGGCATAGAAGGTGGCGCCGCATTGCACCGTCAGGGCCGAGCGCAGCTTCGAGGCGCGGCGCAGCACGATCATGTTCAGCGCATAGGCGACGGCGGCCAGAAGCGGCAGCAGGGCCGCCGCGCCAAATCCGCCTCCGGGGCGGATCACGATCACCGCGCCAATCAGCCCGATGCCCACCGCCGCCATCCGGCGTGCGCCGACCTTTTCGCCCAGAAGCGGCCCGACCAGCGCGGTCAGGATCAGCGGCTCGACAAAGAAGATGGCAATCGCCGTGGCGATCGGCATCACCGAGAAGGCCCAGATCAGGCTGCCCAGCGTCACCATCACCAGGCCGCCGGACAGGGCGACAACCGGCGAAAACATCGGCCCGCGCAAGCGGTGGCGCAGCAGCAGCGCCGCCGGCACGAGAAACAGCGCCTGCGCCAGCAACCGCGCCAGCGTCACTTCGGCCGGGTGCAAATCGGCGGTCAGCACCTTGGCAAAGGTGTCGCCAATGGGCAGCAGCAGCATGGCCAGGGCCATGAAGATCATCCCGAGTGTCGAGTCGGACATGGATCACCTCACGAATGACAGGCCCGCAAGCGGGCCGAATGTCCGGGCGTTCAGGACGGAGAATACGGGCTTTGGACGCGCGACTGCGGCGGCGACGCCATCGCGCGCCTCGCGGCTTTCTGTCTGTCTAGGGGCCGCGGCGCGACGGATCAACCCGCGCGGCCGCTGTCATAGCGCAAAGAACACGACGGTCAGCACCGCGCCGATGGCGACGATCAGCAGCCGCAACAGATCCATGCGCCGGATGCGCCGTGCCTGGCGCGCGCCGATATAGCCACCCAGCGTCGTCGCCAGCGCCAGCACCACGGCCGATTCCCAGGCGATCAGCCCGGCGGTGGCATAGGTCGCCACCGACACCAGCGACAGCACGGCCGACAGCAGGTTTTTCAGCCCGTTCATGTTGTGCAGGTTCTCGAAGCCGATCAGGCTGAAGGCGGCGAGCAGCATGATCCCCAGCCCGCCGTTGAAATAGCCGCCATAGCCCGCCACCAGAAGCAACGCCGCGGCCGACACCAGCGGGCCGATCACCGCGTGGCCCCGCGCCCGCACCGCCGCCACCAGCCGCGGCCCCAGTGCAAAGAGCAGCGTCGCGGTGAGCAGCAGCCAGGGCACGATGCCGACAAAGGCGTCGCCAGGCGTGATCAGCAACAGCCCCGCCCCGGCCAGGCCGCCCAGAGCCGAGACCAGCACGATGGCCCGCAACGGCAGGCTGCCCTCGGCGCGGATGTCGTGCCGGTAGGCCCAGGCGCTGCCGATATAGCCGGGCAGCGCCGTCAGGGTGGCGGTGGCATTGGCCATGATCGGCGGCACCCCCAGCCAGACCAGCGCCGGAAAGCTGAGCAGCGTTCCACCGCCGGCGATGGCGTTGATCATCCCGGCCAGAAGGCCCGCGATGACAAGTACGGCATAAGACAGCATTCCAGGCTCCTCGCGTCGACGTTTCCGCCCTATGCCGCAGATGGGATTGGTCTGCAAATTGGTTCGTTCGCGACCACGGGGCCCCGCCCTCATTTTCCGGCTCTGCCATTCGATGAACCACGCATGCCGGTTTTCTCGCTGAAGACGCCAGTGCCGGGCAGAAATGCCAAAATCTCGCGTGCGCCCCGGAATGCTTCTGATATTCCATAGACATGGATATCGTATTGATCACCACCATTATCGCATCGCTGTTCCTGGTCATCGGCGCGGCCGAGCCCTTGGCGGCGCGATTGCGCCTGCCCTACAGCGTGATCCTCGCGGTGCTCGGGGTGATGATCGGCCTTGGTGCCACGTTTTTCCTGCGCACCCAGCTCACCGATGCGCTCAATCCGGTGGCCGAGGCGATCCTCGGGCTGCCCATCCGCTCGAATGTCTTTCTTTATGTCTTTCTGCCGACGCTGCTGTTTCAGGCGACGCTGGGGATGAACCTGCGCCGGATGCTGGACGACTGGGTTCCGATCCTGGTGCTGGCGGTGGTGGCGGTGGTGGTGGCCACCTTCAGCGTCGGATACGCGCTGGCTTGGGCCAGTTCCCTGCCGCTGGCGGCCTGCCTGCTGATCGGCGCCATCGTCTCGACTACCGACCCCTCGGCGGTGGTCTCGATCTTCCGCTCGATCTCGGCGCCGCGCCGGCTGGCGCGGATCATCGAGGGCGAGAGCCTGCTGAACGACGCCGCCGCCATCGCGCTCTTCGGGCTGTTCATGGGCTTTGTGATGCTGGGCCTGCCCGATCCCGAACTCGGCGAGGCGCTGGCCCGGTTTCCGATGCTGATCGCCGGCGGTGCCTTTACCGGCTGGTTCGCGGCGCGGGTCGCGGTCTGGGTCATGGCGCTGTTCAGCCGGCACGAGCTGGCGCAGATCTCGATCTCGGTCGCCCTGCCCTACCTTGCCTATATCGGTGCCGAACAGATCGTCGGCGCCTCCGGGGTGATCGCCGTGGTTGCCGCCGGGCTGACAATGAACCTGACCGCCCCTGGTCGCCTGCCGCCGCAGGCCTGGGCCAACCTGCGCGAGCTCTGGGACGTGCTCGCCCATTGGGCCGGGGCGCTGATCTT
The DNA here is from genome assembly GCF_055755275.1 of Marinovum sp. E3. Classification (NCBI taxonomy): domain Bacteria; kingdom Pseudomonadati; phylum Pseudomonadota; class Alphaproteobacteria; order Rhodobacterales; family Roseobacteraceae; genus Marinovum; species Marinovum sp. E3. The sequence continues at coordinate 2,514,505 of NZ_CM146908.1, forward strand.
CATCCTTGCCGCGCTGCTGATCCCGCGGCTGCTGGAAGAGGTCAGGTTCGCCGATTTCCTGCTGGTCGGGGTGGTGATCCTCGCCGCCATCGCCGCGCGTGTGGTGATCCTGTTCGGGCTGCTGCCGCTGCTGTCGCGGCTCAAGCTGTCGCCGCCGGTCGACCGGCCCTACCGGGTCGCGATCCTCTGGGGCGGGCTGCGCGGCGCGGTGACCCTGGCGCTGGCGCTGGCGGTCACCGAAAGCTTCCGAGTGCCCGACGGCATCCAGCGGGTGGTGGGTATCCTCGCCACCGGCTTCACGCTCTTTACCCTGATCGTGCAGGGCACGACCCTGCGCTGGATCATCGGCCGGCTCGGCCTCGACCAGTTGTCGCCGATCGATCAGGCGCTGTCGCGGCAGGTGGTCGCCGTGGCGCTTCAGACCGTGCGCGAGGACGTGGCGCGCACCACCGAGAACTACGACCTGAGCCGCGACATCGTGCGCTCGGAAGCCAAACGCTTTGGCGAACGGCTCGACGCGGCGGTCAGGACCGCCGAGGACAGCGCCGACATCCTCGACCGCGACCGGATTGCCCTGGGCCTGATCGTTCTTGCCGGCCACGAGCGCGACACCATCCTGCACCGGATGCGCGAACGGACGATCTCGGCCAGGATGGCGGAAAAGGTGCTTTCCGATGCCGACCGGCTGATCGAGGGCGCGCGGTCACAGGGCCGCAGCGGTTACCAGCGCGCCGCGCGGCGCAGCGTTGCCTATGGCCTGGCGTTCCGCGCCGCGGTCGCGCTGAATGCCCGGATCGGCCTGGCGGCGCCGCTGGCCAGGATGACCGCCGACCGCTTCGAGCTGCTGCTATCGCAACGGCTGATCCTGCGCGATCTCGGCGGCTTTATCGATGGCCGCATTCGCCGGATTCACGGCCGCCGCGTGGCCGAGTTGCTGAACGAGCTGCTGTCCCGGCGGATCGAATCGGTGGAAACCGCGCTCGAGGGGTTGCGCCTGCAATATCCCGGCTATGCCGAAAAGCTCGAGCGCCGTTTCATCCGCCGCACCGCGCTGCGGCTCGAAGAGCGCGAATATATGATGATGCGCGAAGACGGGCTGATCGGCGCCGAGGTCCATACCGCGCTGATGCAGGAACTCGCCGCACGCCGGGCCGCCGCCGAAACCCGCCCCCGGCTCGATATCGCGCTGCAAAGGACGACGCTGGTCCGGCAGTTCCCGCTGTTCGCCGAGTTCGAGGAAAGCGCGGTAAAGCGGCTCGGGCGGGTGCTCGAGACCCGCTATGTCAATGCCGGCGAAGTCGTCATCCACAAGGACAGCGCCGCCAAACGGGTGTTCTTCATCGCCTCGGGCGCGGTGGAGTTGAAGTCCGCCGGCCAGTCCTGGCGGCTGGGGCGCGGCGAGATGTTCGGCCAGATGGCGATCCTGACGCAGAGATCAATCCGCGCCGAGGCCCATGCCATCGCCCCCACCACGCTGCTGGTGCTGGACGAGGACCGCTTTCGCCGGCTGATCGTGCGCAGCAAGGCGCTGCGCAAGGCGGTGCGCGCCAGCGCCGAAAAACGCGGCATCGAACCGGCGGGACTGTTGCCGGACGCGGACAAAGGCTCCTAAGTCGTTTCGGGGAATACCTGAGCCATTAAGCATCACCAAAAGCCCGAGAGCGCCGAAGGCGTGGCAGGGTTTTGGTGATTCAAGGTTTTCCCGAAACGCTCTAGCCGTCGGGCCGGCGGCTACCCTTCAATCTCGTAGGCCTCGATGAAGCCGCGGTCGGGCTCCACCCCCAGCCCCGGCCCGGTGGGCACCGCAATCAGCCCGTCGTTGCGTTTGACCTGTCCCTGAATATCCAGCGGTTCCGCCAGCAGGTGATCGCGAAAGCGGTTCTCGGTGGTGTCGAACTCGAGCCAGGGCTCGCGCGGGAACAGCCCGCCGGGCATCGGCGGCATGGCCGCCAGCAGGTGCAGGTTGGTCGCCACGGCGATGGCCGAGCCCCAGACGTGGTTGAACACCGGCGTGAAATGCGCATGGCACAGCGCCAGCACCCGCAGGTATTCGGTGATGCCGCCCAGCGCGCAGACTTCGGGCTGCGCAATGTCCAGCCCGCGGCTCTCCAACAGCGCCCGCCAGCCCCAGCGGTTGAACTCGGCCTCGCCGCCCGAGATGTTGACCTTGAGCCCGGCGCGCAGCTCGCGGTAGCCATCGAGATCCTCGGGGGCGATCGGCTCTTCGAACCAAAAGGCGCCCAGCTCGTCCAACGCCCGGCCGACGTAGAAGGCGTCAGAGGTTGTATAGGCGTGGTTGGCGTCGGCCATGAAATCGAAATCTTCACCCACCCCGCGCCGCACCGCCTCGGCCAGTTTCACATCGTCCTTGGCGCCAAGGCCGATCTTCATCTTGGTGGCGGCAAAACCCATGTCGCGGATCGCCGCCGCCTCATCGACAAAGCGCGCGACGTGATCGGCGGTGCTCTCGCGTTTCAGCATCATGCCGTAGCCATAAGACCGCACATGGCTGCGATGCGCGCCGCCGATCAGCTTGTGGATCGGCTGGCCCGTCACCTTGCCGGCAATGTCCCAGAGCGCGATATCGACGCCCGAGAGCGATTGTAGCGGCATCCCCTTCTGTCCGTGATCGCGCAGCAGGTTGTAGACCCGGTGCCAGATCACGTCGCGGTCCATCGGATCCATGCCCAGCACCAGCGGCTGGATCACCTCTTCCACGATCGCCTTGTTGGCCAGCGCGACATTGCCCGGGCCAAAGCATTCGCCCCAGCCGGTGATCCCCTGATCGGTCTCGACCTCGACGATATGGGCGGTGCGTTTCGAATAGTATTGCTGCGAATAGCCCAGCTCCTCGGGCATATCACATTGAAGAACGTGGCTGGTGATCCTGGTGATCTTCAGCGGGCGGGCGATTGTTTCGAGTTTCATGAAATCCTCCATCAGATCAGCCCCCGGCTGATACGCTTGACGACGAGATAGTCGTTCAGGGCAAGCCGCGAGCAATCGTGCCCGATGCCGGATTGCCCGATCCCGCCATGCGGCAGGTAGATGTCGTATTTGACGCCGTTGATCTGCACCTCGCCATAGCGCAGGCGCTTGGCGACCGCCTCGGCCAGCGCCAGATCGGCGGTGAAGATGTAGGAGGCCAACCCGCCCTCCTCGCCGTCATTGGCGCGGTCGAGCACCGCCTCGCGGTCGTCGAAGGGGATCAGGCTGACCACCGGGCCAAAGATCTCGTCCTGGTAAATCCGCATCTCGGGGGTGACCTGATCGAGCACCGTGGGCGCCAGAAAATGCCCCGTCTCCAGCCCCTCGGGCCGGTCGCCGCCGGCCAGCAGCGTCGCGCCCTTTTCGACCGCCTCGTCGATCAGCCCCTTGACCCGGGCCCAGGCCCGGCGGTCGATCATCGGGCCAGTGAGGATATCGGCCTCTCTGTCAAAACCCACCTTGGCGGCCCTGGCCCGCGCCACCACCTTGTCGCGGAAGGCGTCATGGACCTCGCGTTCCACGAAGACCCGGTTCGGGGTCACGCAGATCTGGCCCGCGTTGTTGAATTTTAGCGTGGTGACGATCTCTGCCGCCAGGTCGAGGTCGGCGTCGCGATAGATCAGCACTGGTGCATTGCCACCCAGCTCCATCGAGAATTTCTTGATCGAGGTCGCGCCCACCTTCATCAGATGCCGGCCCGTCTTGGTCGAGCCGATCAGGGTGATCAGGTTGGGAATGGTCGAGGCGGCCAGCGCATCCGAAGGCCCGTAGCCATCGGTTGTCAGGATATTGACCACCCCCGCCGGCAGGCCGATTTCCTGGCACAATTCCCCCACCGCATAGGCCGAGACCGGGGTCGCGGCCGAGGGGCGGATGATCACCGGACAGCCGGCGGCCATTGCCGGGGCGATCTTGTAGGCGAGGTTCAGGAGCGGGAAGTTCCACGCCAAATAGGCCACCGCCACGCCGACAGGCTCATAGACGATGCGATGTTCGTGAGTGCCGTCGAGATCGCGCAGCGTTTCGTCGTGAACGCGCTGGAATTCCTCGGCATAGAATTTCAGCGACCGCTCCAGCAGGTCGAAATCCTCCTGCGTGCCGCCCCAGGGCTTGCCCATCTCCTGATGGATGCACTCGCGCAGCATCTCTTGATTGGCGATCACCGCGCCGCGCAGTTTCAGCATCCAGCGCTGGCGCTCGGCCACCGGCGTCGCGGCCCAGCCGGGCGCGGCGGCCCGGGCGGCCTTCAGGGCCTTGTTCACGTCGTCCAGCCCGGCAGCGGCGACCGTGGCCACGCAATCCTCGGTGGCCGGGTTCACCACGTCGAGGCGGGCCTGCCCCTCCACCAATTCACCGCCGATATACATCTTCTTGTGCCGGACCATGGGCGTCTCCGCAGGCTGTAAGTACATTCATAATATGTTTAACATTCGCCGACACAGGAGTCGACCCCGATCCCGCGTCGCCGGACGATGATGCATGCAAGTCCTGATTTCGGTGATTGTCATTGCCTCAACGCCGGATTGAGATGTTGCTGATGGTCGTGTTGTTCCTGCGCCGGGCGACCGTCGATATAGCTGCCTACCGGCAGGTGATAGCCGCCAAAGGCCAGCGCATCGCCCTCGGCCTGCATCCAGTCGAACAGCCGGGTTTTCAGCCGCGCCTTTTCCGCCTTCAGCGCCGGATCCTCCGCCCGGTTGATGCGCTCCTGCGGGTCGGTCTCGAGATCGTAGAGCTCTTCGAGGTCATGCGGGCTCCAGGCGTATTTGTAGCGCGCTTCGCGGATGCCACGGAATTTGAACTGCCGGCCCTGATAGGCGTCGTAGCCATAAGTCGCGTGGTCATGCGCGGTGGCGTCAAAGCTGCGCCCGGCCTCCTCCGGCGTCAGCAGACCGGCCGCATCACTTTCGGCCAGCAGCGTCGGAAAGAGGTCACGGAAGCCCACGAACCCGGCGTTGACGGCACCGGCCCCCTGCCCCGCCTCGCGGATCAGCATCGGGATGCGCATCACCTCCTCGTAAAAAAACGGCCCCTTGTCGAACCAGCCATGCGCGCCCAGCATCTCGCCGTGATCGGCGGTGAAGGCGAGGCTGGTGGTCTCGTCCAGCCCCAGCGCCGTCATCTCGCGCCGGAACCGGCCAAAGAGATCGTCGATGAAGGAGCAGAAGCCAAAGTAATGCTGCGCGGTGCGGCGCCAGTCCTGCTGGTCGAGGCCACGGGTGTCCTGACAGGGCCAGTAATGCGCGCCTTGGGCCTGCGGCTTGCCCGCTTCGGTGAATTGCGGAACGAAATTCTCGGGCATGTAGTCGTCGGGCAGATCGTCATACATCCCCACCCATTCCGCCGGCACGTGATGCGGGAAATGCGGCCCGGGGAGCGACACGATCAGGCAGAAGGGCTTGCCGCTGGCCGAGAGGCTCTCGAGCTTTTCAATCCCCGCCATCACCCGCTTTTCGTCCATGTGGGTGCCTTTGGTGATCGTGCCGTAGAACGGCGTCTTGCGCGGCGTGGCGAACTCCAGATCATTGGCCGGGATCAGCGGCTCGCTGCCGCCGTCCGACAGTTGGGCGTCGATGCCGCGATCCGACAACGTGCCGGCGCCAAGATGCCATTTGCCGATGAAGGACACGTCGTATCCCGCCTCCTGCAACCGCTCCATATAGGTCTTGTGGCTGGGGTGGAGCTTGCCCTGCGGATAGAAGGAGGAGCCCTGCACATTGTCCATGGTGCCGGTCTGATGCGGCCATTTTCCGGTAAAGAGACTGCCGCGCGCCGGCGTGCAGAGCGGCACCGAGGTGAAGGCGTTGACGTGGTTCGTGGCCTCGTCACGAAACGCCTGAAGATGCGGCAGCTTGCAGGGATGGCCGGGCTGGTTCAGCGTGTCCCAGCGCCATTGATCGGTGATGAAGAGGATGATGTTTTTCGCGGTCATGCGGATACTTTCAAAGTGGTTTCAGGGGGTCGCGCGCGGGCGTTCGATCCACCAGATCGCCAGGCCCGAGGCCGCCACGCCCTGTTTGAAATTCGTCATCCTGTCCTCCCTCCGGTTAACGTTGTCTCTGGTACTGCCGCGGGGCCATAAAGTCAAACATATTATGTTTGTGCAAGTTTCGGTCGGGCAGGATTGAGATGCAAGTTTTCGGGCTCGCCGCGCCAAACGCGGCGCAAACTCGCGTTGAACTCTGCAACAAACGTATTATGATTAATCAAAAAGGAGTATCCGCATCGTGCCCGCCTCTGACACAGACGTCCTGAACCCCGCGTCGGCCACCCTGTCCCGTTCGCTCTCGGGCCAGATCTCGCGCAAGCTGGGCGAGCGCATTCTCGACGGCCAGCTCTTGCCCGGCCAGCTCCTGCCGGACGAGAACGCGCTTTGCGATGAATTCGGAGTCAGCCGGACGGCGGTGCGCGAAGCGGTCAAGATGCTGGTCGCAAAGGGGCTTCTGGAGGTGCGCCAAAGGATCGGCACCCGGGTGCAGGACGTCAGCCACTGGCAGATGCTCGATCGCGACGTGCTGATGTGGCACCAGTCGCTGACCATCGAGGACGAGCGGCTGATCAGCCTGATGGAACTGCGGCAATCGATCGAACCCGACGCCGCCTATTACGCCGCCAGCCGGCGCAGCGCGGCGCAGCTCGCGGCGATCCGCGACGCGGTGGACCAGATGCAAGCCCATACCGGCGAGAACAGCGAATATGTCCTGGCCGACGCGCGATTTCACATCGCGGTGCTGCGCGCCACCAACAACCGCTATCTCGAAGCGCTGGAAAACGCGATCTTTGCCGGGCTCATGCTGTCGATCCGGCTGACCAATCCCGAGGAGCGGCTGAACCGCCAATCGGTGCCGCTGCACCGCGCCATTGCCGAAGCCATCGAGGCGCAGGATGCGGAGGCGGCGTATGACAGGATGAAGGACCACCTGGCCGATGCCGCAAAGCGGCTCTCGGCGGTGGTGAAGCTCGACCCGCCGGCCTGAGCACGCCGCGCCGGCCGGGCCGTCTTTCGGCGGAAACAGCGCGGACCGGGTGTCCGTGCTCGCCCGTCAGATGACGGGGGTCAGGTGTTGAACAGGAAATGCATGACGTCGCCGTCCTGCACCACATAGGTCTTGCCCTCGGCGCGCATCTTGCCCGCCTCCTTGGCCCCCTGCTCGCCATTGCCGGCGATGTAATCGTCATAGGCGATGGTCTCGGCGCGGATGAAACCCTTTTCGAAATCACCGTGAATGACCCCGGCGGCCTGCGGCGCACGGGTGCCTTCGCGGATCGTCCAGGCACGGGCCTCCTTGGGACCGACGGTGAAATAGGTTTCGAGGTGCAGCAGGTCATAGCCGGCGCGGATCAGGCGGTCGAGGCCGGCCTCTTCGAGACCCATCTCCGCCAGGAACATCTCGGCCTCTTCGGCGTCGAGCTGGCTGATTTCCTCTTCGATCTGGGCCGAGATGATGACATGGCCGGCGCCCTGCGCGGCGGCCATCTCGGCCACCTTGGCGGAATGTTCGTTGCCTTCGGCGGCGCTGCCCTCGTCGACATTGCAGACATAGAGGATCTTCTTGGCGGTCAGAAGCTGAAGATTCTTCCAGGCCTTGCGGTCTTCATCATCGACCTCGACCAGCCGGGCCGGCTTGCCATCCTCGAGCATCGCCTGGGCGGCGGCCAGCAGCCGCTCCTGCTGGGCGGCCTCCTTGTCACCGCCCTTGAGCTTGCGCACCAGACCGGCGCGGCGCTTCTCGACGCTTTCGAGATCGGCGAGCATCAGCTCGGTCTCGATCACCTCGGCATCGGCCACCGGATCGACGCGGCCCTCGACATGGGTGACGTCGCCATCCTCGAAGCAGCGCAGCACATGGGCGATGGCATCAACCTCGCGGATGTTGGCGAGGAACTGGTTGCCAAGCCCCTCGCCCTTGGAGGCGCCTTTGACCAGGCCGGCGATATCGACAAAGGTCATCCGCGCCGGGATGATCTGCTTGGACTGGGCGATCCCGGCCAGCGTGTCGAGCCGCGCGTCGGGCACCGCCACATCCCCCACATTGGGTTCGATGGTGCAGAAGGGAAAATTCGCGGCCTGTGCGGCCGCGGTGCGCGTCAGCGCGTTGAATAGCGTCGATTTGCCCACGTTGGGCAGCCCGACAATCCCCATCCTGAAGCCCATGGGAGCCGCTCCTTTGTCTCATGTCGGGGCGCTTCTATTGGCGCTGCGGGTCAAAGGCAAGCGGTGGCCGGCGCCGGTGGGTTGCAAACCCACCCTACACGCGCCCGTAGGGTGGGTTTGCAACCCACCGCCCGGCCGGACCCGATCCCCATTGCCAAGACGGCGTAAATTCGGCACATGGCTAGGACGGAAACGAAGGACAGCCCCATGACCCGCATCGACGCCAAATTCGCCGCTCTGAAAGACCAGAACCGCAAGGCTTTCGTCGCCTATGTCATGGCCGGCGATCCCGATTTCGACACCTCTCTGGCCCTGGTGCGCGGCATGCCGGGCGCCGGCGTCGACGTGATCGAGCTCGGCCTGCCCTTCACCGACCCGATGGCCGACGGCCCGACGATCCAGCTGGCGGGGCAGCGCGCGCTCGAAGGCGGCATGACGCTCGACCGCACGCTCGAGCTGGCCCGCCGCTTCCGCGAAGACGACGACACGACGCCGATCGTGATGATGGGCTATTACAACCCGATCTATTCGCGCGGCGTCGATACCTTTCTGGAGCAGGCCCGCGCCGCCGGCATCGACGGGCTGATCGTCGTCGACCTGCCCCCCGAAGAGGACGAGGAGCTTTGCCTGCCGGCACAGGCCGCCGGGCTCAACTTCATCCGCCTCGCCACGCCGACCACCGATGACAAGCGGCTGCCCAAGGTGCTGACCAACACCTCGGGCTTTGTCTATTACGTCTCGATCACCGGCATCACCGGCGCGGCCGAGGCCCAGGCGGCCGATGTCGGCCCCGAGGTGGCGCGGATCAAGGCGGCCTCGGATCTGCCGGTGATCGTCGGCTTCGGCGTGAACTCGCCGGACAAGGCGCAATCGGTGGCCTCGGTGGCCGATGGCTGCGTCGTCGGCTCGGCCATCGTCAAGCGGATTGGCGACGGCGAAAGCGTCGACGACGTGCTGGCCTATGTGGCGACCCTGGCCGCAGGTGCGCACCGGGCCTGATGGCCGCCTTGCTCCCGGGCGAGCCCCTCACCCCGCCGCACCCCCGGCGCGCAGCAGATCGGCCATGCGCTGCACCAGCACCTCGCGTTTGACCGGCTTGGCGACATGGCCATCGATCCCGCGCCGCAGATATTCCTCGACCTGATGAGTCATGGCATTGGCGGTCAGGGCGATGACCGGGCATCGGGCACGCCCGGTTTCGGCCTCATGCGCGCGGATCAGCGCCACCGCCTCGAGCCCGCCCATCACCGGCATGTTCACATCCATCAGCATCAGGTCGAACCCGCCGCCCCGCCCCTCTGCAACCGCCTCGGCGCCGTTCCCGACCATGGTCAGCTCGAGCGGATAGGGCTTGAGCAGATGGTGCAGCACCAGCCGGTTGGTCCTGTTGTCCTCGGCCGCGAGAACCCGCCAGGGTCGGGCGCGCAATACGGCCTCGGCCTCGCGCGGGCCGAGCAGGCCGGTGGTCTCGGGGGCATCGGCGGCGACAAGACGGAACGAAGCGACAAAGACGGCACCGCCGTCCGGCGGGCTGTCAAACACCAGGTCGCCCGCCATCAGCGCGCAGATTCGCCGGGCGATCCACAGGCCCAGCCCGGTGCCGCCATGGCGGCGGGTGATCGAGGCATCGGTTTGCGAGAACGGCTGGAACAACCGGTCGCGCTTGTCGGCCGGCACCCCGGGACCGGTGTCGCTGACCCGCACCTCGAGCCGCGCGCACGCTTCCGCCGATGACAGCACCCGTGCCTCCAGCCGCACGCTGCCGCGCAGGGTGAATTTGACGGCATTGGACACCAGGTTCGAGATCACCTGCCGCATCCGCGTCGGATCGGACACCACCCGCCGGTCGCTGCCGAACTCGAAGCTGCGCTCGAAGCTCAGCCCCTTTTCCTCGGCCTTGAGCGCATGGAGCCGGCAGACCCCTTCCAGCAGCTCGTGCAGGTTGAAGGCGATCTCCTCGATCTCCATCTGCTCGGCCTCGATCTTGGTGAGGTCGAGAATGTCGTTGACGATCGACAGCAGTGCCTGGCCCGAGGCGGTCATCACGTCGAGCATGTCCTTCTGCGCCAGTTCCAGCCCGGTATCGTTCAGCGCCTCGGCCATGCCGAGCACACCGTTGAGCGGCGTGCGGATCTCATGGCTGATCATTGCCAGAAAGGCGGTCTTGGCGGCATTGGCGCGCTCGGCCGCGGCGGTGGCGCGGGTCAGCTCGGCGGTGCGCGCGCGCACCTGATCCTCCAGCGTGGCCGCCTGCTCGCGCAGCGCCGCATTGGCGACAAAGAGTTCGCGGCTTTTCTGGTCGAGCAGGGATTCCGCCTCTTCGCGGGCCTTGCGCTCGCGCAGGTAGCGCCGGCGCGAGACCGGCGCGGTGTCCGATCTGGGCGGATCGCCGTCCACCCGCCTACCCGGTCAGTTGCACGTGAAAACGTGCCGCGCGGGCGTGATCATCGCCGATCTCGGTCACCGTGATCTCGGCCGGCTGCCTGAAATGCGCTACGCAGGCCTCGATCATGCCATGGCAGAAGGGCACCAGCGGCCGGTCCGAACGATAGGTCATGGTCAGCGCGCGCATCCCGTGCCACTCGGTCTCGAACGTCGGAAGCTCGGCATCGGGGTAGAGCTTGCGCACCTCGACATGCACCTCGTTCTCGATCGCGTCGAGCATGGCCAGGGCATTGGGTTTGTCGGCGAAAAACGCCGGATACCCTTCAACGAACCTTCCATGAACCCATTGGCCGAAGCGGCGTTGCAACTCCGGCACCGGAATCGCCGTATGGTCGCTGATCGCGCCGACAATGCGCATCAATTCGCCACAGGAATAATTGCCCACCGCGCTGTAGGCGCCGTCATTGTCCAGTGCCAGCCCGTCGAGGATATCGTCGACCGCCGCTTCGCCGAGCGCATGCTCCGCCATGCTCAGCAATTCGGTGAAAACCATGCCTTTCATCTGCCGTCTCCTTGGCTGCTGGATCCGGTCTAGCCCAGAGAAGTAAAAAGGCGCTTAAACTCCGTCGCAGGCCACTTGCGAGAAAATCGGCAAACTGGTAAGGAAAATTTACCAATCCAGCAAATGAGCCGCTCATGCCCGTGATCACCTCCATCGACGACCTCAAACGACTCTACAAATCGCGGGCGCCGCGGATGTTCTACGACTACTGCGAATCCGGCAGCTGGACCGAGCAGACCTTTCGCGAAAACAGCTCGGACTTCGACCAGATCCGCCTGCGTCAGCGGGTGGCGGTGAGCATCGACAACCGCGCCACCGCCAGCCGGATGATCGGCGAGGATGTGGCGATGCCGGTGGCGCTGGCGCCGGTGGGCATGACCGGCATGCAACATGCCGACGGCGAGATCCTGGCTGCGAAAGCCGCCGAAAAATTCGGCGTGCCCTTCACCCTCTCGACCATGTCGATCTGTTCGATCGAGGATGTGGCCGAGGCCACAAGCAAGCCTTTCTGGTTCCAGCTCTACACCATGAAGGACGAGGATTATGTGCGCCGCCTGGTCGAACGCGCCCGGGCCGCAAGGTGCTCGGCGCTGGTGATCACCCTCGATCTGCAAATCCTCGGCCAGCGCCACAAGGATCTGAAGAACGGCCTGTCGGCCCCGCCCAAGTTGACCCCGGCCGTGATCGCCGATCTGGCGACCCGCTGGCGCTGGGGGCTGGGCATGTTGCAGACCCGGCGGCGCGAGTTCCGCAATATCGTCGGCCATGTCAAGGACATCTCCGACCCCGCTTCGCTCATGGCCTGGACCAACGAGAATTTCGACCTCACGCTGGACTGGGGCAAGATCGCAAAGCTCAAGGAGCTGTGGGGCGGCAAGGTGATCCTGAAAGGCATTCTCGATGCCGAGGACGCCCGGATGGCGCTCAAGGTCGGCGCCGATGCCATCGTGGTGTCGAACCATGGCGGACGGCAGCTCGACGGGGCGCTGTCCTCGATCCGGGTGCTGCCGGAAATCCTGGATGCGGTGGGCGACGAGATCGAAGTGCATCTCGACAGCGGCATCCGCTCGGGCCAGGACGTGCTCAAGGCCGTCGCCATGGGCGCCAAGGGCACCTATATCGGCCGCGCCTTCATCTATGGTCTCGGGGCCATGGGCGAGGCCGGCGTGACCCGGGCGCTGGAGGTGATCCACAAGGAGCTCGACGTCTCGATGGCGCTCTGCGGCAAACGCGACATCAAGCAGGTGAACCGCGATATCCTGCGGGTGCCGGAGGATTTCGGCGGCCGCTGGCAGCGCTGAGCGCCACCGGGGTTGATGGCCGCCCGAAGCGGAAAAAGGGGGCGCTGCCCCCGCCGCCTGCGGCGCCTCGCCCGCGGGTATTTGTGAACAGAAGAAGACCGGGGATCAGGGGCGGAAAATCGGCACATGCGACCCGGCCTCGGGCGGCAGATCGCCGGTGAGACGGGGGTCGTCGCTGACCTCGACGCTCTGGCGGACCGGAGTAAAGCCCGCGCGGCGATAGAACCCTAGCGCCTGCGGGCTGTCGAGCTGGCAGGTGTGGACGTGGAACCGGGTGATGGGCCGGGAAAAGGCCCGCTCGATGGCGAAATTCATCAGGGCGCGGCCGACGCCCTGGCCGATCAGCGCCGGGGTGAGGCCGAAATAGGCCAGTTCGCAGCTCTCCCCGTCGCGGCTGTCGAGTTCGAGCAGGCCTTCGGCACGGCCCTGGCATTCGACCGCATAGACCTCGACACCGGGGTCGGTGATCGCGGCGGCGAGCGCGGCCTCGGACAGCCGCAGCCGCGAAAACCACAACCAGTCCGCGCCGCCGACGCGCAGAAACAGAGCGCGATACCAGGCTGGATCGGGATCGGTGACGTGGCGGATGGTGCAGCCCTCGGGCATGGCACCGCCGCGCGCGGGCGGCGGCCGGCGCATTTCCAGATAGGTGGTGACCTCGACCACCTTGCCGGGGGGAATGTCGTGGGAACCGTCAGCCAGCATGGCCTCTCCTGTGATGGGTTGCGAGCAGCGGCGCGAGGACGAAGGTGATGACCAGCAGCGCCGCGCCCATCGCCGCGAAGGACCAGCCGAGGCCGATGGCCTCGGAGACGAAGCCCATGACCGGCGGCCCGATGAAAAATCCGGTATAGCCGATCATGGAAATCTGCGCGATGACACCTGTGCGGGCGCGGTTGCCGACATTGCGGCCGACATAGGAAAACGCCATCGGCGCCACCACCGAGACACCCAGCCCCAGCACGGCAAATCCGGCATAGGCCATGGCGAGGCTCTCGGCAAAGGCGGCCGCAAAGGCACCCGTCGCCGACAGCGCCGCGGCCAGCGCCAGAACGGTAACCTCGCTGAACCGGGTCACCAGCGCCTGACCGCCCAGCCGCCCCAGCGCCATGGTTCCGCCGAGGATCGCCGGGCCCATCGCGCCTTCGGCCGCGCCACCGCCGAGAGACCGTTCGAGGTGCAGGGCCGACCAGCCTTCGGTGGCGTTTTCCGCCATGAAGCCGATCAGGATCACCAGTCCGCCGAGCCAGATCAGCCCGCCCGCCGCCGGTGCCCCTGCGCCGGCCGCCTCGTCGAGCGGCGCGGCGCGGTCGCTGAGCGCCACGCGTACCAGCGCGAGGATGGCCAGCGCGATCAGCGCAAAGACCGCCACCGGCGGCCAGCCGGCTTCGCGCAGCAGCCCGGCGGTCAGGGCCGAGACCGCATAGGCCATGGAAAACACCGCATGGGCAAAGTTCATCAGCGGCCGGCCGCGCCGCGCCTCGACCCCCGAGATCCGCGCATTCATCACCACGTCGAGCGCGCCGGTGGTGCCGGCCGCGACCAGAAGCAGCGGCGCAAAACCCAGCGGCCCGGTCGCCAGCCCCGGCAGCAGAAACAGCACCGCGGCCGCCAGCGCCAGCGCCGGCAGGGTGCGCTGCTCCAGCCGCGCGTCGAGACGCGGCGCCAGCCACATCGCGACGATAGTTCCCAGCGCCGCCACCAGCAGGCAGAGGCCGAAGACGCCGTCATTGACGTCGATCCGTGCCTTGATGCCGGGCACCTGCGCGGCAAAGGCGCCCCAGAGCAGACCCAGCGTCAGAAAGCAGGCCAGGGGCGCGCGCGCGGCGCGGATATCGTCACGTGAAATCATCGCCAAGCCGTGCCATGACACGGCCGCGCTGGCAATCGGCAAAAACGCAGGCCCGGCTCTGCCGGAAATGGGGTTTCCAAACTTCGCAATCCGGTCTATACGCGCGCCTTCACGCGGGGATACAGCCTTGGAGGATTCCCGCCTTGTTTTAGGAGAAAATGACATGGCTGGTGAGATCCCAGATCTTATTGCCCAGGAACGCACGGGGACAGGCAAGGGCGCCGCTCGTCAGGCACGCCGCGACGGCATGGTTCCGGGTATCGTTTTTGGTGGCGACGTTGATCCGCTTCCGATTCAGGTTCCGTTCAACGAGCTGTTCAAGCGCCTGAAGGCAGGCCGCTTCAAGTCGACCCTGTTCAACCTCAAGGTTGACGGTCATGACGACGTTCGGGTGATCTGCCGCGACGTGCAGCGCGATGTGGTCAAGGACCTGCCGACGCACCTCGACCTGATGCGCCTGCGCCGTACCACCAAGATCAACCTCTTCATCCACGTCGATTTCGTGAACGAAGACGCGGCCCCCGGCATCAAGAAGGGCGGCGTTCTGACCGTCGTTCGCCCCGAGGTCGAGTTGGTGGTGACCGCCGGTGACATCCCCGATCACATCACCGTCGACCTGACCGGGATGGAAATCGGCGACATCGTGCACATCTCTGACGTGACCCTGCCGGAGGGCGCCAAGCCGACCGTCGAACGGGATTTCGTGATCTGCAACATCTCTGCCCCCTCCGGCCTCAAGGCCGCCGACGAAGAGGAAGAGGATGTGGATGCCGACGAGGTTCCGGCGACCGAGCAGACCGAAGACTGATCTTCGCTGCCCCAGAATTGATGGAGAGCCCCGGGCGCAGGTCCGGGGCTTTTTGCATTGAAGCCCGGGCCGGAAAGCGGGCACAAGGAAACAGAGCCAGAGGAGCGGAGCAGATGCAGATTTTCGTGGGTTTGGGCAATCCCGGCGGGCAATATGCGGGCAACCGGCACAACATCGGCTTCATGGCGGTCGACCGGATCGCCGAGGCGCACGGCTTCGGCCCGTGGAAATCCCGCTTTCAGGGGCGTGTCGCCGAAGGCCGGCTGGGCGGCGACAAGCTGCTGCTGCTCAAGCCCGACACCTTCATGAACCGCTCCGGCCAGGCGGTGGGCGAGGCGATGCGGTTCTACAAGCTCGCGGCGGAGGACGTCACCGTGTTTCACGACGAGCTTGACCTGGCGCCGGGCAAATGCCGGGTCAAGACCGGCGGCGGCCATGCCGGCCACAACGGGCTGCGTTCGATCCACGGCCATATCGGCGAGGCCTATCACCGGGTGCGGCTGGGGATCGGCCATCCCGGCCGCAAGGAGCTGGTCTCGGGCTATGTGCTGCACGATTTCGCCAAGGCGGATGGCGACTGGCTCGAGCCGTTGCTGACCGGCATCGGCCAGGGCGCCGACGATCTGGCGCGCGGCGATCGGTCGAAGTTTCTCAACGCCGTGGCGCTTCAGGTCGCGCCGCCGCGCAGCTCCACTTCATCCGCGTCCGGGGCGAAGACGCCCCCCCCGGCCAAGGCCGCAGGGCCGGCTGCCGCGCCGGAGGAAGACAGCCGGTCGCCGTTGCAGAAGCTGGCCGACAAGTTTCGCTGAGGCGGGAAAGGACACATCATGGACAAAGACCCTGCGATCAACGTGCTGGGAGAGACCCTTGCGCCCTGCTCCACCCGGCCGCTCACCGGCTATTTTCGCGATGGCCATTGCAACACCTGCGCCCAGGACCGCGGCAACCATACGGTCTGCGCGGTGATGACGGCCGAGTTCCTGGCCTTTTCGAAATATGTCGGCAACGATCTCTCGACGCCGCGCCCGGATTTCGGCTTTGCCGGGCTGGCCCCGGGCGATCACTGGTGCCTCTGCGCCGGCCGCTTCCTTCAAGCGCATGACGAGGGCTGCGCGCCCAAGGTCAACCTGGCGGCAACCCACCGCAAGGCGCTGGAGATCGTCTCGCTCGAGGTGCTGCGGGAGAACGCGCTCGGCTGACGCCCCGCCCTCCGCGCCGGGGCCGCGCGGGCGGCGCTATTCGGGCCAAAACTTCCGGCAATGCGACCGGCCCGCCAAGAGGCCCCGGGTCACGCCCGGGGCGCGGGGACGCGTGAGGCACGCCGCAAGCCACCCCCCGTCCCGGCCACCGGCGCCGGGACCTCCCGGCTCGCCCACCACGCCCCAGAATGAACGGCAGCGCCACAGGCCCGCCAAGAGGCCCCGGGTCAAGCCCGGGGCGCGGGCCGGTTCTGGCGGCTTACTCGGCCCATTCCCAGGGCCGGGTATAGGCGCCGAGAACATGGCTCACGTCCTCCTCCCTTGCCGTGCCAGATTTGGAAATACGCGCCACCAGGCCGCGTTTCTTGTCGTCGATCACCTCGGCGACATGGGCATCCACCCCGCGTTCGGCCAGCGCCGCGTCATAGACCCGGGTGATCGCCATCTTGCGCAGGTCGGGTTTGAACACCTTGCCCACCGCGGTCTTCGGCAACTCGTCGAGGATCGTCAGATGCTTGGGGATCGCCGCGCGTTCGTGCACATTGGCGCGGCAATGCTCCATCAGCGCCTCCTCGGTGACATTGCCTCCCGCCACCAGCTCGACAAAGGCGCAGGGCAGCTCGCCGGAATGCGCGTCGGGTTGGCCGATGGCGCCTGCCATGGCCACCGCCGGATGCGACAGCAGCGCATCCTCGATCTCGGCCGGATCGATATTGTGACCGCCCCGGATGATCAGATCCTTGGCGCGGCCGGTGATCCAGAGATAGCCATCCGCATCGACCCGCCCGAGATCGCCGGTGCGCAGGTAGATGTCCTCGTGGAACAGCTCGTGGTTCTTGTCTTCCTCGGTATAGGTCGAGCCGGCATAGACGCCGGGGTTGGCCACGCAGATCTCGCCGATCTCGTCGACCGCGCATTCCTCGGGGCCGTTGCCCGCGTGTTTGACGATCTTGACGTGGCAATAGGGCAGCGGGATGCCGACCGAGCCGACCTTCTTTTCGCCCTCGGTGGGATTGACCGACACCAGGCAGGTTGCCTCGGTCAGCCCGTAGCCTTCGATGATCTGCACGTCCGAGGCGCTCTCGAACCGCTTGAACAGCTCCAGCGGCATCGGCGCCGAGCCGGAAAAGGCGGTCTTGACCGAAGAGATATCGGCATCCACCGGCCGTTGCATCAGCGCCGAAACGGCGGTTGGCACGGTGATGATGAAGGTGATCTGCCAGCGTTCGATCAGCTTCCAGAAATTGTCGAAGACACCTTCGCCGCGATAGCCCTGCGGTGTCGGAAAGACCACCTGCGCCCCGGAACTGAGCGCCGCCATCAGGATCACATGCACCGCAAAGACATGGAACATCGGCAGCGGGCACATGATGCTGTCGGTCTCGTCGAACAGCAGCCGGTCGCCCAGCCAGCCATTGTAGATCATGCCGGAATAGAGGTGCTGCGCCACCTTGGGCATGCCGGTGGTGCCGCCGGTGTGGAAATAGGCGCCGACGCGGTCCTTCTGCACGTCCTCGAAATCCAGCGACGTGTTGTGGCGTGCCAGTTCGGTGACAAAGTTCCGCACCGTGGCGCGGTGCTGGACCGGGTTCTTCGGCCGCACCAGCGGCACGATCCAGCTCTTGGGCGGCGTCAGATAGCGGTTGAGGTCGATCTCGAGCACATCGGTCACCTCGGGCGCGTGGCGCACCGCCTCGGCCACCTTCTGCGCCACCTCGGTCTTGGGAAAGCTTTTCAGCGTGACCACGACCTTGGCCTTGGTCTCCCGCAGGATGGCGGCGATCTGCTCGGGTTCGAGCAGCGGGTTGATCGGGTTGACGATGCCGGCGACCATGCCGCCGAACAGCGCATAAGAGGTCTCGAGGCAGTTGGGCAGCACGAAGGCCACCACATCGGTCTCTTTCACCCCGAGGCCGCGGAACAGGTTGGCAGCCTGGCAAACCTTGCCGTGCAGCTCGGACCAGGAGACCGTCTGCGCCGGATCACCGGACCCCGACATCAGCTGATAGCTGATGGCCGGCCGCTCCGGAAAGCGTGTCTTTACCTTGTCGAGCAAGCCATAGATCGTGACCGGCACGTCGCGGTCGCTCCACGGCATTTCGTTTTCGATCGCGTCGCGGTCGGCAACCGATGCAAATCCCATAAATCTCTCTCCCCTGACCCGTCTTCTGCGGGTTTTTGACATGGCCGACAGGATGCGGGCGAAGCGCGGTTCACGCAAGAGTGACGCACGGTAGCATCAGGCTGAACGCTGCGTCCTTTTGGTGTTATTCTGCCGCGATCCCGTCGGTGAACTGCATCCGCGCCAGCCGCGCATACAACCCGTCCTGCGCCACAAGCTGATCATGTGGTCCGATGGCGACAATGCGGCCCTGGTCCATCACCACGATCCGGTCGGCCTTTTTCACCGTCGCCAGCCGGTGCGCCACGATCAGCGTCGTGCGGTCGCGACTGAGCGCATCGACCGCCTGCTGCACCGCCCGCTCGCTTTCGGCATCCAGCGCCGAGGTCGCCTCGTCCAGCAGCAGCACCGGCGCGTCGCGCAGGATGGCGCGGGCAATGGCGATGCGTTGTTTCTGCCCGCCCGAGAGCATCACGCCACGTTCGCCCAACCCGCTGTCATAACCCTCGGGCAGTTTCGAGATGAAGTCATGCGCGGCGGCGGCGCGGGCGGCGGCCTCGATCTCGGCGTCGCTGGCCTCGGGGCGGCCAAAGCGGATGTTCTCGCGCGCCGAGGCGGCAAAGATCACCGGATCCTGCGGCACCAGGGCGATGGCACGGCGAAAGGCGTCGCGGCGCATGGCCGCAATATCCACCCCGTCCAGGGTGATCCGTCCCGAAGCCGGATCATAGAAGCGCAGCAGCATCTGGATGATCGTCGTCTTGCCGGCGCCGGAAGGGCCGACCAGCGCAACCGTCTCGCCCGGTGCGATGTCGAGCGTGACGTGATCCAGCGCCGAGACATCGGGGCGCTGCGGATAGGTAAAGCTGACCGCGTCGAAGGAGATCGCTCCGCTGACCTTTTCCGGCAGCGGCAGCGGGTCTGCGGGATCGCTCACCGCGTCCTCGGCGTGCAGCAGTTCGACAAGCCGTTCGGTCGCCCCGGCGGCGCGTTGCAACTCGCCGAAGATCTCCGACAGTGCCGCCACCGATCCCGCAACCATCACCGCGTAGATCACGAATTGCACCAGGCTGCCGGCGCTCATCTCGCCGGCGCGCACGTCGCGGGCGCCGATCCAGAGCACGCCGACCACGCCGGTAAAGACCAGAAAGATCACAATGGCCGTCATCAGCGACCGGGTGGTGATCCTGCGTTTGGCCGCGTCGAGCGATTTGTCGGTCACCTCGGAAAAGGCCCGCCGGGTCAGCACCTCATGGGTAAAGGCCTGCACCGTCTGCACCGCGCTCAGGCTCTCCGAGGCGCTGCCCGAAGAGGCGGCGATCCAATCCTGGTTTTCGCGGCTCAGCACCCGCAACCGGCGGCCGAGCGTCAGGATCGGCACCACCACGGCGGGCACGATCAGCAGCACCAACCCGGTCAGCTTGGGTGAGGTCAGCAACATCAGCCCCATGCCGCCAAAGAAGATCAGCACGTTGCGCAGGGCGATCGAGATCGACGAGCCGATCACCGACAGGATCAGCGTGGTATCGGTCGTGATCCGGCTGACCACCTCGCCAGTCATGATCTTTTCGTAGAACGCCGGCGACAAGCCCATCACCCGGTCAAAGACCGCCTTGCGGATGTCGGTCACCACCTGTTCGCCCAGCCGGGTGACCAGCGCATAGCGCAGCGCCGTGCCGATGGCGAGCGCGGCGGCAATGCCCAGCGCCGCACCGAAATAGAGATCGAGAAGCGCGCCATCCTCGGCGCGGAAATTGTCGACCACCCGGCGCACGGCGAGCGGCAGCGTCAGCGAGATGCAGGCGGTGGCCACCAGCGCCAGGATCGAGGCCAGAAGGAGCCCGCGATAGGGCCTGAGAAACGGCCAGAGCGCGCCCAATGCGCCGATGCGTTTCGACTTGTCCCGCTCTTCCTGCGGCTGGCCCAATCCACGCGGCATGTGGCGCTCCTAGCTGTTCCGGCAAGGGTGTATTGAATAGCACGACAAGGGGCAAGAGAGCCCGGGCGATCTGTCGCGCCTGGCAGGACGGGTCCGGAGCGTGTCGGGAATTCTTTGGAGCGGGCGACGGGAATCGAACCCGTATCTCTTGCTTGGAAGGCAAGGGTCTTACCATTACACAACGCCCGCTCGGCAGGAGTGGTGATTAAATCACCCCGGCAGACAGGTCAACCGGAACCGGCAAGAATATCTCGCGCCCGGCCACGGGCCGCTCAATCGTCAAACGGCTCGATCAGCTCCGGCCCGCTGGCGCGGTTGGAATTGACCTTCGGATCAATGCGATAGAACTCCAGCATCGCGTCATCGGCCGGCTGCATCAGCGGCGCCGCACCCTTGCCCGCCTCGCCCAGCCAGAGCGGCCAGTCGGCCGGCTCGAGCACCACCGGCATCCGGTGATGGATCGCCTGCATCTTGGTATTGGCGGCGGTTGTCACGATGGCGCAGGTCCGCAAGGCCTCGCCGTCGCGCGCCCAGTCCTGCCAGATGCCGGCAAAGGCCAGCGTGTCGCCATCGGCCCGCCGGATGTACCAGGGCAGCCGGTTGCCGTCGCCGTCCTTGGTCCATTCATAGAAACCGGTGGCCGGGATCAGGCAGCGCCGCGCACGACAGGCGGCACGAAAGGCCGGCTTGTCGGCGATGGTCTCGGCGCGGGCGTTGATCAGCAGCGGGCCGTCGGTCGGGCTCTTGTACCACTGCGGCAGGAAGCCCCAGCGCATCGGCGCCAGCCGCCGCTGGCCTTCTTCGGCCCGCACCGTGGCGATCCGGGTCGTCGGGCAGACGTTGTAATCGGGCACCTCGGGCAGGTCGTTCGCCGGCAGAGCATCGAACAGCTGCGCCATGGCATCGGTCGGAAGGGTCACGGCGAAACGGCCACACATCGCGGCTACCTCAGGAAATTGGAATAGAGCAGCAGGCCCCAGCGCGTCAGCCCCTCGGTTGCCCGCGCCCAGAGCGCCGCGAACCGCGCGTCGTCCAGCCCCGCACTGCCGGCGATCTCGCCCAGGGCCCGCTTGCCGTTGATCTGCGCCAGAAGCTGCGCCGCCTCGCGCGGCAGCTTCAGCTCGGTCCGCGCCCCGCCGGACGTCACCGGCACCGGTCGCCCCGCGGCCACCGCCTTGGCCAGGGCCCCGGGCGCCACCCCGATCAGATGCGGCACCAGCGCCGGGTCACGGCCGTCCGCCACCCGGCCCGCGGCCGTGCCCGCGGCCACCGCATAGGCGATATGCACCCGCATGGTGCCCGCCAGCTTCTCGGCCAGCGCCATCCGCGCCACCGGGTCCATCGCCTTGGGCACCGGCGCGAACCGCCCTGGATCATAGGCCGCCGGCGGCGTGAAGGACGACAGCGCCCAGCCGGTCCGCTCCAGCGTCGCCACCAGTTCGGCGACGTCATAGGCCCGATCCTGCCCATGCAGCAGCAGGTCGTAGAACCCGGCGTCCGACGCCCGGTGATCACCCAGATGCGGGTTTCGTTTGAACGGATGGCCCTCGGGCAGCCGGTCAAAGGCCGCCCGGGCTGCCTTCAGCCGCTTTCTCGGCGGCAGATCGGCAAAGAGCGCCGCAAAGGCCTCTTGCAGGGGGTACACCCCGGTTCGGCCGTAAGGCGCATAGACCATGAAGCCCATGCCGCCCCCAGGTGCCAGCGCCGCGCGCAGGGCGCGAAAGCCGGCATCGGGATCGGGCAGATGGTGCAACACCCCGCAGCAATCGATGTAGTCGAAGGCGCCAAACTCTGCCGCATCGAGCAGGCTGCCGGTGTGAAAGGTGATCGAGGTCAGCCCCCGCACCCTGGCCCGCGCCTCGGCCACCCGGCGCGAGGCTGTCGAGAGATCGAGGTAGACGATCTCATGCGGGCGCCCCAGCAGCTTCAGATAATGGCCGATCTGGATCAGCCCGTCGCCGGTGCCGCCGCCCGCCACCAGCACCCGCAGCGGCTGACGCCAGTCGCGCTTGCCGGCAAAGACATAGTGATCCAGCTCCACCGGATGCGATGGCGATCCGGTGATCAGCCTTGTGCGCTCTTCCGCCGGGTCCCGTTCGGGATAGGGAAAGGCCTCGTATTGCTCTTTGACGGTGACCATGTCTGCCCCTGCTTGCCCGCACGTCCCGGTTTGCCCCGCCACAGAGATTTTCTCAAGCCCGCTTCGACGGGCGCCCAGGCCGGCGACCGGGGTTGGCAGTGTCTTTGAAAGGGACGCCCGCCTAGCGATACGCCTTGCGGGCCAGCTCGATGCGGGCTTCCATCATCGACATCTCCTTGAGGATGTCCTGCCGCCGGCTGCGGTCGCCGGTGTCGCGCAGTTCCGCGCGCAGCCGCGACAGCTCGCGCGAGAGATTGACGAATTCCGGCGCGCCGCCGCTTTCCTTCACCAATCGATTGAGCAGTGCGTTTTCGGGATCGTCGCAGGGCGGTAAGGGCTTGCCCGCGCCCGGCAGGTTGTCGAAGGCGCCCTGCGCCTCGGCCTCGCGGATGCGGGCGGAAATCAGATCGATCAGCGGATGGTCCATCACCGAAGTTTCGCCCATCCGGCAGGCCCCCGCAAGAGGGCACGGCAAGGGGTGGCGCCGGTGAGGGCGCCACCCCGAGGCTCATTTCGCCGTGATACGCCCGTCGGTATAAGGCGTGTAAGGGCCCTGCTCCGCCAGGTACTCCGCCGTCACGTCGGCCAGGTCGGGGCCGTAGTCATAGGCATTCTCGGCATCGACGAACATCCGATAGCCGTCGCCGCCATTGCGCACGTAGTTGTTGGACACCACGCCATAGGTCTTGTCCAACTCGATCGGCGCGCCGCCGACCATCACGTCGGACACCCGCTCGCCCGCCGGGGCGGCAGCGTCGAAGGCAAAGGTCAGCCCCGCAACCTGCGGGAAGCGGCCGGCGCCTTCCTCGATCTGGCTCACGCCGTTTTCCAGCGCCTCGACCATAGTCGCGCCGGTGACCTGGAAGGTCGACAGCGTGTTCTGGAACGGCAGCACCGTCAGCACCTCGCCCATGGTCACCTCGCCGGCGTCGATCGAGGCCCGCAGTCCGCCACTGTTGGCAATGGCGATCTCGATGCCCTGATCAGCCACCCGGTCCAGCATCGCATCGGCGACCAGATTGCCCATCGGGCATTCCATCGCGCGACAGACCGACCGGTCGCCCTCGATGGCCTCGGCGGCCTCGGCCACCACCTTGTTGCGGATTTCCTCCAGCGGCAGGGCGGCCTCGGCGATGCGCGCCGCCACCGCCTCGTCGGCGGTGACCGAGGCATCCATCAGCAGCGGGTTGCCGCTGGCCTCGGTGACATTGCCCGCGTCGTCGAAGGTCACGTTGAGCTCGCCCAGGTATTTGCCATAGGCATAGGCCTGCACGATCTGCACCCCGTTGACGACCGTGGGGTACGGCCCGTCTGCATTCTCGTCGTCATTGGCGAGATAGGTGTTCGAGTGGCCGCCGACGATCACATCGACGCCGGTGGTGTTCTCGGCCACCTGCTGGTCGACCTTGTAGCCCGAATGCGACAGGACGATGATCTTGTTCACGCCCATCTCGGTCAGCTTGTCGACTTCGCCCTGGACCGCATCGGCGGGCGGGGTGAAGGTGATGTTCGGGCCGGGGCTCGCCAGTTCGTGGGTATCCTGCGGCGTCAGGCCGATAAAGCCGATCTTCTCGCCGCCCTGCTCGATCACCGTGGATTTCTGCAAGACATCGGCCAGCAGCGGCTCGCGGCTGACATCGGCGTTGGACATCAGGATCGGAAAGTCGATCGCGTCCATGAAGCCGCGCAGCACCTCGGGACCGTCATCGAACTCGTGGTTGCCCACGGTCATCGCGGTATAGCCCATCTGGTTCATCATCTCGGCGGCGAGCTTGCCCTTGTAATAGGTATAGAACAGCGTGCCCTGGAACTGGTCGCCGCCATCCACCAGCACCCAGTTGTTGCTGCGCGCCTTGGCGTCGTTGATCGCGGTCATCAGCCGCGCCGAACCGCCGAAGCATTTGCCCTCGGCGTCATCCTCGGCCGAACAGCCGCTGTCATACTTGCTGATCGGCTCGAATCGGGCGTGGAAATCGTTGGTGTGCAGGATGGTCAGCGCATATTCCGCGCTGGCGACACCTGCGCTCAGGGCAAGCGCGGCGGCGCTTGTCAAAAGACGAACAGACATGACTTGGAACCTCTCCGTTGGTTTTATGCGATGATGCTGCATCGGGACCGGGGCCTTGTCAAAGCCTACGCAGGGCCACCCGGTTACGGCAGCACCGGATGGCGCATCCATTGCGCCGAAATGCGACAGGCGGATGACAGCGCGAGGCTCTTGACCCGGCGCACCCGGCGCGGGATATGAGCGGCCATGCTGATCTATAAAATCTTCCGGGCCGATGAATGGGCCGCTCTGGTGCGCGACGGAGAGACCTCCGGCGCGCCCATCGATGTGGCCGACGGCTACGTGCATTTCTCGACCGCCCGGCAGGTGCAAGAAACCGCTGCCAAACATTTCTCGGGCGAGCAAGGCCTGCTTCTGCTGGCTTGCGACAGCGCCGCGATGGCCAAGGATATCACCTGGGAGCCGTCCCGCGGCGGCGCGCTTTTCCCGCATCTTTACAGAAAGTTGCGCCAATCCGACGTGCTCTGGCACCGCGATCTGCCCTGGCGCGACGGCGGACATGTCTTCCCGGAGGACCTGGCGTGAGCCTGCTCGAGACGCTGGGCCTTCGGGCGCTCTACCGGCTCGATCCGGAAACCGCCCACGGGCTGGCGATCCGCGCGCTGCAACTGGGCGTGACGCCCGCCCCCGGGCCGCTGAGCGCGCCGCGCCTGCGCACCGAGCTTGCCGGGCTGGCGCTGCCCAACCCGCTGGGCCTCGCCGCCGGATTCGACAAGAACGCCACCGCGCTGGCCGGGCTCGCCCGCGCCGGCTTCGGCTTTGTCGAGGTGGGCGCCGCAACCCCCCTGCCCCAGCCCGGCAACCCCAAGCCACGGCTGTTTCGCCTGACCGAGGACGGCGCGGCGATCAACCGCTTCGGGTTCAACAATGACGGTATGGAGGCCATTGCCGCGCGGCTTGCGAAACGGCCGCAGGGCGCGGTGATCGGCCTCAACCTCGGCGCCAACAAGACCTCCGAGGACCGTGCCGCCGATTTCGCCAAGGTGCTGGGCCATTGCGGCCCACATGTCGATTTCGCCACCGTCAATGTCAGCTCGCCCAACACCGAACGGCTGCGCGATCTGCAAGGCCGCGCGGCGCTGATGGCGCTGCTTGCCGGGGTGATGGAGGTGCGGGCCGCGCTGGCGCGCCCGATCCCGGTGTTCCTCAAAATCGCCCCCGATCTCGACGATGCGGCACTGGCCGAGATTGCCGACGTCGCCACCGCCTCGGGAATCAGCGGCATCATCGCTACCAATACCACCCTCGATCGCGATGGGCTGCGGTCGCCGCATCACGGCGAACAGGGCGGTCTTTCCGGTGCGCCGCTGTTTGCCAAATCCACCCGCGTTCTGGCGCGGCTGGCCGATCTGACCGAAGGCACGGTTCCCCTGATCGGCGTCGGTGGCGTCGCCTCGGCCGAACAGGCCTATGCCAAGATCAAGGCAGGCGCGAGCGCGGTGCAGCTTTATACCGCGCTGGTCTTTGGCGGGCTGTCGCTGGTGCAGGAGATTGTCACCGGACTGGACCGGTTGCTCGAAAAAGACGGCTTCGGCAATGTCTCGGAGGCCGTGGGCAGCGACATTAAGACCTGGCTGTAAATTCTGTGAGTAAGTCGCATATGATGTCCGAATAAGACAAGCATATGGTGAAACCTGTGTGTAAAACGAATTTCTCTGTACGATATCTCTGCGCAATTCGCGCGTTGCAATCCGTATATCCGCCGATATCAATTGCTTAAAGCCCTGTCACAACAGGGCTTTGCAAACCTCTGAAATCAAACCTGTATCCCGCCCTGGAAAAAGTCCGTCAGGACGGGCCGATCATGAAGCAGGAGATATTGCGCGCTTGCAGCCGCCGGCAGGCAAGATCGGCGGTTTCACGCGAGAGCCCCATGAAGTTGGCGTCAAAGCCGGAGCTCCGCCGCACCACCTTGCGCAGCGCGCCGTCGAGAGTGGACATTTCGGTCAGCGCGGTTTTCAGCAAGACCTTTTCCGCCGCAAAACTCGAGCCGTAGCGGCCGATGTTGATGCCCCAGTGCCGGCCGCCCGAGGTCGAAACGCGGGTGATGATCTCCTGCACCTGTTCGCGCACCACCGGATCAGGGGCCGGGGCGGCGACGGCGCCTGCGCTGGCCAGGACAACCGGCCGCGGTTCGGGGCGCACGGCGGGCGTCTCGGCGATATCGGCCAGTGACGCCTTGGCTACCTTGGCCGCGGTGGCTTCGGCAACCGCGTCGGCCACCCCCTCCTTGACCGCGGCGACGATGGTCGCCTCGGGGATCTTGATCGCCGCGCCGGGCCGCGCCCGGGGCCGCAGGCTGCGCACCACGGCGAGCTTGACGGCAATGGTCTTGCCGGCGGCGGGCCGCGCGCCATTGCCAAGCGAGGCGACGGCGACATCGTTGCCGCCGGTGACCAGCCCCTGATTGCCGCGATATTGCGGTCGTCTGGGTTTGTTCAGCGCCACACGGGTCGGCGCGCGATTGAACCCGAGGTCCAGCAGCTCGGCAACGCGGGCGTTGCGCGTCGTGGTCGAGCGGCCGCCAAAGACCGTGGCGATCACCCGTTCGCGGCCGCGTTCGGCCGAAGCGACAAGGTTGAACCCGGCGGCGCGAGTATAGCCGGTCTTGATGCCATCGGCGCCCTTGTAGGCCGACAGCAGGCGCGAGTTCGTGTGGCTGACGTTCCGCACGCCTGCATCCGCCGTCTTGCGGCTGAACAGATTGTAATACATGGGAAAATCATAGATCACATGCCGCCCGAGGATGGTCATGTCGCGGGCGGTGCTCAGGTGGCCGTCTTCGGTCAGCCCGTGGGCGTTCTTGAAGGTGGTGCGGGTCATGCCCATGGATTTCGCCGTGCGGTTCATCCGCAGCGCAAAAGCCGCCTCGGAGCCCGAGATCGCCTCGCCGATCGCGGTGGCCGCGTCATTGGCGGATTTGACCGCCGCCGCGCGCACCAGATAGCGCAGCTTGATCTTCTGCCCGGCCCGAAGGCCCAGTTTCGACGGCGGTTCCGACGCCGCCTTGCGCGAGATCGTCACCACGGTGTCCATCGAGATTTCGCCGTTCTGCACCGCCTCGAAGGTGACATAAAGAGTCATCATTTTGGTCAGCGAAGCGGGATGCAGACGGGTATTGGCATTTTCGGAATGCAGGACCTTGCCGGACCGGGCATCCATCACCATCGCGGCATAAGGCGCCGCGGCAAGGCTGAGCGGGAGCACCACGCACAGCCAGATCAATGCAATACACAGGACGCCCAGGCGGGCGGACTCGACGTTCCGGACCTTCACGATAAAACTGCCTTTTGCCTCGTGCCGCCAGTATTCTGTCAGTCTGGTCAGCTTTTTATTAACCGTAGCTTATCATATGAAGTTCTTTCTTTAAACCCTTAACTATCAACGGATTTTACCAAAAGCGCTTTCATTTCCTCATATATCTTGGGGGTACTTGCGATGCGGTTACTAAACCAGCCATTGTGGCGGGAATGTGGCGAATCCTGTCATTGTCCGGCAAGGCGCGCGGCTCCGGGGGTCCGCTATCGAAATCGCGGAAAGCGCCGCCGCCCTCTTTTCTATAACGCCCAGCGCGTTATATAGAGGGACCGACCCGATCTGCACCAAGCTGGACGCGACCGACAGATATGATCACATCGCCCGTATTGATGGCACGCCCCACCGTGTCTCAGGACAAGGACGACGATGCCGACACCGGTATCGCGGTCCAGACGCGTCCCAAGACCAAGCGGCCGCCACTCTACAAGGTGCTGCTGCTCAACGACGATTATACCCCGATGGAGTTTGTCGTGCATGTGCTCGAGCGATTCTTCGGTTTGAACCATGCCCAGGCCTTCGAGATCATGCTGACGGTGCACAAGAAGGGGATTGCCGTGGTCGGTGTCTTCAGTCACGAAATCGCCGAAACCAAAGTGGCCCAGGTGATGGATTTTGCCCGCCGGCACCAGCATCCGCTGCAATGCACCATGGAAAAGGAATAGCCGCGCCCCGCTGCGCGCCGCTGACATGGCTTCCTCCCGTCTCTCCCTAGCGCTGGCCGAGGCCGCGATGCCCGCCGACGGCCGCATCGCCGTCTTTGCCCCCACGGCGGATACCGATCTCTCTGCCCTCCCCCGCGACCGGATGCAGGTGATCAGCCGCGCGGCCGAGGTGCATGACGCGCTGACCGGCATCGATTGCGTGACGCGGGCCGAGGGGCCCTACGCCGGGGCCGTGGTGATCGTGCCGCGCGCCAAGGCCGAGGCGCGCGCGCTGCTGGCCGAGGCGGTGCGCCACTGCCCCGAGGGGCCGATCCTCGTTGACGGGCAAAAGACCGACGGCGTCGACAGCCTGTTCAAGGCCTGCCGTGGCCGGGTCGCGATCACCGGGCAGATGACCAAGGCACATGGCCGGGCCTTCTGGTTCGCGGCGGCGCCGGTGCTCGACGACTGGCAGGCCGCGCCGGGCAGAGCCGATGGCTTTCGCACCCTGCCCGGCGTCTTCTCAGCCGACGGGGTCGATCCGGCTTCGGCGCTTCTGGCCGCGCATCTGCCGGTAAAGCCGGGGCGGCACGTGGCCGATCTCGGCGCCGGCTGGGGCTTTCTGGCGGCAAGGTCGCTCGAGTCTCCCGCGATCGAAGAGCTGCATCTGGTGGAAAGCGACGCGGCGGCGCTGGACTGCGCGCGCCACAATGTCACCGATCCCCGGGCGCGGTTCCACTGGGCCGACGTGCGCCGCTGGGAGCCGCCGGTGCTGTTCGACACGGTGATCACCAATCCGCCCTTTCATCAGGGGCGCAAGGGAGTGCCGGAACTGGGCCAGAGCTTTATCGCCACCGCGCGCCGCATCCTGCGGCCCGCCGGGCGGCTGGTGCTGGTGGCCAATCGCCACCTGCCCTACGAGGCCACGCTTGACGCCGCTTTCGGCAAGGTCGAGGAAGTGGCAGGCGATGGAAAATTCAAGATATTGCAGGCGTCACGCCCCGCTCGCGGCCACCGCTGAGACGGATTAGGCTGGCGCAAGGGAATCAGGAGCGACACATGGGTTTCTCGATCGAAGGCAAGACCGCCATCGTGACCGGGGCGGCCAATGGCATCGGGCTGGCCATCGGGCGGCATTTCATCGACAAGGGCGCCAATGTGGTCTTTGCCGACATGGACGAAGCCAAGCTGGCCGACGAGGTGGGCGAAACCAAGGATGACGGCCCGGCGCGCTATTTCGCCGGCGACCTGCGCGAAAGGCTGACGCTGGCCAATCTGCTCTCGGCCACGCTCGACGCCTTTGACCGGGTGGATATCCTGGTCAACGGCAGCCGGCAGATCCTCTCGTCCGATCCGCTCGACATGGACGACGAAACCGTCGAAACTTTGTTGCAGCAGAACCTTTTGACCTCGCTCCGGCTGTCGCAGCTGGTTGCCCGGCGGATGATCAAGCAGGGCGAAGGCCAGGAAGAGGGCCAGCTCGGTTCGATCGTCAATGTCTCGTCGATTGCGGCGCGGCGGACGCATCCCGAGCTTCTGGCCTATTCGGTCTCGACCGCCGCGCTCGACCAGATGACCCGCTCGCTGGCGGTTGCGCTGGCGCCGCATCGCATCCGGGTCAACGGCGTGGCCTTCGGCTCGGTGATGTCGGCCAGCCTCAAGGGCGCGCTCAAGGAAAACCGAGAGTTCCGCAGCGAGATCGAGGACAACACGCCGCTGGGCCGCATCGCCTCGCCGGGCGAACTGGCCGAGGCGACGCAATTCCTGGCCTCCGAGGGCGCCGGATTTGTCACCGGGCAGATCATGACGGTGGATGGCGGGCGCACGCTGGTTGACCCGGTGACCGCGCCGGCGCATTGATCCCGACAGACGAGATCGGCGGATCGGGCTGACGGGCGCGCCCTGCCTCCGTGGCCCCGCGCGCGGCTGCGGCCCTGCGACAACCAGACAAGAGACCCGGGCAGGACGAAGGGAAGAGGCGATGACGGAAGACTTTGCAGCCGAAAAGGCGCAGGCCTCGGCCTGGTTTCGCGATCTGCGCGACGGGATCGTGGCTGCCTTCGAGGCCCTGGAAGAAAGCCATGAGAACGGCCCCTTTGCCGATCTGCCGGCCGGGCGGTTCGAGGTGACGGAAACCACCCGGGCGTCCGACGATGGCTCGGATGCCGGGGGCGGGCTGATGAGCGTGATGCGCGACGGCCGGGTGTTCGAGAAGGTCGGGGTCAATGTCTCAACCGTCTATGGCCAGCTTGGCGCGGCGGCGCAGGCGTCGATGGCGGCGCGCAAGGGGCTGCCCGGCATGGCCGAGGACCCGCGGTTCTGGGCATCGGGGATCAGCCTGGTTGCGCATATGCGCAACCCGCATGTGCCGGCAGTGCATATGAACACGCGGATGTTCTGGACCCCGCATGCCTGGTGGTTCGGCGGCGGCTCCGACCTCAATCCTTGTATCGAATATGTCGAGGACACGGCGCATTTCCACGCCGTGCAAAAGGCGCATCTCGATCCGCATGGCGAGGGCGAATACCCGTGGCTCAAGGAATGGGCGGACGAGTATTTCTACATTCCCCATCGCAAGCGGGCGCGGGGCGTCGGCGGCATTTTCATGGATGACCGGTGCAGCGGCGACTGGGCGGCGGATTTCGCGCTGACGCAGGATATCGGGCGGGCGTTTCTGCCGGCCTATCTGCCCCTGGTCGAAAAGCGGCGCGAGATGGCCTTCGGCACGGCGGAGCGTGAGCAGCAGCTCATCCATCGCGGGCTTTATGCCGAATACAACCTGGTCTACGACCGCGGCACGAAGTTCGGGCTGGCCACCGGGCACGACCCCGATGCGGTGTTGATGTCGCTGCCGCCCTTGGCGAAATGGGTGTGAGGGGCGTTCGGGCTGTGCCGGGCTGAAGCCCGGCCGACCAGCGCGTGACGCCGGGCCCGACGTGACCCCGTCCCGGGGGTGCCCCGGGACCTCACGGTCAGCTCTGCCGCGAGAGGCCCCGGCGCGGGGGCCGGGGCGCGGCTCTCTGCCACTCACGCGTCGCGCCATTCCCCCGGCCGCAATCCACCCAGATGCCAGGGGCCGATCTGCGCCCGGATCAGGCGCAGCGTGGGGTGGCCGACATGGGCGGTCATGCGGCGCACCTGGCGGTTCTTGCCTTCGGTGATGGTCAGCTCGAGCCAGCAATCGGGCACCGATTTGCGAAACCTGACCGGCGGGTCGCGGTCAAACAGTGGCTGTGGCGCCTCGATCCGGCGGGCCTTGGCCGGCCGCGTCTTGCCGTCCTTCAGCGTAACACCCCGGCGCAGCGCTTCGAGCGCCTCGGGCTCCGGCAGGCCTTCGACCTGGACCCAGTAGGTTTTCGGCTGCTTGGCCCTGGGATGGGCGATGCGGTGTTGCAGCTTGCCATCGTCGGTCAGCAGCAACAGCCCTTCGCTGTCGCGATCCAATCGACCGGCGGGATAGACCCGGGGCACATCGACAAAGTCCGAGAGCGTCGGGCGCGTCGTGCCTTCGGTACCCTTGTCGGTGAACTGCGACAGCACGCCGAAAGGTTTGTGAAACAGGATCAGCCGCGTCATCGCCGCTCCGCAAAGAAGGATTTGAGCAGGGTTTCCGCCGCCTCGGCGGCAATGCCGTCATACACCTCGGGCGCGTGATGCGCCTGGGGATGCGAGAACACCCGCGCGCCATGCGCCACGCCGCCCGATTTCGGGTCCGAGGCGCCGTAATAGACCCGGGCGATTCGCGCCGCGGCGATGGTGCCGGCGCAGATCGCGCAGGGCTCCAGCGTCACATAAAGCGCATGGCCCACCAGCCGTTCCGAGCCCAGCGCGGCACAGGCGGCGCGAATGGCCAGCACCTCGGCATGGGCGGTTGGGTCGCAGAGCTCGCGAGTGCGGTTGCCGGCACGGGCCACCACCGTGCCGTCGGGCGCCACCACCACCGCGCCCACCGGCACCTCGCCGCGCCGGGCGGCGGCACGCGCCTCTTCGAGGGCCAGGTCCATATGGGAACGGAAGGTCATGGCCTCTCTTGCCCGCTTGCGTGCAAAGGCGCAACTGACTAAGGCTGCGGCATGGCTCAGAAACCCCCTGAAGGCGACCGGATCGCCAAGGTTCTTGCGCGCGCGGGCATCGCCTCGCGGCGCGAAGCGGAACGCATGATCGAGGCCGGCCGCGTGCGCGTGAACGGCGAGATCATCGCCCGGGCCGCGCTCAACGTCACCGGCAAGGACAAGATCGAGGTCGACGGCAAGCCGCTGGATGCGCCCGAGCCCGAGCGGCTCTGGCTCTATCACAAGCCGGCCGGGCTGGTGACCTCGCACAAGGACGACCAGGGGCGGGCGACGATCTTTGACGAGCTGCCGGAAGACCTGCCGCGCGTGATGTCGGTCGGCCGGCTCGACCTCAATTCCGAAGGCCTGCTGCTGCTGACCAATGACGGCGGCATCAAGCGCAGGCTCGAGCTGCCCTCGACCGGCTGGCTGCGGCGCTACCGGGTGCGGGTCAAGGGGCGGCCCACCGACGCGCTGCTCGAGCCGCTGCGCAAGGGCGCCCATGTCGACGGGACCGATTACCTGCCGATGATCGTCTCGATCGACCGCCAGCAGGGCGCCAACGCCTGGCTGACCGTCGGGCTGCGCGAAGGCAAGAACCGCGAGATCCGCCGCGCCATGGAAAGCATCGGCCTCAGCGTGAACCGGTTGATCCGGGTGTCTTACGGCCCGTTCCAGCTTGGCCAGCTCAAGCCCGGCGAGGTCGAGGAGGTGCGCAGCAAGATCCTGCGCGATCAGCTTGGCCTCGACGGTGCCAAACCCGACCGCCCGAAACCGCAGCGCACCCGGAGAAAGCGCATTCGCTGAGACCGCAGGGACCTTTTTCCCCCTGCCTGTCGTTGTTCATTCATGAGATTCTGCGTTATGCAGTATCGACGTTATTTTTAAGGGGTTTCAGGACCATGGCCGATCTTCTCACCATCGAGAACCTGGGCAATCTGGTGATGCTCTGCTTTTTGCAGGCGGTGCTCGGGTTCGACAACCTGCTGTATATTTCCATCGAAAGCCAGCGGGCGCCGGTGGCGCACCAAAAGGCGGTGCGCTTCTGGGGGATCATCATCGCGGTGGTTCTGCGCGTGGTGCTGCTCTTTGTGATGATCCGGCTGATCGACGGGCTCAGCGCGCCGTTTTTCGTGCTGAACTGGGAGGGCGTGCTGACCGGCGGCGTCAATTTCGCGACGCTGGTCTTTGTCCTTGGTGGGGTGTTCATCATCTACACCGCAGTCAAGGAAATCGGCCACATGCTGTCGATCGAGCATCTGACGACCGATATCGAGGGCAAATCCGGCAAATCCGCGGCTCAGGTGATCGGGCTGATCGTGACCATGAACCTGATCTTCTCCTTCGATTCCGTGCTCTCGGCCATCGCCATCACCGATGTCTTCCCGATCCTCGCCGCCGCGATCCTGTTGTCGGGTCTGGCGATGCTCGTGCTGGCCGACGGGGTGACGCGGTTTCTCGAGAAAAACCGGATGTACGAAGTGTTGGGCCTTTTCATCCTGCTGATTGTCGGCGTGGTCCTGCTGGGCGAAGCCGGTCAGGCGGCGGCGCATGCGATGCATGACGACACCCTGGCGCTCAAGGTCTTTGGTTACGAGATCATCCCGATGTCCAAGACCACCTTCTACTTTGCGGTTGTGGTGCTTTTCGCGGTGGAAATCCTGCAATCGGGCTATACCCGCAAGCTCAATGCCGAGCGGCGCACCGCGGCACGGCACTAGCGATGGCGCCTGTCATCACCTATCTTGTGAGCGAGGTTGAGGGGGTTTTTTGATGATCCGGTTTGTCACGCTGCTGATTTTGGCCGCGGTGATTGTTGCGGTGGGCGCGGTGGCGGTGGCCGTCTGGTCCTCGGGCAATCGTGGCGGCAAGCTGAACGGCGTGCAGAAGGTGGCTTATGCCTGCCTGTTCTTCCTGATGTCCGGCGTGGCCGTCGGCTGGCTGGGGGCCGAGTGATGGCGCAGAGATACGGCGGAACCTACAGCCCCAAGGGCAAGACAGATGCGGCCTCCGACCTGCGGCCGCTGAAAGCGACGGTAAGCCCCACCGGCGCCCGGTCGAACCTTCTGTTCGTGCCCGGCGCGCTTCTGGCCTTCACCGCTTTCGGCACGGGCCCCGAGGCGCTGGCGCTGGGACTTGCCGGCGCCGGCACCTGGACATTGGCGGCCTGGCTCACCCGCGAGGGGCTCAAGGCCGAGGCCGCCTATGACGCGCGCAAGGTGGCGCGCCGCCCTGCCCTGCCGCGCAAGATCCTCGGCACGCTCCTGATCGGCGCCGGCACCGCACTGGCCGGGCTGAGCCATGAGCTGGGCTTTGCCGCCAGCGGGCTCTACGGGGTGATCGCGGCGGCGCTGCATATCACCGCTTTCGGCCCTGACCCGCTGAGAAACAAATCGATCGAGGGCGTCGACGAATTTCAGCAGGACCGGGTGGCGCGCGTCATCGACGAGGCCGAGGCGCATCTGGCTGCGATGATGGGCGCGATCCGCCGGGCACAGGATCCGCGGCTCGAGGCGCGGGTCGAACGGTTTCAGCAATCGGTGCGTGAGATGCTGCGCACGGTCGAGGAGGATCCGCGCGATCTGACCTCGGCGCGGCGCTATCTCGGCGTCTACCTGATGGGTGCCCGCGACGCGACGATCAAATTCGCCGACATCTATGCCCGCGACCGGGATGTGGCGGCGAAATCTGACTACCTGATGCTG
Organism: Marinovum sp. E3; assembly: GCF_055755275.1. Classification (NCBI taxonomy): domain Bacteria; kingdom Pseudomonadati; phylum Pseudomonadota; class Alphaproteobacteria; order Rhodobacterales; family Roseobacteraceae; genus Marinovum; species Marinovum sp. E3. Next base: position 2,549,740 of record NZ_CM146908.1, read on the forward strand.
CTGACCGATCTGGAAGAGAATTATGTCGCCAAGACACGCAAGCTGCTGAGCGACAGCAACGCCGATCTGGCAATCGAAATAGACGTGCTGCGCGACCGCTTGCAGCGCGAAGGGGTGCGGCTCGACTGAGCCCGAGACAGTTTAACCGGGGAAGGACAAACCCATGTCGGACAATGTGAGAGAGAAGGCCAAACAGGATTTGGCCCTGGTAGAAGAGGTGAGCGCCGTGGTCCTGCCCGAGCCGAGACAAGCACAGGAAATCGTGTCTCTGGAGCAGGCCGATCCCACCGTGAGCAGCGAAATCCGCCAGCGCATGGACGAGATCGACATGGACGACACCAATTCCATCGTCGCGTTCGGATCGGCGGCCCAGGCCGAGCTTCAGGAAATCTCTCAGGCGATGTTGCAGGACGTGCGCAACAAGGACGTGGGGCCGGCCGGCGACTCGCTGCGCTCTATCGTGACCACGATCCGCGGCTTTTCGGTGTCGGAGCTTGATGTGCGCCGCGAACGGAGCTGGTGGGAAAAACTGATCGGCCGCGCCGCGCCATTTGCCAAATTCACGGCCCGCTTCGAAGAGGTGCAGGGCCAGATCGACCGGGTGACCGGCAATCTGCTAGAACACGAACACAAGCTGTTGAAAGACATCAAGTCTCTCGACATGCTGTATGAAAAGACGTTGAATTTCTACGACGAGCTGGCGCTCTATATCGCTGCGGGCGAGGAAAAGCTGAAAGAGCTGGATGACACGGTGATCCCGGCCAAGGAGGCCGAGGTCAAGGCGGCACCCGAGGACAGCCAGGTGATGCAGGCGCAGGAGCTGCGCGACCTGCGCGCCGCGCGCGACGATCTCGAACGCCGGGTGCACGACCTCAAGCTGACCCGCCAGGTGACCATGCAATCCCTGCCCTCGATCCGGCTGGTGCAGGAGAACGACAAGTCGCTGGTGACCAAGATCAACTCGACCCTCGTCAACACCGTGCCGCTCTGGGAAACCCAGCTGGCGCAGGCGGTGACGATCCAGCGCTCGGCCGAGGCCGCCGCCGCGGTGCGCGAGGCCAATGACCTGACCAACGAGCTGCTGACCGCCAACGCCAAGAACCTGCGGGATTCGAACAAGGTGATCCGCGAGGAAATGGAGCGCGGGGTGTTTGACATCGAAGCGGTGAAACAGGCCAATGCCGATCTGATCGGCACCATCCAGGAAAGCCTGCAAATCGCCGACGAAGGCAAGGCGCGCCGCGCCGCCGCCGAAGAGGAGCTGCAACGCATGGAACAAGAGCTGCGCGACACCCTGGCTGCGGCCAAGGCGAAAAAAACCGGGCTGGGCGACACCGCCGGCACCGCCGTTCCGGCGGCCTGAGCGCATGGTCGGGCGCCTTTTCCTCTGTGCGGTGGCTGCCGGCGCCCTGACGCTGTCGGCCTGCACCACCCCGGTCGATCCGGTGCCCGTCCCGCCTGACCGCCCCGTCACGCCTGTCTCGCCCAAGCCGCCCGAGACCGCGCGCCCGACCACCCCTTCGGACGACAGCCGAAAGCTCGCGGCCTATTATACCCAGGTCGAAACCGAGCTGGTGGCCCAGGGCCTGCTGCGCACCGATGGCGGCGGCCCGGACACCGAGTTCAGCCGCCGCATGCTGATCGACAATTTCGAACGGATCGCGTTTTTCGATGAATACGTGCGCGGCGCCGGGCTGCGCTCGGGCCGTGGCGGTGCCAGCCGGCTCAAACGCTGGGGCCAGCCGATCCGCATGTCGGTCGAGTTCGGCCGCACCGTGCCGGAGGCGCAGCAGGCAATAGACCGGGCCGAGGTTGCGCGCTATGCCGCGCGGCTGTCCCGCGTCACCGGCCATCCGATCACGATGACCGACAGGGATCCCAATTACTACGTGCTCTACATGTCCGAGGATGACGGCGATCGCCTGCCCGCCCGGGTCAAGGAGATCGTGCCCAACATCAACCGGAACGCGCTCGACATCTTTCGCAGCCTGCCGCGCTCGATCCATTGCCTTGTGATCGCCTTTTCCTCCGAGCCGGGCGGCCATGAATACGCCAAGTCGATCGCCCTGATCCGCGCCGAACACCCCTCGCTCCTGCGCAAGAGCTGCGTGCATGAGGAGCTGGCGCAGGGTCTGGGCCTGGCCAATGACAGCCCGCGCGCCCGGCCGTCGATCTTCAACGACGACGACGAATTTGCCCTGCTGACCAGCCATGACGAGCTCTTGCTCAAGATGCTCTACGACCGCCGGTTGCGGGCCGGCATGTCCTGGGACGAGGCGAAACCGATTGTCGAAACCATCGCCGACGAGATGCTCGGCGGACCGAGCTAAGCACCTGATCTGACCACTTTCGCTGAACCAAGGGAGAGACCCGATGGGCATTTTCGATTTCCTCACCGGTGAATTCATCGACGTCATCCACTGGACCGACGACACCCGCGACACCATGGTCTGGCGCTTCGAGCGCGAGGGCCATGAGATCAAGTATGGCGCCAAGCTGACGGTACGCGAGGGCCAGGCGGCGGTGTTCGTGCACGAGGGCCAACTGGCAGATGTCTTCACCCCCGGTCTCTACATGCTCGAGACCAACAACATGCCGATCATGACGACCTTGCAGCACTGGGATCACGGCTTCAGAAGCCCGTTCAAATCTGAGATCTACTACGTCAACACCACCCGCTTCACCGATCTGAAGTGGGGCACCAAGAACCCGATCATGCTGCGCGATCCCGAGTTCGGCCCCACCCGCATCCGCGCCTTCGGCACCTATACGGTGCGGGTCAGGGAGCCGGCGCTCTTCATGACGGAAATCGTCGGCACCGACGGCGAATTCACCATGGACGAGATTTCCTATCAGATCCGCAACATCATCGTTCAGGAATTCAGCCGCGTGATTGCCGGATCGGGCATACCGGTGCTCGACATGGCAGCCAATACCGCCGATCTCGGCCGGATGATCGCCGCCGAGATCAGCCAGATCGTGGCAGGCTACGGCCTCGAGATCCCCGAGTTCTACATCGAGAACATCTCGCTGCCGCCGGCGGTCGAGGAAGCGCTCGACAAGCGCACCTCGATGGGTCTCGCCGGCGATCTCGGCAAGTTCACCCAGTATTCCGCCGCCGAAGCGATGACCAAGGCGGCATCCAACCCCGGCGGCGGCGGTGGCATGGGCGCCGGTCTCGGCATGGGAATGGGCATGGCGATGGCGCAGCAGATGGCGGGCTCGCAAGGCCCCTGGGGCCAGCAGCCCGCCGCCAGTCCCGCCGCGCCGCCCCCGCCGCCGCCGGTCGAACACGTCTGGCACATCGCCGAGGGCGGCCAGACCAAGGGCCCCTTCTCCAAGGCGCGTCTTGGCCGCATGGCCCAGGACGGAGAGATCACCCGCGAGACCTATGTCTGGACTGCCGGTCAGGACGGCTGGAAACGCGCCGAAGACGTGCAGGAGCTGGCGCAGCTCTTTACCATCCTGCCGCCGCCGCCACCCGGACACTGATCCTTGCACGGCGCGGCCGGGCCCGCCCCGGAGCCTGGCCGCGCCTCTTGCGGGCGCGTATTCGCCCGTCACGCGCCCGGGAGCGACCGGCGTTGGCGCCGGAATTATTTCCCGCAGTCCATTCCCGTGATTCGACGCGCCGATTCTCATTCGCGGCCAATGGGCTTTGGAAATTCACTTTGATCGATTAATAAGCACCAAAGTCGTAGAGAGATTTATCTCTCAAAAGTTGCATAAATTGTTTACCTTTTTGAACTACCTCATTTTCCGATAATTCCGCAGACCGCGCAGACCTGCCTGAGGACATCCAGGTTACTGTTAAAAAACATGAAAATTGTGGTCGCACAAGGAAGGCGTCGCATTCCCGAGATCTTCCTACCTGAAAAGTGCCCAATTTCGCCCGATTTGAGCCGCAATTCCCCGTCCAAAATTCCCCCATAAGACGAGTTATTCCATAGTATTTGTACCATAAGGACAGAAAATGCCTTATCCCCCCCTCAAGACCCGACTTTCCAAATTTCGAAACGATGAATGCGGAAGTGTGAGTGTCGAATTCTCGATCATTCTGACCGCAATCATGCTGGTGGTCGTGATGTTTGTTTCCCTCGCGATCCATATTGCCACCACAAGCGAAGTCCAGCAGGCCGCTCATGACCTGACGCGACAATCGTTGAAATACATCGATCTTGGACTCGAGCCGGAGGCGGTCTGTGCCTGGCTCCAGGCCGACATGCTCGAGAAAGTGACCGGTCAGCTTACCTTCATCGACCCGGCCCAGGTGCAATCACTGACCTGCCAGATCGATGACGGCCGGACCCTGGGCAGGGTCACCCTGTCCTATTCGATTGACGGCAGCTTTCTCGATCGTGCGGTCCAGGTTTTCGGCGTCGAGCTGAAACAGATCGAACGTTCCGCGCAGATCGTTCTGTAAGAGGTCGCCATGCAAGGTCGTATCGCAAACGCTTCCCTCTCTCGCCCGCTTGCCCGCTTTTTCCGGTGCCAAGATGGCTTTCTGAGCGTGGTGATGGCCATTCTCCTGCCGGCAATGATCATGGTGGCCGGCATTGCCATCGACCTGTCCGACCTGAACGCGCAGCGCAAGGCGGTGCAGTCGCAGGCCGACCTTGCGGCGCTGTCGGGGGTGCGCAACCTCTCCACCGCCTCGACAACCCGCGCCGCCGCCGCGCGGACGCTGGTGCAATCCGAGATCTACGACATCCGCCCGCCGGCGGCCGATCACATCCTGTTCGGGCGTCTGGCGGCCGGGGACTTCGTCGCCAACCCGGACCAGTCGCACCTCGATGGTGTCACCGCGGTCAAGGTGGTGGCGACCTCGCCGGCGCGCTTCCCGGTTCTCGGCCGCTTCTTCCTGCGCGACGCGCCGCCGCTTGTCACCCGGTCGGCGGTGGCCGTGGTCGACCCGCGGGTCAGCTTTGCCCTGTCAAACTGCCTGCTCTCGCTGCGGCTTCTGAACGGTCTGCTCGAACCGCTGCTGGGGGCCGACATGGATCTTCTGTGTTCCGGTCACGGGCTTCGTATCAACGCCGTGAGTCTGATGAACCAATTGGCGCTCAGGGGCGAACTGCTGGCACCCGATACCACCTATGGCGACGTTCTCGACGCCGAATTGCCGCTGATCGACATTCTCGAGGCGGCTTATGGCCAGACCGGATTGGCGGCAGAGCTGGCGGCCCCGGTCTTTGCCTCGGAGCGGCTGCGGCTGGGCGACTTCCTGCACCTCGCGCCCGGGCTGCGCGAGGTGCAGGTCACCAACACGCTGCTTCCGCCGCTTGAGCTGCATATCTCGGATGTGGTCTTTGGCGCGCTGGAAGTCCTTGGCGCGCGGATCGTCGATCTCGACGCGCGGCTATCGCTTGGAACCTTTGCCGGCGCCGGGATCAGCGTGCAGATTTCCGAACCCCGCGTGATCGTGCTGGGGGCACACCCCGGAAGCCGGGACGCCCGCGCCAAGAGCGCGCAGATCCGGATTGCCGTCGACGGGCTGCACCTGTCGTCGCTGCTGCGGCTCAGTCTCGGGATCAACCTGGCCAACAGCACCGCCACGCTGGCCGCCCAGGGCCGCCAGTGCAGCCGCGTCGGTACAGACACCGCCGCCGTCTTCGCGCCGGTGACCGCCGAATTGCTGAACGTGGACGCCTCGTTGCGTCTGCTGGGCCTGCCACTCGACAGACCGCTGGCCCCGGTCAAATCGCTCAAAATGATGGAAAGCAGCGATACCCGGATCAGCTTTACCCATGACGAGGTGGCGCAGGGCAAGGTCAAGGAAATCCGCGCCGACCACTATCAGATCGATGTCCACGGCCTGCAACAGATCACCGGCGCGGTGGCCGATCTCATCGGCGCCTTCCGGGCCGAGACCGGGGGCAAGGCTTCCGACCACGCCTGCCGTCTTCTGACCGGATGCGTCCTGGCATCATCCGCCCGTGGCCTGGGCAATCTGCTGGACCCCGTCACCGAGGCGCTGGCGGTCTCGCAGGACAATCTCGGCAAGCCCGGCACGGCCGAAGGCGGATTGCTCCGGACCCTGCTCGAGGATGTCCTGGGGTTTGCCTTTGTCGAGACCCAGATCGAGGTGCTGGCGGTGAGCTGCTCTTACAAGCTGGCGCTGTGAGCAGCGGGCTGTAACACGTTGCTTCCCCGGTCGAAAATATGGCAAGTTCCGCCCTGTCATCCTTCGCGAAAGCCCCCGCATGACCGACACGCTCTCTCCTCCGCCGGCCCCCGAAGCCGAACACCGCTTTGCCTGCGATGAATGCGGCGCCGACATGCGGTTCGATCCGGCCACCGGCGGGCTGACATGCGACCATTGTGGCAACAGCGCCGAGATCGCCATCGGCCCCTGGGGCGGCGCCGCCCTGCGCGAACTGGATTTCGAAGCGGCCCTGGCGCAACGACTGCCGCAGGAGGAGATCGAGGAAACCCGCGTTTCGACATGCCCCAATTGCGGCGCCCAGGTCGAGTTCGACGCCGACGTCCATGCCCGGGAATGCCCGTTCTGCGCCACCCCCGTGGTGATCGACACCGGCACCCATCGCCACATCAAGCCGCGCGGATTGCTGCCCTTCGCGCTCGACGAACGCCAGGCGCACAAGGCGATGACCGACTGGCTGGGCAAACTCTGGTTCGCGCCCAACGGCTTGCAGCAATACGCCCGCAAGGGCCGCAGGATGGATGGTATCTATGTCCCCTACTGGACTTTCGATGCCGATACCAAATCCTCGTATCGCGGCCAGCGCGGCACGGTCTATTACGAAAGCCGCACCGTCACCCGCAACGGCAAGCGCGTCACCCAGCGGGTGCAGAAGGTGCGCTGGCGCACGGTCTCGGGCCGGGTGGCGCGGTTTTTCGACGATGTGTTGGTGCTGGCCTCGCGTTCGCTGCCCAAGCGCTATACCGACAATCTCGAACCCTGGGATCTGGCCGCGCTCGAACCCTACCGTCCCGAATTCCTCGCCGGGTTCCGAGCCGAGGGCTATGCGGTCGAGCTGGCCGATGGCTTTGCCGAGGCGCGTGTGCAGATGGACAGGATGATCCAGCGCGATGTGAAATTCGACATCGGCGGCGACCGCCAGCGCATCACCGACATCGACACCACGGTCGACGACATCACCTTCAAGCATATCCTGCTGCCGGTCTGGCTGGCCGCCTACAAATATCGCGGCCAGACCTATCGTTTCGTCGTCAACGGCCGCACCGGCCGGGTGCAGGGCGAACGCCCCTGGTCGGCGATCAAGATCGCCATCGCCGTCGTCATCGGTCTCATCCTGGCAGGAGGGCTGGGCTATCTCTGGGCAATCTCGCAACAATAGGCTGACGCACCTCCCCGGGGCACGTCAGCCCGTACCGGAAGGCCGACGCCGCCTTGCCAGCGCAAGCTCCCCTGGCCAGGCGGAAATTCGTAACGGGTCGATCCACTCCCTGACCGCACGCATTCCGTGGTCCTTCCGGTGCCCGGCACTATGCCACATCCGGCCGGAAATTTCCGCAACAGCGGTTGCGGCATGGCGTCCCACACCCCGAGAGCGCTTGCGCGCAGGGGCCGAATACGTCACAGTTAGCGCAAACAATTTGCCCCCGGATACAGGAATTGCCTCATGATCCTCTGCTGCGGAGAATCGCTGATCGACATGTTGCCGCGCACATCGACCCTCGATGAGCCGGCCTTCGCGCCACATACCGGCGGCGCGGTCTACAACACGGCGATCGCCCTTGGCCGTCTCGAGGCTCCGGCGGGCTATTTCGGCGGGCTCAGCTCGGACATGTTCGGCCAGCTGCTCGAGGCCGATCTGGTGGCCTCCAAGGTGGATACCGCGCTGGCCCCGCGCAGTGACCGGCCCACGACCCTGGCGTTCGTGACGCTGAAGGACGGCCATGCCACCTATGCATTCTATGATGAAAACACCGCCGGCCGCATGCTCGCGCAGTCTGACCTGCCCGCGGTGCCTGCGGCAGTGACGGCGCTGTTCTTTGGCGGCATCAGCCTGCCGGTCGAACCCTGCGGCGACACCTATGCGGCGCTTGCCATCCGCGAGGCCGACAGCCGCCTGATCATGATCGATCCCAACATCCGCCCCGGGTTCATCCGCGACGAGGCCCGCTATCGCGCCCGGCTCGACCGGATGCTGGCGGTGGCCGATGTGGTCAAGGTCTCGGATGAGGATCTCGTCTGGCTCACCGGCGGCACCGACCCGAAGGCGCTGACCGACAAGGGGGTGGGCCTGGTGCTGATGACCCGGGGCGGCGAAGGCGTGCTGGCGCAGAACGCCGAGGGCAGCCTCGACCTGCCCACCACCAAGGTCGAGGTGGTTGATACCGTCGGCGCCGGCGACACCTTCAACGCCGGCATGCTGGCCGGCCTGCACCAGCAGGGTCTTGCCACCAAACAGGCCTTCAAACAGGCCACGCTGGCCGACCTGGAACCGGCGATCGCGCTCGGCATGCGCGCCGCCGCGGTCACCGTCAGCCGCGCCGGCGCCAATCCGCCCTGGGCGCACGAACTGGCGTGAGGGCGCTGCTGCAACGGGTGCGCGAAGCCCAGGTGACGGTCGATGGCGACGTCCTCGGCCAATGCGGCCCGGGGCTGATGATTCTGGTCTGCGCCATGCAGGGCGACACCGAGGCCGAGGCCGGAAAGCTGGCCGCCAAAGCCGCCCGCCTGCGCATCTTTCCCGACGCGGCCGGCAAGATGAACCGTTCGGTCACGGATATCGGCGGCACGGCGCTTGTCGTCAGCCAGTTCACCCTCGCCGCGGATACCCGCCGCGGCAACCGCCCCGGCTTTTCCGCCGCCGCTGCGCCTGAAACCGGCGCCGCGCTTTACGAGGCGTTCGCCGCGGCGCTGCGCGGTGAGGGCATTGCCACCGAAACCGGACGTTTCGGCGCCAACATGCAGGTCAGCCTTGTCAACGACGGTCCGGTCACCATCTGGCTCGACACCGAGGCCTGAGCGCGCCGCGGCCAGCCTAGGGCCTGATCGTCGCGCGGTTCACGCCCCCCATTTGCCGATCATGATGCCGGATTCGTCTTCGTCGCGCCGCATCGCGCGCACCCCGGCGTCGGTCATGGTCACCCGGTTCTTGCGCGCCGTGAGCCGGTCGAGCAGCGCCGCCTGCATCCGGTCCCGCTCGGCCTGATAGGCCGGATCCCGGCCCAGATCGCGGAATTCCTCGGGATCATTCTCAAGATCGAAAAGTTGCGGCGGAAAGCCCCGGTAATATACGTATTTCCACCGCTCGCTGCGCAGCATGTAGGCGCGGGCCTCCGACAGGCCGACGTCCAGCGTCTCGCGCGCGGCATAGAAGGCATAGTCGATTTCCGACAGCACCGCGTCGCGCCAGTCTTCGGGTGTCTCGCCCTGCAAGAGCGGCATCAGCGACCGCCCCTCCAGCCGGTGATCGGCCGGCGGCGCGCCGGTGGCCTCGAGGAAGGTGGGCACCAGATCGATGGCCTCGACCAGCGCATCGCAGGCGGTGCCGCGCGTGGCATCCGCCTCGGGGCGCGGATCGCAGATGATCAGCGGCACCCGCACCGAGCACTCATGAAACAGCTCTTTCTCGCCCATCCAGTGATCGCCAAGGTAATCGCCATGGTCCGAGGTCAGCACGATCATCGTGTCGCAATCGCGCCCGGTCTCTTCCAGCCAGTCAAAGAGCCGCCCGAGATGGTCGTCGATCTGCTTGATCAGCCCCATGTAGGCCGGCAGCACAACCTCGCGCGCGCCCTGTTTCGAGAAGGTCTCGCTGACCTCCATGCCCATGAATGCCGCATAGACCGGATTGGGATCGGCGCGCTCCTCCTCGCTGCGATGGAGCGGCAGAAAACTCTCGGGGCCATACATGTCGTGATACGGCGCCGGGGCGATATAGGGCCAATGCGGCTTGATATAGCTGAGGTGGCAGAGCCAGGGCTGATCGCCCATCTCCTCGATGAATTCCCGGGCGCGCATGGTCATATAGGCGGTTTCGGAATGCTCTTCCCGGACCCGCGCCGGCAGGTTCGAATTCTTCAGATGCCAGCCCGAGAGCAGTTCGCCCTCCGGTCCCTCGGCGGAATTGGCCCAACGATCCCAGGGGTTGTCGCCCGCATAGCCCTTGTCACGCAGCCAGTCGTTGTAGCGCAGCTTGCCCCCCTTGGCCGCGAGCACGCCATCCGGGTGCAGCCCGTCGTCACGCTCGTAGGGGTCGAATCCCGGCTGGCTGACCTTGATGCCGATGTCACCGCCTGCCTCCACCCCGAGCCGCGCCATGCCTTCGCGGTCGGGCACCATATGGGTCTTGCCGACCACCGCCGTCGTCACGCCCTGCGGGCGCAGGTAGTCGCCCAGCGTCAACTCGCCCAGGGGCAGCGGCACCCGGTTCCAGGTGGCCCCGTGGCTGAACACCGTGCGGCCGGTGTAGGTCGAGGCGCGCGACGGGCCGCAGACCGGCGATTGCACATAGGCCCGGTCGAAACGCAGGCCTTTGCTGGCCAGCTTGTCGATGTTGGGCGTGTCCAAATGCGGATGGCCGTAACAGGACAGGTAATCCCAGCGCAGTTGATCGGCCATGATGAAGAGGATGTTCTTGATCTTTGTCATGTACTTATCTCATCAGTCCGGGAAGGAAGGTGGCAATCGGCGGGAACACCAGGACGAGAACCAGCCCCGCGACCAGCGCGATGATAAAGGGCGTCACGCCCCGGAAGATCGCGCCGAGGCGGACGTCGGGCAGCACCGACTTCACCACAAAGACGTTCATGCCGATGGGCGGGGTGATCAACCCGATCTCGGACACCAGCACCACGAGGATGCCAAACCAGATCATGTCGATGCCGCTGATCTGCAAGGCCGGCAGGAACACCGGCACCAGCAGCACGAGGATGCCGATCGCCTCGAACACCATGCCCATCAGGATGGCGATCACGCAGACAAACAGCACCAGCTGGAACGGCGACAGCTCCCATGCGTCCACAAGGTCGAGCAGATCATAGGGCATGCCGCTCAGATTGATGAACTGCGAAAAGACGATGGCGCCGAGCAGCACGATAAAGATCGTCGCGGTGGTCACGGTGGCGTCGGACAGGCAGTCCTTCCATTCGCCCAAGGTCCGCAGGTTGCCGCGCAGAACGGCGATCACGGCTGCCCCGAAGGCGCCGATGCCCGAAGCCTCGGTCGCAGTGAAGGCACCGGTATAGATGCCGCCCAGCACCACGAAGAAAAGGATCAGCACCGGCAGCGTGCCGCGAATGGCCGCTGTCCTGCGCGCCGGTTCCAGCGGCGGCGCCTCGGGGGCGGCCAGCGGATCGCGGCGCACCACGATGCCGACGCAGATCATGAACAGCGTGACCAGCAAGAGCCCCGGAAGGATACCGGCGATAAACAGAAGGCCGATGTCCTGCTCGGCGATCAGCCCGTAGATTACCAAGGGCACCGAGGGCGGGATCATGATGCCCAGCGTGCCGCCCGCCGCGATGGTGCCCGAGGCGAGGCGGTCCGAATAGCGATAGGTCTTCATCGGCGGCATCGCGACCTTGGCCATCGTCGCCGCCGTCGCCAACGTCGAGCCGCAGACCGCGGAAAAGCCCCCCGCCGCCAGCACCGTGGCCAGCGCCAACCCGCCGCGGAAACGTCCGAGACCGGCATAAGCCGCGTCGTAGAGATCTTTCGAAATCCGCGCATGCACGATGAAGACGCCCATCAGGATAAAGAGCGGAATGACGCTGAGATTGTAGTTCATGCTGTCTTCCAGAACCTGCTGGCCAACCATGGCCAGCGACGCCTCGAACCCGCGTTGCAAACCGAAGCCGACGAAGCCCACCACCAGCGTGGCAAAGCCCACCCGGAAGCCCAGGAAGCAGAGCCCCAGAAGGGCGGCGAAACCGATCAATGCGGTGGCCATCACAGATCCTCCAGATGATCGTCGTGGCGCCCTGCCCCGGTCATCAGGCCCAGCACCTGGCAGACCACGCTCAGCGCCGCCAGGGCCGCGACCACGCCGAAAATCGAGGACAGCGGCCATTCCAGCACGATGGTGCGCGAATTCGTTTCGGCGGCATGCAGGGCGGCCTCGAACAGCACATAGACGATCAGGCACATCACGAAGAGCGACAGCCCCTGCACCGCGATGTCATAGACACGCGGTGCCACGGCGCGGACGCGGGCGTCGATGAGTTCGACCACGATGTGCTTGTCGCGGGCATTGGCGATGCCGAGGCCGGCAAAGATCACCAGCGCCAGCATCACCGAGATCATTTCCGACGCCCCGAAGATCGGCGCGCCGAGGAGATAGCGGCCGACGACATCGACGAAAGTCAGCAGCATCATGAGCGCCAGCACGGCGCTGGAAAAGATCTCCAGCCCCCTGACGATCTGCGCGAGAACGCCCGCGCCCGCGTGTCTGTCTGTCGGCCGGGTCATCAGTTCATCGCCCCGTCAAGCTGGCTGCGGTAGAAATCGAGCGCCGCCTGCGCATCGATGCCGGTGTCGCCGGCCGCCTTGAGCCAGCCTTCGGTGACAAAGGCCGAGGCCTCCATCAGCGCCTGTTCGAAAGCCGGATCGGCCATGACCACCTGAAGGCCCGCGCCTTCATAGGCAGCCTCGCCCTGCGCCGCCGCCTCGTCCCAGCGCTTGCCAAAGGCCGCGCCAAGCACGTCGCCCGAGACGCTCATGATCGCCTGTTGATCCTCGGGCGAGATCTCGGCCCATTTGTCGCTGTTGGCAAAGACCGAGAAGGAGGTCGCGTAGATCGGCTGTGACAATCGCGTCGTCGACTTGGTGTAGGGCAAGAGCTGGAACGCCTCCACCGCCTGCGGATCAAGCCCGAGGTGGCCATCGACAACGCCGCGCGAGATGATCTCGTTGGATTTCACCGCGGGGGTCGAGACGACGCCGGTGCCCAGCTGTTTGGTGATCGCGGCCAGCGGCCCGGGCAGCACCCACATCTTGCGGTTGGCCAGATCATCCAGCGTGGTGATCGGCGTGTCGGTCTGGCTGTAGAGTTCGCCCGGCGAGATGACGAACTGCGACAGCAGCTGTACCGAGGTGATCTCGTCGGGGAAGTACTTCTGGTTGGTGGCCCAGAGCGCCCTGGACATGGTCTCGGCGTCGCGGATCGCAACAAAGGGCTGCATGGCGACCTTCGGCCCCAGCACCCCGTCGCCGAAAAAGCCGTTGAACATGACGGAGACGTCGGCGATGCCCTTTTCCACGGCGGCCAGCTGCTCGGGCGGCGGCGCCACCGATTTCGGCGGGATGATGCCCGTCACGCGGCCCTCGGTCACGCGCTCGACCTCGTCGATCCAGTTGGGCAGCACCTCGGAACAGGCGAAATGGCTCGATGGCCAGAAGCAGTTGACCAAGAGCCGGGTCTTGGCGGTGGCGGCGCTGCCGGCGACAACCAGCGCCGAGGCCACAAGTGCAAGTTTCAGTGTCATGTTCTCTCTCCCGTTTTGCGACCAGCTTGCGGTGTGGTCACACCGTCTTCAATCCTCAGTCCTCCAATCCGCCAAAGCTGCGGATATCGGTGCCCTCCTCCCGGCGTTTCGCTGTGTAGGCCGCGAAGGCCTCGACCGCCGGCGCATGCTCCCATGCCTCGAGCGCGGAGCGATAGCTCGGCCGCTGCGAGACCCTGTCAAACCAGGCTTTCAGATGCGGCCTGCGGGCGTAGGGCCAGCCCATCAGGTCCATCCGGTGCAGGTTCGGCATCCAGGCAATATCGGCCAGCGAGAAATCCGCGCCCGCCAGATAATCCCGCCCGTCCGCCAAGAGCGCGTCGAGCTGGGCAAAGCCTGCGTCGGTCCGGCGCACCGCGGCCTCGACGCGGCCCCGGTCGAAGCCGGCGGCGAAATCACGACGAAACTGCTTGAGCCAGGCGTTTTGGTGCCGTGCCTGAAAGGCCTCGGCCACTTCTGGCGGAGGCGGTGGCGCGGCACGGAACAGGAACTCGAAGGTCAGCAGCTTGAGATCGAGCTGCGCTGCATCCGCCATCTCCAGCAGCTCCGGCTTGGCGGTGGCGGCCAGCGCGTCATTCCGGCGCGCCAGGTGACGGATGATGTCGATCGACTCGATGATCAGCGCGCCATCGTCCACCAGCGCCGGCACCAGCCCCTTGGGGTGGATCTTCTGATATGCCGCGCTCGCGTGTTCGTCCTTTTCCAGATCGATCAGGTGGCTTTCAAACGCCTGCCCGGTCTCGGCCAGAACGATCCGCACCCGCTGCGAACAGCTCGACATCGGCGCGTGCCAGAGGTGCAGGCCTTGCAGGTCTTTCAGTGTCGGGTCTTGCGGGTCTATGCGCGGCATCTGTTCGCTCTCTCAGAAATTCACCCGGTCGCCGCCCTTGAGCGCGAGGATCTCGCGCGCCTCGTCCGGCGTGGCGACCTCGCAGCCCAGGTCCTCGACGATGCGGCGGATCTTGGCGACCTGCGCGGCGTTGCTCTCGGCCAGCTTGCCGCGCGACAGAAACAGGCTGTCCTCCAGCCCGACGCGCACGTTGCCGCCCATCTGGCTGGCGGTGGTGGCCAGCGACATCTGCGATCCGCCCGCGCCCAGCACCGACCAGCGGTAATCGTCGCCGAAGAGCCGGTCGGCGGTGCGCTTCATGAACACCAGGTTGTCGACCTCGGGGCCGATGCCGCCGAGGATGCCAAAGATGAACTGGATGAAAACCGGCGCCTTGAACAGCCCGATATCCATGCAGAATTTCAGGTTGTAGAGGTGACCGGCGTCATAACATTCATGCTCGAACTTGATGTCATGCGGCGCCAGCGTGTCGGCGGCCTCCTTGATGTCGCGGAAGGTGTTGCGGAAGATATTGCCGTCGGAACCCGCGACATACTCCTTCTCCCAGTCGAATTTCCAGTCGTCGTCGCCATAGCGCTTGGCCAGCGGGTGGAAGGAGAAATTCATGCTCCCCATGTTCATCGAACACATCTCGGGCGAAAACGTCTTGGCCGGGGTGATCCGGTCCTGGATCGACAGCGACAGCGAACCGCCGGTCGAAATGTTCACCACCGCATCCGTCGCCTGCTTGATGCGCGGCAGGAAGGGCTGGAAGTCCTTCACATCGACCGAGGGTGCGCCGGTCTCGTTGTCGCGGGCGTGCAGGTGCAGGATCGAGGCGCCGGCCTCGGCCGCTTCAACGGCCTGGGTGGCGATGTCGTCATAGGTATAGGGCAGCGCATCCGACATGGAGGGCGTGTGGATCGCCCCGGTGACGGCGCAGGTGATGATTGTCTTCTGGCGAGCCATGGCGGCCTCCTTAACTGTCTTTGGACCGCTCGACGCGATAGCCGAGCGGGAAGAGTTGCAGATCGAAACGGTGTCGGATGAAGCCCCAGACCCCCTGCGGCGCCTTCAACATCACCACGATGGCCACAAGGCCGAGAACCATCAGGTAAATGGTGCCCAGATCGGCCAGGGTTTCGCGCAGCAGGAAAAAGACGATGGTGCCGATGATCGGGCCCTCGATGGTGCCGATGCCGCCGATGACGACAATGAAGATGACAAAGGCGGTCCAGTCGTTGACGCTGAAGGCGGCATCGGGCGAGATCCGCAGCTTTTGCAGGAAGATCAGCGCCCCCACGATGGCGGTCAGGCCTGAGGTGACGACATAGACAAAGAACTTGGTGCGCCAGATGTCGATCCCGAGGGAGGCCGAGGCCAGTTCATTGTCGCGGATCGCGGTCAGCGCCAGCCCCTTGCGCGAGCGCAGCAGCAGGTAGACGGCCGTGACGACAATGAGCGCCGCGCCCAGAGCCAGCCAGTAAGACAGCGCCTCGCGCGCCGAACGGCCGTCAGCCATGGAACGCACGATATCGGTGGGCAGCGAGGTGCCCGATCCGCCGCCCAGCGCCGAGACCTGGGCAAAGACCAGCCGGAAGACCTCGGCCATGACCCAGGTGCCGATGGCGAAATAGGCGCCGCGCAGGCGAAAGATCAGCGCCGCGACGGGGATCGAGATCAGCGCCCCCAGCAGACCCGCCAAGGCGATGGCCACCAGCGGCGGCAGGCCCGCAAAGATGGTCAGCGCAAACAGCATGTAGCCGCCGAAACCCACATAGGCCTGCTGCCCGACCGAGACCAGCCCGGCATAGCCCGCCAGCAGGTTCCAGAGCGAGGCCAGCGCGAGGTAGAGGAAGATCTCGCCCATCAGCCGCAGGTCGGCCCGGCCCGCCCAATAGGGTGCGGCGATCAGGATCACCACGATCAGCGCGCCCAGAACGGCGGCCACTTTCGCAGCGTTGGAGGTGCGGCTTATGCGAATGTCAGTGCTCATGCCGAGATCCTCGGGAACAGGCCGTTGGGACGCACGGCAAGGATGACGAGAAAGGCGATATGGCCCGCCAGAAGCTGCCAGCCCGGGTTGATCGTCGCGCCCACGGTCTGGGCCACGCCGAGGATCACGCCGCCAACCAAAGTGCCCCAGAGGTTGCCCAGCCCGCCGATGATCACCGCTTCGAAGCCGAAGATCAGGCGCCCGCCGCCGACCGACGGGTCGAAACTGGTGCGGATGCCCAGCAGAATGCCGGCCACCGCCGTCACCGCCAGCGCCAGCGCCATGGCGAGGCCGAAGACATGGCGTTTGTTCAGCCCCATGAGCTGGGCGATGTCCTGATTGTCCGAGGTGGCGCGAAAGGCGCGGCCCAGTGGCGTGCGGTAGAAACACCATTGCAGCCCCGCGATCACCGCCACGGCAATGGCGAAGGTCAGGAGCGGCAGCACCCCCAGCGACAGCGGGCCAAGTGCCACCGAGGCGGTCTCGAGCGCGCCTGCGTCCATCTTCTGCGGGTCGGCGCTGTAGCCTTCCAACAAAGCGTTCTGGATGATGACCGACAGGCCGAACGTCACCAGCAAGGGTGGCAGGATGTCGTCGCCCAGCGTGTGGTTCAGCACCGCCCGTTGCAGCACATAGCCAATGCCCGCCATCGCCGGCACCACCACGATCAGCGCGACCAACGGATGCACCCCCAGCGCCACCGTCGTCGTCAGCCCGAGGTAGGCGGCCAGCACGATCAGGTCGCCATGGGCGATATTGACCAGCCGCATGACCCCGAAGATCAGGCTGAGCCCGGCGGCGAAGAGGGCATAAAGCCCGCCCAGAAGCGTGCCCTGAACCAGGGCGTTCACGAAATCCATGTCATTCCACTCCGAAATAGGCGCGCGCGATCTCGTCGCGCGAAACGGTGTCGGACCTGCCTTCGAGCGACACCCGGCCCTCTTGCAGGCAATAGACGCGGGACGAGACCGCCAGCGCCTTGGTGATGTCCTGCTCGACGATCACCGCCGACATGCCGCCGCCGACAATCCCCGGCAGCGCCTTGTAGATGTCGCGGATGATGACCGGCGCGAGGCCGAGGCTGATCTCGTCGAACATGATCAGATCCGGGTTCGACATCAGCGCGCGGCCGATGGCGACCATCTGCTGCTGACCGCCCGAGAGCGAGGTCGAGGCCTGCGCGCGCCGCTCTTCGAGGATCGGGAAAAGGTCATAGACACGGCGCAGATTCCACGGCCCCTTGCGGTTCACCCGGCCGCCGATCATCAGGTTTTCCTCGACCGAGAGCGACGGGAAAAGCTGCCGGCCCTCGGGCACCATCGCCAGCCCCATCTGCGCCACCACGTCGGGGCGGGCATTGCCGATCTGTTGGCCGCGATAGGAGATTTGCGCCGCGTCATTGGTGATCAGCCCGGAGATCGAGCGCAGCATGGTTGTCTTGCCCGCGCCATTGGCGCCGATGATGGCCAGAACCTCGCCCTCATGCACGCTCAGCTCGACGCCATAGAGCGCCTGGAAATCGCCGTAGAAGGCATCGAGACCGTTCAGTTTGAGAATTGGGTCAGGCATCGGCTTCGATCCCCAGATAGATTTCCTGCACCTCGGGGCTGTCCATGATCGCCTTTGGCTCGCCCTCGGCGATCTTGCGGCCGAAATCGATCACGATCAGCCGTTCGACCACGGCCATCAGTGCATGCACCACATGTTCGATCCAGATGATCGAGACACCGCTGGCGTGGATCGACTTGATGGTGGCGATCAACGCGGTGCATTCCGCCTCGGTCAGCCCGCCGGCGATCTCGTCAAGGAGCAGGAGCCGTGGTTTCGCGCAGAGCGCGCGGGTCAGTTCGAGCCGCTTGCGGTTGAGCAACGTCAGCCCCCCGGCCCGGTCATTGGCCTTGTCCAGAAGCTCGGTCTGGTCGAGCACCTCGATGCAGAGCCGCTCGGCCTCGCGCCCCGCAAGCCCGGCCGATTGCGTCGCCGCCACCATGGCATTTTCGAACACCGTCATGTGGGTGAAGGGCTGTGGCACCTGAAAGCTGCGGGCAATGCCCGAGCGCGAGCGGCGGGCGGCGCCCAGCGCGGTGATGTCGTCGCCGGCAAAGGTGATGCGCCCGGCGTCCGGCTTCAAAGTGCCGGTGATCAGATTGAACATCGAAGTCTTGCCGGCCCCGTTCGGCCCCAGCACGCCCAGCGCCTCACCCTCTTCGAGCCCATAGCTCAGGTCGTCAGCGACGGTCACGGCGCCGAAGGCTTTCGACACGCCGTCGAGTTGCAATATCTGCGTCATCGGGGTCTCCCCTGCGCGGTGTCGGGCGGCGGGATGCCGCCGCCCCTTGGACTCAGAGCAGCTTCAGCTCGCCGGTCAGCGGGATATCCGGCGCGGCGGAATTGGCGACGATCTTGAGGTCGAAGCCCTCGCCTTCCTTCTGCCACTGGCCGGCAACCAGCGGCGTCTTGGTGACGTTGTTGATCGGGCCGTTCGACCAGTCGACCGGGCCGACGATGGTGTCGAGCCTGGTCTCGGGGATCGCGGCGGCGATGGCCTCGTAATCCTCGAGATCCGCAGCGCGACGCACGACATCCGCGACCACTTCGAACAGCGCGTGCTTGAAACCGATCGGCTGGGTCCAGGGCCGGCCCGAGGCTGCCGTGTATCCCTCGGCAAGCGCCTTGGCCGACGCGCCGGTCAGCGACGAGGCGAAGGGATGATCCGGCGACCACCAGACTTCGGAGGAAAGCCCGTCTCCCCGATCGCCCAGCGACTCTATGACCGAAGGGAAGAGCAGCGCCTTGCCGATGGTCACGACCTTGGGATTGAAGCCCTGCTGCGCCGCCTGCGCCCAGAAGGTGGCGAAATCGGGCGGGATCATGTTGCCGGTGACGATCTCGGCCCCCGCCTCCTTGAAAGCGTTGATGTAGTTCGAAAAATCATCGGTCAGCGGCTGGTAGCGGCCGGGATCGGTCAGGTCGTAGCCAGCGGCGGCCAGCGGTGTCGGCAGGCCCAGCTCGGGATGCCCCCAGGCATTGCCATCGGCATCGTTCGGGAACAGCCCGCCAACGACCTTCTGCACGCCCGACTGGTCCCACATGTCGAGGAAGGCGCCGATCACGTCCTCGAGGCCCCAGAAGAAATGATAGGTGTAATCGAACCCCTGCCCAGGAACGCCGTTGCGGCCAAAGAAATAGGGTTGCCAGGGGCAGTCGGTGGTGATGCAGGGCACCTCGTTGATCTCGGCCTGATCCGACACCGGGTTCACCGTGTCGGGCGTCGAGGCGGCGACGATGATATCGACCTCGTCACCCAGGATCAGGTCGGCGGCCACTTCGGCGGCGCGGTTGGGATTGGACTGGCTGTCCTTCGAGATGATCTCGATGTTCCAGGTCTTGCCATTGTTCTCGATGCCGCCGGCAAAGGCGTCGGCCACGGCGGCCAGGACATAATCGTCGGCCTCGGCAAAGCCCGCCAGCGGGCCGGTGCGCGGGCTGACATGGCCGACTTTCAGCGTCGGGGTCTGGGCATAGGCGCGGGTGCCGCGCAGGATGGCCGGGGCCGCCAGAAGCGCCGTGCCCCCGGCCAGAAAGCCGCGCCGTGATGGTGTCTTGAACTTGTTCATTGGTTCCTCCCTTGCGCCGGTCTCCCACCGGCTTTTTGCTGACCTAGTCGAGAATGCCGTCGAGTTTCGTCAGGTGACGGCCCACCCGGGCGCGCGCCGCATCGGCCTCGGCCTCGGTCCATGTGCGGAACCCCTCGCCGCTTTTCATCCCGAGCTTGCCCTCTTGCACGAGTTGCCTGAGATAGGGCGACGGCCCCTGCCGGCTCTCCAGGTCGAAGAGCACGTTTTCATGAATATCGAGCGTCAGGTCGGTGCCCACCAGATCGGCGTTCTCCAGCGGACCGAGCACGGCCAACCGCCGGCCGAAGCAGGATTTCACCACGGTATCCACCGCTTCCGCATCGCAGATGCCGCGTTCCACCAGGCTCACCGCCTCGCGCCAGAGCGCATGTTGCAGCCGGTTGCCGATAAAGCCCGGCACGTCCTTTTCCACCATCACCGGCGTCTTGCCGGCACTGGCCAGGAGCGCCATCATCCGGTCGGCGACGGCAGCGTCGGTCCACTCGGTCTTGATCACCTCGACCAGCGGGATCATGTGCGGCGGGTTCCACCAATGGGTGCCCAGCGCCCGTTCGCGCAGGTTCAGCCCTTCCATGATCCTGGTGATCTGGATCACCGAGGTATTCGACGCCAGCACCGCCTCCTTTGGGGCGTGCTCCTCGACCTCGGCGAAAATCTTGCGCTTCAGGTCGAGTTTCTCCGGCGCCGCCTCGAAGACGACATCCGCCTCTTTCACCGCCGCCCGCACCGAGGAACACAGCTCGATCATCTTCAGCGCGCGGGCGATTTCGTCTTCCGCGGCGCCCAGCGACTTGAGGCTGTCCGAAATCCGCTTTGGCGCGGATTTCAGCGTTTCTTCATGCGGGTCGGTGAGCGTCACGTATTGCCCGGCGCGCGCCAGGGTGAGCGCGATGCCATGGCCCATGAGCCCGGCACCGATGACGGCCATCTGTTGCTTCTTGGGAACCATCGCTCAGCCCGCCGTATAGCCGCCGTCGGCATAAAGGATATGCCCGGTGTAGAAATCTGATGCCTTGGAGGCGAGGAACAGCAGCGGCCCGGCCAGGTCTTCGGGCTCACCCAGCCGGCCCTTGGGCACGCGGGCGAGGAAGCCCTTGCGGACTTCCTTGGCCTTTTCGGTGTCCTCGAACATCCAGGCGGTAAGCGGCGAACGGAAGACGGTGGGCGCGATGGCGTTGACGGTGATGCCGGTCGGCCCAAGCTCGCAGCCCAGCGCCTTGGTGATGCCGTCGGTCGCGGCCTTCGAGGCGCAATAGGCGGTGTAACCGGCCGGATGGCCCAGCAGCCCGCGCGCCGACGACACCAGCACGATCTTGCCGCCCTGCCCCTGCGCCTTCATCTGCCCGGCGGCGGCGCGGGCCAGCAGCCAGCTTTGCGTGACATTGGCGTCCATCACGCTCTCGAAGGTCTCGGGCGCCATATCGTTGATCGGTGCGACCTTGTTCATGCCGGAGGCCACAACAAGGATGTCGAGCTGGCCAAAGGTGTTCACCGCCTCGTCAACGAGCGCCTGACAGGCACCCTCGTCGCTGGGCCGGGTATTGACCGCGCAGACCGCCGCCCCCAGCGCCCGGCACTCCTCGGCGATCGCGTCTAATGCCGCCTGGTTGCCGGCGGCCAGGACAAGGTTGCATCCGGCCCCGGCGAGGATGCGCGCGGCGACCATGCCGAAGGCGCCCGAGGCCCCGGTGATCAGCGCCACCTTGTCCTTGACGTCGAACATGGAAAGGGGGTTCGTCATCGCGTTCATTTCACACCTCCGGGGGGTAGGGAATGACAACCAGCATCTTGCAGGTGTCGTTGCTGCGGTTCTCGATCTTGCGGACTTCGCCCGGCGCGATGGTGCAGCTGTCCATCCGGCGCAGCACCGTCTCCTTGCCGTCGATGATCACCGTCATCTCGCCTTCGAGCAGCACGTAGACCTTCTCGAAGGGGGTGCTGTCGGGGCCGGCGCCGCCGCCCGGCAGGAACTGGCTGTAGCCGAGCCACTGGTTCTTCGGCCCACCCTCCTCAAAACCCTGAAGCCGCAGCCCGTGACAGCCGAAATGATTGGGCGCCTCGTAGGGCTGCGCATCCTTGAAACGTTTGATGTGCATGGCTTAGTTTCCTTCGCGGGGATCGATGACTTCGACGGTGTCACCAATCACGAATTGCATCAGGTCGACTCCGTCGATCATCGGACCGTCGTAGCCCGCCTTCGCTTCCGCCATGACGTCTCCGGCATCCGGGCGGCCGGGCCCCTGGCCGAGAAAGACGAAATGGGTGAAAGCGGCCATTTTCGGTCGGGTCCGAGTGAAGATCTTGGCGGCTTCGGTCGGGTCGGTGTGGTGGCCCATGATCACCTTGATCGGCGGGCGCTCGGCGATCTTGGGATCGGCCATCGCAACCTCATGCACCAGCAGATCGACGCCGGTGGCGTGTTCGACGACATTCTCGTTCGGCTTGGTGTCACCGCTGATGACGACGGCGCGGCCGTCAAAGTCGATGCGATAGCCGTAGGACGGATCGAGATGCTCGCCGTGAAAATTGGCAAAGGCGGTGACCGTCACGCCGTTCTCCTCGAACACCGGGCCGTCCTCGGTGAATTCGGTCACGTCCCATTCGACGCCCTTCGGGTTCAGCCCGGCATCGGCGATGCGGATGCGGTGATCCTCGGCGTAGGCCAGCGTCAGCCCCTCAGTCAGCTGCCTGGTGCCGACCGGACCGGTGATGGTGCGCGGCTCCTCGCGGCGGCCCTGAGGCGGCAGCCAGGGTGTCAGCCAAAGATCGGGCAGGCCGATGGTATGATCGGAATGGAAATGCGTCAGGAAGATATGGTCGATCGCGGCAGGCACGATGTTCAGTTGGTCGATCCGCTGCATAGCGCCGCGGCCCGCATCGAACACCAGGTTGAGCCCACCCGCCTGAACCAGCGTGCTGCCGCCGAACCGGTCGATCCGCGGATCGGGCACGCCGGTGCCCAGCAGGGTCACCACGAAATCGCCCTGCGCCTCTTCTGCCGCCACGGAGGCCCCGATCAGGCCGGCCAGCAACAGGCCCGGGAGTGTCTTCGCCTTGAACATCATCATGCCTCTCCTCCTTGGCACTCGGGAAAAGAGGCCGCCGGTTCCCCGGCGGCCAGTCAGGGAGCGTTCAGAATTCGGCGCCGTCGTCGATGCGGAAGCCCTGGGATTTGTCGATCATCGCCACCAGGCGGATGATGCAGCCGTCACCGCGATCCCAGTTCCACGGGAAGAAGGCGAAGGTGCAGCGCTTGCCGGTCACCGCGTCAAGGTCGCCGCCGACGTTCTCGATGCCGAGGATGCCGTTCTTGAACAGGATGTTGTGCACCGGCTCCCATTCGGGGAAATCGTCTTTCCAGTCGTTGCCGCCGGACCACTCGCGGTATTCCTCTTCCAGATGCGGCAGCAACGGGCCGTTGCGCTGCGGGCCGATCGCGGTGGCCAGCGGGTGGTCGTTGGCCTGGGTGTCGTGGCCCACGACCTTGACGCCCTTTTCCACCATCCATTCGGCGGCCGAAGACACCAGACCGGGGCAATAGGCAAAGTAATCGCCGTCCTCGTAATCATGATGCCAGCCGGTGTTGATGATCAGCACGTCGCCCTTGCGGATCGCATGGCCGCAGGCTTTCTCCAGATCCTCGCCGGTGATCGGCTCCCATTTCTTCTTGGGGATCGACACCACCAGGCCGGTGCCGAAGAAATGCGGCAGCGGCACCTCGTCGATGAAGGGCGTGCCCTGCACCACATGGGCCGGCGCGTCGATATGGGTGGTGGCATGCATCGTGGTCGTGATGCGCTGGCTCAACACGCCGGATTTCGCCATGTAGTGGATACGTTCGATCTTGGTATCCTGGAAATACGGCCAGTTGGGGTTCTGAAACCCGAAGCGGTGGCTGAGATTGTAGAACTCCAGCCCCATGTCGTTGTCGGTATTTGCCTGAAACTCGATTCCGCGGATCTCGACCATCGGATTCACCTTCTCTGTTCACCGGCGAGGGCCGGTGTCGGTTGGCTTAAAACTTTGCAGAGAGCTCCTCCCTCTGTCCCGAATTACGGTACGTATCGACCACGATGCGGTCAACAAAAAACCTACAATGCGGTTGACGTGCACCGCATTGCGATACATAAATTTATATCAGCACTGGGCGCGCACGCCGGAAGAATGCAAAGGGATCAGATGATACATGCTTGAAGAAAAAGACAAAAAAGACCGTTCCGGCATTCAGGTCATTGCCCGCGCGGCGGCCATACTGAGGGTTCTCAAAGAGGAACGTGGCGGACTCAGCCTGGGCCAGATCGCCACGCGGGTCGACCTGCCCCGCTCTACGGTACAGCGAATCACCGGCGCCCTGTCCGCAGAGCGGTTCATCATCCAGGACCCGAAAGGCGGCGGCATCCGGCTCGGGCCGGAGCTTGGCGCCTTTGCCGAAGCCGCGAACTTCAACATCGTCGAACGTTGCCGCGCGATCCTCAACGAGGTGACGCAGGCAACCGGCGAAACCACCGATCTCGCGGTGCTGCGCAACGGCAGCATGATCTTTCTCGATCAGGTGCCCGGCCTGCACCGGCTGCGCACGGTGTCCTCGGTGGGCGAGGTCTTTCCGCTGTCGACCACCGCCAACGGCCGCGCCTGCCTGGCGCTGATGACCGATGACGAGGCCTTGCGCCTGATCGAACAGGAAACCGCCCGCGCGCTGTCCGTCAGCGACCGCCAGGCGACGCTGCGCAAGCTCGCCGAGATCCGCGAAACCGGCCTGGCCTATGACATCGACGAGCACACCCCTGGCATTTCTGCGGCGGGCTTTGCCTTTCGCGACCTCAGCGGCAATTATCACGCGATCTCGGTTCCGGTTCCGACCCTGCGCTTCGCGGCCGTCAGGCCGCAGCTGGACGCCGCGCTGCGCGACGCCCGCGACCGGGTGCAGAGCGAATTCCCGCTCGACCCCTAGATGCGATGTCTTGGACGATAGTTCCCCCGGGTCGAAGTCAGGCTCGGGCCAGGCGAGCGGCCCCGCGGTCCGCCCCCGGCGCAGCGCGGACCCGGTTCGCCCGCTGACCGTACCAGACCGAGCCAAGGACGATGACCGCGCCGGCGCCCTGCACCGGGGACAGCGACTGCCCCAGCCAGACCCAGCCGAGAATGACGGCGGTCACCGGGCTCATCATCCCCAGCATGGAAACCGCGCCGGGTTCGAGCCGGGCGACGCCCCTGAACCAGATCGCATAGGTCGCCGCCGCGCCGATGAGGCCGAGCCAGGCAAGACCGGCAAGGTTGGCGACCGTCAGCGCCGGCAGAGGCGGCTCGACGATCAGCGCCAGCGGCAGAAGGATCAGACCGCCGGCGGTCAACTGCCAGGCGGTGAAGCTGAGGGCGGAAACCGGCGGCTGCCATTTCCGGCTGAGCACCGTGCCCGCCGCCATCGACGCGGCCCCCCCGAGGCCGGCGGCAATGCCGATGGGGTCGAGCGCGGCCCCGGGGCCGATCAGCAGCAACGCCACCCCGGCGACACCGGCGGCGGCGGCGGCCACCGCGCCGACCCGGATCGCGGTGCCAAGCCAGCCACGGGCCATGAAGATGACCATCATCGCCTGGAGCGCGCCCAGGGTCGCGGCGACCCCACCGGGAAGCCGGTAGGCGGCGACGAACAACAGCCCCCAGAACAGCGCGAAGTTGAAGCTTCCCAGCAGGAAGACGCGGCCAAGCCAGATGCGCGGCGGCAGGCACCGGGTCAGCGCCAGAAGCAGCAGCCCGGCCGGAAGCGCGCGCAGCGCGGCCAGCGTCACCGGATAGCCGGCCGGCAGCGCCTCGGTGGTAACAAGATAGGTGCTGCCCCAGACGGCAGGGGCCAGCGCCGTGATAAGGATATCGGTCGTGCGCGACATGATGATGTCTCCTGTTCGGGGTTTACCAAGGCCAGTGATGGGAAAAGCGCGGCCGTTCCGGCCCAGGCAAGAGGCCGAGGTCGCGCAACAGACAGGGCGGCACGCGACGCGGAGCGCGGCGGCGACGGCTCGGACGGGGCCGGAACAACGAAAGAAACATCTGCCCCCCTTTCACGCCGCAAGCCGCAGCGCCACGCGCAGTTGGGCGCGCAGATCCTCGGCCGGGCCATTGACCAGCCGGGCGCCGGTCTCACGGACCACAAGCGTCGGCACCGCGCGCACCTGAAGCCTGCGGGCCAGTTGCCGGTCTTTCTCTACCGCATGGCTGGTGGCCAGGTCTTCGAACGCCCCGGCAAAGGCCGCCGCATCGAAGCCGAGATCTCGGGCGGCCTGAAAGATGGTGGCGCGGTCCGCGATATTGCGGGCCTCGGTCAGATGCGCGAGTTGCAGGCGGTCGAACATGTCCCAATGCGCGCCCTGCCCGCCGATCCGTTCGGCTGCCTTGCAGCCCTGCGCGGCGATCAGCCCGTGGGGATAGTCGAAGCGGGCCGCCCGCATGGCCGCGATATCGACCAGCTCGGGCCGGTCGCTGGCCTGCCGGCACAGCTCCCAATGGCCCAGGATGGTTTCGCGCGCGTCCTCGGGCGTGCCCCAGCGCGCCGCCATTTCCGCCCGGCTCGCCTGCAACACAAAGGTCCGGTGGCGGATATCCAGGTCGAACTCCGCCGCAAGCCCGCGCATCCGCGACGAGATGTTGAAACACCAGCAGCAGACGACGTCATGAAAGAAATCCACGGTCAGCGCAGCCATCACGCGGCCTCTTCGGCGAGGGCGGCCCCGGAAAGAAGCGTGGCGATCCGGGCGACATGGGCGCCCTGGAACCGCGCGCCGGCCAGATCGGTCTCGGAGGGCGTGCGGGCGCCATCCGCGCCGGCGATGGTGCCGGCCCCGTAAGGCGCGCCGCCGACGATCCCCTCGGCCGAGGTCTGGCCGGCAAAGGTATAGGGCATGCCCGCGATCAGCATGCCGAAGTGCTGAAGCGGAATCTGCGTCGAGAGCAACGTCGCCTCGTGCCCGCCATGCTGCGAGCCGGTCGAGGCGAAGACGGCGCCGACTTTGCCCACCAGCGCGTTGCGCGCCCAGAGCCCGCCGGCCTGATCGAGAAAGGATTTCATCTGCCCGGCCATCATGCCGAACAGCGTCGGCGTGCCGAAGATGATGGCGTCATAGGCTTCGAGATCAGCCGGCGCCGCCACCGGGGTGTCATCGGCGACAAAGCCGGCGGATCGGCGGATCTCCTCGGGCACGGTGTCGGGCACGCGGCGCAGATCGACCTGCACGCCGGGCTGGCTCCGTGCGCCTTCGGCCTCGGCCTGTGCCAACGCGCGGACATGGCCGTAGCTGGAGTAATAAAGAACAAGAACGCGGGTCATGGTATCCTCTCGGGGTTTGCGGTTTCGCTGTCCAAGAGAATGGCGCCGGCGGCGGGCCGGAATAACCGGCGGGTTTTCACTTCATTCTTTACGCCGGCTGAAGAATGTCAGGCGGTCATGGCCACGCGCAGGTGATCGAGAAAGGCGGTGACCTTGGCATCCATGCCCAGCCGCGAGCCGGTCACGGCAAAGACCTCCGGCGCCGGAAGCTCCCACTCCGGCAGCACCCGGACAAGCGCGCCGCGCGCCTCGGCCTCCTTCGAGACAAAATCCGGCAAGGTGCCAAGCCCCTGCCCGGCAATCAAGAGATCGCGCAGCACCAGGCTGTTGCCGACCCGGACAGGCGGATCAAGCTCGATCGTGCGATGGCCGGCGGGGCCGTGCAGCGACCAGGAACTCAGGTGATCGGCCAGCAGGAAACCGACGACCCGGTGGCCGGCGATATCCTCGGGCGTCTCGGGGCGGCCGGCCTGGTCAAGATAGGCGGGTGCGGCAAAGATCCTCTGCCGGATGCTGCCGATCTTGCGCGCCAGCAAGGCCGAATCCGGCAGGACGGCGCGAATGCGGATCGACAGGTCGAAGCCGCCTTCGACCATGTCGACGATCCGGTCGTCCAGCGAGAGCGTGACCCGAAGCTCGGGATAGGCCGCGAAAAACCCCGGCAGCATCGGCGCGATGACGGCCTGGCCGAAAGAGCTGGAGGCGTTGACCTTGAGGTGCCCGCGCACCGCGCCGGCGCCGGCGCGGATGCGGGCCTCGACCCCGGTCACCGCCTCGAGGATGCCGCTCGCCTCGTCGTAGTACAAGCGCCCCGCCTCGGTCAGCGACATCGACCGGGTTGTCCGGGTCAGAAGCATGCTGCCGAGGCTTTCCTCCAGCAGCTTGATCTCGCGGCTCAGGAGCGCCGGCGAAACGCCGAGATCCTCGGCCGCGCGTGCAAAGCTGCCGCGTTCAACAATGCGCCGGAAGGCGTGCATGACGGAAAGCTTGTCCATCTGTCGATTGGCTCCGCAAGGCCCGAAAACGTGCCCCCCGCGGCGCACGCCGGATGCCATAACACGGATTGCATCCGGCTGCGAAGAGCGGTCGCCGTGGCGATGCTCGCGCGGTCAGGACGTCCCCAGATCGTCGAGATAGATCCGCACCGCGCCCTGCACGTGGCGAAAGCGATCTCCGCCCAGGTGCTTGCCGCCGAACCAACGGGTGACGACGATAATGTGGTTGTGCAGCCGCTCCCGCTCCAGCATCCGCAAGATGACCATGCCCGCCCCGGCCTCGCCATCGTCGTTCTTGAGCGGCGCATCCTCGGTCAGAAGGCCCCAGGTGTTATGCGTGGCCTTGGCGAATTTCTTGTTGCGGCACAGCGCCTTGATAAAGGCCTTGGCCTCCGCCGCCGAGGTACAGGGCCCGCCCGAGACCGCGTATTTCGATCCGCGGTCGGTGATGACATTCTCCAGGATACGCATGCCGCAGGCTTAGAGCCGCATCTCGCCGGCGGCAAGGCCCCGCCGGGGAGTGTGTCACCAGAGCGGCCGCCCCGAGCGCGGCGCCCGGCGCAGCCGCAATGCCTCAGCCGGACGCCCCCGCCAGGGACAGCTGCGCCCGATAGGCTTGCAGCCGCGCATCGGCGTTTGTGTCGACCACAAGGGCGACCGCCAGCGCGGCGATGGTGGTAATCAGGCTCGCCCGCCAGATCGGCCCCGCGAGAAACGGGATCAAGACGGCACAGAGGACGATGATCACCGGGAAGATGCGATAAACGGCGATGCGGTAGTCGTTCAGCACCTTGTCGGCCCGCGCGATCTCGGCGGTGAGAAAACCGGCAGGATCGGCGCTATAAGCCGCCGGAAATCCGGTCAGCCGGGCCTGACTGAGAAAGAACAATCCAAGCCCGAGGATCAGGATCAATGTGCCGGCGATCAGCATGGGGATGACATAGGCCCGCGCCACATCGGTTCTGCCCATCTGCCAGAACCCCAGGCTGGCCAAAAGAAATGCCAGCGCGAAAAGGATGAAGACGGTGGAAGAGAGCATCTCGGCTCGCGTCCACTCCGTCGCTGTTTTCAAGATGTCCATGGTTCTGCCCTTCGTTTTAGGGATCGGCGCCACGCGGGTGTCACAACGCCCAGGTGAAACCGGTGTCCTGCTCGCTCCGCTCCCAGAGCTTGACCATTACTGCCTTGTCATGGGCGTGCGGCTCCAGCGTGCCTTGGCCGACCGGGCCCACGAATTCCATGCGACCGGTGGGGCCATAAAGCGCGCGCTGTTGCAGGCCGTCCTCGGTGGCACACATGATCTCCGGGTAGGCGCCCTTTTCGGCCGATTGCACCATCGGCGACAGCGACATCAGGCCAAAGATGATCCGGGTGGCCCAGCCGCCGCTGGTCGAGATCAGCGAGGTGCGGGACGAGCCGGGATGGCAGACATTGACCGCGACCTTTCGGCCGGCGGCCTGCGCCCGGTCCTGAAGCTCGTAGGCGAACATCATCTGCGCCAGCTTGCTCTGCGAATAGGCGGAATTCGGGCCATAGCCCTTGTCCCAGTTCATGTCCTCGAAACGGATGGTCTTCAGCCCCATGTTGTAGCCGAGGCTCGCGACGACGACGATCCGGCCTTTCGACGCCTCGATGCGGTCGAAGAGCATGCCGCAAAGGGTGAAATGGCCGTAGTGATTGGTGCCGAGCTGGCTCTCGAAGCCGTCGGGCGTCAGCTTGCGGGTCGGCACCTGGGCGATGGCGGCGTTGCAGATCAGCGCGTCGATGCGCGGGGTGGTCCTCAGCACCTCTTCGGCAGCCATGCGGACAGAGGCCTGCTCGGCCAGGTCCATGCGGATGAAGCGCGCCGGGGCGTCGGCGCCGAATTCCTGCTTCAGCTCAGCCACGGCAGCGGCGGATTTCTCGGCGCTGCGGTTCAGCATCACCACCTCCGCGCCCTTGCCCAGCAGGATACGTGCCGCCTGAAAGCCGGCGCCAGCGTTGGCGCCGGTGATGACATAGGTCTTGCCGCTGAGGTCGCCGAGGCGCTCGGGCGTCCAGCCCTCGGGGCCGAATTGAGTGTCTTTCATGGGGGTCATCCTTGGTGTGAGAGGCGCCCGGTGAAGGCCGCGATGTTTTTCGCTCAGTCGTCGAGCATGCCGAACAGGGTGTCGCCGCGTCTCCACGTCGGCAGGTACCCCGGATATTCAGGCTTCAGCGCGCTTACCGTGTCGAGCCGTGCCATCTCCTCTTCGCTCAGCACGATGTTGGCGGCCCCGAGGTTGTCGGCCAGCTGCGCCTCCTTGCGGGCGCCGACGATGACGCTGGTCACGCCGGGCTTGTGCAGCAGCCAGGCCAGCGCGATCTGCGCCACCGAGGCGGCCTTGGCTTCGGCGATGTCCGTCAGCACGTCGACGATGTCGAACCCCTGATCCTTGTCGATCGGCGGGTAGTCAAAGTTGGCCCGGCGCCCCGAAGCTTCGCTGTCACGGGTGTATTTCCCGCTCAGAAAGCCGCTGGCCAGCGGGCTCCAGATAAAGGTGCCGAGGCCGAGATCCATCGCCGCCGGAAGGATCTCGCGCTCCAGCTCGCGACCGACGAGTGAGTAGTAGGACTGGGCCGAACAGAACCGCTCGGTGCCCAGAAGCCGCGCCATGCCATCGGCCTTGGCGATCTGCCAGCCGGCAAAGTTCGACAGCCCGATGTAGCGCACCTTGCCCTGCCGGACGAGATCGTCGAGCGCGCGCAGCGTCTCTTCCAGCGGCGTGGTGATGTCGAAATTATGCACCTGGTAGAGATCGATGTAATCGGTGCCCAACCGTTTCAGGCTGGCCTCGACCTCGCGCATGATGGCCAGCCGGCTGGTGCCCAGATCGTTCGGCCCGGTGGTCATGGTGTTGTAGACCTTGGTGGCGATCAGCACGTCCTGCCGCCGCGCGCCGAGCGCCTGGCCCAGCATCTCTTCCGAGACGCCCGAGCTGTAGACATTGGCGGTGTCGAAGATGTTGATCCCCGCCTCGATCGACAGGTCGACCATGCGGGTGGCCAGATCCTGCCCGGTGGCGCCGATCAACCCGGCATAGCTGCCGCCCTCGGTGTCAAAGGTCATCGTCCCCAGTGTCAGCTCCGAGACGTAAAGGCCGGTCTGTCCGAGTTGCTTGTATTTCATCCTGGCTCCTTTCGCGCCGTGGCGCTTGCGTTGGTAAACCTTGGTGTTTACATAGAAGCGGCAGCGATATGTGTAAACCCTGATGTTTACATTTTTCGATCCAAGCCGGGCAAAAGAGATGAAACTGACTGAAAAGAAACGAAAAGATATTCTTGATGCGGCGATTCAGGAGTTCCGGGAGCAGGGCTTTCCCGCCGCGCGGGTGAACCGAATCGCTGAACTGGCGGAAGTGTCGAAGCGCACGCTCTACAAGCATTTCGAAAGCAAGGAGGTGTTGTTTCAGGCCATCACCGACATCCTTCTCGACGAGATCGCGGCCGCACCCAGGCTGCGCTATCACCCGGAGGCGCCGCTGCGCGCGCAGTTGATCGCGGCGGTGGAGGATTACATCGCGCATCTGACTGGTGAGCATTACATGGGGCTGAACCGGCTGGTGCTGTCCGAGCTTCTGCGCGACCAGGTGCTGGCGCGCGCCTTCTTTGACAAGGCCGCCTTGCAGGACGGCCCGATCTCGGGGCTGATCGCAGAGGCCATGCAGGCGGGCGCCTTGCGGCAGGGCGAGCCCGGTTTCGCGGCCGGTCAGCTCCTGTCGATGGTCAAGCATTTCCTGGTCTGGCCGCAATTCCTGCTGGGAACGCGGGCCGGTGAAAACGCAGGCAGCGTCATAGCCGATTGCGTGGACATGTTCCTCGCCCATTATTCGCCGGAAAGCTGACTGCGCTCTCGGCGGCGCAGGCCACTCGGCGCACGTGACGCAGCGGCGTGGCCATGCGTGGCAACATGTGCCAAATCACCAAAAGCGTGCGCATCCAGCGATAGAGGGTGATTCGACCACACTGCAACCAACTGTTTTCATTCAGTTAAATGGACACCCTTTTTCCGGTCAGGGAAAAGCGTGCGCACTGACATCAAAAGCATGCGCACCTACACCGGAGGGCTTGCAAAGAAAAAGGCCCGCTGAAGCGGGCCTGATGTCTTGTTACTGATGTCGAGGAGTTAAGTGCGAAGGAGCAGTTCCATCATTCGTTCGTGATCGAACCCGTCGCGATAGTCCGGCATGGTGAATGGGGAATATCCAAGCGGGGCCGAATAAGCCTTCGCGTAGGCATGTTCAAAATGATCTATAGCGCAGACCTCGTCGCCATTTAATTGAGCATAGGTGAAAGCTTCAATCAGCATTTCGATAACCAGGCCCCAGCGGTTGCAGCAGGTGACCTGCCCCCCGCAAAATCCCTCACCATGATGTAGAGTCTGCGCCAACTCTGAAGGAGCAGACGAATGCGTAAGAGCCGTTTCACCGAGGCGCAAATCATCGGGATGATCAAAGAGCAGGAAGCCGGGATGCCGACAGCGGAGGTGTGCCGTCGGCACGGCCTGAGCCCGGCGACTTTTTACAAGCTGAAGTCCAAGTATGGCGGCATGGAGGTGTCAGAGGCCGCGCGGCTGAAGGCGCTGGAAGATGAGAACGGCAAGCTGAAGCGGCTGCTGGCAGACACGATGCTCGACAATGTGGTTCTGAAAGACCTGCTGGGAAAAAGCTGACGGCACCGAAGGAGCGGCGAGAGGCAGCGCTCAATGCGATGCGGGATCATGGCATCTCGCAGCGCAGGGCCTGCCGGCTTGTCGGTGTCGACCCCAAGACGGTCCGGCGCGAACGCCCGCCCGACCATCCTGAGATCCGCCAGGAGATGAAGGAGATCGCTGGCAGACGCCGCCGGTTCGGCTACCGGCGGATCGGCGTGCTGCTTGAGAGAAAAGGCATGATCATGAACCACAAAAAGCTTTACCGCCTCTACCGAGAGGAGGGCCTTGCAGTGAAACGACGGCGGGGCCGTAAACGCGCCCGGGGCTCGAGAACGCCAATGCCTGAAGCCACACAGACCAACCAGCGCTGGTCCCTGGATTTCCTGTCGGACAGCTTCGGGGCGTCGCGGAAGTTTCGCATCTTGGCCGTGAATGATGATTGCTGCCGGGAAAACCTGTGCCTGGCGGCAGACACCAGCATTTCAGGTGAGCGAGTTGCCCGAGAACTGGACGCGCTCGTCCGGATCTACGGAAAGCCTGCTTGCATTGTCAGTGATAACGGCACGGAATTCACCAGCCGGGCAATCCTGAGATGGGCCGACAGGAACGGCGTGGATTGGCATTACATCGACCCCGGAAAACCGCAGCAGAATGCCTTTATCGAGTCATTCAACGGCAGCCTGCGGAACGAGCTTCTCAATGAAGAGCTGTTCGATACCCTCGACGATGCCCGCCGCAAGCTGGCGCTGTGGCGCTACGATTACAACAACGTCAGGCCGCACTCTTCGCTGGGGAACAGAACGCCAAAGCAAGCGCGGCAGGCGCTTGAGCTATTTGAGGGCTCCGCGCCTGCCACGCTTGCCAAGCCCGAAACCGACGACTACCAAAATCAAACCGGCAGACTCTCGTCATGAGCGAGGGACCAGCGGGGGGCAGGTCACATGTCATCGCGTCGAAAAGTTGCTTACCCCTCGTGACCTGCCACTGAACTTTCATCCAGCCGCGACCGGAGCCCAATTGGTGTTTACGCCGGTTGGCGCAGGTTGAGCAATCGCCCGACGCGCGGAGCTATCATCTCGCGCAGCGGGACGGGCGATTGCGGTGGTCAGGGTCCGCGCGTAGTCGACCGGGGTCTGGTAATCCAAGGCCGAATGCGGGCGTTCGGTGTTGTAGTCCTCGACCCATGCGGCGATCACGACGCGCGCGTGTGCCAGGTTGCGGAACATGGTCTCGTTGAGCAGTTCATCGCGCATCCGCCCGTTGAAACTCTCGACGAACCCATTCTGCATTGGCTTTCCCGGTGCGATGTAATGCCATTCGACCTTGTGTTCGGAACACCATCGCAGGATCGCGTTACTGGTCAGTTCGGTCCCCTTGTCGCTGACAATCATCCCAGGCTTTCCGCGGCGTTCTATCAGATCCGTCAGTTCACGCGCGACACGGCGTCCCGAGATCGAGGTGTCTGGGATCGCAGCCAAGCATTCACGCGTGACATCGTCGACCACGTTGAGAACGCGGAAACGCTGGCCGTTGGCGAACTGGTCGTGGACAAAATCCAACGACCAGCGCGCATTAGGCCGTGCAGCGACCAGGGTCGGGGCCCGTGTTCCAACCGCCTTGCGCCGGGCCTTTCGCTTGCGCACCGTCAGGCCTTCCTCGCGGTAGAGCCGATATATCCGGTTGATGCCGGATGGCTCGCCCTCGCGGCGCAGGAGCACGAAGAGCCGCCGGTAACCGAACCGCCGGCGCTCGTTGGCCAAGTCCCGCAACCGACCGCGCAACACTGTGTCCGGCGCACGCCGGGATCGATAGCGGATCATCGTGCGGTCCGCGCTGACGATGCTGCAGGCCCGCCGCTCCGACAAGCCATGTTCGGCCCGAAGATACGCAACGGTTTCACGCTTCACGGCGGGCCCT
Organism: Marinovum sp. E3; assembly: GCF_055755275.1. Classification (NCBI taxonomy): domain Bacteria; kingdom Pseudomonadati; phylum Pseudomonadota; class Alphaproteobacteria; order Rhodobacterales; family Roseobacteraceae; genus Marinovum; species Marinovum sp. E3. Next base: position 2,584,545 of record NZ_CM146908.1, read on the forward strand.
ACCACTTTTTTGAAACCAGATCCTTCATTGCTGCCAGATCCAGCATTTGCTCGGCCAGAAGCTTCTTGAGCTTGGCGTTCTCGTCCTCGAGTGCGTGTTCCAGCTGATGTTGGGCAGGTTTTCCACGGGATGATGGGCACGCATTCCGCGTGATCTTGGGCACGGATTCCAGACGATCGTGGGCAGGTCAGACCGGCGTTCTGACCTTAGGAGTTCTCTCCGGAAATTGGAGGGACCCGAATGCCAACGAAACGATTGCTGATGCGCCGTATACGAGATGTCTTGAGGCTGAAGCTGACCAAAGGGATGAGCGACCGTGTGTAGCGCGTCATCAATCTGGGTGAGAAGAGCGCGTCAATCAGGATGAGAATCCTTGGCCGCGACAAGAGGACGATGGACGTTTCATCTGTCGCGGGCAAGGTGTTTGTCGCTCGGGCTTGTCGCGGAGCGTCAATCTGCGGTCATGTCCACCGGTGACGCCTTTTGTGGAGGCCGCCCGGGTCCCTTGGCTCTTTCTGCAGCCTTGCGCCGATAGCTTTCCACATTCATCTCGAAGATGGTCGCGTGGTGGACCAGCCGGTCGACGGCAGCCAGCGTCATCGCCGGGTCGGGGAAGATCGTGTCCCAGGCGCCGAAAGGCTGGTTGGCGGTGATCAGCATGGAGCGGCGCTCGTAGCGCGCGCTGATAAGCTCGAAGAGCACGCTGGTCTCAGACTGGTCCTTGGTGACATAGGCGATGTCGTCGAGGATCAGCAGGTGGAACTTGTCGAGCTTGGCGATGGCGCTTTCGAGGGCGAGATCGCGGCGGGCCTGCTGGAGCTTCTGGACCAGATCCGTGGTGCGGGTGAAGAGTACGCGGTAGCCATTTTCCACCAGCGCCAACCCGATGGCGGAACTGAGATGCGACTTGCCCACCCCCGGCGGGCCGAACAGCAGGATGTTGTCGCCCTTGCCGATCCAGCTGTCGCCGGCGGTGATGGCATTGACATGCGCCTTGGACACCATGGGAACGGCGGCGAAGTCGAATGTCTCAAGGGTCTTGCCGGGCAACAGGCGGGCCTGGGCGAGGTGGCGCTCGATCCGGCGACGGTCGCGTTCGGCCAATTCATGTTCCACCAGGGCGCTGAGCAGGCGGGCGGCGCGCCAGCCTTCCTTGTCGGCCTGTTCGGCGAAGCGAGGCCAGAGCACCTTGATGGCGGGCAAACGCAGCTCGTTCAGGGCAAGGGTGAGACGGGCGGCATCGATCTCGTGCGATGTCATGCTGCCGCCTCCTCGGTGATCGTGACATCACCCACCAGCCGGTCGTAGGACGACAGGTCGGCCAGCTGCACGCTGATCCCCGGCAGAGTCTCGGGCGGCGGCGCAAAGAGCGCGCGCAGGGCCTGGATGTCGGGCAGCCGTCGCTGGCGCAGATCCTCGTCGAGCTGGGCGGCCAGTTCGGCTTCACAGCCGCGGTCATGGGCCAGTGCCAGAAGATCGACCGCCATCCGGCAGGCCGTCTTCTCGCTGGTCTGTTCCAGCAGCGCCGCGAACATGTCTCGGAAGGCCCGGCGCGGAAACAGCTGGTCCCGATAGACCAGCCCCATCAACGCCATGGGCTTTCTGCGCAGCGAATGGATGACGTGCCGGTAGTTGACCACGTGTCCGTGGCTGCCACTGGGCGTGGCGCGTCCGCGGGGCAGCGTCTGCAGGAAGGTGGCGCCGAGAAACAGTTCGAGCCGGTCATCGTAGAGCCGGACCCGCAGCTGATGCCCGATCAGCCGGGAAGGCACGGTGTAGAAGACCTTGCGCAGCAAAAAACCGCCCGAAGATGTGACGCGCACCGTGACTTCCTCGTGATCCGTGGTCCGGCGGTCAGGCAGAGGTTTGAGGCTGGCGCGCTCGATGTCGATGCGCTTGGCATTGCGGGCGTTGATCCGGCCCACGATCTCGTCGATGAAGGCGCGATAGGCGCCCAGGGTCTCGAAGTCGCGGGAGCCGCGCATGATGAGCGCGTCCTCGATGGCGCGCTTCAGATGGCCGTGAGGGCTTTCGATGGCGCCGTTCTCATGCGCCACCCCCTTGGTATTGCGCGACGGCGTCATCCCGTAATGGCGGCACAACGCGTCGACGCGGTCGGTCAGATCGGCCTGGGCGGATCGATCGAGGTTCTTGAAAGCCGCTGAAAGGCTGTCGGTCCGGTGCTCCCGCGGGACGCCGCCCAGCGACCAGAGCGCGTTCTGCAATCCTTCCGCCAGCGCCACGTAGCTTTCGCCCCCCAGCACGACATGGGCGTGCTCGAAGCCGGAATAGGCCAGCCGAAAATGATACAGCCGATGATCCAGCGGCTGCCCGGCAACCGTCACGCACAGCTTGCCGGTCGCGGTGAAATCCGACAGGCCCATCCTGCCCGGCGTGTGGATTTGGCGAAAGATCACTTCCTGCTCGGGGCCGTGTTCGGCCCGCCAGGCGCGTATGCGCCGCTCCAGGGTCCGCCGAATGCCCGGACTCAGGTCGGGGTGCCGACGCAGGAGCTCTTCAAAGATGGCAACCGGCCGCAAACCGGGAGAAGACGTCAACAGCGGAACAACCTCTGCGTCGAAGATCTCCGCCAGCGGGTCCGGCCGACGCCGGCCACGCGGCGGCTTCTTTTGTCCCGGCAAGACCGGGTCGGAGTTCAGGCGATAGCCGGTCGCCTGGCTGATCCCGGCCTTTGCGGCAGCAATCGGAATGGAATGGGTCTGTTTGAGCGTCATGAAGAGCCTCATCTGGTGGTCGGTGACATGACGGCCCGGCATGAACGATCCCTCGTACGGAAAAATCGTCCTCTACCCGAGCCGGCCACGACCGTCAGACCCACCCCGGAAAATTGGGGCGAAACGTGGGGTTGAAGGCTCTCCGGTCGGGCTATGCCCTCCCTGCGACCCTTCAACCCCACGTTCTCATCCTGATTGACGCCAGATTCTCATCTTGTTTGTCGCGCTGCAACCGTGCGATTGCCACGTCGCTGGGCCTATCGAAGGGCAGCGTGAACAATTGCGTGAGCCGGGCGCGACGTGCCGGGTTGGAATGGCCCTTACCGGAGGGGCTTGATGACGACAGTCTGGAGCTGCTGCTTTTCCTGGACTTGAAGTCGCTGCCTACGCCCGAGCGCCCCGTTCCTGACTGGTCGCTGGTCGACCGGGAGTTGCGCAAGCGGAACGTGACACGTGCTCTGCTCTGGCAGGAATATCGCGCGCAGTATCCGCACGGGTTTGGCTACTCCTGGTTTTGCGATCACTTCGACGCCTGGAAAGGGCGTGTGCGCCCAAGCATGCGTCAGACACATGTGGGCGGGGAAAAGGTCTTCGTGGATTTTGCTGGCGACAAGATCGACATCGTCGACCCTGACACCGGGGAAGTGCATACCGCTAAGCTGTTCGTCGCGGCGATGGGCGCATCGAGTTACACTTATGCCGAAGCCGTTGCCTCCGAAGGGCTTGAAGACTGGATCGGCGCACATACCCGCATGTTCGGCTATCTCGGGGGTGTGCCGAAGGCCGTGGTCCCGGACAATCTGAAGTCAGCGGTGATCAAGCCCGATCGCCATGATCCCGGGTTGAACCGAACCTATGCTGAGATGGCCGAGCACTACGGGACGGCGATCCTGCCCGCGCGACCGTACAAGCCGAAGGACACAGATGAGATTGAACAGCCCCATTTTTCGATTTTGTGCTATTCTTGAGGCGCGGGTGACCACGTGGCGAAGGACGGGACGTGAGGTTCAAGTCCCGTCACGCAGCCTTGTCATAGTCGTTCCTCGGGTGTGGCGCCCGCACCCTTCCGCGGCTTCTTCTTTCGCCAGCCCTCCATCATGCGGCGATAGGCGATTTCTGACAGTTCGGCGCCTGCGCGGTCGGCACGCCGGCGATGTGGCAGATTGTAGTCTGCCGTGGCGCCCTTTTTTCCGCGTTCAGAAGGCATCCCGGCAGCGAGTTCCATGGACCGGCGCTTGCGCGCCATGAGAGCCGGGCTCGCCCAGGTATAGTCCTCACGTTTGGTCAGCAGGTGCCAGATGAGGACCGCCAGTTTGCGCGCGACGGCCACAGCGGCAATGTGATTGCCGCGGCGGGCGCGGACGCGCTCGTAGAAGGCGCGCAGAGGGCCGGGCGAACGGACGGTCTGCCAGGCAGCCTCGACCAGCAGGAAGCGCGCGTGAGAGCGCCCGCGCTTGGTGATACGGCCATGACGGGCAGGTCCATCCCCGGACTGAAAGACGCTGGGATTGAGACCGATATAGGCCACAAGCGCGTCGGGTGAGCCAAACCGATCAATCCGGCCGATGGCCGCCATCACGCCGACTGCCACGATCATGTCGATGCCCGGGATCGTCATCAACCGTTGGACGTTTTCGTCCGCCAGCGCCGCCTGGGCGATGTCTTTTTCAATGTCTTTCAGCGCGATTGTGAGTCGGTCGTGCTCGGCGATATGGCGCTCCACTGCGGAGCGCTCATCGTCTGGCAACACTTGCGCGCGCAGCCAAGCGCGCCCCTTGCCGCCGAAGATATCGGCATGGGGGCACCGCGGGACAAGATGCGCATGCAAGATTGAGTGAACGAAGCCCTTCAGCCGGACACGCTGTTTCACGAGCTGGCTGCGGCGCGCCACCTGCCGGCGCCGCGCCAGCGTCGCCTCGTCCGGGATCCACACTTCGGGTAGAAAACCCGCGGCGTAGAGTTTTGCCAGAACGCCCGCATCAATCTTGTCTGTCTTGGTCTTGGCCTTCGCGATCAGATGCACCTGCAGCGGGTTGGCTACCGCAACCCGTGCCACATGCGGCGACAGAAGGTCGACCACCGCTACCGTATTGCCGGTCGATTCCAGCACGACGTGGTCCGCGGCCTCCAATTCTGCCGCGAAGGCCCTAAGTTTGTCGCGTGTCATCTCTACTCGGCCCAGATGGGTCAGCGCGGTACCTTCCAGCGCCACCACTTCGGCAAAGTCCCGATGAATGTCCATTCCTATGATCCGCATACTCCCTCCACTTCAAAAGCATTCACGTCGTGGGAGCAGGCGGGCACGCGGCAACTACAGATCCGTGCTCTCGGCACATCCGGGCAAGCCGCAGGGGCGACCAGATAAAGCTTCGGGCTCGCAGCCCATGTCTCAAGCTCGGTCTGCCCGCACTTTCGTGCTTCCGGCGCCCCAAATCCCGGATGGTGCTACCCTATCTCCGATCTGCACAGACTGGCAGGGTTTCGAAGCGCCGATTCTATCATGCCGGATAAATCGAAAGTCGAGGTCGCCGTTCAGGTGTCGCAGCGTTGGATTCTGGCGCGGCTGCGGAATCGGAGGTTCTTCTCACTGGCCGAGTTGAACGCGGCGATCCGCCCGTTGCTGGATGATCTGAACACGCGGATCATGCGGGATTACGGTGCCAGCCGTGCCGATCTCTTTGCCACGCTGGACCGCCCGAACCTGATACCCCTCCCGGCGGCCCCATACGTCTTTGCCCGCTGGAAACGGGCCCGTGTCGCGCCGGACTATCACATCGAGGCGGATGGCTGCTGGTACTCGGTCCCCTTCGGCCTGATCCGGCAGCTGGTGGATCTGCGCATGACCCAGACGACCGTGGAAATCTTCCATCGCGGCAAGCGCGTGGCCAGCCATGCCCGCAATCCCGGACGGCGCAGTCATGTCACGGTGCCCGATCACATGCCGTCCTCGCATCGCCGTTATGCCGAATGGACTCCGTCCCGCATCCTGGCCAGCGCCGAAAAGCTCGGCCCATCGGTCGCCGCGTTTTGCCAGATCGTCATGGAGAACCGACCGCATCCGGAACAGGGGTTCCGCACCTGTCTGGGCGTGTTGTCATTGGCAAAGAGTTATGAGCCGGAACGGCTCGACGCTGCCTGCCGCCGTGGCGTCACGATCAAGGCGCGTTCGGTGTCCTCAATCCGGTCGATCCTGAAGACCGGTTTGGATCAGGCCTTTCTGGAGCCCGAACCCGAAGAGCTTCCGCTGCAGCACCCCAATATCCGGGGTCGAAATTACTACCACTGAGAAGGAGACAACATTGCTGACACATCCCACATCCGACCGGCTCGAAGCCCTTGGCTTTACCGGCATGGCCAAGGCACTGGACGAACAGCGCCGCGCCAGTGACGCGTTCGAAAACCTCAGTTTTGAAGAGCGGTTGGGCTTGCTCGTGGATCGAGAGGCGACCGAGCGCGATGCCAAAAGGCTGGCGACACGGCTGAGGTTCGCCGCGCTCCGGCAGGCCGCATGCGTCGAGGACATCGACATGCGCAGCCCGCGCGGCATCGACAAATCGGTCATGGCCCATCTCATCGATGGCGGTTGGATCAATCGACACGAGAACTTGCTGGTTACCGGCCCAACAGGCCTGGGGAAGAGTTGGATTGCCTGCGCGCTCGGTCACAAGGCCTGCCGTGACGATCGCCGGGTCATGTATCACCGCGTGCCTCGGCTCTTCCAGGCGCTGGCCATCGCCCGGGGCGACGGGCGCCATGCCCGCGTCCTGAAATCCATCGAACGCACCGAGCTTCTGATCCTGGACGATTGGGGCCTGTCGGTGCTCACCGCCACCGAACGCCGTGATCTCCTGGAAATCCTCGAGGACCGGCAGGGCCGCGGCGCGACCATCGTCACAAGCCAGCTGCCGGTCGACCAATGGCACGAGGCCATCGGCGATCCGACCCTCGCCGACGCCATCCTCGACCGCCTGGTCCACAACGCCCACCGCCTCACCCTGACCGGAGAAAGCATGCGACGAAAAATGAGCACCACAAAACCGCTTGACCAAGTTGGGCAAGCTTGATCCCATGACCAGGTCGGTCACCTGCCCAAGTTCATGGAATGGGTGCCCACGATGCCGTGGAATCGCTGCCCACGATCACGTGGAATGACCGCCCAACTTCTCTGGAATGCGCACCTCGAGCGTCTTCAGCCGCTTGGCCTCTGACACCGTCATGCCGCCGAACTTGGCTTTCCAGTTGTAAAAAGTGCCTTCCGACATGCCGTGCTTGCCTCGATAGCAACAAGCGCATTGTCGTGCTGATAGAGGGGATTACTCGCATCCGGCCAGCCAAATACGAGGTCATCTACGAACGCACGGATTAGTGGTTCTCGGGCATTCCCAATTTCAGTTCCGCGCAAACGCACGACTGCATCATCAAGATCGTCTGGGAAATAAGGCGATACAATTACAGTTCTAAGGTTGTCCAGCGCTGCCTTGCCTTGTCGTGCTGGCTGCGACAGAACATAGCTCAGCGCTGATCTAATGTGCAGTCGTGCCAGTTCTGCCGGCGGCGAGTAGGGCTGAGCTCCATGAAAAAACGTTGGGTGCGCGCACCGATTTCGGTCAGCACGCAAGCGACTCAACTCCTCGAATTCTTGGTGGCCAAAAAAATCGAACCTATCGCGAAAGTTCTCGAGAAGGTTGCGTTCAAATTCGAGCAAGCCTTTAATTGCTTGAGTGTTTCCAAGTCGCTGTTGCTCTTGCAACTTATCCAATTTGTCCGCAAGGGTGTTGGCTTCAATATCGCCATCGAATGCCAGCCCTCTAATTTTCGATATTAGATCAAAGCAAACACTCACATATGCCGACACGATGGCTGCACGATAGGCGCCGGTTTCGTAGCAGCGAATTGCTTCACGGATATTGTTTTTGGCATCGTCGTCAATACATCGAACGATCATTTCCTCAAAACTTATAATCACAAATTTGGGGCCCTATATACCTGCGTGACCCAAGATGATCGCGCGGCTCACTCAGAAGCCGCGCGCGCTGCGAGTTCTTCGCCCTCCGGCAGCGGATCATTTGCGGGCCAGTATCCCCCACGCTTCAAACGAACCACTGTCTCTGGCTGACGCCACAGCATCGTGCTCAGCACCATTCGCGGGTCTTTCCCTTCGATGTGCAGACCGCGCTCGTCAAGCGCTTCGTACAAGTCGTCACGCGGAATAGGCTCGCCGCGCTCACGAATGATCTCCACAGACAATTCAGCGACCTTTTCTTTCGGCGGATTTCGCGGGCGCTTCCGTGCTGGCGTTACCACCTCGGGCGATTCTTCCTCCAAGGATTCGGGCGGCGTATCACCAGACATGAAGGCGTGGTATTCGGAAATGAATCGCTCGGCCCGCGCCAATTCGGCGCGAGCTTCTGTCAGATCGGCCTCAAGCGCGGTGATGCGCTCAGCCATTTCAAACTTCAAATTCTCGGCTTTTTCCAACGCGTTATCGGGCATGACGTGCGATCTCCGAATGTTCACTGAGGGCAGCATACACCGGCGGCACGCGCGTGTCCATTCACTGGATACAAATGCTTGAAGAGATCGCGCATTCGGGATATGGTTTAGACGTGAAGGGTCGGAGCGTAGAACGGCCCTGCCGAGGTGTTGACGCACCAAAGCAGGGCCGGTTCCGGTTCGGGACGACGCCTATCCGTGGCCGTATGCGTCCCGTGATGCAGGAATTGTCTCCCTCAATCGGGGGAAACTTACGCCAATTCCTGCATCATTTCAAGGCCTGTCATAAGGAGTATGACAATGGCCGAGCGCTGTTGCCATTACGTCCGACCGCATACGCGCCTTCGCTTCGGCAAGGTCGAGAACGTGTCGGGCTACTGGCGGTGCTGCGGGTAACGTCCCGCACAATATCTGGCGTGCACCTAAGCTGCAAGCGGGGAAGTGCCAACTAACTTGATCCTTCCTTTTTGGGTCGCCGCCGGGCGGGCTTTTCCCCCGGCGGCTTTTTCTGTTTTGACCGCTCTATGCTTTCCCTGACTTCATCGGGCTTCACCCTGGCGAACCGCGAAAGGGTTTCCTCAAAATCCATATCCAGATACAGCGGCGGTTCAGTCTTACGCTTGTCGCTTGTCATGCCGTCAGCACCTTCCAAGGCAACCGGCCTTCAATGCAGGTGAAAACATCATTCATACGGTCGCAGGGGTCCATGTCACGCCGATTAAAGCGCCACGTCATTTCATCCACGTACTTGGACAGGTGATTGGGGGATACGTAGTGGTGAATACCGATGATTTGGCGTTTCAGCAGCGCCCAGACACTCTCGATTGAGTTACTGTGGATCACATCTGCGACCACGTATTCACCCGCGCTGTGGTTGACCGTGAAGTGCCCATAGTCTTTCGCCAGCCCTTGATACGAACGGTGCTCATCAGTGAACAGGATAGAATCGGGTTTCACATTCTCACGCACCACACCCTGCACTGTTTTGGCCGTTGTATCCTTTACGACTTCCGCGCGAAGCTCGCCGTCGCGCTTGAGAACCCCGAGCACGACAGATTTATTCGCGCCGCCTTGTGACCCGGGCTGGCGCCTGTTGGCGTGTTTGTTCTTCTCTTTGCCGCCCACATACGTTTCATCGCTTTCAACGAAGCCATCTAGAGGCGCATTGAACGATTGAGTGCGGGCCGCGTGGCGCAGGCGATGCAGGACGTGCCACGCGCTTTTTTGGGTGATTTTGAGGTCACGCGCAAGCGTAGTTGATGCGACACCTTTCTTGTGATTGGTAATCAGCCAAATGGCCATGAACCACTTGCGAAGCGGCAGTTTCGTGTCATGAAAAATCGTTCCTACTTTGATCGAAAAGCGCTTGCGGCAGTCCCCGCACTTGAAAGTCTTGCGGTCCGAGAAATGATAGATGCGTTCACCGTCGCAGTGCGGGCAGAACTCACCGTCACGCCAGCGGATTGCCCGCAGATGGTCGAGGCACGACTGTTCATCGGGGAAGGCTTCGAACAGATCGTAGAGGCTTTCAAACTTGGCGAGCATGGCGTCATCTCCTGTCTGACACCAATATAGGCTCAAATCAGCGTTGGGTCAAGCACGTATATAGGCCCCCAAATTTGTCTCTCTCTTCAGCTCAAAGTTGGCTCATGACGAAGGTCGAGTGAGCCTCCGCAGCAGTGAGCGATCATTTCGCTAAACTGCGTCTTAGGGTAACTCAAGGCAGGCCGTCCCCGGCAGCGAGCCTCCACACCGCCTCGGCCGCTTTCTACGGAACGGCCACCGAAATTTTGCAGAACCGCTCTGCTACCGGCACCCTACACACTCACCGAAAACGAACCCGTCAGGACACCTTACCATCGCAAGTCGCGTTCCTCGACAGCCATGCGATGCTAAACTTCGCGAACGTCCTGTATTTCATCGGAGAAATCATGCTCCGCCTTGGGCTTGCGAGTAACCTCTGCCCTAAGGAAAACTTGCTCTTGACAAGGGTGCGCACGAAAAACCCGCCTTTTGCGCACACTTTTCGTTAGTTGGCAACATGGGCAATAAATGGCGATCCCTGAAGGACTCGAACCCTCAACCTGCTGATTAGAAGTCAGCTGCTCTATCCAGTTGAGCTAAGGGACCGCTGCCCCCCGTATCTGCCGGAACTTCGCCTGCGGGGCAAGAGCCGACGGGCCGCTACAGCGCCCGCGTCATGTAAAGGCTGAGGGGATCGTCGACATAACCGCCGAACGGCGGGCATGGCGTGAAACCCTGGGCGGCATAAAGCCCACGGGCGGCGGTAAATTCCGGTGCGCTGCCGGTCTCGAGGCTGATCCGCCGATGACCCGCCTGGCGCGCCGCCTCGAGCAGCGCCAACAGCAGTGCGCGGCCGGCGCCCTGCCCGCGCGCCTCGGAGATGACATGCATGGACTTGAGCTCGGCATGAGCGGCATCCAGCGGCTTGAAAGCGCCGACCCCCAGAAGCCGCCCGCCGCGCCGGCAGGCAAGAACCTGCGCCGCATCGCGGGTCAATTCGGTCAGGGTCTGCACATGGCAGCTCTCTTCCGGGCTTTGTTCCCGCATCATCGCATGATGCCGCATCAGCAAGGCCGCGACATCCGCCTCCTCCGCCTTGGCGGCGCCAACCGTGATGTCGCCGTGCAGGATCAACCAACGCTCTCGGTCTCGATCGCCGCGGCGACCGCCAGATCCGCCATCGCCAGCACCGCCTCCCGGGTGGCGGCCACGGCAATGAAGCGGGCGTTGTGGCAGAACCTGGCGCCGGTGACGCCGCTTGCGGTCTCCAGCGCCGCATCGGTCAGGCCGGCCCAGGCCGCCGGAAGATCGGCGCGGCTCTCGAAACTGTCACCGGACTTTCGAATCGTGGTCATCGCCCAGTCATCGCCGCGCGGATGCACCACGAACAGCAGGTGATCGGCCCCTGCCTTCTCTATCGCGGACCGGAACGGCATCCCCATGGGCAGCTCAAGCACGCGCCCGGCGCCGGCCGCGGCGATGGCCTGCATCACCAGCGCCTCGGCCCGGCGCTTGGCCGCCTTGCCGCGGATCGCCGCCTCGACAAAGGCGCGGGCGACCGGCAGCGCTTCGGCAAAGGCGCGGTCGTCGGCATCCTCGCCGCGGGCGTCAAACACCGGCTTCAGCGTCTCCAGCAGCACCGGCAGCGTCATCCCGGCCAGCGGCCCGGCGACCGAAGGCTCCAGCGCGCCATTATCCATCAGGTCGACCGGCAGGACAAAGCCCCGGTCAAAGCTCTGGTGAATGTCCTCGATATCTGCCTCCGGCACCTCGGAGGCGCGCAGGTAGTCGCGGCCGTAATGCTGCCAGATCAGCCCGAAAGAGCTGTAGGGCTGGCCATCTTCGCGCAGCGGAACCGGCTTCTGGTGGTGATCGAATACCCGCGCCTCTGGGTCATAGACCCGGCCCACGTCATAGATGATCCGGCCCGCCCCGGGTGTGATCCAACCGGCATCGCGCGATCGCACCAGCCGCGCCTCGGGAAACAGGCGGCCAAGCACGACGGTGGACAGAAGCTCGTCGGCATGAAAGCCGCCGGAATGGGTGACGAGATGGGTGATGGTCATCAGGGGCGGCTCCTGCCGGGAATTGATCGGTCGCGACGCGGGCGATCCGGGCCATAGCGTCCTAAATCGGCTCACGTCACACGCTTGCTTGCGAGGGTTATTTGGGACAGCGGGAAAATGCGAGCGGAAATCCCCGGAAAGTCGGGACGCCCCCCGCGATCTGCCCAAAACATGCCAAGACAGCCCGCCGCGGCGGGCTGTCTCTCTGCGGCGGTCGGGCGCGATCAGGCCGGTTTCGACCTGTCGGTGAGAGCGCCCGCCTGCCGATGGAGCACGCCCTCGATCACGGGCGCACTGCGGCGGTCGGGGCCGCCGCGCGGCGCGACAGGATCTCGGCGGTTTCGCCGGCCACCGCGACAAGGCGGCTTTCCGCGATCTCGGCCAGTTTCTCGCCGCCGGTCTTGGCCGACACCTCGATTTCGGCAAGCAGCCCCCGGAGTTGCGTGGCGCCAATCAGCGCGGCCGAGCCGGCGAGCCGATGCGCCTGCCGCCCCAGAGCGTCGGAGTCGCCGTTCCGGCCGCGTTCGATCAGGGTCGGGATCGATTCCTCGATCTCGGCGCAGACCCGCTCGAGCGTGGATTTGAACGCCGCCGCCGGCAGCACGTTCGCGAGATCGTCCAGCACCTGGAAATCGACGGCCTGCTGCGGGGCTGTCGGCTCGGCGGCCGCACGCGCAGACGGGACGATCTGGTTCTGCGCGACCGCCTCGTGCAGTTGGTGCACCCGGATCGGCTTGGACAGGCAGACATTCATGCCGGCGGCGCGGAACCCGGCCCGCTCGCCCGGCATGGCATGCGCGGTCAGCCCGACAATCGGCGTGTCGCGGTTGGGCCCCTCCGATGCACGGATGTCCTGGGTGGCCTGAATGCCGTCCTTTCTTGGCATGCTGACATCCATCAGGATCAGGTCGAACTTCCGCTCCAGCGCCATGTCGACGCCTTCCTGACCATCGCGGGCTTCCTTGACGACATGACCAGCGAGACCAAGCAGCTCACGCGCGACCATGCGGTTGGTTTCATTGTCCTCCACCAGAAGGATCTCGAGCGGGACGACAGCGGCCATCGCCGGAGGGTTGGTGCCGTCATGGGGATGCGGGGTGCCCGTCGCGTCCGGCTTGGCTGTGGGCGTTTCCTCGGCCCGGCGCAGCGGGATCGTGAACCAGAACCGGCTGCCGACGCCAAGCGCGCTTTCGACCCCGATGTCACCACCCATCGCATTGACGATGCGCCGCGAGATTGCCAGGCCAAGGCCGGAGCCATCGGAATTGCGGGCATAGCCGGTTTCAAGCGTGACGAAATCGTCAAACACGATCGCCTGCTGGTCGCGGGAAATCCCGATGCCGGTGTCGACGACGCTGAACTCGACCTCGGCCATGCCTTTGGCATTGGTGCGGGTGTTGGCCTGCACGGTGATCCTTCCGGCGTCCGTGAATTTCACCGCATTGCCGATCAGGTTGACGAGAATTTGCCGGATGCGATGCGGATCGCCCAGAACGGCATGGTCGGGAAGCGACAGCTTGCTCTCGATCGTCAGGCTCTTGGCCTCGGCCGCCGAGCTGGTCACCAGCAGGGCGCTGCTCACGATATCGCGAATGTCGATCGCACTGCTTTCGATCCGCAGCGTGCCGGTTTCTGCCCGGCTGACGTCGAGCACGTCATTGATCTGGCGCAGCAGATGTTCACCCGCGGTGCTGGCGGTATGGGCATATTTCGATTGCTCGCTTGTGAGGGCGGTGCTGCGCAGCAGGTCAACGGCACCCAGAATGCCGTTCAGCGGCGTCCGCATCTCGTGGCTCATCACGGCAATGAAGTCGGATTTGAGCTTGCTCGCGGCTTCGGCCTGTTCTTTCGCATTCAGAAGCTCGCGGCTGCCCTGGCGGTAGACCAGCACCCAGGTCAAGGTCACAAAGAAGATCGAGCCCAGGGCGGCGGCAAGGTAGAGCCCGGAGTGATCGTGGGCAAAGGCCTCCTGGTTGGGCGCCGCCGCCAATTGCCAGCTTCCATTGGGCAGGATGACCTCGGCATAGGTGGTTGCCGTGTCGAAGACGCCGGCATCGCCGACGATCACGGCCCCCTCGGCCCCGAGGCCGTCGACGCCGCGGATCGCAAGTTTCACCCGATGGTCGATCTCTGCCATCCCCGCCTCGGAGAACAGGGCATCGACATCGATCAGTATCGTGGCAAACCCCCAGAACTCGTCAAAGCCGGTCCGGCTCTTGAAGCCTTCGATAAAGATCGGCAAGCGGGCGATGATTGCCCGGCCGCCCTGCTTGAGCGTCAGCGGTCCGGCCACGATGAACTTGCGGTTTTCGATGGCCCGCAGCACGGCGGGCCGGCGGGCCTCGTCGGCGATCAGATCATGGCCAATGGCGGCCCGGTTGCGTTCGATATCGGTGAGATAGGTGACGACGGCATCGGGCGCGAGCTGAAGGCTCATGACGCCGGGCACGGAATCGGTGAGGCCTTGGGCGAAGCTTTCGAAATCCGCTGCGGTGAAATCCGGGTGCGACTTGACGAAGGCCTTGAGCGCGATAGGCAAGCTGAGGCGCTTGTAGAGCGCGGATTCGATGGCCGACCGGGTGGCCATGAGCTCGCCGTTTGCCAGCGCCTCGGCATTGAAGTCATGCGACTGTTCGTGCTCGCGCACGTACAGCGTGATCAGCGCGGCAATCGAAGCAAGCAGCATCAGGCTGGCCAATGTTGCAACGACGAGCGAGCGCCAGCGAATTTGGGAGAAGGAACAATGTGGGGTCATAGGTGCATACTATGACACCCAATCCGCTGGCTCATTTGCGCATTCGAGCAGATGCGGCTCTCTAAAGTATAGGTCCGCATCCAAGGCGCCGCCTCCGGCCGCAAAGCGCATCAGGCGCGCGGCGAGCGCATCCCCGAACTGCGGTGAGCGCAAGGCGGGATTGTCCGATCCGGACGGTCCCGGCACCTGTTTCGCCCGCCCCGCTGCGGCCAGCGGGGCGCCCTTTATGCAGAGCCCGGGAAAAACTCAGATGTCTCTTACAGGCTCAATGAGTCCAGGGGCCGCGGCGGTTGACCGCGAAATTCTCGGCATAGCCGCGCGGGCGGATGTTGGGCTGGCGCCGCTTGGGGTCGATCACCGTGGTTTCGATGCCGTGGTCGCGGGCATATTCCAACGCCGCTTCCTTGCTGTCGAATTTCAGCCGCACCTGCGCCTGGGTATCCTCGGACGAGGTCCAGCCCATCAGCGGATCGACCTCGCGCGGCGAAGACGGCGCAAATTCCAGAACCCATTGACGGGTCTTGGCCACGCCCGATTGCATCGCGTTCCGGGCCGGTTGGTAAATTCGTGCGCGCATGGATGTGCCTCCGGGTGTTTCGCCGGTTATCGGCAATTCCGCGCCCCGTTTCAAGCGTATAGACTGCCCGAAAGGCATCGCCCCTGCCAGCGGCTCGATCCTGATTGTTCGGATTGGCGGCCAAGCACAGCTTGGCTGTCGTTCGTGTCGCGGGGAGCGAGGGGTGGGTAGGTGCAACACATTCGACAGCCAAGCCTGCTGCTTGCCATTTCAGGGTACAATCGCCGAAACGGGCTTGGCAACGATTTTTGCCGGCGCAAAATTCATCACGCCGACACAGGACTGTGCAGTGTCTCCGTAAACCCATGGAATCGCTAAGACAACTCAGGCCGACCGCTGACAACAAATTTCGTTAGACTAAAAATCCGAGCAATATCAAACTGCTTTGACGTGATTTCGTGTATCCGGTCGGACGAGAATCGGCCGCAGAACTCCGCCGCTCTCGTCTAACAATTTCCGGCCGCTCCGCCAACAGCGCGCGGTGCAGGTCTTGCATTGGCCGGGCAAGGTCGCACATTTAGCGGGCAAGGAGCCTTAGCCATGTACAACAACTCGCCCGAAGCGATGCCGATCCTCAGCGCGCCGGCCCCCGACGTCAAGACGCGCGACAAGCTCGAAGGCGGCAAGACCTTCGTGATGAACACCGAATTCGATCCGGCCGGCGACCAGCCCACCGCCATTGTCGAGTTGAGCCAGGGGCTGCGCGACGGCGACCGGGATCAGGTGCTGCTGGGCGCGACCGGCACCGGCAAGACCTTTACCATGGCCAAGGTCATCGAAGAGACCCAGCGCCCGGCGATCATCCTGGCCCCCAACAAGACGCTGGCGGCCCAGCTTTATGGCGAGTTCAAGGGGTTCTTCCCCGACAATGCGGTCGAATATTTCGTCAGCTATTACGATTACTACCAGCCCGAGGCCTATGTCGCCCGGTCCGACACCTATATCGAGAAGGAAAGCCAGATCAACGAACAGATCGACCGGATGCGCCACTCGGCCACGCGGGCGCTTCTGGAACGCGACGACGTGATCATCGTCGCCTCGGTGAGCTGCATCTACGGCATTGGTTCGGTCGAGACCTATGGCGCCATGACCCAGGATCTCAAGGCTGGGCACGACTACAATCAACGCGAGATCATGGCCGACCTGGTGGCGCAGCAATATCGCCGCAACGACGCCGGGTTTGCGCGAGGCTCCTTTCGGGTGCGCGGCGATGTGCTCGAGGTCTGGCCGGCGCACCTCGACACCCGAGCCTGGCGGCTGTCATTCTTTGGCGAGGAACTGGAGGCGATCACCGAATTCGATCCCCTGACCGGCGAAAAGACCGATACGTTCGACCAGATCCGCATCTACGCCAACAGCCACTACGTCACCCCGCGCCCGACGATGCAGCAGGCGATCATCGGCATCAAGAAAGAGCTGCGGATGCGGCTCGATCAGCTGGTCGGCGAAGGCAAGCTGCTCGAGGCACAGCGGCTGGAGCAGCGCACCAACTTCGATCTGGAAATGCTGGAAGCCACCGGCGTCTGCAACGGCATCGAGAACTACTCGCGCTATCTGACCGGCCGCGCGCCGGGCGAGCCGCCCCCCACCCTGTTTGAATTCATCCCGGACAACGCGATTGTGTTTGCCGATGAAAGCCACGTCAGCGTGCCGCAGATCGGCGGCATGTACCGGGGCGACTATCGGCGCAAGTTCACGCTCGCCGAACACGGCTTCCGCCTGCCGTCCTGCATGGACAACCGGCCGCTGAAGTTCGAGGAATGGGATGCGATGCGGCCGCAGTCGGTCTTTGTCAGCGCGACCCCCGCCGCCTGGGAGCTGGAGCAGACCGGCGGCGTCTTTACCGAACAGGTGATCCGCCCCACCGGCCTGCTTGATCCGCAGGTCGAGATCCGGCCGGTCGAGATGCAGGTCGACGACCTGCTCGACGAGGTGCGCAAGGTCACGGCGGACGGCTTCCGCACGCTCTGCACCACGCTGACCAAGCGCATGGCCGAGGATCTGACGGAATACATGCATGAACAGGGCATCAAGGTGCGCTACATGCATTCCGACATCGACACGCTGGAACGCATCGAGATCCTGCGCGACCTGCGGCTCGGCGCCTTCGACGTGCTGATCGGCATCAACCTGCTGCGCGAGGGGCTCGACATTCCGGAATGCGGGCTGGTCGCCATTCTGGACGCCGACAAGGAGGGCTTTCTGCGCTCGGAAACCTCGCTGATCCAGACCATCGGCCGCGCCGCGCGCAACGCCGAAGGCCGGGTGATCATGTATGCCGACCGGATCACTGGCTCGATGGAGCGGGCGCTGACCGAGACCGACCGCCGTCGTGCCAAGCAGATCGCCTACAACGAGGAACACGGCATAACGCCCGAGACGGTGAAAAAGAACGTCGAGGACGTGCTGCAAGGGCTCTACAAAGGCGATGTCGACATGAACCGGGTGACCGCGACCATCGACCAGGGGCTGGCCGGCTCCAACCTTCAGGCGGTGCTCGACGGGCTCAGGACCGACATGCGCAAGGCGGCCGAAAACCTGGAGTTCGAAGAGGCGGCGCGGCTGCGCGACGAGATCAAGCGGCTCGAAGCGGTCGACCTCGCGGTCCACGACGACCCTCTGGCGCGCCAGCAGGCGGTCGAGAAAGCGTCAGAGGCGGCGGTCAAGTTGAAGGGGCGCAGCACCGCCGGTCGCCCCGGGCAACGCGGCGGCAATGTGCAACGGCGCAAGCGGTAGGCCGGGCGGGGCGGGCGACACCGCCTGCCCTATGGCCGCCACTCCGCAACCACGTCAAAGCCCTGCGGCACCGGCATCTCTTCGAGGAACTCGGCGAAATTCGCCCAGATCGCCTTGACTCGTTCCGCGTTGGACTCCGAGGTCGCCTTGTCGGTCACGGTCGCCACGATATAGCCGCTGCCGTCCTCGTTCATCGCGCTCATGAAATGCTGCATGCCGGGCAGGCCAAGGATCTCTGCCTTCAACTCGTTCATCTTGGCCGTAGCCGCCTCGCGGGATCCGGGTTTCATCTTGTATGGCGTGATACGTGCGTACATCTCTCCCCCCATGTCCGGGCCGTTCTGGCCCAAGGCATCATTATACCACATTTCGCGCACGACGGCTGTTACCTCGGTCACACCGCCGGCCCAACTCCTGCGGGAACAATTTCGAACTGGCCGACGTTACCTGCCCGTACCGACCGAGACAGCAACAACCCCGGAGACATCCCATGGAATATGGAATTTTTGGTCTCATCATCCTGATTGCAGACCTCTACGCCATTTACAAAACCCTCACGTCCGCCGCGTCGACCGGCGCCAAGGTGGTCTGGACGCTGGTCATCCTGATCCTGCCGGTGCTGGGCTTCCTCGCCTGGCTGCTGTTCGGCCCCAAGGGCCGCGCCGCGCACGTCTGAACGGCTGACCACTGATCGCACACGGGGCCGGTTTCGGCCCCGTTCCGCTTTGCAACCCCCGGTGCCGCGCCTATGGTGAGCCAGACCAGCAGCCGCAACAGCACAGGGGCCCCGCCGCCATGCTCACCGCCTTTGATCACGTCAACATCCGCACCGCCAATCTCGACGAGATGATCGCCTGGTATGGCGAGATCCTCGGCCTGCATCCCGGCAAACGTCCGCCCTTTTCCTTTCCCGGCGCCTGGCTCTACCTCGGCGACCGGGCCGTGGTCCATCTCGTCGGCAAGACGGCACCGCCCGACCCTGGCGATGATCTCGGCCTCGAGCATTTCGCCTTTCGGGCGCAGGGCATGGACCGCTTCACCAGGTTGCTGACCGAGCGGGGCATTGCCCACAGCATCGACCCGGTGCCCGGCATCCCGGTCACCCAGATCAACCTGCATGACCCGGACGGCAATCACATCCATATCGATTTCGATACCTCTGCCGAAACCCCGTAAACCGATCCTTAATTCTGCCCAAATCCCCTGTTAGTCGGACCAGCAAGTTTGCGAGGATATTTTCATGGCTGTCATTTCGATCGATCCAGACACATTGTCCATTGATGCCAAGGCGGCGCAGGCCGCGGGCAAAGCGGCGTCAGAGAGCTATCGCACCCGCAAACCCTATCCGCATGGCAGCTTTACCGATTTTCTGCCCGAAGAGGTGCTGGACCGGGTGATCGCCGAGCTCAAGACCCTGCCCGAGGCCGAAGACAGCTTCAATCGCCCGCAGGAAAAGCTCAAGACCTCTTACCTGCCCGAGCGTCTGCCGCCCTATACGCGACAGCTGTTCTACGCCCTCAACTCCCGCCCCTTCGTGCGCTATCTCGAAGAGTTGACCGGCATCAACGGCCTGATCCCAGACCCCTATTTCTCGGGCGGCGGGGTGCATGTGGTGGCCAACGGCGGGCATCTCGATATCCATGCCGACTTCAATCACAATTCCAAGCTCAATCTGGAACGGCGGCTGAATATCCTGATCTATCTGAACAAGGACTGGAAAGCCGAATACGGCGGCTCCTTCGAAATCTGGAACGAGGACATGAGCCGGAAAGTCGAAAGCTATGTGCCGGAATACAACCGGATGTGTTGTTTCAATACCGGGTCCGACACCTGGCACGGCAATCCCGAAACGGTCAATCACCCGCGCGGAGAGCCGCGCATGTCGCTGGCGCTGTATTACTACACCGCCACCTGGGACCACACAAAACGCAGCCATACCACGCTGTTCCGCCCCCGCCCCGGCACCCATGACCAGGCCGACCGCGAGGTGCGCCGGCTCGAACTGTTGCAGGACATGCTGCCGCCGATCCTGTTCCGCAGGGTGATCGGCCCCTTGCGGCGGCTGGGGTTCTAAACGCAGCCCGCTCCGCCGCGACGGCCGGCGTCAGTTGCCGTCGCCGACCTCTTGCACGATATCGATGACCTGCCGCGCCCATTCGCCGATGATCGGGATGAACTCGATCTGGCTCAGCGTCCAGATCAGCACCGACAACAGCAATGTCGCGCCAACGACGGTGCCGAGCCCCATCATCAGCCCCCGCGCCAGAGAATGCCAGAGCATGGTCCAGAACTTGTCATGAATGCGAAAGAAACGGTGGCCGTTGAGCTTTTCAACTTCCCGGCGCAAGGCTCTGATTTCACTGACGAGATCATCTGACATGTGGCGCAAGCTAGCCCGCCGACCGGGCTTTCGCCAGTGCCACGCCGTATTTTTTCCGCGTCACGCGGCCGAACACGGGCCAAAATCCTGCGCGGCGCATCATTCCTGCGGGCAATTCGCGACCGCCGTGCTAGCTTGCGCCGCATGAAGATTGCCCTTTTGCTTCGTCTGTTCTGGATCGCGCTCGGATGCCTGGCCATCGCGCTTGGCGTGTTGGGGATTTTCCTGCCGCTGCTGCCGACCACCGTGTTCCTGCTGCTCGCGGCCTTCTGCTTTGCCCGTTCGTCGCCCCGGCTGCACGCCTGGCTGGTCGAACATCCCACGCTCGGCCCGCCGATCCTCAACTGGCGCGATTACCGCGCGATTTCGCAGCGCGCCAAGGTGCTGGCCGTCTCGACCATGGGGGTGGTGCTCCTGGCCGGGCTGGTCCTCGGCCTCAGCGCCTGGCTGGTGACATTGCAGGCCGTGGTGCTCGCCGGTGCCGCGCTTTTCATCGTCACCCGGCCGACGCCGCCGATCGGCTGAGCCAACGTGAGGAGCGACCCTCAGCCGAAGGTTGCCGCAACGTCGTACATCACCGGCTCGAAGCTGCGGCAGAGGTCGTGGATCTGGCGGTTGCGCTGGCGCATCTCGTCAGAGCGCAGCATGGCAAGGAAATCCTCGCGGTTCTGCCATTGCGAGTAATTGGCAATCCGGGTCTGAGCGTCGTTCACATGCAGGCCGGCGGCGACAAAGCCGGGCTGCTTCGAGATGAAATTCTCGTAGGCGTCCTGCAACGCATCGAGCAGATCCTGACAGGTGCCGGGGGTCATCTCGAAGGTGGTGATCACGGTCTGAAGCTTGGCGTCGGCTTTGATCTCGGGCATGGGAACTCCTCCTCTGGTTCCACCCTGCCACGCGGCTGCGGCCAGTCAAAGCCCCATTGACGCCGAATTCAGACGTTGGGTTCGCCCTGCAACCCCAATACCTTGCGCATTCCGGTCCAATAGCCCGGCAGCCGTGGCGGCCGTTGCAGATGCGGCAGCGCCTCGTCGGCCCAGCGCGGCATTTCGCGGATCATGAAATCCCGGCCCCAGGCGAGAAAGGCCTCGCCATGCTCGGGGCGCAGGCGGCAGGCCGAACCGACCAGGCCGACCAGCGTTTCGGGCGGCGAATACCATTCGTCCTGAATGCCGGTGACGCGGCCGCGCAGCAGAGGCCCCACCCTGCGCATCAGCGCGCTTTCCGAAAAGATCAGCAGCATGCGACCCATCTCGGGGCGGGAATAATGGATCAGCGGCGGAAAAGTGTCGAAGAAGCTGGCCTGGCCCCCGGCAACCGCGAAATTGCGGATCGAGGGGTGAAAACCGATGCGGGTCTCGAACTGGTCGGCATTGTTCCAGAACCGGGCAATGACCTGCCCCGCCGCCTCCATCAACTCGAGCGCCGCATCGCGCGGCGCGGCCTGCATCTGCGGCCGCATCATGCTCTCGGCGGGCAGCGCCTCCTGCACGATCACCGGCACCTCGAGATTTCCCTCGGGCAGCAGGTGAAACTCGGTTTGCGGCACCGGCACGCCGGTCTTGTGCAGCGCGGCGACATAATCGGCGTGGCATGTGGCCAGCCGCGCCATCAGCGCCCGGTCGGTCGATCCGCGATAGACCTTTATCACCCGGTCGGAAAAGGGCCCCTGCGTGGGCCGGAACGGCGCGCAGAAATAGCCCAGTTTCGAGATCGGCTGTCCGCGCGACGCGCTGTCGTCGCGGATCAGCCGGGCCAGTTCGGTCAAATCGGTCATGTGTCACCCTGCCATGTGCCCCCGCGTGATAACGCAGCCACCGCCCCTTGGCCAGCAGCGGCAGGGCGGCATTAACCGCATGTTTACCATGCCCCTGCACTCTGGTCGGCGGGGAGCGTGACGCGCGAGGATCATCGATGTTTCGCCTGGCCGCCATTTTCACGATGCTGGCCGGCATGGCCACGGCGGGGGCCTGGCCACGGGACAAGGGCAGCTGGTTTCTGGCCACTTCGACCGAGATCAGCGGCTTTGAGGTCGCGCGCCGGCCGGGCGAGCTGTCGATCTTCAACAATCTCTATATGGAATACGGGCTGACCCGTTCGCTCACCCTCGGGCTCGATATCGGCCATAGCGTCGGCTCCGATCCCGATTACCGGGTCTTTGTCCGGGCGCCGGTGCTCAGCCGCCAGGGCACCTATCTGTCGCTCGAGGCCAGTCTCGGGCGGGTCGACGATCTGAATTACAGCGCCATCGGCTTCGGTTACGGCCGCGGGTTCACGCTCGGGCCGAATTCCGGCTGGTTCGGCCTCGACACCCGGCTGGTTCGGGCCGAGGGGCCCGGCGCCGAACATCTGCGCCAGAGCAAGCTGGATGTCACCGCAGGGCTGACCTTTGCCGACGGCCTTCAGGCCATGGCGCAGGTCTTTCACACCCAGGTCAGCGACACGCCCTACACCAGCCTTGCCCCCAGCATCGTCATCCCGGTCGGCCGGCGGGCCAAGATCCAGGGCGGGCTGGTGTTCGATCTTCGGACCCCGGCCCTGCCCGGCGTGAAAATCGGCCTCTGGCGCGAGTTCTGACCGATCACACTGGGAATTGCCATGTGGCGCCAATTGGTTAGACTGGCACGACCTGCCAGAATGGATACGCCTCATGCCCCAGTCCTGCTGTCTGCGCTCGCTCGTCCCGCTCATTGCGGCCCTTGGCCTCTGGCTCACCCTTGTCGGCCCGGCCGCGGCCTTGCAGCTCCGGCTGGTCAACGCCGACCCCGAAGGCTGCAACGCCCGCGCCACCGGCCCGATCGAGCCGGGCGACAGCGCGCGGATCGCGCGGCTCCTGCCGGGCGGCTCGGAAGGCGCCCAATATTTCGACGCCGCGCCCCGACTCTGTTTCAACAGCGCCGGCGGCGATTTTATCGAAGCGGTCGAGATCGCCGAATACCTGCGCCACACCGGCATTTCCAGCCATGTAGCCGAGGGCGAAAGCTGTCTCGGCCCCTGTGCGCTGGCCTTTCTCGGCGGCACCCGCGCCAGTTTCGAAGGCGGGGTGGTGCGTGCCCTCGACCGCTCGATCCATGCGGCGGCCAGGCTGGGCTTTCGAGCGCCGGGGCTGGAACTGCCCGACGACGACTTGACCGAAGACGCCGTGCAACAGGCGTTTCAACAGGCACAGCAGGCCACGGCAGCGATTTTCGGCAGCCTCAACATCCTCAGCATCAGCCGCGATTTCGCGCTTGCCGTGTTTTCCGTGCCGGGCGACTACCTGCATGTCGACACCGTGGCGCGCAGCATCGATGCCGGCATCCGCGTCGAGGGCCTGCGCCCCCTGCCCGACCAGATGAGCCAGGACCAGCTGCGCGAGATCTGCGAACGGATCGGCCCCGAGATGCGCCCCGACCACTTTGACCGCCCCGAAAGCACCCGGGTGTTCCAGGCCACCGCCGGCATGATGCTTGCCCCCGCCGCCACCGGCGCGCGGCGCGGCGCCTGGCTGACCGGCTATCGGGCCGAGGGAGAGCTCTACTGGACGGTCTGCGAGGTGCGCTGGTTTCAACCGCGCTCCGGCACCGGCGGCGTTTCGGCCCGGGTGTTGCAACAGGCGGCCTGGAACGGCCAGAGCGAGGCGCCCAACGACGCCCCGCCCACCGCCGCCGAGATCGAACGGCTGACCGAACAGGCCACCGGCCCCTTCACCTTCTTCGAACCGATCGTGATCTTTCCCGGCGCCTCCAAGCTGACCGATCTGGCCGGCGACGGAGAAGAGCTTCCGCCCGCCGCCGCCAATGCGCTCTGCGCCCCGGCCGCCGAGCGTTATCAGGTGGTCAACGTCAACGAATTCGCCACTCTGCGCACCGAACCGAACTTCAGCGCCGAGATCGTCGCCGAGGCGCCCAAGGGCAGTTTCGTGGCCCCGGTCAGCCGGGACGACGCCGCCTATCTCATCACCTCCGAGAGCTGCCGCGCGGCCTGCGATCACGCAACCCGCGACGGGCTCAGCGCCACCGATTTCCAGGCCGCCGCCGACTGCCGCAATTCCAACGACGTCTGGTGGCGCATGGTGATGCCCGATGGCGCCGCCGGCTGGATGTCGGCGCGCTACCTCAGCGTGCGGTAGCGCGGCCACCACGGTCCGGGGCGCGGCGGCGTCAGACGTCCATCCGCATGGTCACGCTGACCTTGCCGCGCACGGCGGTCTGCCAGAACAGATCGATCCGGTCATTGGCCGCGCCCTGCCGCACCTTGGTATAGGGCATGCCCCATTGCGCCACATTGGCGCTGTTCTCGATCTTGTCGGTGGCGACCACCGACACCACCCCCCGCGCCTCGCCACCAAAGGCCAGCACACTCGCGCCCGAGATCTGCCAGGTCGCGGCGGCCGAGGATTGGGTATGCGAAACGGTGACCGGATTCTCGGTGGTCTTGAAGACGTTGTTGAAGGTGTTGTCGGTGAAATAGACGTTCTTCATGTTGCCGTAGTTCATGTCGGCATGGGTGGTGTCCACCTTCTCGGCCTGCTGGATCACCGCGCCGACGCCGCGAAACAGGTTACCGGTCACGTTGATGCCATTGAAGAAATGGCCGGTGCCATACGGCTTGACGACGATCCAGGCAAAGGAAGGCAGCACCTCGCCGCAGAGAAAGACGTTGTTGGTGATCGACAGCCCGGCAAAACCGAACCCGCCGGCGAAATCCGGCGCCACCTCGCGCTCGTTGGTCCATTCGATACAGATGAGATTGAACAGCCCCATTTTTCGATTTTGTGCTATTCTTGAGGCGCGGGTGACCACGTGGCGAAGGACGGGACGTGAGGTTCAAGTCCCGTCACGCAGCCTTGTCATAGTCGTTCCTCGGGTGTGGCGCCCGCACCCTTCCGCGGCTTCTTCTTTCGCCAGCCCTCCATCATGCGGCGATAGGCGATTTCTGACAGTTCGGCGCCTGCGCGGTCGGCACGCCGGCGATGTGGCAGATTGTAGTCTGCCGTGGCGCCCTTTTTTCCGCGTTCAGAAGGCATCCCGGCAGCGAGTTCCATGGACCGGCGCTTGCGCGCCATGAGAGCCGGGCTCGCCCAGGTATAGTCCTCACGTTTGGTCAGCAGGTGCCAGATGAGGACCGCCAGTTTGCGCGCGACGGCCACAGCGGCAATGTGATTGCCGCGGCGGGCGCGGACGCGCTCGTAGAAGGCGCGCAGAGGGCCGGGCGAACGGACGGTCTGCCAGGCAGCCTCGACCAGCAGGAAGCGCGCGTGAGAGCGCCCGCGCTTGGTGATACGGCCATGACGGGCAGGTCCATCCCCGGACTGAAAGACGCTGGGATTGAGACCGATATAGGCCACAAGCGCGTCGGGTGAGCCAAACCGATCAATCCGGCCGATGGCCGCCATCACGCCGACTGCCACGATCATGTCGATGCCCGGGATCGTCATCAACCGTTGGACGTTTTCGTCCGCCAGCGCCGCCTGGGCGATGTCTTTTTCAATGTCTTTCAGCGCGATTGTGAGTCGGTCGTGCTCGGCGATATGGCGCTCCACTGCGGAGCGCTCATCGTCTGGCAACACTTGCGCGCGCAGCCAAGCGCGCCCCTTGCCGCCGAAGATATCGGCATGGGGGCACCGCGGGACAAGATGCGCATGCAAGATTGAGTGAACGAAGCCCTTCAGCCGGACACGCTGTTTCACGAGCTGGCTGCGGCGCGCCACCTGCCGGCGCCGCGCCAGCGTCGCCTCGTCCGGGATCCACACTTCGGGTAGAAAACCCGCGGCGTAGAGTTTTGCCAGAACGCCCGCATCAATCTTGTCTGTCTTGGTCTTGGCCTTCGCGATCAGATGCACCTGCAGCGGGTTGGCTACCGCAACCCGTGCCACATGCGGCGACAGAAGGTCGACCACCGCTACCGTATTGCCGGTCGATTCCAGCACGACGTGGTCCGCGGCCTCCAATTCTGCCGCGAAGGCCCTAAGTTTGTCGCGTGTCATCTCTACTCGGCCCAGATGGGTCAGCGCGGTACCTTCCAGCGCCACCACTTCGGCAAAGTCCCGATGAATGTCCATTCCTATGATCCGCATACTCCCTCCACTTCAAAAGCATTCACGTCGTGGGAGCAGGCGGGCACGCGGCAACTACAGATCCGTGCTCTCGGCACATCCGGGCAAGCCGCAGGGGCGACCAGATAAAGCTTCGGGCTCGCAGCCCATGTCTCAAGCTCGGTCTGCCCGCACTTTCGTGCTCCCGGCGCCCCAAATCCCGGATGGTGCTACCCTATCTCCGATCTGCACAGACTGGCAGGGTTTCGAAGCGCCGATTCTATCATGCCGGATAAAGCAATTGTCGACGTAATTGCCCACCACCGTCGTGTTGCACGAGCGCAATGCCAGCACCAGCCCCGCCATGCGTACGCCATTGGGCTGACCGTCGCCCTGAAAGAAGTGATTGCCCTGCACCACCGCGTTCGAGCCGGAGAGGATGCAGAAATGCCGGAACTGGCTGGCGCGGTTGTTGCGCAGCTTGACGTCATTGGCATTGGTATTGATCGCGATCGAAATCCGGTTCTGCGCCGGTTCGCTGCCCTCGGACGACAGGAACTGGCAGCGGTCCACCAGCATCCCCTGGCAGCCATAGCCGATCGAGGTGATACCGCGTTGCCTGGGTCGGGTAAAAAAACAATCGCGCACCTGGAACACCGTGCCGGTCTTGGCCAGCATGATGCCCGAGGCCTTGTTGTTGCACTGGAACTCGATGTCAGAGAAGGAAAAGCTGGTGAGCTTTTCGAAGCCGCTGAAGTCGATCATGTACTTGAAGCGGGTGAAGGTGAATGTCTGGGTGCCGGTGGCCGCCCCCATCGGCTGCGACAGGGTGATCTCGCCGGCCGAGACGTTCTTGGAACGTACATAGGTCTCGCGCGCGACCCCGGTGCCGGTGATCAGCGCGCCGACCGGAATATTTGCGACATTGGTCACATTGGTCAGCCGGTCGTCATCACTGGCCGAATAGGTCGCTTGACTGGTAAACACCTCCGGCTCCCAGACCGCATCGCCAGTGGCGTAGAACTGGCCATTGGCGATATGGCGGCGCTGGGCATAGGTGTCCTTGTTGTTCACCGCGGCCTGCATGTCGATCGGCTCGGAAATCGAAATCCGCCGCCCCCCCATGTCGAGACTTTCGTGATCGGCGTTGTTGAGCAGCGACTGAAACGCCTTCTTGAAGCCCAGCTCCTCATTGCCGAAGGCGTCGATGTAGGTGCCGAGGTCGAAATCCTTGGTCAGCGACAGCACCGCGCTCTCGGGCATGGTGACCGTGCCCTCGAAGCGGATGCGCGAATTGATCGTGACGTCGTTGTTCAGCCGATAGCTGCCGGCGGAGACCAGGATCTCGCGCCCGTCCGCCGCATCGTCGGCCGCCTCGAAGGCGGCGCTGTCATCGGTGTTGCCGTCGCCGATGGCACCGAAATCGCGCACATCCACCATGGCCAGCTGCTTGCCGTGAAAGACCGAGGTGACATCCTCGATCACCAGATCGTCGATCCGCACCAGCCCGCCGTTCGGCCCGGTCAGGTCAAGCCCGAGATGCGCAAAGACCGGTGCCGTCCCCCAGATCATGTCGACGCCGGTGCGGTTGCCCGGCCCGAGGATGGCCGAAACCTCGGTGATCTCGCCGTAATTGGTCAGCGTCACCGCCGGCCCGCTCACAATCACCCCGCTCACCTGGCTGCCGTTCGACAGCGCCGGATATCCCGCGATGCGCACATTCGGCAGGTTGCCCGAGATCGCCTTGACCCGCGCCGTGACCCGCAGGTAGCAGCCCGGCAGCATCGGCGTCTGCCCCATATAGCGCAGCTTTTGCGTCGAATCGGATTTCTGGATCTCGAGACAGCCGCCGAAATCCTGATCCGACGGCACAAAGGCGGCATTGGCGGCGCTGGCATAGGTGTCATCGCCCGGCCGGCCGTTCTCGCTCGACCAGACGTCAAGCCCGGCGGAGAAGGCCGTCGGCATGAAGACCACGCCCTCGGTAATCGCTTTGTTCATGATGGTCCCTTTCCCACATCGCGCCCAGGTCGCGCATGTCACACGTCAGGGCAGGCAGGCCGCCCGCCGATGGGAAAGAGAGGTATCAACTGCGGCTTAACGACGGCTGAGAGCACCGTGCGCCGCCGGCGCAACGGCCCCCGCGTGGTCAGACCGCGATATCGGGCGCATCGAGGATCTGCACGCCGCCGATCTTCCAGCCGCTCTCGCCGGGCACCATCCGGTAGCCGAGGTAGTGCCGCTGTCCGGCCTGATCGATGATTTCGACCCTCTGCCAGAGCGCGCCGCCGATCTCGGCGAGTTCGAGGTAGGTCACCTCGCCCGGCATCCAGACCATCGGATAACCGCGCCGCACCATCAGGCCAAAGACTTCGGGCGAGCCGAACATGCCCTTGATCGTCGGGCTGGCGTAGGAAAAGGCGCGGTCGATGTCCTGCGCCTCGAAAGCCTCGAGTTGGCCGCCAATCACGGCCTCGATCTCGGGATTTCTGGGCTGTGGTTCCTGCGCTTGCGCAGGTCCGAAGGCCAGAACGAAAGCCAGAACGGCAAGACAGTGACGCAGCATGACGGGCACCTTTCGCGGGGTTGATCCACAAAAGATAGTCCGAAACGCCTGCGCTTCAAACTGCGCCGGCCCCGAGAGGGCTCAGCCCAGCTCGCCCTTGAGGCCCTTGTCGATCAGCGCGACGGTTTCTTCGACGCCATAGAGCGCGACAAAGCCGCCGAACCGCGGCCCCTGCGAGGCACCCAGAAGCACCTCGTAGATCGCCTTGAACCAGTCGCGCAGAGGCTCGAATTCATGCACCTTGCCAACCGCAAAGACGATCGATTGCAGGAACTCCTCGTCGGTGAAATCCGCCTCCGGCAGCGGCTCGTCCTTGCCGACGATGGCGTTCTTGCGGGCAATCAGATCGCGGGCGTAATCGCCGTCCTGCAACGCTTTCGCCAGGTCCTCCAGCGCCGCCCGTTCCTGATCGGTGGGCGCGCGGAACACCTTGGCGGGCTTCACGAAATCCTGGAAATACCGCACCGCGTGACCGGCCGCCTGATCCATGCCGGGATGGGTCTCGGCGGTGGCATCGGGGGCGTATTTGCGGATGAAGCCCCAGAGCGTTTCCTTGTCCTCGGCACTCGATGCGCTGGCCAGGTTCAAGAGCATCGAGAACGAAACCACCATATCCGAGGCCGGCACCGCGCCGCCGTGAATGTGATAGACCGGATTGTTCAGCCGCTGCGCCGCATCCTGCATGGCATAGGCGCGCAGCTGCTGGTGATACTCGTCCACCGCCTTGGGGATCACGTCGAAATACAGCCGCTTGGCGGTCTTCGGCTTGAGATACATGAAATAGCTCAAGCTCTCGGTCGAGGCATAGGTCAGCCACTCGTCGATCGAGATCCCGTTGCCCGAAGATTTCGAGATCTTCTGCCCCTGATCGTCGAGGAACAGCTCATAGGTAAAATGCTCGGGCGGGCGCTGGCCGAGAATGCGGCAGATGCCGTCATAGATCGGTGTGTTGGTCGAATGGTCCTTGCCATACATCTCGAAATCGACACCCAGCGCCGCCCAGCGCGCGCCGAAATCGGGCTTCCACTGCAATTTCACATTGCCGCCGGTGACCGGAAGGGTCCACTCGCGCCCGTCCTCGTCGTCAAAGGTGATCTCACCCTTGGCCGCATCCACGTGTTTCATCGGCACATAGAGCACGCGGCCAGTCTCGGGATGGATCGGCAGGAAAATCGAATAGGTCTGCCGCCGCTCTTCGCGCAGGCTCTTCAGCATCACCTTCATCACGTCGTCATAGCGTTCGCAGGCGCGCAGCAGAACCTCGTCGAACTGGCCGGAGCGGTAGAACTCGGTGGCCGAATAGAACTCGTACTCGAAGCCGAAGGTATCGAGAAACCGGCGCAGCATGGCGTTGTTGTGATCGCCGAAACTATCATGCGTGCCAAAGGGATCGGGCACCGAGGTCAGCGGCTTTTGCAGATGCTCGGCCAGCGCCTCCTGGCTGGGCACGTTGCCGGGCACCTTGCGCATGCCGTCGAGATCGTCGGAAAAACAGATCAGCCGCGTCGGAATGTCGGAAATCACCTCGAAGGCGCGGCGGATCATCGTCGTCCGCAGCACCTCGCCAAAGGTGCCGATATGCGGCAGACCCGAGGGGCCATAGCCGGTCTCGAACAGCACATAGCCCTTTTCCGGCGGCGCCTTTTCATAGCGTTTGAGCACGCGGCGCGCTTCTTCAAAAGGCCAGGCTTTCGAGGTCATGGCGGCATCGCGCAGGTCAGACATAGTTCAGGCATCTCCGGTAGGGCCGCGCGCCCCATGCGCACAGGCCGCCTCTCCCTATTGCGGGTGGCGCGCGGGGTCAATATTCTGCACTGCAACAGGAGGCCCCAATGTCGGAAGAAATCACCCATTCGCTCAGCGCCCAGGACTGTCTTGTCGGCCTGATGATCGCCATCTCGGCCTCGGATGAGAACATCCACACTGCCCAGCTCGTCAAGATCGAGACCGCGGTCAACAATCTGCCGGTCTTTGCCGATTACGACGTCGACCGGATGAATGTCGTGGCCCGCACGGTATTCGACCTGTTCGAACAGGAAGACGGACTCGACGCGCTGTTCGGCCTGATCCGGGAAAACTTGCCGGAACGGCTGTTCGAGACCGCTTATGCGCTGTCCTGCGACGTGGCCGCGGCCGACGGCATGCTGCACGAGGCCGAGCTGCGCCTGCTGGAAGAAATTCGTTACGAATTGAACATCGACCGGCTGCACGCCGCGGCCATCGAACGCGGCGCGCGGGCGCGGCACATGACACTCTGAGCCCGCCTAGCTGTTGACGAAAGCCTGGCCCCAGCGCTGCAACAGCCTTTGTTGCAGCTTTCTCGATCGGGCGATCCAGGCGCGTCCACCTTCCGGCCGCTCGCGCTGCGCCATGGTCAGCGCGTCGCGCCGTTCGGTATCGGCAGTAAAGATCGCAAAGGCCAGCTCGCTGCCGTCAATCGCCGTGGAATAGCCGGCCAGCGCCGAGACAAAGTTCAGCGTGCCGGTCTTGGCATCCACCTCCACCGGGTGATCGTCGATGATCTGGCGCTTCTCGTTGCGCAGGGGGATCGGCTTCAGAAGCGACCGCAGCGGCCCGGCAGTGCGCGCCGCGCGCAGCGTCAGCACCATGTCGGCCGCCGTCATCCGGCTTTGCCCGCCCAACCCGGAATGATCAACCAGGCTGACATCGGGGCTTACGCCATATTCGTCGCGCAGCCACTGCGTCATCGCCTGCGCCGAGGCCACCAGGCCATCGGCCTCCACGCCCAGCGCCTTGGTGGCGGCAAGCCCCACGACCTCGGCGGTGAGGTTGGTGGAATACTCCAGCATGTCACGCAGGATCTCGGTGAGCGGCGCACTTGTCACCTCGGCCAGCGCGGCGCCCTCGGGCGCATCCCGCGTCACCTTCGGCGCCTTCAGAACGATGCCGTGGCTGCGCGCGAGGATCTGGAACACCTCACCGGCGTAGATCTCGGGCTTGCGCACCGGCAACCAGCGTGCGCCCTCCTTGCCCAGCGCCCCGCGGGCGACCGTCCAGGTATCAATGCCATCCTCGTCGACGTAGGTATAGACCGGCGTGCTGCGATCTTCGACACTCATCCGGGCGACCGCAACATCGGGCCTGTGGCGACCGCTGCGGGCATCCATGCTCACTTCGTAGCCATCGCCTGCCCGCACCCATTGAAAATACACGCGGTTGAAATTCAGGTTCAGCCCGGAAATCGCCGGGCTATAGGCCACATGCGCCGGCTGTTCGACATCGATCCTGTCTGCAAACGGCAGATAGCCGCCCCAGACCAGGAAATCACCGGTCACTTCGCGGATACCGGCCGCCTTGAGCGCCGCCGCCAAATCAGCCAGTTCGTCGGTGCCCAGTGTCGGATCGCCGCCCCCCGCAAGGATCAGATCGCCGGACAGCACGCCGTCGGAAACCGTGCCATTTGAATGGATGGTGGTGGCAAACCTGTGCTCCTCGCCCAGCGCGTCGAGCGCGTAAAGCGCGGTCACCGCTTTGGCCACGCTGGCCGGCGGCAGGCCCACATCAGCCTGGCCCTCTTCCTGCATCTGCCCGGTGCCGACATCCATCACCGCATATCCCACCTGGCCCGAAACCTTGGCCTCGCGGACCAGCTGTTCGGCGCTGGGAAAGGTCTTGACGATCGGCTTGGTGCTGCCCGGCCGGGCCACCGGCCGCAATGACCGGCTGGGTGGCGATGCCTGCGCGGCGGTGGCGACAAATCCGAGCGCCGCGCCAAGAAACATGCGTCTGGAAAATGCTTTCGTCATGCGATGATTTAACCTCAGCCCTGAATGACAGACAAGCGCGCGTTGGCGACCGATGCCGGCATTATGACGGTCCGCTCGCAGATTGCCGACACATCGTCGTGAACCGGGCAACCGCACCCCGCTTGGCCGTGCCTCTGCCCGGCTCCGGCCGTCACCGCTTCGCGTCGTTGCGCCATTGGCCCGTGGCGCGGATCGCGCTGGAGCTTTCGTCGCGCATCGGAACATTGACGAAACACCACGCCGGGGCCTCGGCTTCGGCCAGCCTGCGCGACTCCCGGCCACGGATACGGGCGCCGGCATAGACCCGCGCGGCCTTGGAGTTGCGCGCCCGGATGCGGTCTCCCGGCCGGGCAAGAATGCCGATCGGCACGGTCTCGACGATTCGCTGCCAATCCTGCCATTGCGGCAGTTGCACGAGGTTGTCGGCCCCCATCAGCCATACGAATTTCACACCTCGGTAATCCCGTCTCAGCGCGTCCAACGTTTCGGCGGTATATCTGGTTCCCGCCCGTGCCTCGTAATCGCTGACCTCCACCTTGGGATGCTGCATGATCCACCGCGCGGCGGCCATGCGCTCGTCCAGCGGCGCCGGCCCATGCGCCTTGAGCGGATTGCCGGGGCTGAGCAGCCACCACACGCGATCCAGCCCGAACCGCCGGAGCGCCTCGCGGGTGATATGCACATGGCCTTGGTGCGGCGGATCGAAGGACCCGCCCAGCAATCCGATGGTCTGGCCGCGCCGCAGGGCCGGAAAAGGGGTCACCACGTCAGTCCTCTGGTCAAAACGCGCTCATGTCAGGGAAGTGGCACAGGTTTGTCAATCGATTGGCCGCAGCGCATCGCCCAGGGAGACCGGTCCGGGCTGCAAGACCCGGGCCGTCATGCCGCCATGTCCGCGCACCGCCGCATAACCGCCGGGGCCGAAGGCCGCCTCCATCCGGCTGCATGGCGCACAGGGACCGGTGAATTCGAGCAGCGCCCCGCCCAGCGCCACCGCCCGCCCCCGCAGCCCGGCGAGGTTGATACCCGAGACCACGAGATTGCGCCGCAGCGCCTCCGCCGGCGCCGCGTCGCGGCCGAGGAACGCCCCGATCACCGCCAGATGCTCGGCCTGGACCAGCGTGACCGCCCGTTTGCCGGCCCGCCCGTGATCGCCGGCGAGCCCGGCTTCGGTCACTTCGACGGTCTCCAGCGCCCGCATCGCGCCGCGCCGCTCCGGCCGGACGCCGATCCACTCGACCCGCCCGGGCCGCGCATATCGCGCGATCAGTTCCGCCATCCGCTCCATCTCGCCCTCCATTGCCCGCCGCACCCTGGGCCGGCCGATGCGAGGCCCGGCCCTGCGCGCGGCCCGATTTCGCCAATGCCAATTGCACCTCGCCCCGTGCCCCGTTATCTAGCCCTGCAAGCAAACCAAGGGGCGAGCAATGGCGGCTTATCAGTACGTGTACCACATGGACGGCGTGTCCAAGACCTATCCGGGCGGCAAGAAATGCTTCGAGAACATCCGTCTCAGCTTTCTTCCCGGGGTCAAGATCGGTGTGGTCGGCGTCAACGGCGCCGGTAAATCCACCCTGCTCAAGATCATGGCCGGGCTCGACAAGGATTTCACCGGCGAGGCCTGGGCCGCCGAGGGCGCCAAGGTGGGATATCTGCCGCAGGAGCCCGAGCTCGACCCGTCGCTCGACGTGCGCGGCAACGTGATGCTGGGCGTGGCGGGGAAAAAGGCCATCCTCGACAAGTACAACGAGCTGGCGATGAACTACTCGGACGAGACCGCCGACGAGATGGCCGCGCTGCAAGACCAGATCGACAGCGAGAACCTCTGGGATCTCGACAGCCAGATCGACGTCGCCATGGAGGCGCTGCGCTGCCCGCCGGACGATGCCGACGTGACCACGCTGTCGGGTGGTGAGAAACGCCGCGTCGCGCTCTGCAAGCTGCTGCTGGAAGCGCCCGAGATGCTGCTGCTCGACGAACCGACCAACCACCTGGACGCGGAAACCATCGCCTGGCTGCAACAGCACCTGATCGACTACAAGGGCACGATCCTGATCGTCACCCACGACCGTTATTTCCTTGACGACATCACCGGCTGGATCCTCGAGCTCGACCGTGGCCGCGGCATCCCCTACGAGGGCAATTACTCGGCCTGGCTGGAGCAGAAGGCCAAGCGCCTGGCCCAGGAGGCCCGCGAGGACAAGGCCAAGCAGAAAACGCTCGAGCGCGAGCTGGAATGGATGCGTCAGGGCGCCAAGGCGCGGCAGGCCAAGTCCAAGGCGCGGATTCAGGCGTATGAAGAGATGGCGGGCCAGTCCGAGCGCGAAAAGATCACCCGCGCCCAGATCGTCATCCCCAACGGCCCGCGCCTCGGCGGCAAGGTGATCGAGGTCGAGGGGCTGAAAAAAGCCATGGGCGACAAGCTCCTGATCGAAGACCTCACCTTTTCGCTGCCGCCCGGCGGCATCGTCGGGGTGATCGGCCCCAACGGCGCCGGCAAATCGACGCTGTTCAAGATGCTGACCGGCGCGGAAACGCCCGACGTGGGGGAAATCACCTATGGCGACACCGTCGATCTGTCTTACGTCGATCAGTCACGCGACGATCTGAAGGCGGACGACACCGTCTGGGAGGCGATCACCGGCGGCGCCGAGATCATTCAGCTGGGCGATGCCCAGGTGAACTCCCGCGCTTATTGCTCCTCGTTCAACTTCAAGGGCGGCGACCAGCAGAAGAAGGTGGGCCTGCTCTCGGGCGGGGAACGCAACCGCGTGCACATGGCGCGGCTTCTGAAAGAAGGCGGCAACGTGCTGCTGCTCGACGAACCGACCAACGATCTCGACGTCGAGACGCTGCGGGCGCTGGAAGACGCGCTGGTGGATTTCGCCGGCTGCGCGGTGGTGATTTCGCACGACCGTTTCTTCCTCGACCGGATCTGCACCCATATCCTGGCCTTCGAGGGCGAGGCGCATGTGGAATGGTTCCAGGGCAACTTCGAGGACTACGAAGAAGACAAGAAACGCCGGCTGGGCGCCGATGCGCTGGAACCGAAACGTCTGAAACACAAGAAGTTTTCGCGGTAAAAATAGAAACGTCTTTGTGGAAACGCAGGGCGCCCCCGTTTCTGTTGCGACCACTTTTCCTTGACGGGCGCGTGTCGGAACCGCGTAGGGTGCGCATTTATTGCGCACCGCTTCGGCCAACCAAACACCGGTGCGCAGTGAATGCGCACCCTACGTGACGTCGTGACCCATCCGGCGCGCGCGATGCACCGACGAAAACGGCCAATCCAGCGGATCGGTCACCCACCCGTGCTTGACCGGGTTCATATGACAATAACCGACCGCCGCCGCGCAATCCCGTGGCCCGCGAAGGTGATGCTCCCAGAACCGCCGGCCAGATGCCCCGTTCCCGCCGGGCCCTGTGGCTGCTCCGACGAGACCCGAGCGGCACCGCTCGTGAAAACCGCGCCTTGATCAGGCTCCACCGGGTTGAGAAATCGCAATCCCCTGCTGGCAATGTCCAGACCGCATGCAGGTGATCCGGCAACACCACCCACGCGTCGATCCGGAATGGGCGGTCTTCCCGCGTCCTGCGCACAGCCTCGCGCAGCACCGTGATGTGGTCGGTCAGGATCGTCCCCCTCCGCTCTGCCACCGCCACGGTAAAGAATACGGTCGCGCCGGAAATCTTCGGTCGGATGTAATTCGGCATCCGCCAAGCCTGGCCCCGACCGGGTTAATGGAGGGTGAACACCCTACGGTACTTCACGCGGCCGTCCCTCGCCATCGATCGCCACGAAGGTAAAGATCGCCTCCGTCACCTTCTCGCGCCCGCCGATGCGTTCGCGGCGGACCCAGGCCTCGACGTCGATCGCCATCGAGCTCCGACCGACCCGGGTGATCTGGCAATAGACGCAGAGCACGTCGCCCACCTTGACCGGCCGGATGAATTTCATCGCGTCCACCGCAATGGTCGCCACCCTACCCTGGGCCTTTTCGCCGGCGACGATGCCCGCCGCGATGTCCATCTGGCTCAACACCCAGCCACCGAAGATGTCGCCCGACACATTGGTATCCGCCGGCATCGCCAGC
Source organism: Marinovum sp. E3 (assembly GCF_055755275.1). NCBI lineage: Bacteria > Pseudomonadati > Pseudomonadota > Alphaproteobacteria > Rhodobacterales > Roseobacteraceae > Marinovum > Marinovum sp. E3. The sequence goes on from NZ_CM146908.1 coordinate 2,621,254, forward strand.
GTTCGCAGGGTCAGCTCGCCGTCCGGCCCCTCTGTCGTCTCTGTCATGTCGTCCTGCCCCTGCTGGCTGCTTTGTCGGCCAAGGCTACACCACGCCGCCGCCCCTGCCCAGCACCGGCGCGCCGGCCCCCGGTCTGCCGGCGGAACCAAAGGCCGGAACCGCGCGTTCGCCTCAGACCGGGACGGGACGCAAAGCCCCCGCCCCCTTGACCCGCCACCCCGGAGACCCGCGCCATGCTCTATACCATTCTCGTCATCCTCCTGATCCTTGCCCTGATCGGCGCGCTGCCGCGCTGGGGCCATTCCCGCAGCTGGGGCTACGGCCCCTCGGGCATCCTCGGCGTCGTGCTGGTGGTGCTGATCGTGCTGCTCTTGATGGGCCAGGTCTGAGGCCTGTCATCCTTCCGAAAGGCCGAGGCCGCCCCGGGCGGCCTCTCCCGCCCCTTTACCCCGAAGCCCTCTGCGCCTAGGCTGACCCACAGGGAGCCCGACCATGAGGACACCATATCGCATGTTCGACAATGATTACCCCCTGCTCAGCACCGCCAGTCTGACAGCGCTCATCCTGCACGCCGCCGCCAAGGGCCCGGTGACCCTCGACAGCTGTTCCGACCGGCTCGACGCGCTGTTTCGCCAGGCCGGCAAACCGCCCGGCCTGCCCGAGGACGAACGAAGGGTCAAACTCGCCCGCCAGCTCGACCACCTGCGCATCGCGCGCATTCTCGAGGCCGGAGAAGACGGCGCCCTGCACCTGACGGATCGCGGCCGGCAGGCGTTCGAGGATTACCCCGACGGGCTCGACCAGACCGTGCTGGTGAAATACCGCGAGTTCGCCGAGCACCTGCAAAAGACGGCGCATCATTCCGCCGGCATGGACCCGCGGATGGGCTCTTATGACGAAGGCTACATTGCCCGGCAGGAGGGCATCTCGTTCCAGGCCAACCCCTATTCCGAGAACACCGTCGACCATCAATCCTGGGAAAACGGCTGGATGCAGGCGCAGGAACAGGACACCCGCGCCGCGCCGCTGCGGCCGGCCTCGGAGCGCTGAGCCTCAGGGCGCCGCCAGAAGCGCCACCGCATACATGCCGAGGCCAAAGACCGTATGGCCGATGAGGCCCATCAGCCGCACCTTCCAGGGGTTCGGCGTGCGGGCGGCGGCCCACCCAAGCCCCATGCCGGGCTGCAACAGGAACCAGCCGGCTCCGACGGTGACAATCGCGAAAATCCACAGCGGCAGGAAGCTCGGCGCATCCAGCCAGGCCGCGCCGGCGAGCAGCGCGAAGATCACGCCATAAGCGATCCCCACGAAATAATGCACACCCCAGCCCAGCGCCTCTTCGCGGCGCACCGGAGCAACCGCGCCGATATCGTCGTGAAAGACCTGCCCGGCCGGAAGCTGTGCCGCCCAGCGGCCGATCCGCCCCCAGGCCGGGCGCGGCTGTCCAAAGCCGCGGGCCAGAACCTCGGACCAGATGTCCATCGCCAACGTGCCGCCCAGCCCCATGACGATACCGGCCCAGATCAATTCACTCATCACTGTCACTCCTGCCTTGCGCGCCGCGACGCTCGCAGAAGCCGCCGCGACCTGCAAGAAAAAGCGACCGGCGGGTCAGCCGATCCAGCGCAGGATCTGCTCGGACTTCATCATGCCCGACTGGCGCGCCGCCTCGCGGCCCCGATGAAACCGGATCATCGTCGGAATGCCACGAATGTTGTAGGCCCCGGCCGCCTGCGCCTCGTCCTGGGTGTTCAGCTTGACCAGCCGCGCCCGGGTGCCGGCCTGGCCGGCCGCACGGTCGAACTCGGGGGCCATCATCTTGCAGGGCCCGCACCAGGGCGCCCAGAAATCCACGACCAGCGGCACCTCGTCATGGCGCGCCGCCTTTCGCAGGGTGGCCGGGTCGATCGCCACCGCCTTGCCCGGCATCAGCCGGGCACCGCAGGTGCCGCATTTCGGCCCGGCGTCAAGCCGCGCCTCGGGCACCTTGTTCACCTGTCCGCAGTCGAGGCATGTCAGTTTCCGTGCCGTCATATCACCAACCTGTCCTTGATTTCGTGCTTGCGCCTATCTGGGGGCGGCGCGCGCTGGCGGCAAGCCCCGGCCGGCCCGTGCCCGAAATTGCACAGAAGGTGCCGCATTGCCGCCCCAATTTCCGCGCCTACTTGGTCCGATCCAGAGGGACAGGAGACCGTTATGGCCAGTATCGCACTCATCTGCGGCAGTACGCTCGGGGCGTTGACCGGTCTGCTCGGCTGGCTGGTCTTCGGAATGAGCGCCACCATGGCGCTCGAGCTTTACCTCGCGCTCGGCCTGATCGTTCCCGCCGTCGCAACCCTCGCGGCCCGGCCTCGCCGGCAGAGCGAGGACGCTGCCGGCACCGACCCCGTCACCGCCTGAGAGCCAAACGTTGCCCCCGGCCCACGCCTGCCCGACGCCTGCCCGGAGTAACGGATTCCTGACTCCCGCTTGCCGGGGGCCTGCCATATGATTCTTTTGCTCATCGCTGGAGGGACATATGAGGATTTCACGCCGCGCCTTTTTCGGCACTGCCGCCGCTGCCCTGGCCCTGCCGTCGCTTGCCCGGGCCCAGGTCCGACTCGATCCGAAATTCGCACCGCAATATGTGCGCGTCCGGGCCGACATGGCGCCGGGCCAGATCGTGGTGTTGCAGAAATCGCGCTTTCTCTACTTCATCGAAGACCCCGGCCGAGCGCTGCGCTACGGCATCAGCGTTGGGCGCACCGGGCTGGAATTTTCGGGCACCGGCGTGATCCAGGCCAAGAAGGAATGGCCGACGTGGCGCCCCACCGACGCGATGATCGAACGCGAGCCGCAGACCTATGGCCGCTTCAAGGGCAACGATTACGTCCAGCCCGGCGGGCCGGGCAATCCGCTGGGCGCGCGGGCGATGTACCTGTTCCAGAACGGCGTGAACACCTTTGCCGCCATCCACGGCACCGACAATCTCGCCTCGATCGGCAAGGCGGCCTCGAACGGCTGTTTCCGCATGGCCAATGACCACGTGATGGATCTCTATCCGCGCATCCCCCTCGGCACCACGGTCACCGTGCTCTGATCCGGGGCGCCGCGTGGTTTCGTTTTGCCCCTTGACCATGGGCAGGCCAGCGGGGAAAGAGCGCGCATGTTGTTCGATGTTATCGTCATCGGCGCGGGCCCTGCCGGCGCCGCCGCCGCCCGCACCGCTGCCAGCGCCGGGCTGCGCACCGCCTTGGTCGACAAGGCGCGCTTTCCGCGTGACAAGCTCTGCGGCGGCGGTTTCACCGGCCGCGCGGCGCGGTACTATCGCGAAATTTTCGAGACCGATCTGCCCGAGACCTTTGACAGCAAATCTGCGGTAACCCTTTATGGTTTCGGCGAAAAGCTTGGCGTGATCGAAAATATCCCGCCGGTCTACCTGACCATGCGCCTGTCGCTCGACGCCCATCTGGTGGCGCTTGCCCTGGCCGCCGGCGCGGAGGATTTCACCGGCACGCGGATTGCCGAACTGGCGCCCGAGGCCGGCCGCGTGACGCTGGCCGATGGCACCCGGCTCGAGGCGCCGGTGGTGATCGGCGCCGATGGTGTCACCAGCGCCACCGCCCGCGCGCTTTTTGGCCGGCCGTTCGACCCGGCCCGCATCGGCTTTGCGCTCGAGGCCGAGGGCCCCGCCCTGCCCGCCGACGCCCCGCTGCGCATCGACATGGGGGCGGCGAACTGGGGTTACGGCTGGTCGTTCCCGAAAAGTGGCAGCCACACGGTGGGCGTGGGCGGCGTGCACAGCCGCAATCCCGATCTCAAGACGATCATGCGCGCCTATATGGCCGATCTGGACGTGCCGGCCGAAACCCGCGTCAAGGGCCAGTACCTGCCCTTCGGCAAGGCCCGCCGCGCACCCGGGCGCGACAACGTGCTGCTGGCCGGCGATGCCGCCTGGCTGGTCGATCCGGTCACCGGCGAAGGCATCGCCTATGCGATGAAATCCGGCCAGCTTGCCGCCCTCGCGGCGCGCGACGCGCTGGCCCGTCACGAGCCGGATGCGGCGCTGCGGCTCTACCGCCAGCGGCTGCGGCCGATTCTCACCGCCATGCGCCACGCCAACATGGTGCGCCTGCTGCTCTACTGGGGGCCGTTCAAGACCGGATTCGTCCGGGCGGTGCGCAAGTCCGGTCATCTGCGCCACGATTACATGCGGCTTCTGGGCGGCGAGATCGAATATCCCGATCTGATGCGCGCGCTGGTGCGGCGATTGCCCAACTATCTGATGCGCGCACTCGGCAGCGCGAAAGTTCAAGGCGATTCCCCTTGAAACCCTTGCGATCGCTCCGGAACTGAGCCGCCTCCGTCATCGTCTGCTCGGCCTCAGGCGGTCCGCCTCGGGCGCAGCACACCGGGGGTCGCGCCGGGGTTTCATCGCGCCATCGGCCGGCCCGCCTGCCCCGGCGTGACCTTGCCGACGCCCCGGCAGATTGCGAAGAATTCCCCTTGAAATGGCGCCCGCTTCCCCGCATATCTTTCTTGCGAAGTTATCTATCGACCGCTGCTCCTCTACGGCTCAGTCCTTCGATCTGCACTGACTAAGCCGACCTGCCGCAATTCCGCGGGCAGTAACACTAGGAGTAGACACATGGCCACTGGCACTGTGAAATGGTTCAACACCACCAAAGGCTTTGGTTTCATCGCACCCGACGGCGGCAGCAAAGACGTGTTCGTGCACATCTCGGCCGTTGAGCGCTCGGGCCTGACCGGCCTCGCCGACAACCAGAAAGTCACCTTCGACATCAAGCCGGGCCGTGACGGCCGCGAAGCCGCCGAGAACATCGCGCTGGCCTAAGGCTTCTGCCTCGAAGAAATGGAAAGGCCCCGCCATCCGGTGGGGCTTTTTGCTTTCCGGGCTCAGGACGCGCCCGGAACCTCCGCGATCAGCCGTTCCACATGCGGGCCGATCCCCTCGACAATCCGCGCCACACCCTCCGCATTGGGATGGATGCCGTCGCCCTGCATCAGATCCGCGGCGCCGGAAGGATCGCCCCCGTCCGGCAGCAGGATGTCAAAGAACGCCGGCGCCTCCAGCGCGCCATGCTCGGCCGCCAGATCGGCATACATGCCGTCGAACGCCGCCTTGTAGTCGGGCCCGTAATTGCCGGGCGCCCGCATCGGCACAAGCAGCACCGGCATCTCGCGCGCCGCCGCCACCCTGAGAATCCCGTCGAGGTTGTCCCGCGACACCGCCGGATCGAGCCCGCGAAGCACGTCGTTGCCCCCCAGCGCCACGATCATCGCGTCCACCCCGGGGCTCAGGCTCCATTCAACCCGCGCCAGGCCGCCGGCGGTTGTGTCGCCCGACACGCCGCCGTTTATCAGCGTCACATCATGGCCTTGCGCCTCCAGCCAATCCTGCATCTGCGGCACAAACCCCTCATCGGCCATCAGCCCGTAGCCCTGGATCAGACTGTCGCCCAGCGCCAGGATCTCGAGTTCTTCCGCCGCCGCCGGCGCCGCCAGCGTCAAAACAATTGCGCACGCCTTGCTCAACCGCGCGCATACCCCATATGTGAAAAGCTGATACATTGCCCGAAAGGCCCTTTGCATGATTGATCCCGTCCTGTCGCTTAAAGATGTGCATCTGGCGCTCGATGGCAATGCCGGCAGGGTCGAGATCCTGCATGGTATTTCGCTTGATGTCGCCAAAGGCGCCTCGATCGGCCTCATCGGCCCTTCGGGCTCGGGCAAATCCTCGCTGCTGATGCTGATGGGCGGGCTGGAGCGCGCCACCGGCGGCAGCGTCACGGCCCTGGGCGAAGATTTCGGCGCGATGAACGAGGATGCGCTGGCGCGTTTCCGGCGCGATCACATGGGCGTGGTGTTTCAGAGCTTTCATCTGATCCCGACAATGACGGCGCTGGAAAACGTCGCCACGCCGCTGGAGTTGGCCGGCCACCGCGACGCCTTTGAGCGCGCCGAGGCCGAGCTCGAGACCGTGGGCCTCGGCCATCGCGCCGGCCATTATCCCGCACAGATGTCGGGCGGCGAACAGCAGCGGGTGGCGCTGGCCCGGGCCTCGGCGCCACGGCCGCACATCCTGCTGGCGGATGAGCCCACCGGCAACCTCGACGAGGCCAATGGCGGCGCGATCATGGATCTGCTGTTCCATCTCCGCGACCGCCATGGCGCGACACTTGTGCTGGTCACTCATGCCCCTTCGCTGGCCGCGCGCTGTGACCGCGTGGTGCGGCTGCGCGACGGACGGATCGACGCACAGGCCCGCGAGGCGGCGGAATGAGCCTCACCACGGCCGCCCGCTTTGCCCGGCGCGAACTGCGCGGAGGCCTGCGCGGCTTCCGCATCTTCCTCGCCTGCCTGGCGCTGGGTGTCGCCGCGATTGCCGGCATCGGCATGGTGCGCACCTCGATCGCGCTGGGGCTGGAGGAGAAAGGCGCCGAGCTTCTCGGCGGTGACGCCGAGCTGCGCTTCACCTACCGCTTTGCCACGCCCGAGGAACGCGCCTGGATGCAGGATCGCGCCACGAAGGTATCCGAGATCACCGATTTCCGCTCGATGGTGGTGGTCGACCGTAACGACAGCACCGAACGCGCCCTGACCCAGGTGAAATCCGTCGACAGCGCCTATCCGCTGATCGGCGCGGTCACGCTCGAGCCGCCGATGCCGCTGGATGCGGCGCTGGCAGGCACCGGTGCCGTCATGGCCCCGGTTCTGGCCGAACGGCTGGCCCTCTCGCCTGGCGACGATTTCCAGCTCGGCACCGAGACCTTCACGCTTTCTGCCTTGATCGCGCTCGAGCCGGATGATGCCGGCGGCGGCTTTGCGCTCGGACCCCGCACCCTGGTGCGCACCGAGGCGCTGGCAAACTCCGGCCTGCTTCAGCCCGGCACGCTCTTCGAAACCCATTACCGTCTGACCCTGCCCGCCGGCACAGATCTCGACAGTTTCCAATCCGAGGCCAGAGACCGCTTCACCGAAGTCGGCGGGCGCTATCGCGACGCCCGCAACGGCGCGCCGGGGATCGCACGCTTTGTCGACCGGTTGAGCAGTTTCCTGATCCTCGTCGGCCTGTCGGGGCTGGCGGTGGGCGGCGTCGGCGTCTCGGCGGCGGTGCGCGCCTATCTGGCCTCCAAGACCTCGGTCATCGCCACGCTGCGCACGCTGGGCGCCACGCGACAGGTGATCTTTCTCACCTACTTCCTTCAGATCGGCGCGCTGAGCCTGCTGGGCATTGCGCTGGGGCTCACCCTCGGCGCGCTGGTGCCGCTGGCCCTGGGACCGCTGCTGCAAGCGCTGCTGCCGGTGCCGGCGGTCTTTGCCATCCACCCCGGCCCGTTGCTGGAGGCGGCGCTTTACGGCGGCCTCACCGCCTTGATCTTTACCCTCTGGCCGCTGGCCCGCACCGAAGAGATCCGCCCGGCCGCGCTGTTCCGCGATGCCCTGGGCAGTGCCGGCCTGCTGCCGCGCTGGCCGCATGTGCTGGTGATCCTCGCGCTGATCGCCACTCTGCTGGGCGCGGCGGCGCTGTTTTCCGGCTCGTCGATGCTGACACTCTGGACCGCCGGCGGCATCCTCGTGGCGCTCACCGTGCTGGCGCTGGCCGCCGCGCTGATCCGCTGGGCCGCCCGCCGGTCGGGCCGCGCTGCGCGCCACCGGCCGGCGCTGCGCTGGGCCCTTTCGGCGATCTCCGGCGCTCAGGAAGGTGCCGCCTCGACCGTGCTCTCGCTGGGGCTCGGGCTGTCGGTGCTGGCCGCGGTCGGCCAGATCGAAGGCAACATGCGCGCCGCGATCCAGACAGACCTGCCCGACGTGGCGCCCTCGTTCTTTTTCGTCGACATCCAGAAAGACCAGATGCCGGGCTTCCGCGCCCGGCTCGGCGACGACCCCGCGGTGAGCAAGGTGCAGAGCGCGCCGATGCTGCGCGGCATCATCACCCGGATCAATGGCCAACCCGCGCGCGAGGTGGCCGGCGATCATTGGGTGATCCGGGGCGACCGGGGGGTGACCTATTCCGCCGCCCTGCCCGAGGACACGACGCTCACCGCCGGCACCTGGTGGGAACCCGACTACGCCGGCCCGCCGCTGGTCAGCTTTGCCGCCGAGGAAGCGGCCGAGATCGGCCTGCATCTTGGCGACGATATCACCGTCAACATCCTGGGCCGCGACATCACCGCAACCATCGCCTCGTTTCGCGAGGTGGATTTCTCGACCGCCGGGATCGGCTTTGTGATGTCGATGAACCCGGCCGCGCTCGAGGCCGCGCCGCACAGCTTCATCTCGACGGTCTATGCCGAAGAAGCGGCCGAAGCGACGATCCTGCGCGATCTCACCTCAACCTACCCAAATATCACCGCGATCCGCGTGCGCGACGCCGTCGACCGGGTGGCCGAGATCATGGGCGGCATTGCCCAGGCCACCGCCTGGGGCGCGGCGGCAACGCTGCTGACCGGCTTCCTGGTGCTGATCGGCGCGGCGGCGGCGGGCGAACAGGCCCGCACCTACGAGGCGGCAGTGCTCAAGACCCTGGGGGCGGCCCGCGCCCGCATCCTGCAAAGCTTCGCCCTGCGCGCCGCGCTGCTCGGCGCGGCGGCAGGGCTGGTGGCACTGGGGGCCGGGGTGGCCGGGGGCTGGGCGGTGATGACCTATCTGATGGAGGTGGATTTCGCGGTGCAATGGTCCTCGGCGCTGCTGATCGTGCTGGGCGGGGTGCTGGCCACGCTGCTGGCCAGCCTCGGCTTTGCCTGGCGGCCGCTGGCGGCCCGTCCGGCGCGGGTGCTGCGGGCGCGCGAGTGAGGCGCGCCCAGAACCCCTTCAGCCGCCGCTCCACCGCCCCTGGCCCGCGCCCGTACAGGCCGAGCTGCGCCAATCCTGCACTTGATCCCCCTCCCGTGGGCTGGCACACCCTGCGCAACCCCAATGACTCGGAGTTCCCATGTCGGACAACCTGCCCATGGCCGTGCACGCGCCGCTGACGCGCGCGCAGAAAACCTCGCTTCTGAACCTCGTCCGCCGCGCCGCCAAGGCCGAGATCCTGCCGCGGTTTCGGGCGCTCGATCCGTCGGAGGTGACCGAAAAGACATCCAAGCTCGATCTCGTCACCGCCGCCGACGAAGCGGCCGAGGCGATGATCACCCGCGGGCTGCAAATGGCCTTTCCCTCGGCGGTGATCGTCGGGGAAGAGGCGGCGTCGCGCGATCCCAGGATCCTCGACGCCTTGGGCGATGCCGAACTGGGCTTCCTGATCGACCCGGTCGATGGCACCTGGAATTTCGCCCATGGGCTGTCGCTCTTCGGCACGATGGTGGCGGCGACACGGTTTGGCAAACCGGTCTATGGCATGATCTACGACCCGCTCAACGATGACGTGGTGGTGGCCGACGAGGACAGCCTCACCACCTGGACCGGCCCGCGCGGCCGCCGCCGCACGCTCTCCACCGCCGACGCAAAGCCGCTGTCGGAGATGGTCGGCTACATCCACATGAAGCTGATGCCGGCCGAGGTCCAGCCGCTGGTCGCGGCGCTTTATCCCAAGATCGGACGGCCCGACGCGCTGCGCTGTTCGGCGCATGAATACCGACTGCTGGCCGAGGGCCATTGCGATTTCGTGCTGTCGTGCAAGATGACGCCCTGGGACCATGCCGCCGGCGTGCTGCTCTGCCAGAAGGCCGGCGGGCATATCGGTTTCCTTGACGGCCGAGAGTATTCCGCCGCCGAGAAAGAGGGTTATTTGCTCTGCGCCGGCTCCGAGGCCACCTGGAAAACCGTGGCCGACGAGCTTGGTTTCCTGCTCGGGCCGAAGCCCGAGAGCGAAACACTTTCCGACGAGGGATAGGATCAGACGCGGTGGGGTTTCCCCCCACCGCGCCCTCAGACAAGCCGGGCCGACGGCGGCCTGCGGCCTTGTTCCGGGCCGTGGCCGAGCCGGCCGCTACTCCGCCGCTTCGGCATATTCCTCCATCGGCGGGCAGGTACACACCAGGTTGCGGTCGCCAAAGACGTTGTCGACGCGGTTCACCGGCGGCCAGTACTTGTCCACCCGGAAGGCGCCGGGCGGAAAACACCCTTGCTCGCGGCTGTAGGGGCGGTCCCACTCGCGCACCAGGTCTTCCATCGTATGCGGCGCGTTCTTCAGCGGATTGTTGGCGCGGTCCATCCGGCCCTCCTCAATCTCGCGGATCTCTTCGCGGATCGCCAGCATCGCATCGCAGAACCGGTCCAGCTCGGCCTTGGTCTCGCTCTCGGTTGGCTCCACCATCAATGTCCCGGCCACCGGCCAGGACATGGTCGGCGCGTGAAAACCGCAATCTGCCAGCCGCTTGGCGATGTCGTCGACCGTGACATCCGCGCTCTCGGCAAAGGGCCGGGTGTCGATGATGCATTCATGCGCCACCCGGTCGCCGCGCCCGCGATAGAGGATGTCATAGGCCCCTTCCAGCCGCTTGGAGATATAATTGGCGTTCAGGATCGCCACCCGCGTCGCCTGGGTCAGCCCCTCGCCGCCCATCATCAGGATGTACGCCCAGGAGATCGGCAGGATCGAGGGCGAGCCATAAGGCGCGGCGCTCACCGGCCCCTCTTCGCCGCCCACCTCAGGGTGTCCCGGCAGATGCGGCACCAGATGCGCCTTGACGCCGATCGGCCCCATGCCGGGGCCGCCGCCGCCATGCGGGATGCAGAAGGTCTTGTGCAGGTTCAGGTGGCTGACATCGCCGCCCAGATCGCCGGGCCGTGACAGCCCCACCATGGCGTTGAGGTTGGCGCCATCGATATAGACCTGACCGCCGTGCTCATGGGTGATCTTGCAGACGTCCTGCACGGTTTCCTCGAATACCCCGTGGGTCGAGGGATAGGTGATCATGCAACCGGCCAGCGCTTCGGCATGTTTCTCTGCCTTGGCGCGGAAATCCTCGAGATCGATATCGCCGTTCCTGGCCGATTTCACCGGCACCACCTTCCAGCCGACCATCTGCGCGCTGGCCGGGTTGGTGCCATGCGCCGACATCGGGATCAGGCAGACATTGCGGTGCCCCTCGCCATTGGCGCGGTGGAAGGCCGCAATCGTCAACAGCCCGGCATATTCGCCCTGCGCGCCGGAATTGGGCTGCATCGAGAAATCGTCGTAACCGGTAATGGCACAGAGCTTTTGGCTCAGGTCACTCACCAGATGCGTATAGCCCAGCGCCTGATTGGCCGGCGCAAAGGGATGCAGCGAGGAAAACTCGCGCCAGCTCACCGGCATCATCTCGGCCGCCGAATTGAGCTTCATCGTGCAGGACCCCAGCGGGATCATTGCCCGGTCCAGCGCCAGGTCACGGTCGGCCAGCCGCCGCATGTAGCGCATCATCTCGGTCTCGGCCCGGTTCATGTGAAAGATCGGGTGGGTGAGATAATCCGAACTCCGAAGCATGTCCTCGGGCATCTTGTAGACCGGGGTGTAGTCGTCGTCCTTGCGGGTAATGCCGAAGGCGCGCCAGACCGCTTCGATGTTCGACGGCCGGGTGCATTCGTCGAGCGTGATGCCGACCCGGTATTCGCCGACGCGGCGCAGGTTCACGCCCTCGTCGCGGGCCGATTTCAGCACCGCCGATTGCAGCGTGCGCACATCGACGGTGATGGTGTCGAAATAGGCCTGCGGATCCACCTTGAAGCCGGCCTCCTCGAGCCCGCGCGCCAGCCGAACGGTCTTGCGGTGAATGCGCTGGGCAATCGCCTTGAGCCCCTCGGGCCCGTGAAACACCGCATACATGCCGGCCATGACCGCCAGCAGCGCCTGCGCGGTACAGACATTCGAGGTGGCCTTCTCGCGGCGGATATGCTGCTCGCGGGTTTGCAGCGAGAGCCGATAGGCGCGGTTGCCATGGCTGTCCACCGAGACGCCGACAATCCGCCCCGGCATGGCGCGTTTATAGGCGTCGCGACAGGCCATATAGGCGGCATGCGGCCCGCCATAGCCCATCGGCACGCCAAAGCGCTGGGTCGAGCCGACGGCGATATCGGCGCCCATCGCGCCCGGCTCTTTCAGGACCGTCAGCGCCAGCGGATCGGCGGCGACGATACCCACCGCATTGGCGGCGTGCAGCGCCTCCAACTGTTCCGTGAAATCGCGCACATGGCCATAGGTGCCCGGATATTGGAAGATCGCGCCGAAGACCGCCTCGGGGTCGAGCTTCTCGGGGTTGCCGACAATCACCTCGATGCCCAGCGGCTCGGCACGGGTCTTCATCACGGCGATGTTCTGCGGATGGCAGTCGCGGTCGACAAAGAACCCCTTGGCCTTGGATTTCGCCACCCGCTGCGCCATGGTCATCGCCTCGGCGCAGGCGGTGGATTCATCGAGCAGCGAGGCATTGGCCACCTCCAGCCCGGTGAGATCGCTCACCATGGTCTGGAAATTCAGCAGCGCTTCGAGCCGACCCTGGCTGATTTCCGGCTGGTAGGGCGTATAGGCGGTGTACCAGGCCGGGTTTTCCAGGATGTTGCGCTGGATCGCCGGCGGCGTCACCGTGCCGTGGTAGCCTTGGCCGATCATCGAGGTCAGCACCCGGTTCTTGGCCGCAACCTCGCGCATGTAGCGCAGCAGCTCGCGTTCCGACTTGGGCTTGCCGAAATTCAGCGGCGTTTCCTGACGGATCGCCTTCGGCACCGTCTCGTCGATCAGCGCGTCCAGGTCCGCCACCCCCAGCACCTCGCACATATCGGCCATTTCGGACGGCGAAGGCCCGATATGCCGCCGGTTGGCGAAATCATAAGGCAGATAATCGGTCGGTGTGAAAGTCATGCGAAGCCCCCTGCTTCATCTTGCCAAGAAATTGCCCGCCGAGGGCTGCGGCCCTTGCCCGCAACAACCGCAGCCACTCGGGCGGAAAAGCCTATCCGATAAAGGACTTGTAGGCCGCTTCATCCATGTAATCGTCCATCTGGCCAAGCTCTTCGGCCTTGATCTTGAAGAACCAGGCGTCGCCCTCGGGATCGTCGTTCACCTTGCCCGGCTCGCTGACGATGGCCTCGTTGACCTCGACGATCTCGCCGTCGATCGGGGCGAGGATGTCGCTGGCCGCCTTGACGCTCTCGATCACCACGATCTCGTCGTCCTTGTTGACCGATGTGCCGACCTCGGGCAGTTCGACAAAGACCACGTCGCCCAGCTGTTCGGCGGCATGGGCGGTGATGCCCACGGTTACCACGCCTTCGTCATCGGCCTCGAGCCATTCATGTTCTTCGGTGTATTTCATGGTCGTCTCCTGTTGGACCTATCTCTTGAAACCTTGCGCCACGAAGGGCAGCTTCGCCACCTTGACCGGCAGCCGCTTGCCGCGCACCTCGCCATAAAGCAGCGTGCCCTCGGCGGCGAGCGCTGTCGAGACATAGCCCATCGCCACCGGCCCGCCCACCGTCGGGCCAAAGCCGCCCGATGTCACCCGACCGACCGCCTCGCCACCGCTTTCCGCGGCAAATATCTCCACACCCTCGCGCATCGGCGCGCGGCCCTCGGGCCGCAGACCGACCCGGCGCTGCGCGGTGCTTTCGGCCAGATCGCCGAATATCTCGGCGGCACCGGGAAAGCCGCCTTCGCGGTCGCCACCGGGGCGGCGCACCTTCTGCATCGCCCAGACCAGCCCGGCCGAGACCGGCGTGGTGTCGGCGTCGATGTCATGGCCATAGAGGCACAGCCCGGCCTCGAGCCGCAGGCTGTCGCGGGCGCCAAGCCCGATCGCCTCCACCTCGTCATGCGCCAGCAGGGCGCGGGCCAGATCGACCGCCGCCGCCTCGGGCACCGAGATCTCGAAGCCGTCCTCGCCGGTATAGCCCGACCGCGAGATCCAGCATTCCGCGCCGGCGATCGGCAGCGTTTCGACATCCATGAACTTCATCTCGCGCACGCCCGGATGATGTTCGGCCAGCACCGCCTCGGCCGCCGGCCCCTGCAAGGCCAGCAGCGCGCGGCTGGTGATCTCCTTGACCGTCACCTCGGGCTCGAGCGCCGCGCGCATCCGCGCGATATCGGCTGCCTTGCAGGCGGCATTCACCACGACAAACAGGTGGTCGCCACGGTTGGCGATCATCAGGTCGTCTTCGATCCCGCCGTAATCATTGGTGAAAAACCCATAGCGCTGCCGGCCCTCGGCCAGCCCCAGCACATCCACCGGCACCAGCCGTTCCAGCGCGGCGCGGGCCATCTCGGGCGTCTTGGAGCGCAGCACCACCTGCCCCATGTGGCTCACGTCGAACAGCCCGGCGCGGGCGCGGGTGTGCTGATGCTCTTTAAGCACGCCCAGCGGATATTGCACCGGCATCTCATAGCCGGCAAACGGCACCATCTTGGCGCCGAGGCTCACATGCAGATCATATAGCGGCGTGCGCTTCAGCGCCCCATCCTCGTCAGACACTCATCCATCTCCCGTTGCGGGCCGGAGTGTCCTTGCTCGGATACATCCCGGCATCCCCATGAACCGACCCAACAGGTCAGCCCGGCGATGCCCCATCTGTCCTTCTGCCTGAGATCGTTATCCCTTCGGCGCCCCGGACATGGCCGGGATCTCTCCAGATTTTTGCGACATCGACGGTCCTCGGGGCCTGAGAGTTTCCGGGGCGGTTGCTCCTTCGGCACCGGCATGGCCGGTTCTCCCGTCGAGTCGCGGGGACTTTATGCGAAGGGCCAAGCAATTGACAATGGTAAAAATTTCAAGCGCGCGATGGCGATGTCGGCGCAATCATGTCCATCAATGGCCTGCTGTCGCCGACCAGCATGTCCAGCATGACCCCGTCAAGCTGTTCGAAAAACGCGGTATAGGCATCGTCCAGCGCAATTCGCAATTGACGGGCGGCAACCAAAGGGAAACTGGTGTCGGCCGCGGAAAAACTGTCGGACATCGGCACCGGTGCCTCGACCGCGCGAAACACTTCGCCAATACGGATGTCGGCGGGCGCGCGCGCCAGTTCCAGCCCGCCATTCCGGCCACGGTGCGTTTCAATAAAACCGAGCTGTCCCAATTGATTGACCACTTGGGCCACATGGTTTTCAGAGGAATTGCACTGCTTTGCTATTTCGGATTTTGTCACCAATCGGTCGGAATTGGAGGCGCAATACATCAATACACGTATAGCGATATAAGTACGCTTCGTAACACGCATAGATTTAATCCCCGATAACAATATGGCGCGACCCTGCCACAAAACTCGAAAGGAGAATTTGACATCCGTCACTGCGCGGGCACCTTTATGGCATGAACGATCCATTTTTTTTCGGATACGGGTCGCTGGTCAATACCGCGACTCACGACTTTCGACAGATCCGCCTCGCCCGGGCCCGCGGATGGCGCCGCGCGTGGCGGCACACCGATCTCAGACCGGTGTCGTTTCTCACCGCCGTGCCGGATAACGATTGCACCATCGACGGGGTGATCGCCGCCGTGCCGGGCGCCGACTGGCTCGCGCTCGACGAACGCGAACACGCCTATGACCGGATCGCGGCCAGCGCGCAGATCGACCATGACGCGCCGCATCCGCTCGATATCGCGATCTATGCCATACCGTCCGACCGTCATCGCCCGCCAAGCGACGCCAGCCCGATTCTGATGTCCTATCTGGAATGTGTGCTGCAAGGCTATCTGCATCGCTTCGGAGTTGAGGGTGTCACCGGCTTTGTCGCCACCACCGACGGCTGGGAGGCGCCGATCCTCGATGACCGCGCCATGCCGCGCTATCCGCGCCATCAGGTATTGGCCGCCGAAGAGCGCACGATGGTCCGCGATGTGCTCACCGATGCCGGGGCCCGTATCCTGATGAGCCTCGCATGATCTCGAAACTGCTGTACCTGGCCCAGCACATCTGGCGAACGCTCTGGGTTCGGGTGGTGCTGATCTCGGTCTTCTCGCTTCTGGCGCTGGCAATCGCGCCGCTGTTGACGCCCTTCATCCCGGAAAACATCCGGCTCCAGCTTGGCCGCGAGGCGGTGCTGCCGGTGCTGACGATCCTGGCCAGCGGCATGCTGGCGGTGACGACCTTTTCGCTCAACGTCATGGTCTCGGCCTATCGCGCCGCCTCGTCGATGGCGACGCCGCGCGCCTATCGCCTGCTGCTCGACGACACCATCACCCAATCGGTGCTGGCCACTTTTGTCGGCGGCTTCGTCTACAGCCTGAGCGCGGTGATCCTGTTTCACGCCAAGGTCTATTCCGAAGATGCCGCCGTGGTGGTCTTTGCCTTCACCATGGTGGTCGTCACGCTGATCGTGCTGGCGATCCTGCGCTGGATCGACCACCTGTCACATCTCGGCAGTATGGATCATACGCTGCAAATCATCGAGAAACGCGCCCGCGAGTCGATGCATGCCCGCGCCCGCCGCCCCTCGCTCGGCGCGCGCCGCATGCTCGACGACGACGTCGTGCCGGACACCGCCGGCAGCATCTGCTCGCGCAAGAGCGGCTATGTCCGCTTTATCGATGTCGCGCGGCTCAACGAACTGGCCGAGGACACCGACTCCCAGGTCTTTGTCACCAGCGTGCCGGGTGAATTCGTACTGCGCGGGTCTGTCATCGGCACGCTGTCGCGCAGCGACGCGGAACTGCGCTCACGTGCCGCCCGCGCCTTCGACATCGGCGACGTGCGCACCTTCGAGCAGGATCCGACGCTGGGGCTCACCATCCTCGCCGAAACCGGGCAGCGTGCGCTTTCGCCCGGGATCAACGATCCCGGCACCGCGATCGAGGTGCTCGGCCGGATCGAGCGGCTGCTCTGGGAGGAAGTCCCGAACGAGCCGCAATCCGAAACGGATTACACCCCGACCTTTGCCCGGGTCTCGCTGCCGGTGGTGCGGGCCCGTACCCTGCTCGATTGCGCCGTTCTGCCGATCTCGCGCGATGGCGCCGACAACCCCGACGTCACCCAGCGGATATACGAGCTGCTCAGCCGGATCTCGGCGCATCCGAATTCCGCCATGGCCAAGGCCGCCGCCGACATCCGGGATCAACTCGGAAGCCGCTAGCCGCGCGCCTGCCCCGCGCCGGTGGCGGCGCGCCAATGCTTGCGGCAGAGGCTCACATAGGTCTCGTTGCCGCCGATCTGGACCTGGGCCCCCTCGGTCAGCACCTTGCCCTGTTCGTTCTGCCGCACCACCATGGTGGCCTTCTTGCCGCAATGGCAGATGGTGCGCACCTCGCGCATCTCGTCGGCCAGCGCCAAAAGCGTGGCCGAGCCGGGAAAAAGCTGGCCCTGGAAATCCACCCGCAAGCCGTAGCACATCACTGGCACCTTGAGGTCATCCACCACATGCGCCAGCTGCCAGACCTGTGCCGGTTCGAGAAACTGTGCCTCGTCGAGAAAGATACAGGCCAGCGGCCCCTCGGCCAGACGCGCCTCGACATGCGCCAGCAGGTCCTCGCCCGGCGCATAGGTCACCGCGTCGCAGCCGATGCCGATGCGCGAGCCGATGCGCGCCGGGCCGGCGCGACTGTCAAGCTGCGCGGTCATCAGATAGACTTCCATGCCGCGTTCGCGATAGTTGTGCGCCGCCTGAAGCAGCAGGGTCGATTTCCCCGCGTTCATCGTGGAATAGTGAAAATAGAGCTTGGCCATGGCGCGATGCTATGCCGCGCCGCGGGGACGGAGGCAAGTGCCGGCCCCGCAGAAGCCACCGCGCAGACAAGCCGGGCGCCACCTCATCGGGCTGCCGGTTTCGCCGCCCGAACCGGCAGAGCTGTTGCGCTTTTCACATCGCCGGGGCTGCGCCTCCGGTTATGCGTGAAAGCCGATTGGGGTGTTTCATCGATGGCAAAAGCTGCTAAACCTCGTAATGGGAAAAAAGTCGGGGATTTCCCCGACTTCTGGGGCGAAGGCGGCAAAGCCAGGAGTGGGCATGGACAGTGTCGGAAGTTATCTCAAGAAGCACACCGAAGCGCTTGTAAAGGACGTGGGGATAGAACCCGCCTGCGAGGTGACCGGCAAGTCGAAGGCGACGCTGGGCCGTTATTATTCCGAGCACGAGGAACATTCCGACCGTTTCATGCCGGTCGACGCCGTGGCCGCGCTCGAGGCGGCCGCCTCCTATCCGCATGTCACCGCCGCCTTGTCAGAGCTGCGCGGCATCACCCTGTCGTTTGACAACCGCCGCGACAACGCCGAACGCAGCGGTGGCGTGAATGCCGACGTTGTGGCGCTGAGCCAGCGTTTTGCCATGCTGATGACCGAATATTCCCAGTCGATCGAAGACGGCATCATCACCGTCAACGAGGCCAAGCGCATGCTCAAGGAGACCATCGCCCTGCAACAGGTGCTGATCGACATGAAGCTGCACCTCGAGGATGGCTCGCTCTAGGCGGTCAGCCGCCCCCAGAGATCGTATTCGCCGGCCTCGTCGACCTCGACGGTGACGATATCGCCCGGCTTCAACGCCTCGGCCCCTTCGTCGATGAACAGGTTGCCGTCGATTTCCGGTGCGTCCGCCATGGTGCGGCAGGTGGCAATGCCGTCTTCGTCGAGGTCATCGACGATCACCGGCAGGGTCTTGCCCACCTTGGCGGCGAGCCGGGCCTCGGAGATTTCCTGCGCCTTCGCCATGAACCGGTCCCAACGTTCCTGCTTGACCTCGGGCGCCACATGATCTGGCAGATCGTTCGACCGCGCACCGGCAACATTCTCGTATTGGAAACAGCCGACCCGGTCGAGCTGCGCCTCGTCTAGCCAGTCGAGCAGATAGTCGAACTCGGCCTCGGTCTCGCCGGGGTAGCCCACGATGAAGGTCGACCGCAGGGTGATCTCGGGACAATCGGCCCGCCAGGCGGCGATCTCGTCCAGCGTCCGGGCCGAGGCGGCGGGCCGCGCCATGCGCTTCAACACCTCCGGGTGGCCATGCTGAAACGGGATGTCGAGATACGGCAGCACGCCGTTGGCCGGATCGGCCATCAACGGGATCAGCTCGCGCACATGCGGGTAAGGATAGACGTAATGCAGGCGCACCCAGGCGCCCAGGCTGCCGAGATCCCGCGCCAACGGCAGGATCGGCGCCTTGACCTCGCGGTCCTTCCAGTCGGTGCCAAAGGCCGAGGTGTCCTGAGAGATCACCAGCAGCTCCTTGACGCCGCTCTCGACCAGCTTCTCGGCCTCGCGCAGCACCGCGCGCGCCGGCCGCGACTGCAACCGCCCGCGCATGTCGGGAATGATGCAGAACTTGCACTTGTGATTGCAGCCCTCAGAAATCTTCAGATAGCTGTAATGTCGCGGCGTCAGCGTCACCCCCGAGGCCGGCAGCAGATCGACAAACGGATCGGGATCGGGCGGCACCGCCCCATGCACCGCATCCAGCACCTGTTCGTATTGATGCGGTCCGGTGACGGCCAGAACCTTGGGGTGTACCCCGGTGATATACTCGGGCTCGGCCCCGAGACAGCCGGTGACGATCACCTTGCCGTTCTCCTGCAAGGCCTCGCCGATCGCCTCTAGGCTCTCGGCCTTGGCGCTGTCGAGAAAGCCGCAGGTGTTGACGATCACCGCATCGGCGCCGGCGTAATCCGGCGAGATGCCATACCCCTCGGCGCGCAGCCGCGTCAGGATGCGCTCGCTGTCAACCAGCGCCTTGGGGCAGCCGAGCGAGACCATGCCGATGGTCGGCCCGCCCCGGCGGGCCTGCGCCTCCGGCAGGGTCATATGGGCAAGATCGGGGCGGAGGTTGGGCGGATTGGATGTCATCCGCGCGCTATAGCCGAGCGCGGCGGCCGTGGGAAGAGGCGCTACTCGCCCTGCATCTCCAGGGTCAGCGCCTGCTGCGGCACCGGCAGATCATCGATCCTGAGCGGATAAGTGGGCTTTGACAAGCGGTTGCGCACCACCCAGATCAGCCGCTCCTGCGCCCGGGTGATCGCCACATAGGCCAGACGTTTCCACAGGGGCTGGCCGGCCTCGACCCGGCCCATCCGCGCGGCGACAAAAAGATCGGGGGCAAAGACCTGCACCGAATCCCATTGCGAGCCTTGCGCCTTGTGGATCGTCACCGCTGCTCCGTGCAGAAAGGTGGCGCCCATCCGCGCGGCAAAGGGGATAAAGGGCTCTTCCTCGTCGAGCATCTCGATCTTGACGATCGAGGCGGCCGAGACCCGCGGATCCTCGGCCCCCATTACGTGCAGGCGCGAAAATCCGGGCCGCTTGCCCTCGCCCAGAAAAATCACCTGTGCGCCCTTGATCAGCCCGCGCGCCTCGAGGTCGAGCCGCTTCTTGCGGTGTTTCAAGGGCAGCTCGATACCGTCGCAGATCAACGGCTCGCCCTCGAGCAGCCGGTCCTCCGGCGCGTCATGCACTTTGCGAAAGGCGTTGATCAGTCGGATCCGCGTGGCATTGCGCCAGACCAGCACCGGCGAGCGCGCCATCAGATCCACCTCGACCCGCTGGCCCCAGACCACCCGCTCGTCGGCTCGCGCCTTATCCTCCACCATCCGCTCAAAATCGTGGAATTCGAGCTGCGGATCAGCCAGCGCATGCGCGAGATCGAGGATCGGATTGTCCGCCTCCTGACGGTGAATGCGGCGCAGCGACAGAACTTCCGGTTCGGCCAGCTTGTCGAATACCATCGTGCCCGACTGGTTAACCGGCGCCAGCTGCGCCGGATCGCCGAACATGCAGAGCGTGGGGAAAATCTCGCGCAGATCCTCGTATTGCCGGTCGTCCAGCATCGAGGCCTCGTCAACGAAACCGATGTCGAGCGGCTCGTCCCGCCGCTTCCAGCCGGTGATGAAATCCGAGCCGCGCAGCCCGGCCGCCGCCAGCGCCCCGGGGATCGAATTGTTCGACTGATAGAAGCTGTGGGCTCGGTCCAGTGCCGCCTCGGTCAGCCCCTCGATCTCGGGCCGCTCGCCCTGCCCGGCCAGCCATTCGGCAATGCGCTCGTACTCGGGGTCATAGACCGGGGTATAAAGGATGCGGTGGATCGTCGTTGCCGGCACGCCGCGCATCCTGAGCACGCTGGCCGCCTTGTTGGTCGGCGCCAGAATCGCCAGCGTGCGCCGGTCTTTCTTGCGCTTGCCCTCCCAGTCGCCCGAAACGATATCGACGCCGGCCTCTTTCAGCGCCTTGTAAAGCTCGGCCAACAGCAAGGTCTTGCCCGAGCCGGCCTTGCCGATCACCGCCAGCACGCCGGATCGCCCCTCGCGCGGCGGCGCCACATGGCCCGCGTCCAGATCCACACCCACCCCGCGCAGCGCGGCGCTGACGCGGTCAAAGGCTTCGGCCTGGTCTTCGGAAAATCTCAGCGCGGGCAAGGTCATGCGCGGACCCTACAAGCCCCGCCAAACAAGCACCAGAGCGATAGAGCCGCCGCTCCCCTGCTTCTTCCGCTCACAGCTACCGTGAAGGGCAACCGCGCGTCGGGGAACAGCGTTCCCCAAACGCTGCCCGCCTCAGGCGCTGACCGCCAGAGGTGGTGGGCCGCCAAAGGCCCGGTCGAACCAATGCGCCGATTGCGTCGTCGAAAGTCCCGCGCTCGTCGCCACCTGCGCCCGCGCGGCTTCCGAGAATTCCCAGAGCCCGACGCTGACCCGCTTCCGACCGGTGCCGGCGCTGCCCAGCACCTCGGGCGAGGCGCCGATCCGGCGATAGATCCGCACCATGCGCGCATCGAACACCCCGACAAAATGGCGCAGGCCAAAGTTACGCATGATCTCGCCGCCTGCCAGCATCAGCGCGGCCGCCACTTGCCCGCCCGCACCTTGCGACAGGCAGAAGCGGGTGCATTCCCAGATCAGCGGACTCTCGATCCGCCCGCCGCCGGTCAGATGGGAAAAATGATCGTTCACCATGGTTCGACCGGTGGTTGGCAAAAACCGCATTGAGCCGCCATGGCCACCATCGGCCGACTGCCAGAGCACGTAAAGCGGATGCTCGCCATCATAGGCATCGCGCTCCTCTCCCTGGCTATCCACCGTCACATTCCAGCCCAGCCTCCGGCCGAATTGATCGGCCCGGTCGCGGAACATCTCGTGCTGCAAGGCAGGCTCGCGGGCCAGCTGGTCGGCATAAAGGTAACGGATCATCGCGCCTCTCCTCTCGTGTCTCGAGAGAAGGCTGCGATCTCCGCCGTTAAACCTGCCGGACCAGAGCGTTGCCCGGATTAACCCTCAGACAACGATCAACCCCCGACTGAGCGCGCGGGCCACCGCATGGGTGGTGTTCAGCGCCCCGAGCTTGAAGCGCGCGGATTCGATATAGACCCGCAGCGTGTGTTCGGAAATCTCCAGCGCTTTGGCCGCCTGCGCCCGGCTGTAGCCCACCGCCAGCAGGGTCATCGCATCCACCTCTCGCGGGCTCAGCGCATGTCCCTGTTCCGGCAGGCGCCCGGGTTCGAACTCGAGCGCCTTCTGATTGAAGAAATGTGCCACCAGAATGAGATCGCGCCGCGAGGAGACGCAGAATTCCGCCCAGGCCTCGTCGTCGCAGCTGTGGCTTACGGTAAACAGCGCGAACTGCCCGTTGGGCCCCCGGATCGGGATCGAATATCCTTGGTTTCCGACGCCGTAAGCAATCGCTTCCTTCTGGAAGGCCCGCGCGGCCTTGGATGACCAGTCGAGCTGTTTCCAGTCTACCGGGTGGAACCGCTGAAAACAGCCCAGCACCACCGGATCGATCCGCAGATAGCCCTGATCGAGGTAACGTTGGACCCAGGCCGGATCATAGGTGCCGCAGCCGTATTGGTCGCCGTTGCCGTTGACCCAGTGATAAACCAGATGATTGACGCCGAATGCGTCGCGCAGCTCGGTGATGAAATCCTGTAACGCCTCAAGCGCGTCGGATTGCTCCAATCGCCTGAGCACCATGTCCAGTTTCGGCTGTGCCGCCTCGAACCCCAATGCCCGTCCCCTCCGTGCACGACGCCTGCTCGGCCATCGCAACGATGCGCGCATCGTCGAGCTGTTCGGCCAGGGCCGGCAGCCCGTTGGACAGGGCGAAGGTTTTGAGGTCGGCCAGTACGTCGAGTATCCAGTCGTGTTGCATTGTTAACTCTCATTTCGATTGGTTAACGAAGGATTAAAGCAACTCTACCACGACGCGACTTTCCAGAAAATTCACGCATTTCAACTCCCCCAAAACAGCGAGGCGGAAAATGCGAAGCACTTGAAACAAGACATGCGGGCCTCCGAACGCATTGCGGCCCGCAGCGCCCTCTGGGGGCAGCGCGGGCCGCAGCCTGGGGTTTC
Organism: Marinovum sp. E3; assembly: GCF_055755275.1. NCBI lineage: Bacteria > Pseudomonadati > Pseudomonadota > Alphaproteobacteria > Rhodobacterales > Roseobacteraceae > Marinovum > Marinovum sp. E3. Next base: position 2,644,434 of record NZ_CM146908.1, read on the forward strand.
GGCGGGCCTCAGCCCTTCGGGCCGGCCTCCAGCGCGTCCTCGAAGGTGCGCAACCCGGTCCGGGGCGCCTGCACCAGCACCGACATATTGCCCGGCTTGTGCTCGTTGCGCCGCATCTTCATATGCGCCGCCGGCAGGTCGTTCCATTCGAAGACTTCCGACATGCAGGGATCGAGCCGCCGCTCGAGCATCAGCTTGTTGGCTGCCGCCGCCTGTTTCAGATGGGCAAAATGCGAACCCTGAAGCCGTTTCTGGTGCATCCACATGTAACGCACATCAAAGGTCAGGTTGAAACCTGTCGTGCCGGCGCAGATCACCACCATGCCGCCCTTTTTCACCACGAAGGTCGAGACCGGAAAGGTCGCCTCGCCGGGGTGTTCAAAGACCATGTCGACGTTCACGCCCTTGCCGGTGATGTCCCAGATCGCCTTGCCGAACTTGCGCGCTTCCTTGAACCACTCGGCATATTCCGGCGTGTTCACCGTGGGCAGCTGGCCCCAGCAATTGAAATCCTTGCGGTTGAGCACGCCCTTGGCGCCGAGGCTCATGACGAAATCGCGCTTGCTCTCGTCCGAGATCACGCCGATGGCATTGGCGCCGGCGGTATTGATCAACTGGATCGCATAAGAGCCGAGGCCGCCCGAGGCGCCCCAGACCAGCACGTTCTGGCCCGGCTTGAGGTCATGCGGCTCGTGGCCGAAGAGCATCCGGTAGGCAGTGGCCAGCGTCAGCGTGTAACAGGCCGCCTCTTCCCAGGTCAGATGCTTGGGCCGCGGCATCAGCTGCTGCGCCTGCACGTTGGTGAACTGGGCAAAGGAGCCATCCGGCGTCTCGTAGCCCCAGATCCGCTGGCTGGAGGAATACATCGGGTCGCCGCCGTTGCATTCCTCGTCGTCACCGTCGTCCTGGTTGCAGTGGATCACCACCTCGTCGCCGACCTTCCAGCGCTTGACCTTGTCACCCACTGCCCAGACGATGCCCGAGGCATCCGAGCCGGCGATGTGATACGGTGCCTTGTGGCCGTCGAACGGGCTGATCGGCTGGCCGAGCGAGGCCCAGACGCCATTATAGTTCACGCCCGCCGCCATCACGAGAACCAGCACTTCGTTGCTGTCTAGCTGCGGCACGTCGACGACTTCGAGCTGCATCGCCGTGTCCGGCTCGCCGTGGCGTTCCTTGCGGATCGCCCAAGCGTACATCTGCTTGGGCACAAAGCCCAGCGGGGGCATTTCGCCCAGTTCATACAGGTCCTTTTCAGGCGCCTCATAGGCGGCAATGCCGCCGTGCGTGTCCAGTGCCATAGGGGCCTCCTTGGTCAAATCGTGCCGCAACGCAGAATCGCGGGCTGTTTGTATGAAATACGCACGGCTGCGCAACATTGCAACACACAATGTCGCAGTTTTGTAATTTTATAACCGAGCCGATGCAGAAATTTACTGTGCAGCCGCAGAACCCGACAGTTCCAGATGGGCGATGGAATTGGCGTAGAAATGCACCGCATCGGCCTGTTCGGGCAGCATCTGATAGCCCTCGGGCGTTTCGCGGATGAGCTTGCGGGTAAGCATGCCGGCGATCCCGGCCTGCACCAGATCGCCCGTGTCCCTTGGCGCGATGCCTTCGGCGGCGGCGGTGATTTCGGCCATGCTGCGCGCCCTGCCGTCACGCAGCACCTGCGCCACCAGAGGCACCGGCAGCACCGGCATTGCTTCCGCGATCCGGCCCATCAGAAGCGCCGCCAGCGCTTCCGGCCTGCGGCCCCGCTCGCGCACGAAATCGCGCAGGCCCAGCGGCGGGCCAAAGCTCACTGCGGCGCAGCCGAACCGGCGAAAACGGCCGGTGATGCGCAGCCAGACATGCCGGCCGAGAAAGGCCAGGGCCTCGCCCAGCTTGCCGCGAAAGCGCCGCTCACCGGACTGGCCGGCGGCGATCAGCACCCGGTCCTCGAGCACCCGGTCATAATTCAGCGCCACCGGCACAAAGACCACGTCGCGCCCCTCGGCATCCCAGCCATCGACGATGTATTTCAACAACCCCACCCGGGGCGGCGCCAGCGCGCCATCGAGGCTCAGCCCGCCCTCGGGGAACATTGCCTGATTGATGCCGCCCGCCGTCGCCATCGCCACGTAACGCGCCAGCACCCGGCGATAGAGATCGTCGCGCGACTTGCGCCGGATGAAATAGGCCCCCATCGACCGGATCAGCCCCGAGAGCGGCCAGACCCGCGCCCATTCGCCCACCGCATAGGCCAGAGCCGAACTTTCCGCCGCCAGGTAGGTGACCAGCACGTAATCCATGTTGGAGCGGTGATTGATCACGTAGACCACTGTCGCCTGTGGATCGATCTCGGCCAGCGCCCCCCTGTCGGCGCGGTTCAGCCGCACTTCGTAGAGCGAGCGCGACAACCAGCGCGCGGCCCGGATGGCAAATCCGAAATAGGCGGTGGCCGAAAACGACGGCACGATTTCGCGGGCATAGTCGCGCGCCTTTTCGAAGGCCACGTCTTCGCGCACCCCCTGTTCACGGGCATAGTCGACGATCGCCTCGGTCACCTGGGGGTCATAGACCAGCCGCTGGATCATGTCGGTCCGCCGCGCCAGCTTGAACGGATGGATCGGCCGTTCCAGCCGCTCGTTGATGCGGGTGACGACCCGTTCCATCCTGCGGCGCAGAAACCAGCGCACCGAAGGAAAGAGAAAATGCGAGGCGAAGGTGATCGTTGCGAAGGCAAGGATCAGCAAAAACAGCCATATCGGGATTTGGACAGTGCCTGACATGGCGCGACATTTGCATTTTGCTGCATTTGCGTAAACATAAGTCGCACGCCGCAACGCAGCGAATTGACAGCGCCATATTCTTTCGCTTATCACATCCGGAACGAAACAAAATTGCGCACCCGAATCGAGAGGCCGATATGACCGAAACCAAGACAGATCGTCCCTGGCTCATCCGTACCTATGCGGGCCACTCCACCGCCAAGGCCTCGAACGCGCTCTATCGCGGCAACCTCGCCAAGGGGCAGACCGGCCTCTCCGTGGCCTTCGACTTGCCGACCCAGACCGGATACGACAGCGATCACGTGCTGGCGCGCGGTGAAGTGGGCAAGGTCGGCGTGCCGATCTGTCACCTGGGCGACATGCGCACGCTCTTCGATCAGATCCCGCTGGAAGAGATGAACACCTCGATGACGATCAACGCCACCGCCCCCTGGCTGCTGGCACTTTATATCGCGGTGGCCGAGGAACAGGGCGCGGACACGGCGAAATTGCAAGGCACGGTGCAGAACGACCTGATCAAGGAATACCTGTCGCGCGGCACCTATATCTGCCCGCCGAAACCCAGCCTCAAGATGATCGCGGATGTGGCCGAATACTGCTACACCAACATCCCCAAGTGGAACCCGATGAACGTCTGTTCCTATCACCTGCAAGAGGCCGGCGCGACGCCCGAGCAGGAGCTGGCCTTTGCGCTTGCCACGGCAACGGCGGTGCTCGACGAGCTGAAGCCGCGTATCCCGGAAGAGGATTTCCCCACCGTCGTCGGCCGCATCTCCTTCTTCGTCAACGCCGGCATCCGCTTTGTCACCGAGATGTGCAAGATGCGCGCCTTTGTCGACCTCTGGGACGAGATCTGCGCCACCCGTTATGGCATCACCGATCCCAAGATGCGCCGCTTTCGCTATGGCGTGCAGGTCAACAGCCTCGGCCTGACCGAGCAACAGCCGGAAAACAACGTCTACCGCATCCTCATCGAGATGCTGGCGGTGACGCTGTCGAAAAAGGCCCGTGCCCGGGCGGTGCAATTGCCCGCCTGGAACGAGGCGCTGGGCCTGCCCCGCCCCTGGGATCAGCAATGGTCGATGCGAATGCAGCAGATCCTGGCATACGAGACCGACCTGCTGGAATTCGACGATCTGTTTGACGGCAACCCGGCGGTCGAAGCCAAGGTCGAGAAACTGAAGGACGGCGCCCGCCACGAGTTGGCCAATCTCGACAGCATGGGCGGCGCGGTCAGCTCGATCGAATACATGAAGTCGCGGCTGGTCGATGCCAATGCCGAACGTCTCGGCCGGATCGAGAGCAACGAGACCACGGTGGTCGGCGTCAACAAATGGACCCAGACCGAACCCTCACCCCTGATGACCGCGGATGGCGGGATCATGGTGGTCGATCCGGCGGTGGAACAGGAGCAGATCGACCGCCTTGCCGACTGGCGCAACACCCGCGATGCCGTGGCGGTCGAGGCCGCGCTGGCCGATCTGCGCGCCACCGCGCGGGACGGCGGCAATATTGTTCCGCCATCGATCGCAGCGGCCAAGGCCGGGGTCACCACTGGCGAATGGGCAGCCGAGATGCGGCGGGCCTATGGCGAATATCGCGGCCCCACCGGCGTCTCGCCGTCACAATCCAATCGCACCGAAAACCTCGACGATCTGCGCAGCGCGGTGGATGCGGTCAGCGACCGGCTGGGCCGCCGGCTCAAGTTCCTGGTGGGCAAGCCGGGGCTCGACGGGCATTCCAACGGCGCCGAACAGATCGCCTATCGCGCCCGCGATTGCGGCATGGACATCTCTTACGAAGGCATCCGCCTGACGCCCGAGGAAATCGTCGCCGCCGCCGAAACCGACAGGGCGCATGTGGTCGGACTCTCGATCCTCTCGGGCAGTCACATCCCGCTGGTCGAGGACCTGATGGACAGGATGCGCGCCGCCGGCCTCGGGAATGTGCCGGTGATCGTCGGCGGCATCATCCCCGACGAGGACGCCCGCAGGCTGCTGACCATGGGCGTGGCGCGGGTCTATACGCCCAAGGATTTCGAGCTCAACACCATCATGGCCGATATCGTCACCCTAGCCGATCCACAGTCGGTGGCGGCGGAATAGCCGCCGACGTCAGGCGGTTTTGCGCAGGCAGAGGCCAGGCGACAGCGGCTGGCCAATGCGGCTTTGCCAATAGCTCACGGTTTCGGGGCGGCCCAGAAGATAACCCTGGGCATCATAGATCCCAATTTCCTGAAGGGCGCGCAGTTCCTGCTCGGTCTCGACCCCTTCGGCAATCACCGAAAAGCCCATGTCGAGCGACAGCGCATGCAGGGCCCGCAGAATGCCGCGATCGCCCTGCCCCGTACCAAGACCGTGCACGAACCGGCGGTCGATCTTGACGATATCGACCTCGTATTCCTGAAGCCGCTCCAGATTGGAAAAGCCGGTGCCGAAGTCGTCAAGCGCAATGCGGATGCCATGGGCGCGCAGCTGTTGCAGCATGTCGCGCGCACGCTCGGGATTGCGGATCGCGGCACTCTCGACCAGCTCGAGCACCACCTGCGACGGGTCGAGCCCGCGGGTCAGGCTCCGGGCAAAGTGCATGTTGTCCTCGACCGAACGTTCGAGAAAGCGCGACGAGATATTGAAGGCGCAATAAAGCCGGTCATTGGCCGGGCAGAAGCTCTGGGCCACGTCGACCGAGACGCTGTCAGGCGGCGACAGCTCGCGGTGCTGGCTGCGGGTCATCATGTCGATGAATTTGGCCGGCAAGAGCACGTCGCCATCGCTGCGCACCCAGCGGATCAGCGCCTCGACCCCCACCGCGCGACCGGCCCGCGTGTCATAGATCGGCTGAACGTAATAAGTGATCTCCTCGCGCCGGATGGCCTCGGCCAGATCCTCGGCGCGCGGCCCGGTGCGGCGGGCGATCATCGTTTTCAGGGTTTCGCCTTCGGTCGCCCGCACGCAATTTCCGCCGGCCTGCTTGGCGGCATATAGCGCCTCGTCGGCATAATAGAGCGCGCCCATCATGTCCTGCCCGGGATCGACCTGCGCCACCCCGGCGCTGGCGGTGCGGCGCACGTTGACGCCGCTGACATCGACCGATGTCTCCCGCACCACCTGCACGAAGGTGCCGGCCCGCTGCACCGCTTCGGGCAACGCGATGCCTTGCAGGTAGATGCAGAATTCATCGCCGCCATGGCGAAACAGGGTCTCGGTCTCGCGGCATTCGTCGCGCAGTGCCTGGGCGATCCGGCGCAGAAATCCGTCGCCGGCGCGGTGGCCGAAGCCGTCGTTGACGCTCTTGAATTCGTCGAGATCGACAAAGATCATCGCATTGGTGCCATCCTGCCGGGAGCGGGCAAAGAGCTCTCGCAGATAGCGGCGCGAGCGGGCGTCGGTCAGATCGTCGAATTCCACCATGTTGAGAAGCCGGGCGTTTTCCGCCACCAGCGCGCTGTTGCGTTCGCGCAGCGCCGCGGTCTCTTCCGCCGCCCGCTTCGATTGCCGGAGCGCAAGATAGAAAGCCGCGAGGGCCAGTCCCCCGGCGCCAAGGCCGAACACCAATGCTACGGTCGACATGACGTCATGCCTTCCCTTTTGCCCCCGAATTCAACTTTAAGGATAAGTCGCCCGTCTTCAATCGCTAATGCACATAATCCGCGCCACTTGTGATCCGAAAGCCCCGATGTCACTCTTTGCGCATCATAATTGCGCAGCGGAGTGTGCCATGACCATTCACATCGGGGCCAACCCCGGCGATATCGCGGAAACCGTGCTCATGCCGGGCGACCCCTACCGGGCGCGTTGGGCGGCAGAGACCTTTCTCGAAGATGCGGTCTGCATCAACGAGGTGCGCGGTATGCTGGGCTATACCGGCACCTGGAAAGGCCAGCGGGTCACCATCCAGGGCTCGGGCATGGGCATGGCCTCGCTGTCGATCTATGCCAACGAGCTGATCCGCGACTACGGCGCCAAGACCCTGATCCGCATCGGTTCCTGCGGCGCGATGCAGGAGGCGGTGAAGGTCCGCGACATCATCATCGCCATGACCTCGACTACGCTTTCGACGCCGTCGCGCGGCATCCTGCGCGAGCTGAACTTTGCGCCCTGCGCCGACTACGGCCTGCTGCGCGCCGCCGCCGATGCGGCCGAGGCGCGCGGCACGCCGACCCATGTGGGCGGCATCTATTCCTCGGATGTCTTTTATGACGAGCGCCCCGACCTGAACGAGCAGATGACCCGTCACGGCATTCTCGGGGTCGAGATGGAGGCGGCCGAGCTCTACATCCTCGCGCTGCGTCACAAGGTGCGGGCGCTGGCGGTGCTGACGGTTTCGGACCACCTGCTGACCGGCGAGGCGCTGCCCTCGGAACAGCGCGAAAAGAGCTTTGGCGACATGGTCGAGATCGCGCTGGAAGCGGCCTTCAAGGGCTGAGCGGCCCGCGCGGCCCGGCGCGGCGACCTTGGCGCCGCGTCAGGGCCTTATTCGCGGATTTCGTCCGGGGCCACGCCCCAGAGCGCGCGTTTCTCGGCCCAGCCCTTGTAGCCGCCGGAACTCACCTGGCACCATTCCAGATCGCAATCACCCAGCCGCGCGATCACACCGCGCTCCAGCCGCGCCTTGACCGGCGTGCGCCCGTCGGGGCGCACATGCAGCGCCAGCAGATCAGCATCGACAATCACCGTCCGCGACCCCGAGAGCAGCGCGTAATGCACCCAGCCGCCGGCGCCTTCGCGGTCGCGCACCCGGCGCCAGTGGCCATATTCGGCCGTCACCTCGAGCGGCATGTCGCGCCGCTTGAACACCCAGTCGATGCGGTGGCTCAACGACGGGCCGCGCCGCACGTTGCCCTCGTTCGCCTTGAGCGAGACGAACCGAGGCAAAGGCAGGTTCGTCACCGGTCCGCGCGTCTCCTGCGCGGCGGCCATCCCCATCCAGAAACTCAGTATCACCGCGCCGATAGCGCCCGTTCGCGTGGCCCGCGACACCATGTCAGTCACCTTGCACTGCCTGCCAATCGTTTATTCGCCACGGGGTTCTTGTGCCTCCGCGTGCTCTGCGGCAGTGTGCCCCCAAGACGACCCCGATGGGAAGAAGGAGCCGGGAGCACATGCCATCAAAACGCCTGAGTGTTGTCGTTACGCGACGCTTGCCCGAGGTGGTAGAAACCCGGTTGACCGAACTCTTCGACGTGCGCCTGCGCGAAGCCGACACGCCGATGAGCCGGCAGGAGCTGGCCGCCGCAATGCAAGAGGCCGATGTCATAGTTCCAACCCTGTCCGACACCATTGACGCCGGGCTGATCTCAGGCGCCGGCGAGCGGCTCAAGCTGATCGCCAACTACGGCGCCGGGGTCGATCACATCGACGTCGCCACCGCACGCAGCCGGGGCGTTCTGGTCTCCAATACCCCGGGCGTCTCGGCCGAGGACACGGCCGATATGGCGATGTCGCTGATCCTCGCCGTCACCCGTCGCATTCCCGAGGGCCTCGCGCTGATGCAGACCGGCGACTGGGGCGGCTGGTCGCCTTCGGCGATGCTCGGCGGACGGGTCGGTGGCCGCCGGCTCGGCATCCTCGGCATGGGCCATATCGGCCAGGCGGTGGCCCGCCGCGCCATGGCCTTTGGCATGCAGGTGCATTACCACAACCGCCGCCGGCTGCGCCCCGAAGTGGAAGAGCGCTTCGACGCCACCTATTGGGAAAGCCTCGACCAGATGGTGGCGCGAATGGATGTGATCTCGGTCAATTGTCCGCACACCCCCTCGACCTTTCACCTGATGAACGCCCGGCGGCTCAAGCTGATGAAACCCAGCGCAGTCATCGTCAACACCTCGCGCGGCGAGGTGATCGACGAAAACGCCATGACCCGTATGCTCAAGGCGGGCGAGATCGCCGGCGCCGGGCTCGACGTCTATGAACATGGCGCCACCATCAACCCCGACCTGCGCAACATGCCCAACGTGGCGCTGCTGCCGCATATGGGTTCGGCCACGCTCGAGGGCCGGCTCGAGATGGGCGAAAAGGTGCTGCTGAACATCAAGACCTTTGCCGATGGCCATCGCCCGCCCGATCAGGTGGTGCCCGCGATGCTCTGAGCGGACCCCGGCCCCGTCCCGGCAGTTCGCCTCTCTGACAATTTCCGTGTGCCGGCGCCGCGTCCTTTGGGAGCGGCGGCGCATCTGCTATGCTGCGGCCATTGAATCAAGGGAGTTTTAACGATGACTTGTCTCATCCGCGGCCTTTGTGCCGTCTTTCTTCTTGCGAGCCTCGCCCACTTTTCCCCGGCCGAGGCGCAGGTGACCTTCAGCACCCCCGGCCTTTTCGACAAGCTGGGTGCCGGCGCCAAACCCGCCGAAGGCGAGGCGCCGACCCCGCCGATTTCGATCACCCCGCAGCCGCCCGGAGGCGACGGCACGCCGGATGTGCCCGACACGCGTGTCACGCCGCCGCCCCCGCCCCCCGCCGATGACGACCGCAAGGCCACACCGCCGCCGCCACCGCCCGCCGACCCGGTGCTGGCGATCTATATTGCCGCCGGCGGCGCCACCACGGGGCCGTTCGCTGCCGCAGAGCTCAAGCGGAAAGTCTCCAGCGGCGAGCTGACCGGTGAGACCTATGTCTGGATGGAGGGCATGACCGAATGGAAACGCGCCAAGGAGGTGGCACAGTTGCAAGACATCCTCGCCGCCGCCCCACCGCCGGCGCCGGTCACCCCCAGCTTTGACGGCGTGGCCTTTCTCACCGGCACCTGGCGTTCCGATCCGGAACAGATGCAAATGTCGGGCGTCGAAAGCGCGCGGATCACCGGCACCACGGAATACCGCCGCGACAAGACCTATGAAGGCTATGGCCAGGTCGAGATGACCGCGCGCGGCTATACCCAGCAGCTGAACTTCACTTTCGACGGCACCTACGAGATCCAGAACGCCTCCGAGACTGACTTCGTGCTGGTCCTCAAGGGGTCGGCGACCTATTTCCTCGACACCGGCCCCTTTGTCGAAACGGTGAGCGGCGCCTTTCCCCTGCGCATCGTCGACCGCAACACGCTGGTGAACGATCAGGGCACACGGGTGCACCGCATTCGCTAGCTGCCTGCCAATGGGCAACAATCGGCCATCCGGCAAGCCCGGGTGGCTCGACAGTGCCGGTGAGTGCGCTAAAACGTGGGCCAGACCCGGCCACACGCAGGATACCCATGCCCGCCCTCACCCGACGCTTCTTTCTCATGGCGCTGCCCGCCGCCGGGCTGTCTGCCTGTGCGGCCCCCGGCACCTATGGCCCGACACTGGCCACCCCCGAAGACGAACAGGCGCTGACCCGGGCGTTGCAGATGCTGGGCCCGGAGGTCGATCCGGAAGAGGCAACTCGCGCCGCAACGGTGGCCTATTCCGAGACCTGGCGGCTGGCGAAACTCTACGAGATCGAGGATCCGCCGCTGGTCCACAATTCCAAGGTCAACCTCGGGCTGAAGCCGCGGGGCCTGTGTTATCATTGGGCCGACGATCTGGAAAAGCGCCTGAAGCAGGAACGCTTCGGTTCGCTGGAACTGCACCGCGCGGTGGCCAACTGGGACAATCTTCTGCTCGAGCATTCCACCGTCATCCTGTCGCAGCGCGGCCAGTCGCTATATGACGGCATCGTGCTCGACCCCTGGCGCCTGGGCGGCACCCTGTTCTGGGTCCAGACCCTGAAGGACAGCCGCTACACCTGGACCCCGCGTGAAGAGGTATTTCGCGTCCGCCGCGAGCGCCGCGCCGCCCGCGGCTGATGACCGCCCGGGCGATAATGGGTTTACACCGGCGACCGCGACAAGGTTGAGTGGCCGGGCAGAAAACCCACGAGGCCAAGCATGTCCGACCCCACCGCCAAACTCGCGGCCCGCGCGTGGCTGCCCGAGCGCAGCGCCACGCTGATCGACAAGATCGCCGGCCGCACCGCCACCGGCGACAGCGCCGAGATCGCCAGCCGCATTACCACGCTGGCGGCGATGAACCGGCGCATCCACGAGCGCGAGTGTTTCAACCTCAACCCTGCCACCAACGTGATGAATCCCGCGGCCGAGGCGCTGTTGTCGAGCGGCATCGGCACCCGGCCCTCGCTCGGCTATCCCGGCGACAAATACGAGATGGGGCTCGAGGCGATCGAAGAGATCGAGGTGATTGCTGCCGAACTGGCCTGCGAGGTCTTTGACGCGACCCATGCCGAAATTCGCGTGCCCTCGGGCGCAATGGCCAATCTCTTTGCCTTCATGGCGTTGTGCAAGCCCGGCGACGCGGTGATCGTGCCACCGGCCGAGATCGGCGGCCATGTCACCCATCACGATAGCGGGGCCGCCGGGCTCTACGGGCTGACGATCTACGAGGCGCCGGTCGATGCCGACGGCTACACCGTCGATCTCGCGGCGCTGGCCGATCTGGCCGAGGCGGTGGAGCCGCGGCTGATCACCATCGGCGGCAGCCTCAACCTGCTGCCGCATCCGGTGCGCGAGATCCGCGCGATCGCCGATCAGACCGGCGCCCGCCTGCTGTTCGACGCCGCGCATCAATGCGGCATCATCGCCGGCGGCGCCTGGCCCAATCCGCTCGATGACGGCGCGCATCTGATCACCATGAGCACCTACAAATCGCTCGGCGGCCCGCCCGGCGGGCTGATTGTCACCCGCGACGCCGAGATCGCCCAGCGGCTGGAGCAGATCGCCTTTCCCGGTCTCACCGCCAATTTCGACGCCGCCAAATCCGCCGCTCTCGCGGTATCGCTGCTCGACTGGCGCGATCATGGCCAGGCCTATGCGGCGCAGATGGTCACCCTGGCCCGCGCCCTGGCCCGCGACATGGCTTCGGAAGGGTTGCCGGTGTTCCGCACGTCAGATGGCGCCACCCGGTCGCATCAGTTCGCCCTGCGTGCCGAAAACTTCGGCGGCGGTCAGGCGGCCTCGAAGTCCCTGCGCAAGGCCGGTTTCCTCGCCTGCGGCATCGGCCTGCCCGGCGATCCGGTCGAAGGCGACATGAACGGCTTGCGCATCGGCACGCCGGAGCTGGTGCGCTGGGGCATGACCGACGCGCACGCGCCGGAACTGGCCCGGCTTGTCGCCAGGGCGCTTACCGCCGATGCGCCGGAAACCCTGGCCGCCGATGTCGCCGCCTGGCGCGCCAGCTTCGACCGGCTGCACTTCATCCACCAGGCAGAGGCCCCGCCCCCGTCCTGAAGCACCCGCCGCGCCGGCCTCTCGCCCCTGGACACCTCAGCCCAGCCCGTGTGTCCGGTCATAGCCGTTGGCCGGCGCCGGCTCCCACCCGGCCAGCGCCTCGGGTGCCGGCGCAAAAACTTCCACCAGCAGCGGATGGCAGGCCGCCGCATCCGAGGTGTGCTCGGCCGAGCAATCGCCACCCGGACAAGCGCTCAGCGCGCCCAGCAGGTCGATCTCGGCAAAAAGTTCGAAGTGATCGCCGGGGCGCACCGGGCTGGCCTTCATGAAATACTGCCCGGTGTCGCGGGTGAAGCCGGTGCACATGAAGACATTGAGCACGTCATGCACATGCAATTCGGCATGTTCCAGCGGCAGCCCGCGGGCCTCGGCCAGCGCCCGCGTCAGGTTGGAATGGCAGCAATGATGATATTGCACCCCCGACAGAAGGTGGCCGGTATAGGGATCGCAGCGGGTGCCGATCACGTCATGCACCGCGCCGCCGAACTCGTCGATCCCGTACCAGTCCAGCGTATCCGCCACCACCGTCGCCATCGCCCGCAGATGCGGCAGCGACGACCAGAGCCTGTCGCCGGTACTCACATGGGTGCCATGCAACGCCCTTGTCTTGCCCGAAAAGAACCGCTCACCCAGATCCTGCGCATTCCACAGGTTCAGATCACCCACCTGCGGCCCCTCGACCGAGGTGATGCGCACGAACTGCCCGGCCTTCACCTCGAAACACCGTGCCTCGCGCGGCGGCACCCGCACCTCGGAGAGCTTTTCCGCACCCGCACGGGCCGCCTGTTTCAGCGCCAGTTGCGGGTCGGGCAGCGTCTCCGGCGGGTAGCAGATCACCGGCGGGACGGCGCGGCGCTCTTCGGCATCGGCGGGCATCTGGGACATCGAGAACTCCTGTCGTTTGCCGCGATCTGACAGGGCGGGCGCAGCCTTGGCAAGCCCGCAAACGGCAAACGGGGGCAACGCCGGCCGCGTCGCCCCCGTTTACTCATCAAGTCAGCAGCTCGGTTCTTGCCCCGGGGCGCTCCCGGATCAGATCGCCACCACGTCCAGCGGCGGGAAGCCGTTGAAGCCGACGCTGGCATAGGTCGAGGTATAAGCCCCGCAGGCGCGGATCATCACCTTGTCGCCGGCGCGCAGCCCGAGCGGCAGCTGCACCGGCTGTTTTTCATAGAGCACGTCGGCGCTGTCGCAGGACGGGCCGGCAAGAATGCAGGCACCGGTTGTCTCGTGGTCGCGCTCGGTGGCGAATTGATAGCGGATCGCCTCGCCTTCGGTCTCGGCCAGGCCGGAAAAACGACCAATGTCGAGATAGACCCAGCGGTGCAGGTCATCGTCGGATTTCTTCGACACCAGCAGCACCTCGGCGGCGATCATACCGGCCTCGGCCACCAGGCCCCGGCCCGGCTCCGCCATGATCTCGGGCACGTCGCCAAACCGCTCCTGCACCAGACGCATGACCTCGGCGGCATAAAGCGCCGGCGCGTCGATCTCGCGACCGTAGAACGCCGGGAAGCCGCCGCCGATGTTCAGCAGGGTCAACTCGTGGCCCTCGGCTTTCGCAGCATGCCAGACGGCGGCCACCTGATCGAGGATCGGCGCCCACATCGCGGCGCGACGGGTCTGGCTGCCGACGTGGAACGACAGGCCGACCGGGTTCAGCCCGTAGTCCTTGGCCATCGCGATCAGCGCCAGTGCCTTGTCGCGGCCCGAACCGAACTTGCGGGTCAGCGGCCATTCGGCCTCGGTCGCATCGACGATGATGCGCAGGTAGACGCGGGCGCCGGGCGCATTGGCGGCGATCTTCTCGATCTCTTCCTCGGCATCGACGGCAAAGAGGTCGATCCCCTGCTCATGCGCCCAGGCGATATCCGACGCGCGTTTGATGGTGTTGCCGAAAGACAGCTGCTCGGGCGCGGCACCGGCATCGAGGCACATCTGAAGCTCGACCCGGCTGGCGGCATCGAAGTTCGAGCCCAGCGAGTGCAGCTTGCGCAGAATCTCGGGCGCCGGGTTGGCCTTGACGGCATAATGGATGCGCGCGCGGCCCAGGCCCTGCGCCAGCGCAGCGAATTGGCGGGCCACGGCCTCGGTGTCGATCACCAGCGTCGGGCGGGCAAAATCCTGCGCGCGGATATAAGCCTCGACGCGCGAAACGGCGGGCTGATCGGTGTTTGCAGTGGTGACAAAAGAGCTGTCGCGAGCGGTGAGCCCGGTTACATATGCGTTCATGGTCATCTCCAATCAGACCCGGCCATTCCGGTTTCCCGGCGCAGACCGCTCAGTTCCAAGGGAGACGTTACCGTCGCTACGTAACCGCGTGGGTGTTGCATTGCCCACCTCGACAGAGGCGCGTGCGTTGGCGTCTTGAAGCCGCATATGGAGCGGAAGCGGGATTCGATCAAGAGGAAATTTGCCCGCTCCGGGGATTTTTCCGCGCCCCGGCCTTTTGGCCGATCAGGGCGCGAAACTACCGGTCGTCAGGCGACCGGCGCAGCGGACGAGACCCGCGCATCAGAAGCCGGCAGCGTCTCTGGCGTGGAACAGGCCCAAGCCTGATCCAGCGCGGCCGGCGCGGGTTCTGCACCGATTTTCTCGCAGGTTTTCATGGCAGTATCTTTGGCCGCAAGGCTCCGTCCCCACCTCTGAGACAAGGCCGGGACCGCCCGGCGCAGCCCCCGCGTCCGCAAGCTCGCCATGCGCCGGGAGCAGACCTAGCCGCCGCGCTCGTGCCGCCGACGCCATTCGCGGGCATAGATCGATTCTTCGCTGTGTTTGCGGCGATGCGCCACCGCCCGGGCGGCCTGTTCGTCGACGCTCTCGGCGCGCACTTGCGCGGCACCCGTCATCGCCTTTCGTTCGTAGGGCACGACCTGAACCATCGGCGTTCCGGCGGGCAGATGCGCCTCGGCGTTCGGCGCCTGCCAGACAAAGGGCACATTCACCGGCACCTCCAGCGCGTCACAATCCACCGCTCCGGAAAACGCCCGGAAGAGCAGCTCGAAATGGTTCTGCGGATGCAGGAAGGCGGCTGACCAGCCCGCCGGCAGGATCACACGCCAGGGATTGAGGAACTTCAGCGGCTGGACGGCCTGAAACGGCGGCCGGCCGGCGCCGATCTGACCGGGGTGGTGCTGTTCGATCGGAGCGAAGGGCAGACCCTCGGCCCAGCGGAACTGCAACTGGCCGGTGTCCGGGTCGACGCCGGCGGAAATGTCGAAGGGCAGCGGGATGATCCAGCCCAGCGCCATGATGTCTGCCACCGGCAGGCAGGCCCGCACCGTCAGCCCCGGCAGCCCATGGGCATCGCGCAGGCCCATCTCGCGCGGCAGGTCGCGAAACCACCGCGGCAGGAATTTCGCCGCCGGCTGCGGATGCGGAATACGGTCGAGCAGCTCGGGCGGGCACAGGAATTGCATTGCCTCAGCCTAGCGGTGGCCCTTGATCGCGCAAGCAGAAATCCGGCGGCCTGCCCGGCGCGCCCCGGGTCTGCGCGCCGCAATAGACGCAGTGCCACTGGCTCTCCTCCGCTCCGCGTCGCTCCCGCCAGCGACACTGCCGCGTCGCGGGCCGCGCAAAGATCAGCAGCAGGATAAAAGCGATCAGAAGGCCGAGAAGGATGATCATGGGACCGCAGGTGGCTTGGCGTGCCGGATGACATCTAGCTCGCGCGGGGCGGCTGTCGACCGGCCTGCCGGTTTACGTGGCGCGGGGGAGGTCCCGGATCAGGTCCGGGACGGGGAGAGCTTGGGGCGCGAGGCCCGTCCCCTGTCGCGGTCCGGGGGCCTGCCCCGGACGTGATCCGGGGCCGCCAAGCCCAATGCGCCCCGGGGATCAGACCGCGCGTTCGACCATCATCTTCTTGATGTGGGCAATCGCCTCCGCCGGGTTCAACCCCTTGGGGCAGGTCTTGGTGCAGTTCATGATGGTGTGGCAGCGATAGAGCTTGAACGGATCCTCCAGATCGTCCAGCCGCTCGCCGGTGGCCTCGTCGCGGCTGTCGATGATCCAGCGATAGGCATGCAGCAGCGCCGCCGGCCCGAGGTATTTGTCGCCGTTCCACCAGTAAGACGGGCAGGCTGTCGAGCAGGACGCGCACATCACGCATTCATAAAGCCCGTCGAGCTTCTTGCGGTCCTCGATCGATTGCTTCCATTCCTTGGCCGGGCGATTGGTCTTGGTCTCCAGCCAGGGCATGATCGAGGCGTGCTGGGCATAGAAATGCGTCAGATCGGGGATCAAATCCTTGACCACCGGCATATGCGGCAGCGGATAGATCTTCACGTCGCCGCTGATCTCGTCGAGGCCGTAGATACAGGCCAGCGTGTTGATCCCGTCGATGTTCATCGCGCAGGAGCCGCAGATGCCTTCGCGGCACGACCGGCGGAAAGTCAGCGTCGGGTCGATCTCGTTCTTGATCTTGATCAGCGCGTCGAGCACCATCGGCCCGCATTTGTCCATGTCGAGGAAATAGGTGTCGACCGTGGGATTGCCGCCCTCTTCCGGGCTCCAGCGATAGATCTGGAACTTGCGAACATTGGTCGCGCCCTCGGGCTTGGGCCAGGTCTTGCCGGTCTTGATGCGGGAATTCTTGGGGAGGGTCAGTTGTACCATGTCGTTGCTCCTATTGCAGCAAGGCGCTGACGCCATTGGTCAGCAGGCATTGGAGGGTCTCGGGTTTGCGCGCAATCCCGGTGATGATTTCCCAGGTCGAGGCGGTGGGCCCGGTGACGCTGTCCGCCGCAAGCACCAGAATCTGCTGCGACGTGGCATTGTCGATGATGCAATCGGTATAGGGCGCGACCGGCACGCCGGGCAGCCGCTCGGCGGCGGCACGCGCCACCACGGATTTCGCCGCGCCACGGGCCAACTGGTCCTGCGACGCCGGCGTACAGGCGGCCAGCACCAGCGCCAGCGCGGCGAGGGAGATGGCCCTCGTGCCCGTCACTCCGGTCACGTCAGTGCCCCGGGCAGATCAGCGTACCGCGCTGCATCACGCCCAGCCCCATGACACAGCCGAAAGTCTCGGACGGCGCCGCGCGCACGGGCTCGACATAGACACGGGCCTCCTTGCCCGGCGCGACGTAATGATCGTCGGCGGCCACATAGGATTTGGCATCCACCTCGCCGATCCAGCCCTTTTCGCCATAAGACTGGGACAACGCGGCGACCGGAGCGACGCAGAACGCCGCGAGAGTCAGTACCTGGGTCAGCTTCATCAGAACGTCCTTTCCTTGGGCGCGATCCGTTTCAGCGCGATACCGCCCTCGTCTTCTGTGGTCAGCGGGTCCTTGACCACCGGGCGGAAGCTGAGATCGACCTTGGTGCCATCGACCGTGGCGATGGTGTGTACCCGCCAGTTCTCGTCGTCACGCTTGGGGTGATCCTCATGGGCATGGGCGCCACGGCTTTCCTTGCGCGCCTCGGCGCCGACGATGGTGGCCAGCGCATTGGGCATCAGGTTGGTCAGCTCCAGCGTCTCCATCAGATCGGAGTTCCAGATCAGCGAGCTGTCGGTGACATGCAGATCGTCAAGCTTGGCGGCGATCTTGGTCATCTTCTCGACACCCTGCGACAGGGTCTCGGCGGTGCGGAAAACGGCGGCGTCCTCCTGCATGGTCTTCTGCATTTCGAGCCGAAGCTCGGCCGTCGGCGTGCCGCCCTTGGCGTTGCGAAGCCCGTCGAACCGGTCGAAGGCCTTGTCGATCTCGGCCTTGGGCGCAGTCGGCACCGCGCTCTCGGCGTCGACCACCTTGCCGGCACGGATCGCGGCGGCGCGGCCAAAGACCACCAGGTCGATCAGCGAGTTCGAGCCGAGGCGGTTGGCGCCATGCACCGAGGCGCAACCGGCCTCGCCCACGGCCATCAGGCCGGGAACCACGCGGTTGGGGTCATCCGCGGTGGGGTTGAGCACCTCGCCCCAGTAGTTGGTCGGAATGCCGCCCATGTTGTAATGCACCGTCGGCAGTACCGGAATCGGTTCTTTCGTGACATCGACACCGGCAAAGATCTTGGCGCTCTCGGAAATCCCCGGCAGGCGTTCGGCCAGCGCCTCGGGCGGCAGATGCGACAAGTTGAGGTGGATGTGATCCCCGTCCTCACCGACGCCGCGGCCTTCGCGGATTTCCATGGTCATCGAGCGGCTCACGTAATCGCGCGGCGCCAGGTCCTTGTATTGCGGTGCATAGCGCTCCATGAAGCGCTCGCCCTCGGAGTTGGTGAGGTATCCGCCCTCGCCCCGCGCGCCTTCGGTGATCAGGCAGCCGGAGCCGTAGATGCCGGTGGGGTGGAACTGGACGAACTCCATGTCCTGAAGCGGCAGGCCGGCGCGGGCCACCATGCCGCCGCCGTCGCCGGTGCAGGTGTGGGCCGAAGTGGCGGAGAAATAGGCGCGGCCATAGCCGCCGGTGGCCAGCACCACGGTCTTGGCGTTGAAGACGTGCATGGTGCCGTCGTCGAGCTTCCAGCAGAGCACGCCCTGACAGGCGCCGTCTTCGCTCATCAACAGGTCGATGGCGAAATATTCGACGTAGAACTCGGCCTTCTGCTTCAGCGACTGGCCGTAGAGCGTGTGCAGGATGGCATGGCCGGTGCGGTCGGCGGCGGCGCAGGTGCGCTGCACGGCCGGGCCTTCGCCGAACTCGGTGGTGTGGCCGCCGAAGGGACGCTGGTAGATCTTGCCTTCCTCGGTGCGCGAAAACGGGACGCCGTAGTGCTCGAGTTCATAGACCGCCTTGGGCGCCTCGCGCGCGAGGTATTCCATCGCGTCGGTGTCGCCGAGCCAGTCGGAGCCCTTGACCGTGTCATACATGTGCCACTGCCAATGGTCGGGGCCCATGTTGGAAAGCGAAGCGGCGATACCGCCCTGTGCCGCCACGGTATGCGAGCGCGTCGGAAAGACCTTGGTCACACAGGCGGTGCGCAGGCCCTGTTCGGCCATGCCCAGCGTCGCGCGCAGGCCAGCACCGCCGGCGCCCACCACAACGACGTCATAATCATGCGTCTCGTATTCGTAAGCTGCTGTCATTGTTGTTTTCCTTCTCGCGCGGCGGATCAGAGGGCGAGTTTCAAAAGAGCGAAAAGGCCGGCCACCATCAGCGTGTAGACCAGCGCCGCCGTGGCCACGAGGGTCAGCTTGCGGGCGATGCCGTGGACGTAATCCTCGACTGCTTCGTCAATTTCCATCTTGATGTGGGTCAGGCCCACGATCAGCCCCATGGCGATCACGATCAGCGGGAACGGGCGCGAAAGGAAGGCCATGACCGCTTCCTGGCTGCGGCCGAGCGCGCTGCCAAAGACAAAGACGAACAGCGGCACCAGCACGACAAGGCTGATCGAGGTCACCATCATTTTCCAGTGGTGATGCGTGCCTTTGCGGCCCGAGCCAAGCCCTTCGGCGCGTTTGCGATCTGTCAGGTAATTCATCCTAGGCCTCCTTAAAGCACGATGGCCGTGAACAGGGCCAGACCGGTGGCGGCGATAAACATGCCCCAGCCCATCTTTTCCGAGGTCTCGAGCGAGAGCCCGTAGCCGAAATCCCAGATCACATGCCGCAGCCGGCCCAGCATGTGATACCAGATCGCCCAGGAGGCGAGCAGCAGGATCAGGTCGCCGAACCAGCTGCGCAGCAGGCCGTCGATCAGGCCGAAGGCGCTTTCCGAAGTCGCTGCCGCCAGCAGCCACCAGACCACGAGGAAGGCGCTGCCGAGCGAAGCAATGCCGGTGAGACGGACCATGATTGACGAGATCGAGGTGATCTGCGGCCGGTAATACGGTCCAATCATGAAAGGAGAGAGCGGGCGATTGCCCCGGTTCACATCAGCCATGGCGGTTCCTTTCGGTTCTCTTGACTATAGGTGATAGTGATTTTTTCCGGCGTGTCACCGGGCGCGCCCCCGTTAAGACGTGGTTTTTTGGCCCAATTGGCGGATTTTTCGGGGTTTGTGATCACAGCTTCGAAGGCAGTGATCACAAAATTGCCGCTATGCAGAAAACCCGGTGATTCGGTGCAGATCCGGGCGGCAAATACCTGCCTAAATTCATCAGGTATATGTTAGCGATCACGTCCCGGGAGGGTCTCGAAGAGGTCTCGGGAGGGGTGTGATCACGCGGTTTGGAGGGCGGGACAATGGGGCAGACCCGCCCTACCTTTGGGTCAGACGGGCATCAGCGCCCAGTAGTCGAGATCGAGCAATACATGGCTCAGGTACTTGCCGTCCGCGCCCTTGAGGGTGAAGGGATCGCCGCCGGAAGTGGCCACCAGCCGCAGCCGGATCGCGCCGACGCCGGGCGCGCCGGTCTCGGCCTTGTCGAGCACCTCTGACCAGGCCTTGACCGTCAACCCGGAATAACAGGGGTTGGCATGTGCGCCGCCGTTCAGCCCGACGATCATCTGGGCATTGGCCAGCCCGTTGAAGCTGAGCGCGCGCGCTAGCGAGATCACATGCCCACCGTAGATCAGCCGCTGCCCGTCGGGACGGAAAGTGGCATCAAAATGCACTTTGGCGGTGTTCTGCCAGAGCCGGGTGGCCAGCATGTGTTCGGCCTCTTCGACGGTGACGCCATCGACGTGATCGATGGTCTCGCCCACCACATAGTCACCCCAGCGGTGCGGCTCGCCTGCCAGATCGAAATCATAGCCGGAAAAGTCGAGCCCGTCAGGGATCACGAGATCCGCCGCCGGGATCACCTTTTGCAGTTCGGGGATCACCGTCTCCGGTGCCGGCGCCGCGAGATCGCGTTTGCGCACCATGACCCAGCGGACATAATCCAATACGATTTCGTCGCGCTGGTTGAGCCCCCGGGTGCGGACATAGACCACGCCGGATTTGCCGTTGGAGTTCTGCTTGAGCCCGATCACCTCGCTTTCCGCGCGCAGGGTGTCGCCGGGATAGACCGGAAGATGCCAGCGCCCCTCGGCATAGCCGAGGTTGGCGACGGCATTGAGCGAGATATCCGGCACCGTCTTGCCAAACACCAGATGGAACGCCGCCAGATCATCGACCGGTGCGGAAGGCAGGCCCGCGCCGCGGGCGAATTCATCCGAGGAATAAAGCGCGTGACGCGCCGGGTACAGGGCATGATAAAGCGCCCTTTCGCCGCCAGAGACGGTGCGCGGCACGGCGTGGCGGATCACCTCGCCCAGCCGGTAATCCTCGAAGAAGCGGCCCGGGTTGGTCTTGGCGGTCGTCGTCGCGGCCATTACTGCGCCCCCAGCTTCATGTCCGGCGAATACTTACCCTCGACCTCCTTGGTCACCGCCTGACCACAGCGCATGACGCCATTGGCATGGTCAAAGGCATAGGTCGGGTCGCCGTAGAGCGCCCAGCCCTTGTCGAGCGCGGCCGAGACCTTGTGACAGAATTCCGACGTGTCGTCGGCGGATAGAAAACGATAGAGTTTCATTTAGTTACCCCGGAAATGGAGACGGGCCGATCAGCCCGTGGATATAGCCGATCACACCCAGAAGCACGATCGAGGCCAGAAAGAACATGGCATCCTTGCCATAGGAGCCCGGCGCCGGCGCCACCCAGCGCGGCTCGGCCCGGTTGATCACCAGAATCTCGGCCGTGGCCCAGACCAGCAGCCCGCCAAACAGCACGATCGAGGCGACATCGCCATTGACCAGCAGATGCGCCAGCGCCCAGAGGCCGAAGCCCATCAGCATCGGATGGCGCATGCCCGAGAGCAGGCGGCCTTTCTTGGGGGCGGGCGACATCATGAAGAGCGCGATCAGCACCATCAGGTTGTTGAGATGCCGCGCCCATTCCGGCGGATACCAGACATCGACGAACGGCGCCGCGCGATAGCCCAGCACCATCAGCACCACCGAGACAACCAGCGCCAGCGCCACCGCCCCCTTGCCCTTGTCGCCCATCGCGGCGCGGCGGGCCGGGAGCAGACGTTTGAAGAAATGTGCCAGCGCCCAGAGCGCGAGACCGAGGACAAGAAGAAACATGAGGCTACTCCGATGAGAGGGCTGCAATTGCCTCTGCTTTTGCCAGTATCTCGCGTGCCGTGGCAACATGCAGGTTCTCGACGATGCGGCCATCGACGACGGCCACCCCCTGCCCCTTCGCCTCGGCCTCCTCGAAGGCGGCGATCTGGCGCCCGGCAAGATCGATGTCCTCGCCCGAGGGCGCAAAGACCTCGTTGGCGATGGCCACCTGCGCCGGGTGGATCAGCGTCTTGCCGTCCATGCCCATCTCACGGCCCTGCTGGCATTCGCTGCGCAGTCCATCGTCATCCTTGAAGGCATTGTAGACCCCATCGACAATCACCACACCATGCGCCTTGGCCGCCAGCAGGCAGAGCCCGAGCGACGCCATCAGCGGCAAGCGATCGGCGCGGAAGCGGCATTGCAAATCCTTGGCAAGGTCATTGGTGCCCATGACAAAGCCCGCGAGTTTCGGATGGGCGGCGATCTCTTCGGCGCGCAACATGCCTTGCGGCGTCTCCATCATCGCCCAAATCGGCAGGTCGCCGGTGATCTCGGCCAGAGCATCGAGATCATCGGCGGAATTCACCTTGGGCAGCAGCACCGCGTCGGGCCGCATCTCGACCACCGCCCGGGCGTCTTGGTGGCCCCATTCGGTGTCGAGCCCGTTGATCCGCACGATCCTCATCCGCGGGCCATAGCCGCCTTCGGACAGAGCCGCGGCCAGCGTCGCCCTGGCATTGGCCTTTTCCTCGACCGAGACCGCATCCTCGAGATCGAAGATGATCGCATCCACCGCCATGCCCCGCGCCTTGTCCAGCGCCCGGGTCTTGGAGCCGGGAATATAGAGAACGGAACGATAAGGGCGCGCGCGCATATCCATCGAGAGGATCCTCCTTGCAAGATTGTTGCGCGGATTAGGGTCATTAATTTCCGAAAAGTTCAAGGGGTGAAGTGCCGCAGTGCAGCAGAAACCCCGAAAACAGGCAACGTGCGCCAGGTTTACCGCGGAATTAACCCATTTGCCGCAGGCTGATCCCATCCACCGGCCGGCGTCAGACGCCCGCCCCAACCAGAGGGACCGACATGAAAAACGTCTTTGAACTGAGCCTCGGCCTTGGCGCCTGCCTGCTGGCGCTGGCCGCCGATCGGGCCAGCGCCCAGACCACCCCCAATTGCGCCCCGCGTGACGCGGTGATCGCGCGGCTGGCGGAAAAATACGGCGAAAGCCGGCAATCCATGGGCCTCGGCGGCAACAATGCGGTGATGGAGCTTTTTGCCTCGCGCGACACCGGCAGCTGGACGATCACCGTCACCACCGCCAACGGCATCACCTGCCTGATGGCCGCCGGCCAGGCCTTTGAAACCCTGGCCGAGCCGCTGCCCGCCAAGGGCAGTGACACCTGACGCCCCTGTGAACACCGCTATGCCAGGGCATCCCAGATCAGCTTCACCCCGGTGCAGCTCAGCAGCACATAGGTGACCGCGAAAAACGCCCGCTCGGGGATCATGTGATGCGCCTTCACCCCCAGCCAGGCCCCGATCAGCGCGGCGGGCGCAAGCAGGAGATCGGCAATCAGCGTCTGGATGGTGAAAATGCCGAGGAAGCTGTAAGGCACGAATTTGAACAGGTTGATCACCCAGAACACGATCACTGTGGTCGCCTGATACCGGGTCTTGTCGAGCTTGCGGCCCAGCAGAAAGACCGCCGCCGGCGGGCCGCCCGCATGGCTGACGAAGCTGGTGAACCCGGCGGTCATCCCCGACAGATAGCCGCCGCGCAACGGCAGCGGCCGCCCGCCCAGCGTGACCCAGCCGCGCGCCAGGCTGATCTGCCAGATCACGAACGCCAGCGAAATCACCCCGATCAGCAACCGGATGGCATCGTCATCGGCGATCCGGTAGAGCCAGGCCCCCAGCGCCACGCCGGGCAGCGCGCCCAGCATCAGCGCCCGTGCCTCGGGCCAGGACCAGCGCCGCCAATAGGGCCGCAGGCTGGCCAGATCGATCAGCATCAGAAGCGGCAGCATGATCCCGAGGGCAAGGCCCGGCGGCAGAACAAGCGCCAGAATCGAGGCACTTGCAAAGGACGCGCCCGAGCCGAAACCGGCCTTGGACACCCCGGCAAACACCACCGCAGGCAGCGCCACGGCGAAAAATCCGGGGGAGAATTCCAGCATCTGCGCCTCGTCTAACTGCCCTTGTTTCCCGGTCTTTATCGCTATCACCCCGGCACTTCCAGCCGTTGCGCCGTTTGGCGCCGCAGCGCAGCGCACTTGCGCCGCGCCGAATTCCGGCTTACGCAAACGGCCAAATTCAACACCGACCGGAGAAATTCCCATGGCCAGACCCAAGATTGCCCTGATCGGCGCAGGACAGATCGGCGGCACGCTCGCCCACCTCGTCGCGCTCAAGGAACTGGGCGACGTTGTCCTGTTCGACATTGCCGAAGGCACCCCCGAGGGCAAAGCGCTCGACATTGCGGAATCCGGTCCCTCCGAGGGCTTCGACGCCCGGCTCAAAGGCACCCAGGATTACGCCGACATCGCCGGCGCCGATGTCTGCATCGTCACCGCCGGCGTACCGCGCAAGCCCGGCATGAGCCGCGACGACCTGCTTGGCATCAACCTCAAGGTGATGAAATCGGTCGGCGAAGGCATCCGCGACAACGCTCCCGACGCCTTTGTCATCTGCATCACCAACCCGCTCGACGCCATGGTCTGGGCGCTGCAACAATTCTCCGGCCTGCCCGCCGAGAAGGTCTGCGGCATGGCCGGCGTGCTTGATTCGGCGCGTTTCCGTCACTTCCTCGCCTCGGAATTCGACGTCTCGATGAAAGATGTCACCGCTTTCGTTCTGGGCGGCCACGGCGACACCATGGTGCCTTCGGTGCGCTATTCCACCGTCGCCGGCATCCCGCTCCCCGATCTGGTAGACATGGGCTGGACCACGCAAGAGAAACTGGACGCCATCGTCCAGCGTACCCGTGACGGCGGCGCCGAGATCGTCGGCCTGCTGAAAACCGGCTCGGCCTTCTATGCCCCGGCCACCAGCGCCATCGAAATGGCCGAAGCCTATCTGAAAGACCAGAAGCGCGTCCTGCCCTGCGCGGCCTATTGCGACGGCGAATTCGGCCTGAACGGCATGTATGTGGGCGTGCCCACCGTGATCGGCGCCGGCGGCGTCGAGCGCATCGTCAACATCAAGCTCAACAAGCAGGAGCAAGAGATGTTCGACGCTTCGGTCAAGGCCGTGAAAGGCCTGGTCGAAGCCTGCAAGGGCATCGACAGCACCCTGGCCTGAGCCGTCCGGCCCTGCGCCCGGACAGCCGAAATGATCAAGGGCGTCCCTGCGGGGGCGCCCGTTTTCGTTTCGGCGTTTCCGGGATGGCGCGCGTCCAAGGCGGTTGCAGGATTTGCATCGCCGCCGGGGTGCCGCGGCGCCCTGCATGGCAGGTGATTCGCGGCAGTCGGCAGAGAGGCCCGGTCGGCCGCAGAGTTTGTGATCACACGCTGAAATCGTGTGATCACAAATGTCGGGTTTTCGGCGCTAACACCGTTGACGCGACAGTTTTACGTTTAGGAACCTGTTTTTAATATGCAATGGCACAATGCAATTGCAGCAAGATGGGACAGTTGATCCATGAACATTCATGAGTATCAGGCGAAGGCACTGCTTCGCTCCTACGGCGCGCCGGTATCCGATGGCCGCGTCGTTCTGAAGGCGGACGAGGCCAAGACCAAGGCTGGCGAGATGGACGGGCCGCTCTGGGTCGTCAAGGCCCAGATTCACGCCGGTGGCCGCGGCAAGGGCTCCTTCAAGGAAGAGAGCGCCGGCGAAAAGGGCGGCGTGCGGCTGGCCAAGTCGGTCGAAGAAGCCGCCGAAGAGGCCAAGAAGATGCTGGGCAAGACCCTGGTCACCCACCAGACCGGCCCGGCCGGCAAGCAGGTCAACCGCATCTACATCGAAGACGGTTCCGACATCGACCGCGAACTCTATCTCGCGCTGCTGGTCGATCGCCAGACCAGCCGCGTGTCCTTTGTCTGCTCGACCGAGGGCGGCATGGACATCGAAGAGGTGGCCGCCAGCACGCCGGAGAAGATCCTGTCGTTCAGCGTCGATCCCGCCACCGGCTATCAGCCCTATCACGGCCGCCGCGTCGCCTTTTCGCTGGGCCTCGAGGGCGCGGCCGTCAAGCAATGCGTCAAGTTGATGGGCATTCTCTACAAGGCCTTCATCGAGAAGGACATGGAGATGCTGGAAATCAACCCGCTGATCGTCATGCCCGGCAACGAGCTCAAGGTGCTCGACGCCAAGGTCGGCTTTGACGGCAACGCCATGTACCGCCAGCCCGACATCTCCGAGCTGCGCGACGAGACCGAGGAAGATGCCAAGGAGCTTCAGGCCTCGAAATACGACCTCAACTACATCGCGCTCGACGGCGAGATCGGCTGCATGGTCAACGGCGCGGGCCTGGCCATGGCGACGATGGACATCATCAAGCTCTACGGCGCCGAGCCGGCCAACTTCCTCGACGTGGGCGGTGGCGCCACCAAGGAAAAGGTGACCGAGGCGTTCAAGATCATCACCAGCGATCCGAACGTGAAGGGCATCCTGGTCAACATCTTCGGCGGCATCATGCGTTGCGACGTCATTGCCGAGGGCGTGATCGCCGCGGTCAAGGAAGTGGGCCTGAAGGTGCCGCTGGTGGTGCGTCTCGAAGGCACCAACGTCGAGAAGGGCAAGGAGATCATCAACAACTCGGATGTTGACGTGATTGCCGCCGACGACCTCAAGGATGGCGCCCAGAAGATCGTGAAAGCGGTCAAAGGGTAATCGTAGGGTGGGTTTGTAACCCACCCTCGCGGATCACGGTGGGTCGCAGACCCACCCTACGGAAACGACAAGGAGACTCCTTTCAATGGCAGTCCTCGTAGATGAAAACACCAAGGTGATCTGTCAGGGCCTCACCGGCTCGCAGGGCACCTTTCACACCGAACAGGCCATCGCATACGGCACCAAGATGGTCGGCGGCGTCACCCCTGGCAAAGGCGGTCAGACCCACCTTGACCTGCCGGTCTTCAACTCGGTGCATGAAGCCCGGGCCAAGACCGAGGCCAATGCCTCTGTCATCTATGTGCCGCCGCCCTTCGCCGCCGACTCGATCCTCGAGGCGATCGACGCCGAGATGGAGCTGATTGTCTGCATCACCGAAGGCATCCCGGTGCTCGACATGATGAAGGTGCAGCGCGCGCTCGAAGGCAGCAAGAGCCGGCTGATCGGCCCGAACTGCCCCGGCGTCATCACGCCCGACGCCTGCAAGATCGGCATCATGCCCGGCCATATCCACAAGCGCGGCTCGGTCGGCGTGGTCTCGCGCTCGGGCACGCTGACCTATGAGGCGGTCAAGCAGACCACCGACATGGGCCTGGGCCAATCCTCGGCCGTGGGCATCGGCGGCGACCCGATCAAGGGCACCGAACACATCGACGTGCTGGAGATGTTCCTCGCCGATGACGAGACCACCTCGATCATCATGATCGGCGAGATCGGCGGCTCGGCCGAAGAGGAAGCGGCGGAATTCCTCGCCTCCGAAAAGAAGAAGGGCCGTTGGAAACCGACCGCGGGCTTCATCGCCGGACGCACCGCGCCTCCGGGCCGTCGCATGGGCCACGCCGGCGCCATCGTCGCCGGTGGCAAGGGCGGCGCCGACGACAAGATCGAAGCGATGCGCAGCGCCGGCATCGTGGTGGCCGACAGCCCGGCGACGCTGGGCGAGGCCGTCAAGGAGGCCATCGACAAGGGCTGACCCCTGTCAGAGGCTGAAAACAATCCTATGGTAAGGCGGGGTCACCCCCGCCCTACCGACTAAAGACAACCGGTTCACGTCCGCCAAAGGTGCAAAGATGACCGACCAAAGCCCCAACGACATCTTCAAGGCCTCGAGCTTCATGCAAGGCCACAATGCGGAATATCTGGAACAGATATACGCCCGCTACGCCGACGATCCGGCCTCGGTCGACGAGGCCTGGCAGGAATTTTTCCGGCAGCTGGGCGACGATGATCGGGACGTCAAGAACGAGGCGAAAGGTCCCTCCTGGGCGCGCGCCGACTGGCCGCCGCAGCCCGGTGACGACGTCACCGCCGCGCTGACCGGCGAATGGCCCGCCCCGCCCCCGGCCGAGAGCCGCGCCGCCGGCAAGAAGATCGCCGACAGCGCCAAGAGCCGCGGGGTCGAACTGACCGACGACCAGATCCAGCGCGCCGTGCTCGACAGTATCCGGGCGCTGATGTTGATCCGGGCTTACCGTATTCGCGGCCACCTGGCCGCCGATCTCGATCCGCTGGGCCTGCGCCAGGACAGCCCGCACCCCGAGCTCGACCCCAAGACCTATGGCTTCACCGCCGCCGACATGGACCGGCCGATCTTCATCGACAATGTTCTGGGGCTTCAGATCGCCTCGTTGCGGCAGATCGTCGAGATCGTGAAGCGGACCTATTGCGGCACCTTCGCGCTGCAATACATGCATATCTCCGACCCTGAACAGAGCGCCTGGCTGAAAGAGCGCATCGAGGGCTACGGCAAGGAAGTGAAGTTTTCCCGCGAAGGCCGGAAAGCCATCCTCAACAAGATGGTCGAGGCCGAGGGTTTCGAGAAGTTCTTGCACGTCAAATACATGGGCACCAAGCGCTTCGGCCTTGATGGTGGCGAAAGCCTGATCCCGGCGATGGAGCAGATCATCAAGCGCGGCGGCGCGCTGGGGGTCGAAGAGATCGTCATCGGCATGCCGCACCGCGGCCGGCTCTCTGTGCTCGCCAACGTGATGAACAAACCCTACAAGGCGATCTTCAACGAGTTTCAGGGCGGCAGTTTCAAGCCCGAGGACGTGGACGGTTCCGGCGACGTGAAATACCACCTCGGCGCCTCCTCGGACCGCGAGTTCGACGGCAACAAGGTGCACCTGTCGCTGACCGCCAACCCCAGCCACCTCGAGGCGGTGAACCCGGTGGTTCTGGGCAAGGCCCGCGCCAAGCAGGATCAGCGCAACGACGCCGAACATTCCACGGTGATCCCGGTGCTGCTGCACGGCGATGCAGCCTTTGCCGGCCAGGGCGTGGTGGCGGAATGTTTCGCGCTGTCGGGCCTGCGCGGTCACAAGACCGGCGGCACCATCCACGTCGTGGTGAACAACCAGATCGGCTTTACCACCGCGCCGCACTTTTCGCGTTCCTCGCCCTACCCCACCGACAACGCGCTGGTGGTCGAGGCGCCGATCTTTCACGTCAATGGCGACGACCCCGAGGCGGTGGTGCACGCCGCCAAGGTGGCCACCGAGTTCCGCCAGAAGTTCCACAAGGACGTGGTGATCGACATCTTCTGCTACCGCCGCTTCGGTCACAACGAAGGCGACGAGCCGATGTTCACCAACCCCTTGATGTACAAGAAGATCAAGGGCCACAAGACGACGCTCTCGCTCTATACCGAGCGGCTGGTCAAGGACGGGCTGATCCCCGAGGGCGAGATCGAGGACATGAAAGCCGCCTTCCAGGCCAGGCTGAACGAAGAGTTCGAGGCCGGCAAGGATTACAAGCCCAACAAGGCCGACTGGCTCGATGGCAAGTGGTCGCATCTCGACCGGCAGAGCGACGACGATTACCAACGCGGCGAAACCGCGATCAAACCCGAGACCATGGAAGAGGTCGGAGCCGCGCTCGTCCGGGCGCCCGAAGGCTTCCCGCTGCACCGCACGGTGGGCCGGCTGCTCGAAGCCAAGCAGAAGATGTTCGAGACCGGCAAGGGCTTTGACTGGGCCACCGCCGAGGCGCTGGCCTTCGGCTCGCTGCTCACCGAAGGCTATCCGGTGCGCCTGTCCGGCCAGGACAGCGCCCGCGGCACCTTTTCGCAGCGCCACTCCGCCCTGATCAACCAGGACACCGAAGAGCGGTACTACCCGCTCAACCACGTCCGCGAGGGCCAGGCGCGCTACGACGTGATCGACAGCGCCTTGTCAGAATATGCGGTCAGCGGCTTCGAATACGGCTATTCGTTGGCCGAACCCAACGCGCTGGTGATGTGGGAGGCGCAGTTCGGCGACTTCTCGAACGGCGCGCAGATCATGTTCGATCAGTTCGTCTCGTCGGGGGAATCGAAGTGGCTGCGGATGTCGGGCCTGGTCTGCCTGCTGCCGCATGGCTACGAAGGCCAGGGCCCCGAGCACTCCTCGGCCCGGCTCGAGCGCTTCCTGCAAATGTGCGGCCAGGACAACTGGATCGTGGCCAATTGCACCACGCCGGCCAACTACTTCCACATCCTGCGCCGCCAGATGCACCGGACCTTCCGCAAGCCGCTGATCCTGATGACGCCGAAATCGCTGCTGCGGCACAAGGTGGCGGTCTCCGAGGCCGAGGAATTCACCACCGGCTCCTCCTTCCACCGCGTCCTCTGGGACGATGCCGAGAAGGGAAATTCCGAAACCAAACTGGTCGACGACAGCAAGATCCGCCGCGTCGTCATGTGCTCGGGCAAGGTCTATTACGACCTGCTCGAGGAACGCGACAAACGCGGTCTCGACGACATCTACCTGATGCGCTTCGAACAATTCTATCCCTTCCCGGCGATCTCGGCCGTGAAGGAGCTGGAGCGGTTCAAGGACGCGCAGATGATCTGGTGCCAGGAAGAGCCCAAGAACCAGGGCGCCTGGACCTTCATGGAACCCAACCTCGAATGGGTGCTCAACCGGATCAACGCCACCCACAGCCGCCCGGTCTATGTCGGCCGCGCCGCCAGCGCCTCGCCGGCCACGGGCCTCGCCTCGCAACACAAAGCTCAACAACAGGCGCTGGTCGACCAGGCGCTGACGATTGAAGGAAACGACTGATATGCCGACCGAAGTACGCGTGCCCACGCTGGGTGAATCCGTGACCGAGGCCACCGTGGCGACCTGGTTCAAGAAACCGGGCGACAGTGTCGCGGTGGACGAGATGCTCTGCGAGTTGGAAACCGACAAGGTGACGGTCGAGGTGCCCTCGCCCGCCGCCGGCAAACTGTCCGACATCGTGGCGCAAGAAGGCGAGACCGTGGGCGTCGACGCCCTGCTTGCCAATATCGCCGAGAGCGGCGAAGCCGGTGCCACCGAACCCAAGGAACGCCCGGCCGAAGCCAAGACCGAGGAAGAGACCTCCGGCGCGGCCGACGGAGCCGCCAGCGGCGGCGGCAGCGTCGATGTCATGGTCCCCACCCTCGGCGAAAGCGTGACCGAGGCGACGGTCTCGACTTGGTTCAAGAAGGTCGGCGATCCGGTGGCCCAGGACGAGATGCTCTGCGAGCTGGAAACCGACAAGGTCAGCGTCGAAGTGCCCGCCCCGGCGACCGGCGTTCTGGCGGAAATCACCGCCAAGGAAGGCGACACCGTCGAGGCCTCGGCCAAGCTGGCGGTGATCTCGTCCGAAGGCGGCGCCGCGGCGTCCGCTGACGATGCCGGGCATCCGGCCGGCGGCAGCCAGTACACCACGCCCCCCGCCGGGCGGGACGAGAACGACGTCGAGGATGCCCCCTCGGCCAAGAAGGCGATGGCCGAAAAAGGCCTCTCGCGCGATCAGGTGCAGGGCTCGGGCCGCGACGGCCGGGTGATGAAGGAAGACGTCGCCAAGGCGGTGGCCGCCACTTCCGCCGCCGCTTCGGCATCGGCCCCCGCGACCGCGCCCCGTGCGCCGGTGGCGGCCGAGGATGCCTCGCGCGAGGAGCGGGTCAAGATGACCCGGTTGCGCCAGACCATCGCCCGCCGCCTCAAGGACGCGCAGAACACCGCCGCCATCCTGACCACCTACAACGAGGTCGACATGACCGAGGTCATGGCGCTGCGCAACGAATACAAGGATCTGTTCCTGAAGAAACACGATGTGAAGCTCGGCTTCATGTCCTTCTTCACCAAGGCCTGCTGCCATGCGTTGAAAGAGGTGCCCGAGGTCAACGCCGAGATCGACGGCACCGACATCGTCTACAAGAACTTCGTGCACATGGGCATCGCCGCCGGCACGCCGCAGGGCCTCGTCGTGCCGGTGATCCGCGACGCCGACCAGATGTCCTTTGCCGAAATCGAAAAGGCGATCGGCGAAAAGGGCAAACGCGCCCGCGACGGCAAGCTGTCGATGGCCGAGATGCAGGGCGGCACCTTCACCATCTCCAACGGTGGCGTCTATGGCTCGCTGATGTCCTCGCCGATCCTCAACCCGCCGCAATCGGGCATCCTCGGCATGCACAAGATCCAGGACCGGCCGATGGTGGTGAACGGCGAGATCAAGATCCGCCCGATGATGTACCTGGCACTAAGCTACGATCACCGCATCGTCGACGGCAAGGGCGCGGTCACCTTCCTCGTCCGCGTCAAGGAAGCGCTGGAAGACCCGGGGCGTCTGCTGATGGATTTGTAACCCGGCGCCGGGCCGTCGGCCGGGCGTCCGCCCGGCACGCCCGCGGGAACCGCAACCGGGAGGGGGCCGCGCCCCCGCCCCTTACGCGGCGGCCTGGGGAGGGAAACGAGGAGGCACAAGATGCAACTGCTTTGCCGCTACGACGTGAACGATTTTGCCAGCTGGAAAGAGCATTTCGATGCCGACACCGAGGCACAGCGCGACGCCGGCCTCTCGCTTCTGCAAATCTGGCAGGAACACGACACGCCATCCCGGGTGTTCTGCCTCTTCGAGGTCAACGACCTGGACAAGGCCCGCGACTTCATCGATGGTCCGCGCGCCAGGGCCCGGTCCGAGACAGCCGGCGTCCGGGACGCGGCCTGCCACATCCTGGATACGCTATGAGGATCGCACCCGCCGCCCCGGCCCCCCAGGCCCCCCTCGCCCCGGACCTGCTCCGGGGCCTCTCGCTTGCCCGCCCCCAGGAGGCCCCGGGTCAAGCCCGGGGCGCGTTGTGTCCGTGACCCCCGAGCTCACCGCCCTCACCCTCGCAGCCCTGCTGCAAATCGGCCAGATCGCCCTGATGGCGGTCCCGGCCAATCTCGAGCTCGGCCCGGGCAAGACCCTCTCTCCGCGCGACCGCCCCCGTCTGGGTGGCGCGCTCGAGGATCAGGTGAGCCTGCGCACCGCGCGGCTCTACCGGGCGATGAACAACCACTTCGAGAGCCTGATCCTCTTCGCCATCGCCACCCTGGTGGTGACCTTCGCCGACAAGGCCAGCGGTGTCACCGCCGCGGCCTCGGGCCTCTACCTTGTCGCCCGGCTGCTCTACATCCCGGCCTATGCCTTCGGCTGGGTGCCCTGGCGCAGCCTGTTCTGGGCACTGGGCCTTGTCGCCATCCTCACCCTGCTCGTGGCAGCCTTGCTATGAGCCCAACCCGCATCTTCTTCTGGCCGCAAATATCCCGGGGGTCCGGGGGCAGCGCCCCCGAATTGCCCGACCAAGAAAGGACACACCATGGCAAGTTATGATGTCATCGTCATCGGCGCAGGCCCCGGCGGCTATGTCGCCGCCATCCGCTGCGCGCAACTGGGTCTCAAGACCGCCTGCGTCGAGGGCCGCGAGACCCTCGGCGGCACCTGCCTCAACATCGGCTGCATCCCCTCCAAGGCGTTGCTGCACGCCACCCATCAGCTGCACGAGGCCGAGCACAACTTTGCCAGGATGGGCCTCAAGGGGAAAAGCCCCTCGGTCGACTGGAAGCAGATGCAGGCCTACAAGGACGACGTCATCGGCCAGAACACCAAGGGCGTCGAATTCCTGTTCAAGAAGAACAAGATCGACTGGCTCAAGGGCTGGGGCTCGATCCCCGAGGCCGGCAAGGTCAAGGTCGGCGACGAGGTGCACGAGGCGAAAAACATCATCATCGCCTCGGGCTCCGAGCCTTCGCCGGTGCCCGGCGCCGATGTCACCGTCGACGAAAAGGTCGTGGTCACCTCGGAAGGCGCGCTGGCCCTGGGCAAGGTGCCGAAAAAGATGATCGTCATCGGCGCCGGTGTCATCGGGCTCGAGATGGGGTCGGTCTATGCCCGGCTCGGGTCCGAGGTCGAGGTGATCGAATATCTCGACCACATCACCCCGGGCATGGATTCCGACGTGCAGAAGCAGTTCAAGAAGCTGCTCGAGAAGCAGGGGCTGAAATTCACGCTCGGCGCCGCGGTCTCGAGCGTCGAGGCCACCAAGACCAAGGCCAAGGTCAACTACAAGCTGCGCAAGGATGACAGCGAGGCCACGGCCGAGGCCGATGTGGTGCTCTGCGCCACCGGCCGGCGGCCCTTTACCGACGGCCTCGGCCTCTCCGATCTCGGCATCGAGACCACCAAGGGCGGCCAGATCAAGGTGGGCGACGACTGGCAGACCAGCGTCAAGGGCGTCTATGCCATCGGCGACGCCATCGAGGGCCCGATGCTGGCGCACAAGGCCGAGGACGAAGGCATGGCAACGGCCGAGGTCATCGCCGGCAAACATGGCCATGTGAACTACGGGGTCATTCCGGGCGTGATCTACACCCATCCCGAGGTCGCCAGCGTCGGCAAGACCGAGGAACAGCTCAAGGAAGAAGGCCGCGCCTACAAGGTCGGCAAGTTCTCCTTCATGGGCAACGGCCGCGCCAAGGCGGTGTTCGCCGGCGACGGTTTCGTCAAGCTGCTGGCCGACAAGGAAACCGACCGGGTGCTCGGCTGCCACATCATCGGCCCGGCGGCCGGCGACCTGATCCACGAAATCTGCGTGGCGATGGAATTTGGCGCCTCCGCCGAGGACGTGGCGCTGACCTGCCATGCCCATCCGACCTTCTCCGAGGCGGTGCGCGAAGCGGCGCTGGCCTGCGGCGACGGCGCGATCCACATGTGAGACCGCGCCGGTGGCGGGCCCAGCCCCGCCACCGGCCATGCCAGAAATCCTCACGGAATTTTTGCACATTTTTCCGGTGACGGAATTTCGCCTGCCCGACCGGCCGGATCGTTCAGGGCCGGGTCAGGTGCCGGTTTTCCTCCGGTAGATCCGCGAACCCCGCCTCGAGCATCAGCTCCTGCGAGCGCCGCTCGACCACCTCTTCCAGCGTGTTCAGAAAGCTCGCGCGCGACTGCCCCGGCGCGATCGGCTCGAGGAACTCCACCACCGCAAGGCCGGGTTTGCGCAAAACGCCGTGGCGCGGCCAGAAGACACCGACATTGGTCGCCGCCGGCACGCAGGGCTGGCCCAACTCAGCGTAGAGCACATGCGAGCCCACCTTGTAGGGCAGATAGCGGTTCGGCGCGACGCGGGTGCCCTGCGGATAGATCACCAGCTGGCCGGGGTTGGCCATGCCGGCGGCGACGTCGGCCACCATCTTCTTGATCGCGGCCCCGCGCTTGCCGCGGGCAACCGGAACACAGCCGATGCGGGCGGCATATTGCCCGAGGACCGGTGCCCAGAGCAGCTCGCGCTTCATGATGAACTTGGCCGCCGGCAAGGCGGAGAAGATGATGATGATGTCGAGAAACGACTGGTGCTTCGCCGCGACCAGAACTTCGCCCTGCGGCACCGCGCCGCGCACCTCGGTTTTCAGCCCGACCATCCAGCCGGCGGTCCAGCGGACCCAGCGGCAATAGGTCTTGCAGGCCCATTGCGCGCCGTCGCGGCTGGCCAGCGCCAGCGGAAAAAAGGCGATCCCCATGAGGCCGAGCATCAGGTACATCTGGAAATTGAACAGCAGCGACCGCGCATATTGCATCAGCGAAGTCCCCCAAGCACGCGCATCGCCGCATAGCGGGTGGCGGCAAAGGCCACCACCGCCGCGAGGAGCGGCACCAGCAACGGCAAGAGCCAATGCCCCCCTGAAAGCGCAGCCCGGTAAGCACGCCGGCCTCGGAGCCGGCGCCGGGCAGCAAAACCACCGCCAGCAGCCCGGCAAGGACGCCGGCGCCTGCGCCG
This sequence comes from Marinovum sp. E3, assembly GCF_055755275.1. Taxonomy (NCBI): domain Bacteria; kingdom Pseudomonadati; phylum Pseudomonadota; class Alphaproteobacteria; order Rhodobacterales; family Roseobacteraceae; genus Marinovum; species Marinovum sp. E3. The sequence goes on from NZ_CM146908.1 coordinate 2,680,228, forward strand.
GTGGCGGCGCGCAGGGTAAAGCGGCGCACGAAGGCGCGGGCGATATAGGTGTCGGTGGCGCCCACAAGGCGCAGCACCTGAATCACCTGGGCATTGGCCGCCAGCGCCGCATTGGCCGCCAGGGTGATCATCGCGCCCATGGTGCCAAAGATCAGCACGATTGCCAGCCAGCCCAGCAACTTGAGCCGTCCTGCCGCGCTGACCAGCGGTTTGCGCCAGCGGGTATGATCGTCCAGCACCGCGCCGGGCAGCTCGGCCTGGAGCCTGAGCCGCAGCCCGTCGCCGTCATAGCCCGAGGCGGTCTCGCGCACCTCGATCAACTGCGGCACCGGCAGGCTCTCGACCGGCAGGTCCGGGCCGAACCAGGGCTCCAGCAGGGCGCGCTGTTCGTCCGGCTCCAGCGCGCGGGCCTCGGCCACGCCGGGGGTCTCAGACAGGATCGTGAGCGCGCGCTCGGTCTGCGCGGCCATCTGCGCGGCGGGTGCCGAGATCCGCAGCGTGGCGCTGCCGGCCAGTGCGTCACGCCAGTTCGCGGCCAGCCGCCCGGACGCCAGCGACAGCGCCAGCGCAAAGACCGCGAGAAAGGCCATGGCCCCGGCAGTAAAGACGGTCAGCCGGGCGGTGAAGCCGGTGGGCGGCACCACCCGGTCGGCGCCGGCATCAAAGGACAGCATGTCGGTCACGGCGGCGAGGTTGATCTTCACAGGTCCGCCCCCGCCAGTTGCAGCTTGCGCCCGGAGATCCGCAACACGCGGGCCTGCACGTGGTGCTTGGCGGCGCGGATCAGGCTGAGATCATGGGTGGCAATCATGACCGTCTTGCCCATCTTGTTGAGTTCGACGAGCAATTTCAGCAGCCGCTGCGACATTTCCCAGTCGACGTTGCCAGTGGGCTCATCCGCAAGGATCACGTCGGGCGACAGGATCAGCGCCCGGGCCAGCGCAGCACGCTGCCGCTCGCCGCCCGACAGCTCGGGCGGCAGGGCCTGGGCGCGATGCGCCAGGCCGACCCAGGACATCAGCTCCTTGAGGTTGGCCTGCGCCGCCAGCCTGTCCTGTCCCGAGACCGCCAGCGGCAAGGAGATGTTCTCGGCCACCGGCAGGTGATCGAGGAACTGGCAATCCTGATGCACCACGCCGATCCTGCGGCGGGCATAGGCGATGCCGTCCCGGTCGAGCTCGCGCACGTCCTGATTGAAAAGCCGCACCTGCCCGCCGGTCGGCACCAGCGCGCCGTAACAGAGCTTGAGAAAGGTGGTCTTGCCGGCGCCGGAGGGGCCGGTGAGGAAGTGGAACGACCCCGGCGCCAGCCTGAGCGACAGGTCGGTCAGCAGTTCGCCGCCGCCATAGCTGTAGGCCACTTCATCAAGCTCGATCACGTATGCGCCCCGCCCTGTAAAATAAGGTTCGTCGTCAAGTCCGGCCCGTAATGCAACAGCCCTGCCCCACTTGCAATCCGCGCCCTTGGCGGCATTGCGCTTTTCCTTGCCGATCGGTGGACATATGATCCAAGCTGAGGCAGGGGTAGCCCCCGAAAGAGCGACAGGTGGGAAAGATGCGGCTGACGTGCCCGAATTGCGACGCGCAGTATGAGGTTCCGGATGATGTGGTTCCGCCCGAGGGCCGGGACGTGCAATGTTCGGCCTGCGGCAAGACCTGGTTTCAGCCCGCCGCCAGCGCCCCGGAGCACGAAGATTTTGACCACGCTCGGCAGTCGGCACGCCCGGGCCCGGAAGACGCGTCAGCCGGCGCGCCGGAGCCAGCGCCCGCCACACCGCCGCAGCCCGCCGCGCCCCAACGCCAGCTGGACCCGGAAGTCGCCAGCGTGCTGCGCGAAGAGGCCGAGCGCGAGAGCCGGGTGCGCGAGGCCGAGCGCGGCGCCGTCGAGAGCCAGCCCGATCTCGGGCTTGACGACATGCGCCGCACCGAAGACGAACAGGCGCAGCGCGCGCGACAATCGCGCGAGCGCATGGCGCGCCTGCGCGGCAAGGATCCGAAAGCGCCGGAGCCGACGCCCAGCGCCACCGCGGCGGCGGCCGCCGCCGCCAGCGGCTCGCGGCGCGAACTGCTTCCCGATATCGAAGAGATCAACTCGACCCTGCGTTCCACCGATCAGCCGCGCAAAAGCGAGGCCAGCGAAGAGATCGCCGCCGAGCCCGAGCGCACCGCACGCAGCCACTTCCGCCGTGGCTTTACCTGGGTGTTGCTTCTGGTGGCGATTGCGGCGCTGATCTATGCCTATTCGCCGCAGATCGCCGAGACGGCCCCGGGACTCGCGCCAGCGCTCGAGAGCTATGTGATCTGGGTCAACGGGCTGCGGGGCTGGCTCGATGCGCAGGTGCTGGCGGCGCTGCACTGGCTCGACGGCATGTCGTCGGAGGCGGCACAAACCCCGGGCTGATCCCGGCCTCGCCCGCCATCAGAACCGGTCGAGCAACCGTTCCAGATAGTCGCGTTCGATTTCCGGCCGGGCGCCCTCGCCCGAGCGGCGGCGGATTTCATCCAGAAGCTCACGGGCGCGGCGATAGACGTCTTCGCCGTTCAACAACTCTTCGCCGCTGCTGATGGTGCCGGAATTGCCGGCGTCGCGGCCCAGCGGATCACGCCGCTCGCCCTCGCGGGCGCCGGCGGTGTCGCCCTGGCCGCCCTGTTCCCGCTGTTCCTCGGCCAGCGCTTCGCCGAGGTTGCGCATGCCCTCGCGCAGCGCGTCCATCGCTTCGGCCTGGCGGTCGATTGCCTCGGCCAGATCATCCGCGCGCAGCGCCTGTTCGGCGCCCTCCATGGCGCGTTCGGCATCCTCGAGCGATTGCTGTGCCCGGCGGCCGGCCTCAGTGCCCTGACCGGGCAGCGCGCCACGCTGGCGTTCGACCTCGCGCCGCAGCGCCTCCTGCCGGTCGGCCAGCTCGCCTTCGAGCCCGCCTTGACCCTGTTCACCCTGCTGCTGACCCTGGCCCTGGCCTTCGCCCTGCTGGTGCTGCTCGCCCTGGCCCTGCTGGCCATCCCGACCCTGGTTGCCCTGGTTCTGGCCTTGCTGGGCATTGGGGTTGAACTGTTCCTGAAGGTCGCGGAACGCCTGGTCCGACAGCCCCTGCTGATCGCGCAGGGTCTCGGCCAGCCCGTCCATTGCCTGTTGGCCGGGCGACTGCTGGCCCTGACCCTGCTGGCCCTGGGTGACCTGCATGTTTTCGAGCATCTGCTGCAATTCGGCCAGCGCCTGTTCGGCCTCGGCCATCCGCCCCTGTTCCATCAGCTCCTGGATCCGGTCCATCATGGCCTGAAGATCGTCTTGCGTCATCTCCATCATGTTTTCCGGGGTCTGCGCCGTTTCGGGCTGTTCCCCGTTCTCGCGCTGCTGCTGGGCCAATTGCCGCATGTAATCCTGCGTCGCCTCGCGCAGCTCCTGCATCAGCTCGGCGATCTCCTGATCCGAGGCGCCGTTCTTCATCGCCTCCGACAACCGCTCCTGCGCCCGGCGCAGCCGTTCGAGCGCATCCGACAGGTCGCCATCCTCGAGCAGCACCGCCAGATCCCACATCGCGGCGGCCAGTTCGTCACGTTGCGCACCGGTCATGCCGGTGGCGGCAAAGCTCTCGAGCCGGCGCTGGATGGTACGCATCCGCAGGTAGGGCACGGCCGACCGGAAAAGACCTTCGGGACGGTGGGTGATGGCACGCAGGATCATTGCCGCGTCGCCGGCATTGCCGCGCGACCACAAGAGCGCCCGGCGCTGGTCGATGATGGCGGCGGCGAAAGGATCGAAAAACCGGCGGCCGGGCAGCGGCGTGGCCAGGGTCTCTGGCGCGCTGGTCTGGTCGCGGTCGTCGATGACCCGCAGCTCGATGGTGACCGGCAGGTTGGCCCAGGGATGTTGCGAGAAATCCTCGATCAGAGTCTCGTTGAACGCCGCCCGCGAGCCGGAAATCGGCAGCGGCAATGGCACCCTGATCGCCGCGCGCGGCTCGGGCTCGACGGCCAGGCCATGGCGGCGGTCGACCTCGGCCAGATCGAGCCGGATGGTGGCCTCGCCGGAGCGGATGCCGTAATCGTCCTCGGCCTCGAAGGGCAAGGACATCTCGCCGCGCGCGGCGGTGGTGATCTCGTCGATCACGCGCACCTGCGGGGCGGTGTCTGCGGCGAGCGCGATCTGCCAGTCACGGCCGCCCGGGCCGTCGATCACCAGCGCCCCGGGCTGGCGCACCTCAAAGCTCTGCGAGGCCTCGGCCACGCTTTCCACCTCGGCAGTGCGGCCCGAGACCGTCTCGCGCGCCGTCAGCGCACCGACCTCGCCGTAAAACCGCAGGGTGATGCGACTGCCCTCGGCCACCTCCAGCGTGCCGCCGGTCTGATCGGCAAGGTAGAGCGACGGCAGGCCGGTATAGGCCGGCGGCTCGACCCAGCCTTCCCAGGTCGGGCCAGAGGCCAGCGCCTGGCCGCCGGCGGTGACGCCGGTGACCGAAGAGACCTTCCAGAACGAGCCGAAGAGCAGCGCCACCGCCAGCGCCAGAACCGCCACGTAACGCAGGGCAAAGGGATCGCGCCGCGACACCCGCAGATCCGGCGAAACGGCGCGCGCCTCGGCGGCGTGCGCGGCCATGCGATCCTGATGCGCCTGCCAGACCGCGACCGAGGCGGCATCACTGCCGCCGATCGCCTGATTGTCACGCAGGGTTTGCAGCGGCCGTCCCCGCAGCGTCGCATCGAGCCGGTCGAGCGCCTCGTCGCGGCGCGGCCGGCGGAACCGGCGCAGGCCAAGGCCCAGCGTCAGCAGCCCGCCCAGCGCAAAAAACACGATCAGCGCCCAGACCGCCTCGAGCGGCAGGAGATCCTGCATACCGAGCATCAGGAGGGCAAGCGCCACAAGCGCCACCGACCACAGCGGCCAGAAGGCACGCGTCACACGCTCGGACCAGAGGCCGAGATATGTCAGGGTCACCGCGCCGCGAATGCGGCTCACACTCTCAAGATACCGTGTCGTCCGGGGGATGATACCGCTCCATACTGACCGGCCCGAACGCGGGGGCGCGCTCAGAGCCACTCGGGGATGGTATCGCGGTTTATCATTTCGTCAAAGGTCGGACGGGCGCGGATGACAGCAAATTTATCATCCCGCACCAGAACCTCGGGGATCAGCGGGCGGGTGTTGTATTCGCTTGCCATTACAGCACCATAGGCCCCGGCCGAGCGGAAGGCGACCAGAGCGCCGGGGACCAACGGCGCCATCATCCGGCCCCTGGCAAAGGTATCCCCCGATTCGCAGACCGGGCCAACGATGTCATAAGCGGTCTGCTCGACCCCGGCCTCGGGCTCGATCACCGGCACGATATCATGCCAGGCATCGTACATCGCCGGGCGGATCAGGTCGTTCATCGCGCCGTCGAGGATCAGGAACTGCCGGTCCTCGCCCTGTTTGACGTAGATCACCTTGGACACCAGGATACCGGCATTGCCGGCGATCAGCCGCCCCGGCTCGATCTCGACCTCGCAGCCGAGGTGGCCGACGGTCTCCTTGATCAATGCGCCGTATTCCACCGGCAGCGGCGGCGCCTCGTTCGAGCGGGTGTAGGGAATACCCAGCCCGCCGCCGAGATCGAGGCGCTCGATGTCATGGCCGTCGGCGCGCAGCGTTTCGGTCAGTTCGGCCACCTTGCGGTAGGCCAGCCGGAACGGCTCGAGCTCGGTAAGCTGCGAACCGATATGCACATCGATGCCCACCACCTTGAGGCCCGGCAGACTGGCGGCATGGGCATAGACCTCGCGGGCGCGCGAAATCGGGATGCCGAACTTGTTCTCGCTCTTGCCGGTGGCGATCTTGGCGTGGGTCCTGGCATCGACATCCGGGTTCACCCGGATGGTGATCGGCGCCTCGACGCCCAGCGCGCTGGCGACTTCGGAGATCACCGCCATTTCCGGCTCGCTCTCGACATTGAACTGGCGGATGCCGCCGGTCAGCGCAGTGCGGATCTCCTCATGCGTCTTGCCGACACCGGAAAACACGATCCGCTCGCCCGGCACGCCGGCCGCCCTGGCACGGGCATATTCCCCGCCCGAGACCACATCCATCCCCGCCCCGGCCTGCGCCAGCGTCTTCAGGATCGCCTGGTTCGAGGCCGCCTTCATCGCGTAGCAGACCAGATGCGGCAGACCGTTCAGCGCCTCGTCGAACAGGGTGAAATGGCGCAGCAGCGTGGCGGTGGAATAAAGATAGAACGGCGTGCCGACCGTGGCGGCAATCTCGGCCACGGGCACGTCCTCGGCGAAAAGCGCGCCGTCGCGGTAGAGAAAATGATCCATGGCGGCGGTCATAGCAAAACCGCCGGTGGGATCAATGGGCGATCAGCGCCGCGTGCCGGGCGCCGCGCCGCGCCCGAGTGCCACCTGCACCGCCTGCGCCTGCCGCGCCGCCACCGCCCGAAATCGGGGCGCGAAGCGCGGGTTCATCACGCCTTCGCCATGGGCCAGCTGATAGAGCGCGTGGCGCGGCGTGCCGGTGCCGCTGACAAGCGCCGGGCCGTCGACGGTCAGGCCGATATCCCAGCCCATGATGCCGCATTCCGGCAAGAGCGCATGGGCCGCAGAGGCCAGCTCGCAGGCCGCGCGCCAGTCGGGCAGCTCCTGCCCCGTCAGGCGCCGGCCGGTAACCGGATGGCTGCTGCGCCACTCGGTGTCGGGCCCGCTGCCCCGACGGATCTCGCCCAGCGTGCCATCGGACAGGTCGACCGGGCAGAGCATTCCCGCGCCCGCATCCGGCAGGCAGGCCAGCGCATAGAGCACGGCAGGCGCCTGCGGCGCTTCGGCCAGGGTCACCAGCCGGAGGGTGACAAGCGCCGGGCCGGTCAGCGCCGTCAGTGCGCCGTGCTGACGCAGCGCGCTCTGGAACACCAGGCCGGTGCGGCCGTGATCCCGCATCACCTCTTCGGCAAAGCTCGCCAGATCGGCGCAACGGCCATTGGCAAAGCGCAGGAAGCGGCCTTCGTCGTCGATCCGGTCGATGCGCGGCGCGCCGGTGCTGAGCCGGCCGAAGGTCGGCTTGGCCAGCAGCGGATAACGCGCTCCGGCGGAGAGAAAACCCAACAACTGGCCGGTGTTCCTGAGCCGGGGAATGCCGCCAAAGGCATGGCTCTTGCCGACGGTGGCCTGGGTCTCGGCGGTGGGCATTCCGCGTTCGGCAAGGTACTGCACCAGCGCCACTTTGTCGGAAACGATGGCGTCGTGGAGCCAGACCCCATCCGGGGAGAGCGAAAGATTGAGCTCGCGGCTGGCCTGTTCGCCAAGAAAGCGCGCGCGGCCGCGGCCGGTGTGGGCGTTGTCGTAAAGTCCGAAATCGTAGTATTCGCCGGTGTCGATCCCGGTGCCCCTGACCCGCAGCGCCAGCATCTGGGCATATTGCCTGACCGGCCCGACTCCGTGTTCGCGGGCCACCCGCATCAGCCGGCCCTGGCCTGCGGCGGGTGGCACGGAAACGGCTGTCTTGTTGGCAGAGACAAAGGTCATGGCGCGCTGTGGATTCCCCTGGCTGAGTCCGGCCATAATTTCCCAGCCAAATATGGCTGGAATGGGGCAGCTGCGTTACAAACGCGGGAATTCTGGTAGAGGAATGCGCGCTAAAGTATAGGCCGGCTGCGCAGGAAGAGATAGAGCGGCAGGCCGCAGGACAGGCCGATCAGAAAGGTTGCCGGAATCGCCAGCAGCGCCTCCCAGTTGCGGCGCACCGCCACCTCGGCGGCGATCCAGAGGGTCAGCGCCAGGGCGGCAATCGTCAGGTCCCAGACCAGCCCGCTGGTCGCCGCATTGGCGTGCCAGGCCGCCACCAGGCCCGGCAGGTCAAACCCGTTCTGCGAAAACCAGCGTAGGAGATAGGCCATCGGATGCACCGCCCCCCAGAGCGCGAGCGCGAGGTAGAGCCAGCGAAGCGGAGAGACCCCGGCCATGGCGTTCAGCTCGAGCCGCCGGAAAGGCCGACCTCGGCGGTGCCGGTGACCGACAGGTTCACCGGCGTCCTGGCCTCGGGCCGCTCCGGTTCGCCGTCGACGCCACAGGCCGCCAAAAGCACGAACGCGGCCAGCGCCGCGAGGCGGCTCATGCCAGCGCCTCTTTCCAGCGCGCCACCTGTTCGCGCACCCGCGACGGCGCGGTGCCGCCATAAGAGATGCGCGAGGCCACGGAATTATGCACGCCCAGAACGTCAAAGACGTCCTGGGTGATATGCTCATGCACCGATTGCATCTCTTCGAGGCTCAGGTCGGGCAGATCGCAGCCCTTGGCCTCGGCCTTGGCCACCAGCGACCCGGTGACGTGATGTGCATCGCGGAACGGCATGCCCAGCACCCGCACCAGCCAGTCGGCCAGATCGGTCGCGGTCGAGAATCCGGTGGCGGCCGCGGCCTCGAGGCTGTCGCGATTGGCCGACATGTCCTTGACCATCCCCTCCATCGCGGCCAGCGCCAGCATCAGGTTGTCGGCGGCGTCGAAGACCTGTTCCTTGTCTTCCTGCATGTCCTTGGAATAGGCCAAGGGCAGCCCCTTCATCACCGTCATCAGCGCCACGTTGGCGCCGAAAATGCGGCCGATCTTGGCACGGATCAGTTCGGCCGCGTCGGGGTTCTTCTTTTGCGGCATGATCGAGGAGCCGGTCGAGAACCGGTCCGAGAGTGTCACGAAGCGGAACTGCGCAGAGGACCAGATCACCAGCTCTTCGGCCAGGCGGCTGAGGTGCATGGCGCAGATCGAGGCGGCGGCGAGGAATTCCAGCGCGAAGTCCCGGTCAGACACGGCGTCGAGCGAATTGGCGGCGGGGCGGTCGAAACCCAGCGCCTGCGCCGTCGCCTCGCGGTCGATCGGAAAGGAGGTGCCGGCCAGCGCGGCGGCGCCGAGCGGGCATTCGTTCATCCGGCGACGGGCGTCCTGGATGCGGGAACGGTCGCGGGCGAACATCTCGACATAGGCCATCATGTGGTGGCCCCAGGTGACAGGCTGGGCGACCTGCAAATGGGTAAAGCCCGGCATCACCCAGTCGGCACCGGCTTCAGCCTGGGCCAGCAGCGCCTTGATCAGCGCGCCCAGCGCCTGATCCACGGCATCGAGCTGGTCGCGGGTCCAGAGCTTGAAGTCGGTCGCCACCTGGTCATTGCGGCTGCGGCCGGTGTGCAGACGACCGGCGGGTTCGCCGATCACCTCTTTCAGCCGGGCCTCGACGTTCATGTGAATGTCTTCCAGCGCGGTGGAAAAGGCGAAATCGCCCCGCTCGATCTCTGACAAGATCGTGAGAAGCCCTTCCCTGATCGCTTCGGCGTCTTTACCGTCAATGATGCCTTGGGCGGCCAACATGGCGGCATGGGCGCGCGAGCCCTCGATGTCCTGCGCGGCCATGCGCTGATCGAAGCCGATCGAGGCATTGATCGCCTCCATGATCGCGTCCGGTCCAGCGGCAAAGCGGCCGCCCCACATCTGGTTTGAGGATTTGTCTGACATGAAGCTCACTCGTCGGGGATTGAATGCATCGGCTCTTGCTGCCGCTGTCTATATGGGCTTGGGGGCAAGCGCAAATGCTGCCGATCCCGCCGCGCTCGAGGCGCTGCGCGAGGGCGACATGCAAAAGCTCAAGGTGCATCCCGCCCCGGTCTCGGTGCCGGCACGGGATTTCACTGATTTCGATGGCGCGGCGCTCAACCTCGACGATTACCTTGGCAAGGTGGTCCTGCTGAACTTCTGGGCCACCTGGTGCGCGCCCTGCCGCAAGGAAATGCCGATGCTGGCCGATCTCCAGACCGAGCTGGGCGGCGAGGATTTCGAGGTGGTGACGCTGGCCACCGGCCGCAACCCGGCGCCCTCGATGACCCGGTTCTTCGAAAGCATCGGTGTCGACAACCTGCCGCTGCACCGCGATCCCGATCAGGCGATAGCCCGCGGCGTCCGGGTGCTGGGCCTGCCGACAACGGTGATTCTCGACCGCGAAGGCCGGGAGATCGCCCGCCTTGAAGGTGACGCCGATTGGTCGGGCGAGAGTGCCAAGGCCATTTTGCAAGCGATGATTGACAGCTGACCCCTTGGAATAGCGCCGCTTTTCGCGCCTCCTGACCTAACGGCAACAGGCCGCCGACGCCCGCCGCAGTGCAGCATTAAATATGCTGCAAGCGCGGCAATTCGTGTTATACTGGCCGGTGACAGAAATCGTGGCGAGCGCCACGTCCGGGCGTGCCCGGTGCCGCGAAGGACGACACGGTGAGATGCAGACAGGCTTGAAGCAGGCCCTCGACAGCTGGAACGCCTGTCTTGCCATGGGCGCGCTGGCCGCGCAGGCCCAATGCGTCATCGCCTATCGCAGCCTCGGCATGTTTGGCGGCTGGTCGGTTGCACGGGATGAAACCACCCGCATGTTCACCGAAAAGCCGGCGGCCTTTTTCGAGGCCCATCTGGCTGCGGCGCTGGCGCTGGCGTCGGGCCAGCGCCCAGAGCAGGTGACGTTGGCCTGGGTGGCGCCGCTGTCGGATGCCGTGGGCGACAACCGGAGCCGGCTTGCAAAACGCGGGCCTGCCGGGCCGGGAGCCCTGTTCGGAAACCTTGCATAAACAGGAAAGACTGATGAATCTGCTTGTCAAACAACTTGAAATGTCGGCGGCCTGCCTTCAGATGGCCAACCGCGCCTTCGAATCCAACATGCGCCTTGCGCAGGTCATGATGACTTCGGCCTTCGAGAGCGCCAAGCTGCTCTCGCCGGTGGGTCCGGTCGTGGCCACCCCGGCAAACACCGCAGCCGAAGCGCCCGGAAAACCGGCGACGGCCAAGCCGGCCGCCCGCAAGGCCCCGGCCCGCAAACCCGCGGCGAAACCGGTGAAACCGGTCGCGGAGAAACCGGCCCCCGCCGCACCGGCTGCAAAGACGGCTAGCGCACCGGCCCAGGTGACAAAACCTTCGGCCAAGGTCGAAACGCCGAAGCCCGCAGCCAAGGTCGAGGCACCGACGGCCGAGGCGCCGAAACCTGCTGCCAAGGTTGAGGCGCCCAAGTCAGACGCACCGAAGCCTGCTGCCAAGGTCGAAGCGCCGAAAACCGAAGAGGCCAAGCCCGCCGCCAAGGCCGAAGCGCCCAAGACAGTCGCACCGAAGCCCGCTGCCAAGGTCGAAGCGCCGAAAACCGAGGTGGCGAAGCCTGCTGCCAAGGCTGACGCGCCGAAAACAGAAGCGGCGAAGCCTGCTGCCAAGGCCGAAGCGCCGAACGCAGAAGCGTCAAAGCCCGCTGCAACAACCGAAACGCCGAAAATTGATGCTCCCAAGGCAGAGGCCCCCAAGGCGGCCGCGAAACCGGCCGCCCCGGCGCGGCGCACCCGCAAGCGCATGCCCGCAACGCCCAAGCCGATGCCGGGCTCCAAGTAAGCTCGGCTTCAAGGCTCAAGAGCTCCACGACCCCCGCCACCGGCGGGGGTTTTTTCTTGCCTAGCCCCGGGCCTGCCCCGGCGCCAGCCTCACCATCGCGCCCCAGCTCAGCGCGATGAACAGCGCCGCCGCGGCAAGACAGAGCGCCACGCCGCCAATCTGATAGGCCAGCCCCGACATCACCGTGCCCAGAAGCCGGCCCGCCGCATTGGCCATGTAGTAGAAGCCGACATCCAGCGTCACGCGGTCGTCGCTGGTGAAGGCGAGGATCAGGTAGGAATGCAGCGCCGAGTTCACCGCAAAGAGCGCCCCGAAAATCAGCAGGCCGATCACCAGCACCCCGGTCAGCCACGGGGCCGGCGCGCCAGACATCACCACCAGCGCCGCCAACGCCGCCGGCACCGGGATCAGCGCCGCCACCCAATGCCGCGCCAGGGCGGCAATTTCGGGGTCGGGCCGGGTTCGGGCGCGCAACAGCCGTGGCGCCGCGGCCTGCACCGCGCCATAGAGGATGGTCCAGACCGCCATGAAACTGCCGATCATGAAAAAGGCCGCGCGGTTGCCGGCTTCGGTGCCATCCGACAGCACGGCGTAGAAATAGATCGGGATGCCGACCACGAACCAGACATCGCGGGCTCCAAAAAGGAACACCCGCGCCGCGCTCAGCCAGTTGATCTCGCGGTTCTTCGATATCACCTCGCGGAATTTCGCGTCCTTGCGCCCCATCGACAGCCCCGCCGGCATGCGCAGCGCGACAGCCAGGAGGATCAGGGACAGCACCGCCGCCATGCCCAGCACCGAGGCGGTGAAGCCGAAAAGGCCCAGCGCCGCAGCGCCGGCCAGGAAGCCGAGACCCTTGACCGCGTTCTTCGAGCCGGTCAGCAGCGCCACCCAGCGAAACAGCCCGCCGCCCTCTTTCGGGGCCAGCACCTTGACCGCCGATTTCGATGACATCTTGGCCAGGTCCTTGGCCACGCCGGAAGCCCCCTGCACCGCCATCACATAGGCCACCGAGGCGCCCACCGCCCAGCCGGGATCGAGCTGCGCCAGCGCCAGCAGCGCCAGCACCTGCACCCCCAGCCCGGCATACAATGTCGAGGTCAGGCCAAAGCGCGCGGCGATCCAGCCGGCAGAGAGGTTGGTCACCACGCCGGCGATCTCGTAGAGCACGAAGAGATAGGCCAGCTGTACCGGGCTGAAGCCCAGGGTGTGAAAATGCAGCAGCACCAGCATCCGCAGCGCGCCATCGGTGAGCATGAACGCCCAATAGGCGGCGGTGACGGCAATATAGGCGGCAAGCCCGTTCGGGGTCTCAGCGGTCTGAGCGGTCATTGCTTCGGCTCCGCTCTCAGAGGTCCGCGCCGACCATCAGGGCAACATCGGCCAGCCGGTTGGCATATCCCCATTCATTGTCGTACCAGGCATAGATCTTCACCTGCGTGCCATTCACCACCATCGTCGAAGGCGCATCGACAATCGCGGACCTTGGGTCATTGGTGTAATCGGTCGAGACCAGCGGCCGGGTCTCATACCCCAGAATGCCCGTGAGCGGACCTTCGGCGGCGGCCGCTTCAAACAGCGCGTTGACCTCTTCGGTCGAGGTTTCGCGCGCCACTTCGAAAACGCAATCGGTCAGCGAGGCATTGAGCAGCGGCACCCGCACCGCATGGCCGTTCAGCTTGCCGGCAAGCTCCGGGTAGATCAGCGTGATCGCCGTCGCCGATCCGGTGGTGGTGGGGATCAGAGAATTCAGCGCCGACCGGGCGCGACGCAGGTCCTTGGCGGGACGGTCGACGATGGTCTGGGTATTGGTCACATCATGGATCGTGGTGATCGACCCATGTTTGATGCCGAGGTTCTCGTGGATCACCTTGACCACCGGCGCGAGGCAATTGGTGGTACAGCTTGCCGCCGTGACGATGCGGTGACCGGCCGGATCATAGCGGTCGTGGTTCACCCCCATCACGATATTGGCGGCGTTGCCGTCCTTGACCGGGGCGGAGACCACGACCTTTTTCACGCCCGCGTCGAAATAGGGCTGGAGCGTGGCCGCACTCTTGAAGACCCCTGTGCAATCGATCACCGCGTCCACACCCTCGAGCGGCAGATCGGCGATCTCACGGCTTTGCCGGCAGGGGATGCGGGTGCCGTCGATGGTGATGCTTTGGTCATCGGCAGCAAAACTGGCGGGCCAGCGGCCATGCACCGTGTCGAACTCCAGAAGATGCGCGTGCATTGCCGGTTCGCCGACCGCATCGTTGACAAAGACGATCTCGGCGCCGCGTTCGAGAAGCGGACGCAGGACAAGCTTGCCCATCCGCCCGAGGCCGTTCAAGGCATAGGTGGTCATGCAGTTTCCTTTTCGCGGCCGATGTCATCGACCCTGTTTTGCAGCGAGACGCGGTCGAGCGCATCGAGCGGCAGCGCGGCAAAGGCGATGATCCGGTGCCGCATCATGGCGTAGGTCTGTTGAAAGGCCAGGCTGCGCTCGGCCGCGCTGCCGGTGGCCTTGACCGGATCGTGCAGGCCCCAGTGGGCGCTGATCGGCTGACCCTGCCAGGCCGGGCACTCCTCGTTGGCGGCGCGGTCGCAGACGGTAAAGACGAAATCGAAGGTCGGTGCCTCGGGCCCCTGGAATTCATCGACGTTCTTGGCCCGCAGATCGCCGGTCGGAATGCCCTTGGCGGCCAGTATCTCGAGCGCCATCGGGTTGAGCTCGGAACCGGGCCTGGTGCCGGCTGAATGGGCCTTGAACCGGTCGCCCGCCACATCGCGCAGGATCGCCTCGGCAAAGATCGACCGGGCGGAATTGCCGGTGCAGATGAACAGAACGTTGTAACTGCGGTCACGCATGGTCTGGCTCCTGTCGGACAGGGGGTGAAAGATCGGCGGGCAGAGATCGGGCCGCCCGCGACAGCAATCGAGAAACAGATCGCTCACCAGACCCTGCGCCGCCTTTGTGTCAAGCGCGTAAAGCAGCGAGGTGCCGCGCCGGGTCTGGGAAATCAGGCCGACCCGGGTGAGCGCGGCAAGATAGACCGAAAGCGTCGAGGCCTTGTGCCCCAGCACCTCGGCGATCTCGCCGGCCGGCAGCGCATCGGGGCAGCGCCGGACCAGCAGGCGAAACACCGAAAGGCGCTGCGGATGGCTGAGCGCGGCGAATTGTTCGGTGAGGGTGGAGGTTTCTTTTTCCATATTTTGTGAAGTATCGAATGAAAGATGATTCCACAACGGAAAAGCGCCGCGCCTGTCCCGCGTCGAAGGTCGGGCTTTTATCCCTGCCCCGGCGCCGATAAGGTTTCGGAAACCTTGGAAAACCGCCCGACATGCCGCTGCCCCGCCGTCATTTTCTGACCCTGACCGCCGCTGCCCTGGCCCTGCCGGCGCAGGCCGAGGCGCCGCCGGTGATTGCCGCGGCGGCCTCTTTGCGCTTTGTCATGCCGGCCTTGACCGCGGGCTTTGCCGCCGCCGGCGGAGGGCCGGTGCGGGTGGCTTTTGGCTCCTCCGGGACGCTGGCACAGCAAATCCGAAATGGCGCCCCGTTCGAGCTCTTTCTGTCGGCCGATGCCGCCTATGTGCAGGTTCTGGCCGATAGCGGTGCGGTTCAGGCGGCCGCCACGGTCTATGCCCGCGGCCGCCTGGCGCTGATCGCGCCGCACGGCGGGCTGGCAGTGGATGCGGCGATGGACGGGCTCGCCGCGGCGCTGACCCGAGGCGAGATCCGCCGCTTTGCCATCGCCACCCCGGAACATGCGCCTTATGGCCAGCGCGCCCGCGAGGCGCTGCTGCATCGCGGGCTCTGGGAGGCCATCGCCCCGCATCTGGTCTTTGGCGAGAATGTCGCCCAGGCGGCGCAATTCGCAAGCTCGGGCAATGCGCAGGGCGGGCTGGTCGCGGCCTCTCTGGCGGCGGCCGACACCCTGCGGGCACGGGCCGAAAGCGCGCTGATCCCCGACGCCTGGCACAGCCCGCTCGATCAAAGCATGGTGCTGACGCCCAAGGCTGGCGCGACCGCCCGGGCGTTTCACGAGTTCATGCAAACACCGGCGGCGCAGGAGATCCTGGCCGCCTATGGCTTTGCCGCGACGGAGCCCGCCTGATGGACTGGCCCGCGCTCTGGCTCTCACTGCATCTGGCGGGCTGGACGGTGGTACTGCTCTTACCGGTGGCGGTGTTTCTCGGCCGCTTCATGGCCTTTCACCGCTTTGCCGGCAAGGGCGTCGTCGAGGCGCTGGTGATCCTGCCGCTGGTTCTGCCGCCAACGGTGCTGGGGTTCTACCTGCTGGTGGCCTTCGGCGCCGAAGGCCCGGTGGGCCGGCTCTGGCAGGGCGCGTTCGGCGGGCCGCTGGTGTTCAGCTTCGAGGGGCTGGTCGCGGCTTCGGTGCTGTTCAACCTGCCGTTTGCGGTGCAACCCGCCCAGCGCGGCTTCGAGGCGGTGCCGCGCGAGGTACGCGAAGCGGCGGCCTGCTGCGGCATGGCCCCGCTGACGGCGCTCTGGCGGGTCGAGCTGCCGCTGGCCTGGCCCGGGGTGCTGACCGGTATGGTGCTGACCTTCGCCCATGTGCTGGGCGAATTCGGCATCGTGCTGATGGTCGGCGGCGCGATCCCGGGCGAGACGCGGACAGTGGCGATCTCGATCTACGACCGGGTGCAGGCCTTTGACATGGCCGGCGCGGCGCAGATGTCGGCGGTGCTGCTGGCAATCTCGCTGGTGACCATCGCGGTGACCTTCCGGCTTTCGGCGCGCGCCGGGCGGAGGCTGTCGTGACGCTCGAGGTGGCGGTCAGTTCCGGGACGCCGATCCCGCTCGATGTGGCGTTTCAGGTCGAGGCCGGCGAACTGCTGGCGCTGGTCGGGCCCTCCGGCGCAGGCAAATCCACCCTGCTCCGGGCGATTGCCGGGCTCTGGCAACCGGACCAAGGCCGCGTCGCCGTGGGCGGCGAGACCTGGCTCGATACCGCGCGGGGCACGCGGCTGCCCACCCATCGGCGGCGGCTGGGCGTGGTGTTCCAGTCTTACGCGCTGTTCCCGCAGATGACGGCACTGGCCAACGTGATGGCCGCCGGCGCCGATGAGACGCGGGCGCGCGCCGTGCTGGAGCTGGTGCATCTGGGCGGGCTCGAGGCACGCCGGCCGGCGGAGCTTTCGGGCGGGCAGCAACAGCGGGTCGCGGTGGCCCGGGCGCTGGCGCGCGATCCGGCGGTGCTCTTGCTCGACGAGCCGTTCTCGGCGGTCGACCGGGGCACCCGCGAGGGGCTTTACGCCGAGATCGAACGGCTCCGGGCACATCTGAACATGCCGGTGGTGCTGGTGACCCACGACATGGAGGAGGCCCGCCGGCTGGCCGACCGCATCGTGGTGATCGACCGGGGCCAGGTGCTGCGCGACGGGCCGACCGAGGATATCCTGTTCGATCCGCGCGCCCTGCGCGGCATGGGATTGCGCGAAGCCGGAGCAACGCTGACGGCGCGGATCGATGGCCAGGAGGGGGACGGGCTGACCCGGCTGCGCAGCGCCGGCGGGCCGCTCTGGCTGCCGCGGATCAGCGGCACCCCGGGCGATCTGGTGCGGGTGCGGATCATGGCGCATGACGTCATGCTGGCCCGCCGCCGCCCCGAGGCGATTTCGGCGCTCAACGTGATCCCCGGGGTGATCGAGAGCCTGCTGCCGGGCGACGGGCCGGGCGCGCTGGTGACCCTGACGGTAGGCGACGAGGTGCTGTTGGCGCGGATCACCCAGCGTTCGGTGCAGGCGATGGGGCTGGCGGTCGGACAAAGCTGTTTCGCGCTGGTCAAGTCGATGGCGGTGGCCCGGCATCAGGTCGGGCGCGAAGACCCGTAGACAGGGCGTCGGCCCCCAGTGCGGGGTACGGTGGCGCAAGGCGCCCCATTGGAACCGCATAGAGCAGGATCGGCGGGCAACGGGACATGCGAGGGTGAGTGGGCACCGTTCGGTGTTTTCGCAAAGGGATGCGTCGCGTCTCGGGACGGGGAGAAAGGCCCCGGATCATATGTCCGGGGCGGAAAGGCGGCGGCGGGGCCCCGGATCAGGTCCGGGGCGCGCGACGGTTCAGAGGCCGTTGACCGGCACCTTGAGCACCGGGTTGCCGTCCTTGTCGCGCGGCACCTCGCCGGCGCGCATGTTGACCTGAAGCGAGGGGATGATCAGCTTGGGCATGGCCAGCGTGGCATCGCGCTCGGTGCGGAACTTGATGAAATCCTCGCGCGTCTTGCCGCCACCGACGTGGATGTTGTGCGCCTTTTCCTCCGCCACCGTGGTCTCCCACTGGATGTCGCGGCCGTTGGGGCCGTAATCGTGGCACATGAACAGCCGCATCTCGTCCGGCAGGCGCAGCACCTTCTGGATCGAATCGTAGAGCTCGCCGGCATCGCCGCCGGGGAAATCCGCCCGCGCCGAGCCGCCGTCAGGCATGAAGAGCGTGTCGCCGACAAAGGCCGCATCGCCGATCACATGGGTCATGCAAGCCGGAGTATGCCCGGGCGTATAAAGCGCAAAGGCCTCCATCGTGCCGATCATGTAGCGATCGCCATCCTCGAACAGCTTGTCGAACTGGCTGCCATCGCGCTGAAACTCGGTGCCTTCGTTGAACACCTTGCCGAAGGTGTCCTGCACCACCATGATTTTCGATCCGATGCCGATCTTGCCGCCGAGCCGGTCCTGAATATAGGGCGCGGCCGAGAGGTGATCGGCATGAACATGGGTTTCGATGATCCACTCGAGACGACACCCCTGCTCTTCGATCGACCGGATCAGCGCATCGGCGTGATCATAGGTGATCCGCCCTGCCGCATAATCGATGTCCATGACGGAATCGATGATCGCACAGGCGTCCGACCCCGGATCCCGGACGATATAGGAAATCGTATTCGTGGCCTCGTCAAAGAAAGCCTGCACCTGCGGGGTAACGGTCATGTTCACGGGATAGCTGGTCATAATGCCTCTCCTGATCCGGGGCGCCCTGCGGCGCCTTTGGCCTGACGTCAGTTAAACTAGCATGAAAGACGTTTCAATACATAGCAATGTTTGAATGCGTCAATCGAACCACCGCGACAAGGGTTTTGCTACGTAGCGGAACCCTGTGAAGTTTTTTCTTGCAGCGGATTTCTGAACACTGGTTCATGTGGCCCGGGCGGCGGCGGTGACTCGGACTGGACGCGCAGATTGACGCCCCCTCAATTCACGCTCAAATCACGATATATCGTGGCATCCGTGAATTTCCTGTCAATATCTTCACTCAAGGTTAACCCAGGATTAATGGGAGTGACGTGATGCCTTTGCGCGTCATCCTATACCGATGCCCCGGAATCGACTGTGGCGCAAATACCACCGCAAATGTGAACGCGCACAAAATTCACGTTTTACATTACCAATCTGACGCAAATTCTTAATATCTCCGTATAAAACGAGCATACTAGTCTCAAAAAATGCCCAAAATAAGGGCAACAATAAAAAATCATAACCGCCCACAAGGGTGGACAGTAGAGGTAGAGCAAATGGCAAGAATCAGTGTCTTTGGCATTGGGTATGTAGGCGTGGTCTCAGCGGCCTGCCTGGCCCGCGACGGTCATCAGGTCATCGCGGTCGATGTCGAGCCGGGGAAGGTCGAGGCGATCAATGCGGGGCTTTCCCCGATCGTCGAAAACGGATTGGATGCGCTTATTGCGCAGGTTGTCGGCGACGGCAAGCTGTCTGCCACGGACGATGTGCAGCATGCGATCGACAACAGCGACGTCTCCTTTATCGCCGTCGGCACGCCCAGCGCGCCGGATGGCTCTGTCGGGCTGACCTATGTCGAGACCGCCTGCCGCAACATCGGCGCGGCAATGGCGAAAAAGCAGGGCTACCACAGCGTGGTCATCCGCTCGACCATCGTCCCCGGCTCGACCGAGCACACCTGCATCCCGGCGCTGGAAGCCGCAAGCGGCAAGATCGCCGGGCGCGACTTCGGCGTCGGCTATTACCCCGAATTCCTGCGTGAGAGCACCGCGATCGAGGATTACGACGATCCCGGCCTGATCGTCTTCGGCGCGCTGGATCAGGGCACCGCAGACATCCTGACCGCGATCAACATCGACCTGCCCTGCGACATCAAAGTTGTCGATGTGCGCACCGCCGAGATGGTGAAATACACCTCGAACACCTGGCGCGCGGTCAAGGTGACCTTTGCCAACGAGATCGGCAATATCGCCAAGGCCGCCGGCCTCGACGGGCAGACGGTGATGGAGATTCTCTGCTCCGACACCAAGGTCAACATCTCGTCCTACTTCATGCGGCCCGGCTTTGCCTTCGGCGGCTCCTGCCTGCCCAAGGACGTGCGCGCCCTGCGCCATCTGGCGGAGACGCAGAACACGCCGGCACATCTGCTGAACGCGGTGCTCGAGGCCAACGAGGCACAGATCCGCCGCGCCGAGGCGATGGTGGAACGCACCGGGGCGAAAAAGGTCGGCTTTGTCGGCATTTCCTTCAAACCGGGCACCGACGACCTGCGCGAAAGCCCGCTGGCAGAGCTGGCGGCACGGCTGATCAGGAACGGCGTGCAGGTCGATGTCTATGATCCCTATGTGCACGAAGCCTATGCCAACGACAATTCGGCGGCGGGCCGCGGCAATGACGTGATCCCCGATCTCAAGGACCGGATGACCCCGGACCTGGATGCGATGATCCATGAGGCCGGCGCGATTCTGGTGGGCAACTTCTACCGCGACACGCTGGATACGCTCGAGGCCGCGGCCAAGGACCGCCCGGTGCTCGATCTGACCCGGATGAACCGCCAGAAGGTGTCGAGCGGCACCTACGAGGGCATCTGCTGGTAAGCCAGCACTTCGCAACATCGTGATCGCAGAGAGGAGCCGAGCCATGCTTGCGCTCTCCCATATGGCCTATTTTTCGTTGGTCGTCCTGTTGGTGACCCTGGTGCCCAGAGCGGCACTGGGGGAGATCCAGTATGCGACCAACACGATCTTCATCATGGGCTTCCTGGGCACGTGGCGGTACAGCTGGGCGGCCATCAACTTTGCCCGCGCGGTGGTCTTTCGGCGGGTCATCCATCCGCGGCGCAAGCGTCTTGCGCGGCGGCGGTTCGCCCAACGGGCCGGCAGATCGCACATGTACATGCTGGTCACCTCCTACATGGTGGAGCCGGAGGTCACCCTGCCCGTCTATCGCAGCGTGTTCCGCGCCGCCGCGCGCGCCCGGGACGGGGCGACGATCGTGGCTTCGGTGGTCGATGGCGCCGACGCGCGGCTGATCCGACAGATCTACGAGACCCAAGCCGAGGACATGACCGGCGTTCAGCTGATCGTCGACCGCATCAAGGCCAACGGCAAGCGCGACGCGCTGGCCCGGACCCTGCGCATCCTGGGTGGCCTTTCGCCCACCCACCGCGACATCCTCGTCTTTGTCGACGGCGACACCATGGTGCCCGAGGACATCTGGACCGAAAGCGCGCCGGTGTTCACCGATCTCAAGGTCGGCGCTCTGACCACCGACGAAGACGTCGAAGTCGGCCGCGAGAGCCTGTTCAAGGATTGGTTCGTGCTGCGCTTCAACCAGCGGCAGGTGATGATGTGTTCGATGGGGCTGTCCAAGCGGGTGTTGACGCTGACCGGGCGGATGAGCGTCTTTCGCGCCGATCTGGCCACCGATCCGACCTTCATTCAGGCCATCGGCCAGGATTTCCTCGACCACTGGCGGCTGGGCCGGGTGGATTTCCTGACCGGCGACGACAAATCCACTTGGTTCTGGCTGCTCAAGAACGGCTACGAGATGCATTACCTGCCGGATGTGCGCTCGGTCAGCTTCGAGTTTCAGCCGCGGCCGACGTTTCTAGACAGTTCCAAAACGCTGATGGTGCGCTGGTTCGGCAACATGATCCGCACCAACGGCCGGGCGCTGCGGCTCTCGCCGCGGCTGATCGGTGGCTTTACCTGGTGGTCGGTGCTCGACCAGCGGGTCTCGATGTGGACGACGCTTGTCGGGCCGATCACCGTGGCGCTGGCCGCGATCATGGTCAGCCCCTCGGTGATCCCGCTCTACATCGCCTGGGTGATGATCACCCGCTATATCTTCTGCGTCATCATCGCGCTGTTCCGGGGCAGCTGGTTTCCGGTCACCCATCCGCCGATCCTGTATTTCAGCCAGGTCGTGGGCGCGGCGCTGAAAACCTATGTCCTGTTCCGCATGGACAAGCAGAAATGGACCCGCCAGGGCGGCGGAACCGGCGGCGCGATCACCGCGCTGCGTGACAAGCTCAAGGCAACCGAAAGTGCCGCCCACCACGCGCTCGCGCTGGTCTGGCTGACGGTTGCGATCCTGTATTTTACCAAAGTCTGAGGTGCGCGATGCTTGACAAGATCACCATGGAAAAAGACGAACATGGCGCACCCAAAGCGCCTCAGGTCCCGACCGAGTTCGGATTTGACAACGAGCACCCGGTACTGCCGGTGCCGTTCACGGCCCAGATCGGCGAGGCCCGCTTTACCGGCACCGGGGTTTCGGTGACGGCGGCCTACGTCGAATTGCTGAACGCGGTTCCGCCGGCGCTGATCAACAGCCGTCAGCCGGTGCGCCTGCGGTTCGATTTCGGCGGCTTCACCATCACCCTCTTTCCCGAGGCCAAGGTCAGCGTCAATGCCACCGGCGACGAGCTCACCTTGCAGTTCATCGACCCCACCGGCCCGCATCTGCCGCAGCTGCGGTATATCCTGAACACCTATATCGCCGGCGACGTCGTCAGCCTTGGCTCGATGATGAGCTACACCGGCCCGACCCAGCTCAAACAGCCGAAGGCGGGCGGCACCGAAGAGGACAACCGGCGCCGGCTCAAGAGCATCGGCGTCGTGCTGACCTCGCTGCTGCTGATCTATCTGGCTCTGAGCGCGCTCTTTGTGCGCTACACCACCAATTACGAGCTGCGCCCGGTCTTCATCATGCGCGCCGGCAATGAGATGCGCGCCACCAGCGGCGGCCAGATCATCTATCTCAACGCCGATGCCGGCAAGGGCGAGGTGCTCTATTCGCTCTCGGCCACCACCGGCGACGTGCTGAATTTTCAGTCGCCCTGCGACTGCACCGTCACCCTGACCGATGGCATGTTCGAAGGCGCCACCGTGCTGCCGGGCGACAGCATCCTGATGCTGTTCGGCCAGGACGAAACCGTCAGCGTGCAGACCCAGATGAGCACCGAAGGCCTGTCGCGCGCGATGGCAGGCGAGGTGGTGCATCTTCAGATGAATGACGGCCGGGCGATCCCGGCGCAGATCATCCTGACCTCGGCTACCAGCGCCGCGGCGGAAGACGGCGATCTCTTCCTGCCGGTCCGGCTTCGGCCGCAGCCTGGCGCATTGACCGCCGATGATATCGGCAAATCCGCACGGGTGCGGATTTCCAAGGCACTTTTCGCCAAACCGTTTGAGAATGGGACGGACGGACAATGAAAGAGATCACCCCCCTGATCATCTGCGGTGGCAATGGCACGCGGCTCTGGCCGATCTCGCGCACGCACAGCCCGAAGCAGTTTCAACGGGTCGGCGATGCCGCGTCGCTCACCTTTTTCCAGTCCGCCGTCGAACGGCATTCCGGCGAAGGCTTCGGCACCCCGCTGATCGTCTCGTCCGCGAAACACGGCCGCACGCTGCATCGCCAGCTGCGCCAGATCGGCCGCGGCGCCGAGGTGATCCTCGAACCGATGGGCCGCAACACCGGCCCCGCCGTCCTTGCCGCCGCGCTCAAGCTGGCGGCCAGGGATCCGGATCAGCTGATGCTGGTGGTGCCGGCCGATCACGTGATCGAGGGCGACATCAACACCGCGATCAAGGCGGTGCAGCCGGGCGCGGAGGCCGGATACATCGTCACCTTCGGGATCAAGCCGCGTTATGCCGAAACCGGCTTTGGCTATATCACCGACGGCGGCCCGATCATCGCCCATCCCAACCTGCGCGAGGTCGAGCGCTTTGTCGAAAAGCCCCCCACCCGCAAGGCGCGGCTGCTTGTCGAGAGCGACATCGCCTATTGGGCCTCGGGCATCAGCCTGTTCAAGGCGGCGACCATCATCGAGGAATACGCCCGTCACGATCCCGAAACGCTCGACCACGTGGTGCAGGCGCTGAGCGGCGCGTCCGAGACCGCCGAGGGCCTGCTGCTTGACGGCGAAGCCTTTGGCCAGGCCGATGCCGAACCGACCGAAAAGGCGGTCTTCGAGCAGACAAGGCGCATCGCGCTCTGCCGGCTCGACGTGGAATGGAGCGACGTCGGAAGCTGGACCGCGATGTACGGCATTTCCAACACCGACGCCTCGGGCAATGTCATTCAGGGAGACGTGATCTCGGTCGAGAGCAAGAACTGCATGATCCGCTCGGAAACCCGTCTGGTGACCTGTGTCGGGCTCGAGGATATCATCGTCGTCGACACCGCCGATGCGCTGCTGGTCACCAAGGTGGGCCATTGCCAGTCCGTCAAGCAGGTGGCCGAACACCTGAAGTCGAACGAGCGCATCGAGGCCGAGAAACACCAGCGCACCGATTACGAATGGGGCAGCATCCGCCAGCTGGTGGCGCGCGATCACATGACGCTCTGCACCGTCACGGTCAAACCCGGCGGCACCATGCGGCTCGATCCCGCGCCGGGACGCGAGGCGATCGTGGCGGCGGGCGAGGTGCTGCTGACCAATGGCCGCACCCAGGCGCGGCTGCGCGACGGCGACCGCCAGACGCTGTGCCATCAGACGCGCACGACGTTGAGCAATCCGACCGACACGGCGGTCGAGGTGCTGGTCTTCACCATCGTCTTGCAGGAGGCCCCGCAGGACCTGGCCAGCAGTGCGCGTCATGCCTCGTGAACGGCACATGACACGCGCCGGGCTCTGGGTTGCGGCGGTGATGGCGGCCGGCATGGCCCTGCCCGGTTTCGCCGCGCCAGACAGCCATGGCCAGCAGCAGCGGCAGGCCGTCCTGCGGCTGGCCGAGGCGGTGGCGGCGGATGAGGCCGCGCGGTTCGGCGCCCGGGCGCTGATGGCCGAAGCCGGCTTTGCGCTGCCGCCGGCGGCCGATGTCACGCCGATCGGGGGCCCCGCCGGCGCGTCGATCTCGACCGGCAGTTTCGATCTGCGGATCGCGCTCGGCCGTCTGGCGCAGGCCTTCGGGCATGAGGACAACAGCGCCGTCCTGGCGGCGCAGGCCGGGCGCGGCCCCCAGGTGCGGATGATCGAAAGCGGCAGCCTCGGGCTGGCCGATCTGGCGGCGCTGATGGGCGAGGACGCGGTGCCCGGCACGGGCGGGCTCGAAGTGCGTGCGCCGCTGATCATCCGGCAGGGGGCCGAGCTGCGGATCGGGCCCGGCGAGCGGCTGGACCTCAGCCGCAGCCACGGCGCCTTCGTGCTGAATTTCGGCCGGCTGGTGCTGGAGGGCGCGGTGCTGCGCGGGGTCGGAGGCGAAAGCCCCGACAATGCGGAATTCGCCCCCTTCGTCACCACCACCGGCGCCGGCACGCTGCACGTGCGCGACGCCGAGATTGCCGATCTCGGGTTTGGCAGCACGGTCAAATATTCCGGTCTCTCGGTCATTCGCGGCGCGCTCGACCGGCCCGCCGCCGGCTCTTTCATCGCCAACAGCAAGATCGCGCGGATCAAGCGCATCTCGGTGCAGGCCGCCGAGGGGCTGGTGATCGACGGCAACCGGATCCAAGACGCGGGATCGGCCGCGCTGGTCATCCTGCACAGCCGCGACACCCGCGTCACCGCCAACCTTCTGGCCGGGCGCTCGGTGACCAACGCGATCCGGGTGCTCGACGGCTCTTCCGGCACGGTGCTGGCGGGCAATGCCATCCTTGAGGGCGACCGCGTCGGCATCCTGATCAAGAACGCCCCCGACCGCACCCGGGTCGAGGGCAATATCGTCTGGGCCCGCGATGGCAGCGGCATCAAGCTCGACCGGGCCCGTTGTGCCCGTGTCAGCGGCAATTACGTGATCGGCAACCGGCAGAAGGGCATCGAGGTACGCCACAGCCTGGCGGCGCATCTGGACGGCAACGTCCTGGTCAGCAACAAGAGCGCCGGCATCTGGGTGTCGGGCCAGCCCGCCGGCGCGGTGACTCGGATCGAGGACAATGTGCTCGACGCCAACGGCGCCGGCGTGGCCACGGCCACGGCCGAGGCGATCCTGCTGGAAGGCAATGATTTCACGCGGCAATTCCCGCGGTTCCTGGCCGGAGACCTGGGCCGGCAGGCGCGTTACATCGCCTCGGACATTACCGGCCGCGCGCCGATCGCGCTGGACGCGGCGGGCCTGGTGCGGATCGCCGATCTGCCCAGTCATTGCGGACAGGAGGGCTGAGCCATGGCAATGCGCCGAACCATCGTGCTGGCAACGGTGCTGGCCGGGACACTGGCCAGCGCCGGCCTCGCCCAGCCGCTGACCCTGCCGGCAGCCCCCGAAAGCCGCAGGATCGCGGTAGTGGTCGACCGTGGCATCACCCACACCCGCCAGTTGCCCGGCGCCGAGCTGCGGCGGCTGCGCAAGGCGATGGTCGGCAACAGGCCGCTGCGCGACGCCGATCTGCGCCGGCTGGCCGAGGCCGGGGACGGACTGGCGGCACTGCGCATGGTCAAGCGCCTGCGGCCGCGCGGCCCGGCGGAACATGCCTCTGACATCGCCTATTACGCCAGCATCGCCTCGGGCGCCGGCCGGCAGGGCCTGTTCGACGATTTTGTCGCGGCGCTCTATCTGCTCGACCCCGCGCGCGAGCCGAAACACCGCGTGTCGCAATATATCCGCGTGCTCTATCCCCATGCCTGGGCCGGCAACAGCCTGGCCCAGGATGCGCTGATCGCGCTCAATGGTCCGGGCAATCTGTTTGGTCCGATGTCCGAGGCCACCCGCGCCCGCATCCGTCAGGAGGGTGGCGCGCGCATGGTGCTGGCACTGGCGATGAAGGATCTGAGCCGCGACGATCTGGATGCGGCGGCGCTAACCCGGGTGATCGGCTATCTCGAGCTGGCCGAACGCACGGGCGATCTGCCCATCCGCACCGTGGCGCAGAGCCTGCGCCGGAGCGCCGAGGCGCGGCAGCGGCACAGGGAGGCGACATGATGACGCGATGCGCAACATTCCGGCGGCGCGCCGCCGCGGCGATGCTGGGGCTGGGATTGGCCAGTCTGGGACTGGCGGGGCCGGCGGCGGCTTCGGGCTATGGTTGCCGCGGCTTGGCCGAAGGGCAGTTCATGGCCAGCGTCGAGGGGCGCGACGGCGTGTTCTTTCGCCTGCATCCCGACCTGCACAATCATCACCCGATGGCGCCGGAGACGATCGCCGATCTCGCCACACTCACGCAGGCGCTGGCCGCGAAGGGGACGGCACTGATCTATGCGCCGGTGCCGGTGAAATCGCTGGCGATGCCGAAATACCTGTCTCCCGCCACCACCAATTACGGCTTTGACTATTCGCTGGCCACCACGGTCTATCTCGACGCGCTGTCGCAATTGCAGGCGGCCGGGGTGCGCGCCGTCGATCTGCGCGCCGAAATGGTCGACGCCACCGGCCCCCTGCCCTATTTCCGCACCGATCCGCGGCTGACCGCCGAAGGAGCGCGCTTGGCCGCCGCCGCCATCGGCGCCGCGATCAAGGCGGTGCCGGGGATCGATGCGCTGGCGCAAGGCCGGTTCGAGACGGTGCCCACCGGTTCGGCCAGCGTGGCCTCGCACGCCCGCCTTGTCCGCCAACGCTCCTGCGCCGAGCCGCTGCCGCCGGCCGAAACCGCGACCTGGAAGACCAGCCGTACCTTTACCGCCGAGGGCGCGAGGGGCGTTGTCGCCTTGGTGGGCAGCGAGCATTCCGACACGCCGGAGGCCAATTTCGCCGGCTTTCTGGCGCAGCAAACCGGGCTCGACGTGGTGCAATATTCGGTGCCGGGTGGTGGTGCCTTTGCGGCGATTTCCACCTATCTGACCTCGGCCGAGTTTCAGAACGCCCGGCCCAGCGTGCTGGTCTGGGAACTGCCCCAGGCCGAGGCCCCGGGGCTTCATGACGACCAGCCGATGGCCGAACTGATCGCCGCCGCGCGCCACCGCTGCGACATCCCCCTCGAAGTCGCGCGCGACGCCGACGATCCCAAGACCCTGCGCGTCGATCTTTCGACGCTTGATACGGAGAGTGCGCACATGCTGTTTGTCGATGCCGCGGGCGCCCCGGCCCGCCGCGCGGTTCTGGCCTTTGGCAATGACGCGGGCGAGACCCGCCACCGCGAAATCCTGCGCCACCGGGCGCAGCTGCCCAGCGGGCGGTTCTATGCGCCGATGACCGGTCTCTGGAGCGCGGGCGTCAGCTCGGTCGCGGTGACGCTGGACGTGGATTTCGGCGAGCATGCGGAGGTGCGGGCATGTCTGCGCTGAGCCGTCTTCTGGGTGCGCCCTGCGTAATGGCGCTCTTGGCGCCGGCGGCGCTGCCGGCCGTGCCGCTCGATCTGGCCTTCCTGCCGCCGGCGGTCGAGGAACAATCGCTCTGCGGCCGCGCCGCGGCCGAGCGGCGCGTCGACGACGGCAGCCCCGGCGACGAGGACGCGCTGACCGAGATGGAACGCGCCCGCTATCTGCAACGCGACATCCGCCGTTATCAGAGCGCCGATCCCGACCGGCATTTCGACTTTATCGCCACCCTGCGCGCGCGGCTGTCGAGCGCGGACGCGCGCTTTTCAGGGGCGGCCGAGCTGATCGACCTGATCGGTCTGCACATCGACGCCGGCCGCTTCGATGCGCTTGAACAGGCCGGGCTTGTGGCGCAGCTGACGGCGCAACGCCCGCTGCTGACCAACGGCCAGAAAATGCAGCTGGCGCAGTTCCATCGCAATGGTATCGGCACTCCCGCCGACACCTCCGCCGCCGATGACCTGATCCTCGAGGCGGCCTTTGCCGGTCACCCCGAAGCGCTCCTTTTGGTGGCGCGGCGCATGGCCGAAGCGCGCCCCCTGCCCGGCTGGGACGCGCCGGAGGATCTGACCGCCACCATGGCCTTTGGCGGGCTGCTGGGACAGATGGACAGTGGCGTCTGTGCCCGCGCCGAACGCATCGCACACGAATACCTCACCGGAGGCATTGTCCGCCGCAATGCCGAGATCGGCTGGGCGTGGTATCGCTTCGCCGCCGATCTGGGTTCGGCCAGGGCGGCCTGGCGGATGGTGGAATTTCATCTCTCGGCCGCGGCCGAAGATCAGGACAGCGCCGAGATGTTGCATTATCTCCGGCGCGCCGTGGCCCGCGGCATCGTGGTCGATGACGGTTCCCGGGGGCGGCTCGAGGAGGGCGGCATCGACGCCGACACCCTGCGCGAGATCCTCGCCCATACCCAGGCCGACGACCGCGGCCGCCGCCGCGCCTCGCTGACGCCGCTGTTGCAGACCGGCGTGAACATCGATGCCATGGAGACCAGCCTCTCGGGGCCCTACCTCACCTATCTGCGCGAGATCGCCACCATTCCCGGCGCGCCCGGCCTGGTCTTTACCCAGCTGGCGCAGGAGCTTTCGGTGCGGCTCGGCCGCTGGGCCGGCGAAGACGAGATCATCGCGCAGCTCGAGATCGCCACCGCCCGCAACGACCCCGCGGGCATGCGCGCGCTTGCCGCCAGGCTGCTGCGCTATCGCGACGATCCCGCGCAGCTCAACCGCGCCGTCGACCTCTTGACCCTGGCCGCCACGCGCCACCGCGACGCCGCCGCAATGAACGACCTCGACCGGCTGTTCCGCTGCCAGGCGCCCGATGCGCCGCTGCTGGATCAGGCCGAACCCTGGGCGCGGGCCTATGCCGGCACCACGCACAAGATGGTGGCGCTGACGCCGTCGAACCTGATGGCGCTCGATCCCTACAAGGACCCCTGGCGTCTGGCCCGTCTGCAATCGCAGGCGTTGGACGGGCGCACCCTGTCCCTCGCCCATTACCTGCAACTCGTGCAGCGCGACCCGATCGCCACCGAGACGGCACAGCGGATCTGGGCCGACCGCACCGACAATTCCGATAAGACGTTGGAAGAGTTCGCCAAGCTCGAGTTTGCGCTGGCCACCAATCCGGCGGAACGGGCGCTGGCGCTGGAATTCTTCCGCCGGGTCTATCTCAACAATGGCGTGACCACCGCGCTCGATCTCTCGGTCGCGATGATCAACGACAGCGGCATGAACCCGGCCATGGCCGAAGAAGTGCGGCACCTGCTGCGCCAGGCCAGCCACCGGGGCGAAGGTGCCGCGATCCGACTGCTGGCGCGGCTTGGCAAGACGCCGGAAGCCGAACGCCGGGTCTTTGACGAATTTGCCGGGATCATCGACGACCGTGGCGATTTTCTCGCCATGATGTTCGCCCTGCCCCACGTCGCCGAAACCAAGCGCGACGATTACTTCGACCGCGCGGTCAGCCTGATGGCCTGTTCCACCAAGGACACCGACGAACTGGGCGAGGCACATGCAATCCACGGCACGGCGCCGATGTCGTTTCACTGGCGCCAGATCGGGCTGGCCATCGCCGGTCACAACACCCTGTCAAAACTGCGACTGACCAATGGCCAGATGGCCGGATTCGACACCCGGCCGGCACCGGGGCCCGCGCAGGTTGTCGCCCGCGACCGGGCCGGAGACCTGCAAGGCCAGTGGCGGCTGTTTCACCTGACCGCGCAGCCCGATCTGGCGAGTTACGCGCCGCAACAGGCGGCCGCGCATTTCAAGGCACTGGTTGACCGCGGCGACACCCTGCCGCGCGCCTTCGAACAATACCTCGCCGCACCGGAGGAGCTGCGCCGGGCGATCGACGAAACGTTCGATTTCCCGCAGCTGGTGGCCCGGATCGCCGCAGCAGGCGAGCCGGAGGCGCTCTGGCGTCACGCCCGGCTGCTGCAAAACCGTGCCACAACGGCGCAATCCCTGGCCGAGGCCATCACCGCCCTGCGCGCCGCCGCCCACGCGGGCGCGGTGTCGGCGATGGCGGAACTTGGCCGCAACCTTGCCATGGGCGCGGGCGTCGCCCGCAATGAAACGGAGGCCCTCGAATGGCTCGACAAAGCCGCCACCGGCGGAGATTCAGACGCCGCGGATCTGGCGCGCTGGCTGCGGCTGCGCTGAGCCTCGGGCTTGCTGCGCCGGCGCTGGCCCTGACCTGCCCGGAACCGCCGGCGCCGGTGCTGACGCTCGCCTATGACAGCCGCTACGCCGATCAAGGCGCGACCCGCTCCGAGATCGACCCGGCCGCCGAGGCCGCCGCCGAAGCCGCGCTGGCGCCGCTGGACGATTTCATCCGCGACCTCGCCGAACTGGCCAACCGGGTGTATGAACCAGGCGCGCAGAAAGCCGTGATCGCCGATTGCGTGATCGCCCAGCTTGCGACCTGGGCCGAGGCCGGCGCGCTCGAGACGCTGGCCACCGAGACCGCCCAGCTCACCATTGGCGCGCGGCTGGCCGGTCTGGGGCTGGCCCTGCGCCAGATCGTGCCCCATGCCACCCGGCACGAAGATCTCTCGGCCATCCAGCGCTGGCTGAGCGCCCTGGCCTATCGCCAGCTCGGTTTCTGGGAACAGGCCCCCGGCGGCGCCCGCCAGGGCAATCTGCGCGCCTGGGCGGCGCTCGGCGTGGCGGCCATCGCCGATCTGGGCGGCGATCGGCTGTTGCGCGGCTGGGCTGCCTGGTCGACCGATTACGTGCTCTGCACCGCCGCCCCCGATGGCAGCCTGCCGCAGGAGATGACCCGCGGTCGGCTGGCCTTCCACTACCAGATGCACGCGGTGGCACCGCTCGTGGTGGCCTCGCGCCTGCTGGCCGATCACGGTTTCGCCCCGGGGGCGCGCTGCGACGCCGCGCTCGACCGCGTGGTGGGCTTTGTGCTCGACGATCTGACCGACGGCGCCACCACCCGCGAGATCACCGGCGAGGAGCAGAGCTATTTCGACGGCAGCCGCGAGATCTCGGCCTACAACCTCGCCTGGCTCGAGGCCTACCTGACCCTCACGACCTCGTCGGATCTGGAAGTGCTGGCAGCGGTTTACCGCCCGCTGGCCAGCTCCAAGCTCGGCGGCGACCAGGGGCTGATCTGGCGACGTGCGGCGGAGTGAAGAAATGCCGTGCCGGGGGGCAGAAATTTGCAAAAACCCACTGGACACTCCGGCACGGCTCTCCTAGAAGGCATCCACCCGAACGCAACGCGTTCTCCCGTGCCCGGGTAGCTCAGGGGTAGAGCAGTGGATTGAAAATCCTCGTGTCGGTGGTTCGATTCCGCCCCCGGGCACCATTTTAGTTAGAGAAATCAAGATCTTATCCGTATTCGAATTATGCTCACCGCATAGGCGCTTTGGGCTGGGTGCCCATTGGGTGCCACATAGCAACGTCAGGTGCCGAATATGACAACAAGACTGGCTCCACGCATGACTCCTGATGCCGCGGTGTTCACTTCCGCCGCGAGTCGGACTGCAAAGCACTGAGCAAACGTTATTGCAAATCGCCTCAGCAACTCTAAGGTGAACGTCGTACAACATAGCATACGTTTGTCGAGCGAAGCGTTTGATGTCGAAGACACTTTTGGAAGAGATGCTAAAGAAGCCACAGCGCGAAACGGCTGGGGCTGATACAAATCTGCGATTTGACTATCAAAAAAACTGGGCGTTTTGTGAAATGATAAAGAGGCATTTGAAAGGTGCCGACTATCTGGTTGCTTTCGAATACCACGACGATGTGGTCTTCATGGAGCCAGACGACGATCCACAGAACGTGGATTTCTGCCAAGTCAAAACAAAGAGATCATCTTCAAATGTCACTTTGGGGTTCTATTTAAAGCGCGACAAAGCCAAGGAGGGGAAAAAGCCTTCAATTCTCGGCAAGATGTACGAGAACTTTGACGGCATCGGAGCGGGACATACGGTCAAGACAATTCTTGTCTCGAACGTGCCGTTTTCGTTTTGCGTTAGCAATTCTTGCGCAGCTGACCTCAAGGAAAACGACGTAGAAAAAATTAAAGAGAAACTGACAGCCGAGCTACCAGATTTTGATGAAGACCGCCTAAGCAATGTGCACTTTCTTGCAACTGGTATCTCTCTGGACGCCATGCAAAGCTTCCTAATGGGCGAAGTGTCCGAGTTGTTCAAGAAGGAGCTTGGAGAAGGCCATGGGGTCAACATGCACGCGTGGACTAGGCTGGTGCAAGACGAGATCAATCGCAAGAACAACATCGACTCTGAGACCATTTCTTCCACTAGTGACCTAAAGCTAAAGAAGTGCGTTGACCGTAAGTTCTTGACTGGCACCATCCAGCTGGTCGCAAACAACAAAACTCGCGCGCCTGATATGGCGTTGGTAAATGCCGAACTGAAGGACGCTGGTTGGTCCGCTATTGATCTTATGAAACTGGGAAAGAAGATCTCTAACGCAGTTTCTGACTACACCAACCCAACGAACGGCGATGCACAGCAACTGAGGCAACGTCTCGAACACCTTTTTCACTCCGCAGTACCAGAAACACTACCGGGATTCCTTACCAGTGCTTTGTCGCAAGTGGAGACGATTACGGACGGCCTATCGCTGTATAGCGAAAAATTCTACTTTCTGGCGTTTGCAGTGATCGTGTTCAATGAAGAAATTTAACTTTCATAAACTCATTAGAAACCTAAGAAAAGGTCGTGAAGATGACAGGCTTGGTATTCAAAAGGCTTTGGATAGTATCAAAGCTCGAGAAAGCCGCGAGGATGGTGAGCTTTCAGCCCGGGACCAACATTCTGACGGGGGAGAATGACGTTGGTAAATCGACGCTGATTAAGTCCCTCTACCATTCTATTGGCGCTGACGCGCCTCAGATGAACAATACTCGTTGGAAGCGAGCTAAAGCGTTTTACTGCTCTGAAATTTCCTTGAATGGCGCAACCTACTTTATTGTGAGGGACGGAAAGCACTTCGGCGTCTTTGATGCCCAGAAGGATATGCTTTCAAAGCATAGTGGCATATCAACGGAAGGCGGTATTGCTGATTTCATTTGTGACCAATTGGATTTCAACATTGAATTAGAGAAGAGCGCGGACGGCAAGTTGGGACGAGCAGGACCAGCTTTTTACTTTCTTCCATTTTACGTTGATCAAGACGCCGGCTGGACTAAAAGTTGGGATTCGTTCAGCGGGCTTCAGCAGTTCACTTCGTTTCGCAAGAACATGATCGAGTATCATCTGGGGATACGTCCACAGAGCTACTACGACGCCAAGAAGAAAGAGATGGAATTCGTAGAGGCGAAGTCATCGCTCCAAGGTGAAAGAAACGTGTTGTCCACAGCACTAGCCACTTTTCAGAAACGGTCCTCTCAAATCCAAGTCAGCCTTGATCCTGAGGCTTTCAAGGAAGAGTTGGACCAGTTGGTCGACGCTTATAATTTGCAGAGAGCGCGGCAACAGGATGCTCTGTCTAAGGTCAATGACCTGCCCCCCGCTGGTCCCTCGCTCATGACGAGAGTCTGCCGGTTTGATTTTGGTAGTCGTCGGTTTCGGGCTTGGCAAGCGTGGCAGGCGCGGAGCCCTCAAATAGCTCAAGCGCCTGCCGCGCTTGCTTTGGCGTTCTGTTCCCCAGCGAAGAGTGCGGCCTGACGTTGTTGTAATCGTAGCGCCACAGCGCCAGCTTGCGGCGGGCATCGTCGAGGGTATCGAACAGCTCTTCATTGAGAAGCTCGTCCCGCAGGCTGCCGTTGAATGACTCGATAAAGGCATTCTGCTGCGGTTTTCCGGGGTCGATGTAATGCCAATCCACGCCGTTCCTGTCGGCCCATCTCAGGATTGCCCGGCTGGTGAATTCCGTGCCGTTATCACTGACAATGCAAGCAGGCTTTCCGTAGATCCGGACGAGCGCGTCCAGTTCTCGGGCAACTCGCTCACCTGAAATGCTGGTGTCTGCCGCCAGGCACAGGTTTTCCCGGCAGCAATCATCATTCACGGCCAAGATGCGAAACTTCCGCGACGCCCCGAAGCTGTCCGACAGGAAATCCAGGGACCAGCGCTGGTTGGTCTGTGTGGCTTCAGGCATTGGCGTTCTCGAGCCCCGGGCGCGTTTACGGCCCCGCCGTCGTTTCACTGCAAGGCCCTCCTCTCGGTAGAGGCGGTAAAGCTTTTTGTGGTTCATGATCATGCCTTTTCTCTCAAGCAGCACGCCGATCCGCCGGTAGCCGAACCGGCGGCGTCTGCCAGCGATCTCCTTCATCTCCTGGCGGATCTCAGGATGGTCGGGCGGGCGTTCGCGCCGGACCGTCTTGGGGTCGACACCGACAAGCCGGCAGGCCCTGCGCTGCGAGATGCCATGATCCCGCATCGCATTGAGCGCTGCCTCTCGCCGCTCCTTCGGTGCCGTCAGCTTTTTCCCAGCAGGTCTTTCAGAACCACATTGTCGAGCATCGTGTCTGCCAGCAGCCGCTTCAGCTTGCCGTTCTCATCTTCCAGCGCCTTCAGCCGCGCGGCCTCTGACACCTCCATGCCGCCATACTTGGACTTCAGCTTGTAAAAAGTCGCCGGGCTCAGGCCGTGCCGACGGCACACCTCCGCTGTCGGCATCCCGGCTTCCTGCTCTTTGATCATCCCGATGATTTGCGCCTCGGTGAAACGGCTCTTACGCATTCGTCTGCTCCTTCAGAGTTGGCGCAGACTCTACATCATGGTGAGGGATTTTGCGGGGGGCAGGTCACATCCAACTGGGCTTGCAGCCTCTTCGTCGAGCGCGCTTCCAAGCCGCTCAATTCCGCGGCTGAGGTTTCGCAGGCTGTCACCAACCGCTCGACGCAGGCGAGCAAGTCGCGCTCCAAGGCTGTCAGGGGTGTCGTCATTCATCTCTCCTCGATCTTGATGCAAATGACCGGCGTCCTGGCCAGTGTGCAGGTCTTCAATTCGGTCCGGTCGGGGTCCAGAGTCAGCCAGGTCTGTTCCCCCTGGTCGATCCGCGTCAGGCCCAGTTCCGCTATCTCCGAGCGCGTCAGCATGGACGTCCAGAACCAACTCGCGGCCATCGTCGAGGCGATCCCCGTCACGATCAGCCCCGAGATCACCCAGGGCGAGATCGTCAGCCAGCGCCTGATCTGCTCGGTCCGCGTCTCGAACAAGCTCCTGTTCTCGTTCAGGAAGCGGCGCGTATCGTTCTCGATGGTACGCCGCGCGTCGCTCGCAATGGCCGTCAAATCGGTCCTGAAGCTCTCCAGCTGGGATGCCATCGAGGCGGCGTAGTCCTGGCGTATCGTGTCCAGTTCCGCGTTCAGCTTCTCGCTCAGCCGGGTTGGCTTGCCAGTCTTCATGGAAAATCTCTCCTTTCAAACGCCAGCGCTCGCCGGTGTCGGGGTCTTGTGCGGTCAGGTAGGCTTTGCCGACGCGGGGCAGGTCGAAGCCTGCGTCTGCGAGAGCGTCGACCATGCTGGCGCGGTCTGTGATCAGGCCGACGCTGATCTGGTCTTGCAGCCACGCGTGCAGCTCGTCGCGACCCTGAGCGCGGGTTGGAGTCTCAATGGTGTCGCGGACCTCTTGGGTGCGTTCCAGCTCCATCGGATCGGCCCAGCCGTAGCGGTGGTTCATCACATCACGCAGGCTATCGAAGGCATTCTCATAGCCGGGTGGCGCGATGTTCAGGCTCCGGCCCGAAGTCAGCTCCAAGCGCGGTGTGCAAAAGTGAAGCTCGACACGGTCTTCGTGGGTATGTCGGACCCAGAGCACGTCAAATTGCGTCGGGTCCAGCCCCGCGAAGGCCAGCCGCTCGAAGTGGTCCATGACCTCGGCCTGCTGTTCCTCGGTCGGGGCGTCGGTGGCGGCAAAGCTGATTACACCCGCGCGGTAGCTCCACTGATGGCGGCTGGCGTCGATCAAGGCCTCGGTGCGGTCGGGATTGCCACGCAGGACCTCGGGCAAAGGCTCGCGCCTGACGGTCATCGGCTGCCCGTCCGCTTCGCGGATCAGGTCACGGTTCTCGTCGTAGGCCAGCACCTTGTCCGCGACGAGGTAGCCGACAGGACCCGCCCCTGCGCCTTTGCCGTTGCGGAAGAACTTGATCAGCATCGGCGCGACGCCTCGATGATCTGGGCAAGCTGGCGCTCGATGGCCAGCAAGCGGCGGGCAACGGTGAGAGCGTCGAGGTCAACGCGGCCCGCCAGCATCGCACGGTTCAGCCAGCGCGCGATCTGGTTGAGGTTGCCGCCAATGCGCCCGACCGCCAGCACCAGTGCCGGATCGACGCGCGGCACGGGCTTGCGGCGGCGCGCTTCGGTCAGGCCAAGCGCCTCTCGCAAGAGCGTCGCGGCAGGCAGGCCATCGGCCTCAGCCTTGGCGCGCAACTCGGCCTTCTCTGCCGCTGTGCACCGGAAGACGAAAGTCTCGGTCAGCGGCTCTTTGGTGCGGGCTTTTCCCGCGCAGGTGGGGTTCGAAGGGGAGGCGTGCCGCCCCTCGCAAGGTCCCGTGTCAGCAGCGCCAGCGTATGACATGGGTCGCCTTGCTGTTTGCGCTTCAGTCGGTCCGGTGCTGGTCATGATCTGAGGCCTGCCGCCTGGATTTGCGCCTGCGTCACCAGTTCAGCGGCCAAGAGCGCATCGATCTGGCCGGGAGTGATGTGGCGGCAAAGGGTGAAAATCCTCGTGTCGGTGGTTCGATTCCGCCCCCGGGCACCATTTAGACCCAAGACCTCTTCAAGATCAGCGCCTTAAGGGCCAATTCCGTCCAACCGCAGCCTCGCGCGGTCAGCCTTGGCGCCCCTTGAATTCCGGTCAGCCGGCATCGCGCTCGCGGATGGCCAGTACCGAGGAATAGGTCGAGACCGAAAAGGGCACCAGGAAGGTCAGGCAGATCTTGGCGAATTGCCCGGCGTTCACCGTTCCCGCAAGGATCGCGTCGCCGTGGTTGAGCAGCCCCAGAACGATCCCGACCACAATCGCCACGCGAAGCGCGCGGGTGACAACCGATCTGCGGGTCGCGATCCGGATAAATCCCTCGCGGGGCGTGCCGCCCGTGGTGCTGGTCATTGGCTCTTTCTCCCGGCTCTGCGCTGCGCCGCCGGCCCAAGGCACGCTGTTGCGCGACGCGCGGCGGCAGACGTCCCCGCAGAAAGCAGGTCTGCCGGCGAAAGTCGAGCCTGCGGGGCGCCGGCGCAAGACACGCCGCGCTGCTTCGGCCTGCCCCGGCGCGGCTTTGTCGGTGCCGGCTTGTGTCCGTCCGGCCCGGGCCTATCTAAGCAGCATGAGCGACCTGCACACCGCGATCTCTGCCTGCCGGCTCTGCGCCGCGCGATTTGCCGCGACCCGCACCCGGCATACCCCGCGGCCGGTGGTCTGGTTCGATCCGGCGGCACGGCTGCTGATCGCGAGCCAGGCGCCGGGGCTGCGGGTGCATGAGGCCGGGGTGCCATTCTGGGACCGGTCGGGCGACCGGCTGCGGCACTGGCTGGGAGTGGACAAGGACACCTTCTACGACCGCAGCCGCATCGCCATCCTGCCCAACAGCTTCTGCTTTCCCGGCTATGACGCCAACGGCAGCGATCTGCCGCCGCCACGGCTCTGTTCCGAAACCTGGCACAGTCGGGCGATGGCATCGATGCCCAACCTGCGGCTCAAGCTCGTGATCGGCGGCCATGCCCAGAAATGGCATCTGGGCACGCGCCGCCCGGTCACCGAGGTGGTGCAGGACTGGCGCGCGGCGCCCGAGGGAGTCATCCCCCTGCCCCATCCCTCCTGGCGCAACACCGGCTGGCTGAAGAGGAACCCCTGGTTCGAGGCCGATCTGGTGCCGGAGCTGCAACGCCGCGTGCGCGAGGTTCTGGCGGGCTGAGCCGATGTTGTCCACGCCTTTCGCTTGCCTCGTCGGCCCGGGCGAACTACCCGAGAGCGAAAGCAACCCCGGGGCCCGCGGCCGATCTGCCGCCGTTTCCCCGGACACGAGGCAAGGAGATGCCGAGATGACAGACCCCACGCCGCTCGACCTGGCCCATGCCGCGATGGAGGCGGCGCCCGAAGATGACGCCGCGCGCCTGCGGTTTTACGAGCGGCTGGCCGATGGCGAGGTCTTTCTGCTGCTCGCCGGCGCGCCCGAGGGCGAGAACGTCGAGCCCGAGCTGTTCGACGTGGCCGATGCGCGCTTCGTGCTGGTCTTCGACCGCGAAGAGCGGCTGGCGCGATTCACCGGCCGGATCTCGCCTTATGTCGCGCTCTCGGGACGGGCGATTGCCGGCATGCTGGCCGGTCAGGGCATCGGACTGGCGGTCAACCCCGAGGTGGCGCCGTCGCAGATCCTGATCCCGCCCGAAGCGGTCGACTGGCTGGCCGAGACCCTGTCGGACGGCCCCGCCGAGGCCGAGGCGCGGCCCGAAGAGATCACCGCGCCGCGCGGCCTGCCTGAGGCGCTGCTGACCGCGCTCGATGCCAAGCTGGCCAGCGCCGGCGGGCTGGCGCGTTTTGCCTATCTGGCGGGCGTTACCTATACCGGCGGCGCGCGCGGCCACCTGCTGGGCTTTGTCGGCGCGACACCGGGGGCCGAGCCGGCGCTGGCGCGGGCGATCAACGAGGCCTTGACCTTTTCCGGGCTGGAGGCGGCGGCGCTTGACGTGGCCTTCTTTGCCACCAGCGATCCGATGGCGGCGACGCTGGCGCGCCACGGGCTGCGCTTCGACCTGCCGCAGCCGCCGACACCGGAGGATCGCCCCGCCCCCGGCAGCGACCCCGACAAGCCGCCGATCCTGCGCTAAAGCGGAGCCGGGCGCGAAACCCCACCCATCGTCGCACCCTTACCCGCCCCCGTGACATCGCGGAACCTGCCGCCTATAAGGCGCGAAACATCCCATCTCCCCGAGGACGACATTCATGACCATCCAGGTTTTCGGCCATAAATCCCCCGACACCGATTCCACCGGCGCGCCCATCGTCTGGGCCTGGTATCTCTCCGAGATCAAGGGCACCCCCGCCGCGCCCAAGCTGCTGGGCGAGCCCAATACCGAAGCCGCCTTCGTGCTCGCGCATTGGGGCCTCGACAAGCCCGAGATCATTTCCGGCGTCGCCGCCGATGCGCCGGTCGTCATCGTCGACACCAACAACCCGGCCGAGCTGCCCGAGGGGATCAACGACGCCGACATCCAGGCCATCATCGACCACCACAAGCTGGTCGGCGGGCTGGAAACCAAGGGCCCGATCGACATCCGCATCGAGCCGCTCGCCTGCACCGCGACCATCATGTACAAGATGATCGGCGACGATCTGGCGCAGGCCCCGAAGGCGATCAAGGGCGCGATGCTGTCCTGCATCATTTCCGACACGCTGGAATTCCGCTCGCCCACCACCACGCAGGAAGACCGCGCCATCGCCGAAGCGCTGGCCAAGGATCTCGGTGTCGAGATCGGCGACCTGGCGGAAAAGATGTTCGCCGCGAAATCCGACGTCTCGGCGTTTTCCGACGCCGAGCTGCTGCGGATGGATTCCAAGGAATATGGCGTGGGCGACACAAAATTCCGCGTCTCGGTGCTGGAAACCACCGCACCCAAGACTGTCCTCGACCGCAAGGATAGCCTGATGACCTCGATGCAGGAGGTGGCGAAAGAGGATGGCGTCGATCAGGTGCTGCTCTTCGTGGTCGACATCCTGAACGAGGAATCGACCCTGCTGGTGCCCAACGAGCTGGTGAAAAACGTCGCCGCCAAGAGCTTTGACGCCGAAGCCGCCGGCGACACGCTGGTCCTGCCCGGCGTGGTCAGCCGCAAGAAGCAGATCATTCCGAACCTCAAGGTCTGATTGCGGTGGGCCTGTTCGGTCTCTCGAAAACCTCGGGCGCGCTACCGGATTTCGCCGCGCTCCCGGTCGAACAAGCCATCGCTTCGCTCGCGGCGCTGCCGGCAGCGCGCAAGAACAGGGCCGCGGCCTCGGTGCTCTACTCCGCCCGGGCCCGGCCATCGGCACTCGACGACCAGATCACGCTTTTCGACGCGATTGCCGCGCTGCCCGACCTCGCGCCGCATCACCGCGCCAATGCCCGCATTGCCCGGACCCACAAGGCGCTGGAGCTGGGCGACGACACCCGTCTTTCGGAAGGGCTGGCGCCGCTGCTGGCGCTCGGTGACGAGATCGCGGCGTTTTCCACCAGCGAGGACATCCGGCAGGATCGCTGCCACGTCGGCTTTTCCCGGGCCTATGTGGCGCTGAACGCGGCGCTGATGTTGGGCGATGCCGCGCTGCTGGCCGATCTCGCCACCGAGGCGGTGGCGCTCTGCCGCAGCCAGCTTGCCCGGCCCCTGCCCGCCGGGTTCTACCGCAGCTCGGCCAATGTCATGCGCTGTCTCGCCTTCGCCCTCGTCTCGGACCGCCAGGCGGCAGAGCCGGCACAGGCGGAGGAAATCGCCGATCTCGCCCAGGTCGTCTTTTCTCGGGCGCTCGACCTGCGCCCGCCCCCGGGGCGGCGCGAAAAATCCCGCAAGGTCAGCTCGGGCATCCCGATGCCGGACGCGGAGTTCATGCGCACCGCGGCGCTGGCGCAACTTCTGAGCCAATGGGCGCGGAGCCGGGACGCCGAGCGCCGGGCCCTGTCCGACATGATCGGCGACCTCGCCGTGGCCCAGCGCACCCCGGACCAGCGCGACAGGCTGCGGGCCGCCTGGCAGGCTCAGCGACAGTAGGCGCCGCCGCGATGGCGCGCGGTGTCGTAGTGCAGATGATCCTCGTGATAGCCGTCTGACCCCGGCCCCAGGGTGGTGCCGAAAATGCCGCAGGCCGCGCCATGCGCCCGCTGCAACGCGCGCCCCTTGCGGCCCCGCCGCCAGTCGCGCAGCACGTTGAGCGTGTCACCGTTGACCAGGACAATCTCGGAAATGTCGATCGCCTTGCCCTTGCCGTGTTCGCTGATCTTGGCGCCGGGCCGGTTGTTGCGGGTGCGGCAGGAATAATGCGCCGCAACGCGCAGACCGGCGATGCCGCCGCCCATCTTGCCCACCGCCGGCCGCAGCCCGGTGTCGACCCAGGACTGCAAGGCCCGCGCGGTGCCGCAGGTCAGCACCGCGCGCTGGCTGAGCTGCACGCCCGAGACCGCCGAGACCCGGACCGCCCGGTCGGTGCCGCAGCCGGCGATCCGGCCGGCCACGGGGCCGATCTCTTCGCCTTCGACCCCCACCAGCCCGCAGAGTTGGCCGCGCGGCTTTTCGCGCTGTGCCATGATCTTGGTCACGAACCCCTCGGGGCGCACCGTGGGCCGGGGCGAACGCAGCGGGCGCAATGGCAGCGGTGGCAGCAATTGCGCCCGGGACATGGACGCGAGAAAGACCCCGACCGACCGCGCCATCGGCCGCAGGCTGGTCTCGGGCGCCATGGAACTGGCGGAGACAGAGGTGGCCAGAAGGCCGGTCAGCAGCGCGGGCAGTACCCGCCTTGTCACAACCCGCGTCGCCAGCCCCCGCATCAACCGCCCCTCGTTACCCTACCTGTCGTGTTTCTTCGCCCGTCCGAAATCCGGGGCATCGGTGTCCTGCCCGGCCTCGATGATACCACGCCTGATCGCCCGCGTCCGGGTGAAATAATCGAACAATTCCTCGCCGTCCCCGGTGCGGATCGCCCGTTGCAGCGCAAACAGCTCTTCGGTGAAGCGACCGAGCATTTCCAGCGTCGCCTCCTTGTTGGTGAGGAAGACATCGCGCCACATCGTCGGATCGGAGGCGGCGATGCGGGTGAAATCCCGAAACCCGGCGGCCGAGAACTTGATCACCTCCTGGTCGGACACGCGGGAGAGATCGTCGGCCACGCCCACCATCGTATAGGCGATCAGGTGCGGAATATGGCTGACCACGGCGCAGACCAGATCGTGATGCGTCACTTCCATCCGCTCGCAATTGGCGCCAAGTGCCTGCCAATAGGCCTCGACCCGCTCCACCGCAGCCCTGTCGGCGCCGTCGGGCGGCACGATCAGCGTCCAGCGGTTGTCGAACAGCGAGGCAAAGCCCGCCTCCGGCCCGGAATGCTCGGTGCCGGCCATCGGGTGGGTCGGCACGAAATGCACGCCGTCGGGCACATGCGGACCGACCGCCTCGACCACGGCGGCCTTGACCGAACCGACGTCGATCACCGTGGCGCCGGGTTTCAGATGCGGGGCGATGGCCTCGGCCACCACACCCATCGCGCCCACCGGCACCGCGAGCACGATCAGATCGGCGCCCTCGACAGCCGCCTCGGCGCTGTCGCAGACCGTATCGCAAAGCTGGATGCGGCGTGCCGTGTCGCGCGTCGCCTGCGAGCGGGCGTAGCCGCTGATTTCCGCGGCGACACCGCCGCGCCGCATGGCATGAGCCATCGACGAGGCGATCAGCCCGAGCCCGATCAGGGCAACCTTGCCGTAGATCTGCGCCATCAGCCGCCCTCCCGCCAGCGCGAGAGCGCGGCGATCACCCGGCCGGTCTGATCGGCGTCGCCGACGGTGATGCGCAGACCCTCGGGGAAGCCGTAGCCGCCCACCGCGCGCACCAGGATGCCGGCGGCCTGCAAGGCCCGATCGGCCGTCTCCGCCTCGGCCGCGTCGGCAAAACGCGCCAGCACGAAATTGGTCTCGCTGTCGTCGCAGGCCAGGCCCAACTGCCGCAGCGCGCCGGTCAGCCGCGCCCGCTGATCGCGGTTGAGCGCCACACAGTCGTGCAGCCAGTCCGCATCGCGCACCGCCGCCTCGGCCGCCGCCATCTGCAATTCCGACAGGTTGAACGGCTGGCGCAGCCGGCGCAGAACGTCGATCATCTCCTGCGGGCCATAGCCCCAGCCGACACGCAGGCCGCCAAGGCCGTAAATCTTGGAAAAGGTCCGCGTCATCAGAACGTTGGGCCGTTCGGTCGCCAGCGCCGCGCCGCCGTCGTAACTCTCGGCGTATTCGGCATAAGCCGCGTCGATCACCAGGATGACGCGCTCCGGCAGACCATCGGCC
This sequence comes from Marinovum sp. E3, assembly GCF_055755275.1. Classification (NCBI taxonomy): domain Bacteria; kingdom Pseudomonadati; phylum Pseudomonadota; class Alphaproteobacteria; order Rhodobacterales; family Roseobacteraceae; genus Marinovum; species Marinovum sp. E3. The sequence goes on from NZ_CM146908.1 coordinate 2,723,489, forward strand.
AGCCGCAACAGCTCTTCGTCGGCGAGCAGCGTCCCGGTGGGGTTGCCGGGATTGGTGAGAAGCACCACCCGGGTGCGCACGGTCACCGCGTCAAGAATGGCATCGACATCCACCCGCCGCCCGGCCTCGGGCACACGCACTGGCGTCGCGCCGGTCATATGGGTGAGAACCGGATACATTGAGAAGCCATGTTCGGTGTGGATGATCTCGTCACCCGGTCCGGCATAGGCCTGGGTGACGAATTGCAGCACCTCGTCCGAGCCGACGCCACAGATGATCCGCTCGGGGTCGAGCCCGTGCACCGCGCCAATGGCGCCGCGCAGGGCGGCGTGATCGGTCGAGGGATAGAGATGCACCTGCCCCGCCGCTGCCACGATGGCCGCCTGCGCGCCGGGCGGCACGCCCAGCGGGTTTTCGTTCGACGACAGTTTGAGCACGTCGTCACGCCCGGCAATCTTCGACTTGCCGCCCTGGTAGAGGGCAATCTCCATGATCCCGGGTTGCGGGGTGATCAGCGTCATGAGGGGCTCCTTTCAGGGCAACCTCTTAGAGCGCCCGGGCAGACAAGGGAAGGTGCGCAGTGCCGCGGAGCGGCGACGGCACGGCACCACCGGCGGCTCTCCGGGCGCGATGCGCGGGGGAGCCGGCCACGAGGTCCCGGCGCGGCGGCCGGGACGGGGGCATGCGGCCCGGCTGCGGAAGATCGCCTTTGGGGGCGGTTGCGCTCAACAGGCGCCGGCCATCGGAGGCAACCCGCCCCGGCCCCCGCGCCGGGGCCGGGGCCGCTCGGCCGGCAGGCGGCACGGGGCGCTCCCCGCCCGCCTCAGCTCGCCAGCACGTTGCGGAACAGCCAGGGATCGCTTTCGTCGATGTCCTCCGGAAAATGCTCCCAGCGGTCCTTGAGCGGGGTCCAGTCGGTATAATGCGCCTCGACCGGCCCGAGGTAGGGTCGTTGCACCTCGAGACAGCGCGCATGGTCCATCTCGTCGGTCTCGACGATGCCGGCCTGCGGGTTCTCCAGCGCCCAGACCATGCCGGCGAGCACCGCAGAGGTCACCTGCAAGCCGGTGGCGTTCTGATAGGGCGCCAGGTCGCGGGTCTCTTCGTTCGACAGGCGCGAGCCATACCACAGCGCGTTTTTCTCGTGCCCGAAGAGCAGCACGCCCAGCTCGTCGATGCCCTCGACGATCTCGTCCTCGGTGAGGATGTGGTGTTTCTGCTGCTGTTGGCCCGAACCGAACATCTCATGCAGCGACAGCACGGCGTCATCGGCGGGGTGATAGGCGTAATGACAGGTCGGGCGGAACTCGGGATCATGCCCCGCGCCCACGGTGTAGTAATCGCTGATCGAAACGGCCTCGTTGTGGGTCACCAGAAAGCCGAACTGCGGGCCGGGCGTGGGACACCAGGTATGAACGCGGGTGATGGCGCCCGGACGCTCCAGCCAGATCGCGGATTTGCAGCCGGTTTCCTGGCGATGGGCATTTTCGGGGAACCAGGTCTCATGCGTGCCCCAGCCGAGCTCCGCCGGCTGGAACCCTTCGGCGATGAACCCCTCGACCGACCAGGTGTTGACGAAAACGCCCCGCGGCCGCGGCGTGCGCCGCGCCTGGGTGTCGCGCTCGGCGATATGCACGCCCTTGACGCCCAGAGATTGCATCAGCTTCGCCCAGCCTTCGCGGTCGGCGGGCGCCTCGGCCTCGCGGCCGGTGTCGCGGGCCAGCGTCAGCAGCGCCTCCTTGACGAACCAGCTCACCATGCCCGGGTTGGCGCCGCAGCAGGAGACGGCGGTGGTGCCGCCGGGATTGGCTGCCTTCTCGTCGCGCACCTTCTGCCGCAGGGCATAGTTGGTGCGCGCGGCATTGTCCTCGGTGTCGAAATAGTAGCCGGCCCAGGGTTCGACCACGGTGTCGATGTAGAGCACCCCAAGCTCGCGGCAGAATTTCATGATATCGAGCGAGGAGGTATCGACGCTGAGGTTGACACAGAACCCCTTGCCGTCGGGGAACAACCCGCCCAGCACCTCGCGATAATTTTCGGCGGTGAGCGCCACGTCGATGAAGTTCAGCTTGTGCTGGCGCAGGAAGTTGTGGTGGCTCTTGTCGGGCTCCACCACCACAAAGCGATCCGCATCATATTCGAAATGCCGTTCGATCAGCGGCCAGGTGCCTTTGCCGATCGAGCCGAAACCGATCATCACGATCGGGCCGTCGATGCGGCCATAGATGGGATAGTCCTGAGTCATGCCTGTCTCCTCGGGGCCGGAACAAAAAAAGGCCGCGCAAGCAGCGCGGCCTTTCGGAACATCAGTGCCAGAACGATTTAGTTCTGTGCGTAATATTCGATGACGAGATTCGGTTCCATCACAACCGGGTACGGCACGTCGGAAAGACCGGGCGCGCGCACGAAGGTGGCGGTCAGCTTGGAGTGATCGGTGTCGATGTAATCGGGCACGTCACGCTCGGCCAGCTGGGTGGCTTCGAGGATCGCGGCCATCTGCTTGGATTTCTCGCGGACTTCGATCACGTCACCCTCTTTCACGCGGTAGGAGGGGATGTTGACGCGGCGGCCGTTCACGGTGACGTGGCCGTGGTTCACGAACTGACGGGCGGCGAACATGGTCGGCACGAATTTGGCGCGGTAGACCACGGCGTCGAGACGGCGCTCGAGCAGGCCGATCAGGTGCTCACCGGTGTCGCCTTTCAGACGCTCGGCTTCGCGGAAGATCCGGCGGAATTGCTTTTCGGTCAGGTCGCCGTAGTAGCCTTTCAGCTTCTGTTTGGCGCGCAGCTGGAGGCCGAAGTCGGACAGTTTGCCCTTGCGACGCTGACCGTGCTGGCCGGGGCCGTATTCGCGGCGGTTGACCGGGGACTTCGGACGGCCCCAGATGTTTTCGCCCATGCGGCGGTCGATCTTGTACTTGGCAGACGTGCGTTTGGTCACGGCTGATCTCCTTTACCTTGGCTCCGCAACCTGATCCGAAACCGTTCCAAATCGGTCCCGCCCCGGCCCTGCTGCGGCGATATAAAGGGCGTTGTCCTCTAAGACCCCGTTGCCGGGGCTTCGACAGGCATCCCCTTGCGGGGGCCACCAACACCAATGAAGCCGCGCGTATACAGCAGCGCGCGGCAGAGTCAACAGGGCGCGCGCCTCTCACCTGACGGATCGGCGCCCTCGGCCAGCGCCGCGCAGGCGGCATGCCGCGGACAGCAGACCAGATGGTCGTTGACCAGTCCGCAGGCCTGCATGAAGGCATAGGTGATCGTCGGGCCGCAAAACCGAAAGCCGGCCTTCTTCAAGTCCTTCGACACCCGCTCGGACAGCGGTGTGAAGCCCGGCACCTCGGCATCGCTGGCCCAGCGGTTCTGTAGCGGCACGCCATCGACGTACCGCCAGAGGAAATCGTCGAACCCCTGCCCCAGCTCGCAATAGGCCCGGGCATTGGAGATTGTGGCCTCGATCTTGCCGCGATGACGCACAATGCCGGGATCGGCCAGCAGCCGCGCCACCTCGGCCTCGCCCCAGCCGGCGATCACCTGCGGGTCGAACCCGGCAAAGGCCGCGCGAAAGGCCGCGCGCTTCTTGAGAATCGTGATCCAGCTCAGCCCGGCCTGAAAACCGTCGAGGATCAGCTTTTCCCAGAGCGCGCGGGCATCGTATTCCGGCACTCCCCATTCGGTGTCATGATAGGCAAGGTAGATCGGCTCCGGCCCGGCCCAGCCACAGCGCCTGCCACCTGCATCCGCCATCTGCCCTCCTCGCTATTTCGACCCTGTAAACCCCAGATTAAACCTTGTGGCGCAGATTGGCCGGGACCGCAACGGAGGGTCTTGGATGAACGAGCGACGGACTGACATGCGCGGGCGCCGCCAAAACGGCAACGCGCTGGCCGAGGCGCTGATGCTGCGCGACCGTGACACCCTGCGCATGGTCGATGAGGCGGTCAGGCACAAGCAGGTGATGCTGGCCTTTCAACCCGTGGTGCAGGCGCGCCGCCCCGACCGCATGGCGTTTTACGAGGGGCTGATCCGGGTGCTCGACGAAACCGGCCGGGTGATTCCCGCCGTCGATTTCATCCAGCCGATAGAAGAGAGCGAAACAGGCCGGCGGATCGACTGCCTGGCGCTGGAAAAGGGCCTGCTGACGCTGGCGCGCACGCCGTCCCTGCGGCTTGCGATCAACATGTCGGCGCGCTCGATCGGCTATCGGCCCTGGATGCGCACGCTGGACCGCGGGCTCAAGGCCGATCCGACGGTGGGCGAACGGCTGATTCTCGAGATCACCGAAAATTCGGCCATGCTGGTGCCCGAAATCGTCATCGGCTTCATGTCTGACCTGCAAAAACGCGGGATCGCCTTTGCGCTCGACGATTTTGGCGCCGGCTTTACCGCCCTGCGACATTTTAAGCAGTTCCAGTTCGATATCCTCAAGATCGACGGCCAGTTCATCCGCAACATCCATGCCGATCCCGACAACCAGGTGCTGACCCAGGCGATACTCGCGATCGCACAACAGTTCGACATGTTCACCGTGGCCGAGAATGTGGAAAATGCCGAAGATGTGTCGGCACTTACGGCGATGGGCGTCGACTGTCTGCAAGGCTATTTCTTCGGCGCGCCCACGGTGTCTCCGGGCTGGCTTGACGGCCGCAAGGCCCGGGCCAGCGCCTGAGATTTCAGCACCCTTGCCGACCATTCCGGCAGTTGTAAATCGCGGCTGCGACATGCACGTCAAGCGGTACGGGAACTGTTGTGGCATGGTCGGGCTTACGTTATGGCATCGTCTCGAGCGGCGGGAGGATACGGGCCGCACGATGAGGTCCTGCTATCCTCCCTGCGCCACAAACGGTGAAGGAAGAAACCATGACCAATGTCGTTATCGCCTCGGCCGCCCGGACCCCTGTCGGGTCTTTCCTGGGCTCGTTTGCCAACACCCCCGCCCATGATCTCGGCGCCTCCGTGCTCCGGGCGCTTGTCGAGCGTGCGGGCATTGAAGGCTCCGACGTGAGCGAGACCATCCTCGGCCAGGTTCTGACCGCGGGCCAGGGCCAGAACCCGGCGCGTCAGGCGCATATCAACGCCGGCTTCCCGCAGGAATCCGCCGCCTGGGGCATCAACCAGGTCTGTGGCTCGGGCCTGCGCGCCGTGGCACTTGCCGCCCAGCACATCCAGCTTGGCGATGCCTCGATCGTCGCCGCCGGTGGCCAGGAAAACATGTCGATGTCGCCGCATTGCGCCAACCTGCGCAATGGCCAGAAAATGGGCGACATGAAGTACATCGACACCATGATCCGCGACGGTCTCTGGGATGCCTTCAACGGCTATCACATGGGCCAGACCGCCGAGAACGTGGCCGAGAAATGGCAGATCAGCCGCGACCAGCAGGATGAATTCGCCGTCAGTTCGCAAAACAAGGCCGAAGCCGCGCAGAAGGCCGGCAAATTCGCCGACGAGATCGTGCCCTTCACCGTCAAGACCCGCAAGGGTGACATCGAGGTGAAGGATGACGAATACATCCGCCACGGCGCGACCATCGACGCGATGCAGAAGCTGCGCCCCGCCTTCACCAAGGACGGCTCGGTCACCGCGGCCAATGCCTCGGGTCTCAACGACGGTGCCGCCGGCGCCCTGCTGATGTCGGCCGACGAAGCCGAAAAGCGCGGCATCGAGCCGCTGGCGCGCATCGCCTCTTATGCCACCGCCGGGCTCGACCCGTCGATCATGGGCGTCGGCCCGATCTATGCCTCGCGCAAGGCGCTGGAAAAGGCCGGCTGGTCGGTCGATGATCTCGACCTGGTCGAAGCCAACGAAGCCTTTGCCGCCCAGGCCTGCGCCGTGAACAAGGACATGGGCTGGGATCCCTCGATCGTGAACGTCAACGGCGGCGCCATCGCCATCGGCCACCCGATCGGCGCTTCGGGCGCCCGCGTGCTCAACACCCTGCTGTTCGAAATGCAGCGTCGCGGTGCCAAGAAAGGCCTCGCCACGCTCTGCATCGGCGGCGGCATGGGCGTGGCGCTCTGCGTCGAACGCCCGTAACCCTTCGGCCGGGGCGCAGGGGCGCCCCGGCCTCTCCCATCCCTCAGGAAAAACCGCAACAGACGAAAGTTGCGCAATATTGTTGCGCAATGAACGGTGGCGCGGTAACACCATTACAAACGCAGATTGAATTGGAGGAAGATCATGGCAAGAATTGCACTCGTCACCGGCGGTTCGCGCGGTATCGGCGCGGCGATTTCCAAGGCGCTCAAGGCGCAGGGTTGCACGGTGGTCGCCACCTATGCCGGTAACGACGAGGCCGCGGCCAAGTTCACCGAGGAAACCGGCATCAAGACCTACAAGTGGAACGTCGGCGACTACGACGAATCCAAGGCCGGGATCGAAAAGGTCGAATCCGAGGTCGGCCCGATCGACATCGTGGTCGCAAACGCCGGCATCACCCGCGACGCGCCGTTCCACAAGATGACGCCGCAACAATGGAACGAGGTGATCGACACCAATCTGACCGGCGTGTTCAACACCGTCCACCCGATCTGGCCCGGCATGCGCGAGCGCAAGTTCGGCCGCGTCATCGTGATCTCTTCGATCAACGGTCAGAAAGGTCAGTTCGCCCAGGTCAACTATGCCGCCACCAAGGCCGGCGATCTCGGCATCGTCAAGTCGCTGGCGCAGGAAGGCGCGCGCGCCGGCATCACCGCCAATGCCATCTGCCCCGGCTACATCGCCACCGAAATGGTCATGGCGGTGCCGGAAAAGGTCCGCGAATCGATCATCGGTCAGATCCCCGCCGGCCGCCTCGGCGAGCCCGAGGAAATCGCCCGCTGCGTGGCCTTCCTGGCCTCCGACGACGCCGGTTTCATCAACGGTTCGACGATCTCGGCCAACGGCGGCCAGTTCTTCGTCTGATCCGGGCACTTGCTTCTGATACGCGAAATGGCCGGTCCCAGCGACCGGCCATTTTCTGTTCTGCCACCGCCGCACGGCGGCCCGGCACCAAAAAGGGGCGGACACCCGCCCCCATCTGATGGCCAGCCGGCCGGGCTACATCCCTTTGCCACGGCCAGAATTTCTTGCACCGGCAGCGCACATGGTGCCGACGGTGACGCGTTAGGCCACTTCCTCCGAAATCCGGGAGATTTCTTCCTTCAGCCGCAATTTCTGCTTTTTGAGGTTCGCGATTGTCAGGTCGTCGGTGCCTGGGGCCCGCTGGGCTTCCTCCACCCTGTCCGACAGTACCTGATGCTTCTTCTTCAATTCGTGCAGGTGCGAACTCAAGCTCATGAGGATCCTCCTAAGGTTCGTGTGGATCCCCAGTGCAGCACACTTTTACAGTTCTGTCACGCTGCGACTGCGAAAGACCGCGGAGCCCCGCTCACCCTTGTTTTCCTGCCGCTGCAAAAGGCAAGGCCGCCCCGTTTCGCAGCACATCCGCGATCCGAGGCGCGTAATCGTCGCCATCGGCCAGATGCGCTTCGCCGTGGTGCAGCACAACCGGAGCGTGCAGGCGAAAGGCCGCGCCGCCGCCCTTTCGGCCGCGCAGCAGAACCAGCCGCGCGGCCCGTCCGGCGCGCGGGATCAGCGGCAGCACCTCGAGCCCGCCGAGCCGCCCCTCGCAGCCTGCCAACATCTCGGGCAGCCGCTCGGCGCGCTGGATAAAGGTGGCAAAGCCGCCGGGCCTGAGCCGCCGGGCCGCGACGGCAATCCAGTGCCCCAGCACCAGCCCCTCGCCACGGCCCGTCTCACGCCCGGCATCGGGGCTGGCGTGGCTGGTGGTACGCTGGAAATATGGCGGGTTGGCAAGGACTTGATCGAAGGTTCTGGCCTTCACCCCGGGCGGCAGATCGGCCAGATCGGCGCAGACCACCTCGGCGGACAGCCGGTTGCGGGCGGCGTTGCGCCGCGCCAGTTCGGCATAGTCGGACTGCACTTCCACCCCGCAGAGCGTCAGTCCCGGCACCCGCGCCCCGAGGCAGAGAAGCGCCGTTCCGACGCCGCAGCCCAGTTCGAGCACCGCCTCACCCGGCCGCGCCGCGACGGCCGCCGCCAGCAGCACCGGGTCCACGCCGGCGCGATAGCCGCGGCGCGGCTGCAACAGCTGCACTCGACCACCGAGAAAGGCATTGTCGGTTGTCTCAGTCGAGACGGATGTCATGGTCATGCATCAGCACCCGCGCCCGCGCCAGCTCGTCCCGGCGCACCATCAGCCGGCGCGGCAAAATGCCGATCGATCCTTCGAGCACGCTCATATTTACGTCCAATTCAAACCATTCTATACCCTCGTCCTGCAACAGGGCAGTGGCATAGGCGATGACGGTGATGTCGTTGGTGCGCAACAGCTCTTCCATGTTGGCGATGTAAGGGCAAGGTGGCAGACATGTCGAGCCTTGTGACGGGAGTGTGATGAGCTTGGACAACGCGGTGGCAAAACCTCACGAACGGCTGGCCGAGCTCCTCGCCGCGGATCTCGAGGCCGTGGGCGAGGTGATCCGGGGCCGCATGGCGTCGAAACATGCGCCGCGCATTCCCGAGGTGACGGCGCATCTGGTCGATGCCGGCGGCAAGCGGCTGCGGCCGATGCTGACGCTGGCCTGTGCGCGGATGTGCGGCTATGAGGGCGCCGATCACGTCAAGCTGGCGGCGACGGTCGAATTCATCCACACCGCGACGCTGCTGCATGACGACGTGGTCGACGAAAGCGCCCAACGCCGGGGCCGGCCCACCGCCAACCTGCTGTGGGACAACAAGTCGAGCGTTCTGGTGGGCGACTACCTCTTTGCCCGCGCGTTTCAACTGATGGTGGAACCGGGCGATCTCCGGGTGCTCGACATCCTGTCGAACGCCGCCGCGACGATTGCCGAAGGCGAGGTCTTGCAGCTCTCGGCCGCACAGAACCTGGCCACCGACGAAGCGGTCTATCTGCAAGTGATCCGTGGCAAGACCGCCGCGCTGTTCTCGGCCGCGACCGAAGTGGGCGGGGTCATCGCCGGCCGCCCGGAAGAAGAGATCAAGGCGCTGTTCGATTTTGGCGATGCGCTGGGGGTCGCCTTTCAGATGGTCGACGACCTGCTGGATTACTGGGGCTCGGAGGCGACCGGCAAGAACGTCGGCGACGATTTCCGCGAACGCAAGCTCACCCTGCCGGTGATCAAGGCGGTGGCCCAGGCCGATGCCGAGGAACGCGCCTTCTGGAAACGCACCATCGAGAAAGGGCGGCAGGAAGACGGCGATCTCGCGCAGGCGCTGGCGCTGCTGGAGCGGCACGGCAGCCTCGAGGCCGCGCGGCAGGACGCGCTGGACTGGGCCGACAGGGCGCGTGACGCCCTGACCCGCCTGCCCGACCACCCGATCCGCGCCATGCTCGACGATCTCGCCACCTATGTCGTCGCGCGGGTGAACTGACCGGTCCCGAACCTGCCCCACCCCGTCCCGGACCTGATCCGGGACCCCCTGGCCCACCGGGAGGCCCCGGATCAGGTCCGGGGCGCGGGCGCTCAGGTCAGGGTCGTGGCGGCCACCCACCAGCCGGGATGTGCCGCGCGCAGGCGCGCCGCCGCAGCGGTGGCCGCGCTGCCGTCGGGGAACAGCCCGAAACAGGTCGCGCCAGACCCCGACATCCGCGCCAGGTCGGCGCCTTCCTCGTCCAGCGCCGTCAGGACGCGGCCGATCACCGGCTGCACCCCGATCGCCGGCGGCTCGAGATCGTTGCGCATGGTGCGCAGCCAGGCCAATGTGCTGTCGCTCCGGCCATTCAGCGGCCAATCCGTCATCGGCGGATTGTCCCGTGATCTCAGCGCCCTGAAGACCGCCGGCGTCGAGACCGCGACGCCCGGATTGACCAGCACCGCATTCATCGGCGGCTGCGACAGCGGCAGCACCTGTTCGCCGATCCCCGACATCCGCGCCGCATGGGCCAGCAGACAGACCGGAACATCGGCCCCGAGGCGCAGGGCGTCGCCGCTGAAGGGCCGGCCGTAAATCGTCTCCATCGCCCGCAAGACCGCCGCCGCGTCGGAAGAGCCGCCGCCAATGCCCGCCGCCGCCGGAAGGTGCTTTTCCAGCTCGATGCGGACCGGCGCGCCAAAGGCCTCGGCCGCCTTCCAGCAAAGGTTGCGCGCGTCCTCGGGCACACCCGCCGCCATCGGCCCGGTGACGCGCAAGGACATCTCGTCGGCCGGCGCCACGCGCAGGACGTCGCCGACCCCGGCAAAGACCACCAGCGAATCAAGCAAGTGATAGCCGTCGGCACGCTGGCCGGTGACATGCAGTGTCAGGTTGATCTTCGCCGGGGCGAAGGCCTCAGTTGGCGCCATTCTCCACCACCTCGAGCGGCGGCGCGCCTTCCTCGGCCAGCACGGCGTCGAGGCCAAGCTCCAGCTTGCGGCGGATGCGCTCGGGATCGGCCTCGCCATCGGGGTCATCGGGATCGACAAAGCTCAGCGCCCGGTGCCACTGGAACCGCGCCTCGAGCTTGCGGTCCACCGCCCAATAGACGTCGCCCAGGTGATCGTTGACCACCGGATCCACCGGCATCAGCTCGGCGGCACGTTCCATGTGGCCCACCGCCTCGTCATAGCGGCCCAGGCGATAGAGCACCCAGCCGAGGCTGTCGACGATATGCCCGGAGTTCGGCCGCATGTCGACGGCGCGTTCGATCATCGCCAGCGCCTCATCGAGCTTCTGGCGCTTTTCCACCAGCGAATAGCCAAGATAGTTCAGCACCTGCGGCTGATCCGGGCTGAGATCGAGCGCGCGGCGGAAATCGGCCTCTGCGCTGGCCCATTCGCCGCGCCGCTCCTGTGCGATGCCGCGGGCGAAAAATACGAACCATTGCGCCTTGGTCGGCTCGCCATAGAGCGCCACCGCCTTGTCATAGGCCGAGGTGGCGGCGTCGTAATCGGCCTCGCCGCGATATAGATCGCCAAGCGAGACATGCACCACCGGCAGGTCGCCATGGGTTACCGCCAGGGCTTCGAGTTCGGTGATCGCGTCCTTGACCTTGCCCGAGGCACGCAGCGCATCGCATTTGCCCAGAACCGCGGCGTGATAGGCCGGATCGTCCTCGGGCACCCGTTCATAGGTGGCGACGGCCAGCTCGTAGCGGCCCAGATCCTCCATCAGCTGCGCGGTCAGCAGGATGGCGTCGATGTGATCGGGGCGCAGATATTCCGCGATCTGGGTATAAAGCAGGGTGTAATCGTCGCCCGCTTCGCCCTCGAGCGCGCCGGCAATGGTGTAAAAGACCTCGGCCATGCCTTCGCGCGGCGAGCTGACGATATCAAAACCCACCGGCGCGGAGCCTTCGAGCGATTCGCGCAGCGCGCTCAGCCCCGGGTCGAGGCGCGCGTTGAAGCTTGCGTCCATCAGCTCGGCGGCCTCGGCGTTGCGGCCGAGCTGGCTCAGCACCTGGGCCCGCGCAACGATGCCACGACGGGTCAGCAGGGCGCCGCCGCTGGTCTCGTCCGACATGATTTCCTCGGCGCGCTCGAAATCGCCGACCGAGGCCAGCGCCAGCGCCTTGTGATAGGCGGCAAAGCTGCCCAGCCCCTTTTCGTTGGCAACCTCGTCAAAGGCCACCAGGGCGGCGCTCATGTCGCCCTGCCCCAGCTTGGCCCAGGCCACCAGCAGCCCGTCGACCAGCGGGCCGATGCCGCGGCTGTCGTCGATCATGCCGAGGATATCGCCGTAGCGGCCGTCGCGGGCATGGCCCGCCGTCAGCGCCATCTGCGCCAGTTGCGAGCGAATGCCCATCTCTTCGAGCTTGCGCGCGTGATCAATTGCACGATCGACCTCGCCCAGCGACAGGCGGGCGGCGCCGGCCGCCTCGATCAGGCTGGGATTTTCGCGGTCGAGGAACAGGGCCTTTTCGTAATAATCGGCCGCCGCCCGGAAATCCGTCTGATACCCGGCCTGACGCGCGGCCAGATAGGCCCCCGACAGGGTTGCCGCCGAAACCGGCGCCGCAGTGGCAAGCGCCAGGCCCCATGCCACGATCCATCCAAATCTGTTCGCTGTCACCCGCTGCTCCTCATTGGCTTGTCAGACACCCTAGTTTGCAGGCAGTAAACAGGCAATGCAGCGGTTCTAGATATCCCCTTATCGGCGATTTCACGTCATCGTGAGACGAAAATCGGGGCCGTCGCCGGGAAAATCGGCTCAGTGCCGGCGCGTCAGCCGGTCATGCATCCGGCGCACCAGCCGGCTGGCCGTTGTCTCGCACAGCGCCGGAAACACCGCATGCACCAGCGCGGCCCCCGCCGCCAGCACCAGCAGCCCGGCAAAGCCCAGGGCAAAGCGCATGTGCTGGAAATAGCTCTCGTTGACCGAGGCGGGATGGGCGGTGAAAAAGGCCATCGGGCCGTTCTGTGCAGACATGGGTCTCTCCGTAAGGTGCGTTTGCCCAAGGCTAGCCCTGCGGGCGTGAGAGGAGATCCCGAAATTCATTGCACATCGGCCCGACATTGGGACATGATCCCAGCTATGACCGATCTTGACACATTCGATCTCAAAATTCTCACCGCGTTGCAGCGCGACGCCACCCAGAGCATGGATGATCTGGCTGCCGCCGCCGGGCTGTCGCGCAATGCCTGCTGGCGGCGGATGCGCAATCTCGAAGAGCGCGGCGTGATCCGCAAGCGGGTGGCGCTGCTGGATCCGGCGCGCGCCGGCTGTCCGCTTCAGGCCTTTGTCATGGTGCGCACCAATGCTCATGACGCCGACTGGATGGAGAAATTCGGCCGCGCCGTCCGGCTGCTGCCGGAAATAACCGGCGCCCACCGGATGACCGGCGAACTCGATTACGTGCTGCGCGTGCGGGTCGCCGACGTGCCGGCCTATGACGCGTTTTACAAGAAGTTGATCGCGATGGTGCCGGTCTCGGATATCTCTGCCAGCTTTGTTATGGAAGACATCAAGGACACCACCGAACTCCCGCTCTAACGCCAGAGGCCCCATGGACGAGACCGATATTTCCACCACCGCCGAGGCCTATGAGGCCGCCGCCCTGCCCCGTCGGATCGAGGTTTATGCCGATGACAGCCGCAAGGGCGGGGCCACGCCGGACGGCTGTGTCACCGACAAGCCGGTGGCCCGGAAAAGCCCGGCGGAATGGGCCTATGAGCGGCTGGTTCTCTATATCCGCGACTTCGAGGCCGATCTCGACAATGCGCATGAGGTGGCGATGGGGTTCACCGGGTCGCCGGCCGGTGTATTGCGGATTGAGGGCATGGGATTCTTCGATCCTGACATCATCACATTCTACGGCACCGACCCGCAGGGCATCCGCACCCAGCTTGTCCAGCATATCAGCCAACTCAATGTCTTGCTGCGGGCCCTGCCCAAGCTGGTCGAGGCCGAGAAGCCCCGGCGGATCGGTTTCCGGCTGGCGCAGAGGCTCGAGGATGCCACCCGCGAAGAGTCGCCGGAAGCGACATAATCGCGCGCCGATGGAGGCGTGACACCCCTTCGGGAATCCGCTACATCCTCGGGCAAACCAGTTCAGAGGACTACGACAGATGGCTGATCACAAGCACGGCGAGATGGACATCACCGTTCAGGAAGAAACCTTCAACGGGTTCGTCACGGCCACGATCCGGGTGGTTGTGGCCACGATCCTGATCCTGCTGTTCCTCGCGATCTTCAACACCTGACGCTGCGGCCGGGACCTGACTTATGAAAACGCTGATTGCGGCCTGTCTGGGCCTCGCCGTTCTGGGCGGCTGCGGTGCCGCGCCGGATCGCACCCGGTACGATGATCTCGAGGTGGTGCAACGCGCTGCCTATCGTCATGACGGGCCGCCGGCGCTGACGCTTTATACGATGGTCAGCAACAAGACCGGGGCCGGCGCGCATACCAGCCTGATGATCAACGGGTCGCAGCGGGTGATTTTTGATCCCGCCGGATCAGTCCAGCATCCGGATATTGCCGAGCGGGGCGACGTGCTGTTCGGCGTCACCCCGCGAATCGCCGATTTCTATGCCCGCGCTCACGCTCGTGAAACCTTTCACGTGGTGATCCAGCGGATCGAGGTCGATGCCGCCACCGCCGAAAAGGCGCTGCAATTGGCGCTCGACAATGGCGCGGTGTCACAGGCCTTTTGCAGCCAGGCCACCAGCCGGCTGCTGCGGCAACTGCCGGGGTTCGAAAGCATCCGGCCGACATTCTTTCCCAACAGTCTCAGCGATCAGTTCGCCAAACTGCCCGGCGTGACGACGCGCACCCTGAGGGAAAACGATTCGGATGACAAATCCGAGGCGATTGCGGAATTCGACGCCGAACAGCGCGCCCGGCGGAGCCAATGACGCCACGCGTTAAGATTGACTAGCGCGCCGCGCGGGCCCGGCCCGCGCCCTACCCCACCAGATAGGGCGTGAGATAGAGCCCGGCCGCCCCGGCCCCGATCGCCGCCAGCACGTTGCGTGTGGCCAGCCCGACGAGGATCGTGGCCGCGGCGGCGACCATACGCGGGGCATCCGGGGTGCCACCCGTGGCCGCCGGCCAGACAACAAGCGGTGCCACCAGCCCCGGCAGAAGCGCCACCGCCGTATATCGCAGGTGCCGCAGCACCCAGGCCGGCAGATTGCGCCCGCCGACAAGGCCGGTAAAGCTGAACCGCAGCAGGAAGCTGCCCAGCCCGATGACGATGATCGCCACCCAGATCTCGACCGTGGTGATCATGCCGCCGCTCTCCGTGTCAGCCGTCGCTCGGCCTCGGCCCCGGCCATCATCGCGGCGACACCCGCGACCAGAAGGCCAAGGTTGTAAGGCAGAAAGGCAAAGACCAGCGCCACCACGATCGACACCAGCGCCGCGATCACATGCGGCAAGGTGCGCAGCATCGGCGTAAGCAGCGCCAGGAAAGTGATCGGAATGGCAAAGTCGAGCGCCATCCACTCGGGCACGCTCTTGCCCAGCAACGCCCCCACCACCGTGGCCACCCACCACAGCGGCGACACCGCCAAGGCGGTGCCGAGGAAATAGGCCACCTTGTTGGCGACCGGCAGATCCGGCTCGCGCTCGAAGGTGAGCTGGCTGGTGGCAAAGCTCTGATCGATGGTGAAATAGGCGCAGAGCGCGCGCTGCCAGACCGGCGCCGCGCCCAGGTGCGGCGTCAGCGCGGCAGAATACATCGCCATCCGCAGGTTGACCGCCAGGGCCGAGATCAGCACGATCAACAGCGGCACATCCTCGACCATCAGTTGCAGCGCAGTGAACTGCGCCGCGCCGGCGATCACCACAATGGAAAAGGTCAGCGCCTCGAAGACGTTGAGCCCGGCCTCGGTGGCGACCACGCCGAACAGCCCGCCAAAGGGGATGATGACGAGAATAAAGGGCGCGCCGTCGCGCATCCCGCGCCAGAAATCGCGTTTGGGGGTGGAGGGTTGCATGGCTTCATCCTAGGTTCGCGCAAGCCCTACTAAGAGACGCCGGGAGACGCAATTGCCGACCGCACCAGATGCCGCCCCCTTTCTGATCGCCCCCGATCCCTCGGCCCCGCGTCTGACGCGGGTGGTGCGCGGTGTCGATCATGCCGGCCAGGCGCAGGAAATATCGGTGGTCGAGGAGCGGCCGCTGACGATCTATCTCAACTCGCAGGAAATCGTCACCGCGATGACGATCGGCGATTATCCCGAATATCTGGCGCTGGGCTTTCTGCGCAATCAGGCGATGCTCGGCTCCGAAGACGTGGTGACCGGGGTCGATTATGACGCCGATCTCGAGGTGGTCGTGGTGCGCACCGCGCGCCAGACCAGCCACGAGGACAAGCTCAAGAAGAAGACCCGCACCAGCGGCTGTGCCGTCGGCACGGTCTTTGGCGACATGATGGAGGGGCTCGAAGACCTTACCCTGCCCGAGGCCGAGCTGCGCGCGAGCTGGCTCTATGCGCTGTCGGCCCGGATCAACCGCACGCCGTCGCTCTATCTCGAGGCCGGGGCGATCCATGGCACGGTGCTCTGTCACCAGGACCGCCCGCTGGTCTACATGGAGGACGTCGGACGGCACAACGCGGTCGACAAGATCGCCGGATGGATGATGCAGGAGCGCGTCGCCGGCGGCGACAAGATCCTCTATACGACCGGCCGGCTGACCTCGGAAATGGTGATCAAGACGGCGCATATGGGCATCCCGGTGCTGGCCTCGCGCTCCGGCTTTACCGCCTGGGGGGTCGAAATTGCCCGGCAGGTGGGCCTGACGCTGATCGGGCGGATGCGCGGCAAGCGCTTTGTCTGCCTGTCGGGCGAAGAACGCATCACCTGGGACGCCGACCCCGACAGCGTGCCGGAGGAACCCGGCAAGCACCGGCGCAAGGGGGCCGGGCAATGACGGCCGAAGCTCTTCGAGACCTGCAAAGCGGAGGGGCGCACCGATGAGCGCGCCGCTGGGCGTGATCCTTGCCGGCGGCCAGGCCAGGCGCATGGGCGGCGGCGACAAGGGGCTGTTGCCGCTTGGCGGCACCACGATACTCGCCCATGTGATCGCCCGGTTGCAGCCGCAGGTGAGCGAGATCGTGCTCAACGCCAATGGCGACCCGGCGCGCTTCGCGGGCCTTGGCCTGCCCGTGGTTGCCGACACGATCCCGGGCTTTGCCGGCCCGCTGGCCGGGGTTCTGGCCGGGTTGGACCACGCGGCGACGCGCGGTTTCGACCAGATCGTCACCGCCGCCGCCGACACGCCCTTTCTGCCCGCCGACCTGGTGGCGCGGCTCGGCGCGCAGGCCCGGGGCCAGGCCCATCCGCTGGTGCTCGCCGCCACACCGCGCGACGTGGAAGAGACCAAATCCATGTCGAAATCCGGCCTGATCCGTCACCCGACCTTCGGCCTCTGGCCGGTCGCCCTGCGCGACGACCTGCGCGCGGCATTGCACGAGGGGCTGAAAAAGGTTGTGCTCTGGACCGACCGGCACGGTGGCCGCGAGGCGCTTTTCCCCGACAGCCAGGCCTTTTTCAACGTCAACACGCCCGAGGATCTGGCGCACGCGGAGGCACTGCTGTCATGAGACTCTATGGCGTGACCGGCTGGAAAAACTCGGGCAAGACCGGGCTGATGGAGCGGCTGGTGTCCGAGATCACCGGACGCGGCTTTACCGTATCGACGGTGAAACATGCCCATCACAGCTTTGACGTCGATCAGCCGGGCAAGGATTCGCACCGTCACCGCGAGGCCGGCGCGGCGCAGGTTCTGCTGGCCTCGCGCAACCGCGTGGCGCTGATGACCGAGCTGCGTGGCGCCAGCGAGCCGCCGCTCGAGGCGCTGCTGACGCAACTCGCGCCCTGCGATCTGGTGCTGGTCGAAGGCTACAAGCGCGACCGTCACCCCAAGATCGAAGCCCAGCGCGCCGCCACCGGCCAGCCGCTGATCGCGCCCGGCGACCCGACGATCCGCGCCGTCGCCTCGGATGCCGCCCCGGCGCTCGACCGGCCGGTGTTTCACCTCGACGACACCGCCGCCATTGCCGATTTCATCCTGCGCGAGGTGGGGCTGGTGGCGCCGGAAGCGCCTGCGGCGGACGCAGCGCCCCTCGCCCCGCCGCCGCTCAGCAACGATTGCTTTGCCCTGCCGGCCGGGGTCGACTGGGTGCCGGTAGAGGACGCCCTGGCGCATCTGCGTGCCAACCTGCGCCCGGTGGTGGGCATCGAACAGCAGCCGCTGGAGGCGGCCGAGGGCCGCATCCTCGCACAAGATCTCACCGCTCGCCGCGCAAACCCGCCGCAGGCCAATTCGGCGGTCGACGGCTATGGCTTTGCCGGCCCGCTGCCCGCGGGCGTGGCCCGGCTGCCGCTGGTCGAAGGCCGGGCGGCGGCGGGGGTGCCCTTTGCCGGCGCCGTACCGCCGGACCATGCTCTGCGCATCCTGACCGGCGCGGCGCTGCCCGAGGGCGTGGACAGCGTGGCGCTGCAAGAGGATGTGACGACCGATGGCCGGCAGATTGCCCTCAACGGGCCGCTCAAACGCGGCGCCAATGCCCGCCCCGCCGGCGAGGATGTGGCCGAAGGCGCAACCGTGTTGCGTGCCGGGCGCCGGCTGACCCCGGCCGACCTGGCGCTGCTGGCGGCCGTCGGCCACGGGACATTGCCGCTTCGGCGGCGGCTGCGGCTGGGCGTGCTGTCCACCGGCGACGAGATCCGGCCGCCCGGCGCCGCGGCGGGCGGCGGGCAGATTTTTGACGCCAACCGCCCGATGCTTCTGGCGCTGGCGCGGCGCTGGGGCGTCGAGGCGGTCGACCTGGGGATTGCCCCCGATGACCGCGCCGCGCTGCGCGCCCGGCTCGACGACGCGGCCGGGCGGGCAGATGTGCTGCTGACTTCTGGCGGCGCCTCGGCGGGGGACGAAGACCACATGTCGGCGCTGCTGCGCGAAGCGGGGGCGATGCAGCTCTGGCGGATCGCGGTCAAGCCTGGCCGGCCGCTGGCGCTTGGCACCTGGCACGGCGTGCCGGTCTTCGGCCTGCCGGGCAACCCGGTGGCGGCGCTGGTCTGCGCGCTGGTCTTTGCCCGCCCGGCGGTCGCGCTGCTGGCCGGCGGCGACTGGCAGGCGCCGCAGGGCTTCGAGGTGCCGGCGGGGTTCGCCAAGCGCAAGAAACCGGGGCGGAGGGAATACCTGCGCGCCCGGATGCGGGAGGGGCGAGCAGAGGTCTTTGGCTCCGAAGGCTCGGGCCGGATCAGCGGGCTGAGCTGGGCCGAAGGGCTGGTGGAACTGCCCGATGGCGCGGCCGAGATCGCCGTCGGCGATCCGGTGCGGTTTCTGCCATTCGGAAGTTTCGGGATGTGAACCGGCGCGCTCGGTGACAGGCCGGGAGGTCCCGGGTCAGGCCCGGGACGCGAGGATTTCAATACCCCTGCCCCGGACCCCGATCCGGGGCCTCCGTGTCAACCATCCCGCAGCCGGATCAGCCGTCAGTCGAACGTCCCCGCGACCCGGCCCAGCAACATGAAGGCGCGCGAGGTGCGGGTGTTGGAAAACGCCGCCACCTCGGCATCCGAGGCGCGTTCGGAAAAGCTCTGGAACGCCCGGTCATAGACCCGCAGGAAATGATGCGCCGCGTCGCGGAAGATCGGATCCTGCTTCATCCGCCCCGCCGACAGTGCCAGCGACGACCGGTCGCGCACGCCGCCCAGCCCGGCGATGGCGCGGCCGCGAGCGCCCTCGGCAAAACGGCGCCAGACGTCGGGCTTGGCCATGTCGGGGCGCAGGTCGTCCATGTAGATGCCGTCCTGGCTCAGCAGGGTCAGCACATCCTGCGCCGCCTGCACCAGCTGCGCGGTGGGCCGATGCTTCAGCGCCCGGCGCAGGGCGGAGAAACCGTCGCGGTCCTCGGCCGTTTCCGGGAAGTTCAGCGCGCGGATGAAATCGTCATTCGACAGCTCGGGCGTCAGCGCCTCGGCCGGGGTGCCCAGCGCCAGCGCCGGCTGATCGTCGGCCTGGCCCTGCGGCCGCGCGGCGGGCGCGCGGGCGCCGGGCTGGGCCGGACGGTGGCTGCCGATCTCGCGGGTCGAGGAGAACATCGCCAGCGTCGCCTCGGCCTTGCGCTGCGCCGCCGCGATCTCGTCGAGCTTGCGGCCCACCGAGGTCGCCGAGGCGCCGCCCTGGCTCTGGCTGACATAGGCATGGCGCAACGCGTCGATGGCGGTCTGAAGCCGTGTCGCCTCGTCGCGCATCACCCGCGAGGCGCGCGCAGCGGTGGCGGCGACCCAGATCATCCCCACCGGCATGAACACCGCCAGCATGGTCATCAGGAACCGCAGACTGTCATCGGTGCCGTTCGACGGCTCTAGCACGACAAAGAAGATCGCCGCCCCCAGCAGCCAGACCAGCGACAGCGCCACGGCGGTCACCTCGATGCCGGTGACCTGCGGGCCGCGGCTGCGGTCGTAGATGCCCAGTGGCGTCGGCGCCGCCGGCGCAAGCCGGGCGCCCGTGTCGGGCGGGGGGGTGTCGGATGTCGCGTCGGGCATGGCCGGGCTCTTCATGAGGGGGCGCTCAGCGCGCAGGGAGCGCGCCGTCAGATATAGGCGACTTTCAGGATTTCGTAGTCCTTCGTCCCGCCCGGCGTGCGGACTTCGACGCTGTCACCCTCTTCCTTGCCGATCAGGGCACGGGCGATCGGCGATTTCATGTTCAGCAGGCCCTTTTCGACATTGGCTTCATGTTCGCCGACGATCTGCCAGGTCTTTTCCTCGTCGGTGTCCTCGTCGACGACGGTGACGGTGGCGCCGAATTTGACCGGCCCCGACAGCTTGGTCGGATCGATCACCTCGGTCAGGCTGAGCACACCCTCGAGTTCCTTGATCCGGCCTTCGATGAACCCCTGTTTTTCCCGCGCCGAATGATACTCGGCGTTCTCCTTGAGGTCGCCCAGTTCGCGCGCCTCGGCAATCGCCTGGATGACGGCGGGACGCTCGACGGATTTGAGCGTTTTCAATTCGGATTCGAGCGCGGCGTGGCCGGCGCGCGTCATAGGTATCTTTTCCATAGGCCTTACCAGAAAGGGCCGCCTGCCCCTGTCGAGGCGGCGGCGAATTCATCTCAGCTCGTTTCAGCGACATTGCCCCGAGCATCGGACCGGATGCAAGGGGGATTTCCCTGCATGGGCAAAGCGCCGCGCGATTCGGCAGCGCCGCACAGCTTGAGCGCTAACATCCCGGAATTTTCCGAATTGTCCGGCAAATGACCGGTTTTGACGCAGCGCCGGACGTTGACCAAGGGGTATTTTCCGGGCAGGACTCTGCGGATTATGATGCAGGTGCAGCACAAGCCAAGGGGACGGAGATGAGCGACGTGGCGCGCGAAGCGATGGAATATGATGTGGTGATCGTGGGCGCCGGGCCGGCCGGCCTGTCCGCGGCGATCCGGCTCAAGCAGCTCGATGCCGATCTCGAGGTGGTGGTGCTGGAAAAGGGCTCCGAGGTGGGGGCGCATATCCTGTCGGGCGCGGTGCTCGATCCTTGCGGCCTCGACGCGCTAATCCCCGACTGGAAGGACAAGGGCGCGCCGATCAATGTGCCGGTCCGGGATGACAATTTCTACATGCTGGGCGAAGCGGGCAAGGTCCGCATCCCCAACTGGCCGATGCCGAAGCTGATGAACAACCATGGCAACTACATCGTCAGCATGGGCAATGTCTGTCGCTGGATGGCGGAACAGGCCGAAGCCCTGGGCGTCGAGATCTTCCCCGGCATGGCCTGTTCCGAACTGGTCTACGGCGAGAACGGCGAAGTGAAGGGCGTGATCGCCGGCGAGTTCGGCCGCAACCCCGATGGCAGCGAGGGTCCGGGCTACGAGCCGGGCATGGAGCTGCACGGCAAATACGTCTTCCTCGGCGAAGGCGTGCGCGGGCATCTGTCGAAGGAAGTGATCGCGAAATACGACCTCTCGGCCGGGAAAGAGCCGCAGAAATTCGGCCTCGGCATGAAGGAGATCTGGGAGATCGATCCCGCCAAACACCGCGAAGGCTCGGTCACCCACACGATGGGCTGGCCGCTGGGCGGCAATGCCGGTGGCGGATCCTTCATCTATCACCTTGACAACAATCAGGTTTACGTGGGTTTCGTGGTTCACCTGAACTACAAGAACCCGCATCTCTTCCCCTATATGGAATTCCAGCGGTTCAAGCATCACCCGATGGTGGCCGAGCTGCTGAAAGGCGGCAAGCGCGTCGCCTATGGTGCGCGGGCGATCACCGAGGGCGGCTATCAGTCGATGCCCAAGATGGTGGCGCCGGGCGTGGCGCTGCTGGGCTGTTCGGTGGGCATGGTCAACGTGCCCCGCATCAAGGGCAACCACAATGCCATGCTGTCGGGCAAGGCGGCGGCCGAGGCGGCTTATGATGCGATCAAGGCCGAGCGCGCCGGCGACGAGCTGAGCGCCTATGAGACCGAAGTGCGCGAAGGCGCAATCGGCAAGGACCTGAAGAAAGTGCGCAACGTCAAGCCGATGTGGTCGAAATGGGGCCTCACTGCTTCACTGGCGCTTGGCGGGCTCGACATGTGGACCAATTCGCTGTTTGGCGGCTCGCTCTTCGGCACGTTGAAGCATGGGAAATCGGATGCCGAGGCCACCCAGACGGTCTATCACCACAAGCCGATCGACTATCCCAAGCCCGACGGCAAGCTGAGCTTTGACCGGCTCACCAATGTCGCCTTCTCCTTCACCAACCACGAAGAGAGCCAGCCCTGTCACCTGCGGCTGCTCGACCCCTCGGTGCCGATCGACGAGAACCTGCCGAAATACGCCGAACCGGCGCAGCGCTATTGCCCGGCCGGGGTCTATGAAGTGGTGGAAAAGGATGGGCGGTCGGAGTTCGTGATCAACTTCCAGAACTGCGTGCATTGCAAGACTTGCGACATCAAGGACCCGTCGCAGAACATCAAATGGGTGACACCGCAGGGCGGCGACGGGCCGAATTATCCGAATATGTGAGGTGAGCGCCGCGCCGGAACGCCCATACGGCGGCTCAGCGCGGCGCCGCCGCCCGCCGCAGCCGGTCGTTGATCGCCCGGCCCAACCCCACCTCCGGGATCGGCGCCACCGCGATCACCGACGCCTGACCGTCCAGCGCATGCAGCGCCCCGAAGAGCCGCGCCGCCGCCTCGTGCAGATCGCCACTCTCGGACAGGGACATCGCGCCCGACACCGGCCCGAAGCCCAGCAGCACCTCGCCCGCGCGCGCCTCGGTGGCATCCATCCGCAGGCCCGCCTCGGGCGCGTAATGCGACAGCAGCTGACCGGGCGCAGAAGGCGCCTCGGCCGAGCCGCCGGTCTCGAGCGGCGCGCCCAGCATCGCCTCGAGCGCCTCGGCCGGCAGCCCGCCGGGGCGCAGCAGCACCGGCGCCGGCGCCAGCCAGAGGATCGTCGATTCCACACCGACCTCGCTGGCGCCGCCCATCAGCACCGCCTCGATCTCGCCATCGAGCCCCGCCAGCACATGGTCCGGCAAGGTCGGGCTGATCCGGCCCGAGGGGTTGGCCGAGGGCGCCGCCAGCGGCCCGTCAAAGGCCCGCAACAGCTCTTGTGCCAGCGGATGCGCCGGCACCCGCACCGCCAGAGTCGACAGCCCCGCCGTCACCAGCGGCGATATTCCGGCATCCTCGCGCAGCGGCAGAACAAGCGTCAGCGGCCCCGGCCAGAAGGCCTGCGCCACCCGGTCGGCCAGGTCGCTCCAATGCACGTACCGCCGCGCGGTGGCGATATCCGCCACATGGGCAATCAGCGGGTTGAAGCTGGGCCGGCCCTTGGCGGCATAGATCCCCGCCACCGCCGCACCGTCGCGGGCATCGGCACCGAGGCCGTAGACCGTCTCGGT
The DNA here is from genome assembly GCF_055755275.1 of Marinovum sp. E3. Taxonomy (NCBI): domain Bacteria; kingdom Pseudomonadati; phylum Pseudomonadota; class Alphaproteobacteria; order Rhodobacterales; family Roseobacteraceae; genus Marinovum; species Marinovum sp. E3. The sequence continues at coordinate 2,746,785 of NZ_CM146908.1, forward strand.
CGGGAACGCCACGCGGCCGCCGGCGCGCAGCACCGCCACGGCGCGCGCCACTCCGCCAGAGGCGGGATCGAGCCGGTCTGTCTCAATCTGGGTCATGTCCGTGACGCCGCGTTTCAGTTGCCGCAAAGCTGCGCAGCCGTATAGCTGTAGCGCAACAGAAAGCAAAGCCTTTGCAAGGGAGTATTCCCATGGCCTATTCCGCCCCGCTCAGTGATTACGACGTCATTTTCCGCCATGTCGTGCCACTGGCCCCGGTTGCCGCAACCGAAACCTTCGCCGAAGCCTCCGAAGACATGGCCCAGGCCGTATTGGCCGAGGCCGCCCGGCTTTGCGAGGACAAGCTTTCGCAGTACCAGCGCAACGGCGATCTGCACCCGGCGGTGCTTGAAAACGGCGTGGTGCGCACCTCGCCCGGCTTTGCCGAGGGGCACAAGGCGATCGGCGAAGGTGGCTGGATCGGCATGTCGGCCAGCCCCGAACATGGCGGCATGGGCCTGCCGATGATGCTGACCACGGCGGTCAACGACATGATGTCGGGCGCCTGCCTGTCGCTGCAACTGGCGCCGTTGATGAGCCAGGGCCAGATCGAGGCGCTGGAAAACCACGCCTCGGACGCGCTGAAAGACCTCTATATCCCCAAGCTGATCTCGGGCGAATGGACCGGCACGATGAACCTGACCGAGCCGCAGGCCGGGTCGGACGTGGGCGCGCTGCGGTCGAAGGCCGAGCCCGACGGCGACGGCACCTATGCGGTCTCCGGCCAGAAGATCTTCATCTCCTGGGGCGACAATGACTTTGCCGAGAACGTCTGTCACCTGGTCCTCGCTCGCCTGCCCGATGGCAAGCCGGGCACCAAGGGCATCTCGCTTTTCCTGGTGCCCAAGTTCATCCCCGATGACAACGGCGCTCCCGGCAAACCCAACAGCCTGCGGGTGGTCTCGCTCGAGCACAAGATGGGCCTGCATGGCTCGCCCACGGCGGTGATGGAGTACGACGGCGCCACCGGCTGGCTGGTGGGCGAGGCGCATGACGGCATGCGCGCCATGTTCACCATGATGAACAACGCCCGCCTCGGCGTCGGTGTGCAGGGGCTGGGCCAGGCCGAGGCGGCGACCCAGACCGCGCTGGCCTATGCGCTCGACCGCAAGCAGGGCCGCACCCCGGTCGCGGGCGGCACCGGCACCATCGTCGATCACGCCGACGTGCGCCGGATGCTGGCCGAAATGCGCGCCGACACCTTTGTCGCCCGTGCCATTGCCGTGGCATGCGCCCAGGCGATCGACATGGGCCAGGCCACCGGCGATCCGGCCTGGACGGCGCGGGCCGCGCTGCTGACCCCGATCGCCAAGGCCTTTGGCACCCAGACCGGCATGCGCGTCGCCGAAACCGGGGTGCAGGTGCACGGCGGCATGGGCTTCATCGAAGAGACCGGCGCGGCGCAATTCTATCGCGATGTCCGCGTCACCGCGATCTACGAGGGCACCAACGGCATTCAGGCGATGGATCTGGTGGGCCGCAAGATGATGGACGGCGGCGAGGCGATGAATGCGCTGCTGGATGAGGTCGAGGCCCATGCCGAGGGGCTGCGCGCCACCCTGCCCGATCTGGCCGAGCCGGTCTGGCAGGCCTCGGAAACGCTGCGCGAAACCGTCGAGGCTCTGATCGGTACAAGCGACCTGAACGAACGCTTCGCCGGCGCGGTGCCTTTCCTGATGGGCTTTGCCCGGGTGCTGGGCGGACATTTCCACCTCAAGGCCGCCGAGGCCGACGGCGCCGACAGCGCCCGCGGCCGGCTGGCGCGGTTCTACATCGAACGGCTGCTGCCGGAACACGCCAGCCTGCTCGAACAATCGCGCGCCGGCGCGGCGGCCCTCTATGCGCTGAGCCCCGAAGACCTGGCCTCCTGATGCGGGACGGCGACACCTCCGGCATCCGCTATCCCTGGCCCGAGCCACCCGCCGAGGGCGCGGCGACGGAGGTGGCGCCGGGTGTGCTCTGGATGCGCCTGCCGCTGCCCATGGCGCTGGACCATGTCAACGTCTATGCGCTCGATGATGGCGACGGCTGGACGGTGATCGACAGCGGCGTTTCGTCGAAACGCAGCCGCGCGCTCTGGGACCGGCTGCTTGCCGGGCCGCTCGCCGGCAAGCCCGTGCGCCGCGTGGTGATGACCCACCACCACCCCGATCACACCGGCATGGTGGGCTGGCTCAAATCCACCCATGGCGCCGAGGTCTGGGCCACCCGCACCGCCTGGCTGATGACGCGGATGCTGACGCTGGACGAACAGCACGGGCCCACCGAGGAAACCCTGGCCTTCTGGCGCGCCTGCGGCATGGACCCCGAGATCCTGGCGAAACGCAGCGCCGAGCGGCCGTTCAATTTCGCCGATGTGGTGGCGCCGCTGCCGCTGGGGTTTCATCGGATCGCCCAGGGTGACGAGGTCACCATGGGCGGCCGCCGCTGGGCCGTGCATCTCGGCAATGGCCATGCCCCGGCGCATGCCACCTTCTGGAGTCGCGACGACAACCTGGTGATCGCCGGCGATCAGATCCTGCCGTCGATCTCGTCGAACATCGGCGTCTATGCCACCGAGCCCGAGGCCGATCCGGTGGCCGACTGGCTGGAGAGCTGCGAACGCTTCCTGCCGCTCGCGCGCGAGGAGCACCTGGTGCTTGGCGGGCACAAGCTGCCCTTCACCGGGCTGCCGCTGCGCCTGCACCAGTTGATCGACAACCATCATGGCGCGCTCAGGCGGCTTGCCGCCCATCTCGCAACGCCGCGCACCGCCACCGACTGCTTCGCGCCGCTGTTCAAGCGCCGGATCGGCGCCGGCGAATACGGCTTGGCGATGGTCGAGGCGATGGCGCATTGCCTGCACCTCTGGCACACCGGTCAGGCCACGCGCGAGATCCGCGACGACGGCGCCTGGGTCTGGCAACGGGTGGCTGCCGGCTGATTTTCAGCCCGGGGGGCCTTCAGCCGCGAGGTCCCGGGGCGAGCCCGGGACGCGTGCCTTTCAAGGCCATCCCTGCTCCCACCACCGCCCCGGACCCGATCCGGGGCCTCCGGGCCAAGTCCGGGGCCGCAACGCCGGGCGCGATCCCGAAGCAAACCCGGGACGCGACAAAGCGGCCTGCCCTCGCGACGCGCGCGCCGTTCAGGCGTGCCCGGCAGTCGCGGACAGCGCCAGGGCATCGATCCCCAGCACGCCCAGCGCGGCCTCCCATTTTTCCGGGTCCGGCCGGTCAAAAAGCAGCGCCGGGTCGGGTTCGCAGGTCAGCCAGCCGTTCTGCCCGAGCTCCATCTCGAGCTGCCCCGGCCCCCATCCGGCATACCCCAGCGCCACCAGACGCCGCCGCGGGCCGCGGCCGGCGCCGATCTCTTCGAGGATGTCCATCGTCGCGGTCATCGAGACCATCTCGTCCACATGCAGGGTCGCCACCGGCGATTCGTAATCCGGCGTGTGCAGCACGAAGCCCCGGCCCTGCTCCACCGGTCCGCCGAAATGCAGCCGGCTCTGGCGGAAGTCGTCGGTCACCGGCACCTCGAGCTGTTCCAGCAACTCGCCCAGCCCGAGATCGGCCACCGGCTTGTTGAAGATCAGCCCCATCGCGCCTTCCGGTGAATGGGCACAGAGATAGACGACGGAATGGGCGAAGCGCGGGTCAAGCATCCCCGGCATCGCGATCAGCACTTGTCCTGTCAGGCCGGTATCGCCGTCGTTGGTCATCGGCTCGTTCATCGCCTCTGCGCTCCCCTTGCTGCCTTGCAGTCAAGATGGGCCGTGGCGCCAGATGACGCAAGGCTCGCCACAAAGTGAGTTGGATTTCAGCCGGCTTTCCCGCATCTCATAACCTATGATGCGACACCTGCTGACTTCACTTGCGCTTGCGTTCGGACTTGCCGGGCCCGCCGCCGCCCAGACGACAGAGGTGGCGCGCGCCGCGCTGATCCCCGGCTGGCAACAGGCCGACGGCAGCCATGTGGTCGGGCTGCTGCTCGATCTCGCGCCGGGGTGGAAGACCTATTGGCGCAGCCCCGGCGACGCCGGCATCCCGCCGCGTTTCGATTGGGCCGGCAGCCGCAATATCGCCGGCCTGCGCGCGCTCTGGCCGACGCCCGAGGCGATGGACCAGAACGGCATGACCTCAATCGGCTATCCCGGCGACGTGGTGATCCCGCTGATGATCCGCCCGGAGAGCACCGGCGGCGAGATGCGCCTGACCGGCCGAATGGAGCTTGGCGTCTGCAAGGATGTCTGCGTGCCTGCGGAATTGCGGTTCTCCGCCACGCTGACCCCCGGCGACAGGCGCGATCCGCGGCTTGTCGCGGCGCTGGTCGACCGGCCGCTGACGGCGCGCGAGGCGCAGGTCGGCCAGGTTTCCTGCCGCATCTCGCCGGTCGAGGGCGGCGTCGCCCTGACCGCGCGCATCGCCATGCCCAGCGCCGGCGGCCAGGAGTTCGTGGTGGTCGAGACCGCCAACCCGTCGATCTGGGTCGCCGAGGCCGAGACCCGCCGCGCCGGCAACATCCTGACCGCATCGACCGAAATGCAGCATGTCGAGGGCGCGCCCTTTGCGCTCGACCGCTCCGGCCTGCGCTTTACCGTTCTGGGCAAACGTCACGCCGTCGACATTCGCGGCTGCGCCAGCGGCTAGGACAGCGCGCGCCGCAGCTCCGGCGGCAGCCGCAGCACCTGACCACCCGGCCCCAGAACCACCACGGTCACCAGCGCCTCGAACAGCGGCGTCTCATCCCGGCAGACCTGCTGGCGCAGTACCATGCGGGCGCCGCCGATCTTGTCCGCTGTGGTCAGGACCGTCAGGTCATCACCATAATACGCCGGGCTCAGATAGTCGCCTTCGATCCGCCTGACGACAAAGACCTGCCCGTCACGCGTCTTCATCTGCCGCTGGTCGATTCCCAGCGAGGCCACCCATTCGCTGCGCCCGCGTTCGATGAACTTGAGGAAATTGGCGTGGTAGACGATCCCCGCCATATCGGTGTCTTCGTAATAGACCCGGCAGTCGAAACGGTGGCGCATCGCAAATCCCCTGTTGCCCGCCCCCGTCAAACCATCCCGCCGCGCGCGGTGCAAGCCGGGCGGATTCAATTTGGCAACAGCCCCGACGCAAGTGCCGCTAAGCCGCTTGGTTGGCCGCCCGCCTCTCGCTAGACTTTGTCTCGAATGATCCGCGAGGCCGCCGATGCACATGATCTACGAAATGCGCTATTCCTATTTCGGGCGCTCCGGCTGGCAATCCGAGGCGTCGAACGACGCCGCCAAGCTGTTCGATGACGCGCGGCTTGACGGGCGGCATTATTTCCTCGAAAAGATCGCCCTGCGCTCGCTGGCCGATCAGAGCGATGGCGATTTCGGCCTGATCGTGCTTTCGGCCGAGGCGCTGCCAGAGCGGCACAAATCCCGGCTGCAACAGGTCTGCGGCGACATGCTGGGCGACCGCGCGCATGTGATCTTTCGCGGCCCCGACAGCGCCGGCACCTGTTTCACCCGCTACCGCAAGGCAACCTTCAACCGCGATCCCTGGAGCACGCAGATCGTGCTCGATGACGATGACGCGGTCAGCGCCGATTTCACCGAAAAGCTGCGCGCCGAGGCGATGGCCGCCAAGAAACTGCGCGCGCCGGGCGAGGAATATTGTTTTCTCTCGCATGCGCGTGGCATTTCGGCAGTGTTCCGGGACGGCCAGATATCGCTGCGCCACCGGCTCAATGCGGCCACCAATCTCGGGCTGGCGGTCACCGCCCCCACCGGATCGCGCCGTCAGCCCTTTGGCATCGCCCACAAGAAGATCCTCGAGCGTCGCCCGGTCCGGGTGATCTATTCGCGCAGCCCGAGCTATATCCGGGCGGTGCACGACAGCAACGACAGCCGGGCGCAGTATTCCGACAACATCGTACAGGCCGATGAGATGGAGAAGATGCACCGCGCCTTTCCCCTGCTGCGAGAGCTGATCGCCGACTGGCCGATTGCCGATGCAGAGACGCGGGTGGAACAAGCCGCCTGATGGCGCGGCCGCCCCCTGATCCGCGAAAAATCCGTCACGCGCGAAACTTTTGAGGTTGACCTTACGTAGCTTCCGCCGACCGAGGATTTCGGTCTGACATGGGAGATTACAGCATGAGACTTTTTCTGATTGCACTGAGCGCGGTTATTGCCGCTGGCCCCGTGGCCGCCCTGCACGAAGGCGGCAATCCGCCGGGACAGGTGGCCAAGGACAACCCTGACGACATCAGCGACCGCAATGGCAACGGCAAGGCCAACGGCGGCGATTATTCGCCCGGCTATTCGGCCAGCGTCGGCGAGGATCGCAATGGCGATGGCCGGACCAACGGCAAGGATTACGCCCCGGGTCGGCACGACAAGAAGTGAAACCTGCCCCCGACAGATGATCCGGGGTCGCGGCGTTCGGGAGGGCGCCGCGGCCCTGCCCCCACAAAGCTATTGCGCCATGCCCACCCGCGCCGCCAGCCGGAGCGCATGGCTCGGATCCTGCGCCACCGCCGGCATCACGGGATCATAGCCGGCGCGGATCACGGCGCCGATCTCGGGGCGCAAGACGGTCCTGCCCCCGGCAATGGCCAAGGGCGAGACCTCGGCAAAGGCCTGTTCCGACCAGAGCAGCATCACCTGCACCACCTGCCCCAGCGCCAGATCCGCGGCCGGCTGGGCGCCCAGCTCCTTGTCCATCCGCAGAAAGACAAAAGCCGCCTTGATCGCGCCCTGATCGTCAAAACGGAACACCCGGTACTGGTTGGCCTCTGCCGCCTTGAGCCGCGTCACAAGCGGCGCCAGATCCGGCACCAGCTTGTCGAGGTCGGGCACCTCGGTCAGCTCGTCCCAGTCACGGAAGAAGAAAAACATGCAGTTGCTGCCCAGCTCCGGGTCGGTCTCGGCCATCTGGTGGCCGGCCATGGCAACCACCGCCTCCATCGCGCCCTTGATCACAGGCAGGGTGGCCTCGGTCACGCCAAAGACGATCGGCGCGATCGGACGGCCCCAGCGGGCAAAGAGATAGCTCCCGTCGGCGCGGGTGAAAAGCGGGGCGATATCGTCGGACGTCAGCATGGCGCCGTCCTTAGCACCCTGCGACGGCGGGATAAACCGCGCTCTGTGCGGCCATGCAGAGGCGCCTGCGCGCCGGTTTCGCTCGCCTTCGCGCGCGGGCGGGCGTATGGCAAGGCTCATGATCCGTTGTGTGCCCCTTTCCACCTCCCGCGAGCTGCCGCTCTGGCAGCGGCCGGTGACGTTGCTGTTTCTTATGGCGGCGGCGATGCCAGTGGCCTTTGCCACCTGGTCGGCGCTGCTCAACAACTTCGTCATCGAAGTGGCCGGGTTTGACGGATCGGACATCGGCTGGCTGCACACGGTACGCGAAATCCCCGGCTTTCTGGCGGTGGGCGTCATCGCGCTGATCATGCTTATGCATGAGCAGGTGCTGGGGCTTGTCGCGCTGCTGCTGTTGGGGGTGGCGACGGCGGTGACCTCCTATTTCCCCTCGATGGCGGGTATCCTGACAGTGACCATGCTGTCATCGATCGGCTTTCACTACTACGAGACGGTCAACCAGTCGTTACAGTTGCAATGGCTGCCCAAAGATCAGGCGCCGCGCATTCTCGGCCTGCTGCTGGCGGCGGGCTCGGCGGCGACCCTGCTGGCCTATGGCGCCATCGTGCTGACCTGGGAGGCTCTGGGACTGTCCTATCCGCATGTCTACCTGATCGCCGGCGGCATCACTGCGGCGCTGGCCGTGCTGGCGATGCTGGCCTATCCGCGGTTCGAAGCCCCCGATCCGCAGATCAAGAAGCTGATCCTGCGGCGGCGCTACTGGCTCTATTACGTGCTGCAATTCCTGTCCGGTGCGCGGCGGCAGATCTTCGTGGTCTTTGCCGGTTTCATGATGGTCGAACGCTTCGGCTTTCAGGTGCATGAAGTCACGGCGCTGTTCCTGATCAACCTCGTGGCCAACATGGTCTTTGCTCCCGTGATGGGCCGCGCCGTCGGCCGGTTCGGCGAACGCGCGACGCTGCTCTTTGAATACGCCGGGCTGATCGCGGTGTTTCTGGCTTATGGCGGCATCTACTATTTCGGCTGGGGCGTGCTGCTGGCCGCCTCGCTTTACGTGATCGATCACATGTTCTTTGCCCTGGCGCTGGCGCTCAAGACCTATTTCCAGAAGATCGCCGATCCGCGCGACATCGCCCCCACGGCGGCGGTGGCCTTTACCATCAACCATATCGCGGCGGTGTTCCTGCCGGCAGGGCTGGGGTATCTCTGGCTGATCTCGCCCGGCGCGGTCTTTGTCGGGGCGGCGGGGATCGCCACGGCCTCCTTCTTGTTGGCGCTGCTGATCCCGCGCCACCCGGCGCCCGGCAACGAGACGGTGTTTTCCGGCTATATCGCCGCCGCCCCCGCCGAGTGATCCCGGCCCGGCCCCGCGCCGGGAGCGCTTCGCCAGCCGGGCCAAGAGGCCCCGGATCACGTCCGGGGCGCGGCGGGCCATCCGGGCCAGGCAGAGAGTGGCTGGCCATGGCCGCGACTTCGGGCTAGAGACCGGAAACGCTTGCCAGGAGGCTCCTCATGCCCACATTCACCGCCTTCACCACCCTGACCGGAAAAGATCAGGCCCATGCGCTCGGTCTGGCGATGGAACGGCTGGAGCCGGAGCCCACCGGCGTCGGCGTCTTCGAGATGGAGGATGGCTCGGGCCTCTGGGAAATCGGCGGCTATTTCACCGAATCCCCCGATGCGGCAGCGCTTGCGCTGCTCTCGGCCGCCTTCGCGGCCAAGGACTTCGTCATCTCTGAACTGCCCGAGACCGACTGGGTGGCCAAGGTCCGGCGCGAGCTTGCTCCGGTCGAGGCCGGCCGGTTCTTTGTCTATGGCAGCCATGACGCCGACAAGGTGCCCGAAAACGCCGAGCCGCTGCTGATCGAGGCCGCCATGGCCTTTGGCACCGGCCACCATGGCACCACGCTGGGCTGTCTGCGGGCGCTCGACCGGCTGGCCAATGAGGGCTTCGAAGGCCAGAGCGTGGCCGACATCGGCTGTGGCACTGCCGTTCTGGCGATGGCGGCGGCGCGGATCTGGCCGCAAGAAGTGCTGGCTTCGGATATCGACCGGGTGGCCGTCGACGTGGCCGAGGCCAATGTCCGCGCCAACGGGCTCGAGGGACGGGTGGCCTGTGTCGAGGCCACCGGCTTCGATCATCCCGACATCGCCGCGCGCGCGCCCTTTGATCTGGTCTTTGCCAATATCCTGATGGGGCCGCTGATCGCCCTGGCTCCCGATATGGCCCGGGCGCTCGATACCGGGGGATATGCGATTCTATCCGGAATCCTCACCGAACAGGCGGATGAGGTCATTGCGGTTTATTCCCGGAATGGTATCAATCTGGTGCAACGCGAAGATATTGTTGAATGGACGACCCTGACCCTCCGCAAATCTAGCTGATTTTGCGGGGTTTTTCGGTCAATTCGAGGCAGTTGCCGCAGTGCCGCCACATTTGCAGCCCATTAAGGTTCCCGTGTCTGGTGGGGGCCAGATAGTTAGAGGCTGCCATGTCGGAAACGCTTTTCCATTTCGACAAACGTGTGAATCGCATTGCCAGAAAGAACCGCAAGCTGGCGCGCGGTCACGTCAATTTCATTGACCGTACAGGGGTCATCCGTCAACGTCCGCGCCGCGGGCTCACCGGCGTGCCGCTGCGCGGCCTGCTGACCATCGGCCTGGGCTTTGTCGGCTTCAAGGGCCTGCTGATCGCCCATCAGGGCCCAGTTCAATACGAAGACAAGCTGGCGCTGCTGGCCGAGGGCACGATTTTCGAGCAGGGCGCCGCCTGGGCGATGCAGATCGAGCCCGTATCGCAGGCCGTCGCCCGCTTCATTGCACCGCTGCTTATGTGATCGCAGGGGCGCCGGCCCTGGCGTGCCGCGCCCCGCGCATCCGATTGTTTGTTAACCAGTGCTCCGGTCCGACCGCCCCCCGCGGCCCGGACCGGATTCCCGCGGCCCGCACCCACGCCTAGATTTCTGCGGGCCGCATCATCAGACTTACCCGCCCCCCATTAACGAGTAAGGCCGCGGCTTCCATCGAAGTCGCGGCCCGGGGGCGTACTCATCTGCGCGCTTTCAGTGATAATCGCCGCGTGCGACGCGGTCGATGTCAGCGCGGGTCAGACCGATGTCGTCCAGCTCGCTCTCGCTCAGCTGCGACAGCATCTTGCGGGTCTGGCGGGCGTCGTTCCACTCTTGCACGGCCGAGATCATGGCGATAATGACGCGACCGATCCGTTCGGCAACGCCGGCAATGGCGATATGGGCGTGGCTCTGTTCAGAAACTGCCATTGTTTTGCTCCTAGGCTAAAGCGCCATGGCGGCGCGTGTTTTCATTTCGCGCAATTAATGTGCAAACACGCCCCGAGCAAGCGCCACCGGCGCATTCCCCATATGCGTTTTCTGCATGGCTCTTTTGGCCCCCAAGAGTCTGAAATAAATCAATAAACTAAGGGCTTTCATGTCGTTTTCAGACCTTCGCGGGACGCGTTTTGCGACGGCCCTGGATCGCCGCCGGCCCGGTCCTGACCGGGCAATCGGCTTGACAGGTTTCGCTTGGCCTTTGTTCCCGGTTCGTGCTAGCGAAACAAAAAGGCAACAAACGGGGCAGTCATGCGGGTTCTGGGCATCGATCCGGGTTTGCGCAACCTGGGCTGGGGCGTGATCGACGTCTCGGGCAACAAGCTGACGCATGTGGCAAACGGCATCTGCCATTCCTCGGGCACGGATCTTGCACTGCGGCTGGTGTCGTTGCATGAACAGCTCTCGGCGGTGCTGGCGCGGTTCGCCCCCACCACGGCGGCGGTGGAACAGACCTTCGTCAACAAGGATGCGGTGGCGACGCTGAAGCTGGGCCAGGCCCGGGGCATCGCGCTTCTGGTGCCGGCGCAGGCCGGGCTCGCGGTTGGCGAATATGCCCCCAACGCGGTCAAGAAATGCGTGGTCGGTGTCGGCCATGCGGACAAGAAACAGGTGGCCCATATGGTCAAGATGCAATTGCCCGGCGTGGTGCTGGCCGGGGCCGATGCGGCCGACGCGCTGGCCATCGCCATCACCCATGCGCTCTATTACCGTTCGCCCAGCCTGCGCGAGGCGCGGGCGTCATGATCGGCAAGCTCTCGGGGCGGATCGACTATCGCGGCGAGGATCACGTGCTGCTCGACGTGCGCGGCGTGGGCTATGTGGTGTTCTGTTCCGAGCGCACCCTGGCCACCCTGCCCGGCCCCGGCGAAGCGGTGGCGCTTTATACCGATCTGGTGGTGCGCGAGGATCTGTTGCAGCTCTACGGCTTTCCGTCGCTGGTCGAGAAGGAATGGCACCGGCTGCTGCTGACGGTGCAGGGCGTCGGCGCCAAGGCGGCACTGGCGATCCAGGGCGCACTGGGCCCCGAGGGCGTGGGCCGGGCGATCGCGCTTGGCGATGTCACGGCGATCAAGGCGGCCAAGGGGATCGGCCCCAAAACCGCGCAGCGGGTGGTGCATGAGCTGAAGGACAAGGCGCCGGCGGTGATGGCCATGGGCGGCGCCCGGACGGCCGAACTGGGCGATGTCGAAGACGCGGTGATCGAGCCGGCCCCGGCCCGGCCCGCAGCCAAACCCGCACCCAAGACAAGCAACGCCCAGGCCGAGGCGCTGTCGGCATTGAGCAACCTGGGCTACGGTCCCGGCGAGGCGGCGGGCGCGGTGGCCCAGGCCGCCGGCGACGACCCCGCGGCCGAAACCCCGGCCCTGATCCGCGCCGCGCTCAAGCTCTTGGCGCCGAAAGGATGAGGCAAAGGCGCGAGGAGCGGCAGAGATGAGCGAACCGGACCCCACCCTGCGCCCCGAAGCGCGGCCCGAGGATGTCGACCGCGCGCTGCGCCCGCAGCAGCTCGGCGATTTCATCGGTCAGGCCGAGGCCCGCGCCAACCTGCGCGTCTTCATTCAGTCCGCCCGGCAACGCGGCGAGGCGATGGACCACACGCTGTTTCACGGCCCGCCGGGCCTGGGCAAGACGACGCTGGCGCAGATCATGGCGCGCGAGCTGGGCGTCAACTTCCGCATGACCTCGGGACCGGTGCTGGCCAAGGCCGGCGATCTGGCGGCCATCCTGACCAACCTCGAGGCCCGCGACGTCCTGTTCATCGACGAGATCCACCGGCTCAACCCGGTGGTGGAAGAAGTGCTTTATCCGGCGCTGGAGGATTTCGAACTGGACCTGGTGATCGGCGAAGGCCCGGCCGCGCGCACCGTGCGGATCGAGCTGCAACCTTTCACCCTGGTCGGCGCGACCACCCGCCTTGGCCTGCTGACGACGCCGCTGCGCGACCGCTTCGGCATTCCGACGCGGCTCAATTTCTACACCATCGACGAGCTGCACGAGATTGTCAGCCGCAATGCCGTCAAGCTCGGGGTGCCCGCCGACGACGCAGGCGCCAGAGAGATCGCCCGCCGCGCCCGTGGCACGCCGCGCATCGCCGGGCGGCTACTGCGGCGGGTGGTGGATTTCGCCGTGGTCGATGGCGACGGTCATATCACCCGCGAGCTGGCGGATGGCGCGCTGACCCGGCTGGGCGTCGACAACCTCGGCCTCGACGGCGCCGACCGGCGCTATCTCAAGCTGATCGCCGAAAACTACTCCGGCGGCCCGGTGGGGATCGAGACGATTTCCGCCGCGCTCAGCGAAAGCCGCGATGCGCTGGAAGAGGTGATCGAGCCCTACCTGCTGCAACAGGGCCTGATCCAGCGCACCCCGCGCGGCAGGATGCTGGCCCAGAAGGCCTGGACCCACCTTGGCCTGCCCGCCCCCCGCGCGCCGGGACAGAGCGACCTGTTCGGATAAACCCCGCTCCGGCGGATCGCCAAGTTGACAGCGCCGTTAGCGCTGTCATTCTGCGCCGGCACCACCCTATTTTGACAGGAGACCGACCCGTGACAGACGCGCTTCGCAACGCCCGCAGCGATTTCCCGACCGACTTCCTGTTTGGCGCCGCCACCGCCGCCTATCAGATCGAGGGCTCCGGCTTCGGCGGCGCCGGTGCCAGCCACTGGGACACCTTCGCCGCCACCCCCGGCAATGTGGTCGGCGCCGACGACGGCGCGGTGGCCTGCGACCATTACAACCGCTGGCAGGAGGATCTCGATCTGATGCAGGCGGCCGGCTTCGACGCCTACCGCTTCTCGACCTCCTGGTCACGGGTCATGCCCGAGGGCACCGGCCGCCCCAACGCCGAGGGCCTCGACTTCTACGACCGGCTGGTCGACGGCGTGCTCGCGCGCGGGATGACGCCGTTCCTGACGCTGTATCACTGGGATCTGCCGTCGGCGCTGGCGATGAACGGCGGCTGGACCAATCGCGACATTGCCGGCTGGTTCGCCGACTATTGCGCGGTGGTCTTCGACCGCATCGGCGATCGTGTCGCCGCCACCGCCACCATCAACGAGCCTTGGTGCGTCGCCTGGCTGTCGCATTTCATCGGCGCCCATGCGCCCGGCCTGCGCGACATCCGCGCCGCCGCCCATGCCATGCACCATGTATTGCTGGCCCATGGCACCGCGATGCAGGCGCTGCGCGCCAGCGGAGCGAAAGACCTCGGCATCGTGTTGAACTTCGAAACCGCCAGCCCCGCCAGCGACAGCTCCGAAGACCGGGCCGCCGCCGCCCGGGCCGATGCGATCTACAACCGCTGGTTCATCGAGGCCATCGCCGGCCAGGGCTATCCGGCCGAGGCGCTCGAAGGCCTCGGCCCGCATATGCCGGCGGGCTGGCAGGCGGATATGGACACCATCGCCACCCCGCTCGACTGGCTGGGAGTGAATTATTACACCCGCGCGCTTTATGCCGCAGACCCCACCCGGCCCTGGCCACGATACCGCACGGTCGATGGCCCGCTGCCCAAGACGGCAATGGGCTGGGAAATCCGCCCCGAGGGCCTGCGCGAATTCCTGCTGCGGCTGGCACAGGGACCGGCCCGGGGGCTGCCGATCTATGTCACCGAGAACGGCATGGCGGGCGATGATGCGGTGCAGGACGGTGCGGTACACGACCCGCTACGCCAGGGCTTCATCGACTCCCATCTCGATGCCGCGCGCGCCGCCATTGCCGAGGGTGTCGATCTGCGCGGCTTCTTCTACTGGTCGCTGCTGGACAATTACGAATGGGCCTTCGGCTATGACAAGCGCTTCGGCCTCGTGCACGTCGATTACGCCACCCAGACGCGCACGCCCAAAGCCTCGTACCACGCCCTGGCGCGCGCGCTGAGCCGCTAGAAGAAACTTTGCGGGTCGATATCCACCGCCAGCCGCAGCCCGCCACGCACCGGGAACTGGCCGATCCATTCGGCCAGCGCCCCCTGCAAGGCCACGCCCTTGTCGGCCTTGACCAGAAGCCGCACCCGGTGCCGCCCGCGAACCCGGGCGATCGGCGCCGGCGCCGGGCCAAAGACCTGCGCCCCCACCCGCCGCAGCGCCGCGTCATTGCGCGCCAGCGCCGCGCCCAGGTCGAAGGCCGGCTGCGCCTCTTCGGCTGAAATGATGATCCCCGCCAGCCGGCCATAAGGCGGCACCCCGGCGGCGCGGCGTTCCTCGGCCTCGGCCTGCCAGAAGCGCTCCTCGTCGCCGGCAATGATCGCCCGGATCACCGGATGTTCGGGCTGGTGGGTCTGGATCAGCGCAAGTCCGGGCTTCTCGGCCCGCCCGGCGCGGCCTGCGACCTGGCGCACCAGTTGAAAGGTACGCTCGGCAGCCCGCAGGTCGGAGCCATGCAGGCCAAGATCGGCGTCGATCACCCCGACCAGCGTCAGCAGCGGAAAATTGTGCCCCTTGGCCACCAGCTGGGTGCCGATGACGATATCGGCACCGCCGCCGGCGATCTCCTCGATCTGCGTCTTCAGCGCCCGGGCCGAGCCGTACATGTCCGACGACAATGTCGCCACGCGGGCCTGCGGAAACAGCGCCACCGCCTCCTCGGTCAGCCGCTCCACCCCCGGCCCCACCGCCGCCAGCCGGCCTTCCGCCTCGCAGGAGGGGCAGATTTCGGGCATCGGCCGGCTCTCGCCGCATTGATGGCAGACCAACCGCTTGAGAAACCGGTGTTCGACCATCCGCGCATCGCACTGCGGGCATTCGATCTGATGGCCGCAGGCGCGGCACAGCGTGATCGGCGCATAGCCCCGCCGGTTGATGAACAGCAGCGACTGCTCGCCGCGTTCCAGCCGGGCATTCACCGCCGCCTGGAGCGTCGGCGAGACCCAGCGATCCGATGGCAGGCTTTCGGCCCGCATGTCGATCGCCCGCATCTCCGGCAGCACCGCCGCGCCAAAACGCGACGTCAGCTCGATCCGCGTGTACTTGCCGGCCTGCGCATTGGCCCAGCTCTCCAGCGACGGCGTCGCCGAGGCCAGCACCACCTGCGCGTCTTCCAGCGAAGCGCGCAGCACCGCCATGTCACGCGCATTATAGAGCACCCCGTCGCCCTGCTTGTAGGAGGTGTCATGTTCCTCGTCGACGACGATCAGCCCGAGGTCGCGAAACGGCAGGAACAGCGCCGACCGCGCGCCCACGACCATCTGCGCCCCGCCCTCGCCGACCATCTTCCAGCAGCGCCGCCGCTCGGTCTGGGTAATGCCCGAATGCCATTCCGCCGGTTTCGCGCCGAACCGCGCCTCCACCCGGGTCAGGAATTCCTGGGTCAGCGCGATCTCGGGCAGCAGCACCAGCGCCTGCCGTCCGCGGCGCAGGCAATCGGCCACCGCCTCGAGGTAGACTTCGGTCTTGCCCGATCCGGTGACCCCGCGCAGCAGCGTCGTGGAATAACCCTGGCCGGCGGCGGTGTGCAGATGTGCCACCGCCGTCATCTGGTCGGTGGTCAGCGTCTTGCCGGGACGCGCGGGATCGAGCGGCAGATAGGGCGTGTCGCGCGGCGCCTCCTCCTCACGCACCACGCCCTGGGCGGCCAGCCCCTTGACCACCGAAGGCGAAACCCCGGCCATCTCGGCCAGCTCCTTGAGGGTAAAGGCCAACCCGCCATAGTCCTCCAGCACCCCGAGCACCGCGCGACGCGCCTTGGTGTCGCGATCCGGCAGCCCCTCGCCCCGGCGATAGATCTTGCGCGCCCCCGGCGGCGCGCCCAGCCCCGGCGCCCGGGTGGCCAGCCGCAGCATCGCCGGCAGGGGCGTCAGCGTATAGGCGCCGGCGCGGGTCAGAAAGGCACGCATCCCCTCGCGCATCGGCGCCGCGTCGAGCACCCGGATCACCGCCCGCAGCTTGGCGCGGTCGAACTCCCCCGCCCCGGCGCCCCAGACCACGCCCAGCATCCTGCGCGGGCCCAGCGGCACCTCGACAAAGGCCCCGAGATGGCAGCCGCCCGCCGGCGCCAGGTAATCCAGCACCCCGGCCAGATCGCCCATCGCCTGGGTCAGAAGCACACCGATCCGGTCGCCTTCGTCGAAATAGCTGCGGCACATGCGGCCCTGTCCCTCGCGGCTCGAAACTCTGCCGAGAGGTATGCCACCGCTGCCGGTTTGCCAAGACACCGGCAGCGGACGGCCCTGGCCGCCCCTTTCCTCTTGCTGCAAATACCGCGGGGAGCGCGAGGGGCTGGCCCCTCGCTCCCGCCCCGGCCCCGCAGTCCGGCGTTGGCAGAAAGGCACAACCTGAAGAAAAGGCGCAAAGCCGCTCAAAAACCTGCGGAAAGCCCGGGCAGGCCCTGCTAGCCTCCGGCAAGGACCACGGGATTCGCTTAAGGGACACGCATGACCTCCAGCCTCAAGATCGACGACGACCTCCGCGCCACCATCATTGCGCGCCCCACCGTGATCCTCGACGACAAGGACGTGATGCATGCGCTGATCGCTGCCAATGAAAAGGCCATGGGCAGCAATATCGTCGATCTGCGCGGCATTGCCATGGAGCGGCTGGAACGTCGCCTCGACCGGCTCGAGGACACTCACCGCAGCGTCATTGCCGCGGCCTATGAGAATCTCGCCGGCACCAACCAGGTGCACCGCGCCATCCTGCGCATGCTCGACCCGGTGGATTTCGAAGCCTTCCTACGCGGCCTGGGCGGCGAAGTGGCCGATATCCTGCGCGTCGATGCGGTGCGGCTGGTGCTGGAAAGCGCCGAGCGAGCCGAGGACGATCCGGCGTTCTCGAAACTCGGAGATGTGCTGCGGGTGGCCGAACCCGGCTATGTCTCGCAATATGTGACCGAGGGCCGCATGGGCGGGCTGCGCCCGGTCACCCTGCGCCAGCGCGCCGCCGGCGATCCGGCGCTCTACGGCGGCAAGGCCGGCGACATCCGTTCCGAGGCCTGTCTGGTGCTCGATCTCGGCCCCGGCCGGCTGCCCGGCATGTTGGCCTTCGGCGCCGAGGATCCGCATCTCTTCACGCCGCAGCAGGGCACCGATCTGCTGGCCTTCTTCGCCGGTGTCTTCGAGCGCTCGATGCGCCGCTGGCTGGCGTGAGCACGCCCGCGACCTTCATCTCGCCTGCGGCGCGCGACGCGTTGGAGGACTGGCTGACCCAGGCCCGCGCGCTGCAAGGCCGGGCCGAGAACACCACCGGGGCCTATCGCGCCGATGTGCTGAACTTCCTAACCTTCATGACCGAATACCACGGTGGCACCCAAGGGCTGGGCCCGCTCTCGCGCATCACCCTGCGCGACATGCGCGCCTGGATGGCCCATACTCGCGGACCGGAGGTGGGGCCGCGCACGCTGGCGCGCAAGCTCTCGGCGGTCAAGAGCTTCTACCGCTGGCTGGCCGAACGCGAGGGCTTCGAGCCCACCGCCGTGCTCTCGACCCGGGCGCCGAAATATACCCGCAAGCTGCCCCGCCCGCTGGCCGAAGAGGCCGCCCGCGCGATGATCGACACCATCGAGATGCAGAGCCAGACCGGCTGGATCGCCGCCCGCGACATGGCGGTGGTGACGCTGCTTTACGGCTGCGGGTTGCGGATCTCCGAGGCGCTGGGGCTGAGCCGCGGCGCCGCGCCGCTGGGCGACAGCCTGCGCGTTCTGGGCAAGGGTCAGAAAGAGCGGATCGTGCCGGTGATCCCCGCCGCCGCCCGTGCTGTCGATGCCTATCTCGCCCTCTGCCCTTTCGATCCCGAACCGGAGGCGCCGCTGTTTCTCGGCGCCCGCGGCGGGCGGCTCAACCCGCGGCTGGTGCAAAAGGCGATGCAGCAGGCGCGCATGCAGCTCGGCCTGCCCGCCAGTGCCACGCCGCATGCCATGCGCCACAGCTTCGCCACCCATCTGCTCAACGCCGGCGGCGACCTGCGGGCGATCCAGGAACTCCTCGGCCATGCCTCGCTGAGCACCACCCAAGGGTACACCGGCATCGACAGCGCCCGGCTGCTCGAGGTCTACGAGAAAGCGCATCCCAAGGCCGGGCAGGCCGGGACATTCGGGTAGACCGGGAGATGATCGCCGGTTCGCGTCGCCACCCCCGGGCAAGACCCGCGCCCCGCCGCCTCACGCCAGCAGGAACAATGTGATCCCCGGAAACAGTACCAGAAGGATCACCCGCAGGATGTCGGAGGTGACGAACCAGATCACCGCGCGATAGGTGTCGGCCATCGGTGTCGTCCGGTCCATGGTGTTGATGATAAAGAGGTTCATCCCCACCGGCGGCGTGATCAGCCCGACCTCGACGACGATCAGCACCAGGATGCCGAACCAGATCGCCACCTGTTCCGCCTCGATCCGGTTGGCGATGCCTTCGGTCACCCGGATGCCCAGCGCCTGCATCTGCTCGCCGCTCAGCTCGGCGCCCGTCGCCATGGCCTCGCGGATCGCGGCCAGCATCTCGGCCGCCATCCCCTCGGGCACCCCCGCCGCCAGCACCTCGCGCGCCGCCTCGGCCTGCATCGCGGCGAGATCGACAAAACCGAAATCCATCAGCGAGATCACCGGGAAAAAGATCGGGATGGTCAGCAGGATCATCGACAGGCTGTCCATCAGGCAGCCGAACACCAGATAGAAGACCAGCACCAGCGCCAGCACCGTCCAGGGGCTGAAGCCCTGCCCCACTACCCAGTCGGCCAGCTCCTGCGGCACCTGGGTCAGCGCCAGGAAGCCATTGTAGATCCCCGCCCCCAGAACGATGAAAAAGATCATCGCGGTCGACGAAGCGGTGACCAGGATCGCCTCCTTGAACACTGTCCAGGACATGTTGCCGCCGATCAGCGCAATGATGCCGGTGCCGGCGGCGCCGACCGCGGCGCCCTCGGTCGGGGTGAACCAGCCGACATAGATGCCGCCCACCACCAGGCCAAAGACCAGCACCACCGGCCAGACGTCGAGGAAATTCCGCAGCCGCGTGGCCCAGGGCACCGGCGCCCGCACGCCCGCCGCCTCGGGGTTCACGCGGACATAGATCGAGATCGTCAGGATATAACCCAGCGCCGCCAAGAGCCCCGGCACGAAGGCCGCAAGAAACAGCTTGGCGATGTTCTGCTCGGTCAGGATGGCATAAATCACCAGGATCACCGAGGGCGGGATCAGGATGCCCAGGGTGCCGCCCGCCGCCAGCGTCGCGGTCGAGAAGCCGCCGGAATAGCCGTAACGCTTGAGCTCCGGCAGAGCGACGCGGCTCATGGTGGCGGCCGTGGCCAGCGACGAACCGCAGATCGCGCCAAATCCGGCGCAGGCGCCGACGGCGGCCATCGCCACCCCGCCCTTGCGATGGCCGAGAAAGCTCTCGGCGGCGCGAAACAGCGCCGCCGACATGCCCGACAGCGTGGCGAACTGGCCCATCAGCAGGAACAGCGGGATGATCGACAGCGAATATGAGGAAAAGGTGGTGTAGGTCTCGCTCTTGAGCCGCGCCATGAAGACCGTGGTGCCATCGGTGGCGAGCCAGAGCCCGCCGATGCCACAGAGCAGCATGGCCAGCCCGATCGGCGCGCGCAGAAAGATCATCACCAGCAGTACGGGAAAAGACAGGAAACCCAGCGTCAGCAAGCTCAATGCACCGCTCCTTCGGCCTGCGGCAGCCGCGCCCGCCCGGTCAGGGCAAAGGCCAGCCGCGCATAGGCGCAATAGCCTGCCACCACCGCGGCCACGCCGGCCGCCACGAGGCTGGCCGCATAGGCCCACCAGACCGGGAATTGCAGCAGAAAAGTGGTCTCGCCATTGCCGTATTTGCCGATCATGCCGGCCGCCAGACGCAGGGTGATCAGCCAGATCGTCAGGCTCAGCACAACCTCCCAGAAGGCGATCAGCCAGCGGTTGGCGCGCAGCGGCAGGGCCTGGATAAAGATGTCCACCGTCGCATGGCCGCCGTGCAGCTGGCAGATCGGCAGGAAGGCAAAGATGGCAAAGGCCACCCCGGCTTCGACCAGTTCGAAATCGCCGGCCACCGGGCCGACCCCGCTATTGATCAGCGCCGCGCCCAGGGCCTCGCCCAGAACGCCGGAATGGCCCAGGGTATTGAGCCCGCGGCCCAGCACGCTGACACAGGTCAACCCGACCAGGACAGTCAGCACCAGCCCGCCGGTGATCGCCATCAGCCGGGCCAGCCGGTCCATGAATATCAGCATCTTGCCCGGCCCTCCCGGCGTCTTGGTACGGCCCCCGGCGGCGTTGCGCCGGGGGCCGTGGGCCTCACATCGAGGCGTCTTCGATCAGCTCGAGCGCACGGGCGCGCAGCGCCACGCCGTCAATGCCCTTGCCCTCCATCTCGGCGATCCAGGCATCGATCGTGCCCGCGGCCGCGGCCTGCCATTCCGCGGTCTGCGCGTCGCTCAGGGTGATGATATTGTTGCCCAGGTCGAGCGCGGTCTCGCGTTCGGGCGCGTCGTCCTCCTGCATCTGCCGGCCGAATTGCGCCGAGGTCTCGAGCCCGGAATTGGCATCGATCACCGCCTTGAGATCGTCGGGCAGCGACTCGTACTTGTCCTTGTTCATGGCAAAGACGAAAGCCGCGGTATAGAGCGCCTTGTCGCCGCCCATCTCGGTATGGTTCTGCACCAGTTCCGGCACCTTGAGCGCGCCGGTCACCTCCCAGGGGATTACCGTGCCGTCGATCACGCCTTTCGACAGCGCCTCCGGCACCGCCGGCACCGGCATGCCAACCGGCGTCGCGCCCAGCGCGGCGAACATCTGGTTGGTCACCCGGGTCGGCGCCCGCAGCTTGACGCCGTTGAGGTCGGAAACCTCTACCACCGGATCCGAGGTATGGATGATCCCCGGCCCGTGCACATGCAGGGCGATCGGTTTGATGTCCTTGAAATCGTCCTCCATCATCGTCTCTTCGGCCAGCGACCAATAGGCCCGGCTGGCGGCCTCGGCGGTGGTCATGGTGAAGGGCAGTTCAAATACTTCGGCCCGCGGGAACCGGCCCGGCGTATACCCCGGCAGGGTCCAGACGATATCGGCCACGCCATCGACAAGCTGGTCCATCAGCTCCGGCGGGGTGCCGCCCAGCGCCATTGCGTGAAACAGCTGGATGTCGATCCGGCCATCGCTCTCGGCCTCGACCTTCTCGGCCCAGGGGATGAGGATGTTCTGCGGCACATTGGCCTGCTCCGGCAGGAAGGAATGCAGCCGCAGCGTCACCTCCTGCGCGAAGGCCGCCCCGCCCCCGAAGGCGGCGGCCAGCGCCGTGCCCATTGCCAGCTTCACCAGGTTACGCGTATCGGTCATCATCATTCCTCCCATAGGCTCCCATTGGACATTTCTTTTCGGGCCTTGCCGACCCTGTAGCTTCCGCTCTGCCTCAGGCAAATAAAATTGCCGCCGGCGAGATAAGCTCAGACTATACCCATCCGTTGCAACGCGCATCATTTTCGTAGCGGCGGCCGCAGGTCCGGGCGCTGGCCTGCCGTGGGGTTCACGCGGATTTTCAACACTGTGCCAGCGGCCCCCATTGAATCCAACCGCCATATCGGGGATGACTGACCGATGACAAATCTCCGCGCTCTCTCGATCCACTGGCTGACCGCCACCGGCGCCGTCTTTGCCATGCTGGCGCTTCTCGAGGCGGCGCGCGCGGACTGGCCGATGATGTTCGTCTGGCTGGTGGTGGCCTTTGCGGTCGATGGCGTCGACGGGCCGCTGGCGCGGAAATACGACGTCAAGCACAATGCGCCGCGGTTTGACGGCGTGCTGCTCGATCTGATCATCGACTACCTGACCTATGTCTTCATTCCGGCCTTTGCGCTGTTTCAATCAGGCCTGCTACCCGGCTGGCCCGGCTGGCTCGCGATCATCGTCGTGACCTTTGCCAGCGCGCTGTATTTCGCCGATACCGGCATGAAAACAAAAGACAATTCCTTCGCCGGGTTCCCCGGCTGCTTCAACATGGTGGTGATTGTCATGTTTGCCATCGCGCCGCCGCCGCCGGTGATCCTGGCCATCGTGCTGGTCTGTGCCGTGGCGATGTTCCTGCCGCTCAAGTTCATCCACCCGGTCCGCACCGAGCGCTGGCGCCTGCTGTCGCTGCCCGTGGCGCTGGCCTGGACCTTCTTTGCCGGCTGGGCCGCCTGGGTGAACTTCGATCCCCAGAGCTGGGCGCATTGGGGGTTGGTGGTGACCTCGCTCTACCTGATCTCGGTCGGCATCGTGCAGCAGATCGTGCCGGAGGCAGCGGCATGAGCGCCGCCTCCGCCCCCCCGCCGGCCGGGAGCGCCGGCCTGCGCCTGGTCGGGCTGACGGCGCTGGTGATGGTGGCCTTTGCGGCCAATTCCGTGCTCAACCGCATGGCGCTCGAAGGCGGCGCCGGCGCCTCGAGCTTTGCCCTGATCCGGCTGATCTCCGGCGCCGCATTGCTCGGCCTGCTGGTGTCGCTGCGCGGCGAGGCGCGCGCCCAGCGCCCCACCCGCGCGGTCTGGCCCGGGGTGGCGACGCTGACGCTCTATATCCTCGGCTTCTCCTTTGCCTATCGGACATTGCCGGCCGGGATCGGCGCGCTGATCCTGTTTGGCGGGGTGCAGATCACCATGTTCGCCGGCGCGGTTCTGGCCCGCGAGCCGCTGCCGCCGCTGCGCATCCTCGGCGCGGCGATTGCCTTTGCCGGCCTGGCCTGGCTGATGGGGCCGGGCGCGGAACGGCCCGATCCGCTGGGCGCGGCGCTGATGCTGGCCGCCGCGCTGGGCTGGGGGCTGTTTTCGCTGATCGGACGCAAGCGCGGCGCGCCGTTGCAGACCATGAGCGCGTCGTTCCTCTGGTCGGTGCCGCTCGGCGCCCTGGCCTTTGCGTTCTGGCCGGATGCGACCGACCTGCGCGGCGTGATCCTCGCGGTGATCGCAGGTGCGGTGACCTCGGGCCTGGGCTATGCGCTGTGGTACACCGTGCTGCCGCAACTGCGCGCCGCCACCGCCGCCGTGGTCCAGCTGACCGTGCCGATCATCGCCATGGCCGGCGGCATGCTCTTCCTGGCCGAGCCGCTTACCCTGCGCTTCGTACTCTCGGCGCTTCTGGTGCTGGGCGGCGTGGCGCTGTCATTGCGCGCAAGGTGACCCCTTCCGCATGCCCCGCCCGCCGCTTATCTGAGGCCTCATGCGTCTTGTCCTTGCCCTTGTCCTGTTCATGCTGCCCGGCGTCGTCCGGGCCGAGTGCATCGTCTTCCTGCACGGCCTGGCCCGCAGCGAATACAGTTTCGCGGTGATGGAACAGGTGATGCGCCTCGAAGGCTATGACACGGTGCTGCCCTCCTATCCCTCGACCTCGGCCGATGTGGAAACCCTGGTCGGCAAGACCCTGCCCGAAGCCCTGGCGCAATGCGGCACCCAGACCACGCATTTCGTCACCCACTCCATGGGCGGCATTCTGCTGCGCGTCTGGCTGCGCGATCACGGCACGCCCGACAATCTGGGCCGCGTGGTGATGCTCGCCCCGCCCAACCACGGTAGCGAGCTGGTGGACGAGCTCGGCGGGCTCGAGCTGTTCCGCTGGATGAACGGCCCGGCCGGGCTGCAACTGGGCACCGATCCCGAAAGCCTGCCGCCGCAGCTTCCCCCGGTGGAGGCAGAACTCGGCGTGATCGCCGGCAACCGCTCGCTCAACCCCTATTTCTCGTCGCTGATCGACGGGCCGGACGATGGCAAGGTCTCGGTCGCCTCGACCAAGGTCGAGGGCATGGACTGGCATATTACCCTGCCGGTCACCCATACCTTCATGATGAACAATCCGATCGTGATACAACAGACCCTGCTGTTCCTGCGCGAAGGCCGTTTCGACCCCGGCATGGATCTTGCCGACATGCTGTTCGGAGATGACGATGCCAATTGATCTCACCTTCACCGGCGCGCGCTGGCTCTCGCCGCATGGGCTGCGCGGCGGGCCGCTGGCGATCTCCGGCGGGTTGGTCGGCGCGGCGGCTGGCGGGCGCCCTGTCGACGTCTCCGGCAAGTTGATCCTGCCCGGCATCGTCGATCTGCACGGCGACGGTTTCGAACGCCATCTCGCCCCCCGCCGCGGCGCCATGACCGACCTTGCCGCCGGGTTGGTCTCGGCCGAAGCCGAACTGGCCGCCAATGGCATCACCACCGCCGTTCTGGCGCAATTCTATTCCTGGGAAGGCGGGCTGCGTAGCCCCGAGTTCGCCAGGCGGATGCTGGCGGCGCTGGCCCGGGTGCGGCCGCAGCTCGACACGGATTTACAGGTCCAGCTGCGGCTCGAGACCCATATGATCGACGATTTCCCGACGGTGCTCGGGCTGTTGGCAGAGCATGACATCCGCTATGTCGCCTTCAACGATCATGTGCCGCACGACCGGCTGGCTTCCGGCCGCGCGATCCCGCGGCTCACCGGCACGGCGCTGAAATCCGGCCGCAGCCCCGAAGCGCATCTGGCGCTGATGCAGGCGCTGCATGCGCGCTCTGCCGAAGTGCCGGCGGCGCTGGATGCGGTCTGCGCCGATCTGCGCCGGCGCGACATCCGCTACGCCAGCCACGACGATGCCAGCGCCGAGGACCGCGCCACCTGGGCCGCCCGCGGCGCCGCGATCAGCGAATTCCCCGAGACCCGCGAGGCCGCCCAGGCGGCGCGGGACCGTGGCCAGCCGGTGGTGCTTGGCGCGCCCAACGTGGTGCGCGGCGCCAGCCACAAGGGCAAGGTCTCGGCCCGGGCGCTGGTCGAGGACGGGCTCTGCACCGCGCTGGCCTCGGACTACCACTACCCCGCCCCGCGCAACGCGGTCTGGCAGCTGGTCGATCTCGGTCTGCTCGATCTGGCGCAGGCCTGGGCGCTGATCTCCTCCGGCCCGGCAGCGGTCCTTGGCCTGACCGACCGCGGCACGCTGGCGCCCGGCCAACGCGCCGATCTGGTGGTGCTCGACGCCACGACCCGCCGGGTCGAGGCGACGCTTTGCGCCGGGGTCTTCACCCATCTGGCCGGCGAAACCGCCCGCCGGCTGGTCACCACCTGACCCCGTCCCGGACCCCGATCCGGGACCTCCCGTATCGCAGGTTTTCGCAGCAGAGAGCCCCCTGCCGCCAACGGGTTTATCCTACGGTCTTCACCCGGTTCACATGCCCCATCTTGCGCCCCGGCTTGACCTCGGTCTTGCCGTAGAGATGCAGGCTGGCATGGCGCTCCCTGGCAATCTCCGGCACCCGGTCCATGTCCTCGCCGATCAGGTTTTCCATCACCACATCGGCATGTCGGCCGCCATCGCCCAGCGGCCAGCCCGCCACGGCGCGGATATGCTGTTCGAACTGATCGACGGCACAGCCCGCCTGGGTCCAATGGCCCGAGTTATGCACCCGCGGCGCGATCTCGTTGACCACGAGGCCCCGGCCGGTGACAAAAAGCTCCACCCCCATCACGCCGACATAATCCAGCGCATTGAGGATCTGCCCGGCCAGCAGCACCGCATCGGCCTGCATCATCGGCCGGATCTCGGCCGGCACCGTGGTGGTGCGCAGGATGCCACCGTCGTGCACATTCTCGCCCGGGTCGAAACAGGCCACTTCGCCGGTCACCCCGCGCGCCGCGATCACCGAGATCTCGCGTTCGAAATCTACGAAGCCCTCCAGCACCGCCGGCGCGCCCGCCATGTCGGCCAGCGCCTGACCGGCATCGCCCGGCCCCATGATCCGCGCCTGGCCCTTGCCGTCATAGCCGAAGCGCCGGGTCTTGAGGATCGCCGGCGTGCCGATCCGCGCCAGCGCCGCCTCGAGCGATGCCGCGTCACCGACATCGGCATAAGGCGCCACCGTCAGCCCCGACCCCGACAGGAAATCCTTCTCGATCAGCCGGTCCTGGCTGACCCGCAGCGCCTCGCGCCCGGGCCGGATCGGCCGCAGCGCCTCGAGGATATCGAGCGCCGCCGTCGGAATGTTCTCGAATTCATAGGTGATGACATCGACGCTCTCAGCAAAGGCCCGCAATGCCGCGGCATCGTCATAGCCCGCCGTCGTCACTTTCCAGGCGACATCACCGGCCGGCGGATGGGCCCCCGGCTCGAAGACATGGCAGCGAAAGCCCAGCCGGCTCGCCGCCACCGCGAGCATGCGGCCAAGCTGGCCACCGCCCAGAATGCCGATCACCGCCCCCTGCGCCAGAGCCTTATTCATCGACCGGCACCTCCGGGATCGAGGCCGAGAGCGCAGCACGCCAATCCTCCAGCCGCTGCGCCAGCCCGGCATCCTGCAACGCCAGAATGCCCGCCGCCATCAGCCCCGCGTTTTTCGCTCCCGGCGCGCCGATCGCCATGGTCGCCACCGGATAGCCGCGCGGCATCTGCAAGATCGAATACAGCGAATCGACCCCCGAGAGCGCCCGGGTCTGCACCGGTACGCCGATCACCGGCACCCGGGTCTTCGACGCCATCATACCCGGCAGATGCGCCGCGCCGCCGGCGCCGGCGATGATCACCTGCACCCCCCGGTCCACCGCCGTCTTGCCGTAGTCCCAGAGCCGGTCCGGCGTCCGATGCGCCGAGACGATGCGCGCCTCATAGGCCACGCCCAGCTCGTCCAGCACATCCGCCGCTTCCTTCATGGTGGGCCAATCCGACTGGCTGCCCATGATGATGCCCACTACCGGCTCTGTCATCGCATCCCCTCACGTTAGGAAGGCCGCACTATAGCCAGAGCGCCCCCATTGGCAACGGCCCCGCCGGTCGCAGCGGCAGCATTTTCGCATTCCCGTGGCTTCTTCTCTTGAAAAATACCGCCGGGGGAGGCCGCAGGCCGGGGGCAGCGCCCCTAATCCCCGAAAGTCACATCCACCACCACCGGGTAATGGTCGCTCGGCCAGACCGGCCCCAACCGCTCGCGAAACACCGCCGCCGGGCGCAGCGCGCGCAGCCCCGGCCCCAACCCGACATGATCGATCGCGCCAAAGAGGTTGAGCCCGCGATCGAAGTGATAGGTCGCCCCCGGCACCGGCACGAACCGCAGCCCCTCCGCCTCCAGCGGCGCCAGCAGCGCCGAGCCCGCCAGCGCGTTGAAATCACCCAGCACCACCATCGAATGGCCCGCCGCCCGCCAGTCCGCCAGCCGCGCGCGGATCAGCACGACGGATTTGCGCCGGTTGTCCAGGCTGGAATAATCCAGATGCAGGTTCAGCACCCGAAACACCGCGCCGCCCCGACGGTCTCGGAACTCGGCCCAGGCGGCAAAGGCCGGCCAGGAGCCATTGAAGGTGCGCGAATAGATCACCTCCGGCGTCTCGGAAAAGAAAAACCAGCCCTGATCCAGCAATTCGAGCCTGGCGCGGCGGTAGAGGATCGGCTGGGTCGGCGGAAATTCCCGCCAGGGCCCGGTGGCCGCGGCGGCATAGCCCGGGTTCTGCTGCAACAGCCAGTCGCGGGCGAGGTTCTCGTCGCTGCCCGAACCGCCGGCGAAGCTTTCCATTTCCTGAAAGGCCACCAGATCGGCCGCGAGCGCCTTGAAGGTCGCATCCAGAACCGGCTTGCGCCGGCGCCAGTCCGCCAGCGACCAGCGGCCGGTGTCGCGCCGGGTAACGATGTAATGCACGTTGTGCGTGGCCAGCCGCAGCCCGCCCGGCACAGGTGGGCCCAGCGCCGGCCCGCCCGAGAGACGCAGATGCTGCACCCCCAGCGCCAGCAGCAGGAGGCCAAACAGCCCCAGGACGCCAAGCAGCGCGCGCCGCAGGCGTTGGGGCCAGACTTTGGGCCGGACCGCAAGCCGCGCCATGGCGGATCAGGCGATGATGTCGGGCAGCAGCCGGTCCTCGATCTGGGCGATCTTGTCCTTCAGCATCAGCTTTTTCTTCTTCAGCCGCTGAATGGTCAGCGCATCGGCGCGGCCCTCGGCCTGAAGCGCATCGATCGCCTGGTCGAGATCGCGGTGCTCGCGTTTGAAGACCTCGAGTTCAACGCGCAAGACCTCGTCGGTCTTCATCGCCAGTTCGGTCTGCATGTTCATCCGGGTATTCTCCATCGCGGGCAGGTGTTCAGGATACTGTGTTCAAAGGCTTTTGGCAAAGGCCTTGCAGCCCACCGGATGCCACACCATATTCGTTGTGAACCGGTTGCCGCTGACGGGGCCGGTCAAGAGATGTCGCTTTGCCAAAGGACGTGTCATGACAAAACTGACCCTGGGCTCCTACCCCCATATGCTGGGGTTCGAGCAGCTGGAGCGCCTGCTGGAACGCACGGCGAAGACCGGCAACGAAGGCTATCCGCCTTTCAATATCGAACAGACCTCCGATCATTCGTATCGCATCACTCTGGCCGTGGCCGGATTTGCCGAGGGCGATCTCTCGATCACCGTCGAGGACCGACAACTGGTGATCCGCGGCCGCCAGCGCGACGACGGCAGCGAACGTGTCTTTCTCCATCGCGGCATCGCGGCGCGGCAGTTCCAGCGCAGCTTCGTGCTGGCCGATGGTGTCGAGGTGGGCGAAGCGGTGATGGAAAACGGGTTGCTGCATGTCGATCTGACGATGCAACGCCCAGAAACCGTGGTGCAGACGATCAATATCAGGAAAGGGTGAATGTCATGAACACGAATTATGATTTCGGCCAGACGGTGCCGCTCAATATCGTCTATGTGAAACCGGTGGCGGTCGCCGACCTTCCCGAGGAAATCCGCGATCAGGCGCATGGCGCCGAAACGCTTTACGCCGTCCACCGCGAGGATGGCGAGCAGCTGGCCCTCGTGGCCGACCGCAAGCTGGCCTTCGTTCTGGCGCGGCAGCACGACATGGCGCCGGTCGCGGTCCACTAGGCCGCCCTCCCCGCCGTACCGAGCCGGGCGGACACACTCCGTATGACAGGCAAAAGGCCGCGGGATCACCCGCGGCCTTTGTCGTTTTGCGTGGCTTTTGCCGCGATCAGCCGGCGATCAGCCCCATGCTCTCGAGCTTCAGGATCACCTGATGCGCGCAGTTGTCGACCTCGACATTCTCGGTCTCGACGCTCAGTTCAGGATCCGCCGGCACGTCGTATGGATCGGAGATGCCGGTGAATTCCTTGATCTTACCTTCCCGCGCCAGCTTGTAGAGCCCTTTGCGGTCACGCCGCTCGCATTCCTCGAGCGAGGTGGCCACATGCACCTCGATGAAGGCGCCGAATTGCTCCACGTCCTCGCGCACGGCACGGCGGGTGGTGGCATAAGGCGCGATCGGCGCGCAGATGGCGATACCGCCGTTCTTGGTGATCTCGCTGGCGACATAACCGATGCGGCGGATGTTGAGGTCGCGGTGCTCCTTCGAGAAGCCCAGCTCGGAGCTGAGGTTCTTGCGCACGATGTCGCCGTCGAGCAGCGTCACTGGGCGGCCGCCCATTTCCATCAGCTTCACCATCAGCGCGTTGGCAATGGTCGATTTGCCGGAGCCGGAGAGACCGGTAAAGAACACGGTGAAGCCCTGTTTGGCCCGCGGCGGACGGGTGCGGCGCAGCTCGGCCACCACCTCAGGGAACGAGAACCATTCGGGGATCTCCAGCCCCTCTTGCAGACGCCGGCGCAGCTCGGTGCCCGAGATGTTGAGGATGGTGACATTGTCACGGTCCTCGATCTCGTCGGCGGGCTCATATTGCGCGCGCTCTTGCACATAGACCATGTGCTTGAAGTCCACCATCTCGACGCCGATCTCGCTCTGGTACTCGCGGAACAGATCCTGCGCATCATAAGGCCCGTAGAAATCCTCGCCCTGGGAATTCTTGCCGGGGCCGGCGTGGTCGCGGCCGACAATGAAATGGGTGCAGCCGTGGTTGGCGCGGATCAGCCCGTGCCAGACCGCCTCGCGCGGGCCGCCCATGCGCATCGCCAGGTTCAGCAGCGACATGTTGGTGGTCGATTGCGGATACTTGTCCAGCACCGCCTCGTAGCAGCGCACGCGGGTGAAGTGATCGACGTCGCCCGGCTTGGTCATGCCGACGACCGGATGGATCAGCAGGTTGGCCTGGGCTTCCTTGGCGGCGCGGAAGGTCAGCTCCTGGTGGGCGCGGTGCAGCGGGTTGCGGGTCTGGAAGGCCACGACCTTGCGCCAGCCCAGCTTGCGGAACAGAGCGCGCAGCTCGTTCGGCGTGTCGCGGCGGCCGCGAAAATCATAATGCACCGGCTGCTGGATACCGGTCACCGGCCCGCCGAGATAGACCTTTCCGGCGGTGTTGTGCAGGTAGTTGACCGCCGGGTGGGCCGCATCATCGGCGCCGAACACCTTTTCCGCCTCGCGCGATTTGTCGGGGGTCCAGCGATCGGTCACGGTCATGGTGCCGAGGATCACGCCTTCCTGATCGCGCAGCGCGATGTCCTGGCCGATCTCGAGCGAGGCGGCGAATTCCTCGGAAACGTCGAGCGTGATCGGCATCGGCCAGAGCGACCCGTCGGCCAGGCGCATGTTCTCGACAACGCCGTTGTAATCCTCTTCCGACAGGAACCCCTTGAGCGGGTTGAAACCGCCGTTCATCAGAAGTTCCAGATCACAGATCTGGCGCGGGCTGAGATCGTGGCTGACCAGATTGCCGGCCTCCACCTTCAGCTTCTGAGCGCTCTCGTAAGAGACATAGAGTTCCGAAATCGGAGCCAGGTTGTTCTGCATCAATTCAGTCCTGTGTTTGATGTGGACGAGACCGCTGGCGGTGCCCGTCAGTTCGGCATGAAGCGCTTCGTATTCCGCCAGCTTGCGGGCGAGGAAACTCTCGGTCAGCCGGTTCTTTTCCGCTGCCCCGCGCGGGGTCAGCACATAGGCGAACCGCTGGCGCCGGTCGGGCCCCGAACGTTCGCTGATCTTGATGAACCCGGCCGCCTCGGCAGATTTGAGCCGCGTGTTCAGCGTACCCAGCGACAGGCCCAGCGCCTCGGCGATCGACCGCTGCGACGCCTCCGGCGCCAGATCGAGCTGGCGCAGGAGACGAAAGACATTGCCGTCCTCATCGGTGATCGGTTTGGCTTTGGGCGGGGCCATGGGAGCGACTCAAAGTATGTTCAACGCTGAACACATCGCACAAGTCGCCGCCTCAGGAAAGCCCGAAGCGGCGGCGCAGGCACGCCGTTGCCGAAATGCCGCTTTGCAGCAGCCGCATGACGCGCTCAGGCCAGCGCCGAGGCCACCCGTACCCCGACCTGCTCGCGCGCGACCTCGGCGAAGATCCAGTCGCGAAAGGCGCGGATCATCGGATCGCCGGCCCGCCCCTCGGGATAGGCCAGGGAATAGATCACCATCGGCAGGGTCACCGCCTCGAACAGCCGCACCAGCCGCCCGGATGCCAGCGTGGCCCGCACCACCGCATCATAGGCCAGCGACACCCCCTGCCCTCGCTCGGCTGCGGTGGTTGCCAGCTCGCAACTGGGAAAGACCGGGCCCTGCGGCAGTGCGGCCGGCGTCACTCCGGCGGCCTGGAACCATTCGCCCCAGGCATCGTCGGTCTCGTCGTACATCAGCCGCAGGCGCAGAAGGTCACCGGGCCGGTGCACGGCGGCCCGGTGTTTCAACTCGGGGCTTATCACCGGATAGCGGCTCGATTCCATCAGGGGCTCGGTCGACACACCCGCCGTCGGCGTCACCGACCACTGGATCACCACATCGCTGTCGTTGCTGGCGAAATCGGTCGATGGCGCACCGGTCGAGACCCGAAGCCGCACCCGGTCGCCAAATTCCAGCCGGTCCAGCCGCGGCACCAGCCAGCGCGCCGCAAAGCCCGGCGTGCAGAGCACCCGGAAAGGCCGCGCCCCGGCCTGGCTGACCGCGCGGGTGCTCTCGTCGAGCTGGTCGAGCAGGCCGGTCAGCTTGCCGGCGTAGCCGCGCCCGGTCAGCGTCAGCTCGAGCCGGTTGCCGTCCCGCTCGAACAACGCGGTGTCGAGATATTGCTCGAGCGCGCGGATCTGATGGCTGATCGCCGAGGGCGAGAGGCACAGCTCCTCGGCGGCGTGTTTGAAGCTGCGGTGGCGCGCGGCGGCTTCGAAAGCCCGAACCGCGGCGAAAGGCGGCAAATGTCGGCCCATGGCAGATGAATTCCCTTCATCCGGGGATGAAAAAACGTCTTTTGCGGCATCCCTCGCCCCCAGCGTATCATCAAAGCACAGCCTGACAAAACAAGATGCGGAGGACGTGATGACCTTCCCTTTCCGGGCCAGCCTTGCGCTGGCACGCACAGGCGCCCTATGCCTGATGCTGTCCCTCTTGCCCGCTGCTGCCGAACCGGCCGATCCGCTGGCCTGGCGCACCGCGCCGACGCTGGCCGATCTCGTGGCCCATCTCGACGATTGGCTCGACCGCCGCTCCGATCTGCCGCGCCGTGCCCAGCCGCCCGCCGTGCGGCTTGTCAGCGCCGTCCGGGCCGCCGCGCTGGACGGGCTGTCCTCGCGGCACGCCGCCCTGCGCGGGCTCTACGATGCCGAGGCGCAGGTGATCTGGCTGATCCGTCCCTGGTCGCCGCGCGATCCCTTTGACGTCAGCACGCTGCTGCATGAGTTGGCGCACCACCGACAGGCCGAGGCGCGGCACTGGTATTGCCCCGGCGCGCAGGAACTGCCCGCCTATCGGCTGCAACAGGCCTGGCTGAACGAGTTGGGCCTCGAGCCCGAGGTCAACTGGATCGCGGTGGTGCTGGAATCGGGATGCACGCCGCGCGACATTCACCCCTAGGCGCCGCGTCAAACGCCGCGGGGGGATGGCGGCGCGCCCATCACCCCCGGGGTTGCACCGGGCGGCTTGGACCCCGGCTCAAGCCGGGGTTTCGGCGCCGTAGCCCAGCGGTTCGGTCACCGCCTCGGGGCTGCGCTCGGCTTCGCCGTGCTCGGCCAGGAACTTCTCGGCATCGAGTGCCGCCATGCAGCCCATTCCGGCCGAGGTCACCGCCTGGCGATAGATGTGGTCGGTCAGATCTCCGGCGGCAAAGATGCCCGGCACCGAAGAGCGGGTGCTGCCCGGCTCGACCTTGACGTAACCGCCGTTGTGCAGCTCCAGCGTATCTTTCACCAGTTCGGTCGCCGGCGCATGGCCGATGGCGATAAAGACGCCCTTGCAGGGGATTTCGGTGATCTCGCCGGTCTTGACGTGCTTTACCCGCACGCCCTCGACGCCCTTGGGCATGTCACTGCCAAAGACCTCATCCAGCTCGTGGAACCACAGCGGCTCGATCTTGGGATGTTTCAACAGCCGCTCCTGAAGGATCTTCTCGGCGCGCAGCTCGTCGCGGCGGTGCACCAGCGTGACCTTGGATGCGAAATTGGTCAGGAACAGCGCCTCTTCGACAGCGGTGTTGCCGCCGCCGACCACGACGATCTCTTGCCCGCGATAGAAGAAACCGTCGCAGGTGGCACAGGCCGAGACGCCAAAGCCCTTGAAGGCCTCTTCGCTGTCCAGCCCCAGCCATTTCGCCCGCGCCCCGGTGGCCAGGATCACCGCGTCGGCGGTGTAGGTGGTGCCGCTGTCCCCCTTGGCCACGAACGGCCGCTTGGAGGTATCGAGCGACGTGATGATGTCGCCGATGATCTCGGTGCCCATCGCCTTGGCATGGGCCTCCATCCGCACCATCAGATCGGGGCCCTGCACTTCGGTGTCGCCGGGCCAGTTCTCGACCTCGGTGGTGGTGGTCAGCTGGCCGCCCGGCTCGATTCCCTGCACGAGGATCGGGCTCAGCATGGCGCGGCTGGCATAGACCCCGGCGGTATAGCCCGCGGGGCCGGACCCGATGATCAGAACTTTGGTGTGGCGTGTCTCACCCATGTTGTGCCCCTTTGGCTTGCGCTTGCATGTCAGAGGCCGCATATAGCGATCCCGTCGCCCGACGAAAAGACCATGCAGGGCCGCTATGCGCCCTGACACCGGCCAGACCGGCGCGGCAAAAACAATCTTGCGCAAGAACGAAACATTATTGCGTCGCCTGACAGGGCTGGTATAACAAACGCAATTTCGGCGGAGGGATACATGCCGGGAACTCGACTAGACCCGATAGATCGCAAAATCCTGGCCGAGCTTCAGGCCGACGGGCGGATGACCAATGTCGAGCTGGCCCGCCGGGTCGGCATTTCGGCCCCGCCCTGCCTGCGCCGGGTGCGCACGCTCGAAGAGCAGGGATTCATACGCGGCTACCATGCCGATATCGACGCCCGCGAGCTGGGATTCGAGGTGCAGGTCTTTGCCATGGTCGGTCTGGTCAGCCAGGCCGAGGCCGATCTTTCGGCCTTCGAGGACCGCTGCCGCGCCTGGCCGCTGGTGCGCGAGTGCCACATGCTGAATGGCGAGGTGGATTTCATCCTGAAATGCGTGGCGCCCGATCTGTCGAGCTTTCAGAGCTTTCTGACCGGCGAACTGCTGACCGCGCCCAATGTCGCCTCGGTCAAGACCTCGCTGGTGATCCGCGGCGCCAAGGACGAGCCCGGCGTGCCCTTCGACGTGCTGGAAGCGCGGCTGAGCAAGAGCGCCTGATCCGGCCCGCGACTCAGCCGTCCTGCCGCCACAATTCCTGAAGCGCCTTGTAATAGGCCGGGTCGTGCTGCCATTTCGGCATCAGGTTGCGCGCCATCTCGAAGGTGATGTCGGGATAGGCGGCCCGCCATTTCCGCGCCGCCGCCATTGCCGCATCCTTGTTGCCGGCCAGCCAATGGGTGCCAAAGAGCATCCGGTAGGCCCAGGTCACCCCGGTCCCTTCGCGCAGCCCCTGTTCACAAAGCGCCACCGATTCGTCGAACCGCCGCATCGCCCGCAGCGCGGCAGAGCGGCCGAACAGCCCGTTGAAGCGGAAGGGATCGAGCGGGCTGAGCTGATCGTAGCGATCAAAGGCCGCCATGCCGGTGTCGAACTCTCCGACATAAACCGCCGTCCAGCCCAGCCGCAGCCAGCCCCAGGCGTTGTTCGGATCAAGCAGCAACGCCCGGTCGACCAGGCTCCGCGCCCGGGCAAAATCGTTGAGCGCCAGCCCGCAGGCCGCCGACAGCGCCACCAGCGCGCCGGGATCGTCCTGCACCATCGGCGCCGCCCGAGACACGAGCGTCCGGGCCGCCGCCTGATGCGGTGCGCCGTCGGTTGTCCAAGTGTAGCAGCAGTGATGTGCATGGCACCACGCCTTGTAGGCCATCGCCGGCGCGAAATCCGGCTGATGCAGCAACGCCTGATCCAGCAGTGCGATGGCGCGTTCGTTCTCTTCGCCGCGATGCGCCCAGAAATGCGGCAGCGCGGTCAGCATCAGCTCATAGGCGGTCCGGTCCTGCGGCGGCCGGGCGCGGGCGCGGGCGATCTCGGCGGCGCGCAGGTTGGGCAGGATCTGCCCCGCCACCTGGGCCGCGATCCGGTCGAGCAGGTCGAACAGATCGTCCAGCCGATCATCGAAGCGCGCGGTCCAAAGCGTATGCCCGTCGTGGCCCCGCACCAGCTGCACCGAAATCCGCAGCCGTTCGCCCGCGCGGCGCACCGACCCCTCGACGATGTAATCCGCCTTCAGTCGCGCCGCCGCCTCGGGCACCGAAAGCCCCGGATCGCCCAGCGCAAAAGCCGATTGCCGAGCAATGACGCGGAACTCCTTGCACCGGCTGAGCGCGCTGGTGATCTCGTCGACCACACCGTCGGCGAACATGTCCCGCGCGGCGGCGCCAAATTCCTCGAACGGCAGCACCGCAAGCGTGGGCCGCTCGCCCCGCGCCGCGTCGCCGGCATCGGCGGGCGCCTCTGCGGCGCGCCCCGCCCGTGCCTGCCGCAGCCAGTCCTCGAATCCTTCCGAAGCCAGATCGAACCCCTCGAGCAGATCGCCGGCGCCGCCCTCGTCAACCTGCACCGCGCCGGCATCGAGCCAGACCGCCTGGCGATCCGCCGCCAGAATCGCCTCCGGCACGGCCCGTTTCAGCACCGAAAGCTCCTGTCGCAGCGAGGCGCGCGACTGTTCTTCCGACCGGTCGCTCCAGAGCAGCTCGGCCAGATACCCCCGTTCGGCCCGCATCCCCGGCTGCAACGCCAGACAGACCAGCATCGCCTGCCCCCGCCGCGTCAGGCCGGCCAGCGGCCGGCCATCGCCGGTGGCGATCCGCAAGGGGCCGCGCAGATGGATCACGAGATCGGGCATTTCGGCTGTCAGGCTCCTCTCACCGCCGATTTTACGGTGTATCCGGCTCATTTTACGAAAGTCTTGCACGCGGGGGCGGCCTTTGCACCCGGCTTTTTGCGCTGCTTTTGCAGGCGGCTGTCAGTCTGAGGTCATCCAATGTCATACCTCGAAAGGAGCCCGACCATGCAGATCCATCGCAGCCTCCCCCGCCCCCTTCACCGCCCCGCCACCCGCTCGATCCTGGCCCGCGTTCTGGGCTGGCTGATCGCCGCCGACGGTGCCTATCGCCAACGCCAGCAGATGCGCCGCCTGAGCGACGCGGCACTGCGCGACATGGGGCTCACCCGCCGCGACGCCGATACCGGCGGCCACTGAAACCGGCCGGCGCCCTCAGAACGGCGCCACCGCCCGGAACTTCACCCCATCGCCGCCATCTGGATGGCGGAACCGCAGCTCCTCGGAGTGCAGCATCAGCCGAGGATAGGCCCGCGCCGCGCCGCTGGCATAAAGCGGATCACCGAGGATCACATGCCCCAGCGCCAGGGCATGCACCCGCAACTGGTGGCTGCGCCCGGTCTTGGGCATGAAGCGCACGCGGGTCTCGTCGGCCTTGTAGGATTGGACCCGCCAATCGGTCTGCGCCGCCCGGCCGGTCTCGTGACAGACCTTTTGCAACGGCCGGTTCTCCCAGTCGACGATCAGCGGCAGATCGACGGTGCCGGTGCGCGGCTCCAGCCGGCCCCAGAGCCGCGCGACGTAGGTTTTCCTGACGCCGCGCTTCTCGAATTGCAGACCAAGGTGGCGCTGGGCATGCGGCGTCAGGCCAAAGACCATCACGCCGGATGTGTCGCGGTCCAGCCGGTGCACCAGCAGCGCCGTCGGAAAGGCCTCCTGCACCCGGGCGATCAGGCAATCGGCCAGATGCGGCCCCTTGCCCGGCACCGACAGAAGGCCGGCGGGCTTGTTGACGATGAGGATCTCGTGATCTTCGTGCAGCACGTCGAGCGGCGTGTCGGGGGGCTGATAGCTGTCATCCATGCGCCGAGGGTGTGGCAAATGCGCGGCGCCGCCGCAAGGGGTCACGGGTCAGGCGCCCAGCCGCCGCATGCCGCGCAGCATTGCCACCGAATAGATCACCAACGCCGCCCAGATCATCGGAAAGGCGATCATCCGAGCCTGGCCGAAGGGCTCCTTGAAAACCAGCACCGCGCAGAGAAAGATCATCGTCGGCGCGATATATTGCAGCACGCCGATGGTCGAAAGCCGCAGCCCCTTGGCGCCATTGGCATAAAACAGGAGCGGCACGGCGGTGACGACACCACAGCCCAGAAGCAGCCAGGTGTCCAGCGTCAGGCTGGTGGTGAAATGCGATTGTCCGGTCGCGACCGTCCAGGCGATGTAACCCAGCGCCGGCGGCGTCAGGATCAGCACCTCGAGCAGGAACCCCTGGTTGGGGCCGATCGGCAACTGCTTCTTGGCCAGGGCATAAAATCCCCAGGACAGCATCAGCCCGACCGCCGCCCAGGGCAGCCGCCCGGCATCCAGCGCCAGAACCAGCACCGCCGCCGCCGCCAGGGCGATGGCGGCGATCTGCGCCCGGCTCAGCCGTTCACCCAGCAGGACCGCGCCGAGAAAGACCGAGAACAGCGGGTTGATGTAATACCCCAGCGCCGCGTCGAGCGCACGGTCGTTGGCAATCGCCCAGACGTAGATGCCCCAGTTGATCGACACCAGCGCCGCCGTCACGCAGCCCATCGCCAGCATCCGCGGGTTGCGCAGCGCCTCGCGCAGGGTGGCCGTCCGCCCCAGTGCCACCAGCACCACCGCCGCGATCGGCACCGACCAGATCACCCGGTGCGCCACCACCTCGGCCGGCGGAATATGCGCCAGCAGCTTCATGTAAAGCGGCAGAAAGCCCCAGATGACATAGGCCGAGACGGCAAAGGCCAGGCCCTGCGCGGTATCTTCGTTGGTCTTGGGCTTGAGAGCTTCGGCAGGGCGCATCTGGCGGATCCTTCTGCAAGGCGACC
This sequence comes from Marinovum sp. E3, assembly GCF_055755275.1. Lineage (NCBI taxonomy): Bacteria > Pseudomonadati > Pseudomonadota > Alphaproteobacteria > Rhodobacterales > Roseobacteraceae > Marinovum > Marinovum sp. E3. The sequence goes on from NZ_CM146908.1 coordinate 2,785,272, forward strand.
GGATCCTGTTGCCAGAACCGCGCGACAAAGGCGACCCGGAAAATGCGCTCTCTATTGCGGGACCGGGGGCAGAGGGTCGCGCAGCACGCCCCGGCCTCGCGCCGGGGCCTCTCAGCCCCAAGAGAACCCGCCCGCAAGCGGCCCGGGCTGCGGCGCAATCCCCGCGCCCCGGACCTGTTCCGGGGCCTCACGGTTTGCGGCTCGAGGTCCCGGCGCGGGGCCGGGACGCGGGGGCTCAGAGCCCCTTGGACAGCCGGTCGAAAGCCACCAGCCGGTCGATCAGCGCGCGCATCTGATCCACCGGGATCATGTTCGGCCCGTCCGACGGCGCATTGTCCGGATCCTCGTGCGTCTCGATGAAGAGCGCCGCCACACCCACCGCAACTGCCGCCCGGGCCAGCACCGGAGCGAACTCGCGTTGGCCGCCCGAGGTGGCGCCCTGCCCGCCGGGCTGCTGCACCGAATGGGTCGCGTCGAAGACCACCGGATAGCCGGTCTTGGCCATGGTCGGCAGGCCACGGAAATCGCTCACCAGAGTGTTGTAGCCGAAGGAGGTGCCGCGATCACAGAGCATGATGCGCTGATTGCCGGTCGAGGCGATCTTTTCGGCGACATTGCCCATGTCCCACGGCGCCAGGAACTGGCCTTTCTTGACGTTGATCGCGGCGCCGGTCTCGCCCGCCGCCAAGAGCAGATCGGTCTGTCGGCAGAGAAAGGCGGGGATTTGCAGCACGTCCACCGCCTCGGCCGCCGGGGCGCAATGGCTCTCGGAATGCACGTCGGTCAGCACCGGGCAGCCGAATTCCTCGCGGATCTTCGACAGGATGGTCAGGCCTTCCTCCATCCCCAGGCCCCGCTGGGTCGAGATCGAAGAGCGGTTGGCCTTGTCGTAGCTGGCCTTGAAGATGAACCGGGTGCCACTTGGCGCGCAGGCCTCGGCGATCTTCTCGGCCATCATCCGGGCATGGTCGTGGCTTTCGAGCTGGCAGGGCCCGGTGATCAGCGCCAGGGGATCTTGCGCACTGATGGCGATCTCGCCGATGGTGACGGTTCTGGTCTCTGTCATTGCTCTTTCAACACCTTCTCGATCCGCGCCACATCGGCGGGGTTGTTCAGCTCCCAGAACATCCGGCCCCGCGATTCGACCACCACGCAGCGCACCGGCACGCCGTGCACCAGGAAGCGCAGCTGCTCCAGCCCCTCCAGCGTCTCGAGCCGGCTGACACCCCAGAAGGTGTAAGACCGCAGCGCCTCGGGCCGGTAGGCATAGACGCCGACATGGTGATAGACTGGAATGTCGCGCTCGGGCACCTTGGCCGGGTCGATATAGGGCACGATCTCCTTGGAGAAATAGAGCGCCCGGTGATCTTCGCCAAATACCGCCGTGGTGCCTCCGACCCGACCGTTCTGGCGGTCTTCGACAAACATGTCATAGGTCGCCGGATCGCATTGCAGCACCGGCGTGGCCATTTGCGCGCCGGGATCGGCCTTCATCGCAGCGATCAGCTCTTCCACGAACCAGGGCGGCGTCAGCGGCGCGTCGCCCTGGAAATTCACCACCAGATCGGCCGAGATCGCGCCATTGGCCAGCGCCTCGGCGCAGCGGGCGGTGCCGTTCTCGGCCTCGGGCGAGGTCATGATCACCGAGGCGCCAAAACCCTCCGAGGCCTCGCGGATGCGGTCGTCATCGGTGACCACATGCACCTCGTCGACGCCGGCGATCTGGCGCGCGGCCTCCCAGGACATCTGGATCAGGCTTTTCCTGCTGCCGTCCTTCTGTGTCAGCTCGGCCAGCGGCTTGCCGGGATAGCGCGCCGAGGCATAGCGGGCGGGGATCAGGATAACGGTTTTCATGCAACACCTGCGCGCAGAACATCGTGGATATGGAGAATGCCGACCGGGCGGCTGTCGTCATCGACAACCATCAGTGCACCGATCTTGCGCTCGTTGAGCAGTGCCAGCGCCTGGGCGGCAAAGACATCCGGCGTCACCGTCACCGGGTTGCGGCTGGCCAGTTCGCCGGCGGTCATCTTCATCAGCCCGGCCATGTTGCGCCGCAGGTCGCCATCCGAGATCACCCCCACCAGCCGGCCGTCCTCGACCACAGCCGCGATGCCAAAGCTTTTCGAGGTCATGGTGATCAGCACATCCGCCATCGCCATGTCGGCCGGCACCAGCGGCAGCATCTCCGGCCCGTGCATCAGGTCTTCCACCCGGCTGAGCTGGGCGCCGAGCTTGCCGCCCGGATGGAACACCTGGAAATCCTCCGAGCCGAAGCCGCGCAGCTCCATCACCGCCACCGCCAGGGCATCGCCCAGCGCCAGGGTCAGCGTGGTCGAGGTGGTGGGAGCGAGGCCCATCGGGCAGGCCTCGGGGAGTTTCGGCAGGGTCAGCTTGAAATCGGCGGCCTGCATCAGCGTGCTGTTCGGGTTCGACGAAATCCCGATCATCGGGATCGAGAACCGCCGTGTGTGCAGCAGGATGTCGCGCAGCTCGGCGGTCTCGCCGGAATTGGAGATCAGCAGGCAAACGTCATGCCGGGTGATCATGCCGAGATCGCCGTGGCTCGCCTCGGAGGCATGCACGAAATAGGACGGCGTGCCGGTCGAGGCCAGGGTGGCCGAGATCTTGCGGCCGATGTGGCCCGACTTGCCGATGCCCGAGACGATCACCCGGCCCTCGAGCGCGGCCAGCAGCTGCGCCGCCGCCTCGAAATCCTCCGGCAGCGCCCGGCCGAGCGCCAGAAGCGCCTCCGCCTCGGTCTGCAACACCCGGCGCCCGGTCTCTGCCACCGCTGCGAAATCCGCCGCTTGTCTGGTCATGCTGCTGCCTTCATCGCTGTCTTTGCCCTCGGATACACCTTTGCCGGCGCAGGCGCCAGCCCGCCGGCCGCTCAGCCCGCCGGGCCGTGACCAAAGATCGCCGAGGCGTGATCGGCCATGTAGATGCGCATCCAGGGGGTGTAGATCTGCGGCATGGCGGCGATCTCGGCCACCAACTCGGCCCGCGTCACCCAGCGCACCGCCTGCACCTCGTCGGGGTTGGGAATGACCGGCAGGTCGCGGCTGGCCTCAACGGTGAAGATCTCCACCACCTCATGCTCGATCATGCCACCGCCGACATCGGCCCGGTATTCCGCCTGGTGCCGCCAGATCGGGGTGACGGCGGTGATGCCCAGTTCCTGCTCCAGCCGCCGCATGGCACAGGTCTCGGCCGCTTCGCCCCAGAGCGGATGGGTGCAGCAGGTGTTGGCCCAGAGCCCTGGCGTGTGGTATTTGCCCGCCGCGCGCTGCTGGATCAGCACTGCATCGCCAGCCAGCACGAAAACTGACACTGCCTTGTGCCGAAGCCCGCGTTCATGCGCCTCGAGCTTGCCAACGGGTGTCAGCTCTCCGTCAACCCAGGCGGGCACCATGTCTTCCATTATGCCCCTCCTGTCGGTGTCAAAGGCCCCCACGCCCCGGCCGGGGCGCGGCATCTTGTCCGACCGCCTACCCTTTCAGCGCCAAGGAAATCAAGGCTCTGGCGCCATGGCGGGCAGGATTTGCCAAAACGTCGCGCTTGACCTAATGGCCCCGAACCTATGTCCTGAAAGAATTGCTGAGGAGATTTGACCGATGAAGACCCTAGCCCTGACATCGCTTCTGGCTATGGCGCTTGCCATGCCCGCGATGGCCGACAGCCACGGCCCCGACCTAACCGCCACCGGCGATGCAGATGCCGGAGAACAGGCGTTCCGCAAGTGCCAGTCCTGCCACGTCGTCACCAACGACGCCGGCGAGGTGCTGGCCGGCAAGAAGGCCAAGACCGGCCCCAACCTCTATGGCGTCGTCGGCCGTACCGCCGGTACCGTCGAGGATTTTCGCTATGGCAAGGACATGATCGCCGCCGGCGAAGCCGGGCTGGTGTTTGACGAGGCGAGCTTCGTGGCCTTCGTGATGGATCCGAAAGGCGCGGTTCAGGAAGCCACCGGCGACGGTTCTGCCCGCTCCAAGATGAGCTTCCGGGTGCGCAAGGAAGACGAGGCGAAAGACCTCTATGCCTTCCTCAAGAAGATCGGCCCCGATATGGGCGCGGATGGCAGCTGACCGGGCATCCGGGCGGCGCGCCAGAGGCTGACACCGGCGCCCGGAAAGAACCGGGCATGTAACACGCGGCGGGGCAATCCCGCCGCGCTGACGTTGCCGGGCCGCGCTCAGCCCGGGATCACCCCAGAACCAGGCTCACCGCAACGCGGGTCTTTTCCGCCACCTCGTCGGCCTCGGCCGGGGTCAGGCAGAACGGCGGCGCAAAGCCCAGGATATCGCCCTGCGGCATCGCCCGGCCGATTACCCCCTGTTCCAACAGCGCGGCGGCGACCCGGGGGCCGACCTTTTCGGAAGCGTCAAAGAAGCCACGGCTGTCGCGGTCCTTGACGAATTCCACGGCGCACATCATGCCCTCGCCGCGCACGTCGCCGACATGGGCATGCCCGCCCAGCGCCTCGGCCATCACCTTGTTGAAATAGGCGCCGGTCTCGCCGGCGTTCTTGACCAGCCCGAGCGTGTCGATCAGCTTGAGGTTGGCCACCCCGGCTGCGGCTCCGATGGGATGGGCGGAATAGGTCCAGCCGTGGCCAATCGGGCCGTTCTCGTCGGTGCCCTGCTCCAGCACCTTCCACATCTTGTCGGACACGATCGAACCCGAGAGCGGAGCATAGGCCGAGGTCAGCCCCTTGGCGATGGTCATCAGGTCGGGCTTCAGCCCGTAGTGATCCGAGCCCATCATCGAGCCCAGACGGCCAAACCCGGTCACCACCTCGTCGGCCACCAGCAGGATGTCGTGCTTTTGCAGCACCTTCTGGATCGCCGGCCAATAGCCCTCCGGCGGCGGCACGATGCCCCCGGTGCCCAGCACCGGCTCGCCGATGAAGGCGGCGATGGTATCGGCGCCTTCGCGCGCGATCAGCGCTTCCAGCTCGGCGACGCAATGCGCCACGAACTCCGCCTCGCTCTGATCGAGATCGTCCCGGCGGAAGTAATAGGGCGCTTCGGTGTGGACCACCTGCGCCAGTGGCAGGTCGAATTTCTTGTGAAACAGCTCGAGCCCGGTGAGCGAGCCGGTCATCAGACCCGAACCGTGATAGCCGCGCCAGCGCGAGATGATCTTCTTCTTTTCGGGCCGGCCGAGAATGTTGTTGTAATACCAGATCAGCTTGACGTTGGTCTCGTTCGCATCCGAGCCAGACAGGCCGAAATAGACCTTGGACATGTGGTCGGGCGCGCGGTCGAGGATCATCTTGGCCAGGGTGATCGAGGCTTCGGTGCCATGGCCGACATAGGCATGGTAATAAGCCAGCTCATGCGCCTGATCCGAGATCGCCTCGGCGATCTCCTTGCGCCCGTAGCCGACATTGACGCAGTACAGCCCGGCAAAGGCATCGAGCAGGCGATTGCCGTCGCGATCCTCGATGTGACAGCCATCGCCGGTGGTCACCACACGATGTGCGACCTCGCCTCGCGCGAAATCGGCCAGATGGGTGGAGGGGTGAAAGAAATTCTCCCGGTCCCATTGTTCGAGCATGTCGTTTTTCAGCATGATCTTCCTTTCCGCAAGAGGCCGCGCCAGCCGCCCGTCCTGCTATTCTCCAAAACAATCCGCAGCCCCGTGGCCGCCCGCGCCTCGCAGCCGGGTAGGAATGCGGCCCGGCTTGCCCGCCGCGATCGCGTCGGGACTTGCGTGGTGCACCCGCAGAGATGCACCCGCATGAGAGGAGCGTTTCACGGCGGATCGGCGATTGCAAGACGGCTTGGATCAGCCGATCAGCTCGTCCTTGCGAAGCTGCGAGATCAGCCCGGCGCGCCGCAGCGTCGGCACCGGATAAGCCGGATCGTTGAGGAAACGGTCGAGGGTGAAATCAGGCTCCAGCGCCTGAATCTGGCGCATGTAGCGTTGCGCCCCCTTGATGTCGCCGGCGTGGGCGCACAGCACCACAAGCTGCCGCTTGGGGGTGATGAACCCGGGCGCGGCACGGCTGGCACGGGCGGCGGCAAGCCGCGCCTCGTCGAGCTTGCCGGCCGAAATGCAGATCAGCGTGTGAAACAGATCCCAGAGGTGGCTGAGATCATCGTCCGGCTCCGAGGCCCGCGCCGCGATCGACAGCCGGTAGGCTTCGGCCGGATTGCCCAGCGTGCTGTGCGCCAGCGCCAGCGTCTGCTGCGCGAACAGGTTGTACTGATTGAATTTCATCGCCTGCATCGCGAGATCGGCGGGGGCTTCGGGATCATGCTGCAACCCGATCCGGGTCAGCGCCACCAGCGAGATCGCCAGCGCATTGTCGGGCGCGCTTTCCAGCGCCTGGGTGATCAGCGCATCGGTCTCTTCGCGGTCGGCGGGGCCGCTGCCGTGTCCGGTCTCGAGCAGTTGCGCCATGCGGACATAGGCCTGCCAGGCGAGGTAGACACCATTGCCGTCAGCTTCATGGGCGCGGCGGAAAAACTGGTTCGCCTCTTGCAGCGAAACCTTGTCGAATTGCGCCAGCTTGCGCATGCCGAGGCTGCCATACCCGGCCGCGGCGGCTTCGGGCCGGTCGAGCGGCACCATGGCGGGCAACCGGTGCAGGATGCGCGCGGCGGCGGAATGGGCCAGCCCGGTGACGGTCTCGGCGCTGATCATCTCGGTCACCGGCCCGGCCATGCTGCGATAGTCCGAAAACATCACCCGCCCGTCGCTGCCGTTCTCCACCCGCAGGAAAGCCACCGCGCGGCCGCCGTCCTCGGCCACGTCGCAGCGCACCTCGATATCGGGAAGCAGGTCGGCCGGCATCTTGTCGCCCCAGGCAAAACGCACCACGGAGAAGCGCTCTTCGAGGCTCTTGGCGACCTGATCGGCGAGGATCTGGCCGGTGATGCGTTCCGCCGCCGGCCCTTCGCCGGCGGGCGCCGAGCGTACCACCAGCCCGACGCTGCCGCGCGGCCGGATGATCTGGGCCATCGACACCTCGGCGGGCGGCGCATGGCGGCGGATCAGATCGGCCTTCCATTTGGTAAATTCGGGGTCGCGGACGGTCAGCCCCTCAAGCATCTCGCGATCGGCCCGCGGCAATCCCCCCGCCGGATCGAGGTCGGTGCGGATGCGCCCAGGCTCGAGCCAGACGTTCAGCCGGCTGGCCTCGAAGATCGTCTCGTCATCAGGCAGAGCGGCGCGGATCTGGCTCAGGGTCTGGCGCAGGCTGCCGCTGGCCTGGGTCTGCGAGCGGTCGCTCCAGAGTTTGCCCTCGAGCCAACGCCGCCCTCGCCGCATGTCCTGCGCCGCCGCCAGCAGCGCCAGAACCGCGCGCGCCTTGGACCCGCGCGGTGTGACATCGCGGCCGTCAGGCGCCTGCATCGAGAAGGTGCCAAAGAATCTGATTTCGTAAACGCCCGCCATCCGTCCGCCCCCATTTTGCGGTCTAGATGACTGTTGTTACACACTTCTGCCAAGAGGCCCACGCGCTTCAATCGTGAAAAAATCGTGAAATCGCACAACTTCCGGTCGCTGGCGAGGGCAGGATGTGATCCCTGCGTTGCTGCCCGCGCAATTTTGCGCGGCAGTTTCATCCCCGTGCCAGGCCAAGGTCAAGCCCGCATGCGGTCGTTTCCGGGATCGTACATCGGCCGCAGCGAAACTTCGGCCGGCACCCGCTGCCCGGCGACGTCGATCTCGTAGCGCGAGGCCTTGACCTCGGCCGCGCTTTCGCCGGCGCAAGGAACATACCCCAGCCCGATGGCGCCGCCCAGATGGTGGCCATAGGCACCCGACGACAGGTAGCCCACGATCTTGCCGTCGCGCAGGATCGGCTCGTTGTGATAGAGCAGCGGCTCGGGATCGGTCAGGCGGAACTGAAGCAGGCGCCGGTCGAGCCCGGCCTCCTTCTTGCGCAGCACCGCGTCGCGGCCGATGAACGCCGGTTTGGCGGACTTGACCGCAAACCCGAGGCCCGCCTCGAGCACGTGATCCTCGCAGGTGATGTCGTGGCCGAAGTGGCGAAAGGCCTTCTCGATCCGGGCGCAATCCATCATGTGCATGCCGCAGAGCTTGAGCCCGTGGTCCGCCCCCGCCGCCCGCAGCGTTTCAAACACATGCGCCGCCATGTCCGAGCTGACGTACAGCTCCCAGCCCAGCTCGCCGACGTAAGAGACGCGATGCGCCCGCGCCAGCCCTAGGCCGATTTCGATCTCCTGCGCCGTGCCGAAGGGGTTGACCGCGTTCGAGAAATCATTGGGCGAGACCGATTGCAGCAGCGCCCGGGCGTTCGGCCCCATCACCGCCAGCACGCCTTCGGCGGCGGTCATGTCGGTGATCGTGGCACGGTATTCGCCCTGGTGGCGGCGCAGCCAGGTCTCGTCGGCCAACCGTGTGGCCGCCGGCGTGACCACCAGATACGCGGTCTCGGAGAGGCGGGTGACGGTGACATCGGCCTCGATCCCGCCGCGCGCATTGAGAAACTGGGTATAGACGATGCGGCCCGCCGGCACCGACATGTCATTGCCGCAGACATGGTTGAGAAAGGCCTCGGCATCCGGCCCCTCGACGCGCAGCTTGCCGAAAGAGGTCATGTCGTACATGCCGACAGAGCTGCGCACCGCGGCCACTTCATCGGCGACATTGTCGAAGAAATTCTGCCGCTTCCAGGAATATTCGTAATCGCGCGCCTGCCCGTCGCGGGCGAACCAGTTGGCGCGTTCCCAGCCCGCCAACTCGCCAAAGACCGCGCCTTCGGCGGCCAGATGCGCATGGAAAGGCGTGCGCCGGATACCGCGCGCGGTGGCCTTCTGGCGAAAGGGGAAGTGATCGGCGTAGAGCAGGCCCAGCGTCTCTTTCGACCGCTCGAACAGGTAATGGCGGTTGTTCTGCACCGGCGCCATGCGGGCGATATCGACGTCCCCCAGGTCGAACGGCTTTTCGCCGCTGCCCATCCAGTCGGCCAGCGCCATGCCGGCGCCACCGGCCGACTGGATGCCGACCGAGTTGAAGCCGGCGGCGACCCAGACATTGTCCATGCCAGGACAGAGGCCCAGGTGATAGGCGTCGTCGGGGGTGAAGCTTTCGGGGCCGTTGAAAAAGGTGTGGATGCCGGCCTCGGCCAGCATCGGCAGGCGATTGACTGCCTGCTCCAGGATCGGCTCGAAATGGTCGAAATCCTCGGGCAACTGGTCGAATTCGAAACTGTCGGGAATGCCCGCCATGCCCCAGGGTTTCGACACCGGCTCGAAGGCGCCCAAAAGGATCTTGCCGGCGTCTTCCTTGTAATAGGCGCATTCATCGGGAACCCGCAGCACCGGCAGCTCGCTGAGCCCGGCAATCGGTTCGGACACGATGTAGAAATGCTCGCAGGCATGCAGCGGCACGTTGGTGCCCAGCATCGCGCCCACCTCGCGGCCCCACATTCCGGCGCAGTTGATGACATGTTCGCAGGCGATATGGCCCTGGCTGCCGTCCTCGGCCTGCCAGTCGACGCCGGTGATGCGGCGGCCCGTGCGGGTGACGCCGGTGGCCTTGGTGCGCTCGGCGATCACCGCGCCGCGCTGGCGCGCGCCCTTGGCCAGCGCCAGCGCGATATTGCCGGGGTCGCCCTGCCCGTCCTTCGGCAGATAGACGCCGCCGACCACATCCTCGCGGTTGAGATGGGCATACCGCCGGCCGATGTCGTCCGGGCCGATCTCTTCGATCTCGACCCCGAAGGCGCGCGCCATGCCGGCGGACCGGGCCAGTTCCTCCATCCGTTCGCCGGTCAATGCCACGGTGATCGACCCGACCCGCTTGAAGCCGGTGGCAACGCCGGTCTCTGCCTCGAGCGCGCCATAGAGCTCCTGACTGTATTTCGCCAGCTTCGTCATGTTGGCGGTGGCGCGGAGCTGGGCGATCAGCCCGGCGGCATGCCATGTGGTGCCCGAGGTGAGTTGTTTGCGTTCAAGCAGCACGACGTCTTTCCAGCCCAGCTTGGTCAAGTGATAGGCGACGGAACAGCCGATGACACCGCCACCGATGATGACGGCGCGGGCGTGAGCGGGAAGATGCGGCATGGGGCAGACTTTCCTGGCAGGCCGGGCCTCGCGGGGCGCGTCCCCGGACCCGGAAAGAGTTGGAACGGGTGAGGGTTCAGACGATGCTGTGGCCTTCGGTTTTCAGGCGGCGGGCGATCTCGGCGATATGGGCGGGGCTGACCTCGCAGCAGCCGCCGATGATGGTGGCGCCCTGGGCAACCCAGCGCAGGGCGTGCCGGGCGTAGATTTCCGGCCCCATGTCGCGGCGCGGCGCCAGCGCGTCGACGGTGGGATTGGCCTTGAGGAACTCCTTGGTGATCTGCGTGAAGCCGTTGGCATAGGCGCCCGTCGGCAGCCCCGCCCCGGCCATGGCATCCAGCGCCGCGGGCATCGCCTCTGGAGCCGAGCAATTGGCCAGCACGGCGGCGGCGCCCTCGCCGACGGAGATCCGGGCGACCTCGGTGACCGGCTCGCCCGAGCGCAGCCGGCTGCCGTCCTCGTCATCCACGGTGCAGGCCAGCCAGACCGGCTTGCCCCCCGGCACCGTCGCGGCGAGGATGTCACGGGCATGGGCCAGAGAGGCGACGGTTTCGCAGAGGATCAGGTCGACCCGCGGAATGTGCAGCGCCGCGATCTCGCGATAGATCGCCACGGCCGCATCCGACGCCGGATGCAGATCGGGGCGGTAGGAGGCGCCGATCGGGCCGATGGCACCGGCAATGCGGCCCGCACCATGCGCCCGGCGCGCGGTCTCGGCCTCGTGCAGGGCCCGGTCATGCAGCGCGGCGAACTGCGCTTCGATGCCGGCCTGGGTCAGCCGATCACGCAGGATGGCATAGCTGTTGGCAGTGGCGACGGTGGCGCCCGCGGCAAAGAAATCGGCATGCACCTGCGCCACCAGGCCGGGATGGTCGCGCATCACCTGGGTCGACCAGAGCGGCGTCGGCCGGTCTCCGGCGCGGTGCACCAGCTCCTGGCCCATGCCGCCGTCGAGGAGGGTGATCCGGCTCATCGTGCCACGCCTCGGCCGGGGTGGGTGCGGCAGGCCGGGCATTCTGCGGCGCCGCCTCTGTCCCCGCGCGCGAGGACACTCCCGAGGGCAATTGGACACAAAAGAAAGGCCGGATCGGTCATGCGCGGATTCTTTCGTTCCTGGGGTCCCAGAGGCCGCCGACCGGGTGAACCCGGGCGGGACAACGTGTGCCGAAAATATCGACTTCGATCTCGCTGCCCGGCGCGGTCAGATCGCTGCGCAGCATCGCCAGCGCGACCGAGCCGCCGACCCGATGACCCCAGTCGCCCGAGGTGACCTCGCCGACCACCTCGTCGCCTTTCCACAGGGTCGCCATGTAAGGCGCGTCGCATTCCCCGGCATCGATTTGCAGCGAGACGCAGCCTTTGACCGAACCCTGCTGTTTCTCTGCCGCCAGGGCTGCCTTGCCGGGAAACTCCTTGGACCAGTCGATAAAGCGGTCCAGCCCGCCTTCGAGCAAGGTGTAATCGGTCGACAGATCGCCCTTCCACGCCCGATAGCCCTTTTCCAGTCGCAAGGCATTGAGAGCGAACATGCCGAAGGGCTTTGCCCCGGCTTTGGTGACGGCATCCCAGATCGTCGGCGCGTCCTCGGTGGCGCAGTGGATTTCCCAGCCCAGCTCGCCGGCGAAGGAAACCCGGAGCAAGGCGCAGGGCCTGCCCGCGACCGCGCCTTCGAAACTGGCCGAAAGCCAGGGTTTCGTCAGGTCGTGATCGGTGAGCGGCCCGAGGATCTCGCGCGCCTTCGGGCCGGTGACCAGCAGGCATTCGACCGCGTCGGAATGATCGGTCACGGTGATGCCCTCGGGCGCCTGCCGCCAGAGCAGCTCGGCGTCGTGCCACTGCGCCACCGCGGCGGTGATCAGCCCGACGTCATCGGGCCCGTGCACCATTGCCGTCATCTCGGTCAGGATCCGGCCGCGTCCATCGGGGAAATAGCAAAGCCCGACCCGGCCTTCGCCAGGCAGCCGCGAGGCGGTGAGACTATCGACGTAATCGCGCGCGCCGGGGCCCTCGACCTTGAGCCGGGTAAAGCCCGAGATCGCGAGAATGCCGCAGTGATCGCGCACCGCCTCGCATTCCTCCTGCACCCGCGGCGCCCAGGGGCCGGAGCGGGCCCAGGTGTGGGTGGCCTCTTCGGAGGTGTCGTCGCCGGGTTTGGCAAACCAGTTCGCCCGTTCCCAGCCGTTGTAATCGCCAAAGACCGCCCCCGCCGCTTGCAACCGGCCATGCAACGGCGACAGCTTGCGGTCGGGTGCGGCGGGCCAGCGATGATGCGGGAAATGCATGGCATATTCGTGGCCATAGACCTCCATCGCCTTGGCCTGGCAATATGCCGGATCGGTGTAGTCGGTGAAACGGCGCGGATCGACGGCCCACATGTCCCATTCGGTCTGGCCCTCGGTGACCCATTCCGCCAGCACCTTGCCGGCGCCCCCCGCCTGGGTGATGCCGAAGGTGAAGACGCAGGCCTCATAGGCCTCCGGCACGCCGGGCATCGGGCCGATCAGCGGCAGCCCGTCGGGGGTATAGGGGATCGGCCCGTTGATGACACGGCCGACACCGGATTGCCCGAGAAGGGGCACCCGCGCCATGGCGTCCTCGATATACCATTCCAGCCGTTCGAGATCGTCGGGGTAGAGCTGGAACGAGAAATCCTCGGGCATCGGATCGTCGGGCGTGACCCAATGTGCCTTGCAGTTGCGCTCGTAGGGGCCGAGGTTGAGACCGAATTTCTCCTGCCGCAGGTAATACGAGCTGTCGACGTCGCGCAGGAGCGGCAGCTTGCCGTTCTCCTGCGACCAGGCCTCGAGTTCGGCCACCGGCTCGGTGAGGAAATACTGGTGGCTCATCACCGTCATCGGCACGCTGCGCCCGCCATAGGGTTTGAACCATTCCCCCACCCGCTGGGCATAGTAACCAGCGGCGTTCACCACCTTTTCGCAGGTGATGTCGCCTTTGTCGGTGTGCACGACCCACTGGTCGTTGCTGCGGCTCACACCGGTCGCCGGGCAGAATCGTTCGATCCGCGCCCCGGCCTGGCGGGCGCCCCGCGCCAAGGCCTGGGTGAGCTGTGCCGGGTCGATATCGCCGTCGTCCGGATCATAGAGCGCGCCCGCCAGATCGTGGGTTTCCATGAAGGGATAGCGGTCTTTTAGGTCAGAGACCTGCATCATCTCGAGCGAGAGGCCCTGGTAGTTGCCCATGCTGCACGCGCGCTCGAACTCCATCATCCGTTCCTTGCCGTGCCCCAGCCGGATCGAGCCGGTGACATGATAGTTCATCGGGTAATCCACCTCGTCCGACAGGCGGCGATAGAGCTCCAGCGAATAGCGCTGCATGTTCATCACCGCCCAGGAGGTGGAGAAGTTCGGGCAATTGCCCGCCGCATGCCAGGTGCTGCCAGCGGTTAGCTCGTTCTTTTCCAGCAGCACAACCTCCCAGCCCGCCTTGGCGATGTGATAGGCGCAAGAGGCGCCGACGGCGCCGCCGCCGATGATGACCACGCGGGCCTGGGTGGGAAAATCGCTCATGGTTCGGTCCTGTGCTTGTCGGTTTCAGTAGACCGGCGGGGCAATCACCCAGATTGCCACCGCCGGCTCGTCATAGGGGTTGATCCAGCGAAACGGCTCGCCACGGATGCGAAAGCTGTCGCCCGGCTCCAGCGTGAAGCGGCGCGCGCCGATCTCGAGATCGAGCCTGCCGGTGATCAGATACCCCACCTCCTGGGTCGGGCGGCGGACGGTCTCGCCGATCTCGCTCCGGGGCAGAAAGGTGGAATGCACCATCTCGAAATCATCGGTCAGATCGGGCGAGAGCAGCTCTTCCACCAGCCCGGCCGCGCCGGAACCCAGCCGCCGCCGGGCATCGCGGCGCACCACCAGGCCGGCTTCTTCGGCGGGAATCGGCGTATGGCCGAACAACATCGAGATCGGCGCCTCAAGCACCGCGCCGATCTGGCGCAGATCGTCGATCGAAGGCTCCGAGAGATCGCGTTCGACCTGGCTCAGCCAGCCCACCGACCTTTCGAGCCGCGCCGCCAGTTCGGCCAGAGTCAGCCCCCGCGCCCGGCGCAAAGCGCGCAGGTCGGCCCCGAGGCTCTGACTGTTGGTGCTGTGATGGTCCATCGGCCTTCCCGTGCGAACGATCCCGGTGAAAATCCGGGCCTGTTTTTCACGGTGAACCGAGTCGTGAAATTTCGCAAGAAAATTTCACGCCGCGCTGCGGCGCTCAGACTTGGCCGAAAACCTGCGTCAGCAGGCCGGCCAATCCCCGGGCATCCGCTTGCGTGAAGGCCGCCGGCCGGTCGCTGTCGATGTCGAGCACGCCGATCAGCCGGCCATCGCCGCGCCGGACCGGCAACACGATTTCCGACCGGGTCGACGTGGCGCAGGCGATGTGGCCGGAAAAATCCTCCACATCCTCGACAAGCTGCACCTCGCCGGTCCGCGCCGCCGCACCACAGACCCCGCGCGAAAATGGAATGGTCAGGCAGCCATGGCCGCCCTGATAAGGCCCGATCTTGAGCACCTCCGGCCCGGTCACGCGGTAGAATCCGGTCCAGTCGAAGCGGTCGTCGGCGTGATGCAGCTCGCAGGCCATTGTTGCCATGAGCGCGACCTCGTCGCTTTCCCCTTCGGTCAAGGCGGCAAGCGTCTTGGAAATCTCGGAATACTCAATGCGTGTCATCGCGTGCGCCCCGGCTGTCACAAAAGAGCCGCAGGGCTCTTTTTCTGTTCGATAGTACCCTCAGCGGAAGGCCGCAGGCCGGGGGGCAAAGCCCCCCGTACCCGTCGTCTCAGATCTCTTTCTTCAGCGCGTCGACCAGATCGGTCTTTTCCCAGCTGAAGCCGCCGTCGGCCTCCGGCTCGCGACCGAAGTGGCCATAAGCCGCGGTGCGGGCATAGATCGGCTTGGCGAGGTCCAGGTGCTCGCGAATGCCGCGCGGCGTCAGGTCCATCACCTTGGGGATCGCCCGTTCGATCGCTTCGACATCGGCCTTTTCGGTGCCGAAGGTGTCGACGTAGATCGACAGCGGCTTGGCCACGCCGATGGCATAGGAAAGCTGCACGTTGCACTTGTCGGCCAGACCGGCCGCGACGACGTTCTTGGCGACGTAGCGCGCGGCATAAGCCGCCGAACGGTCCACCTTGGTCGGATCCTTGCCGGAGAATGCGCCGCCGCCGTGCGGGGCGGCGCCGCCATAGGTGTCGACGATGATCTTGCGGCCGGTGAGGCCGGCGTCCCCATCCGGGCCGCCGATCACGAAGGTGCCGGTCGGGTTGACCCACCATTCGGTTTCCTCGGTGATCCAGTCGGCGGGCAGCACTTCGCGGATGTAGGGCTCGACGATGGCGCGGATGTCGGCGGATTTCTGGTATTCGCTCTCGTGCTGGGTCGAGAGCACGATCGAGGTCACGCCCACCGGCTTGCCGTCTTCATAGCGCACCGAGATCTGCGATTTCGCGTCCGGGCGCAGGGTCGGCTCATCGCCGGATTTGCGCGCCTCGGTCAGCCGGCGCAGGATGGCATGGGCGTATTGGATCGGCGCCGGCATCAGCTCGGGCGTCTCGTTGGCGGCATAACCGAACATGATGCCCTGGTCGCCGGCCCCGTCCTTGTCGACACCCTGCGCGATATGCGCCGATTGCTCGTGCAGGAAGTTCAGCACGTGGCAGGTGTTCCAGTGGAACTTCTCCTGCTCGTAGCCGATCTCGCGGATACAGTCGCGGGCGATCTGGCCGATGCGGCCCATGTAGTTCTTGAGCAATTCCTGATCGGTCAGCCCGACCTCGCCGCCAATGACGACAAGCCCCGAGGTGGCGAAGGTTTCGCAGGCGACGCGGGCCATCGCATCTTCGGCCAGCAGCGCGTCAAGCACGGCGTCCGAGATTCGGTCGCAGACCTTGTCGGGGTGCCCTTCCGAGACGGACTCGGAGGTGAAAATGTAGTTCTGACGAGACATTGGGATTGCTCCATTGATTGCCGGCGTCACGCCAGGAAGCCGTTGTGACGCCCGAATGAATTGACGCGCTATGCCGCGCCGGGGGCAAGGTCAACCAGGAATGCGCCGGCGCCGCGCGATTGCGGCAAGTCCGAGAGCAATCAGCAACACCAGCAGCGGCATGTCGCCCGTCCGGGCATAAGGCGTGGGCGGCAGCGCGGGGGGCAGCGCCGCGTCGAAATAGCCGGCCGCGTTCAGCGGCAGCGCCTCGACGATGCGGCCCTTGGCGTCGATCACCGCCGAGACGCCGGTATTGGCTGCGCGCACCAGCGGCAGCCCGGTCTCGATGGCGCGCATCCTTGCCTGTGCCAGATGCTGATAGGGCCCGGTATGGGCGCCGAACCAGGCGTCATTTGTGAGCTGGATCAGCACGTCCGGGCGCGGCCGGTAGCGGGCATATTGCGGAAAGACCGCCTCGTAACAGATCAGGGGCAAGGCCTGGGCAAAGCCGAGGTCGAGCAACGCCGGACCGGGGCCCGCCGCATAGCCGCTCTCGACCCGCGCGGCGAGACCGGTGATGCCGAGACGCTGCCAGAAGCCGGGAAAGGGCATGTATTCGCCGAACGGCACCAGGTGATGCTTGTCATAGACCTGCCCGGCACGGCCCTCTGCGTCCGCCAGCACGGCGGAGTTGTAGAACGCCCGCCCTTCGGCCCGCTGGATGCCCAGCAGCAGCGGCACGCCCCCCACCTGCTCGGAAATATAGGCCAGAGTCGGCGCCGCATCCTCGAGCAGCACCGGCACCGCGCTTTCCGGCCAGAGGATCAGATCGGGCCGCGGGCCCTCGGCCGAAAACGCCACCATGCGATTGAAAAAGACCGGGATCATGTCGGGATCCCATTTCTGATACTGCGGTGCATTGGGCTGGATCAGACGCAGCACCGGCGCCGCCTCGGACGTCTCTGGCAGCACCCGGGCCTCGAGCGTCACCGCCGCATACCACAGCAGCGTGCCCAGCCCGACGGTGAGACCGAAGACCCGGCCGGCCTTGAGCAGCGGCAGCGAGACCGTGAGGCGCTGCCAGAGCCAGACCGGCAGGGCCGCCATGGCAAGGGTCAGGGCCGTCAGGCCGTAGGGGCCGATCCAGGCCGCCAGCTGGGCAAAGACCGTCTCGATCCAGATGTAGCCCGGCAGCGCCCAGGGAAATCCGGTCAGAACATAGCCCCGCGCCAACTCCACAGCGGCCAACCCGAGGGCAAGGCGCAGCGGCCCGCCGCCCAGCCGCGCCGCGCCCCAGAAGGCCAGCGCCCAGAACAGCGCCAGCCCGCCGGCAAGGCCGATCAGGCCGAAGGGTGCCATCCAACCGTAGGTCTCCGGCTCGACGAGAAAGGGCTCGACGATCCAGTTCAGCCCGGCGGCGAAATAACCGGTGCCGGCGAACCAGCCGAGGACGGCCGCCCGGCGCGGCGCCATCGGCTCACTGGCGAGGGCGAAAACGCCGATCAGCGCGACAAAGCCCAGCGCCGCCCAGCCCAGAGGCGCCAGGCCGGTGGCGGCAAGCGCGCCCAGCAAGGCGGCGCAGAGCCGCTGACGCCAGGGATGCCGGCGAAGCCCTCGGGCCAGGCCCTGCGCCATGCCATCTGCCGGAGCTGCCGGCATCGCTAGGAGGCGTCCGCGACGGGGGGCTGACCCACACCGTTTCGTGCCAGCGCCTGGAGCCGCACCCGCAGCCGCTTGATGCGGCGCGGATCGGCGTCCACCACCTCGAATTCGGGCCCGTCGGGATGCGGCACCATCTCGCCGCGCGCCGGCACATGGCCGGCCAGCACGAAAACCAGCCCGCCGAGGGTGTCGATCTCTTCGGCGTCGACCTCGTCGGTGGCGGTGAGATCCATGCCGATCTCGGCCTGGAACTCATCCAGCGGGGTCTTGGCCAGGGCCAGGTAAGTGCCGGATTTCTCTACCGTCCAGAGCTTGTCCTCGTCGAGATCGTGTTCGTCCTCGATCTCGCCGATCACCTGTTCGATCAAGTCCTCGATGGTCACCAGCCCGTCGACGCCGCCGTATTCGTCGATCACCAGCGCCATGTGGCGGCGCTCGGCCTGCATCTTGGTGAGCAGCACGCCGATCGGCATCGAAGGCGGCACATAGAGCAGCGGCCGCAACATCGCCTTGAGCGAGAATCGCCCGCCCTTACCGTTGAAGCCGTGCTTGAGGGCAAAATCCTTGAGGTGGACCATGCCGACGGGCGTGTCGAGCGTGCCGTTGTACACCGGCAGCCGCGACAAACCGCTGTCGCGAAAGACATCGACAAGATCGTCGCGGGTGATGGTGATCGGCACGGCGACGATATCGGCCTTGGGGATGGCCACGTCCTCGACCGCGAGGCGGCGGAGGTTGATCATGCCGTGGGTCTGTGGCAGCGGCGCCGGGAGGTTGGCGCGAAGGTCTGCCGCTTCGTCGGTGTCCGACGGGCGCAACACCTGGAACATCCTGCCAAAGAGGCCGGGACGCTGGGGTGTGTCTGTGTCGAGGTCGGGAAGCGCGCTTTGCGCTGCCTTAGAGCTGGGGTCTATGTCGTCCATCAATCTGTCCGTTGCGGGCCTGACGGGCCCTGATCGCTCCTATATGGGTCTGAAATACCCAGTTTGCCAAGTATGGCACGTTCATGTGCCTCCATCACAGTGGCATCCTTGTCGCGGATATGGTCAAACCCGAGCAAATGTAACACCCCATGCACCATCAGATGGGTGACATGAGCGGCAAATGGCTTGTCCTGCTCTGCCGCCTCGCGCTGGCAGGTCTCCCAGGCGATGGCGACATCGCCGAGGTGATGCGGATCGGCTTCGTCGCCCGGTTCCGGCGCCTCGGGGGCGGCGCCCGCCGCTTCGGGGGCCAGATCCTCATCGGGCCAGCTCAGCACATTGGTGGGCCGGGGCTTGCCGCGGAAATCGGCGTTGAGCACGGCGATGCGGGCGTCGTCACAGGCCAGAACGGCAATCTCGTATTCCGCCGCCCTGTGGCCGAGATGCGCCAGAGTCGCCGCCGCGGCGGTTTCGGCCAGCGTCTCGAGGCCGGCCTCCTGCCAGCGGTCGTCTTCGAAGATGGTTTCGGTGAGCATATGGCTGATCGCCGGGGCGCTGCCCCGGACCCCGCGGTATTTTCAAACAGAAGAAGACGGATGGGCGGTGCCCGCCCGGCGGCCGGTCACGGCGTCTCGGCATCCTTGTCATAGGCCTCGATGATGGCGGCAACCAGCGGATGGCGGACCACGTCCTTGGCGGTGAAATAGTTGAAGGCAATCTTGGGGATGGTCTTGAGCAGCCGTTCGGCATCGGCCAACCCCGATTGCACGCCGCGCGGCAGGTCGACCTGGGTGCGGTCGCCGGTGATCACCATGCGCGAGCCTTCGCCCAGACGGGTGAGGAACATCTTCATCTGCATCGAGGTGGCGTTCTGTGCCTCGTCGAGCACTACGAAGGCATTAGCGAGCGTCCGGCCGCGCATGAAGGCCAGTGGCGCGATCTCGATCTTCTTTTCCTCGATCAGCTTGCCCAACTGCTTGGCCGGAAGGAAATCGTTCAGCGCGTCATAGAGCGGCTGCATGTAGGGATCGACCTTGTCCTTCATGTCGCCGGGCAGGTAGCCGAGCTTTTCGCCGGCCTCGACCGCCGGGCGCGACAGGATGATCCGGTCGACATGGCCGTTGATGAACATGTTCACCCCGACGGCCACCGCGAGATAGGTCTTGCCGGTGCCGGCGGGGCCGATGCCAAAGGCCAGCTCTTTTTCGAACAGGCTCTGCACATAGGCCTTCTGCGCCTCGGTGCGCGGCTCGACCAGCTTCTTGCGGGTCTTGATCTCGACCGCGCCCTTGGGAAACATGTCGAGCTGATCGCCGTCGCGGGCGCCGGTGGCCTCGGCGGGGCCGCCCATGCGCAGCTCGCGGTCGATGTCGGCGGGCTCGACCGGGCGGCCGGCTTCGAGCCGCTCGTAAAGCGCGGTGAGCACGGCGGCAGCCTGGTCGCGAGCCTCGGTCTCGCCAATCACGGCAAGCTGGTTGCCGCGGCGCAGAATCTGCACCGATAGCCGCGCCTCGAGCGCCGCGAGATTGGCGTCGAATTCACCGCAGAGGTCGATCAGCAGGCGATTGTCGGGGAACTCAAGCACCGTCTCCTGTAGGGTGTCAGGGGTGATCGGGTCGTCGAGATGCGGTGCGCTCAAGGGGGTCTCCGTCGTGTATCCAGGTCGAGCGTGGCCGAGTGTGCGGGGCTTGGCAAGGGGGCGGATGGAAATGTCATTGCCGGGTCACGAAAAACAGCCGCGGAGCGGTTCCGCGGCTGTCGGCTTCGTCAGGCGCCCTGCCCCGGATCAGTTGGGATCGGCGATCGGCGAGCCGCCCTTGAAATCGCCGGCGGTATAGGTCGGCGGGGCCACGCCCGAGCACACCGGTTTGCCGTAGCGGTCGAGACGGTTGACCTGATAGCCCTCGACGCCATCGTCGGAGATCCAGTGATCGCAGCCGTCGGGATCGACATAGACGCCCCACTTCAGCGATTTCAGCGAATGCGCATTGATTCCGCGGTCGATGGTCTTGTCGGCGGGATAGCCGCGCGGACCTTCGTCACAGGCCGAAACCGCAAAGCCCAGCGTCAGGGCGGCACAGAGTTTGACGATGTTCATATCTCTTGTCCCCTTACTGGAAGCACAGGATTTCGACGCGGCGGTTGCGCGCCATGCCTTCGACCGAGCTGTTCGGTGCGACCGGCGCGGTTTCGCCCATGCCGCGGACATCGGCGATCTTGGCGCCGACCGATTCCGCCACCTTGGCCACGGCGATGGCGCGGTTGTAGCTGAGGCGGAGGTTGTATTCATGGCTGGCGCGGCTGTCGGTATGGCCGACGATGGTATAGGCGAAGGCC
Organism: Marinovum sp. E3; assembly: GCF_055755275.1. Lineage (NCBI taxonomy): Bacteria > Pseudomonadati > Pseudomonadota > Alphaproteobacteria > Rhodobacterales > Roseobacteraceae > Marinovum > Marinovum sp. E3. The sequence continues at coordinate 2,806,175 of NZ_CM146908.1, forward strand.
GAAGACCCCCGGAAGAACTCTTGCAGCCGGGCGCGGCCGTTGGCGTGAATGCGATAGCTGTCGGTGGCAAAGAACTGATCGGTGTTGACCCGCCCGCAGGGCGTCACGTCGTGGCAGATCGGCGTGCCCTTGCGCGTCAGCCGGTTGGAGGCATAGCCCTCGGCACCGTCATCGGCGGCCCAGACCTCGCAGCCATCCGGCGTGAGCACGATATTGGGTATGTACTGGCCCTGATCGCGCCCCTGTTGCGACGGCGTGTCGCGTGCGAAACCCTGTGCATTGGCCAAAGTGGCCGTCAGCAGGGCGGCCGCGGCAACGGCGGCGCATCCGGTGGCAGCGGCCCGAAAGGCTTTGGTGATTGTGATCCCCACAGCGTCTGTCCCTTGTTCGAAATTGTTTCCCCCAGAGATCCCGGCACGAGAATCGCTGCACCGGGACCTGAACTCATTTGACATCAACACATTAGCAAACAATTGATAGGTGTGAAGGAGAAAATCCAGATATTGCGGTGACTTGCGGGTCATGCCGCTATATCGTCCATTGCCGCCGGGTTCGGTCGCAGAATAGTGCAAAGATTCTCAGGCGGTTAGACAACCGTGACGAGATGTTCATCATCGGCCGCTGGCGCGCCCACACCACAGGATTGCGCAGAAAGACAGGACAATCGCCATAAAATGGCGTGTTTGGCGCGCTGCGGGCAACAAAGTTAAAAATTTCTTTTGAAAATCTTAACGGACCGGTACTCTGCCGCACAGTCTCGTTGAGATGCGCTGGATGGGCTGCCCCGCGAAACCGGGCAGACAGCGTTTGTCTGGGCGTATGCTTGGCCGAAGAATTGGCCTATGATTTAGGTTAGGGTAAACTTATGAAAAAAGCACTTGTACTGGCCGCTGTCTGCGCGGCGCTCGCGGCCCCCGCCATGGCCGGCGGCAAATATCACAAGAAACACAACCGCGAATATGGCCCGACCGACAACACGATCGTCGTGAGCTGCTTTCGCGGTCCGTGGAACGAGGTGATCTGGGATCGTCCGAACGCGGTCTTCGTCGACAGCCTGGTGGCGGTCGGCTACGAATACCCCACCGCACATGCCATTGCCGAGCGGGTCTGCCGCGACAAGGCGCTGGTGGGCAATCCCGAGGGGCTGAAATCGACGATGCGGAACATCTATCGCAACCGCGCCTCGCACCGGAAACACAACTACTGACACCCCGCAGGGGAGCAGGAGATGCAGGGGCGGGCCTCGGTCCGCCCTTTTGTTGTGACGGGCCGGCGGGCCGCGCCGCCTAGATCAAGACGCCTGCGAGGGAATTCGCGGCGCTATCGACGATGCGGACGCGGGCGATCTCGCCCCGGGCGACATTGGCCTTGGCGACATGAACGGCGTGCAGATATTCCGACTTGCCGACCATCTGGCCGGGCAGACGGCCTTCCTTTTCGAACAGCACCGAAACCTCGCGGCCGACCATGGCGTCCTGCAATTCACGCTGCTGCTGATTGATCAGCGCCTGGAGACGCTGGAGCCGGTCGCTCTTGACGTCCTCGGCCACCTGATCGCGCTCGGCGGCCGGGGTGCCGGGGCGGGTGGAATACTTGAAGGAAAATGCGGTGCCGTAGCGGGCGGCCCGGATCAGATCAAGCGTGGCCTGGAAATCCTCTTCGGTCTCTTCGGGGAAACCGACGATGAAATCGCCAGACAGATGCAGATCGGGACGCACCTCGCGCAGCCGGTCGATCAGCTTCAGATAGCTTTCGGCGGTATGGGCGCGGTTCATCCGCTTGAGGATCTTGTCCGAACCGGCCTGCACCGGCAGGTGCAGATAGGGCATCAGCTTGTCACACTCGCCATGCGCCGCGATCAGATCGTCGGTCATGTCGTTGGGATGCGAGGTGGTGTAGCGGATTCGGGCCAGCCCGTCGATCTTGCTCAGGCCCCGGACCAGCCGCGCCAGCGACCAGTCGCCGCCTTCTCCGGCGCCGTGATAGGCGTTGACGTTCTGCCCCAGCAGGGTGATCTCGCGCACCCCGCGATCCACCAGATCGCGGGCCTCGTCGAGCACCTGCGACGCCGGGCGCGAGACCTCGGCGCCGCGGGTGTAGGGCACGACACAGAAGGCGCAAAACTTGTCGCAGCCTTCCTGGACAGTGAGAAAGGCGGTCGGGCCGCGCGCCGCCTTGGGGCGCGATTTCAGCCGTTCGAACTTGTCTTCCTCGGGGAAATCGGTGTCGAGCGCCTTGGCCCCCTCGCGCGTCTTCGCCTCCATCTCGGGCAGGCGGTGATAGCTCTGCGGGCCGACCACCAGATCGACCAGCGGCTGGCGGCGCATGATCTCCTGGCCCTCGGCCTGCGCGACGCAGCCGGCAACGCCGATCTTGAGATCGGGTTTCTCGGCCTTCAGCCCCTTGTAGCGGCCCAGCTCGGAATAGACCTTTTCCGCCGCCTTTTCACGGATATGGCAGGTGTTGAGCAGGATCATGTCGGCGTCGTCCGGCGAAGACGTCTCGACATAGCCCTGCCCGCCCAGCGTCTCGGCCATGCGTTCGCTGTCATAGACGTTCATCTGACAGCCATAGGTCTTGATAAAGAGCTTCTTCGGTTCGGGCTTCAATTCGGACATTGGGGGATTCCTCGGACGCGCGTCTGAGCCGCGTGCCTACATCAAAAGCCCCCTCTCTTGCAATGCACACAAAATTCACCGATTCTCCGGCAAAACGAGGCCGAGATGCAGTATTCGTCGCTTTCCGATTTCCTCGCCCGAGGCAAAGACGCGCTGGCCAGAGGGCCCGTGGCGCTGATCCTCTGCGAGGATGAGGCCGAGGTTGCCTCGACCCTGCGCCACCACCAATATCAGGGCTTCGAGGCGGTCGTGGGGTTCATGCCCTCGCGGATCACCCTGCCCGAGGATCTGGTGGACAGCATTCACCGGGTCGACCACAGCCACGTGCGCGACGGCGGCATCGACACCATCGTCAACGCGGTGATCCCCCGGGCCGGCGATAACTGGGTCTATTACTGCTACAACGCCGAATACCTGTTCTATCCCTTCTGCGAAACACGGACCATCGGCGAGATGCTGGCCTTTCACAGCGAGGAACGGCGGGATGCGATGCTGAGCTTTGTCGTCGATCTCTATGCCGGGGATCTGCGGCGTTTCGGCAATGCCGTCTCGCTCGAGAGCGCGCATCTCGACCGCACCGGCTATTACGCTCTGGCCCGGCCCGATCCCGCGAACAACAATCATCCCAAGGAACGACAGCTCGATTTCCACGGCGGGCTGCGCTGGCGTTATGAGGAACATGTGCCGGCGCACCGGCGCAAGATCGACCGGATCTCGATCTTTCGGGCCCGGCCCAAGCTGAAGATGCGGCCCGATCACACCTTTTCCGACGAGGAATACAACACCTATTCCTGCCCGTGGCATCACAACATCACCGCGGCGGTGGCCTCGTTCCGCACCGCCAAGGCACTCAAGCTCAACCCCGGTTCGACCTATGACATCGCGGCCTTCACCTGGCACAATTCGGTGCCCTTCGAATGGCATTCGCGGCAATTGCTGGATCTGGGGCTGATGGAGCCCGGGCAGTGGTTCTGACCGCTAGTCCGCGTCGCAGAGCCGGTCGGCCTGCATCGCAAGCGCCAGGTCGCCCTCGCCCTTGAGCATACATGTCGCCCGGACCGCATGTTCGCCGGCGGCGCCGGTCACAGTGCAGCGCAGGTCTTGCGCGCGGGTGAGTTCCTCAAGCCCGTCCGTCGCCCTGCGCCCGGCCTCGGTGTCGGGGGCGGCGCAGACCAGGCTGTCGAGCACCACCGGCACGCCGCCCAGCATGAAGGCATTGCCGGCAATCACCGCCTCTACCGGGCCGGTCAGCCTGCGCGGCCCGGCCGGGCTTTCGGATCGGCGCACCGCAACGCGATCCTCGAACATCTCCGGTGCCGGCGCCTGCCGCGGCGCGCTGTCCTGCATCTCTTCCAGCCTTGCGGCACCGGCCATGGCGTCCTGTTGCGCGCGCTCCTTGGCGAGCACCGCCAGCACCGTCGCGACGCCATCATCCAGCATCGCACGGATCTCGGGCGTCTGAAGCACGCCGCGGGTGATCATCAGCGACAGCGCGACAAACAGCAGCCGGATTGTCCAGCGAAAGGCGCGGGACTTCGGCCGGGCAGCGGCGCGCGGCGGTTTCGCGGGCTTGCCCTTCGGCTGGGCCGCGTCGCCCATCATGGCGGTTTTCAGAGCCTGATCTGGTGTCATGGAAAAAAATTAGCCCCGCTCCTTGGCAGGAACGGGGCGTAAAACCTCCAGAGTTGTGGCGATTTATCGAAATTCGCGCATCAGAGGTATTCCGCCTGCGGCATGCCCAGGACGTGAAAGCCGCCATCGACGCGGATGATCTCGCCGGTGGTGCAGGCTCCGGCATCGGAGGCCAGATAGACCGCGGTGCCGCCCACCGCCTCGAGCGTGGCATTGGCCCGCAGGGGCGCGTTCTGATCGGTGTGCTTGTACGTCTTGCGCGCGCCCCCGATGGCCGCGCCGGCCAGCGTCTTCATCGGGCCGGGCGAGATCGCGTTGACGCGAATGCCTTCGGGGCCGAGGTCATTGGCGAGATAGCGCACCGAGGCCTCGAGCGCCGCCTTGGCGATGCCCATCACGTTGTAATTCGGCGTCACCCGGTTCGATCCCATATAGGTGAGCGTCAAGAGCGTGCCGCCGTTCTCTACCATCAGCGGATGCGCCCGGCGGGCCACCTCGATGAAGGAATAGGCCGAAATGTCCATCGAGTTCTTGAAGTTGTCGCGGCTGGTGTTGAGCACCCGGCCGGTCAGCTCGGTCTTGTCGGAAAAGGCAATGGCATGGACCAGGAAATCGATGGTCGGCCAGCGCGCGCCCAGTTTTTCGAAGGCCTGGTCGAGCGAGGCATCGTCGGTGACGTCGACATCGACCAGGAAATCGCTGCCGACCGACGTCGCCAGCGGCTCCACCCGCTTGCCAAAGGCCTCGCCCTGGTAGGAGAAGGCCAGTTCGGCCCCGGCCCCGGCCATCGCCTTGGCGATTCCCCAGGCGATCGAGCGCTCGTTGGCGACGCCCATGATCAGCCCGCGTTTGCCCTGCATGGAATGAGACATCTTCAAATCATCCGTTGTACTTGCTCAGGATCATCGACCCGTTGGTGCCGCCGAACCCAAAGGAATTGGTCATCACCGAATCCAATCCGGCGTTTTCGACCAGCGAAGTGGCGATCTCCTCCGGCTTCAGCGCCGGATCGAGGCTGTCCACATTGATCGAGGGGGCAATGAAATCATGTTCGAGCATCAGCAGGCAGTAGATCGCCTCCTGCGCGCCGGTGGCGCCCTGGCTGTGGCCGGTCATCGATTTGGTCGAGCTGACCGGCGGGGTCGTGCCCTCGCCAAAGACCCGGCGCACGGCTTCGATCTCGCCGACATCGCCCACCGGGGTCGAGGTGCCATGGGCGTTGATGTAGCCCACCTTGCGATCCGCGCCGAGGCTCTGCAATGCCAGCCGCATCGCGCGTTCGCCGCCCTCGCCCGAAGGGGCCACCATGTCATGGCCGTCCGAGGTGGCGGCGTAGCCGGTGACCTCGGCATAGATCTTGGCGCCGCGCGCCTTGGCGTGCTCGAGGTCTTCCAGCACCACGATGCCGCCGCCGCCACCGATGACAAACCCGTCGCGGTCCTTGTCGAAGGCGCGGCTGGCTTTTTCCGGCGCGTCGTTGAATTTCGAGGACATCGCGCCCATCGCGTCGAACAGGCAACTCAGCGTCCAGTCGAGCTCTTCGCCACCGCCGGCGAACATCACGTCCTGCTTGCCCAGCATGATCTGCTCGGCGGCATTGCCGATGCAATGCAGCGAGGTCGAGCAGGCCGAGGTGATCGAATAGTTGATGCCCTTGATCTCGTAGGCGGTCGAGAGATTGGCCGAAATCGTCGAGCACATGGTCTTGGGCACGGCAAACGGCCCGATGCGCTTGGTGGCGCCGGTTTTCAGCACGGTCTGATGGGCCTGCAACATCGCGCTGGTCGAGGGCCCGCCCGAGCCGGCGACAAGCCCGGTGCGCGGGTTCGAGATCACGTCGGCGTCGAGCCCGGCATCGGCAATTGCCTGGCCCATGGCGATATAGGCATAGGCCGCGCCCGGCCCCATGAATCGCAGGGTCCGCTTGTCGACGTGATCTGCGACATCGAGCTTGATATCCCCCGCGATCTGGCTGCGGAAGCCATGTTCTTTCATCTGTTCGTTGGCGGTGATGCCGGATTTTCCGGCCTTGAGCGAGGCGAGGACCTCCTCGACATTGTTGCCGATGGAGGAAACGATCCCCAACCCGGTGACGACGACACGGCGCATGAACGCACTCCCTTTGGCCTGTTGGCGCCCTGTGTAAGACAGGCAGGGGTTTAGGGGCAAGCAGATTGGGCGCCGCCGGCGCAGGCCCCAATGCAACGCGGCGCCGAAGGGTTCCCCGGCGCCGCGCACTGTACTTTCAGGTCCGGCTTAGCCGATGGTCGCACCGTCCTCGCGCCAGACGGCGACGATGGACGAACGCGGGGCGCCTTCGCCGTCGGGCCATGCGCCGCCCGGGTGCTGCACGCCGACAAAGGCCACCGACTTGTCGAGCGAGAAGCACAGGCCGGTCACCTCGGCGCCGTTCGGCACCGTCATGAAGCGGGCGATCTCGCCGGTTTCGGGGTTGCCCACCAGCATCTGGTTGTTGCCCATGCCGGCGAAGTCGCCTTCGTTGTCGTCGTCGCCGTCGGTCTGGATCCAGAGCATGCCGTCGGAGGAAAAGATCATCCCGTCGGGCGAGTTGAACATGTTGCCCTCGGTGATATTCTCCGAGCCGGCATAGGCGTTGTCATACACCGCCGGGTTGCCGGCCATGACATAAAGATCCCAGGTAAAGGCCTCGGCGGCGTGATTGCCGTCTGCCGGGGTCCAGCGTGCGATCTGACCGAAGTTGTTGGTCTCGCGCGGATTGGCGGCGTTGGTCGACATGTCGTCGCCGCCGGCGTTGGTGGCACCTTCGCCCCGACGCGAGTTGTTGGTCAGCGCCACATAGGCCTCGGGTTTCACCGGGTTCACGGCGACCCATTCCGGGCGGTCCATGGTGGTGCCGCCCGCAGCGGAGGCCGCCATGCGGGTGAAGGCGAGGATCTCGGGCAGCGCCATGCCGGTGGTTTCCGGCGTCAGCGCCAGCCATTCGCCCGTCATGTCGTCATTGAACTTGGCGACATAGAGCGTGCCGTCGTTCAGCAGATCGCCGCCGTCCTGGCCTTCTTCCCAGGTGCCGTTCGAGACGTATTTGTAAAGAAACTCGCCGCGCTCGTCGTCGCCCATATAGACAACGACACGGCCGTCAGCGGCCTGGGTCATGGCCGCGTTCTCGTGCTTGATGCGGCCCAGAGCAGTGCGCTTGATCGGGGTCGAGGCCGGATCGGCGGGATCGATCTCGGTCACGAAGCCATGGCGGTGCGGTTCGTTCGGCTCTTGCGAGATGTCGTAACGCGGATCGAAGGTCTCATAGGCGTAGCGGCCTTCGCCACCGATGCCATAGCGGCTGTAGCCCTCGCCTTCCGGCATCTCGCCGGTGGCGCCGAAGTAGCCGTTGAAGTTCTCTTCGCAGGTCAGGTAGGTGCCCCAGAGTGTCCGGCCGGAACCGCAGTTGTTCATCGTGCCCTTGACGGTGCGGCCTTCGGGATCGGCATTGGTCTTGACCAGGTCATGACCGGCCAGCGGCCCTTCGAGGGTCATCTCGGTCTCATGGGTGATGCGGCGGTTCAGCGGGCTGTCCTTGACCACCTCGTAACCGGCGTCGCCCCGGGTCACCTCCATCACCGTGACACCTTGCAGGTTCTTCAGCAGGGTCACCTCGTCGGCGGTCTGCGGCACACCTTCCGAAGCGGCGGGCAGGTTGATCTTGGGGTTCACGTATTCCGAGTTGACGGCGATCACCTCGCGGCCGTCGACCTCGAAGAGCTCCATGCCGTCGGTGTTTTCGCCAAAGACCTTGTCGGACATGTCGACCGACACGCCGGTCTCGGGCGAATAGGCACCATCGGCCTCGGACCAGAGCGCATCGCCCCAGCGAACCAGAACCTTGTGGGCATAGCCGGCGGGCACATGGATCTCGTGGTCGGTGGCTATGCCGATCGGCTCGAAGGCAAACCCGCCGTGACCGGCCGCGCGCGACGCGGTGGTCGACGACAGCAGGCCGGTGCCGAAGACGGCCGCGCCCGAACCGAAGGCGAGCGCGCCGCCAAGAAAGCCGCGGCGCGAAATTGCACGGTCGACGACGGCGTCGAACTGGTTGCCCGCGGGGCGCGGATCGCGCTGTTCGTCGAAGTCATCCCACGAAAGGTCGATGAGCGATTTGTCCACCATGTCAGTAATCCCTTGCTAGACTGTCTGGCTGAGAAGGGCGCCGCCTTTCGGGGCCGCGCCGGTTCGCTCTGCGCCTAAGCCCGGATCGTAACGCTTTTGCGACCGCGCCATGACATTGCGGTTAAGGCACTCGCCATGGCCCGGTCTTACCCTCCTCGCGCACAAAAACGCCGGCTGCGATGCTGCGCAGCCGGCGTCCGACACATCTCGCTGGCGGGCGCCAATCAGCTCTCGCTGAGCGCCACCTTCATGTCCTTGACCTGATAGATCACCTCGCCGTCGGCCTCGACGATGCCATCGGCCACGCCCATGGTCAGCCGGCGGGTCTGCACCGCCTTGGTGAAATCCACCTTGTAGGTCAGCATCTTGCGGTCGGGCCGCACCATGCCGGTCAGCTTGACCTCGCCCACGCCCAGCGCATAGCCGCGCCCCTGCCAGCCGCGCCATCCGAGGTTGAAGCCGGTGAGCTGCCAAAGACCGTCAAGGCCGAGACAGCCAGGCATGATCGGATTGCCGGGGAAGTGGCAGTCAAAGAACCACAGGTCCGGGGTGATGTCGAATTCGGCGCGCACATGGCCCTTGCCGTGTTCGCCGCCATCCGCCGAAACCTCGGTGATCCGGTCCATCATCAGCATCGGCGGTTCCGGCAGCTGCGCATTGCCGGGTCCAAAGAGCTCGCCCCGCGCGCATTTCAGGAGGTCGTCTTTGTCGAAGCTGGTGGGAAAATCGGCCATTCAGGCGCCTTTCTGGAAGGGTCATCACAAGTTTGAACCGGTCTAGCATTCCGCCCGCGACCCATGCAAGGCCACCGCTTTTTCAGCCCATTGGCCGCAAATCAACCGTCCCCGAGGTCAGCTGGACATTGAAAACCATTCGCGAAGGCCCCTATATTGAAACCGTGCATGACAAGCGAGGCATGAGAATGACGTCCCCAGCTTTGGACCGCGGTGCCACCTGGCTCTCTGGCGCGGGCTTGCGCCCGACGCGGCAGCGGTTGACATTGGCGCAGCTGCTGGTGGGCGACGGCAAGAACCGCCATGTCACCGCCGAGAGCCTGTTTTCCAAGGTTCAGGAAGCCGGCGAAAGCGTGTCGCTGGCCACCGTCTACAACACCCTGCGCGCCTTTTGCGACGCCGGGCTGATGCAGGAGGTGACGGTGGATGGCCAGAAAAGCTATTTCGACACCAACACCCACGACCACCCGCATTTCTACTGGGAAGACGACGGCTATCTGACCGATGCCCCGGCCGACCAGCTCAAGATCGTGGCCCTACCCGACGCGCCCGAGGGCGCCGAAATCGCCAGCGTCGACGTGGTGATCCGCCTGCGGCGCAGAGAGGGCTGAGCGCCCCGCCGCCGGCAATTCCCCATCTCGGCCGCAGTTCCGCCGCATTTCGCGTCAAAGCTCGGGATCGGGGACGCGAAATGCCGGAGGACATCATGCCGAAACTCACTCTCAGATCCATCGGATCATGGCTGCTCATGACCGCCATGCTGGCGCTCTTTCTCGCCGCAACCTGGCACCTGGCAATGGGTGTGATGACAACCCGGATCGAAAGCGTGATGGCCGGCGGTTCGATGATGTTCGGCGCGGTCACCCTGGCCTGGCTGCGGCTCTGGCTGGCCAATGCGTTGACCAGAGAGGTCGCCGCGACGCGCCTGCGCTGGGCCAGCGTGATGGACCCCGAGGCGGTCTGACCGCTGGGATATCCCGATCTTCGCTGGTACCCGCGGCCGGACTCGAACCGGCACGGCCCAGGGGCCTGGAGATTTTAAGTCTCCTGTGTCTACCATTCCACCACGCGGGCCAGCGGGGCCGACCATAAGCCCCTCTGACGCGGTGGAAAACCGCAAAATCACGCTAAAGATCGGTTTCCTCGGGCCCCGGCGTCAGTTGATCGAGAAAGCGCCGTTCCGGCAGCCAGGGATTGAGCGCCAGCGCCGCCAGCAGATCCGCCCGCGCCTCGGCCGTCCGGCCCAGCGCCATCAAGGTCAGCGCCCGCCCCGTCAGCGCGCCGGTGTGACGCGGGTTGAGCGCGATCACCCGGTCGAGGTCGATCAACGCGGCGGGATAATCCTGCCGGATGAAGCTGACGAAGCCGCGCTGGTTGTAGCCTTCGGCGTAATCCGGGCAATAGGCGATCAACCGGTCGAAATCCTGCATGGCCCCGAGAAAATCGTAAGCCGACCGCCGCCGCATCCCGCGATCAAGGATTTCCTGCGCGCGCGCATCGGGCGCATCCGCCCAGAGCGCCCACATCCGGTTCACCACCTGCTGCGCGGCACCCGCGTCGGGCGCGGCCTGCACCTCTTCGAACAGCCCATCAAAGGTCTCGGTATGATCCGGCGGCGGGGGGCAGGTCTCGGCCCGGGCCGTGAGTGGCAACAGCAGGACAAGAACGATCAGGGCAAGGCGCGACATGCCCCATGGTGCCACGCGGACGCCAGCGATCAAGTCACATCGCCGAGACCGCTTTCCTTGATCGCCTGCATCGCCACATAGGTCGAGGTGTTCGAGACATGCGGCAGGGTCGAGATCTTCTCGGCCAGCACCTTGCGATAGGCCCGCATGTCCGAGGTGCGCACCTTCATCAGATAGTCGAAATTTCCCGCAATCAGATGGCATTGCTCGATCTCGGGAATTTTCGCCACCGCCGCGGCAAAGGCCGCCAGCGCCGCCTCGCGTGTATCCTCGAGCCGGACCTCGACAAAGGCCACATGATCCAGCCCCAGGCGGATCGGATCGAGCAGCGCCCGGTAACCGCGGATCACCCCGGCCTCTTCCAGCCGCCGCAGCCGCGCCTGGGTGGGTGATTTCGACAGGCCGATGCGCTTGGCCAGATCGGTGATCGAGATGCGGCCGTCCTCGGCCAGAACGGTGACGATGGACCGATCGAAACGGTCGAGCTCTATTTGGTCAAGATGCACTGCGAATACCCGAAAATTCGATGAATATGGCTTCCAATAAAGCAAACTCCGGGAGAAATGGCCAGTGGAATCGCGATATCCTGGGCGCAAAGACAACCCTCGGGGATTCGAATGACACAGAATGACTTGGCGGCGCTGCGCGACCGCATCGACGTGCTCACCTATGCGGACGAGGCCGACACCGTCGCGCGGCTGATCGAGACCGCGGCGCTCTCGCCCGAGGACCGGGCGCGCATCTCGGCCGCCGGCGCCGGACTGGTCCGCCGCATCCGCGACAATTCCGACCCCGGAATGATGGAGGTCTTTCTGGCGGAATACGGTCTCTCGACCGACGAGGGTGTGGCGCTGATGTGCCTGGCCGAGGCGCTGCTGCGGGTGCCCGACCCGGAAACCATCGATGCGCTGATCGAGGACAAGATCGCGCCGTCGGACTGGGGCCGCCACATGGGCCATTCCACCTCGCCGCTCGTCAATGCCTCGACCTGGGCGCTGATGCTCACCGGCAAGGTGCTGCGCGAGGATGCCGAGCCCGGCCCGGTCGGCCACCTGCGCGCCGCCGTCAAGCGGCTGGGCGAGCCGGTGATCCGCACCGCCGTCGGCCGCGCGATGAAGGAGATGGGCCGCCAGTTCGTGCTGGGCGAGGACATCCGCGCCGCGATGAAACGCGCCAGCGGCATGGAGCAGAAGGGCTATACCTACAGCTACGACATGCTGGGCGAGGCCGCGCGCACCGATGCCGACGCGATGCGCTATCACGCCGCTTATGGCCGCGCCATCGAGGCCATTGCCAAGGGCTGCGGCTCGGACGACGTGCGCAGGAACCCCGGCATTTCGGTCAAGCTCTCGGCGCTGCATCCGCGTTACGAAGAGGCGCAGAAAGACCGGGTGATGGCCGAGCTCTATCCCCGCCTGCGCGACCTGGCGCTGATGGCGCGCGGCCGCCGGATGGGGCTCAACATCGACGCCGAAGAGGCCGACCGGCTGTCGATCTCGATGGATCTGATCGAGCGGCTGATGCGCGATCCGGGTCTTGCCGGCTGGGATGGCCTGGGCGTGGTGGTGCAGGCCTTTGGTCAGCGCTGCGGCGCGGTGCTCGAATATCTTCACGCGCTGGCCGAAGAGACCGACCGCCGGATCATGGTGCGGCTGGTCAAGGGCGCCTATTGGGACACCGAGATCAAGCTGGCGCAGGTCGAGGGGCTGGCGGGGTTCCCGGTGTTCACCTCGAAACCGGCGACCGACGTGAGCTATATCGCCAATGCCCGCCGTCTGCTGAACATGACCGACCGGATCTATCCGCAGTTCGCCACCCACAACGCCCATACCGTGGCCGCGATTCTCGACATGGCCGAGGACAAGGACAGCTTTGAATTCCAGCGTCTGCACGGCATGGGCGAGGCGCTGCATGACATCGTTCTGAAATCCGAAGGCACCCGCTGCCGGATCTACGCCCCGGTCGGCGCGCACAAGGACCTGCTGGCCTATCTGGTGCGGCGGCTGCTGGAAAACGGCGCAAATTCGTCTTTCGTCAATCAGATTGTCGACGAAGATGTGCCGCCAGAGGTGGTGGCGCGCGATCCTTTTGAGGCGGTGGGCGATCCGCAGCCCCATCTGCCGAAGGGACCGGAGCTGTTTCAGCCCGAGCGGGTGAATTCGCGCGGCTGGGATCTGGCGCACCGCCCGACGCTGGCGGAAATCGATGCCGCCCGCGCGCCCTTCGCGACGCACCAGTGGCAGGCCGCACCGCTGCTGGCCGGCAAGGCCGCACCGCGCGAGGCCGTGCCCGTCACCAACCCGGCGCTGCCCTCCGAAACCGTCGGCGCGGTCGCCTTTGCCAGCCCCGCCGACTGCGAAACCGCCCTGGACACGGCCCGCCCATGGCAGGCCTCTGCGGCTGAACGTGGCGCCATCCTCAACAAGGCCGCCGATCTCTACGAGGCCAATTACGGCGAGATCTTCGCCCTGGTCGCCCGCGAGGCGGGCAAAAGCCTGCCGGATGCGGTGGCCGAGCTGCGCGAGGCGGTCGATTTCCTGCGCTACTACGCCGCCAATGCGCCCGAGGACGCGCCGGTCGGCACCTTTACCTGCATCAGCCCCTGGAACTTTCCGCTGGCGATCTTCACCGGTCAGGTCTCGGCGGCGCTGGCGGCGGGCAATGCGGTGCTGGCCAAACCTGCGGAACAGACCGGGCTGATCGCCTGCCGCGCGGTCGAGCTGTTGCACGAGGCCGGTGTGCCGCGCGACGTGCTGCAATGCCTGCCCGGTGCAGGTGACGTCGGCGCGGCGCTCACCTCCGATCCGCGCGTCGGCGGCGTGGCCTTTACCGGCTCGACCGAGACGGCGCTGAAAATTCGCCGCAGCATGGCCGACACCCTCGCCCCCGGCGCGCCGCTGATCGCCGAAACCGGCGGGCTGAACGCGATGATCGTCGACAGCACCGCCCTGCCCGAACAGGCGGTTCAGGCCATTGTCGAAAGCGCCTTTCAGTCCGCCGGCCAGCGCTGTTCCGCCCTGCGCTGTCTCTACGTGCAGCGCGACATTGCCGGGCCGTTCATCGAGATGCTGACCGGCGCGATGGAGGCGTTGCAACCCGGGCTGCCCTGGCAGCTCTCCACCGATCTCGGCCCGGTGATCGACGCCGAGGCGCATGAGGGCATCGCCACCTATGTCGCCAAGGCCAAATCCGAAGGTCGCGTCATCAAGCAGATCTCGGTGCCGAAAACCGGCCATTTCATCCCCCCCACACTGCTACGCGTCAGCGGCATCGAAGAGATGGAACGCGAGATCTTTGGCCCGGTGCTGCATTTCGCCACCTTCGAGGCCGATCAACTCGATCAGGTGATCGACACGATCAATGCCACCGGCTACGGCCTCACCTTCGGGCTGCACACCCGCATCGACGACCGGGTGCAACATGTGTCCGAGCGCATCCATGCCGGCAATATCTACGTCAACCGCAACCAGATCGGTGCCATCGTCGGCAGCCAGCCCTTTGGCGGCGAGGGGCTTTCGGGCACCGGGCCCAAGGCGGGCGGGCCGAACTATCTGGCGCGCTATTCCAGCCATCCCGCCCCCCTCGCAAGCGAGAGCCCCGGCGCGCAGGTCGACAGCCTGGCCCTCCAAGAGGCGCTGAAGGCCCGCGAACTGCCCGAGGCCGATCAGCCGCTCTCGCTGCCGGGGCCGACCGGCGAATCCAACCGGCTCACCGCCCTGCCGCGCCCGCCGCTGCTCTGCCTCGGGCCGGGGGATGCCGCGGCGCAGGCGCAGAAAGCGGCCGTCGAGGCGCTTGGCGGCAGCGGCGTCCGCGTCGCCGGCGCGCTGGAACCGGCGGCATTGGGCGCGCTGGAGGCCATCTCGGGCGCGCTCTGGTGGGGCGACGCATCCACCGGACGGGCCTATGCGCAGGCGCTGGCCGGACGTGACGGGCCGATCCTGCCGCTGATCACCGGCCTGCCCGACAAGGGGCACGTGGCGCATGAACGCCATGTCTGCGTCGACACCACCGCCTCGGGCGGCAATGCCGCGCTGCTCTCGGGAATGTCATGACCGGCGTGTGATCTCTTGACCTTCGGGGGGAAAGCCACAAGCTTTCCCCCATGTTCCCGATCCGCGATCACAACCCCTCCGGCCGGACGCCCTTTGTCACCTATGCGCTCATGGCGATCAATATCGTCGTGTTCCTGTCATATGTGGACATGGGCGACCGGGCGCTGTCCTATTTCTACTGGGATTACGCGCTGATCCCGGCCAAGGTCAGCGCCGGCGAGGGGATCACCGGGGTTTTCACCTCGATGTTCCTGCATGGCGGTTTTCTGCACCTTGCGGGCAACATGCTGTTTCTCTTCATCTTCGGCGACAATATCGAGGATGAGATGGGGCACCTGCCCTATTTGGGCTTTTACCTCGCCTGCGGGCTGGCCGCCGCGGTGCTGCAATGGGCCAGTGCGCCGCAATCGATGGTGCCGGTGGTCGGCGCCTCGGGGGCGATTGCCGGGGTGATGGGCGGCTACCTGTTGCTCTACCCTCGGGCCAAGGTGGATATCCTGCTGATCTTCATCGTCTTTTTCAAGGTTCTGCCGCTGCCGGCCTGGATCATGCTGGGGCTGTGGTTCGGCATGCAGCTCTTTGGCGGCTTCAGCACGCCGGGCGATGGCGGCGGCGTCGCCTATTGGGCCCATGCCGGCGGCTTCGTCGCCGGGATCGTGCTCTGCCTTCCGCTGTGGATGCGGCTTGGCGGGCCGCGCTTCTGGGCGAAAACCCAAGGCCACCCGCCGCATCCCGATGCCACGTATCCGCTGTCACGCAGTTCGATCCCGCGCGCCGGGCGGCGGCGGCGGCGCTGATCAGCTCAGCGCGCGGGTGATCATCAGCCCCGCCCAGGCGGCAAAGCCGGTGAGGAAAATGCCCCAGCTCAGATCGGTCAGCAGCATCGACCAGGACCAGCCTTTCAAGGTCGCCAGATTGGTGAACTCGTAGGTGCCATAGGCCAGCGCCCCCAGAAAGGCCCCGCCCAGCGCCGCCTGCGCCGGCGCTTCGGCCCGCAGGGCCGGCAGGCTGACGAACCAGATCAGCCCTGCGACGTAGAACAGGTAGAAGACCAGCGCCGGAACAAGGCGGAACCCGTCGACCAGAAGGTCGCCGACATGGCGTTCGAACACCGGGCGGATCAGGAGCCGCAACCCGATGACATCGAGGCCGAGAAAGACCAGCGCGGTGGCGAAATACAAGATGAGAATCTGCATGCAGCGAAGATAGGCCGCAGGCCGGCAAAGACCAGTGGCTCAGCCCCGTCGCGCGACGGCGAGCGCCTCGGGCAGTGCGGCGGCAAAAGCGTCGAGCATCTCCGGCGTGCCGGCGCTGATCCTGATGCAGCGGTCTTCCGGCGCAACAAAGGGCATTCGCACAAAGACCCCCTGTGCCAGCAGGCCGGTCAGAACCCGGCGGGCGAAATCGCCGTCGGCGCCGCAATCCACCGCCACGAAATTGGTGGCCGAGGCCAGCGGCCGAAGCCCGTTGTCCCGCGCGATCGCCGCGATTCTGTCGCGCGCCGTGGCCACGTCGCGCTGCACCCGGGCCAGCCACGCGCGATCCTGCAAGGCCGCCAGCGCGCCCGCCTGGGCCGAGCGGTTCATCCCGAAATGGTTGCGCACCTTTTCATAGGCGGCGATCACATCCGCCTGGCCGATGGCATACCCCACCCGCGCGCCGGCCATGCCATGCGCCTTGGAAAAAGTCCGGAAGCGCAGAACCGCCGGGTCCGTGACGTCAAACGCCGGCACCGAATCCTCGGGCGCGAATTCGACATAGGCCTCGTCGAGCACCAGCACACAGCCCGCCGGCAGCGCCGCGATCATCGCCTCGACCTGCGCCGCCGAGAGCCAGCTGCCCATCGGATTGTCGGGGTTGGCCAGATAGATCAGCTTTGCCCCGACCGCGCGCGCCTTGGCGAGCAGCGCCTCGGGATCCTCGTGATCGTCGCGATAGGGCACCCGGTGCAGCGTGCCGCCATGGCCCGCCACGTGAAAGTTGAACGTCGGATAGGCGCCATCCGAGGTCACCACCTGATCTCCGGGGCCGACCATCAACCGCACGGTGGATTCCAGCAGCCCGTCGATCCCGGCGCCGAGGACGATATTGTCGGCACCGATGCCCAAATCCTCGGCCAGCGCATGCCGCAGATCAAAGCTGGTGCTGTCGCCGTATTTCCAGATCTCGGCATCTGCTGCCTGCATCGCCCGGCTGGCAAGCGGCGACGGGCCGAAGACGCTTTCATTGGCGCCAAGACGGGCCACGAAAGGCGCGCCCCGGTCACGCTCCATCTGTTCCGGGCCGACAAAGGGCACGGTGGGCGGCAGGGCGGCGACGATATCGGTGAAACGCGGTCCTCTCATCCCCCTGCACTATCCCGAGCCGGCCGAAGGATGCAAGCGCTCCGCCATCGCGCCCGAACAACACAATCGCGACAGCCCGCGCGGCGCCGCGGCATTCGCCGCTTGACCCTTGCGGCCCCTTTGACCAATTTCCGCGCGAAACAAGGAAAGCCCATGAGCAGAGCCACTCCGCGCAGCCCCGCGCCCTTCGCCGCCTTCGAATGGATGATCGCCTGGCGCTACCTGCGCGCCAAACGCGCCGAAGGCGGCGTCAGCACCATGACCTGGATCAGCCTGATCGGCATCACGCTGGCGGTCTTTGCGCTGATTGCCACGCTGGCGGTGCGCTCGGGGTTTCGCGAGGAATTCGTCGATACCATCGTCGGCACCAATGCCCATGTCACCGTCTACTATCAGCAGCAGATCAACGAATTTGGCCAGATCGAACGCAGCATCGAGGATTTCGACGCCTTGCGGGCGCGGATCTCCGCGCTCGATTTCGTCACCCGCGCCGCGCCGCTGGTCAAGGGCCAGGTCATGGCCACCGCCAATGGCCGAAACTCCGGTGTCGAGGTCTTCGGCATTTCTGCCGCCGATCTCTCGACCATTCCGCGCGTCGCCAACCCGAGCGACAGCCAGGGCGATCTCTCCGGTTTTGGCCCGGGCCTGGCCATCGGCTCGGGCGTGGCGCGCGAGCTTGGGGTGACGGTCGGTGACCGGATCAAGCTGATCTCGCCCGACGGGGTCAAGACGCCCTTCGGCACCTCGCCGCGGGTGCAGGCCTATGAGGTGGGCTATGTCTTCACCGCCGGCCGCCACGACATCGACCGCACCCGCGTCTACATGCCCTTTGCCGAGGCGCAGAGTTATTTCAACCGCGAAGGCGTGGCAGACGAGATCGAGGTCATGGTCTCGGACCCCGACACCGTCGACAGCTATGCGCTGCCGCTGCTCGAGGTGGCGGGCGAGCGGGCGCTGGTCTGGACCTGGCGCGACGCCAGCGGCGCCTTCCTCCGGGCGCTGGAGATCGAGGACAACGTGATGTTCGTGATCCTCGCCATCTTGGTGCTGATCGCGGCGATGAACATCGTCTCGGGGCTGATCATGCTGGTCAAGAACAAGGGCCGCGACATCGGAATCCTGCGCACCATGGGCCTGTCGGAAGGCTCGGTGTTGCGGATATTCTTCATCTGCGGCGCCTTCACCGGTCTGATCGGCACGCTCCTTGGCGTCATCCTCGGCAGTCTCTTTGCGATCTACATCGATCCGATCTTTGCGGTGGTGAACTACCTGTCCGGCGGCGGCGTCTGGGACCCGTCGATCCGCGGGCTTTACGCGGTGCCGGCCAAGCTCGAGATGGGCGATGTGCTCTCGGCGGTGACGCTGTCGCTGGGGCTGTCCTTCATCGTCACCATCTTTCCCGCCCGCCGCGCGGCGCGGCTCAACCCTGTGGAGGCGCTGCGGTATGAGTGATCCGGTGCTGGCGCTGGACGGCGTGCAAAAGACCTACAACCAGGGTCGCGAAAACGAGGTGGCGGTGCTCAAGGGCGTCGACCTGAGCCTCGCCCCCGGCGAGGTGGTGGCGCTGGTGGCACCCTCGGGGGCGGGCAAGTCGACGCTGCTGCATATCGCCGGGCTGCTCGACACCGCCGATGCCGGCTCGGTCCGGATCGGCGGCCAGGAGATGACCCGGCTGAGCGACCGCAAGCGCACTGCCGCGCGGCGGCGCGACGTGGGCTTCGTTTATCAGTTCCACCACCTGCTGCCGGAATTCACCGCGCTGGAAAACGTCGTGCTGCCGCAGCTCGCCAATGGTGTGGCCCGCGGCGCGGCGGAGGCCCGGGCCGAGACTCTGCTGGCAACCGTCGGCTTGCAGGGCCGCGCCGGTCATCGCCCCGGCGCGCTCTCGGGCGGCGAACAGCAGCGGGTGGCCTTCTGTCGCGCGCTGGCCAATGCGCCGCGCCTGCTGCTTGCCGACGAGCCCACCGGCAACCTCGACCCCGCGACCTCGGACACGGTGTTCGAGGCACTGATGCATCTGGTGCGCGAAACCGGACTTTCGGCATTGATCGCCACCCACAACCTCGAGCTGGCGGCGCGGATGGACCGGCAGTTGCGGATGACCGACGGCCAACTCGACCCGGCATGACCGCCGGCACTTGACCCCGCCCCGGCCACCGCGCCGGGGCCCCCGGACCGGTCACATCCGGCGCGTGCGGCCCCGGGTCGGGCCCGGGGCGCGAAAACCGCAGGCGATTGGCGAAAACTTTAGATGACAGGCGCGCCGGGCGGTCTATTCTTGACGGCGCCGCAGTTTGCGCGAGGTGCCGCATGTACCACCGATCCCACGACCGCCCCGTCGGGCGCGCGCCCGATTACACCGCCGCGTGCCTGGTGATGTTCGGCGTGAATCTGATCTGGATGCTGTTTGCCCTGCTGGCGGCCTTCGGGCTGGCGGCGGTCGTGCTCGCCGGGCTGACGCTCAACACCTGGATCAGCTGGCTGGCGGCGCGGCGGCGCTGATCACCCGTGTGGCGGCCTGGATGCCGCCGGCGTGGTGCGGAATGTCGAGCGCGGCAAGCCCCGCCTCGATCGCCCCTAGCACGCCCAGGATCATGTGGCTGTTCACATGCCCCATGTGGCCGATGCGAAAGAAACCGTGCCGCTCCTGGCTGTCGGGCGGCGCCATGCCGAGGCCAATGCCCAGCGTCACGCCGGCGTTGCGTTCGCACCAGTCGCGCAGCCGCTGGCCCTGGGGCGTTCCGATACCCAGGGTGGTGACCGCATGGCTGCGATGCGCCGGATCGGCGATATTGAGCCGGAGCGGCCCGGCCTGCCCCCAATGCTCCACCGCCGCCCAGATCGCCCGGGCCAGCGTGGCATGTCGCTGCCAGATCGCCTCCATCCCCTCGTCCTTCATCATGTCGAGCGCGACGCGCAGGCCATAGAGGTGATGGGTCGGCGCGGTGCCGCCGAAATACTGGTAATACATCTCGGGCCGGGCGCGCGGCGTCCAGTCCCAATAGCGCGACACCCGGTCGGGGCGATGCGCGGCGGCCTTGGGCGAAAAGAACACAAAGCCCATGCCCGGCGGCACCATCAGCCCCTTTTGCGAGCCGGCGACCAGCACGTCGACACCCCAGGCATCCATCTCGAAGCGGTCGCAGCCCAGCGAGGCGACGCAATCGGCCATCAGGAGCGCCGGGTGCCCTGCCGCATCCATCGCCGCCCGCAGCGCGGGAATGTCGTTGCGCACCGAGGTGGCGGTATCCACATGCACCGCCAGAACCGCCTTGATGCGCCGCGCCGTGTCGGCGCGCAGCCGCGCTTCGATGCGGTCCGGGTCGAACGGGCTCTGCAAGCCGAATTCCAGGATCTCCGCGTCGATGCCCAGGCCCTGCGCCATTTCCACCCAGCCGTGCGAAAACCGCCCCGTTGCCGGCACCAGCACCAGATCGCCGGGGTTCAGCACATTGGCCAGCGCGGCCTCCCAGGCGCCGTGACCGTTGCAGATATACATCGCAACGTCATGTTCGGTCCGCGCCACCCGGCGCAGATCCGGCAGCAGGCCCTCGGTCAGTTCGACGACCTCGCCTTCGTAGATATTGACCGAGCTGCGGTGCATCGCGCGTTGCACGGCGTCGGGCGTTTCCGAGGGACCGGGGATTGCCCGGTAGGTGCGGCCATTGGCGAGGGGCATGTTGCGTTCTCCGTGGATCGACGCGCAGCTAACCCCGGCGCGGCGCCTTCGTCAATCGCCACCGCCCGGCTTGCCAGCCGGGCCCCGAGCGCCTACACCCGCGCCAGCGAAACCCCGGGAGGCGGCCACCGGCCGCAGTGTCGATGATCAAAAAGATGATGACCTGGTTGGAGGACCGCAACCGGCGGTTCAGCCGGTCCTTCGGCAAGGATATCTCCACGCCGAAAGGCCGGTTCTGGGGCAATGTGCATTACAACGTCGTCGACCATGCCTTCCTGCGCGTGCTCTGGACCAATTTCTTCGAGATCGCGCCGGGCGTCTATCGTTCGAACCATCCCGGCCCGCGCCGGCTCAAACGCTATCGGGAGCTCGGCATCAAGACCGTGGTGACCCTGCGCGGCGAAGAGAAATTCGCCCATTACCAGTTTGAAAAGGAAGCCTGCGAAGCGCTTGGCATGGAGTTCCGCGTCACCAAGCTCTGGGCCCGCAATGCCACCAAACGGGATCGGCTTCTGGCAGTTCTGGACACCTTCCGCGATATCGAGAAGCCGTTTGTCTTTCATTGCAAGTCCGGCGCCGACCGCGCCGGGATCGTTGCCGCGATGTACCTGATGGTGTTCGAAGGCCTGCCGGTGGAAGAGGCGCGCAAGCAGCTATCGATGAAATACCTGCACATGAAATGGACCAAGACCGGGGTGCAGGATTACATCCTCTCGGTCTACGAGGCTCGCAAGAACGCCGAGCCGATCGGCTTCGAGGACTGGCTGCGCAGCGAATATCGCGCCGCCCGGCTGAACGACGCCTGGGATGCCCGGAAGACCCCGGCCGAGACCGCGCAGATGCTGCGCGACCGAAAGGACGAGGCGTGAGCGAGACCCCGCCCAATTCGCGCGGGCTGGCACGCTGGCTCTGGCGCAAGTACCTGCGGCGGCACATCTGGCTGCTGGCGGTGGCGCTGGTCTTCATGTCGCTCGAAGGCGCGATGTACGGCGCCATCAGCTACATGATGAAACCGATGTTCGACCAGATCTTCATCGGCGGACAAGGGGACAAGCTGGTGCTTGTGGGGCTTGCCATTCTGGGCATCTTTGCCCTGCGCGCGACGGCCTCGGTGGTGCAGAAGGTGGTGCTGACACGACTGGCCCAGGTCACCTCGGGCGAGATTCGCACCGACCTGGTGGACCACCTGATGACCCTGGAAGGCCAGTTCCATCAGACCCACAGCCCCGGCTACCTGATGCAGCGGATCGAGGGCGATGTCGGCTCGATCAACAAGGTCTGGAAGACCCTGGTCACCGGCGCCGGCCGCGACGTGGTGGCATTGGTGTCGCTGTTCGGGGTGGCGCTGTCGATCGACTGGCGCTGGACGCTGGTGGCGCTGATCGGCGTGCCGGTGATGGTGGTGCCGGTGGTGGTGCTGCAACGCTATGTCCGCCGCCATGCACGGGTGGCGCGCGACGTGGCAGCCGGGCTGTCGGTGCGGCTCAACGAGATCTTTCACGGCATCGTCCCGATCAAGCTGAACCGGCTCGAACGCTACCAGTCGCGGCGCTATTCCAAGCTGACCGACAAGCGGATCAGGGTCGAGGTCAAATCCTCGCTCGGCCAGGCGCTGATCCCCGGCATGGTCGACCTGATGGCCGGTGTCGGGTTCTTTGGCGTGCTGCTCTATGGCGGGCGCGAGATCATCGACGGCACCAAGACGGTGGGCGATTTCATGGCCTTTTTCACCGCTCTCGGCCTGGCCTTCGAGCCGCTGCGCCGGCTGGGCGCGGTCTCGGGTGTCTGGCAGGTGGCGGCGGCGGCGATCGAGCGGCTGCGCGAGCTGCTCGAGACCCGGCCGGGGCTGGCCTCGCCGGCAACCCCGCGGCCCGCGCCGCAGGGCGCGCCGGAAATCGTACTGGATGACGTGCACCTCGCCTTTGGCGACGCGCCGGTGCTGCGTGGCGCCTCGCTGGTGGCCGAGGCCGGCAAGACCACGGCGCTGGTCGGCGCTTCGGGGGCGGGGAAATCCACCGTCTTCAACCTGATCACGCGGCTGGTCGACGTGCAGCGCGGCCAGGTCACCATCGGCGGCACCGACGTGCGCGACATGGCGGTGCCCGAGGTGCGCGGGCTGTTTTCCGTGGTCAGCCAGGAGGCGCTGCTGTTCGACGAGAGCCTGCGCGACAATATCGTGCTCGATGGTCGCGAGGTCAGCGAAGACCGGCTGAACGCGGCGCTCGAGGCGGCGCATGTGGCGGATTTCCTGCCGCGGCTGGCGGAAGGGCTCGACAGCCCGGCCGGGCCGCGCGGCTCGAACCTCTCGGGTGGTCAGCGGCAGCGGGTGGCAATTGCCCGCGCAGTGCTGCGCGATCGGCCGATCCTGCTGCTCGACGAGGCGACCTCGGCGCTCGACACCGCTTCCGAGGCGCTGGTGCAGGAGGCGCTGGACCGACTGGCGCGGGGCCGCACCACGCTGGTGATCGCGCATAGGCTGTCGACCGTGCGCCATGCCGACAAGATCGTCGTCATGGATCAGGGGCGGGTGGTCGAGGAAGGCACACATGAGACGCTTCTGGCGCGGAACGGTGTCTATGCCGGGCTGTACCGGATGCAGGACGGCGCCTAGGACCGGCCGGGACTGGGGGCGCTGCCCCCGGCCTACGGCCTCCCCCGCGGTATTTTCGGCAAGAGGAAGATCAGGAGCGTCGGTGGTAGCCTTTCGCCAGGGTCTCGGGCGGGGTGCCGGTGGCGTAGCGGACCAGGGTGACGAGATTGCGCGCGCCGCGGCGCAGCCAGCCGTCGCGGCGGTAGCGGTCGGCGGAGGTGAGCGCCTTGGCGGGCAACAGTGTGATCTTGCCCTTGAGGGCGCGGGCCAGGGCCACATCCTCCATCAGTGGCTGGTCGGGATAGCCGCCGGCGGCGTCATAGAGCGCGCGCGGCAGCAGCAGCGCCTGATCGCCATAGGGCAGCTGGAACAGTCGGCTGCGCAGGTTGGCCCAGCCTTCGGTCAGCCGCGCCATCGGGTGGCGGCTGTCGAAGCGGAGGCGGAAGGCGGCGGCGGAATCGCCGGAAAGATGCGCCAGCACCGGCGCGGTCCAGCCCGGGGCGAGCCTGGTGTCGGCATGCAGCACCAGCAACCAGTCGCCCTGCGCCCGGGCGGCGCCGCGCCGGAGCTGGCCGCCGCGCGAGGCCGGGCCGGTGACGATCCGGGCGCCGGCGGCCTCTGCGGTCGCGAGGGTGGTATCGGTGGAACCGCCATCGCTGACGATCAGCTCGCGGATCAGCCCCTCTTGCAGCCCTTCGCCCAGCGCCATCAGGCAGGCGGGCAGCGCCGTGGCGGCGTTCAGCGTCGGGATGATGACCGAGATCGGGGCGCGCATCTTGCCTCTTCTGCTTGCTCACGGGATGTCTATATGGGACGTCAGGGCCGGAAGGAATTGTCAAATGAACACTTATGCCGGGAAACGCCGCGTGCTGCGCCTTGCAGGCGGCGATGTCAGGGACTTTCTGCAAGGGCTGGTCAGCAATGACGTGGCGCGGCTGGATCGGGGGCTGGTCTATGCCGCCATGCTGACGCCGCAGGGCAAGCTGATCGCCGACTTCTTCTTGCAGGCGGACGGTGCGGATGTGCTGATGGATCTGCCGGCCGAGCTGGCCGAGGGGCTGGCCAAGCGGCTGACGATGTACAAGCTGCGCGCCGATGTGACGATTGGGCCGACCGATCTGGCGGTGTCGCGTGGCACCGGTGCGGCGCCGGCGGGCGCCCTGCCCGATCCGCGCGACGACCGCCTGGGCTGGCGGCTGATCGCGCCGGAGGCGGTGGAGGCGGACGACACCGACTGGGATGCGCTGCATGTGGCGGCGATGGTGCCGCGCTGGGGCCGCGAACTGGGGCCGGACAGCTATCTGCTCGAGATGGGATTCGAGCGGCTGGCGGGGGTGGATTTCCGCAAGGGATGTTACGTCGGCCAGGAGGTGACGGCGCGGATGAAGCACAAAACCGAACTGCGCAAGGGGCTGGCCCAGGTGGCGGTCGACGGCGCCGCCGATCCGGGCAGCGAGATCACCGCCAACGGCAAGCCGGTGGGCGTGCTTGGCACCCGCGCCGGCGACCGGGCGCTGGCCTATCTGCGATTTGACCGGGCCAGGGGCGAGATGCAGGCGGGGGCGGCGCAGGTTTCGCTGGTGGCGCGCGGGCCGGGCTGAAGCCCGACCACCGAGGTGTGTCGCGGGGCGGTTACGAGGGCTGCGGCAGACGGCGGCGCAGCCGTTCTTCGATGCCGCGGCGGCGCCAGCCCGGGGCGACGTAGAGGCGCTCGATCTCCGGCGCGTCCCCGGCCCCGCGGCTCCAGAGCAGGTAGCCGCGCAACACGCCTTCGGTGCGATAGCCGAGCAGCCCGGCGCCCCGGGCCAGCCGGCGGGCGATGGCATCGATGCGGGCGGTGTCGCCGCGATGCAGGGCGGCGATGGCCGCGAGGTCGGGATGGTCTGTGGACATGAAAAAAGCCTCCTTGGCGTTGTGCCGGAGGCCTTTGATCATGAAATGCGCGCCCCCGGCTGTCCGGGGGATATGCGCGCGGGCCCCGAGGTCAGGCGCGCTCGGAATACTCCATGGTTTCGGTGTTGACGACGATATCCTCGTCCTGGCCCACGAAGGGCGGCACCATGACCTTGACGCCATTGTCGAGCACGGCGGGCTTGAAGCTGTTGGCGGCGGTCTGGCCTTTGACCACCGGCTCGGTCTCGACCACCTTGCAGGTGACCTTCTGCGGCAGCGAGGCGTTCAGCGCCTCCTCTTCGTGGAATTCCACCACGATGGTCATGCCGTCTTGCAGGAAGGGGCGGCGCTCGCCGAGGATCTCGGCGTCGAGCTGCACCTGGTCGTAGGTCTCGGTGTCCATGAAGATCAGCTGGCCGCCGTCTTCGTAAAGGAACTGCATGTCCTTCTGTTCCAGCCGCACGCGCTCGACCTTGTCGGCGGAACGGAAGCGTTCGTTCAGCTTGGAACCGTTGCGCAGGTTCTTCATTTCGACCTGCGCAAATGCACCACCTTTGCCGGGTTTGACATGATCGACCTTGACGGCGGCCCAGAGATGGCCGTCGTGCTCGAGGACATTGCCGGGGCGGATTTCGTTACCGTTGATCTTGGGCATTGTGGCAGGACCTTGTCGAGAGGTTGAAGACGATTTGACGGGACCTATATATCGCGTTCATGCCCAGAGCAAGCTTACCATATCCTGTGCTGCATGCGCAGAAAGCTATGCAAGTATCACATAAGTGGTATGCGTTTGCGGGGTATCCGAATCAATAAAAAGCGGCCATAAGGGCCTTCACGCCAGAAACACAAGAGCAAGAATAAAGGACGATACATGACTGATTTCGTTGATGGTACAGCCTTTAACAGCGAACAGGGCAGCCGTGCCCGCAAGCTGTTTGCCGCCGTGGTCTTGGCTGCACTCGACGACGCCATTGCCGATGACAAGAAATACGGCAACGGCCCCGAACAGATTGCCCGCTGGGCGCGCTCGCGTGATGGACGCGAGGTGCTGTCCTGTGCCGGGATCGACCCGAACGAACGTGTCGTTCAGGGTCTGATGGAATTCGTGGGCAAGGGTGTGCGGACTTCGGTCGCCCTGTCGCGCGAAGAAAGCGAACGGCGCAATGCGGCCGCAGCGGCGGAACGCGAAGCCGCCTGATCTTCCATCTTTTCCAAGACTTGCAAACGCGCCCCGTGATCGGGGCGCGTTTGCGTTTGCAGGGTCAGTCGAGTTCCTGACTGGCCAGGGCGCGATGAATTTCGCGCCGGACAAGGCGGCGAACATTGCGGGTGATCCGCTCGCCCAGTGCGCCCTGAAGCTCCTCGCGGACGATCTCGACCACCATGTCACGCAGGGCCTCCTCGTCGATTGCGCCAAGATCGGACGCGGTCGACACCAGTTCCTCGGAGGCATCGGTGTCGCCATCGTCGCCGGCCTCCGCCTCGGGCGCCGCTTCGGGGCCCGGCACGCTGTTGCGCGAGACAAAGACAAACGGCTTGGCCGGCGGCTGATCGTCGTCCTGATCCAGAGCCTCGGATGTGTCGTCCTGCTGCGCCTCTTCCTGCGCTGCCAGGGTGTCCTGCTGCTCGGCCGGGGTGTCCTGGGGGGCCTCCTCGGCGGCATTCGGCGCGGCTTCGGCCTCGGGCGCATCGGGGTCGTGATCTTCCCAATCCAGCGCCTCCTCCGGTGCCGGATCGGGCGCCATATCGGTGGTATCGGTGGTCTCCGCCTCCGGGGCGTCCGGTTCGGCGGCAGGTGCCTCGGACAGCGCCGCCGCGCCTTCGTTGCTGCCGGCAATCAGCGCTTCGAGCGCCGCGATCTTGGCCTCGAGCGTCTCGGGCTCGGCCGGCGCCTCGGGCAGATCATCCGCAGATACACTCTCGGCTACGGCCTCCTGCACCGCCTCCGCGGCCGGCTCCGCGACATGATCGGCGAAGACCTCGGGCGCGGCTTCGGCGCCCTCGTCGACAGCCTCTTCGAAGGGCGCTTCCTCGATCGCTTCCGGGGCCGGCGAGTCGGGCTCTGCCCGGCCGCCGTCGTGCACGCGCAGCGCCGGGGTCAGCACCAGGGCTTCCGGTTCCTGGGGGGCCCTGGCCTCTGGCGGCACGGCCTTCTCGGCCTCCGCCCGCCGTGCCTGCATTTCTTGACGTGCCTCTTCGGACACCAGCCTGCGAATAGATGACAGGACATCCTCGATCTCCGAGGATTTGACAGGATCTGACATTATTTTCACCACTTTGCCTCGCCGGGAGGATACCCCGGCGGGGCGCACCGCACAACCGATAGCGAAAATTGCGCGGGGTTTGTGGCGGGTGGACCTCAGTCGCCGATGCGGCGCAGCACCCGGTCGAGCTTGTCGCCCTGAAGGCTCTTGACCGGCGCGTTCCTGATCAGCCGATAGTATTCCGCCGGGTCGTAAAGCTGCACGTTCAGACCGAGATGCTTGGCGGTCATCAACCCCATGGCCGACAGGACCTGATAGGCGGCAATCGTGCGGTCGGCCACGGCGGCGGTATAGGCCACCTCGGCGTCAAGCAGATCCTGCTCGGCGGTCAGAACGTCCAGCGTGGTACGCTGGCCCAGGGTCGCCTCTTCGCGCACCCCCTGAAAGGCGACACGGGCAGCGCGGATCTGCCGCTCGGTCGCCTCGATCGAGGCATTCGCCACGCGCAGCGTGGCCAGCGCGGTGCCCACGTCCTGCGCCACCCCAAGCTGCACCACATGCAGGTTGCTCCGCGCGGCATCGGCGCGCGCCTTGGCCTGACGCTCCAGTGCCGACAGCTGGCCCCCGCGATAGATGGGGCCGCCGAAATCGACCGAGACCGACCCGGTGTTGGAATAATCGCCGCTGTTGAAATCGCCGGATTTGGTGACCCGTCCCGAGAGCGAGACCTGCGGCTTGACCGCCGCTTCGGCCCGGCGCAGGTTGATATCGGCGGTAGAGACCTGGTATTGCGCCTGGCGCATCGACGGATGCGTACGCACGGCGATCGCCTTGGCCGCGTCTTCGTTGCGCTCGACATCGGGCAGCCGCGTCACCGCAACGAGATTGTCCGGCCCCGAACCCACAGCGGCACGGTATTCCTCGATCGCGCGCAACAGATCGCCTTCGGCCGCAGCAAGATTGGCCCGGCTGGCCGCCAGCCGCGCCTCGGCCAGCGACACGTCGGTGCGCGTCACCTCGCCCACCTCGAACCGGTCGCGTGCGGCCCGCAGCTCCTGCTGCACCAGCCGCAGGTTGTTCTGCCGCAGGGACACGGTTTCCGAGGCGCTGCGCACACCCACATAGGCCACGACGGCGCGCAACAGCACCTGCTGCTCGATCACCACAAGCCCTTCGCGCGTGGCCAGCACCGCCTCCTTGGCGGCATCGACCTGAAGCCGCGAGGCGCCGAAATCATAAAGCAGCAGTTCGGCCACGATGGAAAAGCTGGCGCTGTCATCCTGAAAACCGGTGCCGGCGCCGGTCGTGGCGGAATAGCTGTAACCGAAATCGCGGCTGAACGAAGAGCTCCAGCTCACGATCGGGCGCAGCGCGGCAACCGCCACCGCGACATCCTCGTCGGCGGCGCGCAGCAAGGCGCGGTTCTGCTGCAACAGGCCGGAATGCGTATAGGCGCTGGCCAGCGCATCGGCCAGCGTCTCGGCCTTGGTCGCCACCGGCGCCAGCGCCAGTGCGATAGTCAAGGCGCCCCGCCTCATTGCATTGCGGATCATTGCCTGTCTCCTGAACTTGCCACTCGTTGATACGCCATCTGGGCCCGCCTCCGTCGCTGCAAAAGCCACGCGGTGCCGCTACAGCGCAAATTCCCTGGAACTCTGGTATCCGGGCAACACCGGCGCCGCCGCGTTGAAGGCAAACCGCCACGAGATCGCACCGTTCTGCTTGTAACCCAGCCGCACCGTGCCAAGCGCGCCCTCCATGAAGAGCGCGGCAATGCGGCCGCCGTCCTTGAGCTGATCAGCAATGGCCTCGGGCAGATGCTCGATGCCGCCCTCGATTACGATGACATCGTAGGGCCCGTGTTCCGGTGCGCCGGCGTCCAGCGCCGCCTCGTGCATGATCACCCCGTCGGCGCCGTGATCCGACAGCGCGCCCTGCGCCTCGGACACCCGGTCGGCGTCGTCCTCGACGGCAACAACCGCCTCGGCCATCCGCGCCATCACCGCTGCCGCATAGCCGTAGCCCGCGCCGATATCGAGCACCAGCTCTCCCCCCGAGATCGCCAGGCCATCCAGCATCTTGGCCAGCGTCCTGGGTTCGAGCATCACCCGGCCCGGCGCGAATTCGATATTCTCGCCGACATAGGCGGCCTCGCGCTTGTCACGCGGGGTATAGACCTCACGCGGGACGCTGAGCATGGCATCGATGATGGGAAACTTGGTCACGTCGGACGGGCGGATCTGGGTATCGACCATGAAGGTCCGGCGCTGGGCATAGTCGGTCATGTCTAAACTCGTCGGTTCAGGAACGTCAGCTCCGTCTTGCCACAAACCCTCTCGCCCGGCAATGACCGCATCGGGGTTTTCCGGCGCGGCGCAGCCGGCAGATGGCCCGGGCCGGCCGCGTGCCGCGCCTCCCGGCTCAATGCCGGCGGTTCAGCAGCCCCGACAGCTCGCAGGCGATCGCCAAGGCGGCCTCGTCATGCACCGCCGGCCCCGGAAGCTCGCGCGCGGCGGCCTCTTCCATCGGGTCGAAACGCATGCCGGCGGTGCCCTGTGTGCGGGCCGCGGCCGAGGCGCGCAGCTCGACGATCGCCGCCACCTTGGGCCGCAGCGCCTCCAGCATGTCGGCGGTCACAAATAACGGATCGGCTTCCGCGTCGGGCTCGTTCGACGGCGCCCGGTCGGCCAGCCAGAGCAACACCACCGGCCCCTTGATCCGGCTGATCAGCAAGGTCATCCGCGCCAGCCAGGCCGCCTGAAGCTCCTCGCGCACCATGCGGAACCGATCGGGGCTGATCGCCGCCAGCTCGCCCAGCAGGTGCCGGGTAAAGTGGAACTCGGTGAAATCCACCTCGCGAAACACCGCCTTGAGCATCGCCGAGGCGTTGATGAAGCGGTCGTTGCGGCGCGGGTGCACGCTGTACAGCCGGTTCGACATGTTCTGCGCCCCCATGATCTGCACCACCGTGGCCCGCGCCCGGCCCGCCGCCTCGAGCAGGGCACTGTCGTTGACAAAGGCATCCACCCCGGCATTTACACAGCCGAAATTCACGCAGGCCAGGCCAAGCGCCTCTTCGGTCAGCGCCGGAAACGGCGTTTCAATGAATTTTCCATAGGTCTCGGTGCCGCCGAAAAAGGCGACATATTCGCCCTCGAGCCGGCGCCGGGGCCCCCGGAACACCAGCCGCGACGCCCCGTAGCGACAAGGAAGATAGTCGGGGGCCGCACCCCCGGTCATGTCATAGGTCATCTCACCCACCTGATTTTTCTCACCCGGGACGAGCCTCACCCGATTCGATTTCGAAATGCCTAAACGATGGATTTATGGCGATGTTTAACGGAAACTCCGCGGCCGCCCGCCCTTGCCCTCGGCCCGCGTTGCTGCCTATTGTCTGGCGAGCAGAACGAGGGCAGGTCATGGAAATTCAATCGATCGGTGTGATCGGCGCGGGCCAGATGGGCAACGGCATCGCCCATGTGATGGCGGTGGCCGGCTATGACGTGGTGATGACCGATATCTCCCAGGAGGCGCTTGACGCGGCGGTGGCGCGGATCGGCAAGAACCTCGGCCGACAGGTCTCCAAGGGCACGCTGAGCGCCGCAGACCAGGCCGCGGCCCTGGCGCGGATCCGCACCACGCTTGAGACCGCGGAGGTGGCGCAGACCGATCTGGTGATCGAAGCCGCGACCGAACGCGAGGAGATCAAGCAGAAGATTTTCGACGCTCTGCTGCCGCATCTCAAGCCGAACACCATCCTGACCTCGAACACCTCGTCGATCTCGATCACCCGGCTGGCCAGCCGGACCGACCGGCCCGAGAAATTCATGGGCTTCCACTTCATGAACCCGGTGCCGGTGATGCAGCTGGTCGAGCTGATCCGCGGCATTGCCACCGACAAGGACACCTATGACGCCTGCCTCGGCGTGGTCGAGCGGCTGGGCAAGACCGCCGCCTCGGCCGAGGATTTCCCCGCCTTCATCGTCAACCGCATCCTGATGCCGATGATCAACGAGGCGGTCTATACGCTGTACGAAGGCGTCGGCAATGTCACCTCGATCGACAAGGCAATGAAGCTCGGCACCAATCACCCGATGGGGCCGCTCGAGCTGGCCGATTTCATCGGCCTCGACACCTGCCTGGCCATCATGAACGTCCTGCACGACGGTCTGGCCGACACCAAATACCGCCCCTGCCCACTGCTGACGAAATATGTCGAGGCCGGCTGGCTCGGCCGCAAGACCAAACGCGGCTTCTACGACTACCGCGGCGAGCCCCCCGTGCCGACCCGCTGACCCCGGGGACCACGCCCCGGCTGCTTCCTCTTGCCGAAAATACCGCGGGGGTGAGGCCGCAGGCCGAGGGGGCTGGCCCCCTCCTGCCGCCATCGCCCCGGCGCGGCTGCTGTCTAGCCTCCCAGCCCGAGCGTATGGGCGCGCAGCCAGGCCATCATGCGGCGCGGCTTGCTGTCCCAGCTGCGGATTTCCTCGGGCGTGATCGGGGTGCCGATGATCGGCGCCTGCGGCCGGTTGCAGGCATGCATGACCTCGTGGATCAGCAGCCCCTGCCGAAGGGTGGCCGACACCTTGTTGGCGATCTGGTAAAGGCGCGAGTTCTGGCCGGGGAAATGGATCGGCACCACCGTGGCGCCGGAGCGGGTGATCATCTTGGCGGTAAAGGGATTCCAGACCGCCTCGACCGCCTTGCCGAAGAAGGTGTCGCTGGCGGCGACAACCCCCGAGGGGAACAGCACGATCACCCCGCCCTGGCGCAGGTGATCCATCGCCGCCTTGCGCATCTCCAGGCTCTCGACACGGGCGTTTTCCTCATGCGGGAACGGCACCGGGATCATCAGGTCCTCGATCTCGCTCACTCCGGAAAGCAGGTTGCGCGTCAGGATCTTGTAGTCGGTGCGCACCCGGCCCACCAGTTCCGCCAGGACCATGCCGTCCACCAGCCCGTGCGGATGGTTGGCCACCACGATCACCGGGCCGGTCGCCGGGATGCGGGCGATCTGCTCGGCCGGGGTGCGCAGCTCGATCCCCATCAGCTCGAGCGCCTGGCTGAAGAAGGCCGGCCCCTCTTTCGGCCCCTGGCGCTCGAACCGGCGCACCAGGCGCAACAGCGGCAGCTTGCCGGTCAGCCATTCCATCGCCCGGATGGTATTGGCCTTCCACGGATTGGTGAAGGTATTGGCATAAGACAGCTTGCGCTTGTCATAGGGTACCTGCTGGCCCGCCGTTGACGCCTTGCGCCCGGCTGAGGATTGCGCGGTTTCCACCATGGTTGCGTTCAGCATCCTTCCCCGGCAGGCCGTGAGCCGGCCTAGCAGTCTTCTCCGAACCGATCCGCCACCAGGGCTTCGACGGCATCAGCCAGCGCCTCGGCGTCCGGGCCCGAAGTCTGAACCTCAATAGTGCTTCCTTTCGAAGCTGCCAACATCAAAAGCCCCATGATCGAATCCCCCGAGGCGTCGAGGCCGTCGCGCGAGACTTCGGCCCGGGCATCGAATCCCTCGACCACCTCGACCAGCTTGGCCGAGGCGCGGGCGTGCAACCCCTTCTCGTTCACGATCTTCAGAGTGCGGGTCACGGTGTCTGTCATGTAGTCTGATCCGATGAGATATTCTGGCTGTCGATATACTTGCGTCCCGCCTCTGTCGCACGCCTGACGGCGTCGGCAACACCCAAATCGCGGCTTTTCGCCAGTTTGATCAGCATCGGCAGATTGGCGCCATAAAGAATGCGCCGGTTCTCGGGCGCACAGGCCATGAGAGAAAGGTTGGAGGGCGATCCGCCGAACATGTCGGTCACGATGACCACGCCGCCGCCCTGGTCGACGGAATCGGCAGCGCGGCAGATCTCGATCTGCTTGTCGTCGCGCACATGGTCGGGCTCGATCGAGATCGCGCGGATGCCCGGCTGTGCCCCGACCACATGTTCGATCGCGGCCAGGTACTCCCTGGCCAGTCCGCCATGCGCCACAATCACGATGCCGATCAAGGTCGCCGGTCTCCCGTTCATTTCCCGGTCACCGTTGGACAGGGTCCAGCGGCGCCAGCGCGCGCCGCTCAAGCTCTCGGTGCCTAATTGACACCCCCCAGCCCGCCGTTGCAAGCCCTCGGGCAATGCTTTCCGCGAGGGCAACGGAGCGGTGTTTGCCACCGCTGCACCCGAAGGCGACCGAGAAATGCGCCTTGCCCTCATCACGTGCAGCGGGCAGCTGGAAGGTCAGCAGATCAAAGACCTTGTCGCGGAAAACGGCAAAGCGCGGATCGGTGGCAATGTGATCGGCGACCCGGCTGTCCTGCCCGGTCAGCGGGCGCAGGTCGGGCTGCCAATGGGGGTTTTTCAGGAAGCGGCAGTCGAACACCACATCCGCCGCCAGCGGCAGGCCGCGCTTGTAGGAAAAGGACTGCACCGAAACCGCGAGATCATGTCCGCCGCTGCGGGCAAAGATCCGCTGCATCTCGGCCCGCAGATCATGCGGCGACAGCGCCGAGGTGTCGATCAGCACGGTGGCCTGATCGCGCAGCGCGCCCAGCATCTCGAGCTCGATCGCGATGCCGGCCTCGGGCGTGCCGTCGGGCGCCATCGGATGGCGGCGGCGGGTCTCGTTGTAGCGGTTGGCCAGCACGCCGGCCTCGGCCTCGAGCACCACAAGCTCGGCGTTCTGCCCGGTGAGCTGGGCGATATTGGCCAGCAGCGTCGTCAGGGCCGCCGGCGAGAAATCTCGGGTGCGGACATCGATTCCCAGCGCCATGTCGCGGCTCAGCCCGCCGTCGAGCAGCGTCGGCGCCAGCGCCAGCGGCAGGTTGTCGATGGTCTCGAACCCCATATCTTCGAGCGCGTTCAGAGCCGTAGACCGCCCCGCCCCGGAGGGGCCGGTGAGCAGAACAAGGCGGTTGGGTGCATCGGGATGCATGGGGTCTTCGTCTCCTGGGGCGCCGGGGGTCAGTCGCGGCGACCATGCACAAGATACTGCCTGATTGCAGCAGGGAAATACCTTTCGTCGCGATTGTGAACCAAAGCGAGCGAAACGCCGGCGATTTCGGTCTGCCGCAGGGGCGGCAGCCGCTGCTGCTCCATCCGGTCGAGATCGACGGCGAGGGCCAGGGTCACCGGCGGATGCGGGTCGGCCCCAAGAAGGCCCAGGAACCTGGCCTCGATCCGCCCCGAGATCGCCGGCGGGCAGGAGGCGACCAACGCGCCGTCCTGCACCTCGACCAAGGTGCGGTCATCGGCCACCAGGCCTGCCCCCAGCGCCATCAGTTCGAGCGCCAGCGCCGATTTGCCGCTGCCGGACGCGCCCAGAATGACAACACCGCGGCCCCGGAAGGCCACGGTGCTTGCGTGCAGAAGCTGCGCCATTTTCTAGACCGGAAGCCCCACGACGAAACGCGCGCCCAGCGGCTCGGAGGTGATGTCGGCCTCGGTGGGGCGAATGTTCTCGGCCCAGATCACCCCGTCATGCGCCTCGACGATCTGTTTCGAGATCGCTAGGCCAAGGCCGGAATTGTTGCCGAAGTCATGCTCGGGCCGGTGCGAGTAGAAGCGCTTAAAAATTTTGGTCAGCGCTTCTTCCGGGATGCCGGGGCCGGTGTCTTCGACCACGATGAGCACGCGGTTCTCGCGCTGACGGGCCCAGACGCGGATCGCATCGCCGGCCTCGCAGAAGCTGATCGCATTGGTGATCAGATTGACGAAGACCTGCGCCAGACGCGCCTCGAGACCATGCACCATGATCGGCGCCTCGGGCAGATCGGTGATGAATTCGATCTCCTTGGTCTGCGCTTCCTTGCCGAGGAAGTCCCCGAGGTTGCCCAGGAGGTCGAGCAGGTTGAACTGCGCCTGTTCTTCCTTGACCAATTCGCTGTCGAGCCGCGAGGCATCGGAGATGTCGCTGACCAGCCGGTCGAGCCGACGCACGTCGTGATCGATCACGTCGAGCAGCTTGTCGCGGTGATCCTCGCGCTTGACCATGCGCAGCGAGCCCACCGCGGAACGCAGCGAGGCCAGCGGATTCTTGATCTCGTGGCTGACGTCGGCGGCGAATTGTTCGTTGGCGTCGATGCGGTCATAAAGCGCCGTGACCATGCCGCGCAACGCGCCCGACAGCCGGCCGATTTCATCGGGGCGTGCGGTCAGGTCGGGGATGCGGATGCGGCCCTTGGCGTCCTTGCGGCGGTCGCGGTCGCGGCCCAGCTCGGCGGCTTCGGCGAGATCGGAAATCGGGTTGGAAATGGTCGAGGCCAGCACCAGCGACAGGCCGATCGAGACCAGCGTCGCCACGAGGAACATCTGCAAGACCCGCTCGCGCTCGGTGCGCACCAGCTTGTCGATCTCGCCAGAGGCCGAGACCAGGACGATGGCGCCGATCGGCGCGCCGCCCTGTTCGATCGGCGTGCCGACGGTAAAGACCGTGCCGCCATCGGCGGATTCGGTGGTGCGTACGGTGGTGTTGCCGGCCAGCGCCGGGCCAGCCAGATCGATCAGGTGTTCCTCGAAGGCGGCAAGGCGCTCTTCTTCGGAATCGGTGACCAGCCGCGCCACCGCGTCCCAGATCGAGCCGAGCAGATCGGTGATGACGGTATTTCCCTCATCCTCGGGCGCATCGATGCTGTCCGAGGCGGAACGGCCGACGATGGCCTGCGCCGGGTCGAAGACAAAGACCTCGGCGCCGCGGCGCAGCTCGATCCCCTCGAGCGTTGCGGCGACATCGACGCCATCGCCGGTGACGAGGCTGACCGGCGCGCTGCCCGGCAGCTGCGCCTCGAAGACATCGGCGATCAGTTCGGCCTCGCTGACGAGGCCCGAGGCGCGCTGTGCCGCCAGACCGTCGCGCGAGGAGTTGAGATAGAGAATGCCACCGACCAGCACGTTCAGCGCGATCAGATTGAACATGATGATCTTGCGGGTGAGCGGCGACGTGCGCAGCGAGAACAGCCCGCGTCGGGCGCGGCTGTCCTGAAGCTCCTGCTCGACGGTGCCGTCGGGCGCGACCCAATCGTCGCCCAGAACAACGTCACCCCGCCGTTTGGAGCCTGTCTCGGGCACGCCCATTTCCTCGACCAGAGCCATTATTCTTCGTTGTACCGGTAACCGATACCATAAAGCGTCTCGATGGCAGAGAAATCATCGTCGACGCTGCGCATCTTCTTGCGCAGGCGCTTGATGTGGCTGTCGATGGTGCGGTCGTCGACATAGACCTGATCGTCATAGGCGACGTCCATCAGCTGATCGCGCGACTTGACGAAACCGGGGCGCTGGGCCAGCGCCTGCAACAGCAGGAATTCGGTCACGGTGAGCGACACGTCCTTGCCCTTCCAGGCCACCGCATGGCGCAGCGGATCCATCCGCAGTTCGCCGCGTTCGATCACCTTGGTTTCCTCGGTGTCGCCGACGGCGCCGGTCTCGACCGCGTCCTGGCGGCGCAGCAGCGCGCGGATGCGTTCGACCAGAAGCCGCTGCGAAAACGGTTTCTTGACGTAGTCGTCGGCGCCCATGCGCAGGCCCAGAACCTCATCGATCTCGTCGTCCTTGGAGGTCAGGAAGATCACCGGCATGGTCGATTTCTGGCGCAGGCGCTGGAGCAGGTCCATGCCGTCCATCCGCGGCATCTTGATGTCCAGCACCGCCATGTCGGGCATCTTCTTGTTGAAGGCTTCAAGCGCCGTCTGGCCGTCGTTGTAGGTTTCGACTTCGAAGCCCTCGGCCTCAAGCGTCATTGCGACCGACGTCAGGATGTTCCTGTCATCGTCCACCAAGGCGATTTTAGACATTGGGTGTGTCCTTATGCTGCTCAACTGTCATATTTTTTTGCGCCATTATGCCTTGATATGCGGCGGGCAATCAATCGTTAACTGCGAATCACGTCGCCAGCCCCCCGGAAGCAGACCCGAAAAGTACGAAGGAATGGCTAAATTGCCTCACCTTTCGGACCCCGCGTCACCGACGCGAAATATGATTGCGCTAAACCGTGATTTGGTGGCGCTAACTGCGTCCCTGCGTCCTGTTCACCCTAAGAAACCCCATGTTACACCAGTTGGACCGAGGCCCGGGACAGGGCCGCGGGGGCGGCGCGTTCTGCCGTCAGCAACAAGACTTTCCGGCGCGAGACGCACGGATACATGGAGAAAGAAAATGGCATTTGGACGGGTGAACCCGCAGTTCCGGCTTGAAGATCAAGGGATCGAGGGTCTGGGCAATGTCTATTACAACCTCATGGAACCGGCGCTGATCGAAGAGGCTCTGCGGCGCGAGGAAGGCACATTGGGCCAGGGTGGCGCGTTTCTGGTCTCCACCGGCAAATTCACCGGCCGTTCGCCCAAGGACAAACATGTCGTCAAGACCGAGAGCGTCGCCGACAGCATCTGGTGGGACAACAATGCCGCGATGTCGCCGGAAGGCTTTGACGCGCTCTACCAGGACATGCTGGCCCATATGAAAGGCCGCGATTTCTTTGTGCAGGATCTCGTCGGTGGCGCCGATCCGGCACATTGCATCGATGTGCGCATGGTGACCGAGCTGGCCTGGCACGGGCTGTTCATCCGTCACATGCTGCGCCGCCCCGACCGTGAGGACCTGGACGAATTCGCCGCCGATTTCACCGTCATCAACTGCCCCAGTTTCACCGCCGACCCGGCGCGCCACGACTGCCGGTCGGGCACGGTGATCGCGATGAACTTTGACCGTAAGCTGATCCTGATCGGCGGCACCGAATACGCCGGCGAGAACAAGAAATCGGTCTTCACCCTGCTGAACTACCTGCTGCCGGAAAAAGGCATTATGCCGATGCACTGCTCGGCCAACCATGCGGTGGGCAACCCGGTCGACACGGCGATCTTCTTTGGCCTGTCGGGCACCGGCAAGACCACCCTCTCGGCCGATCCGGCGCGGGTGCTGATCGGCGATGACGAACATGGCTGGTCGGATCGCGGCACCTTCAACTTCGAAGGCGGCTGCTATGCCAAGACCATCAACCTCAGCGCCGAGGCCGAGCCCGAGATTTTCGCCACCACGACGAAATTCGGCACCGTGATCGAGAACATGGTCTATGACGAAGAGA
The DNA here is from genome assembly GCF_055755275.1 of Marinovum sp. E3. Taxonomy (NCBI): domain Bacteria; kingdom Pseudomonadati; phylum Pseudomonadota; class Alphaproteobacteria; order Rhodobacterales; family Roseobacteraceae; genus Marinovum; species Marinovum sp. E3. The sequence continues at coordinate 2,844,820 of NZ_CM146908.1, forward strand.
CCAAGGAGCTCGACTTCGAGGACGATTCCCTCACCGCCAACATGCGCTGCGCCTACCCGCTGGAGTACATCTCCAACGCCTCGCACAGCGCGCTGGGGGGCCACCCAAAGAACATCATCATGCTGACCTGTGACGCCTTTGGCGTGCTGCCGCCGATCGCGCGGCTGACCCCGGCGCAGGCGATGTATCACTTCCTGTCGGGCTTCACCTCCAAGGTGGCCGGAACCGAACGCGGCGTGACCGAGCCCGAGCCCACTTTTTCGACCTGCTTCGGCGCGCCCTTCATGCCGCGCCGGCCCGAGGCCTATGGCAACCTCCTGCGCGAAAAGATCGCCAAGCACGGCGCCACCTGCTGGCTGGTCAACACCGGCTGGACCGGCGGCGCCTATGGCACCGGAAGCCGGATGCCGATCAAGGCCACCCGCGCCCTGCTCACCGCCGCGCTGGACGGATCGTTGGCCGATGCACAGTTCCGCAAGGATCCGAACTTCGGCTTTGACGTGCCCACCGGCGTGCCCGGTGTGCCCGAGGTGCTGCTGGATCCGCGCCGCACCTGGGACAATCCGACGGCTTATGACGCCCAGGCCGAGAAACTGGTGCAGATGTTTGCCGACAACTTTGCGCAATACACGCCTTTCATCGATGACGATGTAAAGGCGGCCGCCATCGGCTGATCTTTTATTGACGCCCTATCAATAAAACCCCCGATGCCTGGCATCGGGGGTTTTTTATCGCTTTGCTGAATGCCCGCGTCTCACTCCGGGCAGTATATATTTCGACCATTCGGTCAGGAAATAAGCATCTCTTCCGGCGAGGTCCCGCGCTCCAATGCCTGGGCGAACCAGCCGGGCTTGCGGCCACGGCCTGTCCAGGTTTGTGTCGGATCATCGGGGTTCTGATACTTCGGCGCCGAAATCTTGCCGCCTTTGCCGGTGGTCAGGTCGGAAAGGGAGAACCCCATCTCCGCCGCCTTGGCCTCGAGGGCTGCCAGTGCTTCTTTTTTCTTTCTGTCCTCGAAAGTACTGATCGCCTTGGCCACCTGTTTTTGCAGCTGCTTCAGTTCTTTCAGAGACAATCCGTCCAGATCGATTTCCGGCATGTTCTCTCCGATAGCTGTCGTTTTGACAATTTAGATCGTTAATTCATCGTGATTAGGCAGTCAATTCCGATATTTGTGACATCAGGTCAACAAATAAATTGTTAACGGCCTCTCCAGAGTGGCAATTCCACCACCAAGACCATCGGAACAATCCGGTTGGTCTCATTCTGATGCAACATATAGGCGACTACTCGACAGAAAGTCAGCCTTGGATTTTCAGTTGGCAAAATTCAGCCAATTTCCGCAATTGACGCTGATGCGCATCGGCTGGAATTGCCATTTCTGGCGTGGCTTGCAAAGCCGCTGAAATCACCGATTGCAGATCGGACGATTGTGGCGCACCCTCACTCAATGCAAGGCCTAGGCCCTTAGAAACAAGGCAGAACGGGAGGTGAGGGAATGAATATCGCGATGTGGTCGGGGCCGCGCAATCTCTCGACTGCGCTGATGTATTCCTTTGGCGCCCGCCACGACTTCGACGTCTGGGACGAGCCGTTTTACGCGGCCTATCTCGCGCAGAGCGGACGGGCCCACCCAATGCGCGATGCAATCCTTGCCGCCGGCGAGGCCGATCCCGCATTGGTTGCACGACGCTGTATGGCGCCAGCTCCGGGCGGTCAGAAAAATTTTTACCAGAAACACATGAGCCAGCACATGCTGCCGGGAATCGACCGAGACTGGTTTGCCGCTGTCGCGCATGTCTTCCTGATCCGGCACCCCGCCCGCGTGCTCGCCAGCTTCGATCGCAAGCTGGAGCGTCCCGGACTCGAGGACATCGGATTTCGGCAGCAGGAAGAGATCTTCGACCAAGTCTGCGCCGAGGGCGCCCCCGCCATCGTGATCGACAGCGCCGATATCCGCCGTGCGCCCGGGACGATGCTGACCCGGCTTTGCGCCGCCCTGGGCATTGCCTACGATCCGGCCATGTTGCACTGGCCCGCCGGTGGCCATGCCCGCGATGGCGTCTGGGCGCCCCATTGGTACGATGCGGTGCACCGCTCGACCGGCTTTGCTGGCCCCGAGGGCCCCCTGCCGGCGCTCTCCGACCAGTTGCAGACGGTCTCGGAGGCCGCTCTGCCGCATTACCGCGCCCTGCGCTCCCACGCCCTCCCCTGCCCCCAAGAGGCCCCGGAATGACCCAGCAAGACCGCCCCCCCCCGCGCCCCCGAACAGGCCGGCGCCGACGAGGGGCTGATGCTCGATCCGCATGGCTTCGTGAACACCACCAACGTCTTCATCGTCCGGCGCGGCGAGGTTTGGACCTCGACCGGCGATTACTGCATGAACGGGGTGACCCGGTAAAAGGTGATCGACCTCTGCCGCGACAATGGCATTCCCGTGTTCGAAAAGAACTTTTCGCTATACGAGGTCTATGGTGCCGACGAGGCCTTTCTGACCGGCACTTTCGGCGCGCAGACACCCGTGGCCGAGGTGGACGGCAAGAAAATCGGCACACGGTCCGGCGCCGGCCCGGTAACGGAGCATATCCGGGCGCTCTACAAGGCGTTGATTGCCGAGAATGTGGCAAAGCAGGCAAAGCGCAATTGAATGCCGCGCCAGCGTTTGAATGAGTTCCGAATTGTCCGGGAAATTTCCGCCTGTCACCCCATTTCGGGGGGAAGTGGCGGACCGAGGAGGATTCGAACCCCCGACCCCCTGATTCGTAGTCAGGTACTCTATCCAGCTGAGCTATCGGTCCGTGGAGGCGGGGTATAAGTCAGGGCCAAAGGGTCTGCAAGAGCGAATTCGAAGAAATTCACAAAGTTCCGCTCGGCAGGCGAATTTCAAAGACCGAGCCCTCCGGTCCGGTACGTTCCAGCGTCAACGCGCCGCCGTGCCCACGGATCAACTCGGCGGCAATTGCCAGCCCCAGACCGCTGCCGCCCTTGCGCGCGCCGCCCTGAAACGCCTTGAACAGATGCTCCTGCGCCTTGGCCGGCAGGCCCGGCCCGGTGTCGGTCACCCGGATCAGCCAATGCTCCTCCGCCTCTTCGGCGCAGATGTTGATTTCGCCGGGCTTGCCGGTGGCCATGATCGCCTGCCGCGCGTTGCGCACCAGATTCGACAGCACGCGATAAAGCTGTTCGCTGTCGGCGCGGATGTGCAGGGTGGCGGGCACATCTTCGGAATAGCTGAGGTCGTATTCGCCGGTCGCCAGCCGCTCGCTCTCCATCACGTCGGAAACCAGTTCCGCCAGCGGCACCCGGGTCAGCACCGGCGTCGGCTCTTCGGCGCGACCAAAGGCCAAGGTGGCCTCGCAGAGATTGACCGCACGGGTGATCGAATTCACCAGCTTCGGCGCCAGCCGCTTAACGCCGGGATCCTCGGACATCTCGATCCGGTCGGTGAAGAGCTGGGCCGAGGTCAGGATATTGCGCAGGTCGTGGCTGACCCGCGCCACCGCGCCGCCCAGCTGCGCCAGTCGCTCCTTCTGCTTGAGCGCATGGGTCAGCTCGGTTTCGAGCATCTTGAGCGCCTCCTCGGCCTCGCGCAGCTCGCGCACGCCGGCGGAGGGCTTTATGATGCGCCGGCCGTCCTCGGGCGCGGCGGCATAGGCCTGCATCTGGCCGACGACGCGCTTGATCGGTTTGACGAGGAACACCCGCACGGCGAGGAACAGCAGAAAGGCGGTGGCGATCGAGATCACCGCCGAAAGGAACAGGATGCGCAGCCCGTAGTCGATCATCGCCATGCGCAGCGGCGCGGTGTCCATCGACACCTCGATCAGCAGGCCGGCGTCGCGCAGCGGATTGCCGATCACCCGGATGATCCGCGGCTCGGGATCGACCAGCCGGCGCAGCCCATCGAGGATCAGCGTCAGCGGCGAGGCGTCGCGCAGGTCATAGGTCACGTCGACCGGCTGCGGCATCGGCGACGAAAGAATCAACTGCCGCGCCTCGTCGCGCCGGAGCACGACGTTGTAGACGCCGGCGTTGCGCAGCAGCTCATCCTCGAGATCGGCGTCGATCATGTCGTTGGCCAGCAGCGAGAGCGAGGCGATCTGCGCCCGCTCCAGATGGCCCAACAGGTAATCCTGCCGAAAGCGCGCCACCGAGGGAACAAAGACCATGACCTCCGCCAGCATCACGAAGACGGTTGTCAGGATCAGAAATCGCCCGGACAGCGAATTGAGCATTTGCGGCCAACCCCTTACGGCACCCAGCGCTGGATCAGCCCAACGATGCGTTTGACCGTTGGATTATCAAACAATCGGGGCGAGAAATAGGCCCCCGCTGCGCGTTTGTTGATCTCTCCGACCGTCGGATAAGGCGAAACCATGGCCGCCACATGCTTCATCTTGAGCTTGTTGGCGATCACCAGCGACCAGAGATTGGCCAGTTCCCCGGCCTGGTGTCCGGCGATGGAGACGCCCACGGGGCGGCCTTTCACCACCATGACCTTGATCAGCCCCGCAGTCTCGCGCTCGGTGATCAAACGGTCGCTGTGCGCGAATTCGAACCGGGTGACTTCCAGCCGGTCGCCATGCGCCGCGCGCGCCTGCGCCTCGGTCAGCCCGACCTGCGCCAGTTCGGGCGCGGTATAGGTGGCCCAGGGGATATGCGCCGTCGAGGTCTTGGCCGGCAGGCCGAAGAGCGCCGAGCGGATGACGATGCCGGCGTGATAGCCCGCCACATGGGTGAATTGCAGACCGCCCGCCACATCGCCGATGGCATAGACCCGGCGGTTGGTCGATTTGAGGCTGTCATCGACCTTGACGCCGGCCTTGGTCGTTTCCACCCCGGCCTTGTCCAGATCGAGGCTGTCCAGGTTCGGATTGCGCCCCACCGCCATCAGCAGGTGAGACCCCTTGAAAACGCGGCCGTCCTCGACCTCGACCTCGATGGCACCCGCCTGCCCGCGCACCTCGGCCGCGGCGGCCTCTTCGACGATCTCGATGCCTTCGGCGCGGAGCTGGTCGAGCACGATGGCCGCGGTTTCGGGATCGTCCTTGCCCAGCGCCTTGGCGCCTTCGATCACCGTCACGGCCGAGCCAAGCCGCCGATGGGCCTGCGCCATTTCCATGCCGATCGGGCCGCCACCGATGATCAGCAGGTGCTCGGGCCGCTCGCGCAGATCAAACAGCGTCTCGTTGGTTTCATGCGGCACCTCGTCGAGCCCCGGGATCGGCGGCACCAGCGGCGACGACCCGGTGGCGATGACGATGCGCCGGGCCGATATCAGATGTTCGCCGGCCTGCACCTCGCTCTCCGAGACAAACCGCCCGAATTCACGGATCACCCGCACGCCCAGGCCTTCGAACCGCCCCACCGAATCGACCGGGGCGATCTGTGCGATCACGCCTTTCACGTGATCCTTGGCGGCAGCGTAATCCACCTGCGGCGTCACATCGGCGACGCCGTAGCGGCGGGCATGCGCCTGACCATAGGCCGCCTTGCTGCTGGCGATCAGCGCCTTGGAGGGCACGCAGCCATAGTTCAGGCAGTCGCCGCCCATCTTGTGACCTTCGAGCAGCACCACATCGGCGCCCATCTGGACCGCGCCGGCAGCGACCGACAGCCCGCCAGAGCCCGCCCCGATCACCAGGATATCGGTCTTGATCTTATTCATGGCTCAGATCTCTTTTTTGCCGCGAACGGATTTGATCACGATGGGCAGCGCGGCCAGCGCCGAAAGACCGAGCAGGGGGCCGAGGATATGGGGCTCCCAGAGCAGACTCAGATCGGGGCTTTCGCCACGGTCGAATACCGCGCCGAGACCGACGCCGATCCAGGTAAAGACGATGGCGCCCGGCACGATGCCCAGGGCGGTGGTCCAGAGGAAATTGCGGAATTTCACGCCGACCAGCGCCGGCAGCAGATTGGCCACAAAAAACGGCACCGCCGGCACCAGGCGCAGCAGCAGAAGCACGCTGATCTCGTTTTCCCGCAGCCCTTCCTTGAGCCGGCGCAGCGTGCCCTCCGAGGCCTCGAGCTTGGCGGTCAGCGTCTTGCCCAGGCCCCATCGCGCGGCGAGAAAGATCGCCGTGGCGCCGATGGTGGCGGCGGTGACGTTAAACACGGTGCCGGCCGCAAGGCCGAACAGAAAGCCGCCGGTGACCGAGGCCACGGCCGCGCCGGGCAACGAAAAGGCGACGATGGTGACATAGACCGCGACAAAGCCCAGCGCCACGAGCAGGTAGTTGCTGTCGCGCCAACCCAGCAGAAGCTCGCGATTCTCGCGCAGCGTCTCGAAGGTGAGATAATCGCGCAGGGTAAAGAACCCCACGATTGCGACCGTCAGGATGGCGATCAGCGGCAGATTGCGCACGAACGCCGGGCGGGCCTTGGTCGGCGGCTGTGGGGATGTCATATCGGTCATTCTATCGACTTTCTCAGGTCTGGCCTGTCTTTTCTCTCCTGAAACATGAGGCCGCGGCCAGAGCGGGCACAGCACAATCACGCCCGCTTGATGCAAGGTGACGGGATCGAGGGCTTTTGAAAGGCCGAAAGCGGGTTTTGAAACATTTGACGACCCCTGCGACAAAAAATGTTGCAGTGCCGGGCGAATGGGCTCATGCGGGGTTTGACTTGGCGGCGCATGGCCCCTATAGCACGGGCTTCAGATTGCCGCCGCACGCGAATCCGCGTGGCCCGTGATGGTGTGCGGCCCGGAATGGCCAGGGATGGCCCAGTAATTGGAGACGGAGCGATGAAACGCACCTATCAACCCTCGAACCTCGTGCGCAAACGGCGCCATGGCTTCCGCGCGCGCATGGCCACCAAGGCCGGCCGCAAGATCCTGAACGCCCGCCGCGCCCGTGGCCGGAAGTCGCTGAGCGCATAAGCGCTCGTCGCGTTCTGACAGATGACACCGCCGGAGGCCCCCGAACTTGGCAGCGATGCCAGCCGGGGAACCCATGCCCCGGCGGTTTTGTCATGCCCGGAAATCCGGGTTCTGAAAAAGCGTGCCGCCTTTCTCGCCGCCGCCCGCGCGCGGCGTCAGGGCACCGGCGGCTTTCTGTTGCAGGCCCGCCGGCGCGGCGATGACGATGCGGCGATCGGGGTGGGCTTTACCTGCTCCAAGAAGGTGGGCAATGCCGTCGCCCGAAACCGCGCCAAGCGCCGCCTGCGCGAGATTGCCCGGCTGATCCTGCCGGAGCTCGGCCAGCCCGGCTGGGATTACGTGCTGATCGGCAAGGCCGAGGCCACCGCCGCCCGCGATTTCACCGATCTACAGAATGACCTGCGCTATGCGCTGCGCAAGGTGCACGGGGGCGGCAGGTGAGCCCGCTGGCCTTTGTCGTGTCGCTGCCGGTGCGCGTCTATCGGCTGATCTTCTCGCCCTGGGTCGGGCACAATTGCCGTTATCACCCGACCTGCTCGGCCTATGCGATGGAAGCGCTGGAGAAACACGGCGCGCTGCGCGGCGGCTGGCTCACCCTGCGCCGCCTGTTGCGCTGCCATCCCTGGGGCCGTGGCGGCATCGACAACGTGCCGGACTGACCGGCCCCGGGCCGGGCTATTGCACATTGGGCTGCGGCGCGGTCGGGCGTTTCTTTGCCAATCCCTCGCGCCAGGCCAGAAGCACCCCGCCCGCAATGATCACCGCCGCGCCCAGCATCGAAACCGGCACCGGCATCGTGCCGAAGACCGTGAAATCGATCACCGCCGCCGAGAGCAGCGTGGCATAGCTGAAGGGCACCACGAGGCTTGCCTCGGCGCGGGCCACGGCGTTGAAAAAGCAGCTTTGCGCCAGCGCCATCGACAGACCGACGCCCGCCATCCCGGCCCATTGCGCCGGCGAGGGCCAGACCCAGAACGGCAGCATCACCGCGGTGGCGATGCTGAGCCCGATCAGGTTGTTGACCAGGAGCACCTGCACCGGTGCCTCGCGCCCGGCCAGCCGCTTGATAAAGATCACCTCGAGCCCCAGCGCCAGCGCCGCGCCCAGTGCCAGCAGGGCGCCGGACTGAAACGCCCCGGTGCCCGGCCGCAGCAGGATCATCGCGCCACAAAAGGCCAGCCCGGCGGCGGCCCAACGCACCGGCCCCACCCGTTCGCCCAAAAGCGGGATGGCAAAGATCATCGCGAAGACCGGGTTGAGAAAGGAAATCGCCGTGGCATCGGCCAGCGGGATCGCCGCCACCGCGGCAAACATCAACGTCACCCCGGCCCAGCCGCAGGAGGTCCGCTGCACATGCAGCACCCAATGCACGCGGGTAAAGCGTGGCCGCAGCACCGCAACCACGCCGGAAAAGAACAGCCCGGCAAAGAGGAACCGGCCGAAAGTGACCTGAAGCGGATGCAGAATGCCGCCCAGCGTGCCGGAGCCCAGCGCCTTGGCAAAGGCTGTCGAGCTGGCAATGAAAACGGTCGCCAGCAGCATCAGCGCGATGGCAAGGGGGGGATTTTCGGCCTTGGCTTTGAACATGCTGCGCAGTTGCGCTTGCCGCGCCTGATTTGGCAAGCCCCGACGTGCCGTTCAGCCAAAGGCGGCGGGATAGACCAGCGTCTTGGCCGGGATATTCTCACCCGGGGCGAGAATCAGCGTGTGGTCGACCGGATACGGCGAGGCGAGCCCGGCCGCCCGGTCGCGCGAAAAGCCACAGCCCGTGTAAAAGCCCGGCTCGCCCAGCACCACCACGGTCTGCCCGGCGGCCCCGGCCCAGCCCGCCAGCATCTTGATCATGCGCCGGCCATGGCCCCTGCCCTGCCATTCCGGGTGGATCGCCACCGGCGCCAGACAAAGCCAGCCCCGGGGCTGGCGCATCTGCGACAGGGCGAAGTATCCCACCACTTCCGCCTGCCCCTCTGGCCCCGGCAGCACGCTTTCGCCGGCCATCGCGCCCGCCTTGCGCAACCTGGCCACCAGCCGCACCTCCGCGTCACCGCCAAAGGCCGCGCGCAGCAGGCCGTCGACGGCAGGCTCTTCGCCGGGTTTCATCGCGCGCAGGAATCCGGGGGTTTGCAACATCTCGTTTTTCCGATTGCCGGGACAGGTGGCGCGAGGCTAGCCTCTGCCCATGTCAGAGACCAGCCAAAGCGGCGCCTGCCATTGCGGCACGGTGCAATTCACCGCCCGCCTCGCGCGCGGCCTTGCCACCGCCAGCCGCTGCGATTGCAGCTTTTGCCGGATGCGTGGCGCGGTGGCGGTGACGGCCGAGGCGATCGACATCCATCGGGGCCGCGAAGCGCTGACGCTCTATCAATTCGGCAGCTTCACCGCCCGGCACTTCTTCTGCGCCAAATGCGGCATCTACACCCACCACGAACGCCGCTTTCCGCAAGGCCAGGTGGCGGTGAACGCCGCTTGCCTCGCTGGCGTCAGCCCCTTCGACCTTGCCGAGGTGCCGGTGTTCGACGGGCAGGAGCATCCCTCGGATCGGGGCGGCGTGGAACGGCTGGCCGGCGTGTTGCGGTTCACCGCCAAGGCGTGATCAGCGCCCCGACAGATGCAGCAAGGCGCGGCGCAGCGCGACGACATCCTGCGGATCGAGACCGGCGACAAGCCGCGCCTCGTAGTTTCTGGCCACCCCGCGCAGATCGCGATAGGCAGCCTGCCCCGCCGAGGTCAGCGTCAGATGCTCGACCCGCCGGTCGGCCGCATCCTCCTCGCGCAGCAGGAACCGCCGCGTCTCGAGCCGCGCCACCGCCCGGCTGATCTTGGTCTTGTGCACCTGCGCCATGCGGCCGATGTCGCGCGCCGTCATCCGCCCGTAGATGCCGAGGTGAAACAGCACCCGCCAATCGGTGCGCAGCATGCCGTAGCGGTCCTTGTAGATCTTCTGAAACCCGTCAGACGCCACCTCGGAGGCCTGATTGAGCAGATAAGGCAGGAAGAACTGCACATCGAAATCGTCTTTTTCGTCCATGTTTCCGCGATTACCCGTTGTTAGTTACAAAATCAACTATTACCTCAGAGCGCAACAGGAGGACGCGCCATGAAAGACACCCCGCAATCCGCCCCGCTGACCCAGGCCAAGACCCCGGTTGGCACCACGCCGGGCTATATGCCCGGGTTCGGCAATGATTTCGAAACAGAGGCCCTGCCCGGAGCCCTGCCGCAAGGCATGAACAGCCCGCAGAAATGCGACTATGGGCTGTACGGCGAACAGCTCTCCGGCACCGCCTTTACCGCCGATCCGCCCGAGCGGACCTGGACCTACCGGATCCGCCCTTCGGTCAAACATTCGCACCGCTATACCAAGATCGATCTGCCGCAGTGGAAGAGCGCCCCCAACGTCAACCCCGATGTCGTCTCGCTTGGACAGTACCGCTGGGATCCGGTGCCGCATACCGAGGATCACACCTGGTTGACCGGCATGCACACGATGACCACGGCAGGCGACGTCAACAGCCAGCTTGGCATGGCGAGCCATGTCTACCTGGTCACCGAGTCGATGGTCGACGAATATTTCTACTCCGCCGACAGCGAGCTTCTGGTGGTGCCGCAGGAGGGCAAGCTGCGCTTTGCCACCGAGCTTGGCATCATCGACCTTGAACCCAAGGAAATCGCCATCCTCCCGCGCGGGCTGGTCTATCGCGTCGAAGTGCTGGAAGGCCCCTGCCGCGGGTTCGTCTGCGAGAACTACGGCCAGAAGTTCGAGCTTCCCGGCCGCGGCCCGATCGGCGCCAACTGCCTCGCCAATCCGCGCGATTTCAAGGCTCCCGTGGCGGCCTTCGAAGACCGCGAAGTGCCCTCGACCGTCACCGTCAAGTGGTGCGGCCAGTTCCACCGGACCGAGATCGGGCAAAGCCCGCTCGACGTCGTTGCCTGGCACGGCAACTACGCGCCCTACAAATACGATCTGCGGACCTATTGCCCGGTCGGCGCGATCCTTTTTGACCACCCCGACCCCTCGATCTTTACCGTGCTCACCGCCCCCTCGGGCGTACCCGGCACCGCCAATATCGATTTCGTGCTGTTCCGCGAACGCTGGATGGTGGCGGAAGACACCTTCCGCCCACCGTGGTATCACAAGAACATCATGTCTGAGCTGATGGGCAATATCTATGGCCAATATGACGCCAAACCACAGGGGTTTGTGCCGGGCGGCATGAGCCTCCACAACATGATGTTGCCGCACGGGCCGGACAGAAACGCCTTTGAAGGCGCCTCGAATGCCGATCTCAAGGCCGAGAAGCTGGAAAACACCATGTCCTTCATGTTCGAGACGCGGTTTCCGCAGCAACTGACCGAATTCGCCGCCAAGGAGGCGCCGCTTCAGGACGACTACATCGATTGCTGGACCTCGCTCGAGAAGAAGTTCGACGGCACGCCGGGGCGCAAATGACCGCCCCTGGCAGGACAGGCCGCGCGGCATGAGCGGCGTCGGCCTGAAACTGCTGGTGATCCTGCCGGTCCTTCTGGGGGGCGGCCTGTTCTTTTATGCCCTGCACCGGCGCAACCGCGCCGAGCGCAGGCAAGACAAGGATGACGACACGACATGAAGCTTTATTCCTACTGGCGCTCGACCACCTCGATCCGGGTCCGCGCCGCGCTCAACCTCAAGGGGCTGGACTATGATATCCAGCCGGTCGATCTTGTCGCCGGCGTCCAGCGCGGCGCCGACTATACTGCGGTAAACCCCGGTCGCGGCGTGCCGGCGCTGGTGCTGGATGACGGCACGGTCCTGACCCAAAGCCTCGCCATCCTCGACTATCTCGACGAGGCGCACCCCGAACCGCCGCTGCTGCCCCAAGGCGCGGTGGCCCGGGCGCAGGCCCGCGCCGCGGCACATCAGATAGCGCTCGACATCCATCCGGTCAACAACCTCAAGGTGATCGGCCAGCTCAAGGCGCTGGGTCACAGCCAGGCGGACACCGTGGCCTGGATGCTGCACTGGATGCGAGAAGGGTTCACCGCCTTCCAGGGCCTGATCCGCCCCGACACGCCCTTCTGCTTCGGCGAGGCCCCCGGGCTTGCCGATCTCTGCCTCGTGGCGCAGATCTACAACGCCCGGCGCTGGGACGCCGACCTCGCACCCTTTGCGCGGCTGGTGGAGATAGACGCCCGCTGCCAGGAAATCGAGGCCATCGCCCGCGCCATGCCCGATACCCAACCCGACGCCCCCTAGGCTGTGCCTGCATGGCGCAGCAAGACTGACAAAGGAAGACATATGCCCCTGATGAAAAGCTGGGTCGACAGCGCCAATGCGCCCGACTGCCCCTTTCCGCTCAACAACCTGCCCTACGGCGTCTTTTCCACCGGCGAGGAAGAGCCGCGCTGCGGCGTGGCCATCGGCGACAAGATTCTCGATTGCCGCGCCGCCGAATCCGTCGGCCTGCTGAATTTCGGCGACGAGCCGCTGTTTGACGTGCCGTTCTGGAATGAGGTGATGGAACAGGGCCCGGAGCTCTGGGAGCGGCTGCGCAACAGGCTCACCGGCCTGCTGGCCGAAGGCAGTTCATCGCGCCCCTCGGTCGAGCCCTTCCTCGTCGAGCAGGCGGCCGCCACGATGCACATGCCGTTTCTGGTCTCGGAATACACCGATTTCTATGCCGGCAAGCATCACGCCACCAATGTCGGCACCATGTTCCGCGGCGCCGAGAACGCCCTGCCACCGAACTGGCTGCACATTCCGATCGGCTATAACGGCCGGGCCTCCTCGGTCGTGGTCTCGGGCACCGATGTGCGCCGCCCCTGGGGCCAGCTCAAGGGGCCGAACGACGACGCCCCGCGCTTTGCCCCCTGCGCCCGCTTCGATCTCGAGCTGGAGATGGGCGCCATCGTCGGCAAGGAATCCGACGGGCCGGTCACGGTCAAGGAAGCCGATGACATGATCTTTGGCTACGTGCTGCTCAACGACTGGTCGGCGCGCGACATCCAGGCCTGGGAATATCAGCCGCTGGGGCCGTTCCAGGCCAAGGCCACCGCCACCACCGTCAGCCCCTGGATCGTCACCCGCGCCGCGCTCGAGCCGTTCCGCTGCAACACGCCGGCGCGCGAAAAGGAGCTGCTGCCGCATTTGCGCGACAACGGGCCGATGCTTTATGACATCGACCTGGCGGTCACCCTTGCGCCTGAAGGCAAGGCGGCGAGCACCGTTGCCGAGACCAATTACAACGTGATGTATTATTCGGCGGCGCAGCAGCTGGCCCATCACACCACCTCGGGCTGCCCGATGAACCCCGGCGACCTGCTCGGCTCGGGCACCATCTCCGGGCCGGAAAAACACCAGCGCGGCTCGCTGCTCGAGCTGAGCTGGGGCGGCAAGGAGCCGGTGACGCTCGACACCGGCGAGAGCCGCACCTTCCTCGAAGACGGCGATCGGCTCACCCTGACCGGCACCGCCAGGGGCGACGGCTTCACCCTGGGATTCGGCGAATGCACCGGCCGCGTTCTGCCGGCTTTGAAAGACCCCTACGCGCGCTGAGCCGCCCGCTCGCCCGGCGCGCAGCCCCGCGCCGGAACCCCCAGCAACCAATTGCGCGCCCCGGACCGGGGCCGGGGCGCGCGCCTCCGGGCTGGCCCGGCCCCGCGATCTGGCCTAAGTCTTGGCCATCTTTGCAAACGAGGCCCCCATGACCCGGATCATCCATTCGCTCTCCGACATTTCCGACCGCTACGACGCCACCTTTGTCGATCTCTGGGGCTGCGTGCACAATGGCGTCGCGGCCTTCCCCGATGCCGTCGCGGCGCTTCAGGCGTTTCGCGCCGGCGGCGGCACCGTGGTGCTGCTGACCAACGCCCCCCGGCCGCGCGACGAGGTTGCCGACCAGCTGCGCAGGTTGCAGGTGCCCGACGACGCCTGGGACACCATCGCCACCTCCGGCGACAGCGCCCGCGCCGCCATGTTCACCGGCGCGGTGGGCAGCAAGGTCTATCATATCGGCACGCCCGGCGATGAACGGTTCTTCGGACCGTTGCACCTGATCGCCGATCCGGTCGAGATCACCCGTGTGCCGCTGAAAGAGGCAGAAGGCATCGTCTGCACCGGTCCGTTCGACGCCCATGCCGACCCGGCCGATCTGCGCCCCGATCTGCTCTGGGCCAAGCAGAAAGACCTGCCGCTGCTCTGCGCCAATCCCGACATCGTGGTCGACCGCGGCGAGACCCGGGAGTACTGCGCCGGGGCCATCGCCGCGCTATATACCGAGATGGGCGGCACCAGCCTCTACTTCGGAAAGCCGCATCCGCCGGTCTATGACCTCGCCCGCCGCCGCCTGGCCGAGGTGCGCCCCGGCGTCGCCGATACCGCGATCCTGTGCATCGGTGACGGCCCGCATACCGACATCGACGGCGCGATGGGCGAGGATATCGATTCTCTCTTCATATCTGGCGGCCTGGCCGCGCAGGAAACCAAAACGTCGCAGGATCCCGAAGAATCCGCTCTAAATGTTTATCTCACCAAGGAAAATATCAATCCGACCTATACGATAGGTCGCCTTCGCTGACCTAATAAGGCTTGATTTTCTGCGCGTGCGAAGTAATTATATTGCGAATGTCGCCCCGGTGACGCCCTATAATTACGCTCACGGTCACGAAAGGGAGCCTCATGTTGGACAATATGCCCCGCGGCACGATCTGCATCGAAGACATCGAAATGGGCATGACCCGTCACCTGCGCAAACAGGTGACGGATCTGGATATCGAGCTCTTTGCCCAGGTCTCCACCGACCGCAATCCGGTGCATCTCGATGACGATTATGCCCAGGACACGATCTTTGAAGGCCGGATCGCCCATGGCATGCTGACCGCGGGGCTGATCTCGGCGGTGATCGGCGAGCAGCTTCCGGGCCATGGCACCGTCTACATGGGCCAGACGCTCAAGTTTCTCGCCCCGGTGCGGCCGGGTGACATGGTCTATGCCGAAGTCAAGGTGGTCGACATCGATCACGCCAAACGCCGGGTGACCTTGGAGTGCCATTGCGCGGTCGATGGCAAGAAGGTGCTGATCGGCGAAGCCAAGGTTCTGGCGCCGTCGCGCAAGTTCGACTGACCGGGCGGTGGGGTAAAACCCCACCCTACGGCGGACGGCCTTGGTCAGACCGGCGTCCGCGGGGCCGTGTCGCCCAGGCTCGGCTGACCCTGCCGCCGTCCCGGACTTGATCCGGGACCTCCCCCCTTACCACCGTTCCCGGACGCGGCCCTGTGGCCCTGCACCCAGCCAGCCTCCCGCAAAAGAAAGACCCCCGCCGATCTCTCGGCGGGGGTCTTTTTGCGTAGGGTGGGTTTCTCAACCCACCGAACTTACCAGTCCTCGCGAACCACGACCCGGGTCTTGATCGGCAGCTTCATCGCCGCCAGACGCAGCGCTTCGCGCGCCACATCTTCCGACACGCCGTCGATCTCGAACATCACGCGGCCCGGCTTGACCTTGGCGGCCCAGAAATCCACCGAACCTTTACCCTTACCCATCCGGACTTCGGTGGGTTTGGAGGTCACGGGGGTATCCGGGAAGATCCGGATCCAGACGTGGCCCTGACGTTTCATGTGACGGGTCATGGCACGACGCGCCGCTTCGATCTGGCGCGCAGTCACACGCTCGGGCTGAAGCGCCTTGAGGCCATAGGTCCCGAAGTTCACATCGCTGCCGCCTTTTGCCTCACCGGCAATGCGGCCCTTGAACATCTTGCGGAATTTTGTGCGTTTGGGTTGCAACATGGCTTAGTTCCTCCGGCCACCGGCGCCGCGGGGGGCGGGGCCATCCTGGATTTCCTGGGCCTTGCGGTCACGCGCTTGCGGGTCGTGCTCCATGATCTCGCCTTTGAAGATCCAGACCTTGATCCCGATGATGCCGTAAGGCGTGGTCGCCTCGACATGTGCGTGGTCGATATCGGCCCGCAGGGTGTGAAGCGGCACGCGGCCTTCGCGGTACCATTCGGTCCGGGCGATCTCGGCGCCGCCAAGACGGCCCGCGACGTTGACCCGAATGCCCAGGGCACCCATGCGCATGGCGTTCTGCACCGCGCGCTTCATGGCGCGACGGAAGGACACCCGGCGCTCGAGCTGCTGAGCGATGCTTTCGCCGACCAGGCGGGCATCCAGCTCGGGCTTGCGCACTTCCACGATGTTGAGGTGCAGCTCGCTGTCGGTCATCGCGGCAATCTTCTTGCGCAGCGTCTCGATGTCCGCGCCTTTCTTGCCGATGATGACACCGGGGCGCGCGGTGTGGATCGTGACGCGGCACTTCTTGTGCGGACGTTCGATGATCACACGGGCGACACCGGCCTGCTTGCATTCTTCGTGAATGAAGTCGCGGATTTTCAGGTCTTCCAGCAGAAGATCCCCGTAATCCTTGGTATCGGCGTACCAGCGGCTGTCCCAGGTGCGGTTGACCTGGAGGCGCATGCCGATCGGATTGGTCTTGTTACCCATTAGGCTTGCTCCTCGATCTGACGCACCTTGATGGTGATTTCCGAGAACGGCTTGTGAATCTTGCCGAACCGGCCACGGGCCCGCGGGCGACCGCGCTTCATGATCAGGTTCTTGCCGACATAGGCTTCGGCGACGATCAGCTCGTCGACGTCAAGACCGTGGTTGTTCTCGGCGTTGGCGATGGCCGACTGGAGGCACTTGCGCACGTCCACGGCAATCCGCTTCTTCGAGAAGGCCAGATCGGTCAGCGCCTTTTCCACCTTCTTGCCGCGGATCAGACCGGCGACGAGGTTGAGCTTTTGCGGGGACGTGCGAAGCATGCGCAGTTTTGCCATTGCTTCGTTGTCGGCCACGCGGCGGGGGTTCTTTTCCTTGCCCATGACTTACTTCCGCTTCGCTTTTTTGTCGGCGGCATGACCGTAATAGGTCCGGGTCGGCGAATATTCACCGAACTTCTGACCGATCATGTCTTCGCTGACGTTGACAGGGATATGTTTCTGACCGTTGTAGACGCCAAACGTCAGGCCCACGAACTGGGGCAGGATCGTCGAGCGGCGCGACCAGATCTTGATGACTTCGTTGCGACCGGATTCGCGCGACGCTTCGGCTTTTTTCAGCACGTAGGCATCGACGAAAGGCCCTTTCCATACAGAGCGCGACATGAATTAGCGACCCTTCTTCTTGGCGTGACGCGAGCGCAGGATGAGCTTCTGCGACGCCTTGTTCTTGTTGCGGGTGCGCGCACCCTTGGTCGGCTTGCCCCAGGGCGTGACCGGGTGACGGCCACCCGAGGTCCGACCTTCACCACCGCCGTGCGGGTGGTCGATCGGGTTCATCACGACACCACGGACCGACGGGCGGATGCCCTTGTGGCGCATGCGGCCGGCTTTACCGTAGTTCTGGTTCGAGTTGTCGGGGTTCGACACGGCGCCAACGGTGGCCATGCACTCCTGACGCACCAGGCGCAGCTCGCCCGAGGACAGGCGGATCTGGGCGTAGCCACCGTCACGGCCGACGAACTGGGCATAGGTGCCCGCGGCGCGCGCGATCTGGCCGCCCTTGCCGGGCTTCAGCTCGATGTTGTGCACGATGGTACCGATCGGCATGCCCGAGAACGGCATTGCGTTGCCCGGCTTGATGTCGGCTTTCTGCGCGGCGACGACCTTGTCGCCGATCGCGATCCGCTGCGGAGCCAGGATATAGGCCTGGTCGCCGTCGACATATTGCACGAGGGCAATGAAGGCGGTGCGGTTGGGGTCATATTCGATGCGCATCACGACGGCTTCGACGTCATGTTTGCTGCGCTTGAAGTCAACGATGCGGTAGAGGCGTTTCGCCCCGCCACCCCGGCGGCGCGAGGTAATACGTCCGGTGTTGTTCCGGCCGCCCGATTTCGTCAGACCCTCGGTGAGGGCTTTGACGGGGCGTCCTTTCCACAGCTCCGAACGGTCGATCAGCACCAGCCCGCGCTGGCCCGGCGTCGTCGGCTTATACGACTTGAGTGCCATGCTTTCTGTCTTCCGTTTAGCAATGCGAGGCTTTCCGCCCCGCTATGTTTGGGCTCTTGCGAGCCAGAGTATAGGGCCCCGAAGGTCCCCGGTTCGTGCGCCACCTGCCCCGCCCATCGCGCCCCGGGCTTGCCCCGGGGCCCCCTGGCCCATGAGGTCCCGGGGCAAGCCCGGGACGGGGTATCTGGCTTTGCCGGCCCGCGCGATGCACCAAGACGACAAAACACACAGCCCCAGACGAATCTGGGGCGGTGCGGATGGGGTCTGATAGGGGAAGGCGGCGTTGGGGTCAAGCGCCATGGGGTGCCAGGCACATCATCGCGACACAAGCGGCCTTCGACATGCCGAACGCTCCGTCATTCCATCCGCTCCGGCACCGGTTTTTGGGAATTTTTCCAAATCGCCTCGGAACCAAACCGCCGCCGAATTCGTAGTGTCGATGAAGACAGACACGAAGGAGACTATCACATGACACGTCTGACCACACTCGCCCTCACTACCGCTCTGGTTGCCGGACCGGCGTTTGCCGCGTCCCACGTGGATGCCAATGACGCCACCATGGATGATAGCGCAAGCACGATGGAATCGAGCGCGACGACCATGGGTGACGCCGAACCCGCCATGGATGCCGACTCACCGCTGGACTATGCCCAGCTGATCCGCTCGCGCGACATTACCGGCGGCGAGATCTACACCATCAACGGCCCGATGGACGACGACACCTGGGGCAACTGGGATTACGAGGGCGTCGGTCCTGACTGGAACGACATCGGCGAGATCGAGGACATCGTGCTCGACCGCAGCGGACAGATGGTCGGCGTGGTAGCCGAGGTCGGCGGCTTTCTCGACATCGGCGACAAACACGTGCTGATCCGCATGGACGACGTGCGCCTCTCGGCCGTCGACGACGAAACCTATGTGCTCGTGACCCGGAAGACCGAGGAAGAGCTGGAGCAGATGGAAGCGGTCGACGAAGGCTGGTGGGACTGAGTTTCCCTCGGTAGGTTAATCAGTGAAGGGGTCCGGTTCGGACCCCTTTTTTCGTCCGCGCCTGCCCCGCCGGCGCATGCGGCACATCAGGGGCGCCGGACCCTTGCGACGGCACGCGGCATCTCTGGGCGCCCCGGAGCCGTGCCGCGGCGGGTTCCAAGCACACGACGCAGGACGGGTGACAACCCGCCATGGCGCCCCCCTCGCTTCCCTCAAGCCCGTCACCGCCCCAGCAGCCTCGGTCATATCCAGCGGCGCCCCCGGCCCCCGAGCCTTGCAAAAGAAAACCCCCGGCCGCTCGCGCAGCCGGGGGTCATGATCCTGACCTTCGATCCTGTCTTTACAGACCGGTGGTCACGTCGATGGTGTTGCCCTCTTCGAGCATCACATAGGCCTTCTTGACGTCTTTCCGCTTGCCCATCTGGCCGCGGAAGCGCTTGACCTTGCCTTTGGTGATCGTGGTGTTGACCGCCTTGACCTTCACACCAAAGAGCGCCTCCACGGCCTCCTTGATCTGCGGCTTGGCGGCGTCAATCGCCACTTCGAAAACCACCGCGCCATGTTCCGACGCCATGGTGGATTTCTCGGTGATGACCGGCTTGCGGATCACATCGTAATGTTCTGCCTTCGCGCTCATTTCAGACGAGCCTCCAGTGCTTCGACAGCCGCCTTGGTGAGCACCAGGGTGTCACGCTTGAGGATGTCATAAACGTTTGCGCCCACCGACGGCAGAACGTCGAGACCGTCGATGTTGCGCGCGGCCTGCGCGAAACCTTCGTTGATCTCAGCACCGTCGATCACAAGCGCCCGCTTCCAGCCCAGGTCCTTGACCTGTTTGGCCAGCGCGCTGGTCTTGCCTTCGGACGCGGCGTTTTCGATCACGACCAGCTGACCGGCTTTCGCCTTGGCCGACAGGGCGTGCATCAGGCCCAGCTTGCGGACCTTCTTAGGCAGATCGTGGCCATGCGACCGCGGGGTCGGGCCCTTGTAGATACCACCCTTGCGGAAGATCGGCGCATTACGGTCACCGTGGCGCGCGCCGCCGGTGCCCTTCTGGCGATAGATCTTCTTGGTCGAATAGCTGGTTTCCGAGCGGGTCTTGACCTTGTGGGTGCCGGCCTGTGCGTTGTTGCGCTGCCAGCGGACCACCCGGTGCAGGATGTCGGCGCGGGGCTCGAGGCCGAAGAGCGCGTCGTCCAGCTCGACCGAACCGGCGGAACCGCCGTCGAGTTTGATCACGTCGAGTTTCATTCCTCGCCTTCCTTCTTCTCGGCTTCGATTTCCGCTTCGGCGGATTTCAGAGCCTCGGCTTCGGCTGCGGCCTGTTCCTCGGCCAGGCGAGCTGCCTCGGCTTCGGCTTCTGCGGCGGCTGCGGCAGCGGCTTCTTCAGCGGCTTTCGCAGCTTCGTCGGCAGCAGACTTCAGCGCGGCAGGCAGGATCGCGTTCTCGGGGAACGGTTTCTTGACGGCATCGCGCACGGTGACCCAGCCACCCTTGGAGCCCGGAACCGCGCCCTTGACCATGATCAGGCCACGGTCGGCATCGGTTTTCACCACTTGCAGGTTCTGCGTGGTCACACGCACGGCACCCATGTGGCCGGCCATCTTCTTGCCCTTGAACACCTTGCCCGGGTCCTGACACTGACCGGTCGAACCATGCGACCGGTGCGAGATCGAGACACCGTGCGTGGCGCGGAGGCCGCCGAAGTTGTGGCGCTTCATCGAACCGGCAAAACCCTTACCGATCGAGGTGCCGGAGACGTCGACGAACTGGCCTTCGAAGTAGTGATCGGCGGTGATTTCCTCACCGACGTTGATCATGGCTTCGGGGGCCACGCGGAACTCGGCCACCTTGCGCTTGGGCGCAACGTTGGCTTTCGAGAAATGGCCGCGCATCGCCTTGGAGACCCGGTTGGTCTTGGCGGAACCGGCGCCGAGTTGAACGGCGGAATAGCCGTGCTCGTCCGCGGTGCGCTGCGCGACAACCTGAAGGCCATCGAGTTGCAGCACGGTCACGGGAATCTGCTTGCCGTCTTCCTGGAAGAGGCGGGTCATCCCGACTTTCTTTGCAATGATACCAGAGCGCATCATGGTCGTGCCCTCCTTACGCTTGCAGCTTGATCTCGACGTCCACACCAGCGGCCAGGTCGAGCTTCATCAGCGCGTCCACGGTCTGGGGGGTCGGATCGACGATGTCGAGCAGGCGCTTGTGGGTCCGGATCTCGAACTGGTCGCGCGATTTCTTGTTCACGTGGGGGCCACGCAGAACGGTGAATTTCTCGATCTTGTTCGGCAGCGGGATCGGGCCGCGCACATTGGCGCCGGTCCGCTTGGCGGTGTTGACGATCTCCTGCGTGCTGGCATCGAGCACACGATAGTCAAACGCCTTGAGCCGAATGCGAATGTTTTGGCTTTGCATTGGTCTTAGCCTTCATTGGCGTTGAGGTTGAGAGGAGGATGGACGACCACCGCCGACCCTCGTCGAACCTTGAGGGCGGGGAATCACCCCGCCCTCACATTCCCATCGGGAACCCGCGCGCTATACAGGGGGCGCGGCAGTGTGGCAAGGGGGCAAGCGGCGGTTTTGTCCCCTGCCCCGGCCGCCAGGGCGGGGCCGCCCGCGGGCGATGCCGCGCGGCCTTGTCGTTTGCCGCGAAACTCCGGGGCGAGCCCTGAAGCCTGTCTGGCGCGATCGGGCGAGAGGTCCCGGATCAGGTCCGGGACGGGGCCGCGGGTGGCCTCGCGCCCCGGCTCCGCGCCGGGGCCTCGTGGTGGCGATGCGGCGCCTGGCATCGGGCACAAAAAAGCCCGGCGACCCGCAGGGGCCGCCAGGCTGGAAGTGCTGTCCCGGGTCAGGCCCGGGACGGGATCGCGATCACTCGATGATCTTGGAGACGACGCCCGAGCCCACGGTGCGGCCGCCTTCACGGATGGCGAAGCGCAGGCCTTCTTCCATCGCGATCGGGGCGATCAGCTCCACGGTGAACTTCAGGTTGTCGCCCGGCATCACCATCTCGGTGCCCGAGGGCAGCTCCACGGTGCCGGTCACGTCGGTGGTCCGGAAGTAGAACTGCGGGCGGTAGTTGGCAAAGAACGGCGTGTGACGGCCACCTTCGTCCTTGGTCAGGATGTAGCTTTCCGCCTCGAACTTGGTGTGCGGCTTGACCGAACCCGGCTTGCAGAGAACCTGGCCACGCTCGACGCCCTCACGGTCGACACCGCGCAGCAGCGCGCCGATGTTGTCGCCGGCTTCACCGCGATCGAGCAGCTTGCGGAACATCTCGACACCGGTGCAGGTGGTCTTCTTGGTGTCGCGGATGCCGACGATCTCGATCTCGTCGCCAACGTTGATCACGCCACGCTCGACACGGCCGGTCACAACCGTACCGCGGCCGGAGATCGAGAACACGTCCTCGATCGGCATCAGGAAGTCCTGGTCGACGGCACGGGCCGGCTGCGGGATGTATTCATCCACGGCCGCCATCAGTTCCTTGATCTTCTCTTCGCCGATTTCCGGGTTGTTGCCTTCCATCGCCGCCAGCGCCGAGCCGGCGATGATCGGAATGTCGTCGCCCGGGAAATCGTACTCGGAGAGCAGTTCGCGGACTTCCATTTCCACCAGCTCGAGCAGCTCCTCGTCGTCGACCTGGTCCACCTTGTTGAGGAAGACGACCATGGCGGGGATGCCGACCTGACGGCCGAGCAGGATGTGCTCGCGGGTCTGCGGCATCGGGCCGTCGGCCGCGTTCACCACCAGGATCGCGCCGTCCATCTGGGCGGCACCGGTGATCATGTTCTTGACGTAGTCGGCGTGGCCGGGGCAGTCGACGTGGGCGTAGTGCCGCGCCTCGGTCTCGTATTCCACGTGGGCGGTCGAGATGGTGATGCCGCGGGCTTTCTCTTCCGGTGCGCCGTCGATCTGGTCATAGGCCCTGAAGTCACCGAAGTACTTGGTGATCGCCGCGGTCAGCGTCGTCTTGCCGTGGTCAACATGGCCGATGGTGCCAATGTTGCAGTGCGGTTTGGAACGCTCAAACTTTTCCTTTGCCATGGTAGTGGCTCCCTTGATTTGGTCTTGCGGTGCGCATCAATGCGCACCCTACGGGGGGTTGTAGGGTGCGCCTTTACGGCGCACCGCTCGCTTATGCGTATTTGGACTGGATCTCGTCCGAGATGTTCTGCGGCACCGGATCGTAGTGATCGAACTGCATGGTGAACTGGGCGCGGCCCGAGCTCATCGAACGCAGAGTGTTGATGTAGCCGAACATATTGGCCAGCGGCACCATGGAGGCGATCGCCACGGCATTGCCGCGCGGCTCCTGGCCGGTCACCTGGCCGCGACGCGAGGTCAGGTCGCCGATGATGCCACCGGTGTATTCTTCCGGGGTCACCACTTCGACCTTCATGATCGGCTCCAGCAGCTTGGCGCCGGCTTTCTTCATGCCTTCGCGCATGCCCATGCGGGCGGCGATCTCGAAGGCCAGAACGCTGGAGTCCACGTCGTGGAATTTACCGTCAACCAGAGCCACCTTGAAGTCGATCACCGGGAAGCCTGCCAGCGGACCGGAGTCCATGACCGACTTGATGCCCTTTTCGACGCCGGGGATGTATTCCTTGGGAACGGCACCGCCGACGATGCGGCTCTCGAAGGAATAGCCTTCGCCCGGCTCGGTGGGCGTGATGATGAGCTTGACCTCGGCGAACTGACCGGAGCCACCCGATTGCTTCTTGTGGGTGTAGGTGTGCTCGACCTCGTGACCGATGGTCTCACGATAGGCCACCTGCGGCGCACCGATGTTGGCTTCGACCTTGAATTCGCGCTTCAGGCGATCGACGAGAATGTCGAGGTGAAGTTCCCCCATGCCCTTCATGATGGTCTGACCGCTCTCGATGTCGGTCTCGACGCGGAACGACGGGTCTTCCGCCGCCAGACGCGCCAGGCCGGCCGACATCTTCTCCTGGTCGCCCTTGGTCTTGGGCTCGACCGCGATCTCGATCACCGGATCGGGGAAGGTCATGGTTTCCAGCACCACCGGATCGGACTTGTCGCACAGGGTGTCACCGGTCGTGGTGTTCTTCAGCCCGCCAAGCGCGATGATGTCGCCGGCATAGGCTTCGGAAATCTCGTCCCGGTTGTTCGAGTGCATCATCATCATCCGGCCAACGCGCTCGGTGTTGCCCTTGGTCGAGTTCAGCATCGAGTCGCCCTTGTTGAGCACACCCGAATAGATCCGCACGAAGGTCAGCGAGCCGACGAAGGGGTCGTTCATGATCTTGAACGCCAGGCCCGAGAACGCCATGTTGTCATCCGCGCGGCGCGGGATGTTGCGGGTCTCGGTCTCGTCGCCGGGCTTGAAGCCCATGTAGTCGACCACGTCCAGCGGGCTGGGCAGATAGTCGATCACGGCGTTGAGCAGCGGCTGGACGCCCTTGTTCTTGAAGGCGGAACCGCCCAGAACCGGAACGAAGGACAACGAAAGCGTGCCCTTGCGCAGCAGTTTGCGCAGGGTGGCCACGTCGGGCTCTTCACCTTCGAGGTAGGCTTCCATCGCGTCGTCGTCCATTTCGACGGCCGCTTCGATCATCTTGCCGCGCCATTCCTCGGCCACGTCCTTGAGGCTGTCGCGGATCTCTTCCTGGAACCAGGTCGCGCCGAGGTCTTCGCCCCGCCAGACCCATTCCTTCATGGTCACCAGGTCGATCAGGCCTTCGAGCTCGTTCTCGGCACCGATCGGGATGCCGACGGGCACGGCGGTGGCGCCGGTGCGGTCTTCGATCATCTCGACACAGTTGAAGAAGTCGGCGCCGATCTTGTCCATCTTATTGACGAAGACGATGCGCGGAACCTTGTAGCGGTCAGCCTGACGCCACACGGTTTCGGTCTGGGGTTCGACACCGGCGTTGGCGTCGAGCACACAGACGGCACCGTCGAGAACCGCCAGCGAACGCTCGACTTCGATGGTGAAGTCGACGTGGCCGGGGGTGTCGATGATGTTCAGGCGGTGCTTGGGGCTGTCGGGTTCGGTGCCGTTCTCGGTGCGCTCCCAGAAGGTCGTGGTCGCGGCCGAGGTGATGGTGATCCCGCGTTCCTGCTCCTGCTCCATCCAGTCCATGGTGGCGGCGCCATCGTGCACCTCACCGATGTTGTGGGATTTGCCGGTGTAAAACAGGATCCGTTCCGAGCAGGTGGTCTTGCCTGCGTCGATATGGGCCATGATGCCGAAGTTGCGGTAGCGGTCGAGCGGATAATCGCGTGCCATTGGATAAAGCCTCTGAATTTACCAGCGGTAATGGCTGAACGCTTTGTTCGCGTCGGCCATCTTGTGGGTGTCTTCGCGCTTCTTAACAGCAGAACCGCGGGAATTGACAGCATCCAGCAGCTCGCCTGCGAGGCGTTCTTCCATTGTGTTTTCGTTGCGGGCGCGGCTGGCGTTGATCAGCCAGCGGATGGCCAGCGCCTCGCGGCGCTCGGGGCGTACCTCGACGGGCACCTGGTAGGTGGCACCACCCACACGGCGCGAGCGGACCTCGACCGAGGGTTTGATGTTGTCGAGCGCTTCGTGGAACAGTTCCACCGGGGCGCGCTTGACCTTGCCTTCGATGCGGTCGAGCGCATTGTAGACGATCTTCTCTGCGACCGACTTCTTGCCGTCGATCATCAGGTTGTTCATGAATTTTGTCAGAACCCGGTCACCATATTTGGCGTCGGGCAGGACTTCGCGTTTTTCAGCGGCGTGACGACGAGACATATCCTGATCCTCTTACTTAGGACGCTTCGCGCCGTATTTCGAGCGGCGTTGCTTACGATCTTTGACGCCCTGGGTATCCAGAACACCGCGAAGGATGTGATAGCGCACACCGGGAAGGTCTTTGACACGACCGCCGCGGATCAGCACAACCGAGTGCTCTTGCAGGTTGTGGCTTTCACCGGGGATGTAGCTGATCACTTCGTAACCGTTGGTCAGGCGCACCTTGGCCACCTTCCGCATCGCCGAGTTCGGCTTTTTCGGCGTGGTGGTGTAGACACGGGTGCAGACGCCGCGCTTCTGCGGGCATTGTTCCAGGTGCTGCGACTTGGACCGTTTGACTTTCGGCTGCCGCGGTTTGCGGATCAGCTGTTGGATCGTTGGCATAGAGGTATCGTCTCCGCTTTCGCTCTCATTTCTTGCATGAGGGCGCCCCCATGCGGTGTTGTTCAGTCCCGCGCCCGCCTTCCCCGTGCATGCAGGGGGCTCACAAGCGCAAAATCCGCGATCACAGCCATTCCGAGGTCTGCGACGCGGTTGGTTATCAGAGGATCGGAGCGCTAACTGCCCGGATCTTGACCACTGCAATATGATGTCGGCACGCGGGATGGCCCCGAAACCGAGATGAGGGTGGCGTATAGGGGGAGTCGCAGGCCTTGTCAACAGCGCGCCCCGGGCGGTCCGGGCCGCTTGCCAAGCGCGGCGCGGCAATGCAAGGCTGCGGCATTGATTAGCACCCCCACAGGCGGAGAAAAAGCAGTGCAGGTCATTGGATTGTGCCGATTTTCCTATCCGGCGCTCGGCGGCTTCCAGGTCGAGCATGACAGCATCGAGGACCGCATCGCCTATCTCTACGCGCCCGCGCGCATGGAAGAGCGGTTCCGGCATTTCGAGGCGGTCACCCTGCCCGGCCTCAAGGCCCAGACCGACGGCGATTTCACCTTTCTGATCGTCGTCGGCGACCAGCTGCCGAAACCCCATGCCGACCGGCTGCATGACCTTGTCGCCGATTTTCCCCAGGCCCGGATCATTGCCCATCCGCCACGAGAGCATCGCCCGGTGATGGCCGAGGTGCTCAATGACGCCCGCCAGGATCTGGGCCAGCCCTGCCTGCAATTCCGCCACGACGATGACGATGCCATTGCGGTCAGCTTTGTTCAGCGCCTGCGCGAGGCGGCAGCCGATTGCCCCGGCCTGATGCGCGATCACCGGCTGGTGGGCTTCGACTTCAACCGCGGCTTCATCGCCCGGCCCGACAGCGGCGGCCTTCTGGCGCAGGAGACGGTCACCCCCTATTGGGGCGTGGCCCTGGCCATGGCGGTCAAACCCTGGGCGCGGCACACGATCATGAATTTCGGCCACAACCGGATCAACCGCTTCATGCCGACGGTCACCTTTACCCACGAAGACATGTTTGTCCGCGGCCACAACGACCACAACGACAGCCGTCAGGGCCGCAAGGTCACCAAGGTCGATCTCCGACGGCTCGACGGTGCCGGAGAGCGGCATTTCGAAACCACCTTCGCAATCTCATCGGACCGGGTACGCGAGATTTTTGCGGGAACGCCGCGCCTCGCGCCATAGGGTAAAGACCCCCATGGCCACCACGATGAAGGCCCCCAGCAGCGTCAGCGGCTCGGGCCAGTCGCCCCAAACCAGAAAGCCCAGGATCAGCGCCCAGATCAGCCCGGTATAACGAAACGGCGCGGTAAAGCTCACCTCGCCGACCCGCATCACCATCACCGAGCAGAGATAGGCCGCCAGGATGAAGCCGGCCGCGACCACGATAAAGAGTGCGTTCTGCGGCGCGATCGGCTGCCAGCCGCCCGGCAGGCTGGCCAGCCCGGCAAATCCCATGACCGAAACCGCCCCCATGAACGACACCATGAGAGAGGGCACCTGAACCGACATCGCGCGTGTGGCCAGATCGCGCAGGGTGGAACAGACAACCGCCACCAGAGCGAACAGTGTTGCGTCGGAAAACCCGTCCGGCCCCGGCCGCACGATCAGCAACATGCCGCCAAAACCCACCGCGATGGCGCTCCACCGCCGCCAGCCGACCGGCTCGCGCAAAACCAGCGCCGCCCCGAGCGCGACGCTCAGCGGCAGGATCTGAAGGATCGCGGTGACATTGGCCAGCGGCATGCGGAACAGCGCCGAGAGAAAAAACACCGTCGCCCCCACCTCGGTCAGCGAGCGCACGGCGACCAGGGCCCAGTCGCGCCGCGAGAGGCCGAGCCGCAGCGCGCCCAGGTGCCGCGCCAGAAAGAACAGGAACAGGCTGGCGATCACCCCGCGCAGGAAGATCAGCTGAAACAGCGGCACCTCGCCCGCCGTCAGTTTCACGAAGGTATCGTTGAAGGTGAACCCCGCCATCGATCCCATCATCAACAGCGCCCCGCGCGTATTGTCCTGCATGTGCCTGCCCCTCGTCTTGCCCGATAATCGCCCGCAAGAGCCGCCCTTCCCGAGACGCGACGCTCGGGCCGGATCGGGCAGGCTCTTCCGGCTGAACCAGAACACTGCGCGCCGCTGACGCACAATGAAAAAACCCCGCCCGGTTCGCACCGGACGGGGCTGAAGCTGTCAGCGAGCTGCGATCAGTCGCGGCTGTCTTCGTCCATCACCGGCTGGGTAAAGGCATCGCCCCCCACCATGTCGTCCGAAGGCGCTGCCAGGGCGGCCGCCGCTTCCGCTTCCTCGCGGCGCGCGCCGATCACCACGTTGTCGCGGTCCTGGGCAATGCGGCGGACCTTCTGGGTCGCGCCACCGGTGCCCGCCGGGATCAGGCGGCCGACGATGACGTTCTCCTTGAGCCCCACCAGCTTGTCCTTCTTGCCCTGCACCGAGGCCTCGGTGAGAACGCGGGTGGTCTCCTGGAAGGAGGCCGCCGAGATGAACGACCGGGTCTGAAGCGAGGCCTTGGTGATCCCCAGGAGGATCGGTTCGCCCTGCGCCTCGCGCCCGCCTTTCGACAGCGCCTTTTCGTTGGCGGCGTCGAACTCGGCCTTGTCCACATGTTCGCCCTTGAGCAGCGTGGTGTCGCCCGAATCCTGGATTTCCCACTTCTGCAACATCTGGCGCACGATCACTTCGACATGCTTGTCGTTGATCTTCACGCCTTGCAGTCGATAGACGTCCTGGACCTCGTCGATCATGTAGTTGGCCAGAGCCTCGATCCCCATGATGGCGAGGATGTCGTGCGGCGCCGGGTTGCCGTCCATGATGTAGTCGCCCTTCTGGACGAAGTCACCTTCCTGAACCGGAATGTGCTTGCCCTTGGGCACCATGTATTCGACCGGCTCCAGGCTGTCGTCGGCGGGTTCGATCGCGATTCGGCGCTTGTTCTTGTAGTCCTTGCCAAAGCGCACATAGCCGTCGATCTCGGCGATGATCGCGTGATCCTTGGGACGCCGGGCTTCGAAGAGTTCGGCCACACGCGGCAGACCACCGGTGATGTCCTTGGTCTTGGCGCCTTCACGCGGAATACGCGCCACGACGTCACCGGCCTTCACATCGACACCGTCATCGACCGACAGAATGGCGTCGACCGACATCGGATAGGTGATCGGGTTGCCCGCCTCGTTGCGCACCGGCTCGCCGTCGCCGTCGATCAGGATGATCTCGGGCTTGAGCTCGTTGCCCTTCGGAGCCGCACGCCAGTCGGCGACGATCTTCTGGGTCATGCCGGTGGCATCGTCGGTCTCCTCGCGCACGGCGACACCGTTCACCAGGTCGACGTGACGGGCGATACCGTCCTTCTCGGCGATGATCGGCAGCGTATAGGGATCCCATTCGAACAGCTTGTCGCCGCGGGCCACCTGCTGGCCTTCCTTGACAAACAGCTTGGTGCCGTAGCCCAGCTTAAAGCTGGCCCGTTCGGCGCCGTGCTCGTCCTGGATCACCAGCTTCATGTTCCGGCCCATCACCAGGGTCTCGCCAAGGGCGTTTTCCAGTGTGTTGGCCGCCTCGAAGGCCACGACGCCATCGGTGCCCGCCTCCTGGAAGGACTGCTGACCACCCTGGGCAACGCCGCCGATGTGGAAGGTCCGCATCGTCAGCTGGGTGCCGGGTTCGCCGATCGACTGCGCCGCGATGATGCCCACCGCTTCGCCGGAGTTGACCATGGTGCCGCGTGCGAGGTCACGGCCGTAGCACATGGCACAGACGCCCTCTTCGGCCTCACAGGTCAGCGGGCTGCGGATGCGCATCTTCTGCACCCCCAGATCCTCGATGGTGTCGGCCATGCGCTCGTCGATCAGGGTGCCTGCCTTGCAGACCACGTCCTCGGTGCCGGGGGCCAGCACATCGTCGGCCGCGACACGGCCCAGGATACGCTCGCCCAGCGACGACACGATCTCGCCGTCGTTGACCGCCGCTTCCGCGGTGATCGCCCGGTCGGTTTCGCAATCGTGCAGACGCACGATGCAATCCTGCGCCACGTCCACCAGACGACGGGTCAGGTAGCCCGAGTTCGCCGTCTTCAGAGCGGTGTCCGACAGACCTTTCCGCGCGCCGTGGGTCGAGTTGAAGTATTCAAGAACGGTCAGACCTTCCTTGAAGTTCGAGATGATCGGCGTCTCGATGATGTCGCCGTTCGGCTTGGCCATCAGGCCGCGCATCCCGCCCAGCTGCTTCATCTGCGTGACCGAGCCCCGGGCACCGGAGTGCGCCATCATGTAGACCGAGTTCGGCTCCATGACCGAGCCATCCTCGGCGTGACGTTCGGCCGAGATTGTCGACATCATCGCTTCGGTGACCTTGTCGTTACACTTCGACCAGGCATCGACGACCTTGTTGTACTTCTCACCCTGGGTGATCAGACCGTCCATGTACTGCTGTTCGAAGTCCTTCACCTGATCACGCGTCTCTTCGACGATCGGCCATTTGGTGTCGGGGATGACCATGTCGTCCTTGCCGAAGGAGATGCCGGCCTTGAAGGCTTCCTTGAAGCCCATCGACATGATCTGGTCGCAGAAGATCACCGACTCTTTCTGACCGCAATAGCGGTAGACGGTGTCGATGACGCGCTGCACGTCCTTCTTCCGCAGAAGCTGGTTGACCAGTTCGAAGGGCGCCTTGGCATTCAGCGGCAGCAGACCGCCAAGCCGCAGGCGGCCCGGGGTGGTCTCGTAACGCTTCATCACCTCGAGGCCTTCGTCGTCGATCTGCTTGACCCGCGCGGTGATCTTGGCGTGCAGATGCACTTCACCGGCGCCGAGCGCGTGCTCGACTTCCTCGATCGAGGAGAAGGCCATGCCCTCGCCCTTCATGCCATCGCGCTGGATGGTGAGGTAGTAGAGACCGAGAATCATATCCTGCGACGGAACGATGATCGGCGCGCCGTTGGCGGGCGACAGGACGTTGTTGGTCGACATCATCAGCACGCGCGCTTCGAGCTGGGCTTCCAGCGAGAGCGGCACGTGTACGGCCATCTGGTCGCCGTCGAAGTCGGCGTTGAAGGCCGAACAGACCAGCGGGTGCAGCTGGATCGCCTTTCCTTCGATCAGCGTGGGCTCGAAGGCCTGGATGCCCAGACGGTGCAGCGTCGGCGCACGGTTCAGCAGAACCGGGTGCTCGCGGATCACCTCGTCGAGGATGTCCCAGACCTCGGGGCGCTCTTTCTCGACCAGCTTCTTGGCCTGCTTGACGGTCGAAGACAGACCCTTGGCTTCAAGCCGCGAATAGATGAACGGCTTGAACAGCTCGAGCGCCATCTTCTTGGGCAGACCGCACTGATGCAGCTTCAGTTCCGGCCCGGTCACGATGACCGACCGGCCCGAGAAGTCGACCCGTTTCCCCAGAAGGTTCTGACGGAAGCGGCCCTGCTTGCCCTTGAGCATGTCCGAGAGCGATTTCAGCGGACGCTTGTTGGCACCGGTGATGACGCGGCCGCGACGGCCGTTGTCGAACAGCGCATCCACCGATTCCTGAAGCATCCGCTTTTCGTTGCGGACAATGATATCCGGCGCGCGCAGCTCGATCAGCCGCTTGAGGCGGTTGTTCCGGTTGATCACGCGGCGATAGAGGTCGTTGAGGTCGGAGGTCGCAAAGCGGCCACCGTCCAGCGGCACCAACGGGCGCAGTTCCGGCGGGATGACCGGAATGACGGTCATGACCATCCATTCCGGGCGGTTGCCGGATTCGAGGAAGCTCTCGACGACCTTCAGACGCTTGATGATCTTCTTGGGCTTCAGTTCGCCTGTCGCCTCTTTCAGATCGGCGCGCAGGGTCTCGGCCTCGGACTCGAGGTCGATGGCGGCCAGCATCTCGCGGATCGCCTCGGCGCCGATGTTGGCGGTGAAGGCGTCCATGCCATAGGCGTCCTGGGCGTCCATGAACTCTTCTTCGGTCATCATCTGACCGTAGGTGAGGTCGGTGAGGCCCGGTTCGATCACTACGTAGTTCTCGAAGTAGAGCACGCGTTCCAGATCACGCAGCGTCATGTCCAGCATCAGGCCGATGCGCGAGGGCAGCGACTTGAGGAACCAGATATGGGCGCAGGGCGCGGCCAGCTCGATGTGGCCCATGCGTTCGCGGCGGACCTTTTGCAGCGTGACTTCGACACCGCATTTCTCGCAGACGACGCCGCGATACTTCATGCGCTTGTACTTGCCGCAGAGGCATTCGTAATCCTTGATCGGGCCAAAGATACGCGCGCAGAACAACCCGTCACGCTCGGGCTTGAACGTGCGGTAGTTGATGGTTTCCGGCTTCTTGATCTCGCCATAAGACCACGAGAGGATCCGCTCGGGCGAGGCAAGAGACACCTTGATCTCGTCGAAGGTCTTGACCGGGGCGACGGGGTTGAACGGATTGTTGGTCAGTTCCTGGTTCATTTGATGTCCTCAAAACGGGAGGGTGCGGGGAAGGTCGGCAGGGCGGGCGTAGGGTGGGGTTTTACCCCACCGATGCGCCTCACTCATCCTCCTCCGCATCCAGGAGTTCCATGTTCAGGCCGAGGCCGCGGACTTCCTTGACGAGCACGTTGAAGCTCTCGGGAACGCCCGCCTCGAAGTTGTCCTCGCCCTTGACGATCGATTCATAGACCTTGGTCCGGCCGGCCACATCGTCCGACTTCACGGTCAGCATCTCTTGCAGGGTATAGGCGGCGCCGTAAGCTTCCAGAGCCCAGACCTCCATCTCCCCGAAGCGCTGGCCACCGAACTGCGCCTTACCGCCCAGCGGCTGCTGGGTGACGAGGCTGTAGGGCCCGGTCGAACGCGCGTGGATCTTGTCGTCCACCAGGTGGTGCAGCTTGAGCAGGTACTTCACGCCCACGGTGACAGGACGCGAGAACTGCTCGCCGGTGCGGCCGTCGAAGAGCACGGATTGGCCCGACTCCGAGAAGCCCGCACGCACCAACGCATCGTTGACGTCGCCTTCCTTGGCACCGTCGAAGACCGGTGTCGCGATCGGCACACCACGGGCGACGTTGCCCGCCGCCTCGAGCAGGCGGTTCTCGTCCATGTCCGACAGGCCTTCTTCATAGACCTCGTCACCATAGGCGATCCGCATCGCTTCGCGCACCGGGGTCAGATCACCCGAGCGGCGGTATTCGTCCAGCGCGTCGTCGACCTTGATGCCCAGACCGCGTGCGGCCCAGCCCATGTGAGTCTCGAGGATCTGACCGACGTTCATCCGCGAGGGAACGCCGAGCGGGTTGAGGCAGAAGTCGACCGGCGTGCCATCGGCGAGGAACGGCATGTCCTCCATCGGCACCACGCGCGAAATCACACCCTTGTTGCCGTGACGGCCGGCCATCTTGTCGCCCGGCTGAAGCTTGCGCTTCACCGCGATGAAGACCTTGACCATCTTCATCACGCCCGGCGGCAGGTCGTCGCCGCGGCGGACCTTCTCGACCTTGTCCTCGAAGCGGGCGTCGAGCTGGCGTTTCTGCGCCTCGTATTGCTCGTTCAGCGCCTCGACGATCTTGGCGTCTTCCTCGTCCTCGATCGCCAGCTGCCAC
The DNA here is from genome assembly GCF_055755275.1 of Marinovum sp. E3. Taxonomy (NCBI): domain Bacteria; kingdom Pseudomonadati; phylum Pseudomonadota; class Alphaproteobacteria; order Rhodobacterales; family Roseobacteraceae; genus Marinovum; species Marinovum sp. E3. Next base: position 2,878,392 of record NZ_CM146908.1, read on the forward strand.
CACTGGCCACGGCTCAGGCTGTCGAGCAGATCCTGGGTGATCTCGGAGTTCGGGCGCACGCCGCGCGGACCCTTGACCGCCACCTTGCCGAGGATCAGATCGCTGAGACGCGCATAGATGTTGCGGTCGAGGATGGCGAGCTCGTCGTCCCGGTCACGGGCCAGACGCTCGATTTCCTCACGCTCAATCTGCAACGCCCGTTCGTCTTTCTCGACGCCGTGACGGTTGAAGACACGCACTTCCACGACGGTGCCGAAATCGCCCGGCTTCACCCGCAGCGAGGTGTCGCGCACGTCCGAGGCTTTCTCACCGAAGATGGCGCGCAGGAGTTTTTCCTCCGGCGTCATCGGCGATTCACCCTTCGGAGTGATCTTGCCCACCAGGATATCGCCCGGTTCCACATCGGCGCCGATGTAGACGATGCCCGCCTCGTCGAGGTTGCGCAGGGCTTCCTCGCCGACGTTGGGGATGTCGCGGGTGATCTCTTCCGGCCCGAGCTTGGTATCGCGGGCGGCGACTTCGAATTCCTCGATGTGAACCGAGGTAAAGACGTCGTCACGCGCGATGCGCTCGGAGATCAGGATCGAGTCTTCGTAGTTGTAGCCGTTCCACGGCATGAAGGCGACGATCACGTTCTTGCCGAGGGCCAGTTCGCCCATGTCGGTCGAGGGACCGTCGGCAATCACTTCGCCCTGCTGCACCGTGTCTCCCACCTTGACCAGCGGGCGCTGGTTGATGCAGGTGTTCTGGTTCGACCGCTGGAACTTGCGCATCCGGTAGATATCGACGCCGGGGTCGCCGACCTCGAGATTGTCGGTGGCCCGGATCACGATCCGCTGGGCATCGACCTGGTCGATAATGCCGCCACGGCGCGCGGTCACCGCCGCACCGGAGTCGCGGGCGACGATTTCCTCGATGCCGGTGCCCACAAGCGGCGCTTCCGAGCGCAGCGTGGGAACCGCCTGACGTTGCATGTTCGAGCCCATCAGAGCGCGGTTGGCGTCGTCGTTTTCAAGGAACGGAATGAGCGAGGCAGCGACCGAAACCAGCTGTTTCGGCGACACGTCGATCAGGTCCACGTTCTCGTTCGGCGACAGGGTGTAGTCGCCCGACTTCCGGGTCGAGACCAGATCGTTCACGAACTTCATGTTCTCGTCGAGGTTGGCGTTGGCCTGCGCCACGGTATGGCGCATTTCCTCGGTCGCGGACATGTAGTGCACCTCGTCGGTGACGGTGCCTTCCTTGACCACACGGTACGGTGTTTCGATGAAGCCGTATTTGTTCACGCGGGCAAACGTGGCCAGCGAGTTGATCAGACCGATGTTCGGGCCTTCCGGCGTTTCAATCGGGCACATCCGGCCATAGTGTGTCGGGTGAACGTCGCGCACCTCAAAGCCGGCGCGCTCGCGGGTCAGACCGCCCGGGCCAAGGGCCGAGAGACGGCGTTTGTGGGTGACTTCCGACAGCGGGTTGGTCTGGTCCATGAACTGCGACAGCTGCGACGAGCCGAAGAATTCGCGCACGGCGGCCGCCGCCGGTTTGGCGTTGATCAGATCCTGCGGCATGACGGTGTCGATCTCGACCGAGGACATGCGCTCCTTGATCGCGCGTTCCATGCGCAGCAGACCCACGCGGTACTGATTTTCCATCAGCTCGCCGACCGAACGCACACGGCGGTTGCCAAGGTGGTCGATGTCGTCGATGTCGCCACGCCCGTCGCGCAGATCCACCAGCGCCTTGATGCAGGCGACGATATCCTCGCGGTCCAGCGTGCGCTGGGTGTCGGGCTTATCGAGCGCCAGACGCATGTTCATCTTCACCCGACCAACGGCCGAGAGGTCATAGCGCTCGCTGTCGAAGAACAGCGTATCGAAGAGTGCCGAAGCGGCCTCGACGGTGGGCGGCTCGCCCGGACGCATCACGCGGTAGATATCCATGAGCGCGCTGTCGCGGCCCATGTTCTTGTCCTGCGCCATGGTGTTGCGCATGTAGGCGCCGACGGTGATGTTGTCGATGTCCAGCACCGGGATCTCGGTGACGCCCGCGTCGATCAGCTCTTTCAGAGTGCCGCCGGTGACATCGCCATCCTTGTCGACTTCCCAGGTCAGCTCGTCGCCGGCCTCGACGTAGATCGCGCCGTTTTCCTCGTTGATGATGTCCTTGGCGGCGAACTTGCCGACGATCTGCTCGAAGGGCAGCAGCAGATCCTTGACCTTGCCTTCGTCGATCAGCTTCTTGACCGCGCGCGGCGTCACCTTCTTGCCGGCCTCGCCGATGATCTCGCCACTGTCGGCATCCACCAGGTCATAGGTCGGGCGGGTGCCGCGCACACGCTCGGGGAAGAACTTGGTCACCCAGCCCTCACCCTTGCGCAGGGAATAGGTCACGGTGTTGTAATAGGCGTCCATGATCGCCTCTTGATCGAGCCCCAGCGCATAGAGCAGGGTCGTCACCGGCAGTTTGCGGCGACGGTCGATCCGGGCAAAGACGATGTCCTTGGCGTCGAATTCAAAGTCGAGCCAGGAGCCACGGTAGGGGATGATCCGGCAGGCAAAGAGCAGCTTGCCCGAGGAATGGGTCTTGCCCTTGTCATGGTCAAAGAACACGCCCGGCGAACGGTGCATCTGGGAAACGATGACCCGCTCGGTGCCGTTCACGACAAAGGTGCCGTTCGGCGTCATCAGGGGCATGTCGCCCATGTAGACATCTTGTTCCTTGATATCCTTGACGGATTTCGCGCCGGTATCCTCATCGATATCAAACACGATCAGCCGCAGCGTCACCTTGAGCGGCGCGCTGTAGGTCAGGTCGCGTTGCTGACATTCCTCGACATCGAACTTCGGCTTTTCCAGCGCGTAATCGACGAATTCGAGAACCGCGGTCTCGTTGAAATCCTTGATCGGAAAGACCGACTGGAAGACACCCTTGATGCCCTCGCCATCCATCGGCTCGAGCTGGTCGCCGGACTTCAGGAACAGGTCATAAGAGCTTTTCTGAACCTCGATGAGGTTCGGCATTGCGAGGACTTCACGGATTTTGCCGTAGTACCGGCGAAGACGTTTCTGGCCAAGGAAGCTTTGCGCCATGAGGGGAGTGCCCTTTCGATTTTCTCTGCCCGAACGCGCGCAGTGCCGGGGCTGCAACGGCGCATTCTCGTCAGTGACGGCGTGAAACGGATCCATTCTCGGCGCACGTCCCACCGCGCGTCACTCGATCTCGATTTCCCTGCCTTGGAAAACTCCCCGATCGGGGGGCTTGCCAAGAAGGGCCTGCGAACCATCTGTTTGGAAAGATCGGAATATGGGGGTTACTACGATGATTTCAATGCGTCGCCGCCACCTCACATTCAGAACGAAACACGCACGGGTTCGAATCGGTCGAACCCGCGGGAGACTTCCGAATATTCGGTGAACAGCGCGAACGCAAGACCCCTCAGGAGGGTTTCGCGTTTTCTTGACATCCGCCGAGTGTGACAAAAACCGGCGGGCTGGTCAAGCAGCGAGGGCCGTTGCATAGCGGCCCTGAACGCCAATGTTGTCGAAAATGCGCGTGATCTGACCGCGGCAACCGTCACTTTTCCGCTTGCGCGCCTCACGGGATCGTGACGTGCGCCACAATGGTCACTTCACGCTCAACCGGCACAACAGGGTGTTGCTCTGCTCCAGGTCGGGGCCCCAGATCAGCGCCGCCTCTTCGGCCCAGTCGATCTCGTCATAGCCCTCCTTCGGGCCGACCTCCTCTTCGGAATAGACGCTGGCGGCGGTCCAGCCCGAGGCATCGAAGCCCGCATGATCCCAGCCGACCGGCTCGTCCTCCGCCTCGAACCCGCAGGGCGCGCTGCCCGCCACCGGCGTTTCCTCGGCGGCACAGGATTTGTCGAGCGGCGCGGTATGGATGACGCGGCATTGCCAATCGGCGTCGCTGACCGCGACCAGCTCGCCCGCCGCGTCGCGGATCTGAAGGATCAGCCCGCCGTCACCCATCTGCTGCCGATCGGTGCCGATATACTCGAGACCGGTATCGTCCTGCCTGTAGTCCATCGCCACCACCCCGATCACGAAGGGCCGGTCGGCATCGAAGCTGAAGCTTTCGGCGTTGAAAGACCGTTCGGTGCTGATCGGCACACTGTCTTCGGCAACGGTTTCGCCGTTGATCCGCATCTCGAACCAATTGTCGGCCCAGACATCGGCCTGGAATGTTTCAGCCGAGAGCGTGCCCGAGGACATAGCAAGCAGGGTTGCGGCGGCAAAAATACGGGTCATGAGGTCATCCTTGTCACTGGTAAGGGCCGGATACGCGGCTGTGCCCTGTTGATCCGAAACGATAGGTGGGACCGGCAAAAAAACAAGCGCCCCCGAAACGGAGGCGCTTGCGCTAATCCAACCCTGAGGCGGAGACCCGGAGGATGTCCGGCGTGACCCCGCCGTCAGGCCGCGATCACTTGAGCTCGACTTCGGCGCCAGCTGCTTCCAGCTTGCCTTTGATCTCTTCGGCTTCTTCTTTCGAAACCTGCTCTTTGACAGCCTTGCCGCCGGCTTCGACCAGCTCTTTGGCTTCTTTCAGGCCCAGGCCGGTGATGCCACGGACTTCTTTGATGACGTTGATCTTCTTGTCGCCTGCGGCTTTCAGGATCACGTCAAATTCGGTTTGCTCCTCAGCAGCCGCGGCGCCTGCGCCGTCTGCCGGGCCGGCCATCATCACTGCGCCGCCAGCTGCGGGCTCGATGCCGTACTCGTCTTTGAGGATGGTTTTCAGTTCTTGTGCTTCCAGCAGGGTCAGACCAACGATCTCTTCTGCCAGTTTCTTCAGATCAGCCATTTTTGACTCTTTCCGTATCTAGATGTGTTCCAACGTGTGGGCGCATGCCCCACGAAAGTCTTCGGTTTGCCTTACGCCGCTTCGGCCTTTTCCTCGATGGTCGAGAGGATGGAAGCGATGTTCGAAGCAGGTGCGCCAATGGCACCGGCGATGTTCGAAGCAGGTGCGCCGATCATGCCCGCGATGGTAGCAATGAGCTCATCACGCGACGGCATTTTCGACACGGCCTCGACACCGGCACGGTCCAGAGCGTTTTCACCCATTGCACCGCCAAGGATTTCGAACTTCTTGTTCTCCTTGGCGAAGTCCTCGGCGACCCGGGCTGCTGCCACGGGGTCCTCGGAATAGGTGAGCACGGTCATGCCCGAAAGGTAGTCAGCAATGCTTGCGCAGGGCTTTCCCTCAAGGGCGATCTTGGCGAGCCTGTTCTTGGCGACACGTACAGCACCACCCGCATCGCGCGCACGCGAACGGAGGTCTTGCATCTCGGCAACCGTGAGACCTTCGTAGTGGGCAACCACCACGACGCCAGAGCTTTCGAAGATCTGGCCGAGTTCGTCGACCAATTTCTCTTTCTGGGCTCTATCCACAGTTTCACTCCAATTGTGGGGGTTTCCCCCCGGCTCGGTTCTGCCGGGCTTGCACCCGGCGTTCAGGTCCTTTTTACGGGGGTCCGCCAAGAACGCCCGAGGCGCAAAGCCCTCGGCCAATCTGGTCTTCTCCCGTCTCAGGCAGGAAATTAAGCCGCGGATTTGACCCGGGGCACCCACCGTCTCGGACGAAATGTACCACGCGGCCCGAATCGGACCTGCGGCACAGGTGCGTGCAGTAAGACGGATCGGGGCCGGGATCAAGGCCCGAGTAGGCTCGGCGCCTTTCCGCCTCTGCCCCCCTGTCGCACAGGAAACCACTGGCGCCAACCCGCTACATCTGACAGTCTAGTATCCCAGATAGCTTTCCCGCTATCTCGATCACAGCATTTGGGAGGACACTGTGAACCACCTTCTTCGGAATTCCATTCTGCTGGGCGTCGCCTCGGTTTTCGGGACGCAGGCCTTTGCCAATACCGCGTGTGACGGTATCGGCAGCCTGACCATCGTCTCGGCGACCGACGACGGCCTCTACGAGGAAACCCACGGCCCCGAGAACACGATCGATGGCAATTTCGACCCGGATTCGCGCTGGTCGAACCAGGGCCAGGGCACACCGAAAAGCCTGCTGCTCGATCTCGGCGCCGAGCAGACTGTGAAATCGCTGGCGATTGCCTGGTACAAGGGCGACAGCCGCAAATCCACCTTCGAAGTCGAGACCTCACCCGATGGCGCGCGCTTCGAAACCGTGCGGGCCGAAGGCCAGTCGGGCGGCGGAACGCGGGATCTCGAGCGCTACGACATCGCGCCGGTTCAGGCGCAGTACCTGCGCATCAACGCAAAGGGCAACGAGGCCAACGACTGGAACTCCATTGTTGAAGTGGCGGCCTATGGCTGCGGCACACCGGTGGACAAACCCGACCAGCCGGTGCTGACCGAGCGGCAGGGGGCCGGGCTGTACGGCCTCGACCCTGAAAAGACGCCGGGCGAGAATTTCGACCTCGCGGGCTGGTACGTGACCACCCCCGCCGATGATGACGGCGACGGCACGTCCGACAGCGTCTATGAAAACGAGCTTGCCGCCGGCTGGACCGACCCGCGCTATTTCTACACCGATCCGGCCACTGGCGGCATGGTGTTCCGGGTGACACCGGCGGGGGCCAAGACCTCGGCCAATACATCTTATACCCGCACCGAGCTGCGCGGCATGCTGCGCCGGGGCGATTATGCCATCCAGACCCGGATCGAGGGCGGATATCCCAACAAGAACAACTGGGTCTTTTCCTCGGCCCCGTTTTCGGCCCAGGCTGCATCGGCGGGCGTCGATGGCACGTTGCGCGCCACGCTCTCGGTCAATCAGGTCACCCGCCAGGGCAAGGCCTATCAGGTCGGCCGCGTGGTCATCGGGCAGATCCACGCCAAGAACGATGAGCCGATCCGGCTGTACTACCGCAAGCTGCCGCAGAACAAATACGGCTCGATCTATTTCGCGCATGACCCCGAGACCGGCAAGGAGGTCTGGGTGGACGTGATCGGCGGCCGGGGCGACCGGATTGCCAACCCCGAGGACGGCATCGCGCTGGACGAGATCTTCAGTTACGAGATCAAAGTCACGGGCAGGCCCGAGGGCGACCGGATCATTCCCATGCTGCACCTCAAGATTATCCGCGACGACGGGACGGAGGTGTCGGCCGAGCCTTTCGACATGCGCGACAGCGGATTTTCCGTCGAGGACGAGTTCATGTTCTTCAAGGCCGGCGCCTATACCGGCAACAACACCAGCCCCGCGCCCGAGACCGATTTCGACCGGGTGATCTTTTACGCGTTGGACTACACGCACGACGCGCCGCCGGCCGACGGACCGCCGCTGACCAAGACCACCGCGCAACGCTCCCCGGCGCCGGCTGCCCCGGCCAGCCCCGGCATCGTGTTTGACGACAGTTTCGCCGATGGCGGCCGCGACGACGGCTCTGACGCCAGCGACAGCAACTGGTGGACCACCTCGAACAGCAGTTCGATCGAGGTCTCCCAGGGCCGGCTGGGCCTGGTCTCCGGCGGCTCGGGCCGGGGCATCCGCACCACCTTTGCGCCGCAGATGCTGACCGAGGGGCATACGCTGAAGGCCAGTTTTACCTTCGAGACGCCGGCGACCACAGGTCACGACCGGGGGGCCGCCTTCCGCGTCGGGCTGTTTGATACGCTGGGCCGTGGCGCGCTCGAGGGCGACCTTTCGGCCTCGTCAAAAAGCCCGAATGCCACGTATGACGGGCTGCCGGGGTATCTGATCACTTACGACGTCAACACCGCCGAAGCCGCCAATATCGAGGTCCGCAAGCACAACGACCAAGCTCTCGGCCGGCTGCTCGGCGGGCTCGACGCATGGGACATGCTGGGCGAAGGCGGCGCGTCCTATCGGTTCGCGGCCGGTCAGACCTATACCGGCACGCTCGCGGTGGCAAAACGCGCCGAGGGCGTCGAGATCACCGGCACGCTGATGCAGGATGGCGAAGTGCTCAGCACCTTCAGCCAGATCGACCCGGGCAGTGATATCGACACCCTGGGCATGCTGGCCTTTCACGTGAACTCCAAGACCTTCGGCTCTTCCAAATCGCCGGGCGAGACCGACAATGGCCTCGATTTCACCAATGTGAAACTGGAAGTGCTGGCCGAGTGATCTGCCGCCAGGATCATGGCAAGGGCGCCCCTCGCGGTGCCCTTGCTGCACCCCAGAGAGCTCAGGCAGCGCCGGCAACCGCGGCGGGATCGGCCGGCGCGGCATCCAGCTTGGCCAGAAGCGTCTTTTTCGACACCGGCTTGCCGATCACGTCGTTCATGCCTTCTTCCAGGTAGCCGCGCCTTTGATGTTCCATGATATTCGCGGTCACCGCGATGATACGCACCGGCGGCCGGTCGTTTGCCGACTCGAGCCGGCGAATGCGGCGGGTGGCCTCGATCCCGTCCATCACCGGCATCTGGATATCCATCAGGATGATGTCAAAATCCGTGGCCTCGACCGTGGCCACCGCATCGGCGCCATCGGCGGCCTCGGCAATTCGGCTGGCCCGATCTTTGAGAAAGCGCCGCAGCAGCAGCCGGTTGGTGGCATTGTCATCGACCACCAGCACCCGCGGCCCGGCGCGCGATGCGGCGTCCGGCGCCGGCCCGGCGTCCACCGCGGCGGCGGCCGTATCGGCGGGGTCGACCGCGGGCAGATCGAGATCGAACCAGAAGATCGCGCCCTCGCCCACCGCGCTCTCGAGGCCGATGTCGCCGCCCATCGCCTCGATCAGCTGGCGCGAGACCGACAGGCCGAGGCCGGTGCCACCGTGTTTGCGGGTGATGCTGACATCGGCCTGGGTGAAAGGCCGGAAAATCATCGCCTGGTCTTCCGGCGCGACCCCCGGCCCGGTGTCACGCACCGATATGCGGATGCGGTCGGTGTCGGGCAGCCGCTCGGCGGTGATCCGAACTTCGCCCTCGGCGGTGAATTTCAGCCCGTTGCTGATCAGGTTGTGCAACACCTGCCGCAGCCGCGTGCCGTCGCCCATCACCCGGCGCGGCAGGTCCGGCGCAAGCTCGGTGCGCAGCCGCAGCCCCTTGTCCCGGGCGGTGGATCGATAGAGCGCATGGGCAACCCCGATCGCCTCGGCCAGATCGAAGGGGCGGCGATCGATCACCAGTTCGCCGGCCTCCACCTTGGCCAGGTCGAGCACATCGTTCAGCGTGTTCAGAAGCACCTCGCCGGATTGCCGGATGATCTTGACGCAGGCGGTCTGATCGGTGTCGAGCCGGGTTTCGGCCAGCTCGCCCGCCATGCCGAGGATGCCGTTCAGGGGGGTGCGGATCTCATGGCTGACATTGGCCAGAAAGCGGGTCTTGGCCTCGCTGGCCTGGGCCGCCGCCTGCCGCAGCCGCATCTCGCGCTTCTGCGCCACGCCGGCATAGATGATCTCGGCGATGACATACATCACCAGCAGGCCCATCAGCGCGACGATCAGCGTCTGCAACCGTTCGGAACCGGCATCCTCGAGCGTGCGCAGGGTCAGCTCGGCAAAGCTTCGGTTCTGGAAAGTGGCCAGCCAGATCACGCGCAACTCGCGTGCGATACCCGACATCTCTTCGGCGAGGCTGACCGCGACCCGCGGCGGGATCAGCGGCCGCTCGAAGATCGCCTCTTCCTCGGCAGCAAGCAGCGCGCGGAACCGGGTCAGGATCTCGCGCATCTCCTCGGTCGCTCCGACGGCGGTGTTGTCGACCACATCGACCCGGCTCCAGAGCAGCTCGAAGCTGAATTCCACATCGGCGCGCTTGACCTCGCCGGTGGCATGCAACCGCAACGCCATCGAAAAGCGCAGCGTCTCGAACACCAGCTCGCTGACCTTCCAGGAGGTCGCCGAAACCCGGTCCATCGCGCGCTCCTTGGTCCGGGTCATATCCGCCTGCTGCGCGACAAAGAGCACCGCAAGCGCCACGATCACGGCGACCGCCACAATCGCGCGGATGCTGCGCCCATGCTCGACCAGCGCGCCCTTGACCGCGGCCAGCCGGGTCACGGCCCGACGTGCACCTTTGCCAACTGCCAGACCATCTGGTTGTCAAACGGCGCATCCGCCGCCTCGGTCTCGGTCAGCGGAAAGACAATCCAGATCGGGCCCTTGTCGCGAATTCGCATCGGCCGCCCGGCATGATCCATCGCCAGCAGCGCCCCATGTCGCACCGCCAGATCGCGGGGAAAGGAAACCGCGTAATCGTTCAGCGCCGTCACCGTCAGAGTATCGCCACGGGCCTGCGCCGCCGCCAGCACCGATGCCAGGGTCGGCCCGGCAAAGACCTGCGGCCCCTCGGTGAAGGAGGTGAAGGTCTCGATCTCGCGCCAGTCCAGCGCCATGAGCATGTCGCGGTCGAACTCGGCCATGTCTTCGGTGTTGGTGGCCGAGATATCGCCGGAAACGGTAAGCAGAACCCGCCCCTCCGGCGCGGAAAGCTCGGCCCGGGCGGCGGGCACCGCGCAGGCCATGGCCAGAAACAGGGTTGTCAGGATCTTGGGTAACATGGCGCAGCTCTCCTTTGTCGCCGGTGTCGAAAACGCCGGCAGGATGCGCGCAATTGCCTAAGAAACCCTTGCCCAAAAACGAAAAAACGCGCCCCAAGGGACGCGTTTTTCCTTAAATCTTGAAACGGATTATTCGGCGTTGGCCGATTCCACCGCCACCGACACGCCCGGGCCCATGGTCGAACTGAGCGAGATCTTCTTCATGTAGGTGCCCTTGGCGCCGGCCGGCTTGGCTTTCGACACGGCACCGACAAAGGCGCGCACGTTCTCGGCCAGTTTCTCGGCATCGAAAGAGGCTTTGCCCACGCCAGCGTGCACGACACCGGCCTTCTCGACCTTGAACTGAACCTGGCCGCCCTTGGCGGATTTGACCGCTTCGGCCACATCCATGGTCACGGTGCCGACCTTGGGGTTCGGCATCAGGTTGCGCGGGCCCAGAACCTTGCCCAGACGGCCGACGATCGGCATCATGTCCGGGGTGGCAATGCAGCGATCGAACTCGATCTTGCCGGATTGCACGGTTTCCATCAGGTCCTCTGCACCGACGATGTCGGCACCGGCGGCTTCGGCTTCCTCGGCCTTGGCGCCACGGGCAAAGACGGCGACGCGCACGGTCTTGCCGGTGCCGTTGGGCAGGCCGACGACGCCGCGGACCATCTGGTCGGCGTGGCGCGGATCGACGCCGAGGTTGACGGCGATTTCGACGGTTTCGTCGAATTTCGCGTTGGCATTGCCCTTGATCAGGTCAATCGCCTCTTCGACCGAGACGTTTTCCTTGCCGGCAAAGGCTTCGCGGGCGGCGCGGCTGCGTTTTCCAAGTTTCGCCATCTTACTTCACCTCGATGCCCATGGAGTTGGCCGAGCCAACAATGATCTTCATCGCCGCTTCGATATCGTTGGCGTTGAGATCCTTCATCTTCGCTTCGGCGATTTCACGCACCTGCTTGACAGTGACCGAGCCCACGGTTTCCCGCGACGGGGTCTTGGCGCCGGATTTCAGCTTGGCGGCCTTCTTCAGGTAGTAAGACGCGGGCGGCGTCTTGATGTCCATGGTGAAGGACTTGTCCTGATAGTAGGTGATCACGGTCGGGCACGGCGCGCCGGGCTCCATGTCCTGCGTCTTGGCGTTGAACGCCTTGCAGAATTCCATGATGTTGATGCCGCGCTGACCGAGCGCGGGGCCGACGGGCGGCGACGGGTTGGCTTGCCCTGCGGGCACTTGCAGCTTCATGCTGCCGACGAGCTTCTTGGCCATTGGCCTTCTCCTTTGTCATCGGCGGGTTTGAAACCCACCCTATGAGACCGGAACGCGTTCCGGGCTCCTGCTAGCGTGGTGGGGCTCCGGCACGCGTGCCCTTGCCTCCCACGAACGAACGGACCTTGCGGCCCGCAGGGTGGGTGTTCAACCCACCGCTCCCTCAGCCCTGTTTCGAGACCTGAGTGAATTCCAGTTCCACCGGCGTCTCCCGGCCAAAGATCGAGACCGACACCTTGAGGCGCTGGTTGTCCTCGTCGACCTCTTCGATCATGCCGTCGAAATCCTCGAACGGTCCGTCCGAGACCTTGACCTTCTCGCCGACCTCGAAGTGGATCAGCGTGCGCGGCGTCTCTTCGCCTTCGGCAACACGGCCCAGGATCGCCTCGACCTCGGCATCGCGCATCGGCATCGGGCGGCCCTGCGGGCCGAGGAAACCGGTGACGCGGTTGATCGAGTTGATCAGGTGGTAGCCCTGGTCCGACATTTCCATCCGCACCAGCACATAGCCCGGCATGAAACGGCGTTCGGTCGTCACCTTCTTGCCACGGCGGACCTCGATCACCTCTTCGGTGGGCACCAGAACCTCTTCGATCTGATCCTCGAGCCCCTGCTCTTCCACCGCTTGCTTGATCTGTTCGGCAATCTTCTTCTCGAAGTTCGAGAGGACGCTGACCGAATACCACCGTTTTGCCATCTGGCGCTCACCTTGCGTTGACCCGGCCTGCCCGACCGAAAGCGTTTTTGTTCATTGCCATGGGCCTGGCCCGGCATGAGTCCCGGAAACAAAAAATCGGCGCGTGAACCGAATCGCCACGCGCCAGATGTCTTGGGATGGCGGCTGTTTACTGCCCCATCGGAACGATTTCAAGGGGGCTTACCCCAGCCCGAGCCGATACATGACGGCCTTAATCCGGTCCTTGCGGCGCCACATGTCGCCGGCCACCACCCGGCGCATCTCCTTTTCGGAGATCTGCCAGGTCGCAAAGCTCACCCGGTTCTTGGCCGCCGGCAGCCGTACCACGGTGGGAAAATGCGTCGCAATGCGGGCCTGCCACCACTCCGGCGGCTGCACCGTCGCATGGGCGTTCTCGCCACTGTCGAGCACCTTGGAAGCCGGTGCCGTGGCGATATTGAAATAGGCATGATCGGTCAGCCCACGCACGTCCGAGATCAGCAGGTCCACCTCGGTCTCGTCGAGATGCTCGAGCACGTCGGTGTTCATCACCAGATCGGCCTGCGCCACCGGAAGCGTCTCGAGGCCGGGAATGGCCGGATCATAAAGGTAATGCGTCAGCCCCAGCTTTTTTGCCACCCGCTCGGCCGCCTGCGATTTGCCGCAGCCGAAATCCAGCAGCGTCTTCGGCTGCCAACCCGGGGTGGTGGCCTGACCGGCGCGCACCGCATCGGCGATCAGCCCGACCAGCTTTTGCGACGAGCGGCCGTACCGCGGATCGGTGCGGTGGATCTCGCGGTAATGGGCCAGATTGCGCGTTGCGGAACTCTTCAGATCTGCCATGGGACCTCCTTGACCTGATGGAATACCCAGCCTCCCGGGCGCAAGGCCCGGACCGGCTGGCAGCTGACATGCCCCGGCCGCCGCGCGGCGCGGGAGCGGGAGGTCAGCCGAACATGTTCAGGACAGCCTGAAGCCCGCCGCGGATCAGCAGATCGACGATGGCAAAGAAGATCGCCGTCAGGGTCGCCATGATGAATACCATCACCGTGGTCAGCAGCACTTCGCGGCGGGTGGGCCAGACGACCTTGGCGATCTCGGCGCGCACCTGCTGGATGAACTGAAGGGGGTTGGTCATTGCCATTGGTCTGTCCTTGCAAGGGTCAGGGGGCGACTTACGCGCCTCGCCGACAGATTTCAAGGTCCGCCGCACCGGCTTTGCCGGCGAGGCCTGCCTGTTTTCTAGGCAGCGACGGTCAATTACGCACCAGCGACACCCGCCATCTGTGGCGCCTTGGCTGCCGGCTGCCTAGTCTTTGAGCATGACTCGCGCCCTGCCCCTCCTCGTGTTCTCCGATCTCGACGGCACCCTGCTCGATCACGAAGGCTATTCCTTCGCCCCCGCCTGGCCCGCGCTGGCCGCGCTGGCAGAGATCGGCGCCGGCGTGGTTCTCGCCACCAGCAAGACTGCCGCCGAGGTGGCACCGCTGCGCGCGGCACTCGGCCTCGCCGGCTGGCCCGCCATCGTCGAGAACGGCGCCGGGCTGCTTGCGGCGGGCGCCGAGGCGGGCTTTGACGACAGCGCCTATCGCGCCATCCGAAAGACCCTGCGTCAGTTGCCGCAAGGGTTTTGCGCCTTCGACGGTTTTGGCGACATGAGCGACGCCGAAGTCGCCCGCGTCACCGGGTTGCCGCGCGCGCAGGCCGCCCTCGCCCGGCGCCGCGAATTCAGCGAGCCGGGGCGCTGGACCGGCACGCCGGCCGGGCTGGAGAAGTTTCTCTCCAGCGCCGGCAAGGCCGGGCTGCACGCCCGGCGCGGCGGCAGGTTTCTCACGTTTTCCCACGGTCAGACCAAGGCCGATCAGATGGCGGCGCTGATCGCGCAATACACGCCGCGAATGACGCTGGCGCTCGGCGATGCGCCCAACGACATTGAAATGCTGGAAGCGGCCGATCGCGGCGTCATCATCCCCAACCCCCACAGCCGCCCCCTGCCGCGCCTGCCGGGCGAGGACAGCGGCCGGGTGCGCCGCGCCGAAACGCCGGGACCGGAGGGCTGGAACGCCGCCGTGCTGGCCCTAGTACAAGACGTGAAGCACAACAAAGAGGCGCCTTCAGATGGCTGATTTCCACCAGAACGGCAATATCACCACCCTGCACAATCTGCGCACCCGCGAGTTGCACGATCTCGAATACGAGCTGACCACCTATGCCCAGACCCGGCGCATTTCGCTGATCCTGCTGTCGCTCTATTCCGAGCTTGAAGGCGCGGCGCTGCCGCACATCCTCGAAGAGCTCTCGCATGTGCCCTACCTGCACCGGATCATCATCGGTCTCGACCGCGCCGACGAGACCGAATACCGCCATGCCCGCAAGTTCTTTGACCGGCTGCCGCAGACCCATACCGTGATCTGGAACGACAGCCCGCGGATGCAGGCGCTGGATGCAAGGCTGGCGCGCCACGGGCTGGCGCCGCAGGAACAGGGCAAGGGCAAGAACGTCTGGTCCTCGATCGGCTATCTCATCGCCTGTGCCGACAGCGCAGTTCTGGCACTGCACGACTGCGATATCCTGACCTATGAACGCGAGATGCTGGCGCGGCTGGTCTATCCGGTGGCCAACCCGTCGTTCCCCTACCAGATGTCCAAGGGCTATTACCCTCGAATCGGCGGCGACAAGCTGAACGGCCGGGTCACGCGGCTGCTGGTATCGCCGATCCTGATCGCGCTGAAAAAGGTGATCGGCGACCGCGACTATATCGACTACCTGCGCTCCTTCCGATATCCACTCTCGGGCGAGTTTGCCATGCGCACGCCGATCCTGCCCGACTTGCGCATTCCCTCGGACTGGGGGCTGGAGATCGGCACGTTGTCGGAGGCCTGGCGCAACCTGGCGCCGAAATCGGTCTGTCAGGTCGAGATCTCGGACGCCTATGACCACAAGCACCAGGATCTCTCGCCCGAGGATGCCAGCAAGGGGCTGAGCCGCATGTCGACCGACATCTGCAAGGCGATCTTCCGCAAGCTGGCGGCCGATGGCACCGTGTTCACACCCAATGTCTTTCGCACGCTCAAGGCCACCTATTACCGCACGGCGCTCGACCTGCTCGACAGCTACGCCAATGACGCGACGATGAACGGGCTCAGCTTTGACCGGCATCGCGAGGAAAAGAGCATCGAACTGTTTGCCGAGAACATCATCTCGGCCGGTCAGGTCTTTCTCGACAATCCGCACGAGACGCCCTTTATCCCCACCTGGCACCGCGTCCACGCCGCCGACCCGAGCTTCCTGGCTGATCTGCGCACTGCCGTCTCTGAGGACGAGGCCGAATTCGACCCGGCCTGAGGCGCCCCCTTTACCAGCGGTTGGTAATCCAGCGGCATTGATAGGGTGCAAAGACGGTATCTTCGCCGTTGGCGTCGATCTCTTCGCCTGTCAGCAGATCGAGCCAGGTCTCGCCTTCGATCAGGTTCACCGCCGTGGGCGAGACGCGCAGCTCTTCGTCGCTGACATTGTGCAGCGCAAAGATCGACTGGTCGCGGTCGAGGCTCTGCCGCCAGAGGCCGAAAACACGTTCGTCCAGCGACAGGGTGAACTGGGTGGCATTAGGGTGGAAAGCCGTCTGCCGGGCACGCAGCTTCAGCCGCTCGGACATCCGCCGCAAGACCTCGGAGTTTGTGCTCTCGGGATCGTCGAGCTTCTCCAATAGCGTCGGGTAATCCCAGCGATGCCGGTTGATCGCCCGGTTCATGCCGCGCCGCGCGACCGCCTCGTGATCGTTCGGTGTGGCCAGCATCGAATGGATATAGAAGGCCGGGATGCCTTCGAGCGACATGACGATGGTCTGGGAACAGAGGAAACGGTCGATGTGATGCTCGTCTTCGCCCTTGAAGGTGCGGCGCACCGCCTCGAAGAAGGCACAGTTCAGTTCGTAGGGCTCCTGGCCGCCGCCAGGCAGCGAGCGCATCGAGACCAGCCCGCCGGCGGCCTGCGCCGTCTCGATCATGCGTGCCTTTTCCTGCGCTGGCAACACGCCGTCGGCCGGGCGCATGCCGATGCCGTCGTGGCTGGCGGTGAAGTTGAGATAGGCACAGCCCAGTTGCGCCGGCGGCATCGCGGTCTGCCAGCGGTGCAGAAAGCGGGCACTGCCGGATTGCATCGCATGCAGGATCAACGGTGGCAGCGGGAAGTTGTAGACCACATGCGCCTCGTTGCGGTTGCCGAAATAGCTCAGGTTCTCGGTCCGGGGCACGTTGGTCTCGGTCAGGAGCACCACTGTCTCGGTGGCGAAATCGCACAGCAGTCGCATCAGCTGCACCACCGCATGGGTCTGGCGCAGGTGGATGCAGGAGGTGCCGATCTCCTTCCACAGGAAGGCCACCGCATCGAGCCGCAGGATGCGCACGCCGTTGTCGATATGCAGGCGAATGATCCGCAGCATCTCGATCAGCACCTCGGGATTGCGGAAATCGAGATCGACCTGATCGTGGCTGAAGGTGCACCAGACATGGCGCGGGCCTTGCGGCGTCTCGACTTCCTGCAACAGCGGCGTGGTGCGCGGGCGGACCACTTCGTTCAGGTCGTCCTCGGGACTGGCCTCGAAGAAATAGCGATCATAGGGCGCCTGCCCCTGCCGGTAGGCATTGAACCAGGGACCTTGCGAAGAGACATGGTTCAGCACCAGATCGGACATCAGATGGAATTCATCGGCGATGCGCCGGATATCGGCCCAGCCGCCCAGTTCGGGATTGACCGCGCGATAATCGGTGACGGCAAAACCGTCGTCGGAGGTATAGGGAAAGAACGGCAGGATATGCACGCCGTTGACCACGCCCTTCATCTTGCGCAGCAGGAAATCATGCAGCAGGTCGAGCGGCTTGTGCTGACCGTCGACGATCGAATTTCCATAGGTGATCAGCACCGCGTCATGTTCCGACCAGAGCTTGTTCGACGGCACCCGGCCGCGTTTGCGGCGGTGGGCGTCGTCGGGCCAGAAGGCCTCGATGATCTGGCTCGAAAGGATATGCGCGTCGAGATCGGGATAGATTTCCTGGACCAGCTTGGTCAGTCGGGTGGAGAATGTGGCGGAGGGGGACGCCATGCGCTGGTGATCTCCTATTGATTACCTCGGGCGGTCAGCCTTTGCCGAGGATTGACGCCCTTCGGCCGGGTGGAGTCAATTCCGGCGCCAAGTGACCGCAACCTGAGCGGGCAATGTCGCGGCAATTCCTTCGCGCTGCTCAGATTTTCAGCGTAGTGGCCGCTCCGGTCGAGTGCAAGCCAACGCCTGGCGCACTTCGCTCGGACTGGTCCGCGCATCGCATGTCATGGGAAAATGGCAGGGGCAGCAGGGTTCGAACCCGCGACCTACGGTTTTGGAGACCGTCGCTCTACCAGCTGAGCTATACCCCTGTGGCCGGGTGACCGGATACTACCGGCGAGATTCGAAATCAACCCCGATTTTTCTGCCGGAGACCCGCGACACCGACAATATGTAACGTGCCGACGCTCACTTTCCGTCGCTGCGCGTCACCGCGCCGTGAGAAGTTATTTCAGAATTCCATGTGCATGAGTGCACAAATAATGTTTACGCCTCATGACAGCCGGCTTTCCGGCCTTTCGGTTCACGCTCCGGTCTCCCGTCTGTGCCACCAGATCGTGAAAAACCGCTTGTTTTCACCCCCTTGGAAGCCGTTGTGCAAGTTTCAAGTCCACAAGTTGGTGAGCCGGCGTGAGCCAGAGCGTGATTTGAGAACCGCCGCGGCATCCCCCAGTTTGATTGGTGTCGGAGGCGACCACCGACTTCGAACAGAAACGCCCAGACGGGCACCATTGAACTGAGGAAACGACAATGAAAAACATCATCGCAATCACCGCTCTCGTTCTGGCAGGGGCTGCCACCACCGCATCGGCTGCAACCGTGGCCAACTCCGTGGCAGAACGCACCATCCAGCAATACGCGCCGAACGCTGACCTGTCGCAACTCTCCGAGCGCCAGATCCTCGTCATCCTGAACGCGATCAACTCCGATGAATCGCGCAGCGAAGTCACCTCGACCGTGCGCTCGCTGGTCAACAACGCAGGCTGACCCCCTGCCCTCGATTGCCGTTCTGCCGGAACTCCCCCGGCAGAACAGCCCCAAAAACCGGCCCCTCGGGCCGGTTTTCTAGTTTCGGGATACTGGTTTAGCCCGGCCTCGGGTTGCCCGTCCGAACGCTACAGCTCTCTTGCCAAAACTAATCGGTATCGCAATGGTGAGAGCCTCGTTTCCTTTCAAAATCAGCGCATTATCCCTGTCTAGTGCAGATTCCGAACACGGCCACAAACATTTTGTTTACCGGGCTTTGGCGGCATTTGCATTGAGACCGGCGCCGAGCGCGCCAGTTCGTGGTGGGCTGGTGGCACTCAACGGCCGCCAAACGAGTAACCAAGTTCCGGTCCTCTGGGCCGTTTACCGAAAGGACAAGACATGAAACGCATTCTCTACGCAAGCGCCATCGTTCTCGCCGGTGCGTCCGGTGCGACCGCCGCCACCATCGAAGCGACCGAGCAGAACCTGCTGGCGATTCAGAATTTCGTGCCCGAAGCAACCATGGCCGACCTTCAGGCCATGACCGATACCGAAATCCGGGTGATCCTGAACGCGATCAGCTCGGGCGACTCGGGCAGCAACAAGGCTGCGACCGTGCGCTCGCTGTTCGAAGACTCCAGCGCAATGGATATGGACAGCATGGCGACCAGCGAATTCGCCAACGAGACCAACCTGGCCAAAATTCAGGCGTATGTGCCCGAGGCCACATTGGCGGATCTCCAGGCGATGGAAAACGAACAGATCGCCGGCATCCTGAATACCATCTCGTCCGGTGACGATGGCGGGGACAAACGCTCCACCGTGCGCGCGCTCTTCGAAGGCGACGACTCGATGATGATGAACGCCGAAGCGACGAGCGATTTCGTCAACCAGACCAACCTGGCAAGGATTCGGACCTTTGCGCCCGAGGTCACGCTTGCCGATCTCGCGCGCATCGGTGACGAGGAAGTCGCCGTGATCCTGAACATCCTGTCCAGCGACGCAAGCGAAGGCGACAAACGCCAACGCATCCAGGCGCGTTTCGAATAACGCCAGCCATATTGCGCCCGGCGCCTGACGCCCGGGCATTGAGCAAGGGCCGGCCTCCCGACGGAGGCCGGCCCTTTGCGTCTGCGTCCAGCCGCGCCAAGCACCGGACAAAGAAAAACCCCCGAAGCGCACGCCCGGGGGTCCAATTCTCTTGTGTCCAAAGCTGGGTTGCTCAGAGCAAACCTTCGCGCTGGGCTTTCTTGCGCGCCAGTTTCCGGGCACGGCGGATCGCTTCAGCTTTCTCGCGCGCTTTTTTCTCGGACGGCTTCTCGAAATGTTGCTTGAGCTTCATTTCGCGGAATACGCCTTCACGCTGCAGCTTTTTCTTCAGGGCACGAAGCGCCTGATCGACATTGTTGTCGCGAACACTAACCTGCATGTGGTTTTCACCACCTTTCTAAGTTTGAGTTGCAAGGAAATTGCAGGAAGTCGCCATATAACAAGCCCACCCCGCTTTGTCCAGTGGCGCGGTGCCGCAGCCGCTGGCTGGCTTGCAGCAGGGAACAAGCCCCGCCCTCGCATGGTTGAGCCAGTCCCCGCCTGACGCGGGAAGAGGCCAATCCAGGTCAGCGGTCCGCCCGACACCGCCGCCGCCTGGCAGCGATGGCCAGTCCGGCCAAGCGGCGCAGGATGCGGCTTTCGCTGCCGCGCCGGGCGCGATAACCTCGGCCCGACAGGAGATCCAGAGATGACGCAAACCCCGGTGGAAGACAGGCTGTTGGCGGCAATGACCTCGCATGTGCCCTTTGACGGCTGGAGCGAACCCGCCTTTCGCGCAGCGATCGCGCAGAGCGAAGTCAACGAAACGGTGGCCCGCGCGCTTTATCCGCGCGGCGCGGTGGATCTGGCGCTGGCCTATCACCGCAAGGGCGACAGCGCGATGATCGCGCGGATCGAGCAGGCCGACCTCTCGGCGATGCGCTTTCGCGACCGCATCGCCTTTGCCGTTCGCGCCCGGCTCGAGGCGGTCGAGGACAGGGAACTGGTGCGGCGCGGGATGACGCTGTTTTCCCTGCCCAACCATGCGCCCGAAGGCGCCCGCGCGATCTGGAACACCGCCGATGCGATCTGGACCGCGCTTGGCGACACATCAGACGACGTCAACTGGTACACCAAGCGGGCCACGCTGAGCGCGGTCTACAGCGCCACGGTGCTCTACTGGCTGGGCGACGACACGCCCGACCACCATGCGACCTGGGAGTTTCTCGACCGCAGAATCGACAACGTGATGCAGGTCGAGAAGGTCAAGGCGCAGGCCCGCGGCAACCCGGTACTGTCCAAGCTCATGGCCGGACCGGATATGCTGCTGTCGCGCCTGCGGGCGCCGAAACCGCCGTCAGGCTTTCCCGGGCGCTGGCGGCCACAAGATACCGAACATTGAGGGACACGAGATGACCAAGATGATGCAGGCGGTGGAAATCACCGCCCCCGGCGGGCCGGATGTTCTCCAACTCACCGAGCGCCCGGTGCCGGAACCGAGCCCCAACGAGGTGGTGATCCGCGTGGCCTGGGCCGGGGTCAACCGTCCCGACGCGCTGCAACGCGCCGGCTCTTACGCGCCGCCGCCCTCGGCCAGCGACCTGCCGGGTCTCGAGGCTTCGGGCGAAATCGTGGCCATCGGCACCAATGTCAGCGACTGGGAGGTGGGCGACCGCGTCTGCGCGCTGCTGCCCGGGGGCGGCTATGCCGAATATGTGGCGACACCGGCCGCCCACTGCCTGCCGATCCCAAAGGGCATGGAGCTGAAACAGGCCGCCTGTCTGCCGGAGACCTATTTCACGGTCTGGTCGAATGTCTTTCGGCGCGGCGGCTTGCAGGCCGGCGAGCGGTTTCTCGTGCACGGCGGCTCTTCCGGCATCGGCACGACGGCGATCCAGCTGGCGCAGCACTTTGGCGCGCGGGTCTTTGCCACCGCCGGATCGGCCGAGAAATGCCGCGCCTGCGCCGATCTGGGTGCCGAACGGGCGATCAACTATCGCGAAGAGGATTTTGTCGAGGTGCTGCGCGCCGAGGGCGGGGCCGACCTGATCCTCGACATGGTGGGCGGCCCCTACATCGTGCGCAATCTCAAGAGCCTGGCCGAGGACGGGAGGCTGGTGCAGATCGCCTTTCTGCAAGGCCCCAAGACCGAGGTCAACTTTGCCCCGCTGATGACGCGCCGGCTCACCATCACCGGTTCGACCCTGCGGCCGCAGAGCGATCTGGCCAAGGCGCGGATTGCCGAGGATCTGCACCGCGAGGTCTGGCCGCTTCTGGACACCGGCCGCATCGGCCCGGTGATGGACAGCGATTTTGCCCTGGCCGACGCCGCCGCCGCCCATGCCCGGATGGAGGCCGGCGGCCATATCGGCAAGATCGTCTTGCAGGTTGCCGGATGAGCGACGACCAGCCCGAGCGCATGACGCCGCTCACGCTGTTGCAAGAGCACGCAGTGCGCGACAGCTTCGAAACCTTTCGCGAGGCGATGACCGGCGCCATGCTGTTTCCGCGCAAGGCCGGGCTTCGCAAGTATTGCGCCAAGCAGGCCTTGGCCACCCATGGCGCCCGGAGGCTCTATGCCGAGTTCGGCGTCTGGCGCGGCCATGGCGTCAACCTCTTCGCCCGGATGCTGGAGCCCGAGGGCGGCCATGTGACCGGCTTCGACAGCTTCGAGGGGCTGGAAGAGGATTGGACCGGTCATTCCCGGGGTGGCGAGGCCGGGCGCTACAATCTCGACGGCGTGCTGCCGGAAGTGCGCAGCAACGTGACGCTGGTCAAGGGCTGGGTGCAGGACACCGTGCCGGGCTGGCTGGTGCAGCAGGGCGAAACGCCTTTCGCCCTGGCGCATTTCGATATGGACACCTATACGCCCACCGCCTTCGTGCTCGCGCAGATCAGGCCGCGGCTGGTGGCTGGCTCGGTGCTGCTCTTCGACGAGCTCTACGGCTATCCCGGCTGGCGCCACCATGAATACAAGGCCCTGCGCGAAGCGCTGCCCGAAGACAGCTATCGCTTTGTCGGCTTTTCCGAACAGGCCGTCGCGATCGAGATGACGCGCGCGCTGTGAGGCACCCGGGTCAGGCCAGGGCGGCGCGGGTCACTTCCTGGCCTTGGGCCTGGCGGCGAAAGGCGGTCCAGACCACGATGCCCACCTGGGGTTCGATCAGCGCGATCAGCGCCGCCAGACGGCCCGATATCCGGCGCCGCCGCGAAAGCCCCATCCGACGCAGGAAGAACCGCACCTCGACCGACGACAGCGGCGCGGCGGCGGCATCCTCGACCGTGACATCGAATCGCGCGCGGCCCATCAGCAGATCGCGGCAGAGCGCCCGGATCTCGGCCCGCCGTTCCCGCAAGGCGTCGCAGGCGGCCCAGGCCTCTCTGGCGCAGGCAAAGGCCTGCGCCGGATCATGCGCCACCGCGTGAAACGCCAGCGGCCGCTGGATGTGCTTGACCAGCCAGATCATCTGGCCGTCATCGGTCACGCCGCGCCGGGCAAACATCATGCCGCTTTCGGAGAACACGCAGTAGGACATGTCCACAAACATCCGCACCCAGAGCTCTGATTGCCAGTCCATGTCGCCGGGCGTGGCCTGAAACCCCGGATAGCCGGCCGGGAGCAGCCTGCGCTCGACCGCGAGCCGCGCCCGGCGGGCTGCGGCCTTGTTGGCCTTGAAAAATCTTTGCATTTTATCACCTCGAAATATCATGCGCCGGCCGCCGGGAATGAACGGGTAATTCCGTTCAGGCCGCCTGCGCATGGAGATCATGCAAGACTTGGTGAAAATAATCCAGTCAGGGATTCCCGACCGTGCCCGCCTAGCGCAGCTTGGGCGGCACGTTTCGGGGCGCATTGGCGGCGCGGACAAAGGCGGCCATCTTTTCGGCATCCTTGATACCCGGCGCGCTTTCCACGCCGCTGGCCACGTCGACCTGGGTCGCGCCGGTCATGGCGATGGCGTCGCCCACATTGTCGGGCGTCAGCCCGCCCGCCAGCATCCAAGGCACCGGCCAGCGCCGCCCGGCGATCAGCCGCCAGTCAAAGGTCAGCCCGTTGCCGCCTGGCAATTCAGCGTTCTTCGGCGGCTTGGCATCCACCAGAAGCTGATCGGCGACCCGGCCGTAAGCCTCCAGCGGCGGCAGGTCCTCCGCATCGGCCACGCCCAGCACCTTGATCACCGGCAGGCCGTAGCGCGCTTTGATCTCGGTCACCCGCTCGGGGCTCTCCTGCCCGTGCAGCTGGATCATGTCGAGCGGCATGCCGCCGGTAATGGCATCAAGCAGCGCGTTGTCGGGGTTCACCACCAGAACGACCTTGGCGATCCCCAGCGGCACATCCAACGCCAGTTGCCCAGCGCTGGGAATGTCGAGGTAGCGCGGCGATTTCGGAAAGAAGTTGAAGCCGAGATAATTGGCTCCAGCCGCGGCGGCGGCGGCCACGTCCTGTGGCCGGGTCAGGCCACAAATCTTGGTGCGGACATCGTTCATGCGCGGCCGGTCAGCTTGCCTCGTCGAGCAGGGCAAGCACCTCGTCCTCGCCCGCATGCTTCTCGGCCCGAAGACGCCGGAGCTGACGCTTGAGCTCCTTGATCTCGCGGTCCTTGCGGGCGCTTTCGGCGCGCTGCCTGAACTCGCGCAGCCATTCCCAGACAAAGCCGATCAACAGGCCGGCAGCCACCCCGGCAATGATCACCACAAAGAGCGGCAGATCGATCGCCTGGTTCATGCCGGCCAGCGCCGCCAGCCCCGAGGGCAGCAGCGTCAGGGTGACGATATCCCGGTTGGCCACGGCCACGGCAACCAGCGCCAGGGCCACGATCGCCAGAAAGGCGTATTTGATGTACCGCATGGTGTGACTTTACTTTCCGTTCAGACGATCCCGCAGCAGCTTGCCGGTCTTGAAGAACGGCACATGCTTTTCCTCGACTTCAACCGCTTCGCCGGTGCGCGGGTTACGTCCGGTGCGCGCATCGCGTTTTTTCACCGAGAAGGCACCAAACCCCCGAAGTTCGACCCGATCGCCGCGCGACATGGCGCCGGTGATCTCTTCGAACACGGTGTTTACGATGCGCTCCACATCGCGTTGATAGAGGTGCGGGTTTTCATCCGCAAGTTTCTGGATCAGTTCTGATCTGATCATGTGCGCCATCCCCCCTGAACCGGTCCGCGCGTGAAGTCTCACATTCGCGACTATAGATAGATTGTCGTGTTTCGCAAACATGCGCGAGGGGCAAACTCCCTGAAAATTCGCGATTTTTTTGCATTCCGGGGCGGCCGCGCGCACAAACGGGCGGCAAATCGGCAGCAGCCGGGGATTGCCGGCCTGTCAACCCTGACCTTTGATTCGCTGCGATTTTTCGCGCAGGCGCCTGGCCGGGCCCGGCCCGTGGCACCGCCGAAGGGGGCAAAGAAAAAGCCCCGGCGCAAGGCACCGGGGCTTTCCGAGTTCGGATCAGCGCGAGGCTTACTCGTCGCCGCCCTTCAGGGCCGCGCCGAGGATGTCGCCCAGCGATGCGCCGGAGTCGGAGGAACCATACTGCTGCACGGCCTCTTTCTCTTCGGCGATCTCGCGTGCCTTGATCGACAGGCCGAGCCGACGGCTCTTGCTGTCGACGTTGGTGACGCGGACGTCGACCTTGTTGCCGACCGAGAAGCGCTCGGGGCGCTGTTCGGCACGGTCACGCGACAGGTCGGAGCGGCGGATGAAGGATTTCATGCCTTCGTATTCCACCTCGATGCCGCCATCCTCGATCGCCGTCACTTCGACGGTGATCACGGAGCCGCGCTTCACGCCGCCGATCGCATCGGCAAACTTGTCGCCGCCGACGTTCTTGATCGAGAGCGAGATGCGCTCCTTGTCGATGTCGACCTCGGAGACCACGGCCTGCACCACGTCGCCCTTGCGGTAGTTCTGGATCGCGTCTTCGCCACGCTCGTCCCAGGACAGGTCCGACAGGTGAACCATGCCGTCGATTTCGCCCGGCAGGCCAACGAACAGACCGAATTCGGTGATGTTCTTGACTTCGCCTTCGACGACGGTGCCTTCGGGGTGGGTTTCGGCAAAGACTTCCCAGGGGTTGCGCATCGTCTGCTTGAGGCCAAGCGAGACACGGCGTTTTGCCTGGTCGATCTCGAGCACCATGACTTCGACTTCCTGCGAGGTCGAAACGATCTTGCCGGGGTGCACGTTCTTCTTGGTCCAGGACATTTCCGAGACGTGAACGAGACCTTCGACACCGGGCTCCAGCTCAACAAATGCACCGTAGTCGGTGATGTTGGTGACGCGGCCCTGGTGCACCGATTCCAGCGGATACTTGGCGGCCACCAGATCCCACGGATCTTCCTGAAGCTGCTTCATGCCGAGCGAGATACGGTGGGTTTCCTTGTTGATCTTGATGACCTGGACCTTCACGGTCTCGCCGATCGACAGGATCTCCGAGGGGTGGTTCACACGACGCCATGCCATGTCGGTGACGTGCAGCAGGCCGTCCACACCACCCAGATCGACGAAGGCGCCGTATTCGGTGATGTTCTTGACCACGCCGTCGACCGCCTGACCTTCGGCCAGGTTGGCGATGACTTCGGCGCGCTGTTCGGCGCGGCTCTCTTCGAGGATCGCGCGACGCGAGACAACGATGTTGCCACGGCGACGGTCCATCTTGAGGATCTGGAAGGGCTGCTTCAGACCCATCAGCGGGCCGGCATCACGCACGGGGCGCACATCGACCTGCGAACCGGGCAGGAAGGCCACGGCGCCGCCGAGATCGACAGTGAAGCCACCTTTGACGCGGCCAAAGATCGCGCCTTCGACGCGCTGGTCGTCGGCATAGGCTTTTTCCAGGCGGTCCCAGGCTTCCTCGCGGCGGGCCATCTCGCGCGAGATGACGGCTTCGCCACGGGCGTTCTCAGCCGCGCGCAGGAAGACTTCGACTTCGTCGCCGACGGTGATGTCGGGCTGTTCGCCGGGGTTCGCGAATTCTTTCAGCTCGACGCGACCTTCCATCTTGTAGCCGACGTCGATGATGGCCTGGCCCGCTTCGATCGCGATGACCTTGCCTTTGACGACAGAGCCCTCTTCGGGGGTGTCCATTTCGAAGCTTTCATTCAGGAGGGCTTCGAACTCCTCCATCGATGTGTTTGCCATGTGGCGGTTGGTTCCTTTTTCAAGTCACTATTCTGGCCGGGTGGTTGTCTCCACCGGTCTTACATGATGCGCCGCCTCTCGACGGAGCTTTGGTCACGCGGGCCTCCGCAAAACGAAAGAGGGCCGGAGAAATTGCCCGACCCTGCCCGATCTCTTGTTCTGCGGCGTTTATCGCCTTGTCGACGGGGCGTCCTTACACCTCTGCGCCCCGAGTTTCAAGGCCCTTCGCCGGCGCGGCCGGGCGGGTCAGCCCTGCCCAAGCATCCCGCGCAGCACCTCGGCCGCCACCGCCGCCTCGGGGTCCGGCACGGTGTCCTGCGGCACCTGATCGCGCTTGAGGCTTTTCCAGCCTGTGGTCAGGCTGCGGCAATGCAGAAACGACAGGTCGGCATGGGTCCGGCGGCGCAGGAAGGGCAACCGTTCCATCCCGTGCACATCCCAGCTGAACCCGCCCAGCCGCCCCGAGGGCACCAGGCACCATTTCGGCGGACAGGGGCGCGGCGGCGCGGCTGTGTGGCTGTGATCGGCGTGGCTGAACGGCCCCTCCGCGCCGGGCGCCGGATAGACCCAATGCCCCGCCACCTGAACGAAGCCCAGCCGCGCGGCGCAGGCGGCATCAAACACGCTCTCGCCCCGGGTCACGATCAGCTCGTCGACGTCGCAATTCAGCACCGCCCGGGCCTGCCCCAGAAAGCGCAGCCGCAGCACGTTGAACAGCGCCGTCTGCATATATTTTTCGGTTCGGCGATAAGGCTTCCGCCCGACCGGCCCGTATTTGAACGGCACTTCCAGCACTGTCAGCCGGGACAGCCCCACCCCCTCCAGCGCCGCGCGCAACTCGGCGATGCCGTAGGCCGTCGAGCCATTGTCCATCACGATCAGCGCCTCGAGCCCATGGGCGTCGCGGTGATAGCGCGCATGGGTCACCAGCCACTCGATGGGATTGTCGCGGGACATCACGAACGCCGTGTTCAGCCCGGCAAACTCCGTATGCGCGGCGCGGCTCACGCCGCTGGTGCCGGTCCAGCCCTGAAGCAGCACCGAAATCTCCGCGGGACAGTTCGGCGCATCCAACTCGGCCACCTCGTGGCGCGCATAGCGCCGCAACCGGCGGAATTTCAGAACCCGGTCATCGCCGCGAAACACCGCCTTGCGAAAGGCCGTGCGGAAATTGTTGAGCGGCGGACAGACCAGGAAAAGCCGCCCCTCCGACCAGATCGCATCATACCACAGCGTTTCACGGTCGAGCGCCGCGAGATAGCCCTCGGGCTGGTATTTCGCCGCCAGCACCGAGCTGCGCTGCATATGCGCGGGCAGGCGCAGGGAGGCGAAATCGCCGCTCATCGGCTCAGCAATACCGCTCGGGCCCGACGTATTGCCCGACGCTGTAGCGGTCGCCATGGGCCCAGCCCACCGGCAGCGCCTCTTCGATCCGGGCCAGATCCTCGGTCGAGAGCGCCAATTCGGTGCCGCGCACGCATTCGCGGAAATGCGCAACCGACCGGGTGCCGGGGATCGGAAGGATCTGCGAGCCCTGCGCGAGAAGCCAGGCAATCGCCAGCGCCGCCGCCGGTTCGCCCATCTCGGCCGCCAGGGCGCGGAACCGGTCGGTCGCGGCGATATTGGCCTCGTAATTGGGCGAGAGAAAGCGCGGATTGCTCTTCATCCAGGCTAATGTCGGCACCCGTTCGGCCTCGATCGGCCGGTCGGTGAGAAAGGCCCGGCCCAGCGGCGAAAAGGCCACCAGCGCGGTGCCCTGGCGGGCGCATTCCTGCACCAGACCCAGTTCGGGCGCGCGGGTCGCCAGCGAATATTCCGATTGCACCGCCGCCACCGGGGCCACGGCGGCCGCCCGCCGCAACGAGGCGGGCGCGATCTCGGAAAAGCCGAAACCCTTGATCTTGCCCTTGTCGCGCAGCGCGACCAGCGTCGCGGTCACCTCTTCGATCGGCCGGGCCTCTTCGCGCCGGTGCACGTAAAACAGATCGACCGCCTCAATCCCCATGCGCGACAGGCTGCGGTCGAGCTCGGCCTCCAGATGCTCCGGCGAATTGTCGAAGCAGCGGTTGCCCGCGGCGTCCTTGGAAATCCCCGCCTTGGTGGCGATGTGGAACACCTCGCGCGCCGCACCGTTGCGGCGCAGATAGGCACCGATCGCCTCTTCCGACCGGCCCATGCCATAGACGTTGGAGGTGTCGATATGGGTCACGCCCAACTCCATTGCCGCATCCAGAACCGCCCAGGAGTTTTCTTCGGTGGTCGGCCCGTAGAACTCGGCAAAGGACATGGCGCCCACCCCCATGGCCGAAACCTCGGCGCCGGCGATCTTGCGTGTGGGGCGGCTCATGTGCGGGCCTCCTGCCGGGACCGGACCGCATCCAGCGCCGCGGCGATGGCGGCGTCGATGTCCATCGCGGTGGTGTCGATATGCACCGCATCCTCGGCCGGTTTAAGCGGCGCCTCGGCGCGGCCCATGTCGCGCTCGTCGCGGGCGCGGACATCGGCGAGCACCGTCTCCAGCGTGGTCTCGATGCCCTTGCCGGTCAGCTCCTTGAAGCGCCGCTCGGCCCGCACCTCGGCGCTGGCGATGACATAGAGCTTGGCCTCAGCCTCGGGGCAGATCACCGTTCCGATGTCGCGGCCATCCAGCACCGCCCCG
The DNA here is from genome assembly GCF_055755275.1 of Marinovum sp. E3. Lineage (NCBI taxonomy): Bacteria > Pseudomonadati > Pseudomonadota > Alphaproteobacteria > Rhodobacterales > Roseobacteraceae > Marinovum > Marinovum sp. E3. The sequence continues at coordinate 2,907,686 of NZ_CM146908.1, forward strand.
CCATCGCGGCGGGCGAAGGCGCGCTGGAAATCCACCAGCGCAGCGCGGACATCGCCCAGCACCGCCACCTTCGAGGCCGCCTGGGCGACCTCGGGGGTGCGCAGGCTGGGATCGTCCAGCGCCTCGGCGGTCAAGGCCTGCGCCGCCGCCAGCGGGTCGGCGCCGTCCAGCACCTGCCGCCCAACCGCGCGATAGAGCAGCCCGGTGTCGAGATGGGCATAACCCAGCTGTCGCGCCAGCGCCTTGGAAATCGTGCCCTTGCCAGAGGCCGCCGGGCCGTCGACTGCAATGGTAAACGCCATGAATATTCGTCCTTTCCGCTGCCGGGTTACGCCTCGCGGCGCACGTCGGCGCCAAGCTGTGCCATCAGAGGTTCGAAGATCGGGAAGGAGGTGGCGATCGGCGTGCCGTCATCCACCCGCACCGGCTGCCTGGTCGACATCCCCAGAACCATGAAGGACATGGCGATCCGGTGGTCAAGATGGCTGGCGCAGGTCGCCCCGCCGTTGACCGTTCCCGGCCCCTGCCCGGTCACACGCCACCAGTCCGGCCCGTCCTCGACCGTGACACCACAGGCGCGCAAGCCGGTGGCCATCGCCTCGATCCGGTCGCTTTCCTTGACGCGCAGTTCCTTGACGCCGGTCATGTTGGTCACGCCGGTGGCATTGGCGGCCACGACCGACAGCACCGGATATTCGTCGATCATGCTGGCGGCGCGCGCCGGCGGCACATCGATGCCTTTCATGTCGGGCGAATATTTCGCACGCAGATCGGCCACCGGTTCGCCGCCTTCCTCGCGCTGGTTCTCGTATGTCAGATCGGCGCCCATCTCTTGCAGCGTGGTGAAGAGACCGGCGCGCGTCGGATTGAGCCCGATGCCCGGCACCAGCACGTCCGAGCCGGGGGTGATCAGCGCCGCGCAGACCGGGAAGGCCGCCGACGAGGGATCGCGCGGCACGGCGATCACCTGCGGCGTCAATTCGGGCTGGCCGGTCAGGGTGATGACCCGGCCTTCGTCGGTCTCTTCGGTGGTGATCTCGGCGCCGAAACCGGCCAGCATCCGCTCGGTGTGGTCGCGGGTGGCTTCCTTCTCGATCACCACGGTCTGGCCCGGCGCATGCAGCCCGGCCAGCAGCACCGCGGATTTCACCTGCGCCGACGGCACCGGCACCTGATAGCGCACCGGCACCGGCTCTGCCGCGCCCACCAGCGTCATCGGCAACCGCCCGCCGGAGCGGCCGACCGCCTGGCAGCCGAAGAGCGCCAGCGGATCGGTCACCCGCGCCATAGGCCGCTGGTTGAGGCTGGCGTCGCCGGTATAGGTGACCGAGATCGGCGAGGTGGCCGCCGCGCCCATGATCAGCCGCACGCCGGTGCCGGAATTGCCGCAATCGATCACCTGGTCGGGTTCGGCAAAGCCGCCGACGCCGACGCCGTGCACATGCCAGGTGCCATCGTCATCGCGGATCACCTCGGCGCCGAAGGCACGCATCGCCTTGGCGGTGTCGAGCACGTCCTCGCCTTCGAGCAGCCCGGTCACCACGGTTTCGCCCGCCGCCATCGCGCCCAGGATCAGCGAACGGTGCGAGATCGACTTGTCGCCGGGCACCTCTGCGATGCCGGACAGCGGGCCGCAGGGCGTGGAAATCATTGGAATGGGCGTGCCGTGGCCGGACATGGGCGGGTTCCTTCGTTATCGCTCGCGCCCTCATAGCAAGCGGGTTGAGGGGGGTCCATCCCGCGGCGGAAGCGCCCGGAGGAAAACTGCCCGTCGCCGCTGCGCCGCCGTCCCCGGCCTGCCCCGGGCCCCCACCGCCGGCCCCGAGGGAGAGGCGCCGGATCAGGTCCGGCGCGCGCGGGGAAACCCCGCCAAGCCGCGTCGGCCATACAGCCCGCCTAGGTCTTCCGAAACGTCAGGTAATGCGGCACCCGGCCCTCGCGCAGCGCCTTCTGCTCGTAGCGGGTGGAGATCCAGTCCTCCCAGGGCCGGCGCCAATCCTCGGGCCGCTCGGCCAGCCATTCGAAACCGTGCCGCGGCACCTGCTCCAGCGTCTGGCGCACGTAATCAGGGATATCGGTCGCGACGCGGAACTCCGCGCCGGGCTTCATCAGCGCCGACAGCGGCGCCAGATGCTCCGGCGTCACGAAGCGGCGGCGGTGATGGCGTTTCTTGGGCCAGGGATCGGGATAGAGCAGAAAGGCCTTGGAGACCGAACGCTCCGGCAGCACGTCAAACAGATCGCGGGCATCGCCGGGATGAATGCGCAGGTTGTCCACGCCGGCCTGCCGCACCTTGCCAAGAAGCATGGCGACGCCGTTGATGTAGGGCTCGGCGCCGATGATGCCGACGTCGGGATTGGCGGCCGCCTGATGCACCAGATGCTCGCCGCCGCCGAAGCCGATCTCCAGCCAGAGATCGCGGCCGCCGAACAGCGCCCCGAGGTCCAGCGGCGCGCGGTCGGGGTTCTCGTCCCAGCCGACCGGGCCGGGCGACAGCGCGGCCAGGTCCTCGTCCAAATAGCGTTCCTGCGACTTGCGCAGGCCCTTGCCCTTGAACCGGCCGTAAAAATTGCGCCAGGGCGCGCCTGATGGGTGTTTTGTCTCGCTCATGGGGCGCGGGTTTAGCCGGGCTTGGCCAGCGGCGCAACGGCCGCGCGGCGCCTTATCGACGCGGCGCACCCCGTCGAGCAAGCGCGGTGCCCCCGCGCCCTGCACCACCGCCCCCTTTCGGTCAGGTGTTGGCCGGCCCTAGCGGCAGAGCCGGTGAAACAGATGCGCCAGCGTCACCACCATCGCCATGGCAATCACCCCGAGGTAGCGTTCGTACAGCCCGTCGATCCCGGTTGGCAGGAAAAAGAACACCGGCGCGGAGACCAGCCAAAGCGCCGCCAGCGCCACCAGGATGCGGCCATGCGGGCCGCCGTGCCGTCCCGCGCCCCGGGCCATGCCGAGCGGCACCAGGAATTGCAGCACGCCCAGCGCATAAACCAGATAGACATGGATGACCGCCCCGTCCTTGTCCTGATCGCCGTATTCGTTCCGCGCGCCGACCAGAAAGACGATCAAGGCCAGCACCGCCAGCCCCACCAGCCCGAAGCTCCATCCCCGGCCGCCCGGATGCAGATGCGCGGCCACAAGTGCGGCGGCGATCAGCGCGGCGGCAAAGGCATAGATGCCGATATCCACGATGTATTCGTATTTGCCGGCGCCGAGATCGCTGATCGTGTCGGCGATCCAGTCATGATCGGGCACCACGAAATCGGCGATCAGGATGCTGACGGCAAAGATCACACAGCCCAGGCAGGCATAAAGGCTCAGCGCGGTCACAAAGCCGCGCCGGGCCTCGGGGTACAGGGTCTCGCGGGCCATCTGCATCGCCTTCTCTTTCCGGGTGCGGCACCGGAATGCGCCGCACCCGGAAAGAGGTAGACTGGGGCGGGGTGTTGTCGACCAGGGGGTCGGCGGCAATGACAAAGCCGGCTTTGCCCTGATGTCATCTCAGAATGATACGTAACTGCGGTTCTGTATAAAGTCTCGGCGCGGGCCCAGTGGACCGTAGCGTAAGTGCCTTGGCTAGTTTGCCACCGTGATGTTTGTAGGCGTAATTCGGCGACCCTTCACTTCCGATCAAAACGATATCTGTTTTCCGGGTTGGTACGGACTGAAGTATCGCTCCGTATTCCTGCAACCTGTCCGAGACCTTACCTCGAGAACCAAAAGAAAACCTGCCTGTCAGGACGACTCGACTGCCATCAAGAATGGTTTCGTCGATCTCATCGATATCGTGAATAACGGGAAGGGTCTCCGAACTTGGGATTCCGGTATCGGCGTAACTGTCGCCTACCAATGTGGTAATCAGCTGACTGATCTCGGCAGACTCCGCCTCATCTATCAAGTCGTCTTCCAAGGCATCCAGCACCACATGCCGCAACGATACGACCCTTGGATCGTCATCAAGGTCATGCGCAGCCCCCAGTCGATCATAGAGCACCCTGGCTTCTCGTCGGGTGACAATGCCATCGCAGTTGACGCCGGCACAAAAACCCAAGAGCCGGTTCGCATTGGACCGCCGACACGCGGGATCAATCTTTTCCGACCGGATCTCTGCAATTTGCGCTATCGTCTCCAATAGCACCTTTGGCGTGTCGCCATGACCCGCAGACGCTTCGGCCAAGATCTCTGCGGCATCGTCGTCGCCAACCTGCCGACAAATGGCTGCACATTCCGCCAAGAGCGGCTCAACTTCAGTCAGATCCAATCGTTCATTGGCAAGAACGCCATCAAGAAAACCAACAAAGAAGCATTCGTTTTTTGCGGTATTCGCCTTGTGATGAATTGAATCCAGAATATGCGATTCGTATGAAATACGGTCTGTCATTTAGCCAACCCAGATACAATCAAAGCATGAACAACAAGCGTGAGCCGCAGCTGTCCTAGAGTCAACAAGTTCGAACAACCCACCCGAGCGCTCGTCAGAGGGTCTCAAGCAACCGGGAACTTAGCAATTGAGCTCAGATCAGCTCCACCGCGATCGCGGTGCCTTCGCCGCCGCCGATGCAGATTGCCGCGACGCCGCGCTTCAACCCGCGTTTTTCCAGCGCATTGAGCAGCGTCACCATGATCCGTGCGCCGGAGGCGCCGATTGGGTGGCCCAGTGCACAGGCGCCGCCGTTGACGTTGACCACGTCGCGCGGCAGGCCCAACTCCTGCATGAAGGCCATCGGGACCACGGCAAAAGCCTCGTTGACCTCCCACAGATCGACATCCGAGACCTTCCAGCCGATCCGGTCGAGCAGCTTTCTGGCCGCCGGCACCGGCGCGGTGGTGAACCAGCCCGGCGCCTGGGCGTGGCTGGCATGGCCGAGGATGCGGGCGCGCGGCGCCACGCCCTGGGCCTCGGCCACCTCCGGCGTGCCCAGCACCAGCGCCGCCGCGCCATCCGAGATCGACGAGGCATTGGCGGCGGTCACCGTGCCATCCTTGCGGAAGGCGGGTTTCAGCATCGGGATCTTCTCGGGGCGGGCCTTGCCCGGCTGTTCGTCGCAGGTGATGATCTCTTCGCCATGCCGCCGGTGCAGCTTGACCGGCGCGATCTCGTCGGCAAAGGCGCCATTGCGTTCGGCGGCAAGCGCATTGTCCAGCGAGCCGATGGCATATTGATCCTGCGCCTCGCGGGTGAACTGGTAATGCGCGGCGCAATCCTCGGCGAAGGTGCCCATCAGCTGGCCCTTGTCGTAGGCGTCCTCGAGCCCGTCGAGGAACATGTGATCGACCACCTGGCCGTGGCCGATGCGGGCGCCGCCGCGCATCTTGGGCAACAGGTAGGGCGCCTCGGTCATGCTCTCCATGCCGCCGGCCAGGATGGCGCCGGCCTGGCCCAGGGCGATCCGGTCAAAGGCCATCATCGCCGCCTTCATGCCCGAGCCGCACATCTTGTTGATCGTCGTCGCGGGCACGGTTTCGCCGAGGCCGGCGGCAAACCCGGCCTGCCGTGCCGGCGCCTGGCCCTGACCGGCCGGCAGGACACAGCCCATCAGCACCTCGTCCAGCGCCGGTTTGCCGGCTTCGCGATGCGCTGCGGCGATTGCCACGCCGCCCAGCGTGCTGGCTTCGACGCCTTCGAATTCGCCCTGGAATCCGCCCATCGGCGTGCGTGCCGCGCCCAGGATCATCACTTCGCTCATGGCCTACCTCCCCAAATCCTTACCCCTGCATACAATTTAGTAAGGATTGCCGTCTAGCGTGGGGGCGAAATCGTAACGCAAGGTGACCGAGCCATGGACATGACCAGCAGAACCGAAGGCGCATTGCAGATCGTCACGGTCAACGCCGGGCGCATCGACGCCGCGGTGGCGATCCAGTTCAAGGATGCGATGCGAGCGGAAACCGACGGCCCGTCCAGACGGGTGATCCTCGACCTCGCGCAAGTCGGTTTCATCGATTCCAGCGGGCTTGGCGCCATCGTCGCCGCGATGAAACAGCTCGGCCCCGGGCGCAGGCTCGATCTCGCAGGGCTCACCCCGGCGGTGGAAAGCGTCTTCCGGCTGACCCGGATGGACACTGTCTTTGCGCTCTTTCCGACACTGGATGCGGCGCTGATGGCTCACGCCGACTGACGGGCGAAAGGAGCACCGTCCCTTGGAACCGGTTGCCAAGCCCCGCATTACAGCGCACCGCATCTCACTGAACACCCGCACCGGCGGATTGGCCGTGCGCAACCTTCTGGGCGAGGCGATGGTGGCACTGGCGGACTGGGGCCACCCGGCCGAGGCGCGCAGCGCGGTCGAACTGGTGCTGGCCGAAGCGCTCAACAACGTGGTCGAACATGGCTATGGGTTTCGCGAGGGCGGGCCGCTGGGTCTCGAAATGGAACTGACCGCGGAAACCCTGACCTGTACCATCACCGATCACGGCCGGCCCTTCCCGGACGAGGCCCTGCCGGAAGGCCGCGCCGCCAGCCTGGAGGGCCCGACGGCGGAGCTGCCCGAGGGAGGATTCGGCTGGCATCTGATCCGCCAGATGACCTCGGATCTGCACTATCAACGCAATGACGGTCGCAGCAAGTTGACACTTCACTTTTCGGTTGTGTGACATTGCGCACAGTTGCAATCAATTACCGCCCGTTTCGCGCCTTTGCCCCAGTTCCGCCGCAATCCCATCCCACCGACGCCTGAATGGAACGCGATACAGTACGGGTAGCTGCATATAGCTTCACCTCGGCGCCGCGTGTTAACAGCCCCCACCCAGTGCGCGGCGCCGAGGTCCCTTTCTCCGAAATCGCGATTTTCTTCTGCGCCAGGCGACGCTAGCCTCCGATCCATCACGACGGAGGTTCAGATGCGCGATTTTCATCTTCCCGGACGGTCGCCGGTGCGAGCCACCAACGGCATGGTCGCCACCTCGCATCCGCTGGCCGCGGCCGAGGCCCTGGCCTGCCTGAAAGACGGCGGCACGGCGATGGACGCGGCAATCTGCGGCGCCTTGCTGATGAGCCTCTGCGAGCCGCATATGTGCGGGCTGGCGGGCGATTGCTTTGCCCTGATCAAACCGGCAGGGGCGGAGCGCGTGCTGGGCTTCAACGGCTCGGGCCGCGCACCGGCGGCGGCCGATGCGGCACGGCTGCGCGCGGCCGGCCACGACACGATCCCCGATGGCAGCGCGGATGCGGTCACCGTCCCCGGCGCGGTCGAGGCATTTTGCCGAATGTCCGAGAGCCATGGCCGCCTAGGCCTCGACCGATTGCTCCAGCCAGCGATCCGCTATGCCGAAGAGGGCGTGCCGGTGGCCGATCGCGTGGGGTTTGACTGGCCCAACAAGGCGCCGCGGCTGCAAGGCGTGGCGCGCGACTTCTACCTCCGGGACGGGCGACCGCTGAAACCGGGCGATCTGTTCCGCGCGCCGGGCCAGGCCGAGGTGATGCGCCGCATCGCCCGGCATGGTGCGCCGGCCTTCTACCAGGGCGAGGTGGCCGAGGACATGATGGCCGCGCTGGCGGCCGTCGGCGGCCGGCACTGCGCCGGGGATTTCGCCGCCACCCGGGGCGAAGAGACCACGCCGATCACCGGACAGTACCGCGCCACCGAAGTTTTCGAACATCCGCCGAACGGCCAGGGCGCGACCGCCATCCTGCTGCTCAACATTCTCGCGCGGTTCGATCTGGCCTCGATGGACCCGTTTGGCGCCGCCCGCACCCATCTCGAGACCGAGGCCGGCAAGCTGGCCTATGACAGCCGCAACCGGCTGATTGCCGATCCCGACGTTCTGGATGCCACGGCGCAGATGTGCAGCCCGGCGCTGGCCGCCGAGCTGGCCGCGCGGATCGATCCGGGCCGGGCGTTGCCGGGGCCGTCGCGGATCGCCGAATCGGTGCACCGGGACACGATCTACATCACCGCGGTCGATCGCGACGGCATGGCGGTATCGCTGATTCATTCGATTTTCCACAGTTTCGGGTCGGGCCTCGCCAGTCCGAAATTCGGCCTGCTGCTGCACAACCGCGGCTGCGGTTTTAACCTGCGCGAAGGCCATCCCAACGAGTTCGGCCCGGGCAAGCGCCCGCTGCACACCATCATTCCCGGCATGCTGGGCGCGGCCGGGCGCATCGAAATGCCGTTCGGCGTGATGGGCGGGCAGTACCAGTCCTGCGGCCATGCCCGCTTTGTCACAAACCTGCGCGACTACGGCATGGATTTGCAGACCGCCGTGGATGCCCCGCGCGCCTTTTTCGACGATGGCCGGCTTCAGCTCGAACGGGGCTACAGCCCGGAGATGGCGGCAAAGCTGGCGGCGCTGGGTCATGATGTGGTGACCCCGACCGAGCCGATCGGCGGGGCGCAGGCGATCCGCATGCATGCCAGCGGCGTGCTCGAAGGCGCCTCGGACGCCCGCAAGGACGGCTGCGCGATCGGATATTGAGCGGGATGTTCGGCGGCGGTTGGTTGGAAATCCACCCTACGGGGCGATTTTGGTGGGTTTGCAACCCACCGTCCCCTCAATTCAGCTGGAAGTGCAGAGGATAGGATCCATCTTCGAATTCGCCGAAGAGATCGGGGATATCCGGGTGATCCACAGGCCGTCCGGAATAATCTGCGACAAGGTTCTGCTCGGACACGTAAGCCACGTAGAAGCTCTGATCGTTCTCGGCGAGCAGGTGATAGAACGGCTGTTCGCGCTTGGGTCGGCTGTCCTCGGGAATGGCGTTGTACCATTCCTCGGTGTTGTTGAATTCAGGGTCGACATCGAAGACCACGCCGCGAAACGGGTGCTTCTTGTGCCGGACCACCTGTCCCAAATGATATTTTGCGCGTGCTGTGTGCATTCCGGGGCCTCTACCGCCACAGGTTAGCGTCATCAAGGGGGAAATGTCCAATTTTCCGCCGGGAAATCAAGGAAACAAACTGTGACCCATGGTCATACAGTGGCCCGGCAGCGGCCCGGGTGCAGGCCCGCTCAAAGCCCGCCGCCCGGGAAAACGTGATTTCCCTGTCAGGCGATTTTCGCTACACTGCGACAAAACAAAAGACCAAATACACGAGCGAGAGGCAAATGAGCAGAGTCCTTCGCGCCATGGTTATGGTGCTCGCCGTTGCGTCCTGTGGCGGCGGCAATCAATCGGCGCCGCGCAATCTCGATGACGCCTGTGCAATTCTTGAGGAGCGCCCGAAATATTTCCGGGCCTTCCGCGCCACGGAGCGGCGCTGGGGTGTCCCGGTGCATGTGCAGATGGCCACGATCTACCAGGAGAGCAAATTCGTCGGTAATGCCCGCACGCCGCTGCGCTACACGCTGGGGGTGATCCCGATGGGCCGGCAAAGTTCGGCCTTCGGCTATTCCCAGGCGCTCGACGCCACCTGGGACGAATACCGCGAAGAAACCGGCAATCGTCGTGCCAAGCGCGACCGGATCAACGATGCCACCGATTTCATGGGCTGGTACATGAACAAGACCCGCGCCCGCAACGGCGTGTCGCTGGTGGATGCGCGCAACCAGTATCTGGCCTATCACGAAGGCCACACTGGGTTTGCCCGCCAGTCCTACAACAGCAAGGCCTGGCTGCTGCGTGTCGCCGATGAGGTCGGCACCCGGTCGATCACCTATCAGGTGCAGCTGGCCCGGTGTCGCCACGCCCGCTGACCTTTTCCCGCGCACCGCAGCCCCCCATATTCATCCCGAACCCAAGGGAGACCCGCACCATGGACGACCAGACCCGTATCGAGCTTGAAGCCGCCGCCTTTCGCACCCTGCGCGCGCATCTGATGGACAAGCGCACCGACGTGCAGAACATCGACCTGATGAACCTGGCCGGGTTCTGTCGCAACTGCCTGTCGCGCTGGTATCAGGAGGCCGCCAACGAACGCGGCATCGAGATGGACAAGGAAGAGGCGCGCGAAATCTTTTACGGCATGCCCTATTCCGACTGGAGAGCCGCCCATCAGTCCGAGGCCAGCGACGATCAGCGCGAGGCCTTCAAGACCGCCTTTGCCGAGAACGTCGACAAGGGCTGAGCCCTGAGCCCCCTCCCCTGCCGGCGGATCGGCGGGGAGGGGCGCAGCACTCAGCCGTGCAGCAAGATCTTGCCGGATCGGCCCGGGGTCCGGGCCGCCGTGACCGCTTCGCTCACGTCGTCGAGCCCGTAAGTGCCGCCGACGTCGAGCCGCAGCGCCCCCTGTGCGGCCAGGGTCACAAGCTCGGTGATCAGCCGCTTGCGCTCTTCCGGCGCCATCTCGGCGCTGACCCGCGACCCCCAGAAGCCGCGCACGGTGATCTGCTTCATGATCAGCGCCCCGGACGACAGCGGCATCTGCGCGCCGGTCGCGGTGCCAAATATCACCAGCTCGCCATCCGATGCCAGCAGGTCGACCAGCGCGGCCGAGACCTCTCCGCCCACCGAATCGATGGCCGAAACCGCCCGGTCGCCCACCAGCGCCGCGGCCCTGTCCTGCCAGCCCTCGTCCGAAGTCGAAAGCACGTGCTCGGCGCCCAGCGCCTCGAGCTCCGCCGCCGCCTCGGGCCGGCGCACCAGATTCAGCAGGTGGATGCCGCGGGATTTCGCCAGCGCCACCATGATCTTGCCGACCGCGCCGTTGGCTGCGGTCTGGATGATCCAATCGCCTTCCTTGGCTTTCAGCGATTCGAGAAGCGACAGCGCGCTGAACGGCATGGCAATGAGCTGCGCGCCGTCGGCGTCGCTGATCGCCTCGGGCAGCGGAAGCACGCCGCCGGCCGGGGCGGTGAAATACTCGGCCCAGCTGCCGTGGACACCGGCAACGGCCACCCGCTGGCCGACAAGCGCGGCCTCGACGCCGTCGCCGACCTCGGCGATGGTGCCCAGCGCTTCCGATCCGCCGATGGCGCCGGGCAGCTCGGGCTTGTAGCCGTAACTGCCATGCACCGTCCAGAGATCGTGGTTGTGGATCGGCGAGAAGGTCATCTTGACCAGAACCTCACCCGCCGCTGGTGCGGGTTTTTCCACCTCGGTGGATGCAAGCACCTCGACGGGCTCGCCGAATGTATCGTGCGTGGCAGCTTTCATTGCAATTTTCCTTCAGGATGTGCGTGAGAGTTGGTCTGTCGTCTCTGCAAGCGCCTGTTGCAGCGGCGCCTGAGAGCGGGCGAGCTTGGCGAGAATGGCGGCCCCCAGCCATTTCGCATAGAGCATCCGGGCCACGGCCTCGGGGGCATCGAACCGGCGGATCGAGCCATCTTCGGCCCCGGCCCGCAGCAGGTCGGCAATGCGTCCCACCAGCTCTGATATGCCGGTGTCGAGGATCAGCCGCATGTCGTCGGACAGGTCGGCCACCTCGGCCCCCAGCTTGACGACAAGGCATTGGCTGGCAATGCCCTCGGCCCCGGCCTGCGCCAGCCAGGCCTGCCAGAAGCGATCGAGCTTGTCGCGCGCCGCTCCGGGGCCAGCGATCAGCGTATCGAAGCGCGCCAGATAGGTTTCGACATAATGGTCGAGCAGCGCCTTGCCGAAATCCTCCTTGGACTCGAAGTAGTAGTAGAACGACCCCTTGGGGATGCCGCATTCCTTGAGGATGCGGGCGATGCCGACCCCGCCGAAACCGTGCCGGACCACCAGGGCGCGGCCGGTTTCAAGGATGTGCAGCCGTTTGAGATCGGATTTGCTGTGCTCTGTCATGCCGGTGACCTAAGAAATAATAGACCGGTCGTCTAGCATTCCTCACGCGCTTGTGTGCCACGCCAATCCACGACCCCGCAAACGACAATCGCGCCCCGGAGGGCGCGATTGGAAAAACGGGCAAGACGGGGTGGCCTCAACCGAACTGGCGCCTGGCCAATTGGCTGCCGCGGCGTTCCTGCTCGAAGCGGACATAGCCGGTGCGCTCGGCCTCGAGGTCGGCCTCCAAAGTGGCAATACGCGCGTCCTTGTCGGCCTGAAGGCCGATGGCGGTGCGCAACTCGGCCCGCAGCGCCTCGATCTCGGCCACATGCGGCGGCCGCACCATCAGCGCGGAGCGCAACCGCCATCCGAGAGCAACGCCCGCCAAAGCTCCACACAGAGCCGCGGCCAAAACGATCAAGCCTTCCAGCATAATTGCCCCCCAATTACCCTCACAATCCGGTCACGCGGCGTCAGGGTCGGCTCCGGGCACATCGCCAGGGATCGGGCTGGCAGGCCCTCGGCCCTCGGCCAGACGCAGCGCTCACCAAGCAGTGAGAGCTGCCATGACCGCGCCGGAAAAACCGGGCGGCGGCGCCCCTGATGCAGCCCGGACGCATCGCTCCGGCCTCGCTTTGCCACAGACACCACGCCGCATGCGCGGCCTCAAGTGCCAAGCCTGTGAGCGGCAGATATCGGCAGGAAAGCGTGGCTTTTGCGTCCCGCCTCGGCCGATCCTTGCCACCTGTTGCCGCGGTGCCGCAGCTGGACTCAGAGGGCGGCCTTGCGACTTTCCTCGATGTAGATCTGGCGCAACCGTTTCGCCACCGGGCCCGGCGCCCCCGCGCCCAGCGCCACGCCGTCAATCTGCACCACCGGGGTGACAAAGCTCGAGGCCGAGGTGATGAAAGCCTCTTCCGCCGCCTGCGCCTCGTCGATGCTGAAACTGCGCTCTTCGACCTTCATCTGCGCCTCTTCGGCAAAGCGCAGCACGGCGGCGCGGGTGATGCCGTGCAGGATGTCGTTCGACAGCGCCCGGGTGATGATCCGCCCGTCCTTGACGATATAGGCGTTGTTCGAGGTGCCTTCGGTCACCAGGCCCTGCTCGACCATCCAGGCGTCATCGGCGCCGGCGGCCTTGGCCATCATCTTGCCCATCGAGGGATAGAGCAGCTGCACCGTCTTGATGTCACGCCGGCCCCAGCGGATGTCGTCGATCGAGATCACCTTGAGCCCCCGCTCGGCCTCGGCGCTCTCGGCCAGGTTCGGCTTGGCCTGGGTAAAGAGCACCACGGTCAGCGGCGTGGTTTCGGGATCCGGAAAGATGAAGTCGCGGTCGCCCGGTGCCCCCCGGGTGACTTGCAGATAGATCAGCCCGTCGTCGAGCGCGTTGCGCGCCACCAGCTCGCGGTGAATTTCCAGCAGCGCCGCCTCGGTGAGCGGCACCGCCATGTCCAGCGCCTCGAGCGAGCGGGTCAGCCGCCGGGCATGGCCGGGAAAATCCACCAGCTTGCCGCCCAGCACCGAGGTCACCTCATAGACGCCATCGGCCATCAGGAAGCCGCGATCAAAGATCGAGACCCGGGCCTCGTCCTCGGGCAGATAGTCTCCGTTGAGATAGACGGTGCGGGCCATGGGCTGTCTCTCCTGTCAGCGGTCAGCCCCAGAGGGCCGGGTCAGAGGGGTGCACACCCCTTTCATCGAAATGCAGCGGTGCGGCGCGGTCTTCGGCCAGAAGCAGCGGCCCGTCAAGATCGGTCACTGCCGCGCCCTGGGCCACCAGCACGGCGGGCGCCATCGCCAGCGAGGAGCCGACCATGCAGCCCACCATGATGTCATGGCCCGCCGCCCGGGCCGCATCGCGCAGCGCCAGCGCCTCTGTCAGACCGCCGGTCTTGTCGAGCTTGATGTTGACCATGTCGTATTTGCCCGCCAGTCCGGCCAGCGAGGCCCGGTCATGGCAGCTCTCGTCGGCACAGATCGGCACCAGCCGCTCCAGCCCGCGCAGCGCCTCGTCCTCGCCGGCGGGCAGCGGCTGCTCCACCAGTGCCACGCCCAGCCGCCGCAGATGCGGCGCCAGATCGGCATAGACCTCGGCGCTCCAGCCCTCGTTGGCATCGACGATGATCCGCGCATCCGGCGCGCCTGCGCGCACCGCCTCGAGCCGGGGCATGTCATCCGGGGTGCCCAGCTTGATCTTGAGCAGCGGCCGATGCGCATGTTTGGTGGCCTGCGCCCGCATCTTCTCTGGCGTGTCGAGCGACAGGGTAAAAGCGGTGATCTCGGGCCCCGGCGCCGGCAGTCCGGCCAGCTCCCAGACCCGCCGCCCGCTGCGTTTCGCCTCCAGATCCCAGAGCGCGGAATCCACCGCATTGCGCGCCGCGCCGGCCGGCAGCGCTTCTTGCAGCTCGGCGCGGGTGATCGCCTCGGGCAGCCCGGCAATCTGCGCCGCCACCGAGTCCAGCGTTTCGTCGTAGCGGGCATAGGGCACACATTCGCCCCGGCCGGTCGCCCCCGCGCGGGTGACGGACACGGTGAGCACCTGCGCCTCGCTGCGCGAGCCGCGCGAAATGGTAAAGACTTCCGCCAGACGGAAGGTATCGCGGCGCGTTTCGATCACATCCCGCTCCTTCTTCGCTTTCCAATAATTCGCCACGCCGTCGCGCTTCGGGGCTTCGCGGCCCGGGGCTCAGAGCGCGTCCAGCGCCTCGGCCAGACGTTCGGCACCCTGACGGAACGGATCGACCGTGGGAAGCCCCATGCGCGCCTCGATTTCCGACAGGCAGGCCAGCGCCTCATCCTCGGACATCGCGGCGGTGTTGACCGAAATCCCCACGATCCGGCAATCCGGGTTGGCCACCCGGGCCAGCGGCAGCGCCATGTCGCGCAGCGCCTCGAGCGACGGCAGAGGATAATCCGGTAATCCGCGCATGTGACTGCGCGTCGGCTCGTGGCTGAGGATCAGCGCATCGGGCTGGCCGCCATGGATCAGCGCCAGCGTCACCCCGGAAAACGACACGTGGAACAGGCTGCCCTGCCCCTCGATGATATCCCAGTGATCAGCGTCATTGTCGGGCGTCAGCCATTCCACCGCACCGGCCATGAAATCCGCCACCACCGCGTCAAGCGGGATGCCCTCGCCGGTGATCAGGATACCGGTCTGCCCGGTGGGGCGGAACGTGCTCTTGCGGCCCGCCGCCTTCATTGAACGGTCCAGCGCCAGCCCGGTGTACATCTTGCCGACCGAGCAATCGGTGCCCACCGCCAGCACCCGCTTGCCGCTGCGCTTGACGCCATTGGCGATCGGATAGTCCACATCGGGCACCCGCACATCGTGCAGTTCGCGGCCGCAGGCCTTGGCCACCGCCGCCAGATCCGCTTCGTCGCGCAGCAGGTTGTGCAAGCCCGAGGCCAGGTCGAAGCCCTCTTCCAGCGCCGCCACCAGCACCTTTTTCCACGCCGGGCTGATCACGCCGCCCCGGTTGGCAACACCGATCACCAGCGTCTGTGCACCGGCGGCGCGGGCCTCGGCCAGCCCCATGTCGGGCAGTCCCAGGTCGGCCTTGCAGCCTTCCATGCGGAACTGGCCCACGGCATTCTCGGGCCGCCAGTCCTTGATCCCCTGCGCCACCTTGGCCGCCAGAGCATCGGGCGCGTCACCGAGAAACAGCAGATAGGGCGTCTTGATCACGGCGAAGGCCTCCTGAGTCGTCTTGTTCGGCGAGAGATATAGCGCGGAATCGTCATCAGTGCCTCCTGAATTCGTGTGTCTTTCGACAGTTCTTTGCAAGATAACGCGAAAACTCTTCCCAAATTCCGAATAATCGTGCGCCTAGCTGGGCCACCACGCAGAAACCCGCCTTGGCAGCCTGCCGATACCTTGGCAGGCCGTCCAGCGGCGTGGCAACACCAGTCGGCCAGGCGCAGGAATGCTGCGACTGCAAAATACACTTGCATGGCGCAGCGCAATTTAATATCGCTGAGCGCAAAAATCACGTAATTTCCTTACCGAGAGGCGCGACATGTCCTTCCGTATCCAGCCCCAGCCCCCGGCCCGCCCAAATCGCTGCCAGCTCTTCGGCCCCGGCTCTCGCCCGGCGATCTTTGAAAAGATGGCGGGCTCGGCGGCAGATGTGATCAACCTCGATCTCGAGGATTCGGTCGCGCCGTCGGACAAGGACAGCGCACGCGGCAATATCATCGAGGCGATCAACGATATCGACTGGGGCAACAAGACACTGTCGGTGCGGATCAACGGGCTCGACACACCTTGGTGGTATCGCGATGTCGTCGACCTGCTGGAACAGGCCGGCGAGCGGCTTGACCAGATCATGATCCCCAAGGTTGGTTGCGCCGGCGATCTCTATGCCGTCGATGCGCTGGTGACGGCGGTCGAGGCGGCCAAGTCCCGGCAGAAGAAGATCGCCTTCGAGGTGATCATCGAAAGCGCCGCCGGCATCGCCCATGTCGAGGAGATCGCCGCCGCCTCGCCCCGGCTCGAGGCGATGAGCCTCGGCGCCGCCGATTTCGCCGCCTCCATGGGCATGGCCACCACCGGCATCGGCGGCACCCAGGAAAACTATTACATGATCCACGAAGGCCAGAAACACTGGTCGGACCCCTGGCACTGGGCCCAGGCCGCCATCGTCGCCGCCTGTCGCACCCATGGCGTGTTGCCGGTCGACGGGCCGTTCGGCGATTTCTCGGATGACGAGGGCTTTCGCGCGCAGGCGCTGCGCTCGGCCACGCTGGGCATGGTCGGCAAATGGGCAATCCACCCGAAACAGGTGGCGCTGGCCAACGAGGTCTTTACCCCCTCGGACAAGGCGGTGACCGAGGCGCGCGAGATCCTGAGCGCCATGGAAGAGGCCAAGGCCAAGGGCGAAGGCGCCACCGTCTACAAGGGGCGGCTGGTCGATATCGCCTCGATCAAACAGGCCGAGGTGATCGTGCGGCAATCTGAGATGATCGCCGGTAACTGAACCTTAGCGGTTTGGCGGCATGACGGCAGAGCCCCGCTGACCGGGGCCCTGCCGACCCGGACCCTGCCATGACCCTGCCGCTCACGCTTTTGCATTCCACCCAGCTTCATTGCCGGATCTTCGATCGATTGCGCGACCGGATCGCGCCGCCGCTGCGGCTCGAACACAGGGTGCGCGCCGACTGGCTGGCACGGGTGCGCAGCGACGGCATGACCCGCCAGCTCGCCGCCGAAATGCGCAAGGCGGTCGAGACCGCGCCGGGCCGGGTGCTCTGCACCTGCACCTCGCTGGGCGAAGCGGCGGACGAAGCCGGGGCGATCCGCATCGACCGGCCGATGATGGCGGCGGCGGCGCAATCCGACGGGCCGATCCTGCTGGTCTGTGCGCTCGGTAGCGCCGCTGGCCCCAGCCGGGCCCTGCTGCAATCCTGCCTCGAAGAGACGGGCCGCGCCCCGCCGGTCACGACCCTGGTGGTCGAAGAATTCTGGCCGCTGTTCGAGGCCGGGCAAGTGGCCAATTTCTGCGCCGCCGTCGCGGCGGCGGCGCTCGAGGCGGTGCAGGTGCGGCCGGATTTCCGCACTGTCGTGCTGGCGCAGGCCTCGATGGCCGATGCGGCGCATCTTCTCGGCGGTCTCGGGCCGGATGTGCTGGCGGCGCCGGAACTGGCACTGCGCTGCGCGCTGGACCTTGCGTAATCCCGAGGACGGCACGCAACAATTGCCGTTTCCCGCCGCAGCGAAGGCGGGTATCCCTGCGGCATGACCTTTGATCTCTTTTCCGCGCTGGCGGTCTTTGCTCTTGTCGGCACGTTGACCCCCGGGCCCAACAACCTGATGTTGCTGGCCTCGGGCGCCAATTTCGGCCTGCACCGGTCGCTGCCGCATATGCTGGGAATCATTCTCGGCTTTCCGGCGATGATCTTTCTGGTCGGGCTGGGCGCGCTGCGGCTGTTCGACCGCTGGCCGGCACTGCATGACGTGCTGCTGGCCGCCTCGGTTGCCTACATGATCTGGCTGGCGTGGAAGATCGCCCATGCCAGCCCGCCCGCCGAGGCACGGCAGCAGGGACGGCCGCTGACCTTTCTGCAATCGGCCGGTTTCCAGTGGATCAATCCCAAGGCCTGGACCATGGCGCTGGGGGCGATCACGCTTTATGCCGCCAGCCGCGATCTGGCGTCGCTGCTCTGGGTGGTGGGCACCTATGTGGCCGCCGGCGTGCTCTCTACCACGGTCTGGACGACACTCGGCCGGCAGCTGCGCCGGCTGTTGCGCGCGCCGGGCCAGTTGCGGCTGTTCAACCGGGCGATGGCAGTTTTGCTGCTGGCGTCGCTGGTGCCGGCGCTTCTGCCGGGCTGAGACACGCCAAAGATTGCATCCGGCTGCACATCGCGCCATATACCCGGTGAAGAAAAGGAGTTGTCGCATGGCGCATTATCTCGATTTTGAGAAACCGCTGGCCGAGATCGAGGGCAAGGCAGAGGAGCTGCGGGCCATTGCCCGGCAGAGCGACGATCCGATGGATGTGGACGAAGAGGCCAATGCGCTCGACCGCAAGGCCTCGGCGATGCTCAAGGACCTCTACCGCGAGCTGACACCCTGGCGCAAATGCCAGGTGGCGCGGCATCCGCAGCGGCCGCATTGCAAGGATTACATCGAGGCGCTCTTTACCGAATTCACCCCGCTGGCCGGCGACCGGCAGTTCGGCGAGGATCTGGCGGTGATGGGCGGGCTGGCGCGGATCAATGACCGGCCGGTGATGGTGATCGGCCATGAAAAGGGCCATGACACCCAGTCGCGGCTCGACCGCAACTTCGGCATGGCCCGGCCCG
Source organism: Marinovum sp. E3 (assembly GCF_055755275.1). Taxonomy (NCBI): domain Bacteria; kingdom Pseudomonadati; phylum Pseudomonadota; class Alphaproteobacteria; order Rhodobacterales; family Roseobacteraceae; genus Marinovum; species Marinovum sp. E3. Next base: position 2,926,119 of record NZ_CM146908.1, read on the forward strand.
AGGGCTATCGCAAGGCGGCGCGGCTGCTGGACATGGCGGACCGTTTCGGTCTCCCGGTGATCACCCTGGTCGACACCGCCGGCGCCTATCCCGGCAAGGGCGCCGAGGAACGCGGCCAGTCCGAAGCCATCGCGCGGTCGACCGAGGCCTGCCTGTCCGTCGGCGTGCCGCTGATTTCGGTGATCATCGGCGAGGGCGGCTCGGGCGGGGCCGTGGCCTTTGCCACGGCCAACCGCGTGGCGATGCTGGAACATTCGGTCTATTCGGTGATCTCGCCCGAGGGCTGCGCCTCGATCCTGTGGAAAGATGCCGAGAAGATGCGCGAAGCGGCGCAGGCGCTGCGGCTGACGGCGGAGGATCTCTACAAGCTGGGGGTCTGCGACCGGATCATCCCCGAACCGATGGGCGGCGCCCAGCGTGACCGCACCGGCACGATCAAGACCGTGGGCCGGGCGATCGAGCAGATGCTGGCCGACCTGTCGGAGAAGGACGGCGAGACCCTGTGCAAGGAACGGCGGCAGAAGTTCCTCGACCTTGGATCGAAGGGACTGGCGGCCTGAGGGCGGATTTGGGGGCTCTGCCCCCGTCGCCAGGGGCGACCCCCCCGAGGGTATTTTCGGCAAGAGGAAGCAGGGGGTGCCGGGCTCAGTTGGCTAGCATCCTCAGCCCCTGGGTGACGTCGGAACGCACCGCGAGGCGCAGGCCGGGTTCGTCACCGGCCTTGAGCGCGGCGATGATCAGCCGGTGGAAATGCGGCGCCTCGGTGCGCCGCAGCCGGCCGTAGAGCGCCCGCATCGTCGGCCCCAGTTGCAGCCAGACGGTTTCCGCCATCGCCAGCATCGCCGGCGCCTGGGCGCGCAGGTAGAGGGTGCGGTGGAACTCGAGGTTGGCGCGGATGTAACCCACCGCATCGCGGTTCGAGATCACATCGGCAATTGTCAGGTTGATACTGTGCAGCCGCTCGATCAGCGCGATATGCGCCCGCGGCAGCGCCCGGCTGGCCAGCTCCACCTCGATCAGCGAGCGCAGCGCCGCCAGCTCCTCGATGCGGTCGTTCGACAGCTCGGGCGTGGCCACCCGGCCCGACGACGACAGCGACAGCGCGCCTTCGGCCACCAGCCGTCGCACCGCCTCGCGGGCCGGGGTCATCGAGACGCCGTATTCGGCGCCGATACCGCGCAGGGTGAGCGCCGCGCCGGGGGCAATCTCGCCATACATGATCTGCGAGCGCAGCCCGCGATAGACCTTGTCATGGGTCGACACCGCGCTGTCGGGCTTGGGGTTGATCAACATGGCGCAACTGTGATCACAAATCTCGCCGTCCGCAACAGGCTTTACGTGAACCGGATGCGGTGAAGCGCCGCGCCTTCCCGGTGCAGCCACCGGCGTTGCGCCTGATAGGGCCCGTAAAGCTGCGTCACCAGCGCCCAGAAAGCGGCGGAATGGTTCATTTCCTGCAAATGCGCCACCTCATGTGCGGCGACATATTCCAGCACCTCGGGCGGGGCGAGGATCAGCCGCCAGGAATACATCAGCCCGCCATCCGCCGTGCAGCTGCCCCAACGCGAGCGGGTGTCGCGCAGGGTGAGCCGCGCATAGCCGCGCCCGAGACGGGCGGAATATCGGTCCGAGGCTTCGGCCAGCCGGCTGCGGGCATGGGTCTTGAGAAACCCCAGCAGCCGCGCCGCGACCCGCTCTTCCGGCCCTGGCACCAGCACCCGGTCGCCGTCGAGCCGCACCCGCCGCCCCTGCCCGGCCTCCACCCGCCGCGCCAGACCCTCGATCGGCAATCGGACGCCGAGGCCCACCGATACCGCGTCCTCCTGATTTGCCAGATGTCCGCGCAGCCAGGCTTCCTTGTCGCGGGCAAAGTCCAGCGCCGCGCGTTCCGACACGCCGCGCGGGCGGGTCAATGTCACGGTGCCGTCGAGCGACGAGATCCTGAGGGTGATCCGGCGCGCCCGCGCCGATGTGCGCATCTGTAGCGGCACCGGGGGGTTGCCGGGAAGCGAATGTTGGCCCATATGGGGTCCTTGAACTGCCGATCCGGTGCCTTTTGCCAAAGGCTTTGACACGGGCACTGGTCTTATGGCAGGGGACCGCAATTGCCCGCAAGACTGAAAGTGTAAGAGGGACCCAGATGCCCAAGGAAGAATGGGGAACGAAACGCCTTTGCCCGACCACCGGCAAGCGATTCTATGACCTGAACGCCAACCCGATCGTCAGCCCCTATACGGGCGAAGTGCTGGAATTCGACCAGTCCAAGAACCGCATGATCGAAGCCGACGCGGAAGATGCCGCTTCGGCCAAGAAAGCCAAGACCAATGACGAGGTCGTGCTGGACGACGAGGATGCGGAAGTCGATGTCGACCTCGGCGACGACATTCTCGAGGACGAGGATGACGATGACAACGTGCCGCTCGAAGAGATCGCGGACGTCGCATCGGAAGACGACGACTCCTGATCGAAAAAAGTGGCCCAGGGGGGAAGATTTTCGCTTGAACCTCCCTGCGCCTTTGCCTAATACGCCCGTCACGAGGACGGACGATGCGTCATCGGCAAGGGGCCTTAGCTCAGTTGGGAGAGCGCTACAATGGCATTGTAGAGGTCAGGGGTTCGACTCCCCTAGGCTCCACCAAATCCCGCCAGCATCGGCGTGCAGAAAAGACCGGGGCCCGGCCCGGTCTTTTGCGTTTCCGGCCACTGTTCCGGCCGACCTGTCGAAGCTCAGGCCAGGAGGTGGTTGCGGCGCGCGCCGGGCCGATGCCCGCCGCGCCACTGGGCAGCAAAACCTGATCCGACCCTTGCCTTTGGCCATGGAGACTTATCCTCCTCTGTCATAAGCTGCGGTAAAACCGCAGAGCAGGGAGTGAGCATGTTCAAATTCGGCCGGTTTTTGGCAGTGGGGGCGGCCCTGGCCAGCCTGACCCTCGAAGCGCGGGCGCTCGAACGGGTGCAACTTCGGCTCGTCGGCCTCGAGTCGGAAGCGGATACCGCCGCGCTGGGTGAGAGCCTGCAATCTGCTTCGGTACTGAATACGCTGGAGAAATCCCCGGACACCGTGCCGCGCGACGTGGTTGCGGCGGCGCGGGCCGATTACACCCGGCTGGTCGAAACGCTTTATGCCCAGGGCTATTACTCGGCCGTCGTCCGCATTGGAATCGACGGACGCGAAGCGGCGCTGATCGACCCGTTCCAGGAACCGGCGACGATTGACGAGGTGATCGTCTTTGTCGATCCCGGCCCCCGCTTCCGGCTGGGTCAGGCGCAGATCGCGCCCCTGGGTGGCGACAATCCGCCGGTCGAGGAATTTCGCAGCGGCGCACCGGCGCTGGCCACCGTTGTGCGCAATGCCGCACAGACCGCCGTGGGCGATTGGCGTGAGCGCGGTTTTCCCAAGGCCGAGATCGTCGATCAATCAATCGCCGCGCGCCATCCGACGGCCCGGCTTGACGTGGATGTGCGTATCGCGCCGGGCCGCCGGGCCCGTTTCGGCGACACCACCGTCACCGGCCAGACCACGGTGCGCGAGCCCCGGGTGCGCCAGATCGCCGGGCTGCCCAAGGGCGAGCGCTATGCCACCAGCGAGGTCGAGCGCGCCGCCGGGCGGCTGCGCAAGACCGGCACCTTCCGCTCGGTGCAGATCGATCAGGCCGAGGCGGTCGAGCCGGATGGCACGATCGACATGGAAATCACCGTCATCGATCGCAAGCCGCGCCGCATCGGCGGCGGCGTCGAGGTATCGACCTTTAGCGGGCTCAACCTCACCGGCTATTGGCTGCACCGCAATTTCCTCGGCGGGGCCGAGCGGTTTCGCGTCGAGGGCGAGATCAGCCAGATCGGACTTCAGGCAGAGGGAATCGATTACGCGCTGTCGTTCCGGTTTGAACGGCCGGCGGTCTACGGCCCCGACACGCTGTTTTTTGCCGAGGCCGGTCTCGCATATGAGGACGAGCCCGATTACCTCGAGCGCCGGGCCGAGCTGACGGTCGGTGTCTCGCGGCAGTTCAACGAATTTCTCACCGGTGAGCTGGGTCTCGGCCTCAGCTATTCCGAAGTGACCGACCGGTTTGCCACACCGGAGACCACGCGCACGCTGCAAATCGTGTCGTTGCCCACGGCGCTGACCTATGACAAGCGCGACGATCCACTCGACGCCACCAGCGGCTTTTTCCTGCGCGGCGCCGCCACACCGTTTTATGAAACCGTCGATGGAGCTCCGGGCGCGCATCTCACCTTTGATGGCCGGGCCTATCGCGCCTATGGCCAAGAGGAACGCTTTGTCACCGCCACCCGGCTGCAACTGGGGGCGCTGGTCGGCCCCGAGGCCGAGGATGCGCCGCCGGGCATGCTGTTTTATTCCGGTGGCGGCGGCACCGTGCGGGGCCAGCCTTATCAATCGCTCGAGGCCGATTACGACGGGGTTTCGCTGGGCGGCCGCTCCTTTGCCGCCGCCTCGGGCGAGCTGCGCTATGGCGTGACCGACACCATCGGCGTGGTGGCTTTTGCCGACGCCGGTTACGTCGGCGCCGAGCTGTTCGAAGACGGCGAATGGCACGCCGGCGCGGGGCTCGGCCTGCGGTACAAGACGCCGGTCGGGCCGATCCGGCTTGACGTCGCGGGCCCGGTGGCCGGCGACACCGGCGATGGCGTACAAATTTATATTGGGATTGGTCAGGCCTTCTGATGCGGATTTTCCTGCTTTGTCTTTTGTTTCTCGCCCCTGCCGCCGCCGTCGCCCAGACCAGTGAAAGCGACCGTGGCTTCATCCAGGGCATTCTCGAAGACGCGCTTTCGGCGCCCGGGCGCGAGGTGCGCCTGGAAGGGTTTGCCGGTGCGCTGAGCTCGCGCGCGACGATCGACCAGATCACCGTCACCGATCCCGATGGCGTCTGGTTCACCGCCCGGGGCGTCGGCTTGTCGTGGAATCGCAGCGCCCTGCTGCGCGGCCGGGTCGAGATCGAGGAGATCTCGGTCGAGGAGATCGCCCTGCCCCGCCTGCCCTTGCCCAGCGAAGGCGAGATGCCTGCCCCCGAGGCCAGCGGCGGCGGCGCCTTTTCGCTGCCCGAACTGCCGGTTTCGGTCCAGATCGACGAAATGCGGATCGATCGGGCCATCCTCGGCGAGCCGCTGTTCGGCGAGGCCGCCGAAATGGCGTTCACCGGCAGCGCGCAGCTGGCCGGCGGCGCCGGCGAAACCCGGCTCGAGGTGCGGCGCCTTGACCGCGAGGGCTCTTTCACCGTCGATGCCGCTTTTGACAACGCCAGCCGCGAACTGGCGCTCGATCTCGATCTGAGCGAGCCGGAAAACGGCATTGCCGCCAATTTGCTCGAGCTTCCCGACCGGCCCTCGGTGGCGCTGAGCGTCGAAGGCAACGACCCGATCAGCAATTTCACCGCCGACATCCTGCTGGCCACCGCCGGCGAAGAGCGGCTGTCCGGCCAGGTCCGGCTGGGCAGCAGCGAGGATGGCGCCGCCTCCTTTGCCGCCGATCTGTCCGGCGACATCGCGCCGGTCTTTGCGCCGCAGTTCCGCGAGTTCCTGGGGAGAGACGTGGCGCTCGTGGCCAGCGGCCAGCGGCGTGCCAGCGGAGCGATGAGCCTCGATGCCCTGCGCGTCCAGGCCGCCGCCATGACGATCGAGGGTGAGGCCCGCATCGCCGCCGACGGCTGGCCGGAAAGCTTCAACTTCGACGCCGAGATCACCCCGCCGCAGGGCGACACGGTGATCCTGCCGCTGCCGGGGGATCTGACTTCTGTCGCCGGCGCCTCGCTGACCGCGACCTTCGACGCCTCGGCCGGCGATGTCTGGTCGCTCAACGGCGCGGCGCGCGGCTATCAGCAGGCCAGCCTGAGCATCGAGCGGGTCGCCTTTGACGGCACCGGCACCATCAAGCGCGACGATCAGAGCGTGACCGGCGGCGTGTCGGTCAACGCCGAGGGCATCGCCCCCGCCGACGCCGCCCTGGCCCGCGCGATCGGGGCGCAGGTGCGCGGCGCGCTCAACTTCGGATGGGCCAACGGCGCGCCGCTGCGGCTGCGCGACATCGCCCTGACCGGGGCCGACTATGGCCTCACCGGCTCGACCGTGATCAGCGGCCTGCAAGCCGAGGCGCCGCTGACCATTGCGCCGGATGTGACGCTGGCGGCAGAAAACCTCGGTCGGTTCGCCGATCTCGCGGGCGTCGCGCTGACCGGGGCCGCCGAACTGGCGATCACCGGGCGGATCGAGCCGCTGACCGGCGTGATCGACCTGGTGCTCGACGGCGCGACCGACGATCTCGGCGCCGGCATCGCCCAGCTCGATCCGTTGCTGGAAGGCGAGGGCATCCTGCGTCTCGGGGTGTTGCGCAACGAAGACGGGCTGCGCGCCGATCCGCTGACCATCCGCACCGATCACGCCAGCATCACCGGCATGGCCAACCTGCGCACCGGCACCTCGTCGGCCGAGCTCACCGCCCGCGTGCCCGATCTGTCGCGCGCTGTCGAAGGCTTTGAGGGCGCGGCGGAAATCACGGCGCAACTGGCACAGGATGGCGACGTCTGGAGCATTACGGCCGATGCCCTGCTGCCGGGTGAGACGACCGCTAGCTATCGCGGCTCGGTCACTGGCGATGGCCAGTCCTCGCTGGTGGTCGCCGGTGAGGCCGCGGCGGTGGTGCAACGACTGTCGGCCTACACGCCGCTGGCCGGGCGCACGCTTTCCGGGGCAGCCAATCTGACGCTCGAAGGCCAGGCCGACGTGCTGGCGCAGAGCTTTGACCTGACCGTCGAAGGCGCCCTGCGCGATCCGCGTTTCGGCGTGCCCCAGGCCGAGGCCCTGCTGCCCGGGCTGACCCGGATCGATCTTTCGGCCGAGGGCGCCGTCGGCGGCACGATCACCATCCGCGAGGCGGTCATCGACGGCCAGGAGATCGACGCCCGGGTGACCGGCGGCTTCGGGCCCGAGACCGGCGACGTCGCCTTCGATCTCACGATTGCCGATCTGGGCCTGGCCCTGCCCGACCTCTCGGGCCCGGCCGAACTGACCGGCACGGCGCAACGCCGCGACGCAGTCTGGCAGATCGACACCGAGGCCAGCCTGCCCGGCGGCACCGGCGCCAGCTATTCCGGTACGATCTCCGGCGATGGCGAAACCTCGCTGCTGATCACCGGCCGCGCCGAGGCGCGGGTCGCCGAGCTTGGGGCCTTTTCCGGGCTCGCCGGGCGCGATCTCGGGGGCGCGGCTTCGGTCACGCTCGAGGGCCGCGGCGATATCGTGCGGCAGAGCTTCGACCTGACAGCCAGCGGCAACCTGCAAAGCCCGCGCTTTGGCGTGCCGGTGGCCGAAGGGCTGCTGCGCGGCACAACGGCGTTCGATCTTTCGGCGGCCGGGGAGATCGGCGACGAGATCACCATTCGCCGTGCCGTGATCGTCGGCGATCAGCTTCAGGCCAATGTCAGCGGCGCCTTCGGCCCGAGGACCGGCGATCTGACCTATCGCATCGCGGTGGCCGATCTCGGTGTCGCCCTGCCCGATCTGCCCGGTCCGGCCAGCGTGACCGGCACGGCGCAACGCGACGACGCGGTCTGGCAGGTTGCGGCCGAGGCCAATCTGCCGGGTGACACCGGCGCACGCTTTGACGGCACGATCACCGGCGACGGCCAGACCGAACTGCGCGCCGACGGCCGTCTCGAGGCCCGCATCGCAAGGCTCGACGCCTTTTCGCCGCTCGCCGGCCGCGCCTTGGGGGGCGCGATCTCGGTGACGGCGCAAGGTTCGGTTGATGCCCTGGCCGGCAGTTTCGACATCGCGGCCGATGGCACCGTCACCAGCCCGGTCTTTGGCGTGCCGACGGTGGAGCCGCTGCTGCGCGGCACGTCGCGTTTCGACGTCAACGTCGCCCGCGGTGCCAGCGGCGCGCTGACCTTCCGCAACCTGGTGTTCGACGGCCAGGCCCTCGACCTCCGTCTCGACGGCGGTTTCGGCGGCGGCAGCAGCAGTCTGAGCTATCGCGTCGCGGTGGCCGACCTGGGCATTCTGGTGCCCGATCTGCCGGGCCCTGCAACGCTCTCGGGCACCGCCGATCAGCAGGGCGACCGCTGGCGCATCGACGCCTCGGGCACCGGCCCGGGCGGCATCCAGCTGGCGGCGCGCGGCAGCGTGGCCCAGGATTTCTCGCGCCTCGATGTCTCGACCGAGGGCCGGGTGCCTCTGGCGCTGGCCAATCGGCGGCTTCAGGGACAGGCGCTGAGCGGCTTTGTCAGCTTCAATCTCGCGGTCAACGGCCCGCCGGCGCTGAGCTCGGTCTCGGGCCGGCTGAGCCTGGCCAACGCGCGACTGGCGCTGCCGGCCCAGAATATCGCGGTGACCGGCATCACCGGGCAGGCCGACCTGGCCGGTGCACAGGCGCGGCTGGCGCTGACCGGCAATATCTCGAGCGGCGGCCAGCTGCGGATTTCCGGGCCGATCGCGCTCGAGGCGCCTTATACCGCCGATCTCGTGGCCGAGCTGGCCAATGTCACCCTGCGCGATGCCGCGCTCTACGAGGCCCAGCTTGGCGGCCGCGTCACCCTGAGCGGGCCGCTGGCAGGCGGCGCGCGGATTGGCGGCGCGATCGACATCGCCACCGCCGAGCTGCGCATCCCCGACATCGGGCCCTCCTATTCGGCGCTTGACGGGCTGCGCCACATCAACCCGCCCGCCGATGTCCGCCAGACCCTGCGGTTCGCCGGGCTCGAACCGGTGGACGAGACGGCAAATGCCATCGGCCCGGATTATCCGCTCGATCTGCTGGTGCGGGCCCCCAACCGCATCTTTGTGCGCGGCCGGGGCCTCGACGCCGAACTCGGCGGCAGCCTGCGGCTCACCGGATCGACCAATGATATCGTCCCGATCGGCAGCTTCTCGTTGATCCGTGGCCGGCTCGACCTGCTGGGCAACCGGCTGACGCTGACCCAGGGCGATGTGCAGATACGCGGCAGCTTTGACCCTGTGGTCGCCTTCGCGGCGACAACCCAGGTCGGCGAGGTCGATGTCACGCTGCGGCTCGACGGGCTGGCTTCGGCGCCCGACCTGACGGTGACCGCAGACCCGGATTTGCCCGAGGAAGAGGCGCTGTCGCTCCTGCTCTTCGGCCAGGACGTGACCTCGATTTCGGCCTTCCAGGCAGTTCAGCTTGCCTCGGCGATCCGCACGCTCTCGGGGCAAGGCGGCCTCGGCCTCACCGGCACGCTGCGCGAGGGCCTGGGGGTCGACGATCTGGATATCGCCACCGATGCCGAAGGCAACACCGAAGCCAGCGTCGGAACCTATATCTCGGAGCGGGTCTATACCGATGTCACGGTGTCGAGCGACGGCACCAGCGAAATCAACCTGAACCTCGACCTGACCGATGACGTCACCGTGCGCGGACGGCTGGGCAACGATGGCGACACCGGGCTCGGCATCTTTTACGAGCGCGATTACTGACGTCGCCTTGACCGGCGGGATGTGCCAGAACGGGGCGATGCAAGAGAGCTTTGTCATATCGCCGCAGAGCGCCCTGCTGACGCCAGAGGCGCGCGGGCTCGCTGCGCTGGTCCAAGCCCTCCGGCACGGCGGCGCGCTGCATCTGTCACAGGCAGCGGGGCCGCTGGCCATGGACGGTCCGCCGATGCTGTTCTGCGAGACCTCCGGGTCCTCGGGCGCGCCCAAGGTGATCCGGCGACGGCCCGAAAGCTGGCAGCGCTCGTTCGAGGTGACCGCAGGGCTCTTTGGCCTCGGCCCCGCCGCGCGCTATGCCTGCTTTGGCGATCTTGGCCATTCGCTCACGCTCTACGCCCTGCTCGAAGCGTTTCATCTCGGCGCCGATGTGGCGGCGCTGGCCGGAATGCGGCCCCGCGCGCAGGCGCAATATCTGGCCACGGGGCGGATCAGCGTGATCTATGCGACACCGACACAGCTGCGGCTGCTGCTGCGCGGCGCCGAAGCGGCGGGGATCGAGGAATTCCCCGCGCTGCGCCATATCTTCTGCGGCGGCGGCGCGCTCGACAGCGCGTTGCAGGGCCAGCTTCGGGCGCGGTTCGCGACGGCCGATCTGCGGGTTTTCTTTGGCGCCAGCGAGACCAGTTTCATCACCATGAGCGAGGCCGGCACGCCCGCCGGATCGGTCGGCCGCGCCTATCCCGGCGTTGACTTGCGGATCGATGCGCCGGCGGGAGAAACCGGCGAGATCTGGGTCGCCAGCCCCTATCTCTTCGACGGCTACGCCAGCGGCGCCGCTGCCGAAACCCGGCGCGCGGGCCACTGGCTGAGCATCGGCGAGATGGGCTATCTCGACGCGGCCGGCCATCTGTTCCTGCGCGGCCGCAAGAGCCGCATGGTCACCGTCGCAGATCACAATGTCTTTCCCGAGGAAATCGAGGCGGTGGTGGCAGGGCAGCCCGGCGTCTCGGCCTGCGCGGTGGTACCCCGCCCCGATGCCGCAAGGGGCCACCGGATGATCGCCTTCGTCCAGGGCACCGCGCCGGAGGCGGCCCTGCGCGCCGCCTGCCGCGCCGTCCTGCCGCCGCAGGCCGTGCCGCAGCGCTTCATCCGCATTGATGCCCTGCCCCTCCTGCCGGCCGGCAAGCCCAACCTCGCGGCCTTGGCCAGAAGGGCCGAGGCATGAGCCACATCCTCGCCGCCCGCCGCAGCGCCGTGGCGCCGCGCAACGGCGCCTTCGCCACGCTGGAGCCGCACGACATCGCCACACCGGTGATCGACGCCCTGCTGGCTGATGCCGGCCTTGCCCCCGAGGATATAGGCGAGTTGATCCTGTCAAACGCCCTCGGCGCCGGCGGCAATCCGGCGCGCGTCACCGCCCTGGCGGCGGGCCTGCCGCAGCGCGTCGCCGGGCTCACCATCGACCGGCAATGCGCCGGCGGCCTCGACGCGCTGCTGCTCGCCGCGGCCATGGTGCAAAGCGGCCTGCATGAGGTGGTGATCGCCGGCGGCGCCGAAAGCTATTCCCGCCGCCCGCAGCGCTTGCGCAGCTTCGCCGACGGCCGCCCGCCCGAACCCTACGACCAGGCCCGCTTCACCCCCTGGCCGGAACGTGACCCCGGCATGGCAGAAGCCGCCGACCGCCTGGCACGAGACCAGGGGATCAGCCGCGAGACACAGGACACCTGGGCCATCGAAAGCCACCGCAAGGCGCTCGCCGCCACAGCTCCCGGCATCGTCGAGATCGCCGGCCTCACCAGAGATCCCTTCACCCGCGCCCTCACCCCCCGGCTCTGCGCCCGCGCACCACAGGTCCATGGCACGATCACCGCCGCCAACATGGCCGTGGCTGCCGATGCCGCGGCCTTCGTTCTGGTGGTGTCAGAGCGTGTGGCCCAGGGCCGCCAAAGCGCCGGGATCATCGCCGGCAGAACCCTCGGCGGCCCCCCGGACATGCCCGGCCTCGCCCCGATGGCCGCCATAGAAGCTGTCCTGGAGGGCACCCCGGCTAACACGCTGATAAGCGCCGAGATCATGGAAGCCTTTGCCGTCCAGGCCATCGCCTGCCAACAGGGCGCGCAGCTCCCCCGAGAGATCGTCAACCGCGATGGCGGCGCCCTGGCCCGTGGGCATCCCATAGGCGCCAGCGGCACGATTCTCGCGGTCGACCTGTTTCACCAGCTGCGCAAGACGCCCGGCACCGGCCTCGCCGCCATCGCCTCCGCCGGCGGCCTCGGCACCGCCCTGCTTCTGCGCACCCAGGGCTGATCCAAGTCCCCTGGTCTTCTTCTCTTTGAAAATACCGCCGGGGGGTCCGGGGGGCTGGCCCCCCGGGTCTCGGGTCTCAGTCCCCCTGCGCCGGGGTGTTGATCCCCATCTTCTGGAAGTAGCGCTTGATGTTGCGCGCCGCCTGGCGGATGCGTTGCTCGTTCTCGACCATGGCGATGCGCACATAGCCCTCGCCGCGCGGGCCATAGCCGATGCCCGCCGCCACCGCGACATTGGCATTGGTCAGCAACTCCTTGGAAAACTCGAGCGATCCCATATGCGCCAGCGCCGGCGGCAGCGGCGCCCAGGCGAACATCGAGGCGGCCGGCGCGGGAATGTCCCAGCCGGCGCGGGCAAAGCTTTCGACCATCACGTCGCGGCGCTTCTGATAGCGGGCGCGGTTCTCGGCCACGATGTCCTGCGGCCCGTTCAGCGCGGCGCAGGCGGCGGCCTGGATCGGAGTGAATGCGCCATAATCGAGATAGGATTTCACCCGCGTCATCGCCGCGATCAGCTTGGGGTTGCCGACGGCAAAGCCCATGCGCCAGCCGGCCATGGAATAGCTCTTCGACAGCGAGGTGAATTCCACCGCCACATCCTTGCCGCCCGGCACCTCGAGGATCGAGCGTGTCGGCTTGCCGTCATAGTAGAGCTCGGAATAGGCCAGGTCGGAGATCACATAGAGATTGTTGTCCTTGGCAAAGGCCACGAGGCGTTCGTAAAACGCCAGGTCCACCGTCTCGGCGGTCGGGTTCGACGGGTAGTTGACCACCAGCACCTTGGGCTTGGGCCGACAATCGGCGACGGCTTTCTCGAGGCTCTCGAAATAGAACTCGTCCGGTGTCGTCGGCACCGCGTGGATCGTGGCGCCGGCCATGATGAAGCCGAAGGTATGGATCGGATACGACGGATCGGGCGCCAGCACCACGTCGCCCGGCGCGGTAATCGCGGTGGCGAGCGAGGCCAGCCCCTCTTTCGAGCCCATGGTCACCACCACTTCGGTCTCGGGATCGAGTTCGACATTGAAGCGGGTGCCGTAGTAATTGGCCTGCGCCCGGCGCAGGCCGGGGATGCCCTTGGATTGGGAATAGCCGTGGGCGTCGGGCTTCGAAGCCACTTCGATCAGCTTGTCGATGACGTGCTGCGGCGGCGGAAGATCGGGGTTGCCCATGCCGAGATCGATCACATCCTCACCCTTGCGCCGCGCCGCCGCGCGCATCGCGTTGATCTCGGCGATGACATAGGGCGGCAGAAGGCTCAGGCGGTAGAATTCATCGGACATGGCAGTATTTCGGTTGTTGTTGGGATGATGCGCCATGGCTTACCCGCCGTCGCCGCCGGTTGATAGCCCGATTCAGGACCAGAGCCGTCCGAAATGGCGAATATTTTCCCTCAGGTCAGCGTGACCACCACCAGGGCCGCCATGCCGAGGTAAGTCAGATGGTGCAGGAACTGGTCCAGACCCAGCGCCAGCCAGAAGCGCGGATCGGCGGTGGTCAATGCCTGCCGGCGCAGCCAGCGTTCCTTGGCCCAGTCGAGATGGTAATGCAGCACCGTCTCGGCCAGGGCGAGCCCGGCCAGAACGCCGGCCCCCACCCCGGTCAGCGCCAGAAGCCCGAAGCTCAGCGCGCCATGGATGCCGGCATGCACCAGGCCGCCGGGGTGGCCGTAGCGGCCCTTGCCGCTCAGCATGAAGGGGGTCTGCAACAGGTAGTCGCCGGCCAGATGCTTGACCTGGAAACCGAGGAGAAGGAGCAGAAGCCATTGCGCCTCGGCGCTCATGGCGCAACCGCGCGATAAAACGCCATGGTGCCCGGCATGTCGATGCCGCCGCCGGCATCGACAAAGGCGGAGAACGCCTCGCGGATCTCGCCGGCGATATGGGCCTTTTGCGCCGCACCGGGTTGTTTCAGGCGATAGAGCGTCGAAATCGGGCCGACGTAAGCCAGTGTCTGCATCAGCGCGTCCAGTCCTCCGGGATGGCGGATTGCGATGGTCTCTTGCCATCCTTCCACCTGACGATAGCCCGCCTGACGCAACAGGCCTGTTACATAGGTCACATCGGCGAAGGCCAGCGGGCCGGGCGGCGGTGTTTCGCCGAGCGGCGGGGACGGCAGCGGGCCAAGGTGCCGTTCGGCAACGCCGAGGGGCAGGGAAAACCACGGGTTGCCCCGCGCCGCCCAGCCGTTGAAGACGATCACCCCGCCCGAGGTCAGCCGCCGGCGCAGGCGTGTCAGCGCCACTACCGGATCGGAAAAGAACATCATGCCGACATGGGCGGCGCAGATGTCGAAGCCGGCGGCATCGAGCGCATCGGTCTGGATGTCGCATTTGGCAAAGGCGAGGTCGCCCCGGCCTTCGGCGCGGGCCCGCGCCAGGCGCAGCAACGGCTCCGAGACATCGAGGCCAAGCACCCGCCCGCCGGGGGCAACCGCATGGGCCAGCGCCAGGCTGAAACTGCCGGCACCGCTGCCGATCTCGAGCACCTGGCGGCCCGGCGCCAGCGGCAGCAGCGCCGCCAGCCGCCGCATCGACTGCCCCAGTAAGAGATCGAGATCGGGCTGGTGTTCGGCCCAATCGGCGCCGGACTGGCCGTTCCAGACGTCATGCGTGGCCCGGTTGCTCACCCGGCCCGTTCCCGGATTGTCGCCAGCGCCGCGCGGGCGTCGGCAAGGTCTGCGGTGGTCATTTCTGCCGGAAACCGCGCCAGGGCCTCGGCCAGCGCCCCGGCCCGGCCCGGATTGATCCGGCTGGCCGAGACATGCGCGCGCAGGGCGCAGAACACCGAGGCCTGTTCTTCCGCCACCGCCAAGGCCTGATCGATGTGCCAGAGCCCCTCGGGCACCTGCCCGCGCTGGGCCAGCAACTCGCCATGCACCCGCAGCACCTCGGGGCGGACAAGGTTTTCCTGGCTGCGTTCGAGCGCGGCCAGAGATTGCTGGGACATTTCCCAAGCCTCGTCCGGAAGGGCGCAATCTTGCGCCAGCCCGGCGCGCAGGGTGAGATAGAGTGGTTGCAGCATGTGGCTGCCCGAGGCGTTGTAGCAGTCAAAGCCGGCGTCGATCTGGCTGCGGCCACGGTCATGATCGCCCAGCCGACAAAGCCCCCAGCCCAAAAGAATCCGCCCCACCCCTTCGTGGAACGGAAACTCGAAACGTTCGGCCAGCGCGGCCGCCTCTTGCGCGGTGGGCAGCAGCCGGTCGAAATCCTGCATCAGGTGATAGGTAAAGGCCGAAAAGGTCAGCGACCGGGCGAGCGAGAACGGGTGTTCGATCCGCCGGGCGATCGAGAGCATCTCGTCACAGCAGCGCAGCGCAGCCTCGGGTTCGCCGAGATACCACAGCCCGCTGCTCAAATAGGCCATGCAGCCCAGCCCCGGATCATCGCCGTAGAGTGCGATATTGCCGGCGCCGTCGCCCTTGGCATAGCCGGCGATGGCCTCTTCCAGGTGGCCCCGCGCCGCGCGTAGGTTGCCCAGCATGAAGGCGGTGGCGCCTAGCGCGCGCCGGGCCTCGAGCGACAGCGCGGCATCGGGCGCGGCATCGCCGGTCAGCGCCATCATCTCCTGCGCCACCTTTTCGGCGGCGATGTATTGCGCGCTCATCTGGCGGTACATCCAAAGCCCGCGGCGCACGGCAAAGCGGTCGGAGGGATGCCCGACACTATCGGCCAGCGCGGCCGCCTCGGCATAAAGCGCGCCGACCGTTTCGGCGCCATACCCGTCGTGCGACGACAGCACCGGCCCCAGTGCCAACAGCATCGCCAGCCGGCGAGCGTCGCGGTCGCGCCCGGCGGGCAGCTTGTCTAGCAGGCTCAGGCCCCGGCGGAAATGCTCGATCGCCTCGCCCTGGGCCGACCGCCGCGCGGCGCGGATGCCGGCGCCCTTCCAGCGTTCCACCGCCTCGGAATAGCGCTCGGCCGCGGTCAGGTGGTTGGCCAGCACACGGTCATCCGCGGTCGGGCTGAGCGCCAGGGTATCGGCCACCGCACCGTGGATCGCGCGCCGCCGCGACTTCGGCTGCGACTGATACGCCGCCTCTTGAATGAGCGCGTGGCGAAAGATGTAGCGGGTGTCGCCGGCCTCGATCGGCTCGATCAGCGCGAGGGCTTCCAGCGTGTCCAGCAAGGCCGCCAGATCGACCGAGTCCCGGCCGGTCACCCGGGCCAGAACTCCGGGATCGAAGATCCGCCCGATGCAGCTTGCCACCTGCGCCACCGGCCGCGCATCGCCCGCCGATTCGAGCCGCGCCGCCAGCACCCCCTGCAAGGTCGCGGGGATGGTCAGCGTGGCGGCGTCGCCGCTGCCGTCTCCGGCGCGCTTGATCACGTCGCGGGTCAGCTCCGAAACGAACAGCGGCACCCCGTCAGAGGCCTCGACGATCCGATCGCGCACCTCCGGCGCCAGCCCGGCCGAAAGCTGCGCCACCATGCGTTCGGCCGCGCCCCGGCCCAGCCGCGACAGCTCGATCCGGCGCACCGGCCCGTGATGTGCCCAGCCCGGCGCATATTGCGGCCGCGCGCTGGCGAGGATGACCAGAGGCAGATCGGCGGCGGATTCGGCCAGATGGCCGAGCAGCTGATCGCTCAGCGGGTCGGTCCAATGCATGTCTTCGAAGACCAGAACCATCGGCGCATGGGCGCAATCGGCGCGCAGGATCTGCGCGATGGCCTCGAACCAGGCCGAACGGCGCAGCTCGGCCGATTGCACCAGTGGCGCAGGATCGAGATCGAGCAGATCGCCGAGACCGCTCAGATAGACTTCGGACGCCAGCCCTTGGTGCGCAGCCAGCGCGGCAAAGCCGTCGCGCCGCTGACCGACCGGGGCATCGGGCAGCACGCCCGCCCGCTCGTAGAGCCAAGCCACCACCGGGTAGAGCGTGGCATTGTCGTTGTAGGGCCAGCACTGAAGCTCGTGCCCCTGCCCGCCGCTGTTGCGGCAGGCGCGCAGGAAATGCGCGCTCAGGTGGCTCTTGCCGATACCGGCCTCGCCTTCGAGCAGCACGATGCGCAGACCGGCGCCTTCGACCACCTCCTGCCACCAACCGGCAAGCCGGCTGAGCGGCCGGGCGCGGCCCTCGATCGGCGCCTCGCCGAGCCGCGCATTGCGCGCCCGGCCCGGCATCGACTGTATCGAGGCTCCGTCAAGCCGCACCACGCCGACCTCCGAGGTGAAACCCTTGACCAGATGCGGCCCCAGATCGGTCATCGCAAAGCGCGGCTCGGGCAAAAGCGCCGCCGTCGCGCTGTCGATCAGCACTTCGCCGGGAGCGGCCAGCGCCTCGAGCCGCGCGGCCAGGTTCGGTGTCTTGCCGAACACGGTATCGAGCCGGAGCGACCCGGATTCGACCTTGCGTCCGGCCAGTACCAGCCCGGTGGCCATGCCGACCCGCACCCGCAGCGGCAGGCCCGAGGGGGCCAGCAGCTTGGCCGCCGCGCCGATCAGCGCCAACGACGCATGGGCGGCGCGCTGCGGCGCATCCTCATGGGCCTGCGGCCAGCCGAAGTAGATCAGCAGCCCGTCGCCGAGGTAATTGCCCACATGCCCGCCCCAGCGCGCCACTTCGATTCGGCAGGTTTCGACAAACCGGGCGATCAGCGCCTCGAGGTCTTCGGGATCCATCGCCGTGGCCAGCCCGGTGAAATCCACCAGATCGCAGAACAACACGGTGATCTGTCGCCGCTCGCCCGAATCCGGCCGGGGCGCCGGCAGGGCCCGGGCCAGGCCGTCGCCAGCCTCGCGGAACTCTGCAATCGCCTTGAGCACCCGTTTGCGCGCGCCCAGCGGCAGGCCGATTTCGCGCAGATCAGCACCGGTCAGCGTCTCGAGAATATCGAGGCCGATTTCGTGCTCTGCAAAGCGCGCCACGTATTTTTCGAGCCCATGGCTGCGAAGCCAGTCTTCAACCTGCAATCGGACCACCTGCCGATCTCAAACGAGATTTCCAAGTAAAGGTATTTAAAGTGATATTCATCACACTTATAACCGGTTACGCCGGATAACGGTATATAGGTAAGTCGCTTTTTTAAATCGATGGTGACAAAATGGGCGGCAACAGGGGGCAGGCCCATGCACAATCGCAGGCAGATATTGGCACTTGGCGCCGGCGGCGCGGCGCTGGGCGCTGTGGCCGCCGTCGGCTGGTCGGGGGATGCGCTGGCGGGCTTTGGCCTTGGCGGGCCCGGCGATCTGGCCAATCCGGCCGAGATCCGCAGCGAGGCCGGCGTCTTGCGGGCGACCCTGCACCCGACGCTCTCTCAGGCGCTGGTTGACGACAAACCCCGTAAATTGCGGCGCTATAACCGAGGGTTGCCCGGCCCGACGCTGCGCGTCCACCCCGGCGACGTAATGGAAATCCGGCTTGAAAACGGGCTTCCGCAGAACCCGCTTGCGTTGCCCGAGCTTGCCGATTCGCCGTTCCTGAGCGCCGCGGATCTTTGCGGTCCACAGGGTATGGGCCATGTCGCACCACATGATCTCAACACCACCAATCTTCACTTTCACGGCATGCACGTAAGCCCCAAGGGCGCCAGCGACAATGTTTTTCTCACTGTCGAGCCGGGCGGAGCATTCAACTACCGCGTGCAAATCCCCCAAAACCACCCTGTCGGTAGTTTCTGGTATCACCCGCATTGGCATGGCTCTGTCGCGGCACAGATCGGCAGTGGAATGGCGGGGCTGATTCTCGTCGAACCCGAAGATTATCTGCCCGCCGGACTGCCCGAACGGCAGATCGTGATCCAGACCGTGATCGGCAGCGACGCGGCAGCGTTTGACGACCCGAGGCAATTCATGTCGCTCGGCGCGCCGCGGATCTTCACCCTGAACGGCCAATACCGCCCCACCCTGCGGCTGCGCCAGGGCGAGCGTCAGTTCTGGCGCATGCTCCTGGCCAATGATTTCCAGTTTTGCCCACTGAATTTCAAGGCTATGGGCCTCGGGGCCATTCTGGTCGGCCGGGATGGCATACCCCTGCATGAACCGAAACCGGTGAACAGCCTGCTCCTGTCACCCGGCAACCGGTTCGATGTGGTGGTCGAGGGGCTGGCGCCCGGTCTGCATGACATGGAGCGCCAGCCCTATCGCCACGGACTTGTCGATCTTGACGCGCGGACCATCGCCCAGGTGCATGTGGAGCCCGGCGGCGCGTCCTCGGGCCTGATGCCCGCGCCGGCGGCCACTCCGCCCGACATCACCGACGCCGAGATCAGCCGCAAGCGGCGGGTGGTTCTGGGCGAGCGCAAGGATCCGCGCGCCATCTTCGATACCGCCTTCACCATCGACGGCCAGTCCTATGACCCCGACACTTGGCACCTGACCCCGAAACTGGACACCGCCGAGGAATGGACCTTCGTCAACACCACCGCCTATCCGC
Organism: Marinovum sp. E3; assembly: GCF_055755275.1. Taxonomy (NCBI): domain Bacteria; kingdom Pseudomonadati; phylum Pseudomonadota; class Alphaproteobacteria; order Rhodobacterales; family Roseobacteraceae; genus Marinovum; species Marinovum sp. E3. Next base: position 2,945,204 of record NZ_CM146908.1, read on the forward strand.
ATCCGATGCACATCCACATCAACCCGTTCCAGGTGGTGGCAATCAACGGGAAGCCGGTGGCAGAGCGGCCCTGGCATGACACCTTCGTGGTGCCGGCGGCCGGGACGCTGACGATCCGGTCACGGTTCGAGGATTTCGACGGCGATTTCGTCACCCATTGCCACATCCTGCCGCATGAGGACGCGGGCATGATGATGAATGTAAGGATTTTGCCATGAGCCTTCCGCGCCCGACCCTGCCGGCCCTCGCCCTTGTCGTGCTTGGCGCCTCGCCGGCGCTTGCCGCGCCCCAAGTCGATGCCCAGACCTGCCTGAGCTGTCATTCCGTCGACGGCGTTGCCCAAATCGATCACATCCCGATCATCCACGGCCAGTCGCAGACCTATCTGCGCAACGCCCTGCACGCCTACAAATCCGGTCAGCGCAGCGGCGGCACGGCGGATGTGATGCAGGCCATCGCGCAACAGCTCTCGGATGCCGAGATCGACCAATTGGCCGGGTTCTTCGGCACCGAGGCCTCGGTGGTCAGCGCCGCGCCGGTGACACATCTGGTCAAGGCCTCGGCCGAGGGCGCCGACGACCGCCTTGTCTACCTCACCACCGAAGAGGGCGGCGCCCGTGTGGTGCAGAGCCGGTTCAACCACGATTATTTCCGCGTGGCGCCCTATCTGGAGAGCGAGAAATTCCTGACCTTCTGTTCGATCGCCAGCATGGCGGCGGTGCTCAATTCCTACGAGGACGCGGTGCAGCGGCCCATCGATCCCAAGCGCTATCCCTACCCCTATTTCACCCAGGAAAACCTGTTCAACGCGGCCAACCAACAGGTCAAGAGCTTTGAAGGCGTGGTGACCGACGGGCTGACGCTCGACGAGATCGGCCAGTACCTGACCCATCTTGATGTGCAGCCGACCACGGTCTTCGCCGATGAAAATGACGAGGCGCAGATGCGCAGCGTCATCCTCGACGGCCTGTCGGACCCGAACAGCCGGGTGATCCTGAACTACAATCGCGGCATCGTCGGCCAGGATGGCGAGGGCCATGTCTCGCCCATTGCCGCCTATCACGAACCAAGCGATTCGGTGCTGGTTCTCGACGTGGCGGGGTACAAGTATCCGCCGGCCTGGATTCCGATGCCGCTGCTCTACAAGGCAATGCTCGACAAGGACAGCGCCTCGAACCGCTCGCGCGGGCTGGCGCTTGTGAGGACATTCTGATGCAGCGCCTGGCCCGCCGCGACGTGATCCGTATCCTGGGCGCCGCCCTGGCGCTGGCCCCGGCCGGCGCCAGGGCGCGGCTGGGGGTCGAGGACGATCTGGCTGTGTTTCGCGACATCATCCGCGCCATCGGCGGCACGACCTATATGCCGCCGCTGCTGCTCGAGGCCTGCGAGACCGAGTTCGCCCGCGCCTTTGGCACCGAGGCGATATTCGGCCTGGTGGCGCTGGCGCGGCGGCGCCCCGATCTCGAGGCGATGAGCCAGGCGGCCAGCCTGCGCGCCGGCGACCAGATGCGCTGGATCGCCACCTTTCTCTTTACCGGCGAGGTCGATGGCAAGGTGACGTACTACGACTATTGCCTCGGCTGGCAGGCGCTGACATTCGCCACCGCGCCGGGGCTTTGTGGCGGGCCCTTCGGCCATTGGCAGGAGCCCGAGCGATGACGACGCCCGTGCCGGAAACCGTCGATGTTCTGGTGGTGGGCGCCGGCATGGCCGGGTCGCATCTGGCGCTGGAACTGGCACAGGCCGGGCGGCAGGTCACGGTGCTCGAGGCCGGGCCGAAAAAGCCGCGTCATGACTGGATGTCGATCTTCACCAGAAACCCGGTCAAGGGCCCGCAGGCGCCTTATCCGTCGAACCCCTGGGCGCCGCATCCCGAGGATGGCGGCTATGCCACCTTCTATGACCAGGCCGGGCCGATGGAGTTTGTCGGCGCCTACCTGCGGATCTACGGCGGCTCGACCTGGCATTGGACCGGCTTTGCCGACCGGCTGCGCCCGGCCGATTTCCGCATGAAGAGCACCTATGGCGTCGGCCTCGACTGGCCGGTCGGCTACGAGGAGCTGACACCCTATTACGCCCGCGCCGAGAAGATCTGGGGGGTCGCCGGCAGCATGGAACACACCTGGGGCGCCCCCCGGAGCGAGCCCTATCCGATGCCGCCGATCCCGGCCTCCTACATGGACAGCCGCGTCGATATCGCGCTGAAACAAATGGGCCTGCATTCCGGCATCTTCAGCCACGCCCGCAACTCGGTGCAATTCGACGGTCGCCCGCCCTGCTGCGGCAACAACACCTGCGTGCCGATCTGTCCTGTCGGCGCCAAGCTCGACGGCTCGGTGATCGCCGACAAGGCCGAGGCGGCAGGGACGCAGATCATCACCGAGGCGGTGGTGACGATGATCCACGTCGCGCCCGACGGTCGCGTCAGCGGCGTCGACGTGCGCCGCCCCGACGGCAGCGAAGCCCGCGTCACCGCCAATGTCTATGCGCTCTGCTGCCATGCGATCGAGAACCCTCGGCTGCTGCTGATGTCGGCGCAGGAAAACGCGCCCAGGGGCGTGGCCAACGGCTCTGACGCGGTGGGGCGCTATCTGATCACCCAGGCCAACCAGGACACCAAGGGCGTGACCCGCGACCCGGTCTTTCCCTATCGCGGGCCGCAACAGACCTCGGGGCTGATAGAGCTGCGCGACGGCGATTTCCGGTCGTCACATGCGGCCATCGGCACCAGTTTCATGAACTCCGGCCATTCCGGCAATTCCGACGGCACCGATGTGGCACGGGAGCTGATCCGCAAGGGATACATGGGCCAGGCGCTGGTCCGCGAACTCAATCGCATCGTGTCGCGGCATTTGCGGCTCAATTCCAGCGGCGAGATCCTGCCCGACCCCGAAAACCGGCTGACGCTCTCGGACGAGGTTGACAGCGCCGGCCTGCCGAAGGCGCGCATTGCCTACAACATCGATGCGTACACCCACGCCGGCATGGAAATTTCCCGGAAGATCAACACCGAGGTGCTGCAACGGCTGGGCTCGTCCGAGATCACCTCGAACGAGGTGTATCTCTCGAACGCGATCATCGGCGGCACGGCGCGCATGGGCGACGATCCGAACACCTCGGTGGTCACCGCGCATCAGCAGGCGCACCAGCACCCCAATCTCTACATCCTGGGGTCGTCGGCGCATGTGACCATGCCGGTCAACGCCCCGACGCTGACCATTGCCGCGCTGGCGATGCGCACGGCAGAGCATATTCTGGGATAGGTTCAGACGCTGGAGTTCAACATGCCCGAGCCGAGGAAATACTGCGAGGCGATCGGGCGATAGGCGGCGCCCAGCACGCGGGCATTGGCGCCGACCTCGCCCTCGGCGAACTCCGGCCGGTAAAGGCCGATGGTCTCGATGTCCTGTGCCAGGGCGGCCACGCGCCGGACCAGCCGGGCGCGCACCGCCGCCGGAAAGGCGCCGTCGATCAGCACCGCCTCGAAGTCGATCACCGCGCAGCAGGACAGCGCCGCCATCGCCAACTCCTGCGCCGCCATCTCGATCCAGGGGCCGAGCTGATGTTCGAAATCGGCCCAGTCGGCGCCCTGGGTCCAGAGCAGGCTGGGGTCGCCGCCGGCCTCGCGGATCGCGGCTTCGAGCCAGAAGATCGACGCCCGGTCCATCAGCTGCGCCGGCCGGCCCTTGGCATCGCGGGTGATCAGCGACCCGAGCGCGCCGGCGTTTTCCCGGTGGCCCTCGAAGACCGCGCCGTTCATCACCACCCCACCGCCGGCAAAGGCGCCGATGAAGAAATAGGCGTAATCGCGGAACTTGCGACCCTGGCCAAAGGTGTTCTCGGCATAACAGGCCGAGGTGGCATCATTGACCAGCGAAATCGGCAGCTCGGTGAAAGCCGCCATTTCCTTGACGATGTCCCGACCATGCCAGGAGTCGTAAGAGCGGTCGTCGGCGCCGATGATCTCGTGCCGTTTCCAGAGCTCGAACGGCGCGGCGATGCCGATGCCGCAGATCAGCGCGCGCTGTTCCGGCGCAAGATCGGCCGACATCGCGGCGATCCCGCCCTGAAGAAAGGCAAGCAAGGCATCCGGGTCGGGGAAATGATACTGCACCTGGGTCTGCGCCCGCACCGCGCCCATCAGATCCATCAACGCCAGGTCGGCCGAGCGGCGGCCGATCTTGAGCCCGAAGGAAAAGCTGCCGGCGGGATTGAGCGCCATCGGAATGCGCGGCTTGCCGACCCGGCCGCGCTGCGGCGCGCCTTTGATCAGCAGCCCATCCGCCTCGAGCGAGCGCAGGATCACCGACACTGTCTGCGCCGAGAGGTTGGATTGCCGCGCCATGTCGCTGCCCGGCATCGGCCCCAGACGCTGGATCATCGACAGCAACAGCCGTTCATTATAGTCGCGTACACCGCTCTGGTTCACACCACTGCTGAAGCTTCGACTGTTTTCCTGCGTCATGAATCACCCCTCCCAACTCTATAAACTTTACACGCGTCAATTAATAAATCAAAATGATTTATTAATTGACGCTGCGTCGCGAATCAGGTTGTATTGCCTTGTTCTCGCTCAGCATGGGCGAGACGGGAGGGCCGGTCCAGTGACCGGCACGAGATTATGTCTTTGGGAGGACACCATGAAAAAGCTTCTTCTCGGTACCGCCGTGACCTGCGCCGGATTTGCCGGTGCGGCCCAGGCGGGCAGCCATTCGGTTTCGGCCTGCCTGATCACCAAAACCGACACCAACCCGTTTTTCGTCAAGATGCGCGAAGGCGCGACCGCCAAGGCGGAAGAGCTCGGCGTCGCGCTGAACTCTTATGCCGGCAAGGTCGATGGCGACAACGAAACCCAGGTTCAGGCGGTCGAAACCTGCATCGCCAATGGCGCCAAGGGCATTCTGATCACCGCCTCCGACACCTCGGGCATCGTGCCCTCGCTGGAGCAGGCCCGCAACGCCGGGCTGCTGGTGATCGCGCTCGACACACCGCTCGATCCGATCGACGCCGCCGACATGACCTTTGCCACCGACAATTTTCTCGCCGGTGAGCTGATCGGCCAGTGGGCCGCCGCCAAGCTGGGCGACGAGGCGGCCAATGCTCGCATCGCCATGCTCGACCTCGCCATCAGCCAGCCCACCGTCGGCGTGCTGCGCGACCAGGGCTTCCTTCAGGGCTTCGGCATCGAACTGGGCGACCCCAACAAATGGGGCGACGAAGAGGATGACCGCATCGTCGGCCACGACGTGACCCAGGGCAACGAGGAAGGCGGCCGCCGCGCGATGGAGAACCTGTTGGCCACAGATCCGATGATCAACGTGGTCTACACGATCAACGAACCCGCCGCCGCCGGCGCCTATGAGGCGCTGAAGGCCATCGGCCGCGAGAACGACGTGCTGATCGTCTCGGTCGACGGCGGCTGCCCCGGCGTCGACAATATCGAGGCCGGCGTGATCGGCGCCACCTCGCAGCAATACCCGCTGAAGATGGCGTCGCTGGGCATCGAGGCAATTGCCGCATGGGCCAAGGACGGCACCAAGCCGGAAGCCTCCGAGGGCAAGGACTTCTTCGATACCGGCGTGGCGCTTGTCACCGATCAGCCGGTCGAAGGCGTCGAGTCGATCTCGGTGGCGGAAGGCAAGGACCTCTGCTGGGGCTGAGACAAACGGCCGGGCCGTCTCTGGGCGGTCCGGCCCCACTCCGCAGCCCGCTCTCTGGGCCTGATCGGGGAGCTTGCCCCGGGCTCTGATCCGGGAGCCCGCCCCGGGCTTGATCCGGGAGCCTGCCCCGGGCTTGATCCGGGGCCTGGGGTTGGCCTGGAGGTCCCGGATCAAGCCCGGGACGCGGAGGGCGTCCAGCCAGGACCGGAGCCGTTGCAGGCGCGGTGATTGACGGAACGCCCCGACGACACGCAAGCTGAAACATCGCCGGGCGCGGGCCACCTGCCCGCCCCGTTCCCATTCCTGAACGCCGGGCGGCGTTCGCACTCACATTCCGGGAGGCACCCATGTCCAACGCGGACAATTACGAATCGGCCACCGAGGGAGCGTCGGGCGACGTCGCTTCCTTCGACGCGCCGCACAAGGGCTTCGTGGGCCGGTTCCACGACCTGCTGCATTCCACCCCCGCGCTCGTTCCGCTGATCGTGCTGCTCGCGGCGCTCGTGATCTTTGGCCTTGTGCTGGGCAACAAGTTCTTCTCGCCCTTCGCCATGACGCTGATCCTGCAACAGGTGCAGATCGTCGGTGTGCTAGCCGCCGCGCAGGCGCTGATCATCCTGACCGCCGGAATCGATCTCTCGGTCGGCGCCATCGCGGTGCTCTGCACCGTGGTGATGGGCAAGGTCTCCTTCGACTACGGCCTGCCGCCGGTCTTCGCGGTGATCGCGGGCCTCGCCGTCGGCACCGGCATCGGCGCGGCCAATGGCTGGCTGGTCAGCCGGATGAAACTGCCGCCCTTCATCGTGACGCTGGGCATGTGGCAGATCGTGCTGGCCGCCACCTATCTCTATTCCGCCAATGAAACCATCCGCAGCCAGGACATCGAGGCCGAAGCCCCGTTCCTGCAATTCCTCGGCACCACCATCGACCTGGGTGGCGCGCGGTTCACGCTCGGCGTCTTCCTGATGATCGCTCTGGTGGCAGCGCTGGCCTATGCGCTGCGCTCGACCGCCTGGGGCCGGCATGTCTATGCGGTGGGCGATGACCCGGAGGCCGCCGAATTGGCCGGTGTCGACGTGCACCGAACGCTGATGTCCGTCTACATGCTGGTGGGCTTCATCTGCGCGCTGGCGGGCTGGGTGATGATCGGGCGGTTCGGTTCGGTCTCACCCTCGGCCACGACCGGCGTGATCGGCAACATCCAAGCGATCACCGCCGTGGTGATCGGCGGCATCTCGCTCTTTGGCGGGCGCGGCTCGATCCTCGGCGCTTTCTTCGGGGCGCTGATCGTCGGGGTCTTCGAACTGGGGCTCCGGATGGCCGGCGCCAACCCGCAATGGACCTTCCTGCTCATCGGTGCGCTGATCATCGCCGCCGTGGCCGTGGACCAGTGGATCAGAAAGGTGACAGCATAATGGAACCGATACTCAAGGGACGCAACCTGACCAAGCGCTACGGCAAGGTGACGGCGCTCGACCGCTGCGACTTCGACCTCTATCCGGGCGAGATCCTCGCCGTGATCGGCGACAACGGCGCCGGCAAATCGACGCTGATCAAGGCGGTCTCGGGCGCGGTGATCCCCGACGAGGGCACGGTGGAGCTGGACGGCAAGCCGGTCAACTTCCACTCGCCGATCGACGCCCGCAACGCCGGGATCGAGACCGTGTACCAGACGCTGGCCATGTCGCCCGCCCTGTCGATCGCCGACAACATGTTCATGGGCCGCGAGATCGTGCGCCAGGACTTCATGGGCAAGTGGTTCCGAAAGCTCGACAAGAAGGAGATGGAGCGGTTCGCCCGCGAGAAGCTGTCGGAGCTGGGCCTGATGACGATCCAGAACATCAACCAGGCGGTCGAGACGCTCTCGGGCGGCCAGCGTCAGGGGGTGGCGGTGGCCCGCGCGGCGGCCTTCGGCTCCAAGGTCATCATCCTCGACGAGCCGACGGCGGCGCTCGGCGTCAAGGAGAGCCGCAAGGTGCTGGAGCTGATCCAGGACGTGAAGTCGCGCGGCATCCCGATCATCCTGATCAGCCACAACATGCCGCATGTCTTCGAGGTCGCCGACCGGATCCACGTCCACCGGCTGGGCAAGCGGCTCTGCGTGATCAACCCCAAGGATCACAGCATGTCCGACGCCGTCGCCTACATGACCGGCGCCAAGGTGCCGGACGGGGCCCAGGCCGCCTGACCCCGCCCCGGGCCTGCCCCGGGGCCTCGCGGCCCCAAATGGCGCGGCCCCGGTTTTCCCCGGGACCGCCCGCCTCGATACCGGCCCCGCTCACGCCGCCGTGACGGCAGTGACAGATATTGGACAAACCGACCCCGCCACCCCACATTCGCTGCAACGGAGAAAACTGGAGGGGTCCGACGTGACATATGACAAATCCGCTGACGCGATCGCCGCGCTCAGCCCCGAGGAATACCGGGTGACGCAGGAGAATGGCACCGAGCGGCCGTTCACCGGCAAGTACAACGACACCAAGGAGCCGGGGATCTACGTCGACATCGTGTCGGGCGAGCCGCTGTTTGCCTCCACCGACAAGTTCGACTCCGGCTGCGGCTGGCCCAGCTTCACCAAGCCGATCGAGCCTGCCCATGTCAATGAGCTGCGCGATACCACGCATGGCATGATCCGCACCGAGGTCCGCTCGACCCATGGCGACAGCCACCTCGGTCATGTCTTTCCCGATGGTCCGCGCGACCGGGGCGGGCTGCGTTACTGCATCAACTCCGCCTCGCTGCGTTTCATCCACCGCGATGACATGGAAGCCGAGGGCTATGGCAAATATCTCGATCAGGTCGAGGAGGTGACCCAATGAGTGACACAGTGAAACGCGCCGTGCTGGCTGGCGGCTGCTTCTGGGGGATGCAGGATCTGATCCGCAAGCTGCCGGGGGTGACATCCACCCGCGTCGGCTATACCGGCGGCGACGTGCCCAATGCCACCTATCGCAACCACGGCACCCATGCCGAAGGGATCGAGATCAGCTATGATCCCGACCAGATTTCCTTTCGCGCGCTGCTGGAGTTCTTTTTCCAGATTCACGACCCGTCGACCCTGAACCAGCAGGGCAATGACCGCGGGATGAGCTATCGGTCGGCAATCTACTACGTGGACGAGGCGCAGAAAGAGGTGGCGCTCGATACCATTGCCGATGTCGACGCCTCGGGCATCTGGCCCGGCAAGGTGGTGACCGAGGTCGAGCCGGTGGGCGATTTCTGGGAGGCCGAGCCGGAGCATCAGGATTACCTCGAACGCTTCCCCGGCGGCTATACCTGCCACTTCCCGCGCAAGCACTGGGTACTGCCCCGGCGCTCTGCGGCGGAATAAGCCGGTCTGACGGCGAGGTCCCGGGGCACGCCCGGGACAGGCGTCGTTGTCCACCCCCGCCCCGGACCCGGGGCCTCTCACCACAGGCGGCCCGAGCTCGGCCCTGCGAATCCGGCCGGCGCCCCGGCACCTCGACCGCGCCCGCGCAGGGCCGCCGCGGCTGCATTACTGTCGGCCGCGCTGCGGAAAGCGCGATCGCCCCTTGGAAATCCGCCGCAACCGACACACCTTACAGATATGACACATCACACGCCGGATTTCACCTTCGACAACAGCTACGCGCGCGAGCTTGACGGCTTCTATGTCCCCTGGGAGGGCGACAAGGTGCCGGAACCGCGCATCGTGTTGCTGAATGCCGAGCTGGCCGAGGCGCTGAACCTCGACGCCGATGCGCTCGACAGCGACGAAGGCGCGGCGATCCTCGCCGGCGCCCGCGCCCCCGACGGCGCCGAGACGCTGGCGCAGGCCTATGCCGGGCACCAGTTCGGTGGCTTCTCGCCGCAGCTCGGCGATGGGCGGGCGATCCTTCTGGGCGAGGTGATCGACCGCGACGGCAATCGCCGCGACCTGCATCTCAAGGGGTCCGGCCGCACGCCGTTTTCGCGCGGCGGCGATGGCAAGGCGGTGCTCGGTCCGGTGCTGCGCGAATTCGTCATCGGCGAGGCGATGCATGCGCTGGGCATCCCCACCACCCGCGCGCTCTCGGCGGTGACCACCGGCGAGACGGTCTGGCGCGAAAGTGCCAAGCCCGGCGCGGTGCTGGCCCGGGTGGCCGCCTCACACCTGCGCGTCGGCACCTTTCAGTTCTTTGCCGCCCGGGGCGAACGTGACCGGGTGCGCCAGCTGGCCGAGTACGCCATCGCGCGCCACGATCCCGCGCTGGCCGGCACGGACGACCGCTATCTCGGCTTTCTGCGCGCGGTGATCCGGCGCCAGGCGGCGCTGATCGCGCAGTGGATGCATGTGGGCTTTGTTCACGGGGTGATGAACACCGACAACATGACAATCTCGGGCGAGACCATCGATTACGGCCCCTGCGCCTTTATTGATACTTTCGATGCCAAGGCGGTGTTCTCCTCGATCGACCATGGCGGGCGCTATGCCTATGGCAACCAGCCGGTCATCGCGCAGTGGAACCTGGCGCGGCTGGCCGAGACGCTGGTGCCGCTGCTGCACGAAGATCAGGAAGAGGCGGTGCGTCTGGCCACAGAAGAACTCGAGGAGTTTCCCGAGATCTACTCCGCGCAGTGGCTCGACGGCGCCCGCGCCAAGATCGGGCTGACCGAGGGCGACGACAGCGACATCGGCTTCGTCAACGCGCTTTATGCCGCGATGTCAGGGCAATCCGTGGACCACACACTGTTTTTCCGCCACCTGCCCGACGCCATCGCAGGCGATGAGGCGGTGGTGACCGATCTTTTCGACGACGCCTCGGCGATCCGCGAATGGCTGCCGCATTGGCGCGAACGGTTGGCGCGCGAGGGCCGCGATCCGGCGGAACGCCGCGCGGCGATGGCGGCGGTCAATCCGGTCTATATCCCGCGCAATCACAAGGTCGAAGAGGCGCTGACCGCGGCCGAGACCGAGGGCGACATGGGGCCGATCACCCGGCTGCTCGAGGTGTTGCGCGCGCCGTACCAGGAGCGCGCCGGGCTCGAGGATTACGCCCGCCCGGCGCCTCGGGATTTCGGCCCCTACAAGACCTATTGCGGCACCTGACACCCCGATGAAAGAACGGAGACACCATGGACAAATCCGTGCTCAAGACCCGCCTTCTCGAACTCACCCGCGCCGATTACGAAGCCGCGCGCGAGAAATACGAAACCCTCGTCGCCGAGGCCCGTGTCACCGGTGACGAGCCGCTGGATCACGATCAGCAGAGCCGGGCGGAATCGAACGGCGAGCTGGCTGCCGCCTGGGACGAGGCAATGCATGACGACGAGGCGCGGCTGCGCCGGCTGAACGAGATCGATTTCGGCGCCAAGGACGAGGTCACCGCCGGTGCCGCCGTCGAGCTCGATGGCCGCATGCTGGTGGTCTGCGTGGCGACACCCGAGTTTGATCTCGATGGCCGCAAGGTGATGGGCATTTCCCCCGCCGCGCCGATCTTTCGCGCCATGCAGGGCCTGGGCGCCGGCGACAGTTTCGAATTCAACGACACCCGCCACCAGATCACCGCCGTCTACTGACCCCGACCAGGAGTATCCGGTTTGCGCTTGCTCATCTCTGCCCTGATCGCGCTCTTGCCGCAGGCCCTCTGGGCCGGTTGCGAAGGCACCGACCTGCGCGCCGGCCTCTCGCCGGCACAACAGGCGGCGCTGACGCAGGCGGCGGAACAGACGCCTTTTCCCGAGGGCAACCGCTGGCGCGCAAGTCGCGGCGACCGGGTGATCGATCTGGTCGGCACGATCCACATCCCCGACCCGCGGCTCGACCCGGTGATGGACCGGCTGACACCCGATATCGAACGCGCCGAGCGCCTGTTTCTCGAGGCCAACGCCGAAGACCGCAAGGCGCTGGAGCGCAATCTGGCAGCCGATACCTCGCTGTTGCTGTTGCAGGAGACCTCACTGCCCGAACTGCTTGCGGAAGACGACTGGCAGGCGCTGGCCGAAGCCGCCCGCAGCCGCGGCATCCCGCCGGTGATGGCGGCCAAGATGCAGCCCTGGTATCTGTCGCTGGTGCTGGCGCTGCCGGGCTGCGCGATGGATCTGATGAAGGACGGTGGCGGGCTCGATGCGCAGATCGAAGCGGTCGCCACCGAGGCCGGGGTGCCGCGCAGCTCGATCGAGGCCTATGATACGGTCTTCCGGGTGTTCAACGAAGAGCCGCTGGAAGAACAGCTCGACATGCTGCGGCTTGGCGTCTTTCCCGAGGCCACCGGCGCCGATCTGCTGGTGACCACGGCCAACGGCTATTTCGACGAGGCGCATTCCGACAACTGGCAAGTGTCGCGGATGATGACCTTTGCCCATCTCGATCTGCCGGAGGCGCAGACCGAGGCGATGCTCGACGAGATGGAGAACAAGCTACTGACCGACCGCAACCTGGCCTGGATCGAGGTGATCGAAGCGGCGCCGGAAGACCGCCTGATGGTGGCGGTGGGCGCGGCGCATCTGATGGGCGAGAGCGGGCTGCTCAACCAGTTGCAGCGCCGGGGCTACAGCCTCGAACGTCTGGAATTCTGAGGGCCGGGGATCAGCTGGCCAGGCCGCGCCCCTTGAGCAACGCCTCGACACCCGGCATGCGACCACGGAAGGCGAGATAGAGAGCCTCGGCCTCCTGCGAACCGCCGGCCGAGAGGATGTGTTTTTCCAGTTTCCGCGCCATTTCGGGATCAAAGGCGCCGCCGGCTTCTTCGAAGGCGGCAAAGGCGTCGGCGTCCATCACCTCGGACCACATGTAGCTGTAATAGCCGCTGGAATAGCCGTCGCCGGCAAAGACATGGGCGAAATGCGGCGTGGCGTGGCGCATGCCGATGGCGGCGGGCATCTCGAGCGCCGCCAGCACCTCGGCCTGTTTCGCCATCGGATCGGCCGGCGCCGCGCCTTCGTGAAAGGCCAGATCGACCAGGGCCGAGGCGACATATTCCACCGTCTGGAACCCCTGATCGAAGTTTGCGGCCTTCAGCACCTTGTCGAGCATTTCCTGCGGCATGGCGTCCCCGGTCTCGACATGGGTGGCAAAACGGCGCAGCACCTCGGGCACCTCGAGCCAATGCTCAAAGAGCTGGCTTGGCAGTTCGACGAAATCGCGCGCCACCGAGGTGCCGGCAACCATCTCGTAGGTGACATCCGACAGCATCTGGTGCAGCGCATGGCCGAACTCGTGGAACAGCGTGCGCGCATCGTCATAAGACAGCAGTGCCGGGGTGCCCTTGGCAAAGTTGCAGACGTTGACGACCACCGGGTGCTGCACCTTCGGGAACTTGCCCTGCATCCGCATCGCCGAACACCAGGCGCCCGAACGCTTGGAGCCACGGGCAAAGTAATCGCCGATGAACACCGCCACATGCGCACCACCCCGCGTCACCTCCCAGGCCCGGGCGTCGGGGTGATAGAGCGGCAGATCGAGCGCCCGGAACTCCAGCCCGAACAACCGGTTGGCACAATCGAAAGCGGCCTCGATCATCCGGTCCAGTTGCAGATAGGGCTTGAGCGCCGCGTCGTCGAGATCATGTTCGGCCTTGCGCCGTTTCTCGGCGTAGTAGCGCCAGTCCCAGGGTGCCAACGCAGCGTTGACACCATCGGCGTGCATCCGCTCTTCGAGCAGCTGCGCATCGGCCTCCGCCTGGGCCCGGGCCGGCGCCCAGACCGCCGAGAGCAGCGCGCGCACCTTCGCAGGCGTGCCGGCCATCTCGGTTTCGAGCTTGTAGCTGGCGAAATCGGCGTAGCCCAGAAGTGCCGCCCGCTCCTGCCGCAGCCCGAGGATCTCGGCGGCAATCTCGCGGTTGTCGGTCGCCCCGCCACCGGCGCCGCGCGCCACCCAGGCCTTGTAGGCCCGCTCGCGCAGGTCACGCCGCGGCGAGAATTGCAGGAACGGCACGATCAGCGAACGCGACAGGGTGAGCACCGGGCCGGCGGCGCCGCGCTCCTCTCCGGCCGCGCGGGCCGCAGCCACGACAAAGCCCGGCAAACCCACTAGATCGGCCTCGGACAGCGGCATCGACCAGTCGCGCTCATCCGCCAGCAGGTTCTGGGTAAAGCTGGTGCCCAGCACCGCCAGCCGCTGCTTGATCGCGGTCATCCGCGCCGCGTCGTCGCCCTCCAGCGCGGCCCCGGCGCGGATGAAATTGCGGTGCACCAGCATCAGCACGCGCGCCTGCTCGTCGTTCAGCCCAAGCGTCTCGCGGCGCTCCCAGAGGCTGCGGATGCGGTCGAACAGCGGCCGGTTGCCATAGATCGCCGCCGCATGGGCGGCCAGTTTCGGCGAATACTCCCGCATCAGCGCCTCGCGCGCGGGCGTGCTGTCGCTGCCGGCAAGGTTGAAGAACACCCCGGTCACCCGGTCGAGCGTCGCGCCACAGCGTATCAGCCCCTCGATGGTATTGGCGAAGGTCGGCGGCTCGGCGGCATCTGCAACTCCTGCGACCTCGGCCAGATCCTCGGCCAGCGCAGCCTCCAGGGCGGGGCCGAAATCGGCGTCCTCGATGGCGTCGAAGGGCGGCAGGCCGAAGGGGCCCGTCCACTCGGCCAGCAGGGGATTTGTCATGATGTGGCTCCTTTTTCTCCGCCACAGACCGGACATTCCGCGCGCCGTTTCAGGGCGATCTTGCGGGTCTCGGACCACAGCGCATCATAAATCAGCATCTCGCCCCGAAGCGGCGCGCCGGCATCGGCCAGCACCTTGACCGCCTCGACCGCCATCATCGCGCCGACCACGCCGGGCAGCGGCCCCAGCACCCCGGCCTCGGCACAGGAGGGCGCAAGGCCGGGGGCGGGCGGCTCGGGAAAGAGGCATTGGTAACAGGGGGTGCCGCGCGCCGGATCGAACACCGAAAGCTGGCCCTCCCATTGCGACAGCGCGCCCGAGATCAGCGGGATGCCGGCCCGCACCGCCGCCCGGTTGGCCAGGTAGCGGGTGTCGAAATTGTCGGTGCCGTCGAGCACCAGATCGAATTCGGCGAACAGGTCATCGGCCACCTCTTCGGTCAGCCGCCGGTGATAGGGCAGCACCCGGGCATAGGGATTTTGCGCCATCATCGCGGCCCGGGCGCTGAACACCTTGGGCGTGCCGATATCGCCGTCGCGGTGGATCACCTGGCGTTGCAGGTTGGCATTCTCGACCACGTCGTCGTCGATCACCCCGAGCGTGCCGACCCCGGCCGCCGCCAGATATTGCAGCGCCGGGGCGCCCAGCCCGCCGGCGCCGATCACCAACACCCGCGCCCGGCGCAGCCGCTGCTGGCCCGGTCCGCCCAACTCGCGCAGCACGATGTGGCGGGCATAACGCTCCAGCTCCGCCTCGCCCATCGGCCCCTCCGGCGCCGCCGCCGGCGGAGGCGGCGCCTCCTGCCCCTGCGCCCGGGCCCGCACCCGTCCCAGCAGGTGGCGATAGGCCAGGATGACCGCGACAAAGCCCGCCAGCAAGAGCCAGAGCGCCGGCTCGCCGCCGGTGGCCGCCCGCAGCGCATGCCCCTGGGGAAACAGGAACTGGATGCCCAGCACGGCGACAAACAGCAGCCCGATCAGCGGCCAGCGCGCCGCCCGGGGCAGACCGAGCGCCCAGCCCAGCCCCCAGATCGCCGCCGCCAGCGCCAGAACCAGCAGCATCAGCCGGCCCCGGTAGAGCCAAAGCCCCCCGCCCCGCGCACGGTCTCGTCCAGGGTCTCGACCAGCGCGAAATCGGCCTGCACCACCGGCGCCAGCACCATCTGCGCGATCCGCATTCCGTGGGTGACCTCGAAATCCGCCTGCCCGGCATTGAGCAGGATCACCCCCAGCGGGCCGCGATAATCGCTGTCGATCGTGCCGGGCGCATTGGCCAGGGTTACGCCATGCTTCAACGCCAGACCGGAGCGCGGCCGGATCTGCACCTCGTACCCCAAAGGCACGGCCAGGCGCAGCCCGGTGGGCACCAGCGCCCTTGCGCCCGGCGCCAGCACCAGGGGCCGCTGCTCCGGCAAATGCGCCCGGAGATCCGCCCCCGCCGCCCCCGCGGTTTCATATCGCGGCAGCCCCAGCGACACATCCGCGCCTTGGTCCCACATGATGTTCAAAGCAACCACGCCCTGTCCTTCTTCTCTTTCAAAAATACGCCATCCCGCCGTCTCAGCCCAGCGCCGCCGCCAGCCGTTCTGCCAGACGCTCCGCCACCGCGCGCTTGCCCATGCGCGGCCAGGCCTCGGCGCCCTCGGAGGTGATCAGCGTGACGGCATTCTCGGCCCCGCCCATGATCCCGGTCTCGGGCCGCACATCGTTGGCGACGATCCAGTCGCAGCCCTTGCGTGCCCGTTTCGCCGTGGCATTTTCCACCACGTCATTTGTCTCGGCGGCAAAGCCCACCACCAGCCCGGGCCGCCCGGTCGCCATCTGCGCCACCGTGGCCAGGATGTCCGGGTTCTCGTCGAAATGCAGCGCCGGCAGCGCGCCGGCCTGTTTCTTGATCTTGCGGTCCGACGCCTCGCGGACGCGCCAATCCGCCACCGCCGCCGCGAACACCGCCGCATCCACCGGCAAGACCGCCTGCACCGCGTCCAGCATCTGCCGCGCGGTCTCGACCCGGTGCAGCGCAACACCATCGGGCGGCGCCACATCCGCCGGACCGGTGACAAAGATCACCTCCGCCCCCAGCCGCAACAGCGCCTCGGCGATTGCCGTGCCCTGCGCGCCGGAGGACCGGTTGGCGATATAGCGCACCGGATCGATCGGTTCATGCGTCGGCCCCGAGGTCACCAGCACCCGCTTGCCCGCCAGCGGCCCCGCCGCGAAATGCCGTTCTACCGCCGCAAGGATATCCGGCACTTCCGAGAGCCGCCCGGGGCCGAATTCGCCACAGGCCATGTCGCCGTCATCGGGGCCCACCACGGTCACGCCGTCCGCTTTCAGCACCGCAAGATTGCGCCGCGTCGCCGGGTGCTGCCACATCCGCACGTTCATCGCCGGGGCGATCATCACCGGAGTATCCGTCGCCATCAGCAGAGTCGTCGCCAGATCGCCGGCCAGCCCGGAGACCATCTTGGCCATCAAGTCCGCCGTCGCCGGCACCACCAGCACCAGATCGGCCACCCGGCTGAGCTGGATATGGCCCATCTCGGCCTCTTTCGTCAGGTCGAAGAGATCGCGGTGCACCGCCTCTCCGGCCAGCGCCGAGACGCTGAGCGGGGTGACGAATTGCTCGGCCGCGCGGGTCATCACCGGGGTCACCGCCGCACCGCGCTCGCGCAGCCGCCGGATCAGGTCGAGGCCCTTGTAAGCCGCGATTCCGCCGCCGATAATCAGAAGTATCCGCTTGCCCGCCAACATGCCCGGCCTCCAAAAACATCGCGCCGACCCTACGGCCTTTGCAAGGAGACCCGCAAGGGCGGAAGAACCCGCTACCGGAAGGCCGCGCAGGGATCCTCGCGCGGCGCCGCCGGGGCAAAAACCACGTCGTCGTGGCCGCCCTCGGGCACCACGTCCTCCTCGCCCTGCAACAGCACATGCACCCGCGCCTCGGGCGCCACCCGCGCCAGTACGCGCGGCAGGCCCCAGTCGCGGCGCGCATGGCCGTTGCCGGTAATCACCGCCACCGGCCCGCCGGTCGCCGCCAGCGCCCGGACCACCGCCCGCGCCAGCGCCGCGTCGCGCAGCCGCTGCACCGCCACCATCGCCGGCAGCATCTCGTCGGGCAGCGCACCGCAATGCGCCTCCTGTTGCAGGGTCTCGCGCTGCGCCTGCTCGGCCGGGGGTAACGCCTCTGTCAGCCCGTACCGCCCGGCCTCATCGCCAAAGGTGGCAGCCAGACCGTCACGCATCGCCGCGCGCGCCGCCGCGCGGGGCACCGCCGCGCCAAGGATCCGCGCCTCGGGCGCCGCCGCAAACACCGGGTAATACATCGTGAAATCGGGCCAGCCGCTCTCGGCCCAGCCCAGCGCCTCTTCCAGGGCCGTCGGATCGCCGCGTAGTTCCGGCAGGGCGCGAGCCGCCTGTGCCTCGGTCAGCATCTCGAACACCAGCGCCGCCGGGACGATCTCGGTCACCCGCCGGGCCTGCTCGGCATGATGCGCCGGATTGTCGTGCACCTCGCCCAGGACATGCACATCAAAAGCCCCGGCCGCCAGGGCGACCGGGGTCAAACTCATCAACCAGACGAAAAACAGAATCCTCATGCGAGGAAGTCGTGAACTTCCTTGCTCTGACCTTCAAGCGATTTCCGCATTTTCTGAAACGCCGCCGCCTCGAGTTGGCGCACCCGCTCTTTCGACAGGCTCAGCTCGCTGCCGAGGCTCTCGAGCGTGCGCGGCTTGTCGCGGAGCTTGCGCTCCTGCACGATGAAACGCTCGCGCTGGTTCAGATCGCCCATCGCGGCCACCAGCCAGTTGCGCAGCTGCTCGATATCATGCTCAAGCTCGACCTGCTCGGCGGCCTGCGGGCCTTCGTCCTCGATGGTGTCGATCCATTCGCGGCCCTCGTCCTCGGTGGACTGGGTCGCGTTGAGCGAGAAATCCGAGCCCGACAGCCGGCCTTCCATCATCTCGACATCCGCCAGCGGCACGCCGATCTCGGAGGCGATCTTGTGACGCATCTGGTTGCGATCCAACTCGCCGCCCTCGGCCGCCGCTTCGCGTTCGATCCGGGCCTGGACCCGGCGCAGGTTGAAAAACAGCGACTTCTGCGACGAAGTGGAGCCGGTGCGCACCATCGACCAGTTGCGCATCACGTAATCCTGGATCGAAGCCTTGATCCACCAGACCGCATAGGTCGAAAAGCGTACCCCGCGGTCGGGGTCGAACTTGTCGGCCGCTTTCATCAGCCCAAGTCCCGCTTCCTGAATCAGATCGTTCATCGGTGCGCCGTAGCGCCGGAACTTCGAGGCCATGGAAATCGCCAGCCGCATGTAGGCCGTGATCAGCCGGTGCAGCGCAACCTCGTCTCGCTCGTCCCGCCATGCATAGGCGAGCCTGCGTTCGGTGTCCGCGTCCAGCAATTCGGCTTTCATGGCGGCGCGGGACAGTGTTCTGTCATCCAGTGCGTCGAGTGCCATTTCCATTCCCCACAATTCCGTAGATGTCTGGTTTCAAACACCAAAGGTACGGGTCCGGTTCCGGTGCGGACCAAAAATACTTGAAAAAACATTCGATTTTCAGCCGCGCGGCCCTAGCCGTATGGCGTCACCAACGCTGATGCGGATGCGAACAAAACTTTGTTGGACAAGGAAAATCCGCGTTTCTAACCTGCTCTGATGACAGATACGCTTCATATCGGCGATTACGCCTATTCCAGCTGGTCGCTGCGCGGCTGGCTGCTCTATCACCGCTTCGACATTCCCTGCCGGATCGCGGTGGTCGACTTCAACCGAGCAGAGAGTGTGGCCGCCCAGCTGGCCCTGCCGCCGGCCCGCACCGTGCCCTGTGCCGAGCTGTCGGGCGGCGGGCTGGCCTGGGATTCGCTGGCGCTCGCAGAAGAGCTGGCCTGCCGCCATCCCGAGGCCGGGCTCTGGCCCATGGATCCGGTGCGGCGCGCCACCGCCCGATCGCTCGCCGCCGAAATGCATGCGGGCTTTGCCACTTTGCGGACGCTCTGCCCGATGAACCTGCGGCTGGCGTATGCCGGCGTGCCGGTGCCGGCACCGCTGGCCGCCGATCTCGCCCGCATCGAGGAGATCTGGAGCTTTGCCCTCGCCCAATCCGGCGGCCCCTGGCTCTGTGGCGAATATTGCGTGGCCGACGCGTTTTTCGCACCGGTCGCCGCACGCATCGCCGGCTACGGTCTGCCGGTGGGCGAAACCGCCGCCCGGTATGTCGCACGCCACCTGTCCGATCCGGCCTTCCGCCGCTTTCGCGCCATGGGGCTGGTCCGGGGCGAGACCCTCGCGCGCTATGCCCAGGAACATGCCACCACCCAATGGCCCGGACCCGCGCCAGAGGCCGCGCAGGCGGTGGACAGGGGGTCTTCGGTCAATGACATCTGCCCCTATTCCGGCGCGCCGGTGGCGCATTTCCTGGGATTTCGCGGCCGGACCTGGGGGTTTTGCAACGCCTTCTGCCGCGACAAGACCCTGGCCGACCCCACCGCCTGGCCCGCCTTTGCCGCCTTGGTCGCGGCCGCGCGGTAACCTTCTCTCGCCCCTGTTAACCCTTCCTCAACCCTTCGCGCGGCACCTTGGTCAAGGCGTGAAAGGTTGAGGAGGTGGCATGGTTGCGCGCGCCTATACGGTGGCATTCGAAGGCGTGACGGCGCGCCCGGTCGAGGTGCAATGCGCCGTCACCCCGGGGCTGCCCGCCTTTTCCATCGTCGGCTTGCCTGACAAGGCGGTGTCGGAGGCCCGCGACAGGGTGCGCACGGCGTTGTCGTCGATGTCGATCGCCCTGCCGTCCAAGCGAATCACCGTCAACCTCTCGCCCGCCGACCTGCCCAAGGAAGGCTCGCATTTCGACCTGCCGATCGCATTGGGGCTTCTGGCGGCGCTCGAGATCATCCCCGAGGACGCCGTTGCCGGGATCGTGGCCCTGGGCGAGCTGTCGCTCGATGGCGGGCTGGTGCCGGTGATCGGCGCCCTGCCCGCCGCCATGGCCGCCGCCGAGGATGACCGCGCCCTGCTCTGCCCGCGCGCCTCGGGGCCAGAGGCCGCCTGGGTCGGCGCGACCCAGGTGATCGGTGCCGCCACGCTGGCAGACGTGGTGCGCCATTTCACCGGCCAGTCGCCCCTGCCCCCGGCCGAACCCGGCGAAGTCCATGCCGTCCCGGAGGGCCGTGATCTGCGCGACGTGCGCGGCCAGGAACGGGCCAAACGGGCGCTGGAAATCGCCGCCGCCGGTCGCCATCACCTGCTGATGGTCGGCACGCCCGGCTCTGGCAAGTCGATGCTGGCCGCGCGCCTGCCCACCATCCTGCCCGATCTCTCCGCCGCCGAGGCGCTCGAGACCTCGATGATCCATTCTCTCGCCGGGCTGCTCGACGAGGGCGGCATTTCCCGCGCCCGCCCCTTTCGCGAGCCGCATCACACCGCCTCGATGGCCGCCATCGTCGGCGGCGGCCGCGGCGCCAAACCGGGCGAGATCAGCCTGGCCCACAATGGCGTGCTCTTCATGGACGAGTTTCCCGAATTTCCCCGCATGGTGCTTGAAACCCTGCGCCAGCCGATCGAGACCGGCGAGGTCATGGTGGCCCGCGCCAATGCCCATGTGAAATACCCCTGCCGCTTCATGCTGGTGGCCGCCGCCAACCCCTGCAAATGCGGTTATCTGCCCGATCCGGCACGCGCCTGCGCCCGGGTGCCGCAATGTGGCGAAGAGTACATGGGCCGCATTTCCGGCCCGCTGATGGACCGGTTCGACCTGCGCGTCGACGTGCCGCCGGTGTCCTTCGCCGATCTCGACCTGCCCGAGGGCGGCGACAGTTCGGCCGAGGTCGCCGCCCGCGTCGCCACTGCCCGCGCGGTGCAATCGGCGCGATATGCCGCGCTCGAAGACACCCGCGTCAATGCCGACATCCAGGGCAAGGCGCTCGAGGCCTTTGCCACGCCCGACACCGAGGGCCGGGCGCTGTTGTTGACGGCCGCAGAGCGTTTCGGCCTCTCGGCACGGGGCTATCACCGGGTGCTGCGGGTGGCGCGGACGATTGCCGATCTCGGCGGCGCCGACGACCTGCGCCGTCCACATATCGCCGAGGCGCTCAGCTACCGGCTTCTCGGGGCGAAAGACGTCTGATCCACTGCGCCAGATCGCCCAGCGTGGCCCGGCCTTCGGGCAGCAAGCTGTGCAGGATCGGCCAGACATGCGGCAGATCCCGGGTGATCGTCTCGGAGACTTCGACGCCCTGCGCGCGCAGCGCCGCCGTCATCCGGCGGGTGTCGTCGAGCAGGATCTCGCGGTCGGCGGCGGTCAGCCAGACCGGCGGCGCGCCGGTGAATTCTGCAAACAGCGGGGAGGCGCGCGGGTCTGCGGGATCGGCGCCCTGAAGGTACATCTCGGCGATCTCATGACAGCGTTCGGCCGGCAGGATCACGTCGCTGCCGGCATTTCCGACGATGCTGTTGCCGGAGTAGGTCATGTCGGTCAGGGGCGAAAAGGCAAACACCCCCAGTGGCTTGCGCAGGCCCTGCGCCAATATTCCGGCCAGCACCGCCAGGGCGAGCCCGCCGCCGGCGCTGTCACCGCCAAGCACCACGCCGCCGGGATGATCCATCACCGCCCGGTAGCTGGCCAGCGCATCGTCAAAAGCGGCGGGAAAGGCATGTTCCGGTGCCTTGCGATAGCCCGGCAGCAGCGCCGGGCCGTCGGTGCGCCGCGCCAGATGCGCCAGCATGGCACGGTGGGTGCGCGGCGCGCCAAAGACATAGCCGCCGCCGTGAAAATAGAGCAGCAGCGGCCCGGGTCGGCCCCGGTCGACCCAGGTGGCCGGGCATCCGGCGATCTCGGCCGCGTCAAAGGCCGCACCGCGCGGCGGCCAGAAAAACAGCCGCGCATTGACCTCGAAGGCCCGGCGCAGGGTCTCGGGGTCGGTGGCCCGTGCCAGGCGCCGCCGCTCCGTCACCCGCAGCCAGGGGTTGAGGAGTCGGCGCATCAGGCTCACGCCAGCTTGGCCTCGATCGCCTGCCAGATCTTCTCGGCGACGTTGATCCCGTCGAAGCGCTCGAGCTCCTGAATGCCGGTGGGCGAGGTGACGTTGATCTCGGTCAGGTAGTCGCCGATCACGTCGATGCCGACAAAGACCTGCCCCTTGTCACGCAGCAGCGGCCCGATCTTCTCGCAGATCTCCTGGTCGCGGGCGCTCAGCCCGATCTTTTCCGGGCGGCCGCCCACATGCATGTTCGACCGGGTCTCGCCCTTGGCCGGCACCCGGTTGATCGCCCCGACCGGCCTGCCATCGACCAGGATCACCCGCTTGTCGCCCTTGGTCACGTCGGGTAGATATTTCTGCACAATCAGCGGCTCGCGCGAGAAACTGGCAAAAAGCTCGTGCAGCGAGGCCAGGTTGCCGTCGGCCTGGGCAAGCTTGAACACCCCGGCGCCGCCATTGCCGTAAAGCGGCTTGAGGATGATGTCGCCATGCCGGTCGCGGAACTCGCGCAGGGTTTGCAGATCGCGGGCGATGGCGGTGGGCGGGGTCAGCTCGGGGAAGTCGAGCACCAGCAGCTTTTCGGGGTAGTTGCGCACCCAGAAAGGATCGTTCACCACCAGCGTCTTGCCCTTCAACCGGTCGAGCAGATGGGTCGAGGTGATGTAATGCATGTCGAACGGCGGATCCTGACGCAGCCAAACCACGTCGAACTCGGCCAGATCGACCTCGCGCAGCGGGCCAAGATCGGCATGGTCGCCCTGCACCCGCCGCACCGTGAGATCATGGCCCCGGGCGGTAATCCGGCCCTCCTGATAGGCCAGCTGGTCCGGCAGGTAGAAGAACAGCTCATGTCCCCGCGCCTGCGCCTCTTCGGCAAGCCGGAAGGTGCTGTCGGCATTGATGTCCACGGCCCCGATCGGGTCCATCTGAAAGGCGATTTTCATGGGCTGTTCCTGCTGATGTCCGCCCCTTACATGGCCCAAGGCCGGGGCGGGTTCAATGCCGCAGCCCCCATCAGTAGCCCAGCAGCGCACCCTCCATGATCTCGATCCGGCCCTGGCCGTCCATCAGCGCCGCGTCAAAGCGCGCCGCGCTGTCGAGCCCGGCCGGGCAATCGGCCAGAAATTCCGCCGCGGCGGCGTGGATGCGCGCCACCTGTCGCGGCGAAATGCGGGCCAGCGCGCCGTCGAGATCGCGGGCGGTCTTGACCTCGACAAAGACGAAACCGCCGGCGCCATCGCCAAACACCAGATCGATCTCACCGCCCTTGCCGCGCCAGCGGCGGGCGACGGCGGTATAGCCCGCCGCAAGATAGCGCCGCGCGACGGCCTCTTCGGCGCAGGTCCCCGCGCGGTGATTGCGCTCTCCGCGCCGGGCGCGCGCGGCGCCGATGTCGTCATTTTCGAGTTCCGGTGGCATTGCCGGCCCCTCCGGCGTCAATCCTTCGCCAAGCCTAGGGCCATCTGATAAACAATCCGTTTCTTTTGCCCGTATCCCTTGGCCACCACATCCGCCGCGTCGCGCACCGACATGGTTTCCAGTGCCTGACGCAGCGCGCTTTCGATGTCTTCCGCGCTCTCTGCCGGGGCCGCGCCCCGGCCGATCACCACGACAAATTCGCCGCGCGGCTCGGTTTCGGCCAGGCGATCCGCCAGCGCGCCCAGCGGCGCGCGCTGCACCTCTTCGAATTTCTTGGTCAATTCCCGACAAGCCGCCGCCGGGCGGTCGGCACCAAGCGCATCGCGGGCATCGGCCAGCATCGCCGCCACCCGGCGCGGTGATTCGTAGAACACAAGCGTTGCCGCCACGCTCGAAAGCTCTTCCAGCGCCTTGCGCCGGGCCGCACCGGACGAGGGCAGGAAACCGGCAAAAAAGAACCGGTCGGTGGGCAATCCGGCGACATTGAGCGCCGCCAGCACCGCCGAGGCGCCCGGTGCCGCCGTCACCGCCGCGCCGGCCTCGCTGGCGGCCCGCGCCAGGTCGAATCCCGGATCGGAAATCAGCGGCGTTCCGGCCTCGGAGGCATAGGCCACCGATTGCCCCTCGGAGAGCGCCGCAAGCAACCCGGGGCGTATCTTTTCGCCGTTGTGCTCGTGATAGGCGCGGATCTGGCGTCCGTTCAGCGCCACCCCGTGCAGCTCCATGAGCCGGCGTAAGGCGCGGGTGTCCTCGGCCGCCAGCACATCGGCCCCGGCCAGCACATCCAACGCGCGCAGGGTAATGTCGCGGGCGTTGCCGATCGGCACCGCCACGAAATAGAGCCCGCCCGGCAGTTTGCGGGCGTCTCTCTGCCAGTTCCGCCCCTCTGTCACATTCGCCACTGGACCCGCCTCGCTCTGTGTTTATTATCGCGGCGAACCGCACGGCTCCGGCCGCGCCACCCAACCGCGAAGTGAGATAGACCATGTTTGCCGTTTTGTCTGCCGCCCGCAAGCGGCTGCGCCTGCCGCGTTTTGCCCGCGGTGCTGCCGCCACGCTCGGCCTGATCGCTCTCGCCGCCTGTGAGCCGGTGCAGATCGGCGGAGTCGGCGGCGGCACGGGACCGCGCATCAACACCAGCCGGCCGGTGCCAGTGGCGCTGCTGGTGCCCAAGAGCGACGCCGGCGCCGGCGCGGTGGCCCGCGCGCTGGAAAACGCAGCCAGGCTCGCCGTCGCCGATCTCGACGGGGTCCAGATCGACCTGCGGGTCTATGACACCGCCGGCAATGCCGCCACCGCCGCGGCCCAGGCGCAACAGGCGGTGGACGCCGGCGCCAAGATCATTCTGGGGCCGTTGTTCGGCGAAGCCGCCAACGCCGTGGGCGTGCAGGTGGCCGATGACAACGTCAACGTGCTGAGCTTTTCCAACAACCCCTCGATCGCCGGCGGCAATGTCTTTGTGCTTGGCCCGACCTTCCGCAACACGGCCGACCGCCTGATGGGTTTTGCCGCGCGCCAGGGCAAACAGTCGGTGACCGTCGTCTACCCCGACAATGTCGAGGGCCAGTTCGGCAAGGGCGCCATCGAAGCCGCCGCCGGCGCCAATGGCGTGCGGGTCGTGGCTGCCGAAGGCTTTGATTTCTCGCAGCAGGGCGTGATCGCCGCAATGCCGCGCATCGCGGCCGCCGCCCGGCAGTCCGATGCGGTCTTCCTGACCTCGAACGCCGCTGGCGCGCTGCCGTTGCTGGTGCAGCTGCTGCCCGAAAACGGCATCAGCCCGGACGCCACGCAATACATTGGCCTCGCCCGCTGGGACGTGCCGGCGCAAACGCTGTCGCTGCCCGGTGTCCAGGGCGGCTGGTTCGCGCTGCCCGATCAGACCCGCACGGCGAATTTCGCGTCGCGTTACCAGGGCGCCTATGGCACCGCGCCGCATCCGCTCGCGGGCCTCGGCTTTGACGGCATCGCCGCCATCGGCGCGCTGGTCGGCGCGGGCAAATCCGACGCGCTGACCGCGACGGCGCTGACCCAATCCTCGGGCTTCCAGGGCACCGGCGGCATTTTCCGGCTGCGCGCGGATGGCACGAACGAACGCGCGCTGGCAGTCGCCACCGTGCGCGACAACAAGGTGGTGATACTTGACCCAGCGCCCAATCGATTTGGCACTGCCGGTTTCTGAACCGGTTGATACGACCCGACTTGAGACCATGCTGATCTGCCCCGCGGCGCGCATCTTCGATGCCGCCGCGGTTGCGGATCTGATGGAGGACTTCGACAGGACCGATCCGGCCGCCTTTCGCAAGGCGCTGGTCGGGCAGCTGCTTCAGGCCCGCAAGGCCGGCATGGCCACCATTGCCGAGGCCCTGCGCGCCCGCCCGCTCGAGGCCGAGGCCGCCAAGCGCAGCTATACCTGGCTGACCGACGAACTTGTCCTGAGCGCCTGGCGCGCGGCAACCGAATATCTGCATCCGCTGTCCAACCCCACCGATGGCGAACGGCTCGCGCTGATTGCCGTGGGTGGCTATGGCCGGGGCGAGATGGCGCCCTATTCCGACGTCGATCTGCTGTTCCTGACGCCTTACAAGATCACCTCCTGGGCCGAGAGCGTGATCGAATCGATGCTCTACATCCTCTGGGATCTGCGGCTCAAGGTCGGCCATTCCTCGCGCACGATCCGCGATTGCATCCGGCTCGGCGGCGAGGATTTCACCATCCGCACCGCCCTGCTCGAACACCGGCTTCTGGCCGGCGACGCGGCGCTGGCCGCCGATCTGTCGCGGCGGCTGAACAATGATCTCTTCAAAGGGTCCGAGCGGGAGTTTGTCGAGGCCAAGCTCGAAGAGCGCGACACCCGGCACGAAAAGCAGGGCGGCCAGCGCTACATGGTCGAACCCAACGTCAAGGAGGGCAAGGGCGGGCTGCGCGACCTGCAATCGCTCTACTGGATCGCCAAATACGTCCATCACGTCGCCCATTCCAGCGAACTGGTCCGGCTCGGCGTCTTCGAGCCAGAGGAATACGAGGGCTTCGTCAAAGCCGAGACCTTTCTCTGGGCCACCCGCTGCCACCTGCACCTCGTCTCCGGTCGACCACAGGAGCAACTGACCTTCGACCTTCAGGTCGAGGTCGCCGCCGCCATGGGCTATCAGGACACCGGCGGGCGCCGCGCGGTCGAGCATTTCATGCAGGATTTCTTCCTGCATGCCACCGAGGTCGGCGACCTGACCCGTATCTTCCTGACCGCGCTGGAGGCCGACCACACCAAGGGGCCGGCCCTGCTCGAACGGATTTTCACCCGGAAGACCAAGGTCAAGACCGGCTATACCGTCACCCATGGCCGGCTGGCGATTGCCGACGAAGCGGCGTTCCTGTCCGACAAGCTCAACATGCTGCGGCTGTTCGAAGAGGCGCTGCGCTCGGATCTGCTGATCCATCCGCATGCCATGCGGCTGGTGAAATCCAACCTGCAACTGATCGACGACGGCATGCGCCGCGACCCGGCGGCCAACAAGCTGTTTCTCGACCTGCTGCTGAAACACGGCAACCCCGAGCGGGCGCTGCGACGGATGAACGAGCTGGGCGTGCTCTCGGCCTTCATCCCCGAGTTCGCGCCGATCGTGGCAATGATGCAGTTCAACATGTACCATCATTACACGGTGGACGAACACACCATCCAGGTGATCCACCACCTGGCCGAGATCGAGCGCGGCGAGCTGGGTGAGGAGCTGCCGGTTTCGACCGAGATCATCGAGAAGGGCATCGACCGCCGGGTGCTCTATGTGGCCCTGCTGCTGCATGACATCGGCAAGGGCCGAGACGAGGATCATTCGATCCTCGGGGCACGGATCGCCCGCAT
Organism: Marinovum sp. E3; assembly: GCF_055755275.1. Lineage (NCBI taxonomy): Bacteria > Pseudomonadati > Pseudomonadota > Alphaproteobacteria > Rhodobacterales > Roseobacteraceae > Marinovum > Marinovum sp. E3. The sequence goes on from NZ_CM146908.1 coordinate 2,972,672, forward strand.
CGTGGCACCGCGGCTGGGGCTGAACCGGAAAGACAGCGAAACCGTCGAATGGCTGGTGCGCTATCACCTGCTGATGTCGGATATGGCGCAGAAACGCGACATCGCCGATCCCCGCACGGTGCGCGATTTCGCCAAGGCGGTGAAGTCGGTGGATCGGCTCAACCTGCTCTGCGTCCTGACGGTCTGCGACATCCGCGGCGTCGGCCCCGGCACCTGGAACAACTGGAAGGCGGCACTGCTGCGCGCACTCTATCGCCAGACCCGGCGGGCGCTCGAGGACGGGATGGAGGCGCTCAACCGCGAGAACCGCGGCACCGAGGCCAAGAAGCACCTGCGCCGGGCGCTCACCAACTGGCCCCCCAAGGATGTCAAGACCGAGACCGGACGGCATTATCCGCCATATTGGCAGGGTCTTCACATCACCGCGCATGTGGTCTTTGCCAATCTGGTGCGCGGGCTCGAGGATGACGCCATCGCCATCGACGTCCATCCCGACGAGGACCGCGACGCCACCCGCGTCTGCTTTGCCATGGCCGATCACCCCGGCATCTTCAGCCGGATGTGCGGCGCGCTGTCACTGGTCGGGGCCAATGTGGTCGATGCGCGGACCTTTACCACCAAGGACGGTTTCGCCACCGCCGCCTTCTGGATCCAGGACGCCGAGGGCGCGCCTTACGAGGCCAGCAAGCTGCCGCGCATGCGTTCGATGATCCACAAGACGCTGATGGGCGAAGTGGTCACCGGCGAGGCGATCAAGTCGCGCGACAAGATCAAGAAACGCGAACGCGCCTTCCGGGTGCCGACCCATATCACCTTCGACAACGACGGCTCCGAGATCTACACGATCATCGAGGTCGACACCCGCGACCGGCCCGGGCTGCTCTATGACCTGACCCGGACGCTGGCCAACAACAACGTCTATATCTCGTCGGCGGTGATCGCGACCTATGGCGAGCAGGTGGTCGACAGCTTCTACGTCAAGGACATGTTCGGCCTGAAGTTCCACGCGCCGTCAAAACAGAAGGCGCTGGAACGGAAGCTGCGCGAGGCGATCGAGAAAGGCGCGGAACGGGCCGCGTCCTGAGCCCAAAGGCAAACCGCGCCACCGCCGGCACGTCGCGGCCCGCGCCCCGGACCTGATCCGGGGCCTCCGCAGCCACGCCGGCACGTCGAAACCGCGCGCAAGCCACCCGGCCATGAGTTCCCGGATCAGGCCCGGGACGGTGTCACATGGCTCAGCCGATGCGGCCCAGGGTGTCGCCCACGGCGCCGCCGATCTGGCCGCGATGCATCAGGATGTGATCGAGCAGGACGCAGGCCATCATCGCCTCGCCCACCGGCACCGCGCGGATGCCGACGCAGGGGTCGTGCCTTCCCTTGGTGATGATCTCGGTCTCTTCGCCGCTCTTGGTGATCGTCTTGCGCGTTGTCAGGATCGACGAGGTCGGCTTCACCGCAAACCGCACCACGATCTCCTGGCCGGTGGAAATGCCGCCCAGGATGCCGCCGGCGTGGTTCGAGGAATAGACCGGCCCGTCCGGCCCCATGAAGATCTCGTCGGCATTCTCGGAGCCGGTCAGCGCCGCCGTCGCCATGCCGTCGCCGATCTCCACCGCCTTGACCGCGTTGATGCTCATCATCGCGGTCGCCAGATCGGTGTCCAGCTTGCCATAGACCGGCGCGCCCAAACCGGCCGGCGCGCCCTGCGCCACCACCTCGATCACCGCGCCCACCGAATTATGCACATCCTTGCGCAGATGGCCCAGATAGGCATCCCACTCCGGCACGGCCGCGGCATCCGGCAGCCAGAAATCGTTGTTGCCGATCTCGTCCCAGTCGAACCGCGACCGATCGATGTGTTTCTCGCCCATCTGCACCATGTAGCCGGTGATCTTCAGCCCCGGCAGCATCTGGTTCAGCACCGCCCGCGCCACGCCACCGGCCGCCACCCGGGCCGCCGTCTCGCGGGCCGAGGACCGGCCGCCGCCGCGATAATCGCGGATGCCGTATTTCTGCCAATAGGTGATGTCGGCATGACCGGGGCGGAACTTCTCGACGATATCGCCGTAATCCTTCGACCGCTGGTCGGTGTTGCGGATCATCAGCTGGATCGGCGTGCCGGTCGACTTGCCCTCGAAGACGCCCGACAGGATTTCCACCGCGTCGGGTTCCTTGCGTTGGGTGGTGTTCTTGTTCTGCCCCGGCTTGCGCTTGTCCAGCCAGCGCTGAAGGAAGGCCGGATCGATCGCGATCCCCGGAGGGCAGCCATCCACCGTCGCCCCCAGCGCCGGCCCGTGGCTCTCGCCCCAGGTGGTGACGCGGAACATGCGGCCAAAGGTATTGTAGCTCATGTCAGACCCTCCATTTGCCCCTTCCCTAAGGCCCCGCCCGGCGACGCTCAAGCACTATTGGCTTGATGCGGCCCGGCCCGCACCCTAGGTATGAGGCCACCTCGGGGTGCTGGCGCAGTTCAAACCAGCTGAGATGCAAATCGCGAACCCGTTGAACCTGAACCGGCTAGAACCGGCGGAGGGAAGGTCGACCGCCCCGGCGCTCCCCCACTCCGCCCCGAACTGAGGAGAGACCCATGCTGGGACGCACCCTTGCCGCGGGCATGATCGCCGCCACCGCTACCATGGCGGCGGCCGAGACCCCCGTGCTGACCGTTTACGCAGGCGATTACTTCAAATCCGAATGGGGCCCCGGCCCCGGCATCGAAGCGGGGTTCGAGGCGCGCTGTGGCTGCGATCTGGTCTACAAGACCGGCGATCTGCTGCCCCGCATCCTGCTCGAAGGCGAACGCACCGAAGCCGACGTGGTGATCGGCCTCACCTCCGACGTCACCAAGAAGGCGCGCGAGAGCGGCCTCTTTGCGCCGCATGGCCTCGACACCTCGGCCCTGACCCTGCCGGTCGTCTGGCAGGACGACACCTTCCTGCCGTTCAACTACGGCCACACCGCCTTTGTCTACAACAAGGAGAAGGTGGCCACCCCCCCGGCCAGCTTCGACGATCTGCTGAACGCCCCCGACGACCTGCGGCTGGTGATCCAGGATCCGCGGTCCTCGATCTCGGGCCTCGCGCTGGTGCTCTGGGTGCATGCCGTCTATGGCGACGAGGCCGAGGCCGCCTGGGCCAAGCTCGCCCCCAAGATCGTCACCGTCACCAAGGGCTGGTCCGAGAGTTACGGCCTGTTCACCGATGGCGAGGCCGACATGGTGCTGAGCTACACCACCTCGCCGGCGTATCACATCATCGCGGAAGAGGATGACACCAAGGCGGCGGCGATCTTTCCCGAAGGCCATTACTTCATGGTCGAACTCGCCGCCAAGCTGGCCACCACCGACAACCCCGAACTCGCCGATCAATTCATGGCCTATGTCCTGACCGAAGACTTCCAGTCGATGATCCCGACCTCGAACTGGTCGCTCCCCTCGGCGCTGCCGCAGGAGAAATGGCCCGAAGGGTTCCGTGCGCTGCCGATGCCGGAAAAGGTGCTGTTCTACAACGAGGACGAGGCCGCCGCGCTGCGTGACGAGGCCATCGAGGCATGGCGCAGCGCGCTCTCCCGCTGAGCTCTTTGCCCCGGTCCGGGGCGGGGCTCTGGGCGCTCCTGGTCGCAGGGCTGGTGATCGGCCCGGTGACCGCGGTGATCTGGCGCGCCGGCGGGCTCGGCGCGCTCGGACCGGCCGATTTCGACGCGCTCTGGTTCACCCTCTGGCAGGCGGCGGTCTCGGCCGGGCTCAGCGTGGCGCTGGCGGTGCCGGTGGCGCGCGCCTTGTCGCGCCAGCGCTTCCCCGGTCGCGGGGCGCTGATCGCCCTGCTGGGCGCGCCCTTCATTCTGCCGGTGATCGTCGCGGTGCTGGGCCTTCTGGCGGTGTTCGGCGGCAACGGTCTGGTCAACCAGCTCACCGGCGCGCTCGGCCTGCCGCGCATCGACATCTATGGCTATCACGGCGTGATCCTGGCGCATGTCTTCTTCAACCTGCCGCTGGCCACCCGGCTGATCCTGCAAGGCTGGCTTGCCATCCCGGCCGAGCGCTTCCGCCTCGCCGCCTCGCTCGACGCGCCGGTCGGGCGTCTTCTGGAACGTCCGATGCTGCGCCGCATCGCGCCCGGCGCCTTCGCGGTGATCTTCGTGATCTGCCTGACCTCCTTTGCCGTCGCACTGACCCTGGGGGGCGGGCCGCGCGCCACCACGGTGGAACTGGCGATCTACCAGGCCTTCAAGTTCGACTTCGATCTCGCCAAGGCGGCGACGCTGGCGCTGGTGCAGCTGGCGCTGGGCATCGCCTCGGCACTGGCGCTGTTGCTGCTCTCGCCGCCCGACGGTTTCGGCGCCGGCCTCGACCGCCTCCAGGCCCGCTGGGACGGCCGGAGCCGGCCCGCCCGGCTGGGCGACGCGCTCTGGATCGGTTTCGCCGCGCTCTTCCTGCTGACCCCGCTGGCGATGATCGTGCTGGCCGGGCTGCCCGGCCTGATGGTCCTGCCGGTCGAGACCTGGCAGGCCGCTCTGCGCTCGGTCTCGGTGGCCCTCGGCGCCACCGCGCTCACCCTGGTGCTGGCCCTGCCGCTGGCCACTAGGGCCGGCGAACTGGCCGGCCTGCTCGGCGTCGCGGTCTCGGGTCTGGTGCTGGGCACCGGGCTGTTCCTCATCGTCCAGCCGCTGATGCGCCCGGCCGAGGCCGCCCTGCCTGTCACCCTGCTGGTCAATGCGCTGATGGCCTTGCCCTTCGTCCTGCGCATCCTGCGCCCGGAACTCGACGCCGCCCGCGCCGATTTCGGCCGCCTGGCCGCCACCTTGGGCATCACCGGCTTCGCTTTGTGGCGCATCGTGCTGCTGCCGCGCCTGCGCCGGCCGCTGGGCTTTGCCGCCGGGCTGACGGCGGCGCTGTCGATGGGCGATCTCGGGGTCATTGCGCTGTTTGCCGATGGCGAACACGCCACCCTGCCGCTGCAACTCTACCGATTGATGGCCGCCTACCGGATGGAGGCCGCCCAAGGCGCGGCCCTGCTGCTTCTGACCCTCAGCCTCGGGCTGTTCTGGCTGTTCGACAAGGGCCGGCGCGCCAATGCTTGAGCTGCGCCGGATCGCCTATCACCAGGAGGATTTCCACCTCACCGCCGACACCCGCATCAGCGCCGGGTTCACCGCGCTGATCGGCCCCTCGGGCGCCGGCAAGTCCACCCTGCTCAACATGATCGCGGGCTTTCTCGCGCCGACCTCCGGCCAGGTGCTCTGGGACGGGCAGGAGATTTCCGGCCTGCCGCCGGCGAAACGTCCGGTGAGCATCCTGTTCCAGGACAACAATCTCTTTCCGCATCTCACTGTCCGCGCCAATCTGGCGCTTGCGATGACCACCCGCCGCCCCGACGCGGACCAGCTCGCGCGCATCGAGGCGGCGCTGGCGCAGGTCGGCCTCGGCGGCATGGGCGGGCGCAGGCCGGCGGCGCTCTCGGGTGGCCAGCAGGGCCGTGCGGCGCTGGCGCGGGTGCTGCTTCAGGACCGCCCGCTGATGCTCCTGGACGAGCCGTTCTCGGCTCTGGGTCCGGCGCTGCGCAGCGAGATGCTGGATCTGGTCGCCCGGCTGGCGGCAGAGCAGGGCATCCGGGTGCTGATGGTCAGCCACGCCCCCGAAGACGCCCGCCGGGTCGCCGATGAGGTGGCGCTGGTCTCGCAGGGCGCGCTGCACCCGCCGCAGCCCACCCAGGGCTTCTTCGCCACGCCGAGCAAACAGCTGCAAGCCTATCTCGGCGACGGCTGAGCCCCTTTCCAAGGCTTTTTCTCTTTGAAAAGACGCCTGGGGGTGTGGGGGCAAAGCCCCCACCCCGGTCGGCGTGCGCAGGCACGGCGACAACAAAAAAAGCCCCGCCGAAGCGGGGCCTTTCGGAATGATATCGGCCGAGCCTCAGGCCTTGGTGCGGTTCTTGACCGGCTTCCAGATGCGCTTGTTGGTCAGGTAGAGCAGCACCGAAAGCAGCACGAGGAACAGGACGCCAGTCAGACCGGCCTGCTTGCGCGCCATCATCTTCGGCTCCGCCGTCCACATCAGGAAGGCAGAGACGTCTTCGGCCAGGGCCTGTTGGTCATTGGAATGACCGTCGGCGTAATCCACCAGCCCGTCGTCCAGCGGCGGCGCCATGGAAATCCAGCCGCCCGGAAAGGCGGTGTTTTCATACAGCGTCACGCCAGCCTCGGTCTTTTCCTCGCCGGTATAGCTGGTGAGGATCCAGGTGATGTACTCCGCGCCGCCCATGCCATTGAAGAGCTGGCTCAGGCCGGTGCCATAGGGGCCGTGAAAGCCGGCACGCGCCTTGGCCATCAGCGACAGGTCGGGCGCGCCAACGGCGGTGTTGGCCGGGAAGTTGTCGGTCTGTTTCGCCGGGCGGAAATCATCCAGCTCGGCGTCGAACACCTCGAAGTTCTGGGCCGCATAGGCGCGAACCTGATCTTCGGGCAGGTGCGGGCCGCCTTCGTCCGCAAGCGTGCGGATCGGCACATATTGCAACCCGTGGCAGGCGGCGCAGACCTCGGTATAGACCTGAAGGCCGCGCTGAAGCTGGAACTCGTCAAAGGCGCCGAACGGGCCCTCGAAGGAAAAGTCCACATCTTCCTTGGGGCCTTCCGCGACGGCGGCAAGGGCCCCGGTCGCCGTCAGCGCAAGCGCGGTGACGGCCGAGATCGTGAGGGTCTTGATGGTCATCTGTCTCTTGCCTCTCGATTATTCGCCGGGGGACACGACGGTCTTGGTGCCGCCGGTCTTGGGGGCATAATGCGCGTCGAAGTCATCCGCGATGGTGGCGGGCGGGGTCTGCGGTTTCTCGATCACGCCGAGCAGCGGCAGGATCACCAGGAAATAGGCGAACCAATAGGCAGAGGCGATCAGCGAGAAGGTGGCATAGGGCTCTTCCGCCGGCATGGCGCCCAGCCACATCAGCAGCATGAAGTCGAACGCCAGCAGCCAGAACCACCACTTGAACATCGGGCGATAACGGCCCGAGCGCACCGAGGAGGTATCAAGCCAAGGTGCCAGCGCCATCACCGCGATGGCACCGAACATGGCCAGCACGCCAAAGAATTTCGCATCGACGATGCCGCCGGTCACGAAAGAGGCGAATTGCACGACCCAGACTTCCGAGGTGAAGGCGCGCAGGATCGCGTAGAACGGCAGGAAATACCATTCCGGCACGATATGCGCGGGCGTCGCCAGCGGGTTGGCCTCGATGTAGTTGTCGGGGTGGCCGAGGTAGTTCGGCATGAAACCGACGATGGCAAAGAACACCACCAGGATCACCGCCAGGGCAAAGAGATCCTTGATCACGAAATAGGGCCAGAACGACACCGTGTCCTTTTCGGCTTCCGCCTTCGAGGTGCGGCGCACTTCCACACCGGTGGGGTTGTTGTTGCCGGTGGTGTGGAAGGCCCAGATGTGCACCGCGACCAGCGCCGCGATCACGAAGGGCAGCAGGTAGTGCAGCGAGAAGAAGCGGTTCAGCGTCGCGTTGTCGACCGCCGGCCCGCCCAGAAGCCAGGTCTGGATCGGCTCGCCGATGAAGGGGATCGCGCCGAACAGGCCGGTGATCACCGTCGCGCCCCAGAAGGACATCTGACCCCAGGGCAGAACGTAGCCCATGAAGGCGGTGCCCATCATCGCCAGGTAGATCAGCATGCCGATGATCCAGGTCACTTCACGCGGCGCCTTGTACGATCCGTAGTAGAGACCGCGGAAGATGTGCATATAGACCGCGACAAAGAACAGCGAGGCGCCGTTCATGTGCAGATAGCGGATGAAATGGCCGCCGTTGACGTTGCGCATGATGTGCTCGATCGAGGCGAAGGCCAGATCGACATGCGGCGTGTAATGCATCACCAGAATGATGCCGGTGACAATCTGCAACACAAGGCAGAAGGTCAGAACGATGCCCCAGATCCACATCCAGTTGAGGTTCTTGGGGGTGGGGATCATGATCGTGTCATACAGCAGCCCGACAATCGGCAGTCGCTTGTGCAGCCACTGCTCGCCACCGGTCTTCGGTTCGTAATGGTCGTGAGGAATACCAGCCATATCTTACGCTCCTTATCCCAGCAGCAGAGTGGTTTCGTCTTCGAAGACGGCAGGCGGCACATGGAGGTTTTCCGGCGCCGGACCTTTGCGGATGCGGCCCGCGGTGTCGTAGTGCGAGCCGTGGCAGGGGCAGAACCAGCCGCCGAACTCACCGGCACCATCGCCCAGCGGCACACAGCCGAGGTGGGTGCAGACGCCCATCTGAACCAGCCATTCGCCGGCTTCGTCCAGGGTGCGGTTCTCATCGGTGGCCGCGGTCTCGCCCGAGATGTTGGGGTTGCGCGCGATCGGATCGATCAGGTCGTCCAGATCTACGGCGCGGCCCTCTTCGATCTCGGCCGCGGTGCGGCGACGGATGAAGACCGGCTTGCCGAGCCATTTGACCGTCAGCTGCGTGCCCTGCTCGACACCCGAGACATCGACCCGGATCGAGCTGAGCGCGCGCACGTCGGCGGAGGGGTTCATTTGATTGACGAGCGGCCAGACCGCTGCACCGGTCGCAACGGCGCCCGCGCCGGCGGTGGCATAGTAGAGAAAATCTCTGCGGGTGCCTTCGTGATCGTCTGCGTGGGACACGAGTGATCTCCATTTCAGCGCCAGATGACTGGCTATAAAATCATGGCCGCACACGAGACCGAATGCAGCTTTCCTGGTGCGGTATGTAACCAAGCCTCAAAATGGCGTCCAGCGTTCAAAAGCGCGCAGGGGCCATCGCGCCGTATTGTCGCGCCAAAAAAGCATTGAAATCGCGTTCCCGACGCCCATGAGCCGGCCGAGGGCCGAAATTTCGCCAACCCGGCGAAGCGCTTGGAGCCGAATTCCCGACCGTTCGGCGACTCGGACGAATCTTTGGCCGTTTAGTCCTTCGGTGCGGTGGCCTGCATCGAGGGCCGCTCGGCAAATTCGGCATACCAATCGGCCAGAGCCGGGTTGCCGGTGCGCCAGACCCGCGCGGCATGGCGGAAGTCGAGATAGGAGAGCGCGCAGCCCACCGCGATCTGGCCGATGTCCAGCGGTCCGCGCAGATGGCTGATCCAGCGGGTGTTGAGCGCCGAGACCGCGCGGTCGATCTTGGCCCATTGCGCCTCGACCCATTCCGCCGATTGCTTTTCCTCGGGGCGGAAGCGCGCCTCGTAGACCATCAGCACGGCGGCATCCATCATGCCGTCCGCCGTCGCCTCGAGGGTCAGCGTATCCCATTGACGGCGCTCGGGATAAAGCCCGCCCTGCACCCGCGCATCAAGAAAGCGGCAGATCACCCGGCTGTCGTAGATCGTCGGCGCATCGGGCCGGATCAGCGCCGGGATCTTGCCCACCGGATTGGCCGCGATCAGCTCGGGCGAGGGGCCGGTGGGCGAGGCCACGACTGTTTCGTATTCCACCGCATCGACCTGATCGGTCTCATGCAGGGTGACCATGACCTTGCGGACAAAGGGCGACGGCCCCGCCATCAGAAGTTTCATGCCGCTGTCCTTTCCGTTGCGGAATTTGCGGCAGGTTAGCAGCCTATCCGGCGGTGTCCACGCCCCGCATCAGGGCGGCGAGCAGCGCCAGCTCCTGCCCCTGGCCATAGGCTGCGACCCCCTCGGCGGCGCGGGCGCGCACGGGCCCGGGCTTGTTCTGGCTCAACTTCCAGGTGCCGTCGACACCGGTCACCTCGAAACGATACGGCCGGATCATTCGCATCATCTTGTCCATCACCCCGGCCGACATCTTGCCCGAGGTCCAGGGCGGCTTGGGCAGCAGTTGTTCCTCGAACTTTGCGGTCAGCCGGTCGAGCAGATCCCAGAGCGCCTCGGGCGGCAGCGGGCGCAATTCGCCGGTGAGATGCACGGCGACATAACTCCATGTCGGCACCTGATCGGCGAGCTCGTACCAATCGGGAGAGATGTAGGAATCAGGACCGCTCACCGCGATCCGCCCGGCCATCGCGCCGGTGCAGGCCCGCGCAATCGGATTGGAGCGGACGAGGTGCAGATCGGCTTCGGTCCCCTCGGCGTTCAGCAGGAAGGGCACATGCGACAACAGCGGCGCACCGCTGCCCCCCGACATCGCCAGCACGCCAAAGCCGCGCGCGCGGGCGAAAGCCAGATTGCGCGCCGCATCCTCGCGGCGGAACGCCGGATTGGGATGCATTCAGACCACCAGCTGCTGGCCGTCGAAGCCGGAGATGGTTGCGGTCACGATCTCGCCTTCGGGCTGGGCCGCGGCAAAGCGCACTTCGGCGAATTGTTCGGTCCGTCCCATATGCGGGTTTTCCATCAACATATGATGAACGCGGCCCTGCTGCGCCGCCAGATGCGCCGCGACCTGTCTCGCACCAGCCGCACGCAGCCGCCCGGCCCGGTCCTTGATCGCCCGGCCATCGACCTGCGGCATCCGCGCCGCCGGGGTGCCCGGACGCGGGCTGTAGGGGAAGACATGCAGCCAGGTCAGCCCGCACTCCTCGACCAGCTTGAGCGAATTGTCGAACATCGTTTCGGTCTCGGTCGGGAAACCGGCGATGATGTCGGCACCATAGGTCATGTCGGGCCGCAGCCGCCGCGCCTCTTCGCAGAAGGCGATGGCGTCGTCGCGCAGGTGGCGGCGCTTCATCCGCTTGAGAATCATGTCGTCGCCGGCCTGAAGGCTGAGGTGCAGATGCGGCATCAGGCGGGGCTCGGTGGCAATCGCCTCCATCAGCGCCGGGTCGGCCTCGATCGAATCGATCGACGAGATCCTGAGCCGCGCCAGATCGGGCACCAGCTTGAGGATGCGCCGCACCAGATCGCCCAGTCGCGGCGTCGCCGGCAGGTCGGCGCCCCAGGAGGTCAGGTCGACCCCGGTCAGCACCACCTCGTTGTAGCCGCGATCCACCAGCCGCTTGATCTGGTCCACCACGACCCCCGCCGGCACCGAGCGCGAATTGCCCCGGCCATAGGGGATGATACAGAAGGTGCAGCGGTGGTCACAGCCGTTCTGCACCTGCACGTAGGCGCGCGAGCGGGTGCCGAAACCATCGATCAGATGGCCGGCGGTCTCGGTGACCGACATGATGTCATCGACCTTGACCTTCTCGGTCTCGCCGACAAAATCCGCCGCCAGGCCCTGCCAAGTCTCGGGCTGCATCTTTTCGGTATTGCCGACCACCAGGTCGACCTCGTCCATCGCGGCAAAGGTCTCGGGCTCGGTCTGCGCGGCACAGCCGGTGACGATCAGCCGGGCCTGCGGGTTCTCGCGCCGAAGCTTGCGAATCTCCTGCCGCGCCTTGCGCACCGCCTCGGCGGTGACGGCACAGGTGTTGACCACCACGGCGCCATCAAGGCCGGCCTCGGCGGCCAGCTCCTTCATCGCCTCGGTCTCATAGGCGTTCAGGCGGCAACCCATGGTCGAAAACACCGGCGCGCTCATGTCAGGCTCTCCAGAAAGGCATCGGTCAGGGTGCCGGTAAAGACATGCGCCGTCGGCCCGGTCATCCAGACGCCTTCGTCGGTGACGCGGATGCGGATTTCGCCGCCGTCGAGGTGGATCGTCACCTCCGGCCCGGTCAGCCCGCGGCGATGCGCCGCCACGGCGGTGGCGCAGGACGACGAGCCCGAGGCCAGTGTCACCCCGGTGCCCCGCTCCCAGACGCGCATCCGCAGGATGTTTTCGCCGGTCACGCTGACAAACTGCACATTGGTGCGTTCGGGGAACAGCGGGTGATTTTCGATCTCGGGGCCTCGGCTCTCCAGATCCACCGCCTCGGCGTCGGCGACAAAGAAGGTGCAATGCGGGTTGCCCATGCCGGTGGCGGTGGGGCCGCCTTCGATCGGCAGCTCCAGCGTCTCCATCGCGCGCGCCAGTGGCACCCCCTGCCAATGGGTCTCGGGCGGGCCCATGTTGACCGAGGTGAGCCCCTGCCCCGCATCCCGCGCCTCGAGCACGCGCGCGCCGGCCTTCAGGCGCAGCCGGGTCTTGCCGGTCTCGTCCATCAGGTGCCGCGCGATGCAGCGGGTGGCATTGCCGCAGGCGGCGGAAATCGAGCCATCGGCGTTGTAGAAAATCAGCTCGGCATCGACCTCCGCGCCCGGCACGATGACCGCCAGTTGATCGAAGCCGACGCCACGATGCCGGTCGGCCAGCGCCGTGGCCAGCGCCGGGGTCATCGCAAGCTTGCGCGCACGACCGTCGAGGACAACGAAATCGTTGCCCAGACCGTGCATCTTCATGAAGGTGCGATCTGTCTGATCCATGGTGTTCATGGGCGCGCATATACGCCTCTGACAGAACTTATTCCAGAGGCTGACGATTTTTCGCGTTTTCGGGGTTGACCCTATCGGCCGCAGTTTCTAGAAGCCGCGAACACAGTGGGCCGTTAGCTCAGTTGGTAGAGCAACTGACTTTTAATCAGTGGGTCGCAGGTTCGAATCCTGCACGGCTCACCACTGCACCAAATCGCCGAAAATTCCATGCCACCCCCTCCGGGGACCGGGGCGCCGAGACCTTGTGCGCACAGCAGCGTGGAACCAACCCGGCAGCGCGGCGTTTGGTGGTATGCTTCACCGTATCCGGCTTCTTCTCCTCGCGGTCCTGATCGGCCTCGCGCTTCCCCTCGTGGCCCAGGAAGAGAAAAGCCAGTCGTGGTATGAGGTCGATGCGCTCAATGCCGGGCTGGGCCCGGCGCCGGAAGAACTTGACCGGTCGACGCCGCGCTCGGCGATGCGGGCCTTTGTCGAATTGTCCGACGAAGGCAATTTCGCGGCGGCGCAGCATATGCTCAACCTCAACGCCCTGCCCCCGGAGCGCCAGGCCGAAGCGGGCGAACGCTTTGCCCAACAGCTCTATCAGGTGATCGACCGGCGGGTCTGGTTGGACTGGTCGGGGCTGCCGGCGCGGCCCGATGCGCTGGTCGAAAGTGGCAGCAGCAGCAATCCGCAGGCCGGCCAGGTGCGCCGCGACCTCGGGATCAAGTTGTTTCAGCTCAATGGTCGCGCCTACGAGATTCGCCTAGCCCGGTACAAGGCGCCAACCGGCGAGGAGGCGCATTGGCTGTTCACCCCGCAGACCGTCGAGGACGTGCCGGCGCTGCACGATGCCTATGGGCCGCGCGCCTTCGAGCGCCACATTCCCGACAGCCTGCAACGCGAGTTGGGCGCCCTGCGGATATGGGAGTGGATCGGCCTTCCGGTGATGGTCGTCACGCTGCTCGCGCTGGGCTGGGCGGTCAAGAACACGCTGGACGCGGCCTCGGGCCGGTTACGGCGCCCCTTTCTCAAGACCGCCGCCGAACGCGCCAGCGTGCCGCTTGCGCTGTTCGTCGTGGCGCTGGTGGCGCAGACGGTGCTGGAGCTGGCGGTGTCCTTCTCGGGGCCGGTCACGGCGGTGGTGCAGCCGCTTTTCGTGGTGGTCATGACCACTGCGGTGGGCATCGCCATCCTGCGGGTGATCGACGCCGTCCTCGACCGCGTGACCCAGCGCTACGTGGGCGAGATCGACGATGCGCGCAATCTCGACAAGCGCGAGCTTTACACCTCGATCTACGCGCTGCGGCGGGTCATCGTGCTGTTGATGGTCGGCTTCGCGGCGATTTTCGTTCTGGTGCAGCTCAACCTGTTCGAATCGCTCGGCATCACCCTGCTGGCCTCGGCCGGGGTGCTGACCGTGCTGCTCGGCATCGCCGGGCAGGCCGTGCTGGGCAATATCCTCGCCTCGCTTCAGATCGCCCTGGCCAAGCCTGTGCGGATCGGCGACAGCGTCGAATTCGAAGGTCACTGGGCCTATGTCGAAAGCATTTTCTACACCTTCATGCGGCTGCGCACCTGGGACGAGCGGCGGATCATCGTGCCGGTGAAATACTTCGTCTCCAGGCCGTTCGAGAACTGGTCGGTCAAGGATGCGCGGTTGATGAAGACCGTCCGGCTCTGGCTCGACCATGCCGCCGACGCCGAGGTTCTGCGCGAGACCTTCGAGACGCTGGCCAAAGACCTGGACGGCGTGATCGAACCCGAATCGCTGGCGTGTTTCGTGACCGATCACAACGAACATGGCCAGGAAATCACCTGCTACGTCATGACCCCCGATCCCTCGACCGGCTGGGAAGTCGAAATGCGGCTGCGCGAACAGCTTCTGGCCTTCATCCGCGCTAACCATCCCGACTGGTGGCCGCGCGAACGGGTCATTGGCGGCCGCCACGTGCCGGACAACGATTGACAGGCAGGGCGCGGCCTCTGGCGCCCTGCCGCACCCGGGGTCACACGGGGGCGAGAACCGCCACGGCAAAACGCCGCGCCGCATCGGTCAGCAGCGTTTCGACACGCCAGCCGGCGGGCTGCACCAGCCGCGCCAGCGAGGCCTCGGTGTATTTGCGCGAGGCGCTGACGTGAATGGCCTCGCCGGCGTCGAAACCGATGGTCGCCCCGCCCAGCGCCACGTTCTGGGCACGGCGCGAGACCAGCTCCATGTCGATCCGCGCCGCCGCGGCGTTCCAGCGGGCTCGATAGGCGAAGTGCGACAGGTCGAAATCGGCGCCCAACTCGCGATTGAGCCGGTGCAGGATGTTGGCGATGAAATCCGCCGTCACCCCCTGGCTGTCGTCATAGGCCGCCACCAGCGTCTCGCTGTCCTTGACCAGATCGACCCCGAGGATGAAGCCTTCGACCCCCGGCCAGGCACGGGCATGGGCCATCAGCGCCGTGGCGGTTTCCGGCGGCAGGTTGCCGATGGTCGAGCCGGGAAAGAAGCCCACTTTGGGCGTGGCCTCCAGATGCTCCGGCAGGGCGACCGCGGCGGTGAAATCGGCCACCACCGGCGCAATCTCGATCTCGGTGTAGCGGCGCCGCAGATCCTGCGCGGTTTCGGCCAGGAACACCGCGGAAATGTCGATCGGCACATAGGCCGCGAAATGACCGCCGGCATCGAGCAGCCGACGGGTCTTGACCGAGGCGCCGGAGCCGAATTCGACCAGCGCGCCGCCCTCGGGCACCAGCCCGGCCAGCCGCGCGGCGTTGTCCTTCAGGATCGCCGCCTCGGTCCGGGTCAGGTAATATTCCGGCAGGGCGGTGATCTGCTCGAAGAGTGCGCTGCCACGCTGATCATAAAGCCACTTGGGGCTCAGCACCTTTTGGGGCTGTCGCAACCCGCGCAGGGCATCGTCGCGCAGGGCGGCAGCAGTGGCGGAGCGGGCCTGAAGCGAACCGTCCATCAGGCCACGTCCCGCGCCAGCCGCAGCCCCATCATCTGCCAGCGTTGATGCGGGTAGAAAAACGTCCGGTAGGTCGCCCGCATCTGTTCGCGCGGTGTGGCGCAGGAGCCGCCGCGCAGCACCCGCTGATTGACCATGAACTTGCCGTTGTATTCGCCAAGCGCGCCCTCGGGCGGGCGAAATCCGGGATAGGGCGCGAAATCCGAGGCTGTCCATTCCCAGACATCGCCCCAGACACCTGCGCCGGGCATCGGCCGCAACATGCCGATATCGTCGCCATCGCCCATCAGGTTGCCTGCGATGGGCCGGTCGCGAAAGGCCAGCTCGTGCTCGGCCTCGGTGGGCAGCCGCGCGCCGGCCCAGCGGGCAAAGGCATCGGCCTCGTAATAGCTCACATGCACTACCGGCGCCTCCAGCGCCACCGGCTGCGGGCCGCGCAGGGTGAAGGTCCACCAGGTGCCGTCCTGCTGCCACCAATAGAGCGGATGCTGCCAGTCTTCGCGTTGCGCCACGGCCAGGCCTTCCATCAGCCAGTGCCGGGCGTCGCCATAGCCGCCATCCTCGATAAAGCCGATCCAGTCGCGATTGGTGACCGGCCGATTGGCGATCTCGTAGGGGCTGAGAAAGGTTTTGTGCCGCGGCCCTTCGCAATCATAGGCAAATCCCGCGCCATCATGGCCGATCTCGACCAGACCACCTTCGTGGCTGTCAAACCGCAGTTCGGTGCCGGCGGTCACTTCGAGCGGCTCGGGTTCCTTGTAGACCGGCAGCAGCGGATTGAAGCTCAGCCCGTGCAGCAGATCGGTCACCAGCAGTTCCTGATGCTGCATTTCGTGGTGACAGCCAAGCTCGACCAGGCCGGCGATCTCGTCGCCGTCCTCGCGGCGCTGCATCAGCAGGGTGGCAAGGCTGTCTTCCACATGGGCGCGGTAATCGCGCACTGCCTGGCCGCCGGGGCGCGAGACCAGCCCGCGCTTGTCGCGTGCGTGACGCGGGCCGGCCTGAGTGTAATAGGAATTGAACAGAAAGGCGAAACGGTCGTCGGGCGAGCGGTAGTCGGGCACCCGTGGCTTGAGAATGAATTCCTCGAAAAACCAGGTGGTATGGGCCAGGTGCCATTTGACGGGCGAGGCATCCTCCATGCTTTGCAGCATGGTGTCTTCGGGGCTGAGCGGCGCCGCCAGCGCATCGCTGCGCGCGCGGGTCCGGGTGAAAAGCGCGATCGCCTCATTCGGCGTCAGCGGCGCAAGTGCTGGGGTCATGAAATCGTCCTTGGGTCGAAACAGGCCAAACGGTCGTCCGCAAAGACATAGAGGCAGACCGATCAGATCAAGTCTGCATTCCGAGATTTGACAAGGGTGTGAAGATTGGCGCAAAAATCCGCCTGAGCTGCACGGCAGGCTCACCCCATAACCCCTGGGTTGCGCAACGCCCGCAACCGCCGCGCCTGGCGCGACGGTCTCGGTTTGCAGGGATTCCGACCTCAGCCCA
The DNA here is from genome assembly GCF_055755275.1 of Marinovum sp. E3. NCBI lineage: Bacteria > Pseudomonadati > Pseudomonadota > Alphaproteobacteria > Rhodobacterales > Roseobacteraceae > Marinovum > Marinovum sp. E3. The sequence continues at coordinate 2,989,390 of NZ_CM146908.1, forward strand.
GCAGTGCCAGCACCTTTTCGGCAGCGCCGTCGGAAGAGGCGGGGTTCTGGCCGGTCACCAGCCGGCCGTCGACCACCGAATGCGGCTGCCAGTCGGCGACACCGTCAAAATCCGCCCCCAGCTCGCGCAGGTGGGTTTCGAGCAGGAAGGGCATCGCCTCGGCCAGCCCCACGCCGCGCTCTTCGCTGTCGGTAAAGGCCGAGACCTTGCGGCCCTTGACGATGGGCGTGCCCTCGGCGTCGACCGCCTTGGAAAAGGCCGCCGGGCCGTGGCAGACCGAAGCGACGATCTTGCCCTGATCCCAGGCCTTGCCGATGACCTCGGCCACCAGATCGCTTTCGGCCAGATCGTACATCGCGCCATGACCACCGGGAATGTAGAGCGCGTCATATTCCGCGATATCCTCCGCTTCGAGCCGCCCCGGCGCGGCAAGCAACTCGGTTGCCGCCGCATCGTCCCTGAAGCGCGAGACCGAGGCCGGGGCCTCGTCGCCGGCGACATCCGAGTTCGGATCGATCGGCACCGGCTTGCCGCCGAGAGTGACCAGCGTCACCTCGTGCCCGGCGTCGGTGAAGGCGTAATAAGGCGTCGCCAGTTCTTCGTACCAAACGCCGGTCGGCTTGCCGGTCTCGCCCAGGGCGTCAGATGCGGTCGAGAGGATCAGAATACGTGCCATGTTGCTGTCTCCAGTGGTCGTTGGTTTTGTCGGGGCCGAACCAAAGAGCGCCTTGCTCCGGCCAGTCACTCGGGGCGGCTAAGCGCCTCTTGGACAGCAGATAGGGGCGCCTCAGTCGTTTGAGAAATTGATGCAGGCAAGGTCAGAAATCGATATCCTGGACATATGACCCCGGATCTTTCGCTTCTCCGCGTCTTTCATGCCGTCATGGAAGAGCGCAATGTCACCGCCGCCGCCGAACGGCTCGGCCAATCGCAAAGCACGGTCAGCGCGGCGCTGTCGCGGCTGCGCGAGGCGTTGGGGGACGAGTTGTTCCTGCGCGCCCGCTACGGCGTCGAGCCGACCGAAAAGGCGCGGGCACTCGCCCCCGAGATCGCCGCCGGGCTGGCGCAGCTGGAACAGGCCTTTCGCGCCGCCGAACCGTTTGATCCCGCCCGTACCAAACGGCGGTTTCGGCTGTTGCTGGGACCCTACGCCGAGATCGTGCTGGTGCCGGATCTGGCGGCGGCCTTTGCCGAAAAGGCACCGCGAGCAGCGCTGGAGATCGCCCCGCTCGGCCCCGATCTCGATCCGCGCAGCCTGGCCGGGCGGGCCTTCGACCTGGCGATCGGAAGGTTTCATGCGCCGCCAGAGGATCTCGTGGTCTCGGATCTGTTCGAAGACGGCTTCCGCTGCCTCGTCGCGCCCCGGGCCTTGCCGCCGGGGGCGACACTCGACCGGGCGCTCTATGAACGGTTGCCGCATGTGGTGGTGGCGCCACCCGGCAAGTGGCGCACCGGGCTGCACAAGCGGCTGGAGGGCACCGGGCTGCGCCGCAACACGGCGGTGGTGGTGTCGCACTTTCTCTCGGCACCGCCGGCTGTCGCCCGGCTGGGCGGCATCGCCACCGTGCCCACGCGGGTCGCCGCGATGACCGCCGCCCCCTACGGGCTGCGCGATGTCGCCGTGCCGGTGGAACTTGGTGCATTCCCCAGCCAGATCGCCTGGCATCCCCGGCTGCGTCGCGATCCCGGCCATGCCTGGCTGCGCGCATTGATCGCCGAGCTTGTTGCCGGCTTCACCACGGGCCGCTGAGCCCCGAAGCGCGTTAGGCGGTGCAATCGATCAGAATCTTCACATCCGCCTCCTCCGGCGCGGCGATCAGGTCAAAGACATGGGCAGACCCGCTCAGCGGCAGCGTCCGGGTGATCACCCGCTCCAGATCCTCGGCCATCGCCTGTGCCAGAGTAATGCTGCGGCGGAATTGTTCGCGGGTATAGACCCGCGAGCCGATCAGGCGCAGCTCCTTGAAGGCAATGTCGAGCAGCGCCACCGGACAGGGCGCCTTGTGCAGCGACGTCAAACAGATCGTGCCGCCCGGCCGGGCAATCCGGGTCATGTCGCGCGCGGCGGGGCCGACCCCGGCGCATTCAAAGACCACATCGACGCCGTCGCCATCGGTCGCCGTCTGAACCTGCTCGGACAGGTCGTCCTGGCGCAGATCGACGGGCCGAAAGCCGAGCGCCCCGGCCAGCGCCAGCCGCGCCGGATCGATATCGGAGACGAGCACCTCGGCCGCGCCGGCCTGGCGCGCCGCAAGCGCCGTCAGCAGCCCGATGGGCCCGGCGCCCAGCACCGCCACCCGGTCGGCAAGCCCCAGGCGCGATTGCTCGACCGCCCGCAGCGCCACCGCCAGAGGCTCGACCAGCGCGGCGATGCGATTGTCCATATCCTCGGGCACCGCAAAGAGCATATCCTCGGGCACCGACAGGTATTCCGCCAGTCCGCCCGCCTGATCGATGCCGATCAGGCGCAGGCCGGTGCAGACATGCGGGCTGCCGGTGCGGCAGGGGTGGCAGACGCCGCAGGACAGCAGCGGATAGGCCACGACCCGTTGCCCCCTGGCAAAGCGGGCGCCAGCTTCGACAACCTCGCCGACGAACTCATGCCCGAGGATCAGCGGCGCGGCGGCGCGTGGATGGGTGCCGGAATGGATGCCGATATCGGTGCCGCAGACGCCACAGAGCTGCATCTTGAGCAGCACTTCGCCCGGCTTCGGCCCGGGCCGGGCGGTGTCCCGGATCTCGACCGATTTCGGGCCGGTGTAGACAAGAGCTTTCACGGGGTTTGCCTTCTGACGTCAGGCGACCGCATAGCCGCCGTCCACGGGGAGGATCGTGCCGGTCATGAAACCGGCCAGCGGCGTGGTCAGGAACAGCGAGGGACCGGCCAGATCACCCGGCTCGCCCCAGCGGCCCATCGGGGTCCGCGACAGGATCGCCTCGGCGCGCGCCGCGTCTTCCTGCAAGCCGGCTGTCAGCGGTGTCCTGATCCAGCCCGGCGCGATGGCGTTGACGCGGATGCCCTCTGCCGCCCAGGCGATGGCCAGCGACTTAGTGAGCTGCGCCACACCGCCCTTGGACGCGGAATAGCCCGGCACCAGCCCGCCGCCAAAGAACGACAGCATCGAGGCGGTCATCACCACGGAGCCGCCGGTGCGCGCCAGCGCCGGTTTCGCCGCATGGGCACAGCGCATCGCGCCGTTGAGGTTGACGTCGACCACCTGGGCGAAAACCTCCGGCTCCAATTCGGCGCCCCGCCGGATCACCCCGGCGCAACAGACCAATGCGAAGAGATCCGCAATGCCGCCGACCTCTCGGGCCACTGCCGCATCGTCGCGCACGTCAAGCTGGCGGAAAGAGAGACTGGCGCCCAGCCCCTCCGCCTCGGCCCAGTCGCGAGCCGCCGTGACGTCGGCTTCGGCCACACCGGTCGCCACCACCTCGGCGCCGGCCTGGGCGAAGGCCTGCGCAATGCTGCGGCCGATGCCCGAGGAGCCTCCGGTCACCAGGACTTGCCGGCCCGAAAGGAAAGGCGCCGCCCAGGCGCCGGTGTCTGCCGCCCCCGACATCAGCGGATGAACTGGTCGACGTAATCCGCCCCCAGCCCCACCTCTTCATAATGGTTTCGGCACATCTCGATCTTGGTGAAGACGTCTTCGAACCCCATGGTCTTGCCGTAGGGATCGACATAAAGCATCACGCCGTTGACCTGGAAGAAGGTGATCATCTCGGTCACATCTTCGGGCACCACAAGCGTATGGGTCTCGCCCGGCGGCTCGTAGACATAGCCGCCTTCGCGGGCCTCCCAGTCATGCTCCAGATAGTGCCAGCGGCCTTTGAGGACAAAGCCATGCACCGGCTGCGGATGGCGGTGACGCGACAGCACGCCGGATTGGCGCACCCGCAGCAGGTTCATCCAGTAGCCCTGCGAGGCATTGAGGCAGAGCGGCCGGAAGGACACCGTTTCGGTCTGCGGCACCCAGACGCGTTCATCACTGGCGATCGCCTCGGGAACGACGATCTCTTCCGCGGCATCCTTGGGAAAAGGCAGTTGATAGGGGGTACGCGCATCGTCCTGCGCTTCCACTTTATCGGGTTCGACGGGCATGGGGGTCTCCTTTGTCGAATTACGTGAGCTCGGGGGTGCGCCGTCTCCGCCGCCACATGGCGACAAGGGGCGGCAGGATCCAGACGAGGATGGTGATCACGCCCAGCGTTCCGGCAATGGGGCGTTCGAAGAAGGTCAGCAGGTTGCCGTCTGCCTTGATCATGCTGGACATGAAGCTCTCTTCGACGATCTTGCCCAGCACCAGGCCCAGAACGAGCGGCGCGGCCGGATAATCGTTGGCCTCCATGATCCAGACCAGCACGCCGATGGCGGCCAGCGTCCAGAGGTCGAAAAGCGCGTTGTTGGTGGCGAAGGTGCCCAATACGCACATCAGAAGGATCGCCGGATAGAGCAGGCCGGGCCGCAGCCCCAGCACGTGCCGCCCGCCCATGACCGCCGCCAGCCCCAGCGGAATGATCAGCAGGTTTGCCAGGACAAAGACGATGTAGATCGCATTGACCAGATCGGGCGAGGTGACAAAGACCATCGGCCCCGGCTGGATGCCCTTGAGCACCAGCACGCCGACGACGATGGCGGTGATCGAATCGCCGGGGATGCCAAAGACCAGCGCCGGCACATAGCTGCCCGAGAGCGCGGCGTTGTTGGCCGAGGCGGAGCCGGCGATGGCTTCGGGCTCGCCCTTGCCGTAGTTGGCCTTGACCTTGGAAAACCGCTGGCTGACCGCAAAGGCGATCCAGGCGGCAATATCGGCCCCTGCCCCGGGCAAGGCACCGATCACCGTGCCCATCAGGCTGCCGCGCAGCACCGGCAGCTTGAAGCGCCAGAGGTTGCCGAACTGTCCCTTGAGGATCGAGAACCCGGCGGCGGCGGGCTTTCTGGGCTGCGTCAGCGGTGCCGCGGCCGAGCGCAGGATCTCCGCGACCGCGAAGGCGCCGATCATGACGGCGATCAGCGAGACGCCGGCCTGAAGATCGATCACCCCGAAGGTGTACCGCGGCAGGCCGGTGGTCACGTCGAGCCCGACCATCGTCAGCGCCAGCCCGAGCAGCAGCGACAGCGTGCCCTTCAGCCTGTCCTTGCCGGCCACCATCGTCGCACAGGACAGACCGAGCAGCGCCAGCCAGAAATATTCGTAGCTCGAGAAGCGGAGCGCCACCCGCGCCAGTTGCGGCGCGGCGATCACCAGCACCGCGGTGCCGACCAGCCCCCCCATGACCGAGACACACATCGAAAGCCCGAGCGACAGGTCAAGCCGCCCTTTCTGCGTCAGCGCATCCAGCTCGCGCATGTAGGCGGCCGAGGCCGGGGTGCCGGGGATGCGCAACAAAGCCCCCGGAATGTCGCCGGCAAAGATCGACATGGCCGAACAGGCGACGATGGCGCCGATGGCCGCGACCGGCGACAGGAAGAAGGTGACCGGAACCAGCAGCGCGACGGCCATCGTCGCGCTCAGCCCCGGAGTGGCGCCGACAAAGAGGCCGAAGGCCGCGCCCAGAAGGATCACGCCGATGACCTGATAGGTGAAGACCATCTGAAGCGATGACAGGAACACATCCATGGCGAAACCTCAGAACCAGGGGCCGAAAAACGGCCCGGTGGGAAGCGGAACGCGCATCACCCGCGTAAAGAACACGGTGACCACCACGCAGATGACCACCGCCGACACCAGCGCCGGCACCGGTTTTTCCTGCCAGGCCAGCGCGTTGAGAAAGATCAGCGGCGTCGCCACCAGAAGCGTGCCGAAGGCCGGCGAGAGCAGGCCGAAGGCGACGATGGTCAGCGGGATCAGAAGAACCCGGACCATCCGCCTTGGCGACCGCATCCAGTCTTCGGCCACGGGCCGGAACAGGCGGCCGTCGTCATGCCGGCGGGCGCGCAGGCTGCGCGCCACGACGGCCAGTCCCAGCAGCACAAAGGCGCTGCCGATCATGTAAGGGAACAGTCGTGGGGATGCGGCTCCGGCCGGTTCCGGGAAGGTCGTGGCGCGCAGCACCACGAACCCGCCCAGACACGCGAAGCCCAATCCTGTCCAGATATCGGGGAGCCGCATCTGTCCGGCCTCAGTTTTCGCGCTGCGACAGGCCGATGGACTTCATGACCGCGCCAACGCTTTGCTGGGTTTCGGCCAGGAAGGTCTCGAAGGCCTCGGACCCGCGGTAGTCGGCGCCAAAGCCCTGTTTGGACATGAAGCCCTGAAACGCCTCGCTGTCAAACACCGCCTGGGTCGCCTCTTCCAGCCGCGCTGCCGCCTCGGCATCCATGCCCGCCGGGCCGACAACCCCGCGCCATGTGCCGCCGGCAAACGGCTCGCCGGTCTGTTCGGAGGCGGTCGGCACCTCGGGGAAGGAGGCATTGCGCTCTTCCGAGAAGACCGCGATGGCGCGCGACAGGCCCGCATCCATCATCGTCTTGCCTTCGGGCAGCGAGGACGGGATGATCTGCACGCCCCCGGCAGCCAGTTCCTGGAACCCGGGCGCGGCGCCCTGTGACGGCACCATGGTGACCTTCAGCGGATCGATGCCCTGCTGTTGCAGGAAGCCGGCGAAGGCCAGGTGATAGGCCGCGCCCACGGCGGTGCCAGACATCTTGTAGGTGCCCTGCGGATCGGCCTTGATCGCGGCCACCGCCTCCTCGACGTTCTGCCAGTCGCTGCCGGCGGCGATGTGAAAGGCCGCCGGGTCGAAGTTGATCAGCGCGATCGGCGTGAAATCCTCGGCCTGGAACTCGGCATTGCCGGTCCAGTAATAGGTCAGCATCTCGGCGGTGGCAAAGCCGATGGTGTAGCCGTCGGTCGGCGCGGTAACCATCGCGTTGTGGCCGACGACGCCGGCGCCGCCCGAACGGTTGACCACCGAGACCGGCACGCCCAGCTCGGCCTCGAGACCGTTGGCCAGGGTGCGCGCAATCGCGTCGGTGCCGCCGCCGGCATTCCACGGCACGATCAGGGTGATGGGTTTCTCGGGATATTGTGCAGCGGCCATCGTCGTGGTGGCCACCGCTGCGGCCATCGCCAACAGGGTGTTCTTCAGCATGTAAAATTCCTCCTGATTTCAGCTGATTGGTTTTATGATCTGGTAATTCTCCAGGTTTCGGCGCGTAAAGCCGATCATGTCGAGCATCGCCTGTCGCGCCTCCTCCGGCCTGCGTTGTTCGATCGCTTCGAGAACCCGCAGGTGATTGGCCAGGTTCTTGCGAAAACTTTCCATGTGCCGTTCGATCGCGGCCTTGAACAACAGCCCCAGTACCGCATCGATGGCAGTGTCGAATGCCTCGAGGATCGGGTTGCCGGTGGCAGCCAGGATCCCGAGGTGGAAATCCTTGTCTGCCTGAATGGCCGCTTCCACGTCGTCGTTTTCGGCGGCCCGCTCCATCGCTTCATAGGCCAGCCGGATGCGGGTGATCTCGCGCCGGTCGGCGCGGACAGCGGCCAGCGCGCAGGCTGCCGGCTCGAACACCTCGCGCGCCTCGTCGATGGCCGAGGACAGCTCGACGTTGACCCCCTCCACCGGCTGCATCCAGCGCAGCACGTCGCGGCTGAGCAGGCTCCAGTCCTGCCGTGGCCGGACCCGTGTGCCGTGGCGCGTGCGCACCTCGAGCAGACCCAGCGCCGTCAGCGTCTTGATTGCCTCGCGCAACGTGGTTCGGCTGACCGACAGCTCTTCGATCAGCTCTTTCTCGACCGGAAGCGTTTCGCCGACGGCGTAGTCGCCGGTCACGACGCGCCGGCCGAGAAGCTCCAGCACCTCCGAGACCTTGGCCGGCCGGCCTCCGGCCGCACGCATGGCGCTTTGAGCGGTGATGTTCGGTTTTTCCATTTTCACCTCCCTCTTCAACTCGCCCCGGCAAAGGGGCCGCCATGCATCTTGGTGATTGGTATGACGAATCTCCAGCGCAGTCAATGGTACGATTATTGGTTTTCATTTATCACACCATTTATCGAAATGCGCGGCGACGGCGGCGCCCAGGCCCGGCACCCCGGCCCAGGCCAACAAACGCCATGCCCGTGACGCACCGCAGAGCGCCGCTCAGCAAATCAGGGAGTTCGATCAGGAAAAGGGCCTGACCAACGGCAGGGCAGCCGAGGCAGAGGCCATCGCCTGCGCAAGCTGCGGCGGAAACCGGGGCCCGAAAAAACAAACGACGCCGCAAGGGCCAGCCCTTCGCGATTCGCGGCACAGCCTCCGAAGAAGGCCTTTATGAATGCGAAGGCATGTCCAGCAGAGGCGCCCTAAAAATCCTCGGGAGCCTCTGTTCGATGTCAGCTAAGCGGACAAAGCTGCCGTTGAGTGCGATTTGGCCGAAAGGTTCGCAATCGGACCATGCCGGACAGAAGTTTCAGGCCACGTAGAAGAACAATGGCACCGGGGCAACGGCACAGATGACCACCGCCAGAAAAGGCCAAAAGGAATATAGCCGCGAGGCACCCGCGATGAACGCCAGTCCACCTCCGCCGCCGAGGAGCGAGTTTCCCGGTGTGTTGAGCGCTATGGCGAGCAGCAGGTGCCTGTTGTCAATCAGTCTTCGACCGAGGTTCGACGGAATGATCCCGGAAAGCGCGTCCATTCGGTCAACCGGGGCGGCGGCGTCATATTCGGCGACGAAGTCCGCGGCCCTGGTCAGTCTAAGCCAGTTCAGCAGACCTGCGAGGATCGTTGCGGGTATCAACCGCGCGACAGCGAATGACAGAACCAGCGCGCTGACCATCCCAAGGTAAACAAGCGGTGCAACTTGCCCACCAAACAACAAGAGCATTGCGAATCCGATTTCCGCGCCCGGAACAAAGGGGATAGCAGCGAGAACGATGAATGCCACGAATGCCGTCATCACAATCCGATGGATCAATGGCTCATTCATCGGGCGCATGTCTGGAACGGTCAGGTCCTTCAACAGGTCGCCCAGATACCACCCCCCCAGCAAGAGCAGGCCGTAAAATGCAATTGCTCTTCGCCTTGCCCAAAAACCTTTCAAAACCGCGCGCACAACGGATTGCCGTCCGGGTCCATCAACTGCATATCCTGAAGGATGTCCGCAGGCGAAGCCGTCTCGAACGCTGACGCAGATTCTCCGATGAAGACGATCTCGCGTCGGGACGTCCAGTACCATCGACGACGCTCCCAGGTGATCGAAACGCGGATTGACCCGTCGCCCTTTACCAGCCCATCGTAGTCGAAACGGCCACGGCTTTCGCTTTCAAGCATACCGGTGAAGCGAACGCCCTCGGCGGTCTCTTCCGTGTGGTAGGGTCCCGGAACGAAACCGCAACGCGTACAGATATCGGACCAGAATTGGCCGTCGTTGAAAAACAAGCTGTCTTCCATGTCGGGATTTTCAATCGGCCCGATCATGCCTGAAAAGGAACGGCCATCAAGGACGCCCTCGGCGTTCGCACCGCCTGGCCCGGTGAACGTGACGAATAGCGTTGCGGCTAATGAGATGACAATTCGTCTGAACAATTCCCTCACTCCTGCAGCCTGCAAGCTAAACAGCAAACCTTGTGTGCGCAACAAATGTAACGATTTGGTCGCCGAGGCAGGTCTGCCTCGGGCTCGAAGCGGAGAGTGCACCTTGGGCCCAAGTCTCGCTCACCTGCACCACGAAGCGCAAAAAAGGCGCCGCAAGGGCGCCTTGTTTCATTGGTCGGAGTGAGAGGATTCGAACCTCCGGCCCCTGCCTCCCGAAGACAGTGCTCTACCAGGCTGAGCTACACTCCGACCGTGACCGGCGGATTACATCGGCGCTTGCGGCAATGCAAGAGGTTTCAGTCGCTTTTCCAGCGCTTCAGGATCGCCGACGTGCGAAGGCTGCCGGGGCTGTAGCCGCGACTGCGGTTGCGCAGCACCGGCGTGTTGCTGGATTTGCCGCCGCGGCTCTCGCGATAGACGATGTAGAGGCCGGAAAGGATGATCAGCCCGGCGCCGGAAATCGTCGGCCGATCCAGGCTTTCACCGAAGAGCAGAAAGCCGAAGAAGGTGGCCCAGATGATTTGCGAATATTGCATCGGCGCCACGATGGCCGCCTCGCCGAAGCGATAGGCGGCGATGACACACATGCTGGCGGTAAAGCCCAGCAAGGCCATGATGCCGAGACCGCCGAGATCCAGCATCGGCATCGGCACATAGACAAAGGGCAGTGCCAGGCCCATTAGGATGAAATTGCCCGCCAGCGGATAAAGCAGCAGCACAACGGTGCGCTCTTCCTTGCCGATCTTGCGCACCACCACCGAGGACAGCGCGTTGCAGAAGGCAGAACCCAGCGCCGCAGCATGGCCCAGCGTCAGCTCCTGCGCGCCGGGCCGCAGCACCACGATCACCCCCAGCAGCCCGATCAGCACCGCCGCCCAACGGTGCGGGCCGACACTTTCGCCCAGCATCGGGATCGCCAGCACGGTGATCAGGATCGGCGCGGCAAAGAGCAGCGTGTAGGTCTGGGCCAGGGGCAGCACGGAAAAGGCATAAAACGCCAGAAGGCCCGCCCCCAGCGCGCCAAAGACCCGCACCGAGACCCACCAGGGATGCACCGGGCGCAGGTTCTCGCGGGTCGGATCGCTCATCAGCACAAAGGTCAGCAACGGAAAGCTGAACAGCCCGGCAAAAAAGATGATCTGGACCGGCGAATAGCTGCTGCCGAGGTATTTCACCACGACATCATGCACCGAAAACATGGCAAAGCCCAAAAGGGCAAAGAGCAGGCCTTTGATGTTCATGGGGTCTCGCAGAAGTTCTGGCCGCGGCCAATTTGCGTCATGCCCGTGTTACGGCGATTTGACGCCGGGGATCAAGCCCCGGGGCGGCGCGGCCCGGACCGGGGCCGCAAGCCGTGGCGTGATCGCCCCGCGCGGGGGCGATCACGCGGTCTGGCTCAGAGCGAGGCGTCGAGCGCCGCGAGAACGGCGTCGCCGGCCTCGGAGGTCGAGGCCGGCTTGGCGCCTTCGGCCTGCAACAGGTCGGCGGTGCGCACGCCGTCGGCCAGCACCTTTTCGACAGCCTTTTCCAGCCGGTCGGCCTCGGCGCCCTGGTCGAAGCTGTAGCGCAGCGCCATGGCAAAGCTCAGGATACAGGCGATCGGATTGGCCTTGCCCTGCCCCGCGATGTCGGGCGCCGAACCATGCACCGGCTCGTAGAGCGCCTTCGGCCGGCCGTTCTCCATCGGCGCGCCGAGCGAGGCCGAGGGCAGCATGCCGAGCGAACCGGTCAGCATCGCCGCGAGGTCCGACAGCAGGTCGCCAAAGAGATTGTCGGTCACGATCACGTCGAACTGCTTGGGCCAGCGGGTGAGCTGCATGGCGCCGGCGTCGGCATACATATGCGACAGCTCGACATCGGGGTATTCCGCCTGATGCACCTCGGTGACCACGTCGCGCCAGAGCACGCCGCTTTCCATCACATTGGCCTTTTCCATCGAGCAGAGCTTGTTGCCACGCTTGCGGGCCAGTTCGAAGGCCGACCGGGCGACGCGCGCGATCTCGCTCTCGGTGTAACGCTGGGTGTTGATGCCGACGCGCTCGTTGCCTTCCTTGATCACGCCGCGCGGCTCGCCGAAATAGACGCCCGAGGTCAGCTCGCGCACGATCATGATGTCGAGGCCCGAAACCACGTCAGTTTTCAGCGACGAGAAATCCGCCAGCGCGTCGAAACATTGTGCCGGGCGCAGGTTGGCATAGAGGTCCATTTCCTTGCGCAGGCGCAGAAGGCCTCGCTCGGGCTTGAGCGAGAAGTCGAGGGTGTCGTATTGCGGCCCGCCCACGGCGCCCAGCAGGACGGCATCGACCTCCTGCGCCTTGGCCATGGTGTCGTCATGCAGCGGCGTGCCGTGTTTGTCGTAGGCGCAGCCGCCGACGAGATCTTCGCTGACCTCGAACTTGAGCCCGCGCTTGTCGCCGTACCAGTCGATGATCCGGCGGACCTGCTGCATGACCTCGGGGCCGATGCCGTCACCCGGCAGGATCAGAAGGGAAGGCGTGCTCATGAGGCGGTTCCTTTGTCACAAAAACGTTCCCGCATCGCCTATCCAATGCCTGCCGGAGGGTCAAGAATGACGAGGCCCGCGCGCCTCTCGTCTCGCGCGCCCCGGAGCGCGGTCCGGGGCGGGGTCACCGGCCCGGCGGCCAGTCGATATCAACCCAGACCAGCGCATGCCGCGAGGCCCGTGCCGCCAGGCTGTCGGGCGCCGGCCAGCGGGTGCCGCTGCCCAGCACCTTCAGATCGGCCGCGGGCAGGACGTAATCGACCCGCAGGTTGCCCGGCACCGGCTCGGTCCAATTGGCGGTGTCGCGCGCCGGATCGCCGCGCTGGCCGGGAGTGGCCTCTTCCGCGGCGGCCGGATCCCGCGGAGCCGGGTCTTGCAGGCGCGGGTCGGCCAGCAGCGTGCGGATCGCCGCATGGCGGCCCTCGCCATCCTCGGGGTCGAGGTTGGCATTGCCCATCAGCACCAGGTTTTGCGGCACCGCCCCGAAAGCGCCGTCGAGATAGTGCCGCCAGAAGATCACCTCGTCGTGGTTGCGCCGGCCGTTGCGGTCCTCGGGCCCGTCGAACACCGGGGGCGAGGCGGAAAAGGCCAGCACGGTCAGCTGGCCGCCCGACAGGGTCAGCGGCACCGCCCAATGCGCCACGCTTGACAGCGGCAGCACGTCCTGCGCCGCCGCCGGGAGCTCCGCCCCCGCCATCAGATTGCCCGGCAGGTCGCGCCAGAGCCGCGCCGAGAAATCCCGCGCGCCCGCCGCCAGCGGATAGCGTGACAGCAGCGCCATGCCGTTGTCGCCGGTGAAAAAGCCGAAGCCCAGCGCATCCTCGGGCTCTTGCCGGCGCCCGTCAGCATCGAGATCCACCCCGATGTCGCGCCCGGCATTCTGTGCCGGTGCGAAAAGATGCGGATAATCGGGTCCCGCCGTGGCGATCCGGTCGCGCAGCGCGTGCAGGCTCAGCAGCGTCAGGTCATGGTCGATGTCGGTGAGCAGCAGGATATCGGGCCGCACCTCGGCCAGCAGCCGCACCACCGCCGCGACCTGCGGATCCTCACCCTTGCGGATATCGCGCAGCAGCAGGCCGGGCCCCTTGCGGCTCAGTTCCACATGCCAAGTGGCAAGGCGCAGCGGCTCGGCGCCAAGCGGCGGCCCGACCAGGCAACAGAAAAGAAGGATCAGCCAGCGTGCTGGGCGCGCGCATAGGCGCGGCGGCGCTTTTCCTCGATCAGGTCGGCCACCCGGCCCATGGCGATGCCGCGCATGATCATGCTGGCGGGAATGAAGGCCCATGCAACCATCGTCCATACAAAGCTCTGCGAGTCAAACAGCGTGAAGGCATCGAACACCCCGGAGGCCAGCCGGATACCGGCCGGGATCACGAAGGGCAGGACAACCCCTGCCGCGATGTTGAGCCAGCCGTCGCGGCGCAGCCGGGGCAGCACGTCGCCGCCGGTGGTCGGATCGAAAAGCGGCAGGTTGACCCAGACGTTGAACGCCCCGTTGCGCGACGGCCAGTCATAGACATGCACCAGAAGCGCGAACGTGCCAAGAGCGGTAAGCGACATGGCATAGACCATCGCCGCGCCGTCGCGGGCCCGCTCGATCAGCTCGAGGCTGGAATCCGTGGGCAGGCCGTAGATGAAGATGCGCACCGGCGAATACGGCAGATCGAGCAGTTCGCCCATTGCCGAAGCCCCGCGCGAGACGATGCCGGTCAGCACGCCGGGATGCCCGGCATGACGGGTCAGCCAGGTCAGGCAGATCACCATCAGCATCAGCATGACAAAGCGCATGCGGTTGAACGGCGGCGCGTGCCGGAACTCGACAAAGCTGGGGTAGGACGAGGAATATTCGGCAAAGACAAAGACCGCCGCGAGGAGCGCGACCAGCACCGATATCTGTGCGCCATCGGAACCGTTCGGGCCCAGCATCAAAGCTGGCAGAACCACCAGGCTTGACACCAGCAACGCCCGTACCGCCGCACCGAATATGCGTGAAATCACTGCCCCGTTCCCTTCAATCCGGTTGGACACGGTACGATGCCGTGCCCTTGTTCCAGTTTGATGCCGCTTGGGTTCTGCGGCCTGCCTCATTCTTGCCCAATTGTTGCCCCCTTTCGGCCGGTCTCTCAACCGTCTGTTCACAGTATTGAAACTATTCGGGCAATTTCGTGGGATAGGTGGTGCCCGATTGCATCAATAATAGGGCAGGAAAACGTCAATGAAAACAGCGCACACCAGATGTAGCGGCGCATAGGTATAGGGATACAAGCCCCACCATATTCCTTCGAATTGCCGCCCTATTCGAAAGTATCGCTGCAATCGTCTTTCGAGCGCGATTGCGGCGCCCCCTCACAATCGCATCCGCCTGTGACCCCGGTCACGGGGCACCACCTTTCCTGCTCTGAGAGAGCCTGATTCGCGCGATTCTACCTTTGGGTGATAGGTTGCCTCGGGTACGCTCCGCTCGGGTCGCGCCTGAAGCGGCCGGATAGATCAAGGGGAGACCTCCATGAGAACGCTTGTCGCAACCGCCCTGCTGAGCCTCGTTCCGGGTGCGGTTCTGGCCGCCGGCCATTCCGACGCCAGCACCTTTCCGAACACCTGCTCCAACACCTCGTTTCAATACGGCGCTGACGGCGGGGCCGAGATCCATGCCACCTGCCTGCGCGCCGACGGCTCGCCCAACCAGACCAGCATCGCCATGCCGGCGATCGCCAACAACAACGGCAGGCTCGAGATGTCGGGAGACGTCGCCAGCTTTCAGAAGAGCTGCGGCAACATCTTGCTCGAGACCAATATCGACGGCGTGACCCTGACCGCCAACTGCCGCACCGAGGCCGGCACATTCGAAGAGACCTCGATCAATGTGCCCGGCATCGGCAATTCCGACGGCACCCTGTCGAACTGAACGAGGCCGCAACAAAAAACGGCGCGGAGGACCGCGCCGTTTCCGTGACCGTCGTGCAGGCCGTGGGCCTCAGACCCAAGGACGCTCCTGCGCCGCCTTGGCCTCGAAACTGTCGATCGAGGCTTCCTTGGCCATGGTCAGCCCGATGTCGTCGAGGCCTTCCATGAGGCAATGTTTCTTGAAGGCATCGACCTCGAACGTGATGGTGCCGCCATCGGGGCCCTGGATGGTCTGGTTTTCCAGGTCGATGGTCAGCTTGGCATTGGCGCCGCGCTCGGCGTCATCCATCAGCTTGTCGACATCTTCCTGCGGCAGGACGATCGGCAGGATGCCGTTCTTGAAGCAGTTGTTGTAGAAGATGTCGGCGAAGGAGGTGGAGATCACGCATTTGATGCCGAAATCCTTCAGCGCCCAGGGCGCGTGTTCCCGCGACGAACCGCAGCCGAAGTTGTCGCCGGCGACGAGGATCTCGGCGTTGCGGTACTGCGGCTTGTTCAACACGAAATCCGGGATTTCCGAGCCGTCGCGGTTGTAGCGCATCTCGTCGAACAGGTTCTTGCCGAAGCCGGTGCGCTGGATCGATTTCAGGAACACCTTGGGGATGATCATGTCGGTGTCGATATTGACCAGCGGCATGGGCGCCGCGGTGCCGGTGAGTTTGGTGAATTTTTCCATCGGTTCTTCCTTGTCGGACGGTGCGCAGTACATGCGCACCCTACGGGTGGGGCGTAGGGTGTGCGGTTTCCGCGCACCTGTGCCGTTACATCATCTCGCGCACATCGGTCAGGTGGCCGGTCACTGCCGCCGCCGCCGCCATCGCGGGGGAAACGAGGTGGGTGCGGCCCTTGTAGCCCTGACGGCCCTCGAAGTTGCGGTTCGAGGTCGAGGCGCAGCGCTCGCCCTCGGACAGCTGGTCGGGGTTCATCGCCAGGCACATCGAACAGCCGGCCATGCGCCATTCGAACCCGGCTTCCTTGAAGATATCCGCCAGGCCCTCTTCCTCGGCCTGGGCCCGCACGAGGCCCGACCCGGGAACGACCATGGCCCGCATGCCGTCCTTGATCTTCTTGCCCTTGAGGATCTCGGCCGCGGCGCGCAGGTCCTCGATCCGGCCGTTGGTGCAGGAGCCGATGAAGACCGTGTCGATCTCGATCTCGGTCAGCGGCTGGCCCGGCTTGAGGCCCATGTAATCCAGCGAGCGTTTCGCCGCATCGACCTTGCCGCCCTTGAAATCCTCGGGCGCCGGCACCTTGGCGGTGATCGGCAGCACGTCCTCGGGCGAGGTGCCCCAGGTCACCACCGGGGCGATGTCTTCGCCCTTGATCGTGATCACCTTGTCCCAATGGGCGTCATCGTCGGAAAAGAGCGTCTTCCACCAGGTCAGCGCCGCTTCCCATTGCGCGCCTTTCGGGGCGTGCGGCCGGCCCTTGATATAGGTGAAGGTGGTCTCGTCCGGCGCGATCAGGCCGGCGCGGGCGCCGCCTTCGATCGCCATGTTGCAGACCGTCATCCGGCCTTCCATCGACAGGTCGCGGATCGCCTCGCCACAATATTCGATAACATAGCCGGTGCCGCCGGCGGTGCCGGTTTCGCCGATCACCGACAGGGTGATGTCCTTGGCGGTGACACCGGGGCGCAGCTTGCCGGTGATCTCGACCTTCATGTTCTTGGATTTCTTCTGGATCAGCGTCTGGGTGGCCAGCACGTGTTCGACCTCGGAGGTGCCGATGCCATGCGCCAGGGCGCCAAAGGCGCCGTGGGTCGCCGTGTGGCTGTCACCGCAGACCACGGTCATGCCCGGCAGGGTCCAGCCCTGTTCCGGCCCGACGATGTGCACGATGCCCTGGCGGACGTCGCTGACCGGGTAGTAATGCACGCCAAACTCCTTGGCGTTCTTGTCGAGCGCCTCGACCTGGATGCGGCTTTCGGGGTTGTCGATGCCGTTCACCCGGTCGGGGGTGGTGGGGACGTTGTGATCCGGCACGGCGATGGTCTTTTCCGGCGCGCGCACCTTGCGGCCCGCCATGCGCAGGCCTTCAAAGGCCTGCGGGCTGGTCACTTCGTGCACCAGATGGCGGTCGATATACAGCAGGCTGGTGCCGTCTTCGGCCTCATGCGCGACATGCGCATCCCAGATCTTGTCATAGAGCGTTTTGGGGGACATGGCTGGTCCTCTCCCGTTCAATTAATCATCATTTCAGGGGCGGATTGGCAAAAGGCCGCTTATAGCCGTGCGAGAACCGCGAAGGTCGCACCGAAGAACCGCTCGCTCAGGCGGGCGCGGTCTTGAATATCCGTCAGCATTTGCATAGCTGGCCCTTACAGGTTGGGCGAGATTCTCGCAAGCCTAAGCGAAGGTTTCCCGGAAAACGTGATCCCCCTGAAAGCCGGGGCCGGGGCGTGGGCGGGGTTGAACAATGAGCAAGCTGAGCGTGATCTATCTGGGCCTCTGCGCCGCGGTCCTGACCGCGGGGCTTGCCGTGCAATCTGTCCAGGGCGGCGCGACACCCTCGCAGACCGGCTTTTCGGAAAACACCCTCCGCGCGGTGATCGACGCGACCGGCCAGGGGCCGCATTAGGCGCCCCTGCGGCGCCGCGCCATCGCAGCACTCGAAACGTATTGTCCCGGCAGCGCCGGTCGGGCCGCCATGGCCCCGGCGCGTTGCGCCTGTGGTGCGAGCGGCGCCTAACCGCCCGCCCGACAAGGCTTGTCTGGTGAAACCTGACGGTGCAAGCTGACCTTCCCCGCACCAGGAGCCCAGATGGACCCGCAGACCGACCCCGCCAACGCAATCGCCCTGCTCGAGGGCCTTCTTACCAACGCGCAGGCCTGGGCCGAGTTCTATTTCAACATGCTGCTGCGCCCCTGGATCCGCTATCAGGTGCTCATCGCGGTGACCCTTCTGGCGGTGGCTTGGGGCGTTGGAAGCCTCGCCCGTCCGCGGCTGCACGACTGGATGCGCGGCCGCGAAGGCTGGCCGCGCTGGCGGATGCGGGTGCTGGTGATCGTGCATCGCCGGCTCAGGATGATCTTCTTTGTCGCCCTGATGTGGATCGCCGTGCTGATCATGCGCGAGGTGACCTGGCCCTCGCGCTCCTACCTGCTTGCGATCTTTGCCAATCTTGCCGCCGCCTGGCTGTTTGTCGTCTTTGCTACCCGGTTGATCGACAATCCGCTGTTGCGCACCACGGTCCGCTACGGCGCCTGGATCTGGGTCACCCTGTCGATCCTCGGGCTGACCGCGGACACCCAGCGCCTGCTCGAAGGCCTGGCGATCACTCTCGGCGACATGCGGCTTTCGGCCTGGCTGCTGGTGCAGGCGTTGGTGATCCTGACGGTGACAATTGCGCTGGCGCGCTTCATCGCCAAGACCACCGCCACCCGGATCCGGCGCAACGAGGATATCTCGCCGTCGATGCAGGTGCTGGCGGTGAAATTCCTCCAGGTGGTGCTTTACGGCGCGGCCTTCTTCATCGGGCTCAACATGGTCGGCGTCGACCTGACCGGGCTGGCGGTGCTCTCGGGGGCGATCGGCGTCGGCCTCGGCTTCGGGCTGCAAAAGGTGGTGTCGAACCTGGTGTCGGGCATCATCATCCTGATCGACAAGTCGATCAAGCCGGGCGACGTGATCAGCCTGGGCGAGACCTTTGGCTGGATCAACGCGCTCGGCGCGCGGTATGTCAGCGTCGTCACTCGCGATGGCCGCGAATACCTGATCCCCAACGAGGATCTGATTACCGGCCAGGTGGTGAACTGGTCGCATTCCTCGGATTTCGTGCGACTGGATATCTTTTTCGGCACCGCCTATGGCGACGACCCGCACAAGGTGCGCAAGCTGGCCATCGCGGCGGCCTCGGGCGTCAAACGGGTGCTGGAACATCCCAAGACCCCAGTTTGCCATATCGTCGGCTTCGGCGACAGTTCGGTTGATTACATCCTGCGCTTCTGGATCAGCGATCCGACCGGCGGGCTGACCAACATCCGCGGCGATGTGTACCTTGCGCTTTGGGACGCTTTCCAGGAAAACGACATCTCGATCCCCTTCCCGCAGCGCGAGGTGCGGATGCTCAATGACCGGGCGGAGGAAACCGAGTCCGGCGGCATATTGCAACCCTGAGCCCAGTTTCATTGAATTGTGACCCTCGGATTGCTAGATTGAGGGTACGCCAAGCGCCGGGCGATGCGGCGCGAAACCAAGGAGGACCGAGTCCTGACTCTTACCGTTGCGGCAAATTCTGCCGTTCAAGGCGCGCCCCGTACGGGCCAACATGCGGAAGTCACCAGCGAAGAGCTGCTTGCGCAAATCCTGACATCTCTTTCCGACAGCAAGGCCGAGGACATCGTGGAGATCGACCTCCGCGGCAAAACGGCCATGGGCGACTACATGGTGATCTGCTCCGGCCGGTCGTCACGTCAGGTCGCGGCGATTTCGGAAAAGCTTGTCGACATGCTCAAGGCCGATCTTGGCCGCAGCGCCAAGACCGAGGGCAAGGAAACCGGTGACTGGGTGTTGATCGACACCGGCGATGTGATCGTTCACGTTTTCCGCCCCGAGGTGCGCGAGTTCTACCAGCTGGAGAAGATGTGGCTGCCGACAGGCGAAGCCGCGTCGCGGCCCACGGGCCACTGACCCAGCCGGATGCGTGTGCATATATGCGCGGTGGGCCGCCTCAGGGCGGGCCCCGAGAAGACATTGATCGAGGATTATGCCACGCGCTTCGACAGGACGGGCCGGGCTCTCGGGCTGGGCCCCGTGACCTTTCACGAGGTCGAGGACCGCAAGGGCGGCGGCATGCCCGCCGAGGCCGCCCTGTTGCGCAAGGCGCTGCCCGATGGCGCGGTCAAGCTGGCGCTGGACGAGCGCGGCAAGCTGATGAGCTCTCCCGATTTTGCAGATGTTCTGGCGCGTCACCGCGATGATGGCCGCGGCGATCTGGCGCTGATCATCGGTGGCGCCGATGGCATCGACCCCGGGTTGCGCGCGGAATGCGACATGGCGCTGTCTTTCGGCAAGATGGTCTGGCCGCATATGCTGGTGCGGGTGATGCTGAGCGAGCAGCTGTATCGCGCCGCCTCGATCCTGGCCGGCGCGCCGTATCACCGGGTCTGAAACGCGCTCCTGCCCGCCCCTCACGCCGACGTCTCATCCGAAGCGAAGTCAGATCGGCGTTGACAGAAAAGACGCTTTGCGCGGCCCCTGCCCCGCACACGTAGCCACGGCGCCGCTTCGGCTTAGCCGCAATTGCTTGCGGCCCGTGCGCAGCCGGGCGGCGCCGTGGCATGCCGTGCTGCGGCCCGTCGGGCCGCCGTGAGGGTGGTCGCATGCAAGACAGGGACACAATGCCACAGATCCGCTGTCACCGCAATGCCACAGCCGTCAGTTTACTGGCTCCAGAAGGCTGATAAAGGTATCGCCGTACCGGCGCGCCTCGAGCAGATCGAATCCCTCGGGCGCGACCTGTGCCGTGCTTTCCTCCCAGACGATCAGCGCATCGGCGGCGATCCAGCCGCCGGCTTGCGCCGCGGCCAGCGCCTTGGCGCCCAGCGCCTTGCCATATGGCGGATCGAGAAAGACCAGATCGAACCCCGCCCCCTCGTTTGCCGGAAGCCGGGTGGCATCGCGGGCGATCAGCCGCGCCCGCCCGGCCTCGCGCAGCAGCGCGATATTGGCGCGGATCAGCTTTTGCGCCTTGCGGCCGTCATCGACAAACACCACCTCGGCGGCGCCGCGCGACAGCGCCTCGAACCCCAGCGCGCCGGTGCCGGCAAAGAGATCGAGCACCCGCGTGCCATCGAAGGGCGCACCGAAGCGGCCGCCACCCAGCATCCCGAACAGGCTCTCGCGCACGCGGTCGGTGGTGGGCCGCAGATGCGCGCCCGCATCGCCCTTGCCGACCGGGGTCAGCGCCCGGCCGCGATGTTCTCCGGCAATGATCCTCACCGTTTCAACAACGTCTTCATATCGCCGTCGGGGGTGTGCACCTCGTCGCGGGTGATGGTCTTGCCGGCCTCGATCAGCCGCTTGGCCACCATGTAGCCGCGGGCGTCGTTCATCGCGTCGACCGCCACCAACTGCGCGCCGTGGAAATACCAGAACGAGGTGCGCCCATCGTCGCCATGGCGGGTCTCGACATGGTCATAGCCGGTGTTGAGCCCGGCAATCTGCAACTTGCAATCGTATTGATCCGACCAGAACCACGGCTTGGCGACATAGTCCACATCGCCGCCCATCATGTTCTGCGCCACAACCTCGGCCTGATCGATGGCATTGGGCACGCTTTCCAGACGAATGCGTGTGCCCCGATAGGGAAAAGAGGTGCAATCCCCGGCCGCATAGACATCCGGCGCCGAGGTCCTGCCACGAGCGTCGGTCTTGATGCCGTTGTCGATCTCCAGCCCGGCCGCCTCGGCCAGCTCGGTCGCCGGCACGATGCCGACCCCGACAACCGCCATGTCGACCGCGATCTCGCTGCCATCAGTGAACCTGGCGCCGCTGACGTCGCCGTCGCCCAGCAGACGTTCGAGCCCGACACCTTCGCGGATATCAACCCCGTGGCTTTTGTGCAGCGCCCGAAAATGGTCCGAGGTCTCCCTCGCCGCCACCCGTTGCAGGATGCGCTGGCCCATCTCGACCAGGGTTACCTGCATGCCCTTCTTGGCCGCCACCGCCGCCGCCTCGAGCCCGATGTAGCCGCCGCCGACGATCAGCGCCCGCGCCCCCTCGCGCACCTGCGGCGCCATCGCGTCGACATCGGCCAGGGTGCGCACGGTAAAGACATTGCCCAGATCGCCGCCGATCGCCGCTGGCAACCTGCGCGGGTGCGACCCGGTGCAGAGCGCCAGCTTGTCGTAGGCCAGCCCCTCCGCGCCCAGCGACACCGTCTTGGCGCCGACGTCGAGCTCCGTCACCTCGGTGTTCAGCCGCAGCGTGATGTCCAGATCGTCATAGAAGTGCGCCGGCCGCAGATAGAGCCGCTCCTGCGCCATTTCGCCCAGCAGATAGGCCTTGGACAGCGGCGGCCGTTCATAAGGCGGCACCGGTTCCGCGCCGATCAAGGTGATCCGGCCGTCAAAGCCGCTGTTGCGCAGCTTGGCAACAAGCGATGCCCCGGCCTGCCCGCCGCCGACCACGATGAAATGCGCCATGGGCTGTCCTTTCGCTGAAATCCGAATATCTTGCTGGCCCTCGCCGCGGCAAAGCCTATATCGGGCGTCACGGCGAACGCAATTCGAATAGGACCACAGACATGACGATTTCATCCGGCGACACCCTGCCCACGGCCACCCTGCTGCGGATCGGCGCCGACGGGCCCGAGACGGTGGATCTCGGGGCACGGCTCAAGGGCCGCAAAACGGTGATCTTCGGGCTGCCGGGCGCCTTTACCCGCACCTGTTCCTCGGCCCATGTGCCGAGCTTCATCCGCACCCGGGCGGCGTTCGAGGCCAAGGGCGTGCAGGACATCATCTGCGTCTCGGTCAACGATCCCTTCGTCATGCACGCCTGGGGCGAAAGCAGCGGTGCCAATGCCGCCGGGCTGAGCTTTCTGGCCGATTCCGGGGCCGAGTTCACCAAGGCGATCGGCATGAACTTCACCGCGCCCGCCGTGGGGTTCTTTGACCGCTCGGTGCGCTACGCGCTTTATGCCGAGGACGGCGTCGTCCAGGTGCTGCACCGCGAGGAAAGCCCCGGCGTCTGCGAAGCCTCGGCCGGTGAGGCGCTGCTGGCGGCGATCTGATCTCCCCGTCCCGGACCCCGATCCGGGACCTCGCCCCGCAGGTCGGGACCACGGCCCCGACCATGAGGCCCCGGATCAGGTCCGGGGCGCGGGGCTCAATCGGCGAGCTGGTCCATCTTGCGGGCCAGCTTGACGTCGAGCGAGGACAGCCCGTCGACGTCATGGGTCGTCAGCACCACCTCGACGGTCTTGTAGACATTCGACCATTCCGGGTGATGGTTCCATTTCTCGGCATAGATCGCGACCCGCGTCATCCAGCCGAAGGCGTCGATGAAATCGTCGAACACATAGGTCTTGCAGATCGCGTCGCGATCGTCGTCGATTGTCCAGCCCTTGGCGACCAGCGGTGCAAGCATGGTCTTGCGGCCCGTGTCAGACAGTTTCTCGCTCATTGCTGTTCCTCCTGTTGGTCGCGCCGGAACGGGCCATAACTTGTCAGGATCTCGATATCCTCGTCAATCGCCGTGCGCTCCGCTTCGAGATAGCGCGAAATCGCCTCGGCAAAGCCCTTGTCGGCCACCCAATGCAGCGAATGGCAGGGCACCGGCAGATATCCGCGCGCCAGCTTGTGTTCGCCCTGCGCCCCGGCCTCGACCCGCGCCAGCCCCCGGCTGATGGCAAAGTCGATGGCCTGATAATAACACGCTTCGAAATGCAGGCAGGGGTGCTCTTCGATACAGCCCCAATAGCGGCCATACAGCACTTCGCGCCCGATGAAATTCAGCGCCCCCGCCACCGGCCTGCCGTCGCGCTCCGCCAGCACCAGCGCGATATCGTCGCGCAGCGCCTCCTGGGCGATGTCGAAAAACGCCCGCGTCAGATAGGGCGTGCCCCATTTGCGGCTCCCGGTGTCCTGGTAGAACACCCAGAAAGCATCCCAGTGCTCGGCTTCGATCTGATCGCCTGTCAGGGTGCGGATCGTGCCGCCGAAACTCCGGGCGCGCTGGCGTTCCTTGCGGATGGTCTTGCGCTTGCGCGACGAGAGCGCGGCGAGGAAGGCGTCGAAATCTTCGTAACCGTGGTTTTCCCAGTGGAATTGCTGGGTCTGACGGCGCAGCAGACCCATGCTTTCGCCCGCCCGGGCCTCTTCTTCGGTACAGAAGGTCACATGCAGCGACGACAGGCCATTGTTGGCCGCCAGCCGGATCGCGCCCTGTATCAGCGCCGAGGCGCCGATTTCGGCAAAGCCCGGCCGGGTGAGAAAGCGCCGACCGGTGGCCGGGGTGAAGGGCACCGCGACCTGAAGCTTGGGGTAATAGTCGCCGCCGGCGTTCTCATAGGCATGCGCCCAATTGTGGTCGAAGATATATTCGCCCTGGCTGTGGCTCTTGGCATAAAGCGGCGCGCAGGCGATCACCTCGCCGCCCAGCCGCGCGGTCAGGTAGGTCGGCTGCCAGCCGGAGCCGCGCCCGACCGAGCCGCTGGCCTCAAGCGCCTCGAGGAAGCGGTAGGTGGTGAAAGGGTCAAAAGGCCGCCCGCCGTCGTCTGTTTCGGGGCAGGCACAGGCATCCCAGACGGCGGCGCCGATCTCGGATATCCGGTCATGGGTCTGGATTTCAATCTGGGTTTCGCGCATCACACCTGCCTTCGTCCTTCAGAGACTTGGCGTCTCGGGACGCGCATTCAAGCCAAATACTGCTCGAAGGTGATATTGCAGGCCACCCGGCGCGCCGCTGCCTCCTGCGCGGGCGTGCGCACGGTCCAGCACAGCACCGGCACCCCGCGGGCCTTGAGCGCGGTGACCGGGGCGGCCGTCAGATCCGAAAGATCATGACTGATGAAACTGGCGCCAACCCGGTCAAAATCGGCGATGTCGCGCAGATGCGCGCGGGTCGCCTCCGGCAGCTTCGCGCTGTCGCCATCGTCAAAGGCGCAGGTGGTCAGCCCGCGCGGCAGATCGGGCGCGAGGCGCGCCATCTCGGCCATGGAATGCGGGTTGAACGACATCACCGCCACCGGCCCGGCATAGCCGTCGAGCGCCTGCGCGGTGGCCTGTTCCAGCGGGCCCACATCCGGCCCCATCGCGCCGTCCTGATCCTTGATCTCGACCAGCAGCGGCACCTGTCCCGCAGTGATCGCGAGCACCTCGGCCAGGGTCGGAATGCCTTCGTCGCCGCCGGTCAGCGCAATCGCGCCCAGGGCCTCGGCCGTCCGGTCCCGGATCGCGCCCCGCGCGCTGGTCAGCCGGTCGAGGGCATAATCGTGAAACACCATCGCCTGACCGTCGGCCGAAAGTTGCAGGTCGATCTCGATGCCATAGCCCCGCGCGATGGCCGCGCGGATCGCGGCGCGCGAGTTCTCGGGCCGCCCGTCGCTGCGGTCATGCAGGGCGCGGTGGGCGATCGGGCGGGTCTGAAAGGCGGCGGGCAGGGTCATGCGATCTCGAAGATGCCTTCGATCTCGACCGCCACGCCGAGCGGCAGCGACGCCGCCGAGACCGCCGAGCGGGCATGCCGTCCGGCCTCGCCCAGAACCTCGACCATCAGGTCCGAGGCGCCATTGATCACCTTGGGCTGGTCGGTGAAATTCGGGGTGGAATTGACAAAGCCGGTAAGCTTGACCACCCGTTTCAACCGCCCCAGATCGCCTTCGCAGGCGGCGCGCACCTGGGCCAGCAGACTCAGCGCGCAGGCCTGCGCCGCCGCCGCCCCGGCCTCGACCGCCATGTCCTCTCCCAGCTTGCCGAGGATCAGCCCCTCGGCACCGGAAGAGATCTGGCCAGAGACGTAAAGCGTGTCGCCGGAGCGCACGAAAGGCACGTAGTTCGCGGCCGGCGCGGGGGCGTCGGGCAGGGCAAGGCCCAGCTCTGCAATGCGGGCTTCTATCGGGTTGTCCATCGGGCACCTCCTGAGATTTGCCGCGACGCTAGTGCGCGGCGGACCTCAGGGCAAGGCCCTTCGATGGCTCAACTTTCGCGCATCGCCCGGGCCAGGTAATCGGCCAGCGGCTTGAGCAGATAGACCATCGGCGAGCGCGCCTCGGTGCGCAGAAACGCCTCGACCGGCATGCCGGGGATCAGCGCCGTGCCCGCCGGCAGTTTGGCCACTTCGCCCGGCCGCAGCACGATCTCGGCGCGGTAGTAAGGCTGGCGGCTGACCTCGTCTACAAAGGCGTCGCCGGAGATCTTGACCACCTCGCCGAAGATCTCGGGCGTTTCGCGCTGGCTCAGCGAGGTCAGGCGCAAAAGCACCTCCTGACCGACGCGCACCTCGTCGATATTGATCGGCGCGACGCGGGCGGCAATCACCGCCGGGCGGTCACGCGGCACCAGGTACATCAGCGGCTCGGCCGGGCGGATCACCGCGCCCTTGCCGAACACCGCCAGATCATAGACCGCGCCAGCCACCGGTGCGCGGATCTCCATCCGGCCCAGCCGGTCGCGCAGCGCGGTCACCTCCTCGGCCAGCTCCCATTCGCGCACGCGCAGGTCGCGCAACTGGGTGATCGCCTCTTCGCGCAGCCGCGACCCGATCGACAGGATGGTGATGTCGATTTCGGCAATCCGGGTCAGCGCCTGTGCCTTCTGTGCCGTCAACTCGCCCGCCAGCCCCTGAAGCTCGGCCCGCTGCCGCTGCACCGCCAGCACCCGCGAGGCCTGGGCCAGCTTCTTGTCGAGCAGGGTCTGCTGGTTCTCCAGCTCCTCTTCGATCAGCGCCCGGCGCTCATCGAGCGCTTCCTGCTGCGCCTCGATGCCCTCGATCTGAACGGCGATCTGCCGCGACTGGGCGCGCAGCCGGTCGATCTCGCCCGCGGTGGATTCGGCGCGCGCCAGGAACAGCCGGGTCTGGCCGGCGATCATCTCGGCCACCGAAGGCATCTCGGCGGCGGCGTCACGCAGGCGCGGGTCGTACTCCGGGCGCGCGGCGCCATCGCGCTCGGCCTCGAGCCGTCCGCGCCGGGCCATGATCTCGTGCATCTGGTCTTCGGCGATGGTCAGCTTGCCGCGCACCAGCGCCGGGTCGAGCCGGAGCAGCACCTGGTCACCGGCAACGATATCGCCCTCACCCACCAGCAGTTCCGAGACCGTGCCGCCATCGGGGTGCTGGATCGCCTGCCGGTTCTGGTGCACCTCGACCTGCCCCGAGGCGATCACCGCGCCGCTGATCCGGCTGAGCGCCGCCCAGCCGCCAAAGCCGCCGACCAGCGCCACCAGCGCCAGCACGCCGAGAAACAGCGGCGTACGGACAGAGAATTCCCGGTTCATTGCACCCCTCCCGGCCCGGCCTGGCGGATCTGTGCCGCATTCTGCACGGTTTTCTTGAGCACCTCGTCGCGCGGGCCAAAGGCCACCCGCGCGCCGTGATCGAGCACCAGCAACAGATCGCATTCCTGGATCGCCGCCGGCCGATGCGCCATGATCAGCACCGCACCGCCGCGCGCCTTGACGGCGCGAATGGCGGCATTGACGGCGGCGCTGCCCTGGTTGTCGAGGTTGGAATTGGGCTCGTCGAGCACCAGGATCTCCGGGTTGCGATACAGCGCGCGGGCGAGCCCGATACGCTGCATCTGCCCGCCCGAGAGCCGCCCGCCATGCGCGTCGATCACCGTGTCATAGCCGTTCGGCAGCTTCAGGATCAGCTCGTGCGCCGCCGCCATCTGTGCCGCCTGCACCACCTTGTCGGCATCCGGCTCCGCTTCGAGCCGGGCGATGTTCTCGGCGATGGTGCCATCGAACAGCTCGACCTTCTGTGGCAGATAACCGATGTATTGGCCAAGCTTTTCCGGCGGATATTGATCGAGCGTCGCACCGTCGAGGCGGATCCGCCCCGAGGCCGGCGTCCAGAGCCCGGTAAGCGCGCGCGCCAGGGTCGATTTGCCGGCCCCCGAAGGGCCGATCACGCCCAGCGCCTGCCCCGGCTTGAGATCGAAGGAGATCATCCGCAGCGCGGCCTGCCGCTCGGTCGGCGGAATGATGGTGAGCTGTTGCACCTCGAGCCGCGCTCTGGGCCGGGGCAGCTCCATCCGCGGCTTTTCCGGCGGCGTGCTGCCCAGGAGCTGCGCCAGCGCCTGCCAGCCATGGCGCGCGCGCTGCGCCACGCCCCATTGGCCGATCAACACCTCGATCGGCGCCAGCGCCCGGCCCAGCAGGATCGATCCGGCAATCATCGCGCCGGCCGACAGCTCGCCACGCAGCACCAGCCAGGCGCCGAGCCCCAGCATCGCCGATTGCAGCAGCAGCCGCAGCGCCCGGGTCAGCGCGGTAAAGCCGCCACTGACGTCAGAGCTTCGGATCTGACCGTCGAGCGCCAGCTTGCGGGCGCCTTTCCAGCGCGCCAGCGCCGCCTTGTGCATGCCCATGGCATGGACCATCTCGGCCTCGTCGCGCATCCGGCTGGCCACCGCCTCGGATTCATGTGCGGCGCGGCCATGGGCCTGCACCGGCGCTTTCTGCATCTGTTGCGAGACCAGCGCGATCGCCACCAGCACCGCCCCGCCGCCCAGCGCCATCAGCCCGAGCAACGGATGGAAGATGGCGATCCCGGCGAGGAAAAAGGGCGTCCAGGGCAGATCGAACAGCGCCATCAGCACCGGCGAGGTCAGAAAACGCTGCACCGATTCCAGATCGCGCAGCCCGGTGGCCGAGGCCGCGTCGGGCCGCGCCGCCGCGCGCCGCAGGCTGGCGTTGAACACCCGGTCATCCAGCCGCGCCTGAAACCGCGCGCCGACCCGTGCCATGATCCGGCCGCGGACGAAATCCAGCAGCCCCATCGTCGCATAGAGAAAGATCACCAGCGCCGAAAGCGCCACCAGCGTCGCCTCGGACCGGCTCGACAGCACGCGGTCATAGACCTGAAGCATGTAAAGCGGCCCGGTCAGCATCAGCAGGTTGGCGAAAAAGCTGAACAGCCCCACCGCCCAATAGAGCCCGCGGCTCTCCCGGCGCACCTTGCGCAATTCGCTCAGACCGGCTTCGCGTGGTTGCATACGCGGTTTCTCGCTCTTGTTACCGTGACCCGGACTTGATGGCCGCCGGACGGCTTGCTCACCATGCCCCGATAGGTCAGATTAAACCAGTGTCGCCAAATGGCCACAACGCCGCAAAGCCCCGGATTACGCCGTGGGCATCGGTCCTGAATAGACTACATAGCGATTATTGCGAAGCGATTGAGATTGCCAGTGCCGTCAGATTTTACATCCAGGATCCGCAGGGCCCTAGCCGGGCTCGCGCTTGGCCTTTTGGCCGCCTGCACCCTGCCCGAGCCCGGGCAGGTGACCCGCGACGGCATCTTCGATCCCTACGAGGCCCGCAACCGCCAGATACACGAACGCAGCAAGGACTTTGATCGCCAGGTCACCCGCCCGGTAGCGATCGCCTATGCCCGGAACGTGCCGGAACCGGCCCAGGACATGGTGACCAATTTCGCCAACAACCTTGCGGTGCCGGGCGCGGTGGTCAACCAGGTGCTGCAATTCGACCTTGGCGGCGCGCTGCACAACAGCGTGCGCTTCGGGCTGAACACCACGCTGGGCTTTGGCGGGGTCTTCGACGTGGCGGCCGATTTCGGCCTTCAGGAGGACGAGGCCGATTTTGGTCAGACCCTGGCGGTGTGGGGCGTGCCCGAAGGCGCCTTTCTCGAACTGCCCATCCTCGGCCCCGCGACCGAACGCGACGCAGTGGGCCAGGTGGTGGATTTGGCGCTTGATCCCCTGAATGTGATCCCCTGGCCGGAAAAGCTCTATCTCAGGCTGCCGGCAGCGGTCGCCGAAGTCGGTCAAAGGGGCCGTTACGCGGCCTCGGTGGATTCGATTTTCTACGAAAGCGCAGACAGTTACGCCCAATCCCGCCTGATCTACCTCCAGAACCGCCGGTTCGAAGTCGGAACGGGCCAAGGCTCAGGTCATGACGCGGCTTCGGGCGAAATTGACCCTTATGCAGAGTTGTCAGACCAGATTGTCGACCCATATGAAGAGCTTTACGGAGAACAGTGACATGTTGCGCAGACACTTCCTCACCGGCACCGTGGCAGCTGTGGCGGCGACGTCCTTTTCGGCGCTGCCCGCCCTGGCCCTGACCCCGGCCCGCGCCAGAACCCTGGTCGACGCGCTGGTGGCCGATATTAACCGGGTGATCGCCTCCGGCCAGTCACAGAGCGCGATGAACGCCGAGTTCGAGCGGATCTTCCGGCGCTATGCCGATGTGCCGACGATTGCCGCCTATGCGCTGGGGGTGGACGGTCGCCGCGCCAGTGCCGCGCAGAAACGCGCCTTTCAGGAGGCCTTCACCGGCTATATCTCACGCAAATACGGCGCCCGCTTCCGCGAATTCATCGGCGGCCGGATCGAAGTGAACGGCGTGCGCCAGGTCAAGAGCTTCTACGAGGTGAACTGCATCGCGCATCTGCGCGGCGAGGCACCTTTCGCGCTTGATTTCATGGTGTCGGACAATGCCGGCCGCGACCTGTTCTTCAACATGAAGATCGAAGGCGTGAACCTGCTGCTGACCGAACGCACCGAAATCGGCGCGATGATCGACCGCCGGGGCGGCGATATCGACGCGATGATCCAGGACCTGCGCAGCGCAAGCTGACGGAGGGGCTTGCCCGACGCCGGCGGCCGCGCCGCTGATCCTAGGCAAACAGCCGGTAGTAAATGCCGTCCGGCAGAAACTGCCCAAGCCGAAACAGCCAGGCGAAAGGCACGGGGAAGCTCTTCTCGAACCGGTCGGAATTCATGTGCTCGAAGATCGACAGGGCGGCCGCTTCGGGCTCCATCAGCGCGGGCATCCTGAAGTCGTTCTTGTCGGTCAGGCGGGTGCGGATGAACCCGGGATTGACCAGCTGCACCCTGACGCCCGAGCCGCGCAGATCGGCGTGCAGCGCCTCGGCCATGGCCATGACGCCGGCCTTCGAGGCGCCATAGCCGGTCGCGCCGGGCAGCCCGCGAAAGCCCGCGAGCGAGCCGGTCATGACGATATGGCCGCTGTCGCGCGCCACCATGCCCGGCACCACCTGCCCCAGCACCCGCGCGGCGCCGGTGAAGTTCACGTCGCACATCGCGGCGACCTCTTCGGCATTCCAGGCCTGCGCCGGCTGCGGCCAGTAAACCCCGGCGAGATAGACCAGCCCGTCGATCTCCCCCGCCTCGGCGGCGGCGCGCGCCACCCCGTCGGCATCGGTCACGTCGCAGGCCACCACCTGCGCCCGCCCGGGCAGCTCCGCCGCAAGTTCACGCAGCCGGTCTTCCGACCGCGCCGAGAGGATCAGATGCGCTCCCGCCCGGCTGAGCTTATGCGCCAGCGCCCGGCCCAGCCCCTCGCTCGCGCCCACGATCCAATAGCGTTTGCCCACGAATTCTATCATCTTGCCTCCAGCAGGCACGCCCCCGCCTCGCGGCCCGGCGCGCCAAATTTGTGTAATCGGCTCCGGTTGATGATCGGGCCATCCGGCCCGGGATACAACCGCCAGGCTCTGGCACAGATAGGCCGGTCGCAGCCCGGCGCCAGCCTCAGCGCGAGACCTCCTGGCGCGGCGCCTCCGGCCGCCTGCGATACCGCGCGCCTTTCCACCACAGCTTGAGCGCCTGCCAGTGGATCAGCGCCAGCACCCGCCGTGCCCCGAACGGCCGGCGCAGACAGAAGCCCAGGATCGCCCGGTCGGTCAGCGGCGCGCGCGGGCCGGTCAGGGTGGCGGTCACCCCGCCTTGGCCGGTGTCGAGATCGATCCAGATGCCGATGCAGTCGGCGCGGATGTCGAAGCGGAAGGTATACTGTCCCGCCACCGGCTGAAACGGCGAGACATGCAGGATCTTGCGCGCGGCGATCCGGTCTTCTGCCGTGAGCGGTGAGTAATCCGGTTTGTGACAGAGATAGCAATGGCGGTCGCCGAAGGTATTGGTCACCTCGGCAATCACGGCGCAGAGCCGCGCCGCCTCGTCATGGATCAGCCAGAAGCTCACCGGGTTGAACACATGGCCCAACACCCGTGGCTGCGCCAGAAGCTGCACCCGCCCGCCCAGCGGCACCTGGTATCGGGCCAGAACCTCGCGCAGCCAGGCCGGGCCGCGCCCCTGTTTCGGCGCGCCGCCGTGGTCGCTGTCGTGCACCGAGGTCAGCCCGGCCCGGTTGCGTCCAAAGAGCCGGGGGCCCGCCACATCCGCCTCGGCATCGAGCAGCACATAGTCGACCGCATAGCGAAAGCTGTTCTCGACCTCGCCCTTGCGTCCGTGCCAGGTGTGGCCGGCGATATGCTCGACCTGGGTCATTCCGCGGCCACCATGACATCGGGGCGCGCCAGGATGCGGTCGGCGACATCCGCCGCGCTTGCCAGACCGTCTTCGTGAAAGCCATTGCGCATCCAGGCGCCGCAGAACCAGGTGCGCCGCGCGCCATTGAACCCCGCCACCTCGCCCTGCGCCCGCAGCGCGGCCAGGTCATATACCGGATGGCGCAGAGTGACCTGATCGTAGATCAGTTCGTCGCGGATCGGCTTGCGGGCGTTCAGGGTGACAAACATCGGGTCGTTCGCCGGGATCGGCTGCAACTTGTTCATCCAGTAGGTCAGGTCGATCTTGCCATCGCGCGCACTGCGGCCTTCGGTGTAGTTCCAGGACGACCAGCAGCCGCGCCGCCGTGGCATAGCGCGGGGATCGGCATGCAGGGTGATCTCGTTGGGCTGATAGCCGATCGCGCCCAGCGCCCGGGCCTCTTCGGTCGCGGGATCGGCCAGCAGCGCCAGGCTGTCGTCGGAATGGGTGGCCAGCACCAGTTCGTCGAACACCTCCCAGCCGCCGCCCGCGACGCGCAGCTCGACATGATCGGGAAAGCGACGCACGGCGCGGACCGGCGCGCCGATCCGCAGATCGACCAGACGGCGGCGCAGGCTGGCCTCGAGCCGGCGCACATATTCCACCGATCCGCCCTGCACCGTATACCATTGATGCTGCCCGGAATGGTGCAACAGCGCGTGGTTCTCGAAAAACTGGATCAGCGCCTGCGCCGGAAACCGCATGATCTGCTCCGGCGGCGTCGACCAAATCGCACCGGAGAGCGGCAGCAGGTAGTAATCGCGGAACCAGTCGCCAAGCTGCATCTGCTCCAGGAAATCTCCCAGCGGCTGGTGCCGGTCGCTGGCGGCATCGAGCGCCCGGGCGTTGAACCGCAGGATGTCGCGGATCATGCCGAGGAACTTCGGGTTGAACATGTTGCGGCGCTGGCTGAACACCGCCTTGAGGTTTTCGAGCCCGTATTCCATCTCGCCGCCGCGCAGCGAGGCGGCAAAGCTCATGTTGCTCGGCGCCACCGGCACGCCGAGCTGTTGGAACAACGCGGACAGACGCGGATAATTGGCGTGGTTGAAGACGATGAACCCGGTGTCCACCGGCTGCTGCCCGCCCTGCCCCGCCATCACCGTGCGCGCATGGCCCCCCAGCCGCGGCCCGGCCTCAAACAGCGTGACCTCGGCCGCGTCGGCCAGGAAATGCGCAGCCCCCATGCCGGAAATGCCACCACCGATGACGGCAATCCTGCGGCGAAAGGGGGAAGAGGGGTCAAGCGGCATGAGGTCGTCCTGTTGTTTGGCTCGGTATCATCAGGTCTACGGCGCCAGCCGCGAAACGGATGAAAAAAACTGGCAGAACCAATGATCCATTCCCCGCGCCCCGCCGTATCCTGCACATGCTGATCGCGACAAAACCCCGTCAGGCGGGTGACATTCCGCCGGTTTCGCCGTCTTATGTTCCCGGGGCCATCGGCTCCGTGACGTCAGGGGAACAGAAACGACAGATGAAATCCGCGCCAGCACGGGCCGATTGGGTGGCCCATGTCATTCGCATCCGCGACGCGCGGGACGAGACCGCCTTTGCCGAGCTGTTTGCGCATTTCGCGCCACGGGTGAAAGCCTTTCTGATGCGCTCGGGCGGGGATCCGGCGATTGCCGAGGAATGCGCGCAGGAGGTGATGGTCACGCTCTGG
The DNA here is from genome assembly GCF_055755275.1 of Marinovum sp. E3. Taxonomy (NCBI): domain Bacteria; kingdom Pseudomonadati; phylum Pseudomonadota; class Alphaproteobacteria; order Rhodobacterales; family Roseobacteraceae; genus Marinovum; species Marinovum sp. E3. Next base: position 3,022,972 of record NZ_CM146908.1, read on the forward strand.
CGCAAGGCGCATCTGTTCGATCCGGCGCGCGCCAGCGTCGCCACCTGGATCTTTACCATCGCCCGCAACAAACGGATCGATGTGCTGCGCCGACAGCGCCGCCCCGAGCCCGAAGACCTGAGCTGGGGCCCCGAGGAAGCGCCCGATCAGGCCGATATCGTGACGCTGCAACAGGAAAGCGCGCAGCTGAGCGCGGCCATCGCCCGCCTGCCCGAGACACAGCGCGAGCTGATCCAGCGCGCCTATTTCGGCGAGATGAGCCACGGCGAGATTGCCGCGGCCACCGGCCTGCCGCTGGGCACGATCAAATCCCGCATCCGACTGGCGCTCGACCGCTTGCGCCATGCCATGAAATGAGCACCGCCATGACCGATGAGATCACCCACCACCTGACCGACGCCCTGCTGATGGCCTATTCGGCGGGCACCCTGCCCGAGGCCTTCAACCTCGCCGTCGCCACCCATGTCTCGATGTGCGACGCCTGCCGTGCCGCTGTCGAGAGCTATGACGCAGTGGGCGGCGCGCTTCTGGCCGAGACCGAGAGCCAAGAGATGGCCGCCGATGCCCTTTCATCGGCGCTGGTGATGATCCGCGACACACCGGCAGAAGCCCCGGCGCCGCGCCCGGCCGATATTCCGGCGCCGCTGGCCGGCTACATCGGCGGCAGCCTGGCGGATGTAACCTGGCGTCCGGTGGGCATGGGGGTCAAACAGGCCGTGCTCAAGACCTCGCCAGAGGCCACCGCGCGGCTGCTGTACATTCCCGCCGGGGCGGCGATGCCCGACCATGGTCACAAGGGGCTCGAACTGACGCTGGTGCTGCGCGGCGCGTTCTTCGACGAGGACGCGCGCTTTGGCCCCGGCGATGTCGAGGTTGCCACCGAGGCCGACGAACACACGCCGATCGCCGATATCGGCGAGGATTGCATCTGCCTCGCCGTCACCGACGCGCCGTTGAAATTCCGCGGCTGGCTGCCCCGCCTGGCGCAACCCTTCCTCGGTATCTGAGGCCGGAGGCTTCGGGCCAGGCGCCCCCGTCCCGGACCTGATCCGGGACCTCGCCCGCCCACCAAGAGGCCCCGGACCAGGTCCGGGGCGCGACTGCCCTATGTCCGCGGCAGGGGCACCACGTTTTCACCGCTCTCAGGCGCCAGTTCCTCGAAATCGAAATTGTCGAGCCGGCGCGCCCGGCGGCCGGCCTTGTCGGCGCTGATCTTGATCTCGGAGATATCTTTGGCGGCCTGGCCGAAATGCCGGTCGAGGCTCTCGACCCGCGTGCCCAGCCGCTCGACATCGGCAAAGAGCAGGCTCAGTTCCTTGCGGATCGCGCCGGCCTGTTCACGCATCCGCGCGTCCTTGAGGATCGCGCGCATGGTGTTCAGCGTCGCCATGCAGGTGGTGGGCGAGACGATCCAGACCCGGGCGGCGAACCCCTCGCGCACCACTTCCGGGAAATTGCCGTGCAGCTCGGCATAGATCGCCTCGGAGGGCAGGAACATCAGCGCGCCCTCGGCGGTCTCGCCGTCGAGAATGTAGCGCTCGGCGATGTCGCGGATGTGCTTGCGCAGCGACTGCCGCAGCAACTGCGCCGCGCGTTGCGCGCGCTCGGGGCTGTCGGCGCGGCGCAGCGCTTCATAGGCCTCGAGCGGGAATTTCGAATCGATGGCGATCGGCCCCGGCGGGTTGGGCAGGTGGATCAGGCAATCGACGCGACGGCCATTGGAGAGCGTCGCCTGCAAGGTGTAGCTGTCGGACGGCAACGCTTTGGTGACGATATCATTGAGCTGGATCTCACCGAACGCGCCCCGGGTCTGCTTGTTCGACAGGATGTCCTGCAACGACAGCACGTCGCCCGAGAGCTTGGTGATATTGTCCTGCGCCTTGTCGATGGCCGAAAGCCGCTCCTGCAATTCGCCGAGGCTCCTGGCGGTGCGGCGGGCCGAGCCGTGCAGGTTCTCCTGCATCTGCTGTTGCACCTGGCCCAGGCGCTGCTCCATCAGTTGCAGCATCTTGATCTGGCTCTGCGCCTGCGCCTCGCTGACGTGATGCAGCCCGCCCGACAGCCGCTCCTGGCCTTCGCTCAGGCTCTGCACCCGATGGCCCAGCATCCCCATCTGCTGCGCCAGTGGCTCGGTCAGCCGGGCCGAACGGGCGGCCGCGCGGGCGGTCGAGACCAGCAGCCAGAGCACGACGACAAGCACCAGGCCAGCGACCAGCAGCGCCAGAACCTGCGGGTCATCCAGCGTCAGGGGGGTGTCGCCGATCCGGATCATGTGCGGCCGAACAGCCGCTCGATGTCGGAGAGCTTGAGCTCCACATAGGTCGGGCGGCCGTGGTTGCACTGGCCGGAATGCGGCGTCGCCTCCATCTCGCGCAGGAGCGCGTTCATCTCTTCGGCCTGCATCCGGCGGCCGGAGCGGATCGAGCCGTGACAGGCGACGCGGCTGAGGATGGCATCGATCCGTTCGCGCAGCTGGGCGGATTGCCCGAGATCATGCAGCTCGTCGAGAATGTCGCGCAAGAGCGCCTCGGCGTTGACTTCGCCGAGGATCGCCGGGGTCTCGCGCACCACCACGGCACCGCCGCCGAAAGGCTCGACGGTGAGACCGAGATCCGCCAGCGCCGGAGCATGTTCCAGCAGCAGGGCGCAATCGGTGCCCGACAACTCCACCACCTCGGGGATCAGGAGCGCCTGGGCAGCGATGCCGCTTTCCGCCGCCTGCCGCTTCAACCGTTCATAGACCAGCCGCTCATGCGCAGCATGCTGATCGACCAGCACGATGCCCTGTTCTGTCTGGGCGATAATGTAATTCTCATGTACCTGGGCCCGTGCGGCGCCGAGCGGATGGCTCTGCGGCGCCGGCGCATCCGTGGTGTCGACCACGGGCTCCGGCGCCGGCTCGACCCGGGCGCTGTAGCTCTGTGCCATCTCGGCAAAGCCGGGCGCCTGCGCCTGATACGCCGCCTGCCGCGCCGCCGGGCCGGGACGGTCGAGCGGCGGCCGGTCCATCTGGTAGACGCGGGGCTCGGTCGGCTCGACCCGCATGGCACCCAGGGTGGCACCGGCGACGGTGGTCGAGGCTCGGTGCCCGGCCCCCGCCAGCGCATGACGCAGCCCCGAGACGATCAGCCCGCGCGCCAGACCGGGGTCGCGGAAACGCACTTCGCTCTTGGCCGGGTGCACGTTGACGTCGACCAGCCGCGGATCGCAATCGACAAAGAGCGCCACCGCCGGATGCCGGTCGCGCGACAGGAAATCGGCATAGGCCCCGCGCAGCGCGCCGTAGAACAGCTTGTCGCGCACCGGGCGGCCATTGACGAACATGTGCTGCGCCACCGCCGAGCCGCGCGAATAGGTCGGCAGCGCGGCAAAGCCGGTGAGGTGATGGCCCTCGCGCTCAGCATCGAGCGGCACCGCGTTCTCACTGAATTCGCGGCCGAGGATCTGCGTCAGCCTGCCGTTCAGGGCGTCAAACAGCTCGCCCGACATCGGCTCGGCGCGAAAGCTGACCCGCGCCTGATCGCCGGTGACATCGCGCAGCGTGAAGCCGGTGAAGGGCTCGGCCATGGCCAGCCGTTTCACGACGTCGGAGATCGCCTGCATCTCGGCCCGGTCCGACCGCAGGAACTTGAGCCGCGCCGGGGTGGCAAAGAACAGGTCGCGCAGCTCGACCGTGGTGCCCCGGTTGCAGGCGGCGGGCTTGACCGGCCCATGATCGCCGCCCTCGACGTGGATCATCGCCGCCTCCTGCCCGCCGGCGCGCGAGGTGATCGTCAGACGCCCCACCGCGCCAAGCGAGGGCAGCGCTTCACCCCGGAAACCAAAGGAATGGATGTTCAGGAGGTCGGAGCCATCGATCTTGGAGGTGGCATGGCGGCTGAGCGCCAGCGGTAGCTGTTCGGGCGTCATGCCGCAACCGTTGTCGCGCACCCGGATCAGGCTCTTGCCGCCGGCGGCAATGTCGATCTCGATCCGCGTGGCACCGGCATCGAGCGCGTTTTCCACCAGTTCCTTGACCGCCGAAGCCGGGCGCTCCACCACTTCGCCGGCGGCGATGCGGTTCACCGCCGCATCATCGAGCTGGCGAATTTCAGGTGCGTCTCTGTCGCGGATATTGGGGGGCTGATCCTTCATACCCCAAAACCTAGCATGGCCGCATTTGATTCTGCGAGGGGGTTTCGCGGCTGACCTCGAGCGGCCCCAAGGGGCCGGGGCGGGCATGTCCCGCGTTCGCGCCCCGGACCTGATCCGGGGCCCCCGCGCGGCCTCCAACACGGGAGCACAAAAGGAATGACCCTGACATGAAAAAGGCCCGGGCGTTTCCACCCGGGCCTCTCAGTCCTGTCACTCCGGGCTTAGCCCTTGGAGAATTCCGGGTAGGCTTCCATGCCCAGCTCGGCCATGTCGAGACCGTTGATCTCTTCTTCCTCGCCGACGCGGATGCCCACGGTGGTTTTGAGGATGAACCAGATCACGCTCGAGACCACGAAGACGAAGATACCGACCACGATGATGGAATAGAGCTGCGTGCCCAGCGAGGCGTCGCCATTGGTGAAGACCACGGCAATGGTGCCCCAGACGCCGGCGAAGAGGTGCACCGGGATGGCGCCGACCACGTCGTCGATCTTGAGCTTGTCGAGGAACGGCACCGCAAAGACCACGATCACGCCGCCGACCGCACCGATCAGGGTCGCGGCACCGAGCGTCGGGGTCAGCGGCTCTGCGGTAATCGAGACCAGGCCCGCCAGCGCGCCGTTGAGCACCATGGTCAGGTCCGGCTTCTTGTAGAGCACCTGGGTCAGGATCAGCGCGGCGATGGCGCCACCGGCCGCGGCGGTGTTGGTGTTGGCAAAGATGCGCGACACGTCGGCGACGTCACCCACGGTGCCCATGGCCAGCTGCGAGCCGCCATTGAAACCGAACCAGCCGAGCCACAGGATGAAGGTGCCGAGGGTTGCCAGAGCCAGGTTGTGGCCCGGGATCGGCACGGTCTTGCCGTCCTTGGTGTATTTGCCGATACGCGGCCCGAGGATCAGCGCGCCGGCCAGAGCGGCCCAGCCACCGACCGAGTGCACCACGGTCGAACCGGCGAAATCGAGGAAGCCCATCGCATCCAGGAAGCCGCCGCCCCATTTCCACGACGCCTGCAACGGATAGATGATCGAGGTCAGGATCACGGTAAAGATCAGGAAGGGCCAGAGCTTGATGCGTTCGGCCAGCGCACCCGACACGATCGAGGCGGTGGCGGCGCAGAACATCAGCTGAAAGAAAAAGTCCGAGCCGGTCGAAGCATAGCCGTAGTCATCCGCCGCATCGGCGGTCACGCCCACGGCCTCGAGCACGCCGGGGCCCCAGACGCCCGACAGGATGCCGTCAATCGCCCATGTGCCCAGCGGGTACATCAGGTTGTAGCCGATCAGGTAGTAGAAGATCGCGGCAAAGGAAAACAGCGCGATGTTCTTGGTCAGCTGCATGGTCACGTTCTTGGCGCGCACGAGACCCGCCTCGAGCATGGCGAAACCCGCGGCCATCCAGAAGACAAGAAAGCCACCGATCAGAAACAGCAGCGAATTGAAGATGAAGACGCTGTCGGTCGCGGCGTTCACGCCGGGCACCGGGCCGTCATCCTGGGCAAGCCCGAGGCTGGGCGCGGCGATCAACGCGGCGGCAAGTCCCAGTTTGGTAAGAGTTTTCATGTGGTCTATCCCCTATGTCCGCTGCGCTTACAGCGCGTCGTCGTTCGTTTCGCCGGTGCGCACGCGCACGGCCTGTGCCACGTCGAGCACAAAAATCTTGCCGTCGCCGATCTTGCCGGTCTGGGCGGTGCTGGTGATGGTCTCGACAACCTGGTCGGCCATGGCGGCGGACACGACGATTTCGAGCTTGATCTTGGGCACGAAGTTCACGGCGTATTCCGCGCCACGGTAAATCTCGGTGTGCCCGGACTGCGAGCCGAAGCCCTTGATCTCGGTCACCATCATGCCGCGCACGCCGATGCCGGTCAGCGCCTCGCGCACTTCTTCAAGCTTGAACGGCTTGATTGTCGCAATGATGAGTTTCACGTTCTTCCCTTTCGGTAAGCGAGCCCGGGGCCCGCGGATTTCGCAGATGCAGAAAAACGGTGCTTCAGGGTGTTGGTGAAGTTTTCAGTGCAGTAAAAGACGGCGAAAACATCGGCGTTTGCACAATTTTTGCACAATCGCTGTGGCGTGATTAAAAATTAGTCAGTAAATAAACGGTGGGATCGGTCGCATGCTCTCAACATTTCGGGTCGAAACCGCTAATTTGGGTGCAAAGCGATAATCCCGAGCAGGTTAGTGACATGAGTGATTCCGGTCGTCGGAAACCGCGGTTGGTGGCGGAGAAGAGGTACCCCGGAAAATCCGGCGCCCCTTCGGGCAAGACACCGCCCAAGAGCCGCAAACGCACGGCCCGGCCCAGCCGCAAACCGGTGCGGCGGGGGCCTGTCGGCTATCTGTCGATGATGCTGCGCTGGGTCTTCGGGCTGCTCTGGAAGGCGGCGGTGCGGGTGGCCGCGGTGATCGCCCTGCTGATCGGCGGCGGCGTGGCCTATTACTATTCCACCCTGCCCCCGGTGCAGGCGCTGCTTGACGGCCGGGCCCGCGGCTCCGTCACCATGCTCGACAACACCGGCGAGGTCTTTGCCTGGCGCGGCGAACAGTTCGGCGGCGCCATCGATGCCGAGACCGTCAGCCCGCATCTGCGCAACGCCGTGGTGGCCACCGAGGACCGCCGCTTCCATAACCACCTGGGAGTCTCGCCCCGCGGCGTGGCCAGCGCCATTCGCATCAACCTCAGCGAAGGGCGCGGGCCGCTGTCGGGCCACGGCGGCTCGACCATCACCCAGCAGACCGCCAAGCTGCTGTGCCTCGGCACCCCCTACAACGAAAAGGACTGGGAGAGCGAACGCGCCTACGAGGCCGATTGCCGCGAAAGCTCGCTCTGGCGCAAGATCAAGGAAGCGACCTATGCCATCGCCATGGAGGTCAAATATTCCAAGAACGAGATCCTGACGGTCTATCTCAATCGCGCCTTCCTCGGCGAAGGCTCGCGCGGATTCGAGGCCGCCAGCCAGCGCTACTTCGGCAAATCCGCCAATGAGGTGGAACCGGCCGAGGCGGCGATGCTGGCCGGGCTGCTGGTGGCGCCGTCGCGCTATGCGCCGACCAACGACCTCGAGCGGTCGCAGCGCCGCGCCGCGACGGTGATCCGGCTGATGGAGGAACAGGGCTATCTGGACAAGGCCGAGGCCGATCGCGCCCAGGCCAACCCGGCGGTGCTGTCCGAGGCGGCCGAGGCCGAAGCCGGCGGTTATTTCGCGGATTGGGTCATGGCGTCGGGCCCCGAGTTCTTTACCCGCAACACCACCGAGGACGTGATCATCCGCACCACGCTCGACCAGCGCATCCAGCGCGCGGCCGAAGAGGCGATGATCCAGATCTTCGAAAACAACGTGCGCGAAGGCTCCAAGGCCCAAGCCGCGATCGTGGTGATGTCGGCCGATGGCGCGGTGCGCGGCATGGTGGGCGGCCGCAGGACGCGGGTGTCGGGCGTCTTCAACCGCGCCACCCAGGCCCAGCGGCAGACCGGCTCGTCCTTCAAGCCCTTTGTCTATGCCACCGCCATGGAGATGGGTTATTCGCCCTTCGACAAGGTCCGCGACGAGCCGTTCTGCATGGACATTCCCGGGTCCGGCGAGTGGTGCCCGAAGAACTACACCAACGACTTCAAGGGCACGGTGACGCTGACCGAGGCGCTGAAGAACTCGCTCAACATCCCCGCCGTCAAGATTTCCGAGGCGCTGGGCCGTGACCTGGTGCAGAAGGTGGCGCGCGATTTCGGCATCGACAGCACCCTGGCCGACACGCCGGCGATGGCGCTGGGGGCCTCGGAATCGACGCTGATCGAGATGGTCGGCGCCTATGCCGGTATCCTCAACGGCGGCTCGGCGGTGACGCCTTATGGCCTGGTCGAGCTGAAGCTGCTGGGCGAGGACGTCCCGATGATGGACGCCACCGGCGGCATCGGCGAACGGGTGATCCAGAAGGAAGCCGCGCGCGCGCTGGTCTACATGATGGAAAAGGTGGTCTCGGAAGGCTCCGGCCGCCGCGCCGCCCTGCCGGACCGTCCGGCTGCGGGCAAGACCGGCACCACGCAAGCCGCGCGCGACGCCTGGTTCATCGGGTTCACCGCCGATTACGTCGCCGGCGTCTGGATGGGGTATGACGACAACACGCCGTTGACCGGCGTGACCGGCGGCGGGCTGCCGGCCGCGATCTGGCACGAGACCATGCGGCGGGTGCACGAAGGCCTGCCGGTGCGCGAGCTGCCGATGGATGTGCCGGCCGCCCCGGCGCCCGAGCCGCAACCCGAACAACAGCAGCCGCGCCGCCGGGCGCCGGCCGAGAACCTCGCCGAGACGGTGCTGCAACAGGTGCTGCGCGACCTGTTCGGCGGCAACTGAACCCGACAAACATAGCGGGCCGGCCCCTGACGGACCGGCCCTTGCTTTCCTCTTGCTCAAAATACCCTCGGGGGAGTCCGGCTCTGCCGGACGGGGGCAGAGCCCCCTGCCCCCGCAAGGCCTCAGATGCCGGTGTCGACGATGGCCTTGGCCAGCACGGGAACGGTGTGGGCGTTGAGCCCGGCGATGTTCATCCGGCTGTCGCCCACCATGTAGATCGCGTGATCCTCGCGCAGACGTTCGACCATCTCCGGGGTGGTGCCGAGGCGCGAGAACATGCCACGGTGTTCGGCGACAAAGCCGAAGCGGTCCGAGCCTGAGGCCGCCTGCAATTCCGCCGCCAGCTGCTCGCGCAGCTTGAGCATGCCCAGCCGGATGTCCTCCAGCTCGGACGCCCAGTCGGCGCGCAGATCGGGATCGGTCAGCACCAGCGTCACCAGCCGCGTGCCGTGATCCGGCGGGAAGGAGAAGTTCTGCCGGTTGAGAAAGGCCAGCGCGCCTTCGTGCGTGTCGCGCCGCGCCGCCTCCTGGCTGATCGCCAGGGCGAGGCCCGCGCGCTCGCGATAGATGCCGAAGTTCTTCGAGCAGGAGGCCGCGATCAGCAGCTCGGGCACCGAAGAGGCCACCAGCCGGGTGCCCGCCGCATCCGCATCCAGGCCGTCGCCAAAGCCCTGATAGGCGATGTCGATCATCGGCGTCGCGCCGGTCTTCAAGAGCAGGTCGACCACCGCCTGCCATTGCGACATGTTCAGGTTGGCCCCGGTCGGGTTGTGGCAGCAGCCGTGCAGCAGGACCAGGTCGCCGGGTTGCGCCTCGGCCAGATCGGCCATCATGCCGTCGAAATCCACCGCCCGGGTCTCGCTGTCGAAATAGCGATAGGATTGCGTCGGCAGCCCCATGAACTTGAGGATCGACAAGTGGTTCGGCCAGGTCGGATCGGAGACCCAGACCCGCACGTCCGGGTTGGCCATCCGCGCCAGCTCGAAGCACTGGCGCACCGCGCCGGTGCCGCCGGGCGTCGCCGCGCCGGCGATTTTGTCGCTGGGCACCGCATCGCCGAGGATCAGACCGGCCAGCGCATCGCGGTACGCCGGATCGCCGATCAGCCCGACATAGCTCTTGGTCTCTTCCTGCTCCCAGAGTTTCTTTTCCGCCGCCTTGATGGCGCGAAAGATCGGCGTCTTGCCGTCGGCATCCTTGTAGACGCCGACCCCGAGGTCGATCTTTTGCGGCCGGGGATCGTCGCGATAGAGCTTCATCAACTCGAGGATCTTGTCGGCGGGTTGGTCGGTCAGATGTGACAGCATGGGCGTCAGGCCTCTCCAGTGGCAACGGGCACGGTGGGGAATTGCCCCCACTCGGCCCAGGAGCCGTCATAAAGCGAATGATCGGCCTTCCCCATGCGTTCCAGTGCCAGCGACAGGATCGCCGCCGTCACGCCGGACCCGCAGGAGGTAATGACCGGTTTGGACAGATCGACCCCCGCCGCCTCGAAGATGGCGCGGGTCTCGTCGGGTGATTTCATGGTGCCATCGGCATTCAGCAGGCTGGCGTAATGCACGTTGCGCGCGCCGGGGATATGGCCCGAGCGCAGCCCCTCGCGCGGCTCCGGCGTCTCGCCGGTAAAGCGCGTCGGGCTGCGGGCGTCGACGATGGCATGGGTGCCCAGCTTGGCCGCAGCGCTGACCTGGGTGACATCGCGCACGAGGCCGTTCTGCACTCGTACCGTCATGTGGCGGTCGCGGATCACCGGTGCCATGTCCTCGATCTCGCGACCCTCGGCCTGCCATTTCGGCAGACCGCCGTCGAGCACGGCGATATTGTCCTGGCCCATCAGCCGGAACAGCCACCAGACCCGCGCCGCCGAGAACAGGCCGGTGCTGTCATAGACCACCACCTGATGGCCGTCACCGACGCCCAGGCTGCGCATCCGGCTCATGAATTTCTCGACCGGCGGCACCATGTGCGGCAGGTCCGAACGGGCGTCGCTGATCTCGTCGATGTCGAAAAAACGCGCGCCGGGGATATGCCCGGCCTCGTATTCGGCACGGGCGTCACGGCCGGCGTCCGGCATGTGCCAACTGGCATCCAGGATGCGAAGATCCGGATCCTTGAGATGTTGCGCCAACCAGTCGGTCGAGACCAGCGTTCCGGGATCGTCCTGCGCCATGAAGCCCCCTGAAAATGCGATTGGCCCTTCCTATCCAAGCCCAGGGAAGGAGACAAGTGGGCTGTCCGGTCACCCACCGCATCGCCCGGCCGTCACAGTGCAGGCGCGGCGAGGGGGATGACCTCTGCGGCGCCGACGCGATGACCCCGCCGTGCCTGATCGCGCTCGGGCGTGCCGGGCGGCGCTGGCCTAGCCGTCCTTCAGCAACCTCTGTTTCTGCCGGTTCCAGTCGCGCTTGGCGTCGGTCGCCCGCTTGTCGTAGTTCTTCTTGCCCTTGGCGATGCCGATCTTGAGCTTGGCCAGACCCTTGTGGTTGAAATAGAGCACCAGCGGCACCAGGGTCATGCCCTTGCGCTGGGTCTCGTTCCACAGCCGCGACAGCTCCTTCCGGGAGACCAGAAGCTTGCGGCGGCGGCGCTCTTCATGCGGAAACATCGCACGGTCGTAAGGCGCGATATAGGAGTTCACCAGCCAGAGCTCGCCATCCTCGACGGCGGCATAGCTCTCGGCGATATTGGCCGAGGTTTCGCGCAGGGATTTGACCTCGGAACCGGTGAGGATCATGCCGCATTCGACGTCATCGGCGATGGCATAATCGTAGCGGGCCCGGCGGTTTTCCGCGAGCACCTTGTAGTTCGGATCGGTCTGTTTCTTCTTGGCCATTGGACCTGACTATATCGGGCGGCGGGGCGTGTCCATCAAGGGCTTGATGGCAGAAGGGTCAAACAGGAGCTGCGCGCCCCGGAGCGCAAGTCGCGCGGTTGCCGATCGGCCGGGTGGCGCGCCGATCATCGCCGGTGCACCTTTGGCGCGACGGGGCGGGTCGGGCTACAGCGCCCGGTCCAGCGCCGCCTCCAAAGCCGCATCCTCGGCAATCGCCAAACGCACCGGCACGGTCAGCACCTTCTGCCGGAACTCCGCCGGCAAGCGCACCGCATCCTTCTCGGTGCAGACCAGCTGCGCCCCCTGCGCCGCCGCCTCCGCCTCGAGCCGCGCCATCAAGGCCGCGGTCAGCGGCTGGTGATCCTCCAGCGCCTCGCCGCGCCGCAGATCGGCGCCAAGCGCCCGCAGCGTGGCAAAGAACTTTTCCGGATGGCCGATCCCGGCAAAGGCCAGAACCGGCAGCCCCTGCCAGTCCATGCCGGTCTGCAAGGGCTCCAGCCGGCCGGTCACATGCGGCACGCTGATCGCCCCGCCCCAGGTGGCGCGAAACTCGGCCTGCGCCGCCGCCCCGCCAATCGACAGCAGCAGATCGGCGCGCGCCAGCCCCGCCGCCACCGGCTCGCGCAGCGGCCCCGCCGGCAGGCACCGCCCGTTGCCGAAGCCCTTGGCCGCATCCACCACCACCAGAGACAGGTCCTTGGCCAGCCCCGGGTTCTGGAACCCGTCGTCCATCACCAGAACATCGGCGCCGTCCGCCACCGCCAGCCGGGCGCCCGCCGCCCGGTCGCGCGCCACCACCACCGGCGCAAAGGCCGCAAGCAACAGCGGCTCATCGCCGACATCCGCCGCGCCGTGGCGCTTGGGATCGACCACGACCGGCCCTTCCAGCGCGCCGCCGTGGCCGCGCGACAGAACGACCGGCCGGCGCCCCCGCGCCCTCAGCCGCATCAGCAGGTCCATCGTCGTCGGCGTCTTTCCGGTGCCGCCGGCATTGAGGTTGCCGACGCAGATCACCGGCACCTCGGCGCGCAGATCGGGCGCCCGCGCCACCCGCCGCGCCGTCGCCCGCGCGGTCAGCGCGCCGAGCGGCGCCAGCGCGCGCGCCGCCAGAGCCAGCCGGTCCGGCGGGGTAAACCAGAAGCCGGGCGCGCGCATCAGGTCACCTCGGCCAGGTCGAGCGCGTCCTGGATCAGATCCATGATCCGGTCCGACACCTGAGCGCCCTCCGACACGATCTCCCAGGCGGCCAGCGACATCGCCGCCGCCCGGTCGGGGGCCACCAGCTGCTTGAGCGCCGTGGTCAGCGTGTCGGTGTCGCGCACGATTCGCGCCGCGCCGGCCTCGGCCAGGCGCGAATAGGCGTGCAGATGCCGGCCGATGTTGGGGCCGTAGAGGATCGCCGAGCCCAGCGCCGCCGGCTCGAACGGATCGCAGCCGCCATGCCCGGCCACCAGCGACGAGGCCATGAAGGAGATCGGCGACAGCCGATACCACAGGCCCATCTCGCCGTAGGTGTCGGCGAGATGCACCTCGGTTGTCTCGTCGGGAAACTCGCTATCGGACCAGCGGGTGAAACTCATGCCGCCGCGTTCCATCCGCCTTGCCATGTCATCGCCCATCTCGGGCTTGTCCGGCACGATGATCAACAGCAGCCGATGCGCCCAGGACGAGACCGCACGATGGGCGCGCAGTACCGTGGTCAGTTCTTCTGGCTGCACCATCGCCGCCAGCCAGACCGGCCGTGTGCCGATGGCGGTACGCATATCGGCCAGGTCGGTCTGATTGCAGCCGATCGCGGCGCTGCCCTCTTGCAGCGGTCCGGTGATGGTCAGGTCTTCCTCGGCCATGCCGAGCTTGCGCAGCCGCCGCGCGGCATTGGCGTCCGAGGCCATGACCGCGGTGAAATATTCCAGCAGCACCGGCGCCGGGTCCGGCAGCAGCGGCACCGGACGGGTGTCGAACCCGTCCTCGCGTGCATCCACCAGGTACAGCGCCAACCCGGCCTCGGCCACCGTCACCACATGCGAGGTCACCAGATCGCCACAGGTCCACAGGCAGAGCTCGGGCCGCCAATGCGCCAGAAACTCGCGCATGTCCTCGGGGTGCAGGCCGGGGGCCGGCACCATGATGATCTGTTTCTTCAACCGTTTCGGCCCGGTCACGCCGGGGGCCAGGGTGACCAGCACGTAGGCATTCGACCGCTGCGAGATCAACCGCGCGGCCAGCTGCATGATGGCCGAGATGCGCTCGCCACGTGTGGCATGGACCCAGACCAGAAGCCCCGGCGGCCGGGGCGGATAGATCCTGTCCTGCCGCTCGCGGCGGCGGGCCCAGGCCATATGGGCCTGAACGGTCAGGGGGCGCGGCTGATCTGTCAGTTTTCAACCTCTTCGGTCGGCGAGCCTTCGGCCTCTTCGTCCAGCATCCGGTGCAGATGCGAAATGAAATAGCGCATGTGGGCATTGTCCACCGTGCGCTGGGCCTCGGCCTTCCAGGCATTGTAGGCGGTCTGGTAATCGGGGAAAATTCCCACGACATGGATGTCGTCGACGTTCTTGAAGGTGGTTCCCGAGGGATCGACAAGCTCGCCGCCAAAGACAAGGTGCAGACGCTGGGTCATTCAGGGTTCCTTTTGGCCGGTGATGTGCCCCAGAACCTACCGCCGCAGGGGCCGGGGTCAAGGTGCCGGGATCTCGCCCTCCGCCGGCGCCGCAAACCGGCTCCAGCCCCGAACCTTCCCGCCATGCCTCGCCCCCTCCCGCCCAGCGCGCCGGGGGCTTGCGCCGCGTTGAATGCCGTTTCAGCCCGCGCCCCCGGGGCCACGAGGACCCGGGGCAGACCCGGGTCGGGTCTCTCGGGCGGCCCCTGTGCCCGCCGCGCGCACCACCGTGGCCAGTTCGGCGAGCTGTGCCGCCAGCGGCGAGGTCTTGCGCCAGATCATGCCGATGGTGCGCGAGGGCCGGACCTCGGTGAAAGCCGAGACCGCGACATCGGCCGATCGGGTCTCGACCGCGACCGCCATCTCGGGGATCAGCGTCACGCCGATGCCGGCGCCCACCATCTGCACCAGCGTGGTCAGCGACGAGCCGTCCAGCCCATCGCGCGACAGCGCCGAGCGGATGTTGCAGAAGCTGAGCGCCTGATCGCGGAAGCAATGCCCCTCTTCCAGCAGCAAGAGCCGCATCTCGCGCAGTTTTTCGCGGTCTGGCACAGGCTTGTCCGCATCCGCCCGGGGCCGCACCAGCATGAAATCCTCATCGAACAGCGCCACCTCGGTCAACCCGCTTTCCGAGATCGGCAGGGCAACGATGGCGCAATCGATCCGGCCGCCGGTCAGCTCGTCGATCAGCGTCTCGGTCAGGGTCTCGCGGATGTGCAGGTCGATGCCGGGATACCCCCGGGTCAGCGCGGCGATCACCCGGGGCAGCAGATAGGGCGCGACGGTGGGGATCACCCCGATCCTGAGCCGCCCGATCAGCCGCCCGCGCGTCGCCCGCGCCATCTCGCCCAGCTCGTCCACCGCGCCAAGGATCTCGCGCACCCTAGGCGCCAGCGCCTCGCCGAAGCCGGTCAGCCGCGCCTGCCGGGTGCCGCGCTCGAAGAGCGGCGCCCCGAGAGTTTCCTCCATGTCCTTGATCTGCACCGACAAGGCCGGCTGTGACACCGAACAGGCTGCCGCCGCCTGGCCGAAATGGCCGTGCCGTGCCAGCGCCTCGAAATAGCGCAATTGTCTCAGGGTCAGATTGATCATAAGATTTATTTATCACAACGATCCGTAAATACAATTTTCTTGTATCGAAATCCTTTGTTAGCCTCGCGTCAGACCAGCCGGATTCGCCGCGTGGCGAAAACCGGTTGGGTGCCTGACAAGCAAGTCACGACAGCCAATCATGGGAGACAAGGACATGGACGGTAACGATATGGGCAAATGCCCGGTGATGCATGGCAGCAGCCCGGCCGGGCGCCGCTCGCGCGACTGGTGGCCGAACGCGCTCAACCTCGACATCCTGCATCAGCACGATGCCAAGGTGAATCCGATGCCCAAGGATTTCGACTATCGCGAAGAGCTGAAAAAGCTCGATGTCGACGCCTTGAAAAAGGACGTCGAAGCGCTCCTGACCGACAGCCAGGACTGGTGGCCGGCGGACTGGGGCCACTATGGCGGGCTGATGGTGCGGATGGCCTGGCACTCGGCCGGTTCCTATCGCCTCTCTGACGGTCGCGGCGGTGGCAACACTGGTAACCAGCGTTTTGCGCCGCTCAATTCCTGGCCCGACAACGTCAGCCTCGACAAGGCACGCCGCCTGCTCTGGCCGATCAAGAAGAAATACGGCAACAGGATCTCCTGGGCCGACCTGATGATCCTCGCCGGCAACATGGCTTATGAATCCATGGGCCTGAAGACCTTTGGCTTTGCCTTCGGCCGCGAGGACATCTGGCACCCCGAGAACGATGTTTTCTGGGGCGAGGAAAAGGAATGGCTGGCGCCGTCGGACGAACGCTACGGCGATATCGAAGATCCGGGCACCATGACCGGCCCGCTGGCGGCGGTGCAGATGGGGCTGATCTACGTCAATCCCGAGGGCGTCAACGGCAACCCCGATCCGGCGCGCAGCGCGCTGCACGTGCGGGAAACCTTTGCCCGCATGGCGATGAACGACGAGGAAACCGCGGCGCTGACCGCCGGCGGCCACTCGATCGGCAAGGCACATGGCGCGGGCGACGCCTCGACCCTCGGACCGGACCCGGAAGCGGCCGGCGTCGAGGCGCAGGGCTTTGGCTGGGTCAACCAGAACCAGGGCGGCAAGGCGTCGAACGCCATCTCTTCGGGGATCGAGGGGGCCTGGACCGCCGATCCCACCAAATTCGACATGGGCTATTTCGACATGCTCTTCGGCTACGAGTGGGAGCTGACCGAATCTCCCGCCGGGGCGAAGCAGTGGAAGCCGGTGGACATCCGCGAAGAGGACATGCCGGTCGATGCCTCGGACCCGTCCAAGCGCACCATACCGATGATGACGGATGCCGACATGGCAATGAAGGTTGACCCGATCTACAACGAGATCTGCCAGAAGTTCATGGCCGATCCCGAGTATTTCAAGGACACCTTCGCCCGCGCCTGGTTCAAGCTGACCCACCGCGACATGGGCCCCAAGGTGCGCTACATCGGGCCCGATGTGCCGCAGGAAGACCTGATCTGGCAGGACCCGATCCCCGCCGGCGCGACCGATTATGACGTCGCGGCGCTGAAAGCCAGCATCGCCGACAGCGGATTGTCGGTCTCCGAGCTGGTCTCGACCGCTTGGGACGCCGCGCGCACCTACCGCGGCTCGGACCTGCGCGGCGGCGCCAATGGCGCGCGCATCCGCTTTGCGCCGCAGAAGGACTGGCAAGGCAACGAGCCGGAGCGTCTGGCCCGGGTGCTGGACACCCTCGCGCCGCTGGCCAAGGACGCCGGGGCCTCGCTCGCGGACGCCATCGTTCTGGGCGGCAATGTCGGGATCGAAAAGGCCATCGCCGCCGCCGGCCTGACCGTCGACGTGCCCTTCGCCCCGGGCCGGGGCGATGCCAGCGAAGCGATGACCGACGCCGAGAGCTTCAATCCGCTGGAGCCCTTCGCCGATGGCTATCGCAACTGGCTGAAGGAGGATCTCGGGGTGCCGCCCGAGGAGCTTCTGGTCGACCGCAGCCAGCTTCTCGGCCTGACCGCGCCGGAGATGACCGTACTGGTCGGCGGCATGCGGATGCTGGGCACCAACCACGGCGGCAGCAAGCACGGGGTGTTCACCGACCGCGAAGGCGCGCTGGTTCAGGACTTCTTTGTCAACCTGACCGACATGTCGAACCGCTGGGAGAAGAAGGACGACGGCTCCTATGCGATCATCGACCGCAAGACCGGCGAAGAGAAATGGACCGCCACCCGGCTCGATCTGGTCTTCGGGTCAAACTCGATCCTGCGGGCCTATTGCGAACTGTATGCCCAGGACGACCACGCCGAGAAATTCGCGCGTGACTTCGTCGCGGCCTGGACCAAGGTAATGAACGCCGACCGCTTCGACCTCGAAGCGGCGGCCTGAGCCAAGACGCGCGTCGCCCGTGCAAGCCCCGGGCGGCGCGCCCCGAAACCCTCGCGTCCCGGACCCCGCTCCGGGACCGCGCGCCCGGAACCAAGAGGCCCCGGGTCAGGCCCGGGGCGCGAAGATGCTCCCCTGTTTGCTGGAAAACCGTAGCCGCCTCACCGCGCCGCGTGACCGTCTGCGCAGCGTCCTTGCCGCAAACCACCCGTCCCGGACCCCGCTCCGGGACCGCGCGCCCGGAACCAAGGGGCCCCGGGTCGGGCCCGGGGCGCGAAGATGCTCCCCTGTTTGCTGGAAAACCGTAGCCGCCTCACCGCGCCGCGTGACCGTCTGCGCAGCGTCCTTGCCGCAAACCACCCGTCCCGGACCCCGCTCCGGGACCGCGCGCCCGGAACCAAGGGGCCCCGGGTCGGGCCCGGGGCGCGGGGGCGAACGGGTCACACCCCGTAGTAGTCCCGATACCAGTCCACAAAAGCCGCGACGCCGGCTGTCACGTCGGTCTGCGGGCGGTGCCCGGTCAGGGTCTGCAACAGCGAGGCGTCGGCCCAGGTGGCGGGCACGTCGCCGGGCTGCATCTCCATGTAGTTGCGCCTGGCCTTCTGCCCGATGGCCGCTTCGATCGCCTCGATGAAAGCCAGAAGCTGCACCGGCTCGGAATTGCCGATGTTCACCACCCGGAACGGCGCCACCGGCGACAGGCTGTCGCCATCGGCCACGACGCCATCCCCGGGCCGTTCCGGCACCGCATCGATCAGCAGGCGGATACCTTGGACCAGATCGTCGATATAGGTGAAATCACGGCGCATGTCGCCGTGGTTGTAGACGTCGATCGCCTCGCCGTTCAGGATCGCCTTGGTGAACTTGAACAGCGCCATGTCCGGCCGCCCCCAGGGCCCGTAGACGGTGAAGAAGCGGAACATGGTGATCGGCAGGTCGTAGAGATGGGCATAAGAATGGCCCATCGCCTCGTTCGCCTTCTTGGTGGCGGCGTAAAACGACATCTGGGTATCGGCCTTGTGCCCCTCGGCATAAGGCATCTCGGTATTGGCGCCATAGACCGAAGAAGTCGAGGCCATCAAAAGATGCGCGCAGGGCGTAGCGCGCACCGCTTCCAGCAGCTTGAAGGTGCCGATCAGGTTGGCCTCGACATAGCTCTGCGGGTTGTCGATGGAATAACGCACCCCGGCCTGGGCGGCGAGATGCACGATCACATCCGGCCGCTCCGCCGCGATCAGCTCTTGCAGCACCCCGTCGCGCTCGATCCGGTCGGTGACGGCGCGAAACCCCGGGGCCTGCAACAGCATCGCCTGCCGGCGCTGCTTCAGCGTGACGTCGTAGTAATCGGTCATCGCGTCGAGGCCGATGACCTCGTAGCCATCGGCGAGTAGCCGCTGGCACAGATGAAAGCCGATGAAGCCGGCCGAGCCGGTGACCAGCGCCTTGGGCATGGCTCAGCCCGCCTGCGCGCTGGCTTCCCGGCCGCGCCCGATCGAGGTGTATTCGGCAAAGCCCGCGCCAAGCGCAACCGCCTCGGAGTAGATATTGCGCAGATCGGCCATGCGCGGCGTCACCATGCCGCCGGCGATCCGCTCGAGATCCAGCGCGCGGAACTCGTTCCACTCGGTCAGGATCACCACCACATCGGCCTTGTCCGCGGCCTCATAGGCATCGGCGCACCATTCGACGCCGGGCAAGAGCGCCTCGCCTTCGTGGCGGCCCTGCGGATCGGTGACCCGCACCCTGGCGCCACCGCCCACCAGCGCCGGCACGATGGTCAGCGACGGCGCGTCGCGCATGTCGTCGGTATTGGGCTTGAAGGTCACGCCGAGCACGGCGACGGTCTTGCCGTTGAAGCTGCCGTCGCAGAGGTCGCGCAACTTCTCGACCATGCGGCGCTTGACCTCCTCGTTGATCTGGATGACCGCCTCGGTGATCTGCATCGGGCTGGCGTGTTCCTGGCCGATCCGGGCCAGCGCCTTGGTATCCTTGGGAAAGCAGGACCCGCCATAGCCGGGGCCGGCATGCAGGAACTTGTTGCCGATGCGGCCGTCGAGGCCCATGCCCTTGGACACCTGCTTGACGTCGGCGCCGACCTTTTCGCAAAGCGCGGCGATTTCGTTGATGAAGGTGATCTTGGTGGCGAGAAAGGCATTGGCGGCGTATTTGATCATCTCGGCCGACTCGAGATCGGTGGTGACGATCGGAAAATCGCGCAGGAAGAGCGGCCGGTAGATCTCGGCCATGACCTGCGCCGCGCGCTCGGTCTGGACGCCGACGACCACGCGGTCGGGCTTCATGAAATCGTCGATCGCCGCGCCTTCGCGCAGGAACTCGGGGTTCGAGGCGACGTCGAATTGAAGATCGGGATTGGCCGCCGCCAGCTCCTGCGCCACCTTGCGGTTGGTGCCGACCGGGACCGTCGATTTGGTGACCACCACGATGTAATCCTTGGCGGTCCCGGCGATCTCTCGCGCCGCGGCCATCACATAGGTCAGATCGGCATGGCCATCGCCGCGCCGGGTCGGCGTGCCGACGGCGATGAACACCGCATCCGCGCCGTCCAGCGCCTCGGCCAGATCGAGGGTGAAGGTCAGCCGGCCTGCCTCGACATTGGTGGCCATCAGCCGGTCGAGACCGGGCTCGAAAATCGGAACCTTGCCGGCCTTGAGCATTTCGATCTTGCGCGGATCCTTGTCCACACAGACCACCTCATGGCCAAAATCCGAGAAACAGACGCCGGAGACGAGCCCCACGTAACCGGTGCCGAGCATTGCGATCTTCATGAAAACCTCCAGCCAGAATGTCTGCCGTTCTGCGGCAGCGCGGCCAGCGATGCAAGACCAATCCTCGGGTCGCGCCGCAGGACCGAAGCATCACATGTGAATGATGTCGTCCAGGATCGAAACCAGCATCTTGACCTTCTCTTCGCCGAGGGCGGCCGCCACCTCGTCGGAGATTTCTCGCGCCTTGGGGGCGTTCTTGACCAGCACCTGATGACCCGCGGCGGTGATCGACACCACCTGCCTGCGGCGGTCTTCGGGATTGGTGCGGCGGGTGACATAGCCCTTTTCGGACAGGTTCTGCACAATCCGGGTCTGGCTGGGCATCAGAAGGCTGGCGCGCTCGGCCAGCTTGGTGGCGTCCTGAGGGCCGAATTCCTCAAGCACCCGCAAGAGCCGCCACTGCTGTTCCGTGAGGCCGGTGACTTGCAGGGCCTCGCGGATCGGGATCATCAACCTCTCTCGGGCGCGCAAGAGAGCGATTGGCAAGGATTGATCGGTGGGCGGCAAATCGACTGGCGGAAAATCTGCGGCGTCTTGCGTCATATTGCTTTTTTACTCCCTGCCACGCCATCGGATCACAAAAATGAGCCAATTGGTACCGTTTTTGCTTCCGTAAGCCGCGATAGCGTAAAGCACAAGCGTCTGAGGCACGGTGTGAACTACGCAGATACCACAGTTACCGCGCAGCAGGGTGGCTGACAAACGGGAAGGGTCGCACAGCCCGCCAGAACACGATACCGTGAACAGGCCGACAAAATACCGGAAAGGGGCGAAATTTCGGGCGATGGCACAGACGCGCCCTATAGGCGGGCGACCGCTCCCCCAGCCGCCCGCCGACGGATCGTTCCGTGAGTGATGAACCCAACAGAGTTCAGAACGACCGTCCAGGTCCTGACCGCCCCCGTGTCTCTCCGGGATCGCAGTGCGGTAGGAACCCCCATGCTCCATGTGTCGCATGGTGAGCGCACTAAAGGCAGGGTTCACCCGGATGGCCATATGTCTTGTCGGATAGGAGGCCTATACGTTCGTATAGAATTTGGCCTCAGGCCGGGGCCGGCCGCGCGCCGAAGATGGCCGATCCGACGCGGACGTGGGTGGCTCCCAGCGCGATGGCCTCTTCGAAATCGCCTGACATGCCCATCGACAGGCCGTCCAGCCCGTTGCGCGCGGCAAACTTGGCCAGCAGGGCAAAGTGCAGGCTGGCGGCCTCGTCGACCGGCGGAATGCACATCAACCCGCGCACCGGAAGATCGAGCGCCCGACACTCGCTGACAAAGCCGTCGATCTCGGCCGGCAGGACGCCGGCCTTCTGCGGCTCTTCGCCGGTGTTGACCTGAACAAAGAGCTCGGGACATTGCCCCAGCTCCTGGGCCAGCCGCGCCAGCGTCTGGGCCAACTTGGGACGGTCGAGGGAATGGATTGCCTGCGCCAGTTCCATGGCCTGGCGCGCCTTGTTGGTCTGAAGCGGACCGATGATGTGCAGTTCGATGCCGTCATAGCGCTCGCGGAAGCCGGGCCATTTGCCGGCGGCCTCCTGTACCCGGTTTTCGCCAAAGATCCGATGCCCCTGATCGAGAACGGCGGCAACGCGGTCGTCGGGCTGCTTCTTGGACACCGCAATCAGCCGGGTGGTCCCGGTCTCGCGCCCGGCGGCGGCTTCGGCCTTGTGCATCCGTTCGGTGATCTCGTTCAGTCCCATGGCGCGCCTCGTCAGTCTTGTCCCGCTGCTATCCTTCGCACGGGCCAGAGGAAAAGCGCCACCGGAAAACCAGGGCTTCAAAAAAGAAAAGAGCGGGTCTTGCGACCCGCTCTTCCCTAACTGTGGCTGGCGCCGTTCTTAGAACGACATTGCCAGACCGACGGACCAGCTGTTGCCGTTCTCGTCGTCACCGGTGGTGGTGAACTGGTCGTGAACGGTCGAGTTGCCGTAACCTGCTTTGGCCGAGAGGCCGCCGCCGAGGTCGTAGGTCGCCGCGATGCCGAAGCCCGAGGTGTACTCGTCGCCGTCGATCATGTACTGGCCGAAGTTCACGCCAACTGCCAGAGCGTTCATCTCGTAGCCGAGGCCCAGAGCGCCGTGGGTTGCTTCGTCACCGTCGATTTCGAGCTGGGTGAAGGAGAAGCCGGTGGTCACGCCGTTGGCGAAGCCCGCGTCAACCGACACACCCACAACCGAAGCCGAAGCGTCGTTGGCAACCGGCAGACCGCCGAATCTGATGGTGTTCACGTCGTTGACCGACTGGTAGCCAACGCCGACGCCCAGGGCAACGCCCGAGAACTCGCCGGAGTAACGGACACCGACACCCCAGACCGGGTCGTCGTTGCCAGCGTCGTCGATTTCAGCCGACAGCGATGCGGTGACGTTGCTGAAAGCATAGTCGAAACGCGCGATCTGACCGTCGTAGAAGCCGTCGAGGCCGTTGTTGCCGAAGCCGCCGAATGCAACGTGCTCTTCGTTGTCGCCGATGGAACCGCCTGCGAAGTTGGTTTCTTTCAGCGCCTGGTCGAATGCACCGTTGGTGTCACCCATGGTCAGGGTTGCGCCGCCAGCGGAAACGAACATGGCAACGCCACCGTCGTCTGCGTTGTTCTGGGTCGCGTTCGACACTGCGCCGCCTTCGTCGAGGTCGACAGCCGCACCGAAGGTCAGGCCGTTGTCGGCGGTGCCGGACATGGAGAAGGTGACGTCGATGTCGGTGAAGAACTGAGCTTCCTGGTCGGTGGTGCCAGTGGCGAGCGGACCAGCGAAGTTGATGTTTTCGCCGCCCATGATGCCCATCTCGGCCAGGCCGGTGATGTCAATGGTGCCAGCGCCGGAGCCGGTGACTTCTGCCGAAGCGAAGCCTGCGGTTGCGACCAGTGCGGTGGTTGCAAACAGAATGTTTTTCATTGTTTCCCTCATGTGTCTTGTGCACGTACCAAACCGGTCGCCCGGTCTTGATGAGCCTCTCATGCACCTTCCGACCCTCCCGATGCAAGCGCGTGCCGAAACTGTGGCGGCAACAAGGCCATGAGTGATGCGCTTTTGTCACAAGAAATCAGGCCCCGGCGAATACCCCCGTCGGCGCACCCTTCTGTCACCCGAAAAACCGCGGATTGGGATTGCGAATGAGGATCTTGTCGTCTCTGGCCCCGGCTTGTATTGAGGGGCCTGACGTCACCGAAACCTATCGGCCAGGAGCGCTTGATGACCGCCACTTCCAGAAAAGCCGCGATTCTTCTGGCGGCCGCCATGCTTGCGCTGACGGCCTGTGGCGCGCAGTTCGCTCCGGGACGCAGCACCGACGAGGTGCTGGAGGAGGAAATCTACGGCAACCGGGGCGCGCCGCGCTCGACGCTGTGGGATTTCTTCCGCGGGCCGCAGGACCGTTCGCGGATCGGCAAGGTCAACAAATATATCTGGAATGCCGCGCTCGAGGTGCTGGATTTCCTGCCGGTCGAGTCGGTCGATCCCTTCACCGGGGTGATCACCACCGGCTATGGCACGCCCCCGGGCGGTGGCCGCGCCTATCGTGCGACGATCTATGTCACCGATCCGGCGCTGGACGCCCGCTCGCTCAACCTCGCGCTTCAGACCCGCGCCGGACCGGTCTCCGCCGAGACCGCCCGCGCCATCGAAGATGCCATCCTGACCCGCGCCCGCCAGCTGCGGGCCCAGGACAAGCGTCTTTGACCCCCGCTTTCAGGAACCTCTGAGGGGCCGGGGCGTTCGGCCACGGCCGGACGGGCCTAGCCGGTCATCACGCAGAGAAGTTCGAACATCAGCGACACGCCGAGCCAGGCGGTGGCGCCGCTGGTGTCGAACGGCGGTGAGACCTCGACCAGATCGGCCCCCGCGATATCGAGCCCGGCAAGGCCCCGCACCACCTGTTGCGCCTGAAAGGAATTCGGGCCGCCGATTTCCGGCGTGCCGGTGCCCGGCGCGAAGGCCGGGTCGACGAAATCGATGTCGTAGCTGACATAGACCGGAGCCTCGCCGACGATCTCGCAGGCCTCGGCCATCACATCGGTGACGCCGCGGGCAAAAAATTCTTCGATCGGGATGACCCGAACGCCGACCGCCTTGGCGAAATCGCGGTCCTCGAAGTCATAGGCGGTGCCGCGGATGCCGATCTGGACCACCCGCGCCGGATCGAGCAGCTCTTCCTCGATGGCGCGGCGGAAGGGCGTGCCATGGGTGTACATCGTGCCGCCGAAATAGCTGTGGAAGAGATCGGTATGGGCGTCGAAATGCACCATACCCAGCGGCCCGTCCTCGGCCAGGGCGCGCAGCACCGGCAGCGAGGTCAGGTGATCGCCGCCGGCCGTGACCGGCCGGATGCCGGCGGGGGCAAGCC
Organism: Marinovum sp. E3; assembly: GCF_055755275.1. Taxonomy (NCBI): domain Bacteria; kingdom Pseudomonadati; phylum Pseudomonadota; class Alphaproteobacteria; order Rhodobacterales; family Roseobacteraceae; genus Marinovum; species Marinovum sp. E3. The sequence continues at coordinate 3,047,487 of NZ_CM146908.1, forward strand.
TTTGATAAAACGCCGTGATCCGATCCATCGAATCGTCGATATCGGCCGGGTTGATGCCGACATCGCCCAGATCGGCGCAATTGGCCGCCTCGAAGGGGCGCACCCGGGTCGCGGCGTTTTCGGCGCGGATCATCGTCGAGGCGTCGCGCAACTGGCGCGGGCCGTGGCGCGGCCCGGGGCGGTTGGTGGTGCCGCTGTCCCAGGGGACGCCGATCAGGCCGATGTCGACCTCGTCGAACCGGGCATGGCCGGGGGGAACCACCGGCAAGCGCATGAAACTCGGCACGCCGGCAAAGCGCGGCAGTTCCATGCCCGAGACGGGGGTAAAGAAATCCTGTGTCATGTCAGTGCCTTTCCAGTCGTGCGCGGCGGGTGACCGGGCCTCCGCCCTGGGCCGCGATTCGCGCAATGGCCGCAGCCAGCGGCTCTTCCGCCACCGCCATGTGATGGGCGTTGGCGTGGAGCAAAAGGTCTGCGCCGGCAACCCAGCCGACGTGACCTTTCCAGAACAGGAGATCGCCGCGGCGCAGCGCGGCATCCGCGGCCAGGGTAGCGCCCAGCGCCGCCTCTTGCAGGTCGGAATCGCCGGGACAGGGGATGCCGCAGGCCAGGCACCCGGCCTCGACGAGCCCGGAACAATCGATCCCGAAGGCCGAATTGCCGCCCCAGAGATAAGGCGTTCCGAGGTAGAGCCGGGCCACCGCGACCGGATCGGCGCAGCGCTGCGCCAGCGGCGCCAGATGCGCGGAGGGGGCCCAGACCCAGGCCGTTGCCTTGTCTGCGCCGGCGCAGATGGCGATTTCGGTCCAATCGCCGCTCTGATCGCGGGTGGCGACCCGGGCGCCATGCGGCAGAACCGCAACTTCGTTGCGCGCCTTGAGATCCGGGTCGGACTTGCAATAGCTCATCCGCGTAGCGACCCGGTGGGTCGGTGCCGGCATGTCACGTGACAGGGCGTCGGTCTCGACATGGCCGACGTAACCGTTGTGCTCGCAATAGCCGAAAGCCATGCCATCGCTCACCTCGAGCACGCGAAAGCCCTGTCCGAGCAAAAGCTCGCGTTCGCGCCTGGCTCCGTCGGCATCGCTGATTACGGCGGTGGCGGTCACCACCTGCCAAAGCTCCCCTTCGGTGAACCGCGCCGCCGCCACCTGCCCTTCGAGCGAGACATGCGCCACACGACCGTTGGATTTGAGCACCCGGGGGTCGGCGGTCATTCCGCCGGCTCCAGCCCCATCAGGTCGGGCAGCGCGGCGAGGATGGCGCGCGCGCCCATGCCGACGCCGCCCTTGGGCCGGCCGGGCCGGGCCTCGGGTTGCCAGCCGTAGATGTCGAAATGCGCGTAGCGGGTATCCTCGTTCACGAAACGGCGAAGGAAGAGCGCGGCGGTGATCGAGCCCGCGAACCCGCCCTTGGGCGCATTGTCGAGATCGGCGATGCCGGGTTCGATCATGGTCTCGTAGGGCTCCCAGAAGGGCAAGCGCCAAAGCGGATCCTGCGCCCGCCTGCCGCCGGCCTCGAGTGCGGCGGCGGTGGCGTCATCGGCGTAGAAAGGCGCCAGATCGGGGCCCACCGCCACCCGGGCGGCGCCGGTGAGCGTGGCCATCGAGATCACCAGGTCGCTCTCCTCTTCGCAGGCCAGTGCCAGCGCATCGGCCAGCACCAGACGGCCCTCGGCATCGGTGTTGTTGATCTCGACCGTCAGCCCCTTGCGCGAGGTCAGGATGTCGCCGGGGCGGAAGGCGCCGGCCGAGACCGAGTTTTCCACCGCCGGAATCAGCACGCGCAGCTGCACCGGCAGATCCAGCGCCATGATCATCTGCGCCAGCCCCAGCACCGTGGCGGCCCCGCCCATGTCCTTTTTCATCAGCCCCATCGAGCTGCCGGGCTTGAGATTGAGCCCGCCGGTGTCGAAACACACGCCCTTGCCCACCAGCGTCACCTTGGGGCCGGACTGGCCCCAGCGCATGTCGATCAGCCGCGGGGCGCAATCCGAGGCGCGGCCGACGGCGTGGATCAGCGGAAAGTTCTCGGCCAGAAGCTCGGTGCCGCCGATCACGCTGCATTGCGCGCCGTAGTCATGCGCCAGCGCTGCGGCGGCGGCCTGCAACCCGTCGGGCGTCATGTCGTTGGCGGGGGTGTTGATCAGGTCGCGGGTCAGCGCCTCGCCGGCCGCAATCGCCTCGATCCGGGCGGTATCGACCCCTTCGGGGGCCACGAGGCGGACCTGTTTCCCGGGTTTTTCCTTATAGGTGTCAAAGCTGTAGCCGGCGAGAAGCCAACCAAGAAGCTCGGCCTCGATATCACCTGGATCCTGTGGCAACCCGCTTTCGATGTGATAGGTGCCCGCTGGCAGGCTCTGCGCCACAGCGGCAAGGGCAAAGCGACCGCGGGCCCGGTCCTTGGCCGATCCGACACCGCCCAGCGCGGCCTCGGGCGCGCCGTCCTCACCAGGAAACAGCAGCACCTGCCCCGGCCCGGCCACAAAGCCATTGGCTTCGGCCCAGCCACGCGCGCCCGGCTCCTGGGCCAGGCGCCAGCCGTCAAAGGCCTCGGCGGTGAGCAGGGCAAGCGGGATCGATGCCTGATCGGCATCGGCGAATGTCAGGGGATGGTCCTGCGGCATGACGGTTACTCCGGCGGAATGGATTTTGCCGCAGCCTAGCCTGCCCGGGCGCACCTGCAAGGGCAGAGGTGCGATTGTCTCGCGTCCCGCCGCCAGCGCGGGGGGCTACATCATGAATTCCTGCAAATCCCAGATAGCCGTCAGCGATCGGTCGCCGGTGCGCGCCAGCCGCGACAGCGTGGCCGCCATGGCCACCGCATCGTTCTGATCGATGCAGGCACAGACATCGCGCGCCACCGAAGAGAGCGCGACCATCCCGATTTGATCGGCGATCCGCGACAGCGAGCGCAGGCATTTGCGCATCTCGGCCAGATCGCCGCGCTTGTGCAGCTTGTTGGCGTAAGACATGCGCACCGCAATTTCCTCGAGCGCGCGGCACACCACATCCTCGGCGCCGGCGTCGCCCATGCGGCGATAGAGGTCTTCGATCCGCTCCTGGTCGAGCCTGACGCCTTCGTCATATGCGAGCATTCCTATCCGTTCCACGGTTCCCACCTTCATTCACGCCCCCACGGCCTGGCCCAGAATGACGGCAAAGAGTTTTGGAAACCTTGCGGACGACAGATTATTTCGCTCGAATTCTCGGCAATTCGGGCGTATCACCGCTGCGCGGAAAGAAGACGGGAGACCGCCAATGGAACACGCCAAGAGCCTGCCGAAGTACCTGGTCCAGCGTTATCAGGGATGGAAAGCCACCGATTACGCCGAAAACGCCGCGTGGTATCGCCGACTTGCCACCGAGGGGCAGCGGCCCCGCGCGATGGTGATTTCCTGCTGTGACAGCCGGGTTCACGTGACCTCGATCTTTGGCGCCGACACCGGGGAATTCTTCATTCACCGCAATATCGCCAATCTGGTGCCGCCCTATGCGCCCGACGGCGACCACCACGGCACCTCGGCGGCCGTGGAATACGCGGTTACCGCGCTCAAGGTGGCGCATCTGATCGTGCTGGGGCATTCGCAATGTGGCGGGGTGCAGGGCTGCATCGACATGTGCAACGGCAAGGCGCCGGAGCTGGAAAAGCCCAATTCCTTTGTCGGACGCTGGATGGACATCCTGCGGCCCGGTTACGACGCGATCAAGGATGCGCCCGAGGGCGAAGCCCAGGCGCGCGCGCTGGAAAAGCGCTCGGTGGTGATCTCGCTGGAAAACCTGATGACCTTTCCCTTCGTCGAAGAGCGGGTCAAGAGCGGTGCCCTGTCGCTGCACGGCCTGTGGACCGGCATCGGCGAAGGGGCGCTCGAGGAATACGATCCGGCATCGGACCAGTTCCGCGCGGTGGGCTGACCTCGGCCTGCGCCGGGCGTCAAACCCCGGCAAGGCTACTGGATCGGGCCTGACGTCGGGCCGGTTTTGCCACCGGCCGCAAACCGGGTCAGGCCAGAAGGACACCGCGGCCGCGGCCATCGTGCGAGGCGAGCACCTTGGCCCGGCCCAGCCGCAGGCTCAGCGCCCGAAGCGGATGACCGAGATATTTGCACGAGCAGATCCGCTCGCCGCTGTCCATGTCGGTCAGGACAAGCCGTCCTTGGTGGAAGCCTAGGCCGAAGCCCTTGCGCGCCAGTTTGCGGCTCAGGTTGCCCCAGCTTGTTGCCTGTTGGAACACCGGGGCCAGCATTGCCCGAAGTAGAACACCGGTTTCGCAATCCAGCCGATTGCTGCTTTCCGGACCCCGCCAGCGGGTCTGTGCCAGACCGGGCTCGGCGAGGATTTCAATGTGATGTGCCATGCTCATAACCTCCTACGCATCTAGCGTGCTCGCGGATTGTGGCAACACCGGGGCAGGTGTTTTCATATATTGTGCGGAGCGTCTATACTGCAACACAATGTTTCTCAGACGTGAATATCGCGTGAAGAAGGTGGACGTTTGCCTGCGGTCTTCAGGGCCCCTGCCCCATGCCCCACGGCAAAGAAAAAGGGCCGCCCCGGGGGCGGCCCTTGTCTCGTAACCTCTTGACGGAGATCAGCCTTTTTTCAGCACCCGGTTGCCCATGGTCTCGGCGATCTGCACTGCGTTGAGCGCCGCGCCCTTGCGCAGGTTGTCCGAGACGCACCACAGGTTCAGGCCGTTTTCGATCGTGCTGTCCTGGCGGATGCGGCTGATGAAGGTGGCGAAATCGCCGACACATTCGACCGGCGTGACATAGCCGCCATCCTCGCGTTTGTCGATCACCATGACGCCCGGCGCCTCGCGCAGGATGTCGCGCGCCTCGTCCTCGTCGAGGAAATCCTCGAATTCGACATTCAGCGCTTCGGAGTGGCCGACAAAGACCGGCACCCGCACGCAGGTCGCGGTGACCTTGATCGACGGGTCGACGATCTTCTTGGTCTCGGCGACCATCTTCCATTCTTCCTTGGTCGAGCCGTCCTCGAGGAAGACATCGATATGCGGAATGACGTTGAAGGCGATCTGCTTGGGGTAGACCTTGCGTTCGTATTCGTCGGTCGGGTTGTAGACCGCCTTGGTCTGATCCCAGAGCTCGTCGATGCCGTCCTTGCCCGAGCCGGAGACCGACTGATAGGTCGAGACCACGACGCGCTTGATGCGGGCGCGGTCGTGCAGCGGCTTGAGCGCCACCACCATCTGCGCGGTCGAGCAGTTGGGGTTGGCGATGATGTTCTTCTTGGCATAGCCCTCGATCGCATCGGCGTTCACCTCGGGCACGATCAGCGGCACATCGGGATCGTAGCGATAGAGCGAGGAATTGTCGATCACCACGCAGCCGGCCGCGGCCGCGATCGGGGCGTATTTCTTGGTGGCATCGGAGCCGATGGCAAACAGCGCCATGTCCCAGCCCGCGAAGTCGAAGCCCTCGATGTCCTTGGTCTTGAGCGTCTTGTCGCCAAAGCTCACTTCGGTGCCCAGCGACCGGCGCGAGGCCAGCACTGCGATCTCGTCGACGGGGAAGCCCCGTTCGGCGAGGATGTTGAGCATTTCGCGGCCCACGTTGCCGGTGGCGCCTGCGACGACGATTCGATAACCCATCGGTTCCTTTTCCTTCGTCTCGGTATGAATGGGGCGCGTGATACAGGGTTGCGGCCGGTTGTTAAAGGGGCATTCGCCGCGACGCTCCTGGCGGGCCGGGTGCAGGGGGGCTCTGCCCCCCGGCCTGCGGCCGCCCCCCGGCGGTATTTCACAAGAGAAGAAGCTGCGGGATCAGTCGAGCCGGTCGCGGCTGAACAGATAGGGGATCATCCCGGCCAGGGTGATGAGCGCAAAGATGGCGAAGACCGGCGCATAGCTGGCCTCGATCGGGCCCTGGGCGGCGGCCCCCTCCTGCACGCGACCAGTGACGACCTGAAAGATGCCGACGCCGGCAATGCCGAAAAGGTTCATCAGCGTCACGCCGCGCCCGATCAGGTGATCCGGCGCATAGCTGCGGCCATGGGCGAGGATCAGCGGAAAGGTCATGCCGAAGAACCCCACGATGCAGAACAGCGCGAGAACGGTGACCACGCCCGGGGCCGGCCAGAGCCAGAGCGCGGTGCAGCCCATCACCACCAGGGCATTGCCCGGCAGGACCACCCATTTGCGCGAGCCGAACCAGCGGTCGAGCGGCCCGTAGGCAAAGGTGCCGGCGATCATCGCCACCCCCATCGCCAGCGTCGCCAGGCCGATGGCGCCTGGCGTCAGCCCGTGCACGTCGCGCAGGTACGGCCCGATCCAGAGCGCCCGCAGCCCGCCCGAGGCGGCGTAGTTGACGAACATCATCGGAATGACCAGCCAGAGCGCGGGCAGGCGCAGCAGGTCGAGCACGGAGCCGCGGAGGGTGGTTTCGGCGCCGGGCGGGTCGCGCACCAGGAAGAACAGGCCAAGCGCGATCGCCGCCGAGGCCGCCGCCAGCGCCCAGAGCGTCTCGCGCCAGCCGATGGCCTCGACCAGCAGGGTGAGTGGCAGGGTGCCGGCGAGGTTGCCCAGAGTGCCGATGCCCAGCACCGTGGCCGCCAGCGAGGCAAAGATCGCCGGCCGGCAGGTGCGCGCGAAGATGTAATAGGAGGCCATCAGCACCGGCGAACAGCCCAGCCCGATCAGCCCCATGGCCAGAGTCACATGCACCGGGCTCTGCGCCAGGGCAAACCCCGCCGCGCCGCCGGCGCCGCCGATGGCAAAGAGCACCGCGGCGGTGCGGCGCGGCCCGATCCGATCCAGCGCCGCGCCGACCGGGATCTGCATCAGCGCAAAGACCAGAAACCAGACGCCCGAGGCGGTGGCGAGGTCATCGGGGCGGGCGCCGATGTCGCGTTCGAGCACCTCGGCCAGCACGGCAAGGAACGAGCGAAAGAACTGGCTGAACACATAGCTCAGCGTCAGCAGGATCAGACCGGCGTTCATGTGACCTCCCTGGAAACCCGGTCTGGATTACACAGGGCTGGCGCCAAGACAAGCCGCGGCCTGCCGCCCGGCCCAGGCGCCGGTGGCCAGACAAGCGGTCAGCAGATAGCCGCCGGTCGGGGCCTCCCAGTCGAGCATTTCACCGGCAACGAATGTGCCGGGGCGCGCGATCAGCTCGAGCCCCGGGGTCAGCGCCTCGAAGCCGATGCCGCCGGCGGTGGAGATTGCCTCGTCCATCGGCCGTGGCCCGGCGTGGCGGATCGGCAAGTCCTTGATGCGCCGGGCAAGCTGGCCGGGATCCTCGGGCAGCGGCTGGCCGAATTCCATCAGCAGCGCCTGTTGCACCGGATCGAGCCGGGCCTGCTTGCGCCGGAAATTCGCCGCCGTCATCTTGCCGCGCGGCTTGGCGAGTCGGCGGGCCAATGTCTCCGCATCCGTGTCCGGCGCGAGATCGACGCTCAGGGGCGCGCCGTCGCGGACCGCGGCCGAGATCGCGTAGATGCCGCCGCCCTCGAGCCCGCGGTCCGAGATCACCGCTTCGCCGCGGCTGCGGGCCGGGCCCGCCTGCCAGGCGACGCCCTTGACCGGCATGCCGAACCGCGCTGCCATATGTGCCGACCACTCGACGCGAACGCCCATGTTGGCCGGCCGGAACGGCGCCAGCGGCACGCCCGCGGCACGCAGGGCCTCGGCCCAGGCGCCATCCGAGCCGAGCCGCGCCCAGCTCGCCCCGCCCAGCGCCAGCACGGTGACCCCGGCCGTGACACGCTGCACCCCCTCGGGGGTGGCAAAGACCGCCGCCCCGTCCGCCCAGCCCTGCCAGCGCCAGCGGGTGCGGCGGGTGACACCATATCCGTCGAGCCGGGCCAGCCAGGCGCGCAGCAGCGGCGAGGCCTTCATCGCCTGCGGAAAGACCCGGCCGGTCGGGCCGGTGAACAGCGGCTGGCCCAGCGCCTCGGCCCAGCGCCGCACCTCGTCCGGGCCAAGGGCCTCCAGCATCGGGCGCAAATCGTCGGCGCGGGGCCCGAAGGCGGCGAGAAATCTGTCGAAGTCTTCGGATTTTGTCAGGTTCAGCCCGGATTTCCCCGCCATGAGAAACTTGCGCGCCGGCGAGGGCTTGGCCTCGGCCAGCAGAACCGCATGCCCCGCCTGCCCCAGCACCTCGGCCGCCATCAGCCCGGCCGGGCCAGCGCCAATGACCAGCGCCGCGACCGTCATGTCACCGCAAAGGCGCGATCGCCCGTCCCGACTCGGCCACCGGGCCACGGCATTGCACCCGGGCGCCGGTGCGCGGCGATGGCCCGGGCCCGCTGTGCAATTGTTGGCCCACCGGCGAGATCGAAGTTCATTGCTGTCCTCATGTCGCGATGACCCGCCCCCGTGATGCCGCGATGTGGCGCGGCTGGCAAGGTGCCCCGGGCCGGGGATTTGCTGCGGCCCGGCCGTCGGGGCTGATTTTCGGCCCGTCTCCGGCTAGGGTTGGCGCAGGATGACCGACGCGCCCGACCCGATCTGCCCGCTCTGCCACCGCCCGATCCCGCCGGCGGCGCAACAATCGCTGCACCACCTGATCCCCAGGCTCAAGGGCGGCAAGCGCGGGCCAACGGTGCTGCTGCACCAGATCTGCGGTATTATGGAGCAAACTCACCAAATATGGTTACATTGGAAAATTATCGAGTCTTTCGAATCACTTAGCTGGCGTTGACTAACTCCATGATTCTGCTATGTTTTTACTATGGATGCTACATATAACCTCAACGGCGGGTTCAAGCCGACAACGAAGCGGTTTGCGGACTTAGACGGCCCAGACTACTTTCCCACTCCTGCTTGGGCGACCCACGCACTCATCGACAATGAGAAGTTTGATGGAGGTATTTGGGAGTGCGCTTGTGGCGATGGCGCGATGTCGAACGTTCTGGAGAAGACGGGAAAGAGTATCCAAAGCTCCGATCTTTACAATCGCGGGTACGGGGAGGCCGGAGTGGACTTTCTTGATACGGCGTTGAAGGCGGACAATGTAGTTACAAACCCGCCGTATAATGCCGCAGAGGGTTTCGTGCGAACCGGATTAGTGTCAGCACGCCGGAAGTTCGCGCTTCTACTTCGGCTTGCATTCCTAGAAGGCGTCAATCGACAAAAAACGATATTCTCGATTTCGCCGCCTTCTAGGGTTTGGATTTTCAGTGAGCGGATTACATTCTATCCCGCTGGCGCTACTGTGAAAGGTAGTGGGACCACAGCTTATGCTTGGTTTGTTTGGGACAAGGATAGCTTCGGCACCGAACTGAAATGGCTCCAGCCTGGATACAAGGCAAAGTATCGCTAGATGCGTTTCCTTCCAGCGTCGGTGATTTGGCAACCGGTCTTAGGTACGTGAACCAACCAGCCCTCGGCAATCGCATTCCCCTCAGCCTCATGATGTGACTGGATATTTCGCACGATTTGCTCCCACATCTGTTCATTGGGCCGCGTGGTAGACTGACGTTGGTCATCCGCAGTCAGTGTGATTTCGCTCGGAATCTCTTTATATAGCTGTTCAAAAGTTGCGGTTCCATCCGGAGATCGCGCAGCAATACGCATAACTGCGGTTGCTATTTCCGCTTCGGTGGTATGTACCATATCGAATCCTGTTCTTTTGGAAAGGCGAGCCTATTTCTCGACTGGCTCAATCTCCAAATCAAGTGCCTTTATGCACTGAAGTAGGAACGCTGCACTAAACCCGCCACGGCTTATTTTGTTCGCCACACCGCCCTTGCTCATATCAACCCCTATGGACGCAAGGCGTTCTGTTAGCTGGTCGTAGGTCACGCCCTTCTGTGCCATCGCATCGCGAAGGAAGCGCTTGGCTTTTTCCTCAAACTCCGCATTCAAGGGATTGCCCTTCCTGGCCGTTGGCGTCGGAGGGGCTGGGCGGGTCGTTTCGTCGATCACGTTCATGATGGCCTCAAATAACCGGATATGGTTATATTAGTGCTTGACGGGCGGTTTGTCCAATGCCATAAATTAATAACCAAATAAGGTTATTGTTATGGCTCAGCACTTCCTCCTCTCCCCCGCCGCAAAGACCCTATCGCTGGTCAAGATCATGCGCATGTCGGATGATGAAGCTCGGGCCGCGTTCCGGGCTCTGCGCTGGACGGAAACGGAAGGTGAGCCGATCTGCCCCGAGTGCGGTTGCGTTGAACACTATGACCTGAAAACCCGCCCGGTCTGGAAGTGTAAAGGCTGCGGTAAGCAATTCAGCGTCACCAGCGGCACGATCTTTCACAGCCGCAAGCTGGCGGTTCGCGACATTCTGGCGGCAATCGCAGTGTTCATAAATGGAGCCAAGGGATACAGCGCCCTGCAACTGTCTCGTGACCTTGCAGTCGATTACAAGACTGCGTTTGTCCTGCTGCATAAGGTCCGCGAAGCCATAGAGACCGCCCGCGAAGCTGGCGCGCTTAAAGGCGACGTTGAGGTCGATGGCGCGTACTTCGGTGGCTATGTGAAGCCTGCCAATGAGCGGAAAGACCGCAAGGACCGCCGCAAGAAAATCAACCAGTCTGGCAAGCGTCAGGTCGTCATTGCCGTTCGTGAGCGTGGCGGTGAAACCCGCACCCACGTTGGCACCAACGAAGCCGAAGGCGTTGCCGTAGTCAAGCGGACCGTCGAGAAGGGCGCGACCGTTCACGCTGACGAAGCTTCGCATTGGGATCGCCTCGCCGCCAACTTCCCGATAAAGCGTATCAATCACAAAGAGGCATACTCAAAAGACGGAGCCTGCACCAATCAGGCCGAAAGCTTCTTTAGCCGCATCCGCCGCGCGGAAATCGGCATTCATCATCACATCGCCGGGAAGTACCTTCACGCATACGCCGTTGAGATGGCTTGGCGCGAGGACAACAACCGCGTTGCCAACGGCCACCAGTTCACGATGGCCGTTGGCGCTGCGGCACTTGCCGAGAAGTCGGCACAGTGGTGCGGCTACTGGCAGAGGTGACAAAAACACCGGGCGCGCATCCCCTTGGCGCAAGTTGCCCGCTTGTTCTCGCAAACGTAAGCGCTTAATGCGCAGCGATTTCAGCTTGACGTTTTACGCCTGCGCACATATGAGTCGGTGTATGGCAAACGAAATCCACATCATCTTGCGCTTGCGCGACGAAGCCGTCAAAAAACGGGCCGGTGCGCTTGAGCGTGTTGAGAAGGCGCAGCGTGAGGCGGACCGCTTTCAAGTTGAGGCGGACGCATACGACAAGGCCGTTAAAGCCATGGAGCGCGCTGGAATCGCTGACTTGGCGAAACACATTGATATTGATATGTCGCCGAAGGCAGGCGCATCGGACAAGTGGGTTAGCATTTATAAGGCGCTCTACGAAACTGCGGATGCGCCTTATTCGTATGAAGACTTGAGCGCGGCCATCGAGTTGGCCGGACATGAGGCCAGTGCGGGCGGGCAGCGAACTCAAATGATGAACGCCGTTAAAGCCGGATGGTTCGACCGTGTTGGCCACGGAAAATTTGAATTTACAGGTTCTGGGCTGGCGCTCATTGGCGCTGACCCGTCCGAAACTTCAGGCTCCGCAGAACCTGAAGAAGCGAAAAGCGAAGATGCTGGCGGCATCTTCGCTTTTCAAAACCCCAACTTCGACCGGTCCGGTCAATGAAAGGAGTATCCCTATGTGGCAGGCCGCTTTGATAGACTGAGCCGCGCCCACCAAGCGCGGCTTTAGCCGAAAGGCGGACGATGGCGGCTCTGCGGTGCCGTCATCGTTTTTCTACACGAAATAAGGGCGTTTAGTCAAGCCGGGCTTCGGCTAACGGACGCTCTTTGCCACACGAAAGGTAGCAAAGTATGGCAAATATGCTGGTCACTTATGACCTTAACGGGCCAAATCCGTCTCACCGCCAGATGGATGATCTGATACCGAAGCTGGCGGTAACATACGCCCGCGTTCTCGAAACAGTATGGTGGGTTGATTACCCGGGTACGGTTGCGGCGCTTCGTGATCGTCTGCAAACCATTCTCGGCAGAGAGGACCTGCTGTTGGTGGTCGAGTGTAAGAGTGCGGCATGGACAAAACTCCTCGTCGAGAGCCAATCATTCAAAAACGCTTTTGAGAAGGCGGCATAGTGACTCAGGGAGGGCGGCTCACGGGTCGCCCTCCCCATCCATGAGGGACCAAAGCCCCCTATCATTCTGCACCATTCCATTCTTCTGCATGGCCCACAGCGCTTGATATGTGCGCCTGTAAGCAGCCTTGGGGTCAAGCCCCGCCCTTACGCGTTCTGCTATCTCAGCGCCGGTCAACGGGCCGCATCGCAGCGCATCGAAGATGGCTCTCTGCAATTCGCCTCGCTTGAAGTAGTGGGGGATTTTACGCGGCAACGGCAGGCTTTCCGGAGCAACGCCAAGCTGACATAAAAGCGCGTCCGCATGTTCCTGGCCCTCAAGCCCCTCACGAATAATCCGGCACCGCATGAAGTGCAAAGCCGACACAAGGCTCTCATCCTTCCATGGGCGGTAGTAATAACGCTGTCTCATGGCGGCAGCATACATCACCATTTCAGGTTATTCAATAACCATATTTGGTGAGTTTGCTCCATAATACCGCAGATCTGCCACAACGAGATACACGCCACGCTGACCGAGGCCGAACTGGCGCGCGACTTCAACACGGCCGAGGCCCTGCGCGCCCATCCCCGGCTGGCGAATTTCATCCGCTGGGTGGCAAGACGCCCGCCGGACTTTCATGCCCGCAGCGCCGGCGGGCGACGCAAACGCTGAGCCGGATCAGGCCGCCTCCGCCACGCCGGCCTGAAGACCGCCGGCATCCAACCAAGGGAGCACGCACCATGGCCGTCACCTATACCGAGTTCCCCGAGAAAAAGCGCGTCGAATTCACCGTCAGCGGCCAGATCACCAAGGCGGACTACGACAGCATCGCCGGTCCGATGGAAGCCTTCATCAACGCCCATGGCACGGTGCAGATGATCGAGGTGGTCGATCATGTCTCGGGCTTCGACCCGGGCCTTCTGCTGCCCGGCCTCCGGTTTGACATCAAGGCGCTGCCGCATATCAGCCATATCGCGGTGGTCACCGACATCGGCTGGCTGAGCCCGATTGCCCGGTCGGTGGGCGCGCTTCTGCCCACCCGGATGCGGGTGTTCCCGCGCGACGGGCTGGATGCGGCGCGGGCTTGGCTCGACGGCGAAATCCCGGGTGATTGAGGCGGCAGGCGGGGTTGTCTTGCCCCGCGCGCCGCGATTGCGTCTGGGGCCCTGTCGCGTCAGGGCTCCACCAGACCGCTCGAAATCGCTTTGGCCAGCGCTTGCTCGACGGTCTTCGCCTGCATCTTGAGGCAGGCATTGCGAATGCGCCGCCAGATCTCGAATTCGGTGACGTTCAGCAGGTCCGCGATCATATGTCCGGTCAGCCCGTTGGCGATAAACGCCAGAACGTCGCGTTCCGATGGCGACAGCCGCTCACATTCCGCGCCATAGGCCCAGCCCTCGTGAATATCGTCCTTCGACTCGATCAGCGTGTTCGCCATCATCGCCGAAACGGCGGAAAACGCTCGCAGGGTTCCGGCCCCGAACAGCGAGGTGGGATCATCGCGGCAGCTCAGCGTGATGCCCGCTCCCTGCTCCCCTGAATAGCAGCCATAAGAAATCAGGAAATTGTAGCCGTAGCTCAGGCTCGCGGCGCGCCAGTCGCGAAGCTTTCCCGAAGCCGGCGCACGCCGTTCTTCGCGCGCAATATCGACAAGCAGAGGGACATCCCTGGACAAGGCGCCGCGAACAAGGGGATCGACCGTGGCGAAGCCTTCTTGGCTGTATTGCTCGAGCCAGAGCGGATCCTTCGAGCTTCGCACCCAATTGACCTGGCGGGGAGCGGTGTTGAAACCCCCGATGTTCACCGCCTCGGCGCCAAGGCGACGCGCAATGCCCATGGTCGCCCACCAATGGCTGTCGGCATCCTGCGCGCGCGCCAGCGCATCGGCGGTGTCGATCACCAGTTGCCCGATGCGCGTCGTCTTCACGGTGGCGGTCTCCTGCAAATGAGGGCGTCGAGGAAATGGCTCTGATCAGAAGCTTAGCGGAAGACCGGGCAAAACGGCAGGGCCACGCGACGCTCCCGCGTCCATTCGCCGGGGCCGGACACCGTTGATGGCGCTCTCTACCCGGGACCGAATCGTAGCGCCTTGGAAGGGCACGAAACACGTACCGCCCGGCCTCCAGCCACATCGAGATTATCTGTCGCGTCTGCCATCTTCACGTCCGTTTTGTCATCGTGACCGTCACCGCAAACGGTCCCAAGCCCTTGAGAGCAGGGCATTTGATAAATTTCAACGCCTTGTGAAGAAATCTGGTGAGAGGCTGGACAACGACCCAAGCGGGGCTCGTTACGGCTGCTTCCTTCCGGACCTGACCGGGTTGGCGAGGCGCCTGCCCGCGCCAACCTCTCGACCCGCTATGTAATCAACCGCGCCGCCGCTTGCAAGAGGGGCATCCGCATGCCATCCCCACGCTGACACCTACGGGAGAGCCAGCATGAAACACGCGGAAACGGTCACTTTTGGCGGTTCGGCCCTCGACCGCGCGGCCGAGATTCGCGGCGATGCCCCGGCCCTCGCCGCCGCGCAGGCCGACCCGCAGGCCCGCGCCGTGCTGATCTGGCGCGGCAAGCCGCTGCTGGACGAGGAAACCGGCGCGCTGATCCGCCTGCCGCTCGATCACCCGGTGCTGCCGCAGGGCGACGACGACCTGATGCTGCTCGGCCGCGAGGGCGGTGCGGCGATCTTTGCCTGCAACCTCTCGGCGTGGGAACCGGTGGATCTCGACGGCGGGACGCTGGGGCACTTCGTCGATGCCTCGGTGCAACGCCACCCCGACCTGCCCGGCGGCATGGGTTTTGCCGAGCTGCGGATGAACATGACCCGGCTCACCCCGCGCGACGCCGAACTGGCGGCAACTGCCAAGGCGATCCTCGGCTGGCACGACAGCCATGGCTTCTGTTCGCGCTGCGGCAGCAAGTCCGAGATCATCAACGCCGGCTGGCAGCGCGCCTGCCGCGACTGCGGCGCACAGCATTTCCCGCGCACCGATCCGGTGGTCATCATGCTGATCACCCATGGCAATTCCGTGCTTGTCGGCCGCTCTCCCGGGTGGCCCGAGGGGATGTATTCCCTGCTCGCCGGCTTTGTCGAACCGGGCGAAACGCTCGAGGCGGCGGTGCGCCGCGAGGTGCTGGAAGAGGCCGGCATTCCGGTGGGCCAGGTCAGCTACCTCGCCTCGCAGCCCTGGCCCTTTCCGGCCTCGCTGATGTTTGGCTGCCAGGGCGAGGCGCTGGCGCGCGCCATCACCCTCGACCCGGTCGAGCTCGAGGATGCGCGCTGGGTCAGCCGAGAGGAGATGGTCTCCGCCTTTGCCGGCGATCATCCGGTGCTCCTGCCGGCGCGGAAAGGTGCAATTGCACAGTTTCTCCTGCGGAACTGGCTTGCGGATACGCTGGATTGACGCAAGACTGACGGCCAACAAAAACAGGCCGGGCCGTCAGATGGAATTCACCAGTCAGGAAGACATCGAAGCGCCGATCGACAAGGTCTTTGCCGCGCTTTCGGATTTCGAAACCATGGAACGCCAGGCGATGCGCCGGGGCGTCAAGGTTCGCAGGCATGGCGCCCCGGCCGGGGTCGGGACAGACCCTGAGGCCAGCCAGCGCTGGACCGCCGGTTTCAAGTTTCGCGGACGCGAGATGGAGGCCGATATCGCGCTGCTGCGCATCCTGCCGCCGGAGGCTCTGGCCTTTGCCGGCAAGGCCGGCGGGATGGAGACCGAGATGACCATCGACCTGACCGCGCTGACGCCCAATCGCACCCGGATGAACGTGCAGGCGCGGCTGGCCCCCAGAACGCTCTCGGCGCGGCTCCTGGTGCAGTCGCTGAAGCTGGCCAAGGCGCGGATGACAAGGAAGTTTTCGGTTCGGGTGGCGCAATTCGCCAAGACCATCGAGGGTCGCGCGCGCAAAGCTGCGTGAGCCGGCTTGCCGATGTCGCCGGGCGCGCTATCGTTCGCATCTTGCAGGAGGGTTCCCGATGATACGACGATTGACCGCCACACTTGGCCTCGGACTGGGGCTCAGCGCCTTTCCGCTTCTCGCGGCTGCGCATGAGTTTTACATCGATGCGCTGGCCTGGCAGGTGCCGTCGAACAGCTTCCTGATGGCCAATATCCGCGTCGGAGAAAAATTCGAAGGCCCGGCCTATTCCTACTTTCCGCCGCGCATCCGGCGGTTCGACATCCTGATGAACGACCAGACCTATCAGATCCGGGGCCGCGCCGGCGACCGGCCGGCCCTGCGCGTGCCGACGCCGGACGACGGGTTGGCGGTGGTCGTGCATGTGACCAACGACACCGTCCTGACCTATCAGGACTACGAATTGTTCGAAAGTTTCCTGATCCACAAGGACTGGGCGCCGCTGCTTGAGGAACACAAGGCGCGCGGCCTGTCCGAGACCGGCGTGCGCGAGCGCTATTCGCGGTATGGCAAGGCGCTGATCGCGGTCGGCGATGGCGCGGGGGCCGACCGCGAGGCAGGCCTCGAAACCGAGATCGTGGCGCTGGCCAATCCCTATACCGACGATCTCTCGGACGGGTTGCCAGTCCGGGTGCTTTATCAGGGCGCGCCCCGGGCCGATGCGCAGGTCGAGCTTTTTGCCAAATCGCCCGAGGGCGAGGTCGAGATCACGCTGCTGCGCACCGACGCCGAGGGGGTTGCGCTGCTGCCGGTGACCCCGGGGCAGGTCTATCTTGCCGATGCGGTGGTGGTCCGTCCGTTGGAGCCGGTGGCCGAGGATGACCCGGTGTGGGAATCGCTCTGGGCCTCGCTGACCTTCAAGGTGCCGGAGTAGGCAGAAGGTCCGCCCCTCGACAGGCAGGGGCCCCGGGACACGCCCGGGGCGCGCGGGATTACCGGCCTAGCGGTTTGCGCCGGGCACCCAGAGCACGTCGGCGGCGCCATCGTCATTGGCGATCCGGCCGGCCACGAAGAACCAGTCGGACAGCCGGTTGAGATAGGTCACCGCGTGGCTGTTGATCGGCTCTGCCCCGGCCAGCTCCACCGCCAGCCGCTCGGCGCGGCGCGCCACCGTGCGACAGAGATGCAGATGCGCCGCCAGCGCCGAGCCGCCGGGCAGGATGAAGCTCCGCAACGGCGTCAGCCGCGCGTTCATCGCGTCGATCTCGGCCTCCAGCCGCGTGGTCTGTTCGGCCACCATCCGCAGCGGCGGATACTCCGGTGTCTCGCCGTCTTCCGGCTCGGGGTTGCAGAGATCGGCGCCCAGATCGAACAGGTCGTTCTGGATTCGCGCCAGCGCCGCGTCGGCCTCGCCCTCGGCATGCAGCCGCGCCAGCCCGACAGTGGCGTTCAGCTCGTCCGAGGTGCCATAGGCGTCGACCCGCAGCGCATGTTTGGCCACCCGGGTGCCATTGCCCAGCGCGGTATCGCCCTTGTCGCCGGTGCGGGTGTAGATCTTGCTCAGTACAACCATGTCAGCCCTTTCCCCGGATCCAGACAAACAGCAGAATCAGCACCACCGCAACAAACTGTGCGATGATCCGCCAGCGCATCGCCTTGTTGGCGTATTTCTTGTTGAACGCCCCGCCCTTGGCAAAGCTGCCGATGCCAAAGAGCAGAATGGCCACGACGCAGAGCAGGGCGACGCCGATGATGTAAAAGAGCGGATCATTCGCCATGACGGCCTCCCGGTTGGTGATTGCCTGTGACATACGCCATCGCCGGGCGAAAGCGAAATGGCGTATCGCCTCACCCCTTGGCGAGGATCCAGTCGAGCCAGGCGGTCGGCAGAAGCCGCTTGAGCAGGCCGAAGACATAGGTCGGCGTGGTCACGTAATAGCGCGCTCGCGGCGCCGGATCCTCCAACGCCCGCCAGAGCTTTTCGGTCACGGCCGAGGCCGGCAGCTCGAACCGGTCCGGTCCGCGTTCGTCATACAGCCGCTTGCGCAGCCGGGTGCGGTACTGCTCGGCGCGGGGCGCGTTTTCCCAATCGATCCAGCGTTCGAAATGCGGCACGGAGTTTTGCCGGATGCGCGAGGTCACCGGCCCCGGTTCGAGCGTGATGATCCGGATCGGCGTGTCGCGCATCTCGATCCGCAGCGTGTCGGTCAGCCCCTCGAGCGCATGTTTGCTGGCGTTGTAGGCGCCGCGCCATGGGGCGACGATGAACCCCAGGATCGACGAGCAATTGACGATCCGCCCATGGCCCTGCGCCCGCATCACCGGGATCACCTGCCGGGTCAGGTCGTGCACGCCAAAGACATTGGTCTGAAACAGTTCGGCCAGCGCCTCGCGCGGCAGATCCTCGACCGCGCCGGGCACCGCATAGGCGCCGTTGTTGAACAGCGCATCGAGCCGCCCGCCGGTGGCCTCGAGCACCTGCGCCAGACCGGAGCGGATACTGTCGGGGTCGGCATAATCGATGCGCGGGCTCTCAAAGCCCTGATCGCGCAGCTCCTGGCAATCGGCCTCCTTGCGGCAAGAGGCAAAGACACGCCAGCCCCGCCGTTGCAGGCCCAGGGCAGCGTCGCGGCCGATGCCCGAGGAACAGCCGGTAATCAGGATGGACTTGCGCATGCGGGCTCCTGTCGGTGGTCACGTCACGCGCATGATGTGAGCGAGGCGGGCGGCAGACGCAAGCAGAGATCCGCAGGCGTCACCGTGTGGCGACGAGATGACCGGCCATCCAGCCGATCCGGCCACTCTCGACCGACTTCAGCTTGACCCAGCCGTCCTGGCCGCTGCGCAGGATGCGCACCTCGGTCCCCGAGGTCATCGCCGACAGCACCGGAAAATTGGTTCCCGGCCCCATCCGCAGATTGGCCCGCGAGGCGGTGATACGGCCGCTGGCAAATTGCCCGGCCGGGCTGCGGGTCGAGACCGTGAGCGTCGCGCCCGACGGCGCTCCGGCCAGCGCGCGCGGACGCAGGCGCGGGCGGAGCGAGGCCTCGGGGGCCGCCCGGGTGTTCGAGGCAATGGCCACGGGTATCTCGGACTCGCCGATCGTTTCACCCAAGTCATCGGGGCGCAGCGGCGGTGCATCGGTTCGGGCGACGGCCGGCGCGGCGGAGACTTGGTCGTCCTGTGCGGGCTCTTGCGCCTCTGCGGCAAAGGCCAGGGCCTTCACGTTGCTCAGGGTCCGGGGTTGCGCGGCGGGGTGCTTGTCGCGCAGCGCAGTCAGCAGCGCGGTTTCAAGTTGCCGCTGGACGGTTCCGCGCGGGGCGAGATCGGCCGCCTGGCGGCGGGCCACCTTCCGCGGCGTCTCGGCCTGCGACGCTTCGGCGGCAATGGCGGCGCCGTCGGCATTGGCGGTTCCCGGTTGGAAATCTGCGCCGCCCGAGGCCTCGTAATAGCCCCAGCCAAGAAAGGCGAAAGTCAACCAGACATAGGTTTTCATGGCGCGATCTCCCGTTCACATCCGATGCCGCAACCGATGCGGCAGGTCCCGCGCCCGGGCTGAGATCTGGATTGCACAACAGGGCCCGCGAAACGCGGGGAAAACCGAAGCAGGTTTCCCGGAGATGGTGCCGCCTGATTGTGCCGTCTCAGCCGTCGCGGCCGGTTGTGAGGTTAACACTGCGGGGAGTCCGATGGTTCCATTGCTCCCGGATTTTTGTTGATCCGCGACACACCCCGAGGCCCGCTGGGCCGCGCGATGGCACATTCCTCACAAGGGAGGGGGCGGCCCGGCGAACCGCCACCGAGATCAGGCTCCGTCGAGCAGGAAATCCGCGATCCAGCCGATCTGTCCCTCGGGCACCACTTGCAACCGCACCCAGCCGGCGCCGGAGTCTTCCAGCACTTCGACCTCGGTGCCGCGCGCGAGCGTACCCAGAACGCCAAAGCCGGTGCCCGGACCGTCGCGCAGATTGACCCGCGAACCATTGACCGTCCGCAGGTCTCTCGGCGCGGCGTCCTGACCCGGCCGATCCGTCACCGCTTCGGCGACTGCCAGCGCGACGGCAACCCGGGTCTCTTCCCGGGACGCGGCCGGTTCGGTCGAGGGTTCCTGGCTGCGGATCGCGGTCAGGACCGCGGTTTCAAGCTCGATCTGCGTCCTGTCGGGGAACTCGGCCGGATCGGGGCCGAGGCTGGCCGCATCGACCAGCGCCAGGCGCGTCACCTCGGCTCCGCCGGACATTTCCCGGACGATCACCGGATCGACCCGGGCAAAAACCTTGACGCCCCGGTCGCCAGGCACGAAATCGGCGCCGCCGGACATCTCGTAATAGATCAACCCCAACAGCCCGAACGTCACCCAAACATAGGATTTCATACCCAAACGCCCCCGCTTACTCGTACTGGCAGACTTTACTTTGCTCCGATGTCTGGATAGCTGATTCGAACACACGGACTAAGGGAAAAGCTGCCTGGCGCTCCCCTCCTATCCCGATGCCCCTTTACATCTCCTTTCAGGTACAAGGCGCTGTGAGACATCAGGTGCTTTACGGTCACCGCTGCTGAGGCTACACAATATCCATGAGCGACGACACTTCCGACAACAACATCGGCCAGGCCGATCTGGCAGAACCCCTGCGCCGGGCGCTGGGCGAACGCTACCTGACCTATGCGCTTTCGACCATCATGCACCGGGCCCTGCCCGATGCGCGGGACGGGTTGAAACCGGTGCACCGGCGCATTCTTTACGCGATGCACCGGCTGCGGCTGGCCTCGAATGGCAAGTTCCTGAAATCGGCCAAGATCTCGGGCGACACCATGGGCGATTTCCACCCCCATGGCGATGCCGCGATCTATGATGCGATGGCGCGGCTGGCGCAGGATTTCAACGTCCGTTATCCGCTGGTCGACGGACAGGGCAACTTCGGCAACATCGACGGCGACAATCCGGCCGCCTCGCGCTACACCGAAGCGCGGATGACTTTTGTCGCCGAGGCGCTGCTCAACGGCCTGGATGAGAACGCCGTCGATTTTCGCGACAATTACGATGGCCGCCTGACCGAACCCGCCGTCCTGCCGGCCGAGTTCCCCAACCTGCTGGCCAATGGCTCGTCGGGTATCGCGGTCGGCATGGCCACCAACATCCCGCCGCACAACATCCCCGAGTTGATCGACGCCTGCCTGCATCTGATCCGTACCCCGGACGCCCGCGACGAGACCCTGCTGAACTATGTGCCCGGCCCCGATTTCCCCACCGGCGGGGTGATCGTCGAGCCGAAAGAGAACATCGCCGAGGCCTATCGCACCGGCCGCGGGTCATTCCGCCTGCGGGCGAAACACGAGATCGAGGATCTGGGCCGTGGCCAATGGCAGATCGTCATCACCGAGATCCCCTTTCAGGTGCAGAAGTCGAAACTGATCGAGAAGATCGCGGAGCTGATCCAGACCAAGAAGGTGCCGATCCTCGCCGACATCCGCGACGAGAGCGCCGATGACATCCGCATGGTGCTGGAACCGCGATCCAAGAACGTCGATCCCGATGTGCTGATGGGCATGCTCTACCGCAGCTCCGATCTCGAGGTGCGGTTCTCGCTCAACATGAACGTGCTGATTGACGGCGTCACACCCAAGGTCTGTTCGATGAAGGAGGTGCTGCGCGCCTTCCTCGATTTCCGCCGCGAGGTGTTGCAACGCCGCTCGCTGCACCGGATGGAAAAGATCGACCACCGGCTCGAGGTGCTCGAAGGCCTGATCATCGCCTTCCTCAACCTCGACCGGGTGATCGACATCATCCGCTATGACGACGCGCCCAAGGCAGCGCTGATGCGCGAGGACTGGGGCCGCGATTTCATCCGTGCCACCGATGAAAACGACTATGTCCCGCCCGCCGAAACCGACGCCCAGAGCCTGACCGAAGTGCAGGCCGAGGCGATCCTCAACATGCGGCTGCGCGCCTTGCGCCGGCTGGAAGAAATGGCGCTCCTGAACGAGCGCGACGCGCTGATGGAGGAACGCGCCGGGCTCGAGGATTTGCTGGAAAACGAAGGCCTGCAATGGGACCGGATCAGCGATCAGCTGAAAACGGCCAAGAAGACCTTTGGCAAGGATTACGCCGGCGGCGTCCGCCGCACCGCCTTTGCCGAGGCAGGCCAGATCGAGGAGGTGCCGCTCGAGGCGATGATCGACCGCGAGCCGATCACCGTGGTCTGCTCGCAGATGGGCTGGATTCGCGCCATGACCGGCCATATCGACCTGAACCGCGAACTCAAGTTCAAGGACGGCGACGGCCCGCGCTTCATCTTTCACGCGGAAACCACCGACCGCCTGCTGGTCTTCGGCTCGAACGGCCGGTTCTACACCGTCTCGGCCGCCAACCTGCCCGGCGGGCGCGGCATGGGCGAGCCGCTGCGCCTGATGGTCGATCTGCCGAACGAGGCCGAGATCGTCGATCTCTTCATTCACCGCCCCGAGCGCAAGTTGCTGGTGGCCTCCTCGGCCGGCGACGGCTTCGTCGTGCCGGAAGCCGAGGTCGTGGCCCAGACCCGCGCCGGCAAGCAGGTGCTCAACGTGCGTGCGCCCACCCGCGCCCGGGTCTGCAAGCCGGTGACCGGCGATGCCGTGGCGGTGGTGGGCGAAAACCGCAAGGTCCTGGTCTTCGGCCTCGACGAACTGCCCGAAATGGGCCGGGGCAAGGGTGTTCGGCTGCAAAAGTACAAGGACGGCGGCATGTCGGATGCCACCACCTTTACCCTCGCCGACGGGCTGAGCTGGCGCGATCCGGCCGGGCGCACCCGCACCGAGAGCAACCTTGCCGAATGGCAGGGCAAACGTGCCGGAACCGGCCGCATGGCGCCGCGCGGCTTCCCGCGGGACAACACCTTTACCTGACACCCGCTGCCGCCCGGTTGGTTGACAACCGGGCGGCAGCGTTCTCCTCTGGAACAGGACAGCCCGCGGAGAGCCTGACATGCCGGAGACCTCAGCCTGGGAAAAGGCCTCGCCCGGAGCCGGCGGCCCGGCCCTGGCGACCCCGGCGGCCGCCCAGGAAGCCCCGAGCCATACCGAGGGCTGGCCGCCGCGCGGCAGCTATGCCAGCCCCAGCCCGCCCGACAGCCTCGCCATCGATTTCGTCGGCCGCCGCCGCGCGGTGTTCTGGCTGGCGCTCAAGACCGGCTGTCTCACCGTGCTGACCCTCGGCCTCTACCGGTTCTGGATGAAGACCCGGCTGCGCCGCTGGTACTGGTCGGCCACCCGCCCCGGCGGCACGCCGCTGGAATATGTCGGCGACCCCTATGAAAAGCTGCTCGGCTTCCTGGTCGCGGTGGTGATCCTCGCCTTCTACATCGGGGTGGTGAACCTGGCGCTGATGTTTGTCAGCTTCTCGCTCTTTCAGCAGAATTACGCGGCCTATGCGCTCAGCTTCCTCGGGGTGATCCCGCTGTGGTTCTATGCCCGCTACCGGGCGCGGCGCTATGTGCTGGCCCGCACCCGCTGGCGCGGCGTGCGCTTCGGCATGGCGCCGGGCGCCTGGGGCTATGTCTGGCGGGCGATGATGCATTGGACGATCACCCTGCTCAGCCTCGGCCTGCTCTGGCCGCGCATGACCTTCTGGCTCGAGAAATACCGCACCGACCGGACCTATTTCGGCAATGCGAGGCTGACCCAGGGCGGCCGCTGGACCATGCTCTACCGCGCCACCTGGCCGCTCCTTGCGGCGCTGCTGCTGGGCGGATTGGGCAGCGCGCTGGCGCTGGGGGCGGGCCGCGGCGAAGGATATACGCTGATCCTCGCCGCCTGGGGGCTGGCGGCCTATGGCTATGTCTATTACCGGGTCGAGACCACCCGCCTGCTGGCCAACCACAAATCCGCCATGGGCCTTGCCCTGACCGCCCGGCCAAGACCGTTTCGCATCCTGATGATCACCGTTCTGGGCACGCTCGCCACGGCGCTGGTGCTGGCGCTGCCGCTGGGGCTGCTGGGCTTCGGCGTGGCGCTGGTACAATTCGCCCAGACCGAGGTGATGCAGGAGTTCGGCGAGCTTGGGGCGCTGCTCGCGGCCCTGCCCCGGCCGCTGCTGGTGGCGCTGGGCGTGGCGCTCTATTTCGCGATCTTCCTGCTCTGGGCCACTTTCACCCATGCCTGGGTGACGATGCCCACCTGGCGCCACTACGCCACCACGCTGACGATCCACAACTCCGCCGCCCTGTCCCGGGTCTCGCAACGCGCGCGGGACGAGTTCCAGGAGGCCGAAGGCTTCGCCGAGGCGCTGGACCTGGGGGCCTCGATATGACCGTGGTCCGCATCGGCGCCGCGCCCGAGGCCTATGAGGCCACAGGCCTCTATTTCGATGGCGACACGGCGATCGGCGATCTCGCCCGGGTCACCGTCGACGAAGCGGTCCGTGCGCTGAAGATCGCCCGTATCGGCGCCCCGCCCCTGCACTGGCCGCTCGACGCGCTGCGCCTGCTGCCCGATCAGGGCGGCGGCGACCTGGTGATCCTGCACCGCCGGGACGACCCGGTGGCCCGGCTGATCCTCGACGATGCGCTGCTGCTCGAACGCCTGCCCGACGTGCGCCGCCCGGCGCCGCTGGTCAACCGCGGCAGGCTCGCCGCCTGGGCCCTGGCGGCGGTCGCCTCGGTGGCGCTGATCGTCTTCGTGCTGGTGCCCGCCTTGGCCAACCAGATGGCAAACTTCATCCCGCCCGAAGGCGAACGCGCCCTCGGCGCCGCCACGCTCGAGCAGATCCGCGGCGCGCTGGATGAAACCGGCATGGGCCAGCCCGTCGCCTTCTGCGAAACCCCGCAGGGCCGGGCCGCGCTCGAGACGATCCGCAGCCGCCTCGCCCCCGGTCTGCCGGCCGGGCAGGAGATCTCGGTGCATGTGCTCGACCACGAGATGATCAACGCCTTCGTCCTGCCCGGCGGCTACGTGGTGTTCTTTCGCGGGCTGCTGCAAGCGGCGGAAAGCCCCGAAGAGGTCGCCGCCGTCTTTGCCCATGAGCTGGGCCATGTGGTCAGCCGCGATCCCACCCGCCACGCGCTGCGCTCGGCCGGATCGATCGGCGTGCTCGGCCTGCTGTTCGGCGATTTTGCCGGCGGCGCGCTGGTGCTCCTTCTCGCCGAACAGCTGATCGAGGCCAGCTACTCGCGCGAGGCCGAGGCCGCCGCCGATGCCTTCGCCCGCGATCTCCTGCTCGACACCGGCATCCCGCCTGCCGCGCTCGGCAGCTTCTTCGACCGGCTGCGCAGGACCTATGGCGAGGCGGAGGGCTTTCTCGCCCATTTCACCTCGCATCCCGCGCTCTCCGAGCGCATCCTCGCCGCCGAGACCGACCTGCCGCCGGGCTTTGCCGCGCGCCCGGTCCTCGGCGATGCGGAATGGCGCGCGCTGCAAACCATCTGCAACTGAACCGCCGCGCTGTCTTTCCTCTTGCCGAAAATACCCTCGGGGGGGGGCGCCGGAGGCGCCGGGGGCAGCGCCCCCACCGGCGCGCCGGCTGCCGCCCTAATACACCTTGGGCACGTAAAGCTCGTCCGGCAGCACCTGGCGCTCGTAGTCGGGGTTGTAGACCCGCTCCGGCAGGGTCACCTTCTCGGTCGGCACCTCCTCGTAGGGGATCTTCGACAGGATGTGCTCGATGCAGTTCAGCCGCTCGCGTTTCTTGTCGTTGCCCTCGACGATGTACCACGGCGCCTCGGGGATGTTGGTACGGGCGAACATCTCTTCCTTGGCCTTGGTGTATTGCTCCCAGCGGCGGCGGCTCTCGAGGTCCATCGGCGAGAGCTTCCATTGCTTCATCGGATCGTGGATCCGCATCAGGAAGCGCAACTGCTGTTCCTGGTCGGTGATCGAGAACCAGTATTTCAGCAGGATCACCCCCGAGCGCACCAGCATGCGCTCGAATTCCGGAACGTCCTGAAAGAACTGCTCGACCTGGTCGTCGCTGGCAAAGCCCATCACCCGCTCCACCCCGGCGCGGTTGTACCACGAGCGGTCGAACATCACGATCTCGCCGCCGGCGGGCAGATGCGGCACATAGCGCTGGAAATACCATTGCGACTGCTCGCGCCGCGACGGCGCCGGCAGCGCCACCACCCGGGCGACCCGCGGGTTCAGCCGCTGGGTGATCCGCTTGATCACCCCGCCCTTGCCGGCGCTGTCGCGGCCTTCCATCAGGATGCAGACCTTGGCGCCGGTGTGCTGCACCCAGTCCTGTACCTTGATCAGCTCAGCCTGGAGCCGCAGCAGGTTGCGGAAATAGACCTCGCGGCCCAGCATCTCGGGGTGTTCGCGCAGGTAGATCTTGCGGATCTCGCGGCTCAGCATCGGCTCCGAGAACTCGATCTCGATATCCTCGTCCAGCGTGTCCTGAAGCTCCGCTTCAAGCCAGTCCAGCGCGCGGTCGTCATCTTCGGTCATGGGGGGCTCCAAGTCTGTCGTTTCGGCGGCTTTATCAGCCGGGTTTGACGCTTTCGTGTCAGCCCGCGCCGGGGCCGCGCCGGCGGGCGTCTCAGACCGGCAGCGCCGTGGTCTTGAACACGGTGCGCAGGGCAAAGCTCGACTGCATGCGCGCCACACCCGGGATGCGGGTGAGATATTGCCGATGGATGCGGGCGAAATCGTCGGTGTCCTCGACCACCAGCTTGAGGATGTAATCCGCCGTGCCCGCCATCAGATGGCATTCCAGAACATTGGGAATCCGCGCCACCGCGGTTTCGAACCCCTCGAGCAATTCGTCGGACTGCCCCGAAAGCGAGATCTCGACAAAGACCGTGGAGGGCAGCCCCAGCTTGCGCGGATCGAGCATCGCCACATAGTCGCGGATGATCCCCTCGTCCTCGAGCCGCTGCACCCGGCGGTGGCAGGCCGAGGCCGAGAGATTGATCCGCTCGGCCAGGTCGGCGTTGGACATGCGGCCGTGTTTCTGAAGCACGGTCAGGATTCGTCGGTCCGTCGGGTCCAACTGCATTCAGGCAAGTATCCTTCGATGAGATCTCCATATTACCGAAGGGTCTCCGAAAAATGCCCCGGAACCAAGGAAAAATGTCAATCACCTGCCCCCAGATCCGCGCCATGCTGACAGAAAATCCAACAGGGAGACCCCAAGATGAAGATCGGCTGCCCCAGCGAGATCAAACCCCAGGAATTCCGCGTCGGCCTGACGCCCAACGCGGCCCAGGAAGCCATATCGCATGGTCACGAGGTCATCGTCCAAAGCGGCGCCGGTGCCGGCGCGGGCTTCGAGGACGAAGCCTACAGCGCCGTGGGCGCCGGCATCGTCGACAGCGCCGAACAGGTCTTTGCCGAGGCCGAGATGATCGTCAAGGTCAAGGAGCCGCAGGCCGGCGAGCGCAAGATGCTGCGCGAGGGGCAGTTGCTGTTCACCTATCTGCACCTTGCTCCCGATCCCGAGCAGACCCGCGACCTGCTGGCCTCGGGCTGCACCGCGATTGCCTATGAAACGGTGACCGACGGCCGCGGCGGGCTGCCGCTGCTGGCGCCGATGTCCGAGGTGGCGGGCAAGCTGGCGCCGCAGGTCGGCGCATGGACGCTGCAAAAGGCCAATGGCGGCCGCGGCGTCCTCATGGGCGGCGTGCCCGGTGTCGGCCCTGCGAAAGTGGCGGTGATCGGGGGCGGCGTCGTCGGCACCCATGCGGCCCGGGTGGCCGCCGGGATGGGCGCGGATGTCACCGTGCTCGACCGCTCGCTGCCGCGGATGCGCTATCTCGACGACGTCTTCGGCGGCACCTTCAAGACAATGTATGCCAGCGCCGGCAACACCGCCGAGATCGCCCGCGAGGCCGACATGGTGATCGGCGCGGTGCTGATCCCCGGGGCCGCCGCACCCAAGCTGATTTCGCGCGCGCAGCTCTCGGAGATGAAGCCCGGCGCGGCGCTGGTGGACGTGGCGATCGATCAGGGCGGCTGTTTCGAAACCTCGAAGGCCACCACCCACGCCGACCCGATCTACGAGGTCGACGGCATCATGCATTACTGTGTCGCCAACATGCCGGGCGCCGTCGCGCGCACGTCGACCATCGCGCTGGGCAATGCCACCATGCCCTTCATGCTGGCGCTGGCCGACAAGGGCTGGAAACGCGCCTGCGCCGAGGACGAGAACCTGCTCAACGGGCTGAACGTGCATGCCGGCAAGCTGACCTATGGCGCGGTGGGCCAGGCATTGGGCATCGAGGTGGCGGCACCGAGCACGCTGGTGAGCGCAGCCTAGGCGATGGCGGAGGGGGCTCTGCCCCCACCTTGCGGGCCCTCCGCGATATTTTCGAACAGAAGAAGGATCGGGGGGCGGCGCCGCGGCATGCCGGGTCTTTCCCCTGTCCCCCCTTTACGGTATCTCCCGGCCAAACCGATTGACTGACCGGAAGCGACGCACATGAAATTCACCCTGTCCTGGCTCAAGGATCATCTCGACACGCAGGCCTCGGTCGATGAGATCACCTATGCGCTCACCGATCTCGGCCTCGAGGTCGAGGAGGTCTCGAATCCGGCCGAGCGGCTGGCGGAATTCACCATCGGCAAGGTCGTCAGCGCCGAGAAACACCCCGATGCCGACAAGCTCAAGGTCTGCCAGGTGGCCACCGCCGAGGGCGAGACCCAGATCATCTGCGGCGCGCCCAACGCGCGCGAAGGCATCACCGTGGTGATCGCCAAGCCCGGTGTCTATGTGCCGGGCATCGACACCACCATCGGCGTGGGCAAGATCCGTGGCATCGAGAGCTACGGCATGATGTGTTCCGAACGCGAGATGGAGCTGTCGGAAGAGCATGAAGGCATTATCGAACTGCCTTCGGGAGAGGTCGGTCAAAGCTACACCGACTGGCTGGCCGAAAACGACCCGGCCAAGGTCGACCCGGTGATCGAGATCGCCATCACGCCCAACCGCCCCGACGCGCTTGGCGTGCACGGCATTGCCCGCGACCTGGCGGCGCGCGGGCTGGGCAAGCTGAAGACCCCCGACCGGCACCATGTCGAGAGCCAGTTCCCCTGCCCGATCGCCATCCGTATCGACGACGACACCCGCAAGGACGGCTGCGAGGTCTTTGCCGGCCGGCTGATCCGCAACATCGAAAACGGCCCCAGCCCGCAGTGGCTTCAGGACCGGCTGCGCGCCATCGGGCTGCGGCCGATCTCGAAGCTGGTCGATATCACCAATTTCTTCACCTATGACCGCAACCGGCCGCTGCACGTCTTTGACGCCGACAAGCTCAAAGGCAACCTCCGGGTGCACCGCACCCGGGGCGGCGAGTTGCTGACCGGGCTGGACGACAAGGAGTACACTTTCGCGGCAGGCCAGGTCGTGATCTCCGACGACCAGGGCGTCGAGAGCATCGGCGGCATCATGGGCGGGCTGGCCACCGGCTGTACGCTCGAGACGACCAACGTCTTTCTCGAGGCCGCGGTCTGGGATCACATCCAGATCGCCATGACCGGCCGCGCACTCAAGATCAATTCCGACGCCCGCTATCGCAACGAACGCGGCATCGACCCGGCCTACAACATGCAGGCGCTGGAGGATGCGGCGCAGATGATCCTCGATCTCTGCGGCGGCGAAGCCTCGTCGATCGTGGTGGCCGGAGAGGTGCCGAATGTGGCCCGCGCCTATGAGCTCGACCCGAAGCGGCTGCAATCGCTGGTCGGCATGGAGATCCCCGAGAGCGAGCAGCGCCAGATCCTGACCTCGCTGGGATTCCGGCTCGAGGGCAATACCGCGCAGGTGCCGTCCTGGCGCCCCGATGTGCTGGGCACCGCCGACCTGGTGGAAGAGGTGGCCCGTGTCGCCTCGCTGACCAAGCTGCCGGCGAAACCGCTGCCGCGCCCCTCCGAAGGCGTGCCGCGGCCGATCCTCTCGCCGATGCAGAAGCGCGAGGCGGCGGCGCGGCGCAGCACGGCGGCGCTGGGCTACAACGAATGCGTGACCTACAGCTTCATCGACGAGGCCTCGGCCCGGCTCTTTGGCGGCGGCGAGGATGCGACCCGGCTGGCCAACCCGATCTCGTCCGAGATGAGCCACATGCGCCCCGACCTTCTGCCCGGGCTGTTGCAGGCGGCGGCGCGCAATCAGGCGCGCGGCTTCATGGACATGGCACTGTTCGAGCTCGGCCATGTGTTCTCGGGCGGCGAGCCCGGCGAACAGGGCACCCAGGTGGCGGGCCTGCTGGTCGGCCGCACCGGGCCCAAGGATGTGCATGGCGCGTCGCGGGCGGTGAATGTCTTTGACGCCAAGGCCGATGCAGAGGCGATCCTGGCGGCGATGGGCGCCCCGGCCAAGGCGCAGATCCGCCGCGACGGTCCGGGCTGGTGGCATCCGGGCCGCCACGGGGTGATCTGCCTCGGGCCCAAGAAGGTGCTGGGCATCTTCGGCGAGCTGCACCCCAGGGTGTTGCAGGCGATGGACGTGAAAGGCCCTGCGATGGCCTTCACCCTCTTCCCCGAAGATATCCCGCTGCCGCGCAAATCCGGCGCCACGCGTCAGGCGCTGGAGCTGAACGACCTGCAAGCGGTGGAACGCGATTTCGCCTTCGTGCTTGACGCGGATGTGGCGGCGCTCGACGTGGTCAACGCCGCCGGCGGCGCCGACAAGGCGCTGATCTCCGAGGTGCGGGTGTTCGACGAATTCATCGGCGGCTCGCTGGGCGAAGGCAAGAAGTCGCTGGCAATCACCGTGCGGCTGCAACCCTCGGAAAAGACGCTGACCGAGAAGGACATCGAGGCGGTGTCGTCCAAGGTTGTCGGCAAGGTCGAAAAGGCAACCGGAGGCGTGCTGCGGGGGTAGTTCGGCCGCGTCCCGGGCGGTGGGTTGCAAACCCGCCGCATATCCCGGCCCGCACTAACCCCTAAACCGCCTCCGCCTCCAACCACACGCCGCCCTCGGGCCGCAGGGTGATGATCATCACCGGCTCCGGGGTGCGCCCGTCGACCAGCGTGAACCGGAACCGCGACAGCAGGGTCGCAAGGATGATCACCGCTTCCTGGATGGCGAAACTGGCGCCGATGCAGATCCGCGGACCGTCGCCGAACGGCAGATAGGCATATCGCGGCACCGCCTTGCGATCGGCAAAGCGCTCGGGGCGAAACGCGTCCGGCTCCTGCCACAGCAAGGCGTTGCGGTGCAGCGCATAGATCGGCACCATCACGGTATCCCCCGGCCGCACCTCGCGGCCGCAGAGCGTGTCGGCTTTCCGCGCGGTGCGCGAGATGATCCCGGCCGGCGGATATAGCCGCATCGCCTCGTCGACGATCTGCCGGATATAGGGCAGCTCTGCCACATCCTCGCCCCCCGCCGCGCGGCCCTGAAGCAGGGATTGTGCCTCGGCACGGGCGCGTTCCTGCACCTCCTGGTCGAAGGCGCAGAGATAGAGCGACCAGGACAGCGCCAGCGCCGTGGTCTCATGGCCGGCAACAATGAAGGTCAGCAGGTTGTCGCGCAGCTCGGCCACCGACATCCGACGTTTGGTCTCGGGGTCCTCGCCGGCCAGCAGCAGGTCAAGCAGGTCGGGCACGCCGTCATGGCCGCGCGCCGCGCGGGCATCGATCGCGCTGTCGGCGACGCTTTTCATCTGCCGCACCGCATTGCCCGAGAGCAGGCGCCCGGGGCGCGGCACCCAGTCGGGAAAGCCCAGCATGTCAAACAGGGAGATCTTGCCCGCCGCGGCGATGTAATCGTCAATCGCCCGGTGCACACCGGATTTGTCGAACACGCTGTCGCCGGAGAAAGTGACATCCGAGATCACGTCGAAGGTGGTTGTCACCATCTCGTCGTGCAGGTTCACCGCCCGGGGCCCGGCGGCGGCAATGCGGGCGCAGCAGCGTTCCGCCGCCGCCGACATGATCGGCGCCAGGTTCATCACGTTGCGATGGGAAAACACCGGCGCCGCGGCGCGGCGCTGCCAGCGCCAATGCGCCCCCTCGGCAATGAACAGGGATTCGCCGATCGCCGGACGCAGGAGGTTCTTGGTCACCAGCGACTTGGGGTAATCGTCGAGCCGCTCGAGCAGCATCGCGCGGATCGCATCCGGATCCATCACCATGTGCCAGCGCGCCCCGGTCCTGCCCGAGACCATCGGCTGGGTCGTGGCAATTTTCGGTATGATGCTCAACAGGTTGCGCCGCGCGGCCGAAAGGCTCGCCAACAGCCCGAGCGGGCGTGTGCCCAGTGGCACATGCACCGGCAGGCGCGGCGGCAGTGTGGTGTCCGGCATGGCGCTCTCTCCCTTGCCTACAAGATATAGGCGGCTGGCGGCCGCGTGCAATTGCGCCACCTTGTCCACTGGGCTAGGTAATGGCCTGCACGATCCAACCAAGGACCACTGCCCGATGCGCGCCCTGATTGCCCTCCTCGCCCTTGTCGCTCTTGTCTCCTGTGGCGATGGCCGCGATCTCGACGAAGCCCCGGCGCCGCTGGGCGATTTCAAGCTGGGGCATTCGATCGTCGTCGCGCCCAATCTGGTCAAGGGGCCGCTCTCGCGCGAGGCCAGCAAGGAGCAATGGATCGCAGCGATGGACGCGGCGGTCGAGGACCGGTTCCGCCGCTACGAGGGCACCGACAAGAAGCTCTATCACTTCGGCATCTCGGTCGAGGGCTACGTGCTGGCCCAGGTCGGCGTGCCGCTGGTGCTGCAACCGAAATCGGTCCTGATCTTTCGCGTCACCGTCTGGGACGACGAAAAGGGCATCAAGCTGAACGAGGAGCCGCATGAGATCACCGTGCTCGAGGCGATCAGCGCCGAGACGGTGGCGGGCTCGGGCCTGACCCAGACCGCCGAACAGCAGATGGAGAACCTGGTGATCAAGGGCACCAAGCAGCTCGAGGTCTGGCTGGGAGTGCAACAGAAGCGCCACGGCTGGTTTACCCCCGAGGCGCGGGTCGAAAAAGCCGAAGACGGCAAGAACACCAACAAGGCGGCCGAACCGGTCAACTGACGCTTGATTTTCCTCTTCAAAGCCAATATCTCGCCCGCGATGTAGCAACGGGCCAAGTCCGGCCCCCCAGACCACGAGGCGCCAGAAGACATGGCAAAGGAAAAGTTTGAGCGTTCCAAACCGCACTGCAACATTGGCACCATCGGCCATGTTGACCACGGCAAGACGACGCTGACCGCGGCGATCACCAAGTACTTCGGTGACTTCAGGGCCTATGACCAGATCGACGGCGCGCCGGAAGAAAAAGCCCGCGGCATCACCATCTCGACCGCCCACGTGGAATACGAGACCGAGGCGCGTCACTACGCCCACGTCGACTGCCCCGGCCACGCCGACTACGTCAAGAACATGATCACCGGTGCCGCCCAGATGGACGGCGCGATCCTGGTGGTGAACGCGGCCGACGGCCCGATGCCGCAGACCCGCGAGCACATCCTGCTCGGCCGTCAGGTCGGCATCCCCGCGATGGTCGTGTTCCTCAACAAGGTCGACCAGGTCGACGACGAGGAGCTGCTCGAGCTGGTGGAAATGGAAGTCCGCGAACTGCTCTCCGAGTACGATTTCCCGGGCGACGACATTCCGATCATCGCCGGCTCGGCGCTGGCGGCGATGGAAGGCAACAACCCGGAAATCGGCGAAGAGAAGATCAAGGAACTGATGGCGGCCGTGGATGAATACATCCCGCAGCCGGCCCGTGCCGTCGACCAGGACTTCCTGATGCCGATCGAGGACGTGTTCTCGATCTCCGGCCGCGGTACGGTTGTGACCGGCCGTGTCGAGCGTGGCGTGATCAACGTTGGCGACGAGATCGAGATCGTCGGCATCCGCGACACCAAGAAGACCACCTGCACCGGTGTCGAGATGTTCCGCAAGCTGCTCGATCGCGGTGAAGCCGGCGACAACATCGGCGCGCTGCTGCGCGGTGTCGACCGTGAGGGCGTCGAGCGTGGCCAGGTTCTCTGCAAGCCGGGTTCGGTCAAGCCGCACACCAAGTTCGAGGCGGAAAGCTACATCCTGACCAAGGACGAAGGTGGCCGTCACACGCCGTTCTTTGCCAACTACCGCCCGCAGTTCTACTTCCGGACCACCGACGTGACCGGCACCGTGGAGCTGCCCTCGGGCACCGAGATGGTGATGCCGGGCGACAACCTGAAGTTCACCGTGGAGCTGATCGCCCCGATCGCGATGGAAGAAGGCCTGCGCTTCGCCATCCGTGAAGGCGGCCGCACCGTGGGCTCGGGCGTCGTCTCCAAGATCATCGAGTGATCGCGATCCCGTCCCGGGCCTGACCCGGGACAGCACTTCCAGCCTGGCGGCCCCTGCGGGTCGCCGGGCTTTTTTGTGCCCGATGCCAGGTGCGGCATCCCCACCACGAGGCCCCGGCGCGGGGCCGGGACGCGAGGCCACCCGCAGCCCCGTCCCGGACCTGATCCGGGACCTCTCGCCCGATCGCGCCAGACAGGCTTCGGGGCTTATCAGGCGCGGCAGAGCGCCTTGATCCCGCGCGCCACCTCGGGGCTGGCCGCTAGCGTGTCCACTGCCAGGTCGCGCACCGCCTCATGCAGCCCGTCACTCGGCACCAGCCGGTCGACCAGCCCGAAACGCAGGGCCTCCTCCGCCGAGAGCCTGGCCCCGCCCATCAGCACCAGCTTGGCCCGCGCCGGCCCGACCAACGCCGCCAGGCGCGCCGGATCGGAGGGCTGCGGCAGGTAGCCCAGCTTCATCACCGGATAGAAGAATTTCGCTTCCGGCACCGCGATTCGCAGATCGCAGGCCAGCGCCATGCCGAAGGCGCCGCCGGCCAGCGTGCCGTTGAGCGCCGCGATGGTCAGCCCCGGCAGGGCCGCGATTGCCGCCGACAGCCGCTCCCAGACCTCCGAGGTGGCGAGCCCGGCCCGGGCGGCGTCGAGATCCGCCCCGGCGGAGAACACCTTGCCGGCGCCGGTCAGCACCAGCACGCGCGCCTCCTGTGCCGCCGCCGCGATCTCGACCAGCCGTTCGAGCATCTCAGGGGTCAGCGAATTGGCCTTGTCCGGCCGGTTGATCGTCACCCGCCAGAGCCCGCCCTCGCGGGCCAGGTCGATCATTCCACAAGCCCCAGCTGCCGGCGCCAATCCTCGTCCCGGAGCGACAGCTCTTCCCCGAGATGCGCGTCCCCCGCCGGCCCGCACATCCACATCAGCGCCGTGGCGACCCATTCCGGCGGAATGTGATCGGACCAGTCGAGCCGGCTCACCGGGTTGATGCCGCTCGACTTGATCTCGCGCTGCATCTGCGTCGCCACCGTGCCGGGCGACAGGCCCATGGCGCGGATGCCGTGATCGCGGCCCTCCTTGTCGGCGCAGCGGGTCAGCATCGCGGCCCCGGCCTTGGACGCGCAATAATGGCTCCAGGCCTCGACCGGGCCATGCGCCGCGCCCGACGAAATGGTGATGATCGTGCCGCCGCCCTGGCCGGTCATCACCGGCATTGCCGCCCGCATGCCGTGGTAGACGCCCTTGAGATTGATATCGATCGCATGGCCCCAGCCCTCGGGATCGGACCCCGCCAGCAGCGAGATCGGCTCGATCACGCCGGCGTTTCCGATCACCACGTCGAGCCGGCCGAAGGTCTCGACCGAGACGCGCACCGCGGCCTCGACCTCCCAGTAGCGGCTGACGTCGCAGGGCACGGCCAGCGCCTGCGCGCCGATCTCTCCGGCCAGATCTGCGACGCTTTCCTCGCTGCGGGCGACAAGCACGACATTCGCCCCAGCCTTGGCAAATTCGCGCGCGGCGGCGGCGCCGATGCCGCGGCTGGCGCCTGTGATCATTACACATTTTCCGCTGATAAAATCCGACATGCTTTCCTCCGCCTGTGTCCGGCTCCGGCGTCTTTGGTAGCCCCTCGCCCGGCATTGGTCCAGTCGCGCGGGCGTGACGCGACGCGGCCCGCCTTCCCCTTGACCTCGCCCTGTGGCCAAGGGAAGCTGGCGCGGAAATTCATGGAAAGGCGCATTTGACATGTTCTGTTATCCCAAGCTCGCCGGCGGCACCGCGCTGGCCACCCTGATGCTGGCGCAAACCGCCGCCGCCGAAATCACCCCTGCCCAGGTCTGGGACGATCTGCGCGGCTACATGCAGGGCTATGGCTATACCGTCACCGCCGAGACCGTCTCTGACGGCGATGTGCTCACCCTCACCGATCTCACCACCACCATCCCGATCCCCGAGGATGACGTGACCGTCGTCATGGTGATGCCCGAGCTAACCCTGAGTGCCACCGGCGATGGCGCCGTCGATGTGGCTTGGCCGGCCGAGATGCCCATCACCTTCGACATCACCGAAGGCGACGAGCAGATTTCGGCCACCCTGCTTTATGA
This sequence comes from Marinovum sp. E3, assembly GCF_055755275.1. Taxonomy (NCBI): domain Bacteria; kingdom Pseudomonadati; phylum Pseudomonadota; class Alphaproteobacteria; order Rhodobacterales; family Roseobacteraceae; genus Marinovum; species Marinovum sp. E3. The sequence continues at coordinate 3,083,705 of NZ_CM146908.1, forward strand.
GACAACCGATCTCGAGGCGACGGTCTCGGGTGAACCCGGCGCCACCGGCTGGGCCTATTCGGCAAGCTCGGCGCGGATTTCCCTGGCCGATCTGGTGGTCGAGGGGGTCTCTCTCCCGCGCGAGGTGGTGCGCGGCGAGATCCTGCTCGACGGGTTGGTCGGCACCTCGCAGATGACCACCGGCGCGCTGCGCGACATCGCGCAGGAGATGAAGATCGGCACCCTGTCTTATGACTTTGCCGGGCGCGACCCCGACAACACCGACAACACCCTGCTGTTTCAGGGCGGCATGACCGATCTGGCTTACACCGGCACCGGCACCCTGCCGGTGGACATGGACAGCGACGATCCGATGGCGGTGATGGCGGTGATGGATGTCAACGGCAGCTTCTCGTATTCCGGCGGCTCGGCGCAGTTCAACGGCGTCGAGGATGGCGAGGCGGCAAGCTTTGCCTCAAGTTCCGAAGGCGGCAGCATGGGCGTGTCGCTCGCGCCCGAGGCCTGGAACTTCGATTTCCTGGTCAATGGCTACGACGTACAGGTGCAGGGCGGCGATCTGCCGTTCCCGGTGTCGCTCAGCGCCGGCGAGCTCGGCGGCAACTTTGCGATGCCGGTGGCCCGCAGCGAGGCACCGCAGGATATCGCGGCGGGGCTCACCCTCGGCGATTTCCAGATGAACGACCTGATCTGGAACATTTTCGATCCGGCCGGCCAATTGCCGCGCGATCCGGCGACGGTGCAGATCGATCTGACCGGCAAGGTGCGGATGCTTTACGACCTGTTCGATCCGGCCCAGGCCGAGGCGCTGGAAATGGCCGAAGTGCCTGCCGAGCTGCATGAGCTGACGCTCAACACGCTGGTGGTCGATGCCATCGGCGCGGTGCTGACCGCCACCGGCGCCTTCACCTTCGACAATTCCGACCTTCAGACCTTTGACGGCATGCCGCGCCCCCAAGGTGCGCTGACCGCCGAGCTGCGCGGCGCCAATGCGCTGATCGACAAGCTGGTGGCCATGGGCCTGCTGCCCGAGGAACAGGCGATGGGCGCGCGGATGATGATGGGCATGTTCGCGGTGAACCAGGGCGACGACACGCTGAGCTCGACCCTGGAAGTCAATGAACAGGGCCATGTCATCGCGAACGGCCAGCGGATTCAGTAACGCACCGGCAGGCGCCCCTGCGAGAAATCGCGGCGGCGCATTGCCCCCGGGGCCGCAAGTCGCACCGGCTCACGCCTCGGGCACAACCCCTGCCAGATAGCCTGTCACCGCGCGTTCCACCCGTTGGGCCAGCGGCTCGAACGCCGCCTCGCCGGCCCGCACCGCGGCATGGGCCATGCCCTCGGCCAAGGCCAGCACGTCGCGCGCCACGGTCTCGGGATCGTCGACGTAATGTTCCGCCAGAACCGCGACCACCTGCGCCTGCACTTGGGTGCGTTGCCGCGCCAGCCCCTGGTCGGCGGGCAATTCGGCTTCGGCCCGCTCCAGCGCTTCGGTCAGGCCCGGCTGCTCGAAGAGCTGCCGCAGCCGCGCCCGCACCATGGCACAGACAACGACGTCGAGCGCCGCATCCGCCGCCTCCTCGGCTGCGGCTTCCATGCCGGCCAGAACCGCAGCGCGGCTTTCGGTCAGCAGCGCGCCGATGATCGCCTGCTTGTTGGGGTAATACTGATACAGCGAGCCGATCGAGATCCCCGCCGCCCGCGCCACGTGATTGGTGGTCAGCCCGCGCAGCCCCTCGCGGGCCAGGATACCGCCCGCCGCGACGAGGATGGCATCACGGGTCTTGCGGCTGCGGGCCTGGCGCGGGGCTTTGCGCGGCGCGAGAGCTGTGGCCATGGTCGATCTCCGGTTTTTGCCACTAACCCATGCGGGGCAGTGGAATTCAACGCGCAGATGGCCGCAGACCGGCATTTGGCCACCGGATCTTGCACCTCGGCCCCCCGCACTCTACCTGTGGCCTCCAAGGAGAGCCCATATGCCGCACCCATTGTCCGACCTGACCCAAGCCCTGCTCGACGCCGCCCGCAAAGCCGGCGCCGACACCGCCGACGCCATCGCCATCCGGGGCACTTCGGTCACCGTCGACGTGCGCGCCGGCGCGCTGGAACAGGCCGAGCGGTCAGAGGCCACCGACATCGGGCTGCGGGTGCTGCTGGGCCGGCGGCAGGCCAATGTCTCGGCCTCGGACACCCGCCCCGAAACGCTGGCCGCCATGGCCGAACGCGCCGTCGCCATGGCCCGCGAAGCCCCCGAAGACCCGCATGTCGGCCTCGCCGATCCCGCGCAGCTGGCGCGAGACACCTCGGCCGCGGGGCTCGAACTGGCCGATCCGGCGGCCGAGCCCGACCCCGCCACCTTGCAGGCCCGTGCCGAAGCGGCCGAAGCGGCGGCGCAGGCCGTCGATCAGGTCACCCAGGTGCAATCCGCCTCGGCCAGCTATTCGGCGCGCGACATCCATATCGCCGCCAGCAACGGGTTCGGCGCCGGCTACAGCCGCACTGGATCGTCGCTGTCCTGTGTCGCCATCGCCGGCGAAGGCCTGGGGATGGAACGCGACTACGACGGCGACAGCCGCACCTTTGCCGCCGACCTGCGCAGCGCCGAAGAGATCGGCCGCACCGCCGGCGACCGCGCAGTCGAACGGCTGAACCCGCGCAAGCCGCCCACCGGCACCTATCCGGTGCTGTTCGACGAACGCATCTCGGCCTCGCTGATCGGCCATCTGCTGTCGGTCATTTCCGGCGCCGCCATCGCGCGCGGCTCGTCCTTCCTGCGCGATGCGCTGGGCCAGCAGGTGCTGCCCGAGGCGCTCAGCGTGATCGAGGATCCGCACCGGCCGCGCATTTCCGGCTCGCGCCCCTTCGATGCCGAGGGGCTGGCGACGCAGCGCCGCGCCATCGTCGACCGTGGCACACTCACCGGCTGGACACTGGATCTGGCCAATGCCCGCAAACTGGGGCTGGAGAGCACCGCCAATGCGGTGCGCGGCACCTCGGCGCCGCCGCATCCGTCAAACTGGAACATCGCCCTGACCCAAGGCGACAGGAGCCGGGCCGATCTGATTGCCGACATGGGCACCGGCTTGCTGGTAACCTCGATGATCGGCTCGACGATCAACCCCAACACCGGCGATTATTCGCGCGGGGCCTCCGGCCTCTGGGTCGAGAATGGCGAGATCACCCATGCGGTCAACGAGGTGACCATCGCCGGCAACCTGCGCGACATGCTGCTGCGGATCGTGCCGGCGAATGACGCCCGCCCCCACCTGTCGCGGGTGGTGCCGTCGCTGCTGGTCGAAGGCATGACCCTTGCAGGCACCTGAGGCCCAGGAAACCGATCTCGCCCTGCTGCTGCGCGCCGCCAGGGCCGCAGGCGATGTGGCGTTGGGCTTTTCCGGCCCCACCGCCAAGGCCTGGGACAAGCCCGGCCAGGGCCCGGTGACCGAGGCGGATTTCGCCGTCAACGACGTGCTGCATGACATCCTGCGCGCCGCCCGGCCGGAGTATGGCTGGCTCAGCGAGGAGACGCCGGACGACCGGGCGCGGCTGGGCTGCGAACATGTCTTCATCATCGATCCGATCGACGGCACCCGCAGCTTCATCGAAGGCTCGGGCACCTGGGCGCATTCCATCGCCATCGCCCGCCGGGGCGCGGTGACCGCCGCCGTCATCCACCTGCCCGCCCGCGCCCGCACCTTTGCCGCCGCGCTGGGCCAGGGGGCCACGCTGAACGGCGCACCGATCCGCACCGGGTGCCGGGCCGAACTGACCGGGGCCAGCGTGATGGCACCGAAACCGACGATGCAACCCGCCCATTGGCGCGGCACGCCGCCAGAGGTGACGCGTGTGTTCCGGCCGTCGCTGGCCTATCGCATGGCGCTGATCGCGCAGGGCCGTTTTGACGCGATGCTGACGATCCGGCCGTCCTGGCACTGGGACATTGCCGCCGGGGCGCTGATCGCCACCGAAGCCGGGGCGCTGGCGACCGCCGCCGACGGTTCGCCCCTGACCTTCAATACCGAAACCCCGCAAAGCCCCGGCGTGCTGGCCGCCAACCCGGGGCTGCACCGGGCGATCCGCGACCGGCTGGCCTGAGCGTTACAGCTTGGACGAAATGATGCCGGTGGAGAAACCGCCCATTCGCAGCTCGCCGAAGAGCCGCTGATATTCGATCTTGGGGCAGCGGTTCATCACCACATCGACGCCGGCCGCCTCAAGCTGCGCCGCCGCCGCGGCGTGTTCGACACCGATCTGCATCCAGAAGGTCCTGAGCCCCGGCAGATGGGTCAGCGCCGCCTCCGCGATCGCGGGCACCGCCTCGGACCGGCGGAAGACATCCACCATGTCGACCTCTTTCGGCACTTCCGACAGGTCGGCGCGCACGGTCTCGCCAAACAGCTCCTTGCCGGCATGCCCCGGGTTGACCGGGATCACGGTAAAGCCCTTGAGCTTGAGATAGCGCGCCACGTAGTAGCTCGGCCGGACGGAATTGGGCGACACGCCCACCACCGCGATGGTCTTGGAGCGGGTCAGGATGCCGCGCAGGAAGGAGTCGCTGTAGCTCATGCCGGCGACGCTATCACCGCACCCGGCAGGACAAAAGCCGGCGCGCCACCGGACGGACTTGAAAAAAGCGCCCAGTCAATACTGGGCGCTGAGTGCGGAACGAGGGACAGTGAAATCATGCAAGGGTTCCGGCCTCGCATGTCATGAAAGACAAATAGGCAACAATCCCGACAAGAAAAGGCGTACTCACCGTTTCGTGAATTGCAGGGGGGGGCGGTGTCAGCCGTTCCGGCGCATCATCAGCGCCTGCATGCCCTTGGTCGCCTCGAGCAGACGGGTCATCCGGCCGGTGTGGTCCTGCCGCTCCTGCAAGCTGGGATGCAAACGCTCGGACGGGTCGAGCATGCGCTTGCGGGGCGTGCGGATCACGAACATCTTGCCCCAGCCCGACCAGGTGCCGACCGAAGGCGCCTCGGCATCGGCCGGAAAACGTGCCTGCCAGCCCTCGGGCAGCGGCAAGCCGCAATCCTCGGCCCGGTCCAGCATCCAGACCAGCGGCAGGTTGGCCAGCGGTCGGGCCGCCTCGAAGCCGGCGATCTGACCGCCGACATCGCCATGGGTGCCGGGAAACCACATCTGTTCGACCCGCCCGGACCAGTCGCCGGGCACGTCCCACAACAGCGGCGCATAGGCGGCGCGGCGTTCGTCATAGGCCAGCGCGTGAAAGCCGTGGCGCACGCTGTCGCCCAGGTGATGGTTGTGGAAGGCATGCGGATCGGCGCTCAGCCGCCAGACCAGGGGCAGCCGCAGGCCCAGCGCTTTGACCGTGTCAAAAACCCCGACCATCTCGATCGGCGCCGCCTCATGGCAAAAGGCGGCGCGAAAGGCCAGTGCCGCATCGCTGTCGGGCGCGGTCTGGTAATGGCGATAGGCGGTGGCGACATTGCGCTCCAGCGCGTGGCGCGCCGTCACCAGCCCGACCCGGTCGATCATCCCCGCCAGCGAGCGCACGGCAAAGGCGCCGCGCGAATATCCGAGCAGGAAGATCCTGTCGCCGGGGCGATACCGCGAAGCGAGATAGCCATAGGCGCGGCGGATCTGACTGTTGATGCCCTTGCCGGTCAGTACCGACCAGGCGGCGCGCCAGTCGGGGAACTGCACGCCCGGCTCGTAATAGATCGAGAGATCGCCGGCCGCCTCGCAGAGCAGCTTGTAGATCTGGCCGATGTTGGTTTCGGTTCCTTCCCGCAGGCTCGACATCGTGCCATCGAGGAGGATCACATGGATACGCTGTCCCCGGCGGGGACCGGTGCGGGTCTGCCGGAACCGGAGCTTGCGCGCCAGCCAGCCGGTGACCTGTTTATGCAGCCGTTTGAGACGCATCCCTCAACATACTCCAAACTCGCAGCGGCGTGAAAGGCATGTCTGCCTGCCGCACCCCGCGATCCCACAAGGCATCCTGCACCGCATTGCCCATCGCCGCCATGGCGCCCACGGTTCCGGCCTCGCCACAGCCCTTCATGCCCATGGGATTGGCGGTCGATGGCACCGGTTCGGTTTCGAAGCGGAACATAGGAAGAATATCGGCACGCGGCATGCCGTAATCCATGAAAGTTGCCGTGAGCAGCTGGCCATCCTCGTCGTGCACCACATGTTCGGTGACCGCCTGGCCGATGCCCTGGGCGACGCCGCCATGCACCTGCCCCTCGGCCAGCAGCGGATTGATCAGATTGCCGAAGTCGTCGACGACGGTATAGCGCTCGACCGTCACGGTGCCGGTTTCCGGGTCGACCTCGACCTCGGCGACATGGGCGCCGTTGGGATAGGACCGGCCGGGCAGCCTGTCGCGTGCCTCGTGCCGCAAAAGGTCGTCGCGGCCGGCCGCGCGGGCCATCTCCGCGGCCTCCAGCATCGTCGGGGTCAGGTTCGACCCTTCGGCGCGGAATGTCTCATTGTCGAACCGCACTGCGCTCTCCTCGACCCCCATGCTATCCGCCAAAAACGGCGTGAATGCGGCCACCATTCCGGCCACCGCCGTCAGGGTCACATTGGCCTGCACCGTCACCGAGCGTGAGCCGCCGGTGCCGCCGCCCTTGGCAATCAGATCACTGTCGCCCTGCACCACCCGGATCCGTTCCATCGGGATGCCGGTCTGATCGGCGAGGAAACGGGCATAGACGGTTTCATGGCCCTGCCCGTTCGACTGGGTGCCGACAAACAGGGAAACGCCGCCATCCTCGTCAAAGGTGACCCTGGCGCCTTCCGAAGGATCGCCCAAAATGCTTTCGATATAGTAACAGAGCCCGATGCCACGCAATTTGCCATGCTCCTCGGAAGCGGCCTTGCGCGCGGCAAACCCCGCCCGGTCGCAGCTTGCCTCGGCATGCGACAGCACCCGGTCGAAATCGCCCACGTCGTAAAGCTCGCCTGTGACGGTTCGATAAGGGAACTTGGCCGCAGGAATAAAGTTCCGCCGCCGCAACTCCCATCCGTCGACGCCCAGCTCGCGCGCCGCCCGGTCCATCAGCCGCTCGAGCACATAGATCGCCTCCGGTCGCCCAGCGCCGCGATAGGCGTCGACCTGCACGGTGTTGGTGAAATAGCCCTTCACGCTCATATAGGCGGCCTGCACGTCATAGGTGCCCATCAGCACCTTGGAAAAGAGCTCGGTCTGGATCGGCTGGCCAAAGCCGGAGTTGTAGGCCCCGAGGTTGTTGCGAGTGGTCACACGGTAGGCCAGGATGCGGTGATTGTCGTCAAAAGCCATCTCGGCCAGGCTGGTCAGATCACGGCCGGCGTTGTCGCTGAGCATGCTCTCGGTGCGGTCGGCCATCCAGCGCACCGGACGGTCCAGGGCCCGGGCGGCATGGGCACAGATCACGTATTCCGGGTAATCCTGCGCCTTCATGCCGAACCCGCCGCCGACATCAGGATTGGTGATGCGCAGCGCCTCCGGGTCGAGACCCAGCGCCTTGGCAATGGTCTGCTTGAAGCCCCAGACACCCTGGCCGTTGATCGCCACATGCAGCCGCTCGCCCTCGGGCTCGGCGTAGCAGCCGCGCGGCTCCAGCGAATTGGCGATCACCCGGTTGTCGTCGATCTGCAACGACACCACATGCGCGGCCGCGGCAAAGGCCGCATCGGTCGCGGCGGCATCGCCCATGCCGAAGTGATAGGCGAGGTTGCCCGGCGCTTCCTCGTGGATTGCCGTCTCGCTCTCTTCGAGCCCCAGGCAGACCGGCAGGTCGTCGTAATCGAACTCGATCAGCTCGGCGGCGTCCCTGGCCTGTTGCAGGGTCTCGGCAAAGACCATCGCCACCGGTTCACCGACAAACCGCACCCGGTCGCGCGCCAGCACCGGGCGTTCCGGCGCGGCGCCCTTGCTGCCGTCGATGGTCTTCACCAGGGTGGCGTCCAGCCCGGGCCTCACCCCCGCCGCCTCGAGATCGGCCAGGGTCAGCACCATCTGCACCCCGGGGGCTTCGCGCGCGTCGTCGACATTCAGCTCGGTGATGCTCGCATGTGCCACCGGCGACCGGAACACCACGCCATGCAGGGCGTCTGCCGGGGCGATGTCATCCACATAACGGCCCTCCCCGGTGAGAAAGCGCACATCTTCCACCCGGGTCACGGGCTGGCTCTTGCCGAATTTTTCCATGAGATCTCTCCGTCGACGAATGCCCCCGACACTAGGCTTTTGTTGGCGACTGTCCAGTGACGGTCGGCAACTCCGGGGCTGTGCCAAAAATTGCCTTAATTATGAACGATCTCCGTCCGAATCTGGGATTAGCCATGAATCATAAACAATCAAAAACCAAACGAGAGTAGAGCTCATGTCCACCACAGAAATCGATCAAATCACAATTGTCCAGATCCTCATGCTGCTCGAGGAAGAGCGCGAAAAGGCGCTGAGCCCGCGCGAATGGCAGCACCGCATCGCAGGCTATGGCTATGCCATCAAGCGCACCGATCACGGCGAGATGGTCACCACCCTGCCGCACGGGCAGGAAGTTTGCGCCCTGCCCGTCCAGCTTTCGGCCTGATCAGCGCTCGTCCGCGTGTTTCGCGGGGTCGGTCTTTTGCCGGCCCGGGATCTCGTCGCGCGGCGGCGCCGGCGCCCAGTTGTGAATGATGTCGAGCGCCTCTTCGGCGGTCTCGACAAAGCGGAACAGGTCCAGATCCTGCGCCGCGATCGTGCCGGCATCGGCGAGCGCCGCCCAGTTGACGATGCGCTCCCAGAATTCGCGGCCGAACAGCAGGAACGGCACCCGATCCATCCGACCGGTCTGGATCAGGGTCAGCGACTCGAAAAGCTCGTCCATCGTGCCGAAGCCGCCCGGAAAGACGCAGATCGCCTTGGCGCGCATCAGGAAATGCATCTTGCGAATGGCGAAATAGTGGAAGTTGAAGCAGAGCTCCGGCGTGACGTATTCATTCGGCGCCTGCTCATGCGGCAGCACGATGTTGAGACCGATGGATTTGCCGCCGGCCTCCTGCGCCCCCCGGTTGCCGGCCTCCATCACACCGGGGCCGCCGCCGGTGACGACGACATTCTCGCGGCCGCCGGATTTGATCGATTCCTCGGTCATCAGCCGGGCGAAGCGCTGCGCCTCGTCGTAAAAGCGTGACAGTTCCGCCAGCGTCTCGGTGCGCGCGGTGTGTTGCTCCGACGGCTTGGGAATGCGGGCACCGCCGAAGAGCACGATGGTGCTTTCCACCCCGGCCTCGGTCATCATCATTTCCGGCTTCAACAGCTCGAGCTGCAACCTGACCGGGCGCAGCTCGTCCCGGCAGAGGAAATCCTCGTCGGCAAAGGCCAGGCGATAGGCCGGCGCGCGGGTCTGCGGCGTATCCGGTGTGCGGTCGGCTTCCCTGCGGTCTTCCTGGGCGTCGCGAAACCGGCTGCGGCGGGGATCTTTCATGTCATGTCCTGCTATTTCGGCGTGTCCCGCATCCAAGAACGTTCGCGGGGCGAACTCAACCCCGATTGCGCAGAGGCGGTTTTTGCTGTCTAACGCGCCGCAACCTGACAGACGGACCAGACGGAGGAACATCCATGTCCAACGCCCAGCTTGAGACAGCCATCGAAGCGGCCTGGGACGCCCGCGACACCATCACCCCCTCGACCGGCGGCGAGACCCGCGAAGCGATCGAGGAGACGCTGAACGCGCTCGACAGCGGCAAGCTGCGGGTGGCCGAACGGCAGGAAAACGGCGACTGGCAGGTCAACCAGTGGGCCAAGAAGGCGGTTCTGCTGGGTTTCCGCATCAAGGACATGGAGCTGCAAGACAACGGCCCGCAGGGCGCCGGCTGGTGGGACAAGGTCGACAGCAAGTTCAAGGGCTGGGGCGACAACCAGTGGAAGGCGGCCGGATTCCGCGCCGTGCCCAACTGCGTGGTGCGCAAATCGGCCTATATCGCCCCCGGCGTGGTGCTGATGCCCTCCTTCGTCAACCTCGGCGCCTATGTCGACGAGGGCACGATGGTCGACACCTGGGCCACCGTCGGCTCCTGCGCGCAGATCGGCAAGAACGTGCACCTGTCCGGCGGCGTCGGTATTGGCGGCGTGCTCGAGCCGATGCAGGCCGGCCCCACCATCATCGAGGACAATTGCTTCATCGGCGCGCGCTCCGAGGTGGTCGAAGGCTGCATCGTGCGCGAAGGCTCGGTTCTGGGCATGGGCGTCTTCATCGGCAAGTCGACCAAGATCGTCGACCGCGAAACCGGCGACGTGAGCTATGGCGAAGTGCCGCCCTATTCGGTGGTTGTCGCGGGCTCGATGCCGTCCAGGAACAACATCAGCCTCTATTGCGCGGTGATCGTCAAGCGGGTCGACGAAAAGACCCGCTCCAAGACCGGCATCAACGAATTGCTGCGCGACTGATACTCACGTGGGTGGCGCCATCGGTTTGGCGCCGCCCTCACCTGCCGAACCATTTGCGCACCAGCGCATTGTACTGCCCGTCTTCCTGCAATTGCAGCAACGCCTGGTTCAGCGGCTCGCGCAGCGGGCTGCCGGTGGGCAGGGCAATGCCGTAATCCTCGCGCCGGAACACCGTTTCCACCAGATAGGCCTCGCCGGCGCGGTTCTGCGACAGGTAATAGCGCAGGAGCGGCGCATCAAAGACCACGACGCTGACCTCTTCGGCCTCGAAGGCCGCGATCATCTCGGCGTAGCCGGGATAGGCGCTGTGCGCCACCGCGCGGGCCTCGAGGAAATCCGAGGCGGTCGAGCCCGCCACGGACCCCACCGCGCGATTGTCGAGATCATTGAGGCCGGTGACGCTCGAGGTCAGTTCGTTGACGGTGATCGCGGCGGTGATCTTGGCAACAAAGATCGACACGATGAACAGGCTCGAGAACACCAGGACGGTCGCCAGCAACCGCCCCGGGATCGACCTTGGCTGGCGTTCCTCGAAGCCGCCGTTGACCACCAAGTTGAGCGCCCACCAGAACGACGGAAAGAACGCCTCGCGCGCGGGTTTCTCGAAATAGGGCTGATGGCGGCGCTCGAACAGCCACATCAGCGTCCCGGCAGCGCAGAGCATGGCGAGCGCCACGCCAAGATAGATCGCGATGTCGCGGGTGAAGACCTGTCGCCAGAGCGGCGTGCGGTCGGACCCCGAAACCATCAGCTGCAAGCCGCTTTCGAACACCGGAAGGGTGAAATCCATCTGCGCCTCGCGTGCGGCGGTGATCGAGATATTGGCAATCGCGCCATCCGCCTCGCCGGCGGCCACCTGCGCCAGCATCTCGCCAAAGGCCGGCAGGGTCTTGAAACGCACCTCGCGGCCGATCTGCTCGGCCATCATCCGCATCAAGTCGATGCTGAAGCCGGTCTGCGCCTCGCGGCCCATCGAGAACGGTGGCCGCTCGACGGTGACGAACTCCAGCACCTGGGCGGCGCCGGGCCCGGCCCGGAACGGCAGCAGGAACAGGGCGATGGCAATCAGCTGCAAAAAGGGCCGGCAGGCCATGGGGCATCCTCGTTTTGGTTCGGGGGATTATCCGAAGCGGGCCGCCCTATGCAACATCGCCGCAACGTGAGGCGGCGGATTACCCGGCCATGCGGGCCATTGCGCCGCAGAACGCCGCATCCGGGGGCATCAACCGGCTTGACATGGGCGCCCGCCCGACGCATCCGCAGCGCATGACCAAGAAAGCCCGCAGCCAGCAAGTCTATACCCTCGTCGTCCAGGTCGGCCGCAAGTCCGGCGACGGCCTGCCCGATGGCGCCACCGGCGCCGGGCTGGTCTGTTACGCCTCTGGCGTCGACGAGGCCGAAGCGGTGCGCGAAACCGTCGCCCTGCTCAAACAGGCCGATCTGGCGCCGCTCGATGTCACCGGCCACGGATCGCTCGACGAGCGACGCGCCGCCGGCGAAGAGATCGCCGACGAGGAGGCCGCGCTGATGCAGCGCGCGCGCGACGAGCATTCGGTGGTCGTGGCGCAGATCGAGCCGTTCTACGACCCGCTGGTCGACGGCGACGCCTGAACCTCAGGCCACCTCGGCCAGCGCCTGCGCCTCGAACCGTTTCAGCACCGGCGGCGTCAGATGCGCCTGCTCCGGCAACAGCGTCGGCCTGACCTCGGCCAGCAGTGTCGCCGCCAGCTTTTCGCTGTCACGGCGCAAGCGCCCGACATAGAGGCTCTCGGTCCAGGCACCGCTGGCGGCAAAGACCGCATGCGGCGGCAGAAGCGCCTGCGCGTAGTTCACCAGCGGCAGGTTCGGCTCCGGCAGGGCCGACTGGCCGTTGACCAGGTATCCCGCCGGCACCAGCACCCCCTCGCAGCCGAAGGTGTAATCCACCGCCGCGCCGCTGACGAAAATCTTTTGATGCGGCGCAACGACGATGTCGCGCTCCAAGCCGAAATAGGGTGCCCGCAGGCGGATCGGGGCAAAACTGCCCAGCCCCGGCACGATGCGCTGGGCCACATGCAGCACCGGTTCCTGGCCGCCATCGCGGGTCTGCACCAGATCGCCAATCCGCAACCGCGACACCTCGCGCGGGCCGAAAGGCGTGCCGACGAAGGTGCGCGCGGCGAGGCCCGGCAGGGGCCCCACCGGCTCGACCCTGTTGGAGATCGCCAGAAAGCCCAGCCCAGCCTCCTCGGGCGCGCAGACCTCCATCGCCGGAAAGGCGGTGAGACTTTCGAGCGCTATCGGCTCCGGCAGGTCGAGCGCGCCGGTGACAAAGCCCTGGCCGTCGGCCCGCTCCACCGCAAAGCGCGCCAGCCCGGCCTCGCAATCCCAGGAAAAGCTGAGCCGCAGCAGCTGGTTGCCCTCCGGCAGGTTCAGCCGGAGCGTTCGGTGCACCATGGATTTTCCCTGCCCCACCACCAGTGCAAAGGAGCCCTGCGGCAGCGCCAGGATCGACAGATGCCCGGCGGCATGGGCCTGCAACGGGATGCGTAGGATCGAGCGGGCGGCAGCGACCGGGCTCAGGCTGCATTCCAGCAACACCGTGCCCCGGCGCATCGCGCCGCGAGGGGGAAGCTTGTCAAAAGGATGAAAGACCTGCGCCGTGCCGCCCGGCGCCACTGCGGCGACCCAGCTCATCGGGCACACCCGAAGACAGACGCGACAGATCGCGACTTCACATCACTCATACCACTGCTCCAGCCCTACTGCGCGGCCTTGCCCCGTGTTGCCAGTCTTGCCGGTCTTGATGCCGGACGGCTCCCCTGAACCGGGCGGAGTTCACCTGAAGCGGGGGAGGACTGCGGGGGCCGCGTCGTTGTTGCGGCCAGCCTAGCACCCCCGCGCGGCATCTGTTAAGCGATACGTCAAGCCAGCGGGCAAGCCGCTGCAAATAGGTCACAATTCCGTGGGGTAATTCATGTCGCAGACCGATCCGCTCGAGTTGACCGCAGCGCTGGTGCGCTGCCCCTCGGTGACACCCGAAGATGGCGGCGCGCTCGACGTGGTGCAGGACGTGCTGCAAGCTGCGGGCTTTGCCTGCACCCGGGTCGACCGGGGCGGCGTCGGCAATCTCTTTGCCCGCTGGGGCGACAAGGGCCATGCCCGGACTTTCGGCTTCAACGGCCACACCGACGTGGTGCCGCTGGGCAAGCGCGCGGACTGGACCGCCGATCCCTTCGGCGCCGAGATCCGCGACGGCTTTCTCTATGGCCGGGGCGCGACCGACATGAAATCGGGCGTGGCCGCCTTTGCCGCCGCCGCCGCGGATTTCGTCACCGAGACGCCGCCCGAGGGCGCGGTGATCCTGGCCATCACCGGCGACGAGGAAGGCGACGCCGATCACGGCACCCGCGCGCTTCTGGATTACATGCAGGCCGAGGGCGAACGGATGTCGGTCTGCCTCGTGGGCGAGCCGACCTGTCCCGACACCATGGGCGAGATGATAAAAATCGGCCGTCGCGGATCGGTCACCGCCTGGATCGAGGTGGTGGGCAAGCAGGGCCATGCCGCCTATCCGCACCGCGCGAAAAACCCGCTGCCTGCCATGGCGCGGCTGATGGACCGGCTGTCAGCGCATGAGCTGGACCGCGGCACCGAACATTTCGACGCCTCGACCCTGGCGGTGGTCACCATCGACACCGGCAACCCGGCGACCAACGTGATCCCGGCAAAGAGTACGGCGACGGTCAACATCCGGTTCAACGACGCCCATTCCGGCGCCTCGCTCAGCGACTGGCTGCGGGCCGAGGCCGACGCGGTGGCCGCCGAATTCGGCGTCGAGATCGGAATGAAGATCAAGATCTCCGGTGAAAGCTTCCTCACCCCGCCGGGCCCGCTGTCGGACCTCGTGGCGCGCGCGGTTGCCGCCGAAACCGGGATCACCCCGGACCTCAGCACCACCGGCGGCACTTCTGACGCGCGCTTTGTCAAGGATCACTGCCCGGTGGTGGAATTTGGCCTTGTCGGCCGCACCATGCACCAGGTCGACGAACGGGTCGCGGTGGATCAGGTACACCAGCTCAAGGCGATCTATGCCCGCATCCTGAGGGATTACTTCGCATGAGCGCCACGATCACCCGCACCGACGATCTCGAGACCTGCCTGAAGCTGCGCTTCGAGGTCTTTGTCGACGAACAGGGCGTGCCGCCCGAGATCGAGCGTGACGCCTATGACGAGATTGCCCTGCATCTGCTGGCCACCGAGGGCGACCGGGCGCTTGGCACCGCGCGCGTCCTGCCCAATGGCGAGATCGGCAAGATCGGCCGGGTCTGCGTCATCAAGGCCGCCCGCGGTACCGGGCTTGGCGCAGCGCTGATCCGCGCGGCGCTGGACGAGATGCGCGCCGACGGCCGGTTCAGCAAGGCGGCGCTGGGATCGCAACTGCATGCCATCCCGTTTTACGAGAAGCTGGGCTTTGCCGCCTATGGCGAGGTGTTCGACGACGCCGGCATTCCCCATCGGATGATGGAACGCGCATTGTGAGCTGGACCGGGGCCCGAGGCGCGCCGGCGCTCCGCCCACCCTCGGAAGGGCATTGTGTCCGGGCGCATCCGTTCGACAGAGCCCCCTCCGGCCGCGCGGGCAACATCTGCGGGAACCGGCCCTCCCGGGGGGGACGCCCGACAGGGCGCATGCGCGCCGATCTCGCGGACCTGTAGACCTTGCGCATCAAACCCACCCTCATCGTCATGCTGAAAGAGCCGCGCCCCGGGCGGGTCAAGACCCGGCTTGGCCGCGACATCGGCATGGGCGCCGCGGCCTGGTGGTTTCGCCATCAAACCGGGCGGCTGCTGCGGCGGCTGGAGGACCCGCGCTGGCAGCTGATCCTCGCGGTGGCGCCCGACCGCGACGGCCTGCAAAGCCGGGTCTGGCCGGCACATCTGCAACGACTGCCGCAGGGCGGCGGCGATCTCGGCGCACGCATGGCGCGGGTCTTCCGCAGCCTGCCGCCCGGCCCGGCCTGCATCATCGGCGGCGACATTCCCGGCGTCACCCCGGCGCATGTCGCGCGGGCCTTCGCGGCCTTGGGCGGGCATGACGCGGCTTTTGGCCCGGCGCCCGACGGCGGCTATTGGCTGATCGGGCTGCGCCATCCGGGCCGCGCCCCCGCCGGCTTTCTGACGGGCGTGCGCTGGTCCACCGAACATGCGATGGCCGACAGCATCGCCACCCTGCCCGGTCACCGCATCGCCCGCGTCGACAGGCTGGCCGATGTCGACACGGCCGCCGATCTGGCGCCGGTCCCGCCGAACTGAATCGGGCCGGTCGCCTGCCCTCAGTCTCCGGTGGCCGGCGGGGCAATGCGCACTAGGTTGTTGCGCTCGTCAGTCAACGTCCCTGTCAGCCGCCAAGACCCATGCCGCTTTTCTATCACCGCAACCGAGAGGAAACCTCCGAAAGCCGCCGGATCTACGCCCTCTTCGAGCTGGCCTATACCGCGGTCGATTTTTCCGCCGCCACCTGTTTCATCATCGGCTCGGTGATGTTCTTTTTTGACGCTTGGCAGACCCCGGCCACTTGGATGTTCCTGATCGGCTCGGTCCTGTTTGCCGCCAAACCCACCCTGCGCCTCGTGCGCGAGCTGCGCCTCGCCGCCGAAGGCGACGAAGAGGACCTGGCCGAGCGGTTTGGCAAGTGACGCCCCGCCGCACCCGTGCTAGGCCAGAGCCATGAGCCAATTGCCCACCAAACCCCAGATCCTCGACTGGATCTCCGCCAACCCGACCCTGACCGCCAAGCGCGACATCGCCAAGGCCTTCGGCATCAAGGGTGCCGCCCGGATCGACCTCAAGCGCCTGCTCAAGGAGCTGGAAGCCGAAGGTCATCTGGAAAAGCGCAAGAAGACCTACCGCGACCCCGACCGGCTGCCGCCGGTCTCGGTGTTGCAGGTCAAGGCGCCGACGCCGGATGGCGATCTCTTTGCCAAGCCGCTGGAATGGCACGGCGAAGGGGTGGAGCCGATCGTTCTGGTGGTGCCCCGCGCCTCGGACCCGGCGCTTGGCGAGGGCGACCGCATCCTGGCGCGGCTGCAAGTGGTGCACGAAGAGGATCACAACTACGAGGCGCGGCTGATCCGCCGGATCGGCAGCAACCCGCGCCGCATCCTCGGGGTGTTCTCGAAACGCTCGGAAGGCGGGCGGATCAAACCGGTCGACAAGGGCGCCGACAAGGAATGGCAGGTCGCCGCCGGCGACGTGCATGGCGCCAGGGATGGCGAGCTGGTCGAGGCCGAACTGGCCGGGCCCAAGAGCCGCATGGGCCTGCCCCGCGCCCGCATCGTCGAACGGCTGGGCGATCCCACCGCGCCGAAAGCCGTCTCGCTGATCGCCATCCACCAGCACGGCATTCCCGACGCCTTTTCCGACGCGGTGATCGCCGAGGCCGATGCGATGAAGCCCGCCGGTCTCTCCGGTCGCGAAGACCTGCGCGAGTTGCCGTTGATCACCATCGATCCGGCCGACGCCCGCGACCATGACGACGCCTGTTATGCCCATGCCGACGACGATCCGAAGAACAAGGGCGGCCATGTGATCTGGGTCGCCATTGCCGACGTGGCGCATTACGTCCGCCCCGGCTCTGCGCTCGACCGCGAGGCGCGCAAACGCGGCAATTCCAGCTATTTTCCCGACCGGGTGGTGCCGATGCTGCCCGACCGGCTGTCGGGCGATCTCTGCTCGCTGCACGAGGGTGTGCCGCGCGCCTGTCTCGCGGTGCGGATGCAGATCAACGCCGGCGGCGAGAAACTCTCGCATCGCTTCGTGCGCGGGCTGATGCGCTCGCCCGCCTCGCTGAATTATCAGGAGGTCCAGCAGGGCATGGACGGCCAGCCCAACGACCGGGTCGCGCCGCTGATGGAAAGCGTGATCGCACCGCTCTATGCCGCCTATGACGCGCTGACCAGGGCCCGCGCCGCCCGCCAGCCGCTAGACCTCGACCTGCCGGAGCGGCGCATCGAGCTCAGCGAAGAGGGCAAGGTGCAATCGGTCAACTTCCGCGACCGGCTGGATGCGCACAGGCTGATCGAGGAATTCATGATCCTCGCCAATGTCGCCGCGGCCGAGACGCTGATTGCCAAGAAGGTGCCGCAGCTCTTCCGGGTGCACGAGGAACCGCCGCAGGACAAGCTGGAGTCCTTGCGCGACACCGCCGATGCCGCCGGGCTGACGCTGGCCAAGGGACAGGTTCTGAAGACCGCGCATCTCAACAAGCTGCTGCATGACGCCGCCGGCACCGAGGAAAGCGAGTTGATCAATCTCGCCACCCTGCGGTCGATGACGCAGGCTTATTACAGCCCCAAGAACTTTGGCCATTTCGGGCTTGCGCTGCAAAACTACGCGCATTTCACCTCGCCGATCCGGCGCTATTCCGATCTGATCGTGCACCGCGGGCTGATCGCGGCGCATGGCTGGGGCGACGACGGGCTCTCGCCCGATGACATCGACAAGCTGGAGCCGACCGCGGCGCATATCTCGGACACAGAGCGCCGGTCGATGATTGCCGAGCGCGACACCACCGACCGTTACCTCGCGGCCTATCTGTCGGAGCGGGTCGGCAATGAGTTCACCGGGCGGATTTCCGGCATCGCGCGCTTCGGCGCCTTCGTGAAGCTCGACGAGACCGGCGCCGACGGGCTGATCCCGATGCGCAACCTCGGCCGCGAGTATTTCCACTTCGATCAGGAGACCGCGACGCTGATGGGCTCCGATACCGGGCTGACCATCACCATCGGCCAGCGGGTGACCGTGCGGCTGACCGAGGCGGCGCCGGTGACCGGCGGCATCGCGCTGGAGCTGCTCGAGATCGACGGCGAGCGGCCGCCGCGCGGCAATGGCACCGGCCCGCGCGGCCGACGCGGCGCAGGCCGGGGCGGATCGGGCAAGGGCGGGCCGGCCAAGCGCAAGCTGGTCAAGTCGAAGAAGAAGGCCGCCAAGGTCAGCCGCAAGCAGCGGCAGACCCGGGGGTAGGCCACGGCACGGGGCCGCCGACGTCGGCAACGCGTGCCCCGGACCTGATCCGGGGCCCCCGGCGTCCGGCGCGAGGTCCCGGATCGGGTCCGGGACGGGGAGCAGGAGTGCCGCTCAGGTCACCACGCGCAGCGTCAGGTTGATCCGGCCGCCGTCTTTCAACAGCCCGGACGAGCCGAACTTGATCCGATCCACCCCGTGGTGCACCAGCCGTGCGGCACCGCCGAGCACGACCACATCGCCCGAGGCCAGCCAGACCGAGCCCGTCTTGCCGCCCTTCTCGACATTGCCGACCCGAAACAGCCCGGCGTCGCCCAGCGAGACCGAGACCACGGGCTGGGAAAAATCCGCCTCGTCGCGATCCTGATGCAGCCCCATGCGCGCGCCTTCGCCGTAGTAATTGATCAGGCAGCATTCGGGCGCGCGGGCCTGCGGCGCGAGATCGCGCCAGATCGCCAGCACCGGCTCGGGAATCGCCGGCCAGGCCATGCCGTCGGGGTGGCGCGGCTCGTAGCGATAGCCGCTGCGGTCGGTCACCCAGCCGAATCTTCCCGCTGCCGTCATCCTGACCGACATCTGCCGCCCCCCCGGCGTGACCGGGTGATAGAGAGGCGCCGCGCGCACCACCTCTCGCAGGGCGCCAAGAATTTCAACCTGTTGGTCCGGGTCGAGATAGCCCGGAAAAACCCTGGCGCCGCGCAGATCAAGCCCTGTCATGGCGACCTCTTTCCCACATCATCCCGAAAACCTCGCGCATTTGCACCATACCGAAGCCCACACTGCTTGCAGCATAGAAACCCGGTCCTTATATACACGCCGAAGCGCGGAACGGGCCGCAAGGCTCTCCGCCACACGTTCGGGGTCGGGATGCCGCATATGGGTTCCGCCTCGTGTCATCGCCTTGAAGATTAAGAGGGATCGAAACAATGGGTAAAGTCATCGGGATTGACCTCGGCACCACCAACAGCTGTGTGGCCATCATGGACGGCAGCCAGCCGCGGGTCATCGAAAACTCCGAAGGTGCACGTACGACACCGTCGATCGTCGCCTTCACCGACAACGAACGCCTCGTTGGCCAGCCGGCCAAGCGTCAGGCCGTCACCAATCCGGAAAACACCATCTTTGGCGTCAAGCGTCTGATCGGTCGTCGATTCGACGACAGCGACCTGGCCAAGGACAAGAAGAACATGCCGTTCAACGTCATCGACGGCGGCAACGGCGACGCCTGGGTCGAAGCCAAGAGCGACAAGTACAGCCCGTCGCAGATCTCGGCCTTCATCCTCGGCAAGATGAAAGAAACCGCTGAATCCTACCTCGGCGAGGAAGTCGATCAGGCGGTCATCACCGTGCCGGCGTATTTCAACGACGCCCAGCGTCAGGCCACCAAGGACGCCGGCAAGATCGCCGGCCTCGAAGTGCTGCGCATCATCAACGAGCCGACCGCGGCCGCGCTGGCCTATGGCCTCGACAAGGAAGACACCCACACCATCGCGGTCTATGACCTTGGCGGCGGGACGTTCGACGTGACCATCCTCGAGATCGACGATGGCCTGTTCGAAGTGAAGTCTACCAACGGCGACACCTTCCTCGGTGGCGAAGACTTCGACATGCGGATCGTCAACTACTTGGCGGACGAGTTCAAGAAAGAGCACGGCGTCGACCTGACCAAGGACAAAATGGCGCTTCAGCGTCTGAAAGAGGCCGCCGAGAAAGCCAAGATCGAGCTGTCCTCCTCGTCGCAGACCGAGATCAACCAGCCGTTCATCTCGATGGATCCGAACGGCGGCCAGCCGCTGCACATGGTCATGAAACTGACCCGGGCCAAGCTG
Organism: Marinovum sp. E3; assembly: GCF_055755275.1. Lineage (NCBI taxonomy): Bacteria > Pseudomonadati > Pseudomonadota > Alphaproteobacteria > Rhodobacterales > Roseobacteraceae > Marinovum > Marinovum sp. E3. The sequence continues at coordinate 3,103,927 of NZ_CM146908.1, forward strand.
GAGTCGCTGGTCAGCGACCTGATCAAGGCCTCGATCAAGCCCTGCCAGGCCGCTCTGAAGGACGCTGGCCTCTCGACCTCGGAAATCGACGAGGTCGTCCTCGTCGGGGGTATGACCCGGATGCCGAAAGTCATCGAAGAGGTGACCAAGTTCTTTGGCAAGGAGCCGCACAAGGGTGTGAACCCGGACGAAGTGGTTGCCATGGGCGCCGCCATCCAGGCCGGCGTTCTGCAAGGTGACGTCAAGGACGTGGTCCTGCTCGACGTGACCCCGCTGTCGCTGGGCATCGAGACCCTGGGCGGTGTCTTCACCCGCCTGATCGACCGCAACACGACGATCCCGACCAAGAAGTCGCAGATCTTCTCGACCGCCGAGGACAACCAGAACGCGGTGACGATCCGGGTCTTCCAGGGCGAGCGCGAGATGGCAGCCGACAACAAGATGCTCGGCCAGTTCAACCTCGAGGACATCCCGCCGGCACCGCGCGGCATGCCGCAGATCGAGGTGACCTTCGACATCGACGCCAACGGCATCGTCTCGGTTCAGGCCAAGGACAAGGGCACCGGCAAGGAGCAGAAGATCACCATCCAGGCCTCCGGTGGCCTCTCGGACGACGACATCGAGAAGATGGTCAAGGAAGCCGAGGAGAACGCCGAGGCCGACAAGGCCCGCAAGGAGCTGGTGGAAGCCAAGAACCAGGCCGAGAGCCTCATCCACTCGACCGAGAAATCGCTCGAGGAGCATGGCGAAAAGGTCGATCCGACCACTGTCGAAGCGATCGAACTGGCGGTGGCCGCGCTCAAGGACGAGCTGGAAAGCGAGAACGCCGAGAAGATCAAATCCGGCATCCAGAACGTCATGGAAGCCTCGATGAAACTGGGCGAAGCGATTTACAAATCGTCCCAGGAAGAGGCCGGCGAAGAGCCTGCACCCGAGGCCGACGGCCCGGCGAATGACGATGACACCATCGTCGACGCCGATTTCGAGGACCTTGACGACGACAAGCGCGCCTGATCGTCGGTGACGACAGCGCACAGGAACCACTGCGGGGGGCCGGTCCGGACGCCGGGCCGGCCCTCGCATGTTCCATGCATAGGAGGACGGACTGATGTCCAAACGTGACTTTTACGAGGTTCTGGGCGTGGCCCGGACCGCCTCCGCCGACGAGATCAAGAAGGCCTACCGCAAGAAGGCCAAGGAGCTGCACCCCGACCGCAACGCCGACAACCCGGAGGCCGAAGCGCAGTTCAAGGAAGCCAACGAGGCCTATGAAGTCCTCAAGGATGCCGACAAGAAGGCGGCCTACGACCGCTACGGTCATGCCGCCTTCGAAGGCGGCATGGGCGGCGGTGGCGGGCGTCCCGGCGGCGGCTTTCACCCCGGTCAGCAGGGCGATTTCGCCTCTGCCTTCTCGGATGTCTTCGACGATCTCTTTGGCGATTTCATGGGCGGCCAGCGCGGCGGCGGACGCCAGCGCGCGGCACGCGGCGCCGACCTGCGCTACAATCTGCGGGTAACGCTGGAAGACGCCTATTCCGGCCTGCAAAAGACGATCAACGTGCCCACCTCGGTGCCCTGTGGTGCCTGTAACGGATCGGGCGCCGAAGGCGGGGCCGAGCCCACCACCTGCCCGACCTGTTCCGGCATGGGCAAGGTGCGGGCGCAGCAGGGCTTCTTTACGGTCGAGCGCACCTGCCCGACCTGCTCGGGCCTCGGCCAGACGATCAAGAACCCCTGCCACACCTGCCATGGCGCCGGCCGGGTCGAGAAAGAGCGCGCGCTTTCGGTCAATATCCCGAAAGGCGTGGAAACCGGCACCCGAATCCGTCTTGCGGGCGAAGGCGAGGCCGGCATGCGCGGCGGACCGCCGGGCGATCTCTACATCTTCCTCGAGGTGACGGCGCACAAGATCTTCGAACGCGACGGCACCGACCTGCATTGCCGGGTGCCGGTGTCGATGTCGGCCGCCGCACTTGGCGGCGATATCGAGGTGCCGACCATCGATGGCGGCCGCTCGCGCGTGAAGATCCCGGCCGGCAGCCAGTCGGGCCGCCAGATGCGGCTGCGCGGCAAGGGCATGCCCGCCCTGCGCGGGGCCGGCACCGGTGACATGTTCATCGAGCTGGCCGTCGAGACCCCGGTCAACCTGACCTCGCGCCAGAAAGAGCTGCTGCGCGAATTCGAGCAGCTGAGCGAGGACAACAACCCCGAGAGCAAGAGCTTCTTCTCTTCGGTCAAGGGGTTCTGGGATTCGATGAAGGGCTGACACCGGCCCTTCCCCGACCACCGCGTCCGGGCGCCAAATTCCTGCAACGGAGTTTTCACATTCTGTCGACAGACTTTGGCGCCCCGTGCATCCGGCGCAAAACCGGCCGCCGGCGTTAACCGCGCGTTTACCGAGGGCGCCGATGCTGGCGTCATGGACAGAAACTCCCTTGCCGAGGCGTCTTTGCCGCTGTTTCAGGGCGACGAGGCCGACGCCCCCGAAACGCTGGCGCGCGGCACGCGGCTGCCGTCTTATATCCGCGATCATCGCAAGCGGCTGCGCGGGCGTTTCATGGCTGGCGGGGCCGAAGCGCTGCCGGATTACGAGATGCTGGAGCTTGTGCTGTTTCGCGCCATTCCGCGCCAGGATGTCAAACCGCTGGCGCATTCGCTTCTCACCCGGTTCGGCGATTTCAATCGGGTGATTTCCGCCCCCGTGGCGCGGCTGGCCGAGGTCAAGGGCGTCGGCACCGCGGTGATCTGCGAGCTGAAGCTGATCGAGGCGGCCGCCCAGCGTCTGGCACGCAGTCGGGTGATCGCGCGGCCCGTCGTGTCAAGTTGGGAGCAGCTCATCGCCTATTGCCATACCGCCATGGCGCACCGCGAGACCGAGCAGTTCCGGGTGCTCTACCTCGACCGCAAGAACACCTTGATCGCCGACGAAGCGCAGGGGCGCGGCACGGTGGATCATGTGCCGGTCTACCCGCGAGAGGTGGTGAAACGCGCGCTGGAGATCAACGCGTCGGCGCTGATCCTGGTGCACAACCACCCCTCGGGCGATCCGACGCCCAGCCGCGAGGATATCGAAATGACCGCGCAGGTCGAGACGGCGGCGCAAGCGCTGGGGCTGGTGCTGCACGATCACATCATCATCGGCAAATCGCGCGAGCTGAGCTTTCGCGCGGAAGGGCTGTTGTAGCGCCCGGCCCGCGCCTGCCCCTCCCGGCCTTCGGGCGCTCAGCGCAGCCGTTTCAGGACCTGCCAGGAGGCGTTTCCGTCCGGCACCGCACCAATGCTGCGCTGATACCGCATCAGCGCGGCGCGGGTGTCCGGGCCGATATTGCCGTCAATGCCGCCGGTATCAAAACCCTTGGCCGTCAGCCGGCGCTGCAATTCGTGCCGCTCGGCCCGGACCAGCGCGCGGTCATCCTCGGGCCAGCCGCCCTGCACCGCGTCGCCGCCGGTGATCCGGTCGGACAGATGGCCGACGCCCAGCGCATAGAGATCCGAGTTGTTGTAGCGCTTGATCACGTCAAAGTTCTTGAACACCAGAAAGGCCGCGCCACGCGCCCCGGCCGGCAGCAGCACATAGGCCGACCCGTGATCCGGCACCGGGCGGCCATCCATGCCCAGCACCCCGGCGCGGGCCCAGTCCGAGGGCATGCGTTTGACCTTGGACGAGAGCTGGCCATAGTCGAAGTCGCGCGGCAGCGTCACCTCGACCCCCCAGGGCATGCCCTTGATCCAGCCGAACCGTTCCAGATAGGCCGCGGTGGAGGCCAGCGCATCGCTCGGGTCCGCGCTCCAGATATCGCGCCGCCCGTCGCCGGTGAAATCCACCGCATAGGCCTGATAGGAGGTGGGAATGAACTGGGTGTGGCCCATGGCACCGGCCCAGCTTCCGGTCATCTTCTCGGGCGTGGTGTCGCCCCGCGCCAGGATGCGCAGCGCCTCGGTCAGCTGCTGCTCGAAAAATTGGCCGCGGCGGCCGTCAAAGGCCAGGGTGGCCAGCGACCGGATCACCGAAAGATCGCCGCGCCGCGTGCCATAGGCGCTTTCCAGCCCCCAGATCGCGGTGACGATATCGCGGTCGACCCCGTAGCGCGCCTCGATCCGGGCCAGAGTACGCCCCTCTGCCGCCAGCGCCGCGCGGCCATCGGCGATGCGCTTGTCCGATGCCGCGATGGCCAGATATTGCTCGACGGTCTTGGTGAACTCGGTCTGGCTGCGGTCGCGCGCGATGATCTGCGGGTCATAGGTCACGCCGCGAAAGGCCCGGTCGAAGACCTGCGCCGGGATGCCCGCGGCCAGGGCGCGGCGGCGGTAGCCGGCGATCCAGCCCTGAAGCCGCGCATCTTCGGCCGTCGCCGCCGGCGCGGCCGCGGTGGGGCGCGCGGCCCACCCGGCGGGGCGGGCCTGCGGGCGCAGGCTCACGGGGGTGACGAGCAGCTCTCGCAGGTGCACGCCGTGCACCTGAACCGCAGGCCGCGCCTTGGGGCGCAGCGAGCCGGCATCGGCGGCGGCCTGGGTGCCGGCCGACATCAGCAGAAGCGACAGGGCGGCAAAAGACTTCAATGACATGGCGGACCCTCCCGACAGGTGGTGTGGTTCAACTCCGCGCCGACCAGCTGGCCGAGGCATGGCGGCGGGTATAGAATTCGCCCATCAGCCCGATGGTAATCAGACCGACCCCCAGCCAGAGCGGATATTCGAGGTTGGAATTGCGCGGATAGTAATTGACGAAGGCATAGCCACGGGCCTGGTCGATGGCGTGGAACAGCGGGTTCCAGTCGAACATCGCCAGCATGTAGCCCGGCAGCGTGTTGGCGACGAACATCTTGCCCGAAGCGATCATGTTGGCGCGCTGATAGATCGACGACAGGATGGTGATCGCTGAAGGAAACCACGGCTTGAGCGCGAGAAAGACCATGCCTACCGCCGCCCCGGTGAACCAGGCCAGCAGGATCATCCCCATGCAGCCGATCGGATCGTTGATCTCGACATCGGCAAACCCGACGTCATAGACAAAAAGCACGATCAGCACCGAAAGCACCTGGATATAGAGCGACGAAAGCATGCCCGACAGGATCGAGATGATCGTGTTCATCGGCGCATGTTGCATCATCGGCGCGGTCGGCCCCTCGGCGCCGGCGACGGCGCTCATCGTCTTGATGTGGGTCATGTAGAGGAAGATGCCCGACATGATGTAGATCAGGAAATCGCCGCGCAGCTTGAGCCCGCGCAATCCGAGCACGGTGAACATGGCATAGAAGACCATCACCATGATGATGGTCTGAAGCACGTTCATGAAGATCGACATGAAAGCATTGCCGTGCGTCTTGCGCACGTTGCGCACCGCGCCGTGATAGACCAGCTCGATCGTGGTGACGACGGAATCGAGCGTCGTCCTTGGGCGCCGTTGTACGAACATGAAGCTCTGCTCCGCCAGAATAGGGCACTATTGGCACGGAATTCTTGCTGTTCCGTTGTCTCCCAGCATAACCGCGATCCGGCGTCTCGACAACAAAACCCTTTGCCGCGCCGGCGCTGCATCCGCCTCGGTGCCGGCCGGCCGCAGCCGGACGATACCGGCGCGAAAACGCCCGGTTTTTCCGCGCCTGGCCGCCCGCCAAGGTGATGGACATGACCCGACGACAGGTCTAGGCAATGAACAAAGACCGGCACGGCCCGGACGGCGATCAGGAGCTCATTGTGAATTACGACCAGTTGACCAAGGTGATGCGGACACTCGCGCTCGAAGCGGGCGATGTGATCATGGAGATCTACAATTCCGACGATTTCGACGTGCAGACGAAATCCGACGCCAGCCCGGTCACCGCAGCCGACGCGGCCGCCGATGCGCTGATCTCGGCCGGGCTGCGCGAGGCGTTTCCCGATGTGCCCCTGGTCACCGAGGAACAGGCCGAGAGCCATGATACCCAGGCCGATACCTTCCTGATCGTCGATCCGCTTGACGGCACCAAGGAGTTCATCAAGCGGCGTGGCGATTTCACCGTCAATATCGCCTATGTCGAAAGCGGCGTGCCGGTGCGCGGCGTGGTCTATGCCCCCGCGCGCAAGCGTCTGTTCTATACCTCCGCCATGGGCAATGCGGTGGAAGAGACCGGCCCCTTCGACAAGGAGACCGCCGGCGAGACCACCCCGATCAAGGTGCGCGAGGCGGAGAATTCCGCGCTGCTCGTCGTCGCCTCGAAATCGCACCGCGACGAGGCGACCGACGATTACATCGGAAAATACAAGGTGGCCGACATGAAGAGCGCGGGTTCCTCGCTCAAGTTCTGCCTTGTGGCCACCGGCGAGGCCGATCTCTATCCCCGGCTGGGCCGGACGATGGAATGGGACACCGCGGCGGGTCATGCGGTGCTCAACGGAGCCGGCGGCAAGGTGGTGCGTTTCGACGATCATACGCCGCTGGCCTATGGCAAGGAGGGCTATGCCAACCCGTTCTTCATCGCCTTTGCGCCGGATGTCGAGCTGAAGGACGCCTGAGGCGTCATGCGCCCGGTCAGTGTCATAATCGTTTCGCATGGCCGGGAAGCGGCGCTGAAACGCTGCCTCAAGGCGCTCCGCCAGCTGCTGTACCCGACGTTCGAAGTGGTCGTCGTCGCCGACCGCCCGACGCTGGCGGCCTTGCAGGGGCTGCCGCAGGCGATGGGTATCAAGACCGCGCCTTGCGACGCGCAGAACATCAGCCTCGCGCGCAACATCGGCCTCGGACTGGCGGCGGGCGAGGTGGTGGCCTTCATCGATGACGATGCGGTGCCCGAGCCCACCTGGCTGACCCATCTCGCGGCGGTTTTCGATGACGCCGAGGTGGCGGCAGCGGGCGGCTATGTGCGCGGCCGCAACGGCATTTCCTGGCAGTGGCGCGGCGCCTGGGTGGATGGCTGCGGGGTCCGTCACGCCCTTCCGCTGGAAGGCGAGCGGCCGACGGTGCTGCATCCCGGCCCCGGCCGCGCGGTCAAGACCGAAGGCACCAACATGGCGTTTCGCCGCGAGGTGATCGCCGGGATCGGCGGATTTGACCCGGCCTTCCGATTCTTTCTCGACGAGACGGATTTGAACCTGCGGCTGGCCCGGGCCGGTCTTGCCACCGCGCTGGTGCCGCTGGCGCAGGTGCACCACGGCTTTGCCGCGAGCGCCCGCCGCCGCGCCGACCGGGTGCCGCGCGACCTGTTCGAAATCGGCGCCAGCCATGCCGCCTTTCTCCTGCGCCACTGCCCGGACGCAAAGCGCGGGGGCGCGCAGGCCCGCTTTGCCGGCGAACAGCGTCGTCGCCTGTTGCGGCACATGGTGGCCGGGCGGCTCGAGCCGCGCGATGTGCGCCACCTGCTGGCGCGGCTGGAGGCGGGTTTTGCCGCGGGCGCGGCGCGGGCGCCCGGCGCCCTGCCCGCCCTGCCACATGCCTCGGAGCCGTTCGCCCCGCTGCCCCCGCGCCCGGCGCTGCGCCCGAAGCTGACCTGCGGCCGCTGGTGGCACCGCGCGCGGCTGCGCCGCCAGGCGGCCCATGACGCCGCCGCTGGCCATGTCTCGACGGCGCTGATTTTCTCGCTGACAACCGCCTATTGCCACGTCCGTTTTACACCTGCGGGATATTGGGAACACAGCGGCGGGCAATTCGGCAAATCCGAGCGCGATGAGCCACTGTTCACCCTTCGCCGGTTGCGCCGGAAATGCGATGCTGAAATAGCACGCATCCGCCGCGAAAGAGGGCTGACCGGCGAGTCCTAGGTCGCAAAGTTCGTTTATATTTGCGTACCACTGGTGTAGAAATTTTGGAAACCCGTGAAATTTTGAGGGCTATTTATGCGTACGAAGGTTACAAAAGCGATTTTTCCGGTTGCCGGGCTTGGCACCCGTTTCCTGCCGGCCACCAAATCGGTGCCGAAAGAGATCATGACGCTGGTCGACAGGCCGCTGATTCAATACGCCATCGATGAGGCCCGCGCCGCCGGCATCAAGGAATTCATCTTTGTCACTTCGCGCGGCAAGGGTGCGCTCGAGGATTATTTCGATCTCGCGCCCCAGCTTGAAAACGAACTGCGCAAGAGCGGCAAGACCGAGCTGCTCGAAATCCTGAAATCGACCAATATGGAAAGCGGCGCCATTGCCTATATCCGCCAGCACAAGGCGCTGGGCCTCGGTCACGCGGTCTGGTGCGCGCGGCGGCTCATCGGCAACGAGCCCTTTGCCGTTATGTTGCCCGATGACGTGATCGCGGCGGAAAAACCCTGCCTGCAACAGATGGTCGAAGCTTACCAGGAGCATGGCGGTTCGATGGTGGCGGCGATGGAAGTGCCGCAGGACAAGACTTCGGCTTACGGCGTGCTCGACGTCAAGGACGAGATCGGTGACCTTGTGGGCGTCAAAGGCATGGTGGAAAAGCCGAAAGCCGGCGACGCGCCGTCGAACCTGGCGGTGATCGGCCGCTACATCCTGACGCCGGATGTGCTCAAGAACCTCAACAAGATGAAGCAGGGCGCCGGCGGAGAGATCCAGCTCACCGATGCCATCGCACAGGAAATCACCGAAGGCCGCGATGTCTTTGGTATGCGTTTCAAGGGCCAGCGCTTCGACTGTGGCTCCAAGGCCGGCTTCCTTCAGGCGACAGTGGCCTTCGGCCTGGCGCGCGAAGAGCTTCGTGACGATTTGCGCACCTACCTGCAAGAGCTGATGGCCGTGGATCAGGCGGCGCAATAACCGATGACCAAGGGCAATATTCTCGTCACAGGCGGTGCCGGCTACATCGGCTCGCACGCTTGCAAGGCGCTGCGCGACGCGGGCTATACGCCGGTCACTTTCGACAATCTGTCCACCGGCTGGCAGGACGCAGTGAAATTCGGCCCGTTGGCGGAAGGCGATCTGCTCGATCGGGCACGGCTCGACGAGGTGTTTGCCGAATACAAACCGCAGGCGGTCATGCATTTCGCCGCGCTCAGCCTGGTTGGCGAGGCGATGTCGAATCCCGGGCTCTACTGGCGCAACAATGTCGCCGGCTCGCTCAACCTGATCGAGGCGGCGGTCGATGCCGGCTGTCTCGATTTCGTCTTTTCCTCGACCTGCGCCACCTATGGCGACCAGGACAACGTGGTGCTGGACGAGAGCTCGCCTCAGATGCCGCTCAATTCCTACGGCAAGTCGAAACGCGCCATCGAGGACATGCTGACGGATTTCGGCGCCTCGCACGGGCTGCGCCATGTGGTCTTTCGCTATTTCAATGTCGCCGGCGCCGATCCTGACGCGGAGGTTGGCGAATATCACCGTCCCGAGACCCATCTGATCCCGCTGATGCTCGATGCGATCGACGGCAAGCGCGCCGCGCTCACCGTCTTTGGCACCGATTACGACACGCCTGATGGCACCTGCATCCGCGATTACGTGCATGTCTGTGATTTGGTGGATGCCCATGTGCTGGGGCTGAGATGGCTCGAAGAAGACAAGGAGAGCCGGATTTTCAACCTCGGCACCGGCAGCGGATTTTCAGTATTCGAGGTGATCGCCCATTCCAAAGCCGTCACCAACCGCGAGGTGCCGCATGAAATCGGGCCGCGTCGCGGCGGCGATGCGACGAAACTTGTTTCCGGATCGACCCGCGCCGTGCAAGAACTGGGCTGGACCCCGATGCGATCCAACCTGGAGGCGATGATCCGCGATGCCTGGCGCTGGCACCAGAGCGGCCGTTACGAAAAATAGCCCGCCTGCCCGCTGTCTCGACATCACGCGGCTGATCCGGCGGGCCGGACGGGTGATGACCGGTGTGGACCGGGTCGAATTTGCCTATCTGCGCGCGCTGCTGGCTGATCCGGTGCCGCTTTTTGCTCTTGCCCGAACCCGGCTGGGCTATGTGCTGCTGTCACAACAGGGCGCGGCCGAGATCCTGCGCCGCGCCACCAGCGACGACTGGGGCCGGCTTGACGCGCTGGGGCGGGTGAGCAAGGGCCCCAAGATGCGCCGCCGTGCCGAGGCCGACCTACGCCGCGCAGCCCTGGCGCGCGCCTTGCCCTGGCGGCTGGGGGCAATACTGCGCCGACATCTTCCGCCCGGTACGCTCTATTGCAACACCGGCCATTCCAACCTGACCGAACGGGTGGTGACCGCCTGGCGCGGCCTGCCGGATGCACGGATCGCGGTGCTGGTGCACGACACCATCCCGCTTGATTTTCCACAATACCAGCGCCCGGAAACCCTTCGAAAGTTCAAGCGCTTCCTCGGCCGCACCGCGCAGGCGGCCGACATCATCATCTGCAATTCCAGGGCCACGCTGGCCGATTGCCAGCGTCACATGCAGGTTTTTGGCCGCATCCCCGAGGGGATCGTGGCGCCGCTGGGGATCGAGACCGTCCCGCCCGGCCCCGCCCCCCCCGGTCTGCCACCGGGGCCGTATTTTGTCTGCGTCGGCACCATCGAGCCGCGCAAGAACCATGCGCTGCTGCTCGACATCTGGGATCGCTTCGCCGCCGAGGGCCGGGATGCGCCGCACCTGCTGCTCTGCGGCGCGCGGGGCTGGAACAACGCGGCGGTCTTTGCCAGGCTCGACGCCGGCAACCCGCTGGTGCAGGAACGCCCCGGGCTGAGCGATGGGGAGATCGCGGCGCTGCTGGTGCACTCGCGCGGGCTGCTGTTTCCCAGTCTGGCCGAAGGCTACGGGCTGCCACCGATCGAGGCCGCCGCCCTGGGTGTGCCCGCCGTGGTGGCCGACCTGGCGGTCTATCGCGAGACGCTGGACGACATACCCATTTACCTGCCGCCGCAAGACATCTATTCTTGGCGCCAGAAAATCGAACAACTTCAAGAGCAGAGACCCCCGACAGCCCCCTATGTACCGCCAAGCTGGGACAGGCATTTCAACATTGTCTTAAGACAGCGCTGATACCGATCAAGGGTCGTTTCGGAAGGTTAACAGAGGATCAGGATTGGGCGCCTGGCAGTCATACAGCCTCAGGCTTCAGCGCAAGCGCTGGCGCATCCGCGCCATGCGCAAATCGCGCGAGCTTCGCGCCGCCGCCGACCGGACCGATCAGATCCGCCCCGGTGACCTGCTGCTGTTCTCGACCCTGCGCAACGAACATGTGCGCCTGCCCTATTTCCTGCGCTACTACCGCGATCTCGGCATCAACCATTTCCTGATGGTCGACAACGACAGCACCGATGGCTCGGATGCCTTTCTTGCCGATCAGCCCGATGTTTCGCTCTGGCGCACTGGGGGCAGCTACAAGCGCTCGCGCTTTGGCGTCGACTGGCTGAACTGGCTGGCGCGCAAACATGCCCATGGACATTGGGCGCTGACCGTCGACCCCGATGAATTCTTTCTGTTTCCCTTCTGTGACACCCGACCGCTCAGGGCGCTGACCGACTGGCTCGATGCCTCGTCGATCCGGTCGTTCTCGGCGATGCTGCTGGACATGTACCCCAAGGGGCCGATCAATGCGCAGCCCTATCTGCCCGGGGACAATCCGCTTGATATCGCCTGCTGGTTCGACAGCGGCAACTACGCGATCCGCCGCAATCACCGCTTCGGCAACCTCTGGATCCAGGGCGGGCCGCGGCGCCGGGTGTTCTTTTCCGACCTGCCCGAGAAGGCGCCTGCGCTGAACAAGATACCGCTGGTCAAATGGGACCGGCGCTACACCTATGTCAGCTCGACCCATATGCTGCTGCCGCGCGGGCTTAACCTCGTCTATGACGAATGGGGCGGCGAAAAGGCCAGCGGCATCCTGCTGCACACCAAGTTCCTCGACACCTTCACCGCCAAGGCGGCCGAAGAGCTGGAGCGCAGGCAGCATTATTCGGGGTCGGTGGAATACAAGGCCTATGCCCGGACGCTCGAGGAAAACCCCGATCTCTGGTGCAAGTGGTCCGAGAAATACATCAACTGGCGCCAGCTCGAAATCCTCGGATTGATGTCCAAGGGAAACTGGGCATGAGCCTCGGCGTCGTCATGCTTGTCCATACCGCCTTCAAGCGGGCGGAACAGGTAGCGCGGCATTGGGCCAACGCGGGGTGCCCGGTTGTCATCCACGTCGATCGCAATGTCGCCGCCAAATCCTACAAGGCCTTTGTCGCGGCGCTCGCGGATGTCGATCACATCCGCTTTTCCCGCCGCTACCGCTGCGAATGGGGCACCTGGGGCATCGTCGCTGCCAGCCAGACCGCCTCAGAAAAGATGCTGCGCGACTTTCCCGATGTACAGCATGTCTACCTCGCCTCGGGCTCCTGCCTGCCGCTGCGGCCGATCGAAGAGCTGATCGATTATCTGGCGGCGCGGCCGCGCACCGATTTCATCGAAAGCGCCACTACGATGGATGTGCCCTGGACGGTCGGCGGCCTCGACCAGGAGCGTTTTACCCTGCATTTCCCGTTTTCCTGGCGACGGCACCGCTTTCTGTTCGACAGGTTCGTCCAGATTCAACGCCTGATCGGGACAAAGCGGATGATCCCCAGCGGCCTGCGGCCGCATATGGGCAGCCAGTGGTGGTGCCTGACGCGACAGACGCTGACCGCCATCTTGCAAGACCCCGATCGCGCGACCTATGACGATTTCTTCCGCCGGGTCTGGATCCCCGACGAAAGCTATTACCAGACACTGGCACGGCTCTATTCCCGCGAGTTGGAGAGCCGGTCGCTGACCCTGTCGAAGTTCGATTTCCAGGGCAAGCCGCACATCTTCTACGACGACCATCTGCAACTCTTGCGCCGCTCCGATTGTTTTGTCGCGCGCAAGATCTGGCCGCATGCGGAGCTGCTCTATCGCGCCTTCCTGACCGACCGCGCCGGCGCCATGAGCCGGACCGAACCCAACCCCGGCAAGATCGACCGCATCTTTGCCAAGGCGGTCGACAGGCGGACGCGCGGGCGGCCGGGGCTCTACATGCATTCGCGTTTTCCCAACGAAAACTGGGAAAACGGAGTCACCGCCGGGCCCTACTCGGTGTTTCAGGGCTTTGCCGAGCTGTTCGACGATTTCGAGCCCTGGCTGGCGCGGGCCACCGGCTCGCGGGTGCATGGCCACCTCTTTGCGCCGGAAAAGGCCGAGTTTGCCGAAGGGGAAGAGGTGATCCATGGCGGGTTGTCGGCCAGCGCCGAAATCCGCGATGCCAACCCCTGGGCCTTTTTGACCAACCTGATCTGGAACACCCGCGGCGAACGGCAATGCTTTCAATTCGGGCCGCATGACACTCAGGACGACGTGATCTGGAACATCGCCAAAGATCCGAATGCGCAGATTTCCGTCGTCTCCGGCACCTGGGCGGTGCCGCTGTTCAACTCCAACCTCGATTTCGCCACCATCCGCCGTGCCGCCGCCAAGCTGCAAAAGATCGAGTCGGATTCGCTCGATGCCTATCGCTCGCCCTATGCCAAGGCACATATCCGCATCTGGACCATGGCCGAATTCATCGAGGCGCCGATGGAGCCACTGCAAAGCATCATCGACGAAATCGGCGCGCGCAATCCCCGCCGGCTGGCAGAGGTGCCCAAGATGCGGGATCTGACCGGCTTTGGCCAGTTCCTGCAAAACCTCAAGAACCAGGGGATGCACCCCTATCTGATGGGTGATTTTCCGGTCGAAGGCCGGCAGCTGGGCCAGCGCCCGCGCACCCGCAAACCCTATCTGGTGAGATAACAGCGCATGGCCCAGAACTTTGACGCCTTCGTGGTCTTTGCCGAGATGCGCACCGGCTCCAACCTACTTGAAGCCAATTTGAATCTGTTTGACGGCATTTCCTGCCTCGGCGAGGCCTTCAACCCGCATTTCATCGGCTATCCCAACAAGACCGAGCTGCTCGACATCAGCCGCGAAGCGCGCGACAGCGATCCGGCGGCGCTGCTCGACCGGGTGCGCGGCGCGGAGGGGCTGGCCGGCTTCCGCTATTTCCACGACCATGACCCGCGCATTCTTGCGCCGCTGCTCGACGATCCACGCATCGCCAAGATCGTGCTGACGCGCAATCCGATCGACAGCTACGTCAGCTGGAAGATCGCGCAGAAAACCGACCAGTGGAAGCTGACCAATGTCAGCCGCCGCAAGGACGCCAAGGCCACCTTTGACAAGGCCGATTTCGAGGCCCATCTCGAGGCCTTGCAGAGCTTTCAGATCCGGCTGCTGAACGGGTTGCAGACACGCGGACAGACCGCCTTCTATGTGGCTTACGAGGATGTGCAGGATCTGGGCGTGATGAACGGGCTGGCGCGCTGGCTGGGCTGCGACACCCCGCTCGAGAGCTTCGACCACAACCTCAAACGCCAGAACCCGGCGCCGATTTCCGACAAGGTCGAGAACTTTGCCGAAATGGAGCAGGCGCTGGCGCGGCTGGACCGCTTCGATCTTTCGCGGACCCCGAATTTCGAGCCGCGCCGGGGGGCTGCGGTGCCGGGATATGTGGCGGCCGGGACGGCACCGCTGCTCTACATGCCGATCAAGGGCGGGCCCGAGGAAGCGGTCTGCGACTGGCTGGCGGGGCTCGGCGGCGATCTCAGGCGCGATTTCAACCAGAAGAGTCTGCGGCAATGGCTGCGCCGCAATTCCGGCCACCGCCGTTTTACCGTGCTGCGCCATCCGCTGGCGCGGGCGCACCACGTCTTTTGCCAGCGCATCCTTTCCAAGGGGCCGCAGAGCTTTGGCCGCATCCGCCGGGTGCTGACCAACCGCCACGATCTGCCGATCCCCGAGGATTGGCCCGATCCCGCCTATGACGCCGCCACCCACCGCGCCGCCTTTGGCGGTTTTCTCGAGTTCATCCGCGCCAACCTGGCCGGGCAGACCAACCTGCGGATCGATCCGCATTGGGCCAGCCAGAGCGGCATTCTGCAAGGCATGGGCGATCTGTGCCTGCCCGACATGGTGCTGCGCGAAGGCGAGATCGCCGAGGGGCTTGCGCGGCTGGCCGCGCAAGTCGGTCTCGAGGCGCCTGCGCCCCGGGCGGCCGCACCGGACGGACCGATCGCGCTTGACGAGATCTATGACGCGGATCTCGAGGCGCTGGCGCGGGCAGCTTATCCGCGCGACTATCTGATGCTGGGTTTCGGGAACTGGCGGTAGACGGCGGGCGCGGCGCCCGGCGTGCCGGATGCTCTTGTCGCGGCCCTGGCCAAATGCCCCGGCCGCAGGGCGAGGCGGCCGCTCAGGCGGCCTTCATCGCCTCTTCCTCGGTGAGGATGGTATAAAGCGTCACCACGCTCTGATTGGCGCGCAGCTTGGTGCAGACCGCCGGATCGCGCAGCAGCCGCGAGACCCGTGCCAGCGCCTTGAGATGCTCGACGCCGGCATCCTCGGGGGCAAACAGGCCAAAGACGATATCCACCGGCTGACGGTCGACCGAGGAGAAATCGATCGGCTTTTCCAGCAGCAGGAAGACCCCCACGCAGGTATCGAGCCCGGCAATCCGCGCATGCGGCAGAGCCACCCCGTGGCCGACACCCGTCGGCCCCAGGGATTCCCGTTCGAGCAGCGACTCGAAAGCGGTGCCGGAGTTGATACCATAAGCGGCATGGGCCAGGTCGGCGACATCATGCATCAAACGCTTCTTGCTCGTGCATCCGGTATTGACCCGGATTGCCTCGGGTTTCAGCAAATCTGAAAGTTCCATAATCTCGCCTGTAATCCCATTCCTGACCAGACCGCAGGCTCAAGCCTGTTCTTGCGGTTCAATCCAGCCGATATTGCCATCATCTCGCCGATACACGACGTTCAGACCCTTCTTCTCGCTCCGAAACACCAGAACAGGTGCGCCTGCAAGTTCCATCTGCATCACGGCTTCGCCAACCGTAAGTGCGGGAATGTCCGCTTTCATTTCGGCGACGATCATCGGCTGGAGGCTGTCCGGCTCCGAATCTTCGTCCACCCCGTCGCTGGCGAGGATATACGATGACGCGCCGAATGTTTCAACGGGCTCGGACCGGTCCTTGTGGTGGTCCTTCAGACGGCGCTTGTAGCGGCGCAGCTGCTTCTCCATCTTGTCGCAGCAGCTTTCAAAAGCGGCATAGATTTCAGTGGCATGCGCCTTGGCCTGGGCGGTGAGGCCGGTGGAAAGATGCACCGTGGCCTCGCAGACGTATTCATGCGCGGCCTTGGAAAACACGACGTTCGCATCGGTCGGCCGTTCGGCATATTTCTGCACGACACCGCCCAACCCATCCTGCACATGGGTTTGCAGCGCGGCGCCGATATCGATCTGTTTGCCGGTGATTTGATAGCGCATCTTGCGTCCTTCTTATTGTTCCGGTGACGCGTCACGCCACGGCTGCCGGGGGCAGCCGAACGCTTCCACTCACCATCTCGGGGGTCTGACGAGCCGAGGTGCTTGTACAGGTAGACCCATCCCGAAAACAGGAACGCGACTCTTTTCCAAGGCAAGCCACTCAAGCGTCATGACCCCATTTGAGGACAGAGCACAGCCGTCTGTCAATGACTTGTCACGACAATAGCGCCGGAATCGGTAAACATGAGGTTAACCGCCACCCGGCCGCGCGGGGGCGTCGTTCAGGAGATCCGGAACTGATCGCCAAGGTAGACGCGGCGGACGTTTTCGTTCTCGACCACCTCCTCGGGGGTGCCCGACATCAGCACCGTTCCGTCATGCAGGATATAGGCGCGGTCGACGATCTCCAGCGTTTCGCGCACGTTGTGATCGGTAATCAGCACGCCGATGCCGCGGTTCGACAGGTCCGAAACCAGCCCCCGGATATCCCCGACCGAAATCGGATCGACCCCGGCAAAGGGTTCGTCGAGCAGGAGATATTTCGGCTCGGCCGCCAGACAGCGGGCAATCTCGACCCGCCGCCGTTCGCCGCCCGACAGCGCCAGCGCCGGGGCGCGGCGCAGGTGTTCGATGTGAAACTCCGACAGCAGCTCCTCGAGCCTTTCGCGCCGCCGCCGGCCATCGCGCACCGCGATGTCGAGAATCGCGCGGATGTTGTCCTCGACGCTCATGCCGCGAAAGATCGACATTTCCTGCGGAAGATAGCCGATACCCAGCTTGGCCCGACGGTACATCGGCATGGTGGTCACCATCTGCCCGTCGATCGTGACCGTGCCGCCTTCGGGAAACACCAGCCCCGCCACCGAATAGAAGGTCGTCGTCTTGCCGGAGCCGTTCGGCCCGAGCAGCGCCACCACTTCGCCGCGGTGCAGCTCCATGCTGACATCGCGGATCACCACCTTCTTGCGGTAGCTTTTGCGCAGGTGGTCGATGCGCAGCCCGGCAGAGCCTTGGGTCAAGGACAATTCTGGCGGCGTCATCTTATTCGCTGTCGTCCGACGTCTGGAGCACGGTCTTGACCCGGCCGGTCATCTGCGCCGTGCCTTCGTTGAGGTCGGCGACCATCTTGTCGGCGGTCAGGGCAGACCCGCCCTGGGTCAGCAGCACGTCGCCGGTCATCACGATGATGCCTGCCTCGACATCGTAGTCGGCGCTGTCGCCCTCGGCCGCCTCTGCGCCGGACACCAGCGTCACGCCGCCCCGCGCCTCGAGCCGGGCAATCTCGGACCGATCCTTGGCATAGACGACCAAGACCCGGGGCGCCGATAGCCGCATCTCGCCCTGGCCGACGATGACATCTCCGGTGAACAGCGCGGTGCCGTCGTTCTGGTTGACGCTCAGGTTCTCGGCGGTCACCTCGACGGGCGCATCCGGGTCGGGCTGAAGCGTACCAAAGCCCACTTGGGCCCCCTGCGCCAGAACGGAAACCGGCAGCAGCGAGAGCAGAACAACCGCAATCAAACGAATGGGAGTCATGGGGTGTTACCTTCCTCGGGGGCCTGACTTGCGGGCTGATATACCAGCTTCACACCATTTGTGAAAAACAATTGCACCTCGCCCTCGCCGCCGGTCTCGCGAATGCGCAGGGCGCCGGCGCTCAGATCGCCGATCGGGCTGGTCCCGGTCAGCCCCTGCGGCGCATCGGCGGTGATCGAGCGCAGCGCCGATTGCAATTCGGCGGTCCGCATCACGTAGCCGGTCGAGCTGTCGATCACCACGTCGCCGCGCAGCGCCATGAAATCGGCAGGCTCGTTCACCGCGGCACTGTCGGCGACGATATTGATCCGCGACCCATCGGTCAGCCGGAACGCAGCGCTCAGCCGGTCGGCGAGCACCCCGGCAGGGTCGTCGGGCATCGGCTTGGCGCTTTCGGCGGTGATCGACACCGCGTGTCCTTCGCGGGTGCTGCCGGTGTAATAGGGGGCTGTCACGGTGTCGCGTTCGGGGATTTCCGAGGCATCGTCAAAAAACGTCAGATCGGGTTCGTCATTGGCGCTGCGCGACAACAGGAAGACCGTGGACAGCAGGCCAAGCGCGGTCAGCGGCAAGAGCACCTTGAGGCCCGCCACCACTCTGGAATGGAATGTCTCAGTCACGGCCATGGTTCGGCCTTTCGTTCACACCTGACGTCTATCTAGGCGCGATGCTCTGCGGTGCAACGCGTCTCAATGGGCAAAGATATCCTGATCGGGCCAGCCGGCGAGATCCAGCCGGGCGCGGGCGGGCAGGAAATCGAAGCAGGCCTGTGCCATTTCACTGCGGCCCTCACGGGCGAGCCTCTGGTCGAGCACCTCGCGCAGCCGGTGCAGGTACAGCACATCCGACGCGGCATAGTCGATCTGCGCCTTGGTCAGCTCGGCCGCGCCCCAATCGCTCGATTGCTGCTGTTTCGAGATATCGACGCCCAGCAGCTCTTGCAGCAGATGCTTCAGACCGTGCCGCTCGGTGTAGGTGCGGATCAGCTTGCTGGCGATCTTGGTGCAATAGACCGGTGCGGCGAGCGTGCCGAAGGCATTGTCGAGCGCGGCGATGTCGAAGCGGCCGAAATGAAAGAGCTTGAGAACCGCCGGATCAGCCAGCAAGCGGCAGAGATTGGGGGCCTCGGTCTGGCCCCTTGTGATCTGAACCAGATGCGCCGTGCCGTCGCCAGATGACAACTGAACGACGCAAAGCCGGTCGCGGTGCGGATGCAGGCCCATGGTTTCGCAATCCACGGCGACGACAGGGCCCAGATCGAGATCCTCGGGCAGGTCGCGCTGGTAAAGGTGATGTGCCATGCCATCGGCTCCACACTTGGAATTTCCCCATGGCAATAGTGGTTTGACCTGCCCGTTGCAACGCCGGCAAACGACCGGCATCGAATCACCCCGTGGGATAGGTACGGATACCCGCATCAATCCGGCCAAATCCGGGAGATTGGCCACTCCCTTAAGAAGAGTGACGCAGGGTCCAGTCAAAAAATCTTTCGGGTAATTTGCGGCAATTTTGATGCGATGCAGCGTCAAATTGTGTGAGATGCTTCACCTTTGATGGGCGGGCCTGACCTGCGCCCGTCCGCCGCGGCCGGGCCAGAAGGACCGCAAAGCCCGAAAAACGCACCGGGCATCGAGTAAAAACAAGGGTTTCCTGCACTTTCCACTGTTCCCAGACCGGAATGAACCGAAAGGCAGGCCGGAGATTGTCAACGGCGCTACTACAATCGTACCCCAAATACCCGCCAGGGGTGTATTTTTACCGCGAAGACACCACAACCCTGGCACCATGTTGGCACAGATCCGGCGGCACCGAACCGGTCGCCAACCGAAGTTTATCCTGGGATACCAGGTAGACAAACACACACTCCCCCATAAGTTGAACGGTATTTGAGGCAACTTGACGACAGAAACCTGACCGGCCATTTTCGATGAAGTCGAGCGAAAATCAGCCGAGAAAATCGGTGAGTTTTTTTTCAAACGGCACTTGGGGGTTGGTGCTTTCACCTGGGAGTGAAGTGTACGGTTAATGGGTCTGCGCGTGGCAGGTGAAATCATCTCGGTTTCCCGGCTGCATTGAATTTCGACATGGGACCGCGTGTGTTCGCTCTGCTTTGGCAGTGCGGATGATCTGTGTCCGCAGAAACCCGCTACAGTGCAAATCGCTTTCGTCATTGACCGCCTCAGGAGGGCATGACGTTGACAATGCACGTGCGTCCGGTGGAATCCGCTCAGGGATCCTCCTCCGACAGCCTATTTGTTAGTAAGTTCAATCCGCACGGCCGTGGCATCTATCGCCAATGGACCAAACGCATTCTGGATATCGCGGTGGTGCTGCTCGCCCTGCCCTCGGTGCTTTTGCTGCTCGCACCTTTGTGCCTGCTGATCGCGACGGACGGGCATTCGCCGTTCTATCGTCAGAAGCGGATCGGCCGGAATGGCAAAATCTTCTACATGTGGAAGCTGCGGTCGATGGTGCATGATGCCGAAGGTCGGCTTCAGGCCCATCTCAAAGCCAACCCGGCGGCCCGGCGGGAATGGGATCACAGCCAGAAGCTGCGCCAGGATCCCCGGATCACCTGGATCGGCGCCTTCATCCGCAAAAGCTCGATCGACGAACTGCCGCAGCTCTTCAATGTGCTCCGGGGCGACATGTCGCTGGTCGGGCCGCGCCCGATGATGGTGGATCAGCGCGCGCTTTATCCCGGCACCGCCTATTACGCCATGCGTCCCGGCATCACCGGTATCTGGCAAACCTCGGTCCGCAACGAGAGCAGCTTTTCCGAGCGCGCGATCTTTGACGCCCGCTATTTCCGCGAACTGTCTTTCGTCACCGATCTGGCGCTGATCGCCCGCACCTTTCGCGTGGTGCTGCGCGGCACCGGCTACTGACCGCTCCGAAACCGCAACAAGGCCCGTGTCCCGGCGGCGCGGGCCTTGTTGCGTGGCTCGACCTCCCGGCATGGCAATGCTAGGCCTTGGGGCAATCCCAACCGTGAGAGCAAGGAGCCCCCATGACCCTGAATGTCTATCTCAGCGGTGAAATCCACACCGACTGGCGCGAACAGATCACCCGTGGCGCCCAGGGCCTCGACATCGTGTTTTCCAGCCCGGTCACCGATCACGACGCCAGCGACGATTGCGGGGTGGCGATCCTCGGCGCCGAAGACAACAAGTACTGGCACGATCACAAGGGTGCCATGGTCAACGCCATCCGCACCCGCAAGGGCATCGAAGAGGCCGACGTGGTGGTGGTGCGCTTTGGCGAAAAGTACCGCCAGTGGAACGCCGCCTTTGACGCCGGCTTTGCCGCCGCGCTGGGCAAGTCGCTGATCGTGCTGCAACAGCCCGATCATGACCACGCGCTCAAGGAGGTGGATGCCGCCGCCCTGGCCGTGGCGCGCGAGCCGTCGCAGGTGGTCGATATCCTGCGCTATGTGCTGACCGGCAAGCTGCCCGGCTGACACACTGGGGAACAGGCGCTTTCATTTCCCATGAAAGCGCTTGCGCCGCCGGCGTATCCCGGCACCATCCTGCGACAGGGCTGACAGGCCCGTGATGACAAGAGCCAAGGGACACGCAAACATGCTTCAGGAATTCAAGGCGTTCATAGCCAAGGGCAATGTGATGGACATGGCCGTCGGCATCATCGTCGGCGCCGCGTTCACCGCCATCGTCAGTTCGCTGGTGGGCGATCTGATCAATCCGATCATCGGACTGTTCACCGGCGGCATCGATTTCACCGATCACTACGTCGTTCTGGCCGGCGAGGTTCCTGCCGACGCCAGCCTCGAAGCCGCGCGCGAGGCCGGCGCCTCGATCTTTGCTTATGGCAGCTTTGTCATGGCGGTGGTCAATTTCCTGATCATTGCCTTTGTGGTCTTCATGCTGGTCAAGATGGTCAACCGCATCAAGGAAAGCGCCGCCCGCGAGGAAACCGCCACCCCGGTCGAGGCCGAACCCGCCGGCCCTAGCGAGCTTGACGTGCTGCTGGAGATCCGCGACGCGCTCAAACGCTGAACCGGCGACAAGCTTGCGCAGGAAACCGCGCGCCCCCGGGGCGGCGCGGTTTTTTGTTGTCCTGACGGCCGGCTGCGGCAGGATGCGGATCAGTGCAAGGAGGAGACAATGGGCACCCCCGACCGCCGCTGCGGCATCTGGTTCGACAAGCTCACCACCTGGCAGCCGGAACTTCGGGCGCTGCGGGCGATCCTGCTGGAATGCCCGCTGGACGAGGCTTTCAAATGGCGCGGCCCGGTCTATTGCGCCCATGGCGGCAATGTCGCCATCCTCTGGGGCTTCAAGGCGCATTGCGCGCTGGGCTTTTTCAAGGGCGTCCTGCTGGAGGATCCGCAGGGGCTTCTGGTGGCGCCGGGGCCAAACTCCCGCGCGGCGCGGATGATCCCGTTTGCCGATCCGGCCGAGGTGCAGGCCCGGGCGGCGGACATCCGCGACTATGTCGGGCGGGCGATCGCCATCGAAAAAACGGGGCGCAAGGTGGCCTTTGCCAAGGACGATCTGGAGATGCCCGAGGAGTTGGCCGCCGCGCTCGAGGCAGATGCCGATCTGCGCGCCGCTTTCGAGGCGCTAACGCCGGGGCGCAAGCGCGGCTATGTGCTGCACATCTCCGGTGCGAAACAGGCCCGCACGCGGGCCAGCCGCGTCGAGAAATGGACACCGCGCATTCTGCAAGGCAAGGGCTTGCACGACCATTGAAAGGCGATGGCTCGGCCTGCCCGGCTCACCACCGGTTCAGAGCATCCTCATCCTCGTCCTTGGCGGCCACCCATTCGGCCCCGTCGGCCGCGATTTCCTTTTTCCAGAACGGCGCCCGGCTCTTGAGGTAATCCATCAGGAACTCCGCCGCCTCGAAGGCCGCCTTGCGGTGGCGCGCGGCGGTCGCGACCATCATGATCATCTCGTCCCGATCCAGCCGCCCGTGCCGGTGAATCACCAGCGCATCGCCCAGATCCCAGCGTGCCATGGCCTGCGCGGCGATCTTCTCGAGCGCGCTCTGGGTCATGCCCGGGTAATGTTCGATCTCCATTGCCACCATGCCGCCCCGCGCCGCGTCGCGCACGATGCCGGTAAAGGTGACGACAGCGCCCATGTCCTTCTGGGCGCCGGCAAAGCGCGCGGCTTCGGTGCCAAGATCAAAGGGCTCCTGCTGCACGCGCACCTGCATCGCCTCAGCCCCCGGTCATCGGCGGAAAGAAGGCCACCTCGCGCACGCCGGCGAGCCCGGCATCGAAATCCGCAAGCTCCTGATCCACGGCCACCCGCAGCGCCGACAGATCGGCAAAGGCCGCCTCGTAGCGCGGCTCCCGCGCCTTCAGTTCGTCCACCAGTTCGGCCACCGTCGTGGCCCCGGTCTCGATCCGCTCTTTCGGAACGCCGATCCGCTCGCGGACCCAGGCGAAATAAAGCACATCCATCAGCCGTCCTCCTTCAGATGCGGCAGCGCCTTGCGAAAGTAATCCCAGCCGGTGATCAGCGTCAGCGTCGCCGCCACCCAGAGCAGCACAAGCCCCACATACCCCGACCAGAACATGCCGCGATACATTTGCGTCAGTCCCAGCTCGTCGCTTTCGCGGCCTTCGAGGATATCACCGACCATCTCAGGATCCATGCCATAAGACCACATGCCGAAATAATGCTCGAAAATGCCCTGCGAAAACAGCACCGCAATGGCCACCATTTGCAGCGTCGTCTTCCATTTGGCCAGCTTGGTCACCTTCAGCGTGCCCGCCACATCACCGAGAAACTCGCGCAGCCCCGAGACGAATACCTCGCGGAACAGGATCACCGTCGCCGGCAGCACCAGCCAGGGCGAATAAGACGAATAGGCGGCAATCACCATCAGCGCGATCACCACCATCGCTTTGTCGGCGATCGGATCGAGCATGGTGCCGATCTTGGTTTCCTGCTTCCAGGCGCGGGCCAGATAGCCGTCGAACCAGTCGGTCACTGCCGCCAGCAGAAAGATCATCAGCGCCGCGATATCGGCATAGGGCCGCGCCCAATAGAGAAACATCAGCGGCACGGCAGGGGCCGCGGCAAGCCGCAGCACTGTGAGGATATTTGGCAAGGTCCAACGCATGTCTCGCTTCTAGCCCCCATGGCCGGGACAGGGAAGAGAGCATGCGATATTTCAATCCCGCCACGCCCCCCTATATTGGTCGCATGAAACTTGCCCTGCCCCTGATCGCCGCCGCGCTGCTGTCGACCTGCGACAGTGGCGAAACCCTTGCCGCCTATGGCGCCGCCGATGTCACCTGGCAGCTGGAAAGCATCGATGGCGCGCCCTTCACGGCCGATGCCACGCTGAGCTTTCCCGCCGAGGGCCGCATTCAGGGCCGCGGCCCCTGCAACAGCTTTTCCGGCCGCCAGACCAAACCCTATCCCTGGTTTGGCACCGGCCCCTTGCGCACCACCCGCCGCGCCTGCCCGGAGCTGTCCGAGGAACAGGCCTTTCTCGCCGCATTGCGCGCCATGACTCTGGCCGAGGTGCAGGGCGATACGCTGATCCTGTCGGACGACGCCGGCCGCGAGATGATCTTTTCCGCCGCGCCGGAATGACAAAGCCCGTCACCGGCTTTTCCGCCGCCTCAGAGCGCCTAGGTTAGCGCCATGACACAGACATTGATCGCGGCGGCCCTGTCCGCCTTTGCCAGCCTCTCAGCGACGCTGAGCGGTGCGCAAGACACCGAAACCCACTGGAAACTCCAGTCCATCGATGGCCAGGTCTTCGAGGCCCGCGCCACGCTCACCTTTCCAACCCCGGCGCAGATCGCCGGCAGCACCCCCTGCAACCGCTTCTTCGGCGTCCAGACCGAGCCCCTGCCCGGCTTTGGCGCCGCGCGCATGGGTGTCACCCAAAGGATGTGCCCGCAATTCCGCGAAGAGGCCGCCTTTCTCGCCGCGCTGCGTGAGATGACGATTTCAGAATTTGACGGCAATCGCCTGGTGCTGCGCAACGAAGACGGCCGCGAAATGGTCTTTGTCGCGGTCAACTGACCCCCTGGCCCGGCCATGCCGGAGAACTGCTGCCGGAGGCGTGCGCAGGCGCCTCCGGCGCCGCTGGCATCATCGCTAGCCGACTCGCTCGACAAACCGCCCACGCGCCTCCGGCAGCGGCCGGTGGCCCAGCGCCGGCGCCAGTTTCTCGGTCAGGAAATACCCGGTCACCCGCAGCGCGGCGGCGATTTCGGCGCTGTCTGCCGCGCCGCGCCCCAACATTACCTCCGGCAGCGGCAGGAGCCGGTCGGCCCAATCGCCCGCCCCGGCCTGCGACACCGCGCGTCCGGATTTCGGCGAGACATAAGCCAGCCCTTCACCGGCACCGGTCACCGCGCAGACCGAGAGATCGAGCCCGTAGCCCAGCTCTTCCAGCAGCGCCATCTCCCAGCGCAGATAGGCCAGCGGCCAGAGCTCGTCCTGCCCGAGCAGGTCGAGCAACTGCTCCGACCGCAGATAGAGCGCGGCATGCGGTTCGCGCTCCGGCAGGCAGAAGGCCAGCAGCGCACAGACCGCGTTCAGCCCGGACAGCGCCAGCCGGCTGCCCATGGCCTGCACCGCGCGCGAGCGTTGCAGCTCGACCGAATAGGCGCCCAGATGCTCCTCGAGCCGCGCCCGCCAGTGCAGATCGAGCTGCGCGCCGGGTTGCAGCACCGGGCCGAGCTTGCGGCTGGTGGCGCCGCGCACCACCCCGGCATGACGGCCGTGGCCCGGGGTAAAGACCTCGACGATGGCCGAGGTCTCGCCATGGTGCCTGATGCTCAGCAATATTCCGGTGTCGCGCCATTCCATGGCCGCCACGCTGGCCTCAAAGCCCACCGCTGTCCAGCAGGTGCCGCCCGGCGCGGTCTTCGACCTCGATCACCCAGAGATCGGGGTCCATCGCCCGCTGTTTCGCCAGCGCCGCATCCACCTCGGCCTCCGGGCCGGCCTGCATCTCCTGCCAGCGGGTCTCGTCAGCCATGAGATCATGCATCCGGTGAAACAGGCGGGCCTGGCCGTCCAGCGTATTGAGTTTCACCATCACCATGCCCGAGGTGTCGTCGCCATGCGCCACCACGAAGGCCGGGATATCCGCCTGCCGCAGCCGCGCGATATAGGCCGCGACCCAGAAATCCGCCGTCAGCCGCATGCCCCACCGTTCCTGAATGTTGTTGTCATTTGAAAATCTCGATCCCGGCGCTATCTCATGACTACAGTCAAAGTTTCTCTGCCACGAGAGACTGGACAGCTCTGTCGCGGCCGGTCGCAGGCCCGGCGGCAGGGTTGCGGGCCCGGTGACATCCCCTTACCTCGCCCGATCTCGTGGCAGGCCGGCGCGCTGCTTCCCCCGGCACGCCGGCGCTGTCGGGGCCCCGGGTCGACCCGCCGGGGCTCCGATACCGTCTCAGCTGTTGCCGTCGCGGAAATCCAGCCCCATCTCGGAATAGCGCGCCGCCTCTTCCAGCCATTTTTCGCGCACCTTCACTTGCAGGAAGAGATGCACGCGCCGGCCGAGAAACTCTTCGAGCTCTTCGCGCGCCGCCTTGGAGATTGCCTTGATCGACTCGCCCTTGTTGCCCAGAACGATGCCCTTGTGGCCGTCGCGCGCGACATAGACCACCTGGTCGATCCGCGCGGTGCCGTCCTTGCGCTCTTCCCAGTTCTCGGTTTCGACGGTGAGTTGGTAGGGCAGTTCCTGATGCAGCCGCAGGGTCAGCTTTTCGCGCGTCATTTCGGCGGCGATCATCCGCAGCGGCAGATCGGCGATCTGGTCTTCGGGATAAAGCCAGGGGCCTTCCGGCAATTGCGTGGCCAGCCATTTTTTCAGATCGTCGCAGCCATAACCCTTTTCGGCCGAGATCATGAAGGTTTCTTCAAAGCCGTAGCGGGCGTTCAGATCCTCGGTCAGCGCCAGCAGCACGTCCGATTTGACCCGGTCGATCTTGTTGATCGCCAGTGCCACGCGACGGCCCTGCCCGATCTCTTCAAGCCCCTCGAGAATGCGCTCCACCCCCTCGGTCACCCCCCGGTGCGCCTCGACCAGAAGCACCACGATATCGGCATCCGCCGCCCCGCCCCAGGCCGCCGCCACCATCGCCCGGTCGAGCCGGCGGCGCGGTTTGAACAGGCCCGGCGTATCGACAAAGACGATCTGGCTGTCGCCCTCCAGCGCCACGCCGCGAATGCGGGCGCGGGTGGTCTGGACCTTGTGGGTCACGATCGACACTTTCGCGCCCACCATGCGGTTGGTGAGGGTCGATTTGCCCGCGTTGGGCTCTCCGATCAGGGCGACAAATCCGGCGCGTGTGGTCATGGGGTCAGGTTTCCTGTCAACAATCCACAGCGAGTAACGCAGATCCGGCGCTAAAACCAGAGGCGAAACCGCCCCGGAGCGCGCCACGAATTGTTTCCCGTGCGACGCCAATAGAGCGGGCGTTTTTGTCGAAATTCTCAACAATCTGGCATTTTCGCCAAAATTGGTCCGAATTTGCGCCCGAATCGCTGCCTAAATTCACGATATGATCACTCACACCGAAACAATCCCGAAACAGTCGCAGGCGCAGGTCACACTCACCGCCCGCCTGCGCTTGCCTGCCGGGGCCGACAAACGCTCCGACATTACCGAAACCCGTTTGCGCCAGGATATCGAAAGGCTCCACAGCCGCCGCCCGCCCGACATCGGGCCGAGCGCCGGCGCGCCCGTCACTGTCGTCACCCTCGAAAGCAGCGGCAAGGGCAAGGCGCGGCACTATGTTCTTTCGGTCTCGGCCGATACCGCACGGATCGCCGAAGTGGAACTGGCGCGCCTGACGCAAGCCCTCGTGGCGCGCCACCCGGTGACCGAGATTGCCTGGCTGGACGCCAAGGCCGTGCTCGACCGGCAGACCTTTCTCGATGCCCTCGCCCGGCCGCCCGCGCGTCCGCGCCCGACGCTTCGGACCGTCACCGACCGCCAGTCGCGCACGACAGGCGTCCCGCGTCTGCGGGCCTCCGACGCGCAGCGCCAGCAGGAGACGCTGGTCCGTCGCGTGCTGTGCGAGCCGATCCCGCAGGAAGAATCCCGCCTGCTGCGCCGTGAGCTTGGCCTGCTGGAACCGAAACGCAGGGTGGCAACGGCCGCGCTGGCCTTCAGCGTCACGCTGGCGGTGAATACCACCGGCGCCGTCGCCGACGTCATGGCGCTGTTCTGATTTGCAAGGCCTGCGTTCGCGCCGCAGGCCTCCGGTCATCCGCCGTTCAACCTGTCCAGCAGCACCTTGGCCGCCGCATGTTCGGCCTGCCGCTTCGATCCGGCTTTGGCCTGGGCGGTCTGGCCGCTCTCCAACCTGACCTCGATGATGAACACTGGCGAATGGTCCGGTCCGCTGCGGCTGATCTGCTCATAGACCGGCGGGTTCTGGCCGCGGGCCTGGGCCCATTCCTGAAGGCTGGTCTTGGCGTCGCGGGCATCGTCCTCGACCGTATCGATCCGCTTGCCCCAGAGCCGCAGCACCATGGCCTTGGCCGCCTCGAAACCGGCATCCAGATAGACCGCGGCAATCACCGCCTCCATCGCATCGCCCAACAGCGCCATCTTGCGCCGACCGCCCGAGAGCATCTCGGACCGGCCCAGCTTCATCGCCGCGCCGAGATCGATCTGCCGTGCGACATCGGCGCAGGTCTCCTTGCGCACCAGCGCGTTGAAACGGGGCGCCAGCTGCCCTTCGGTGGCGCGGCTGTCGGCGGCCAGAAGCGCCTCGGCCATCACCAGCCCGAGCACCCGGTCGCCGAGAAACTCCAGCCGCTGGTTGTCGCTGCGCGTCGGCGTCGACATCGACGAATGCGTCACCGCATGCACCAGATGCCGCGGCTCGGCAAACTCATGCCCAAGCCGCGCCTGAAGCGCCTTCAACTCTGCCGAGAGCTTCACTCGATCGCCTTGAAGAAACGATCACCCCGCCAGGTCCAGAAGAACAGCATCGAACTGCCGGCAGAGGAGAACATCACCCGGTCGGCGCGGCCGACAAGGTTTTCGAAGGGCACGAAGCCGACGCCGCCGACCTGCTGCGGAAACCGCGAATCGGTGGAATTGTCGCGATTGTCGCCCATCATGAAGTAATGCCCTTCGGGCACGGTGAACACCGGCGTGTTGTCGGAAGACTGCCGGCCGATATCGAGGATCGAATGGGCGGTGCCTTCGGGCAGGGTCTCGACGAATTTCGCCTTTTCGCACATCGCCCCGTCGCCCACCGGCGCGTTCGAGCAGCGCGGGCTCAGCCGTTGCGGTCCCTGCGGGCCGGCGACCTCTTCGAAAACGCCATCCGCTTCCAGCTCGACCGGCGTGCCGTCGATATGCAGCCGCCCGGCCCGGACCTGGATCTTCTCGCCCGGCAGGCCCACCACCCGCTTGATGAAGTCGCGCCCGGTCACCGGATGCCGGAAGACAACGACATCGCCGCGCTCTGGCTCGGAGCCGAACAGCCGGCTGTTGTCGCCATCGGCCCAGCCGCAGAAATCGGTGGCATCGAGATCGATGCCGAAGCGGGGCACGATGATCGACGGGCAGGAGGCATAGGAATAGCCATAGGCCATCTTGTTGACGAAGAGGAAATCGCCGATCAGCAACGTGTCCTTCATCGACCCGGAGGGGATCCAGAACGGCTGAAAGAACACCGTGCGGAACACGCCCGCGATGAGCAATGCATAGACAACGGTCTTGATCGTCTCGACGATCGCATTGCCTTTCTTTTCCTCGGCCATGGACATGGGGCTCCCCGCGTTATCTGTCGCAGGCTACATGCGGCCCCATGTCGGAGGTGTCAAGCGATGGGGGCTTTACGGCGGGGCGTCCGGCCTGCCAAGCTGCCGCCAAATCGCAAGGAACCGACATGACGGACAAGCCCAACATCCTGATCTTCATGGTCGATCAACTTAACGGCACTTTGTTTCCCGACGGCCCGGCCGATTGGCTGCATACGCCGAACCTGCGCAAGCTGGCGTTGCGGTCGACCTGTTTTGCCAATGCCTATACCGCCTCGCCGCTCTGCGCGCCGGGGCGGGCGGGGTTCATGTCGGGCCAGCTGCCTTCGGGCACCGGGGTCTATGACAATGCCGCCGAGTTCGCGTCGTCGATCCCGACCTATGCCCATCACCTGCGCCGGGCCGGATATCACACCTGCCTGTCGGGCAAGATGCATTTCGTCGGCCCCGATCAGCTTCACGGCTTCGAAGAGCGGCTGACCACCGATATCTACCCGGCCGATTTCGGCTGGACCCCGGATTACCGCAAGCCCGGCGAACGCATCGACTGGTGGTATCACAACATGGGCAGCGTCACCGGCGCCGGCGTGGCCGAGATCTCGAACCAGATGGAATACGACGACGAGGTGGCCTATCACGCCACCCGCAAGGTGTATGACTTCGCGCGGGGCCATGACGACCGGCCCTGGTGCATGACGGTCAGCTTCACCCATCCGCATGACCCTTATGTGGCACGGCGCAAATACTGGGATCTCTACGAAGACTGCGCGCATCTGCTGCCGCAGGTGCCGGCGCTGGATTACGACGACCACGACCCGCATTCGCAGCGCATCTTCGACGCCAACGACTGGCGCAGCTTCGACATCGGCCAGGACGACATCCGCCGGGCGCGGCGCGCCTATTTTGCCAATATCTCCTATCTCGATGACAAGATCGGCGAGGTGATGGAGGCGCTGGAAGCGACGCGGCAGGAGGCGATCATCCTCTTTCTCTCGGATCACGGCGACATGCTGGGCGAGCGCGGATTGTGGTTCAAGATGTCCTTCCTCGAAGGCTCGGCCCGGGTGCCACTGATGATCGCCGCGCCGCAGATGGCGCCGGGGCTCGTCGAGGCGCCGGTCAGCACAATCGATCTCTGCCCGACACTCTGCGATCTGGCCGGGGTCAGCATGGAGGAGGTCCTGCCCTGGACCACCGGCGAAACCCTGGTGCCGCTGGGCAATGGCGCGACCCGGCTGAGCCCGGTGGCGATGGAATATGCCGCCGAAGCCTCCTATTCGCCGCTGGTCGCCCTGCGGGCGGGACCCTGGAAATACACCAATTGCGCGCTCGATCCCGAACAGCTCTTCAACCTCGAGGATGATCCGCAGGAGCTGACCAACCTGGCCGAACGCTCCGACCATGCCGAGGTGCTCGAACGGTTCCGCGTCGAGGCCGCCACCCGCTGGGATCTCGAGCAGTTCGACGCCCGGGTCCGCGAAAGCCAGGCCCGGCGTCATGTGGTCTATGAAGCGCTGCGCAACGGCGCCTATTACCCCTGGGACCACCAGCCGCTGCAAAGGGCCTCGGAGCGCTATATGCGCAACCACATGGATCTCAATGTCGTCGAGGAAAACCAGCGCTTCCCGCGCGGCGAATAGGCCCGACAGCCCGCCCCGGACCTGATCCGGGGCCTCCCCTGTCGCGGACCACGAGGTCCCGGATCAGGTCCGGGACGGGACCGGGCCCAGCGGCCGCGCCTCGATCAGCACCGTGGCCTGGGCCCAGGGGTGATCGTCGGTCAGGGTGACATGCAGGATCGCCTCATGCCCCGGCGGCGTCAGCACGTCGAGCCGGCGCTTTGCCCAGCCGGTGACATGCATCACCGGCTGGCCGGTCCGCAGGTTGGTCACCGACATGTCCTTCCAGGCGATGCCCATGCGCAGACCGGTGCCCAGCGCCTTGGAGCAAGCCTCCTTGGCGGCCCAGCGCTTGGCATAGGTCGCGGCCTCATGCGGACGGCGGGCGGCGCGGGCCTGTTCGCGCTCGGTATAGACCCGGTTGCGGAAGCGGTCGCCGAAGCGGGCGAGGATGGCCTCGATCCGCTCGATGTTGCACAGGTCGGTGCCGATGCCGAGGATCATGCGGTGCCGCGGGCGTCGTCCATCCGACGGCGCATTTCGGCAATCGCCGCCTCGAGCCCGGTAAAGATCGCCTCGCCGATCAGGAAATGGCCGATGTTGAGTTCGACCACCTGCGGCAGAGCGGCGACCGGGGCCACGGTGTCATAGGTCAGCCCGTGGCCGGCATGCACCTCGAGGCCGAGGCCCGCCGCGTGTTCGGCCATGTCGCGGATCGCCGTCATCTCGCGGTCGCGGTCCTCGAACCGGCCTTCGGCATGGGCATCGCAATAGGCGCCGGTGTGCAACTCTATCACCTGGGCGCCAATGCGGTGCGCCGCCTCGATCTGGCGACGGTCGGCGGCGATGAAGATCGACACCCGGCACCCCGCCTCCCGCAGCGGTGCGATGAAATGCGCCAGCCGGTTCTCCTCGCGCGCGACTTCCAGCCCGCCTTCGGTGGTACGCTCCTCGCGCTTTTCCGGCACGATGCAGACCGCATGCGGCCGGTGGCGCAGGGCGATCTTCTGCATCTCGTCGGTGGCCGCCATCTCGAAGTTCAGCGGCACCGTCAGCGCCGCCATCAGCCCGTCGATATCGGCGTCGGAGATGTGCCGGCGGTCTTCGCGCAGATGCGCGGTGATGCCGTCGGCACCGGCGGCCTCGGCCAGTGCCGCGGCGCGCAACGGATCGGGAACCGCGCCGCCCCGCGCATTGCGCACGGTGGCCACGTGGTCGATGTTCACGCCGAGCCTGAGTTTTTGCATGTGGTGCCCCCGGTTACCTTCGGGCACAGGCTAACGCCCCGCGCGGGCGGTGAAAACCGCTAATCAATCAGCCTTTTCACGGGCCTCCTCGGCGGCGGCCGCCTTCTTGGCGGCGGCCTTGGCGCGGATCGCCTCAAGGCGTTTCTTGAGCGCGCCCTTGCGGCGGGCCTGATAGGCGCGGATCAGCGGCTCGGCCACCAGATAGGCCGCGGTGGCGGCAACGATGCCGGGGATGATGCCGCCGATCATGTAGGGGTAAAAGACGTCGTCCCAGAACACTTCGAGCCCGTGCCAGTCGGGTGGCTGACCCTTGACCCAGGCCCAGAAATTGCGCGTCAGATCCTCGCCCGCGTCGACGAACTTGCCGGTGAGCGTGCGCTCTATATGCGGCGAGAATTCATGGCCGAGCAGGAAATATCCGGTCTGAAGCGAGATCACTGCAATCGGCACATAGGTCAGCGGATTGCCGAAAAAGGTGCCCAGCAGCGCCGCCAGGATATTGCCGCGCATGATGAAGGCAAGAAAGGCCGCCACCAGGAAATGCAGGGTGTAGAACGGCGTGAAGGTGGTGAAGACCCCGGCCCAGATGCCGCGGGCGATCTTTTCCGGCGGATCGGGCAGACGCCGCAACCGGTGTTTCACATAGCGGGCCGCCCGGCCCCAACCGCCACGCGGCCAGAAGAATTCCCACAACGCGCGCAGGGTCGGTTTTCTGTCGCGGCGCTTGAAAACCACGGGAGGAATATTCCTTTCAGTTCGCCTCGGCGCGGGCGGCGATCGGAGTGACTTCGCGCAGCCGCGCGACGGCGGCGACATCGCTTTCGGCCTCGAGCGCGGTGATCAGCGAGTGCAGATGCTCGGCGTCCCGCAGCTCGACGTTGACATGCAGTCTGTAAAAATCTGGTTTTCTGTCGATGAATTCAAGGTCCGAGATATTCGCCTTGTGGCCGCCGATCAAGGTGCAGACCCGGCCCAACACGCCGGCGTCGTTGCTCATCGTCACCTCGAGCGTCACCGCATAGGCGGCCGGATGCTTGCCCTCGGACCAGTGCAGATCGAGCCAGCGCTCGGGCTGATCCTCGTATTCGGCAAGCTTTTCGCAATCGATGGTGTGCACCACCACGCCCTGGCCGCGAAAGGTGATGCCGATGATGCGTTCGCCCGGCAGCGGCTGGCAACAGGGCGCCCGGCGGAAGCTCTGCCCCTTTTCCAGGCCGATCACCGCGCGCTTGCGGTCGATCTCTTCGCCGTCCTCGGTCACCAGGTCGGGATAGACCGCTTCGACCACCGCGCGGGTCGTCAGCTCGGCCGAGCCCAGCCGGGCCAGGAGCGTTTCTGCGCCGTCGAGCCGCAGGTTGCGGGCGGCGGTTTCCAGCACCTTGTCCTTGGCCTTGCGGCCGACGTGTTCAAAGGCGGCCCGGGCCAGTTCCCGCCCCAGCCGGACAAAACGTTCACGGTCCTGTTCGCGCAGGGCCCGGCGGATCGAGGTCTTGGCCTTGCCGGTGATCGCGATATCGAGCCAAGTGGCCTGAGGCGCCTGGCCGTCGGCGGTGATGATATCGACCGACTGGCCGTTCTTGAGCCGGGTCCAGAGCGGCACCCTGAGACCATCGACCTTGGCGCCGACGCAGGCATGACCGATGCGAGTGTGGATCGCATAGGCGAAATCCAAGGGTGTGCCGCCCCGCGGCAGCTTGATCACGTCGCCCTTGGGGGTGAAGCAGAACACCTGGTCGGAATACATCTCGAGCTTGACCGCCTCGAGAAAATCCTCGTGATCCTCGTCGTCCTGGAATTGTTCGGTGAGCGAGGAAATCCACTTGGCCGGATCGACGGCAAAGGGGTTCTCGCTGCGCACGCCATCGCGGTAGGACCAATGCGCCGCGACGCCGGTTTCGGCCACGTCATGCATCTGCCGGGTACGGATCTGCACCTCGACTCGCTTGCCGTCGCGGCCGGACACGGTGGTGTGGATCGAGCGATAGCCGTTCGACTTGGGCTGGCTGATGTAATCCTTGAACCGCCCTGGCACCGCCCGCCAGCGCTGGTGGATCACGCCCAGCACGCCATAGCAATCGGCCTCGGTGTCGGTGATGATGCGAAAGCCGTAGATGTCGGAGAGGCGGGAAAAACCCATCTCCTTTTCCTGCATCTTGCGCCAGATCGAATAGGGTTTCTTGGCGCGGCCAAAGACCTCGGCCTCGATCCCGGCCTTGTCGAGCTCGAACCGCATGTCGCCGGTGATCTTCTGGATCACGTCGCCGGTTTCGCGTTGCAGAGTGATGAAGCGGCGGATGATGCTGGCGCGCCCGTCAGGGTTGAGCACGCGGAAAGCCAGGTCCTCCAGCTCGTCGCGCATCCATTGCATCCCCATGCGCCCGGCCAGCGGCGCATAGATGTCCATCGTCTCTCGCGCCTTCTGCACCTGTTTTTCCGGCCGCATCGCCTTGATCGTGCGCATGTTGTGCAGACGGTCGGCCAGCTTGACGAGGATCACGCGCAGGTCGCGCGACATCGCCATGAAGAGCTTGCGGAAGTTCTCGGCCTGCTTGGTCTCGGTCGAGTTCAGTTGCAGGTTGGTCAGCTTGGTGACGCCATCGACCAGAACAGCGACTTCTTCGCCGAAACGGTCGGAAATCTGGCTGAAGGTGCTCTTGGTGTCCTCGATCGTATCGTGCAAGAGCGCGGTGACGATGGTGGCATCGTCAAGCCGTTGCTCGGTCAGGATGGCGGCAACGGCGACGGGGTGGGTGAAATAGGGCTCACCGGACCGGCGGAACTGACCCTCGTGCATCTCGCGGCCATAATCATAGGCCGCGTGGATCAGTGCCTCATTGGTCTTGGGATTATAATTGCGGACAAGCGCGATGAGGTCGTCGGCAGAAATCATCGCTAACCCTTGTCACCGCAGGCCGGGGTTACCCCTGGCCCTGAGCCTCCATCAGTGCGCGGAGCAGCTTTTCTTCGGACATGTCGTCGTCCTGCGGCTTGTCGGGCTCGGCGCCCATCAGAAGCGCCATGGCGTCCTCTTCCGGTTCGTCGACCTCGATCTGGGTCTGGTTGCTTTCGATCATCCGCTCGCGCAGTTCATCGGCGCTCTGGGTTTCCTCGGCGATCTCGCGCAGCGAGACAACCGGGTTCTTGTCATTGTCACGATCCACGGTAATCGCGGCCCCGGAGGAGATCTCGCGCGCCCGATGGGCGGCCAACATCACCAGCTCGAACCGGTTGGGGACTTTGTCAACGCAATCTTCGACCGTCACGCGGGCCATGGGGAATCTCCGTCTGGCGAGTTCTGTCAGAAAGGTCAGGTCATAAAGCGGATCAAAACGCTTGACAAGGAGGTTTTTTGGCGCATTCCCCGGCTCGGCGGCGATCACAAGGCCTTGACTTCTGCCCTGGCCTCCGGCGCCAACGCCGCGCACATCCGGGCCACGCTCACCCCGGTGACCGGATGCACCCAGTCCGGCGCGACGTCCATCAAGGGCATTAGTACAAACCCCCGATCCTCGAGCCGCGGATGCGGCAGAATAAGCTGATCCGGCGCCCTACGCATCTGATCCGCGAGCGGCAGACCGCGCCAGGCGGCCCAGGTTTCGCGGTCCGGCAGCACCGCATCCCCCAGCGCAATCAGGTCAAGATCGAGCGTGCGCATGCCCCAGCGTACCTCCCGGGTGCGGGAAAACGCGGCCTCGACCTCATGTAAAAGCGCCAGCAGCGCCTCGGGCGTCCCCGGCCAATCCGCGACCAGCGCGGCGTTGATATAATCGGGGCCGGCGCCGGGCGGAAAGCAGGGCGTTTCAAAAAAGCGTGAGGCCAAACGAATCGCAAGACCCCGCTCCTGCAAGCGAAAAATCGCGGCCTGAACAGTCTCTATTGGCGTTTTTTGGGGCAGCGGCAGGTTCGCACCCAACGCAATCAACGCAACTTTCCCGCTATGGTTGTGCTTGATAGCTGTTTTTCCTTGAAGTATGCCTTGCGGGGCGGGACTTTTCCACTACCCTATTATGAGGCTCACCCGCAAATTTTCACTCACGGAGCGGACCTGAGCCGTCTTATTGGAAGGGCAATTAATGTTTTACAAGGACGAACGGCTTGCGCTGTTCATCGATGGCTCCAATCTCTATGCGGCTGCCAAGGCGCTGGGCTTTGACATCGACTACAAGCTTCTCCGGCAGGAGTTCGTGCGACGCGGCAAGCTTTTGCGCGCGTTCTACTACACGGCGCTGCTCGAGAACGAAGAGTACTCACCGATCCGCCCACTTGTCGATTGGCTGCATTACAACGGCTTCACCATGGTGACCAAGCCAGCCAAGGAATACACCGACAGCCAGGGCCGCCGCAAGGTCAAGGGCAATATGGATATCGAACTCACGGTCGATGCCATGGAGCTTGCGCCGCGCGTGGATCATATCGTTCTGTTTTCCGGAGATGGGGATTTCCGGCCGCTGGTGGAGAGCCTCCAGCGTCAGGGCGTGCGGGTCTCTGTGGTGTCGACCATTCGCAGCCAGCCACCGATGATCGCCGATGAACTCAGACGTCAGGCCGACAATTTCATCGAGCTCGACGGGCTCCGCGAAGTCATTGGACGACCGCCTCGCGAACACCAGGAAGACCGGACGGCCTCGGCTGCCGCAGGCTGATCCGGGCGAACCGGCTTGAGCGAAATCGTGTCACTGTTCACGCTGTTCGCGGCAGCCTTTGGTGCCGCGACGCTCTTGCCGTTCCAGTCGGAAGTGGTGTTTGTCGGCATGCAGTTGCGCGGCTCGGCCCCTTTGGGCCTGCTGCTCTTCTGGGCGAGCTTGGGCAATACTCTTGGCTCTTGCGTGAACTATGCGATGGGCCGGTTCGCTGCGCAATATGAGGACCGCCGCTGGTTTCCGGTGTCCCGCCCCGCAATGGCGCGGGCGGAACGGTGGTATGCCAAATGGGGTTACTGGACGCTGTTGCTCAGCTGGGCGCCCTTCGGCGATGGCGTCACCGTCATCGCCGGTATGCTTCGCACGCGCTTCCTGCTGTTCCTGGCCCTGGTCACTGTGGCCAAGACCGGTCGCTATGCCGTTCTGGCCTGGGGCACCGCGCAACTCTGAACGCCAAGGGTTTCGAACCCCCCGGCGCGCAGCAAATGCGCGGGCCTGTCCGGATGGAAGGCGTTGCGGTTATTGCTGCTGCGCCTCGAACCGGCGGTTCAGCTCGTTGTGCCGGGCGATGACGCGCTCTGGCCATTGCGCCTTGATAAAGGCCAGCACGGCACGGATCTCATCGTCGGTCAGCACCTCGCCAAAGCCCTGCATGTCGGACACCACGGCGCCGCCGGTCACCTCTTCGGTGCCGAATTTGGTGATCGCGAAGAGCTGCGCATCGGCGTGATGCCAGGTGTGGCCGGTCTCGTCATGCGGTGGCGCGCGAAAGCTGCCATCCTCGTTGCGCCCGCGCCAATCCTCGGCCCCTTCCAGCGCCGCACCGTGACAGGCGGCGCAGGTCTCGGCATAAAGCGTCGCGCCGCGCGCCACCTCGGCTTCATCCCAATAGGGGAACTCACCCGCCGCATCCTCCGGTCTGTCACTTGCGGCGGCCAAAGGTCCGGCCAGCGCCATTGCCGCGAGAATGATGCCCTGTCTCAACATGCTTGTCTCTCCATTTGGGTGCCTTCCGGCTCGGGGCTTCCAGTGCCGGAAGGTCAAATCACTGGCGCGTGAACGCCCCGCCCACTGGACGCAAGCGCCCAGAAGCATTACCTCGGCGACAACAGCCCCGGAGACCGCCATGACCGACCAGCCCCAGCTTACGCTTTATCTCGCCGCGCCGCGCGGCTTTTGTGCAGGCGTCGACCGGGCGATCAAGATCGTCGAAATGGCGCTCGAGAAATGGGGCGCGCCGGTCTATGTCCGCCATGAGATCGTGCACAACAAATTCGTCGTCGACGATCTCAAGGCCAAGGGTGCGGTGTTTGTCGAAGAGCTTGAGGAATGTCCCGACGATCGGCCGGTGATCTTCTCGGCCCATGGTGTGCCGAAGTCGGTGCCACAAGCCGCCGAAGCCCGCGAGATGGTCTTTGTCGATGCCACCTGTCCGCTGGTGTCCAAGGTCCATATCGAGGCCCAGCGCCATGCCGAGAACGGCCTTCAGATGATCATGATCGGCCACGCCGGCCACCCCGAGACGGTGGGCACCATGGGCCAGCTGCCCGAAGGCGAGGTGCTTCTGGTGGAAACGGTGGAAGACGTGGCTCGGGTCGCGGTGCGCGACCCCGAGCGCATCGCCTTCGTCACCCAGACCACCCTGTCGGTGGATGACACTGCTGAAATCGTCGCCGCGCTTCAGGCGCGGTTTCCGGCGATTGTCGGCCCGCACAAGGAAGACATCTGCTACGCCACCACCAACCGGCAGGAATCGGTCAAGGCGATGGCCGCGCGCTGTGATGCGATGCTGGTGGTGGGCGCGCCCAATTCCTCGAATTCCCGCCGCCTGGTCGAGGTCGGCCGCCGCGCCGGCTGCGCCTATTCGCAACTGGTCCAGCGCGCCACCGACATCGACTGGCGGGCACTCGAGGGCATCCGCAGCCTTGGCGTCACCGCCGGGGCCTCGGCACCCGAGGTTCTGGTCAACGAGGTGATCGACGCCTTCCGTGCGCGCTATGACGTGACCGTGGAACAGATCGAAACCGCCCGCGAAAACGTCGAGTTCAAGGTGCCCCGGGTGCTGCGTCAGCCGGCCTGACAGGGGGCTTGGCGGCCGTCCTTCGGAGCTGTCGGGCAGGCCCGAGCGGCAGCCCAGCGTGGCGGCGGCCGCACCTTCCCCTGCATCCGCGCATCCGCACTTGCAACCTGCCGCCGGCTTTGCCATCTGGCAGCAGACCGCAGCCAAGGAGCCCCAGATGACCGAGCTTTTCGCCTACACAGACGGCGCCTGTTCCGGCAATCCCGGCCCCGGTGGCTGGGGTGCGCTGATGCAGGCCAAGGAAGGCGACCGGGTCGTCAAGGAGCGCGAACTCAAGGGCGGTGAAGCCAGGACCACCAACAACCGGATGGAGCTTCTGGCAGCGATCCACGCGCTCGAGGCGTTGGAGCGCGCGTCAAAGATCACCGTGGTCACTGACAGCGCCTATGTCAAAAACGGCGTCACCGGCTGGATCCACGGCTGGAAGCGCAACGGCTGGAAGACCTCCGCCAAGAAACCGGTCAAGAATGTCGAGCTCTGGCAGAGACTGGACGCGGCGCAATCGCGCCACGAAGTGACCTGGGAATGGGTCAAAGGCCACGCCGGCC
Organism: Marinovum sp. E3; assembly: GCF_055755275.1. Classification (NCBI taxonomy): domain Bacteria; kingdom Pseudomonadati; phylum Pseudomonadota; class Alphaproteobacteria; order Rhodobacterales; family Roseobacteraceae; genus Marinovum; species Marinovum sp. E3. Next base: position 3,143,534 of record NZ_CM146908.1, read on the forward strand.
ATCCCGAAAACGAACGCGCCGACGAACTGGCCCGCGCCGGAATGGCGCCGTTCAAGGCCTGATCTGCTCAATGCTCTTCATCCGCAAACGGCCCGGGCATTCGAGATCATCGTTCTCGCTCGCCAACTGGCAGACCCGGGCCTGCCGGATCGAAACACGCGCGATCTCGAACACTCTTCATCGCGCCATGCCACGCCTGCGCCACCGCAAGACAGAAAGCTGAGACGCTACTGAAAACAGTCGGCCCGCCCGTCCCGCTCGATGGTCGCCGCGCCGTCGAGGATCGAGCCCGAGCGCCTGCGCAGGCTGGCCGAGGGCTGGCTGGCCGAGCGCTCCTTGGGATTGGGCAGCACCGCCGCCAGCCGCGCCGCCTGGGTCGGGGTCAGCTCGCCGGGGCCGACGCCGAAGTAATGCCGCGCCGCGGCCTCGACACCAAAGACACCTTCGTCGAACTCCGCCACGTTGAGGTAGACCTCGAGAATGCGCCGTTTCGACCAGACGGCCTCGACCAGCGGCGTGATCGCCGCTTCGAGCAATTTCCGCGACCAGTCTCGCCCGTGCCAGAGATAGACATTCTTCACCACCTGCTGGCTGATCGTCGAGGCGCCGCGACTGCCGCCATCGGCCATCGCCGCCTTGATCGCTTCGACGTCGAACCCCCAATGCTGGCAGTAATTTGCATCCTCGGCCGCCACGGCGGATCGCGCCATCACCGGGGCGATGTGCTCCATCCGCACCCAGACATGATCGATCTCGCCCAGACGCGCGCGCTCCTGCCGCATGTAGAGCGTCTGCGGCGGATTGAAGACGGAAAACAGGATCACCGCAAAGACCGCCAGCAGAAACGCCACCGAAATCGTCCGCAGCACCCAGCGCCGAATCCAGCGATGCGGCCGGAACGGCGTGCGGTGTGCCGCTGCCTTTTTCTTCAGTTTTGCCTTGCCTGCCATGGCCGCACATTAGCCTCTGATCCTGACCAATCCTAGGCCAACAATCGCGGTCGCCATCCTGCCGTTTGCCTTTTGCGGTGGAGATTTGCGGCAACCTGCGCGCCTTCGGTTCCCGGACGCAACTGTGTCCCGCGCCGCTCTGATTTGATAGCATCCAGACTTTAGCAGAAGGATTCTGACCATGCGTATTTTGCTCATCTATTCGGCCGCGCTTCTCTTTCTCCTGCCTGACCTGGGATCTGCTCAGGCCGCCTGCGCCGGCACGACCTCCGCGGATGCCACCGAATGCGAACACGCGCGATGGCAACACGCCGACGCCGAACTGAACAAGCTGTGGAAGCGACTGAAGCCCCAGGCCGATGCGCGCGGCACCGGGCCGGCGCTGCTGGCCCAGCAGCGCCAATGGCTCAAACGGCGCGATTCAACATGCGAGCAGGAGCTTGGGCATGGTGGCAGCCTCGACCAGGCGATCTATTACGCCTGCATGAAAGACATGACCCTCCGGAGGAACGCCGAGTTCCGCGCCATGTTGCGCTGACGGCGCGCAATCCGGGCGGCACCGGCCAACTGCCCGGCGCCGACGCCGCCCCAGCGCGGCCACGGCGACGGAAAAGGCGCGCCGCGGTTTCCCCCGGCGCGCTATGATCCTCGTTGTCGATGACAGAGCCTATTCGGCCGGCACCGCCGCCTCTTCCACGGTCAGCGGATGCGGCAGCTTGTCGAGCATCTCCAGCGGGCAGACCTGGAGGAAGTTGCCTTTCTCCGCCTCCCAGTGCTGGAGGATATCGGCCGCGGCGCGGCTGCCGGTTTCCTCCAGATGGCGTTCGATCAGCTCGCGCAGCTGGCTTTCCCAATGCTCCACGGCCACCGGATTGACGGTCAGCGTCTCCATGTTGATCAGCTTGGTCGCCGCGCCTGCGGGATCGTAGATATAGGCCATGCCGCCGGTCATCCCGGCGCCAAAGTTGGCGCCGATGCTGCCGAGGATCACCGCCACGCCGCCGGTCATGTATTCACAACCGTTCGAACCGCAGCCCTCGATCACCACCTTGGCGCCCGAGTTGCGCACCGCGAAACGCTCGCCCGCGCGGCCGGCGGCAAAGAGATAGCCGTCGGTCGCACCATAAAGCACGGTGTTGCCGATGATCGTGTTGTCGCGCGCGGTCAGAGGGCTGGCCATCGGCGGGCGCACCACGATGGTGCCGCCCGAAAGGCCCTTGCCGACATAATCGTTGGCGTCGCCCGACACCTCGAGCTTGAGCCCCGGCGCGGCGAAGGCGCCCAGCGACTGGCCGGCCGAGCCTTGCAGCTTGACCGTCAGGTGATCGGGCTGAAGCACGTTGCGCATGCCGAAGTTCTTGACGATGTGGCTCGAGGTGCGGGTGCCCACGGTGCGGTGGGTGTTCTGCACCGCATATTGCAGCTGCATCTTCTCGCCATCCTCGAGGAAGCGCTGAGCATCCCGCACAATCTCCGCATCCAGCGTGTCCGGCACCGCGTTGCGCGGCTTGTTGCGGTCGTAGGTGATGTCATGCGCGCCATCGACGGTGATCAACAGCGGGTTCAGGTCGAGATCGTCGAGGTGATCGGAGCCGCGGCTGACCTGGGTCAGCAGATCCGCCCGCCCCAGCACGTCATCGAGCGAACGCGCGCCGATCGAGGCCAGCACTTCGCGCACTTCCTGGGCGTAGAAGGTGATCAGGTTGACCACCTTGTCGGCGTTGCCGGTGAATTTGGCGCGCAGGCTCTCGTCCTGGGTGCAGACGCCCACCGGGCAGGTGTTCGACTGGCACTGACGCACCATGATGCAGCCCATGGCGATAAGCGCGGCGGTGCCGATGCCATATTCCTCGGCCCCCATCATCGCCGCCATGACGATATCGCGGCCGGTGCGCAGCCCGCCGTCGGTGCGGAGCGTGATGCGCGACCGCAGGTTGTTCATCGCGAGAACCTGATGCGCCTCGGTCAGGCCCATTTCCCAGGGCAGACCGGCGTATTTGATCGAGGTCGCGGGCGACGCCCCGGTGCCGCCATTGTGGCCCGAAATCAGGATCACGTCGGCCTTGGCCTTGGCCACACCGGCGGCGATGGTGCCGACACCGGAGGAGGCCACCAGCTTGACCGTCACCTTGCAGCGCGGGTTGATCTGCTTGAGATCGTAGATCAGCTGCGCCAGGTCCTCGATCGAATAGATGTCATGGTGCGGCGGCGGCGAGATCAGCGTCACGCCCTTGGTCGAATGCCGCAGGCGGGCGATCAGATCGGTGACCTTCATGCCGGGCAGCTGGCCACCCTCGCCGGGCTTGGCGCCCTGGGCCACCTTGATCTCCAGTTCTTCGCACTGGTTCAGGTATTCGGCGGTCACGCCGAAGCGGCCCGAGGCCACCTGCTTGATCTTGGCCGAGGGGTTGTCGCCATTGGGCTCGGGCACGAAATGCGCCGGATCCTCGCCGCCCTCGCCACTGTCAGAGCGCGCGCCGATGCGGTTCATCGCCACGTTCAGCGTCTTGTGCGCCTCGGGGCTGAGCGCACCGAGCGACATGCCGGGCGTGACGAAACGCTTGCGGATCGCGGTGACGCTTTCCACCTCTTCCACCGCGATTGCCTCGCCCAGCGGCTTGATCGCCAACAGGTCGCGCAGGTGAATCGGCGGGTTGGCCTGCATCGCATGGCTGTACTTCTTCCACAGCGCGTAAGAGGCGGTGTTACAGGCCATCTGCATCATGTGCATGGTCTGCGCACCCCAGGCGTGGCTCTCGCCGGTTTTCCGCGCCTTGTAGAAGCCGCCGATCGGCAGCACGTCACGGCCCTGCTTGTAGGCCAGCGCATGGACGTTCTCGAGCTTCTTTTGCACGCCCGACACACCGATGCCGGAGATGCGGCTGAGCATGCCGGGGAAATATTCGGCACACATCGCACGGCTCAGCCCGACGGCCTCGAAGTTGAGACCGCCCCGATAGGACGAGAGCACCGAAATGCCCATCTTGGACATGATCTTGAGCAGGCCCTGATCCACGGCATTGCGATAGCGCGCCACATTCTCGGTCAACGTGCCATCAAGCAGCCCGCGGTCGATGCGGTCGGCCAGGCTGTCTTCGGCCAGATAGGCGTTGACGATGGTCGCGCCGGACCCGATCAGCACGGCAAAGTAATGCGGGTCGATACATTCCGCCGATTGCACGTTGAGCGAGCAGAAGGTGCGCAGGCCCTTGCGCGTCAGGTGGCTGTGCACCGCGCTGGTGGCCAGGATCATCGGCATGCCGACCTTTTCGGCGCCAAGCCCTGCGTCGGTCAGCACCAGGTGACCGGCGCCGGAGCGCACCGCATCCTCGGCCTCGGCCCGGATACGTTCCAACCCGCGGCGCAGGGCGCCATCGCCGCCATCGACCGGGAAGGTACAATCGATGGTCACCATGTCGGCGTTGAAATGCCGCTTCAGCTCTTCGAACTGCGCATTGCCGACAAACGGGCTGTCGACGACGAGAATCTCGGTCTGGGCCGAGGATTCATCCAGCACGTTCTTGAGGTTGCCGAAGCGCGTCTTGAGGCTCATCACCCGGTATTCGCGCAGGCTGTCGATCGGCGGGTTGGTAACCTGGCTGAAGTTCTGGCGGAAATAATGGCTCAGCGGGCGATACTTGGTCGAAAGGACCGCCGACGGTGTATCGTCGCCCATCGAGGCGATCATTTCCTTGCCATCCTCGGCCATCGGCGCCAGCACCTGCTCGAGTTCCTCGATGCTGTAGCCAGCGGCGATCTGGCGTTTGCGCAGGTCGTCGCCCTGGTGCAGCGCCTTTTCGGTGACCTGCGACAGGGCGTCGTCCAGCTCGCTGATCTTGCCGACCCATTCACCGAAAGGCCGGGCATTGGCCAATTTATCCTTGATCTCGGTATCGTGGTAGAGCTTGCCATCCTTCATGTCGACGGCAAGAAGCTGGCCCGGACCGAGCGCGCCCTTTTCCACCACGGTCGCCTCGTCCACTGGCACCATGCCAGCCTCGGAGCCGGCAATCACCAGCCCCTCACCGGTGACCACGTAGCGCATCGGCCGCAGGCCGTTGCGGTCGAGGCCGGCACAGACCCAGCGGCCATCGGTCATCGCCAAGGCGGCGGGGCCGTCCCAGGGCTCCATCACGGAGTTGCAGTAGGAATACATGTCGCGCCAGGCCTGCGGCAGTTCCACCGCCTGTTTCGACCAGGATTCCGGCACCAGCATGGTCTTGGCCATCGGCGCCGAGCGGCCCGCGCGCACCAGCACCTCGAACACCGAATCCAGCGCCGCCGAATCCGACGACCCCTGCGCCACGATCGGCTTGATGTCGTCGGCAAAGTCGCCAAAGGTCGCCGAGGCCATGCGGATTTCGTGGCTGCGCATCCAGTTAAGGTTGCCTTTCAGCGTGTTGATCTCGCCGTTGTGGGCGAGCATGCGGAACGGCTGGGCCAGCCACCACTGCGGGAAGGTGTTGGTGGAATACCGCTGGTGATAAATCGCGAAGGCCGAGGCAAAACGCTCGTCCTTGAGATCGGGATAGAATTCCGCGACCTGCTCGGCCAGCATCATGCCCTTGTAGATGATCGACCGGCAGGACAGCGAGGCGAGGTAGAGCTGCTGCACGCCGGCTGCGGCGGCGGCCTTTTCGATGCGGCGGCGAATGACATAGAGTTCGCGTTCGAATTGTTCCTCATCCACGCCCTTGGAATTGGAAATCAGGATCTGCTCGATCTCGGGCCGGGTGGCATTGGCCTTTTCGCCCAGCACCGAGATGTCGACCGGCACATGCCGCCAGCCGTAGATGTAATAGCCCATGCGCAGGACTTCGGTCTCGACGATGGTCCGGCAGATTTCCTGGCCTCCGAAATCGGTGCGCGGCAGGAACACCTGACCGACCGCCAGAAGCTGATCCTCGCGCGGTTCGTGACCGGTGCGGCGAACCTGGTCGTAGAAGAACCTGACCGGGATCTGCACATGGATGCCGGCACCGTCGCCGGTCATGCCATCGGCGTCGACGGCACCTCGGTGCCAGATCGCCTTGAGCGCGTTGATGCCGTTTTCCACCACCTTGCGCGAGGGCTTGCCGTCCTGCGCCACCACGAGGCCCACGCCGCAGGAGGAATGCTCATGCTCCTCGCGGAACAGGCCGTTTTCTTCCATCCACTTGCGCTTGGCTTCCTCGGCGCGCACCCATTCGGCATCATATTTGGTCATTGGAGGGTCTCCCTCTGGCGACCGGGCGGCGCCGCGGCGCCCCGGTCTCATTGATATCTCTGAGCAGCCCCGCGCCGGGCGGGGGCCGCGAAAATTACTCGGCGGCGATGGCCGACGTCTGCTTGGCGTCGAACCGCTTGAGGATCGCCGTGGCACAATCGCGCCCGTCGCGGATCGCCCAGACCACCAGCGAGGCGCCGCGCACGATGTCGCCGACGGCATAAACGCCCTCCAGATCGGTGGCGCCGGTCTCGAACTCGGCCTTGACGGTGCCCCAGCGGGTAACCGACAGCTCGGGCGCGCCCCAGAGTGTGGGCAGGTCCTCGGGCTCGAAGCCCAGCGCCTTGATCACCAGATCGGCGTCCTCGACATAATCGGATCCCTCGATCACCTCGGGCGCCTGGCGGCCGGTGGCGTCGGGGTGGCCCAGGCGCATGCGCTGCACCATCACACCGGTCACGTCATCGCCGGCAAAGCCCTGCGGCGCGGTCAGCCATTCGAACTGCACGCCCTCTTCCTCGGCATTTGCCACCTCGCGCTGCGAGCCGGGCATGTTGGTGCGGTCGCGACGATACAGGCACTTCACACTCTCGGCGCCCTGGCGCACGGCGGTCCGGACACAGTCCATCGCGGTGTCGCCGCCGCCGATCACGACAACCTTCTTGCCCTTGGCGTTGAGCTCGCCGCTTTCGAACTCGGGCACGCTGTCGCCGAAATTGGCCGCACGGTTCGAGGCGGTGAGATAATCGATCGCCTTGACGATCCCGTTGGCGCCGCTGCCGGGGCCTTTCAGATCGCGCGACTTGTAGACGCCGGTGGCGATGATCACCGCGTCATGGTCGGCGCGGATCTCTTCGAAGGTGATGTCCTCGCCGACGTTGCAATTCAGCTTGAAGGTCACGCCGCCGGCTTCGAGCTGCTTGTTGCGGCGCTCGACCACGTCCTTTTCCAGCTTGAAGCCGGGAATGCCGTAGGTCAGCAGCCCGCCGGCGCGGTCGTAGCGGTCATAGACGGTCACCTGCACCCCGGCGCGGCGCAGCATGTCGGCGGCCGCGAGGCCACCGGGGCCGGCGCCGATGATGCCGACGCTTTCCGCGCGTTCCTGCGCAGGATTGGCGGGCAGCACCCAGCCGTTTTCCCAGGCGGTGTCGGTGATGTATTTCTCGACCGAACCGATGGTCACGGTGCCGTGACCCGACTGCTCGATCACGCAGTTGCCTTCGCAGAGCCGGTCCTGCGGGCAGATGCGGCCGCAGATCTCGGGGAAGGTATTGGTGGCCTGGCTGACCTCATAGGCCTCTTGCAGACGGCCGGTGGCGGTCAGATGAAGCCAGTCGGGGATGTTGTTGTGCAGCGGGCAATGGCTCTGGCAGTAGGGCACGCCGCATTGGCTGCACCGGCTGGACTGCTCTTCGGCCTTGGCACGGGCGAACTCGGCATAGATCTCGTCGAAATCGCTGTTGCGCACATTCGCATCGCGTTTGACCGGCATATCGCGCTCGATCTGCACGAATTTCAACATGGGCTGCTTGGCCATATCGCTGGAGCTCCGGGTTGTTTGGCTGTTGGCGTGCTTTTACAACAGGGCTTCGCCCATGAAAAGTCAGAAGTGCTGACCCATTATCCAGTAAAGCGAGCTTTGCGGCAGGATAATTCGCCGCATAGCAGAAATTTCAGGTCCGTATCGGACCTATATTCCGGTTTCCCTATGTTTTCCTATGGGTTTATAGAGACGTCATATTTTCCAGAGGGCCGTGCCGGATGTCGCTATTTCACCTTCTGCTTGTGGCCGTGATCCAGGGTATCACGGAATTCCTGCCTGTCTCCAGCTCTGGCCACCTGATCCTCTTGCCGAATCTCACCGGCATGGCCGACCAGGGGCAGGCGATCGACGTCGCCGTCCATGTCGGCACACTTGGCGCGGTGATCCTGTATTTCTGGTCCGACGTGCGGTGTGCTCTGGCCGGCCTGCCCCGGCTGGCCCGCGGCAAGACCGACACGCCGGGCGCACGGCTGGCCTTTTTGCTGCTGGTGGCCACGGTGCCGGTGATCCTGATCGGCCTTCTGCTCAAGCTCACCGGCCTCGACGACGCGATGCGCAGCGTCACGGTGATCGGCTGGACGATGCTGATCTTCGGCCTGGTGCTCTGGTGGGCCGACCAGAAAGGCACCTCGGACCTCGGGGCGGGCGACTGGTCCACCCGTCACGCCTGGGTTCTCGGGTTCTGGCAGGCGGTGGCGCTGATCCCCGGCACCTCGCGCTCGGGCATCGTGATCACCGGCGCGCGCGCGCTGGGCTATGCGCGGCCCGATGCGGCACGGCTGTCGATGCTGATGTCGATCCCGACGATCCTCGCCTCGGGCGCGCTGCTTGGCGCCGAAGTGGTGGGCGAGGCAGATTGGGAAATGCTGCGGCTAGCCGGCATCGGCGCGATTTTTGCCTTTGCCGCGGCACTGCTCGCGCTGGCGCTGATGATGCGACTGCTGCGCTCGGTCAGCTTCACGCCTTATGTGATCTACCGGGTCATCCTCGGCGTATTCCTGCTGTGGTGGGGTTATTCCGCCTGAAACCGGCGTGGCCGGGCTGGCCCTCGGCCGCCGCCACGCTACACTGCTTGGTCAGGCCCGGACTCACGGGCCATGAAATGTCTGCATAGGAGGTCTTTATGCCCCGCCGTTCCACCCCCTGCCTTGCCGCGCTTGCCGTTGTTGTCCTGCCTGCCGCCGCCCTGGCCCAGAGCAACCAGATCGCCTTTGAACTCGGCGGCGGCCTGGCCTATGCGCCGGAATACGAAGGCTCCGAGGAATACAGCTCTCGCCCCGCCTTTCAAGGCAGCCTGCATTCGCTGAGCCTCGGGTCGCTGTCCCTGGGTGGTGGCGACACCACCGGCTTCACCATCGCGCCGTCCTTCGGCTACATCGGCGAACGCGAGGCTTCGGACTATGCCAGGTTCCGGGGCATGGATGATGTCGACTGGACGCTGGAAGTTGGCCTGAAGGCGAAATACAGCTGGGACAACGCCGAGGTTTCGGCGGCGGTGCGCAAGGGGTTCAACGGCCATGAGGGCGTTGTCGCCGATCTGGCCGCCGACGCCATTTTGCGCCCCGATGCCCGCACCACGATCCGCGTCGGCCCGCGGATGAGCTTTGCCAATGAGGAATATGCCGACACCTATTTCTCGGTGCCCAATTCCGCCCCCAACCTCGCCACCTATTCCGCCGAGGGCGGGCTGAAATCCGTCGGTGCCGAAATCAGCGCCCGCCGTGAGCTGACCGATATCTGGTCGATCGAGGGGACGCTGGGCTATGACCGGCTGATGAACGATTTCCAGGACAGCCCGGTCACCGAATCCGAAGACCAGTACAAGGCCAGCGTGACCCTGATCCGCCAGTTCGACTGGCGGTTCTGAACTAGGCCGGCACGGCTCGCCCCGCGCACGGCGGGGCGGCCCGTATTACCCCTGCAACGCCTTCACCACCAATTCGCCTTCCGACCGGGCCTGCATCGCACGGGCTGCGGCATGGGCCGCGGCGGCGGTGGTGAAATAGGGGATCTTGTCATAAAGCGCGACCGAGCGGATTTCGCGGGAATCCTCCACCGCCGCCGCACCTTCCGTGGTGTTCATCACCAGGGAAATCTCGCCGTTCTTCAACATGTCGACGACGTTCGGCCGCCCCTCATAGACCTTCTTGACCAGCTCCGCCTTGATCCCCTGCTCGGCCAGGAATTTCGCCGTGCCCGCGGTGGCCACGATGGAAAAGCCCAGCCCGTCGAGGATCTGCGCGGCATCCACCAGCGCCGGCGTCTTGTCAGCGTCCTTGATCGAGAAGAAGACCTTGCCGCCCTCCGGCAGAACCATGCCGGCACCCATCTGCGCCTTGAGAAAGGCGCGGGCAAAGCTGCGATCCCAGCCCATGACTTCGCCGGTCGAGCGCATTTCCGGCCCGAGAATCGTGTCGACACCGGGGAAACGGGCAAAGGGCAGCACCGCTTCCTTGACCGAGAACCAGGGCATATTCGGGTCGGCCAGGGTCATCGGATCGGCCAGCGGCAGCACGGTGTCGTAATCGGCGTTCTCGGGATAGGCCGGGCGCATCGGGAAGGCCGACAATTTCTCGCCCGCCATCACCCGCGCGGCGATGGAGGCAATCGCGCTGTCGGTGGCCTTGGCGACGAAGGGCACGGTGCGCGAGGCACGCGGGTTGACCTCGATCAGGTAGATATCATCCCCCTTGACCGCGAACTGGATGTTCATCAACCCGACCACGTTCAACGCTTTGGCCAGTGCCTCGGTCTGCGCCTTGATCTCGTCCAGCACGTCCTTGCCCAGCGAATAGGGCGGCAGCGAACAGGCACTGTCGCCCGAGTGCACGCCGGCCTCTTCGATGTGCTGCATGATGCCCGCCACATGGACCTGCGCGCCATCGCAGAGCGCGTCGACGTCCAGCTCCACCGCGCCCGACAGATACGAATCCAGCAGCACCGGGCTGTCGCCGGACACCACGACCGCCTCGTTAATGTAGCGTTCGAGGTGGCCCATGTCGCGGACGATCTCCATCGCGCGGCCGCCCAGCACGTAGGAGGGGCGGATCACCAACGGGAAGCCGATGTCCTCGGCAATCGCCATGGCCTGAGCGTCAGTCGAGGCAATACCGTTTTTCGGCTGCTTCAGCCCCAGCTCATTGACCAGCGCCTGGAACCGCTCCCGGTCTTCGGCCAGGTCGATGGCGTCGGGCGTGGTGCCAAGGATCGGGATGCCCTCGGCCTCGAGCGCATTGGCCAACTTCAGCGGGGTCTGGCCGCCGAACTGCACGATGACGCCGTGCAGCGTGCCGTTGTCCTGCTCCACACGCAGGATCTCCATCACATGCTCGAAGGTCAGCGGCTCGAAATACAGCCGGTCCGAGGTGTCATAGTCGGTCGAGACGGTCTCGGGGTTGCAGTTGACCATGATGGTCTCGTAGCCCGCGTCGGTCAGCGCGAAACAGGCGTGACAGCAGCAATAGTCGAACTCGATCCCCTGGCCGATCCGGTTCGGGCCGCCGCCGAGGATGACGACCTTCTTCTTGTCCGAGGGCCGCGCCTCGCATTCCACTTCGCCCATCATCGGGGCCTCGTAGGTGGAATACATATAGGGGGTCTGCGCCTCGAACTCGGCGGCGCAGGTGTCGATCCGCTTGAAGGCGGCGACCACGTTCTTGGCGATCCGCCGGTTGCGCACGTCCTTCTCGGAAAAGCCGGTGAGTTTCGCCAGCCGCGCATCGGTGAAGCCCATCATCTTGAGATGGCGCAGCCCGGCCTCGTCGCCCGGCAGCCCCTCGGCCTTCACCTGCTCCTCGGCCTCGACGATCTCGCGGATGCGGGCCAGGAACCAGGGGTCGAACATCGTGGTGGCGTGGATTTCCTCGTCCGACAGCCCGTGGCGCATCGCCTGGGCGATCGTGCGCATCCGATCCGGGGTCTGCTGGCTGATCGCCTTGATCACGGCGCTTTTCTCCGGCGCGCCCTCGATCTTGACCTCGTCGAAACCGGTGAGGCCCGATTCCATCGAGGCCAGCGCCTTTTGCAGCGACTCGTGGATGGTGCGGCCGATGGCCATCGCCTCGCCCACAGATTTCATCGCGGTGGTGAGATAGGGCTCGGAGCCGGGGAATTTCTCGAAGGCGAACTTCGGGATCTTGGTGACCACATAGTCGATGGTCGGCTCGAAGCTGGCGGGCGTGACCTTGGTGATGTCGTTGTCCAATTCATCGAGCGTATAGCCCACTGCCAGCTTCGCCGCGATCTTAGCGATCGGAAAGCCGGTGGCCTTGGAGGCCAGCGCGGAAGACCGACTGACGCGGGGGTTCATCTCGATCACCACCATGCGGCCGTCTTCGGGGTTCACCGCCCATTGCACGTTCGATCCGCCGGTCTCGACCCCGATTTCGCGCAGCACGGCGATCGAGCCGTTGCGCATGATCTGGTATTCCTTGTCGGTCAGGGTCAGCGCCGGGGCGACGGTGATCGAATCGCCGGTATGCACGCCCATCGGATCAACGTTCTCGATGGCGCAGACGATGATCGCATTGTCCGCCTTGTCGCGGACGACCTCCATCTCGAATTCCTTCCAGCCCAAGAGCGACTCATCCACCAGGATCTGGTTGACCGGCGAGGCATCCATGCCGGTACGGCAATAGTGGATGTAATCCTCGCGGTTATAGGCCACGCCGCCGCCCGTCCCACCGAGCGTAAAGGCAGGGCGGATGATCGCCGGCAGGCCGATCTCCTCCAGCTCGTCCAGCGCCATCTGCACGCCGGCGTCGAGGTCGGCGGACCCGTTGGCACGCTTGGGCGCCGTGATGATCGTCGCCTTGGGATTCTCCAGCCCGATCCGGTCCATTGCCTCGCGGAACAGCTTGCGGTCTTCGGCCATTTCGATGGCGTCGCGCTTGGCCCCGATCATCTCGACGCCGAATTTCTCGAGCACGCCCATCTCTTCCAGCGCCAGCGAGGTGTTGAGACCGGTCTGCCCGCCCATGGTGGGCAAGAGCGCGTCGGGGCGCTCCTTCTCGATGATCTTCGCCACGACCTCGGGGGTGATCGGCTCGATATAGGTGGCGTCGGCCAGGCCCGGATCGGTCATGATCGTCGCCGGGTTGGAGTTCACCAGGATCACCCGGTAGCCCTCTTCGCGCAGGGCCTTGCAGGCCTGGGCGCCGGAATAATCGAACTCGCAGGCCTGTCCGATGACAATCGGCCCCGCGCCAATGATCATGATCGACTGGATATCGGTTCTTTTGGGCATATCGGTCCTCGGGGTTCAGCGCGGGGGAATGGGCGCAAGGCGCAAATTGTCGTGGGTTATAGACATGCGAGTGCCGGGTTCAAGGCCGAATGCCGGTCGATCTGCCGGGAAATCGCCCCGATCCGCCCCTTATTTTAGGCTTTACTTAAATAAGGGGCCGCCTAATAATCCTTTGCAACGACTCACGGAACCGACACAGGATAATTATGGCCGCCCTGCCGCAGACCTTTTCCGCCCTCTCCGATCCGGTCCGCTTTGCCATGGTCGAGCGGCTGCTGGCCGAGGGCGAGCTGCCGGCGGGGCGGCTGGGCGAGGGCTTTGGCATTTCGGCGCCGGCGGTGTCGCAGCACCTGGGCGTGCTGCGCGAGGCCGGGCTGGTCAATCGCCGCGCGCAGGCGCAGCAGCGGCTCTATTCGATACGGCCCGAGGGGCTCCTGGCCGTGGCCAACTGGGCCGACGAGGCCCGGCGTTTCTGGCAGGCCAGCCTCGACCGGCTGGAACATGTGCTCAACAAGGAGACCGACAGGAAATGACGGATGTCGCAGAAAGAACGGACCTGACGCTGGAGCGCCGGTTCAACGCCCCGCAGGACCGGGTGTGGGATGTGGTCACCCGGCCAGAGAACATGGTGCTCTGGTTCGGTCACGACGGCTGGACGATGGAAAGCCACAGCCTCGACTTTACCCGCACCGGCCCCTGGCACGCCCATATGCGCAGCGCCGAGGGCAATCGCTTTGACGTCAGCGGCATGGTGACCGAGGTCGCGCCGCCGCGTCACGTGGCCTTTACATGGGCCTGGCAGGATGCCGAAGGAACCCGTGGCCACGAAAGCCATGTCACCTTCACCCTCGCCCCGGCCGGCGATGTCACGCTGTTCACCCTGCACCACAGCGGCCTGCCCGACAGCGAGACCGCCACGTCGCACGAAGGCGGCTGGACGGCAGTGCTGGCCCGGCTCGCGCGGCAGTTTCCCGACGGAATTCAACCCGACCAGTAAAAGGAGGTCATTATGCCGAAATACATCTTTGCCTATCACGGCGGCGGAATGCCGGAGACGGAAGAAGAAGGCAAAAGGGTCATGGCGGCCTGGGGCGCCTGGATGGAATCCATGGGCGACAAGCTGGTCGATGGCGGCAACCCGGTGGGCATGTCCTCGACCCTGACGGTCGACGGGCTGAGCGACGGCGGCGGCGCCAATCCGCTGTCCGGCTACACCATCGTCGAGGCCGAGAGCGTCGAAGCGGCGGCCGAGATGGGCAAGGGCTGCCCGATCCTCGAAGGCGGCAGCGGCACCATCGAGATCGCCCCGTTGATCGACATGTGAAAACGACCTTGGCCGGGGCGGCCGCATCTGCCGCCCCGGCCCCCCGCGCCGGAGCGTCCCGGCCTTGTTGGCACGCCGCGCGCGTCGGGGTGAAGACCCACCGGCCCCGCCACGGAGCAGTGAAAACCCGACACCGCCCGCGCGAAGCGCACCTTCCCCCCTACCCCACGGCCTCGCGGCTTGACTTTCAGCCACAGGCAAGGTGTATCGGCCCGAACCTCGAATGACCCCCGGAGCCGCCAGATGCACCCCTACCGCAGCCATACCTGCGCCGAACTGAACAAATCCAACGTCGGCGAGACCGTCCGCCTGTCGGGCTGGGTCCATCGCGTGCGCGATCATGGCGGGGTGCTCTTCATCGACCTGCGCGATACCTATGGCATCACCCAGGTGCTCTGCGACAGCGACAGCCCGGTCTTCGCCGAGGTCGAGAAACTGCGCTCGGAATGGTGCATCCGCATCGACGGCACGGTGAAGGCCCGCGACGAGAGCCTGGTGAACCCCAAGCTGCCCACCGGCGAGATCGAGGTCTATATCCGCGACATGGAGGTGCTGGGCGCCGCCGACGAGCTGCCGCTGATCGTCTTCGGCGATCAGGAATACCCCGAGGAAACCCGGCTGCGGTATCGCTACCTCGACCTGCGCCGCGAGGTCATGCAGCGCAACATGAAGCTGCGGTCCGACGTGGTGGCCGCCATGCGCCGCCGCATGTGGGACGCCGATTTCCGCGAATACCAGACCCCGATCATCACCGCCTCCTCGCCCGAGGGCGCGCGCGATTTCCTGGTGCCGTCGCGTCTGCATCCCGGCAAGTTCTATGCGCTGCCGCAGGCGCCGCAGCAGTTCAAACAGCTGATCATGGTGTCGGGCTTCGACAAGTATTTCCAGATCGCACCCTGTTTCCGCGACGAAGACCCGCGCGCCGACCGCTCGCCCACCG
The DNA here is from genome assembly GCF_055755275.1 of Marinovum sp. E3. NCBI lineage: Bacteria > Pseudomonadati > Pseudomonadota > Alphaproteobacteria > Rhodobacterales > Roseobacteraceae > Marinovum > Marinovum sp. E3. Next base: position 3,158,742 of record NZ_CM146908.1, read on the forward strand.
ATTTCTATCAGCTCGACATGGAGATGTCGTTTGTCGAGCAGCAGGACGTCTTTGACACCATCCAGCCGGTGCTGACAGGCATTTTCGAAGACTTCGGCGGCAGCCGCAAAGTGGATCAGGAGTGGCCGCAGATCTCTTACAAGGACGCGGCGCTGTGGTATGGCACCGACAAGCCCGACCTGCGCAACCCGATCAAGATGCAGGTGGTTTCCGAGCATTTCAAAGGCTCGGGCTTTGCCATCTTTGCCAAGCTGCTGGAGCAGGACGGCACCGAGATCCGCGCCATCCCTGCGCCGGGGGGCGGCAGCCGCAAGTTCTGCGACCGGATGAACAAGTTCGCCCAGGAACAGGGGCTGCCCGGCATGGGCTATATCTTCTGGCGCGATCAGGGCGAGGGCATGGAAGCCGCAGGCCCGCTGGCCAAGAACATCGGGCCCGAGCGCACCGAGGCGATCCGCCAGCAACTGGGGCTTGAGGTCGGCGATGCCGCCTTCTTCCTCGGTGGCAAGCCCAAGGCCTTCGAGGCGGTTGCCGGCCGTGCCCGCACCGTCATCGGCGACGAGCTGGGCCTGACCGACAAGGACCGCTTCGCCTTTGCGTGGATCGTCGACTTCCCGATCTACGAACGCGACGAGGAAACCGGCAAGATCGACTTCGAGCACAACCCGTTTTCCATGCCGCAAGGCGGAATGGCGGCGCTCGAGGGCGATCCGCTCGAGGTCAAGGGCTATCAATACGACCTGGCCTGCAACGGCTATGAGCTGGTGTCGGGCGCGATCCGGAACCACAAGCCCGAGATCATGTTCAAGGCCTTCGAGATCGCCGGCTATGGTGCCGACGAGGTCAAGAAACGCTTTGGCGGGCTGGTCAACGCCTTTCAATACGGCGCGCCGCCGCACGGCGGCTGTGCCGCCGGCATCGACCGTATCGTCATGCTGCTGGCCGAGCAGGAAAACATCCGCGAGGTCATCATGTTCCCGATGAACCAGCGCGCCGAAGACCTGATGATGCAGGCGCCGTCAGAGCCGATGTCGGATCAGCTGATGGAGCTGGGCCTCCGGGTCATTCCGCAGGACTGAGCACAGGGTTCGAGAGGGGGCGCCGGGCTTTGGCCCGGCCCCGCCGTCAGCCAATTCCCTTCTTGCGCAATTCCTCTTGCGCCGCCTCGGTCTTGTCCAGATCGAGGCCCATGCCGCGCAGCACCTCTGGGGTCTTCGAGAACTGCAAATCGCGGTATTCGACCACCTGGATACGGTTGCCCCATGGGTCGCGGAAATCCATGAAATCGCTGTCCATGATCTGCGCGCCGGCCTTGGCGGCCAGCGCCATCACCCGGCTGCGGTCATCGACGACAAGGCCGAAATGGCGGTGGGCGTCGGCGGGCTGGCTCTTGCCCTCGACCAATCCGATGAACTGATCGCCGAGGTCGAGAAAGACAAAACCGTCGCCCGCCCCGCGCACGTCAAATTCGAAGATGTTGTGCCAGAAGGCCATGGCATGTTCGATATCGCCCACTTCCAGAACGATGTGATTGACCCCCACGAGGCGCGGCTTGTCGGACATGGCTCAATCCTCGAGCGAATCTTCGCGTTTCTTGCCAATGATCTCCAGCTCCTGCGCCTTGCGGTCGCGGAACCGTTTGCCATAGCCCTCGATCTCTTCTTCGGGGATCACCTCTCTGGCGCGGGAAAAGACCTCGTCTTCCTCTTCGTCGATGTGGTGTTCGTAGTCGTGGCGCAGCGTCTTGAATTTCTGCAACCAGGCCCCCTGGCTCATGTCCATCTCGCGCAGCTCTTCGAGCAGGTCGTCGATCTGCTGGTGTTCGTGCACCGAATGGCGGGCGCTGTCCTGGCCCCAGGTCTTGGCGATCAGCTTGGAGTAGAAGGTCTCCTCTTCGGCGGCGCCATGCGCCTTGACGTCGCGATAAAATTCCTGCCAGGCCGACTTGCGCGCCTCCGACGCGCCTTCGGTGTTCTCGATCGTGTCGAGCAGGCTGCGGTGGCGGTCATGATCGGATTTGAGGCTGGAATAGATGTCGCTCATGCTGGCTCTCCCGTCTGGTCGCTGGTCCAACGCAACAGGGGCGCCCGGGGTTCCCCGCGGCGCCATCTTCCGGCTTCCCTTTTCCGACCCAGTGCCTATCCTTGCCGAAATCCGTGCAAGGGCCTGAGATATGAACGATTTTCCCCCGCTGGGCGAGGCCGTGCCAGACTGGACCCCGCCCCCGCTCCCGCAGGGCGCGCCGCTCGAAGGCCGTTTCACGCGGCTTGAACCGCTGGCGGCCGAGCAACATGCCGCGCTGCTCTTTCGCGCCTTCGAAGGCCATGACGACCGCTGGGCCTATATGCCTTATGGCCCGTTCCATTCCTCGGCGCAGTTTCACCGCTGGGTGCGCGAGACGGTGGCCCGGCCGGATCACCTGTTCTACGCCGTCAAGGATCTGACAACCGGCACCTTCGGCGGCGTCGCCAGTTTCCTGCGGATCGCGCCCGAGGCCGGCTCGATCGAAGTGGGCAATATCCACTTTGCCGCCAGCCTCGCCGGCAGCCGCGCCGCCACCGAGGCGATGTATCTGATGATGAAATGGGCCTTCGAGGCCGGCTATCGCCGCTATGAATGGAAGTGCAACGCGCTCAACCGCCCGTCGCGGCGGGCGGCACAGCGGCTCGGCTTCAGCTACGAGGGCGTGTTCCGCCAGGCGATGGTGGTCAAGGGGCGCAACCGCGATACAGCCTGGTTTGCCTGTATCGACAAGGAATGGCCGGCCCTGCAAGAGGCCTTTGCCGCCTGGCTCTCGCCCAAGAACTTCGCCCGCGACGGCACCCAGATCGAACGCCTGAGCGATCTCACCCGGCTGGTTCGCACCGGCAGCGACCCGACGCTCTAGATCCGAGCGCCGGGCCGCCTCCCCGGCGTAAACTACATGGCGGCGCGCTGGGTCAGCCGGTCCTGCACCAGCCCGGCGATATGCGCCGCCTGCGAACCTGTGGGCTGGCCTTTTCGGCGCAGCGCGATCAGCCGGTCGGCGGCATCGCGCAGCGCCTGGTCATGGGCGATCCGCGCCACGCCGCTGAGGAATTGCCCGACGTAATCAATCGACCGTTCGTCGGTGGCGTCACAGAGGATTCCGGCGATATGCGCCATGTCGTCCTGATAGGCGATCCGGTCCGGGATCACCTCGACCTCGTTGAGCGGGCGCGGGCCGAGCGGCTGACGCTCCGGCGGCAGGAGCGACAGGATGTGCTCCTGGAACCGGACCAGAGAGGTGATCGGCTTGCGCAGAAAACCGTCGGCGCCGGCGGCGACCGCCAGTTCCTCGGAAAAATCATCGCCGCTGGTGCCGAGGATAACGGGAATGCGCGGGCTGGCCGCAGCCAGTTCGCGGATCAGATCGGCGCCCGAACCGTCGGGCAGGCCGAGATCGACAACCACCACCGATGGCCGATAGACCCGCAGGTGCCGCCGCGCCGACCGCAGGCAATCGGCGCGGCGAATACGGGCGCCGGAGCGCAAGCACAACAGGCGCATCGCCTCGCAGGCAAATCGGCTGTCCTCGACCACAAGAATGGTCAGCCCGAGCAGCGGCCGATCCGCCGATGGCGCCGGTGCCGGTGTCGGTTCAAGGTCTTCCAGATCGTCCATCGCAAGCCCTCCACGCTTTCACTGCCACTGTCGCCAAGTTAAGTTACCAACTGCTTAATGCGCGCTCCTGTCCAATTGCGCCGCCTGCCCTGCCGCGCGATAAAGCCGGCGAAACCGGACACCAGGAGCCCCACATGATCGGACGTCTCAACCACGTTGCCATTGCCGTTCCCGACCTCGAAGCCGCAGCAGCGCAATATCGCGACGCCCTTGGCGCCACAGTCGGCGCGCCGCAGGACGAGCCCGATCACGGCGTCACGGTGATCTTTATCGAGCTGCCCAACACCAAGATCGAATTGCTCTATCCGCTGGGCGCGGATTCGCCCATCCAGGGCTTTCTCGACAAGAACCCGGCTGGCGGCATCCACCATGTCTGTTACGAGGTCGACGATATTCTGGCCGCCCGCGATCACCTGAAATCCACCGGCGCCCGGGTGCTGGGCTCGGGCGAGCCCAAGATCGGCGCCCATGGCAAACCGGTGCTGTTCCTGCACCCCAAGGATTTCAACGGCTGCCTGGTCGAGCTGGAACAGGTCTAGGCGCGCCGCGCCGCAAACGTAGCTAGGACAAGAACATGGGCATAACCTCTGCCATCGTGCTTTTCGCGGTCATCTGGTTCCTCACCTTTCTGGTGGTGATTCCCTTCCGCATCCAGACCCAGGGCGACCTTGGCGACGTGGTCGAAGGCACCCACGCCGGCGCGCCGCAGGTGCACAACCTGGCGCGCAAGGCCAAGCTCACCACGGCGATCTCGGCGGCGATCTGGCTGCTTCTTTTCGTGATCATCCAGTTCGAAGTGATCACCGTGCGCGACATCGACGGCTGGATGTATCAGCGGATGACGCCCTCCGAGGCGGGCTGAGGCGCCGGCAGGCAACCGGTTCCGGCACAGACGTCAGGAGCCGGCAGATTGGCGAAACCGGGGTAGGAGCGGAAGTGGCGCCCGTTCCCCTCGAACGGCCGCCACGCCCCCGGGGCACGCACGGTGTGGCGCTCCCGGAGCAACCCTATGGCGGCGCGGCGCGATCCTGTCACGCGGCGCACAGCCTGTCCGTCGACCACGTGCAAGCGATCACGGCCGACATCGGGTCGCCAGACTGGCCACCGGTCTGGCGCCAGCATTCCTGTGCTTTCTCAATGGCTCGGCTCTCTTCATAGCATGTAGAGCGTGCCCTGTCAGCGGATTCCGCGCAGGCCTTCGGCCGTCGCGCCGGGCACCGGGCCCGACAGCGCCGGTCAACCCTTTGACAAATCGTCGAACATCCGGGCGTTGCGACAATAGCCGGGGCTCGCGGCCACCGGGGCTGCCTGCCGGTCGAGCCATCTGGCGCAGTCGTCCGGCCGGGGGCAATTGGTACAGCTCAGCACCGCATCGGCCACCGCTTCGCTGCTGATCCGTCCGCGCAAGACCTGCTCTTCCATATCGAGCCCCCGCGCTTCGGCCATCCGATCCATCAAGATCGCATGGCGCTTGATCTTCTGTGGTGACTGCATGGCGTTCCCCTTTGCTGTGCAACGACGGCCCCAGCCTAGCAGGACGGGTCGCCTCGGCCTTTGATCTGGGTCAAAACCCGGCGTCACGCGAATTTGTGCCGATCGATCTCGCCGGCTGGAACAGTCGGGCCGCTGCGGCGTTGGGCCAGCGAGTTGAGAAGAGGTATCAAGATGACCAGATCGACATTGATGAAAAGCACGGCCATTGTGCTGTCTCTCGCGCTGGCCGTTCCCACGGTCGCCCCGGCACAAAGCGGCGACGTGTCAGCCTTTGCAGCCGGCGAAATGCCCTCGGCCGAGCAGATCGACGAGATGGGCCGCGACATTCTCGAACAGCTTGGCGTGCTGATCGGCCTTGACCGCGATGCCGCGCGGGCGATGGAGCTCGAAGAGCTTCGCGTCGCGATCAAGACGGAGCTTGGGCTGCCGGTCGACGAGGCCGCAGAGAGCGAAGAACCGCCGGCCGAGACGGCGGAAGTCACGGCCGAGGGCGCCGCCGAAGTAACCGCCGAGGCCGCCGAGGAGGCCGCCGCAGAGGTCGAGGGCGCGGCCGAAGCAGCTGTCGAAGAAGCCCAGGACGTCGTCGAGGAGGCGGCGGACGCGGCAGAAACGGCCAGCGAAGAGGCCGGCGAGCAGACCGAAGAACTCCGCGAGGCGCTTGAAGACGCGCAGGCAGAGGACGCGCCGGAGGGCGAACAACAGATCGAAACCGAAGCGGAGGCCGAGGCCGAAGCGCAGGTCGAAACCGAAACCCAGGTCGAAAGTGAGGCCGAAGCCGAAGCGGAAGCGGAGACCGAGGCGCAAGCTGAGACCGAGACGCAGGCAGAGACCTCCCTCGGTGGCCTGGCCGGTATCAACGACATCGACGCCATGAGCCGCGATCAGCTTCTCGCGCTGGCCTCCGACCTGTCGCTCGACCTCGGAGCCACGGAAAATATGTCCGAGGCCGAACTGCGCACCGCGGTGAAGGCCGCTCTGGGCATGGAGGTGGAGGTGGTCGAGCCCGCCCCGGAAGAAACCGAGCCGGACACGACCGTTGCCGACAGCACACCGATGGCGGCCGAGGATGATGCCGCCACCGCCGAAGGCGAGGTCGTGGTGGAGACCGTGACCGAGGCCGACGTCCGCTCGAGCAGCGAGGAATTCGGCAGCGACGTCATCGTCGAACAGCAAGCCGAGCAGCGCGGCACCCGTGAAGACGACGATGACGATGATGATCGCGGCTTCAGCAATGCCGAAACCGCCGCCGCCCTGGGGCTTGGCGTGCTGGCGCTGAGCCAGATTCTCGGCGACGCCGACGAGGTTGTGTCCAACTCGGGCGACCGGGTGGTGGTGCGGCGCGGCAACGATCTTCAGGTCATCCGCGATGATGACGTGCTGCTGCGCCAGCCCGGCTCGGAGGTCGAGACCCGCAACTTTGCCGACGGCTCGTCGCGTGTGGTCGTCACCCGCCCCGACGGCAGCCAGGTGATCACCGTTCGGGCCGCCGATGGCACCGTGGTGCGCCGGGTGCAGGTGCGTGCCGACGGCCGCCGCATCGTGCTTTTCGACGACACCGAGGAAGCGGCAGAACCGGTCGATGTGACCACCCTGCCAGAGCCGCGCCGACAACAGCCCGTTACCGTCACCTCTGGCGATCGGGCCGCATTGGAAGCCGCGCTGAACGCGCAGCTGGCCGCCGATGTCGACCGCCGCTTTTCGCTCAATCAGGTCCGCTCGATCCGTGAAGTCCGCCACCTGATGCCCGAGGTCACGCTTGATGCGGTCAACTTCCAAACCGGCTCTGCGGTGATCCAGCCGGGCGAAGCCGAGGAACTGGCCGATCTGGGCAGCCAGCTTGCCGATTTCCTTGCCGCCAATCCCGACGAGCTGTTTATCGTCGAAGGCCACACCGACACCGTGGGCGACGCCGCCTATAACCTCGCCCTGTCGGACCGCCGGGCGGAATCCGTGGCGCTGGCGCTGGTGGAATATTTCGACGTGCCGCCGGAGAACCTGATCATCCAAGGCTATGGCGAAAGCGATCTACTGGTGCCGCGTGAAGGCCCCGAGCGCGCCAACCGCCGCGCCACCGTGCGCCGGATCACGCCGCTGCTGCACCGCAACGCGCGGCTCGACTGAGCGCTGCGTCAGGACTGAAAAGTACCCCCGCGACCGGACGTTCGCGGGGGTTTTTCATTTCAGCCGGCGTGCCACCCGCCGCACCGTCTCGATCCGCGCGGAATTGGGCGGATGGGTGCCGAGAAACCGGTTTCCGGGATCGGGAATGCGGGCAAAGAATTCGGCGCCGCGCACCGGATCAAAGCCCGCGCGATGGGCGATGACCGTGCCGATGGCATCCGCCTCGAGCTCGAAATCCTTGGTAAAGCTGCGCCGTCCAAGCGCCGCACCCAGCTCCAGCCCGGCCTCTATGGCACCGCTGTCACCCCCCGAGATGGTCGCCGCCGCCCGCCCGAAAAGCTCCGAGCCCAGCGTCGCATTGCGCTGCGCCCGCTCGATATGGCCGCCGATGTGATGCGCCGCCTCATGGCCCATGACAAAGGCCAGCTCGTCGGCATTGTCGACATTCAGGATTAGCGCGAGGTTGAAGGCGATGATCGGCCGGCCCTGCCGGTCGAGCGTGTGAAAGGCGTTGGGGGCCTGGCCGGGCCGATCGTCGACGACGATCTGGAAATCGCAGGGCCCGCGCAACCGCACCTTGCGGCATTCGGCCTCGGCCACGGGTTCGACCTGTTCCACCACGGCCACGAACTGCCGCGCCGCCGCATCGGCACGGCGCTGAATCTGGGTTTCGGTCAGTGGCCCCGCCGTATCCTGAGGCAGCCGCGGCGCAGGCGCGACCGCGGCACAGGCCGAAAGGAAGAGCGTCAGGAACAGGAGAGAGATACGAGTCATGTCAGATCGAAAATAGGCCGCGCAACAGCCGGGTGCCAGATGTGAAAAGCCGCAAGGCGGGGAATTGCTTATCCTGGCCCCCGGCGCCGGTTGCAAATGCCCCGCCAGCCTCTAATCTGGTGGCATGTTTACGATCGAGCACGAATTCGACGCCACCGTCGTCACCCTTGTGGATGAAGGCGACGCCCCGCTTCAGGAGGACGTCGTTGTCAACGGTTTTGCCGAATGCATCACCGTCGAGCAATATGACCCGCGCGAGGACAGGATGCACAGGATCACCCTGTCGATCGCCCAGATGCGCGATCTGGCCACCGCCATCGACCTGCCCGAAGGCGTCTATCGCCGCGCCGCGCAACAGGGCTGAGGCATCAGCCCGGCCTCCGGTAAAGCATTTGCACACTGGGCCCGTCCAGACAGCTCGGAACATTCATCTGGGGCCATTCCCCGACCGGGACGCCGCCTGCCCTTGAAAACCCCGGCCCGACGGGTGACATAAGCGGCGACACGTCAGGAGAGCCGCATGCCCCAACCCAATCAAGCTGCACTGGATTTTCTGCTGAGCCGCCGCTCGCGCCCGGCCAAGACGCTTCAGGCCCCGGCGCCGGACCGCGCCGCGCTGGACCCGATCCTGACCGCCGGCCTGCGCAGCCCCGATCACGGCAAGCTCGAACCCTGGCGGCTGATCGTGCTCGACCGGGCCGCACTCGACCGTCTGGCGGGCCTTGCCGAAACCCGCGGCGCGGCGCTCGGGCTCGACCCCGACCAGGTGGAAAAGACCCGCGCCACCTATGCCGACAGCCCGCTGGCGGTGGTGGTGGTGGCCGCACCCGTGGCCTCTGAAAAGGTGCCCGAGATCGAACAGCTCTATTCCGCCGGGGCGGTCTGCCTATCGCTGCTCAATGCGGCGCTGGCGGCCGGTTGGGGTGCGAACTGGCTCTCCGGCTGGGCCAGCCATGACCGCGGCTTTGTCGAACAGGGCCTTGCGCTCGCACCGCAGGAAAGCGTTGCCGGCATCATCCACATCGGCACCGAACGCGCCGCACCGCCGGACCGCCCGCGCCCCGATCAGGGGGCCAAGGTCACCTGGATGGACCAATGATCCTGTCCGCCTTTCTCAAATCGCTCAGCCAGCTCAGCGATTCCCGGTTCCGCAAGGTGCTCTGGATGGGCATCGGGCTGACCGTGGCGCTGCTCTTCGGGGCCTATGCCGGGCTGCTCTGGCTGATCGAATGGCTCACCGGCGAAAGCATGACCCTGCCGCTTGTGGGCGAGGTCACCTGGGTCGGCGATCTGCTGAGCATCGGCTCGCTGGTCTTCATGATCGTGCTTTCGGCCTTCCTGATGATTCCGGTGGCCTCGGCAATCACCTCGATGTTCCTCGACGAGGTGGCGCAGGCGGTCGAAGACCGGCATTATCCCAGCCTGCCGCCGGCCACCCCGGTGCCCTTTGCCGATGCGGCGCGCGATACGGTCAGCTTTCTTGGCATCCTGATCGGTGCCAACCTTGTGGCCTTCGTGCTCTATGTGTTCTTTCCGCCGGCCACGCCCTTCATCTTCTGGGGAATGAACGGCTTTCTGCTCGGGCGGGAGTATTTCACCCTTGCCGCGATGCGCCGGATCGGCCGCGAGGGTGCCCGGGAGATGCGCCGCAAACATGGCACGACGATCTGGATCGCCGGCATCCTGATGGCCATGCCGCTCAGCGTGCCGCTGCTGAACCTGCTGGTGCCGATCCTCGGCGCCGCCACCTTCACCCATATCTATCACGCGCTGTCGCGCCGCTGAGCGCGGCGGCCGGCCGACGGGGCCGGCCTGCTGGGGTGCGGCGCCGGTCAGCCTTCGGCCAGTTCGCCGAAATGCGCCCCCGGCGCACCCGGCGCCATGCGGATCAGCCGCGAGGTCTCGACCGCCGCCTGCCGGTGGCGCACCGCACGCCGGTAGTCCGGGTCGCGGATCATCGCGACAAAGGCATCGACCGAGGGGTATTCGGCGATGAAGGCAATGTCCCAGCGCTCTTCCGAGGGGCCGATCAGCATCAGCTCGGGCTGTCCGACCCAGACCTGCCGCCCGCCCAACCGCTGAAAGATCGGGCCGCTTTCGCGGGCGTAGGCGCGATAGGCTTCGGCACCGCTGGCCTCGGTGCCGTCGTCATAGCGGGCGCGGGCGTGCAGGCGCACGAGGTTGAGCATATGCACCGGCCCCTCGCGCTGCATCTCGCGGAACGCTGCAAAGCTCTCGCGCGTCGGATCGACGTGATCTGTCATCGGGTCTCCTGCCGGCTGTTTCAGGCAGAGTGGTCAATCGCCGTCCCGGCGGCAAGCCCCTGGCGTCGCACCTCTTCGCGCAGCGCCGCCATCAGCGCGGTCAGCGTCTTCTCATAGCGGTCATTGATCAGCCGGCCCTCGGCATCGAACTGTTCGCGCCCCTGTGCCACCAGAACCTCCGGCCCCTGAAGCAACCTGGGCCGAAAGGCCACCAGGCTGGCGCGCAGCATCATCTGGGTGCGCTCGCCCCCGGCGCGGCCCGATGCGGCGGACATGATCGCCACCGGCTTGCCCTGCCAGGGAAAGACATCGGTGCGGCTGATCCAGTCGAGCGCATTTTTCAGCACACCGGAGACCCCCTTGTTGTATTCCGGCCCCGAGATCACCAGCGCATCGGCCGCGGCGATCTGATCGGCCAGGCGTCGCGCCGGTGCCGGAATGCCCTCTTCCGCCTCGAGATCGCCGTCATACAGCGGCAGGCGCAGGTCGGCCTCGGCGGTCTCGGCCGCGCCGAAGAGCCGCAGCGCCTCGCGCATCAGCTTGGTGTTGGACGATTCCGCGCGCAGGGAGCCGGAGATGCCCAGAAGGGTTACTGCCATGTGCTGCCTCTCTTTCTGTCTGCCCCAAGGAGATACCTCGATGTCGGCGCAAGGCAAGGCGCCGGTCCGGCCCCGGGGGCGCATGAAAAACCCCGGCCCGCATCAACTGCGGACCGGGGCCGGACATGGGATCGGGTCGAAGAACCCGGCCGAAGCGATCAGGCGTTCGGCAGGATCACGATTTCGACGCGGCGGTTCTGGGCCTTGCCCTGCGCCGTCAGGTTGTCCGCCACCGGCTGGTCTTCGCCACGGCCGATGGTCTGAAGCCGGCTGCCCGAGACGCCCGCGGCGACCAGCACATTGGCAACCGATTGCGCCCGGCGTTGCGACAGGCCGAGGTTATAGGCGGCGTCGCCGTCGCTGTCGGTGTGGCCGACGATCTGGACGGTCGAATTCGGATAGGCCTGGAGGTTGCCGGCCAGCGCCCGCAGGTCGCGTTGCAGATCGGGACGTACGGTGGCGTCATTCACAGCAAAGAGGATGTCGTTCGGCAGGGTCACGATCAGCCGGTCACCGGTGTTGGTGATGGTGCCGTTGCTCATGCTCTGGCGCAGGTCTTCTTCCTGTTGGTCCAGACGGTTGCCGATGACCGCGCCGGCGCCGGCACCGACAATCGCGCCGCCGATGATCCGGTTGCGTTTCTCGACCTCGTTGCCGCCGGCGATCGCGCCGGCCGCCGCCCCGGCAAGGCCGCCGAGGATCGCGCCCTGTCGGGCTTTCTGGTTCTGGTTGGGGCCCTGGGTGGTGCAGGCCGCAAGCGAAAGCGCGGCGGCCGAAGCCAGCAGGATGGGTTTGCTCAGAAAAGTCATGATAGTCGTTCGCCTCATTGATTGCGCTGTCGCACGCCGCGCGTGCTTTACACTGGTCGCGATCCTGTCGCCGCTCACAATTACGTGCAAGGGGGAATCGGCGAAAGCTTGCCACCTCTCGGCGTTGACGCGGTGTCGCGAGGGCGGGGCGGTGCCGCCCCCGACCCGACCGAGGATATCTGTGAACCGAAGAAGGACCGGCGTCAGGCTTCGGCGCGGGCCGATTCATATGCCAGCAGCGCGCGTTTCACCGGCAGGCCCCAGTGATATCCGCCAAGCGCGCCTGATTTGCGCAGGGCGCGATGACAGGGGATCAGCCAGGAGACCGGGTTGCGGCCCACCGCCGTGCCCACCGCGCGCACCGCCTTGGGCCTGCCGATGCTCGTCGCGATTTCGGAATAGGTGGTGACATGGCCCGAAGGGATCGCGAGCAGCGCCTCCCAGACCTTGATCTGGAACGGCGCGCCGATCAGGTAGAGCGGGGTCTCGCCCCGCACCTCGCCAAAGGCGGCGCCGACCCAGGCGGCGAGGCGCTCCGGCGCCTCCTGGTAGCGGGCCTCGGGCCAGCGGCGGCGCAGATCCTCCATACAGGCCGCCTCGCCCATCTCGGCGGCAAAGCCCAGCCCGCAAAGCCCACGGTCGGTGCCCATCACCAGCGCCCGGCCAAAGGGGCTGTCGAACCAGCCCCAATATATGCTCAGCCCGGCGCCGCCATGGGCATAATCGCCGGGGCTCATCGCCTCCCAGCGCAGGAACAGATCGTGCAACCGGCCGCCCCCCGAAAGCCCGGCACCATCGGCCGCCGCCAGCGTGGTGAAGCGCTCGCGCAGCAGCGCCTTGGCATGACCCAGTGCCAGATACTGCTGATAGCGTTTGGGCGAGACACCGACCCATTTCGAAAACAGCCGCTGGAAATGCGCCGGGCTCATGTTCATTTCGCCGGCCAGCGCCTCCAGCGTCAACGGCGTCTGGCTGGCGTCGATCAGATCGATGGCGCGGCGCATGACCTGATAGTGATATCCGTTTTCCTGCATGGTCATCGGGCAACTCCTTTGCCTCAATCTAGGGTGCAGGCCGGACTGTCGCGACCCGAATGTTGCGCTTGCGTCGGGGCTGGGCCATAGAACGGGCATGGCCAAGCAGCTCGATTATCACACGATCCGCGAGATTTTTAGCCGGTTTCACGCCGCCGAGCCCGAACCGAAGGGCGAGCTCGACCATGTGAACGCCTATACGCTGGTGGTCGCCGTGGCGCTTTCGGCGCAGGCGACCGATGCCGGGGTGAACCGGGCGACCAAGGAGCTGTTTCGCATCGCCGACACGCCGGAGAAGATGCTGGCCTTGGGCGAAGCGGGGCTGACCGAGCACATCAAGACCATCGGTCTCTATCGCAACAAGGCCAAGAACGTCATCAAGCTGTCGAAAATCCTTGTCGAGGACTATGGCGGCGAGGTGCCCAATTCCCGCGCCGCGCTGATCTCGCTGCCCGGGGTCGGGCGCAAGACCGCAAATGTGGTGCTCAACATGTGGTGGCGCTACCCGGCGCAGGCGGTGGACACCCATATCTTTCGCCTCGGCAACCGGTCGGGCATCTGCCCGGGAAAGGATGTCGAAGCCGTCGAACGCGCCATCGAGGATCACATCCCGGTGGATTTCCAGCAGCACGCCCATCACTGGATGATCCTGCACGGCCGCTACGTCTGCAAGGCGCGCAAACCGATGTGCGCCACCTGCATCATCCGAGATCTCTGTATGTACGAGGACAAGAACCTATGAAGACCTATCAGGTTGTCGGCATCGGCAACGCCGTCGTCGATGTGATCACCCAAGCCGACGACAGCTTTCTCGAACACATGGGGATCGGCAAGGGCATCATGCAGCTGATCGAGCGCGAGCGCGCCGAGGTGCTCTATGGTGCCATGGGCGAACGCAAGCAGGCGGCTGGCGGGTCGGTGGCCAATACCATCGCCGGGGCCGGCAATCTGGGCATGCGGACAGCCTTTGTCGGCCGGGTGCATGACGATGCGCTGGGCCGCTTCTATGCCGAGGCGATGGAGAAGGTGGGCACCGCCTTTGTCAATCCGCCGGTGCCGGGCGGCGAACTGCCGACCTCGCGCTCGATGATCTTTGTCTCGCCCGATGGCGAGCGGTCGATGAACACCTATCTCGGGATTTCCGCCGAACTCGGGCCGGAGGATGTCGACGAGGCGGTGGCGGCTGCGGCCGAGATCGTCTTTCTCGAGGGCTATCTGTTCGACAAGGACAAGGGCAAGGACGCCTTCACCCGCATGGCTCGCGCCTGTAGCGCCGCCGGCGGCAAGGCCGGGATTGCGATCTCGGATCCGTTCTGCGTCGAGCGGCATCGGGCGGATTTCCTGCAATTGATCGAGAACGAGCTGGATTACGTGATCGGCAACGAGGCCGAGATCCGCTCGCTGTATGAAACCGACGACACCGAAGAGGCGCTGGCCAAGGTCTCGGCGATCTGTTCGCTGGTCTGCTGCACCCGATCCGGCGACGGGGTGACGATCGTGGCCGACGGCCAGCGTACCGATGTCGGCGTGCAGCGGATCGTGCCGGTGGATGCGACCGGGGCGGGCGACGGCTTTGCCGCCGGCTTTCTTTACGGTCTGGCGCAGGGCCGTGACATGCAGACCTGTGGCCGCATGGGCTGTGCCGTGGCCGGCGAGGTGATCCGCCACGTCGGCCCGCGGGCCGAGACCGAATTGTTGCAGGTTCTGGAGGCTGCGGGCCTGGCCTGAGACCGCGGCCCCGAACCTCGCGGTTTTGCGCGTTGAGGCCGGCCAAGAGGCCCCGGCGCGGGGGCCGGGGCACGGTTTTCGGGGTGGCCGGTTTCTGAGCAACGGGTGACAAACCGGCGCCCGGTGTCCTGGCCTATTCCCCCAGCTTGGCGTGTACCTCGTCGAGGTCGATCTCGGCCACCGGCATCTTGTTCGACGGATCGGCGGGATCGTATTTGAAGACGTCGAAATCGCGCTTGTACATTTCGTAGACCAGGTGCATCGACAGGTCGTCAAAGTAATCCTCGACCGGATGCGCGCGTTTCGGCCCGTGGCCCTCGCTCTCGTTGAAGCGCGGGATCTCCGCGAGCTTGACCTCGTGGCGGGTGTCGATCTTGCCCAGCACCTCGGACATGCCCTCGTTGAACTTCTCGGTCCAGATGATCTTGTCGTAGCGCCCGCCGTTGCAGATGAAGGTCGAAACGTGGCCGGAGGTCGCCGACCAGTGGATGTCCGGGTCCATCGGCTTGCGCCAGCGAATGGTGTCGCGGGCGAACAGCAGGAAGCGACGGAAGCTGGCGATCTGGTCGAACTCGCCCTTGCCGTCGTCGCCGCCGACCTCGATGCCGTATTTCTGCACCAGCATCGGCACCAGGTTGCCGCGGTAGCGGTTGCCGTTGCGCTGGATGCCGCAGATCTTGTCGAAAAAGGACGACAGGATGCGGGTATAGGGGTTGCGCACACAGGTGAAGGCATAGGCCTGATGCGTCTTGACGTTGGCGTTGATCAGGTTCTGGCTGTCCTCGCGGGACCATTTGTGCAGCCCCGTGGTGGCGTCATGAATGTCGCCATCGTAAAATTCGCCGTGGTCGGAATAATAGAGGATCTGTCCAATGGTCGAGCAGGCGCATTTCGGCACCACGCGATAGACCACGCTTTCACTCTCCGTCATCCATGTGCCGGGAAAGCCCATGGGCTGCTGCCTCCAGTCTGCTCTTGTCGTTGCAAAGCTTATACGCTCGTTTGTTTTTGTTACTAAACCCTGTTTATTCAACACGTCATCGGCTTTAACTGAGGGCCAGGGCGGGACGCGCGGAATATGACCTAGATCACAATGTCGAAAATAGCCTTCATATTGCTCTGTCACAAGGATCCAGAGGCCGTTATCAAGCAGGCCCAGCGGCTTACGGCAAAAGACGACTACATGTCGATCCATTTCGACGCGCGGGCGCCGCGGGCCGCCTATGACCGGATCCGCAGCGCTCTGGCCGACAACGCGCATGTCACCTTTGCCAAGCGCCGGATCAAATGCGGCTGGGGGGCCTGGTCGCTGGTCGAGGCGACGCTTCTGGCCACCGAGGCGGCAGTCGCCGCCTTTCCCAAGGCGACGCATTTCTACATGCTCTCGGGCGATTGCATGGCGATCAAATCGGCCGAATACACGCATGAGTTCCTCGACGAGAACGACGCCGATTTCATCGAGAGCTTCGACTTTTTCGAGTCGGACTGGATCAAGACCGGTATCCAGGCAGAGCGGCTGATCTATCGCCACTATTTCAACGAGCGCGAGAACAAGCGGCTGTTCTACGCCGCGATGAACCTGCAAAAACGGCTCGGGCTGGAACGCGAAATCCCGTCGGATTTGCAGATCATGATCGGCAGCCAATGGTGGTGCCTGCGCCGCCGCACCATTGAATGGATCCTGGCCTTCACCCGCGAACGTCGCGACGTGATGCGGTTCTTTCGCACCACCTGGATCCCCGACGAGACCTTTTTTCAGACCTTGGTGCGCCATCTGGTGCCGGAAGAGGAAATTCGCAACCGCACGCTCACCTTCCTGATGTTCTCGGACTACGGGATGCCGGTGAATTTCTACAACGATCACTACGATCTCCTGATGAGCCAGGATTACCTCTTCGCCCGCAAGATCAGCCCCGAAGCGCAAGAGCTCAAACGCCGGCTGGGGGTGCTCTATTCCTCGGACGGGGCCGAGTTCCAGATTTCCAACGAGGGCCGCAGCCTTTACACCTTTCTCACCGGGCGGGGCCGCGAAGGCCGGCGCTTCGCCCCGCGCTTCTGGGAGAACGAGGGGTCGCTGGGCCGCGACCGCGAGATGCTGATCGTGGTCTGCAAGAAATGGCACGTCGCCAAGCGGCTGGTCTGGCGCATCCAGCAACTTACCAATGTTCCGGCGGTCGAATATCTGTTCAACGAAGACAATTGCGCCCTGCCCGATCTCGGGGGCATCCAGGCCTCGATGGACAAACGCCACCGCCACCGCAGGGCGCTGATGCGGATGCTGTTCGACTATTACGACACCGACCGGCTGCTGATCTGCCTCGACCCGGCGAACATCGACCTGTTGCAGGATTTCTACGGCGACCGCTCGGTGACCCGGCTGCTCGAGGTGCAATGCCACTTTACCGACGCCTATCTCGTCGGCCACGCCAAACGCGTGGGTCTGGCCGGGGACCACACCAAGCCCGACGCGCTGCGCCGTCTGCTGCCCACCATCCGCAACGACGTGCTGTTCGAGAGCGAGACGATCCGCGATGCCGGGTTCGCCAATCACAGCCAAATCCGCGAATGGGAAACCGCCGAGCAGAATGCCCGCGCCCTCGCAGATTTCCTGCAAGTCCCGCCAGAGACCGCGCTGGACGTCGCCCACACCGATCACCTGTTTGCCGATTGAGGAACCGCCATGTCTTATGCCTATGACGACCAGAACATCTTCGCCAAGATCCTGCGCGGCGAGATCCCCAACACCACGGTGATCGAGACCGAGCATTCGCTGGCCTTTCACGACATCACGCCGCAGGCGCCGACCCATGTGCTGGTGATCCCCAAGGGAGCCTATGTGAGCTTTGACCATTTCGCCAGCGAGGCCGGCGAAGCGGAAATCATCGATTATGTCCGCACCATCGGCCAGGTCGCCCAAATGTGCGGCGTCGACCTGGGCGAAGGCGGCGGCTTTCGCCTGATCTCGAACGCCGGCCGCGACGGTGTGCAGGAGGTTCCGCACCTGCATGTCCATGTTCTCGGCGGCCGCGGGCTGGGCCGCATGCTGCAACCGGCGTGATCGCGCCCCGGCGCCGTGCCTTGATTGGCCGGGAGGCCCCGGATCGGGTCCGGGGCGCGCGGGTTCTTTGCCGCACCCACAGACCGTCTTCCGGACCTATTCATGCCACCGGTCTCCCGCCCGTCCCGGCCGCCGCGCCGGGACCTCTCCGCCCCAGGCCAAGGGGCCCCGGCGCGGAAGCCGGGGCGCGGTGGTCGCCTGACAAGGCGCCAATGTAAAAACCCCCGGCACAGGGACCGGGGGTGAAATCGTTACACGGAGACAAAACTTACCAGTCGGTCGGGCCCTTGTCGGCAAAGGCATGGACCAGGAAATCGATGAAGGCGCGCACCTTGGGCTGGGTGAACCGGCCCGGCGGATAGACCGCATAGACGCCCTGGGTCTCGACCGGCAGATCGGGGATCGCATCCTCGACCAGGCCTTTCTCCATCGCCTCGCCGTACAGGAAAGACGGCAGATAGGCGATGCCCAGCCCCGCCACCGCGGCATTGAGCAGCGATTGGCCGTCGTTTACGCTCAGCCAGCCGGCGGTGCGCACCTGGCGTTTTTCGCCCGAGGGGGCGGTCACCTTCCAGACATTGCCGCTCGACTGGTTGGAATAATGCAGCAGCTTGTGCTCGTTCAGATCGTCGATCTTGGTCGGCCGGCCGTATTTCTCGAAATAGGCCGGGCTGGCGATCATCCGCTTGGTGGTTTCGGTCAGCTTGCGGGCGCGCAGCGTGCTGTCCTCCAGCTCGCCGATCCGCACCGCCATGTCGAAACCTTCCGAGATCAGCTCGACGTAGCGGTTGTTCAGCACCATGTTGACGGTGATGTCGGGAAATTCGGACAGGAACTCTCCCAGGATCGGCGACATGTGGTTGACGCCGAAATCGGTCGCGACCGAAATCCGCAGCAGCCCAGATGGCGCCGATTGCATCGAGGTGACAAGCGCATCCGCCTCGCCGGCATCGTTCAGCACCCGTCGGGCGCGGTCGTAATAAGCCAGTCCGATCTCTGTCGGGCTCACCCGGCGGGTGGTGCGGTTCAGCAGCCGCGCGCCCAGCCGGGCCTCGAGCGAGGAGACATGTTTGGAAACGGCGGACTTCGAAATTCCCATCTTCTTGGCGGCATCGGTAAACCCGCCCTGATCGACAACGGTGGCGAAAGCTTCCATTTCAGTCAGGCGATCCATACGTGTTCCTCGATAAACTGTGACATCCCGGAGAACAGTAATGATCGTCAATTCGGGCAGAACCGGGGCCGTGCGCTGACAATATCGCGGTATCTAGCGCACTGTTCACAGGGCAAAACACGCATGGCGGGTGTCCCTCATCGTCGCACCATTTTGCGGTGCAAGCCCGCACTTTGTTTCCAAAGATTGTGGCCGCTCCGTGACGTCCGGGCGACAAAAAAAGGGCGGGCACAGCGGCCCGCCCTTTCCTCGATTCACGGCGCGCGTCAGGCGGCCTGCCGATCGTGCCTGCCCTCTTCGATCTCCTCGACGATCTTCGAGACAAACGCCTTGAGGTCTTCGGGCTTGCGCGAGGTCACCAGCCCCAGGTCGGCCACGACCTCCTTGTCCTGCCAGAGGCCGCCGGCATTTTCGACATCGGTGCGGATCGACGGATACGAGGTCACTTGGCGGCCCTTGACGAGCCCGGCCTCGACCAGCAGCCAGGGCGCGTGACAGACCGCCGCCACGACCTTGCCCTTGGCATAGAACGCCTTGATCAGCGAGATCGCATCGGCTTCGACGCGCAGCAGATCGGGGTTGATCTGGCCACCGGGCAGAACGATGGCGTCATAGTCCTCGGCCTTGGCCTCGACGATCCTGAGGTCGGCCTCGGCCTCGCGGCCCCAGTCGGTGCCTTCCCAGCCCGTGATGGCTTTGCCGTCAAGCGTCGCCACGTCGACCTTGGCGCCTTTGACGCGCAGTTGGTCACGCGGGAATTCCAGTTCCGATTGCTCGAAGCCATGGGTGGCGACGACGAGGATACGGGCATTTTCGATCTTGGGCATGACGCGGCCTCCTGTTTTCGGTTCAGCCCGCCCAACGCAGTCCGGCGCCGTACGTTCCCCCCGGCCCGCGGCTTCTCCGGTCACGCCCGCGTGAGGTCCAGCGCCGCGGCATCGCCCCCCCCCAAGACGCGCGGCCCGTGGGCCGGCCGGCCTCAGAGCGCCGCGGCCAACCGCGTGCCCTGGTCGATCGCGCGTTTGGCGTCGAGCTCCGCCGCCACATCGGCGCCGCCGATCACATGCACCGAAACGCCGCGCGCCTCCAGCGCATCGGCCAGCGACCGCTCCGACAGCTGCCCGGCACAGAGCACCACGGTATCGACCTCCAGCAGCTCGGGAGCCTCGCGCGCCTCCCCCTTCGAGATCCACAGCCCCTCATCGGTGATCCGCTCATAGTTCACCCCGGCGCGCATCTCGACCGACTTCATCTTCAGAGCCGCCCGGTGGATCCAGCCGGTGGTCTTGCCCAGCCGCCTGCCCGGACGCTCGGGCTTGCGTTGCAGCAGAATGACCTCGCGCTGCGGCGCCTCCGGTCGCGGCCCCTCGGGCGCCAGCCCGCCGCGTGCGGTTTCGGGGTCGGTCACGCCCCAGGTCCGCATCCATTCCGGCAGGTCGAGCGTCGGCGACTGGCCCTGCTCGACAAGAAATTCCGCGACGTCAAAGCCGATGCCGCCGGCGCCGATCACCGCCACCCGGCGGCCCGGCACCGCGGTGCCGCGCAGCACCTCGACATAGCTGAGCACATTCGGCCGCCCTTGCCCCTCGATGCAGGGGTCGCGCGGCAGCACGCCGGTGGCGACAATCACCTCGTCAAAGCCCTGCAAATCCTCCGCCCCGACCCTCCGGCCCAGCGTCACGTTGACGCCGGCCGCTTCGACCATGCGTTCGAACCAGGCGACGAAGGGCACGAATTCCTCCTTGCCGGGGATGCGCTTGGCCATGTTGAGCTGGCCTCCGAGCTCCTCGGCCTGGTCGAACAGCGTCACCGCGTGGCCGCGCTCCGCCGCGGTGATCGCCGCCGACAGCCCCGCGGGCCCGGCGCCGACAACCGCCACCCTCTTCTTGGTCCCGGCCGGGGCGATCACCAGCTCGGTCTCATGGCAGGCCCGCGGATTGACCAGGCAGCTCGAGATCTTGCCACCGAAAGTGTGATCGAGACAGGCCTGGTTGCAGGCGATGCAGGGCGCGATCAGATCGGCCTGGCCGGCCTCGGCCTTGGCCACGAAGGCCGGATCGGCCAGGAAGGGCCGCGCCATGCTGACCATGTCGGCACAGCCCTCCGCCAGCACGTCCTCGGCCACCTCCGGCGTGTTGATCCGGTTCGAGGTGATCACCGGAATGCCCACCTGCCCCATCAGCTTCCTAGTGACCCAGGCAAAGGCCGCGCGCGGCACCGAGGTGGCGATGGTGGGAATCCGCGCCTCGTGCCAGCCGATGCCGGTGTTGAGGATCGAGGCCCCGGCCTTCTCGATCTCCTGCGCCAGCTGCACCACCTCCTCATGGGTCGAGCCATCGGGCACCAGGTCGATCATCGACAGTCGGTAGATCACGATGAACTCCGGCCCCACCGCCGCCCGCACCCGTTTGACCACCTCGATCGGCAGGCGGATGCGGTTCTCGTAGGAGCCGCCCCAGCGGTCGGTGCGCCTGTTGGTATGGCTGACGATGAACTGGTTGATGAAATAGCCTTCCGAGCCCATCACCTCGACGCCGTCATAGCCCGCCTCCTTGGCGCGGCGGGCGGCCTCGGCAATATCGGCGATCTGCTTTTCGATGCCGGCCTCGTCCAGCGCCTTCGGCGGAAACGGCGAGATCGGCGATTTGACGGCACTGGGGGCGACGCAATCGGGGCCATAGGCATACCGTCCGGCATGCAGGATCTGCATCGCGATCATGCCTCCGGCGGCATGCACCCGGTCGGTGACCACCCGATGATTGGCGATGTCCTCGGGGCTGAACAGCCCGGCGGCACCGGGAAAGACCCCGCCTTCGCGGTTCGGCGCCATGCCGCCGGTGACCATCAGCGCCACGCCACCGCGGGCCCGCGCAGCATAGAACTCCGCCACCCGGTTCCAGTCCCGCGTCTCCTCGAGCCCGGTGTGCATCGACCCCATCAGCACCCGATTTTTCAGCGTGACATGGCCCAGATCCAGCGGGCGGAACAGGTTTGGGTAGCGGGTCATCGGCAGCCTCCTCTTTCGCAGCGGAGGTCAGCGGATTGACGTGACTTTGTCACGCGGAACGTGGGGTCAGAACGCCATCCGCCGTTCCGTCACCCGGTCACGGCTTTCCTCTTGCGGAAAATACCGCGGGGGTCCGGGGGCAGCGCCCCCGGCCTGTCGGCCTGCGCAGGCAGGACGAAATCCCCGCCTCAGCCGGTCTCGCGGCAATGCCGGCGAAAGGCGCGCTTGAGCATGTCGAGCTCGGCCCGCAGCATGTCCACCTCGGCACGGATATCGTCGCCCAGCGCCTCGCCGGCGATGATCGAGAAGCTGTCCAGCACGCCGCCATCGCTGGCATCGGCAAAGACAAAGGTATGGCTGCCCTCGCTCAACAGCCGCGCCGGCACCGGAAAGCGCAGCGTCCAGCTGCCCGGCGCGGCGTCGCGGCGCAGCTCCACGCCCTCGACCGGCCGATCCTTGAGCAGGACCTGAATCGCCGGGTCGCCGGCCCCGGGGGCGCGGTCCTGCACCACGCCCTCCCATGTGCCCTCAAAGAACCGGGTCCTGGTCAGCGTCAGTTCCGACATGTCATCCCCCTCATATCTCTGCGCGCAGCCGGCGGCTGAAGGTCAGGTCACGCAGCACCACCTGGTTCATCTGCGGCCCCTCGAAGATCAGGTCGAGCCAGGCCTTGTCGATGCGTTTCTCGTTCAGCCGGGAATAGGCGAGGTCGAACTCCACATACCGCTCGCCGCTGTTCAGCGGCACTTCGCGCACGAGCTTTTCGGTATTGGGCCCACTTTTTACGTTCAGCCGGGCAAAGATCTCCAGCGGGCTCTCCAGCTCGACCATGCAGTCGACCCGCATCAGATGCGCCTTGGTCAGCCCCGCGACCGCCGCCGACGGCAGCGCCACCGCCAGCGAGAGATAAGAGCCGTCGAACCGGAACACATCCATCCGCAAACCAAAGGGCGCCAGGTCGGCCTCGCGGGTGTTGCGCAGCTGGCGCAGGGTCAGCTCGGAGATCGTGCAATCATGAAACAGCGTCACTTCGCCACCCAGCTGCACGCCGCTCTCGACCGCCGCGCCCCCCGCCGCCGGCAGTGGGCCGCGCCAGGCCTCGGGGCGCCAGGTCCAGTCGCTGTCATGCGGTGCGGCGATGGCATCGCTGCCGATCGCCGGCAAGGCCAGCCGGTAGTCCGCCACATGCAGAAGCTCGTCGAGCTGCCGGCGGAGCTTGCGGGCGCGGCCGCGCTGACGGCGCAATTCGGCCAGGTCGGCCTGCGGCGCGGCCAGCGCCGCATTGCGCCAGCGGCGCAGCGCGCCGCGATGGGTGATCCGATCCAGAAAGCCGCGTCTCTGCCCTGCCATTGCCCTGCCTGTTCTACTGCCCCTGCTGCACCGGTGCCGCGTGTCGTTGCCGCACGCAGTCTTACCCCGAACCCTTACAATTCCACAAACGCCCGAACCGTGCTGCCGGGTCAAGACCCATGTGCCCGCCCCGGCGCGAACTCACTCCGGCCTGTTGCCGCGGATCCCTTTGGCAATGGCCAGCAGCAGCGCCGCGCCGGCGCCGCCGGCGATCTGGCCGCCCTCCGGCCCATAGGCCGCCAGCGAGATCGCCCGCTGTTCATGCACAAAGACCGCGCGCCAGACCGGATCGCCGAGCTGCGAGGGATCGGAGGACACCCGGGGCCGCAGCCGCATCAGCGCCACGTCGTCCACCCGGTCCTCGCTGCGCACCGCACCGCTCTCGACCGCCTGGCGCAGCGCCTCGACCGCATCCGCCTCGCCCGGGGCGCGCCGCGCCGAGACCGCGACCGTCAGCACGCCGCTGGGCACGGCGCCGCCGGTCTCGGTCGCGCCGAGCGCATGACACCCGACCAGCAGCGCAAAGCCCTGCTGGCCGCGCGCCTGAAGCGATTCCGGTTCGATGCACCAGCCGCGCGGCGCGGTAAGCTGCACATCGCCCCGCGCCAGCGCCGCCCGCGATTGCGGCGCCGCCGGCTGTCGGGGCTGGGTCAGCGCCGACAAAAAGCCGCCGCCCGCCGGCCGGTCGATCAGCGCCAGTCGCGGCACCTCCTCGCCGCAGGCGGTCAGCCCGGCAAGCAGCAGCGCCATACCGGCCGCCTTTGGCACCGTGATCCCTTGTCGTCCTGGCATGCCCTCGTCCCGCCGGATCCCGGCGGGCCATCTCCGTTGAAGTGACCTGGTGCAATCTATGCCGGGCGCCGGATTTGCCGCAAGCCCCGATGCGCGACATTTCCCGGCCGGCTTTCCGGCGCCCCGCCGCGGCTCCGGTCATGATTGCATTTCACCGCCATCCCGCTTAAGTCGAGGGCAAATGGCCGTGATATGGCCCGAAGAACAGGTCGGACATGAACTGGATCACCAACTACGTGCGTCCGCGCATCAATTCGATTTTCTCGCGGCGCGAGGTGCCGGAGAACCTCTGGACCAAGTGCAGCGAATGCGGCACCATGCTGTTTCACCGCGAGATCCGGGAAAACCTGAACGTCTGCACCAGCTGCGGCCATCACATGCCGATCAGCCCGCGCGACCGGTTTCACACCCTGTTCGATGGCGGCATCTTCCGCGAGGTTGCGGTGCCCGAACCGCTGGCCGATCCGCTGCATTTCCGCGATCAGAAAAAGTATCCCGACCGCATGCGGGCGGCACAGAAGACCACCGGTGAAAAAGAGGCGATGCTGGTCGCCGAGGGCGAGATCGGCCGCACGCCGATCGTGGCCGCCGGCCAGGATTTCTCCTTCATGGGCGGGTCGATGGGCATGTATGTCGGCAATGCGATCATCGCCGCCGCCGAACGTGCCGTGGCCCGGGGCTGTCCGCTGATCCTGTTCTCGGCCGCCGGCGGCGCGCGCATGCAGGAGGGCATCCTGTCGCTGATGCAGATGCCGCGCACCACGGTGGCGGTGCAGATGCTGAAAGAGGCCAACCTGCCGTATATCGTCGTGCTGACCCATCCCACCACCGGCGGCGTGACGGCCTCTTATGCGATGCTGGGCGACGTGCAGATCGCCGAGCCCAATGCACTGATCTGCTTTGCCGGGCCGCGGGTGATCGAACAGACGATCCGCGAAAAGCTGCCCGAAGGCTTCCAGCGCGCCGAATATCTGCTCGAACACGGCATGCTCGACCGGGTGACGCGCCGCAAGGATCTGCGCGACGAGCTGATCACCATCTGCCGCATGCTGATGGGCCAACCGCCGGCGGTTCACGGTGACCTGCCCGCCCCGGCCGATGCGGTGCCGGAACCGAAGCCGGAACCGACAAAGCCGCCGAAAGCGGCGGACGAGCACGCCGCAAAGGAATGAGCGCCGAGACCTCCGACGTCATCCTGCAACGGATGATGGCGCTGCACCCCAAGGTGATCGATCTGACGCTCGACCGGGTCTGGCGCCTGCTCGAAGCGCTGGGCAATCCGCAGAACGACCTGCCGCCGGTGATCCATATCGCCGGCACCAACGGCAAGGGGTCGACCCAGGCGATGATCCGCGCCGGGCTGGAAGCCGCCGGCAAACGCGTGCACGCCTATACGTCGCCGCATCTGGCGCGGTTTCACGAACGCATCCGGCTGGCCGGCACGCTGATATCCGAACCGGCGCTGACCGATTATCTCGATGAATGTTATGCCGCCAACGGCGGCGAAAGCATCACCTACTTCGAGATCACCACCTGCGCCGCCATCCTCGCCATGGCGCGCACCCCGGCCGATTACACCCTGCTCGAGGTCGGCCTCGGCGGTCGGCTGGACGCCACCAACGTCATCGACCGCCCGGCGCTGACGGTGATCACCCCGGTCTCGATCGACCACGAACAATTCCTCGGCAACACGCTGGCAAAGATCGCCGCCGAAAAGGCTGGCATCCTCAAGCGCGGTGTGCCCTGTGTCATCGGCCCGCAACAGGAGGCAGCGCTGGAGGTGATCGAGGCCCGGGGCGCGCAGCTAGGGGCGCCTCTGCTCGCCCACGGCCAGCACTGGCATGCCCATGAGGAACGTGACGGCATGGTCTTTCAGGATGACGCCGGACTGCTCGACCTGCCGTTGCCCAATCTGCCCGGCGCGCATCAGATCGACAACGCCGGCACCGCCCTGGCCGCGCTGCGGCACCTGGGCTTTGACGAAGCCGCCTGCACGGCGGCCGTCACCCGGGCGGTCTGGCCGGCGCGGATGCAGCGTCTTACTGAAGGGCCGCTGGCCGAAATGGCGCCCCGGGCCCAGCTCTGGCTCGACGGCGGCCACAATGCGGCGGCGGGCGTGGCGCTGGCGGCGCATCTGGCCCGGCTGCCGGCGCGGCCGACGCATCTGATCTGCGGCATGCTCAACACCAAGGACGTCACCGGCTATCTGCGACCGCTGGCACAGGTCGCGCAAAGCCTCACCGCCGTGCCGATTCCGGGCGAGGCCAACACCCTGCCGGCCGAGGAAACCGTTGCCGCCGCCAAGACCGTTGGCCTGCCCGCCAAGGCCGCCGCCACGGTGGCCGAGGCGCTGACATCCGTAACGGCAACCGCGCCGGAGGCCCGGATCCTGATCTGCGGATCGCTCTATCTCGCCGGATCGGTCCTGCGCGAAAACGGCTAACACGCTGAGGATGAGTCCTTTTCGCCGGCCGCCCCAGGAAATCGCCCGACGAATCAGGAAATCATTGACTGATTCGGCCATTTTTCGCTATATTTGGGCCTAATAGCGAGCGTTCCGCCCAGATCAATACTTTCCATCGACATATGGCGGGGGCGCTCTCGGGGAACATTAAATGTTGTGGATTGTGGAGAGCTTCTCCGCCGGCCTGCCCTTGGCACGCCAGGCGGTCGATGCCGGGTACGGGTGTATCCCGCCCGTGCCGCCGCGGCCACGCGACAGCCAGCCCCGGATACCCGATGGGGGGCCTGCCGCGTGACCCGCCTCCTGCTCAGCGGCGGCATACTGTCCTGCGCCATGGCGCTGGCCTTTGCCGTCGCACCCGGGGACGGTGGCCCCAATGCGCCGCTTGTCACCGGCGCCACCACCGGCAAGGCGCTGCGGCTGCCCGGGGTGC
This sequence comes from Marinovum sp. E3, assembly GCF_055755275.1. Taxonomy (NCBI): domain Bacteria; kingdom Pseudomonadati; phylum Pseudomonadota; class Alphaproteobacteria; order Rhodobacterales; family Roseobacteraceae; genus Marinovum; species Marinovum sp. E3. The sequence continues at coordinate 3,185,485 of NZ_CM146908.1, forward strand.
CGGCGAGCCCCGAGGGAATGGGGTACGTGGTGCAACCAGGCGACAGCCTGGCCGGGATCGCGCTGCGCCACTACGGCACCGCCACGGCGGAGGAGATTATCTATCGCGCCAACCGCGACAAGCTGGCGTCACCGGGGGCCGTGCGGCCCGGCATGAGATTGAAGATTCCGGCAATGTGACCGGACAGGCATAACAAACAGGCAACAAAGCCAGAGCAGCACCTCAAGGGGCCCTTCGGGGCCCCTTTCCTTTGCCCTCCGGCTGCGCCCGTTCAGTCGATCTCGCGCGCCTCTTCGGTCAGCATCACCGGGATGCCATTGCGGATCGGAAAGGCCAGCCCGGCCTTGCGCGAGATCAGCTCCTGTTTCGCGGCATCATACTCCAGCCGCGACTGGGTGCGCGGGCAGACCAGCGCCTCGAGCATCCGGCGGTCAAAACCGCCTTCCTTGATCTCCTGGTCCATCATTGCATGATCTCCTCGGCTGTGCCGCCCCGCAGGGCGAATTCGATCAGGGTGACAAGCGTCTCGCGCCGGGTGGGCAGCGACGGCGCCTCGAGCAGCGCCTGCTTGTCCTCGGGGGCGAACTCCAGCAACATCGCCAGGGAATTGATCAAGAGCTCGTCCTCGGCGTCGTTCAGCGTGTCCCAGTCCGCCGCCAGCGATTGCGCGTCGAAATACCGCTCCAGCAACGACATGAAGCCGGCGCGGTCGAACCCCAGGTCCTGCTCGTCCTGCCCGAGATCGCGGGCGAAGTGGCTCCAGTCGACCTCGCAGCGGCGATAGGGGGCAAATCCCTCGATCTCGCGGACCATGCGAAAGCGGGACACCCCGCCGAGGGTGACCATGTAGCGGCCGTCCTCGGTTTCGGAAAACTGGGTCAGCCGTCCGGCGCAGCCGATGGCATGCAGCCGGCCGTCCTCGTCCCCGGGGCCGGGGTTTGGCTGGATCATCCCGATCAACCGTTGCGGCGTCTTCATGCAATCTTCGATCATCGCCAGATAGCGCGGCTCGAAGATGTGCAAGGGCAGCCGCGACCGGGGCAAGAGAAGCGCCCCGGGCAGGGGAAAGACCGGGAGTGTGTCGGGCAAGTCTGCTGCGCTGATCATGAAGGCTAACCTAGCCTGCGAATGCGATCAGGCAAATATCATCGAGCTCAGTTTTCGCCGTCCGTTGAGAACCACCGGGTCATTCGGCTTGAGCGCCTCGAAAATCGTGAACAGCTGCGCCTTGGCGGCACCGTCGTTCCATTCACGGTCCCGGCGGAAGATTTCCAGCAATTCGTCCACCGCCGCCGCGGCATCGCCGCCGGCATAATGCGCCTGCGCCAGATCGAATCGCGCCTGATGATCCTCCGGGTTGGCCTCGACCGCGGCGGACAGCTCGCCCAGCGGCCCCGCGCCGGCGGCCTGTTTCGCCAGTTCAAGCTGGGCATGGGCGGCTTCCAGCTCGGGCGCCTTGGAAATTTCGACCGGCGCGCCATTGAGCACCGCCTCGGCCTGATCGAGATCGCCCATCGCGATATGCGACCGGACCAGCCCGCCATAGGCTTTGGCATTGGCCGGCTCCTCTTCGAGGATCGCGGCAAAGGTCTGGGCCGCATCCACCGCGGCGCCCTGCTCCAGCATCTCTTCGGCGGCGGCAATGGCATCGTCGAGTCCGTTGTCGGCCGGCGTGCCGCCGGCGGCCTCGATCACCCGGTCGACAAAGGCCTGGATCTCCGATCCCGGCACCGCGCCCTGAAATCCGTCGACCGGCTGGCCCTGCCAGAAGGCATAGACCGTCGGGATCGACTGCACCCGAAGCTGGCCGGCGATCATCTGGCTCTCGTCCACATTGACCTTGGCCATCTTGACCGCACCGCCGGCCTTGGTCACCGCCTCTTCGAGCATCGGGCCCAGCGTCTTGCAGGGGCCGCACCAGGGAGCCCAGAAATCGACGATCACCGGCGTCGTCATCGAGGCATCGACGACCTCGGCCATGAAATCCGCTTCCGAGACGTCCTTGATCAGGTCGCCCGGGGCTGCGGCGGCGTTCTGCGATTGTCCGAGTTCCAGCATTGACGGCTCCTTGAGATATGCGTGTTGCGCCTGATATGGGCCTTGCCGCGCCGGCTGCAAGCCACACGGCGGTTTACCTTGACTTGCCGGCTATCTAGCATCGCGCGCGGCAAATGTGAAAGGGCAAGAGATGGCGCGCATCGTTCTCATCTTCGGCGACAGCAACACCCATGGCACCATGCCAATCCTCACCCCGGGCGAATCCCGCCGCTTCGGCCCCGACATTCGCTGGCCGCGGGTGATGGCGGCCAGGCTCGGCGCGGGCTGGGAGCTGGTGGAGGAAGGCCTGCCGGGGCGTACGACGCAGATGGGCGACCCGGTGATGGGCGCCCACATGAACGGCCAGGAGGGGCTGAAGATCGCGCTGGCCTCGCATGGGCCGGTCGACGTGCTGACGCTCATGCTGGGCACCAATGACCTCAAGCACCGGTTTCAGCCCAGCCCGGCGCGGATCACCGCAGGGCTGGCCGGGCTGCTCGACATTGCGCTGCACCGAGACATGCTGGCGCGCCATCCCGGCATGCAGGTGCTGGTGATCTGCCCGCCACCGGTCCAGGAGACCGAACCGCTCCGGGCCGATTTCCTTGGCGCTGAGATGCACGGGCCCGCGCTTGCCGCATCTTACCGGGCCGTGGCCGAGGCCCGCGGGCTGGCGTTTTTCGATGCCGGCTCGGTGATCGCAACCAGCGCGGTCGACGGCGTGCATTTCGAGCCGGAGGCGCATCAAACGCTTGGCGCGGCGCTGGCCGAGGTGGTCCGCGCCATGGGGTAGCGCGCCCGCCCCAGACCTGATCCGGGGCCTCCCCGGCCAAGGGCGGGGCGAGGTTCCGGCGCGTGGTCAGAGATCGAAGCTGGCGAAGACCGGCGCATGGTCCGATGGCTGCTGCCAGCCGCGCACCGGCCGCAGGATGCGGCTGGAATGGCCGGCGCTGGCGATATCGGGCGTGGCCCAGACGTGATCGAGCCTGCGGCCCTTGTCGGCGTTGTCCCAGTCGGGCGAACGATAGGACCACCAGCTGTAGAGATTGCCTTGGGGAATGTCCTTGCGGGTGATGTCGACCCAGCCGCCGGCATCCTGGGTCTCGCCCAGATGCTCGACCTCGATCGGCGTATGCGACACCACTTTCAGAAGCTTCTTGTGGTCCCAGACGTCATCCTCACGCGGGGCGATGTTGAGATCGCCCACCAGAATTGCCTTTTCCGGGGGCTCGGCGCGGAACCAGTCGCGCATCTCGGTCAGATAGTCGAGTTTCTGGCCGAATTTCTCGTTGATCTCGCGGTCGGGCTTGTCGCCGCCGGCGGGGACATAGAAGTTGTGGATGGTAACGCCGTTTTCCAGCCTGGCCGCCACATGGCGGGCGTGGCCCAGGGCGGCGAAATCCTTGTCTCCCACATCCTCGATCGGCAGTTTCGACAGGATGGCGACGCCGTTATAGCCCTTCTGGCCGCGCGCCACGACATGGCGGTAGCCCAGCGCCTGGAACTGCGCCACGGGGATCTTCTCGACCGGGCTCTTGCATTCCTGAAGGCAGAGCACATCCGGCGCCTCTTCGGTCAGGAGCCGCTCCACCAGCCCCGCCCGCAGGCGGACGGAATTGATGTTCCAGGTGGCGAGGGAAAATGACATGAGGCGGCTCCGAGACGTGAAAGGCTGGCGGAGAATGACCGGTCACGCCACGGGTTGCAAGAGCCAGAGTCGGTGGCTGCCCGGCCCTCTCCCGGGCGGGACAGGTCCGCCGCTCCGCAGGCTGGGTTTCCAACCCGCCGCTTGCGCCAAGGCGGGTCAAGAACCCGCCCCGCGCCCTTCTTACGACGGCGACATGCCCCGAAGCCGCTCGGACCGGCGCCGCAGGATTTCCACCGTCGACAGCAACCCGATGGAGATCGCCACGAGGATCGTCGCGGCCGCCAGGATGGTCGGCGAGATCTGCTCGCGCAGTCCGGTGAACATCTGCCACGGCAGGGTCTGCCACTCAGCCGAGCCGAGGAAGATCACCACCACCACCTCGTCGAAGGAGGTGATGAAGGCAAACAGCCCGCCCGAGATCACGCCAGGCAGGATCAGCGGCATCTGCACCCGGAAAAACGTGGTCACCGGATCGGCCCCCATGTTGGCCGCCGCCCGGGTCAGCGAATTGTCGAAGCTGACCAACGTGGCGGTCACGGTGATGATGACGAAGGGAATGCCCAGCACGGCGTGGGCCAGCACGATGCCCCAATAGGTGCCCTGGATGCCGATCGAGGAATAGAAGAAATACATGCCGGTGGCCGAGATGATCAGCGGCACGATCATCGGCGAGATCAGGATCGCCATGATCGTCCGTTTGCCCGGCACGTGGCTCTGGCTCAGCCCGATTGCCGCCAGGGTGCCCAGGGAAACCGAGATCAGCGTCGCCACCGGTGCGATCTTGACCGAGTTCCACACCGCGCCGGTCCATTCCGAGTTGGTCAGGAAATCGCGGTAGTGTTTCAGCGAATAACCCTCTGGGTCCAACCGCAGCATTTCGGGCGTGAAGGTAAAGAAATCCTCGGCGTTGAAGCTCAGCGGCATGACCACGATGATCGGCGTGATCAGAAAGATGAAGATCGCGCCGCAGATAACCCGAAAGGCATAATGCCAGAGCACCTGCCCCGCGGTGAGATAGGGCACCAGCTTGGCACGGTAGCGGCCTTCGGCGATCCAGAACAGGAACCAGCCGACGAACCAGCCAAACAGTAGCCCCATGATGGCCGCCGAAACCCCGCCCATCAGGAACCCGCCAAGGCCGAAGCCGGCAATCAGGATCCATTTCGCCGGTTTTTCCTGCCGCCACATCTGGGTGAAGACAAAGGCCACCCCGGCCAGAAGCGCCGCGCCGACGATCAGGCCGATCAGCCCGGCGTCGTTGGCGATGCCCACCAGCAGGCCCATAAAGCCGCCGACGCCGGCCATGACGGGCCCGACAAAGGAAAACGGCTTGGGCTCGATCGGTGTCAGTGCTGCCATGTCGCTTACCCCAGCTTCACGTTGTCAATGCCGACAATCTTGTCATAGGCCCAGTAGAGGACCAGGACGACCACAAAGAGGATCGTGCCCAGCGCCGCCGCAAGGCCCCAGTTGAGCGAGGACGAGATGTGATAGGCAATTCGGTTCGAGATGAAGACACCCTTGGTGCCGCCGACGATTTCGGGCGTGATGTAATAGCCGATCGACAGGATGAAGACGAGGATCGACCCGGCGCCGATGCCCGGCACCGATTGCGGGAAATATACCCGCCAGAAGGCTGTCCAGTTGGTCGCGCCCAGTGATTTGGCGGCGCGTAGATAAGACGGCTGAATGGTCTGCATCACCGAATACATCGGCAGGATCATGAACGGCAGCAGAATGTGGGTCATCGCCACGATAGTGCCGAACTGGTTGTTGATCATCACCAGCCGCGATCCGTCGCCGACCAGTCCGAGCCAGACCAGCACGTCGTTGATCACCCCCTGCTGTTGCAGCATCACCTTCCAGGCCGAGGTCCGCACCAGAAGCGAGGTCCAGAACGGCAGCAGCACCAGGATCATCAGCAGGTTGGCGGTGCGCGTCGGCAGGTTGGCCAGGATCCAGGCCACCGGATAGCCCAGCAGGATGCAGGAGCCGGTAATCACCAGCGACATGAAGATCGTGCGCTGGAACAGGGTGATGTAGATCCGTTCGTTTTCGGGCCGGGCCTCGAAGCCGTCGGGCGTCTTTTGCAGGTCGACTGAATTCAGGAAATAGCCGTCCGTGTATTTCGGGCTGTAGACTTGGAAGGTCTCCCAGCGGTTAATGTCGCCCCAGTCCTCGTCGATGTCGAGGAAGGCGGCGGTGAAATCGGCTTCCGGCAGAATCTCGAGGTTGGCGGCAGCCTCTTGCAGGAGTTCGGCCTGCGGGCCGTCATAGGCCGCGATCCTGTCGGCCGCGCCGGGGCTCTGAAGGTCGAGCGCCAGGGCGGCATAGACCGCTTCCCAGGGGTCTTCGGCGGCCACCACATCCTCGTCTTCGAATACGGTGAACACCGCCCATGCAGTATAGGCGCGGGTGGTTTTCGGCAGCAGCGCCGCGATCTCTTCGGAGGGGGCAAAGCCGATGTCGCCCCGCAGGTTCGAAGAGGTCAGCTTGTTGAAACGGTCGATCTGGTTGGTGACGACGCCGTCAGAGGTCTGGCCTTGGCCCGACATCAGCTCGAACCAGACGGCGCCCTCTTTCCAGGCTTCGTTGAGGTCTTCGAGCGGGTCTTGGTAAGCCTCGCCAATGTCGTCGAGCCGCCGGCCGGATTGCCGGAACAGCGACGAGACGCCGGTGCTTTCATAGTTCAACCGGGTGCCGAGCTTGGTGTGTTCCTTGGCCTCGGCGGCGAGGAACAGATCGAAAAACAGGTCCTGAAACACCGCTTCCGGCGGCAGCTCGCCCTGAGTGGCATCCCAGCTTTCCAGCCGGTCGGTGGTCAGTGGCAGGGTGTTGGCAACGATCTCGTTTTCGACCGAGCGGAACAGCATCGAGGCGATCGGCGCGATGAAAGTGACCAGAACGAAGATCAAAAGCGGCGCGATCAGCATCATGGCGCGCGCCTTCTGCAACCGCAGCGCCCGGTTCAGCGAGGATTTCAGCGATCGGCCGTCCGCCGTCACCAACCGCCCGCTGGCGTCGCGATGATCCTCGGCATTCAGCGCCTTGGCTTCGTGCAACGCGTCTTCCGGCGTCGGCGCATCCATGGTCTGGGGACCGGTGCTCTTGAGATCGCTCATCTGTCTTTCCCTCTGCCGCGAGCCCAGCCTGTGGCGGTCGCGCGTTTCTGTCGGGGTGGAAGGGCCGGATCCGGCCCTTCCGCTTGGTGTTCAGACGGGGCGCTTATTGCGCCAGCCACGCCTGGAATTTGGCGTCGATGTCGTCGCGGTAATCCGCCCACCATTCGTAGTTGTAGAGGAAGGTATTGGTGGCGTTCGCCGGATCGGTCGGCATGTGCGGACCCATCTCGATGCCCAGTTCGGCGTGCTGGCCGACCAGCGGCGCCGAGCTTTCACGCGCCGGGCCATAAGAGATGTACTTGGCCTGATCCGCCAGACGCTGGGTGTCGGTGGCGAACTTGACGAAGTGCTTGACGCGGTTCAGGCGGTCTTCGGGCAGACCCTCGGGGATGATCCAGCCGTCGAGGTCAAAGACCTGCGCGTCCCACATCATCGCAACCGGCTGATCCTGCTCTTCGATCACCGAGAACAGACGGCCGTTGTAGGTCGAGCCCATGAAGACCTCGCCATCGGCGAGAAGCTGAGGCGTGTCGGCACCGGCGGACCACCAGACAACCTGATCCTTGATGGTGTCGAGCTTGGCCAGCGCCTGTTCCTGGCCTTCGTCGGTTTCCAGAACGTCGTAGACGTCTTCTTTGGCCACGCCGTCACAGAGCAGCGCCCATTCCATGTTGTTGATCGGGCGTTTCTCGAGCGACCGCTTGCCCGGATAGGTTTCCAAGTCGAAGACCGAGCAGATGTCGGAGGGCGGTTCGACACCATCCGGCACCAGGTCGGTGCGATAACCGAAGGTGGTCGAATAGACGATCTGCGGAATGAAGCAATCCGACACCAGCAGATCGCCGAAATCGTCCTCGGCCGAGGTGCCGTCAGGCGCGGCGGCCAGGTCTTCGTCCGGGTCGATTTCCATCGCCAGGCCTTCGTCGCAGAGACGGATGGCGTCCGAGGCCACCACGTCGACGAGATCCCAGGTCACGTTGCCCGCTTCGTTCATGGCGCGCAGCTTGGCCACGGCCTCGGCCGAGCTTTCGTCCCAGGCCACGGAGACCTCGGGGAACATTTCCATGTAGGGTTCGGCGTAGGCCTTGGTTTGCGAGGCCTGATAGGCGCCGCCCCAGCTGACCAGCGTCATGTCGTTGGCGCAGTCCTCACAGGCTTCCATCTCGCTGTGCGAGGCGGCGAAACTGATGCCGCCGACAGCCGTCAGAACGGAAGTGGCCAGAAGTAATTTGGTACGTTTCATTTATAGCTCCCTGATTCACCCGTTGCTGTACTGTGCGGGCCGGTACGCGACGGGTGACGCCAAGCCGGACCGCATCCCTGAAGCGCAGCGCCGTTGCCGGTCTGCGCGATGTATTCGTCAGGCGGCGTCGAGCGCGCGGCAATCCTCGGGCAACCAGCCGATCTCGACCTGCTCGCCGGGTTTGAGCCGCACCTGGCCGGGCGCATTGCGCGTCTTGACGATGAAATCGTTGTTGCCCGCCACCCGCAGCCGCGTGCGGAAGATGTCGCCCATGTAGATGAACTCGAGCACCTCGGCCTTGAGCGTATGGGCATCGTCGCTCAACCGCGCGGGGTTGAACTCCACCCGCTCCGGCCGGATCGAGACCCGGGTGCGTTGCCCGATCTCGCTGACGTTGATCGGCTTGCAGTCGATCAGCCCGCCATCGTCGAGCTGCACCAGCGCCAGGCCGCCCTTGATTTCCTTGATCGTGCCTTCCAGCGTGTTGTTCTCGCCGATAAACTGGGCCACGAAGCTGTTTTCCGGCTCTTCATAAAGCTGATCCGGCGGCGCCAGCTGCTGGATGCGGCCGTCGTCGAACACCGCGACCCGGTCCGACATGGTCAGCGCCTCGGTCTGGTCGTGGGTGACATAGACCGTGGTGATCCCCAGCCGGTGCGCCAGATCGGTGATCTCGAACTGCATCTTTTCACGCAGCTGCTTGTCGAGCGCGCCCAGCGGTTCGTCCATCAGCACCAGTTCGGGCTCGAACACCAGCGCGCGGGCCAGAGCGACCCGCTGCTGCTGCCCGCCGGACAATTGCGCCGGACGGCGGCCACCGAAATCGCCCATCTCGACCATGTCGAGCGCGCGTTTGACCTTTTCCTCGCGCTTGGCCTTGCCGATCTTGCGCACCTCGAGCGGAAAGGCGAGGTTCTCGGCGATCGTCATATGCGGAAACAGCGCGTAGTTCTGAAACACCATGCCGATGCCGCGCTTGTGCGGCGGAATGTTGTTGATCGAGGTGCCATCGAGGCGGATGTCGCCATGGGTGGCGGTCTCGAACCCGGCCAGCATCATCAGGCAGGTGGTCTTGCCGGAGCCCGACGGCCCGAGCATGGTCAGAAACTCGCCTTTCGGCATCGAGAGGTTGAGATCTTTGACGACGAGCGTTTCGCCATCATAGCTTTTCTGCACCCGTTCGAATTCGACGAATGCGCCGTTCGCTGAAGCGTCTGCCAAAATTGGCTCCCTGTTATTTTGCAAGGGTTGATCCCTTTGTAACAGAGTAAAACGCGCAATCCCCCCGACTGCAACTGAGTTGCGACACTTTAGGGGACGTTCCCGCCATCGCGGGACAATTGACTGAATATCAGGCACGTATAAGGCAAAGCGAACTCGAATTTGCACAGTTCGGGGAATTTTTCCTGCACTGTCAGGATTTCACTGGACATTAGTCCGCTCAATCTTGTGGCATACGCTTCGGAATCCGGCACGGAACCGGCTCGACTCACACAGGCGACCAAGAATGTATTGCGCCCAAAAGCGAGGTGAAATGTCGTTTTCCGGCACGCAGCCAACGCGGCTTGCAGGCCAAGGTCCGTACACAGTTAGTAGGAAGGAAGTGCCATGTCAGACCACCGCTTTGCCAAGGACATCCCGTTCACTCAGGCGGAATATGCCCGCCGGTTGACCAAGGTGCGCGCTGCCATGGCCGAACGCGAGCTCGATGCGCTGCTGGTCACCGATCCGTCGAACATGGCCTGGCTCACCGCCTATGACGGCTGGTCGTTTTACGTGCATCAGGCGGTGATCGTGCTGCCCGATGCCGATCCGATCTGGTGGGGCCGGGCGCAGGATGCCAATGGCGCCCTGCGCACCGTCTGGATGGCCGACGACCGGGTGATGGGCTATGCCGATCACTTCGTGCAATCGACCGAGATGCACCCGATGCAGGATCTCGCGGTGCGTTTTGGCGATCTAGAGCTTTCGGCCGCCTGCATCGGGGTGGAGATGGAGAACTACTACTATTCCGCCAAGGCCCATGCCGAGCTGCTCTCGGCCCTGCCGCAATGCGCATTTGCCGATGCCACGGCGCTGGTCAACTGGTGCCGGGCGGTGAAATCCGACGAAGAGCTGACCTTCATGCGCCGCGCCGCGCGGATCAGCGAAAAGATCATCGACGGGCTGATGGAGCGCACCGCCCTCGGCGTGCCCAAGAACGAGGTAGTGGCCGCCGCCATGGCCGATGCGGTGACCGGGGCCGAGGGGCATTGGGGCGACTACCCGGCGATCGTGCCGCTGCTGCCCTCCGGCCCCGACGCCGCCGCGCCGCATCTGACCTGGAACGGCCGGCCCTTCGCCGGCGGCGAGGCCACCTTCTTCGAGATCTCGGGCTGCTACCGCCGCTACCACGCGCCGCTCTGCCGCACGATCTTTCTCGGCACGCCGCCGGATTTCCTCAAACGCGCCGAAGAGGCGCTCCTGCGCGGGCTCGAGGCCGGGATCGACATGGCCCGTGCCGGCAACCGCGCCTGCGACGTGGCCGAGGCGCTGGCCGACGAACTGGGCAAATCCGACATCAAGCGCGCCGCTCGCTGCGGCTATCCCATCGGCCTGTCCTATCCGCCCGACTGGGGCGAACGCACGATCTCGCTCCGCGCCGAAGACGAGACCGTGCTGGAGCCGGGCATGACCTTCCATTTCATGCCCGGCCTCTGGATGGAGGACTGGGGGCTGGAGATCACCGAATCGATCCTGATCACCCCCGACGGCCCGGCCGAACCGCTCTGCAACCGCCCGCGCGACGTGGTGGTGAAATGAGCCACCTCAGATCAAGTACCGAATTGCTGGGCGAGCTGATCGCCTTTCCCACCGTCTCGGCCGACAGCAACCTGGCGCTGATCGACCACCTGGCCAACCGGCTGGAACATGTCGGCGCCCGGGTGCGGGTGCTGGGGGACGACAGCGGTGGCAAGGCCAATCTCTTTGCCACGCTGGGCCCCGAGGGCGACGGCGGGCTGATGCTTTCGGGCCATACCGACGTGGTGCCGGTGGTCGAACAGCCCTGGGACAGCGACCCCTTCGAGATGGTCGAAAAGGAAGGCGCGCTTTTCGGCCGCGGCACCTGCGACATGAAGGGCTTTATCGCCTGCGCCATGGTGATGGCCGAGGAATACGCCCGGCGCCCGCTGACCCGCCCGGTGCATTTCGCCTTTACCTATGACGAAGAGGTCGGCTGTCTCGGCGGCCAGGCGCTGGTCACCTCGCTGCGGGAAATGGAAATCCGCCCCGACATGGCCATTGTCGGCGAACCGACCTCGATGCGCATCATCGAAGGCCACAAGGGCTGTTGCGAATACACCGCCCGCTTTCGCGGCCTCGAGGGCCACGGCTCGGCGCCGGACCGAGGGGTCAACGCCGCCGAATATGCCGCCCGCTACGCCATGCGGCTGCTGGAGCTGCGCGAAGAACTCAAGGCGCGCACCCCGGCCCTGAGCCGCTTCGACCCGCCCTGGAGCACGATCAACATCGGCGGCATCCACGGCGGCCATGCCCACAACGTCATCGCCGCCCTGGCCGAAGTGGAATGGGACATGCGCCCGGTGCATTGGGGCGACGCCGATTTCGTCAAGGCCGAGATGACGCGCTATGTCGATGCCGTGCTGAAACCGGCGATGCAGGCCGTCGACCCCGAGGCCGACATCACCGTCGAGACCATCGGCGAAATCCCCGGCCTGGAACCGATGGAGCTCAACGCCGCCCGCGATCTGGTGGCCCGGCTCACCGGCGCCAACGGCACCGATCTGGTCGCCTTCGGCACCGAAGCGGGTCTGTTCCAGAGCCTCGGCGCCGATGTCATCGTCTGCGGTCCGGGCTCGATCGAACAGGCGCATATGGCGAACGAATACATCACCGTCGCCCAGATGCAGGCCTGCCTCGACATGCTCGACCGGCTGGTCTGAGGCGCCCCGCCGCCCCTTCCTCTTGCTGCAAATACCGCGGGGAGCGCGAGGGGCTGGCCCCTCGCCGCCGAAAGGGTGCAGGGGCGCGCGCCGCCTGGGCCGCGCGCGCCACCGCTCAGAGGTCGGGCTGGCCCGGGAGTGCACGCAGATAGACGACGAGGGCATCGAGATCCTGATCCGTCATGCCGGCGAACTGGCCATAGGGCATCGGCGGCATCATCCGCTCGCCATCGGGCCGCACGCCTTGGGTGATCATGGTCTTGATCTCGGCATCGGAATAGCCCACCAGCCCGTCGTCGTGGTGGGTCAGATTGGCCGAGACCGAGGTGCCCCAGGGCCCGTGAAACTCAAAGCCGCCACGCCCCATGTTCGCGCCCAGATCGGGGCCTTGCGGCGTCATCGGGCTGTGGCATTCCATGCAATGGGCCAGCTGCGCGACATATTCGCCGTACTCCGCGTTCACCGCGGCGGCCGGCGCGCTGACGCTGTCGATCGGCGGGCCGTAGGCCGGCGGCAGCGGCATGTTGTATTCCGAGGTCCCGGGGTCGGCCTCGACCGCAGGAACCCGGCGCAGATAGGCCACGACAGCCGCCAGGTCATCGTCGGAAATATGACGATAGAGCAGCATCGGCATCGGCGGTCCGATCACCGTGCCATCCGGCCGCAGGCCTTCGCGGATCGCCCGGGCGAGGGCCTCGTCGGACCAGTCCGACACCCGGCCCGCCGGGGTGATATTGGGCGCGATGGCGGTGAACATCGGGTTCTTTTCCACCAGGCGCCCGGCCAGCGCCTGATCGGCAATCGGGCCCTGCGGGCCCATCGGCGTGTGGCAATTGCCGCAGGCCATCACGGTGGTGACAAGGTATTCTCCGCGGTCCATATGGCCCTCGGCACCGGCCAGACCGGCCAGACTTGCAAGAAACATGGCAGATACGACGTGTCGCACGGCTAATCTCCTTTTTGAAATGCGCGGCTCGAATCAGAGCCGCACCCGGAGTTTACCCCAAGCCGCGCGAATCCCGGCGCCCGGATGGCGGCCGCCTCAGCCCGGCCAATCCTGTCGGCGCATGCGATAGCAGAGGTAGTCCGCGGGCTGGGCACCGATGCTCAACCGCGCCGCGCCCATGCGCCGGGCGCCGATCTTCTCGGCGGCGCGTTGCGAACGCAGGTTGTCGACGCCGATGTCGAGCCAGACCGCATCAAACCAGCGGAACACATGAGCAAACATCAGCGCCTTCATCTCGCGATTGGCCGCCCCGCCCCAATGGGCGCGGGTCAGGAAAGTAAAGCCGATGGCCATGGTGCCGGGGCGTTCGGCCACCTCGTAAAATCGCGAGGCGCCGATGATCGCCCCGTTGCGCCGGTCGGTCACCGCCAGCGTGCCGCCCGCAGTGCGAAGAAAATCGAAATAGGGGTCGAAGGCCGCCCGCTCATGCCGCGTCCTGGCCGGATGCCCGGCCCAGATCAGCGGATCGCGGGCCGCGCGGTAGAGCCCGTCCCGGTCCTCCGCCCGCAAGGGCCGCAGGTGCAGCGTCTCGCCGGTCAGGACCGGTGCAAAGTCAAAGTCTGGCCCGGTCACGCCGCCGCCCAGAGCCCGTCCTTGCGGATTTTCTCATAGGTCTCGTCGAGCGACTTGCGGGCGCGGTCGATCAGGATGTCGATCTCGTCGCGGGTGATCACCAGGGGCGGGGCGATGATCATCCGGTCGCCAACATGGCGCATCACCAGGTTGTTGGCGAAACAGCGTTCGCGGCAGATATAACCCACCGTCCCCGCTTCGCCGGCAAACCCCGCACGGCTGGCCTTGTCGGGCGTCAGCGCGATCGACCCCATCAACCCGACGATCCGGGCTTCACCGACCAGCGGGTGATCTTCCAGCGCCTGCCATTTTTCTTTCAGATATGGCCCCGCCACATCGCGCACATGCTCAACCACCTTTTCCTCTTCGAGAATGCGCAGGTTCTCCAGCGCCACCGCGGCGGCGACGGGATGGCCGGAATAGGTGTAGCCGTGGTTGAATTCGTCCTTGGCAATGGTCTGGGCGACCTCGTCACAGACGATCGAGGCGCCGATCGGCGCATAACCCGAGCTGAGTCCCTTGGCCACGGTCATGATATGCGGCCGGATGCCCATGGTCTGCGACCCGAACCAGTTGCCGGTGCGGCCAAAGCCGCAGATCACCTCGTCGGCGATCAGCAGGATGCCGTAGTGGTCGCAGATACGCTGGATTTCCGGCCAGTAGGTCTCGGGCGGCACGATCACCCCGCCGGCGCCCTGCACCGGCTCGCCGATAAAGGCCGCCACGCGCTCGGGCCCATGCTCCTTGATCGCCGCTTCCAGCTCGCGCGCGCGGGCGAGGCCGAAGTCGGCCGGATCGCTGTCGCCGCCCTCGGCCCACCAGTTGGGCTGGTTGATGTGGTGGATGTCGGGGATCGGCAGACCGCCCTGGGCATGCATGCCCGCCATGCCGCCCAGCGAGCCGGAGCCCATGGAGGAGCCATGATAGGCATTCTTGCGCGACAGGATGATGTTGCGTTCCGGCTGGCCCTTCATCGCCCAGTAGTGGCGCACCATGCGGATGTTGGTGTCATTCGCTTCGGAGCCGGAGCCGGCAAAGAACACATGGTTGAGATCATCCGGCGCCAGTTCGGCCAGCTTTCTCGCCAGCGCGATGGCGGGCACATGGGTGGTCTGAAAGAAGGTGTTGTAGAACGGCAGCTCGCGCATCTGCCGCGCCGCCACCTCGGCCAGCTCGTCCCGGCCATAGCCGATGGCCACGCACCAGAGCCCGGCCATGCCGTCGAGGATCTCCTGCCCGTCGCTGTCGGTGATCCAGACCCCGTTGGCGCGCGTGATGACCCGCGCGCCCTTTTCCGCCAGCCCCTCGCCCTCGGTAAACGGGTGCATGTGATGGGCGGCGTCCAGCGCCTGAAGCTCTTCGGTCGGAAGGTGATTGGTGATCATGTTCATCGGGCTCACTCCTCGCGCGCCATGGTTTGCGGAGAGAATATGATCAAATTATCCGCTGTCAATCGAATCGAGCGCCGCCGACGCGTCATTCCACCGATTGCTGGATATGTTCCATGCCCTGACGTACGTCATCCTCCATCGCGCGGGCAACGGCTTCGGTATCACCGGCCGCCAGCGCGGCGAGAATCGCCTTGTGCTGATCGGGCAGGCTCTGGGTGCCGTAGCGGCCACAGACCACCCGTAGCGAGGGGCCAAAACGCAGCCAGAGCCCCTCGGCCAGATCGAGCAGGATCGGCGCCCCGGCCAGGGCGTTCAGGCCGGCGTGAAAGCGGTAGTTTTCCTCGAGATAGCCGCGCACGTCGCCGCTGTCGATGGCGGCGTCGAGCCGGTCGTCGATGGCGCGCAGGTCGGCGATATCCTCTGCCGTCGCAAAGCCGCAGGCGCGGCGCGCCAGCTCCGGCTCGATCGCCACCCGGGCGTGGATCAGCTCGCTCACCGCTCCGGCATCGAGCCGCGGCACACAGACCCGGCGGTTGCCCTGAAAGCTCAGGGCGCCCTCGGCGGTCAGCCGGCGGATCGCCTCGCGCACCGGCGTCATGCCGGCGTCGAGCCGGGCGGTCAGCCCCTGGATGGTGATCGGGGCGCCGGGCGGCATTTCGCCAAACAGCAGCAGCGCCCGCAATTGCCGGTAAACCCGTTCATGCGCCGGCAGCCCGGGCTTGTCTGGCTGGGTGTCGATCTGGTTCATGCGCTCAATTTATCACCATCTTATGGGGTCTTGCGACTTTACCGCGCCCGATGCAGCATTTCCATATTGCCTGATACGGCATAATTTGATCAAATCAAGGGAAGGTGGCAAGCAAAATGACCGCCAGAACCCAACGGGAGTCAAATATGAAGAATGCACTCATGCTCTGCACCGCGGCGCTGGCGCTTGGCGCCTCGATGGCGGCGGCGGAAGAGGTCCGGGTCTACAACTGGTCGGATTACATCGACGAGGCCCTGCTGGAGAAATTCGAACAGGAGACCGGGCTCGAGCTGGTCTATGACGTCTTCGACAGCAACGAGGTGCTCGAGACCAAGATGCTGGCCGGCGGCTCGGGTTATGACGTTGTGGTGCCCACCGGCACCTTCCTGCAACGGCAGATCGCGGCCGGCGCCTTTCAGCCGCTCGACAAGTCGAAGCTCTCCAATCTCGACAACATGTGGGATGTGATCTCGGATCGTACCGCGAAATACGACCCCGAAAACGCCCATGCGATCAACTACATGTGGGGCACCACCGGGCTTGGCGTGAACCTCGGCAAGGTGCGCGAAGTGCTGGGCGAGGATGCCCCGGTCGACAGCTGGGATCTGGTGTTCAAGGCGGAGAACATGGAAAAGCTGGCCGAGTGCGGCGTGCATTTCCTCGACGCTCCGGCCGAGATGATCCCGGCGGCGCTGAACTACATCGGCGAAGACCCCGACAGCCATGACCCCGAGGTGATCGCCAAGGCGGAAGCGGTCTATGAACCGGTCCGGCCCTTTATCCAGAAGTTCCATTCCTCGGAATACATCAATGCGCTGGCCAATGGCGACATCTGCGTCGCGGTCGGCTGGTCGGGCGACGTGCTTCAGGCACGCGACCGCGCGGCCGAGGCCGACAACGGCGTCGAGATCGGCTATTTCGCACCCAATGAAGGGGCGCAGATGTGGTTCGACATGATGGCCATTCCGGTCGATGCGCCGAACCCCGAGGGCGCCCACACGTTCCTGAACTTCATCATGGATGCCCAGAACATGGCGGCGGCGTCGAACTACGTCTACTACGCCAACGGCAACCTAGCCGCGCAGGAGTTTCTGGCCGAGGACGTGATCACCGATCCGGCGATCTATCCGACGCCGGCGGCGATGGACAACACCTATACCACCACGCCCTACCCGCCGAAGGTACAGCGCGTGGTCACCCGTCTCTGGACCAAGATCAAGTCCGGCACCTGAGCCTGACGAAGCGGCCCGCGCCTGGCAAGGCGCGGGCCTTTTTTCTGCGAGCAGGAGATATCATGGCCGAACCCGTCTTTGCCCCCTGGACCGATCCGAACGAAAAGCCATTGATCCAGTTCAAGGGCGTGACCAAGCGGTTTGGCGATTTCACCGCCATCGACAACCTGACCCAGGACATCTACGCCCGCGAATTCTTTGCCCTGCTCGGCCCCTCGGGCTGTGGCAAGACAACGATGATGCGGATGCTGGCCGGGTTCGAGACGCCAAGCGAAGGCCAGATCCTCATCGCCGGGCAAGACATGTCGCGGGTGCCGCCGAACAAGCGCGCGGTCAACATGATGTTCCAGTCTTACGCGCTGTTTCCGCATCTGACGGTGTTCGACAACATCGCCTTTGGCCTGAAACGCGAGGGCAAACCCAAGGACGAGATCGAGGCCCGCGTCGCTGAAATGCTGCGGCTGACCCGGCTGGAAGGTTTTGCCCAGCGCAAACCGCACCAGATTTCCGGCGGCCAGAGGCAGCGCGTGGCGCTGGCGCGGTCGCTGGCCAAGGCGCCCAAGCTGCTGCTGCTCGACGAGCCGCTGGGCGCGCTCGATGCCAAGCTGCGCCAGCAGACCCAGTTCGAGCTGGTCGACATCCAGGAAAAGACCGGCACCACCTTCGTGATCGTCACCCACGACCAGGAAGAGGCGATGACAGTGGCCTCCCGCGTGGCGGTGATGGACGAGGGCCGGATCGTGCAGGTGGCGACGCCCTCGGAGATCTACGAACAGCCGAATTCGGTCTATGTGGCTGATTTCATTGGCGAAGTGAACATCATCAACGGCGTGGCCACGCCGCAAGGCGATGGCTATGACATCGCCTGGGCCGAAAGCCAGCCGCCGCTGCATGCCCAGACGACACGCGGATTTTCCGACGGCCAGAGCTGTCACCTTGCAATCCGGCCGGAAAAGATATCGATCGGCACCGAGGAGCCCGAGACCCGCAACAAGGTGCGCGGCACGGTGCATGACATCGCCTATCTCGGCAATCTCTCCACCTATCATGTCCGGGTGCCGGGCGAACGCATCATCAAGGCCCAGACCGCCAACACCCGCCGGTTGTCACGCCGCGCGCTGACCTGGGAAGACGACGTCTGGCTGAGCTGGACCGACACCGCCGCCGTGATGCTGGAGGAGTAGGGGATGGGGCAGGAGTCTGGCCAGACGGCGCGTCTTCACCCCGCGCGAAGCTCTCAAGACGGCAGGCCGCAGGCCCGCACGGCGCTCGACACCCGCCAAAAGGCGCGCCTGCGCGCTGTCCGACCTCGGGCGGGCCTCGCGGCCTGGAGCCAGGGTGGCCCTGCGAACCTCGAGCGGCCTGGCGCCGTCACCCGTTCCCCCAAGGAGGCCTCCACATGCGCCGCCTGACCCTGATCGCCATTCCCTACCTCTGGCTGCTGGCGCTCTTTCTCGTGCCGTTCCTGATCGTTCTCAAGATCTCGCTGTCGGACACCGCCATCGCCATACCACCTTACACGCCGACACTCGATCTTTCCGAGGGCTGGGCCGGCTTCAAAGCCTTCCTGTCGCAGCTCGACATGGAGAATTTCACCTGGCTCACCCAGGATGACCTCTACTGGAAAGCCTATCTCTCCAGCGTCCGCATCGCCTTCATCTCGACGATCCTGACCCTGATCGCGGGCTACCCCATCGCCTATGCCATGGCCCGCGCCGCGCCGGAATGGAGGCCGACTCTTCTGATGCTGGTGATCCTGCCGTTCTGGACCTCGTTCCTGATCCGGGTCTACGCTTGGATGGGGATCCTGTCGAACGAAGGTCTGCTCAACAGCCTGCTGATCCAGATCGGCCTGATCTCGGAGCCGCTGACCATCCTCAACACCAACACGGCCGTCTATATCGGCGTGGTCTATACCTATCTGCCCTTCATGATCCTGCCGATCTATTCGGCGCTGGAAAAAATGGATGACAGCCTGCTCGAAGCCGCCGAAGACCTTGGCTGCTCGCGGCTGCAAGCTTTCTGGCTGGTCACCGTGCCGCTTTCGAAACAGGGCATCATCGCCGGCTGTTTCCTGGTTTTCATCCCGGTGGTGGGCGAATTCGTCATCCCCTCGCTGCTGGGCGGCTCGGGCACGCTGATGATCGGCAAGGTGCTGTTCGAAGAGTTCTTCAACAACCGCGACTGGCCGGTTGCATCGGCCGTGGCGGTGATCCTGCTGTTGATCCTGATCGTGCCCATCGTGCTGTTCCAGCGCAACGAGCAGAAGCAACGGGAGGCCGAGGGATGAAACGCTTTTCCGCCTTCAACGCCGTGTCGCTGACGCTGGGGTTCGCCTTTCTCTACCTGCCGATGATCATCTTGGTGATCTAGGGTCAGGATTCATAACCAATAGATGACAATAGCTGCGAGGGCTATGGCAGAGAGGAATACCTTTGGACAGCGGTCATAGCGGGTCGCGACGCGCCTCCAGTCCTTGAGCCTTCCGAACATGATCTCGATGCGGTTGCGCCGCTTGTATCGGCGCTTGTCGTATTTGACCGGGGTCTTGCGTTGCTTTCGACCTGGGATGCAGGCGCGTATCCCTTTGTCTTTCAACGCTTCCCGGAACCAGTCGGCATCGTAGCCGCGATCCCCGAGCAGCCAATTGACTTTTGGAAGGCCGCTGAGCAATGCCCGCGCGCCGATGTAATCGCTGACCTGACCGGCGGTGACGAACAGGTCGAGCGGGCGCCCCTGACTGTCGCAGATGGCGTGCAGTTTGGTGTTCATGCCGCCCTTGGTGCGACCGATCAGGCGACCACGCCCCCTTTTTTCACGCCCAGGCTGGACGCCGTGCGATGTGCCTTCAGGTAGGTCGCATCGATCATCACTGTATTCTTCTCGCCGTGCAGGGCGGCCAGACCCGCCATCATCCGCGCGAAGATGCCTTTCTCGCTCCAACGCTTCCATCGGCTGTAGAGCGTCTTGTGCGGGCCGTAGGCGGCAGGAGCGTCACGCCAGCGCAAGCCATTACGATTGATAAAGATTATGCCGCTCAACACACGCTTGTCGTCAACGCGCGGCTTTCCGTGCGATTTCGGAAAGAAGGGCTTCAGACGCGCCATCTGCGCGTCGGTCAGCCAGAAAAGATCGCTCATGTCACAGCTCCGTTTTAAGAGCCGTGAATCACGCGGTGCGGCCGAAATCAATGCATCCTGAGCCTACAGCTTCAACGCCTCCAAGCTGGTCACCGTCTGGGCCGGGTTCTCGACCCGCTGGTACGCCGAGCTGTTGCAGAACGAGGCCTTTCTCGACGCGGCCTGGGTCACCATCCGCGTCGCCGTCGTCTCCTCCACCATCGCGACGGTGTTGGGCACCATGGCGGCCTATGTGCTGGTGCGCGCCGGGCGGTTTCATGGCCGCACGCTGTTTTCCGGCATGATCTACGCACCGCTGGTGATGCCAGAGGTGATCACCGGGCTGTCGCTGCTGCTGCTCTTCATCGGCATCGGGCTCGACCGGGGCATCCTGACCATCATCCTCGCGCATACGACGTTCTCCATGTGCTACGTCTCGGTCGTGGTTTCGTCGCGGCTGGTCAGCTTCGACCGTTCGTTGGAAGAAGCCGCCTTGGACCTCGGCTGCACGCCGTTCGAGGCGTTCCGGCTGGTCACCCTGCCGATCATCGCCCCGGCGGTGATTTCGGGCTGGCTTCTGGCCTTCACCCTGTCGCTCGACGACCTGGTGATCGCGTCCTTCACCGCCGGACCCTCGGCCACCACCCTGCCGATCAAGATCTTCTCGGCCGTGCGGCTGGGTGTCAGCCCCGAGATCAACGCGCTGTCGACGATCATGATCGGGATCGTCACCCTGGGCGTGATCACCGCCTCGCTGGTGTCGAAACGCGCCAGCATCCGGCAACAGGCCGAGGCCCAGGCCGCCGTCCGTGCCTGATGCAACGGCTCTACGAGGATCACGCCTATTCCGACGCGCCGCTGTCGGGATGCCTGTGGACTGCCGATGCGGCCCCGGCGCGCGCGGCCTTTGACGGGCCGCAAAGCACCGAGGTCGCGGTGATCGGCGGCGGCTTCACCGGGCTCTCGGCGGCGCTGCATCTGGCGGAGGCCGGCACGGAAGTGACGCTGCTCGAGGCGCGCCACATCGGCTGGGGCGCTTCGGGGCGCAATGGCGGCTTCTGCTGTCTCGGCGGCGGCATGATCTCCAATCCGCAGCTCGCGCGCCGTTTCGGACCCGAGGCCCCGGCGATTTACCGTGCCGCCGAGAAAGCCGCCGTGGCGCTGGTGGCCGAGCGTCTGGCGCGCCACGGCATCGACGCCGAAACCCATTCCGAGGGCGAGACCCTGCTCGCCCACACCCCGCGCCACATGGCCGCGCTGCGCCGCGAGCTGCCGCATGTCGCCGAGGTCTATGGCGTCACGCCCCAATTGCACGAACCAGCCGATCTCGCCGCCCTTGGCATGTCAGGCCCCTTCCACGGCGGGCTGACCATTCCGCTGGGTTTCGCGCTCAACCCGCGCAAATATGTCACCGGCCTCGCCAGTGCCGCCGAGGCGGCCGGCGCCAGGTTGCATGACGCCAGCCCGGTCACCGCCATCACCCAGGGCGACGGCTTTACCCTGACCACGCCCAAGGGTCCGCTGAAAGCGAAACGGCTGATCCTCGCCACCAACGGCTATTCCAGCGACGACATCCCCGGCTGGCTGCGCGCCCGCTACATGCCGCTGCAATCCAACATCCTCGCCACCCGTCCGCTGACCGAGGCCGAACTGTCCGCCCAGGGCTGGACCTCGCGGCAAATGGCCTATGACACCCGCAGACTGCTGCATTACTTCCGCCTGCTGCCGGACAACCGCTTTCTCTTCGGCATGCGCGGCGGCACCTTTGCGACGCCCCGCGCCAATGCCCGATTCCGCCGCAAGATCGAGGCCGATTTCGACGTCATGTTCCCGGCCTGGGCGCAGGTGGAGCGGCCGCACTTCTGGTCGGGTCTCGTCTGCCTCGCGCGCAACCGCACACCCTTTGTCGGCCCGATCCCCGAGATGCCCGGCGCATTCGCCGGCCTCGCCTTTCACGGCAATGGCGTCGCCATGGGCAGCTATGCCGGCCGTCTGCTCGCCGACCTGGTCCGCGACAAACAGCCCGACGCGCCCTACCCGGCCGCCTTTGCCACAGCACCGCGCCGCTTCCCGCTGGGCCGCCACCGCCGGGCGCTGCTGGCCCTGGCGACCGGGGTGATGTCGCTGCTGGACAGGTAGCCCGAGCCAGCGGCGGGGCAGGAATTTCAGACCTTCCCAACAGGGGGAACATTTGCCAGACTTTCCCCAAGGCCAGCGCATCGCCCCGATGTAAATACGCATAACATTACCTATATTCACCAGATACATTCGCAACAGGAAGCCACCCATGTCCAATTTCGACACGCAGCTGCGCGAAAGCCAGGCCCAGGTGGCCGAGGCCCAATCCAAGATCTCCGAGATCACCAGCCGGATCGAGACCGCGCGGGAAAAGATGAAACAGGGCACCGAAGCCGCGATCGACGTGGAAAACGCCACGCTCGAGGATGTGCATGCCCATACCGAGGTGATGAACGCCAATATCGCTGAGCTGATCATGGGGCTTGACGATGTCACCGCCGCCTTTTCCCGCGATTTCGACGAGATGCGGTCCAAGACCGGCTGGGAGAGCTTTGTCGGTTTCTTCTCCAAGGACCGGTCCGACGCCCTGCGGCAGGAGCGGATGAAGACCGCCAATATCGATGACAAGCTGCAAGACCTGATTTCCAAGTCCGACATCATCACCAAGCTGCTGGAAAGCCAGCTTGCGGTGCTCAACGACCAGAAGGACCGGGTGGAGAGCAATCTCACCGAGACGCTGGACGAACGCGAGTTTACAGTCGGCGAGCTTGAGGCCACCAAGGCGGAGATCCTCGCCATGGACCCCGAGATCATCGCGTTGGAGAACAAGATCGCCGTCGAACAGGATGCCAGCGCCCGCACCCGGCTCGAAACCGAGCTCGCCGATCTGAACAAGGCCTACAACGAACGGGTGCAGCAGGAACAGGTCAAGCTGGCCAAGAGCCAGACGCTGGAGCGCTACATCGAAAAGGGCAAGAGCTGGGTCGACAGCCTGCAAAACCAGGCGGCGACGCAGATGGTGCTGATCAACAAGCTTCAGACCGACACCCGGCAGCGGGTGGTGCTCTATGACGCCCTGACCAAATCTCTGAAGACCGCGCAACAGCAGGACGTGGCGCACCGGATCAACGAGATCGGGGTCAAGACCGATCAGGAGGCCCAGACCGCGATGGCCGCCATCGGCACCGCGACCAACCAGAAGATGGCCGACATGCTCGAGGCGCATGAGGATCACATGGTCTTTGCCCGCGACGTGCTCGAGGCCAAGGCCAAGGCCGACGAGCGTTTCGCCCGCCGCTTTGCCGAGATCGTCGAGAAACACGACAGTAACGCCTACGGCGCCTGATGCCCTTTGTCGTGACAGGGCTGAGCCAGCCGATGCAACCTTCGCCCGACCGCGACACACGGCCGGCCCTGCCCCCGACACCCCCGTCCCGGGCCCGCCCCGGGACCTCCTGGCCCGCCACAGGCGCGAGGCCCCGGATCAGGTCCGGGGCGCGAGGCGGCATCCCGACATCGCTGGGCCACCCAATGCAACTCCCGCCCGACCGCGACGCACGACCGGCCCCGCCGCCGATACCCCCGTCCCGGGCCCGCCCCGGGACCTCCTGGCCCGCCACTGACGCGAGGCCCCGGATCAGGTCCGGGGCGCGAGGTGACATTTCGACATCGCTGGGCTACCCGATGCAACCGCCGCCCGACCACGTTGCACGACCGGTCCCGCCCCCGACACCCCCGTCCCGGGCCCGCCCCGGGACCTCCTGGCCGGCCACAGACGCGAGGCCCCGGATCACGTCCGGGGCGCAAGGCGGCATCCCATCACGGCAGAGCCGCCAAACCGGTCGCGGCCTTGTCGCCCACGCGTCGCACGGCCCAACCCGCTCCCGACGCCCCCGTCCCGGGCCTGCATCGGGACCTCTTGGCTCACCATTGGCACGAGGCCCCGGATCACGTCCGGGGCGCGAGGTGGCATCGTGACCAACCCGGCCCAGGACCATCGCGGCCTCACCGACCTCCTCGCCTCGCGCCGCTATTTCCGCAAGTTCGAGACGATCACCACCCATCTCGGCCGGGTGGCGGCGGTGATGGAGGCTGAGGGCAGCCTGAGCCGCGAAGACGTCAAGATCCTCGCGCGCTACATTCGCGGCATCGCCTACACCTTCAAGGCGCTGAGCATGAAGTACCTGCTGGTCGGCCGCGACACCGGCCAGTTCTTTGGCTCGCTGGCCATCGACGCCACCGAGAGCGGCTTTCCGACCTTTCAGGAGCTGCTGGTCATGGCCAATGACGCGCAGCAGGCCGAGGCGCATCTGGAAAACATGCCCGGGATCGCGGCGCTGAAGGACCGGATGGTCCGCCAGATCGTCTCGGAACAGGCGATCCCGACCCGGCTGCAATTCGCCCTGTCGCAGCGGCTCTATTACGAGGAGCTGCTCGGGGGCCATCTGTTCTGGGCCCGGATGGACCCGCGCATCGACTGGGTCGAGGGTTTCGAGGGGCGGCGCAAGTACCGCATTTACTGGGCGGTCTATGACAGCCAGATTAACCTGCCGACGATCTACGTGCTCGAACTGGACGACACCGGCCGCACCGCCCTGCCCAAGGACGAGCGCCGCTGGCCCGAAGTGCAGCGGCATCTGATGGCGCAATCGCTTGGCGCGCTGAAGCTTTTGACCATCGCCCGGGGCTTCGACGAGAGCTTTGACGATCTCCACCCCAAACGCCTGCGCCGGTTCCACATCGGGCCGATGTATTCGCACAGCTTCACCCGCCAGTCCGGGCCGATCCGCGACGTGCTGGCCGAGGCGAAATCGCCGCCGGGCGAAGACTGGACGCTCGCCTGGACCTCGGAAATGCTGCGCAGCGAAGACGTGACCGAAACCCGCGCCGGCTGGTTCTCGACCGTGGAGCGCGAGGTGTTTGCGCTCGATCCCTTCTCGGGCCGGGGCATCGACACCGGCGCCACCGAGACCCAGCGCGCCATCATCCTGCCCCAGCGCCCGTTTCAGGTGCTGGCGGAAAAGAACCCACCGGGCTTTGCCGCGGTGCGCAAGTTCGTCGTCAGCCCGGGCGGACGGGTGTTGTCCTATTGACCCGGACGCCGGGCAAAGGCCCGGCCCCGTTTGGAGAAAATCGCATGAGCCAGACCACCGACCAGATGGAGCTTCGCGAAGAGGACATCCGGAAACACTACCCCGCCGCCACGGCGCTTCTGACCGGTTTCGATCACACCCCGCGCATTGCCACCGCCACGGCTCCCGCAAGGGCGCAGGAGCGCTCCCCCGGCATTCCCCGCAGCTCGCGGTTCCGCTCCACCACCCCCGGCCTCGCCACCCGCCGCACCGCCGCCAAACACGGCGTCAGCCTGCGCGCCACGATCGAGGCGGCGGACGCCGACGACGCCCTCACCACCCCCCTGCAAGCCACCGCACTGCACGCCCTGCGCCGCGCCATCGCCATCGCCCAGGCCATGGGCGAGGCCTATGCCGAGGCCACCGGCCTTGCCGATCTGAAACGCGCCAACCTCGCACATGCCCTGCCCGCCAACCGCAAGACCGAATTCTCCGAGCGTCTGAGTGCCGAGGCGCTGATCACCGCCCATTGCTGGGCCAATGCCACCGCCTATCTGCTGTCGCCCCACGCCTCCGAAACCAGCGTCGAGGTCGGCGAGGTCGAGGAGCTGATCCCCGACAATGCCCAGATCGCGCTGCACGGCCTCCTGTGGGAACTGGAACAGGACATCGACACCCACGCCCCCGACGATGCCCATCTGATTGCCACTCTGACTGCCTTTGCCGAGCAGGTGATGGACAAGGTGAGCTTGCGCAGCCAGGCCGCCCCCCACCTCGCGCCGTTCCAGAACGCGACGTGGCAGGTCGAGGCCGACGGTCTGACGATCCGCGGCTTCACCCCGGCGGCCAAGGCCAAATCCACCACGCTCACCATGACCTTCAAGAAGCCGCATGAGGTGGTCGGCAACCATATCGCCAAGTACCAGGCGATGAAGCTGTCGAAGATGCTGATGGCCTATGACTTCGAGCGCCGGCTCAACCCCTTTGCCGAACTGGGCGGCTTCATCTTCACCTTCATGGGCGACGGCAAGCCGGGCACCGGCAAGACCACGCTGATCCAGATGATGGCCGGGCTGATCAACGACTATTGCAAGGTGGCCGACTACCCGTTCCGCTACCAGAATCTGTCAACTGACAACATCGACAGCTACCAGGGCAAATCGGGCCAGAACGCCAAGGCCTTCATCAACACGATCGTCGACCCGAACGTCATCGGCTTCGGCACCATCGACGACATCGACCAGCTTGCCGGCAAACGCGGCGACCGGCAGTCCTCGGCCGGCCAGCTCGAGATCACCGCCGTCCTGATGGAGAGCTTTGCCGGCGCCAATACCGTGGTGCGCGGCAATTGCACCTTCGGCATGTTCTCGAACTACCCCGAGAACGTCGACGACGCGCTGCGCCAGCGCGCCGGGGCGCGGTTTCTCGTCGACGGGCCGCAAACGCGCGAGGATTACATCGACATCCTGCATCTGCTGATGGGCAAGGGCCACGATATCCCCCTGGGCGACCACCAGGCCTTTGCCGCGCAAGAGATCAAACGCGCCGTCGCCGCCAGCTTCGAAAGCCACGCCCGTCCGCATGAGGAGGGCCTGCTGCGTGTCTTCGACCGGGTGCACGCGCAGGTCGGCGCGCTGGACACGATTGCCAGGATGGGCAGCTATCTGAAGGCCATCCAGCAGGCCGACCCGCGCTTTACCGGCCGGGCGATCAAGAACATCACCGATGCGGTCAAGGTGCGTTCGATGGATTTCGAGCTTCCGGACACATGGATGGAGGACCCGACGCTGTTCCTGCACCAGCCTTATGACACCAAGCTGGCGATGATTTCCGAGCTGCGCGTGCCGGTGACGCCGGAGATGGTGATCCAGGAGATCAACCGCTACGCCGACAGCGAATTCCGCTACGCCGACAAATCCGACGAGGCGGCCATCGCGGCCATGGTGCGGGAGTATGGCCGGCAGGAAGAGGCAAAGCGGCGATATCTGGAGGGCAAGGGATGAGTTTGGTGCTTCGCCGTCCCGGACCTGATCCGGGACCTCATCGCGACGTTGGCCAAGAGGCCCCGGATCAAGTCCGGGACGGGCGGCCTTGCGCCGAGGGCCGCGCAGCGAGTGCCGGTGACGCCGGAGATGGTGGCGCAGGAGATCAACCGCCACGCCGACAAATCCGACGAGGCGGCCATGGTGCGGGAGTATGGCCGGCAGGAAGAGGCAAAGCGGCCGTATCTGGAGGGCAAGGGAAGATCCCTGCGTTTCCCCGTCCCGGACCTGATCCGGGACCTCGTCGTGGCGTTGGGCAAGAGGTCCCGGATCAGGTCCGGGACGGGCGGCCTTGCGCTGAGGGCCGCGCAGCGAGTGCCGGTGACGCCGGAGATGGTGGCGCAGGAGATCAACCGCCACGCCGACAAATCCGACGAGGCGGCCATGGTGCGGGAGTATGGCCGGCAGGAAGAGGCAAAGCGGCCGTATCTGGAGGGCAAGGGAAGATCCCTGCGTTTCCCCGTCCCGGACCTGATCCGGGACCTCGTCGTGGCGTTGGGCAAGAGGCCCCGGATCACGTCCGGGGCGCGGAGGGCGGCGCTCGATCTGGGGAACGCCTTCTCCTCTTGTGCGCGTCGCGGCGCCCGCGCATCAGACGCGCCCTGCATTTCGGTGACGCCACCGCGACCGCGCCCTCCGGGGGATTGCGAGGGCTCCCCGGAAAGGCGCGGCCCGGGGTAACCCCGGGCGGGAGGCAAACTCACAGAAATTGGAAAATGCTCTGGGTTCTCGCGACAAACAACCAACGCCGCCACGCAATACGCAATACGCAATACGCAATACGATGAATGCCTTTCGTTTCGAGGATCAGTGACCACCAAAACCAGTTTTCAGGAAGCCTTGCTAGAACCATGACACGGAAGTCCCAATGAACCGCCTCATCCAATCCGGCCTCATGTTCGGCAACCTGATCCGCGTCGACAGCCCCGCGCTCATCGACCGCTACAACCGCGCGCTCCGGCATCTGGCCGGCACGCAGACCGCCCTCACCGAATTCCACATCGACATCTCCGGCTTCTCCCCGGAAATCGGCGACGAGCTGGGCGATCCGCTCTATCTCAACCACCATGGCGTCAACCGGCAGTTCATCCTGCTCACCACCGAGCAGAAGACCGCGCCGCTGCTCGATGCCACCTTCTCCACCAGCCGCACCATTCTCAGACAGTTCATCGAAACCAACGAGGCCCAGCTCTTTGCGCTCACCGCCCGCGATGCCGTCGCCGGCGAGTTGGTGAATTCGATCTTCAGCCTGACCACGCCCGCCCGCCTGCTCGACATCCGCAAGATCACCGTCGAGGCCGACACCACCGGCGGCACGTTGCGGCAGGCGCGGGAGCTGGCGGAAATGGTCGATGAGTTCAAGACCCGCGAGGATGCCTGGTTCGATGACCAGCTGATCGCACGGATGATCGGCGCGGCGCGGAACACCGGCGACATCCTGCGCAACCCGGTGCTGCTCGAGACCATGAGCTTCGAGACGCAGAACTTCTGGACCAGCCATTTCGGAGGCTTCTACCTGTTCCGCGCGGTCGATCGGCCGGCGCTGATCACCGCCGGCGACAAGACCGCAATGCAAGACCTGCCGATCGGCGCGGTTTTCGACCTGTCGGACCGCAGCCGCATCGCCCGCTTTCTCGAAAGCAACCGCCTGGTCGAATCCATCGTCACCGCGCCCGGCCTCGACGCCGCCGCCATCCTGCGGCAAAAGATGGATTTCATCGTCGTCGACGCCGCCCAGGACGCCGGGATCGATCTCACCGGGGCGACGCGGCGCGACATTCGCCACCTGGCGCGGCGCCACGCCGGCCAATTGCCCGAGGCCTATCACGGGCTGGGCCGGCTGGTGCACTGGGCCGAGGGCGCCGGCGACTGGCCGCGCATCACCTCGGAGCACCCGTCCTATTTCCTGTCGCTGCGCGCCGCCGACACACCCGACCGCGACCTCGTCAACATGCTGCTGGCCGAGCTGGCCCCGCGCGACATCCGCCAGCTCTTCATCTGTCACAAGCAACTGTTCTATCAGCTCCATCGCGCCTGGTCCGAGACCAAGCGCAGCTATGTTGTCGATTTCCTGACCCGTGAATATCAGGTGGACAAGGCCGGGGCGCGTGCCGCACTCTTTGGCCATGAGCCCCCGATGCAAGAGCCGGGCGACGACCTGATCGCCCGGGTCGGCCCCTGGGGCGCGGTAAGAGGACGTTAGACGATGCTGGCATTCCTGAAACTCGCGGGCCTGGGCTTTCTCCTTCTCACCGTGGTCTATATCTGCCTGTCGCTCTATTCCCGCGCGGTCCGCCGCGACAAGCTCGAGGCGCAATGGGAGGCCGACGGTTTCGAAGGCGACGAGGCGACCCGCCGCTCCTTTGTCGAGGACGGGCTTGCCGAATACGACAAATCCCTGCGCCGCAAGCTGATCCTCGGGGTCTATGTCGTGCCGCTGGTGCTGATCACCGCGGTGATCTATTTCACCAACTTCCACTAGCGTCCGCCGGCCCGGCCCCTCGCGGGCCGAACCATCGTCGCGCGCCCCTGTGTCGCGGTCTGAAAATCTCCGGCGGGCGGGCTCAAGCCGCCGGCAGATGTTTCCAAATGCCCGGCAAGGCACTACATATCCAGTAAATCACGGGGCCTCTCACATGCGTTACATCAAATGGTTTTTCATCCTGGCCTTCTGGGCCCTGGTTGGCGCCTTTTTCCACTACACCCTGCCGCAGCATGACGTGGCGCGTATCACCGATACCGAGATCCGCCGGGTGGATTTCGGCGAGAACTCGATTTTCTGGTCCAGCCCCGACAGCGGCAATGCCACCGGTCAGGTCAACCGCGACGTCTTTTTCATCCAGACGATCCGCGACAATGGCCGGCCGATGGTCTATCGCAACGAGGATACCGGCTGGGGCTGGCCGCCCTATTTCAAGTTCGACACCGCCAACCTGCAAACCGAGGCCGCCGACCTGCGCTCGACCTCGGACAACCCGCGCTGGGTGGTGATCAGACATTACGGCTGGCGCAACGAATTTCTGTCGATCTATCCCAACGCCGTCGACGTGCGGCGGGTGGACAGCCCCGACGTGACGATCATCCCCTGGACCAACATCATCATCCTGACGCTGACGGCGCTGGTGTTCTGGGCGATCTACGTGCGCTGGCGGCGGTTCCGCAGACGGCGCATCGATCCGATGCTCGAGGATGTCGAGGAAGGCTTTGCCGATGCCTCCGACGCGGTGAAAGGCACCGGAAGCCGGATGCGCGGCTGGTTCGGCGGCCGCAAGTAAGCCCCCTCAGAAGGTCAGAACCTCGTCGCCTCGCTCCGGCAGGGGCGGCTGGGCGGCACCGGCAAGATCCGGCGCCCGGCGCAGCCTGCGGGGTGCGAGATCGCCGTCAAAACCGACGATCCACATGGCATATTCGTCGGTCTCGTAATCCTGCACCGCCAGCCAGAGCCGCGCCTCTGTATCGATATGAAGCGCGATCGGCTCCCACTCCTCGATCGGCGGCCCGGCGACCCAGCCGAAGCGGTGCTTGCAGCCCGCGATCGCGGCACTGACCGCCTTGGGCAGCACCACCCGATCGAAGGCCCGCAGCCCCAGCCCGAGCATTGCGGCGGCGGCCGGCGGCGCCTCGGGCGCGTTGGAGCGCGGCAGGTCGGGGTCGGCGACGCTGACCGCCATGCCACGCCATCGGCCCAGCCATTCGCTGAGGCGACTGTCGGGGCGGAGCGTGGGCGGCTTGCGGGTCAATCGCGGTCTCCCAGCGGCACATAGGCGCGCCGTTGCGGCCCGTTGTACAGGGTGAGCGGCCGGATCAGGATATTGCTCTGCTGCTGTTCGAGGCATTGCACGATCCATCCGGGCATCCGACCGATGGCAAAGATCGGCACGTAGAGATCCATCGGAATGCCATGCAATTGATAGACGACCCCAGAATAGAAATCCACGTTCACGTTCAGCCCGTGCCGGGCATAGGGCTGCATCGCCGTGACCACGGCCTGCAAGATCTCGTACCACTCCGGCGCGCCTTTTTCCTCGCCCAGCTTGCGCACGCCGTCGCGCATGTGGCGCGCGCGCGGGTCTTCGGCGCGATAGACCCGGTGGCCAAAGCCGGTAACCGGCTCCTTGGCGGCGCGCTTGGCCTTGACGTAGGCGGCGGCGTTCTCCGGCGTGCCGATCTCGCGCACCATCTTCATCACGTCCTCGGCGGCGCCGCCGTGCGCCGGCCCGGCCAGCGTGGCCAGGGCGGTGACGATGGCCCCGTGCAGATTGGCCTCGGTGCCGACGGTGACCCGGGCGGCGAAGGACGAGGCATTGGCGCCGTGCTCGGCGTGCAGGATGAAATCGACATCGGCCAGCCGCGCCGCCTCGGCCGAGGGTTTCTCGCCGGTCAGCATCCAGAGCCAGTTGGCAGCATGACCCAGCGCCAGATCGGGCGCCACCGGGTCGCGGCCGTTGCGGATGGCCTCATGCGCGGCAATGATCATCGGCACCTGGGCGGTGAGACGGATGCCGTTGCGCAGAAAGGCTTCCGCGCCGGTTTCGCGGCTGTCCGGCTCCAGCGCCGCCAGCGCCGAGACGGCGGTGCGCAACACATCCATCGGGTGGCCGTCGGCCGTGGCGCGAATGATCTCATGCACTGCCGCCGGCAGGTGCCGAGCGGCCCTGAGCGCGGCGTCGAAGGCGTCCAGCTCGGCGGCGCCGGGCAATTCGCCATGGATCAGCAGATAGCAGACCTCCTCGAAGGTGCTGTGCTCGGCCAGATCATGGATCGTGTAGCCCCGGTACAGCAGTTCGCCGGCCCGTCCGTCGATATGGCTGACGCCGGAGCGTTCAAAGTAGATGCCCTTGAGGCCCCGGTTGATCTTCACGTCGTCAGTCATCATGGTCTCCTGGAAATGCGGAAAGGCGGGGCATGGCAGTTCTTGAAAAGGCATATGAGGCCGTGCGCGGGCGCGGAGCCCGCGTGGTCTTCCCCGAGATCGACGAGCCGCGCGTCGCCGAGGCCTGCGCCCGGCTGCGCCGGCAGGGCCTGGCCGAGCCGGTGGGCCTGGGCCCGGTGAGCGAGGCGCAGATCGCGGCACTGGCGGCCAATCGTGGCATGAAGGAAGGGATCGCCCGGCGGATGCTGACGCGGCCGCTGATCCGGGCGGCAGCGATGGTGGCGGCGGGCGAGGCGGATGCCATGGTCGCTGGCGCCGACAGCCCGACCGCCAAGGTGATCGAGGCGGCCGGGTTGGCCATCGGCCTGGCAGAGGGCGTGGCACAGCCCTCGTCGTTTTTTGTCATGGTCTTTCCCGACGGGCGCGAGATCATCTTTGCCGATTGCGCGGTCACCGTCGCCCCGGATGCCAGGGGCCTGACCGCCATCGCCCTGGCGTCGGCAGCCTCCTGCGAGGCGCTGCTCGGCCCGGCGCGCGTCGCGCTCTTGTCGTATTCCACCGGCCGCAGCGGCAGCGGGCCCGGCGTCGAGATGGTGCGCGCGGCGGCCGAGGCCACCGGCTTTCTCGGGCCGGTCCAGGCGGATGCGGCACTCAATGCGCGGATCGCGGCAAAGAAGGGGGCGGGCGCGGGCGATGCCAATGTGCTGATCTTCCCTTCTCTGGACGCAGGCAACATCGCCTACAAGCTGGCGCAGGAACTGGCCGGCGCCCAGGCCATCGGCCCCTTCCTGCAAGGGTTCCGCCGCCCGGTCTGCGATCTTAGCCGCGGGGCGACGGTCGCGGATATCGTCGCCGCAACCGTGGTGACGCTGGCGCTTTAGCCGGGCCCTTTCCCCTTGGCGGATCAGGGCCCCGCCCCGCCGTTAAAGACGGCGCATGTCGGCCCGGTCGATCCCGGCCACCGCCACCGGTTTCTTCATCGCGTCGCGGCGGAAGGGCTCGCCCAACTCCTGATTGATAAGCGCCTCGATCAAGGTGGTCTTGCCGTTCTCCATCTGATCCTTGATCGCGGTGTTCAGCGCCTCGGTCAGTGCGTCCATGGTCTTGGTCTGAACGCCCTTGAGCCCGCAGGCCTGGGCGATGCCGGCATAGCTCACCCCGTCGTCAAGCTCGGTGCCGACGAAATTGTCCTCGTACCACAGCGTCGAATTGCGCTTTTCGGCGCCCCATTGGTAGTTGCGGAAGACGACCATGGTCACCGGCGGCCATTCCGCGCGGCCGATGGCGGTCAGTTCGGTCACCGCGATGCCAAAGGCGCCGTCGCCGGCAAAACCCACCACCGGCGTGTCGGGGCAGCCGATCTTGGCGCCGATGATCGCCGGCAGTCCGTAACCGCAAGGGCCAAAGAGGCCGGGCGCCAGGTATTTGCGGCCCTGCTCGAAGGTCGGATAGGCATTGCCGATGGCGCAGTTGTTGCCGATGTCGGACGAGATGATCGCCTCGCGCGGCAACGCATTCTGAATCGCGCGCCAGGCCATGCGCGGGCTCATCCAGTCGGGCTTGGCGTCGCGGGCGCGCTGGTTCCAGGTGGTGCCGGGGTCGTCGTCCTCATGGTCCATCGAGGCGAGCTGCTGCGCCCAGGCCGATTTTGTCTGGATGATCAGGTTTTCGCGGTCCTTGCGGCCGTCGTCGCCGGCGCTGTCATCCAGCCCCGCGAGGATGCCCTGCGCCACCTTCTTGGCATCGCCGACGATGCCGACCGAGACCTTCTTGGTCAGGCCGATGCGGTCGGGGTTGATATCGACCTGGATCACCTTGGCATCCTTGGGCCAATAGTCGATGCCATAGCCCGGCAGGGTCGAGAACGGGTTGAGCCGCGTGCCGAGACAGAGCACCACATCGGCCTTGGAAATCAGCTCCATCCCGGCCTTGGAGCCATTGTAGCCCAGCGGCCCGGCAAACAGCGGATGCGAGCCTGGGAAGGCGTCATTGTGCTGATAGCCGACGCAGACAGGCGCCGAAAGCCGCTCGGCCAGCTGCATGGAGTCGTCGATGGCATCCGCCAGGACGACGCCGGCGCCGTTCAGGATCACCGGGAATTTCGCCTCGGAGAGAAGCTTGGCCGCCTCGGCAATCGCGGTTTCGCCGCCCGAGGGCCGCTCGAAGGAGACCATCTCCGGCAGTTCGATGTCGATCACCTGGGTCCAGTAGTCGCGCGGCACGTTGATCTGCGCCGGAGCAGACGCGCGATGGGCGTTCAGGATCACCCGGTTCAGCACCTCGGCGATGCGCGACGGGTCGCGCACCTCTTCCTGATAGGCCACCATGTCCTCGAACAGCTTCATCTGCTCGACTTCCTGGAAACCACCCATGCCGATGGTCTTGTTGGCGGCCTGCGGCGTCACCAGCAAGAGCGGCGTGTGGTTCCAATAGGCGGTTTTCACGGCGGTGACGAAATTGGTGATGCCGGGCCCGTTCTGGGCGATCATCATGCTCATCTTGCCGCAGGCGCGGGTGTAGCCGTCGGCCATCATCCCGCCCGAGCCTTCGTGGGCGCAATCCCAGAACTGGATGCCGGCCTTGGGAAACAGGTCCGAAATCGGCATGAAAGCCGAGCCGATGATGCCGAATGCATGTTCGATCCCGTGGCGTTGAAGCACTTTCACGAAGGCTTCTTCGGTGGTCATTTTCATCGGTCGGCATCTCCTGAAGAATCTGTGGAACGGACGGCGCCCATTGTGTGGCCGCAGGCTAAAGCTTTGACCGCGCCCGCGATAGCGCCAGTGAATTCCAGCGGATAGGTCCAGTTTCGGTAAATCAAAGCGCTCTGGGCGCTCTTAGCGGTGCCGCGCGCGCAGATGAGCGTCGACCGACCGACCCCAGGCATCCCAGTTGAGCCGCTCTTCGTATTCCCGCCGGGACGACCGGCGCAGCGCCTCGTACTTCTGCGGCGCCGCCAGATAGGCCTCGACCCGGGCCGCAAAGCCTTCGGCGCCGGTGCCCAGCGGCAGGGCATGGCCATTGACGCCTTCGCGCACCGGCACGCCGCCAATGCGCAGGCAGAGCGCCGGCAGCCCATAAGCCGAGGCCTCGCAGAAGGCAAAGCCGAAGCTCTCGAAAGAGGGTTGAAACAGGAAATGCGCCCGGCGCATCACCGCCGCGAAACGCGCCATGTCTTCGGGGCGGGATTTGTCCAGCACGCCATGCGCGGTGATGTACTCCGCGCCGGCCGCCTCTGGCGGCGTGACGCCGATCACATCAAGCACCGCGTCCACCCCCCGCGCGCGCAGCAGCTCAACAGTCTCGAGCACCAGCGGCCCGCCCTTGGCGTGCCAGTCGCGACCGATCAGCGCAAAGCGCAGCCGGGCGCCACGGCTGAGCGCCGGCGGGACATCGACCGCGCCGGGATCGGCCACATTGGCGCCCCAGGGCAGGATGACAGATCGCTCGGGGGCCAGCTCGTAAAGCACATCCGCACCCGATTTCAGCCATTCCGTCGGCCAGAGCAGCAGGTCCATCGCCCGGAACACCCGCCGCTCGGCGCCCAGGATCATCGGATCGAACATCCGCGAGAGGCTGAGGTAGGAACCGAAGGATTGCCCCACCTCGGAGCGCTTGTAGGTGGTTGGCGTGGCGTCCGAGGAATAGATCGAGAACACCCCCGGCGGCACCCGCAGCCCGGCCAGCGCGTGAAAGGCATAGGCGCAGAACAGCACGTCATAGCGGCCCCGGGTCAGCTGTTTCTGAAGCTCCGGCGCGATCAGCCGCGACAGCCCCAGCCGGGCGCGCCACAGCGCGCGAATGGTCACCGGTTCGGGCAGCGCGCAGATCAGCCGACGCAACGGATCGATCCGGCCCCAGCCGGGATCGAGCACCGAGACATCGCCGACATGGGTCTGCAAGGCAGAGAAAATGCGCGCATTGCCGCCGGAATAGGTCAGCGGATCCTGCGGAGAAAGATCGCAGAGATAGGCTATCTTGCGGCGGTCGGGCAATGGAGTCTTGTATGAATTAGGGACAATCGCGCATACGCTGGCCAAGCGCCGGGCCGAGTGCAAGCGAAAAATCTGCCCTGCGCCATTTCGGCGCGTATGGCGCCGGGCAAACGCCCCCTTTCCCAAACCGGCCGCCGGCGGCTAGACTGCGACCGGCCCAAAACCTGCCGCATTCCTGTTCTAGTGTTCCGCTGTTGCAACCAAAGACGCGCTGATGCCCAATATCCTGGCCAATCTGATGCTGGCTGTCTGGCCAGTGGTGACGGTGATCCTGTTTCGCCGCCTGTCCCTGCCGCAGGCGCTGGTGATCTGTCTGGTCAGCGGTTTCCTGATCCTGCCGCCGCCACCGGCCGCCTTCGATTTTCCGCTGCTGCCGCCGCTCGACAAGCATTCTATCCCGGCGTTGACCGCGCTGATGATGGCCATTGCCACCTACGGCCTGCGCAAATCGGTGCTGCCCGACACGCTTCTCGGCAAGGCGCTGATGCTGATCTTCATCTTTTCACCCATCGCCACGGTGATCACCAATACCGAGCCGGTGCGCTGGGGCGACGTGCTGCATCTGCCCGGGCTTCTGGTGACCGACGCGATCGCCCTGACGCTGACCCAGATCCTGATCTTCATTCCCTTCGTGCTGGCCCGTCAGTATCTGGTCGAGGCCGCCTCGCAGCGCATGGTGCTGTTGGTGCTGATGTGGGCCGGCTTTGCCTACAGCTTCCCGGCGCTGCTCGAAACCCGGCTCTCGCCGCAGCTCAACATCTGGATCTACGGATATTTCCAGCATGATTTCGCCCAGACCATGCGCTTTGGCGGCTGGCGGCCGACGGTGTTCCTGTATCACGGCATCTGGCTGGCCTTTTTCGGGATGATGGCCCTGACCGCCGCGGCGGCGCTGTTCAAGTTCGAAAAGAAGCGCAAGCTGATGTATGCCGGGCTGACGCTCTGGCTGGGAGCGAGCCTGGTGCTGTACAAATCGCTCGGCGCTATGCTGTTTGCGGTCTGCCTGATCCCGGTGGTTCTCCTTTTCGGCGTGCGGGCGCAGCTCAAGGTGGCGGCGCTGGTGGCGCTGCTGGCGATCGGCTATCCGATGCTCAAGGCGGTCGACATGATCCCCAGCGAACGGCTGCTCGCCGCCGCCGCCAGCATCGAGACCGAGCGCGCCAATTCGCTCAAGTTCCGCTTCGACAACGAGGATATGCTGCTGGAGCGCGCCTATGAAAAGCCGGTCTTCGGCTGGGGCAGCTGGGGTCGGAACATGATCTACAACGACATCACCGGCGCGATCGAGACGATCACCGATGGCCGCTGGATCATCGTCATGGGCAAATACGGCTGGCTCGGCTTTCTGGCGGAATTCGGCTTGCTGGTGCTGCCGATCTTCCTGCTCTGGCGCGAGATGCTGGCGCGCAAACCCGACGAAATCTCGCCCTTTGTCGGCCCGCTGACGCTGATGCTGGCAGCCAATGCCGCCGAGCTTGTGCCCAATGCCACGCTGACGCCGCTGACCTGGCTGCTGTCCGGCGCGCTGATGGGCTATGCCGAAACCCTGCGCCGCGAAAGACTGCGGCTTCGGGAAGACGCGCTCAAGGGGCGCAATTCGCGGTTCGCGCTGAAATGGCGCCCGGTGATGGAGTAGATGGTATGACAAGACGCCGCGTTCTGGCGATTGCGGAGGCCGCCAATCCCGATTGGGTCTCGGTGCCGCTGGTGGGCTGGTCGCTAGCGCATGCGCTGCGCGAGGTGGCCGATGTCCACTTGGTCACCCATGCCCGCAACCGCGCGGCGATTCTCGATGCCGGCTATGTCGAAGGCCGCGAGGTGACCTTTATCGACAGCGACAGGCTGGCCCGCCCGCTGTGGCAGCTGGGCGAGGCGCTGCGCATGGGCCAGGGCAAGGGCTGGACGACGATCCAGGCGCTCAACGCACTGGCCTATCCGCATTTCGAACGGCTGGTCTGGCGCGCCTTCGGGGCCGAGATCAAGGCCGGCGCCTATGACATCGTGCACCGCATCACGCCGCTCAGCCCGACCATCGCCAGCCCCGTCGCGGCGCGTTGCGCGCGCGCCGGCGTGCCTTTCGTGCTTGGCCCGCTCAATGGCGGCGTGCCCTGGCCCGAGGGGTTCAACAGCGAACGCCTGCGCGAACGCGAGTTGCTGAGTTATCTGCGGTCGGCCTATCGCTACCTGCCCGGCCGCGTCCGCACCCTGCGCCACGCGGCCGCGATCCTGACCGGATCGCGCCACACCCAGTCCGAGATCCCGGCCCGCTACCAGGACAAAGTGATCTATCTGCCCGAGAACGCCGTCGATCCGGCGAAATTCTCGCGCCTGTCGCGGCCGGGGCCGAAGCCGTTGCGCGCCTGTTTCATCGGCCGCATGGTGCCGTACAAGGGGCCCGACATGCTGCTCGCCGCCGCCGCGCCGCTGCTGCAATCAGGGGCCATGATCCTCGAGATGATCGGCGATGGCCCGATGATGAACGAGCTGCGCGCCCAGGTCGCCGAAGAAGGCACAGACGCGGCCGTCACCTTTCACGGCTGGCTGCCCCACGGCGAGGTCGAAAGCGTTGCCGGGCGCTGTCATATGCTCACCTTCCCCTCGATCCGCGAATTCGGCGGCGGCGTGGTGCTCGAGGCGATGGCGCTGGGGCTGGTGCCGCTGATCGTCGACTACGCCGGCCCGGGCGAGCTTGTCACCTCCGGCACCGGGCTCAAGATCCCGATCGGGCCGCGGGCGGCGATCATCAAGGGCCTGCGCACCGCACTCAAGGACGTGGTGGCCAATCCGGGGCAGCTCGGACCGATGGCCGAGGCCGGCCGCGCCCGGGTGTTCGACCATTTCACCTGGCACGCCAAGGCCCGGCAGGTGGCGGATGTCTATGAGTGGACGCTCACCCCCGCCGCCACCCGGCCCGATCCGCTGGCGCTCAGGCCGGCACCTGCCCGGCGAACCAGCTGACCAGCAGCGCCATGGCGGCCAGCGTGGCATAGCCCGCCACCAGCCAGAGGCCATCGCGCACCATCAGCCCGAAGGCCAGCAGCGACACCGCCATAGCGCCCACCGAGGTGACCATCGGCAACAGCTCGAGCAGCGGCCAGGTCAGCGCGATCAACAGGATCAGCAGCTTGGTCACCAGCGCCATCGGCGGCGCCGTCATCGGCCGCAGCCGGCTTTGGCTGCGCGCGTCGACCCATGCCGCCATCGGCCTGAGCCAGGCAATCGCGCGGGCCAGCCTGGCGCCGGTCACCGCCCGCCGCAACACGAAACCAGGCAGCCAGAGATGCCGCCGCCCGGTCAGCCATTGCGCCGAGATCAGCACGACAATCAGCGCCCCGATGGTGGGCGTCCCCGGAATGCCCGAGAGCGGCGTGACCAGCAGCACCGACACCACCAGGACCAGCGGCGCGAAAGAGCGCTCGCCGATTTCCTGCAACAGATCCGCAACCGTGACCTTGTCGGCGCAATCCGCCTCGGGTTCGATGGCGCTCAGTACCTCGCCGAGGCTGCGCGGCGGCGTCACTTTCCGCGATCCCGGTCAAGCAGCGCGCGCAGACCGCTGCGGTAATCGGGGTATTTCAGCGTCACCCCCAGTTCGCGTTTGATCCGGTCGTTTCGCACCCGCTTGCTTTCCGCATAGAAACTGCGCGCCATCGGCGTCATCTCGGCGCTGTCAAACGGCACCGCCTCGGGAATGGGCACGTCCAGAAGCTCGGCGGCATAGGCGATCACGTCCTGCGGCGGCGCCGGATCGTCATCGCAGAGGTTGTAGATCGCGCCCGGGTCGGGCCGGGCGATCGAGGCCCTGAGCACCTGGGCGATATCCTCGACATGGATGCGGCTGAACACCTGCCCCGGCTTGATGATCCGCCGCGCGCTGCCCTGCCGCACCTTGGCAAAGGGGCCGCGCCCCGGCCCGTAGATGCCCGCCAGCCGAAAGATATGCAGCGGCAGGCCGGGGATCGCCTGCCAGGCCGCCTCGGCCTGCTGGCGCCAGACGCCGCGCCGGGTCGAGGGGGCCAGCGGCGTGTCCTCGTCCACCCAGCCGCCACCGTGATCGCCATACACCCCGGTGGTCGAGAGATAGCCCACCCAGGCGAATTGCCCGGCGCGCGCGGCAATCTCCTGGCCCAGCGCGGCCAGCACCGGATCGCCCGCCGCATCCGGCCCGGCCGAGATCAGCAGGTGATCGGCGGCCTCCAGCGCCGGGCACAGGTCGTCGCCGGGAAAAAGCCCGGGTTCGATGCTCTCGGCTTCGAGCTGCGGCCGCTTGTCGGGGCTGCGAGTGGTGCCGATGACGCGCCACCCCTCGGCCAGAAGCAGAGGGGCAAGGGCGCGGGCGCTGTAGCCATGGCCAAAAGACAAAAGCGTGTGTGTCATGCGCGCAACCTGTCCGCAGCGGCGCCCGAAGGCAAGCGTTTCGGCGGCGGTCCGCGCAGCTTTCCGGCGGGAGGATGCAACCTTGCCCCGGCCTCGCTAGGCTCGCGCCATCTGCCACTGACCGAGTCGTCCGGATGCCCCACCTCTCCCGCCGCGCGCTGCTTCTCGGCGCGTTTGCCAGCCTCGCCGCCTGTGGCCGCCAACGCGCGCCCGAACCCGCGCCGCCCGCCGCCTTCAACCCGCCGCTCCATCCCAACGAGACGCCCGAGCTGCGCCGGAAGATCAACAGATGGGCCGATCACTACGAGATCCCCCGCACGCTGTTGCACAAGCTGGCGATCCGCGAGAGCACGCACCGGCCCTGGGCGCGCAACGGGCCCTATTGGGGCCTGCTGCAAATCCTGCCGCAGACCGCGCGCACCATGGGATTTCGCGGCAAACCCGCCGACCTGCTCGATGCCGATACCAACCTGCAATATGCCGGCAAATACCTGCGCGGTGCCTGGCTCCTGTCAGACGGCAGCGAGACGACGGCGATCAAATGGTACGCGCGCGGCTATTATTACGAGGCCAAACGGCGCGGCATGCTGGTGGAAACCGGGCTGCGGCCGGGCTGACCGGCCTCCGGCTAGGCCGCGCCGATCTCTGCCAGCGTCAGGGGGCAGCGGTCGCCGCCGTAAAAGATATCGATCAGCCGGGTATGCACGTCACTGCCATGGTCCGCACGTTCGAACAGCGTGGCGCAGGAGCGCAGCTTGAGGGCGTCGATCCCGCCCAGGATCTCTTCTGCCGCGCGCCCGCGATGGGCCAGCACCGCGGCGCCCGCCTCGCGCAGCCGCGGGCCAAGCACGGCATGCGCCGCATAGGCCCGCGCCTCGGCCAGATCGGCGAGACCGTAGCGCTGCGCCTTGGCCGAACGGCCGAGCGAGGCCAGTTGCGGAAAGATGAACCACATCCAGTGGCTCCGCTTGCGCCCGGCCTGCAACTCGCCCAGCGCCTGCTCCCAGATGCCATCCTGCGCGGCGATGAAGCGCGACAGGCTCATGCCGCGTAATCCGAACCCTCGCCATCGAGGATCGCCTTCAGCTCGGCGAAATGCCGAATGTCCTGCTCGGGATAGGTCTCGACCTCGCGCGCCACCTTGTCCGCCACCGCGTCGGAGAG
Organism: Marinovum sp. E3; assembly: GCF_055755275.1. Classification (NCBI taxonomy): domain Bacteria; kingdom Pseudomonadati; phylum Pseudomonadota; class Alphaproteobacteria; order Rhodobacterales; family Roseobacteraceae; genus Marinovum; species Marinovum sp. E3. The sequence goes on from NZ_CM146908.1 coordinate 3,227,089, forward strand.
CACCCGCAGCTCCCGGCCGGTCTGCAAGGCGCGGATATAGGTCTCGGCGGCGCGCTCGAAGTAATACAGCCGGTTGAAGGTATCGGCGACGGTCGCGCCGATCACCAGCACACCATGGTTGCCCATGATCATCACCTTCTGCTTCGGATCGGTAAAGAGCCGGGCGCAACGCTCCCCCTCGTCCTCGAAGGCCAGCCCGCCATACCCTTCGTCGATCACGTAGCGACCAAAGAAGGTGGCGCAGTTCTGGTCGATCGGCAGCAGCCGGCTGTCGGCCAGGCTGGCCAGGACGGTGGCAAAGATCGAATGCACATGCATGACGCAGCGCGCCTGCGGACAGTGCCGGTGCAGCCAGCCATGCAGCCCCCAGGCGGTCGGGTCCGGCGCATCCGGCCCTTCCTGCGCCGTGGGGTCGTCCAGATCGACCTCGATCATGTCGCTGGCCCGGATGCGGGCGAAATGCATCTGGTTCGGGTTCATCAGGAACCGCGTGCCCTGATCATCGACCGCGAGGCTGAAGTGATTGGCCACGGCCTCATGCATGTTGAGCCGGGCGGTCCAGCGAAAGGCGGCGGCCAGATCGACGCGCTCCTGCCAATGCTGCATGTTGGGGCGAATTTCGGTGACGGACATCTCGGGCCTCCTTCTGTCTGGCGCCACAGTGCCAGCCTTCGACCGCCGCGCCAAGCCCGGCCGGAGATCGGGAGCCCAGCCCCCAAATGCAAACGGGAGAGCCTGGGCTCTCCCGCTGCAGGTGTCGCACGTCAGCCGCGACCTACATCGCGCCGCCGATCGAAAAGAACATGGTCTCTCCGGAATGATCGTCGACCCCGTCGTTGTCGGTCGAGACGAAGATCTCGCCGTCTTCGGTGATCGCCAGGCCCTCGACCTTGTCGAGCACATAGCCGCCTGTCGATTTCAGATCGGGGATCAGGTCGTGCACCTCCTGTTTGGCCACCACGGGCAGCGGGCCGCCCAACGGCGCCGGCTGCATCTCGGACAGGGCGATGCGATAGATCTTCTTGGTCACCGCGCGGTCGTCGTGCTGGTTGTCGCGTTCCACCACATAGACATGATCACCGAAAGCGGTGATTTCCGACAGCCCGACCCAGCCGGTCTCGGGCGCGGCCTTCTCATAGAGCACGGCGCCCCAATCCCCGGTCTCGGTATTGTAGGCAACCAGTTTCACGTGGTTCTCGGGGTCGTCCTTCCATTCGCGTTGCACCGCCATCCACAGGGTGTCGCCGACACGGGTCACACCTTCGAAGCCGAAGCGCCGCTCCACCGCCATCAGCTCTGCCGGCAGGCCGATTTCCCGGTCGATCTCGCCCTTGGCGGTCACGTGATAAAGCGCATGCGGGATGAGCCGGTCGCTGCGCCCTTCGGAAGCCAGCCAGAAGCCGCCTTCTCCGTCCAGCGTGATGCCTTCGAGGTCGAGTTTCTGCGCCACGCGCCCGGCACGGGTGACCTGCATCGCGGCGGTGATCCGCGCCGGGGTCTGGCCGGCGTCGATGGTGTAGATCGTCGGCTGGTAGCCATAGAAGCTGTCGTTGACCGCATGGATCGTCTTGCCGTCGCCGGCGACCATGCCGGAGATCGCGCCCCAGCCGGTCAGCGTCGCCATGCCTTCGGAAGTGAGATGCGGATATTGCGCCGCGCCCTCCTGGTATTCGAAGAGCATGACATGCGCGCGGGCGCCGCCATCTTCGATCAGGTCGGATTCATTGGCCGAGACCAGCAGGTTGCGCTCGGGAATGACGACGTATCCTTCCGGGCCGACCCCCGAGGGCAGCAGCTGTTTCAGCACCGGAGCGGCCGGGTCGGTCACGTCATAGACGCCGACCACCGAGGCACGCTCGGCACCGACAAAGACAAAAGGCGTCTCGCCAAATCGGCCGAAGGTCACGGATTCCGGCTCCACGCCTTTGCTGTCGGAGCGCTTGTCGGGGTAATGGCCGATCTGGATGATCGCCTGTTCGAAGCTGGTGCCGCTTTCATGAACGACGGTGCCATCCTTGTGAAAGATCGTCCAGCCGCGCGCGCCGCCCTGATAATCGCCTTCGTTGGCGGTGGCAAAGTGGTCCTCGTCGATCCAGGCCACCGCGTCGGGCTCGCGCTTGCGGGCCTTCTGGCTTTCGCTAAAGATCAGCGCGCCGCGTTCGTCGGTGGCGTCGATGCCGTCGAGATCCACCGTGCCGGCCGAGAAATGCGACAGGATTTCACCCTCTTTCGACACCACGACCATGTGGTTGTTTTCCTGAAGGGTCACCACGATCTCGCCCTTGGCATTGATCGAGACATATTCCGGCTCGGGGTCCTCGCCGGCAACTTCGGCCAGGCCGGTCAGATCGACAAACCGCATCGAGCCGCAATCGAGGCGCCCCTCGGTGACATTGACCAGGGCCAGCGTGCCGGCGGGCATCTGCGGGAGCCTGCCGCCATCAAGGTCTTCGTCGCGCTCGTTCTCGATGGCGACCGCAACAAACGAGCCGTCCTGCGCCTTGGCGAGGCTGTCGGGCTGACCGCCGAGATCGCAGGTGGCGATCTCGGTGCCGCTGACGGTGTCGATCGCCGCGATCCGGCCCGACGGGGCGGTGTAGCTCTCCGAGGTGTTCACGCCGACAAAGGCGGTGGTGCCGATCACCGCCACCGAAGTCGGTTCGCCGCCGACCGCGATATTGCCCTTGGGCTGCGGATTGGCAGGTTCGGTGATGTCGATCAGGCCGATCACCTCGAGCGGGCTGTCGGTATAGACCAGCGTCATGCCGTCGGCGGTGACATCGATGATCTCCGGCGAGCTTTCGCGGCTGGTGTCTTCCCCCGCAGCCATGTTGGCGATGACCGGAAAGGATGCAACGCGGTTGAAATTCATCTCGGCCATGGCCGACCCGGCGCTCAGCGCGAGGACGGAAGTCAGACAGATGCTGCGAAAGCCCATGAAACGTCTCCTGGTAGGACAATGTCGCAAATCTCCTGCGCCGGCGATGTAACGCTGGAATGACGGAGCAAAGACGCCTTGGTGACAAAACTCCGCCCGGAGGCCGTGGCCATTGACCTTCGGTGAGGACGAGGGCTAACTGCCGCCATGTTCATCAGTCGCGGTATCGCGCTCAAAATTTCCGCTCTTGCCGTGTTCACGATCATGGCCGTTCTCATCAAGGCAACCTCGGACGCGGTGCCGCCCGGCGAAGCCGTCTTCTTTCGCTCGGCCTTTTCCATCCCGGTGATCCTGATCTGGCTGGTCGCGCGCGGCGAGCTGCGCACCGGATTGCGCACCGCCAATGTCATGGGCCATGTCTGGCGTGGGGTGATCGGCGTGTCGTCGATGGGGCTGGGCTTTGCCGCGCTGGGCCTGTTGCCGCTGCCCGAGGTGACCGCCATCGGCTTTGCCGCGCCGCTGATGACGGTGATCCTTGCCGCGCTTCTGCTGGGCGAAAAGGTGCGGCTGTTCCGGTTGAGCGCGGTGGCGATCGGGCTGATCGGGGTGATGATCATCCTCTGGCCGCGGCTGAGCCTTGACGGCACCGCCGACAGGCTGGCCACCATCGGCGCCATCGTGGCGCTGATCTCGGCCGGGTTGCGGGCGCTGGCCCAGGTGCATATTCGCCGGCTGGTGCAATCCGAGGATGCGGCGGCGGTGGTGTTCTACTTCATGCTCACCGCCACCGGCTTTTCGCTTTTCACCCTGCCCTTCGGCTGGACCGTGCCGAATGCCACCGAAACCGCGATGCTGGTCGCCGCCGGGGTGATCGGCGGGATCGGGCAGATCCTGGTGACCTCGGCCTATCGCTTTGCGCCGGCCTCGGTGCTGGCGCCCTTCGATTACAGCCAGATGCTGTTCGCGGTGGCGGCGGGCTATCTGCTGTTCGCCGAGATCCCGACCGCGGCGACGATCTGGGGCTCGCTGGTGGTGATCGCCGCCGGGGTGCTGATCATCTGGCGCGAACGCCAGCTGGGCCTCGAGCGCGGCAAGGCGCGTTCGAAAATGGGCCATATGGGCTGATTGCCAAGGCGTTCGAGGTGCGGGTCCTGAAAGCTGCATGTCGCCCTTTGACCCGACATTCGAACCGTCCCGGGCCCGACCCGGGACCTCGCGGCCAGCGGAGAGGCCCCGGCGCGGGGGCCGGGGCGCGGGGCGGCTGATGTGAACCTGTGACCCCTTGGCCCGACACCCGAACCGTCCTCGTCCCGGGCCCGACCCGGGACCTCGCGGCCAACGGAGAGCCCCCGGCGCGGGGGCCGGGGCGTGGAGCGGCGGATGTGAACATGTGACCCCTTGGCCCGACACCCGAACCGTCCCCGCCCCGGGCCCGACCCGGGACCTCGCGGCCAACGGAGAGGCCCCGGCGCGGTGGCCGGGGCGTGGAGAGGCGGATGTGAACCTGTCGTCCATTGGTCCGACACCCGAACCGTCCCCGTCCCGGGCGCGACCCTGGACCTCGCGGCCAACGGGGAGGCCCCGGCGCGGGGGCCGGGGCGCGGGGCGACCTAACCCACCACGTTGAATTCCGGCCCATAGGGGTAGCCGGTGATGTTCTCGTTCCCGTCCTCGGTGATCACCAGGATGTCATGCTCTCGGTAGCCCCCAGCCCCGGGCTGGCCTTCGGCAATCGTCAGCATCGGCTCCATCGAGATCACCATCCCCGGCTCCAGCACCGTGTCGATATCCTCGCGCAGCTCCAGCCCCGCCTCGCGGCCGTAGTAATGGCTCAGCACGCCGAAGGAATGACCGTAGCCGAAGGTCCGGTATTGCAGCAGGTCGCGTTCCTCGAAATACCGGTTGATCGCCTCGGTCACCTCGGAACAGCGCGCCCCCGGCCGGAGCAGCGAGATCCCCAGCTCATGCGCGCCGATATTGGCCTGCCAGAGCGCCAGCGAAGCGGCATCGACCTCCTGCACGAACAGCGTCCGTTCCAGCGCGGTGTAATAACCCGAGATCATCGGAAAGGTGTTCAGCGACAGAATATCACCACGCTGCAAGGCCCGCGCGGTCACCGGGTTGTGCGCCCCGTCGGTGTTGAGCTCCGACTGGAACCAGACCCAGGTGTCGCGATATTCCGCCTCTGGAAAGCGCCGGGCGATCTCCAGTTCCATCGCATCGCGCCCGGCCATGGCGACCTCGATCTCACGCGCGCCGGGCCTGATCGCCTCGCGGATCGCATAGCCGCCGACATCGGCCACCGCCGCCCCGGCGCGGATCAGCGCGATCTCGGCCGGGCTTTTCATCATCCGCTGCCGCATCGTCGTGTCAAAGAGATCGACCATCTGCGCCGGCCGCAGGAAGCTCTCGAGCTTGCCCATCTGCCAGAGCGTCAGGTGGTCGCTCTCATAGCCCAGCGCACGCCCCGGACCGGTGACCGAAAGGATCGCCCGCCAGTAATTGTCGCGCTGCCAGTCGGTATAGGTGATGTTGTCGCCATGACACCGGCGCCAGGGCTGGCCGGCGTCGATGCCGGCGCTGATCGTGACGCTGGTTTCCGGCGTGACCACCAGAGCGTAAGGCCGGCCAAAGGCGCAATAGGTGAAGCCGCTGTAATAGCTGACATTGTGCATCGAGGTCAGCACCGCCGCCTCGCAGCCGAGATCGGCCATGCGGGCGCGCAGCCCCGCCAGCCGGGCCTCGTATTCCGCCTCGGAGAATTGCAGCGGGGCCTTCTGGCCGTTGTGAAACCGATAGAAATCAGGACGTGCCGTCATGGCGACCCTCCTCGTCAAGGAAAGCTCCCGGCGTTCAGGAATTTGGGAAAAGGCCCTGAGGGGCGACGCCATCGCCCGGCCCGCGGCCAGATTGGCGATCCGGCGTCAAAAGGCAAGCGTTTTGCGGCGCCGCGGTCTCAGCCGTGGCCGTAAAGACGGGCATCGCGGCCGCAGCGCGCCTCATGTTCGAATTCCAGGCTGGAATGGGTGATGTCGAAACGCGCCGCCAGCCGCGCCTTGATCTCGGACTTGATCGCCTCCAGCCGGCCCCAACCGGCTGCGGTCAGCACCACATGGCAATCGAGCGCCGCCGCATCCTCCTGCATCTGCCAGAGATGGACATGGTGCACATCCTCGACGCCGTCGGTGGCCTGAAGCGCCGCGATCACCTCGGCGGCGTCGATCTCGGGCGGGCTGCCCAGCATCAGGGTGCGGATCGGGCCGCCGATCTCGGTCAGGGCGAGGTAGAGGATATAAAGCGCGATGCCGATGGTGATCGCCGGATCGACCCAGCGCAGATCATAGAGCAGGATCAGCGTGCCGCCGACAATCACCGCCACCGAAGCCAGGGCATCGGACAGGTTGTGCAGGAACAGCGCGCGAATGTTGACGCTGTGTTTCTGCATGCTCCAGGTCAGCCCGGCGGTCAGCGCATCGACCAGCAGCGCCAGGCCGCCCAGGATCACCACGGTCCAGCCCGCCACCGCCGGCGGATCGATCAGCCGCAGCCCGCCCTCGTAGATCAGGTAGGCCCCGACAAGGATCAGCGTGGTATAATTGATCAGCGCCGCCACCACCTCAATCCGGCCATAGCCAAAGGTCATCCGCGCATCGGCCGGCCGCCGGGCGATCTTGCGCGCGGCAAAGGCGATCACCAGCGCGGCCATGTCCGACAGGTTGTGCAATGCATCGGCGATCAGCGCCAGGCTGCCGGAAAGGAGCCCGCCGAGGATCTGCGCCAGGGTCAGCGCCGCATTGGCCCAGATCGCAATCGCCACCCGCCGGTCGCCGGAGCCGGGGTCGAGATGGGCATGGCCATGATCATGCGGCATGGGTGGCGTCCTTTCGCGGGGGTCGGGTTCCCAGAAACCTATGGCCACCGCTGGAAGGTCAAGACGAAGAATGGCCAGCGCGAGGGGCGCCGGCCATTCAAAATTCTCCGGTTGGCGCCCCGGGCGCCGAACGGCGGATCACTCGTCGTTGGCGCTGTCTTTCAGAGCCTTGGCGATGGTCACCTTGACGACCTTGTCCGCCTCTTTCTGGAATTGCTCACCGGTGGCGGGGTTGCGCACCATCCGCGCCGGACGCTCTTTCAGATAGAACTTGCCGACACCCGGCAGGGTCACTGCGCCACCGCCGGCCACTTCGCGGGTGATGATGTTGCACACCGCGTCGAGCGCCGCGGTCGCGGCTTTCTTGTCGGAATCGAGTTCTTCTGCCAGAGCCGCAACGAGCTGGGTCTTGGTCAACGGTTTTGCCATTTTCTGGTCTCCTTCAGTCTGCCCAGCACTTGGGCCTCATCGGACGCATTAAACGTCATGTTGCGGGGGGACACAACGATTAGTGGCACGTCGGGCCTTAAAAATATGGGGTTTTGCCGGTTGACCCAACGTCACAGAAAGGCGGTTTCGTCGAAAGCCCGCAATTTCCGGCTGTGAATCCGCTCCAAAGGCATCTCACGCAGCCGTTCCATCGCCCGGATTCCGATGCGCAGATGCCGCGCGACCTGAGTCTGATAGAAGGCGCTGGCCATGCCCGGCAGCTTCAATTCGCCATGCAGCGGCTTGTCCGAGACACAGAGCAGCGTGCCGTAGGGCACCCGGAAGCGAAAGCCGTTGGCGGCGATGGTTGCGCTCTCCATGTCGAGCGCCACGGCGCGCGACTGGCTGAGCCGCTGCACCGGTCCCTCCTGGTCGCGCAGCTCCCAGTTGCGGTTGTCGACGCTGGCCACGGTGCCGGTGCGCATGATCCGCTTGAGGTCGTAGCCCTTGAGCTGGGTCTCCTCGGCCACCGCCTCTTCGAGGGCGATCTGGATCTCGGCCAGCGCCGGGATCGGCACCCAGACCGGCAGATCGTCGTCCAGCACCCGGTCCTCGCGCAGATAGGCATGCGCCAGCACGAAATCGCCCAAGGCCTGGGTGTTCCTGAGGCCGGCACAATGGCCCACCATCAGCCAGGCATGCGGCCGCAGCACGGCAATGTGGTCGGTGGCGGTCTTGGCGTTCGACGGGCCAACGCCGATATTGACCAGGGTGATCCCGGCATCACCCGGCCGCTTGAGGTGATAGGTCGGCATCTGCGGCTGTTTCAGCGTCGGCGGGATCTCCTGATCGGCGGCGGTGATCTCGACATTGCCGGTCGAGACAAAGCTGGTGTAGCCGCTGTCCGGATCGGCCAGCATGGCGCGGGCAAAGGCCTCGAACTCGCTGACATAGAACTGATAGTTGGTGAACAGCACGTAATTCTGGAAATGCCCGGGGTCGGTGGCGGTGTAATGCGCCAGCCGGGCCAGCGAATAATCGATCCGCTGCGCGGTAAAGGGCGCCAGCGGCGCCGGATCGCCCGGCGCAGTGTCATAGGTGCCGTTGACGATGTCGTCGTTGGTGGTGCTCAGATCGGGCACGTCAAAGACATCGCGGAGGATGAACTCGGCCGCGCCTTCCTGCGGCACGGTCACATCGGTCTGGGCGGCAACCGCAAAATGCACCGGGATCGGCGTGTCCGACACCGCGACACAGACCGGCACGCCGTGGTTTTCCATCAGCAGGTGGATCTGCTGCCGCAGATAGCGCCGGAACAGCCGCGGCTGCGTCACCGTGGTGGCATGGGTGCCGGGCGCCGAGACATGGCCAAAGCTCAGCCGGCTGTCGACATGGGCAAAGCTGGTGGTGGTGATGCGCACCTCGGGATAGAAGGCGCGATACCGCGTGGCCGGCTGCCCCTCGACCATCGCCCGGCGAAAGGCATCGGCCAGAAAGGCGGTGGCCTTCTCATAGAGCATACAGAGCTGGTCGACCGCCTTGTCGGCATCGGTAAAGAATGTCTCGCTGCCAAGCTCGGGGGTCTGCACCGCCCTGTTTCTGTCGCTGCCCGCCATGCCGATCCCCGTCCTTGCGCCTGTTGCCGCCGACATTGGCTTAGGCCGGGGGGGACTTCAACCATCAGCACGCAACAAGCCGCCGCAACCGGCCGCTCCCCGACCTCTGCCGCAAGGCGCCCCCTGCTTCTTCTGTTGAATAAGACCGTAGGGGGTCCGGGAGGCAAAGCCGCCGGCTCTCAGCCGGCGCGCAGCCCGCGCCAAGCCGTGATGATTTCGCGCGCCGCCAGGTCGGCATGTTCGGCCTGGGTGGCATATCCCGATACCGAAATGCGGATGATCTGCCGCCCGCGCCAGACGCCATGCGAGGGATAGACCCGCCCCCGCGCCTGGACCTCGCGCAGCACGGCCTCGGTCTGCCGGTCGCCCTCGGCCCCGGCACCGCAGCAAAGCGCCACCTGGTTGAACACCACGTCGTTGAGCACGGTCAGCCCCGGCTCGGCCGCCACCGTGCAGGCAATCCGCGCCGCCAGCTGGTGATGCCGCAGGATCAGCGCGCTGAGGCCGGAGCGGCCGAGATGGCGCAGAATGGCATAGCTCGGCACCCCGCGGGCGCGGCGCGACAGCTCCGGCGTGCTGTCGGACGGCTCCCAGTCGTCATTCCGGCTCGGCAGATAGGCGCCGCGCGCCGACATTGCCGCCACCAGCGCCGCCCGGTCGCGCACGAGCACCACGCCGGCGTCGAACGGCGCGCTCAGCCCCTTGTGCAGATCGACGGCCCAGCTGTCGGCCCGCGCCACCCCGGCGCAGAGATGCGCCAGCTCCGGCACCGCGGCGGCCCAGAGGCCGAAGGCGCCATCCACATGGACCCAGCCGCCCCGCGCATGGACCTGCGCGATCAGCGCCTCGAAGGGATCGAAAGCACCGGTGTTGATCTGGCCGGCTTGCAGGATGACCAGCGGCGGCGCCTCGCATTGCGCCAGTTTCTCGGCAAAGTCCGCCGGGTTGATGCGGCCCTGATCGTCGGTCGCCACCCGCCGGGCACGGCCGGCGCCAAGCCCGGAATAGCGCAGCGCCGCGCTTACTGCCGAATGCGCCTCCGCGCCGATCAGCACCGGGATCGCCGGCGCACCGATCAGCCCGTCCTGTTCCACATCCCAGCCCTGTGCCGCCAGCAGCGCATGCCGCGCCGCCAGCACCCCCGAGAAATTCGCCGCGCTGGCGCCGGTGACAAGCCCCGCCCCGGTGCCTTGCGGCAGGCCGAAGAGATCGACCAGCCAGTCGCAGAGCGTGCGCTCCATGCCGGTGATCGCCGGGGTTTCGCTGGCCGAGCCGGCGTTCTGCCCCCAGGCCGACACCAGCGCATCCGCCGCCACGCCCACCGGGTGCGAGCCGCCCAGAACATAGCCGAAAAAGCCCGGCGCTGTCATTGCGTGCAACGCGCCGTCGGCGCCGGCGGTGATCCCGGAAATCACCTGCGGCGCAGGCTCTCCCGTTTCGCTCAGAGGCTGGCGAAACCGCGCCACAGCCTCGTCCAGCCCGACGCTGGGCCGCACCGGCTGATGCGGCAGGTTCGACCGGTAGGACAGCGCCGCGGAATAGGCGGTGGCCAGGGCGGCGCGTTCTTCGACGGTCAAGCCCATGGAAAGCTCTGTCATTCTCATGTCCAACTGACGTCGTCCCTTGCGAATCACGGGGCCGCGCCCCTTGCAGTCAGGTCAAAACCTAGCGCGGGAAATTTGCGGTCCCGGATGATATGGCGCACACTTGCGACACTTTTCACGGGAAGCTTGGCAGATATATTCCCCTGAAAGCGCTTCGAATATCGCAAGTCGACTCGCCTTACCCGGGTAACGTCACGGCAGGTCGGCCGGCGTCATTCGGTCGAGACAAGCACCGCCTCGACCCTTCGGTTGGCCTCGCGGCCCTCGGCTGTCAGGTTGCTGGTCAGCGGCGCCAGATAGCCCATACCGCCGGCCTCGAGCTGGTCGCGGTCGACGCCGTGCTCGCGCACCAGACGGTCCAGCACCGACATCGCCCGCTGGCGCGACAGCGCGATGTTGTTGTCCAGCGAGCCCACCGCGTCGGTATGGCCGACCAGTGCGATCCGCCGGTTGGGAAAGGCCGCGAGATAGCGCGCAAGCGTGGTCAGGCTGTCGAAATCCCCCTCGCCCAGCGCCGAGGAACCGGTCTGAAACGACAGATCGGCGAGCACGACCCGGCCGAGGCTTTCGAGTTGCCTGGCAATCTGCCCGCTGTCACCCGGCGGGGTCGGCGCAACCGGCCCCGGCGCGGCGCTGACCCCGCCTTCGGCCGCATCGCCGACCCGGATGATCTGGACAAAGCCCGCCGCGGCGCTGCGCGAGACCAGCACCGAAACCGCGCCACCATCGGGGTGGCGCGCGGCGAGAAAACGGAAATCGGTGAGATCGACATACATGCCCGGGCCGGGCAGCACCTCGGTGCCGAAACGGAAATCAAAGCCGCCACAGCGCCGGGTCTTGCAGTCGAACTGGATGTCATAGCCCGACGCGGCAATCTGTGTCCTCAGCGGCGCCAGCAGTTGCAGCGTGGTGCGGATGTCCCCCGGCACCCGGTAGGATTGCCGCAGCACCGCGCCCTCGACTACCTCGGCCGGGATCGCGCCCTCGGCAAAGGCACCCGTCGGCAGCGCATAAGACCCCGGATCGCGCTTTTCCTCGTAGGTCAGCACCGCCCCGGCAGGCAGCGCAAGGTCCTGCGCCACGGCCGGCCCCGCCAGGCAACATGCGATGAGCGCGAGCGCCCGCAAGTTCAGCGCGCCATCGCGTGATAGGCGCGGTTGGGCCGCATGTCGGTGGCGCTGGCCACGCGGTTCGACATGTTGAAGAACCCGGCGACCGAGGCGATGTCAAAGATGTCGCGATCCGAGAAGCCGGCGTCGCGCAGCGCCTGCCGGTCGGCCTCGGCGATCTCGGCGCTGGCCTTGGTCACCTTTTCGGCAAACTCCAGCATCGCGGTCTGACGCTTGTCGAGATCGGCGGCGCGCCAGTTCATCACCATCAGCTCGCCCAGCTCGGGATCGCCGGACAGCTGCCGCACGGCGGCACCATGGGCGGTGAGGCAATAGAAACACTTGTTGATCGACGACACCGCCACGGCGATCATTTCCCGCTCGAGCTTGCTCAGCCCGCTGCCGGCCAGCATCAGGTCGTTGTACATGGCGGTAAAGGCGTTGAGCTTGTCGATGTCGAAGGCATAGGCGCGCAGGACATTGGGCACCATGCCCAGCTTGTCTTCGCAGACATCGAAATATTTGCGGGTCTCGTCGGGCAGCGGATCGACCATCGGAAGGTCGAGCGCTGTAGGCTGGTCAGAGGCGGACATGGGCAGGGCTCCGGTTGCGTGCCTGTTTGGTGCCCGACGCAGCAAATCGCAAAACGCGCGGGCATTCAACTCCCGGTCTCGGCTGGCTTTTCGCCGCCGCGACGCCGGGCGAATATCCGCCGTGGCGGGGCACCACGTCGGAACATCCGCGGCGCTCGGCGGTTTCTTCTGCACACCGATTGGAGGAATTAGTGATGAGTACCGAAGGGAACCACAGTCTTGTGTCCTCGTCCGACGTGAACGGCACCGCCGTCTACAGCCGCGATGGCACGCATATCGGCACGATCGATCACCTGATGATCGACAAGGAATCCGGCAAGGTGGCCTATGCGGTCATGGGTTTTGGCGGCTTTCTCGGGCTTGGCGAAGAACACCACCCGGTGCCCTGGGGCAAGCTCAATTATGACGTCAGCCGCGATGGGTTTACCACCGATCTGACCGAAGCCGAGGTCAAGGGCGCACCGGAGCGGACCAGCGACTGGCACCGCGACCGCGCCTGGGAGCAACGGGTGCATGAGCACTACGGCGCGCCGATGTACTGGATCTGACCGGTCAGACGGATGACTTCTCCGCCCCTCGATGCTGTCGGGGGGCGGTTGTGCGTCAGGCTTCGGCGATCCGGTAGTGATAATGGCCGACGCAGGCAAAGCCCATGCCGGCGTAAAGCGCATTGGCGCCGGTGTTGGCCTCGGTGCAGAGCACCGACAGATGCGTGGCGCCGCGGTCTGCCGCCCAGACCGCCGCCTGCCGCATCATCCACTGCGCCAGCCCCTTGCGGCGCTTGGCCGGGACAACTTCGAGCGCATGCAGCATGGCCAGCCCGTCAACCAGCCCGACATAGGCGGTGGCAGCGGGGCTGTCCTCGATCCGGCCCAGGATGGTGGTCTTGTCGCAGGTGGCGCGCCACATCACCGCCAGCCGTTCCGGGCCGATGCCCGCCGCGGCCCAGAGATCGCGCATGATCGCCAGCGGCTCCCAGATGCAGAAGGTGGTGACGCGGGGAATGGGCCGGTCGGTCAGATCCTGCACCGGGGCGACATAGAGATTGACCGGATCGACGATCCGGTAACCGGCGGCCTCGAGCGTGGCATCGAGCCGCTCTTCGCCGGCCCTTATCTGAAACAGCGGCTGCTGGCCCAGCGCGCGCATCTCTTGCTCGGCCCGCAGCCGATCGTCCTCGGACCAGCTGGCGCCGGGCAGAAGCGTCGCCGCCGAGACACGTTTGCCGCCGCCGGCGCCATCGCGCAGCAGGAAGGCCCCGCTGGCAAAGCTGCGCGCCGGGGGCCATGTCGCCTCGCAAAGCGCCATCAGCTGATCGGCGCCGGGCCTCATTCGGAAAACAGCGCCTTGAGCCGGGTCATCGCCAGATCGATCCTCGCCCCGTCCTGCGCGCGGATCACGATATTGGCGCCATAGGCCCCGTTCTGCTGATACGGATAGGAGCCGAAGGACAGGTCGTCGAATTCCTCCGCCAGCGCCGCCAGCGGCCCGGCGATATCGCCTTCGCCGCGCTGCACCCGCAGGGTCTGGCTCAGCAGCGGCGCGCCCCCCGTGAGCGTCGGCAGGACGGAGGCGACCATGGCCTGAAACACGCTGGGCACGCCGGCCATGACATGCACATTGCCCAAGAGAAAGCCCGGCGCGATCGACACCGGGTTGTCGATCAAGGTCGCGCCATCGGGGATGCGGGCCATCCGCAGGCGGGCGGCGTTCAGCTCGCGCCCGGTATTGGCGTAATGCTCGGCCAGCAGCGCGCGGGCATCCTCGCGCACGTCGATAGGCACGCCGAAGGCCTCGGCGATGCAATCGGCGGTGATGTCGTCATGGGTCGGGCCGATGCCGCCGGAGGTAAAGACATGGGTGACCGCCGCCGAGAGCGCCTTGACCGCCGCGACGATGGCGGGCGCGTCATCGCTGACCACGCGCACCTCCTTGAGGTCGATGCCGTGTTTGGTCAGCTCGCCGGCGAGGTAATGCATATTGGCGTCGCGGGTGCGGCCCGAGAGGATCTCGTCGCCGATCACCAGCATGGCGGCGGTGGGATTGGCCATCGGGGCCTCCTTGAATGCAGATTTTCAGAGGTATAGGCCGGGCGCATGCGCTTTCAAACCCCTCTTGTTCCGGCCACGCTCCTGCGGCGATACAAACGCTTCCTCGCCGATTGCCGGCTGGATGACGGCCGCGAGGTTGTGGCCCATTGCGCCAACCCCGGCTCGATGCTCGGCCTTGCCGACCCCGGCTTTCGGGTCTGGCTCGAGCCCAACGACGATCCCAAGAAAAAGCTGGATTACGGCCTCAGGCTGGTCTCGCCCGCCGAGGGCGTGCTGGTGGGGGTGGATACCTCGGTGCCGAACCGCGCGCTGCGCGGGGCGCTCGAGGCCGGCAGCGTGCCGGGGCTCGAAGGCTACCGGACGGTGCGGCCCGAGGTGAAGTACAGCCGGAACAGCCGGATAGATTTCCTGTTGCAGGCCGCCGGGCGGCGCGATTGCTATGTCGAGGTGAAATCGGTCACGCTGAGCCGCGAAAACGGCGTGGCGGAGTTTCCCGACAGCGTGACCGCGCGCGGCACCAAGCATCTGGCCGATCTTGCCGCGATGGCGCAGGCCGGGCACCGGGCGGTGATGCTCTATCTGGTGCAGCGCAACGATTGCACCACGATGCGGCTGGCCGCCGATATCGACCCGGCCTATGCGGCGGGCTTTGTCGAGGCTTGCGCCGCCGGGGTCGAGGTGATGGTACTGGGCTGCGAACTGACGCCCGAGGCCATCCGGCCCGGCGGGCGGATGGATTTCACTCCGGCGTAACCGCATCTCCGACGACGAGGTCTTGCATGTCTCTTCTTGGTCTGGCCCTCGTTCTCGCTGCTGCGGTCTGCCATGCGACCTGGAACTTTCAGCTCAAGCGGATCGGCGGCGGGCCGGAGCTGGTCTGGCTGTTCTCGGCGCTGACGGTGGTGATCTATGCGCCGCTGGCGCTTTGGGTGCTGGTGTCACAGGCGCCGAGCTTCGGGCCGCAGCAACTCATCTGGCTGGCCGGCAGCACGGCGCTGCACATGGCCTATTTCCTGCTCTTGCAGGTCGGCTATCGCAAGGGCGATCTGTCGCTGGTCTATCCCACCGCACGTTCGACCGGGCCGCTTCTCTCCACCAGCTTTGCCGTGCTCTTTCTGGGCGAGATCGTCAGCGCGCAGATGGCGCTTGGCGCGGTCGGCATCGTCTTTGGCGTGCTGATGCTGACCACCGGCGGGCGCGTGAAGGGCCAGCAGATCTCGACCTCGCTCCTCTTTGGCCTGGCCGCCGGCGGGCTGATCGGCAGCTATACGGTCTGGGACGCCTATGCGGTCTCGGCGCTGCTGATCCCGCCGCTGCTGCTCGATTACGTCTCGAGCGTGGCGCGATCGGTGCTGCTGGCGCCGATGGCCCTGAAACGCCGCGCGGTCATGCGATTGCAATGGCGCGATCACCGCGCGGGGCTGGTGATCATCGCGCTGTTCAATCCGCTGGCCTATATCCTCGTGCTCTATGCGCTGACCTTCACCCCGGTGGCCTATGTCGCGCCCACCCGCGAGGTCAGCGTGCTGCTGACCGTGCTGGCGGGCAGCCTGCTGCTGGGCGAAGGCCATCTTCGCCACCGGATGATCTGGGCGGGGGTGATTCTGGCCGGCATGGGCGTTCTGGTCACCTCTTGATTGCATCGCGGCGGCGCCCCCTCACCGCGGCAGCACGGGAACTTGTCCCGCGCGGGCTGGCTCTTTACGCTGCAAACGCATAAGACAGCCAGCAAGACGTTTTTTACGGAGCAATTGCATGAACCGTCACAAGGGGCGCATGACGCGCGACGGGATCCGGATCCATGAACAGGCGGATTTCGCCGGCATGCACGAGGCCGGCCGGGTCGCAGCCCAGATCCTCGACGAAGTGGCCCCTCTGGTCGAGGTCGGCCAGACCACGGGCGCGCTCGATGCCTTCATCGAGAAGCGGGTGGGCGAGCTGGGCACCAAATCGGCCACCATCGGCTACAAGGGCTATCAGCACGCCTCCTGCATCAGCGTCAATCACGTGGTCTGCCACGGCATTCCCGGCGACAAGAAGCTGAAGGACGGCGATATCCTCAATATCGACGTGACCGTCATCAAGGATGGCTGGTTCGGCGACACCAGCCGGATGTTCGTCGCCGGCAAGCTCAGCCGCAAGGCCGAGCGGCTGATCCAGGTGACCCATGACGCGCTGATGCGCGGCATCGAGGCGGTCAAGCCCGGCAACACCTTTGGCGATGTCGGCCATGCGATCCAAAGCTTCGTCGAAGGCCAGCGCATGTCGGTGGTGCGGGATTTCTGCGGCCACGGGCTGGGCACGGTGTTTCACGCGCCGCCCAACGTGCTACACTACGGCCGCGCGGGAACCGGGCCGGTGCTCGAGGAAGGCATGTTCTTTACCATCGAGCCGATGGTCAACCTCGGCCGTCCCGAGACCAAGGTGCTGTCGGACGACTGGACCGCTGTGACCCGCGACAAGTCGCTTTCTGCACAGTTCGAACATTCGGTCGGGGTGACCGCGGAGGGCGCCGAGATCTTCACGCTCTCGCCCGGCGGCCTGTTTCACCCGACCTATTCCGAATAAGCCGCGCGCCCGTGTCACGGGCCGAGATGCGTATTTGATAAGAGAAGAAGCCCCTTTCGGTGGCAGGGTGTCACCGCCCGGGGCGCGATCAGAACGAGGAACCTTTGATGCCTGCTCCGAAACCCGTGGTTCTGTGTATTCTCGACGGCTGGGGCCTGCGGGACGAAACCGAGGCCAATGCCGTGGCGCTGGCCGAGACGCCGAATTTCGACCGGCTGATGGCGAATTGCCCGAATGCCACGCTGACCACCCATGGCAATGACGTCGGCCTGCCCAGCGGGCAGATGGGCAATTCCGAGGTCGGCCACACAAATATCGGCGCCGGCCGGGTGGTGGCGATGGACCTCGGGCAGATCGATCTCGCGATCGAGGACCGTTCGTTCTTTTCCAACGCGGCGATCCATGCCTTCATCGAGAGCGTGCGCGGCCACGACGGCACCGCGCATCTGATGGGGGTGATTTCCGATGGCGGCGTGCATGGCCATATCGACCATGTGCTGGCCGCCGTCGAAATGATCGTCAGCGCCGGGGTGCCGGTGGTGGTGCATGCGGTCACCGATGGCCGCGACGTGGCGCCGAAATCGGCCGAGGACTTCCTGCGGACGCTGGTGTCGAAGCTGCCCGAGGGTGCCCGGGTGGGCACCGTCACCGGGCGTTATTTCGCCATGGACCGCGACAATCGCTGGGACCGGGTGGAACAGGCCTATCGCGCCATGGTGGGCGGCGCCGCCGAACACAAGGCCGGCACCGCCGTGGCGGCGGTGAAAGAGGCCTATGACCGCGATCAGACCGACGAATTCATCCCCGCCACGCTGATCGGCAATTACGACGGTGCCCGGGATGGCGACGGCTTCTTCTGCCTCAACTTCCGGGCCGACCGGGCGCGCGAGATCCTGCTGGCGGTGGGCGAGGATGACTTTGACGGCTTCGACGGCCGCAACCGGCCGCAATGGGCCTCGATCCTGGGCATGGTGGATTACTCCAAGACCCATGACACCTTCATGGCCGCCGCCTATCCCAAGAAGGTCGTGGTCAACACGCTGGGCGCCTGGGTCGCGGCGAAGGGGCTGAAGCAGTTCCGCCTGGCCGAAACCGAGAAATACCCGCATGTCACCTTCTTCCTCAATGGCGGCAAGGAGGTGCCCGAAGAGGGCGAAGACCGCTACATGGCGCCCTCGCCCAAGGTGGCGACCTATGACTTGCAGCCCGAAATGAGCGCCGGGGAGGTCTCGGACCAGTTCGTGAAGGCAATCGAGACCGGCTATGACCTGATCGTGGTGAACTTTGCCAACCCCGACATGGTGGGCCACACCGGCGATCTGGAGGCGGCCAAGGCGGCCTGTCAAGCGGTGGATACCGGCCTCGGCCGGGCGCTCGAGGCGCTGGACAAGGCCGGCGGCGCGATGATCGTGACCGCCGACCACGGCAATTGCGAGCAGATGGTCGACCCCGAGACCGGCGGGCCGCATACCGCCCATACGCTCAACCCGGTGCCGGTGATCCTGGTCGGCGGGCCCGAGGGGGCCAGGCTGCGGCAGAGCGGGCGGCTGGCCGATCTGGCGCCCACGCTTCTGGCGCTGATGGCGCTCGACACGCCCGAGGAAATGACCGGAGAAAGCCTGCTGGCATGATCCTGCGCGCCGTGACCCTCCTGTGCCTGTTCGCCGGGGCGGCGCAGGCGCAGATGACCACAGCCGAAGCGGCGCGCGATGCCGTGCGCATGCTTGAGGAAAGCGCCCAGGCGCTGAGCGAGGCCCGTGGCGGGCGCGAGCGGGTCAAGGCGCTGACCGAAATCGTCAAGGGCTATGAGACCGGTCTGGCGGCGCTGCGCGACGGCATGCGCGCGGCCTCGTTGAAAGAGGCGCAGCTCACCGAGGATCTCCAGGCCCGCGACAAGGAAATCTCGCGGCTTCTGGGCGTGCTGCAATCCATTTCGCGGGCGCCGGCGCCGGTCACCCTGCTGCATCCTTCGGGCCCGACGGGCACCGCACGGGCCGGCATGCTGCTGTCGGATGTGACGCCGGGGCTGAAGGCCCGCGCCGATGCCTTGCGCGCCGATCTCGAGGAGGTGCAGGCGCTGCGGCTGTTGCAGGCGCAATCCGCGGCCAAGCTGCAAGAGGGGCTCGAAGGTGCGCAGGAGGCGCGCACCGCGCTGTCGAAGGCGGTGGCCGACCGTACCGATCTGCCGCGCCGCTTTGTGGAGAACCCGGTGCAGACCGCCGTGCTGATCGCCGCCACCGAAACACTGGAGGGTTTTGCCAGCGGTCTCAGCACCATCGCCGAGGACGAGGCGCCGGGCAGCCTGCCCGACATCAGCCACCGCAAGGGCAAGCTGGCGCTGCCGGTGCAGGGCCAGCTCCTGCGCCGCGCCGGCGAGGCCGATGCCGCCGGTGTGCGCCGCCCCGGGCTGCTGATCGCCACCGGGCCGCAGGCAGTGGTCACGACCCCCACCGCCGCCACCATCCGCTATGCCGGGCCGCTCCTGAACTACGGGCTGGTCGCCATTCTGGAGCCGCAGGCCGACACGCTGTTCATCTTTGCCGGGCTCGAGGCGGTCTTTGGCCAGACCGGCCAGGTCCTGCCGGCGGGCGATCCTCTAGGGCTGATGGGCGGAGAGTTGCGGACGGATGTGTCACTATCGGGTGATGGGGCTGGAAACGCCCGCCCGGAAACGCTCTATATAGAGGTCAGAGAGCTGAATCAGCCTGTGGACCCACAAGATTGGTTCCGCACCACCGACAAGGGATAAGACACCAATGAAGAAGTTCGTCATGGCCGCCGTCGGCGGTACGCTGGCAGGCATTGTCGCAACCACCCAGCTTGCCGGCCCGCTGCTGGCCCAGGAAGAGCGTTCATCGGGCAATGTCTACGAGCAGCTTGACCTGTTTGGCGACATCTTCGAACGCATTCGCGCGCAATATGTCGAGGAGGTCGACGAAGGCGAGCTGATCGAGGCCGCGATCAACGGCATGCTGACCTCGCTCGACCCGCATTCCAGCTATCTGTCGCCGGATGACGCCGCCGACATGCGGGTGCAGACCCGGGGCGAGTTCGGCGGTCTGGGCATCGAGGTGACCCAGGAAGAGGGCTTCATCAAGGTGGTGTCGCCGATCGACGACACCCCGGCAGATGCCGCCGGGATCGAGGCCGGCGATTTCATCACCCATGTCGATGGCGAATCGGTGCTCGGCCTGACGCTGGACGAGGCGGTCGAGATGATGCGCGGGCCGGTCGGCTCCGAGATCATCATCACCGTGGTCCGCGAGGATCAGCCCGAGCCCTTCGATGTCTCGATCATCCGCGACACCATCACCCTCACCGCCGTGCGCACCCGCACCGAAGGCGAGACCGTGGTGCTGCGTGTCACCACCTTCAATGATCAGACCACGCCCAATCTCGAAGAGGGACTGGCCGAGGAGATCGCGGCCGCCGGCGGGCTCGAGAACGTCAACGGCATCGTGCTCGACCTGCGCAACAACCCCGGCGGTCTGCTGACCCAGGCGATCCGGGTGTCGGATGCCTTCCTCGAGAAAGGCGAGATCGTCTCGACCCGCGGCCGCAACCCCGAGGACGGCGAGCGCTACAACGCCACGCCCGGCGATCTTGCCGAGGGCAAGCCGCTGGTGGTGCTGATCAACGGCGGCTCGGCCTCGGCCTCGGAAATCGTCGCCGGTGCCTTGCAGGATCACCGCCGCGCCATCGTGGTCGGCACCAAATCCTTCGGCAAGGGGTCGGTGCAGACCGTCATGCCGCTTCGCGGAGACGGCGCCATGCGGCTGACCACGGCGCGCTATTACACGCCGTCGGGCCGGTCGATCCAGGCGCTCGGCGTCTCGCCCGACATCGTTGTCGAACAGCCGCGTCGGGTGGCCAACGAAGAGGATGAGGAAACCACCCCCAATTCGCGTTCCGAGGCCGACCTGCGCGGCTCGCTCGACAATGACAGCCTGAGCGAGGACGAGATCGAACAGATCGAAGCCGACCGCGCCAAGGCCGAAGCCGCCGCCGCGCTGCGCGAAGAGGATTACCAGCTGGCCTATGCCATCGACATCCTCAAGGGCCTGTCGGCGCTGGGTCCGAAAGACGAGTGAAACTGCTCTGCCCCCGGCCGCCGTGCCGGGGGCGATCTCGAGTGACCGCGAGGCCCGCATGACCCCCGAAGACATCGCCCGCCTGCCCTATCGCCGCAATGTCGGGGTGATGCTTGTCAACGCCGCGGGCGAGGCCTTTGTCGGCCAGCGGATCGACAGCGAAACGCCGGCCTGGCAGATGCCGCAGGGCGGCATCGACAAGGGCGAGGACGCCCGCGCCGCCGCGCTGCGCGAATTGCAGGAAGAAACCGGTGTCCTGCCCGAGCTGGTGACCGTGGAGGCGGAAACCCGGGCCTGGATACCCTATGACCTGCCGCATGATCTGGTGCCGAATATCTGGAAAGGCCGGTTTCGCGGCCAGGAACAGAAATGGTTCCTGATGCGTTTCCATGGCACCGACGATCAGGTGCGGCTGGATGCCGACGATCATCAGGAGTTTTCCGAATGGCGCTGGCTGCCGCACGACCGGCTCGTCGATCATATCGTACCGTTCAAGCGCGAGGTCTATGCCCGCGTGGTCGAGGAGTTCCGCCCCTATCTTGAGAGGTGAGTGATGCGTCTCTTGACTTGTCTGCCGTTGCTTGTCTGGGCCGCCGGGGCGCAGGCGCTGACCTGCCTGCCGCATGACGTGGCCGCTGTCTACCAGGATGCCAGGGACAGCGAGGATCGCTACATGGTGGTGCTGGGCCGGATGGGCTTTGACGCGACGCGGCTGCCCGAGACCGACATGACCGATCAGGCCAACACTCCGCCCGACACCCGAATTCCGGCGCGGCTGACCGGCGACGCGTTGAGCCGCGCCGGATTCATCCACCCCTATGACGCGGACATCGTGCTGAACGTGCAATGTTTCGGCCCGTGGTGCGCAGGGGCCCAGAGCGGCGATCCGGTGCTGGCCTTCGTCAATCTCGACGCCGCCTCCCCGGAGGTGACGATCACCCCCTGCGGCGGCTTTGCCTTTGCCAGACCCACGCCCGAGATGACCGAACAGGTGATCGCCTGTCACACCGGCGGCGACTGCACGCCGCGCAAGCAGCGCTAGAGCTCAGGGCACGATCAGCCTTGTGCCGGGGGCGGCCAGTGCCGCGATCCGGCGCAGGTGGTCGGGGCGGAAGGCGATGCAGCCTTCGGTCGGAGAGCCGGGCCGCCGCCAGCGGTGCAGGAAGATCGCCGAGCCACGGCCGGGCGTGGCATCGGGCCAGTTCCAATCGGTCAGCAGCACCAGGTCATAAAGCGGATCGGCGCGGCGCAGCGCCTCGTGCGAGCCGGTGTAGGGCGCGCGGACCAAAGTGTTGTAATCCTCGTCTTGCGGCTCGTCGGACCACAGATCGCCGGGGCGGATCGGCTCGGCCCAGGGCGCCGGGCGGGCCATCCGGTCGGGGCGATACAGCAGCCCGGTGATGTGGTGCCGGCCGCGCGGGGTGGCGCCATCGCCCTCGCGCTTGTCGGCGGTCAGCCCGCCGCGGCCGATGGTGCAGGGCCAGAGCCTTCCGGCAAAGCGCAGCCCGCGCGGGGTGAGGACCATCACAGCAGATGCCCCGATTTCGCCGCCTTGGTGGCGAGATAGGCGGCGTTCTGATCGGTCAGCCCGACCTTGAGCGGCACCCGTTCGGTCACCGCGAGACCGGCGCCCTGCATCATCGCGATCTTGCGTGGATTATTGGTCAGCAGCCGGACCCGGGCAAAGCCCATGGCCTTGAGGATATCGGCGCCGATGCGGAAATCGCGTTCGTCATCCTCGAAGCCCAGCCGGTGATTGGCCTCGACCGTGTCGAAGCCCTGATCCTGCAAGGAATAGGCGCGCATCTTGTTGGCGAGCCCGATGCCGCGACCCTCCTGGTTGAGATAGAGCAGCACCCCCTGCCCCTCGTCGCCCATCTGCGCCAGGGCGGCATGAAGCTGCGGGCCGCAGTCGCATTTCAGCGAGCCCAGCACATCGCCGGTGAAACAGGCGGAATGCAGCCGTGCCAGCACCGGCTGCGCCCGATCCGGGCGGCCGATCTCGAAGGCGTAGTGCTCGACCCCGCCATCATCGGGGCGGAAGATGTGCAACCGTCCGCCATGGGCCAGCCGGGTGGGCAGGCGCGCCGCCACCACCGGATGCGGATCGGTGGCCCGCAGCAGCAGCGGCCCGGCGCTCCCGGCCTCGAGCCGTGTGAGCAGCGCGGCTTCCGGCAGGCTCTCGACCGCGGTTTCCAGCACCACGGCGGCGGGCAGGAGCTGTGCCGATTTCACCAGCGACACCGCCAGCCGGTGCAGCGCCGCATCGCCTTCGCGCAAGGCGAACAGCGGGCCCTTCATCGGTGTCCGCAGATCATCGGCCGGATCGGCGATGGCGCGGATCCAGGCGCAATCGGCCTCTTCCGGCAGCGGCAGCCGGGCGACATCGCCGTCATAGGGGCGCGCCTTCAGCGTCTCGGCCCGGCGTCCGGTGATCGCCAGCACCGGCGCCCCGCCCAGCGCCCGCAGGGTGGCCAGCCGCGCCGGCCCCATGGTTTCGGCCGCAAGCACCAGCGCGGCGCTGCCGTGACCGCAGAGCACGACCGGCACCCCCATCCGAAGATCGGCGCGGGCGCGGTTGATCAGCTCCGCCGTGTCAGGTGCAAAATGTCCAGTCATCAGGCCTGTCATGTAGCCGGTAATGATCGGGAATTGAAACATTTCCTCGCCTCCCGGGTGATATTCACACGAGCGCGTGAACGGCTTGCAGCAAATCTTGCCCCTCGCCGGCTGCGCCCCAATCTCACGAAGAAGAGATTTGGAGGACCGAGATGGCACAGCTCAAGAACCTGCTTCTTGTCGATGATGACGACGACCTGCGTGAGGCGCTGGCCGAACAGCTCATCATCACCGAGGATTTCGAGGTCTTCGAGGCCTCCAACGGCGCCGAGGCGATGGAGCGGGTCAAGGCCTCGCATTTCGACCTGATCATCCTCGACGTGGGCCTGCCCGACACCGATGGCCGCGAGCTCTGCCGGCTGATGCGCAAGCAGGGCGTCAAGGCGCCGGTGCTGATGCTGACCGGCCATGACAGCGATGCCGACACCATTCTCGGCCTCGACGCCGGGGCCAATGATTATGTCACCAAGCCGTTCAAGTTCCCGGTGCTCCTGGCCCGTATCCGCGCCCAGCTGCGCCAGCACGAGCAGAGCGAGGACGCCGTCTTTGCGCTGGGCCCCTATACGTTCAAGCCGGCGATGAAGACCCTGGTGACCGAAGACGAAAAGAAGATCCGGCTGACCGAGAAAGAGACCAACATCCTGAAATACCTCTATCGCGCCCCCGAAGGCGTCGTGCCACGCGACGTTCTGCTGCACGAGGTCTGGGGTTACAATGCAGGCGTGACGACACACACGCTCGAGACGCACATCTACAGATTGCGCCAGAAAATCGAGCCGGAACCCTCGAACGCCCGGCTCCTTGTAACCGAATCTGGCGGATATCGGCTCAATGCCTGAAAGGGCGCATAGATCGAAGGGCGATAAAGTGCTATGTTACGGTCACCTTTTGTAGGTGACAGAGATCCCGTTGCATGTGCGGGTTATCACATGCTCCTCCCTGTTGGACTGACCCGGGCCCCGGCCCGGGTCTTTTTTTTGCCAGAGTTTCCGGCGGCGGTGTCATCGAGCGGGAGCCGGGTGGCGGGACCGCTCTCCTTTCCGATGCGGGGCCGGAGTGTCTTGCGCCCCGGACCTGATCCGGGACATTGCGCCGGGCCGGTCGCCTGGCGCGCAGCGGGAGGCCCCGGCGCGGGGGCCGGGGCGGGTGGCGCGGGACCGATCGGTCAGTTGCGCACCAGCTTCTCATAGGCGTCCGACATCTCGCGGGTCAGCGCGCCGACCTCGAAGGTGTAGTCGCCGATCTGGCTCACCGGTGTCACCTCTGCCGCCGTCCCGGTCAGCCAGCATTGCTCGAAGCCTTCCATCTCTTCCGGCATGATGTGGCGCTCGTGCACCTTGATCTGACGGTCCCGGAGCATGTTGATCACCGTCTGGCGGGTGATGCCGTTGAGAATGCAGTCGGGCAGCGGCGTGTGCACCTCGCCTTCCTTGACAAAGAAGATGTTGGCCCCGGTCGCTTCCGCCACATAGCCGCGATAATCCATGAACAGCGCGTCCGAGCAGCCCTTGGCCTCGGCGGCGTGCTTGGACATGGTGCAGATCATGTAGAGACCGGCGGCCTTGGCCGAGGTCGGGATGGTTTCCGGGCTTGGGCGTTTCCACTTGGAAATGTCGAGCTTGGCGCCTTTCATCTTGGCATCGCCGTAATAGGCGCCCCATTCCCAGGCCGCGACCGCGACCCGCACCGGATTCTTGGCCGAAGCGACCCCCATGTCCTCGCCCGAGCCGCGCCAGGCCACCACGCGAACGTAGGCGTCGGTCAGCACGTTGGCCTTCAGCACCTCGTATTTCGCCGCCTCGAGCTCTAGGACCGAATAGGGGACCGGCATGTCGAGCAGCGCGCCGGAGGCCAGGAGCCGCTCGGAATGGCGCAGGCTCTCGAAAATCTTGCCATTGTAGGCGCGCTCGCCCTCGAACACCGAGCTGGCGTAATGCAGCCCGTGGGTCAGGATATGCACATTTGCATCCCGCCAGTCGACAAGCGTGCCATCCAACCAGATCTTGCCATCGCGATCATCATATGAGCCAGCCATGTCGCTCCTCCAAAGCCCTTCATTTTCCATATGTTGCGCGGATTTGGTCCGGTGTGGACATAATATTGCGCAAAAACTGTGAGTCGCTACCAGTTGAGACTTGGAATGTCAACAAGGCTGACGTACTGTGACCCGACAGCGCCAGTACACAAGGGAGAGGCATGGCAGAGCCCAGCGGAGAACAGCTGCTTTATCTGACCGACGAACAGCTTCGGCAAGGGATTGAGGCGATGTTCTTTGCCTATCGCGGCTTTACCGCCGATCCCGACCGGATCCTCGACGAATTGTCTTATGGCCGCGCCCATCACCGGGCGGTGCATTTCATCAATTGCGCCCCCGGCACGACGGTCAACAACCTGTTGAATATCCTCGGAGTCACGAAACAATCGCTGAACCGTGTGTTGCGCACGTTGATCGCGGACGGTCTTGTGGAAAGCAGGGTCGGCCGGTTGGACAAACGCGAACGGCACCTGTACCTGACCGAGGAGGGAAAAGCCCTGGAGGCAAAATTGTCGGATGCCCAGAGAGCGCGGATGCGCGCCGCCTATCGCAAAGCCGGGCCGGAGGCCGTGGCCGGCTTTCGCCAGGTGCTCGAGGCGATGATGGACGCCGACATGCGGCGCAATTACCGCGCCCTGCGGGAGCCCAGGACATGAGCGCGCAGGATCTGCATCTTCTGATCGTCGACGACGACGAACGCATCCGGGTGCTGTTGCAGAAATTCCTGATCCGCAACGGTTTCCTGGTGTCTGCCGCGCGTGACGCCGGCCATGCCCGGCGCATCCTCTCGGGGCTCGATTTCGATCTCATCGTGCTGGACGTGATGATGCCCGGCGAAGACGGCATCAGCCTGACCCGCGATCTGCGCGAGGACTCGGCCACGCCGATCCTGCTGCTCACCGCCAAGGGCGAGACCGAGGACCGCATCGCCGGGCTCGAGGCCGGGGCCGACGATTACCTTGTCAAACCTTTCGAACCCAAGGAACTTCTGCTCAGGATCAACGCCATCCTGCGCCGCATGCCGGAAGCGCCGGAGACCAATGCCATGCCCAAGCTTTTGTCGCTCGGGCCGCTGCGCTACGACATCGAGCGCGGCGAACTGTGGCAGGGCGAGGACGCGGTGCGCCTGACCGCCACAGAAAGCCAGCTGATGCGGATCTTTGCGGCCCGGCCGGGCGAGGCGGTGAGCCGCGCGCAGCTGGTCGAGGACCTGGGCCGCGACAAGGGGCAGAGCCAGGAACGCGCCGTCGACGTGCAGATCACCCGACTCCGGCGCAAGCTCGAGGCCGATCCGAAACAGCCGCGCTACCTTCAAACCGTGCGCGGCGCGGGCTATATGCTGGCGCCGGACTGAGCCGCAGGCGATGGTGGGTTCACAACCCCACCCTACGGCCGAGTTGTGACCCGGCGGGGGCCGCGCACCCACCCCACGCCCGCTTCATGACCACGCAACAGGTTGCCACCCCAGCCCACGGCCGGCCACCCCTGTAGGGTGGGTTTTCAACCCACCGCCCGCAACGCCCAGCTTGCAACCCGCCCCCGAAACCTGCCAGATCGGCAAAACCGCCACCCAGAGGGAGGAGAGACCATGACCACGCTGGTACTGACCCATGAGACCGGGCTGCGGCATGAAACCCCGCAGGGCCACCCCGAACAGGTGGCACGGCTCGAGCACATCCTGCACGCCTTCCGCCAGAACGACATCGCAGTGGAAACCGCGCCCGAAGGCCGGCGCGAGGATGTGCTGCTCTGCCATCCCGAGCGGTACATCGCCCGGCTCGAGGCGGCGCTCCCGGCCGAGGGGCTGCACCAGCTCGACGCCGACACCTGGATGTCGCCCGGCAGCCTGGCCGCGGCCTGGCACGGCGTCGGCGCGGTGCGCGAGGCGGTGGACCGCGTGCTTGCCGGTGACGCGCGAAACGCCTTTTGCGCCATGCGCCCGCCCGGCCATCACGCCGAACAGGAAACGCCGATGGGCTTTTGCTTCTTCGGCAATGCCGCCATCGGCGCGAAACACGCGCTCGAACGGCACGGCCTTGCGCGCGTCGCAGTGGTGGATTTCGACGTTCACCACGGCAATGGCACCCAGTCGCTGCTCTGGGACGAGCCGCGCGCGCAGTTGATCAGCAGCCAGCAGATGCCGCTCTGGCCCGGCAGCGGCGACCCGTCGGAACGCGGCGCGCATGACAATGTGTGCAACATTCCGCTCGCCCCCGGCTCGGACGGCTACGAGATGCGCGACGCCTATACCCATGACGTGCTGCCCCGGTTGCGCGATTTTGCCCCGGAGCTGATCCTGATCTCGGCCGGGTTCGATGCCCATCGCGACGATCCGCTGGCCAATCTCAACTGGTCGACCGAGGATTTCGTCTGGTTGACGCAGGAGATCTGTCAGGTCGCGCAAGAGTGTTGCGAGGGCCGGGTGGTCTCTGTTCTGGAAGGCGGTTATGATCTCGCCGCATTGGCGGAGGCAGTCACCGCCCATGTGAAAACGCTTCAGGAGGCCGCGGCGTGAGCGAGAAAAAGGTAGACGAACTGACATTCGAAGAGGCCATGGCCGAGCTGGAGCGCGTGGTCGGCCAGCTGGAACGGGGCGACGTGGCACTCGACGATTCGATCAAGCTCTACGAGCGCGGCGCGGCGCTGAAGAAACGCTGCGAACAAAAGCTCAAGGACGCCGAAGAAAAGGTGCACGCCATCACCACCGACGCCGAGGGCAATGCCACCGGCACCAAGCCCGTCGAAGGCCTCTGAGCGCCGGCGCACCGGCTTCACCCAGTCCGACACACGCCGGAGGCCCCGCAGAGGCCGCCCCACCTGAGTGTGCCCGCCAAGAGGACCGCCCCGGATGTTCACCGATACCCTGAAATCCGACGCCGCGCGCGTCTCGGCCCATCTCGACCTGGTGATCGCCGGAATCGACGACCTGCCGGTGACCCGGGCGATGCGCTATGCGGTCGCGGGCGGCAAGGGGCTGCGCGGCTTTCTGGTGATGGAAAGCGCCCGGCTGCACGACATCGCCGAGACCCATGCGCTCTGGCCCGCCGGGGCGATCGAGGCGGTACACGCCTACAGTCTGGTGCATGACGACCTTCCCTGCATGGACGATGACGATCTGCGCCGCGGTCAGCCCACCGTGCATGTCAGATGGGACGAGGCGACGGCGGTGCTGGCCGGCGATGCGCTCCAGACCCTGGGGTTCGAGATGGTCACCGATCGGCGCTGCCACCCCGACGCCGAAGTCCGTGCCGAGCTGGCGCTTTCGCTGGCACGGGCGGCGGGCGCACGCGGCATGGTGCTGGGCCAGGCGCTTGATATCGCGGCCGAAAGCGCCGATGCGCCGCTCGGCCTTCAGGAAATCACCCGGCTTCAGGCCGGCAAGACCGGCGCGCTCATTCAATGGTCGGCCGAAGCCGGGGCGCGGCTCGCCCGCGCCGACACCGCCCCCTTGCGGCACTATGCGCAGGCGCTGGGCCTTGCCTTTCAGATCGCCGACGACATCTTGGATGTGGAAGGCGATGCGCAGAAGGCCGGCAAACGGCTGCAAAAGGACGCGGCGGCGGGCAAGGCGACCTTTGTCTCGCTGCTCGGGCTCGAAGCCGCGCGCCTGCGGGCGCAGGAGCTTGTCACCGAAGCCTGCGACGCGCTTTCGCCTTACGGGCCCCGGGCCCGAACCTTGCGCGAGGCCGCCCGCTTCGTTATCTCGCGCGACAATTGAGAGGCCAAGGAGCCGCGCATGTCTGACCGCCCGGAAACCCCGCTGCTGGATACTGTCCACGGCCCCGCCGACCTGAAACGCTTTTCCGACGCGGAACTGGTGCGGCTGGCGCATGAGCTGCGCACGGAAACCATCAGCGCGGTGAGCGAGACCGGCGGCCACCTGGGCGCGGGCCTTGGCGTGGTGGAACTGACCGTAGCGCTGCACGCGGTGTTCAACGCGCCGCGCGACAAGATCATCTGGGATGTGTCGCACCAGTGTTATCCGCACAAGATCCTCACCGGCCGCCGTGACCGCATCCGCACTCTGCGCCAGAAAGACGGGCTCTCGGGGTTCACCAAACGCTCGGAAAGCCCCTTCGATCCCTTCGGCGCCGCGCATAGCTCGACCTCGATTTCCGCCGCGCTGGGATTTGCCGTGGCGCGCGATCTCGGCGGCGCCTGCGACACCGGCCATGGCGATGCCATCGCGGTGATCGGCGATGGCGCGATGAGCGCCGGCATGGCCTTCGAGGCGCTCAACAATGCCGGCCACCTCGGCAAGAGGATGATCGTCATCCTCAACGACAACGAAATGTCGATTGCCCCGCCGGTGGGGGCGATGTCGTCGTATCTGTCGCGGCTTTATGCCGAGGCGCCGTTCCAGGATCTCAAGGCCGCGGCCAAGGGCGCGGTCTCGCTGCTGCCAGAGCCGTTCCGCGAAGGCGCCAAGCGCGCCAAGGACATGATCAAGGGCATGGCGGTGGGCGGCACGCTGTTCGAGGAGCTGGGCTTTTCCTACCTCGGGCCGATCGACGGCCACGACCTCAACCAGCTCTTGCCGGTGCTGCGCACGGTGCAGGCACGGGCCACCGGGCCGATCCTGATCCACGCGCTGACCCGCAAGGGCAAGGGCTATCACCCGGCCGAAAACGCCGACGACAAGGGCCACGCCACCGCGAAATTCGATGTCGTCACCGGCAAGCAGAAGAAAGCGCCGTCCAACGCGCCCGCCTATACCAAGGTCTTCGGCCAGGAGCTGATCAAGGCCGCCGAAAAGGACAGCCGGATCTGCGCCGTGACGGCGGCGATGCCGGATGGCACCGGGCTCGATCTGTTCGGCACACGCTATCCCAGCCGCTGCTTCGACGTGGGCATTGCCGAACAGCACGGGGTGACCTTCTCGGCCGGGCTCGCGGCGGGCGGCATGCGGCCGTTCTGCGCGATCTATTCCACCTTTCTGCAACGCGGCTATGATCAGGTGGTGCATGACGTGGCGATCCAGCGCCTGCCGGTGCGCTTCGCCATCGACCGCGCGGGGCTTGTCGGGGCCGATGGCGCCACCCATGCCGGCGCGTTCGACGTGGCCTTCATGGCCAACCTGCCGGGAATGGTGGTGATGGCCGCCGCCGACGAAGCCGAGCTGGTGCATATGGTGGCCACCGCCGCCGCCCATGACGATGGCCCCATCGCCTTTCGCTATCCACGCGGCGAAGGCGTCGGCGTCGAGATGCCGGAACAGGGCGTGCCGCTGGAAATCGGCCGCGGTCGCATGGTGCGCGAAGGTCAGGGCGTGGCGATCCTGTCGTTTGGCGCGCGGCTCAAGGAGGTGCTGGACGCCTGCGAGGCATTGGGGGCCAGGGGCATCAGCCCGAGCGTGGCCGACGCGCGCTTTGCCAAGCCGCTCGACCGCGAGCTGATCCTCAAGCTTGCCGCCGAGCATGAGGCGCTGATCTGCGTCGAAGAGGGCGCGGTGGGCGGTTTCGGCAGCCATGTGGCGCAGCTTCTGGCCGAAGAAGGCGTCTTCGACAACGGGCTCAAGTACCGTTCGATGGTGCTGCCCGACATCTTCATCGATCAGGCCAGCCCGCGCGACATGTATGCCGTGGCCGGGCTCAACGCCGAGGATATCGAAGCCAAGGTGCTCGAAGTGCTGGGCGTGACGGAGATCAAGTCCTCGCGGGCGTGACGGCGGAAGGGGACGGGCGGAAGCCCCGCCTACGGCGTTCTCTCTCGGACCCCGGTGTGGCGTTGGCGCAGGGCCCTGACGGCATGCGCGGGCAGGATGGCGGCGCATTGCGCATAGCGCGCGACCAGCCGGCGGGGATTGGACAGCATCCGCCAGAGCCATTCCAGCGCCAGCCGGCGCATGATCCGCGGCGCGCGCTGCTGCGCCCCGGCAAGGAAATCGAGCCCGGCGCCGATCGAGGCGAAGCCGAGCCCCGGCGTGATCACCCGGCCTCGTGCCGCCAGAATCTCCTGCTTCGGCGCGCCCAGCGCCAGAAAGACCAGCCGCGCGCCGGAAGCCTCGACCTCACGCAGCACCGCATCGCCGCCCGGCCCCGCCGGATCGAACCCCATCGGAGGCGCGATCCGCGCCGCCACCTTCACCCCCGGCACCCGGGCCGAGAGCGCCTCTGCCGCGCCGGCAAGGGCCGCCTCGGTGCTTCCCAGCAGGGCCACCGGCACGCCCTGCCGCGCCGCCAGCCCGGCCAGGGGCACCACCATGTCCGCTCCGGGGACCAGCTCGACCGGATCGCCGGCCAGACGTGACAGCCAGACCAGCGGGTTGCCATCGGCCACCACCAGATCCTGCGCCCGATAGGCCTCGCGAAATTCCGCGCTCTGCCGCAGTTTCACCAGGTGGTCGAGGTTGACCGTCGCGAGGGCAAAGCCCTCGCCCCGCGCCAGGCGCGCCGCGACCTCGGCCATCAGCCCGGCACGCCGGGGCATGTTGATTGCCAGCCGGTAATTCCCTACCTCAAAGTACACGTTGTCCTCCGCATGGTCGGACATATCATCGGGGTCCAAGATGGCGAAGGTAAGAACAAATCGCAGATTCCACGCGGCGCCGCGGCATTTTTTGCGCCCGCGCCGGCGACAGCCGAAAAATTGCCATCTTCGGGTGATTAAACCGCGCCTGACAGCAACCAGACGGACCCGCGCGCGCATGCCCCTGATACGGACCGGCACGACCCTTGGCCCTGCCCTGCGCGGGGGGCCGTGCTGATGCGCGCCGTGGGCCTCATCGGCTGCGGCTTTGTCGCCGATCTCTACATGCGCTCGCTGGCGCTTTATGACGATCTGTCGGTTGCCGCCGCACATGACACCGACGCCGCGCGGCTGGCCGCCTTTTGCGCCCATTGGGACGTGCCGCCGCAGGCCGATCTGCAAGACTTCCTCGCCGCGCTGCCCGAGGGCGCCATCGTGCTCAACCTGACCAATCCGGGCGCGCATTACACCGTCAACCTCGCCTGCCTGGCCGCCGGCCGGCATGTCTGGTGCGAAAAGCCGCTGGCGCTGACGATGGCGGAGGCCAAGGCGCTCAAATCCATGGCCGATGACGCCGGGCTGATGCTCGCCTCGGCGCCGAGCAGCGTGCTGGGCGAGGCGGCACAGGTCTTTCTGCGCGAGATACGCCGCGGCACCGCCGGCCCGGTGCGGCTGGTCTATGCCGAGCTTGACGACGGCTTTGTGCCGCAGGCCCGCCATGGCAGTTGGATCAGCGAAAGCGGCGCGCCCTGGCCGGCCGAGGACGAGTTTCGCACCGGCTGCACGCTGGAGCACGCGGGCTATTACCTGACATGGCTGATCGCCGCCTTCGGGCCGGTCAGGCGCGTGGTGGCGGCCTCGGCCGAGGTGATCCCCGACAAGCCCGGCGGCGCAAACACCCCCGATTTTGCCACCGCCACGCTGTTTTTCCACGCGGGACCGGTGGCGCGGCTGACCTGTTCGATCGCCGCGCCGCATGATCACCGCATCCGCGCCATCGGCGATGCCGGCGTGCTGGAGGTGAAACAGGCCTGGAACAATGCCGCCCCGGTGCGCTTTCACCGGCGGGTCAACCTGCGGCGGCGGCTGCTCGAACTGCCATTCGGGCGGCGGTGCAGACCCGGCGGGCCGACCCATCCCAAGGTCTCGCGGAGGGGCGCGGCGGCGATGAATTTCGCGCTCGGCCCGGCCGAGATGCTGGACGCGCTGGCCGAGGGCCGCGCCTGCCGGCTCGACAGCGATTTCGCGCTGCATCTGACCGAGGTGACCTTGGCAATGCAGAACGCCGGCGAAGAGACCGGACCGCAGGACATGACAACCACCTGTCCCCAACCGGAGCCGATGCCATGGGCGCGCTGACCCTGCTGATCACCGGCGCGGCAGGCTATGTCGGCCGCCACAGCGTCGCGGCCGCCCGGGCGCGGGGCCACGCGGTGATCGCCGTGCTGCGCGACGCCAGCGCCGCCCCCGAGAGCTGGCGCGACGACGCCGGTATCACGGTGATTGCCGGCGACCTGACAGACTGCCCCGCCCTGCCCGCGGCCTGCGCCTTGGCCGACGTGGTGCTGCATCTGGCGGCCTCGCTCTCCGGCGATGCCACGCGGCAGGCGCGCGATACCTTGCAGGCGACCCGGAGCCTGCTGGCCGCCCTGCCCGACGGCACCCGGCTGGTGCACATGAGTTCCATGGCGGTCTATGACATGGCCCACGCCGACCCGGGCGCGATGATCACCGAGAATTCGGCGCTGCTGGACGCCGGAGCCAGGGCCGATGCCTATGCCACCAACAAGGCGGCTCAGGAACGGCTGGTGTCCGATACCGCCAAGACACGGGGCCACGGTGTCACCATCCTGCGGGCCGGGGCGGTTTTCGGCCCGGGTCGGCTCTGGAACGCGCATCTGGGTCTTGCCCTCGGGCCGGTGCTGCTGCGCCTGGCAGGCCGCGGCGAGATCCCGCTGTGCCATATCTCCACCTGCACCGGGGCGCTGATCAAGGCCGCCGAACACCCGGCCACCGGGCCGATCAACGTGCTCGACGAAGACCTGCCGACCCGGCAGCGCTATCTCGCCAATCTCGCCGGTACGCCGCCGCTGGTCCTGCCGCTCAACTGGCGCTGGGTGATGCCCCTGGCACGGCTGTCCGCGACGGTGCTGCCACGCCACAGGCTGCCCGGCCTGCTGCGCCCCGAGGTGCTGCGGGCGCGGTTTCTGCCGCTGTGTTACGACAACAGCCGGATGCGCGAGACCCTGGGCCTGCGGCAGGCGAAGAGCTTCGAGGCGCTGATGCATGAGGCCCAGGGATGACCGGCCCCCTCCTCTACCTCACCGGCGAATACCCCCGCGTCACCGATACCTTCATCCAGCGCGAGGTCGCGGCGCTCAGGGCGCAGGGTATCACGATCATGACCGCCTCGATCCGCCGCACCGGGCCAGAGCATCTGGTGGGCGAGGAACAGATCGCCGAGGCGGCGCAGACCTTTCACGTGCTCGAGGCGGCGAAACATCCGCTGCGGCTCGCCGCCGCCAAGCTCCGCCTGTTGCGCCATCCGGGGCGGTTCTTTCGCGCCTTCGCCCTGGCCTGGCGCACCGCGCCGGGGGGATTGCGCAACTGGCTCTGGCAGATGTTCTATTTCGCCGAGGCCATCATGCTGGCCGATCACATGCAGCGCCATGGCGTGCGCCACCTGCACAACCATATCGCCAAGGCGAGCTGCACCGTGGCGATGCTGGCCTCGGAGCTCAGCGGCATCCCCTACAGCTTTACCCTGCACGGGCCGGATATCTTCTTTGCCCCGGACCACTGGCGGCTCGACGAAAAGATCGCCCGGGCGCGTTTCGTGGCCTGCATCTCCGAATTCTGCCGGGCGCAGGCGATGATCTTTTCCGACCGCGCGCTCTGGGACAAGCTGCACATCGTGCATTGCGGCATCGATCCGGCACGCTACGATCCGGCCCCGCGCCAGGGCCCGCCGCATCTGACCTTTGTCGGACGGCTGGCGGCGGTCAAGGGCGTGCCGGTGCTGCTCGAGGCGCTGAGCATCCTGAAAGGCGAGCTGCCCGGGCTGCGCGTCACCCTGATCGGCGACGGGCCGGAACGGGCGCGACTGGAGCAGGACGCGGCGGATCTCGGTCTGCGCGATATGGTGGACTTTGCCGGCTATCGCAGCCAGTCCGAAGTCGCCCGGGCGCTGAAGGTGACCGACGCGCTGGTGTTGCCGAGCTTCGCCGAGGGCGTGCCGGTGGTGCTGATGGAGGCGATGGCGGCCGGACGACCGGTGATCACCACCGGCGTCGCCGGGGTCTCGGAACTGGTCGAGCACGGCAAGAGCGGCTTTCTCGTGCCGCCCGGCGATGCGCAGCGGCTGGCGCAGGCAATCCGCGCCGTTCTGGCCGACCCGGACCGCCGCGTCGAAATGGGCCGGGCCGGGCGCACCCGCGTCGTCGAGGACTTCGACATCGGCAAGGAGGCGGCCTGGCTCGGCCGGTTGTTCGAGGTCTACGCCGACGGCACGGCGCATCCGGGCAAGCGGCCATGAGCGCGGTCGACCTGATCCTGATCGGCCGCAACGAGGGCGACCGGCTGCGGCGCTGTCTGGCCTCGGCGCAGGGGCAGGCGCGGCGGATGGTCTATGTCGACAGCGGATCTTCCGACGGCAGCGTCGCCGTGGCCGAGGCGGCCGGGGCCGAAGTGGTGCATCTCGACCTCAGCCGGCCCTTCACCGCGGCGCGCGCCCGGCACCAAGGGTTCCTGCATCTCGAGGCCACCGGCGGCGCGGCGGAGATCGTCCAGTTCATCGACGGCGATTGCGCCATTGCACCGGGTTGGATCGAGACCGCACGCGCCGCGCTTCTGGCGGAGCCCAGGCGCGGGCTGGTCACCGGCTGGCGGCGCGAGATCGCGCCCGGGGCCTCGGTCTACAATGCCTTGGCGCAGGTGGAATGGCACCGACCGGCGGGCGAAATCCGCGCCTGCGGAGGCGACATGATGCTGCGCCGCACTGCCTATCTCGAGGCCGGCGGCTTCGACGCGCGGGTGATCGCGGCCGAGGATGACGAGCTGTGTTGCCGGCTGCGCAAGGCCGGCTGGCAATTGCTGCGCATCCCCGAAGAGATGACCCAGCATGACGCCGCGATGACACGCTTTGGCGCCTGGTGGCAGCGGGCGGTGCGGACCGGGCATGGCTTTGCCCAGGTCGGCCATCTGCACCCGGACTACTTCCGCCGCGAGCGGATGCGCAGCTGGCTCTGGGGGCTCTTGGCGCCGGTTCTGGCGCTCGTCGGCCTGTTTGCGGCGCCCTGGCTGACGGCGCTGGTGCTGCTGGCCTATGTCCTGTCCTGGCTTCGCACAGTGCGGGGGCTGATGCGACAGGAAGGCCTGCCGCGCGCCACGGCGCTGCATCACGCGGTCTTTCTGACGCTGTCGAAATTTCCCAACCTGATCGGGATGCTCCGGTTTCATCTGCGCAGGTGGATGGGGCGGGACATGCGGATCATCGAGTACAAGTGAGCGTAATGGTTTTGAGAACAGGTATTATCGGCGCGGGCTACATCGCGGATTGGCATGCGGATGCGGTAAAGATGACCGGCGCCGCCAGGCTGACGGCGGTCTGCGATCTTTCGGCCGATGCGGCAGGCGCGCTGGCGGCAGCACATGGCGCGCAGGTCTTCACCTCCGTCGACGAGATGATCGCGGCCGGCGTGGTCGACGCCGTACATATCTGCACCCCGCCGCAGCTGCACACATCGCTGGCGGTGCAATGCCTGGAGGGCGGGCTGCATTGCCTGGTGGAAAAGCCGGTCGCGCTTTCGGTATCGGACATGGAAGAGATGGCGCGGGCGGCCGAGGCCTCGGGCAAGATCCTGGCGGCCGGCCACAATTTCCTCGGCGTACCGAGCTATGCGCGTCTGAAATCCATGCTCCGCTCCGGCGCGCTGGGCCGTGTGGCACAGGCCGAGATCAACTGGCATTTCCCGCTGCCGCCACTGCGCTCGGGGCCATACGGCCTCTGGCTCCTGCGCGAGCCGGGCAATCTGCTCAAGGAGCTGGGGCCGCATCTCTTCGCTTTCGCCGTCGATCTCTTTGGCCCGGTCGAGGTGGTGTTTCTCGATGTCGCCAAGCCGGTAGCATTGCCCGGCATGGGCGAGAGACCGCAGGTCTGGCGGATACTGGCGCGGGCCGGCTCGGTGGATCTGGCGTTCAACATCTCGCTGGTCGAGATCATGGATGACCGCTCGGTCACGATCCGGGGTTCCTCTGCCATGGCGCGGCTGGATTACGCCAATGACACGTTGCAGGTGAGCCGCGACAACACCGCCGATATCGTCGCCAACCCCTTTCTGCGGCAGATGGGTCTCGCCGGTCAGGCGCTGCGCGAAGGTATGGTGAACGGCACGCGGCAGATGCTGTCGCTGAACCGCAAGCAACCTTATGCGCTATCGTTTCAGGGCCTTGTCCGGGCCTTTTATGCTGCCGCCGAAAGCGGCACGCCGGTCGATGCACGCTTTGGCCCCGAAGCCGCGCTGACGGTCACCCGGGCGATCGATGCGACGCTGGACAGGCTGCCCGCGCTGGTCGGCCCGAATCTGCCCGCCAGAACCCGCGATCCGCAGCCCAGGGCGCTGGTGATCGGCGGCACCGGCTTTATCGGCCGACACCTGACCCGGGCGCTTGTGGCGCGGGGCACCGATGTGCGGGTGCTGTCGCGCGGGCGTAACGGGCCATTTGGCGACCTGCCGGATCAGGTCGAGACGGTGGCGGTTTCGCTCAAGGATGACGCCGGATTGCGGGCGGCGATGGAAGGGATCGAAGTGGTCTACAACCTCGCCCGCGCGCTCGAAACCACCTGGGCGGCCGCGCTCGAGAACGACGTGGGTGTCGCCCTGCGCGTAGCCGAGGCGGCGCAGGCGGCGGGGGTCAAGCGGCTGGTTTATACCGGCACCATCGCCTCGTATGACATGTCCGATCCGGGCCAGACGATCACAGAGACCACCGGCTTTGGCGCCGACATGGCAGACCGCAACCTCTACGCCCGGTCCAAGGCGGAATGCGAACGCCGGCTGATGCAGATGCATCGCGACAGCGGCCTGCCGGTCACCATCGCCCGGCCCGGTATCGTCGTCGGCCCCGGCGGACCCTTGCAGCACTGGGGGATCGGGCGCTGGCATGGCGCCGGCGCGGTGCGGATCTGGGGCAAGGGGCACAATATCCTGCCCTTCGTGCTGATCGACGACGTCTGCGACGGGCTGATCGCCATGGGCGAACACCCCGAGGCGGTGGGCGAAGATTTTACTCTGGTGGGCGAGCCGATGATGAGCGCGCGCGATTATTTCGACGCGATCCATCAGGCCACCGGCGCGCGGATCGCGGTGAAGCCAGGCAATCTGCACCTGTTCTGGGCGGCGGATGCAGTGAAATACCGGCTGAAACGGCATGCCCTGGGTCGCCGGGACGCACTCCGCGCCTCGTTGCGCGACTGGAAGAGCCGGGCGCATCTCTCGCCTTTCGACAATGCCAAGCCCAAGCGCCTGCTGGGCTGGCAGCCCGAGGCCGACCGTGCGAGGTTCGTGGACAAGGCAATCACCGGGGCCAACCTCTTTGGTTTCTGAGAAGGTCCAAGGAATAGGCTTATTTCTGCCTGATTTTCGGTGTTTGCTGCCGGAGAGTGACAAGGCGGGACACATCGGACCCCGCCGGGGCAAGAGCGATTGATCATGGAAAAACGCTGGACGAGGAAGAAACGCGCATCGCGCGAGGCCGGAGGACCGGCGCCGAAACCGGCGCTGACCGGGCCGATCCACCTGGCGCCCGAACGCGAAACGCCGCTGGAGCCGGAAGAGCTGACGCCACCGGAAACACCCACACCGGCGGACGTCAGATCCGAGGCAGAGCGTACATCTGAAGCGGCGCCCTCGCCCGAGGCCAAGCCCAGAGCGCCCGCGAAAGACGCGCGGCCCGCCGTCGCGCCGCGAGAGCCCGCACCAGAGCCGGCCCCGGCCCCTGCCGTTGAGGCGCCGGAGCCCGATCAGCCAACGGAGCCCGCCCCGCCCCCCCGCCGCAAACGCGGAGAACCCGGGGCCTGGGCGGCGCTGCCGAGCTTTCACGTCAATGCCCGCAAGCTCGAGCGCAATCGCATCATCACCGCCACCCGCGAAGACCCGGTGCATTCGGCCTTTGACGTCTTGCGCACCAAGCTCCTGCGGGCGCTGCGCGAAAATGGCTGGACCCGCGTCGCCATCACCTCGCCCACCGAAGGCTGCGGCAAGACCTTCCTCGCCGCCAACCTGGCGATTTCGCTGTCGCGGCAGAGCAATTGCCGCTCGGTTCTGCTGGATCTCGACATGCGTCACCCGACGCTCGACAAGGTTCTGAATATCCCCGATGCGCCAGACCTTCCGGCCTTTCTGCGCGGCAACCTGCCGCTCGGCGATCTGCTGCGCCGCCCGGCGGAAAACGACTTCAAGATCGGCGATCAGGTGGCTTTCGGCGTCAATGCCCGGCGTGAACCCTATGCCGCGGAATTGCTGCAAGACCCCGACACTGCCGCGGTGCTGAGCGGGATGGAAGTGGCGCTTGCGCCCGATGTGGTGCTGTTCGATATGCCGCCGGCGCTGGTCAATGACGATGTGCTGGCCGCGCGGCCGCTGTTCGACGGCATCATCCTCGTTGTCGGCGGCGGCATCACCAAGCCGCAGCAGGTCCGCGATGTCGAGCGCAGGCTCGGCACCGAGACGCCGCTGCTTGGCGTCGTGCTCAACCGCTCCGAAGGCGAGGCAGCGCAGATCTACAGCTACTGAGACCGCGCCGCGCGGGGCTGGGGGTCAGAGCCGGGCCGCCTGGCGTTCGCCCGTGTCAAAAGGGTTGATATTGGGCCATCGGTCGTTGATCACCCGCAGCGCCGCCGGGACCAGCGCCAGCATCCCCAACAGCCACCCCAGGATCATGACATTGCGCATTCGCTGTTCGCGCTGCGTCTGGACGACCGGGATCGACACCACCGTCTGAATGCCAAGCGCGCGTTCAAGCTGGGTCGCGTTGCGGATCGCGGGGTTCATGATCTCGAGGATCAGAGCCAGGCCGACACCAAAGACGATGCTGGCCACGCCGCCCATGAACGCCGTCTTCTTGCGGCTGCGTGACACCGGGTATTCGGGCACCAGCGCGGTTTCCAGTACCTCGAACCGCTCGGTCTGTTTTTGCTGCTGCAAGGTCCGATCGGTCTCGGCCTTGACCTTGCTGGCGGTGATCTGGCTCAGCTGATCGCGCAGCTGGGTCAGCTCACGATCGAGCGCGTTCAGCTCCTGCTCGACCTGCGGGCTGTTGCTCAGCGCCGCCTCGACCACGGCGATGCGCTCCTGCACCAGCCGGCGCTGCTCGGCGAGCTGGGCGATCTGCGCCTCGAGCACGCCTTCACGCGACCGCCGCGCGCTGGTCTGAAGCTGAATGATGTCGCGTTCGATATCGAGCTCGGTCTGCCGCAGGGTGTCGAGCCGGCTGCGCTGGCCGGTAATCACCGACGGCAGGCTGTCGGCATTCTCCTGCTTGAACCGGGCCAGCCGCTCTTCGAGCGCGATGATCTCGGCCGTGAGCCGCTGTTCCTCGCCGCTGAAGAACACAAGCGCCTGTTCGGTCTGGCTCTCCTGTTGCGAGCGGCCCTGATCGACCACCCGTGCCAAAAGCTCGTTGGCCACATCCGCCGCCTGTTCCGGATCGGACATGGCGACGCGGATGGTCAGGCCGGTGGGGCTGCCGTTGGTCAGCCAGGGCTGGGTGCTGTCCATCACCGGAATGATCGAGGTAGCCTCGCGGAACAGCGCCACCTTGTAGCCGATCGAGTCTTCCTCATCGGCATAGAGGCCGAAATCCTCGATGATCTCGATCACGTTGTCGCGGGCCATCATCCGCTGTTCGATCAGCGTCAGCCGATGGGCGGCATCGGTGCGGCCGGTACGGCTGTCAATGATGGTGGCATCCTCGATCTGGGCGACGGCAATCGCCTCATAGACCTTGGGCTGTCTCAGGGCGAAATGGATCGACAGCGCACAACCCACAAGCGTGATCAACATGATCAGGGGCAGCCGCCGGCGCAGCACGTTTCTCAGATCGGCAAACGATCCCAACTGGTTCATCTTTTAGCTCCAACACGCGCCCCCGCGCGGGGCAGCTCACCTGACCGAGCCGGCCGCGCCTGCCGAAATAGGTCGGCAGAAGGCCCCGGTGATTTGCCCCATCTGCAATCTAGGCGAATTGTCCAAAATTCGCCACTACTTCAGCCCGGAATTCCGGAAACACTCCGTTTCCTGACAGGCTTTTTCATAAACAATCCAAGTAATTACCGGCCTCATCACGGTTCTGCCAGCGGCCGGCGGCGCTTACCCCGCCTGCCGCCGCGCACGCATCTCGCGACGCCGGGCCATCGCTTCTTTCCGCGCCGCGGCACCGGGGTGCTCCGGCAGGGGCGCTTCGCTGTGCGGCTCGGTCTGCCCATTGGCCGGCGGCGGCGCCCGCTGCGGCTCGGGCCGTGGTCTGGCCGCCGGTTTTGCACCGCCGATTTCGGCAATGCGCGCCGCCAGGCCGGTCAGGGTCGGATAGCCGAAGACATCGGCGATGCTGAGCCGTGTCAGCCCCAGCTCCCTGCGCAGCTCGCGATGCGCCTGCACCGCCAGAAGCGAATGACCGCCCAGGTCGAAGAAGTTGCCCTGCGCCGGGATCTCGCCCAGCCCCAACACGCTTTGCCAGACCTCGGCCACCTGCGCCTGAACCGCCGTTGCATCGGCACCGGCCGCAGGCGGCGGCGCCTTGGCCGGGGCGGCAGGGGCGGCGGCTGGTGCGCGCGCGGCCAAGGCCTTGCGGTCGACCTTGCGGTTGGGTGTCAGCGGGAATTCC
Source organism: Marinovum sp. E3 (assembly GCF_055755275.1). Classification (NCBI taxonomy): domain Bacteria; kingdom Pseudomonadati; phylum Pseudomonadota; class Alphaproteobacteria; order Rhodobacterales; family Roseobacteraceae; genus Marinovum; species Marinovum sp. E3. Next base: position 3,268,903 of record NZ_CM146908.1, read on the forward strand.
GCCAGATGTTCGATCCGCGACGGCACCATGTACCCCGGCACCGCCTCCGCCAGCGCCCGGCGCAGCGCACCCGCCGGGGCCGTGCCATCGTGGAAGGCCACCAGCGTCTGGCCGTCCTGCACCACTACAACCGCTTGCGTCACGCCTTCCATCGCCTCGAGCCGGGCCTCGATCTCGCCGAGTTCGATCCGATAGCCGCGCAGTTTGACCTGGGTGTCGGCGCGGCCGAGGAAATCCACCGTGCCATCCGCCTGCCAACGCGCCAGATCGCCGGTGTCATAGAGGCGACCGTCGGCAAAGGGGTTCGCGACAAAGCGTTCCGCTGTCAGCCCGGCGCGCTGCCAATACCCGCGGGTCACCCCCTCGCCGCCGATATGAAGCGTGCCGGTAACGCCAACCGGCGCGGGGTTTCCTTTGTTATCAAGTATATATAGCTGTGTGTTGGCAATCGGCGTGCCGATGCCACAGATCGCTTCGCCGCCACGGGCCGGGCCGGTGGACGACCAGATCGTCGTTTCGGTCGGCCCGTACATGTTCTCGATCCGGGCGTCGGCGAGCCCGTGAAGCTCGTCCACCAGCGCCCCGGCCAGCGGCTCGCCGCCAAGCATGATCCGCTCGACCTGGGCCAGCGCCTTGCGGGTCTCCGGCGACAACAGCAACAGACGCATCGTCGAAGGGGTGCATTGCAGATGGGTCACGCCATGGCGGGCAATCTGCGCCGCAATGGAATAATCGCGCTCGACCCCGGCATTGCAGCGCCGCAGCACCTCGGCCAGCGGGTGCAGCCCGGCCAACACGGTGTCGACCGGAATGCCATAGTCGATCAGGCAGGCCACCTCGGTCACGCCGATCTCTTTCAGGCTCTCAACCCGCGCCACCGCATCCTCGACCGTGCCAAAAAGCCCCGAGTCCTCGAAATAGCGCTGAAAGGCGAAATCGAGGATCGCGTCCATCTCTTCCTCGGTGAGCCCGTCGAGCGAGAGGTCGAAGGCGTTCTTGGCCCCCTCGGGCCGCTTGAAGGCAGGAAAGGCCCAGGCATATTGCTTGATCAGCCCGGCGGCCGAGCGCAGGTAGTCCTTCATCGGCTCGCGGGCCACCTCGCGCGCGGCCTCGCGGGTTTCGGCGACATAGCTGTGCAGCATCAGCGTGACGGTGAATTCCTCAGGATCATGCCCGGCCTCGCGCAGCGCGTCATGGTAGAGCGCGATCTTGCCCGCCACTTCCTCGACCGTCTGGCCCAGCAGGTGGGTCAGCACATTGGCACCGATCTTGCCGGCCTCTTTCCAGGTCGCCGGGTTGCCTGCCGTCGTCACCCAGATCGGCAGCTTTTTCGACACCGGTCGCGGCTGCGTCACCACCGCATGCAGGGTGCCGTCCGCCTTGGGATATTCCACCGCCTCGCCGGCCCAGAGCCGGCGCAGCTCTTCGATCTGGCGCAGCATGGCGGGCTTGTTCTCGGGCGGCGTGTTCTCGGGGCGCAGCACGAAATCGTCGGGCTGCCAACCGCTGGCGATCGCCATCCCGGCGCGGCCATTGGTGAGATTGTCGATCACCGCCCATTCTTCGGCGATCCGGGCGGTATGATGCAGCGGCGCGACACAGCTGCCGGCGCGCACGGCGATGTTTTGCGTGACACCCGCGACGGCGGCGCCGGTGACCGAAGGGTTGGGATAAGGCCCGCCGAAGGCGTGGAAATGCCGTTCCGGCGTCCAGACCGCGCAAAAGCCGTTCTGATCGGCGAATTTCGCGCCTTCCAGAAGCGAGCGATATTTATCGCGGCCGACGCCATCGTCGTTGCCCCAGTAGTAGAGGCTGAAGTCCATGCCCTCGCCCGGCTGGGTGGTCTCGAGCTTCTGTTCCTCGTTGACCAGCACCAGCTTGTAACCGCGCGCCAGCGAATAGAACAATTCCAGCACCGAGATGTCAAAGCTGAGCGAGGTCAGCGCCAGCCATGTGCCCGGCGTCTCGCGGCCGATCCGGGTATCCATGCCGGCAAAGAAGTTCACCACATTGCGATGTTCCACCATGACACCCTTTGGCCGGCCGGTGGAGCCGGAGGTATAGATCAGATAGGCGAGATCCTCGGGGCTGGCCTGCGGCGCGGGGTCGTCCGAAGGCGCGGTCTCGATCTCCGGAGCGGCGTCCAGGGTGAGCACATGGGCGGCGCTCTCGGGCAGTTGGTCCTTCAGCGCCTGTTCCGTCAGCACAACCGGCGCGCCGCTGTCTTCGAGGTAAAGCGCGAGCCGGTCGGCGGGATAGGTGGGGTCCATCGGCACATAGGCGCCGCCGGCCTTGAGGATCGCCAGCGCGCCAACCACCAGATGGATGTTGCGCGCGGTACAGAGCCCGACCAGCGTGCCGGGGCCGACCCCCATGCCACGCAGTACATGCGCGACGCGATTGGCGCGGGCATTGAGCGCGGCGTAGCTCATCTCTTCGCGGCCGACCACCAGCGCCGTGGCCTCGGGCGTGCGGGCGACCTGCGCCTCAAAGGCGGTCTGCATCGTCAGGCTGCGGTCATGATCGGCTTGGGTCCGGTTCCAGCCGTACAGCACCAGATCGCGCTCGGCGGGCGGCATGTCGGGCAGCGCCGCGCCCTGGATACGGGCCTCGGCCATGGCGGCGAGACGGTCGGCGAGGATGCGGCCCATCGCGGGGCTGATCCGGGCGCGGTCAAAGACCAGCCTGCCGGCGGCGGTGACGGTGAGCGGAGCCTCGGAGGGGACGTCCAGCGCAAAGGCCACATCCGGCAGGCGCAGCGCCGGGATCTCCGGACTGCGCAGCGCCAGATCGGCGGGCACGGCGGGTCTTGCTTGCAGCCGCGCGATGTCATCGCCGCGCTGGAACGGCACCCAGGGCAGGGCCAATCCGCCGCGCGTCTCAAGCCCGGCATGCACCAGCGCAATCCCGGCGTCGGGCATGCCGCTGGCCTGGGCCGCCCAGTGCCGGACAAGATCGGCCTTCTGTTGCAGGTCGAGCGCCTCCGGCCAGTCGAAAGCGATCTCTTCGGTGCCACTGGCGCCCTGCCCACCGCCGGCGAGGGTCGCGGGCGTGAAACTGGCGAAGGCGCGGCGCCAGAAAGGTTCGGCCGGGGCCAGCGCCTCGGCAAAACCGGTCAGCGCCTGCACCTCTTCGGGCGCGACAGGGGCCAACCTGTCGCCGGGCTTCGCAAGCGCCGTGATCTCGGGAACGCTGCCGTCCATCCGCCGCAGCCCGGCCAGCCGCACCGCACCTTGGCCACAGGCGACGGTCAGGGCCTCGGCCACCGCCAGCACCTCGCCCGGCGCCCCCTGCCCCGCGACGGGCTGGGCCCGGCCAACCGCATAGGCCTCGCCCGCGATCCTGACCTTTGCAGTGCAGAGCGGGTTGGGATAATCGCCGTGATCCAGCGCCCGAACCATCCGCGCCACCCTGTCCGCCGGCCGGTCGAATTGCAGCAGGCCCATGGCTTCGGGCCGGGTGGTCCGCCCGTGATAGCTGCGCTGGCTCAGATCCTGCGGCTGACGCTGTGGCGTGCCGGCCAGTTGATCCAGCAGCGCGGGGAAGCTCTCGACCCCGGCGGCATAACATTTCAGGTTGAGGCTCAGGGCGGTCTCGTCGGCGGCCAGCGCGATCTCGCGCGTCACCAGGATATCGCCCTCGTCGATGCCGCCCGCGATCATGTGCCAGGTGATGCCATGGTGCGCCTCACCTGCCAGCAGCGCCCAGACCGGCGCGTTCAGACCGGCATGACGCGGCAGCGGGCCGTCGTGAAAATTCACCGCGCCGCGGCGGGCCAGCGCCAGCACTTCGGCCGGCAAGACATCCAGATTGGCAATCGAGAGCAGCCAGTCGCAGGCCAGCCCCTCCAGCCGGGCCGGCAGCTCCTTCCCCGGCGTCTCGACCCGCACCCCCTGCGCTTCGGCCCAGGCCCGCAGCTCCGGCAACCGGGTGACAAGCGCGGCGATGGCATGGCCCCGGTCCAGCATCTGTTCGGCGCAGGCGCGGGTAAGCGTGTCGTTTCCGACGACGATGGCGGTGAATGCACTCATGGCAGCCTCCTGGCGGGTTGCGGCGTGGCGCGGCGTTCGGATCGGGACAGCAGCGCACGGACATGATGTGCCACCAGATCGCGCAGAAAATGCGGCGGATCGGCGTCGGGTTTGCGTTGCAGAACCTTGCGCAGACGCCACATCAGCCCGCCGGTGGCATGGGTCAGCGTGGCCAGCGCGGCATAGGCGGCGCCGTGGGACTTGGTGAAATAATACAGCCGGCTATCCAGCCAATAGCGCGGCACCCGGTCCCAGCGCTTCATGCCGGTCGAGACCGAACCGATATGGGTGACGCGGCTTTCGGGCAGATAGACCGTCTGCCAGCCGTCGCGCGCGGCGCGCAGGCAGAGATCGGTTTCCTCGAAATACAGAAAGAAGGTCTCGTCGAACAGCCCGATCCGGTCGAGCATCTCGCGGCGCAGCATCATCGACGCCCCGGCCAGCCAGTCGACCGGCTGCGGCCGGTCCGGCAGATCGATCGGCACGCGGGCCTTGTGCAGCAGACGGCTGACCGGGCCGAAGCGCACCGAATGTTCGAATTCGCCGGCAATCGAGGGAAAGCGGAAGGCGGTATATTCCTGTGCGCCGGCCTCGGTCCGGATCAGGCTGCCGGCGATCCCGGTCTCGGGATGGCTGTCGAGCCAATCGGCCAGCACCCGGATCGCCCCGGGCTCGGGGAAGGCATCGGGATTGAGGATATAGATGTAATCGGCCGGCTGGCCATCGTCGCGACCGGCGCGCATGCCGTGGTTGTTGCCGGCGCCAAAACCGCCGTTGCGCCCGGCCGAGATCACCCGGACCTGCGGCCAGCCCTCGGCGGCAACGAAGGCGGTCAACTGCTCGAAAGAGCCATCGCCGCTGTCATTGTCGACGATCAACAGCTCGGCATCGAGCCCCTGCAACGCCGTCACGGCCGTGCGCGCAGCCCGGCGGCACAGCTCGGCGGTGCGATAATTCAACAGGATACACAACAGGCGCGCTTGGCTCATGGTCACTCCGCCGCTTTCTCACTCGGGACATACACAGGGGTCGGCGTTTCCGCCGCCTCGATCGCGGCGCGGATGCGGGCGGCAAGGACGCGGACATTGGGCTCCAGCACCATGGAATCATGGGTGCCCGGCACCTCTTCGACCTGGAGGCCCGGCACCCGGCCCGTCCAGTCGTTGTCGGGCAGCACATAGGCTCGGTCGGCATCCACCAGGCGCCCGCCCGACACCTGCCACTTGCCCCGCAGCGGCGGCCGGAACAGGTGCAGATTTCCGGTCCAACCGCGCAGCGGATAGCGGGCGATGGCCTCGTAGAACGCCGCCTCGATGGCGGCATTGTGGAACTGGTGCTCCGGCGCCGCTTCGGCCACGGGGCGCCGCCGCTTGTCGAACTCCCAGCGGATGCGCCGCGCCGCCCAGCGCAGCGGATAGGTCACGCCGCCGCGCCGCAGCTCCTGTACCTGAATCAGCGCGCGGTCCTTCAATGTCAGCTCGCGGCGCACCGGCAGGGGCGTGTCGAGCATGACCACAAGCGCCACCTCCTCGCCCGCCGCCTCGAGCTGATGGGCCATCTCGTAGGCGGTGATGCCGCCGCCGGAGAACCCGCCAAGCAGATAGGGGCCCCGCGGCTGTACCTGCCGCAGCTCGGCGATGTAGTCGCGGGCGGCCTCGCGGATATCGCGGTGCGGCTGGTCGTCGCCATAAAGTCCCCGCGCCTGAAGGCCATAGAAGGGCCGGTCGCTGCCGATCAGATTGGCAAGATGGCGCAGGTTGAGCACATTGCCGAACATGCCGGCGACAAGGAAGAACGGCGTGCGGTCGCTGCCCTCGCCTTCATGCATCGGCACCACATGGGTAAAGCGGCGTTGGTCCTCTTCGGTCCGCTGTGGCGCTGTCGTGCCCTCCTGCGGGCCGACGCGGGCCTCGATCAGCGCGGCGCAGGCGCGGATGGTGGGCGCCTCGAACAGCACCGAGATCGGGAATTCGGTGCGATAGGTCTTCTTGATCATCGCGAACAGCCGCACGGCGATCAGGCTGTGACCGCCGAGATCGAAGAAATTGTCCTCGGCACCGATCTCGCTGACCCCCAGAAGCTCTTGCCAGAAACCTGCGAGGGTGCGTTCGATATCGGTCTCCGGCGGCACGAAATCGGTGTCGAGGTCGGGGCGCTCGAACTGCTGGCCCGAGCCTTGCGGCGCGCCGGTCTCACCCGCCTGAGCGATCAGCGCCGGCAGGTCGAGCGACGAGACCACCAGCTGCGGCAGATCGGTCGCCAGGGCGCGCAGAAAGGCCTCGGCGCCCTCGTCGGGGCGGATGCCCTGGCTCAGATTGTGGTGCAGGCGTTCCTCGGCCGGCGACAGCGGCTGGATGTCCTGCGCCCGGTCAAAGCGCAGCTCGGCGGCGGTGGGCCGGGGCGCCGCGGCCAACCCGCCGGCGTCGAGCCGCTTGATCGAAAAGCCCTGGATGACGGCGCAGACATGGCCCTGCGCGTCGGTCAGGGTAATGTCGAACCGGGCGACGGGATCGGTGGCCCTGTTCGCCCCGGCGTTGCGCACCCAGCTCACCAACCGCTCCGGCAGCGGGCCAAAGACCTGGACCTGGCCATAGGACATCGGCACCCAGAGCGCCGCCCGGTCGTAGCCCGCGATCAGCTCCATCGCCCAGCCGGTGGCAATATCCATCAGCGCCGGGTGCAGCGGCGCGCCATCCTCCTGCGCCTCGGGCGGCAGAACAAGATCGGCGATGCCCTCGCCGGCGCCCAGCGCCGTGGCCCGCAGCACCCGCCAGCGGGGCCCGAAATCAAGATGCATCTCCTGCGCCGACCGCAGCGGGATATCGCTGAAATGCCCGCCCTCGCAGCGCGCGCGAATGGCGGCCAGGTCGACCGGCGGCGGCGCGGGCTGCGGCCGGAGCGCAAGCTCGGCCTCGGCATGAAGCTGCCAGCCGGTGCGGCCCTCGTGGCGAATGGCGCTGCGCACCTGCATGGCATAGCCGGCGTCGGAGCGGCGCAGGTAGAGGCGCACCTCGGTTTCGGCGCCGTCGGGGGTATAAAGCGGCCGCAGGAAGGTCAGGTCGCGGATCGCGAAAGGCCCGGTCTCGCCCTGCGCCGCCAGCGCCTCGGCGGCCAGCTCGAGATAGCCGGTGCCGGGCAGCAGCGCCTGGCCGTCGCGGGTGCGGTGTTCATCGAGCGCCCAGCGTTCGGCGGGCCGCCAGTTCGCCTCGAAGAGCCGCGCACCGGTGTCGTCAAAGGTGGCAATGTCGAGCAGCGGCAGGCCGACCGGTTCGCGCGGCGGCTCCGGCAGATCGCCGGTGCGTTCCGCCACGGCCTGGGCCGCCATGCCGACCTCGGACCAGATGCCCCAGTTGAGCGCCAGCACCCGGGTCTTGCCGTCGCGGCGAGCCTGGGCAAAGGCGTTGAGGTATTCATTGGCGGCGACGTAATCCACCTGACCGGCCGGGGCGGTGACGGTGGAGCTGGAAGAAAACAGCACCAGCCAGTCGAGCGTGCCGTCGGGAAAGACCTCGGCCAGCACCTTGGTGCCGTGGATCTTCGGCGTCAGAACGTTTTCGATGCCGATCTGCGTCTTGGTCAGCAGCGGCGCATCATCGACCACGCCGGCGGCATGGATCACGCCATGAAGCGCGCCGAACCGGGCGCGGGCATCGGCGGCCACGGCCTGCATCTGTTGCAGGTTGCTGACGTCGGCCTCGGCCAGCAGAACCTCGGCGCCCTGCGCCTCGAGCGCCAGCACCGCCTCGATCCGGCGAGCGGTGGCGTCCTGCGGCCCGTGGCTCTTGCAATACCGGTCCCAGGTGTCGCGTGCCGGCAGTGCGCCGCGCGACACCAGAACGATATGGCGCGCGCCCTCGGCCACCAGCCGGCGGGCGATGCTGAGGCCGATGCCACCAAAGCCGCCGGTGATAAGGTAGCTGCCGCCGTCCCGGATCTGCGGCGCGGGCGCGGCCGCGAGCGTCAGGGCCCGGGGGGCGCGGACAAAGCGCCGCGCGCCGCGCAGCGCGGCTTCGGCGGTCGTCGGCGGCGCCAGCAGGTCTTCGAGCACATGCAGGGCCAGCGCGTCGAGCCGGTCCTTGCTGCCGCGGCCTTCGGGCAGTTCGAGATCGATCATGGCGGTGGTCACGCCGGGCAGCTCGCGCGGGATCACCCGAAGCGGGCCGGCAAGCGTCGATTTCTCGGGCCAGCGCAGCGCCTCTTGCCGCACCCGGGCCGCGCCATTGGTCAGCGCGGTGATGTGCAGCGGCTTGGGCAGGTTTTCCTCTTCGATGGCCTGCGCGAGAAACAGCAGCGAATAGAACCCGTGCTCCTGCACCCGGTGGAAATAGGACGAGCCGGGGCGGTGGCTCTCGTCGCGGGTGACCAGCCAGAAATGCGCCACCCGGCCCGGCACCATGCCGCGCGCCATCAGATCGCGGATCAGGAGGTCATACCCCTCGCGGCCGCGTTCCGGCGCCAGCACGTAAGCGCTGTCGTCCGAGCGGGCAAAGGCATCGCCGGGCCAGACCTCGATCACGGTATGATTGGCGGCGCGCAGCCGCTCGGCGGTGCGCCGCGCCAGGCCGGCGTCATCCATGAACATCAGCCAGGTTTCCGGCGCGGTCAGATGCAGTTCGGCCTCGACATCCACTTCGCAGGCCGCCAGTTCCGGTACCCAGGCCATGCGGCTGGCCCAGGTCTCGATCTCGTCGGAACGGGTGAGGAAACGCTCGGCCCCGCTCTCGCGTACCTGCCCCGGCTCGATGTAATAGGTCTGATGCTGAAAGGCATAGGTCGGCAGTACCACGCGGTTGCGCCGCGCCTCGCCCCAGATCTGCGCCCAGTCGACCGCGACCCCCAGCGCCGAGAGACGGCCGAGCGCGGCAAGGAAATAGGCGTCATCCTCGATGCTGTCTTCGGGATGGCGCAAAGTGCCCAGCACCTGATTGGCCGGCAGATCGGGATGCAGACGGGCCAGCGAGGCCAGCGCCTTGCCCGGTCCGACTTCGAGAAAGACCCGGGGCTGGCCCTGCGCCAGCGTGCCGATGCAATCGGCGAACCGAACGGTGTTCCGAAGATGGCCGACCCAATAGTCGGGGTCGGTGGCCTCTTTGTCGGTGAGCGGCTGACCGGAGCGGTTGGAGATGATCGGGATCTGCGGCGGACGCAGCGCAATGCCTTGCAGATAGGCGCGGAAGTCGTCGAGGATCGGGTCGAGCATGGCGGAATGGGCCGCAATGTCGATGGCGACCCGCTGACAGTCGATGCCCTCTGCCGTCAGCCGCGCCTGCAAGGCCTCGAGCGCCGCCTGCGGGCCGGAGGCGACGGCAAGCTCGGGCGCGTTGACCGAAGCAAGGTCGAGATCCGCGCCAAGGTAGGGCGACAACGCCTCGGCCGAGAGCGAGACCGAAAGCATACCACCCTCTGGCACGCTGTCGAACAGCCGGCCGCGCAGGTGGACGAGACCGATGCAATCCTCGAAGGACATCACCCCGGCGAAGCAGGCGGCGGTGTTTTCGCCCATCGAATGGCCGACCAGCGCGGCCGGCGTGACGCCCCAGCTCTGCCAGAGCCTGGCCAGCGCGTATTCGACGATCATGATCAGCGGCAATTGCACCGAAGGCCGTGTCAGCCGCTGGTCGGCCGTGGCCCGGTCCTGCGCGCGCGGCAACCAGAGCGCGCGGATGTCGTAGTCGAGCTTCGGCTGAAGGATCGCCAGCCCGCGGTCGATCCAGTCGGCAAAGACCGGCTCGGTCTCGTAGAGATCGCGTGCCATGCCGGCATATTGCGCCCCGCCGCCGGGGAACATGAACACCACCTCGGGCGTGGCATCGAGCGCGCTATGGGCAAAGACCCGGCGCGGATCGAGCGTTTCCAGCAGGTCGGCGGCCTGGTCGTGGCTTTCGGCCACCAGAACCCGGCGGTGCTCGAACTTGCGCCGGCCGGTTTCCAGGGTATAGGTCACATCGGCCAGGGTCTGCTCGGGGTGGGCGCGCAGATGCGCGGCCAGGCGCCGGGCATTGGCCTCGACCGCGGCCTTGCTGCGGCCGGTGACGGTGAGGATCTGAAACGGCCAGTCGCTTTCCTCCGAGGCCGGACGCTCGGGCGCTTCTTCCACCACCAGATGCGCGTTGGTGCCGCCGACCCCCAGCGAATTGACCCCGGCACGGCGCGGACCCTTGTGGCTCTGCCACGGCGAGAGGCGGTCGTTGACGCGGAACGGAGAGTTTTCGAAATCGATCGACGGGTTGGGCGCCTCATAGCCGAGGCTCGGCGGAATTTCCCGGTGGTGCAGCGCCAACGAGGTCTTGATCAGGCTCGCCACACCGGCGGCGGTATCCAGATGGCCGATGTTGGTCTTGACCGATCCGATGCGGCAAAAGCCGGTCTGGTCGGTGGTTTCCTCGAAGGCCTGGGTCAAGGCGGCCACCTCGATGGGATCGCCCAGATAGGTGCCGGTGCCGTGGCATTCGACGTAATCGACGGTCTCGGCGCTGACCCCGGCCATTGCCTGCGCCTCGGCAATCGCCGCCGCCTGACCCTCGACCGAAGGCGCAAGGTAGCCGGCCTTGGCGGCGCCGTCGTTGTTGACCGCAGAGCCCTTGATCACGGCCCAGATCGGGTCGCCCTCGGCCAGCGCATCCTTGAGTCGCCGCAGCACAACCACGCCGACGCCCGAGCCGAAGACCGTGCCCTGCGCCCGGTGATCGAAGGCATGGCATTGCCCGTCGGGAGAGAGGATCTCGTTTTCCTTGTAGAGATACCCCCGGCCTTGCGGCAGCTCGATCGTGGCGCCGCCGGCCAGCGCCATGTCGCATTCGCCGTTGATCAGCGACTGGGCGGCGTAATGTGTCGCCACCAGCGAGGTGGAACAGGCGGTCTGGAGATTGAGCGAGGGGCCCTTGAGATCGAGGATATGGCTCAGGCGGGTGGCCATGAAATCCTTGTCATTGCCGGTATGGCGCAGCAGGAACATGCCGGTCTGATCCACCAGATCGGGGTTGGAACAGAGATTGAAGTAGAAATAGCTGCCCATGCCGCAACCGGCAAAAACCCCCACCGGGCCGCTGTCTGGCTCCGGGATGCGGCCGGCGGTTTCCAGCGCCTCCCAGGCGCATTCGAGGAACTGGCGATGCTGCGGATCCATGATCGCCGCGTCCTTGGGCGACAGGCCAAAGAACTCGGCGTCGAAATCGGCGAACCCGTCGAGCGGCGCGGCAAAGGGCACGTAGTTGCGATGGCGCAGCAGGCCCGGGCTTTCGCCGGCCTCGCGCAGCGCCGCGTCGCTCAGCCGCGTGATCGAGGACCGTCCGCTGCGCAGGTTGTCCCAGAAGGCATCGACAGATGCGGCGCCGGGCAGGCGCGCGGCCATGCCGACAATGGCAATATCAGTCTCGCTTATGGATGCGAGGTCGTAATCAACAGACATCCGGTAATCCCGTTTGCCCCCGGCTCCCGGAGGTACAGTCAAATTGAGGTAAAATTGCGGCGCCTTCCGGTTGAAGCGTCATCGCGTTTTCCTCCCCTTGTCGCTCATGGCAGTGCCGCCGGCATCACCCCGGGCATCAGCCGCAGGATCGCGTCGCCATTGATCATCCAGGCGCCCAGCGCGATCCCCACACCGACAGCGGCAAAGACCATGTCATGCAGCGGATCCCAGGCCTGCATCTTGCGCGCCAGCCGCACCACCATCGGATAGACCGCGATCATCGCGATCCCCTGCCCGGCCAGCGCCCCAAGCAAGCCGCCGAATTGCAGCCCGGCCAGCAGTCCTGTCACCATCAGGCAGGCCCGCGTCGCCTGAAGCAAGAAAAAACGCCGGCTGTCGCCTGCGGCTACGGCAGCCTGGTCATAGGTCAGCGCCGCGATCAGCGGAATCTGCGCGATGGCGATCACCACGGCGACCGGCCCGGCCAGAGCATAACGCGGGTCGTAAAGCAGGTCGACAAGCCAGACACCCGAGGCGGCAAACACCGCCTGAAGCGCCATCAGCCCGGTCGAGACCAGACCCCGCATCTTGCGCAGCTTGGCAAAATTCGCCGGATCGGCGCCAGGCGGGGTTTCGCGATAGATCGGGATCAGCACCTTGCGGGTGATCATCAGCCCCAGCAGCATCGGAAAGGAGGCCAGGAAAAAGCCGATATTGTAGACGCCGAACTGATCGATCGGCAGATAGCGGCCAAGGATGATCTTGTCGCCCTGATGATAGAGAAAGCCCACCAGTGTCGACAGGAAGATCCATTTGCCGAAATGGATCAACTCCTGCGCCGCCGGCTTTTCCCAGCGCAGGTGGTTGCGGCGCCCGGGCAGAAAGGCGGTGTTGAGCCAGAGCTGGACCAGGGCCGAAAGCAGCCCCGAGACGACCAGCGCCCAGACCGAGCGCAGCCAGAAGGCCAGCGCCACCGCGGTGACGATGCCGATCACCTGGGTCGCGATATCCAGAAGCGTCACCCGACCCAGCATCAGATGCCGGTTGGCGGTTTCCATCTTGGTCGGGTTGAAGCCCTGCACGATCAGGGTCAGCCCCATGGCGGGCAAGAGCAACAGCAGCATCGGCTCGCCGTAGATCTGCGACACCGGCCAGGCCAGAGCGCAGGCGGCCAGCCAGAGACAGAAACCGCGCACCACCTGGATGGTCCAGGCGGTGTCGAGGAAATCGGCATCGTCGCCGCGCTTGCTCTGCTGGATCGCGGGGGCGACGCCGACATCGGAAAACATCTGCAAACCCTGAAGAAACACCATCGTCAGGGCCATCATGCCGAAAGCCTCGGGAAACAGCAGCCGTGTCAGGATCAGGTTCGAGGCCAGCCGGATCAATTGCGCGCTGCCGAACCCGCCCAGGGTGAACAGCGCCGAACGCAGCGCCCGGGCCGTCAGCGAGCTGCCGCGGAATATCTGCATCACCGCGATCATCGGCCCCGGCTCCAGCCCTTGTCGGTGCCAAGACGGGTGGCCAGGGCGACGCCGGCATAGACGGCAAACCCCGCCGGATCGTTCAGCGCCAGGCGCAGCTTGCCGGCGGCGCCCAGCGGCGGTTTTTCGTCATTGGCGGCCAGCGCCGGATACAACCGCCGTATCTCAGTCACGCCGATGTTCTGCCGCCGCCGCACCCGCACCAGCGCGCGCCACCCCTCGACCAGCGGCCAGCGATAGCGGCCCGGCACGGCATGGCGTTCGGCCGCGCTGAAATGCAGCCTGGCAAAGGTGTCGTCAGAGATGATCGGCGGCCAGTCGGCCCAGCGCGCGCGCCCCGCGGCGTTCACCGCGAACAATCCGCAGCCCGGCACGCCCCGGGCGATGAAGGGCACCTGACGATAAACCCGGGCATAGGCCCGCGAGACGGCGCTGCGCGGCTGGACGATCTCCAGCGTGCCACTGCCATAGGCCGGCACGGGGCCGCTCAGATGCTCTGCCAATTGTCCCAAAACGTCCTCGTAAACCGTCACATCCGCATCGAGATAAGCACGCACCGGCGCCGCGGCAATCGCGTCGCCGGCATTGAGCGCCGCAATCTTGCTGCCCTCGGCCAGTTCCAGCACGTCGAGCCGCCAGCCCCGGGCGTCAAAGCCGGGGCCCATCGCGCGCGCCAGATCGGCGGTCGCGTCCCGGCAGCCGTTGGCCACAACCACGACCTGCGCCCGCATCGGCCCCCGTGACGCCAGAACCGCGGCGAGGCAAGCCCGAATCCAAGCCGCCTCGTCATGTGCGGGAATGACGACGGTCAGGTCGAAAGAAGCCTCAGGTGGCACGGCAGGGCCTCTTGTTCGAATAAGTTCTGCATCCAGACTATACATGCAACTGTGGCCAAACGATGATGCAGCGCAGAAAATCTGTGGAAAGTGCATATGTCCCTGCCGCAAAAGCTCGGTTACCTAGTGCCTCAGTTTCCGGGGCAGACACATATCTTTTTCTGGCGCGAGATTGCCGCGCTCGAGGCGATGGGCGTGGCGCCGGTGCTGTTTTCCACCCGCCGCCCGCCACCGGGACTGATTGCCCACGACTGGTCGCAGGCGGCGATGGCGCGGACCACCTATCTCGGCGAGGTCTCGCTGCGTCGGGCGCTCCGGGTCCTGCCGCGGCTGCCCTGGGGCGAACTCCTGCGCGAGGTCGGGCGCGACGGCACCTCGGTGCTGAAAGACGTGCTGATCTGCGCCGCCGCCGGCGACGCACTGCGCGATCATTGTCGGCGCGAGGGGGTTTCGCATGTGCATGTGCATTCCTGTGCCCGGGGTGCCCTGATCGCCGCTTTCGCGCGGCATCTGGGCGGTCCGGGCTATTCGCTGACGTTGCATGGGCCGCTTTCCGACTACGGCCGGGGCCAGCGCTACAAATGGCGGCACGCCCGGTTTGCCACGGTGATCACCCGCAGGCTGATCGCCGAAATGCAGGCCGAACAACCTGCGGATCTGCCGCCGATGATCCTGCGGCCGATGGGGGTCGACACCGAGTACCTGCGCCGCGACACGCCTTACGAACCGGTGCAACCCGGCGCGCCGCTGCGGGTCTTTGCCTGCGGCCGGCTCAACGTGGTCAAGGGCCATCAGGATCTGATCGAGGCGGTGCGCCAGCTGCGCGCCGCCGGCCATGACGTCCGCCTCGAGATCGCCGGACAAGACGACGCCGGCGGCAGCGGGTTCCGCCTGGTTCTGGAACAGCTGATCCGGCAGCACGGGCTGGGCGAACACGTGCGCCTGCTGGGCGCGATCGACGCGGCGGCGGTGAAGGCCAAGCTGCTCGACGCGCATGTCTTTGCGCTGGCGAGCTGGCACGAGCCGCTGGGCGTGGCCTACATGGAGGCGATCGCCTGCGGCGTGCCCACCATCGGCACCGATGCCGGCGGCGTGCCCGAGCTGATCGACGATGGGGTCGAGGGGCTGCTGGTGCCGCCGAAAGCACCTGCGGCCCTGGCCGCCGCGCTGCTCCGGATCGCCGGGGATCCGCAGCTTGCGCAACGGCTCAGCGCCACCGGCCGCGCCCGGATCGAACGCGACTACGCCGCGCGGCTCGGGGCCGAAGTGATCGTCGATCAGATGCGCAAGGCCCTGACGCGCGAGGGGGCCGGCGCCCGCCCCGGGCCTGATCCGGGGCCTCCCGGTGGGCACTGACGAAGCGGTCCCGGAGCGGCTCCGGGACGGGCGGGCGCAGGCGCGCGCGCCTCACTCCTGCAAGATCGCGTTGGTCCATTCGTTCTCGAAGGCGGCGCGTTTGAGCCGGTCGAGATAGACCAGCAGCCCGGGGCCGAGGTTGATCCGGCTCAGCGCCATCTCGCTGTTGCTCAGCCAGCGGTCGACCGACAGCAGCGGATCGCGGCCAAAGGCCTGGGCCAGGACGTGATCGACGAAATCGCCGGCCAGCTCCGGCTCCGGCGCGCCCTGCGGGATGACGGCGGTGCGCAGCATGATGGTGGTGAAATCCGACGGCAGGATGATGCTGATCCCCGACAGGTCCTGGCGCTGCAAGGCATAGCTGCCCAGCACGTTGTAGGCGACGAACAGATCGCCGCCGGAAACCGCATCGATCATCTGCGACGAGCAGCAATAGAGCCGCGCGCCAAGCCCGCCCATCACCTCGGTCAGCCGCCAGTAGGTTTCCGACACCCGGCTTTCCTGCGTCGCGAAGAGATAGCCCAGACCCGATTGGCGCACGTCGTAGGTGCCCACTTTGCCGCGAAACCGCTCGGGATTGCGGCGCAGCACGTCGATCAGGTCCTGGCGGCTGCGCGGAATGCCCTCGGCGGCAAAGGCGGCGTCGGATACGACAATCGCCGCCGGCTCCTGGGTGAAGGCAAAGACCATGTCGTTCCACTTGGCCCAGGCCGGCACCTCGCGCGTCACCTCGGAGCTGTGGCGCTGCACATGGCCATCGTTGGCCAGCTTGGTCTGAAGATCCATGGCGCTGGAAATCACCAGGTCATAGGCATCGCCCCCGTCGGTCGCGGCCTGCATCACATCGGTGGAACTGGCGACGATGTAGTCGATGCCGATCTCCGGCGCGGTGCGAAGGTAGCTCTCGATCCGCGGCGCAAAGATCGCGGTGTCGGTGGTCGAGAGGATGCGCAGGCTGCGCGCGGCATCCGCGGGGCCGAAACGCCGGCGATCCTCGATCTCGAGTGCCGCCGCCAGGCTGGCGCAGATCATCAGCAGCGCGGCCGGGACAGACCTCAGGGCAAGGGAAAGAGCAGACTGGCGCATGCACCGCCTCCGTGTTGATTATCGAGGTGCAGCCGGCCGCCATGGGCGGTGACAACATCCTGAACGATGGTCAGCCCGAGTCCCGAGCCGATGACGCCCTTGGCATTGCTGCCGCGCGCGAAACGTTCAGTCAGGGCGGCGCTGGTGCCCGGCGGAAAGCCGGGGCCCTCGTCGCGCACCTCGAGCCGGACGGCCCGCGCGTCGCGGCGCAGCGAGATCTCGATCCTGGTGTCGGCGGGGCTGTATTTGACGGCATTGTCCAGCAGGTTGCGGACGGCACTTTGCAGCAGGATGGCATCGCCGCTGATCGTCGCCGGGTCGGCATGGGGGATGTCGAGCCCGATGTCGGCGATCTCGGCCACCGGGCGGATGCGTTCCACCGCGTCGCGCATCAGCGCCCTGAGATCGACCCTGTCGCGCGGCAGGCTGTCGAGCCGGAACGAGACCATGGCGTGATCGAGCAACTGCCCCGCGGTCCGCGAGCTTTCGTCGATCGCCTCGATCATCTCGGCCATGGCCTTGCGGTTCTCGGGTTTGTGGATCTGGCGCTGGATGATCTCGGCCTTGGTGCGCACCACCGCCAGCGGCGTGCGTACCCTGTGGGCAGCCTCGGCGATGAAATCCTCGGACCGGTTGAGCGAGGCTTCGAGCCGCGCCATGAAGCCGTTGAGCGAGGTCACGAGGCGCGCCATTTCCTGCGGCACCGGCGCGTTTACCGGGCGCAGATCGGTCGGGCCGCGGCGCGAGACCGAGGCGGTCAGCCGGTCGAGCGGCTGGATCGTGGCGCGGGCGATCAGCAGCGCCAGCACCACGGTCAGCGCAAAGAACCCCGCACCGACGGCAAGCGACAGCCGCGAGGTCCAGGCCAGGGTCTGGCGCTGGCCCGACAAGGTCTGGGCGACGCTGACCTCGAGCACATTGCGGCCGAGATCGGTGGCGAAGGGCCGCGTGACGGCGGCGATCCGCACCGCCTCGCCCAGAAATTCCGCCGAGAGCTGCGCCGTGCCCCGCGCGCCCACCCGCGGCGGGCGCGGCAGCTCGGCATAGCCGGTGAGCAGCTCGTCCCCCAGCCGCACCGCATAGAACACCCGCTCGTCGGTGATGCTGTCGAGCATCGAGAGCGCGGCATACGGCAGGTCGACCATGACCGAGCCATCGACGATCCGGGCGCTGTCGATCACCGACAGCGCCGACGCGGTGAGGATATTGTCCTGGCTCTGCTGCGCCACCTGGCGTGCCACCGATTGCACCAGGAAATAGACCAGTACCGCCAGCACCGCCGAGGCACAGAGCAGCAGCACCAGCAGCCGGCGGCGGATCGAGCCCTGGACCACCGGCCGGGTCATGTCTGCTCCAGCTTGTAGCCCAGACCACGCACGGTGGTGATGGTCACATCCGAGCCGGCCAGATGCTTGCGAAGCCGCGCCACATAGACCTCGATGGCGTTTTCCGAGACCTCCTCGTCATACGAAAACAGCCGGTCGACCAACGCCGGCTTGGAAAAGATCATCCCCGGCGCATTGATCAGAACCTCAAAGAGCCGCAGCTCCCTGGTGCGCAACTGGGTCGCGGCGGCGCCGACATGCAGCACGCCGGAGGCGGAATCGAAACGAATCGCCCCGAGGCTCAGCACGCTGCTGGCGCTGCTGCCCCGGCGCCGCAACACCGCCCGGCACCGCGCCTCGAGCTCGGCGAAATCGATCGGTTTGACCATGTAATCGTCGGCCCCGAGATCGAGCAGGCTGATCCTGTCCGAGATTTCCGAGCGGGCGGTCAGTACGATGGTGGGGGTGCGGTTCTCGGTCAGCCGCAGGTGGGTGAGAAAGCTGCTTCCGTCACCGTCCGGCAACATAATATCCAGCAAAATCATATCGTAAGAGGTGGTCGCCACGTAATCCCGCGCGGTCTCGAGATCGCCGGCATGATCGACGACATGGCCGTCGAGACTGAGCCGGTCGACCACCGCCGCCGCCAGCGGCGCATTGTCCTCGATCAGTAAAAAACGCACGCCGCTCCCTACCCTTCCGCGTCCCGTGTCAGCTTGGTGTCAGGTTACGGGACCAAACCCCTCTCACATGACGCGCATATGCCATGCCGTCAAACGGGAGGAACAACTTATGACATTCGAACTGGGCCGTCGCGCCCTTCTGGCCGCGGCTGCGGCCGTCGCATTCACCGGGTCGGCGCTGGCCGAAAGCCACCAGGTGCTCGACAAGGTGCATTTCCTGATCCCCGGCGGCGCCGGCGGCGGCTGGGACGGCACCGCGCGCGGCACCGGCGAGGCGCTGACCAAGGCGGGTCTCGCAGGCACCGCATCTTACGAAAACATGTCTGGCGGCGGTGGCGGCAAGGCGATCGGCTATCTGATCGAGAACGCCGAAAGCCTGCATGACACGCTGATGGTGAATTCGACCCCGATCGTCATCCGCTCGCTCACCGGCGTCTTCCCGCACAACTTCCGCGACCTGACGCTGGTGGCCGGCACCATCGGCGATTATGCGGCGCTGGTGGTCAACGCCGACAGCGACATCGACAATATGGAAGATCTGCTGGCGGCCTTCGACGCCGATGCCAATGCCACCGCCATCGGCGGCGGTTCGGTGCCCGGCGGCATGGACCACCTGGTCGCGGCCATGGTGATGGAAGCGGCCGGCAAGGACGCGCTGAACGTCAAATACATCCCCTATGACGCCGGCGGCAAGGCCATGGCGGCGCTGCTCTCGGGCGAGATCAAGGCGCTGTCGACCGGCTTTTCCGAAGCCGTGGCCCTGGCCGAGGCGGGTGAGGTCAAGATCATCGGCGTCACCTCCGACGAACGCGTCGACGCCTACGCCGATGCGCCGACGATGAAGGAACAGGGCATCGAGACCACCTTCATCAACTGGCGCGGCTTCTTTGGCGCCCCCGGCATGCCGGAAGACAGGGTCGCCCTCTACCAGGACGCCATCGCCAAGATGTACGACACCCCGGAATGGGAAGCCGTGCGCGCCCGCAACGGCTGGGTCAACATCCACAACCCCGGCGATGAGTTCAAAGCCTTCCTCGAAGGCCAGGAAAAGGTGATCGGCGATCTGATGAAGAAGCTCGGCTTCCTCTGATCCGCCACCGGGGCGAGGGGCCAGCCCCTCGCGCTCCCCGCGGTATTTGCAGCAAGAGGAAGGGGGGACGCCATGTCTCCCCTTCCCGAAGGCAGCGCCTTCCCCTTGCACGGTCATCGGCTCCTCAGCCTGTACCGTGGACCCAGATTACCGCGCATTTGGTTAAATTTGTCTTTCCTCTTGCCGAAAATACCCTCGGGGGGCCGCCGCAGGCGGCGGGGCAGCGCCCCGAACCGAGGCCGGCAGAGACCCCTCAGGAGACCTGGAATGGCCCTCGATCGCTGGATCGCCTTCGTCATACTCTGTGTGGCACTCGCCTACGCCTATGCGGCGTTCTTCACCATGGACCATCTGCTGCCGCCTTTCATGCAGCGCAATCCGATCTGGCCGAGCACCTTTCCCAAGGTGCTTTCGGTGCTGGCCATTCTCACCGCGCTGGTGATCCTGCTGGGGCTCGAGAAAGCGCCCGAGAGCGACAAGGCGCCCGACATCGACTACCGTCGCCTGCCCGACTACCACCTGGTCCCGGCGCTGGCGCTGCTGGCGCTGATGGCGGCCTATGCGCTGCTCTTGCGCCCGGCGGGGTTCCTGCTGGCCACCGCTGGCTTCCTGACCCTGGGCGGGGCCATTCTGGGCGAACGCAAGTTTCACATCCTGCTGCCGGTCGCCGGCCTCGCCACCGGCGTGGTCTGGTACCTGGTCGAGCAGGTCCTGGGCATCTTCCTGCGCCCGCTGCCATTTTTCCTGTAAGGAGCACGAGACATGATTGAAGGTCTTCTCATCGGCCTCGGCGCTGCCTTTTCGCTGCAAAACCTGATCATGGTGATTGCCGGTTGTCTGATCGGCACCTTCATCGGCATGTTGCCGGGGCTGGGCCCGATGTCGATCATCGCCATCATGATCCCGGTGGCGATCACCATCGGCGATCCTTCCGCAGCGCTGATCCTCCTGGCCGGGGTGTATTACGGCGCGATCTTCGGCGGCTCGACCTCGTCGATCCTGCTCAACGCGCCCGGCGTGGCCGGCACCGTGGCCACCAGTTTCGACGGCTATCCCATGGCCCGCCGCGGCCAGGCCGGCAAGGCGCTGACCATCGCCGCCATCGCTTCGTTCTGCGGCGGCACCATCGGGGCGATCCTGCTGATGGTTTTTGCACCGATGCTCTCGACCGTGGCACTGCTGTTCCATTCGGCGGAATATTTCGCGTTGATGGTGGTGGGGCTCTCGGCGATTGCCGCCTTTGCCGGCACCGGAAACGTGGCCAAGGCGGTGCTGATGACGCTGCTTGGCCTGATCATGGCCACCGTGGGCGAAGGCGCGCTGTTCAACATGCCGCGGTTCACCATGGGGCTGATGGATCTGCAATCCGGCTTCAGCTTCATCACCCTGGCAATGGCGATGTTCGCCCTGCCGGAAGCGCTGTTCCTTGTACTCAACCCGGCGCGTTCGGCCCAGGGCAGCGGCAACGGCAAGATCGAGAACCTGCGCATCTCGCGCCCCGAGGCGCGCCAGATCGCGCCGGTGATCGGCCGCCAGTCGATTCAGGGCTTCTTCATCGGCGTCCTGCCCGGGGCGGGGGCCACCATTGCCTCGTTCCTCGGCTACGCGGTCGAGCGCAACATCGCCTCCAAGGACGAGCAGGCCGAGTTCGGCAAGGGATCGGTCAAGGGCCTGGCCGCGCCGGAATGCGCCAACAATGCAGCCTGCACCGGCTCTTTCGTGCCGCTGCTGACGCTGGGCATTCCCGGCTCGGGCACCACTGCGATCCTGCTGGGCGCGCTGATCGCGCTCAATGTCACGCCGGGACCGCGGCTGATGATCGACGAGCCGCAGATCTTCTGGGCGGTGATCATCTCGATGTACATCGGCAACCTGGTGCTGCTGGTGCTGAATCTGCCGCTGATCCCCTATATCGCCAAGGTGCTGGCGATCCCGCGCAACTATCTGATTCCCTTCATCCTGTTCTTTACCCTGATGGGCAGTTACATCGGCCAGAACAACGCAACCGAGCTCTTGATCCTGGTCGGCATGGGGATCTGCGCCACCATCCTGCGGTTTGCCGATTACCCGCTGGCGCCGCTGCTGATCGGCTTCATCCTCGGCCGGATGCTGGAAGACAACTTCGCCCGTTCGATGCAGCTCTACGACGGCGTCAGCTTCATCATCGACCGGCCGATGACGCTGGGCCTGCTGGTGGTGGCCATCCTGCTGGTCGTGGTGCCCAGCTACCGCGCCCGCCGCGCCAGGGCCCGGCAGGCCGGCATCGCCGACGGCGATTGAACGAGCGGCGGGGCCGAGCGCGGCGCAATCGGTGCCCCTCCGTGCGCCTCTGGAGTTAAGACCCGAGCGGTCCGCGCGGGGCCCATGGCCGGCGGCAGGGTCGGTTGCCAGGGCGGCGGGATGACGGTCACGCCGCGAGGCGCAATCCAGTGGCTGCATCGAAGAGATGGGTATGCACTTGATCGACCCCGAGGCTCAAAACCTCGCCGGGCTGCGCCGCGATCCGTTCCCGGAACACGCCAAAGACCTTCTGGCCGGCGATCGACATGGTGACTTGAGTTTCCGAGCCCATCGGCTCGACCACAACAACCTCGGCCCTGATCCCGCCTTGAGGATCGAGGCGGAAATGCTCCCGGCGGACCCCGTAGACCACAGGCTTGCCGGAAGGCAAGGCGGCCGGGGCCGGCAGCCGCGCATCGCCGGCAATGAATTGCGCCGCCTCCATATGCCCGTCGATGAAATTCATCGAAGGCGAGCCGATGAAGGCGGCGACGAACTGGTTGACCGGATTGTCGTAGAGATCGAGAGGGGAGCCTATCTGCTCGATCCGACCACCGTTCAGCACCACGATCTTGTCGGCCATGGTCATCGCTTCGACTTGGTCGTGGGTGACGTAGATCGTGGTGGTCTTCAGCTTCTGGTGCAGCGCCTTGATCTCGCCGCGCATTACCACGCGCAGCTTGGCGTCGAGGTTCGACAGCGGCTCGTCGAAAAGGAACACCTTGGGGTCGCGCACAATGGCGCGGCCCATCGCGACCCGCTGGCGCTGCCCGCCGGAGAGCTGACCGGGGCGGCGTTCGAGATAGGGCTCGAGGCCGAGGATTCTGGCGGCCCAATCGACCCGCTCCTTGATCTCGGACTTCGAGGCGCCGCGGTGATGCAGAGAAAAGCCCATGTTGTCCGCGACCGTCATGTGCGGATAGAGCGCGTAGTTCTGAAACACCATGGCAATGTCACGCTGCTTGGGCTCGAGATCATTGACCACTTTGTCGCCGATCACGATCTCGCCGCCGCTGATGGTCTCCAGCTCCGCCAGCATCCGCAGCAGCGTGGACTTGCCGCAGCCCGAGGGGCCGACGAGGACGACGAACTCGCCGTCGGCGATGTCGATCTCGACGCCGTGGATCACATGGACCGCGCCATAGGCTTTTTGCACGTCCGAGAAGGTTACTTGGGCCATGGGATCAGCCTTTCAGTCCGGTATGGGCCAGTCCTTCGACGAACTGACGCTGGGCGATGACAAAAACGATGAGCACGGGGATGGCCGTCATCGTCGCGGCCGCAAGCTGGATGTTCCACATCGCACCGCCGTAGGGTCATCCGGAACGAAGTGAATAAGCGCGCCAAGCGAGCAGCAAACCATCACGCGACTGCGTTGGTCATTTTTTGTCCACCTTACTCTGGAACGAAGCCTATCGCCTGAAAGACCGCAGGCCCGATACGGTTGCGCTGTATGAGGGCTACACCGCATCGGGCCTGCTACCCGCGCGTTCAAAGGCGATAACTTTGAGTTCCCGTTGCGGACAAAATGGGTGTGTTCGGCCTTACAAGCCGTGAAAACATCGTCGAATAGAATTCTCCGAAAATGTCCGAGGTCGATTATAGGCACTTCACGAGGGTGCAATCTCGCGGATTACCCCTCGTGAAAGCATTCATTGCTCTACGGACTGCAAAGCAACTGGACTAAGCCTTTTAACCACTACACTTGCTATGCCCGCAAGACGCGCAGGTCATGCAGCCCTCGATCATCCGCATCTCGAACTGCCCGCAGGACGGGCAAGCTTTGCCGCGGGTGCCGCTTTCCAGCCCCACCACCTTGGCCGTGGGATCGGTTTTCAACCCCATCCCCTCGCCCTCGAGAAAGCCGGTCGCGATCATGTGGCGTTCGATCACGCCGCCGATCGCGGCCAGGATCGAGGGGATGTATTTGCCCTGCACCCAAGCGCCGCCACGCGGATCGAAGACCGCCTTCAGCTCCTCGACCACGAAAGACACGTCGCCCCCGCGTCGGAACACCGCCGAGATCATCCGGGTCAGCGCCACCGTCCAGGCGAAATGCTCCATGTTCTTGGAATTGACGAAGACCTCGAAGGGCCGGCGGTGGCCGCCCAAGACAATATCGTTGATCGTCAGATAGATGGCATGCTCGCTGTCGGGCCATTTAAGCTTGTAGGTCGATCCCTCCAGCTCCTGCGGCCGATCCAGAGGCTCGGACATATAGACCACCTCGGCATCCTGCCCCCCCGCGCCCCGGACTTGCTCCGGGGCCTCCGCCGGAACCTTTTCCGTGCCCTCTGCCACGCTCAGCACCGACCCGGTCACATCATTCGGCCGATAGGTGGTGCAGCCCTTGCAGCCGGTCTCATAGGCCTGCATGTAGACGTCCTTGAAAGCCTCGAAAGAGATGTCCTCGGGGCAATTGATCGTCTTGGAAATCGAGCTGTCCACCCACTTCTGCGCCGCCGCCTGCATCTTCACATGTTCCGACGGGGCCAGCGTCTGGGCGTTGACGAAATAGTCGGGCAGCGGGGCATCGCCCTTCATCTCGCGCCACATCTGCACCGCGTAATCGACAACCTCCTCCTCGGTCCGCGTGCCGTCCTTTTGCAGCACCTTGCGGGTGTAGCGATAGGCAAAGACCGGCTCGATCCCCGAGCTGACATTGCCGGCATAAAGCGAGATCGTCCCGGTCGGCGCGATCGAGGTCAGCAGCGCATTGCGGATGCCATGTTCGGCAATCGCGGCGCGCACGTCCTCGTCCATGGCGCGCATGGTGCCACTGGCCAGGAACTTCTCGGCATCAAACAACGGAAAGGCGCCCTTCTCCTTGGCCAGCTCCACCGAGGCCAGATAGGCCGCACGGGCAATCCGCTTCAGCCAACGCTCGGTCTGTGCCGCCGCCGCGTCAGAGCCATAGCGCAGCCCCTTCATCAGCAACGCATCCGCCAGCCCGGTCACCCCGAGACCGATCCGCCGCTTGGCCGCGGCCTCCTGCGCCTGCGCCTCAAGCGGGAATTTCGAGACATCGACCACGTTGTCCATCATCCGCACCGCGGTGGCGACCAGCGTATCAAGCGCCGCCTCGTCGATATGCGCGGCGTCCGAGAACGGATCACTCACCAGCCGCGCCAGGTTGATCGAACCCAGCAAGCAGGCGCCATACGGCGGCAGCGGCTGCTCGCCACAGGGGTTGGTGGCGGCGATCTGCTCGACATAGCTCAGGTTGTTGGCGGCATTGATCCGGTCGATGAAGATCACGCCGGGCTCGGCGTACTCATAGGTCGCCTTCATGATCCGGTTCCACAGGTCGCGGGCCTGGATGGTGTGATAGACCTTGCCATCGAAGTGCAGGTCCCAGGACCCGTCCGCCTTGACCGCCGCCATGAAGGCATCGGTCACCAGAACCGACATGTTGAACATGCGCAGCCGCGCGGCATCCTGCTTGGCGCCGATGAAATCCTCGATATCCGGGTGGTCACAGCGCATGGTGGCCATCATCGCGCCCCGGCGCGACCCGGCCGACATGATGGTGCGGCACATGGCGTCCCAGACATCCATGAAGCTGAGCGGGCCCGAGGCATCCGCCGCCACCCCGGTCACACCGGCGCCCTTGGGCCGAATGGTCGAGAAATCATAGCCGATGCCGCCGCCCTGCTGCATGGTCAGCGCGGCTTCCTTCAGCATGTCGAAGATGCCCCCCATGCTGTCGGGGATGGTGCCCATGACAAAGCAGTTGAACAGCGTCACCGACCGCGCGGTGCCCGCCCCGGCGGTGATCCGCCCGGCCGGCAGGTATTTGAAATCCTCCAGCGCCGCGTAAAACCGCGCGTCCCACAGCTCCGGCTCGGCCTCGGCGCGGGCGATGTCGCGGGCGATCCGCCGCCAGGTATCCTCGACCGAGAGATCGACCGGCGTGCCGTCCGCCTCTTTAAAACGGTATTTCATATCCCAGATCTGTTCGGCGATCGGGGCGGCAAAGCGGGTCATGGGGCGATTCCCTTTTTTCAGAAGGTGTCCAAGATACCGATAACTAGAGAACAGCACAACAACTTGAAGCCGCCCGAGGCCGGCCTACAATAGATGGACCGCAGGGGGCGGGATTCGCATGAGTGACCACATCAATCTTATCAAACTTTGTGTCGGCACCGAAACGCCCGACGATCTTGCCCGGTGGCAGGCCCAGCGCCGCAGGGACCTGCCCGACAAGCTGCCCCGCCATGTCACCCGCATGTGGCCCAAGCGGGCAGAAGAACTGCTCGCCGGCGGCTCGCTCTACTGGGTGTTCAAGGGCGTCTGCCTCGCCCGCCAACGGGTGATCCGGCTTGACGAGGTCATCGGCCAGGACGGCATTCCGCGCTGCGGCATTGTGCTCGATCCCGAGATCACCCGCACCACGCCGATGCCGCGCCGCCCCTTCCAGGGCTGGCGCTATCTCACCGCCGCGGACGCCCCGGCCGACCTGTCGGATCGCGCCCGCAAAGAAGACCCCCTGCCCGCCAGCCTCAACGCCGCGCTGGCCGAGATCGGCGTGCTCTGACCCCGGTCTTCTTCTCTTTGAAAATACCGCCGGGGGTCTGGGGGCAGCGCCCCCAGCGCCTGCGTGGCGTGAACGCAAGACAACCCGTGCGCACCGCGCCCCGCCGGAAACCTAGCCGCCCAGCCCCAGCGTCTCGCGCAGCCCGTCCAGCGCCTTGCGGTCGCCCGGGTCCAGCGCCGCGCCGCGGGCGCGGAACAGCGTCGCCTGCGATTTCAGCACCAGTCCGTCCGACAGGATCTTCAGGTGGTTGGCGCGCAGCGTCTCGCCGGTCGAGGTGATATCGGCGATGGCTTCGGCGGTGAGGTTCTTGACCGTGCCCTCGGTCGCGCCCTGGCTGTCCACCAGCTGGTAATCCGCGACCCCGGCCTCGCGCAGGAACTCGCGCACCAGCCGGTGATACTTGGTGGCGATCCGCAGCCGGAAGCCGTGGCGCGCGCGAAAGGCGGCGGCGGCGGCATCGAGATCGTCCAGCGTGGTGACATCGACCCAGCAGGCCGGCACCGCGATGATCAGGTCGGCATGGCCAAATCCCAGTTCGGCCAGCGGCTCGACCTGCTGTTCCCAGATCGGCAGCTTGTCCTGCACCAGATCGGTGCCGGTGACGCCGAGGTGAATGCGCCCGGCCGCCAGTTCGCGCGGGATCTCGCCCGCCGAAAGCAGCACCAGCTCGACGCCCTCGGCCCCGGTCACGGCGCCGGAATATTCGCGTTCGGAACCGGTGCGTTGCAGCGTCACGCCGCGGGCGCCGAACCAGTCGAAGGTCTTTTCCATCAGCCGCCCCTTGGACGGCACCCCCAGCTTGATCGTCATCGCCGGCCCTCCGAGAGCTTCAACACCAGGCCGGGGCGGATCACCCCGCCCACCGCCGGGATCGACCGGCCGCCGCCCAGCGCCGCGGTCAGCGCGTCATAGCGTCCGCCGGTGGCCACCGGCGGCAGGTCGGGGCGCGCCTCGGCATAGAGGCCAAAGACGAAACCGTCGTAATATTCCATCGAGGTGCGGCCGTAGCTGCCCTCGAATTCCAGCCCGTCGATGTCCACCCCGCGCCGGGCCAGCGCCTCGCAGCGCGCCGCCAGCCGGTCGACCGCATGCGCCACCCAGGGCAGATCGACGGCAATGTCGCGCAGCCGCTCGAGCGCATGCGGCAGCGTCTCGCGCACCGCCAGCAGCGCCTCGATCAGATCGACCTGCGCCACCGAAAGCGGCGGCGTCTCGGCATCCTCGCGCAGCCCGGCGATGCGCGCGGCAATCTCCGTTTCGCTGCGCAGCCCGACGTGCTGGCCCATGCGCGCCATCGGGTCTGCGTGCGCCAGAAGCGCGGCGCGGCTGGCCGGCGCCGGGCTGCGGCCGGCAAACCGTTCGAGCAGCGCACGAAAGCGGCGCGGGCGCCAGATGTGACGGCGCAGCGCCGCCTTGCGGCGTTCGGTGGTGTCGAGCCCCTCGACCGCGGCCTTCAGCAAGCCGATATCGCCGGTGGCGGCACGCAGCGGCAGATCGCCCAGCGCGCCGGCGATCCGCACGAAGACATCCGCCTCGGTCAGCGCCGGCTCCGAGCGGTCGAACACCTCATAGCCGACCTGCAAATATTCGCTGTCGCGCTCCGGGTTCTCGTCCTGCCGGCGGAACACCGCGCCGGAATAGGTGTAGCGTGCCGGCTCCACCGCGCCGTTTTTCATCGCGTCCATGTGCATCTGCACCACCGGCACGGTGAAATCCGGCCGCAGCATCTGCTCGCCGCGCAGCGCGTCGGCGGTGACATAGGCCCGGCCACGGATATCCTCGCCATAGAGGTCGAGCAGGGTCTCGGCGGGTTGCAGCACCGGGGTCTGCACGACCTTGGCGCCCGAAGCTTCGAACCCAGCGCGCAGCCGCTGGGCTTCCTCGATGATCGCAGCTCTTTCCGGCATCAGCTCTGCGCCTTCAGGATGTCGCGCACCTTGGCGACAAGCTCGGACCGGGGCACCTCGAATTGCGAGGGCCGTTCCTTCCACTCTTCGAGCGTGGCATTTTCCGCGATCTGCGCGCCAAGCACCAGGTCCTTGATCTGGATGACGCCGCGCGCCGCCTCGTCGCTGCCCTCGATCACCGCCACCGGCGACTGCCGCTTGTCGGCGTATTTGAGCTGGTTGCCGAAGTTCTTGGGATTGCCGAGGTAGACCTCGGCGCGGATGCCGGCCTGACGCAGCTCGGCCACCATGGTCTGGTATTCCGGCATGCGGTCGCGGTCCATCACCGTCACCACCACCGGGCCGCGCTCGGCAGTCGAGACCCGGCCTTTCTCGCGCAGCGCGGCGAGCAGCCGGTCGACCCCGATCGACACCCCGGTCGCAGGCACCGCCTGGCCGGTGAAGCGCTTGACCAGATCGTCATAACGCCCGCCGCCGGCGACCGAACCGAACTGCCGCGGCCGGCCCTTTTCGTCGGTGATCTCGAAGGTCAGCTCGGCCTCGAACACCGGGCCGGTGTAATAGCCGAGGCCGCGCACCACGGAAGGGTCGATCTCGATCCGGTCGGGGCCATAGCCTTGCGCCGCAAGGAGCGCGGCGATCTGTTCCAGCTCGGCGACGCCCTCGGCGCCGACTTGACTGTTTCCAACGGCTTCGCGCAAGTTTTCGATGGTTTCACTCGAACTGTTGGCCTTGGACGTAAGGAACCGGATAACTCTATCTGCTGCCTCGTTGATCAGGCCAACACCGTCAATGAAAGCCCCGGACGCATCTTTGCGGCCCTTTGTCAGTAGCGCCTTCACGCCTTCAACACCAACTTTGTCGAATTTGTCGATCTGACGAAGGACGTCATCTTTCGCAATTCTCTCGATGTTTCTCCGAACCATCTCCGAATAAAGCGCTTCAGCAGCTTCGCCAACAGTCATTGAGCGCGGGTTTAGAAGCAGGTCTTCGCTCAGCCCAATCGCCTCGAGCACGCCGTTCAGAACCTTGCGGTTGTTCACCCGCACCACATAATCGCCGCGCGCAATCCCCACCGCTTCCAGCGTGTCCGACAGCATGGCGCAGATCTCGGCATCCGCTGCCACCGAGGGCGCGCCGACGGTATCGGCGTCACATTGATAGAACTGGCGGAACCGCCCCGGGCCGGGCTTTTCGTTGCGCCAGACCGGGCCCATGGCATAACGGCGGTAAGGCGTCGGCAGATCGTTGCGGTACTGCGCATAGACCCGCGCCAGCGGCGCGGTCAGGTCATAGCGCAGCGCCAGCCAGCTCTCATCCTCTTCCTGCCAGGCAAAGACACCCTCGTTCGGGCGGTCGACATCGGGCAGGAACTTGCCCAGCGCCTCGACGGTTTCCACCGCCGACGACTCCAGCGCATCGAACCCGTAGCGATGATACACCCCGGCAATGGTCTGAAGCATTTCGGCCCGCTCGGTGACCTCATGCCCGAAGTAATCGCGAAATCCCTTGGGGGTGATCGCCTTGGGGCGGGGCTGTTTCTTCTGCTTGGCCATGGCAGGCTCCGGGTTCTCTTCTCGCGCGTCCGTGTAGCCGGAAGGCCGCCAAGGGGCAAGCGCCCCGCCCCTGCATTTCAGCGCGACACCGCCCGCCATTGCGCTATAACCCACCCCATGACCGATCCCCTGCTCAGCGTCGAAGAACGCCTCGCCCACCTGATCCGCATGATGGATGACATGTCAGACGTGATCGCCCGACAGGACGGCGAAATCGCCCGCCTGCGCCAGCAGGTCGACATGCTGATGCACCGCGAGGCCGAACGCCAGTCGGAGCAGCCTGGCGGCGTGGTGCTGGGCGACGAACGCCCGCCGCATTACTGAGGCTCAGGTGCCGCCGCTCTTGACGTCGGTCTCGATCACGTCGCCGCGGTGCAGCAACATCTCGAACCAGGTGGCATTGTCGCCGTATCGCTCGTAGGCGCTGACAAAGACGGTGTCTTTCTCGAGCTTGCTCACCCGCTCGCCGCAGGGCTTGCCGCTGGCCACCCGACAGATCCGCGATTTGATCTGTTCATAGGCGGTGTCGGTGGCGGAATAGGGATGCACCTCGGCCGGCAGACCATAGCGCAGCATCTCATGCATGCCCGGTGCCCCGAACATGGCGACAGCGGCGGTAAAGGTGCGCGCGCAGCCATCGTCGAAACCGGTGATGTAGAACGGATGCGGCGTGGTCTTGCCCGGCGCGCTGTCATAAAGGCGATAGGCGGCACGCGGTTCGGGAAAGGCCGCGATCTCGGCGCCGCGCTTGTCGCGCGGCAGATCGCAGACCGGCTTGACCTGGCCGAAGGACAGCAAGGTTCCGGCCGGCACCGAGGGCGGCGCTTCACGCCCGGCCCCGCCGCCGCCCAGCATGCGGCTGAACAGGCCCGGGCGGGCCACCGGCTCGTTCGGCGACGTCGGCGCGGCCGCGACGGCGGCCGGCGGATCCTCGGCCAGCTCGAGATCGGACAGGCGGTCGACGCCCGACAGCGGATCGCCACAACCCGAGAGCCCGATCAGCGCGGCCCCCAAGGCCAGCGCCCTGAAAGCGACAGCGTGTTTCATGGCGCGGGCATATCCCAGGCGGGGGCCGTCCGTCCAGTCTCGGCAAGATTGCAACGGCTGTTTCCCGCGCATGGCTTACGCATTTCCAAACCACGGAAACCTTGGTATAGATGAGGCAATAAAAATATAATTGAGGTAGAGCTGGGAATGAAAGCGGGCTATCGCGGCACGTTTGTCATCTCCTGGTCGCAGACAGAAATCGACGGTTTCGCCGCGGCATCACTCTCATCCCTGAGGGTCGGTGCAGGCTGGAGCTGGCAGGGCGACGCTTTGTGCGTCGATGGCCCCAATGATGTCTTGCGGCTCGAGGGAGCGGACGGAAACGAAGCGCTGCGCAAACGCGCGGCACGCAAGGTACAACGATTGGTGGGCACGGCACTCACCGGACAGCAGAGCACACCCCCCGAGGCAAGACCGGCGCCGGCGGACGAGAGCTGCTTTGTCGTCACCGACGGGCTCAGAAGCTATGCGATCACGGTGATTCCGGCCGGGCGCGAACGCCTGCTGATGTTTGTGGGCGAGATGCCGCCGCGCGACATGCCGCTTTGGGTGGTGAGCCTCGACCTGGCGCATCAACAACGCGCCGAGGCCGACGACCCCGGCGTCATCTGCTTTACCCCCGGCACCCTGATAGACACCCCCGATGGCCCCCGTCCGGTCGAGGAACTGCGCGAAAGCGACCGGGTTCTGACGCGCGACAATGGCCCGCAAGAGGTGCTCTGGACCGGCGCGCGGCGGATGACGGGCGCGCGGCTCTATGCCATGCCCGAACTGCGTCCGGTGCGGATTTTCGCCGGCGCCTTCGGCACCGACAGGCCCGAAACCAGCTTTCTGGTCTCGCCGCAGCATCGGCTGTTGCTGCGCGGCGCCCAAATCGAGGCGCTGTTCAACACACCCGAGGTCCTGGTGGCCGCCCGCGATCTGGCCGACACGCCCTGCGCCCAGACCGATTATGCCGCGCGCGAGGTGACCTATGTGCACCTGCTGCTGCCCCGGCACGAAATCCTCTGGGCCAATGGCCTGAAAACCGAGAGCTTCCATCCGGCCAGCGCCCAGCTCTCGACCCTGGACGCAGAGGACCGCGCCCGGCTGATCGCCGGGCTGCCCGAGGTCGAGCACGATCCGCAGGCTTACGGTGCCTATGCCCGGCGCAATCTGACTTCCAGCGAATTTGCGGTTCTGAAACACCGCGCGGCCTGAGCGCCCGAGACCCGGCATTGCCCGGGTCTCTTCGCGGCTTGACGGAAGTTACGTTATTACATTACGTATCGGAACACGATCCTTCCGACACGGCCTTTCATGACCCAGACCCCGCCCGGCAATTCCGGCGATACCTCCTTGCGGCGCCGGCGGCACCGCGCCGATCCGATGCGCGCCTATGACAACCTGCCGCGCGAGCTGCGGCGCTGGCTGGCGTCGGCGGTGCTTCCCTGGGGCGCCAAATCCGCGCGACGCGCCTACGACCGGGCGCTCGCCCGCACCGGGACGCCCCAACTGGCCCTGCGCGAGCTTGATGCCCTGCAACAGCGGCTGGTCACCCGGGATGCTCATCAGGTCTGGGGGCCGGGACATCCCGGGTGTCCACCTGCCCGCGCCAGCCACCGCGCGTCATAAGAAGCGCGCACCAAGAACCCAAGCCCCGTACCGGATGCGGTGCATCGCGACTGCGCCGGCGCAGTGCGGTCGGCGTGTCACCGAGCGATGGCTCACGCAGATTTCCGCGTGGGCGTGTCACACTAAAGGTCTGCGTGCGGACACAGCAGACCGGTCACCCCGTTCGGGCTTTCTGCTGCAACTCAGACTTTGCTCTTGTCGGCAGTGCCCGCCGATCTTGCCTCGGTTTCGGCCAGCGCCTCCAGATCCGCGAGCATCCTGACCGCGTGCGCCGCATAAGGCCCGATCCAGCGCTTCTGAACGTCGTGGATCGGGAGGGCATCGAGATGGTTCCAGCGTTCCCGGCCGCGCCGCTCGACAACCACCAGGCCGGCTTTCTCCAACACCGAAAGATGCTGCATCACGGTGCAGCGGTCGAGATCGGTCAGCGCCTCGCAAAGGGCGCCGGTGGTCTTCGGGCCGTCCTTGATCAGGTCGAGGATGCGCCGCCGCGCCCGATGGCCAAGCGCCTTGAACAAGGCATCAAATTTATCGTCGATTGACATGTTATGTTTTTATAACATGATGAGGGGGAAGCAAAGAGGATTCGTCTCATGGAATTGAAGTTCACCGTGGCCGGGCGCATCGCCAAACCCATCGAGGAGGTTTTCGAGGCCGTGGTCGCCCCTGATCGCTTATCGCAGTATTTCACCACCGGCGGGGCACGGGGCCGGCTGGAAACCGGGGCCGAGGTAACCTGGGACTTTCATGATTTTCCCGGCGCCTTCCCTGTTCTGGTGCAGGAGGTCGTTCCCAACCGAAAAATCGTGCTGCAATGGGAGGCGGACGGGAAAACCGCCACCTGGACGACCGTGACCATGGAATTCAGCCCACTGGACGACGGTCGCACGCTGGTGCGGATCAGCGAATTTGGCTGGCCGGAAACAGAGGCAGGTCTGACCTCGTGCTTCGGCAATTGCGAAGGCTGGACCGGGATGCTCTGCGCCATGAAGGCCTGGCTGGAGCACGGGATCAATCTGCGGGACGGATTCTACAGGTAAATCGATTGCTGAAAGGGGAGAGGCAACGCATGGAACCGGGAAAGAACTTGGCCATCAAGGTGCCCCTGCACCGCTGGTCGGAGACCGTGGCCTTCTATCGCGACAAGGTGGGGCTGACGGTCACCCGCGAGCTGGACACCAGTATAGGGTTCGAATTCGGAAACATGACCCTGTGGATCGATCGCGTCCCGCAGCAGAGCCAGACGGATGTGTGGATCGAACTGTTCGACGACGATCCCGACGCCGCCCTGTCGCGCCTCGGCAGCCCCAGCCGGGACGAGTTGGAGCCGCTGACCAATGTGGTCGGACACTGGACATCGGATCCGGCCGGAACGGTGATCCTCCTGCGTCGAGAGCAGATGTCCTGAGGCATCAATTGGCTGGCGCCACCCGGCTGTTGGCCGGGTGGCTTCCTTCGGCTTCGACATCCTTGCGAAGCGGCCGTTGCGGCCTCGTCAGCGGAGGTCGACCGGCAACACATCGGGCAAGGGGCGGACGGCGAACCGGGCGGGCGCTTCCGCGTCAGCGGGGATCGAGCAATCGGCGTGCAATCACCTGCGCCTGAATTTCCGCCGCGCCCTCGAAGATGTTCAGGATGCGGGCGTCGCACAGGATGCGCGAGATGGTGTATTCCAGCGCAAATCCGTTGCCGCCGTGGATCTGCAACCCGTTGTCCGCCGCCGCCCAGGCGACACGCGCGCCCAAGAGCTTGGCCATCCCGGCCTCGAGATCGCAGCGCCGCCCCTCGTCCTTTTCTCGCGCCGAGAAATAGGTCAGCTGACGGGCAACCATGATCTCGACCGCCATCATCGCCAGCTTGCCGGCGACGCGGGGGAACTGGATCAGAGATTTTCCGAATTGCTTGCGGTCGAGCGCATATTGCATCGAGACATCGAGCGCCGATTGCGCCACGCCGATGGCGCGGGCGGCAGTCTGGATGCGGGCGGATTCAAAGGTCTCCATGAGCTGCTTGAAGCCCTTGCCCTCTTCGCCGCCAAGCAGGTTCTCGCCTTTCACATGGAAGTTGTCGAAGCCGAGTTCGTATTCCTTCATCCCGCGATAACCCAGCACTTCGATCTCGCCGCCGGTCATGCCTTCGGTGGGGAAGGGATCGGCCTCGTCACCCGGCGTCTTTTCCGCCAGGAACATGCTCAGCCCCTTGTAATCGCTGGTTTCCGGGTCGGTGCGCGCCAGAAGGGTCATCACATGGGTGCGCGCGGCATGGGTGATCCAGGTCTTGTTGCCGGTCACCCTGTAATCGCCGGTCTCGTCCCTGATCGCGCGGGTGCGCAGCGATCCAAGGTCAGAGCCGGTGTTGGGCTCGGTAAAAACTGCCGTCGGCAGCTTCTCGCCCGAGGCCAGCGCTGGCAGCCAATGCGCCTTCTGTGCATCGGTGCCGCCGGCAAGGATCAGCTCGGCGGCAATCTCGGAACGGGTGCCCAGCGAGCCGACACCGATATAGCCGCGCGACAGCTCTTCCGAAACGACGCACATCGAGGCCTTGGAGAGACCGAAACCGCCAAACTCCTCGGGGATGGTCAGGCCAAAGACGCCCATCTCGGCCAGTTCCTCGATGATCTCCATCGGGATCAGCGCGTCCTTGAGGTGCCACTCATGCGCAAAAGGCTCGACCTTTTCGACCGCATAGCGGCGGAACTGGTCGCGGATCATCTCGAGCTCTTCATCCAGACCGGAGGCGCCGAACATCGTCGCCCCGTGCTGCGCCTGCATAAGCTCGACCAGCCGCATCCGCGCGGCAGTGGTATTGGCGCGGGTCAGCAGGGTCTCGATCTCGGGCGTGTCGAGCACCGCCAGCTCCGCGGCATCGACGCCGAAATCGCGCGGCCGCACGATCTCGCCCTGGTTCATCGGGATGCCGCCGCGGATCTGCGCGAGATATTCGCCAAAGGCAATCTGATGGATCAGCGCCTCAAGCTCGCCGAACCGGCCCTCGGCCGCCATCCGCTCGGCCCAACCCTGCATTTGTCTGAGCGATTCCAGATAGGTGGCCAGCCAGGCCAGACCATGCGCCGCATCCTGATTGGCCTCGACCAGTCTGGCCGAGATCCGGCCATCAGAAACCACGAGAGCCCGCAGATGGGCGCGGGATTTGTCGAAGATCGCCGCCACCGGGGCAATCGCCGCGCCGGTAAGGGTAAGAAGATCGGGCAGTTGCACACTTGCCTCCACGGTCACGTCCTGTCCGTCATGGGCCATGAATCGTCATCCTTCTGCTATCCTGCACGTGCATAATGCCTTCGCAGTCGCAGCGCAACAAAAATACGTTTTTCATCGCCAGTCATTGCAAAAATTACCCACGCACTTTCCGAATGCGGCGGCGGATCGGGCATGGTAGGGCGCTGGCATGGAAGCACCATCGCCCGAATTCACCATCCTGATCCTTGCCGCCAGCGGCATGGTCGCGCTTTTGGCCGGGGTGATCAAAGGCATGGTGGGTTTTGCCATGCCGATGATCATGATTTCGCTCCTGGGCATCTTCCTGCCGCCGGATGTGGCGCTGGCCGGGCTGATCCTGCCGACCCTGCTGTCGAACGGCGCCCAGGCGCTGCGCCAGGGGGTAGGCCCGGCGGTGGCCTCGGTCAGACAGTTCCGCATCTACCTGTTGGCCGGCGCGGTGATGCTGGTGGCCTCGGCGCAGCTGTATGCCTTTCTGCCGGTCTGGGTGCTGTTTCTGGCGATCGGTCTGCCGATGGTGCTCTTCAGCCTGGTGCAGCTCATGG
The DNA here is from genome assembly GCF_055755275.1 of Marinovum sp. E3. NCBI lineage: Bacteria > Pseudomonadati > Pseudomonadota > Alphaproteobacteria > Rhodobacterales > Roseobacteraceae > Marinovum > Marinovum sp. E3. Next base: position 3,304,924 of record NZ_CM146908.1, read on the forward strand.
GGCTGCGCCTGCGGCTGAGCCGCCAGACCCCCTGGGTCGAAATCGTTCTGGGCGGCGTTTCCGGCTTTATCGGCGGGCTCTCCGGCGTCTGGGGGCCGCCGCTGGTGGCCTATCTCACTGCGCTGCACACGGAAAAGCGGTTGCAGATGCGCACTCAGGGCGTGGCCTTCGGGCTGGGCGCGGTGTTGCTGCTGGTGGCACATTCCGGCAGCGGCGTGATCCGCGGCGAAACGCTGCTGTTTTCCGCCTGGCTCTGCGTGCCGGCGATGATCGGCATGTGGCTGGGCGGACGGGTGTCCGACCGGATCGAGCAGGAGGTGTTCCGCCGCGCCACGCTGGCGGTGCTGCTGCTGGCCGGGCTGAACCTGATCCGCCGCGCCTATTTCGCCTGACCGCGTCCCGGACCTGATCCGGGACCCCCCGGTCCTCGCCCATGCGCAATCCGTCTCGATGCGCCGGACCGGCCAAACCGGACCCTAGACCTCTTCCACCGCCATCACCCCCGGCAGGCTCTTCAATGCGCCCTTGATTTCCGGGTTCACCGGAAATTCCGCACCGGTGTCGATCTCGACCTCGCCGGGCAGGGCCGGGTCCATCAGGTAGAGAAAGATCGGGCCCCGCGCCGCCTTTTGCACCTTGCCCGCCGCCTCGGAAAGGATGGTGGCGACCGAGGGAATCGCCCCCGGTTCCTCGACAAAGACCTTGAGGCCGATCGTGCCGGCATCCGCAACCGCCGCGTCGATCGGCGCCACCGACCGGCCCAGCAGCTTGAGCTGGTCGCTCTCCATCGTCGCCTCGACCGTCACCACCACCTTGGCCCCGGTCTCGAGATGTTCGCGCGATTTCTCCAGCGTTTCCGAGAACAGCGTGACCTCATAGGCGCCGGTGGTGTCGGAAAGCTGGCAAAAGGCAAAGCGGTTGCCGCGCGCCGATTTCCGCTCCTGCCGCCCGGCGACGACACCGGCCAGCTTGGCAACGCAGGGGCTGCGTTCGGCCTTGGCCATGACCTCGTCGAGGGTCATCACGTCCTTGCGCTTGAGCGAGGCCATGTAATCGTCGAGCGGATGGCCAGAGAGGTAGAACCCCACCGCCTTGAACTCTTCGGCCAGCCGCTCGGCGGGCAGCCAGTCGTTCACCGGCGCCAGACGCGGCTCGGGCAGGTCGTCGCCGGCCTCGCCAAAGAGCGAGACCTGGTTGGAATTCTTCTGTTCGTGCACCGCCGCCGAATAATTCACCAGCGCATCGAGCGATTCGAAAACCCGGCGGCGGTTGGGATCGAGCTGATCAAAGGCCCCGGCCCGCGCCAGCATCTCCAGCGGCCGCTTGCCGACCCGCTTGAGATCGACGCGACGGGCAAAATCGTAGAGCGTGGCAAAGGGTTTTTCCTTCGCGCCCCGGGCTTGATCCGGGGCCTCGTGGCCAAGGCCCTGCCGGCCTTCGACCACCAGCTTCATCGCCTCCAGCCCGACGTTCTTCAACGCGCCCAGCGCATAGACCAGCGCGCCGTCGACCACGTCGAAGCTGGCCTGCGAACGGTTCACGCAGGGCGGAACCCAGGGCAGGCCGAGGCCCTTGCGGACCTCCTCGAAATAAGTGGCGAGCTTGTCGGTCAGATGAATATCGCAGTTCATCACCCCGGCCATGAACTCCACCGGGTGGTTCGCCTTGAGCCAGGCGGTCTGGTAGCTGACCACCGCATAGGCCGCCGCGTGCGACTTGTTGAACCCGTAGTTGGCGAATTTCTCCAACAGGTCGAAGACCTCGGTGGCCTTCTTCTTTTCGACACCGTTTTCCGCCGCGCCCTTTTCGAACTTCGGCCGTTCGGCGTCCATCGCCTCCTTGATCTTCTTGCCCATGGCGCGGCGCAACAGGTCGGCGCCGCCAAGCGAATAGCCCGCCATGACCTGGGCGATCTGCATCACCTGCTCCTGATAGACGATGATCCCCTGGGTCTCTTCCAGAATATAGTCGATCAGCGGATGCACCGAGGTGATCTCGCGCAGCCCGTTCTTGACCTCGCAATAGACCGGGATGTTCTCCATCGGGCCGGGACGATAGAGCGCCACCAGCGCAACGATGTCCTCGATGCAGGTCGGTTTCATCCGCTTGAGCGCATCCATCATGCCCGAGCTTTCCACCTGGAACACGGCGACGGTCTTGGCGGCGGCATAAAGCTTGTAGGTCGCCTCGTCATCGAGCGGGATGGCGTTGATCTGGTTCTCGGCGCCCTCTGCCGGCTCGTAAAGTTCGACGCCCCCGGCCGAGACATGCAGCGGCCGACCGGATTTGAACACCAGGTCCATGGCATTCTGGATCACCGTCAGGGTCTTGAGGCCCAGAAAGTCGAACTTCACCAACCCGGCCTGTTCGACCCATTTCATGTTGAACTGGGTCGCCGGCATGTCCGAGCGCGGATCCTGATAGAGCGGCACCAGCGCATCCAGCGGCCGGTCGCCGATCACCACCCCGGCGGCATGGGTCGAAGCGTTGCGCAAAAGCCCCTCGACCTGCTGGCCATAGGTCAGCAGCCGGTCGACCACCTCTTCGTTCCTGGCCTCTTCACGCAGCCGCGGCTCATCCTGCAAGGCCTTCTCGATCGAGACCGGCTTGACCCCCTCGACCGGGATCATCTTGGACAGGCGGTCGACCTGGCCATAGGGCATCTGCAACACCCGGCCGATGTCGCGCACCGCCGCCTTCGACAGCAGCGCACCGAAGGTGATGATCTGGCCCACCTTGTCGCGGCCGTATTTCTCCTGCACATAACGGATCACCTCTTCGCGACGATCCATGCAGAAGTCGATGTCGAAGTCCGGCATGCTGACCCGCTCGGGGTTGAGGAAGCGTTCGAACAGCAGTGAATAGCGCAGCGGGTCAAGGTCGGTGATGGTCAGCGCATAGGCCACGAGGCTGCCGGCACCCGAGCCCCGCCCCGGCCCCACCGGAATGTCGTTGTCCTTGGCCCACTGGATGAAATCGGCAACGATCAGGAAATACCCGGGAAACCCCATGCCCTCGATGATACCGAGCTCGAAATCCAGCCGCTTCTGGTAGTCCTCGACCGAAACCGCATGCGGGATCACCGCCAGACGAGCCTGCAACCCCTGGTTGGCCATGCGGCGCAGTTCGGCCACCTCGTCATCGGCGAATTTCGGCAGGATCGGGTCGCGGCGATAGCAGCCGAAAGCACAGCGCTGCGCGATCTCGACGGTGTTCTCCAGCGCCTCGGGCAGATCGGCAAAGAGCGTCGCCATTTCCTGCGGCGATTTGAAATAATGCTCCCGCGTCAGCCGCCGCCGGGCGTCCTGCTGATCGACATAGGCCCCCTCGGCGATACAGATCAGCGCATCATGCGCCTCGTACATCTCGGGCTTGGGAAAATAGACGTCGTTGGTCGCCACCAGTGGCAGCGCCATCGCATAGGCCATCTCGACAAGCCCGCGCTCAGACCGGGCTTCGGCCTCCGGCAATCCACTTTCGCCGGGATGGCGTTGCAGCTCGACATAAAGCCTGTCGCCGTAGATCCCCTTGAGCCGCTCCATCAGCGCCTCGGCCGCCGGCCTCTGGCCGCGCCGGAGCAGCCGCCCCACCGGCCCGTCCGGCCCGCCCGACAGGCAGATCAACCCCTCGGCATTGGCCGCCAGCTCCTCCAGCGTCACCTGCGGCACCTGCCCGCCCTTGTCGACATACAGGCAGGTGTTGAGCTTCATCAGGTTCTCGTAGCCGCGCTCGTTCTGCGCCAGAAGAACAACCGCCGCCGGGTCCACCGGCTTGTCGCCCGGGTTGAGCGCCACATAGGCCACATCGACCTGACATCCCATGATCGGCTGCACCCCGGCAGCCTGGGCACCGACCGAGAATTCCAGCGCGCAGAACAGGTTGTTGCTGTCGGTCACCGCCAGCGCCGGCATGCCCATCTCGGCACAAAGGCCCGGCAGCTTCTTGAGCCGCATGGCGCCTTCCAGAAGCGAATATTCGGTATGGGTGCGAAGATGGATGAATCGGGGGGAGCTCGTCATGCGCGCACATTAGAACGGCGCCCGGCACGATGGAAGCGCAACGGCCGCTTCCGTCGAACCGCCGCAATTTCGTCACAATTGGCAAGAATAAACGGCCTGAATGCCACAACCTTAAAGAGCAATGGCCAATCACCATTCCCCCGGGGACGTCATACCCTTCGACTGGGCTCCGGTGTCCCGCGCCGGCCGGCACAGTCTCCGGCGCCGCTGCCTGTCAGCCGCCGCGCGCCTGTGCCCGGCGGCGACCGCACGGCTGCTGGCGCGGCGCTACCTCACGCCGTCGGGCAGTTTCATCGCCAGGGCGGAGACCGACCCCGGTTTCGCGATTGTGCCCGCGGGCCGGCAGGTGCTGCTGCGCTTTGGCGGGGTGGCCGGGTCGGCTCCGGCCCGGCGGCTGCTGATCGTGCCCGGCCACAATGGCCATGTCCGGCAGTTCGGCCGCCTTCTGCGCTGCCTGCGCGAAACCGGGGCATCGGTCGATCTTCTGGTCCTGCCCGGCCATCTCGGGCCGAAGCCCCGGCTGTGCAGCTTCGGCGCGATTGTCGGGGCAGTGCGCGAGGTGGGCGCCCATGGCGGCCCGTATGACGCAGTAATCGCCCATTGCGTCGGCTGCAACGCCAGCCTGCTGGCAATGGAGGATGTGCCGCTCGCGAAAAAGCTGGTGTTTCTCTCGGCGCCGCTGACCCTGCCGAACCTGGTGCGCTTCGCCGGCCGGCAATACGGCCTGCGGCGGCGCTGTCTGGCGCGGTTCGTGGCCCAGGTCAGCCGGCTCGGCGCCCCCTATCCGATCGACATCCCCTGGCAGCCGCTGGCCGCGCGCCGCTCGGAGCCACTGCTGGTGATCCATGCCCGCAACGACTATGCGGTGCCGGTCTCGGACGTGGCCGGCATCGGCGCGGCCTGGCCCGGGGCGCGGCTCGCCCTGCTCGACACCGGCGATCACAACACCATCCTCGGGCAACGCGGCGCCATCGACCGGATCCTCGCCTTCCTGCAAGAGCGCCCCGCCCCGGGCACGCCCGCGGCCAAGAGTGGACAAGTGTCGGAAATGCAGTAGCGTCCAGTCATGGCCGATCTCGACACCCTGCCCGCCTTTCTCGAAACCCTCGATGCCGAGGTCCGCGACGCGGCCGACTGGGGCGAGGTCGCGGGCTACATCCCCGAACTGGCCCGCATCGACCCGGCGCAATTCGCCATCTCGGTGGTGCTGGCCGATGGCCGGCTGATGCGCGCCGGGCAATACGCACAACGGTTTTCGATCCAGTCGATTTCCAAGGTCTTTTCACTCGCCTGCGTCCTCGCCCGGTTCGGCGAAAGCATCTGGCACCGGGTCGGGCGCGAACCGTCCGGCGACCGGTTCGATTCCATCCTCCTGCTCGAACAGGAGCACGGCCGCCCGCGCAACCCCTTCATCAATGCCGGCGCGCTGGTGACAACCGACGAGCTGCTGGCCGGCCGCGCGCCCAAAGAAGCGCTGTCCGAGATCATCGACTTCATCCGCACCAGCGCCGGCGACAGCGACATCCACTTCGACGCCGAGGTCGCGGCGTCAGAAACCGAAACCGGCCATCGCAACCGGGCGCTGGCGCATTACCTGCTGAGTTTCGACAACCTGAGAAACCCGCCCGAGCTGGTGCTGGGCACCTATTTCCACCAATGCGCCATCGAGATGACCACCGATCAGCTGGCCCTGGCCGGGCGCGGCATCGCCGGGCTGGCCGACGCGCCCCTGAAGCTGTCGGAGGTCAAGCGCCGCCGCATCGCCGCCCTGATGCTGACCTGCGGGCATTACGACGGCTCGGGCGATTTCGCCTTCCGCACCGGGCTGCCGGGAAAATCCGGCGTCGGCGGCGGCATCCTGCTGGCGGTGCCCGGTCGCGCCTCGGTGGCGATCTGGTCGCCGGGGCTCAACGCCTGGGGCAATTCGCGGGTCGGCACCGAGGCGGCGGAACGGCTGGCGCGGTTCACCGGATGGTCGGTTTTCGGCTGACCGGCCCTGCCCATCCGGCAGGCAGCGCCGGTTTTTTCTGCACCGCGGCCAAGGAAATGCTTGCAAGGCCCGATCCGCGCTTTCTAATCTGTCCGGACAGGCACGCAGGTTTTCTACGCCGCATCGAAGACCCGCAGCACAGGTGCGCAAGGTAGAGCGGCAGGTCATCACCATGGACATTGGCTTTCTTCTCAACGGAGAACCGGTCCGGATCCGCCCAGAGCCCCCGACCCGCACCCTGCTCGACTGGCTGCGCGACGAGCGCGGTCTCACCGGCACTAAGGAGGGCTGCAACGAGGGCGATTGCGGCGCCTGCACCGTGATGGTGCAGGACGACACCGGCATCCGCGCGCTCAACGCCTGCATCCTCTTCCTGCCGCAGCTCGACGGCAAGGCGGTGCGCACCGTCGAAGGCCTGCGCGACGACGCCGGCGACATGCACCCGGTGCAAAAGGCGATGGTCGACCACCACGGCGCGCAATGCGGCTTCTGCACCCCGGGCTTCATCGCCTCGATGGCCGTGGCCCATGCCAACGGCCAGACGGATCACACGGACCGGCTCGCCGGCAATCTCTGCCGGTGTACGGGATACGCCCCGATCCTGCGCGCCGCCAGGGCGGCCGAATCCGCCCCGGTCCCGCAATGGGTCGCCTCCGATGCTTCTTCTGGCCGGAAATATCCCGGGGGGAGCGCAGCGGGGGGCAGCGCCCCCCTCCTCCCCCGCAGCTCGGACGAACTGGCAGCGGCCTACGCCGCCGCCCCCGAGGCCACCCTGATCGCCGGCGCCACCGACGTCGGCCTCTGGGTCACCAAGCAGCTGCGCGCGCTCGATCCGGTGATCTTCCTGCACCGGGTCCGCGACTTGCAGCAGATCGAGGACCGGGGGGACAGCCTGAAAATCGGCGCCGGGGTCAGCATCGCCCGGCTCTGGCCGGTGATGGCGGAACTCTATCCCAGCCTGGGCGAGCTGTTCCGCCGCTACGGCTCGGTCCAGGTACGCGAAGCCGCGACCCTCGGTGGCAATATCGCCAATGGCTCGCCCATCGGTGACAGCCCGCCGCCGCTGATCGCCCTCGGCGCCCGGCTGCACCTGCGCCGGGGCGAGGCCCGCCGCGACATCGCGCTCGAGGAGTTCTTTCTCGACTACGGCAAGCAGGACCGCGCGCCCGGCGAATTCGTCGAGGCGGTCACCCTGCCCAAACACCAGCCCGGCTTCCGCTGTTACAAGATCTCCAAACGCTTCGATCAGGATATCTCGGCGCTCTGTGCCGCCTTCAACCTCAGCATCGAGGCCGGCCGGATCACCGCCGTCCGCACCGGCTTTGGCGGCCTGGCCGGCATTCCGAAACGCGCGCGCGCCTTCGAGGCCGTGCTCACCGGCGCGCCCTGGTCGGAAGACAGCCTCCGGGCGGCCGCCGCCGCGCTGGAACAGGATTTCACGCCGCTCACCGACATGCGCGCCTCGGCCCGCTATCGCATGGAGGCGGCGAAAAACCTCGCCCTGCGCTATTTCCACGAGATCGAGGGCCGCGAAACCTCCGTCCTGAAGGTGCTGCCATGAGCGTCGCCAGACCCCTGCCGCATGACGCCGCCGCCCTGCATGTCACCGGCGCCGCGCGCTATGTCGATGACATTCCGACCCCGCGCGGCACGCTGCATCTGGCCTTCGGCCTGAGCCAGATCGCCCGCGGCCGCATCACCGCGATGGATCTGGCGCAGGTGCGCGCCCTGCCCGGCGTCATCGCCGTATTGTCGGCCGATGACCTGCCTTTCGCCAATGATGTCTCGCCGTCGATCCACGACGAGCCGCTGCTCTCGGATGGCCGCATCCATTACCTCGGCCAGCCGCTCTTTCTGGTGGTGGCGACAGAGCATCACATCGCCCGCCGCGCCGCCCGGCTGGGCCAAATCGAAACCGAGGAGGAGGCGCCGCTTCTGACCATCGAGCAGGCGCTCGCGGCCGACAGCCGTTTCGAGGACGGCCCGCGCATCTACAGCAAGGGCGACGCCGCCAGCGCCATCGCCGGCGCGCCGCATCTGCTGAAAGGCACGCTCACCATGGGCGGGCAGGAGCATTTCTACCTCGAAGGTCAGGCCGCGCTGGCGCTGCCGCAGGACAATGGCGACATGCTGGTGCACAGTTCCACCCAGCATCCGACCGAGATCCAGCACAAAGTGGCCGAGGCGATCGGCCGCCCGATGCACGCCGTCCGCGTCGAGACCCGGCGCATGGGCGGCGGATTCGGCGGCAAGGAGAGCCAGGGCAATGCGCTGGCCGTGGCCTGTGCCCTGGCGGCGCAGGTGACGGGCACAGCCTGCAAGATGCGCTACGACCGCGATGACGACATGGTTGTCACCGGCAAGCGGCATGATTTCCGCATCGACTACGAGGTCGGCTTCGATGACAGCGGCCGCATCGCGGGCATCGATTTCGTGCAATATGCCCGCTGCGGCTGGGCCCAGGATCTGTCGCTGCCGGTGGCCGACCGCGCCATGCTGCATGCCGACAATGCCTATCTGCTGGATCATGCCCGCATCGAGAGCCACCGGCTCAAGACCAACACCCAGAGCGCCACCGCCTTTCGCGGCTTTGGCGGGCCGCAGGGGATGCTGGGGATCGAGCGGGTGGTCGACCATATCGCGCATTACCTCGAGCGCGACCCGCTCGAGGTGCGCCGGGTGAACTATTACCACGCCCCGGCCAGGACCGGCCCCGGCAGCGGCCAGCCCTTTTCCGGCCCCAACGCGGGCAAGGGCCACCGCTACGCCGGACCGGGCCCCGCCACGGCGCCGCAAGAGGATCTTGCCTCGCGCGGCGCGGCGGCGAATGTCGCCCCGCCCGAGGTGCCCGAGCCGCCCGAGGGCGCCCAGACCACGCCCTACGGCATGGAGGTCACCGATTTCATCCTGCACGAGATGACCGACCGGTTGGCAGAGCAGGCCGGCTACTCCGACCGCCGGGCGAAAGTGGCCGTGTGGAACGCCGCCAATCCGATCCTGAAACGCGGGCTTGCGCTGACCCCGGTCAAGTTCGGCATTTCCTTCACCCTGACCCATCTCAACCAGGCCGGGGCGTTGGTGCATGTCTATCAGGACGGGTCGGTGCATCTCAATCACGGTGGCACCGAGATGGGGCAGGGGCTGTTCCAGAAGGTGGCGCAGGTCGCCGCCAGCCGCTTTGGCCTGCCGCTCGAGGCGATCAAGATCACCGCCACCGACACCGCCAAGGTGCCCAACACCTCGGCCACCGCCGCCTCCTCCGGCTCGGATCTGAACGGCATGGCGGTCAAGGACGCCTGCGACACGATCCGCGCCCGGATCGCCGGCCACCTCGCCGAACTGCACCAGCAGCCGGTGGAATCGGTGCGCTTCGCCGACGGCGAGGTGCAGGTCGGCGCCGAAAGGCTGAGTTTCGCCGCGGCCGCCAAGCTGACCTATGAGGCGCGCATCAGCCTCTCGGCCACCGGCTTCTACAAGACGCCCGATGTCGCCTGGGACCGGATCAAGGGGCGAGGCCGGCCGTTTTTCTACTTTGCCTATGGCGCCGCGCTCACCGAATGCGTGATCGACACGCTGACCGGCGAAAACCGCATCCTGCGCACCGATATCCTGCATGATGCCGGCGCCTCGCTGAACCCGGCCATCGACATCGGCCAGATCGAGGGCGGCTTTGTGCAGGGCGCCGGCTGGCTGACGATGGAAGAGCTGGTCTGGGACGACAAGGGCCGGCTGACCACCCATGCACCCTCGACCTACAAGATCCCCGCCTGCCCCGACACGCCCGACATCTTCAACGTCGCGCTCTGGGACGGCGAGAACCCGGCCGAGACGATCTATCGTTCCAAGGCGGTGGGCGAGCCGCCGCTCATGCTGGGCATGTCGGCCTTCTTTGCCCTGTCCGACGCGGTGGCCGCCTGCGGCCCGCACTACCCGGCGCTAAGGGCCCCGGCGACGCCGGAAGAGATCCTGCACGCGGTGCAAAGGGCGCGCGGATGAGCGACTGGATTCGCATCACCCTCACCGAGGCGCGCGGCTCGACCCCGCGCGAACCGGGCACCACGATGCGGGTCTGGGCCGATGCGCAAGAGGGCAGCATCGGCGGCGGCACGCTGGAATGGCAGGCGACGCAGATCGCCCGGGCGATGCTGGCGGAGGGCACCGCCGAGGCCCGACGCAAGATGGCGCTGGGCCCCGACATGGGCCAATGCTGCGGCGGCGTGGTCACCCTGAGCTTTGCCCGCAATGCCGCCGTCCGCACCGCCTTGGCCGCACCGCTCTGGATCTGGGGCGCGGGCCATGTCGGCCGCGCCATTGCCGCCACCATGGCGCCGTTGCAGGACCGCGAGATCACCCTGGTCGACACCAGCGCCGCGCGCCTGCCCGACCCGATCCCCGAGGGCGTCACCCCGCTTGTCGCCGCCGATCCGCTGCGCGCCGTCGCGCTGGCGCCGTCCGACGCCAGTCACATCATCGTCACCTATTCGCATGATCTCGATCTGCGGCTCTGCGACGCGCTGCTGCGCCATGGCTTCGGCGACTGCGGGCTGATCGGCTCGGCCACCAAATGGGCCCGCTTTCGCAAACGGCTGGCCGCGCTGGGCCATGCCACCGCTCAAATTTCCCGCATTGCCTGCCCGATCGGCGATCCGGCCCTGGGCAAGCACCCGCAGGCAATTGCGGTGGGCGTGGCGGCGGGCTATCTCGCCCGGGCCGCAGAGCCACCCGCCCTGAAGGAGAGACACGCGTGAGAGAAACCTTGTTGGAGATCAAGGGGCTGACCAAGGCCTATCCCGGCGTCATTGCCAATTCCGATGTCTCCTTTTCGATCGGCCGCGGCGAGGTGCATGCGCTTCTGGGCGAAAACGGCGCCGGCAAATCGACCCTGGTCAAGATGATCTACGGCCTGGTCAAACCCGACAGCGGCAGCATGCGTCTCAACGGCAGCGCCTTTGCGCCGCAGGATCCGCATGCCGCCCGTGCCTCCGGCGTTGCCATGGTGTTCCAGCATTTCTCGTTGTTCGAGGCGCTGAGCGTGGCCGAGAATGTGGCGCTCGGCATGGAGAACCCGCCCAAGCCGCGCGATCTGGCGCGCCAGATCCGCGAGGTCTCGGAGACCTACGGCCTGCCGCTCGACCCCGACCGCACCGTCGGCGGGCTCTCGGCCGGGGAACGCCAGCGGGTCGAGATCATCCGCTGCCTGTTGCAGGATCCGAAACTGCTGATCATGGACGAGCCGACCTCGGTGCTGACCCCGCAGGAGGTGGAGATCCTGTTCCAGACCCTGCGCAAGCTCTCGGCCGAGGGCACCGCGATCCTCTATATCTCGCACAAGCTCGAGGAAATCCGCAGCCTTTGCGAAACCGCCACAATCCTGCGGCTGGGCAAGGTGGTCGAGACCTGCGATCCGCGCGACACCACCGCGCGGCAGCTGGCCGAACTGATGGTCGGCGCCTCGTTCGACGCCGTCACCCGCGAGGTGCGGGCCCCGGGCGCGGTGCGGCTGGCGGTGCGCAACCTGTCGGCGCGTTCGCCCAATGCCTTTGGCACGGCGCTCAAGGACGTCTCCTTCGAGGTCCGCGCCGGCGAGGTGCTGGGCATCGGCGGGGTTGCCGGCAACGGCCAGGACGAGCTGCTCGCCGCGCTCTCGGGCGAGATCGTGACCAGGCCCGAAATGGTGGAATTCGACGGCACGCCGGTGGGGGGCCAGGGCCCGGAGGCACGGCGCACTGCCGGGCTGCTCTCGGCCCCCGAGGAGCGGCTGGGCCATGCCGCCGCCCCCGACATGAGCCTGACCGAGAACGCGATCCTGACAGCCGCCGCCCGCGAGGGGCTGATGAAGAACGGTTTTCTCGACTGGTCCGGCGCCCGCGGCTTTACCGAAAAGGTGATCAAGGCCTTCGACGTCCGCACCCCCGGCCCCGGCACCGCCGCCCGGGCGCTGTCGGGGGGCAACCTGCAAAAATTCGTCATCGGCCGCGAGGTGATGCAGCGCCCCGAGGTGCTTGTCGTCAACCAGCCCACCTGGGGGGTCGACGCCGCCGCCGCCGCCGCGATCCGCCAGGCGCTGCTGCATCTCGCAGGTGAGGGCGCGGCCGTCGTCGTCATCAGCCAGGATCTCGACGAGCTGATGGAGGTGGCCGACAGGTTTGCCGCACTGAACGAAGGCCGGCTGTCGGATATCCGCCCGGTGCAGGGCCTCACCGTCGAACAGATCGGCCTGATGATGGGCGGCGCACATGACATGGAGGTGGCCCATGTGGAGGCCTAGAGAAGCTGGCGGGGCGCGCCTGGCCGGCGTCGCGGAGCGTATTTTGCAAGAGAAGAAGCGCAGGACGGCGCAATTGGGGGGAGGTCGCGCATGATCCATCTCGTCAAGCGCCCGCAGCCGTCACGGGTCTGGACGGCGGTGACGCCGCTGCTGGCCGTTGTGCTGACCATGATCGTTGGCGGCATCATGTTCGCCGCGCTGGGCAAGCCACCGCTCGAGGCGATCCGCACGATCTTCTGGGATCCGCTGTTCCATCCGCAGTTCGCCGCCTATTCGCGGCCGCAGCTCTTGGTCAAGGCGGGGCCGCTGATCCTGATTGCAATCGGCCTGTCGATCGGCTTTCGCGCCGGCATCTGGAACATCGGCGCCGAAGGCCAGTACATCATGGGCGCGATCACCGGCGCCGCGGTCGGGCTGGCCTTCTACCCGCTCGACACCTTCATCGTCTTTCCGCTGATGGTGATCGCCGGCGCGCTTGGCGGCTGGGCCTGGGGGATGATCCCGGCGCTGCTCAAGGTGAAATTCGGCACCAACGAGATCCTGGTCTCGCTGATGCTGGTCTATGTCGCCGAGGCCTGGCTGGCCTCGGTCTCCTCGGGCCTGCTGAAGAACCCGGAAGGCCGCGGCTTTCCCGGCTCGCGCAACTTTCAGCAATATGACGCCGGCGCCAATACCGAGGTGATCGCCGGCACCGGCATGCATTGGGGGGTGGTGGCGGCCTTTGTCGCGGTGATCTTTGCCTATGTGCTGCTCACCCGCCACATCCGCGGCTTCCACATCCGGCTGACCGGCGAGGCGCCGCGCGCCGCCCGTTTCGCCGGGGTCAACCCGGGCCGGGTGGTGATCTTCTGTCTCGGGCTCTCGGGCGCGCTGGCCGGCATGGCCGGGCTCTTCGAGGTGTCCGGCCCGGCCGGCCAGATCACCATTGATTTCAACTCGGGCTACGGCTTTACCGCGATCATCGTGGCCTTCCTCGGCCGGCTGCATCCGGTTGGCATCCTGTTGGCTGGCTTGCTGATGGCGCTGACCTATATCGGCGGCGAGCTGGCGCAGCTCATGCTCGGCCTGCCCGGCGCCTCGATCCAGCTGTTCCAGGGGATGTTGCTGTTCTTCCTGCTGGCGACGGATGTGTTCACCAACTACCGGCTACAATTCGGACAGGGAGAAACCGCCTGATGGATCTCGGAACGATCAATCCCATCCTTCTGGTCGCCTCGCTGATGGTCTCGGCCACGCCGATCCTGCTGGCTGCCATCGGCGAGATGGTGGTGGAGAAATCCGGCGTGCTCAACCTCGGCGTCGAGGGCATGATGATCACCGGTGCCGTGGTGGGCTTTGCCGTGGCGGTCAACACCGGCAGCCCGGGTCTCGGCTTTGCCGCCGCGGCGCTGGCCTCGGCGCTGCTGTCGCTCAGTTTCGGGGTGCTGACCCAGTTCCTGCTGTCCAACCAGGTGGCCACCGGCCTCGGGCTGACGCTGGTGGGCCTCGGGCTCTCGTCGCTGATCGGCAAGCCCTATGAGGGCATGAAATCCCCCACACTGCCCGACCTGCCGCTGCCGCTGCTGGCCGATATTCCGGTCATCGGCCCGATGCTGTTTCAGCATGACCTGATGGTCTATCTCTCGATCGCGCTGGTGGCTGCCGTCTGGGCCGGGCTGAAGTTCACCCGCGCCGGGCTGATCCTGCGGGCGGTCGGCGAAAGCCATGATGCCGCCCATGCCCTGGGCTACAAGGTGGTGCGCATCCGGCTCATGGCGATCTTCTTCGGCGGGGCCTGTTCCGGCCTTGGCGGCGCCTATCTCAGTCTTGTCCGGGTGCCGCAATGGACCGAGGGCATGACCGCCGGCGCCGGCTGGATCGCGCTTGCCATCGTGGTCTTTGCCAGCTGGAAGCCCTGGCGCGTGCTGATCGGTGCCTACCTTTTCGGCGGCGTCACCGTGCTGCAACTGAACCTTCAGGCGGCCGGCACCAGGCTGCCGGTCGAATACTTGTCGATGTCACCGTATCTGATAACAATTCTCGTGCTGGTCATCATTTCAGCACGGGGCTACCACGGCGCGCCGGCCTCGCTCGGCCGGCCGTTCCATGCCTCGCACTGAGGCCAAACCCAAAACAAGACAATCCAAAAGAAGACTCAGGGAGTATCCACATGAACCGCAGAACCCTTCTTGCCAGCGCCGCGCTGGCGCTTGGCCTCGCCGGAACGGCGATGGCGCAGGACGACACGACCAAGGTCGGCTTCATCTATGTCGGACCCGTCGGCGACGGCGGCTGGACCTATGAGCACGAACAGGGCCGCCTGGCCGTCGAAGAGCACTTCGGCGACAAGGTCGAAACCGTGTTCCAGGAAAGCGTGCCCGAAGGCGCCGACAGCGAACGCGCGATGACGCAGATGGCACTGTCCGGCGCCGACATCATCTTCACCACGTCCTTCGGCTACATGGACCCGACGATCAACGTCGCCAAGAAATTCCCCGACGTGAAGTTCGAACACGCCACCGGCTACAAGCGCGCCGACAACGTCTCGACCTATTCCGCCCGGTTCTACGAAGGCCGCGCCATCCAAGGCCTGATCGCGGGCCACATGACCGAGACCAACAAGATCGGCTATATCGCCTCCTTCCCGATTCCCGAGGTCATCCGCGGCATCAACTCGGCCTATCTGCACGCCAAGGAGGTGAACCCCGATGTCGAGTTCTCGATTGTCTGGGCCTACACCTGGTTCGACCCGGCGAAAGAGGCCGACGCCGCCAATGCGCTGATCGAACAGGGCGCCGACGTGATCCTGCAACACACCGATTCCACGGCGCCGCAGGCGGCCGCCGAAAAGGCGGGCAACGTGATCACTTTCGGCCAGGCCTCGGACATGGGCGATTACGCGCCGATGCCCCGGGTCTCCTCGATCATCGACAACTGGGCGCCTTATTACATTGATCGCGTGCAGGCGGTGATGGACGGCACCTGGGAAAGCAAGGACACCTGGGACGGCATCGGGCCGGGCATGGTGGGCATCGGCGAAATCACCGACGCGGTGCCGGAAGAGGTCAAGGCCGAGGCGCTGGCGATGAAAGACGCGATTGCCGCGGGCGAATACCACCCCTTCACCGGGCCGATCAATAAGCAGGACGGCACACCCTGGCTGGCCGATGGCGAAGTGGCCGATGACGGCACGCTCGCGGGCATGGATTTCTACGTCGAAGGGCTGACCGGCGAAATCCCGAACTGACCGCTGCCGACAGGCGACGGGAACCCTCGCCCCCGGGCGGGGGTTCTCTGTTTGTCGCGCCTGCCGAGAGGCGCCCTGACAAGAGGTTGACCATGCCCCGGACCCCCATCGTCTATCACATCCCGGTCTGTCCGTTCTCGCAACGGCTCGAGATCATGCTGGCGCTGAAAGGCGTGCGCGACGCCGTTTCTTTCCAGGTCGTCGACATCACCAGACCGCGCGACCCGGAACTGCTGGAAAAAACCCGTGGCACCACCGCGCTGCCGGTGCTCGAGATGCCGGGCGGAGAGATCCTCAAGGAAAGCCTGGTGATCCTGCGCTACCTTGACGAGACGGTGGGCGACACGCCGCTGCGCCGCGCCGATCCGCTGGAACATGCGACGGAAAGCATGCTGATCGCCAAGGAAGGCGCCTTCACCATGGCCGGCTACAGCTTCGTGATGAACCAGGATCCCGACCGGCGCGACACGCACGCCGAAAAGATGCGGGGCCTCTACCGCGAGATCGACGATTTCCTGCGCCATGAGGGCAAAGGCGAGGGGCCCTGGCTGTTCGAGAATTTCGGACTGGCCGAAACGGTCTTCACCCCGATGTTCATGCGCTTCTGGTTCCTCGAGTATTACGAGGGCTTCGACGTGCCGGCCACCGCCGAATATGCCCGCGTGCGCGCCTGGCGCGAAGCCTGTCTGGCTCATCCGGCGGCGCAGCAGGTGAGCCGCGAGGAGATCGTGAAACTCTATTACGACTACGCCCTCGGCGCTGGCAACGGCGCCCTGCCCGAGGATCGCAACGTCTCGAGCTTTGCTTTCGAGCCGGCTTGGCCGGACCGGCCCTGGCCGCCGCGCGACAAGTACCTGACCCACGCCAGCGACGCCGAACTGGGGCTGGTGGCGGCCTGACAACGGCCCACGCCGCCGCTTCCTCTCGCCTTTTTCCGCCGTGCGGCTATCCTTGCGACAAGGAGGACCGACATATGCGCAAACTTCAGGTTCAGGGCGTGCATCACATCACGCTGACCGGGGCCGACCGGCAGACCAGCCTCGATTTCTGGGAGGGCGTGCTGGGCATGCCCTTCATTTTCGACCAGCCCAACCTCGACAATCCCGACGAAAGCCACCTCTATTTTGATCCCGGCGACGGGCGGCTGATCACCATCTTCACCAACGAGGCCCGCACGCCGGTTCACCGGCGCACGCCCACCGATCCCGGCTGCGTGCACCACCTGGCGTTCAACGTCTCCAAGGCGACCTTTTCGCAGACCATCGACCGGCTCGATGCGCGGGGGATCGGCCATTCCGGCGTCAAGGACCGGGGGTTCATGGATTCGATCTACTTCAAGGATCCCCTGGGGCTGCTGATCGAGCTGGCCTGTTACCGGTTCGAACCGCCGATGGGCTGTTCCCATGCCGACGTGATGATCGAGGCGCATCGGCGGCGGGTGGCGCTGGGCGATCACCACATCGCCGAAGTGCACCTGGCCGACGCGATCGAAGCGCTGGTCGCGCGGCGCCAGCAGTCTCTGAGCGAGGACCGCTCGGCAAAAGCCCCCTACGGCCGGGGCTGACCCCGTCCCCGACTGACAGGCCCGGACGCCTCGCCACCCGGTCCCCGGTTTCCCGGCCCGGCGGGCGTCGGCCGGCGGCCTGTCGGCTCATCTCTGCAACCGCTCCACCGCCCAGCGTGCGGCATCCGCGACCTGCGGATCGGCGTCCTCGCACAGCGCCTGCGCCGCCGGCAAGAGCCGCGCCTCGCCGGAATTGCCGATGGCGTATAGCACGTTGCGCACGAAACGCCCGCGCCCGATCCGCTTGATCGGCGAGCCCGCGAACCGCGCCCGGAACGCCGCATCCTCCAACCCGGCCAGCTCTGCCAGATCCGGCGCCATCAGGTCGTCGCGGGCATGGTATTTCACCTCGGCCGCCCGTTCGGCGAACTTGTTCCAGGGACAGACCGCAAGACAATCGTCGCAGCCATAGATCCGGTTGCCCAGCAGCGGCCGCAAAGCCGCGTCCACCGGCCCCTTGTGCTCGATCGTCAGGTAGGAAATGCAGCGCCGCGCATCGAGCTGATAGGGCGCCGGAAAGGCTGCGGTCGGACAGATATCGAGACACTTCCGGCACGAGCCGCAATGATCCACCTCGCCCGGGTCCACAGGCAGCTCCAGCGTGGTGAACACCGCCCCGAGAAAGAACCAGGACCCAAGCTGCCGGCTCACCAAGTTGGTGTGCTTGCCCTGCCAGCCCAGCCCCGCCGCCTGCCCCAGCGCCTTTTCCGGCACCGGCGCGGTATCGACAAAGACCTTCACCTCGGCCGGCGGATCGGTGTCGGCCTCGGCGATCAGCCAGCGCGCCAGCCGCTTCAGCCGCTTCTTCACCACGTCATGGTAATCGCGGTGCTGCGCATAGACCGAGATCGCCGCCCGGTCGCTCTGCTCAAGCACCGCCAGCGGATCATGCGCCGGCCCGTAATTCTCCGCCAGCATGATCACCGAGCGCGCCTCGGGCCAGAGCGCCGCCGGATCGCCGCGCCAATGGCTGCGCTCGGCCAGCCAGGACATCTGCCCGTGATAGCCCGCCGCGAGAAACCCGGCCAGCCGCTCGGCCACCTCCGGCACCGCCTCCGGCCGACAGATTCGCGCCGCGGAAAACCCCTGGTCCCGCGCCTCGCGCAGCAGTCTGTCCTTCAGCGCATCCATGGCTTCTTCTGTTCAGAAATACCCGCGGGGGTCCGGGGGCAGAGCCCCCGAAACCGCCGAGGCCCGATCTCAGAAATCGAGGTCATTGTAATGCCGCGGCGGCGGAAATCCGGGCACCTGATCGGCCAGGATGCGGCGAAACGCCGGCCGCGACTTGATCTTGGCATACCAGTCCTTGACCACCGCCGACCGGTTCCAGTCGACGTCGGAGATATAGTCGAGCGACGACAGATGCGCCGCGGCGGCGAAATCCGCCAGCGTCATCACATCGCCGGCCAGCCAGCGCCGGTGGTCGAGCAGCCAGGTCATGTAATCCAGGTGATACTTGATCGCCTTGGCCCCGGCCTTGACGTTCTTGCTGTCGGGAAATCCCTGGCCCTGCACCTTCTTGTTGACCCGCTCGTAGAGCAGCTTCGAGGTCACCTCATGGTGGAACTTGTCGTCGAACCAGGCCACCAGCCGGCGCACTTCATAACGCGCATCGGCGGATTTCGGCATCAGGCTCGGCTCGGGGTACTTCTCCTCCAGCCATTCGCAGATCGCCGCGCTCTCGGCCATGGTCTTGCCGTCGATGCGCAGCACCGGCACCTTGGCGGCCGGATTGCGGCGCAGGAAATCCGGCTCCTGCTCCCAGTAGCGTTCCTCGACCAGCTCGCATTCGATCTTCTTCTCGGCAAGGCTGAGTCGCACCTTGCGGCAGAACGGCGAGAGGGGAACGTGATAAAGCTTGGCCATGAAGGGCAATGTCCTAAGGGAGAAGTGCCCAGCTTCTTTGCCGTGAAACCGGCGCCAGTTCAACCACCCCCGCCCGGATCGGCAACAGCCCGCGGCCCCGGCCGGTTCCCCTTGCGCGTCGAATCCGCTATGGCCGCCGCAGCTTTCACGCCGCAAGGACGCGCCATGATCCTGAGTGTTCTCGACTATGCATCGGTCCTTGTCTTTGCCCTGACCGGGGCGCTGGCGGCCTCGCGGGCGCAGCTCGATATCATCGGTTTCGCCTTTCTCGCCAGCCTGACGGCGGTGGGCGGCGGCACGCTGCGCGACCTGCTGCTCGATCGCAACCCGGTGTTCTGGATCGCCGATCCCGGCATCGTCCCGACCGCCTGCGGCGCGGCCCTGCTGGTTTTCTTCACCGCCCACCGGATGGAAAGCCGGCTGCGCTGGCTGCTCTGGCTCGACAGCTTCGCGCTGGCGGTGGCGGTGGCCGCCGGCACCGGGGTGGCGCTGGCGCTGGATCAGCCACCGGTGATCGTGTTGATCATGGGGGTGGCGACGGGCTGTTTCGGCGGGCTTATGCGCGACGTGGTGGCCAACGAGGTGCCGGTGATCCTGCGCCAGGGCGAGCTCTACGCCACCGCCGCGCTGGCCGGCGCGGGCGCCGCGCTGGGGCTGCTGGAGCTGGGTCTCGGCCGCGACGTCGCGCTTCTGGGCTGCGCCGGCGTGACCTGGGCGTTGCGCGCCGGCAGCCTGCGCTGGGGCTGGATGCTGCCGGTCTACAAAAGCCGCCCGCCGCGCGAGAAATAGCGCCCCACCGTCCCGGACCCGATCCGGGACCTCTCCGCCGGTTCGTCGCGCCCGCCCTAAAGCGGTTCCGGGCGAAACCCCTCCGGCACCCGGTCGCGACCCTCGAGCACGAGATCCGCCATCACCTCGCCCACCAGCGGCGCCATGCCGAAGCCGATCTTGAACCCGCCGTTGGCGATGAAGGTCCCCGGTCGAAGGGGATGCCCCCCGAGCAGCGGCGCCCGGCTGCGCGCCCGCGGCCGCACCCCGGCCCAGCGCGCCACCACCGGCGCCCCGGCCAGCACCGGAAAGGCCGCCACCGCCCGCGCGATCACCGCCTCGAGCTGATCGTCCACTGCCGCGCCATCGTCGTATTCGCGCTCCGAGGTCGAGCCCACGGCCACCGTGCCGTCGCCATGCGGCACGATATGCAGCGCATCGGCAAAAAGCTGCGGGCGGTCCTGCGCCGCGAATCGCAACAGCGCCGCCTGCCCCTTGACCCCGTTGCCGAGGCTGCGCCCCGCCGCCCGGCTCATCGCCGCGAGATCCTGCATCCCGGTGGCCCAGACCACGGCCCCCCGGTCTTCCCCCTCCGGGGTCACGGTGACCCCGCGCGCCGCCAGCGCCGCCACCAGCGCGGCACAGGCCCGGCGCGGATGCACCCGGGCGCTGAGGCTGTCCTCGACCAGCAATCCCGTCGGCGAGGCCGGGGCCCAATCGCCATAGCCCGCCGCATCGACCACGCGCCACACCGCCTTGCCTTGCCAGAGTTCGGCCGCCGTCCCGGCCCGCTGCCGGGCCAGGTCGACCGCGCGGTCATCGGCCAGGGGCTGCAACCGGCCCGAGCGCAGATAGCCGGGCTCGCGCCCGCCGGCCTCCGCCACCTCGGCCCAGAAACCCTCGGCCATCAGCAGGCTCTCGAACTGGAAGGCCTTCTTGGCGTTCCAGTTTTCCGGCACATGCGGCGCCAGCGCGCCGACGATGCCGCCGGAGGCGCCCGCCGCCGGGCCGAAGGGATCGATCACCCGCACCTTGGCGCCGCGCCGGGCGCAGGCCCAGGCCACTGACAGGCCGAACACGCCCGCCCCCCGCACTGTCACGTCGTCCATTGCATACCCCTCCGTCAGGCTTTAGGCCTCGGGGGAAACCCTTAAGGCAGCCGAAAATGACAGACCAGAGCGCAGAGCTGGAATGGCGCGACGGGCACGTGCCTGTCTCGACCCGATTCGACGATCCCTATTACTCGCTCGATAATGGCCTGGCCGAGACGCGGCATGTCTTTCTGGCCGGCAACGACCTGCCGGCGCGTTTTGCCGATGGCTTTCACATCGCCGAACTGGGCTTCGGCACCGGGCTGAACCTGCTCTGCACGCTTTCGGCCTTTCGCGCCGCCGGCACCCCCGGCCGGCTGCATTTCACCAGTTTCGAGGCCTTCCCGATGCAGGCCGACGACATGATTGCCGCGCAGGCCGGTTTTCCCGAACTGGCCGCGATCGCGGCAGAGCTGGCACCGCAGTGGCAGGCCGGCGCGCGCCACTTCGAGACGCCCGACCTGACCTTCACCCTGGTCCAGGGCGATGCCCGCGAGACCCTGCCGCACTGGTCCGGCAAGGCGGATGCCTGGTTTCTCGACGGGTTTTCGCCGGCCAAAAACCCCGAACTCTGGGGCGAGGCCCTGATGATGCAGGTCGCGCGCCACACCGCCCCCGGCGGCACGGCGGCCACCTATACCGCGGCGGGCCATGTGCGCCGCGCGCTCGCCGCGGGCGGCTTTGCCGTCACCCGCATCCCCGGCTTCGGCCGCAAACGTCACATGACAAGGGCCACCCTATGACCCAGAACGATACGGTGCGCGGCATCTGGCTGATGGTGGCCACCACCTTTGTGTTTGCGGTGCAGGACGGGCTGAGCCGGCATCTCGCCTCGGAATACAATGTCTTCATGGTGGTGATGATCCGCTATTGGTTCTTTGCCGCCTTCGTGATCGCCCTGTCGGCGCGCAAGGCCGGCGGGCTGCGCGATGTGGCGCGCACCGATCAGCCGCTGGTACAGGTCTTCCGAAGCGTGCTGCTGGCGCTGGAGATCTGCGTCATGGTCGCCGCTTTCACTTATCTCGGGCTGGTCGAGAGCCATGCGGTCTTTGTCAGCTATCCGCTGCTGGTCGCCGCGCTCTCGGGCCCGGTGCTGGGCGAACAGGTCGGTTGGCGGCGCTGGTTGGCGATCGCAGTGGGCTTTGTCGGGGTGATGATCATCATCAATCCCGGCGCCGGGGTATTCTCGATCTATGCGCTGATCCCGCTGGCGGCGGCTTCGATGTTCGCGCTCTATTCGCTGCTCAACCGGTATGCCGCACGCCGCGACACCGCCGCCACGTCGTTTTTCTGGACCGGTACGGTGGGCTGCGTGGTGATGACGGCGATCGGCATCTGGTTCTGGGTGCCGATGACCGGGCCCGACTGGATCTGGATGGCAGCGCTCTGCGTGACCGGGGTGACCGGGCATTACACGATGATCAAATGCTACGAGGTTGCCGAAGCCAGCGCGGTGCAGCCCTTTGCCTATCTGCAAATGCCCTTTGCCGTGGCGATCGGCCTGCTGATCTTTGGCGAAAGCCTGCGGGCCTCGGTGGTGGTGGGCGCGGTGCTGATCGTGGGCGCCGGGCTCTTCACCCTGTGGCGCGAACGGCAGAGGATGCGGGTGGCCCGGCGGGTGGCGCCGGTATGAAGCGCGGGCGGTAGGTTGAAAACCCGCCTTACGGCGTTTGGTGCAGGATTGGCCCGGCCCGCGCAACTCGGGCCGCAACTTGCCGCCGAAGGCTCATTCGGGCAGCAGGGTCGATCCCACCAGCTCCTCCGAGAAGGGCACCGGATGCGGATCCTTGCCCAGCCGCGCGCGATAGACCGGCAGGCTCTCTGATACCCGCATGACGTAGTTGCGGGTCTCGTTGAAGGGGATCATCTCGATCCAGTCGACGATGTCGATATCGCCCCGGATCGGATCGCCATAGGCGTTCTTCCAGCTCCGCGGCCGCCCCGGCCCGGCATTGTAGCCGGCCGACATCATGATGACATTGCCGTCGAACTCCTCAGCCAGCCCGCGCAGGTAATCCGCGCCGAGACGGGAGTTGTACAGCCAATCGCCGGTCAGCCGGGACTGGCTGTAATCCAGCCCGACCCGCCGCGCCACGAGTTGCGCCGTCGCCGGCATCACCTGCATCAGCCCGCGCGCGCCGGCGTGGCTGACCACCGAATGGTCGAACTCACTCTCGCGGCGGGCGATGGCCAGCACCATCTCTGTCGGCACCGGATGATCGCGTTTTGCCACCGGATGCACCGCATAATAGGGCGCCGCGATCTCGTGCCCGGCCTGCGCCGCGCGTTTGCCCAGCAGCACGGCGATATGCGGCTGCCCCAGATCCTCGAGCATCTTGCCCATCAGGTGCAGGTTTTCCTCGTCCTGGCTCTCGGCCAGATGGGTCCAGAACCGCTTGGCCAGCCAGCCCTCGCCCGCCGCCAGAAGCAACAGCGCCGCCTCATGCACCCGGGATTTGGTGAATGCGGCCTCGCGCCAGTCCTCGACCGGGCGGAAACCGCCGAGATTGCTGTTGAACGGCAGGCCGCCGCGCTCGGCCGCCAGCAGCCCGTAGAAGCTGGTCTGATAGGCCGCGCCCAGCGCATAGGCGCCCTTGGCGGCATCCTCGTTTCCCAGTGCCTCATAGGCACGCCCCAGCCAATACCCGGCGCGGCCGAGCGAGATCGGCGTAAAGACGTCACCCTTGAAACGGGTGAAATGCGCCAGCGCCCGGCTCGGGTCCTTCTGGAACCGCAGGGCGAGATAGCCCGAGAGCCATTCCAGCTCGGCGAAATTGCGGCCGGTCACGGTGTAATGCGAGGCGGCGATGCGATAGGCCAGCACCGGATCGCCGTCGCGCATGGCGCGATGCGCCAGCGTGTGGCGTCGGCGCGCCCAGTGCTCGGGCTCACCCAGGCTCTCGGCACTGGTCGAACGGTCGAGCAGCAGTGAAATGGCACTGTCGCGCAGCCCCTTGGCCATCCGCCATTCAAACCGCTCATAGGCCAGACCCGGATCATCGGCCAGCACCGCCGGCACGGCGGCGATCAGCGGATCGGGATTGCCATTGCGCGCGCGCAGCGCCATCCGCGCGGTGGCGAGCTTTTGCCAGCCCTCGGAGACCAGGGGCAGCATCCGCGTGGCGTTGATCTCCCAGCCTTCCCAGAGCGCCCGGTCGAGACGCGCCTCGTGATGCGGCTTGAGCAGGCTGCCATATCGGTCGAGAAACCGCGCCTGTTCGCTGTCGGACAGCGCCAGGGTCAGCCACGCCTTGACGATGCCGGCCTGCGCCGCGCCGGTTTCGCCGCTGGCCTCCAGTGCCTCGGCATGGGCCAGCGCGCCGGTGCCGGTCTGGGGCTCCTGCTCCTTGAAAAAGGCGAGGCGCGCCGCGACCGAGGCCCCGGCCATGGCGTCTTCGGATTTCTCGCGCAGATAGGGCAGGCCGGGCCAGTCGCCGCTGCGGGCGAGAAATTCCATCACCTCGCCCGAGCTGCCGCTGCCGCTGCGCAGAAAGTGCCACATGATGACATCGCGCGCCGGCGAACCTTCGGGGCCGGCAAGGCGAAGGGCCTCGTCCCAGCGGCCATCGCGCATCGCGGCGAGCCCGGCCTTGAAGCCCCGATCGGCCGCAGGCACGCGCAGCCCGAGCGGCTCTGTATCCAGCCCCTTCGGCCTGACCCTGGGGCGCAGCCCGGCGAGGTCTTCTTCCAGCTCTTCCAGCGGCTCGGGCACGGCGGCATCCTCACCCGCCGCGATCGCTTCGGGTTCGGCGGCGGGCAGCCCGTCCTCGGCCTCGGCGGCGGGTTCGGCATCGCCCTGCGCACCAGAGCTTCTGGCCCGCGGGCGCAGGCTTGTCGTCAGGTCGACAGCGGCCCCGGTATCAGAGGTTTGCTGAGCGGGCACCGGCGAAGCGGCCAGTGCCAGAAGGCATAAAAGCGCACGCATCATCACTTGCAATTTCTGTTCTGAAAAGGAATAGACACGATCCAGAAGATAACCCGTCCGCCGCATCCTTCAACTCACGATGCTGACACTGGCGGACATGCGGCGCGCCCTCGAGGCGGGCCTGTTGACAGAAAAGGAGCGTCACCATGTTCAAAGGGTCCATGCCAGCCCTGGTCACGCCGTTCAAGAACGGCGCGGTCGATCTGGAGACGCTGCGAAAACTCGTGGACTGGCATGTCGATCAGGGCAGCCATGGTCTGGTTCCGGTCGGCACCACCGGCGAAAGCCCGACCCTGACCCATGGCGAGCACGAGCTGGTCGTGTCGGAAGTGGTCAAGGCCGCGGCCGGCCGCATCCCGGTGATTGCCGGCGCCGGATCGAACAACACCACCGAGGCGATTCGCCTGATGGCCCATGCCAAATCGGTCGGCGCCGATGCGGGCCTCGTGGTGACCCCCTATTACAACAAGCCGACGCAGGCCGGGCTGATCGCGCATTTCACCGCCATCACCGAGGCCGTCGACCTGCCGATCATCATCTACAACATCCCGCCGCGTTCGGTGATCGACATGCTGCCCGCTACCATGGGCGAGCTGGCGAAACTGAAGAACATCATCGGCGTCAAGGACGCCACCGGCGATCTCGCCCGGGTCTCGGCCCAGCGCATCACCTGTGGCGCCGATTTCCTCCAGATCTCGGGCGAGGATGCCACCGCGCATGGTTTCAACGCGCAGGGCGGCGTCGGTTGCATCTCGGTCACCGCCAATGTGGCGCCGGCGTTGTCCAGCGCCTTGCAGAACGCCTGTCTGGCCGGCGATTACGCCAAGGCTCTGGAAATCCAGGACCGGCTGATGCCACTGCACCAGGCAATCTTTGCGGAACCGGGGCTCTGCGGCGTGAAATACGCGATGTCGCGGCTGGGGCTCTGCGAAAACGAGGTGCGGCTGCCGCTCCTGCCGGTCAGCGAGCCGACCCGCGCCCTGATCGACGCCGGGCTGCGCCATGCAGGTCTGACCGGCTGAGGCTCTGACCGCTGCGAAATTGAAAGGCCCGGCCGCGAGGGATCGCGCCGGGCCTTTTTCGTGCTGCAATACGGCCCCGGGGCCGCGTCGGTCACTGCGTCTCCAGCCTCTCGGGCTGGCCCACCACCACGAAATGCAGGGCCTCGGGGTCGTAAAGCTCGGCGGCCACCCGGTTGACCTCGTCCAGCGTGAGCGCCTCGACCAGCGCATTGCGCTCGGTCACATACTCCGGCCCCAGACCGTCCATCTGCATGCCGATCAGAATATTGGCGATCGGCCCGTTGCCGTCAAAGCGCAGCGGATAGGCCCCGGTCAAATAGGTCTTGGCCGCTGCCAGCTCCTCGGCCGTCAGACCGTCCTGCCCCAGCTTGGCCCATTCCTCGCGGATCACCGCAATGGTCTCGGCGACGCGGTTGTTGGCCGAGGCGACCGAGCCCATCACCAGCGCCGCGTGATCCTTGGGCACCAGATAGGAATAGACGCCATAGGTCAGACCGCGCTTTTCACGCACCTCGGACATCAGCCGGCTGGTCAGCCCGCTGCCGCCGAAGACCTCGTTGATCACATAGGCGGCGAGGAAATCCGGGTGATCGCGTTCCAGCCCCCGGTGCCCGAAAAGAACTACCGATTGCGGCGTGTCGAAGGGCTCGACCGTCAAGCCGCCCTCGAGCAGGAAGGGCGCCGTGCCGGGCAGGGGCGCACCGGTTTCGGGCAAGTCACCCAACAGCTCATCGAGCAAGGCCGACAGCTCCTCGGCCGAGATGTCGCCCACCGCGCTGACATAGACCCGGTCGCGCGCAAAGGCCGCCGCATGCGCCGCGACGATATCCTCGCGGCTCAGCGCCATCACGCTGTCGCGGGTGCCATCAAGCGAGGTGGCATAGGGGTGATCGCCAAACGCCAGCCGGTCGAAGGTGCGGCCGGCGATCTTGTCGGGATCGGACAGGTCCGAGGCCAGCCCGGACAGCACCTGCGCCTTGACCCGGTCGATGGCCACCTGGTTGAACGCCGGCGCCACCAGCGAGCCGCGCAGCAGTGCCATGGCCGCGTCAGTGGTGTCGGTCAGGAACTTGGCCGACACCGAAATCGTGTCGTCGAACGTGTCGTAATCGAAGGACGCCGCCAGGCTTTCGAGTTCGCGGGCAAAGGCCCGGGCGTCCATCTCACCGGTGCCTTCCTCAAGCAGGCCGACCATCAGGTTGGTCGCCCCGCGCTTGCCCGGCGCATCGAGCGAGCCGCCGCCCTTGAAGCGCAGTTCGAGCGCGACAAAGGGGATCGACGGCTCTTCCACCAGCCAGGCCGAGATGCCGCCGGGGGTGGTGACCTCCTGGATCTCGATCTCGGCACGGGCGGGCAGCGCGGCCATCATTAGCGCGGCGGCGGCAAAGGCCCAAGTTTTCACCAGCGGGGCGTTGAAGAGCGCGGTCATTGGGTCACCTCCTGCGGGCGCATGAGCCAGCTTGTCACGCTGGCCTTGTCGTCGAACACCTCGCGCGCGGCGGCAAGGATATCCTCTTCGGTCACCGCCGCCACGATTTCGGGCCAGGCGTGCACATCCTCGACCGTCAGCCCCGAGGTCAGCGCCCGACCATATTGATTGGCCACCCGCTCGACATTGTCGCGGGCGTAGATCCGGCTGGCCTCGAACTGCCGCTTGATCCGGTCCAGCTGTTCGGTGTCGACGCCTTCCTCGAGAAACTCGGCCACCGCCGCATCAAGCGCCGTTTCCGCCGCCTCGAGGCTCACGCCTTCGACCGGCACCACAACCAGCGAAAACGTCGTGTCATCCAGCGAGACGCCGCCATATCCGGCACCCGCATAGACCACAAGCTTCTGGTCGAATTGCAGCTTTTCGTTCAGCACCGAGGTCTGGCCGCCGCCCAGCACTTCGGAGAGCAGCATCAGCGCCGCCGCCTTTTCCTGAGCGCCGGGGTCCCGTTCGGGCGCCAGGTAGGTGCGGATCACATAGGGCTGGGCCACCCGCGGGTCTTCGAACACCAACCGCCGCGGTGCGGTCTGCGGCGGCTCTTGCGGGCGGTCGCGCGGCGCCAGATCGGGATTGGCCGCAATCGGGCCGTAATGCTCTTTGGCCAGCGCCAGAACCTCGTCGGGCGTGACGTCGCCGGCCACGATCAGCAGCGCATTGTTGGGGGCGTAATTGGTCTGGTAATACTCCAGCGCCGCCTCCAGATCGAGGCCCACCATCTCGTGCCGCCAGCCGATGATCGGCACGCCGTAGCGGTGATTGAGATATTGCGCCGCGCGGGCCTGCTCGCGCATCAGCGCCGCCGGGTCGTTCTCGGTGCGCATGTTGCGCTCTTCGATGATCACCTCGCGCTCGGTGCGGATTTCCTCGGGGCCAAGCTGAAGGTTGACCATCCGGTCGGCCTCCATCTGCATCATCAGCCCCAGCCGGTCGGCGGCGACGCGCTGGTAATATCCGGTCTGATCGTAGCTGGTAAAGGCATTGTCGGTGCCGCCGTTCTCGGCCACCACGCGGCTGAGCTCGCCCGGGGCCATGTTCTTGGTGCCCTGAAACAGCAGATGCTCGAGAAAATGCGCCACGCCGGAAACCCCCGGCGTCTCATCGGCGCTGCCGGCGCGATACCACAGCATGTGGACCACCACCGGCGCGCGGTGATCCTCGATCACCACCACCTCGAGGCCATTGTCCAGCGTCGCGGTGGTCACCTGATCTTCGATCGACGTCTGGGCCAATGCGGCCCCGGCCCAGAGCAGGGCGATCCCGGCGGCGAACGCGCGCAGGCTTGGGGTCAGTCGGTCAAACGGGGGTGCGGACATGTGGCTCTCCTGAATGGGTGTCAGGCCTTACTAATGGCCGCTCCCCCCCGGAGTTCAAGAAAAACCGCGTGACAGTTGCGTGAGCCGGCTCAGCCGCCCACGCGATTGTCGTTCCGCTCTTCCGGCGGATCGGCGGCGGGGGTTCTGACCCCGGCCCGGCGGAACAGGCGCAGCACCTCATAGGGGGCGATCGCAAAGCGTTCGTAGGCGTCGTAATACTTGTCTTCGCGCATCAGCTGCCAGGTGAACCGCGAGGCCCGCTTGCGAAACTCCAGGTCTTCGGCGGCAAGCTGGGCGCGGATCCCCGGCTGCACGCCGTTGCGGGCGGCATAGCTCACCAGGGCGCCATCGCCGGCTGCCGCGCCCGCGGCCCGCGGCGCCACGCGGGCGCCGTCGCCGCCCAGCGCCGCGACGGCATCGGCCTCGGGCGTCGGATCGGTGCGGTTGGCCGCGCCCGGTGTCGGCGGCGGCAGCGCGTCAAAGCTGTCCGGCGTCTGCAACGGCTTGGGCGGGACGATGGCAAATTCTTCCGGGCCGTCGCCGCGCACCCGCAGCTCGTGCAGGGTGATGTCACGCTCGCCACATGCCGCCAGCCCGAGGGCCAACGCCAGCAAAACGCACCGCTTTGCAATTGGCGAGACTGTCATGCGTATTCACTCCACCTGCTCACGCGCCCAGACTTAACGGATTGTTCCAGAGAGGTCACGTGCCCTTTTTCCGCTTTGGCGAGCCCTTGCCGCTGCCCGGTCCGGGAAACAGCACCAGCCCGAAGGCGCCGGCAAAGATCGCGATATCGGCGACGTTGAAGGCATAGGGATTCTCGATGCCACAACACGACATGTTGAGAAAATCCGCCACCGCGCCATACAGCACCCGGTCGAGCACATTGCCCAGCGCGCCGCCGATCAGGAGGCCGGCCGCAATCCGGCCGGTCCGTCCCGGCGGATCGCGCCAGACCCAGACCAGCACGAACCCGACAATCACCAGCGCGATGGCGATGAGCACCATCCGCGCCGCATCGGAATGGCCGGAAAACAGGCCGAAATTGATGCCCGAATTCCACGCCATCCGCAGATTGACGAAGGGCGGCAGCACGTCGATCTCGCCCAGGGTGCGCAGATCGAGCAGATGCACGACAACGATCTTGCTGACCTGATCCAGCAGAAACACCCAGAAGGCTGCCCAGAACACCGTTCGCATCTGCCCGCTCCTGCCCTTAGTGCCGGAAGTGGCGCACGCCGGTAAAGACCATGGCCAGCCCGGCCTCGTCGGCCGCGGCGATCACCTCGTCATCGCGCATCGAGCCGCCCGGCTGGATCACGCAGGTCGCGCCCGCCGCCGCCGCTTCCATCAGCCCGTCGGGGAAGGGAAAGAAGGCATCCGACGCCACGGCGGAGCCCTGGGTCAGCGGCGTGTCGAGGCCCAGCGCCTCGGCCATGCGCTCGGCTTTCTTCGCGGCGATCAGCGCTGAATCCACCCGGCTCATCTGGCCGGCGCCAACCCCAACGGTGGCACCATCCTTGACATAGACGATGGCGTTCGACTTGACGTGTTTCGCCACTTTCCAGGCAAACAGCAGGTCGCGCATCTGTTCGTCGGTCGGCGCGACCTTGGTCACCACCTTGAGGTCATCGAGCCCGACAAAGCCCACGTCCTTGTCCTGCATCAGGAAGCCGCCGGCCACCTGCCGCAGGGTCTGGCCGCCGGCGCGCAAATCCGGCAGGCCCTCGGTGGTCAGCAGACGCAGGTTCTTCTTCTCTTTGAAAATACGCATTGCGCCGTCCGAGGCACCAGGCGCAATCACCACTTCGGTAAAGATGCCGGTGATTTCCCTTGCGGTCTCCTCGTCGAGCGGCCGGTTGAAGGCGACGATGCCGCCAAAGGCCGAGGTGCGGTCGCAGTCGAAGGCCGCCTTGTAAGCTTCGAGCAGCGTTGCGCCCTTGGCCACGCCGCAGGGGTTGGCGTGCTTGATGATGGCGCAGGCCGCGCCGTCCTCGGGGGCGAACTCCGCCACCAGCTCGAAGGCCGCATCGGTGTCGTTGATGTTGTTGTAGGACAGCTCCTTGCCCTGGTGCTGCACCGCGGTGGCGACGCCGGGGCGGCCGGTGCCATCCGTGTAGAAAGCCGCCTGCTGGTGCGGGTTCTCGCCATAGCGCAGGGTCTGCTTGACCTCGCCGGCCACCGCGCGGCGGCGCGGCGCGGCGGCGCCCAGCGCCCCGGCCATCCAGGAGGAAACGGCGGCATCATAGGCGCCGGTGCGGGCATAGGCGATCTGCGCCAGACGCTGGCGGAAACCATAGGAGGTCGCGCCGGAGTTGGCGTCCAGCTCTTGCAGCAGCCCTTCGTAATCCTGCACATCCACCACCGTGGTGACAAAACCGTGGTTCTTGGCTGCGGCGCGGATCATCGCCGGGCCGCCGATGTCGATGTTCTCGATGCAGGTGTCGTAATCGGCCCCCTTGGCCACGGTCTCCTCGAAGGGATAGAGGTTGACCACCAGCAGATCGATGCCGCCGATGCCATGCTCTTTCATTGCCGCCACGTGCGCGTCATTGTCGCGCAGCGCCAGCAGCCCGCCATGCACCATCGGATGCAGCGTCTTGACCCGGCCATCCATCATCTCGGGGAAGCCGGTCACCTCGGCCACGTCGCGGACCTCGAGGCCGGCCTCGCGCAGCGCCCTGGCGGAACCGCCGGTCGACAGAAGTTCGACCCCGCGTTCGGCAAGGGCATGGCCCAGATCGGTCAGGCCGGTCTTGTCGGAAACTGAGAGAAGCGCGCGCCGGATCGGCACGAGGCGGGTGTCATCGGTCATATCGTCAGGGTCCTGCGGTCAGCTGTCAAAATCGTAGTCTTCGTCGTCGGTGGTCAGGTCGCGCACCGCCACGGCAGTGTCATGCGCCTTGGCCAGAGACCAGCGAATGCGCGTCGCATACTCCATTGCCCGGTGAGATAAAACGATCTGTTTCGTCGCGCGGGGCCGCAAACGCCCCATTTCGAGATAGACCGAGGGTTCCAGCGTCATTTCCAGCCCGCCTTCGTGGCGAAACACCCAGACCTCGCCCGAGCGCAGCGCCAGCGAGACCGCCATGCCGCCCATGTCGACCTCGGCATCGACATCGGGATGCAGGTGAAACCGCACATGATAGGGAATGCCCGATTTGCCAGCCGCGTGACGCACCCGGTCGAATCGCTTCCGGTCGGAGGATTTCAGCGCCAGCAGCATGTCCTCGCCCACCAGCCCGCGGCCATCGAAGGTCAGCTCGAGGATGCGGGCATGGGTCAGGCCATGGGTGTCGACATAGCCGTCATGCCCGGCCTCGAGCTTGAGCCCGTCAGAGGCATGGCCGATCTCGACCGGCACCTCCTCCGGCGCATCTTCCAGCATCTCGCGTCGCGCGCCGGCCACCCGGCCCTCGCGGCCCAGCCGGGCGCTGGAATAGCCTTCGAGCGCCAGGGTGCTGTGCGACGGCGTGGCGCGGCCGGCGCGGCGCCAATCCTCTCCGAAATGCGCGCCAGAGCCGCAGGAGACAATCAGCGGCCGCCGCCCCGAGGTCAGCTCGAAGGCCAGCGTCGAGGCATGGGCGTTGAACGAGGCCGCGCCCTCGGGCGGCGGGCTGGCATCAACAATCACCGAGGTGCGGCCCGCCGAGAGCCGGGCAAAGCCCATCGCCAGCCCCTGCGCGCCCTTGCGCACCCCCGAGGCCGAAAGCGCCTGATCGAGCCGCCCGTCCAGCCCCCGCCCGCCGCCATGAAACCGCGCCAGCCCGCCGTCGCTGTGGCGCAGGGCGCGCAGGGTGGGGGCGATGCGGGTGATCGCGGTCTGGTGCTCGGGGGCCACCGGATTGCCGGTCTCCTCCAGCGCCGCGGCGGCCCAGGTGAGCAGGGTGAAAACCTCGAGCAGCTCTTCGGGATTGCGGGTCGGAATGCCGCCCTGGTCGTCGATCTGCCCGGCGCATTCCCGCGCCAGCGCCGCCGTGGCCGATCCCACGTGGCGCTCCATCCCGCTCAGCGACAGCCCGGCATAGAGCAGCCCGGTCAGCGCCTCGAACCGCGGCAGCCCTGGCGCCGCCTTGTGCCAGCGCCGCCCGAGAAACCGGGTCTGATGCGCCAGCGACTGGAAATAGGCCGCCGACTGCGCCGGCTCCAGCGCGCGCAGCAGAAAGATCGCATGATGGGTCCAGCGGATCAGCCGGCGGCCGGTCAGATCCGGCGTCCAGCCCGGCCCGCTGCCGCGCCCGTAACGGTCGATCCAGCCCCAGAGCCAGTCCTGCGCCACCGTCCGCGCCCGCAGATCGCCCACCGCCGCCAGATCGTCGAGCCAGCCAAAGCCGTGGATCTGTTCGAGGAAGGCCTGATCAGGCGGGTCGAGATCCCAGAGCATGGCGCCCTTCGCCTCGATCAGATGGCCGGCGAACATCAGGTTGCCGGCGATCAGCTGCCGGCCCCGGTTGAAGCTGCCGATGGTGCGCGGTTCGGGCTGCGACACGAACGCCGTCGCCGCGCGCGCCCGCGCGGCCAGCCGCGCATGAACGCGGTGCATCAGGCGCGTCTGTCGCGCCGACCAGCTTTCGTACTCGGACATCTGCACTGCCTCTGGCGCACTTGGCGTGCGTTATATGAGGCCGAGCATAGCCGTGCCGCGGCACAAAGTCACCTTTGAAAACACCCGCCGCGACCGGCAGCGGCCGGGTTATCCCCGGGTCAGGCAGGCCATGTAGAACCCGTCCATGCCGCCGCGCTCGGCCCAGTAATCCGGCCGCAGCCGCAGCCCGCCTTCGTCGCTGCGCCAGTCCGGCGCCACCCCCGGCAGATCGAAGGCCGCGGGCATCACCCGCAGGCCCTCATGCCGCGCCAGCGCCGCCTCGATCTGGCATTCCCCCTCGTCGGGCAGCAGCGAACAGGTGCAATACAGCAGCCGCCCGCCCGGCTTCAGCAGGGTCAGCGCATGGTCCAGCAGCGCCGCCTGAAGCTCGATCAGCCCGCCGATCGCCTCGCCGCGCTGCACCAGCGGCAGATCGGGATGCCGCCGGATGGTGCCGGTGGCGGAACAGGGCGCATCAAGCACCACCGCATCGAACGGCCCGCCCGCGAAGGCCAGCGCATCCGCCGTCACCACCGCGGCGCTCAGCCCGGTGCGCGCCAGGTTCTCGTGCACCCGCGCCAGCCGCCCCTCGGAAATGTCCAGCGCCGTGACATCGGCGCCCCCGGCGGCCAGTTGCAGGGTCTTGCCACCGGGGGCGGCGCACATGTCGAGCACGCTCAGCCCCGCAACCTCTCCCAGCCCCCGGACCGGCAGGGCGGCGGCGGCATCCTGCACCCACCAGTCGCCGCGCTCGAAGCCCGGCAGGGCCGAGACCTGCCCCGGCGCCGTCAGCCGGACCGAGCCGGTCGGCAGCAGCGCCCCGCCCAGCCGCGCGGCCCATTCCCGGGCGTCGGATTTCACCGTCAGATCGAGCGGCGCGCCGGCAAAATGCACCGCTTCCATCGCCGCCACGGTGGCGCCGCCCCAGGCCTCGGCCAGGGGCTGGCGCAACCACTTCGGCAGATGCGGCACCCGCAGCTCGGCCCATTTCGCCGGCCCCTCGAGCGCCACCTTGCGCAGCACCGCATTGACCATGCCGCCATAGGCCGCGGTCCGCTTGCCGCGCCGCACATGCGCCACCGCCTCGTTCACCACCCCATGGGCATCGCCGCCCTGGCAGAGCTCGACCGTGGCCAGCCGCAGCACGTTACGCACCGCCAGCGGCGGCATCTTGCGCAGATAGGGCTTCACGACGCGGTCCGCCTTTTCCAGCCCGCGCAGCGTTTCCAGCGCCAGCCGCTGCGCCCGCGCCCGCTCGGCCGGATCGAGCCGCAGATGCTGCGCCGTGCCGGTCAGTTCCGACAGAAGCCGCCCCTCGGCCAGAACCTGCCCCAGAAGCCAGAGCGCTCCCGCACGTGCCGTTGCTGCCATCCGCGACCTCCAGACCGCTTGCCCATGTGAAGCCCCGGCGTATATCTGGGAGGACGAAAAGAGGAAAGCCCGATGGACCAGACCGAAGCGCAACGCCGCGCCGCCCTGCCCGATGCCGCCCGCCGCGCCCTGGAAGAGGCCGATGCCCGCCGCATCGAACAGGCCGGCCAGACGCCCCTGCCCACCGAACTCGGCGGCCGCGACGGCCCCGAACCCGTGCGCTACGGCGACTGGGAGAAAAAGGGCCTCGCCATCGATTTCTGACCCTGCGCGCTTCCTCTTGCCGGAAATACCCTCGGGGGAGGCGCCGCCAGGCGCCGGGGGCAGCGCCCCCTGCCCCGCGTCCGCCCGGCCGAAACGCCTAGTCCCGCAGCCCCAGCACGTCGATCATGTCGTATTCCCCCGGCGCCTTGTCCTGGCCCCAGAGCGCCGCCTTCAGCGCGCCGCGGGCAAAGACCGACCGGTCCGAGGCCACATGCCGCAGGGTGATCCGCTCGCCGGCGGCGGCGAACATCACGTCATGCTCGCCGACGATATCGCCGCCGCGAATCACCGCGAAACCGATGTCGCCCGTCTGCCGTGCGCCGGTGATGCCGTCGCGGCCGCGGTCGGCGACATCCGCCAGCGCGACGCCGCGGCCGCGGGCCGCCGCCTCGCCCAGCATCAGCGCGGTGCCCGAGGGCGCGTCGACCTTGCGGTTGTGATGCGCCTCGATCACCTCGATGTCATACTCCGCGTCCAGCGCCCGCGCCACCTTCTCCGTCAGCAGCGTCAGCAGGTTGACCCCGAGGCTCATGTTGCCGGCCCGCACGATCACCGCATGGCGCGCCGCCGCCTGGATCTTGGCCAGGTGCTGCTCTTCCATGCCGGTGGTGCCGATCACGTGGCACAGCCGCGCCTGCGCCGCCAGATGGGCGAATTCCACCGTCGCCGCCGGCGCGGTGAAATCGATCACCGCCTGGGCCTCGGCAAAGACCGAGAGCGCATCGTCGGTCACCGTCACCCCCAGCGCCGCGCCGCCCATGGCCTCGCCGACGTCGCGCCCCACCCAGTCGTGGCCCTTGCGTTCGACCGCGCCGGCCAGCCGCATCCGGTCGTTTTCGCTCACGCTACGGATCAGCATCTGGCCCATCCGGCCGGATGCGCCGGTGATCACAATGCCGGGAAGGGGTGCGCTCATGTCTCTGATCTCCTGTGCTTGCCCCCACATACCGCCTGCCGCCCGACTTGGCAAAGCCCGCGCGAAAGCGTATCTGCCAGATATGGCTAAGAACAAGATACCAGACGGTCAGGGCGCCTCGCAGCGCCAGCTTCGGGTCGGCGAGCTGATCCGCCGGACCCTTTCCGAGCTTCTGATGCGCGGCGAGGTGCATGACCCCGATCTCAACCGCGTGTCGATCACCGTGGGCGAGGTGCGCATGTCACCCGACCTGCGCATCGCCACCGCCTATGTCTGCCCCTTGGGCGGCCAGGGCGGCGAGGACGTCGTGGCGCTTCTGGCGCGCAACAAGGGCGAGATTCGCCGGCTGGTCAACAAGCAGCTGACCATCAAGTTTTCGCCCGACCTGCGGTTCCGGCTGGATGACACCTTCGACCGGCTCGAAGACACCCGCCGGATGTTCGCCCAGGAAAACGTCCGGCGCGACCTGGACGAATGAGGCTGCGCGGCGGACTGACAGCCCTGCTGCTTCTGGTGGCGGCGCCGGCCATGGCGGTGACCTGTTCGGACGAGCGGTACGAAGGCAACCGGTTCACCGTCTGCAAGGTGAGACCCGGCGAGGAGGAGCTGCGGCTCTACCGCGCCGATGAGGCCGGCGCGCCTTATGGCACCTTTGCCAATCTCGAACGCGCGGTGCAGGCCGAGGGCAAGCAGCTGCGCTTTGCCACCAACGGCGGCATGTACCACGACGACCGCGCCCCGGTGGGCCATTACATCGAGGAGGGCGAGGAAGAGATGCGGGTGATCGCCAACGAGGGCCCCGGCAATTTCGGCCTGCTGCCGAATGGCGTGCTCTGCCTGCGCCCGGGCCGCGCCGATGTGATCGAGACCCGCAGATATCTCGATCAGGCGCCCGATTGCCGCTATGCCACGCAATCCGGCCCGATGCTGGTGATCGATGGCGACTTGCACCCCGATTTCCTGCCCGACGGCACCTCGCGTTATATCCGCAACGGCGTCGGCACCTCCGGGGACGGGAAAACCGCCTATTTCGTGATTTCCAACAACACCGTGACCTTCTGGGAATTCGCCAGCTTCTTCCGCGATGTGCTCGGCGTGCCGCAAGCGCTGTTTCTCGATGGCAATGTCTCGCGGTTGCATGCCCCCGACATCGGCCGCAGCGATCTGGGCTTTCCCATGGGGCCGATCGTCGCCGTGGTGGTGCCCGACCCCTGAGCTCCGAACCCGGGCGGCCGCGCCGGCCTAACGCAGCGCGGTCACCACATGGCCGCGGATCGGCGCCGTCACCGGCCCCGGCCCGTAGCGCGCGGCAATCCGCGCCTGCGCCTGTGCCGTCGCCTCTTCGAGCCGTGACCGGTCGCGCGCCTCTATCTCGGTTCTCAGCGGCGTGCCCTGGCAAAAGGCCACCGCCGGCTCCCGGGCCGAGGCTGCCCGGCTCTCGCCGGCGATCGTGTCGACCGCGATATCGGCAAAACCCGCCGCCCGGAGATCGGATAGGATGCCGGCCGGATCGTGATAGCCATACGGCGTGCGGGCCAGGAAATCCGGCGGATCCTCGGGAAAGACCTCGGCCACCGCCTGGGCCACACAATCGGCGAAACCGTTTTCGGCGATTTCGTCCCAGGTGCTGAAGATATAGCGCCCGCCGGGCCGCAGCACACGCCGCGCCTCGCGGTGGCCGGCGATGCGGTCGGTAAAGAACATCACCCCGAACTGGCAGCAGACCACATCGAAGCTTGCGTCGCCGAAGGGCATGTCGAGCGCATCCGCCGGTTGCCAGTGCACACCCTTGCCCTCGGGCTGCCGCGCGGCGGCCCGCGCCAGCATCGGCGGGTTGAGATCGGAGGCGACATAACGTGTGGTCGCCGCCAGTTGCGGCGCCAGCACCCGCGTGACCACACCGCTGCCCGCCGCCGTCTCGAGCACGTCTTTCGGCGCCAGCGCCGCCACCCGCTGCGCCATGTCCTCGGCATGCGCCTCGAAGATCAGCGGCACCAGCCAGGCGTCGTAGATCTCGGGGATCGATCCGGCAAAATCCGTGTCACCTCCCGCCATCAGAGCCCTCGCAAATATGGCAGGGCTCCAATCTAGCACAGAACCGCCGCGCGCTCGGGTTTTTCTTGCGCCCTATTGACGGCTGCGCCGGCGTTTTCTATCCCGCCCGCTCTGATCACACATCGCGGGGACATCATGGCACGCAGACGCAAGGGGCGCGACATTTCCGGCTGGCTGGTGGTGGACAAGCCCGCGGGCCCCACTTCGACCGCCGTCGTCAACAAGGTGCGCTGGGCGTTTCAGGCCAAGAAGGCGGGCCACGCCGGCACGCTCGACCCCGAGGCGACCGGCCTGCTGGCGGTGGCGCTGGGCGAGGCCACCAAGACGGTTCCCTATGTCACCGACGCGATGAAGGCCTATGAATTTACCGTGCGCTGGGGGGCCGCAACCAACACCGATGACGCCGAGGGCGAGGTGATCGAGACCTCGGACAGCCGCCCCAGCGACGACGAGATCAAGGCCGCTCTGGGCCAGTTCGTCGGAGATATCGAGCAGGTGCCGCCAAAATTCTCGGCGGTGAAGATCGACGGCGAACGGGCCTACAAGCTGGCCCGCGACGGCGCGGATGTCGAAATCGCGGCGCGGCCCCTCTGGGTCGAGGAGCTGCTGCTGGTCGACCGACCGGATGCCGACACCGCGGTGCTGGAAATGACCTGCGGCAAGGGCGGCTATGTGCGCGCCATTGCCCGCGATCTGGGCCGGGTGCTGGGCTGTCTCGGCCATGTGGTCACCCTGCGGCGGATCTGGTCGGGGCCGTTCGATCTTGAAACTGCGGTGGCATTGGGCCGGGTCGAGGAACTGGCACAGACGCCCGAGCTCGACGCCCTGCTGCTGCCCCTGGAAACCGGTCTTGGCGATCTGCCCGAGCTGCATTGCGGTGTCGAATCCGCCACCCGGCTGCGCAATGGCAACCCGGCCGAGGTGACCGGCGGCGGCGATGTCGAATTTGGCGAGACCGTCTGGGTCAGCCATCAGGGCACGCCGGTGGCCGTTGGCGAATACCGCGGCGGCAAGCTGCAACCCTCGCGCGTGTTTGTCACCGGCTAGGCCAATGCTCGTCACCAAAACGCATGAGACGCCCGACTGCCGCTCGGAAGCGATCTACAGCGAATGCGGGCTCTACCGCTACCGCCTGACGCGGGTCTGGAACGCGACGGCGGGGCGCATCGTCTTTGTCATGCTCAACCCTTCGACCGCCAGCGAAAAGGTCAACGATCCGACCATCGCGCGCTGCGAGAAACGCGCGCGGCTCCTGGGCTTCGGCGCGCTCGACGTGGTCAACCTCTTTGCCTTCCGCGCCACGGCGCCGGAGGATCTGCGTGCCGCCGAAGCGCCGGTCGGGCCGGAAAACGACGGCTTTCTCAGCCGCGCCTGCGACGAGGCCGACATGGTGCTGGCCGCCTGGGGCGTGCATGGCACCCACCGCGCCCGCGACACCGAGGCCCTGGCGCTGATGGCACCGGCGCAGGATCGACTCTATGCGCTCGGGCTCACCCGGCACGGGCTGCCGCGTCATCCGCTGTATGTCTCCTACGCGCAGAAACCACAGCATTTTGTGGTAAACGCCGGGTAAATACCTGAAACCGTTAACCATTTGATCCGATTTGGTTTGCCCTGCGGGCGCTGCGGCGGGATACTGCCCGCGGGACAAAGGGTGTGAAACCATGTTATTGATTGCGGGCCTTCTGGGCATGGCCGCTGTCGGCTCGGTCGTGATGATCGGCACGATTGGCGATGACGACGACGACCCGGGCGGCCGGACGACGGCGCCCGAGCTGACCGAGGACGACCTCGGCCCGCCCGGCATGCTCGAACCCGCCGAAGAGCCCGACACGCAGACCGGCGGCGCGGGCGCCGACACGCTTGCCGGTGGCGAGGGCGTCTCCTTGATCTCCGGCGGTGGCGGCAGCGATGCGATCGATGGCCGGGGCGGCGATGATCTTTTGTCGGGCGGAGCCGGCGAGGATTGGATCTGGGGCGCTGCCGGCGACGATCTCTTGCACGGCGGCAGCGAGGACGACACCCTGCACGGCGAGGCCGGGGCGGATACGCTCTCGGGCGACGACGGCAATGACGCGCTTTATGGCCACGGCGGGCACGATCTGTCGCGGGGCGGGGCCGGCGACGACGTTCTGACCGATGGCCAGGGCAACGACACGCTGATCGGCGGCGCCGGCGATGACGGTCTTCTCGGCGGGCATGACGCCGATACGCTGATCGGCGGCCAGGGCAGCGATTCGCTGTTCGGCGGCGCCGGCGACGACCTGCTCGATGGCACCGAGGCAGGGGACGATGCGGTGGATTATCTCAACGGCAACGCCGGCGACGACCGGATCCTTGCCGACGATGGCGATGTCGTGACCGGCGGCGCCGGCGCCGATGACATCGTGCTGCGCGGCCATCCCGGGCAGCAGATCACGCTGATCGATTTCGAACCGGGCGAGGACCGGATCCTGCTGATTTCCGATGACCCGGCCGGCGGCGTCGATGTGACAATTGCGCCAGATGCCGACGATCCCAACGTGCTGCGCATGTCAGTGGACGGCCAGGAGGTAGCGCTTCTGCGCGGCGCGGAAGACATGACCATGGCCGATATCCTGCTGGTTTCCGAGGCCGAGGCCGCCGCATGGGAGGTGCTTCCCCCTGCCGCATGAGAGCCATGGCGCTCGGCCCTTTCCAAACCGCGAGAATTGCCCTATAGGGAGCTCTTGCCCCGGCTTCGCGGCCGGGGCGCACCATCTCCACGGGCCCTGCTGGACGACATCCCGGCTTGCGCCATAACCCTTTAGATTTCCGAAAGGAGACCCCGATGTCGATTACTGTGGAAGAAAAGAACCGCGTGATGAAGGAATTCGCCACCAAGGACGGCGACACCGGCTCGCCCGAAGTTCAGGTGGCCATCCTCACCTCGCGCATCCGCACGCTGACCGAGCACTTCAAGACCCACAAGAAGGACAACCACTCCCGCCGTGGCCTCCTGAAGCTCGTGGCACAGCGCCGGAAACTGCTCGACTACCTCAAAGGCAAGGAAGAGGCACGCTATCAGGACCTGATCAAGCGTCTCGAAATCCGCCGCTAAGGTTTTTCGGATCCGCAAGGCTCCGTGACGCCCGCCAGTGCAAACTGGCGGGCGTTGTCATGTCTGCACCGATGCCGGGTGCGGGGCCGGCCCGCAGCCCGCCAGCATCGCCTCCTGCAACTGGCCCGAGGCCAGCGGCCGGTCGAACACCACGCCGCAATAATGCGTGTTGGCCCAGACCACCCGCCCCGCCGCCGCAAACGTGCCGGCCTCGATATCGACCGGCGCATCGCCACTGCCCTCCATCCCCAGCTGAAGCTTGGCGCCCGCCTCGCTGATATCGACGATCCGGCTGTCATGGAGCCTGCCGCGCAGCCTGATGCGGCAGGGGATATCGCAGACAAAGCGCCGGTTCCGCCGCTTGCGCGAACGGGTCCGGTGTTCCAGCAGAAGCAGCCCGGCCAACGCCGCCGCCGCCAACAAAAGCGCGAGCCCGGCCGATCCGTCGAATGCCGGCCAGAGCCCGGTGCCACGACCTGCGCCCGGGGCCGTTCCGGCCTCTCGCGTCGCGCTTCGGGCGGGCTCCTCGCTTGTCGCGGCGCAATCGATCCGGGCCACCGCCGCCAGCAGCCGCGCGCCGCTGCTGCCAAGCCGGCGCAACGCGGCGTCGCGGCCCGGGCTGCCCGGCGGGCTGGCCAGCAGAGCCCGGGCCGAGGCCACATGCCGGCCGGTCAGCGGCGCAAAATCACCATAGCCTTCGCGCGCCATCGCACGGCGCATCTCGGGCCGGTCAAACGCCGCAAGTGTCCGGGCAAGCCCGGCCTGCTGCCGCACCAGGCCGGGCTTTCCGGTCGCCGCCGCCACCGCGTTGGTCTGATGCACCATTCGCAGCAGCCAGGCCTCGAAGATACAGGCCTCTTCGGCCGCGGCTGTCGCGACAGACGCCGCCAGCATGAGGCCGGCCGCCAGAAGAGATCTGAAATCGGACATTCGCACTGGTCCAGCCCCCTGTCGACGTGTCAAAGACTGCCGCGCCGGCAATTGCCTGCCTGACGCGGCGAGAACTAGCACAGCGTCTTTACGAAAGGCTTAAGCCCGCCCGCCCCAGGGGCCGCATCCGCCCGTGTACAAAGCTATCCACATCCCGTCTTTCCAAGTGGCGTGAAACCCTGTATTCCAGCCGGCATCTGAGACGTGACGCTCTGACCCCGGCGCATGAAATGATGAAAGGGGTCGGCGGCAATGGGGCCGCCATTCAAACGGGGACCCGGGATACGCCCGGGAGCGCCCCATACAGGATACGCAGATGTTCAACATTTCCAAGAAAAGCATGCAGTGGGGCGAAGAGACGCTCACGCTGGAAACCGGCAAGGTCGCCCGCCAGGCCGACGGCTCGGTCATCGCCACGCTGGGCGAGACCTCCGTCATGGCCAACGTGACCTTCGCCAAGGAGCCCAAGCCGGGCCAGGATTTCTTCCCCCTGACCGTGCACTACCAGGAAAAATACTATGCTGCCGGCAAGGTGCCCGGCGGCTTCTTCAAGCGCGAGGCGCGTCCGACCGAAAAAGAGACGCTGACCGCACGCCTGATCGACCGCCCGATCCGCCCGCTGTTCGTTGACGGCTTCAAGCATGAAGTCCTCGTCATGTGCACCGTGCTGAGCCACGATCTGGTCAACGACCCCGACATCGTGGCGATGATCGCCGCTT
The DNA here is from genome assembly GCF_055755275.1 of Marinovum sp. E3. NCBI lineage: Bacteria > Pseudomonadati > Pseudomonadota > Alphaproteobacteria > Rhodobacterales > Roseobacteraceae > Marinovum > Marinovum sp. E3. The sequence continues at coordinate 3,347,384 of NZ_CM146908.1, forward strand.
CGGCCGCGCTGACGATCTCCGGCGCGCCCTTCATGGGCCCGATCGCCGGCTGCCGCGTGGGGTACGTGGATGGAGACTACATCCTCAACCCCGAGGTCGAGGACATGCACGACCTGCGCCTCAACCCCGAACAGCGTCTGGACCTCGTCGTCGCCGGCACCAAGGACGCCGTGATGATGGTCGAATCGGAAGCCTACGAGCTGACCGAAGAGGAAATGCTGGGCGCGGTGACCTTTGCGCATGAGCAGATCCAGCCGGTGATCGACCTGATCATCAGCCTGGCCGAAGAAGCGGCGAAAGAGCCCTTCGACTTCCAGCCGCCGGATTACTCCGCGCTCTATGACGCGGTGAAAACCGCCGGTGAAGAGCAGATGCGCGCCGCATTCGCCATCACCGACAAGCAGGAGCGCACCGCCGCGGTCAACGCCGCGCGCACCGCGATCAAGGAAAAGCTGACCGAAGAGCAGCTCGAAGACGCCAATCTCGGCGCGGCGCTCAAGAAACTCGAAGCCGGCATCCTGCGCGGCGACGTGGTCAAGGGCGGCAAGCGGATCGACGGCCGTGACACCAAGACCGTGCGCGGCATCGAATGCGAAACCGGCCTGCTGCCGCGGACCCACGGTTCGGCGCTGTTCACCCGGGGCGAGACCCAGGGTCTCGTGGTGACCACGCTTGGCACCGGCGATGACGAACAGTTCATCGACGCGCTGCACGGCAACTTCAAATCCAACTTCCTGCTGCACTACAACTTCCCGCCCTATTCGGTCGGTGAAGCCGGTCGCGTGGGCCCTCCGGGCCGTCGTGAAATCGGTCACGGCAAGCTGGCCTGGCGCGCGCTGCAAGCTGTCCTGCCGGCGCCGACCGACTTCCCCTACACCATCCGCGTGGTGTCGGAGATCACCGAATCGAACGGCTCGTCCTCGATGGCTTCGGTCTGCGGCGGCTCGCTGTCGATGATGGACGCCGGTGTGCCGCTGAAATCGGCCGTGGCCGGTGTGGCCATGGGCCTGATCCTGGAAGACGACGGCGATTATGCCATCCTGACCGACATCCTCGGCGACGAGGATCACCTCGGCGACATGGACTTCAAGGTCGCGGGCACCGAAAACGGCATCACGTCGCTGCAAATGGACATCAAGGTCGCGGGCATCACGCCCGAGATCATGAAGAACGCCCTGGCCCAGGCCAAGGACGGCCGGATGCACATCCTGGGCGAGATGAACAAGGCGCTGACCGGCGCTGCGGAATTCTCGATCCACGCGCCGCGCATCGAGACCATGCAGATCCCGACCGACAAGATCCGCGAAGTGATCGGCTCGGGCGGCAAGGTGATCCGCGAGATCGTCGAGCAATCGGGCGCCAAGGTCGACATCAACGACGACGGCATCATCAAGATCGCCTCGCCGGACGGGGAAGCCATTCAGAAGGCCTATGACATGATCCACTCGATCGTGGCCGAGCCCGAGGAAGGCAAGATCTACAAGGGCAAGGTCGTGAAGATCGTCGATTTCGGCGCCTTCGTGAACTTCTTCGGCAAGCGTGACGGCCTGGTGCACGTCTCCCAGATCGAGAACCGCCGGTTGAACCATCCCTCGGATGTGCTCAAGGAAGGCCAGGAAGTCTGGGTCAAGCTGCTGGGCTTCGACGATCGCGGCAAGGTGCGCCTGTCGATGAAAGTCGTCGATCAGGAGACCGGCGAAGAGGCCAAGAAGGAAGAGAGCGCGGAATAACCCGCGCCTCATGCGAGATACCAAGAGCCCCGGTGGAGACGCCGGGGCTTTTTTCATTGCGCTGCGGCAGGTCAGACACGCGCCGCGCCCCGGACCCGATCCGGGGCCTCATGGCTGGCAGGGGGGGGGTGAGGTCCCGGATCGGGGTCCGGGACGGGGATCGCGCCAGCGCCGCCGCCGTCAGCGGTCGCCGAACATGTCGCCCAATCCGCCGAGGACCGAACCTTCGCCCTTGTTGCCGCCGATGCCCCCGGCTTGCAGCACCCGGTCGGCCAGCCGCGAGAACGGCAGGCTTTGCAGAAAGACCGTGCCGGGGCCGCGCAGGGTGGCGAGGAACAGGCCTTCGCCGCCGAAGACCATGCTCTTGAGGTTGCCGGCCCGGGCGATGGAATAATCGATCCCGGAGGTAAAGGCCGCGATACAGCCGGTGTCGACGCGCAGCACCTCGCCGACCTGCAAATCGCGCCGGATCAGCGTGCCGCCGGCATGCACAAAGGCCATGCCGTCACCGTTCAGCCGTTGCAGGATGAAACCCTCGCCACCAAAGAACCCGACGCCCAGCTTCTTCTGAAAGGCGATGTCGGTGCGGGTGCCGAAGGCGGCGCAGAGAAAGGCATCCTTCTGGCAGATGATCTCGCCGCCGAGCTGCGCCATGTCCAGCGGCACGATCTTGCCCGGATACGGCGCGGCAAACGCGACGCGGTGCTTGTCCCGGCCCTGGTTGGTGAAATGGGTGAGAAAGATCGATTCGCCGGTCAGTACCCGCTTGCCGACGTTCATCAGCGCGCCCATCACGCCGCTGGTGGGGGTGGAGCCGTCGCCCATGCGGCTTTCGAAGGTGATGCCGTCTTCCATGTAGTTCATGGCGCCGGCTTCGGCGATCACCGTCTCGCCGGGATCGAGCTCGACCTCGACGATCTGCATGTCGTCGCCAAAAACCTCGTAATCCACCTCGTGGCAGCGCATGGCATGATCCCTTCCGTCCTGTCCCGCTGCCGAATGATAGCCCCCTGAGCGCGCTTGCGAAAAGGCAGGTTTTCCTGCCCTTACGTCAGATAATCTCGTCTTCGTCGAACAGCGGCGCGGCCTCGCGCTGGGCCGACATCTCGCCCACCACCGCCTCGGCCACCTTCTCCGACGGGGTCAGCGCGATGTGGAACAGCGCGTCGCCCTCATTGACCACCGGCATGTTGGTGCGGCCGATGATGATGCCTTCGATCTCGCTCAGCACCTCTTCCTCGACATCGCCGGTGGGATCGGCCACCACGCCCAGCACCTCGCCCTCGGTGACGTAATCGCCGATGGTGCGATAGGTGCGCAGCAGCCCGCCCAGGGGCGCGCGCAGCCAGCTCGAGCGTTCCGACAGCAGCGGCGGCGTCTTGACCTGCGGCACCCCGCGGGCGCCGATCATGCCAAGCTTATGCATCACCCGCAGTATCCCCGAGAGCCCGGCGCGGGCGGCGTATTCGTCAAACCGCAGCCCCTCGCCCGCCTCGTAGAGCAGCACGTCACACCCCATCTCTTCGGCGGCATGACGCAGCGACCCGTCGCGCAGCCGCGATTGCAGCATCACCGGTGCGCCAAAGGCGCGGCCCAACTCGGCCAGCCGTGCATTGCCGGGGGTCAGGCGGATCTGCGGCAGGTTCTCGCGCCGGATGGCGGCGGAATGCAGGTCGATGCCAAGGTCGGAGCGGGCGACAATCTCGGTCATGAAGATATGCGCCAGACGTGCCGCCAGCGAGCCCGAGGGATGCCCCGGAAAACAGCGGTTGAGATCGCGCCGGTCGGGCAGGTAGCGCGAATGGTTGATGAAGCCGAAGGAATTGACGATCGGCACCGCCAGCAGGGTGCCGGCCAGCCGCTCGATCGGCTTGGCGCGCAACAGGCGGCGGACCACCTCGACGCCGATCACCTCGTCGCCGTGGATCGCCGCCGAGACAAAGACCACCGGGCCGGGGCGTTTGCCGTGAAAGACATGCACCGCCATGGTGACCGGTGTGTGATCGGGCATCTGGCTGACCGGCAGTTCGACGATCCCGTCGCTGCCGGGTTCAAACGTCTTGCCGCCGATTTCAAATGCCGCCCGTTTCGTCATCTTCGTCTTCCGACCCTCTCCTGTCTGTCGCGTCGCGGGATTAGGAGGCATCCGGGTGAGATTGTCCATGGCCGGCGTTCCGCGCCCGCCATGCATAATGCCGGAATGTGTCGCTTGGGGATGTTGGGGCGGAGGTCGGCGCAGAGGTCCCGGCGCGGGGGCCGGGACGGGGTGGTTTCGGGGGCCGCGCCCCGGCCGCCGCGCCGGGGCCTCGACCTTGAGGCCGAAGGGGCCAAGGGAGGGCGACGCGGGGCCGCCTTCCCGAAGCTAGATGGCTTGGTTCAGGCCGGCGCCTTGGTCTTGCGCAGATAGGGCAGAACGGTCTCGAATTCGCCGAACTTTTCCTTGGCCGCCTCGTCGTTGACGGCGGTCGGGATGATCACGTCCTGGCCAACCTGCCAGTTGGCCGGGGTGGCGACACCGTGTTTGGCGGCGGTTTGCAGCCCGTCGAGCGCGCGCAGCACCTCGGCGAAGTTGCGGCCGACATTCATCGGATAGGTCATCGACAGCTTGAGCTGCTTGTCCGGCCCGATGATATAGACCACGCGCACCGTGGCACTGTCGTTCGGTGTCGGATTGTCGGGCAGGTAGTATTCGGCCGGCAGCATGTCAAAGGCCTTGGACACCGCCAGCCCGTTGTCGGCAATGATCGGGAACCCCGCCTTGGTGCCGGCAACAAGCTCGATGTCCTTTTTCCAGCCCTTGTGATCCTCGACGCCGTCGACGGAAATGCCGAGCACCTTGGTGCCGCGCTTTTCCCATTCATCGGCAAGCTGCGCCACCGCGCCGAACTCGGTGGTGCAGACCGGGGTGAAATCCTTGGGGTGCGAGAACAGGATCGCCCAGTTGTCACCGATCCAGTCGTGGAACGTGATGCTGCCCTGGTCCGTCTCGGCGGTAAAATTCGGCACGGTGTCGTTGATGCGCAGTCCCATGGTAACTCCTCTGGTTTGCCCTTCCGGCGGCGCCGAAAGATTTGATCAAATTTCGCGTTCGGTCTCTTGTGACCCCACTGATGTGGTGACACAGTGCCGCTAATCCAAGGGAGGTCAACCAATGATCGAGAAACGCCAGTTCTACATCGACGGTGCCTGGGTGAACCCGGCCGCGCCGCGCGATCTTGACGTCATCGACCCGTCCACAGAAGAGCCCTGCGCGGTGATCTCGCTCGGCGATCAGGCCGACACCGATGCCGCCGTCGCCGCCGCGCGCGCCGCCTTTGACGGCTGGGCCGCGACGCCGCCGGAAGACCGTGTGGCGCTGCTGCGCAAACTCTACGAGATCTACAAATCCCGCGCCGCCGAGATGGGTTCCGCGATCAGCAAGGAGATGGGCGCGCCCATCGACTATGCCAACGCCAACCAGGTCGGCGCCGGCATCTGGCACATGGGCGGCTTCTTCAAGGCGCTCGAGGGGTTCCGCTTCGAAAGCGACTTCACCGCCACCGAAAAGCACCTGAAAGAGCCGATCGGCGTCTGCGGGCTGATCACGCCGTGGAACTGGCCGATGAACCAGGTGGTGCTCAAGGTCTTTCCGGCGCTGGCCGCCGGCTGCACCGTGGTGCTGAAGCCCTCCGAGGTGGCGCCGCTGTCGTCGCTGCTCTTTGCCGAATTCGTCGATCAGGCGGGGTTTCCCAAGGGGGTTTTCAACCTCGTCAATGGCGACGGGCCGGGCGTGGGCACGCAGCTTTCGAAGCACCGGGATGTCGACATGATTTCCTTTACCGGCTCCACCCGGGCCGGGATCGCCATCTCCAAGGCCGCCGCCGATACGCTCAAGCGGGTCTCGCTCGAATTGGGCGGCAAGGGCGCCAACATCATCTTTGCCGATGCCGATGAAGATGCGGTCAAACGCGGTGCGCGGCATTGCTTTGCCAATTCGGGCCAGTCCTGCAACGCGCCAACGCGCATGCTGGTGGAACGCTCGCGCTATGACGCGGCGGTCGAGACCGCGGTGCAGGTGGCCGAGGCAACCCGGGTCGGCCCGGCCTCGGAGGCGGGCAAATTCATCGGACCGGTTGTCTCGGAAGTGCAATTCGACAAGATCCAGAAATTGATCGAGACCGGCATGCAGGAGGCACGGCTGGTGGCCGGCGGACCCGGGCGGCCCGAGGGGCTCAATCGCGGCTATTTCGTGCGCCCGACGGTCTTTGCCGATGTCAGCAACGACATGACCATCGCGCAGGAAGAGATCTTTGGCCCGGTGCTGTCGATCCAGCCTTTCGACAGCGAGGACGAGGCGGTGGCGATTGCCAATGACACGCCTTATGGCCTCGCCGATTATGTCCAGACCCGGGATGACGACAAGCGCCGCCGAGTGGCACGGCGTCTGCGCGCCGGGATGATCGAGACCAACGGCCAGGGCTTTGCCCAGGGCTCGCCCTTCGGCGGCTACAAGCAGTCGGGCAACGGCCGCGAAGGCGGGGCGCATGGCCTCGACGAGTTCCTCGAGGTCAAGGCGGTGTCGGGCTGGGCGGCGGAATAGCCGCGCTCAGATCCGGGGCACCGGCAAGGCCGGCTGAAACGAGGCGTCCGTCAGGGACGCCTCGAAGGGAAATTCCGACAGCAGCTCGATGCCGGTCTCGGTGATCAGCACCTGCTGTTCCAGCTTCACGCCTTCGGGCCCGCCCTCTTCTCCGATGTAGCTTTCGACACAGATCGTCATCCCCGGTTCGATCACCCCGTCATACCCCGCATCGGGAAAATCCGCGCGGTGGTAGAGATAGGGATATTCGCCGGTCATGCCGCAGCCATGCGACGACAGGTAATAGCGGTTGGCGAAATAGCGGTCCGGGATCTCCCAGGCGGCCTCGGCATACTCGCGAAAGCTCAGGCCCGGGCGCAGGATCTCCATGTTGTGATAGACCTGTTCGAGCGCGGTCTGATAGAGCGTTTTCTGCGCGCCCGTGGGCCTGCCCGGCCCGGCGTGAAAGGTGCGCGAGAAATCCGAATAATAGCCGTGGCAGCCGACCACATCGGTGTCGAGCGCCACCAGATCGCCTGCGCCGATCACATGATGCGCGCTTTCCTGAAACCAGGGGTTGGTCCGGGCGCCGGCATTGAGCAGCCGGGTCTCGCAGTAATCGCCATTGCCGGCGATTACCGCCTGATGCATCACCGCCCAGAGCTGGTTCTCGGTCATCCCCGGCCGCAGGGCCGCGCGCAACTCGCCCACTGCCGCCTCGGTCGCGCGCAGGCTGGCGCGGACGCATTTCATCTCTTCCGCCGATTTGATCGCGCGGGCCATTTCCACCGGCGCCTGCGCGTCCGCCACCGTGAACCCCTGTTCGCCAAGCGCAATTGCCGTGCCGGCGTTCAGCCGCTCCATGCCCACCTTGGCGCCGCGGCCGACAAGCCCGGCAATCAGATCGCCCATTTCCGCCGCCCAGGCCTTTTCGCGCGCGGCGATCTCTGGCCCGGCGGCAACGAAACTGGCGGTGCGCGCCGGGCGCACCTCGTCGATGGTGTCGAAGCCATCGGCCAGATGCAGGCAGCCGGTGAATTCGAACAGGATCGCGCGGTCGGCGGTCAGCAACAGATAACGCGTCGGCGCATTGCGCATCGAAAACACCTGCATGTTGCGGGTGCCGGTGGCGTAGCGGATGTTGACCGGGTCCGAGAGGATCACCGCGCCGAACCCGCGTGCCGCCATCTCGTGGCGCAGCCGGTCGCGGCGATAGTGATAGACCGCGCGCAGGTCGATGGCGGCACTTTCCGGCGCGCGGTCGAGCAGCGCAATGGCGGTCAAATCGCTGCGCTCGGCGTGCCAGTCGAAATTTGCCATGGCTGATGTCTCCCTTTACCTGCGGGGACGCTAGAAGCTGTCCGGCGCGGCGCGAGGTCCAATTGCGACGGGACTGTCCCGGAAACGGCACGATTGCCCCCGGTATGCGCCAGACGCAAACCGGGTATGCAGGCGATTCATTGATTTTGAACAGAGAGCGCTTGTTCGACTCAGATGGTTGGCCTACCTGCGATTCATGGCCAAGCGCCATTGGATGCCAACCGCTCAATACCCGAGGAGTGGACCAATGATGACACGTGACGAAATCATCCGCGATGCGCGCACCCGCGCCGGCACTTTGCCGGCAGTGTTTGTCGTCTATGGCATTCTGCTGGCCACGATGGTGGCCACCGGAATGGCAATGACCTGACGCCGTCGCGGCCTTCTAACCCCTTTTGCAATCAGCTTCAATCCGGTTCTTCATGGACCGGACAGGTTTTCGCGTTCGCGCCCCGGAAGGTCAGACGTCGGCCGCCTCGCCGACGTTGTCGACGCCGCGCTCTTCCAGCAGGGTGGTCAGCCAGTTCGGGTCCATCTCGGGCACCGAACTGAGCAGCAGGTCGGTATAGGGGTGATGCGGCGGGGTGAACATCTTGTCCTTGGGCCCCTGCTCCACCACCTTGCCATGCTGCATCACCACCACCTCATCGGCGATCGACCGCACGGTCGCCAGATCGTGGGTGATGAACATATAGGCTAGGTCCAGCTCGTTTTGCAGCCGGTCCAGCAGCTTGAGAATCCCCTCGGCCACAAGCTGATCGAGCGCCGAAGTGACCTCGTCGCAGATGATGAAGCTGGGTTCGGCCGCCAGCGCCCGGGCAATGCCGATGCGTTGTTTCTGTCCGCCGGACAGCTCTGGCGGATAGCGGTTGTAGAACTTGGAGGGATCAAGCTCGATCAGGTCGAGCAGCTCGTCCACCCGGTGTTTCAGCTCCGTGCCCGAGAGGCCGGAATAGAACTGCGCCGGGCGACCGATGATCTCGGAGATCCGCACCTTGGGATTGAGCGCGGTATCGGCCATCTGATAGATCATCTGCGCCTGCCGCAGCTGGTCCTTGGTCCGGTCCTGATAGCGCGGCGGCAGGGGCTCGCCCTGAAACAGGACCTGGCCGTTCGACGGCGGCAAGAGCCCGGTGATCACCCGCGCAGTGGTGGATTTGCCGGAGCCGGATTCGCCCACGACCGCGACGGTCATCCCCTTGTGGATGTCGAAGGAGACGCCATCGAGCACCTTGTCGCCGCCGGTATAAGAGGCATCGACATCCTGCACCGAGATCAGCGGCGTCTCGCCCTCGGGCCGCGATTTCTGCGGCCGTTCAAAGCTGCGCACCGCCCAGAGCGACTTGGTGTAATCCTCCTGCGGGTTGTCCAGCATCTCCTCGGTCGGCTGCTGCTCGACCTCTTCGCCCTTGAGCAGCACCTTGATGGTATCGGCCATCTGCGCCACCACGGCGAGGTCATGGGTAATGTAGATCGCCGCCGTGTTGAACTGATCCACGATGTCGCGGATCGCCGCCAGCACCTCAATCTGGGTGGTCACGTCGAGCGCGGTGGTCGGCTCGTCAAAGATGATCAGGTCGGGCCGGCAGGACATCGCCATCGCCGTCATTGCCCGCTGGAGCTGCCCGCCCGAGACCTGGTGCGGATAGCGGAAGCCGATTTCCTTGGGGTTCGGCAGGCGCAGACGCTCGTAGAGGTCCATCGCATCCTCTTGCGCCTCCATCCGCTTCTGGATGCGGTAGTGCAGCGGCGCTTCGGTGTGTTGGTCGATGATCTTGTGCGCCGGGTTGAAAGACGCCGCCGCCGATTGCGCCACATAGGCGATGCGCGAGCCGCGCAGCGCGCGTCGCTCGCCTTCGGTGGCGGTGGTCAGCTCCATGCCGTCGAACTCGATCTTGGAGCCTTCGACAATGCGCGTGCCGTCGCGGGCATAGCCCATGGCGGCGGCGCCGATGGTGGATTTTCCGGCCCCGGATTCGCCGATCAGGCCCATCACCTCGCCGCGGTGCAGGGTCAGGTCGACGCCCTTGATGATCGGCACCCAGACCTCGCCGGTGTAGCCTTCGATCCTGAGATCCTTGATCTCGAGCAGAACGGATTTGTCGTGTACCATCTAGGTTACTCCTTCAGGCCGGAGGACCGGAACAGCATCCAGTCGACAACGAAGTTGACCGCCACGGTCAGCAGGGCGATCGCCGCCGCCGGGATCAGCGGGGTGATGTCGCCGAACGAGATCAGCGTCGCGTTTTCGCGCACCATCGAGCCCCAGTCCGCGGTTGGCGGCTGAATGCCCAGGCCGAGGAACGACAACCCCGCCACCAGCAGGAAGACAAAGCAGAACTCGAGCCCGAACTCGGCGATCAGCGGCGCCGTGGAATTGGGCAGGATCTCCCTGCGGATCAGATAGCTGTCCTTCTCGCCGCGCAGCTTGGCAGCTTCGATATAGTCCATCACCACCACGTTGCCAGCCACCGCCCGCGTCAGGCGGAAGACCCGCGGCGCATAGATGATGGCGACGGCGACGATGATCACGAAAACCTGCGGCCCGAAGATCGACAGCATCAACAGGGCAAAGATCAACGAGGGGATCGACATGATCACATCGGCGAAGCGGCCCATGAACTGATCGAACCAGCCGCCCTTGGTGGCCGCCAGAAGCCCGGCCGCCGCGCCCAGGAAGAAGGCCGCGATGGTCGCCGCCAGCGCCAGACCCACCGAGTTGCGCGCGCCGTAGATGATCCGGCTGAACATGTCGCGGCCAAGCTGATCGGCGCCCAGAAGCATGTTTTCGTCCGCCGGAGCAAAGGACGAGGCGATGACCTCGCTTTCGCCGTAAGGCGCGATCCAAGGCGCAAAGATCGCGGCGATGGCATAGGTGAAGATCACGAACAAGCCGAAGGCGGCGGTCAGCGGCGCGGTTTTCAGCTCCTTGCCGATCTTGGTGGGCAGCAGCACCACCAGGAACTCGCGGAAGCAGAAGGCGACCCCGGCGGCAAAGGCCAGCACCGCGGCCGCGATGGCGACAAAGCGCAGCGCACCGGTGCCGCCGACGATGCCGAGGATGAAGCTGATGAGGGTCAGCGAGAACAGCAGGATAAACGGCCCGCGCTTTTCATAGAAGGCCGCCAGGCATGATGCGATGATCAGGCAGGCGAAGTAGAGAACGACAAATACGCTCATGATCTCTCTCCCTTACTTCGGATGCCGCAGGCGCGGGTTGGTGAGAATGGCGCCGACATCCGCCGCCAGGTTGAGCAGGATGAAGGTCGCGGCGAAGATCAGGCAACAGGCCTGGACGATCGGGAAATCGCGTTTGGACACCGCGTCGACCAGCGCCTGGCCGATGCCGGGATAGACAAACACCACCTCGACCAGCACGACGCCGGTGATCAGATAGGCCAGGTTCAGCGCGATGACGTTGATGATCGGCGCCCAGGCGTTGGGCAGCGCGTGTTTCACGATCACCTTCCAGGGCGGCGTGCCCTTGAGTCGCGCCATTTCGATATAGGGCGAGGCCAGCAGGTTGATGATCGCGGCGCGGGTCATCCGCATCATATGCGCGGTGACCACCAGCACCAGCGTCAGCGCCGGCAGGAAGGTGCGATGCAGCAGATCGGCAAAGGACATGTCGGCCCGCAGGCTGGAAATGGCGGGGAACATGCCGGTCTTGACCGAGAGATAGAGGATCAGGATGTAGCCGAGAAAGAACTCGGGGCTGGAGATCGAGGTCAGCGTCAGCACATTGGCCACCCGGTCGAACAGCGTGTTGCGCAGCAGCGCCACGATCACACCCAGGGTGATGGCAAAGGGCACGGCGATCACCGCGGCATAGGCGGCCAGGAACAGCGTGTTGATGAAACGTTCGGTGATCAGCGTGCTGACCCGTTCGCCCGAGACGACCGAATTGCCGAAATCTCCGACGACGGCACCGCCGAGCCATTCGAAATATCGCACGAAGGCGGGCTTGTTCAGCCCCATTTCCTCGCGCAGGGCGGCGAGGTTTTCCGGTGTCGCACCTTGGCCCAGAACCGCTTCGGCGATGTCGCCGGGCAGCAGTTCGACCATGAAAAAGATGATGATCGAAATGATCAGAAGCGTGATGAGGCCAAAGCCAAGACGCTTCAGGACGAGGCCGAGAATGTCCCCCATGAGGCTCTCCCTTTGCTTTTATGCCGCGGGGTGCGCGGGTTCTTGGGCCCGGTCAGAGGCCGGTGCGGCGGCCCGGGAACACCCCGGACCGCCACGGCTGATTGCACGGCTTAGCCGTCGAACCACCAGCGGCTGGCGGCGCGGCAGCCGTCCATTTCCCAGCTTGCGGCGAGCTCGCCGGTGTTCTGGACGTTGGAGCGGCGGCCGTAGACGAAGTTGCGGAAGAACGGGATGATCGTGCCGCCATCGTCGCGGGCGATCTGGGCCATTTCGCGATAGATTTCCGACCGCTTGGCATCGTCCAGCTCGGACTTGCCCTGCAACAGCAGCTCGTTGAAGCGGTCGTTGACCCAGAAGCTTTCGTTCCAGGCGGCATCCGCCTTGTAGGCCAGGGTGTACATCACGTCGGGCGTCGGGCGCGCGCCCCAGGCCACGGCACAGAACGGCTTTTTCAGCCAGACGTCGGAATAATAACCGTCGTTGGGCTCGCGCACGACGGTGATGTCGATCCCCGCCGCCTTGGCCTGCTCGGAATAAAGAACGCACATGTCGACCGCGCCCGAGAAGATCGATTCCGCCGAGGACAGGTTGATCTTGAGGTTCTCGTGACCGGCCTTCTTGAGCAGAGCCCTGGCCTGGTCGGGGTCGTAGCTGAGCTGGTCGAGCCCCTCGGGATAATAGGGCTGGGCCGGCGAATGGTGGAAATCGTTGCCGGCGGTGCCCGCACCAAAGGCGATCTTTTCGACGATCTCTTCGCGGTTCATCGCCAGTTTCAGCGCCATGCGCACATCGACATCGTCATAAGGCGCGGTGTTGGTGTGCATCGGCATGGTGATCGCCGAGGCCGAAGGCACGTTGTCCACGATCAGCTGCGGATTGCGCTGCATCAGCGCCATGGTCTTGAGGTCGATGGCCGAGACCGCATCGACGTCACCGGTGACAAGCGCGGTCTGGCGGGCATTGGGATCGTTGATCGCGATCATCTCTACCGCGTCGAAATAGGCGCCTTCGCCGTGCCAGCCGTCATGCCGCTCGAGCTTGAAGCCGACGCCGAATTCGCCATCGACGATCTTGTAGGGGCCGCAGCCGATGCCGTTGCGCCATTCGATGCCGTCCTCGCTCGCCGGCTGGATGGTCAGATGATAGTCGGTCATCAGCCAGGGCAGATCGGCGTTCGGACCGGTAAGCGTGAACACAACGGTGAGGTCATCGGTCTTGGTGATATCCGCGACATCGGCCAGAAGCGCCTTGGCGGCCGAGGTCGAGGCCTCGCCGCGGTGAAAGTTCATCGAGGCGATGACGTCATCGGCGGTGCATTTGCGGCCATCGTGGAACGTCACGTTGTCGCGCAGCTTGAAGGTCCATTCCGAGGCATCCTCGGAGCCGGACCAATCCTCGGCCACGTCGCCGCCCAGGGTCTGGTCGGTGTTGATCAGGGTCAGATAGGCGCGATGGGTGTGGGCCAGGAAAATCTGCTGGATCGACAGATAGGTGCCCGGGTTGTGGGTGTCCGAGGTGTTGTTGTCGTGGATCGCGACGCGGAAGGTGCCGCCGGATTTGGGCTGCGCCTTGGCTTCGGATGTCCACAGGCCGGTGGCGGCGGCGGCGGTCAGGCCGGCGGCGGCCGAATGGCGCATGAAATCGCGGCGCGACAGGCGGCCGAGACGCGCCTCGTGGGACAGCCTGTCGATCAGGCTCAGGTCTTTTTTGTTACGCATGGTCTGTGTCTCCCTGTTGTCATGCGAATGCCCGCCCTTGAGGTGCGGGTCATGCCGTGGCCCCTGCGGGGGCACATCGACCGAAGGTCATGTCTGTCTGTCCACTCACGCGGCAGGACGGGTCTGTCGATCGACGCATTCTGAAATGCTCATCCCTATGTTCCTGTGTGACATCCGCACAGGCGCGCGCGCTCTCGAACCGGTTTGGCAACGCCAGCCCCCGGTGCCGGATGCGTCGTTCCTCTGCGGGAAAACGACACCACCATCGAAACATGATCGTCGGCGCTAATCCACTCAAAATGTCGAAATCTCTTGCCTTTTTCGCAAACTGGCCTCTTGTGACGATTGCAGCAGGAGTGTCAAAAGCGACAGAGGTGTCGTTTTCGCACGGCCTGTTCTGGCTTGCAACCATGGGCCTCAGCTCTCCCCGGCGCGGGCGGCGGCGGCCGGTCGTTCCGCGGCGGATTCGGCAACGGGCGGGGCGGTCTCTGGTCCGCCGGTCCCGCATTCTGGCCGATCACTGCGCGTTGCTGTCACATCCGGTCTCCTCGTCGGAGGAGTGTGGGACGGAATTTGACGGCCACAGGTACGAAAACCGATCTTTCCAGGCCCGATTCCGACCTTTTGGCCTGCCAAAGCCCGCTCCGGCCGTGCCGCGACCGGCGCAATCCGCCCCGACGGCGCCGGACCCCCGGCTCAGAAACGCCCGGCTCCGGGGGCTGCCATGCCGGCTTGCGGGGCAAGCGTCAGCCCCCGGAGCCGGGGCGTGCGGCGCATGTGGCCTGAGCCGACATCGCGCAGAGGCCCGGTGGCCAGGGTAAGGCGCGCGGTCAGCCTGGGCGAGACATCCGCGAGCCAGACGTCGCTGTGCGGCAGCCCGAGACCGGCGATGACGATATCCGCGCCGCTCGCATTGATCGCCGCGACGGTTTCGGTCTCGTTCTCGATGCCGTCCAGACCGTCGCGGGTGCCGACAATCCGCAGACCGGGAATGGCCAGGCAGAGCCGATTGACCACCCGCTCCGCCACGCCGGGCGGGCCACCCACCAGAAAGACCTTTCGCCCGGCCCGCGCCGCCCGCGCGAGCAGACGCGGGAGCAATGCGGGGCCGCTGTGGCGCGCCACCAGCGGCCGGCGCGCCATGCGGGCGGCCAGCGGCACGCAGCGGCCGCCCGGCAGGATCAGATCGGCCGAAGTCAGCGCCGCCCGGTATTCGCCATCGCACAGCGCGAGATTGGCGCAATCGGCATTGAAAAAGGTCAGCCGCTGCGGCTGCTGCACCACCATCAGCGCATCGACCACCATGGCGGGCGAGGCATTGACGAGGTCGAGACCGAACAGCCGCACCCGCGGCAGCGTCGGCGCGGCGGCGGCACAAAGGGCGCGGATGAAGTCGGGCGAAAGAGGGGCGAAACTCATACCGGTTTTCCTGAAGTGGCAACTGAACGCCCGAAGAGGTGCGCCGACCGCAGGGGGATTCTCAACTGTGCGGATGGTGCCCCCCAGCACCGGCCGCGCCGCCGCCTGCCCCTTCGCTCAGGTGCCGCATCCATTGGGCAGAGACGCCCCATCCGTCCGGTCAGGCCAATGTCGCCCGGCTTTTCCCCTTGGGCCACAGCGCATCCTGCGGCAAGATCGCCTGACACGCCTTGCAATTGCCCGCGCTGACACGGTGGGCCGTTCGATCAGGCGCCGCGTGCAGGATGGGAAAGGCAGGAGCAATCAAAATGATGCGGGTGCTGATCGCCGACGATCACGATCTTCTGCGGGATACGCTCAAGGCCTTTCTCGACGCCGAGGGCAGTTTCGAGACCGTCACCGCCGCTAGCCTGCCCGATGCCGAAGCCAAGCTGCGCGCCGGCGCGGCCTTTGATCTGATCCTGCTGGATTACGACATGCCCGGGATGAACGGGCTCGACGGGCTGGCCAGGATGATGGCGCAGGATGGCGCGCAGCGGGTCGCGATCATCTCGGGCACCGCCAACCGCTCGGTCGCCGAGACGGCGCTGGCCAAGGGCGCCGCCGGCTTCCTGCCCAAGACGCTTTCGGGAAAATCGCTGGTCAATGCGGTGCGCTTCATGGCGGTGGGCGAGCAATACGCCCCGCTCGACTTCATGCGCGCGGCCGAAGAGGACGAGGCCCACCCGCTGACCGACAAGCTCTCTCCGCGCGAACTCGAGGTGCTCGAAGGCCTGACGCAGGGCAAGTCCAACAAGGAGATCGCCCGCGACCTCGATATTCGCGAGCCGACGGTGAAGCTGCACATGAAGACCCTATATCGCAAGATCGGCGTGTCGAACCGCACGCAGGCGGCCATTGTGGCCAAGGATGCCGGGCTGTTCTGACAGCCCCCGGACGACAGCCCGATCCTCGGGACGTTCGGAATTCCGGCCATATCTGCAAGGAGAATTGGTGCCCAGGAGAGGACTCGAACCTCCACGTCCATACGGACACTAGCACCTGAAGCTAGCGCGTCTACCATTCCGCCACCTGGGCAGGTGTCGTGAGGCAGGCGTTTAAATCGAGCCAGGGGGAGTGTCAACGCGGAATCTGAAAGAAATGCCACAGACGCGACCGCATATCGTCTTGTCACACCAAAGAGCCGGTTATATTCCCTGTAAGCATCGAAAAACGCGAGGCTCCGATGTCCAGACTGGTGACGATCTACGGCGGCTCCGGCTTTCTCGGCCGGTACATTGCACGGCACATGGCCAAGGAAGGCTGGCGCGTGCGTGTCGCCTGTCGGCGCCCGAACGAGGCCCATTTCGTGCGCACCTATGGCGTTGTCGGTCAGGTCGAACCGGTGTTCTGCAACATCCGCGACGACAACAGCGTGCGGCAGGTGATGCAGGGCGCAGCGGCGGTGATCAACTGCGTCGGCACCTTCGACGCCCGCGGCAAGAACAACTTTGATGCCGTGCAGGCCGAAGGCGCGGGCCGCGTGGCCCGGATTGCCGCGGAAAGCGGCGTGGCGCGCATGGTGCAGATCTCGGCGATCGGGGCCGATGCCGCATCGGACAGCGATTACCAGCGGACCAAGGCCGAGGGCGAAGCCAATGTGCTGGCGCATATGCCGGACGCGATGATCCTGCGACCCTCGGTGATTTTTGGCCCCGAAGACAATTTCTTCAACCGGTTCGCCGGGATGTCGCGGATGGGACCGGTGCTTCCCGTGGTCGGCGCGGATACGAAATTCCAACCGGTCTATGTTAACGACGTCGCCCGGGCCGCCGCGATGGGCGCCATGGGCACCGCCCCGGGGGGTGTCTATGAACTGGGTGGGCCCGATGTCGGCAGCTTCCGCGAGCTGATGCAGGACATGCTCAAGGTGATCCGCCGCCGCCGGCTGGTGTTGAACATGCCGTTCTGGGCCGCCGGCCTGATGGCGCGCGGTTTCGATCTTTTGTCGACGCTGACCTTCGGGTTGTTCAGCAATGGCATCCTGACCCGCGATCAGGTGCGCTCGCTCGGCCGCGACAACGTGGTGAGCGACGGCGCGCGCGGGTTGGCCGACCTCGGCATTCGCCCGACCGCGATGGAAGCGGTGCTGCCGGATTACCTCTGGCGTTTCCGCCCCGCCGGACAATACGACGCGATCAAGGAATCCGCCGGCCGTCTGGGGGCCAAATAGGCCCGAATCGCCCGACCGGACGCAGGCGCCCCGCCAGAGGAGAGCGCGGTTGACGAGGAAAACCTGCCCCGGACAAGAAGCTGCGCGCTGCCCCCTTGCGTCAGCGGGCGGCAGCGCGTATATCGCCCTTCAACAGCGGCGCGCCGGGCCTCACCCGAAGCTCCACCGGATAAGTTCGACGGGCCGCGCGCCCGTTTTTTTGTGCCCGTCCGCCGGGCCGAACCCGCAGGAAGCCGTATGAGTGATATTCTGTCAAATACCCTGATTGCCAAAGCCGCGATCGACCGTCGTCTGGCCGAAATTATCGGTCCCGTGATTGAGGATATGGGTTTTGAACTGGTCCGCATCCGGCTGATGAGCGGCAAGACCCAGACGCTTCAGATCATGGCCGAGCGCCCCGGCGGCGGCATCGAGGTCGACGAATGCGCCGCCATCTCCAACGCGGTGAGCGCCACGCTGGACGTCGAAGACCCGATTCTCGACACCTATACGCTCGAAGTCTCCAGCCCCGGCATCGATCGGCCGCTGACCCGGCTCAAGGATTTCGAGACATTCGAGGGATATGAGGCCAAGATCGAGACCACCGAGCTGATCGACGGCCGCCGGCGCTTCAAGGGCGTGCTGGCCGGCATCGAGGGCGAGGAGGTGCTGATCAACGTCGATGGCTCCAGCCAAGGCGAGGAAACCGTGACCCTGGGCCTGAACTTTGACTGGCTGAGCGATGCCAAGCTGGTCATGACCGACGAGTTGATCCGAGAAATGCTGCGCCAGCGCAAGGCGGCGGACGTGGACGAAACCAAGTTTGACGAGATCGAGACCGAAGAAGCGGCGTCTCAAGAGGAGAAAGAATAATGGCAATCACCTCAGCCAACCAGCTTGAGCTTTTGCAGACCGCCGAGGCGGTGGCGCGCGAAAAGATGATCGACCCCGGTCTCGTGGTCGAAGCGATGGAGGAATCCCTCGCCCGCGCCGCCAAGTCGCGTTACGGCTCCGAGATGGACATCCGGGTCTCGATCGACCGCCGCACCGGCCGCGCCACCTTTACCCGCGTGCGCACCGTGGTCGAGGAGGAAGAGCTCGAGAACTATCAGGCCGAGATGACCGTCGAGCAGGCCAAACAATACATGGCCGAGCCCAAGGTGGGCGATCAATATGTCGAGGAAGTGCCGCCGGTGGAAATGGGCCGGATCGCGGCACAATCGGCCAAACAGGTGATCCTGCAAAAGGTCCGCGAAGCCGAGCGCGACCGCCAGTACGAAGAATTCAAGGACCGCGCCGGCACCATCATCAACGGCCAGGTCAAGCGCGAGGAATATGGCAACGTCATCGTCGACGTGGGCCGGGGCGAGGCGATCCTGCGCCGCAACGAAAAGATCGGCCGCGAGAGCTATCGCCCCAACGACCGCATCCGCTGCTACATCAAGGATGTACGCCGCGAGGCCCGTGGCCCGCAGATTTTCCTGTCGCGCACCGCACCGGAATTCATGGCCGAGCTGTTCAAGATGGAAGTGCCCGAGATCTACGACGGCATCATCGAAATCAAGGCCGTCGCTCGCGACCCCGGCTCGCGCGCCAAGATCGCCGTGATTTCCTATGACGGCTCGATCGACCCCGTGGGCGCCTGCGTCGGTATGCGCGGCAGCCGCGTGCAGGCAGTGGTCAACGAGTTGCAAGGCGAAAAGATCGACATCATCCCGTGGAACGAGGACCAGCCCACCTTCCTGGTGAACGCGCTGCAACCGGCCGAGGTCACCAAGGTGGTTCTCGACGAGGAAGCCGAGCGCATCGAGGTTGTGGTGCCGGAAGAGCAACTGTCGCTGGCCATCGGCCGTCGCGGTCAGAACGTGCGGCTGGCGTCGCAGCTCACCGGGCTCGATATCGACATCATGACCGAGGCCGAGGAATCGGCGCGCCGCCAGAAGGAATTCGAAGAGCGCACCCAGCTCTTCATGGACACGCTCGACCTTGACGAATTCTTCGCCCAGTTGCTGGTGTCGGAAGGGTTCACCAATCTCGAAGAGGTGGCCTATGTCGAGCAGGACGAGCTGCTGGTGATCGACGGCGTCGACGAAGGCACCGCCGAAGAGCTTCAAACCCGGGCCCGCGAGCACCTGGAAGAGCAGGCCAAGAAGGCGCTGGCCAATGCCCGCGAGCTGGGCGCCGAGGACAGCCTTATTGACTTTGACGGCCTGACACCCCAAATGATCGAGGTTCTCGCCAAGGATGGCATCAAGACCCTCGAGGATTTCGCCACCTGCGCCGATTGGGAACTGGCCGGCGGCTGGACCACCGCGAATGGCGAACGCGTCAAGGACGACGGCCTGCTCGAGCCCTTTGAAGTCTCGCTCGAGGAAGCACAGGGCCTGGTGATGACCGCACGGGTCGAGCTTGGCTGGGTGGATCCGGCCGATCTGGAAACCGCGGAAGACGACAGCGAAGACGAAGACGGTGACGACCTCATTGCCGAAGAGGACGCGGAAGCGGCCGAAGAGGCACGGGACTGAACGGTCGCGGAGGCGAGGCAATGACACGCGGCGGCAAGGACAAGGACCGGGGCGACACCGGACCGGAGCGCAAATGCATCGCCACCGGAGAGGTGTTGCCGGTGGCGCGGATGATCCGCTTTGTGGTCGGCCCCGAGGGTCAGGCGGTGCCGGATGTCCTGGGCAAGCTGCCCGGGCGCGGCATCTGGGTGTCGTCGGATCGCGCGGCGCTGGACAAGGCGGTGTCGAAAAAGCTGTTTGCCCGCAGCGCCAAGCAACCGGTCACCGTCCCCGATGGGCTGGTGGCCGAGATCGAAAGGCAAATCGCGCGCCGCGTGGTGGATCTGATTTCGCTCGCCCGCAAGGGCGGGCAGGCGGTCGCCGGCTATGAAAAGGTCAAGGACTGGCTTCAGAAGGAAGAGGCCCGCGTCCTGATCCAGGCCAGCGATGGCTCCGAAAGGGGCAAGTCGAAACTGAGCACGCCGTATGGCGGATCATTCATCGGCTGGCTGACCGCAGACGAGTTAGGATTGGCATTCGGCCGACAAACTGTGATACATGGCGCGCTGGCGTCTGGTGGACTCACGGAACGTGTAGTAGAGGAAGCCGCAAGATTGAAAAATCTGCGCGCGCATGACGACGGCGGCAACGGTCGCCGGAAAGGAAAATAGAGCTTTGAGCGATAATGACGGCAAAAAGACCCTTGGTTTACGTGGCGGCGCCCGTCCGGGCAATGTGAAGCAGAGCTTCAGCCATGGGCGGACCAAGAACGTCGTGGTGGAAACCAAACGCAAACGCGTGGTCGTGCCCAAGCCGGGCGGGGCCAAGTCCGGCTCCGGCGGGGCTGGCGGTGGCGTGGGCGGTGCTGGCAAACGGCCCGCCGGGATCACTGATGCCGAGATGGAACGCCGGCTGAAGGCGGTTCAGGCCGCCAAGGCGCGCGAAGCCGAAGAGGCGGCGAACCGCAAGGCCGAGGAAGAGGCGCGCGCCGAGGAGCGCGAGCGCCGCCGGGCCGAGATGGAGGCCAAGGAGCGCGAACAGCGCGAGGCCGAAGAGAAAGCCAAGGCCAAGGCCGAGGAAGAAGAGCGCAAGCGTCGCGCCGCCGAGGACAAGGCCAAGGCCGCAGCCGCCAAGGCTGCTGCCCCCGCCGCCGAGGCCGATCAGCCGCGCGGCGGTGCCAAGCAGGCGCCGGCCAAGAAGCCCGACCGCGAACAGGATCGTCAGAACCGTGGCAAGGGTGGGCGCGACGGCGGCCGCCGCTCCGGCAAGCTGACCGTGAACCAGGCGCTGACCGGCGGCGAAGGCGGGCGGCAGCGCTCGATGGCCGCGATGAAGCGCAAGCAGGAACGCGCCCGGCAGAAAGCCATGGGTGGCCCGGTCGAACGGGAAAAGGTTGTCCGCGAGGTCAAGCTGCCCGAGGCGATCGTCGTCTCCGAGCTGGCCAACCGGATGGCGGAACGCGTGGCTGACGTGGTCAAATCGCTCATGCAGATGGGCATGATGGTCACCCAGAACCAGACGATCGACGCCGACACCGCCGAACTCATCATCGAGGAATTCGGCCACAAGGTGACGCGCGTGTCCGACTCCGACGTCGAGGACGTCATCAAGGAGGTTGAGGACAAGGAAGAGGATCTGCAACCGCGTCCGCCGGTCATCACCATCATGGGCCACGTCGACCACGGCAAGACCTCGCTCCTGGATGCGATCCGCGACGCCAAGGTTGTCGCTGGCGAAGCCGGCGGGATCACCCAGCACATCGGCGCCTATCAGGTGGAGACCGACAGCGGTGCGGTCCTGTCCTTCCTCGACACGCCGGGCCACGCCGCCTTTACCTCGATGCGCTCGCGCGGGGCACAGGTGACGGATATCGTCGTGCTCGTGGTTGCCGCCGATGACGCGGTGATGCCGCAGACCATCGAGGCGATTGCCCATGCCAAGGCGGCCGAGGTGCCGATGATCGTGGCGATCAACAAATGCGACAAGCCCGCCGCCAACCCCGACAAGGTGCGGACCGACCTGCTTCAGCACGAAGTCATCGTCGAGAAGCTCTCGGGCGATGTGCAGGATATCGAAGTGTCGGCGATCACCGGCAAGGGCCTCGACGAGCTGCTTGAAGCGATTGCGCTTCAGGCCGAGATCCTCGAGCTCAAGGCCAACCCCGACCGCGCCGCCCATGGCGCCGTGATCGAGGCTCAGCTCGACGTCGGTCGCGGCCCGGTGGCCACGGTTCTGGTGCAGAACGGCACGCTGAAACAGGGCGATATCTTCGTTGTGGGCGAGCAATGGGGCAAGGTGCGGGCGCTGATCTCGGACACCGGTGAACGGGTCGAAGAGGCCGGGCCGTCGGTGCCGGTCGAGGTGCTGGGCCTGAACGGCACGCCGGAAGCCGGTGACGTGCTCAACGTGGTGTCGACCGAGGCGCAGGCGCGCGAGATCGCGGAATACCGCGAGCAGGCCGCCAAGGACAAACGCGCCGCCGCCGGTGCCGCCACCACGCTCGATCAGCTTCTGGCCAAGGCCAAGGAAGACGAGAACGTCGCCGAGCTGCCGATCCTGGTCAAGGCCGACGTGCAGGGCTCTGCCGAGGCCATCGTCCAGGCGATGGAGAAGATCGGCAACGAAGAGGTGCGCGTGCGCGTGCTGCATTACGGTGTGGGCGCGATCACCGAGACCGACGTGGGCCTGGCAGAGGCGTCCAATGCGCCGATCCTCGGCTTCAACGTCCGGGCCAATGCCTCGGCGCGGAACTCGGCCAACCAGAAAGGCGTGGAAATCCGCTATTACAGCGTGATCTACGACCTGGTCGATGACGTGAAAGCCGCGGCCTCGGGCCTGCTGTCCGCCGAAGTGCGCGAAAACTTCATCGGCTATGCCGAGATCAAGGAGGTCTTCAAGGTCTCCAACGTCGGCAAGGTCGCTGGCTGTCTGGTCACCGAAGGGGTGGCGCGCCGCTCCGCCGGTGTCCGCCTGCTGCGCGACGACGTGGTGATCCACGAAGGCACGCTGAAGACGCTCAAGCGCTTCAAGGACGAGGTCTCCGAGGTGCAATCCGGCCAGGAATGCGGCATGGCCTTCGAGAACTACGACGATATCCGCCCCGGCGATGTCATCGAGATCTTCGAGCGCACGGAAGTCGAGCGCAAGCTCGACTGATCCGGTGCCGGATACAGAATCGACAAAGGGGACAGAGCGATCTGTCCCCTTTTTTTGTGCTTGGGAATTGGAAGGCGAAGCCCCGGCGCCGGTGTCTGCGGCTCAGAGCCAGTCGCGCAGGATCGGGATCAGCGGGATATCGGCGGGCGGCATCGGGTAGTCGCGCAGCCGGTTGGGCTTGACCCAGGCCAGGGTCTGGCCCTCCTGCGCCTGCGGCACCCCCTGCCATTTGCGGCAGGCAAAGAGCGGCATCAGCAGATGGAAATTCTCGTAG
This sequence comes from Marinovum sp. E3, assembly GCF_055755275.1. Classification (NCBI taxonomy): domain Bacteria; kingdom Pseudomonadati; phylum Pseudomonadota; class Alphaproteobacteria; order Rhodobacterales; family Roseobacteraceae; genus Marinovum; species Marinovum sp. E3. The sequence goes on from NZ_CM146908.1 coordinate 3,370,403, forward strand.
GCGTGGCTGGCGAAAGTCAGCGGCGCCAGACAGGAGGCCCAGGTGTCGATGCCCAGCTCTTCCTGCAACTCCCGGATCAGCGCCGCTTCCGGTGTCTCGCGCGGCTCGACCTTGCCGCCGGGAAATTCCCAGAGGCCGGCCATGCTCTTGCCCTCGGGCCGCTGGGCCAGCAGAACGCGGCCGTCACGGTCGATCAGGGCAACGGCGGAGACAAGGATCACTTTGGTCATGGCATCGGTGTGGCTGCGGAAAGATGGGGCGGATTTGGCCCAGGGATCGGCGGAGTGCAATACCCCGCCGTCGGGTTGCCGGTGGGTCGGTCTCAGCCAGGCACCGGGTGTTCATGATCCTCAGGAGCGGTAATCGGCGTTGATGTCGATGTAGCCGTGGGTCAGATCGCAGGTCCAGACGCGTTTCTTGCCATCGCCGATGCCAAGATCGACCGCGATGGCGATGTGGTCGCCTTCCATGTGGGCGGCGGCGTCGGCCTCCTGATAGTCGGGATGCACCCAGCCGTTTTCGGCCACCAGCGTGTCACCGAAACGGATGGTGATACGGTCGCGGTCGGCCTGGGCCCCGCTCTTGCCGATCGCCATGACCACGCGGCCCCAGTTCGGATCTTCGCCGGCGATGGCGGTCTTGACCAGCGGCGAATTGGCGATTGCCATGGCATGGGTATGCGCTTCGGCATCGCTGGCGGCGCCGGTGACGTCGATCTGGACGAACTTGGTGGCGCCTTCGCCGTCGCGGACGACCTGATGGGCGAGATCCATCATCACCTCGAACAGCGCCTCTTCGAACGCCGCATTGTCGGCGACGTCGACGCCAGAGGCGCCGGTGGCGACCAGCAGCAGGGTATCCGAGGTCGAGGTGTCGCTGTCGACGGTGATGCAGTTGAAGGTCAGGTCGGTGAGATCAGCAAGCATCGCCTGCAACTTAGGTTGGGCGCAGGCGGCATCGGTAAAGATATAGACCAGCATCGTTGCCATGTCCGGCGCGATCATGCCCGAGCCCTTGGCGAAACCGGCGATCTGCACCGTCCTGCCGTCGATCTCGAGGCTGCGGGCAGCGCCCTTGGGATAGGTGTCGGTGGTCATGATGGCACGGGCGGCATCGTTGATGGCGCCCGCGTCCTGGCCCGCGATCAGCTGGTCGATCACGTCGATGATCCGGTCATGCGGCAGCGGTTCGCCGATCACTCCGGTGGAGGAGGTGAAGACCCGATCCTGCGGCAGCCCGGCGGCGCGGGCCACGGCCTCGGTGATCGCCGCGACCGAAGCATCGCCACGCTTGCCGGTGAAGGCGTTGGAATTGCCGGCGTTGACCAGGATCGCCGCGGCCTCGTCCCCGGCGCCGCCGAGTTTCTTCTGGCAGTCGAGCACCGGCGCCGAGCGGGTTGCCGACCGGGTGAAGACCCCTGCCACGGCGCTGCCCGGAGCGAGCAGCGCCAGCATCACGTCCTTGCGGCCCGCATAGCGCACCCCCGCCTCGACCGAGGCAAAGGTGACACCCTCGATCACCGGCATCTCGGGGAATTGCGCGGGCGCCAGAGGCGAAACAGGCAGGGGTTTGGCCATGTTATTGTCCGATCAGGTCGATGTTTTGCAGGACCGAGGTGTCGACATCGGCCTTGTCGGTGCGGGTGATCTCGGCCGATTCGGTCAGCTCGCCGAGCACGCCTTCGAGCGCCGCATTGCGAACCGCCTGTTCCAGCTCGGGGCGGACTTCCTCCATCTCGGGCGCTTCGGCGACGCGGGTCTCATTGAGCTTGATCACGTGCCAGCCGAACTGGGTCTGCACCGGATCGGAGATCTCGCCTTCGCCCAGCTCCTGCACCGCCGCCTCGAATTCGGCAACCATCATGCCGGCACCGAACCAGCCCAGCTCGCCGCCATTGGGGCCGGAGGGACCGGTCGAGTTTTCCTTGGCCAGCTCGGCGAAATCCTCGCCTTCGCGGGCGCGTTCGGCCAGGGCCGCGGCCTTTTCCTCGGTCTCGACGAGGATATGCGAGGCATTGAATTCCATGCCGCGATTCTCGCCTTCGTAAGCCTCGGCATAGGCGTCGGTCAGCGCCGCTTCGGTCACCGCTTCATCCATCGCCGACTGCGCCTGCTCGGCGGCGCGCAGGGCGCGCTCTTCGTTGTCGAGCGACAGTGCCACACGTTGCGACACCTCGTCGGGGCCGGCCTGCACCAGCAGGGTCTGCTGGATCAGCTGGTCCATGATGCCGTCCCAGAGCACGTCGTCGGGCAGTTGACGCAGCTGATCGGGCAGCGAAGCGCGGATCATGATCATGTGGCCGAGGGTGATCTCGGTGCCGTTGACCGTGGCCACAACCTCGTTCACATCCACCTGCTCATGCTGTTCAGCCAGGGCGGGGACGGCCAGAAAGGCCATGAGAGCGGCGGTTTTCACGCTTTTCAACATCAAGTGTTCCTTCATTCATTGCCGCGCACGAGGGCGGCGTTGACACTGGTAGGGGCGACCCTTACATCGCTTTTGTCCCGTTGGGCGCCCCGTTCCCGAAAGGCATATGGGTTGCGATGCGGACGGGCAAGGCGCGGACACAAAGATGTGCGCATTATTCGACGGAGAGAGTATGCTGGGCTTTGGAAAAATCGCCAGATCGGTGTTCGGAACACCGAACGACCGAAAGATCAAGGCGACGCGCCCGCTGGTCGAACAGATCAACGCCCTGGAAACCGAGTTCGAAGCGCTCAGCGACGAAGGGCTGAAGGACAAGACCAAGGCGCTGGCCGACCGCGCCAAGGGCGGCGAGAGCCTGGACACGATTCTGCCGGAAGCCTTTGCCAACTGCCGCGAGGCCGCCAAGCGGGCGCTGGGCCTGCGCGCCTTCGACGTGCAGCTGATGGGCGGGATCTTCCTGCACCAGGGCAATATCGCCGAGATGAAGACCGGCGAGGGCAAGACGCTTGTCGCCACCTTCCCGGCCTATCTGAACGCGCTGACCGGCAAGGGCGTGCATATCGTCACGGTCAACGACTACCTGGCGAAACGCGACGCCGAGTGGATGAGCAAGGTCTACGGCGCCCTGGGGCTGACCACGGGGGTGGTCTATCCCTGGCAATCCGAGCAGGAAAAGCACGACGCCTACAACTGCGACATCACCTATGCGACGAACAACGAGCTGGGTTTCGACTATCTGCGCGACAACATGAAGTCCGAGCTCAAGGACATGTTCCAGCGCGGCCACAACTTCGCCATCGTCGACGAGGTCGACAGCATCCTGATCGATGAGGCGCGGACGCCGCTGATCATCTCCGGCCCGGCCGAGGACCGCTCGGATCTCTACCAGACCATCGACAAGCTGATCCCGCATTTGCAGGAAGATCACTACACGCTCGATGAGAAAACCCGCAACGTCACCTTTACCGACGACGGCAACGAATTTCTCGAAGCGCAGCTGCGGGCGCATGATCTGCTGCCCGAGGGCCAATCGCTTTACGACCCCGAAAGCACCACCGTGGTGCACCACGTCAACCAGGGCCTGCGGGCGCACAAGCTGTTCCTCAAGGACAAGGATTATATCGTCCGCGACAACGAGGTTGTCCTGATCGACGAATTCACCGGGCGGATGATGGCCGGCCGGCGCCTGTCCGACGGGCTGCACCAGGCGATCGAGGCCAAGGAAGGCTGCGAGATCAAGCCCGAGAACGTGACGCTGGCCTCGGTCACCTTCCAGAACTACTTCCGCCTGTATGACAAGCTGGGCGGAATGACCGGCACCGCGGCAACCGAGGCCGAGGAATTCCAGGAGATCTACGGGCTGGGCGTGGTCGAAGTGCCGACCAACAAGCCGATCGAGCGGATCGACGACGATGACAAGGTGTTCCGCACCAACGACGAGAAGTACAAGGCGATCATCGACGAGATCCAGAAGGCGCATGACAAGGGCCAACCGGTGCTTGTCGGCACCACCTCGATCGAGAAATCCGAAATGCTCAGCCAGGCGCTGACCCAGGCCAAGCTGCCGCATAACGTGCTGAACGCGCGCCAGCACGAGCAGGAAGCGCAGATTGTCGCCGATGCCGGCAAGCTGGGCGCGGTGACCATCGCCACCAACATGGCCGGCCGCGGCACCGACATCAAACTGGGCGGCAACGTCGACTTTCAGATCATGGAAGCCATCGCCGCCGCCCCCGACAGCGACCCCGAGGAGATCCGCAAACGGATCGAGGCGGAACATGCCGCCGACGAAGAGGCAGTCAAAAAGGCCGGCGGGCTCTACGTGCTGGCCACCGAACGCCACGAGAGCCGCCGGATCGACAACCAGCTGCGCGGCCGCTCGGGCCGTCAGGGCGACCCGGGGCGGTCCTCCTTCTTCCTGTCGCTCGACGATGACCTGATGCGCATTTTCGGCTCCGAACGGCTCGACAAGGTGCTCAACACGCTGGGCATGAAGGAAGGCGAGGCGATCGAGCACCCTTGGGTGAACAAGTCGCTGGAACGCGCTCAGGCCAAGGTCGAGGGCCGCAACTTCGACATTCGGAAACAATTGCTGAAGTTCGACGACGTGATGAACGATCAGCGGAAGGTGATCTTCAGCCAGCGGCGCGAGATCATGGAAGCCGAGGATCTGTCCGAAATCGTCCAGGATATGCGCCATGAGGTGATCGACGAGCTGGTCGATCAATATCTGCCGCCGAAATCCTATGCCGATCAATGGGATGCCGAGGGTCTTCAGGGCGCGGTGATCAAGTATCTTGGCCTCGACCTGCCGATCCGTGACTGGGCCGAGGAAGAGGGCGTCGATCAGGAGGTCGTGCGCGAACGTCTCGAGGACGAGAGCGACAAATACATGGCCCAGAAGGCCAGCGCCTTTGGCCCCGAGACCATGCGCAACATCGAAAAGCAGATTCTGCTTCAGACCATCGATGCCAAGTGGCGCGAGCACCTGCTGACGCTCGAGCACCTGCGTTCGGTGGTGGCCTTCCGCGGCTATGCCCAGCGCGACCCGCTCAACGAGTACAAGAACGAGGCCTTCCAGCTCTTCGAATCGATGCTCGAGAGCCTGCGCGAGGACGTCAGCGAGAAGCTGTCGCAGATTCGTCCGATGACCGAAGAGGAGCAGGCCGCTTTGATGCGCCAGATCCAGGAGCAGCAGGCGGCGCAGAAGAAGCTGACCGAACAGGCGCAACCTGTGGGGGAAAACGCTCCGCCGCAGCAAACGACCGAAGGCGCCGCGCCGGGCTTTGACGAAAGCAAGCCCGAGACCTGGGCCAACACCGGCCGCAACGAGCTCTGCCCCTGCGGATCGGGCAAGAAATTCAAACATTGCCACGGCCGCGTGTAAACGCACCAGAACGCCGAGAGGCTGCCAGAGGATCAAAGGCCGGGCCCGACGCCCGGCCTTTTTCGTTGTCGGACGCCCGCCGGACCGGGCAGGACAATGCCTGGACACCACCCTGAATTGTGTCGCAAATGCGGACAATCTCGGGCAGAGGGCCAAAAAGACTCCGCTAGCCCGCCCCATCTCCGCCGCCTTCCCCAGCGATATCTGAGCCTAGGAAAAGCCCGGTTCCGGGCAAGGAGGCAGAGATGAAGGCCAAACGATCGATCAGGCGCGGGGCATCCGGGTCAGGGGCCGCGGCACCGGCGGCCAAGGGCGCCGCCAAGACCAAGAGAAAATTCGCCATGCCACGGCGTATCCCGCTGACCAAATCGACGCTCGCCTTCGGCAGCGGCGTGATCATCTTCTCGGTCGGCTTCGTGCTTCAGAATTTCGGCACCCACCCGGCCTCTTCGCTCCAGGATGCAAAGCGGCCCGATGTGCAGACCGCCGAATTGCCCAACACGCTTGTGGAAAGCGCCGATCTCAGCGCCATCACCCCGACCTCGGCCGGCGTCCTGCCGGTGGACCGGCCGCTGCCCCCCCTGCCGCGCGATTCGGTCGCCGTTCCGGCCACCGAAACCGAGCCGGGCCGGGGCGTCACCGCTCTGGCCGCGCTTCAGGACACCGCCGTGCCGGAGCCGCTTGACCCGGCGGCGCTGGAGATCGCGCCCGGCGGCGCGGCCCTGAACACGCCGGTCCTCCCCTGCGAGGTGACAATGACCGCCGATCCGGCACCGGCGGCAATGGTCGATCTGATCGTCGAGGCGGCCTGCCTGTCCGACGCCCGGTTTACCCTGCATCACAGTGGCATGATGTTTCATGCGCTCACCGATGAAAACGGCCGGAGCAGCCTGCGCGTCCCGGCGCTGGCCGAAAATGCCGTCTTTATCGCCTCCTTCGACAATTCCCAAGGCGCGGTGGCTCAGATCGAAGTGCCGACGCTGGAATTCTATGACCGCGTGGTGGCCCAATGGCGCGGTGATGCCGGACTTGGCCTTCATGCGCTGGAATTCGACGCCACCTATTTCGGTGAGGGTCACGTGTATTCCGCCAGCCCCGGCGACATGAGCGCGGCGGCCAGCGGCAGCTCCGGTTTCCTCACCCGCTTTGGCGAGAATGCCGGCGCCGATGCGCTGATGGCCGAAGTCTACACCTTCCCCACGCTGACCTCGGACAGCGCCGGGCGCATCGGGCTTTCGGTCGAGGCGGAAGTGACGGCGGCCAATTGCGGCAGGCAGATCGCGGCCCAGACCCTGCAACTCAAGCCCGGCGAAACCCTGCGCAGCCGAGATGTGACGCTCGATATGCCGGCCTGCGATGCCAACGGAGACTTTCTGGTGTTGAAAAATCTCTTTGAAGACCTGAAAGTCGCCGCCAACTGAACGCGACAAAAGGCCTGGCCTGAATGTACAAGTTGTGTGCGGCGTTCTGCGCCGCACTATTCCTTTTTGCGGCGGCCCTGCCGTCGCCGGCGCTGGCCCAGGATGTGGTGCTCACTTCGCTTGATGGCGCGGTCGAGATCGAAGGCACGCTCAAGGGCTTCGACGGGGAGTTCTATCGCCTCGACACCGTCTATGGCGAGATCACCGTCGATGCCTCGGGCGTGAATTGCGCCGGTCCGGGCTGCCCCAATCTCGAGGCCTTCGTGGCCGAGATGCGGGTCTCCGGCTCGGCCACCATGGGCCGGGTGCTGATGCCGGCACTGATCGAGGCCTTCGCGCTGCGCAACGGGCTTCTGGCCAGCCGAAGCGAGGTGGGCGAGAACCGTTTCGACTATGCCCTGCGCGACCGCGAGACCGGGGTCGAGAAAGGCCTGTTCCGGTTTCACACCACCAACACCGACGAGGGCTTTGCCGATCTTCTGGCCGATGACAGCGATATCGTCATGTCGCTTCGCGAAGTCCGGCCCTCCGAGGTGCGTGCGGCGCGCGAGGCCGGGCTGGGCGATCTGACCGGCCCGAACCGCTCGCGCGTGCTGGCGCTTGATGCCATGGTTCCGATCGTTTCGCCACGGAACCCGCTCAATGCGATCAGCCCGGCGCAACTGGCGCGGCTCTTCAGCGGCGAAATCTCGAACTGGCTGCAAATGGGCGGACCGGATGCGCCAGTGGTGCTGCATCTGCCGCAAGAAACCTCGGGCCTGGCGCAATCGGTGCAGGACAAGTTGATGGCGCCGGCCCGCGCCGATCTTGCGGCCGGGGTCGAACGCCATGCCGACAACACCGAGTTGGCCGAGGCGGTGGCCGGCGACGTGCTGGCCATCGGCATCACCAGTCATTCCGAGATCGGCAATGCCAAGCCGGTGGTGCTGACCGGGCGCTGCGGCTTTCAGCTCCGCGCCTCGCGGCTGGCGATCAAGACCGAGGATTATCCGCTGACGGCGCCGATGTTCCTCTATCTCCCGGCCCGCCGCCTGCCCAAGCTGGCGCGCGATTTCCTCACCTTCACCCGCTCCGACCCGGCGCAGATCGTCATTCGCCGCGCCGGTTTTGTCGATCAGGCCCCCGAGGAGGTGGCGATCAACGCCCAGGGCGACCGTTTCGCCAATGCGATCACCGCCGCCGGCGAAGAGACCTCGCTGGACGAGCTGAAGCGGCTGGTCGGCACGCTGGGCACCCGGCACCGGCTGTCCACCTCTTTCCGCTTCCGGGCCGGCTCGACCCTGCTGGACGCGCAGTCTCTGTCGAACGTGCAACAGCTGGCACGCGCGCTGGAGGCCGGAAAATACGACACCCGCTCGGTGCTCTTTGTCGGATTCTCCGACGGCCAGGGCGCGGCCTCGGCCAACCGCGCCATCGCCACGCGCCGGGCCGAGGCAGTACGCGATGCGGTGGTGTCCGCGGCGGAAACCGCCAATCTCGAGCGCGTGCATGTCGACATCGCGGCCTTTGGCGAGGCGCTGCCCCTGGCCTGCGACGAGACCGCCTGGGGCCGGCAGGCCAACCGCCGGGTCGAGGTCTGGGTGCGCTGAGCCGCGCCTGGCGCACTTCCGGTACGGCAGTCAAACGCCCGCCCCTGTCCCGGCCCCGTACCGCGCGCCTCCGCTGGCCCCGCCTTGCCGCCAAGGGACCTCTTGCCGCCTGACGCCGCCCATGGCACGGTTTCCCGAAAGCGACCGGAGGCACGGCCCATGGCCACCAAGACCAAAGCCAAAGACGACACCACGCATCTGCCCCAGACCTTCGAGCCGAGAAACCCCGGCATGGCGCTGGATCTCGACTGGGTGCTGGGCGTGCATGCCAACCGCTCGGCGATCGAGCGGCGCGCGGCCACCCTGCCGGGCCGCCGGAGCGTGAAAAAGGACCATCAGGCCGCCTGGCTGTGCCGGGCAATTTCCTGCATCGATCTGACGACGCTGTCCGGCGACGACACCGAAGGCCGGGTTCGCCGGCTCTGCGCCAAGGCGCGCCAGCCGGTGCGCGCCGATATCCTTCAGGAGCTGGGGATGGAGGGGCTGACTACCGGCGCGGTCTGTGTCTATCACGACATGGTGCCCACCGCCGTGCGCGCGCTCGAGGGCAGCAATATCCCGGTTGCCGCCGTCTCCACCGGCTTTCCGGCCGGGCTGTCGCCGTTCAACCTCCGGGTCGCCGAAATTCATGCCAGCGTCGAGGCCGGCGCGCGCGAGATCGATATCGTGATCTCCCGTCGCCATGTGCTGCAAGGCAACTGGCAGGCGCTTTATGATGAGATGCGGGCCTTTCGCGCCGCCTGTGGCGAGGCCCACGTCAAGGCGATCCTGGCCACCGGCGAGCTTGGCACGCTCAAGAACGTCGCCCGCGCCTCGCTGGTCTGCATGATGGCCGGCGCCGATTTCATCAAGACCTCGACCGGCAAGGAAAGCGTCAACGCCACCCTGCCGGTCTCGCTGGTGATGATCCGCGCGATCCGCGACTATCACCAGCGCACCGGCGTGCGGGTCGGCTACAAGCCTGCCGGCGGGATTTCCAAGGCCAAGGATTCGCTGACCTACTTGGCGCTGATGAAGGACGAACTGGGCGACCGCTGGTTGCAGCCCGACCTGTTCCGCTTTGGCGCCTCGTCGCTGCTGGGCGATATCGAACGCCAGCTCGAACACCATGTCACCGGCCGCTATTCGGCCAGCCACCGGCATGCGATCGGCTGACCGCATGCAGCTGTCCCCGCAAACCGCGGCCTTCGCCTTCTTTGCCCTGCTTGTCATGGGCAGCGCGCAGTGGCGCCGGGGCCGCATCCGGCGGGCCGTGCGCGACCTGCCGACCCGCATGCAGCGCCTGCTGGGGCCCGAGCCGCTGTTTACGCCGCCCTCGGAAGGCGAATTGCCCGAGGGTCTGCGCCGTTATGCCGCCCTGCACCACCGCACCCGCTGGGTGCAGCGGGCGATCTGGGCGCTGGCGTTTCTCTGGCTGGGCTACACCCTCTATTCTGTTCTGAAAGGAACGCCGCAATGACCGTGAAAGAGATCTTCGACACCATGGATTACGGCCCCGCCCCCGAAAGCGCCGGCGATGCTCTGGCCTGGATTGTCGATCAGGGCAGCCGCTTCGGCATGTACATCAACGGCGACTGGACCGCGGCGCGCGGCGAGTTCCACTCCAGAAACCCCGCCAATGGCGAAACCCTGGCCGATCTGACCCAGGCGATCCCCTCGGAGATCGACGACGCCGTCGCCGCCGCCCGCGCCGCCCAGCCAGGCTGGGCCGGTCTCGGGGGCCACGGGCGGGCGCGCTATCTCTATGCCATTGCGCGGCTGTTGCAGAAATATTCCCGGCTCTTCGCGGTGCTCGAGACGCTGGACAACGGCAAGCCGATCCGCGAGAGCCGCGACATCGACATTCCCCTGGCGCAGCGGCATTTCTACTATCACGCCGGCATGGCGCAGCTGATGGCGGCCGAGCTTCCGGGCCGCGAAGCGCATGGTGTCTGCGGCCAGATCATCCCGTGGAATTTCCCGCTCCTGATGCTGGCGTGGAAGATCGCCCCGGCGCTGGCGGCGGGCAATACCGTGGTACTGAAACCGGCGGAATATACTTCGTTGACCGCCCTTCTGTTTGCCGACATCTGCACCCAGGCCGGCCTGCCCCGCGGCGTGGTCAACATTGTCACCGGCGATGGCGAGGTCGGTGAAGCCCTCGTCAGCCACCCCGGCATCGACAAGGTGGCCTTTACCGGCTCGACCCCGGTGGGCCGTGCGATCCGCACCGCGACCGCCGGATCGGGCAAGGCGCTGACGCTCGAACTGGGCGGCAAGTCGCCTTACATCGTCTTTGAGGATGCCGATATCGACAGCACCATCGAGGGGCTGGTGGATGCGATCTGGTTCAACCAGGGCCAGGTCTGCTGCGCCGGCTCGCGGCTGATCGTGCAGGAGGGCATCGCCGAGACCTTCCACAGCCGGCTGCGCGCGCGGATGGACAAGCTGCGCATGGGCAACCCGCTCGACAAATGCATCGACGTCGGCGCCATCGTCGATCCGGTGCAATTGCAGACCATCTCGAAGATGGTCGACAGCAACACCTCGGGCGAAATCTATCGCGCCAATGTCGAGCTGCCGTCAGAGGGCTGTTTCTATCCGCCGACCTTGATCACCGGGCTGCACCCGTCCGACGCGCTGATGCAGGACGAGATCTTCGGCCCGGTGCTTGTCGGCACCACCTTCCGCACCCCGGAAGAGGCGGTGCAGATCGCCAACAACACCCGCTATGGCCTGGCCGCGACGCTGTGGAGCGAGAACATCAATGTCGCGCTCGACATGGCGCCCAAGCTGGCCGCCGGAGTGGTCTGGATCAACGGCACCAACATGTTCGACGCCGCCGCCGGCTTTGGCGGCGTGCGCGAGAGCGGTTTCGGCCGCGAAGGTGGCTGGGAAGGCATGAGCGCCTATACCCGGCCGGGCGGCAAGGCGGACAAGCTGGAAGAGGTCATCGCCTTCAAGGGCGACGCCGGCCCCAGCGATCCGCTCGACCGCACCGCCAAGCTCTATGTCGGCGGCAAGCAGGCACGGCCCGACGGCGGCTATTCGCGCGGCGTCCATGGCCCCGAGGGCGCGCTCTTGGGGCATGTCAGCCTGGCCAATCGCAAGGATGTCAGGAACGCCGTCGAGGCCGCCAAGGGCGCGGCCTCCTGGGGGGCGACAACCGGCCATCTCAGGGCGCAGATCCTCTATTACATCGCCGAGAACCTCTCGGCCCGGGCGGATGAATTTGCCAACCGGATCGAGGCGCTGACCGGACGCAAGGACGGCGCCAGGGAGGTGCAGGCGGCGATCAGCCGGCTCTTTACCTACGGCGCCTGGGCTGACAAGTTTGACGGTCAGGTGCACAATGTGCCGGTCCGCGCTGTGGCGCTCGCCATGCGCGAGCCCGTGGGCGTGATCGGCGCGCTCTGCGACGATGCGCTGCCGCTTCTGGGGCTGGTCTCGGTGATCGGGCCGGCGATGGCGATGGGCAACCGCACGGTACTGGTGGCCTCCGAGGCCTTTCCGCTGGCGGCCACCGATTTCTACCAGATCCTCGAGACATCGGATGTGCCCGGCGGGGTGGTCAACATCCTCACCGGCAGCCATGGCGAGCTGGCCAAGACGCTGGCCGATCACATGGATGTCGATGCGGTCTGGAGCTTCTCCTCCAGCGATCTTTCGGGCGCGATCGAGCGGGGCGCGGCGGCGAACCTCAAGCGCACCTGGGTCAACAACGGCCGCAAGCGCGACTGGTTCGGCGCCGAGGGCGAAGGCCGGGCGTTTCTCGATGCGGCGACCGAGGTCAAGAACATCTGGGTGCCCTACGGCGCGTGAAGTCCGGCGCGGGTGTGGGGCGTGAGGGTGGGTTGCAAACCCACCCTACCCCTCAGCGCATGGCGGGGCTGATGAACGGGCGGTAGGGTGGGTTTGCAACCCACCTGCCCGGGCGCTCCGGCCCCTACCACTCCAGCACGACCTTGCCGGAGTTGCCAGAGCGCATGGCGGCAAACCCCTCCTGGAACTCTGCCGCCTTGAAGCGATGGGTGATCACCCCGCGCACGTCGAGCCCGTTCTCCAGCATGGCGATCATTTTGTACCAGGTTTCAAAGATCTCGCGGCCATAGACCCCCTTGATGGTGATCGCCTTGAAGACGATGCGGCTCCAGTCGACCGGCGATTTGCCCGGCGGAATGCCCAAGAGCGCGATCCGCCCGCCCATCACCAGCGCCTCGACCATCTGGTCCAAGGCGCGCTGATTGCCGGACATCTCGAGCCCCACATCAAAGCCTTCCTTCATCTTCAGGCCCGCTTTCACGTCGTTGAGGTCCTGCTCGGCCACGTTCACCGGCACCACATCGGCAACCTTTTCGGCCAGCGCCAGCCGCTCGGGGTTCACATCGGTGATCACCACATGCCGCGCACCGACATGGCGCGCCACCGCCGCCGCCATGATACCGATCGGGCCGGCGCCGGTGATCAGCACGTCCTCGCCCACCAGATCAAAACTCAGCGCGGTGTGCACCGCATTGCCCAGCGGATCGAGAATGGCGCCGATCTCGTCGTCGATCTCGTCCGGCAGCGGCACCACGTTGAACGCGGGCAGCCGCAGGTATTGTGCAAAGGCGCCCTGCTCGTTGACGCCGATGCCGCGGGTTTCCGGGTCCAGATGAAACTTGCCGGCGCGCGATTGCCGCGAATGCTTGCCGATCAGATGGCCCTCGCCGGAACAGCGCTGGCCGATGGCCAGGTCTTCCACCCGGTGGCCGATCTCGACGATCTCGCCGGCGAATTCATGGCCGGTCACCAGCGGCACCGGCACCGTCTTTTGCGCCCAGTCGTCCCAGTTCCAGATATGCACGTCGGTGCCGCAGATGCCGGTCTTGCGCACCTTGATCAGCACGTCGTCGGGGCCGATTTCCGGCACCGGCACCTCCTGCATCCAGAGCCCTTCGCGCGCCTCGGCCTTCACCAGCGCTTTCATGTCGTTTCTCATGTCCGTGCTCCTTCCAGGATCAGCCAGGTCCAGGTGATGCCGGCCGAGGCAGGCTCACCCGCCGTGGCGCCGGTGTCGATGCGGTCGAGGGTCTCGAACCCGGCCGCCGCCGCCCGCGCGGCTTCCGTCTCGGTGTCCAGGGCCGCGACTCCCTGCCCCTCTGCGCCATGTCGCAGGGCCACGACGGCCCGGCCGCCGGGGCGGAGGATCTCGGTCACCCGCCGCAGGCCCGCATCGCGATCCGCCGGATCAAGATGATGCCAGACCGCGTTGAGCAGCACCACGTCAAAGCCCCGCGACGCGAGGCCGGCCAGCTTCGGAAGCTGCGCGTCGCGCCAGCTCAGCCCCGGGTGTTGCGCCTGGCCGGCACTGCGCAGGGTCTCGGTCGGCTCCACCGCCGTCACGGCATAGCCCAGCGCCGCCAGCCAGGCGGCATCGCGCCCGGTGCCGGCACCGATGTCGGCCACCGGCGCCGGGGGCCCGGGGAAATGCGCCATCACCGGCGCCAGCACCGTGGCGCTGTCGACCCTGTCGTAGCGGTCGATCAGCGCCGCCCCGTGCGCGGCATAAAGCGCCAGGGCCTCTCCGGCCAATCCGCTCATGACAGCACCCCCACCGCCCGGCCGGCGCGCTCGAAGGCGCCCAGCGCCTCATCCAGATCGGCGCGGGTCAGCGCAGCGTTCATCTGTGTCCGGATCCGGGCCTGCCCCTTGGGCACCACCGGAAAGAAGAAGCCCGAGACATAGACCCCCTCGTCGAACAGCCGCGCCGCCATCTCCTGCGCCAGACGGGCCTCACCCAGCATCACCGGCACGATGGGATGTTCGCCGGGCAAGAGGTCAAACCCGAGCCGCTCCAGCCCGGCGCGCCAATAGGCCGTGTTCTCGAACAGCCGCGCCCGCAGGTCGTCACCCTGCGCCACCAGATCGAGCGCGGTGATCCCGGCGGCCACCACCGCCGGCGGCAGCGCGTTGGAAAAGAGATATGGCCGGCCGCGTTGGCGCAGCAGGTCCACCACCGGTTGCGACGCCGCGACATAGCCGCCGATCGCCCCGCCCAGCGCCTTGCCCAGCGTGCCGGTGAGGATATCGGCAGAAACCCCGGCATGGGCCGGGGTGCCGGCGCCCCCGGGGCCCATGAAGCCGGTGGCGTGACAATCGTCGACCATCAGCACCGCGTCATAGCGGTCGGCCAGCGCGCGAATCTCGCCCAGTTTCGCCAGGTACCCATCCATCGAGAACACGCCATCGGTGGCAATCATCACATGTCGCGCGCCGCCCTCGCGGGCCTCTTTCAGCTTGGCCTCGAGATCCGCCATGTCGGAATTGGCGTAGCGGAACCGCCGCGCCTTGCACAGGCGGATGCCGTCGATGATGCTGGCATGGTTGAGCGCGTCCGAGATCACCGCGTCTTCCGGCCCCAGCAGCGGCTCGAAGACCGCGCCATTGGCATCGAAACAGGCGGCAAAGAGGATCGCGTCGTCCTGGCCGAGAAAGCTGGCGAGCTTCTGCTCCAGTGCACGGTGCAGTTCCTGCGTGCCGCAGATGAAGCGCACCGAGGCCATGCCGTACCCGTGGCTGTCGAGCGCCTGTTTGGCCGTCTCGATCAGCGCCGGGTGATCGGCCAGCCCGAGGTAATTGTTGGCGCAGAGATTGATCATCTCACGGCCCTGCACCTGCATTCTGGCACCCTGCGGGCCGGAAATCGGCCGCTCGACCTTTTTCAGCCCGTCTGCCTCGATCTGTGACAGCGTGTCGGTGAGATGTTCCAGAAATGCCTGCGCCATGGTGCGACTCCTTTCGTCACCCCTTCTAGCACAACAGACGACAATCCGAAATAGCGGATTTTCGGATTAGCGGAATAAATCCAGTATACCGGATATCGCCGACGAGGATTGCACCCCCTACCCGCTGTCCTGCACCACCAGGAACACCTTGGCATCCCCATCCACCGCGCGGATGCAATGGCGCAGATCGGCGGCGTAGCGCGCGCTGTCGCCGCAGGCGAGCCGCGCGCTTGCCTCGTCAGAGGTGATCTCGACCGTGCCGCTGATCACGCTCAGGATCTCGACCGTGCCACGTTTGTGCGGCTGGCTGTCAAGCCGGCCGCCCTCGTCAAAGCGCAGCTCGTAAAGCTCGTTGCGCCCGGCCTCCTCGGGCGGCGAGAGGATGCGGATGCGACAGCCCGCGCCCATATTGTCGATTGTCGGGATCTGGTCTGCGCGCAGCACCTCGATGCGGTTGGCCTGCGCCTCTTCTTCCAGCAGCCCGGCAAAATCCACCTGGAGCGCGCGGGTCAGGTTCCACAGGGTGGCGATGGTGGGCGAGCTTTCGCCGCGTTCGATCTGGCTCACCATCGACCGCGACACGCCCGAAAGCTTCGACACCGCGTCGAGCGACAGGCCCTGCGCCCGGCGGGCCTCCTTGAGCCGTGCCGGCAGCAGCGCCAGAATATCGTCTGATGTATCCGTCATGGCGGAATAGTGGGGCGAAACCTGTGGCAGTTCAAGCGGGCAGTGACCCCACGTTCTGCTGACAGCGGCGGCGGCGGCCGACATACTCCGGCCAGAATCGGAGAGAGGAAAGCACATGTCTGAAGATATCGTCATTCTCGGCGGCGCCCGCACCGCCATCGGCACCTTCGGCGGCGCGCTGGCCGCCACCCCGCCCATCGCCCTGGCCACCCAGGTCACCAAGGCGGCGATGGCGCGCGCCGGGGTCGAGCCCGGCCAGATCGGCAACGTGGTCTTTGGCCATGTCATCAACACCGAGCCGCGCGACATGTACCTCAGCCGCGCCGCCGCCATCGAGGCCGGTATCCCCGAGACCACCCCGGCGATGAACGTCAACCGGCTATGCGGCTCGGGCGCCCAGGCGGTGGCCTCGGCCACGCAATCCTTGATGCTGGGCGATGCCGATTTCGCCGTTGCCGGCGGCGCCGAGAGCATGAGCCGGTCGCCTTTCATCAACCCGTCGCAGCGTTTCGGCCAGAAAATGGGCGATATCCGCACGCTCGACATGATGCTCGGTGCCCTGCATTGCCCCTTCGGCACCGGCCACATGGGGGTGACGGCGGAAAACGTTGCCGCCGAGCACCAGATCAGCCGCGAGGATCAGGACGCCTTTGCGCTGGAAAGCCAGCAGCGGGCCGCCCGGGCCATCGCCGAAGGCCGCTTTGCCGAGCAGATCGCCCCGGTCGAGGTGCGGGTCAAACGCGACATGGTGGCCTTTGAAGTGGACGAACACCCCAAGAGCACCACCGCCGAGGCCTTGGCCGGGCTGCGCGCAGTGTTCCAGAAGGATGGCAGCGTCACTGCGGGCAACGCCTCGGGCATCAACGACGGCGCGGCGGCAGTGGTTCTGGCGCGGAGCGCGGCGGCCGAAAAGGCCGGGCTGCGCCCCAAGGCCCGGGTCCTGGGATATGCCCATGCCGGGGTGCGGCCCGAAGTCATGGGCATTGGCCCGGTGCCGGCGGTGCGCAACCTGCTGGAGCGCACCGGCCTCACGCTCGACGCCTTTGACGTGATCGAATCGAACGAGGCTTTTGCCGCCCAGGCACTGGCGGTGAACAACGAGCTTGGGCTCGATGCCGCCAAGGTGAACCCCAATGGTGGCGCCATCGCGCTGGGCCATCCGGTGGGGGCGACCGGGGCGATCCTGGTGGTCAAGGCGCTCTACGAGCTGGAGCGGACCGGCGGCAAGACCGCGCTGATCACCATGTGCATCGGCGGCGGCCAGGGCATCGCGCTCGCCATCGAACGCGTCTGAAGCGGGGACCGGCGGGGGAAACCCCCGCCCTCCCCCTGGCGACACCTCGCTACGGCCGCCGCACCGTCGCCGCCACCGAGGCCCCCGCCCCGTCGATCACCGACAGGCGCGAGAATCCGGCCGAGGGCAGCATCACCGGCAGCACCCGGTCGCGCGTGGCGGTGACGCGCGGCGCGCCATCCACCAGCAGGGTAAAGGGCGGCGTACCGTGGCGCAGCTTGATCGTCACCTCCGCCCCGCCCAGGACCGCGCCATCGGGCGGATAGGCCAGCTCCAGCCGAATTGCGCCGCTGCGATACTGCCCGTCGCGGGCGCGAAAGCGCCGCAGCGGCTGCGGCAGATCGGCATTGCGGACCAACAGCGTCGCCGCCGGCGGCGGCGGCAGATCGGCCGGCGCAGGCTTCAAGAGCTGGAAGGCCTCGAACAGCACCGGCGCCGCGATCTCGCCGCCAAAGGCACCGGGCACCGGCGTGCCATCGGGCCGGCCCAGCCAGACGCCCGCCACATGCCGCCCGTCATAGCCCAGCGCCCAGGCGTCGCGGTGGCCATACGAGGTGCCGGTCTTGTAGGCCAGCCAGTCACGCGGCGCGCCGGGAGGCGGCGCGATCTCCGACAGGATTTGCCCCACCTGCCAGGCCGCGACCGCGCCGGTGACATCCGCTCCCGGCGCGGCGGCGGCGCCCTGGCGCCAATGCAGAGGCCGCGCCGCCCCGCCCCGCGCCAGCGCCGCGTAAAGCTGCACCAGATCCTCCAGCGTCAGCCCGAGCCCGCCCAGCGCGATGGCCAGCCCCGGCTGTCCACCTTGCAAGGCCGGTTCCGCGCCGGAACGGCGCAGGGCAGCCATCAGATGCGCCGGGCCCAAGGCTTCGGTAATGCGGACAACCGGGATGTTGAGCGACATCTGCAAGGCGCGCGCCACCGTCACCTCGCCACGAAACCGACCGTCGAAATTCTGCGGCACATAAGGCCCGAAGCGCACCGGGCTGTCGTCTATCAGCGTTTGCGGATGAGCCAGCCCGCGATCGAAGGCCAGCGCATAGACCAGCGGTTTCAGCGTCGAGCCGGGCGAGCGCAGGGCGCGGGTCATGTCGACAAAGCCGTCGCGCGTCTCGGCCGCGCCCAGCCCGGCCGATCCAACCGAAGCCAGCACCTCGCCGGTCGCGTGATCGGCCACCACCAACGCGATGGAGAGGTGATCGCCCTTGCCCTGCACCGCCCGCGCCGCCAGCCCCTCGAGCCGCGCCTGCACGGCGCGGTCCACCGTCAGTTCATGCACCGGGGCAAAGGGCGCGGCCTCGCGCGCGCGGTCGGCCAGATGCGCCGCCAGCACCGGGAAATCGCGGCGCGCGGCCGGCACCGGCTCGCGCCGGGCGGCCGCTGCGGTCTCGGCGTCGATCACCGCAAAGCGCCGCATCCGCGCCAGCACCCGATCGCGCGCCGCCAGCGCGCGGGCCGGGCGTTTGTCGGGGCGGCGGCCTTCGGGGCTTTGCGGCAGTGCCACCAACAGCGCGGCCTCGGCCGGGGTCAGCCGGCGCGGTTCCTTGCCGAAATAGCCCAGCGTCGCGGCGCGGACCCCCTCGAGATTGCCGCCATAGGGCGCATGGGTGAAATAGAGCGTCAGGATCTCGCGCTTGGTCAGCCGCCGCTCCAGCGCCAGCGCCAGTCGCGCCTGGCGCAGCTTGCCCGAAAGCGCGCCGGTGCCGCTATCTTCCAGCAGCCGGGCCACCTGCATCGTCAGGGTCGAGCCCCCCGAGACCACCCTGCCATGGCTCAGCGCCTGCCAGACAGCGCGGGCCACCGCCCTGACATCGACGCCGGGATGCCGCCAGAACCGCTTGTCCTCATAGGCGATCAGCATGGCGACCAGTTTCGGATCGATCTGGTCCAGGGTCACCGAAAACCGCCAGCGCCCGTCCTCGACCGTATAGCCGCGCAGCAGCCGCCCGTCGCGGTCGCGGACCTCGACCGAGGTCTCGGCCAGCACCGGCGGCAGCACGGTGGCGGCCACCCAATCGTCAAAACCGTCCCGCGCAGCGGCCCCGCCCCAGAGCAGCAGCACCAGCACAAAGAGGCCGAAGCGCCTCATTCCGTCACCGTCAGCCGCCCGGATGCCGTGCGCGCACGGTATTGCGGGCGGTACATGTCCTCGACTACCGCCGCCGGGTGGTGGAAATCGCCGGGCGAGATGGCGCGGACGACATAGGCCAGCTCGAAGGCCTGCGCGCCGTCATGTTCGACCGCCGCAAGAAAGCGGTCGGCCCGGAATTCGGCATGTCGCGCGGGAACCGGATCGAGCCAGTCGAGGGCGCGAATGTCGCCCGAGCGCAGCAGGTTCGGATTGTCAATCTCGAAGCCCGCCGGCAGCGGGTCGTCGATCATCAGCCGCGCGCCGGTCTCTTCCGCCGGGATCACCCGCAGCACCGTCACCAGCCGCGTGCCCATGGCCACCGGCCCGGTGACCGGCGCGCCCTCCATGGTGAAATAGCGCCGCTCGAGCCGGTAGCCGTAACCGCCCGCCGCGACCGCACCGGCAGGGGTGCCAAAGGTGGTGAGGGTGACATCGGTGGGCTGATCGCCGCCGTTGGTGATGCTGCGTGGCGCCGCACCGCCGTCGAACCGGCGCACCAGCGGGCCGGTGACCGGCTCGCCGTCCAGCAGGATACCGGAGACCGCGGGCTCGGTCACCATGGCATGGGCGGCCAGCAGCGACCAGGCCTGCTCCTGGGTCGAAAGCTCCGGCCGGGCGGTCGCAATCCGCTGTACCAGCGCGGCGCGATCCACCATCGAAGAGCCGGCGGCCACCGCCAGCGACAACAGCCCCGCCGCATCGCGCAACCCGGTGCCGTAATCGGCCCGGTAGAGCGGCGGCTCGGCTTCGGAGGGCGGGGCCAGCTTGTCCATTGCGATGCGGAACATGGCATCGGCGCGGGTCTGATCACCATACATCGCCAGCGCCGCGCCCAGTTGCGCGGCGGCCAGCGGCGTGGCGAAATCTCGGCCTTTCACATCGGCGTAATAGCGCAGGTCGCCCATTGCCGCGCTGCCTTCGCGTGCCAGCACCATCAGCGCATAGGCGATATCCTCGCCCCCGGTGTCAAAATCGGGGGCGTAGTTCACCCGGTTGCCCAGATTGTCCATCGCCTGGCGAAAGGCCTGATCGGGCACGGCAAACCCCTGCGCCCGCGCGCGGCTCAGGAAATCGGTGACATAGGCGTCGAGCCAGAAATCGCCCGACTCGGCCTGCCAGAGACCGAAGGCGCCATTCGGCGCCTGCCGCGTCAGGATGCGGGCAACGGTCGAATCGATGCGCGTCTGAATGCGGGTCGTTTCGGTCAGGCCCATCGCCTCGGCCACCGAGGACATGTAAAGCAACGGCATCGCCTGGCTGGTGATCTGTTCGGTGCAGCCATAGGGATAGCGGTCGAGCGCGGCGAGCATGCGCGGCGCATCGAACCGCGCCAGCGGCCCGGCGGAGACCAGCGCCGAGGCACCGCGCGGGCGCAGCCCGGCAAAGACATTGTCGTCAAAGCTGAAAGTCTCGCCGGGGGCCAGGCTGAAGCGGCGGGTTTCCGAGATCTCGGGATCGTTGTTGCGCACCGCCACGGTCAACCGCTTGCGCAGCACCTGCCCCGCCGGGGTGGTCAGCGCGACGGTGATCGCGTGGTCACCCGCGGCCTGCGCGGTGAATGGCACGACAACCCGCGCCTTGGCCTGTTCGCCCAGCATCAGGCTTTCGGGAATCGCCCCGGTGTCGAGGCCGAGACCCGCACCGGTGACCGCGAGGTCGATCCGCCCGGCCGGCCCCTCGGCGTGGGTGATTTCCAGCAGCATCCGGCTGCTGTCACCGGGGGCCAGGAAGCGCGGCAGGCTGGCACTGACCACCACCGGGTCGCGCACCAGCACATCGCGTTCGGCCTGCCCCACCCCGGTGGGCGACCAGGCCACGGCAGCCAGCCGGACGGTGCCGTTGAACTCGGGGATGTCAAAGGTCAGCTCGGCCCGGCCTTCGGGCCCGACCTGCACCGGCCCGGAGAACAGCGCCACCAGCTCTTCTGTCGGCGGCGGGCTGTCATAGCGGCCGGCCTCGCCGGCATCGCCGCCGGAGCGGACTCGCCCCATGGCGCCGTCGAGCCCGTTGATCAGCCGGCCGTAAAGGTCGCGCATCTCGACGCCGAGCTTGCGCTGACCGAAGTAATGGCCTTGCGGATCGGGGCTTTGGAACCCGGTGATGTTGAGAATGCCCAGGTCGGTCGCGGCAACGGTCACATAGGCGGTTTCGCCCTCGGCGATGCCATCGACCTGCACCTGTGCCCTCAGCGGCCCGCGTGGCGCCGATGTCTCGCCGGTGATCAGCGAGACATCGAGTGCCCGCGCGCCGGGATCGATGCCCGCATGGGCCAGGCCGAGCGCCCGGGCCGGGGCCTGCCCGGAGGGGGCATCCATCGGCCGGATCACCGTGGCCGTGACATAGGCACCGGCGCCCCAGTCGTCGGTCACCGGCAGGGCGACGGTGTTCTCGCCCTCGCTGACCGCGACGCTCTGCATGTCGATCACCCGGTGCGACATCACGGTAATCAGCGCCGTGCCGGCATACCGCGGCACCAGCCGCAGGGTGGCCGTCTCGCCCGGGCGATAGGCCGGCTTGTCGAGCGACAGCTCCAGCATATCCGGCGTTTCGGTGGCATCGGCGGGCGCATACCAGCCGGCCCAGAAATCGGTCGAGGCGGCGACATAGCCGTCGCCGCCCTGGCGTTCGACCACCAGCTCGTAATTGCCCCAGTCGACATCCGCACCGATCTCGACCGGGGTGGCGCCCAGCGTGACCTCGCCGCTGGCGGCCTCGGTGCGGGTGACCACCGGCTCCCAGTTCCATTCGCCGTGCAGGCGATACCATTCATAGCGCGTGCGCACCCGGTTCAGCGTCCATTTCACCGGCAGCGCGGCAGGTTGGCCCCGGGCATCCAGCCCGATCAGCCGGAATCGCGCCTCGCCGCCCTCCTGCACCACACCGTCGAATTGCGGCTTGATGCCGATCACCGGGCCGGCGGCGGCCAAGGCGCGGGTCAGCCGGCGTTCCACCGGCCGGCCGGAGCCTTCGGAGAGGGAGACGACGACCTGCGCCTGCATCGGCAGGTCGGCCGCCGCGCCGTCGATCTCGGGAAAGTTCAGCGGCGTGGTCAGCCGCCCCGCCGCATCGGTGCGCAGATCGCCCTCGAGGTAGCGCGTGCGCGGATCGAACGCCACATCATGCCGGCCAAAGCGGTAGCCCTCCCAGCCGTCGATGGCCTCGGCGCGCGAAAGCCGCACCCGGATCTCGGCCGGCAGATCGGCCCCCGGCGCGCCAAAGAGATAGCGCGCATCGATGGTCAGCTCCGGGCTGTCGGCCAGGGTGACCCGGCCTTCCGGCAGCGAGAGGTCGAAATCGATCCGCTCGGGCAGGAAATCCTCGACCAGCACGCTCCGCGTCGCCAGGGCGGGCGCTTCGGGGTCGGAATGCAGCGCGATCCGCCAGGTGCCGCGCGGCACGGTGGTGCCCAGCGGCATCTCGAAGACATGGCCGCCGGCCCGGGGGGCCTGCGACAGGTGGCGGGCGTATTCCACTCCGTCAGGACGGGTCAGCACCGCCACCAGCGGCAGGCCCTCGATGGCCCGGGCCCGGGCATCGCGTGCCAGCGCGGTGGCATGGATCACCTCGCCGGCGCGATAGGCGCCCCGGTCGGTGGCCAGAAAGACATCGACCGGGCCGGCCGGAGCACGCCCTTCGACGCCGCGGTCCGAGAGATCGAAGGCCGGATCCGTCAGCGACAGAAAGGCGATGTCGTCGGCGGTCTTGGCCACCAGCAGCGCCGGGGCGGCGCCCTGGGTGCCGCGGGTCAGCCCGGGGTCGAAGCGCACATGACCGGCCGCGTCGGTCCGGGCTTCGGCCAGCACCCGGTTGGCCTGGGAAACCAGCTGCACCGCCACGCCGTCGCGCGCGCGCGCATCGCCGAGACCGCGAATGAAGACATGCAGCCCGTCGGTGCCGGACAGGCTTGCCAGCCCCAGATCGGAGAGCACGAACCATTGCGTCGCCGAATTGTCGGAATATTCATCCTCGCCCGGCACCCGCGCGGTAAGCGCATAGATCCCCGGCGGCTGATCGGCCAGCACCGCGCCCATCGGCAAGCGGGTGGTCACATCGCGATTGAGCTGCTGGTCGACCTCGCCGGTGCCCTGCCAGATGGTTTCGCCCACCTCCCGCTCGAACCGCCGCTCGGTGTAATAGCCCATGGGCGCGCCGAAATAGCTGTCCTGGATGGCGCGCAGGAGGTTGCGGTCCGACACCCGTCGCAGCGTGAGATCGACCTCGGAGAGATTGACCGTCTCGATCGGCAGCCCGGCATCCTGCGACCGTGGCAGCACATAGGCCCGGCCCTTGAAGGTGACGGCCGGCGCGCGGTCGCGGATATATTGCGTGAGGGTCACATCTCTGGTCAGCCGTTCGCCGGACGCGGCCGGAAGCCCGGCGCGCAGGGTGATCGCATAGCGCGTGCCATGCGCCACGCCGCCGACACAGATTTCCCGCTCGGTGGCGCTGACCACGAGGCCGGGATCGGGCAGCCGGACATATGGCGTGTAATCCAGCCCCGCGCGCAGCAGATCTTCGGAAAAGGCGGCGCAGATGCGCGGCTCGGCGCGGTCGCTTTCGACCCGGTGATCGGTGACGCGAAAGCCGTATTTTCCAATCGCGTCATCCAGCGCGGCCACCACGTCGGCGCGCGGCAGCAGGGCCTCGGCCAGCCGCAATGTCGGCACCATCTCTTTCCCGCGCCCGGCCGCTTCCAGCGCCTCGGCCAGCACCAGCAGCGCCGCGACGCGGCCCGCCTCGGCCGGCGCGCGCAGATAGCCGTTGACGCCGGCCGCCACCGCGCTGTCGGCCAGCTGCCGCTGCTCCGAACTGCGGTCCGCGGCCGCGCCAATGGCCAGCGCCAGGCGGGCATATTCGACCCAGAGATCGGCGGCATCGCTCTGCGCCAGTGCCGCGCCGGTCCAGTGCAGCGCATTGCCGAGATCGCCTTCGGCCTCTTTCTCGCGGGCGGCGGTCAGCAGCACCTCGACCGTCCACTTGCCGCCCATGTGCCTCTGGCCCAGGCCCTCGGCCTGCGCCAGCGCCGCATCGAGATCGGCTCTCGGCAGAAAGGCCAGATCGCCCGCGCGCGGTTCGGCCCGCGCCATAACCTCGGGATCGGTCGGCACCACAATGGCGGAAATCGCCCCTTCATAGGCCTGCCGCTCGCTTACCGAGGTCTTGGGGAAACAGGCGTTGGAGCGGCTGTTGAAGGTAAAGGCGGCGCAGGCGCTGTCGGACAGGCAAATCCGCTGGCAGGCCTCCAGCGAGGTATCGAAAAGCGCCTGAAGATCGGAGCCGAAGAAATCGATGTCGCGCGATACGACCACACGCCGGTCAGGCAGGATATCCTCGGCCAGCGCCGGCACGGCAAGGGTTACAAGCGACAGAGCAAAGAGAAAGCGGCGCATGAAAAGACCTCCGGGCTAAATGCCACCAGTGTCTCATGTGCCGGCCCGACCTGGCAACGATTCCCGCCCTGGCGTCAATGCTGCGTCAATTGCCGCTCCCGGCGCGGCTTAAACAGATCTTCACCCCTTGCCGCCAAGGTGCCGCCAATGAGCAGAAGAACGACCGGAGCCGGGCGATGACTCTCGCCAGCAAACTTGCCGAGGAACGCCGCGCCCGCCTTGCGGCGGAGCGCCTGCTCGAGCTCAAGCAGGCCGAGCTTTTTGCCGCCAATCGCAAGCTTGGCCATCATGCCCGCGCGCTGAGCGAGGAGATCGTCGAAAAGCGCGCCGAAATGGCCACGGTGCGCGACGAGAACCAGCGGGTGAAATCCGACCTCACCCGCGCCACCGAAAACCTCGAGGTCGCCGAACGCCGGCTGGGTCAGGCGGTGGAAACCATCGAGGACGGATTTGCCTTCTTCGACGCCAATCACTGTCTGATCTTTGCCAATTCCGCCTATCTCTCGGTGTTCGACGGGATCGAGGAA
The DNA here is from genome assembly GCF_055755275.1 of Marinovum sp. E3. Taxonomy (NCBI): domain Bacteria; kingdom Pseudomonadati; phylum Pseudomonadota; class Alphaproteobacteria; order Rhodobacterales; family Roseobacteraceae; genus Marinovum; species Marinovum sp. E3. The sequence goes on from NZ_CM146908.1 coordinate 3,395,499, forward strand.
ATCCAGCCCGGCATCTCCTTTGCCCGTGTCCTGCAATTGCTGACCGAAGAGGGCATCGTCGACACCGACGACCTTGCCCCGGCCGACTGGCGCGCGATGATGCTGGGGCGCTGGCAATCGCCCAGTCCCGAACCGGTGACCCTCAGGCTCTGGAATGACAATTACATCCGCGTGCATGACCGGCGCGGAGAGGCCGGCGACGTGGTGAGCCTTGTGCTCAATATCACCGACACCATCCGCTATGAAAAAGACCTGCGCCGGGCGCGCAACCGGGCCGAGGCGGCGAACCGCGCCAAATCGGCCTTTCTCGCCAATATGAGCCACGAGATCCGCACTCCGATGAACGGCGTGATCGGCATGGCCGAACTGTTGACCGATACCGAGCTGAGCGAAGAACAGCGGCTTTACGTCAACACCATGCGCAGCTCTGGCGAGGCGCTTCTGGTGATCATCAACGACGTGCTCGATTATTCCAAGATCGAGGCTGACAAGCTCGAGCTGCACCCCGAAACCTTCGATCTCGAACGCGCGATCCACGAGATCGTCATGCTGCTGCAACCCACGGCCCGCGACAAGGGGATCGACCTGCTGGTCGATTACGACATCTTCCTGCCGACGCAATTTTTCGGCGATCCCGGGCGCATCCGCCAGGTGCTGACCAATATCATCGGCAATGCGGTGAAATTCACCCTCAGGGGCCATGTGCTCACCCGCGTGGTGGGGGTGCCGCGCGACGATGGCACATCGGCCATCCATGTCACGGTCGAGGATACCGGCATCGGCATTCCGCCCGACCAGCTTGGCCATGTGTTCGGCGAATTCAACCAAGTTGAGAGCGAGCGCAACCGGAAATTCGAAGGCACCGGGCTGGGGCTGGCCATCACCAAGCGGCTGATCGGCCTGATGGGCGGCGAAGTCTGGGTCGACAGCGTGCAGGGCCAGGGCTCTAGCTTCGGCTTTACCCTCACCCTGCCCTGCCCCTCGGGCGAGACCGTGCAACCGCCGGTGATGCCGCGCCATCTGCGCCGGGTGCTGATCGTCGATGACAAACCGGTCAACCGGCTGATCCTGGAAAAGCAGCTTCAGGTCATGCTGGTGGAAACCGCGAGCTGCGCCAATGGTCGCGAGGCACTTGACCTGGTCAGCCAGGGGGGCGGGTTCGACCTCGTGCTGACCGATCACAACATGCCCGAACTTGACGGGCTCGAGCTTGCCGAGGCGCTGCGCGCGGCCGGGCAGGAGGCGCCGATCGTGATGCTCAGTTCGAACACCGGCTTTGCCGAGCAGGATCCGGCCGCCAGGCATTTGCATGCCATCCTGCAAAAACCGGTGCCGCGTGCCCGGCTATTCGAGGTGCTCAGCGGTGTCACCGAGGCGCCGCTGGTCGCCGCACCTCCGTCCTTACCAAAACTGCCGCCGCCGCCGGCCGCGGAAAAGCCGGAACCAGAGCCGCCCGAGGCGGTCAGGCTGCAAGTCCTCGCCGCCGAGGACAACCGGACCAATCAGTTCGTTTTCCGCAAGATGGTCAAATCCCTGCCGGTTGATCTGCATTTCGCCAACAACGGCGTCGAGGCGGTGGCGCTTTTTCGCGAGCTTCGGCCCGATATCGTTTTCATGGATATCTCGATGCCCGAGATGGACGGCAAGGCGGCCACTCTGGAAATCCGCAAGCTCGAGGAGGGCGGCGGGCACCGCACCCCGATCATCGCCTGCACCGCCCATGCGATGACCGGCGACCGCGAGGCGCTGATCGCGGCGGGGCTCGACGATTACATCACCAAGCCGCTGAAACGCGCCGCCATCGAGGAGATGTTGACAAAATACACGCCCCGGAAGGCGGCGATGCGCGCCGGCTGAGGGGTGTCGGGCGCGGAGGGGCGGGCCGACACCCGCCCGGCCTAGCCCCTGTCGTCGTGCAGGAACGCCGGGCGATCCGGTTCCGACAGCTCTTCGTTGTAGCGATAGCCGCCGAGATCGAAACCGAGCAGGTCGTCAGGCGTGGTGAGCCTGGTCTGCACCACATAACGCGCCATCGCGCCGCGCGCTTTCTTGGCAAAGAAGCTGATGATCTTGGGCTGGCCGTTCTTCATGTCATAGAATTGCGGCGTCACCACCCGCGCCTTCAGCGCCTTGAGATCAACCGCGCCGAAATATTCCTGGCTGGCGCAATTGACCAGCACCGCGCTGCCGGTGGCCTCGGCCTGGGCGTTCAGCGCCCGGGCAATCCGGTCGCCCCAGTAGTGATAAAGGTTGCTGCCGCGCCGCGTCTTGAGCCGCGACCCCATTTCAAGCCGGTAGGGCTGGATCGCATCGAGCGGGCGCAGCACGCCGTAGAGCCCCGACAGCACCCGCAGGTGATCCTGGGCATAACGCAACTCGTCCGGCTCGAGCGAACGCGCCTCGAGCCCCTGATAGGTGTCGCCGGCAAATCCGAAGACCGCCGGGCGGGTGGCCTCCGGCGTGGGCTCGGCGGCGAAGGCCTTGAATCGGTCGCGGTTGAGCCGGGCCAGATCGTCGCTGAGGCCCATCAGCCCCTTGAGGTCGCCCAGGGTCAGGTTGCGCGCGGTCTTGGCCAGCCGCAGCGCCTCTTCCTGCATCGCAGGCGCGGTCGTCTCGACATCGACCTCTGACCAATCCAGCCGCTTGGCCGGGGAAATCACCACAAGCATCGCATCCCTCCGTTTCGCCCGGACTTAGGATGCTTCGCGCAAAACGTCCAGAAAGGCCGCGCCAAAACGTTCGCTGCGCCGTTCGCCCAAGAGCCGCTCGAGCTCTTCGGGCAGCGAGGGCCGCCGTTCGGCCACCTTGGCCAGCAGCGAAGCCGAGCAAGACAGCGGTTTTTCGGTGCCACAGGCGCCGCGCGCCAGATCGGCCTGGACCTGCATCAGCCGGTCATAGACCGCGCCGGCGTCGCGCCCGGCCAGCTTGCGCCGGGTCGGGTGCATCTCTTCCGCCGCGCCGGTGATGACGGCGAGGAAATCGGCGCCGTAGCTGTCGAGCTTCTTGGCGCCGACGCCCGAGATCCGCGCCATCTGGTCGAGGTTCGACGGCTTGGTCTCGGCCATCTCGATCAGGGTGCGGTCGTTGAAGATGATATAGGCCGGCACGCTTGCCGCCTCGGCCAGCGCGCGTCGTTTGGCCTTGAGCGCCGACAGGAGCGGCGCATCCTCTTCGCTGACCATCGCCTTGACCGCCGGGCGGCGTTTCGCCTGGGCCCTGGCAATCGTGTCGCGGCGCAGGGTGATCGCGGCCTCGCCACGCAGGATCGGCCGCGCGGCCTCGGTCATCCGCAACGCGCCGTGGCGTTCGGGATCGGGGCGCATCAGGTCATGGCCCATCATCTGCCGGAACACCGCCTGCCAGCCGCGCTTGTCAAACTCGCGCCCGACGCCGAAGGTGGGCAGCTGCTCGTGGCCCTTCTGGCGCACCTTGTCGGTCTCGTTGCCCATGACGATATCGATCAGATGGCCGGCGCCGAACCATTCGCCGGTCCGCAGCGCCGCCGAGAGCGCCTTGCGGACCGCTTCAGTAGCATCAAAGGTCTCGACCGGGGTCTGGCACAGGTCGCAGTGGCCGCAGGTTTCGGCGTCTTCGCCGAAATAGCCCAGCAGGGTCTTGCGGCGGCACTCCAGCGCTTCGGCCAGACCCAGAAGCGCGTTGAGCCGGCCGTGATCGGCGGCGCGGCGTTCCGGCGGGGCAAGGCCCTCGTCGATCTGGGTGCGGCGCAGGCGGATGTCGTCGGGGCCGAAAAGAGTCAGCGTCTCGGCCGGGCCACCATCGCGGCCGGCGCGGCCGATCTCCTGGTAATAGGCCTCGATGGATTTCGGCAGGTCGGCATGGGCCACCCAGCGAATGTCGGGCTTGTCGACCCCCATGCCAAAGGCCACGGTGGCCACCACGATCAACCCGTCCTCGCGGGCAAAGCGGCTCTCGACGATGCGCCGGTCCTCGGCCTCCATACCGCCATGGTAGAAACAGGCGGTGTGGCCATCCTCGGACAGTGCGCGGGCCAGCCCCTCGGTCTTTGCGCGGGTGCCGCAATAGACGATGCCTGACTGGCTGCGGCGGGCGGCGGCAAAATCGAGGATCTGGCGACGCGGGCTGTCCTTGGGCTGAAACGCCAGGTGGATGTTGGGCCGGTCGAAGCCGCGCAGGAAACGCGCCGGTTCCTCGCCGTCAAACAGCCTTGTGACGATCTCGTCCTGGGTCTCGCGGTCGGCGGTGGCGGTGAAGGCGGCCAGCGGCACGTCGAGCGCGCGGCGCAGTTCGCCGATGCGCAGGTAGTCGGGGCGGAAATCATGGCCCCACTGGCTGACGCAATGCGCCTCGTCGACGGCGATCAGGCTGACACCGATGCGGTGCAGCATCTGCATGGTACCGCCGGCGGCCAGCCGCTCCGGGGCGAGGTAGAGCAACTTCAGCGTGCCGGCTTCGAGCGCTTGCCAGACCGCCTCGGTCTCCTCGGGGGTGTTGCCCGAGGTCAGCGCGCCGGCCGCGACGCCGGCCTCGCGCAATCCGCGCACCTGGTCGCGCATCAACGCGATCAGCGGCGAGATCACCACGGTCACGCCCGGGCGGAGCAGCGCCGGAAGCTGGAAACAGAGCGATTTGCCGCCGCCGGTGGGCATGATCGCCAGCACGTTCTGGCCGGCCGCCACGGCCTCGACGATCTCCCCCTGACCGGGGCGGAATCCGTCGAATCCGAACACGTCCCGCAATAGCGTGGCGGCGTCGTCCATGGGGCAAAACCTGCTAGATTTGTGTCAAACTGCTCTTATCCCAACAATCACACATTGAGATTCGGTGAACAAGGCCCCGACACCGCCCCGGACGTGATCCGGGGCGTGCCGCGATCGGGTCTCAGATCAGGCCGAACATCTCGGGCAGGATGAAATCGCGCAGCGAGATCAGGATGATGAAAGCCACCAGCGGCGCCAGGTCAAGCGGGCTGGTGTCCGGCAGGATGTTGCGGATCGGGCGATAGATCGGCTCGAGCAGGCGGTTCAGCCCGTACCAGATCTGCGAGACCAGCGGCTGACGCAGGTTCAGCACCTGGAAATTGATCAGCCAACTCATGATGATATGGGCAATCATGATAAAGAACGCCACATCGAGGATGAGCTTCAGGGGCCCGTAAATCGCGTACATCTGCTTTATGTCTCCGCCTTTTCGCGCAATCTAGGTAAGGCCGGCACGACCAAAGCACAAGTGTCGCCGCGTCACGGCTTGCCGCCCGTCGCGCCGCGGCGCACACCTGCGGCTGGAGGTGGCCCGCATGTATCCGTTCATCCGCATGTTCAAAGAGTTGTACCTGTTCCGCAAGGCGCCGCGCCTGCCGGTGACCGGCACCCATGTGTCGCGCCACCGCTGCTGGCCCTGGGACATCGACTTCTGGATGGAGCTGAACAACGGCCGCACGCTGACGCTCTACGACCTCGGGCGTATCCCGCTGGCCCAGCGGACCGGCTTCATGGCGGTGCTGCGACGGCGCAAATGGGGGCTGACCGTGGCCGGCTCCTGCACCCGCTACCGCCGGCGCATCCGGCCGTTTGAGAGCTTCGAGATGCGGTCGCAGGCGGTGGGGGTGGATCACCGCTTTGTCTACCTCGAACAGTCGATGTGGAAAAACAACGGCGAATGCGCCAGCCATGCGATGTACCGCACCGCGGTGACCGGCCCCAAGGGGATCGTGTCGCCGGCCGAGCTTCTGGCCGAGATCGGAGCGGAGGGGATGCCGGAGCTGCCGGATCATATCAAGGCCTGGATCGCGGCCGAGGATGCCCGCCCCTGGCCACCGATGTCCGAGGGCTGAGCCGGGATGGCGGCGGAGTTTCCGGGCGGTGACTGCCCTGGCCGGAGCAAGTAAATCTTGCGCCACGCCGCGCAGTCGGGCTTAACCGCCGCAAACCACGGGGGCATCATGGACGCGACGAAACGCAAACGGATTTGGGGCTGGTTCTTTTTCGACTGGGCGAGCCAGCCGTTCAACACCCTGCTGCTCACCTTCATCTTTGCCCCCTACGTCAAGGAACTGATGGGTGACGGCAGCGCCGCACAGGCGGCCTGGGGCTACGGCATCGGCGGTGCCGGGCTGGTCATCGCCCTGCTGGCGCCGGTTCTGGGCGCATTGGCCGACACCTCGGGCCAGCGGATGCGCTTCATCTGGCTGTTTTCGCTGATGTATGTGCTGGGCTCGGCCGCGCTCTGGTTTGCCGCGCCGGGGGATTTCAACCTCGTGCTGATCCTGCTGGCCTTTGCCATCGGGCTGATCGGGATGGAATTTGCCACGATCTTCACCAATTCCATGCTGCCGGATCTGGGCAGCCCGCAAGAGATCGGCCGGATTTCGGGCAACGGCTGGGCCTTCGGCTATTGCGGCGGGCTGGTGGCGCTGGTGCTGATGCTGGCCTTCTTTGCCGAAAGCGCCGAGACCGGCCGCACCATGCTGGGCCTCGCCCCGCCCTTCGGTCTCGACGGCGAGGCGCGCGAAGGCACCCGGTTTGTCGGGCCGCTGACGGCGCTGTGGTACGTGGTCTTCATGATCCCGTTTTTCGCCTGGGTGCGCGACCCGAAGCCCACGGCGCGGCACCCCGGCGCCCTGCGCCGCGCGCTGCATGACCTCGGGCGGACGCTGCGGCGGCTGCCGCAAACGCCGTCGCTCTTTGCCTATCTGGCCAGCTCGATGTTCTACCGCGACGCGCTCAACGGGATGTATGTCTTTGGCGGCATCTATGCCGCCGGCGTGCTGGGCTGGAGCGTGGTCGACGTCGGCATCTTCGGCATCCTCGCAATCATCTCGGGTGCGCTGTTTGCCTGGCTCGGCGGCAAGTGGGATGCGCGCTTCGGCCCCCGGCCGGTGATCACCGCCGCCATCCTGGCGCTGACCTGTGCCGCGGTCTCGACGGTGCTGGTCTCGCGCCAGTCGATCTATGGCGTGGCGCTGGCCGAGGGCTCGGCCCTGCCCGACATCGCCTTCTACGTGATCGGCGCGGTGATCGGCGCGGCGGGCGGGGTGATCCAGTCGGCCAGCCGCACGATGATGGTGCGCCAGGCCGACCCGGCGCGGATGACCGAAGCCTTCGGGCTCTATGCGCTGGCGGGCAAGGCGACCTCCTTTCTCGCGCCGCTTCTGATCGGCGTGACAACCCAGATCACCGGCTCGCAGCAATTGGGCGTGACCCCGCTCATCGGGCTTTTCCTGATCGGACTTTTGTTGCTACGCTGGGTAAAACCAGAGGGAGACCGAGCAGCATGGTCCGACATCCGTTCCGCCTAGCCGGCGCCACGATTTTATGTGCTCTCCTCGCCGCTTGCGGCGGCTCTGACGGCACAAGGACCAAGGCGACGCTGGCCAGCGCCCCGCAGCCGACGATCGGCGATTCCCTCGGCGTGCTGTCGAGCAAGCAGGCCAAACAGCTGTTTGGCGCGCAGCGCGCCGGATCGGATCAGCGCACGGCAGCTTATGGCAGCTATGCCAAGGGCTGCCTGGCGGGGGGCGTGCAATTGCCGGAAACCGGCCCGACCTGGCAGGCGATGCGCCTGTCGCGCAACCGCAACTGGGCCCACCCGGAGATGATCGATTACGTCCGCAAGCTCTCGGCCCGCGCCGCGCAGTTTCCGGGCTGGAACGGGATTTACGTCGGCGACATGTCGCAGCCCCGCGGCGGGCCGATGCTGACCGGCCACACCAGCCACCAGATTGGCCTCGACGCCGATATCTGGCTGCGCCCCGCCGCCAATCTCGGCTTGTCCCAGCAGGCGCGCGAACAGATCTCGTCGATCTCGCTGCGCCGCTCGAATGGCGCCTTTACCAATGACGACTGGACGCCCGCGCATCACGCCCTGCTGAAAGCCGCCGCCTCGGATCCGCGGGTGGCGCGGATCTTCATCTTTCCCGGCGCCAAGGTGCGGATGTGCAACGACGAAACCGGCGACCGCGCCTGGCTGCGCAAGATCCGGCCGTGGTGGGGGCATCACTATCATTTCCACGTGCGCCTCTCCTGCCCGCCCGGCGCCAGCGGCTGCGTGAACCAGAACCCGCCCCCCCCCGGCGACGGCTGTCAGGAGGCGCAGGGCTGGGTTGATCGTATCCTCAACCCGCCGCCGCCGGACCCGAACGCCCCGCCGCCCAAGCCCAAACGCGAATTGGTGCTCGCGGATCTGCCCTTGCAATGCGCCAGCGTGCTGGAGGCGAAGTAACCCCGATGACACGATTTCTCAGGGCGGCCTGCCTCGGACTGGCAGGGCTCGCCAGCGGCTGCATCGCGGCCGAAACCCCGCCCACGGCGCGGCATCTTCAGAGCTTTTCCTGGCAAAGCGACGCCGAAGGCTTTGGCGGGATGTCGGGGTTCGAGCTGGCCGAGGATGGCGAAAGCTTCGTCGCGATCTCGGACCGGGGCCGCTTTGTCGAAGGCCGGCTGATCCGCGAAAACGGCCGCATCACCCGGGTCGAGGGCACCGCCCCCCAGCCGCTGATGAACACCGGCGGCAACCCGATGCACCGCAAGGTGGCGCAGGATGCCGAGGGGCTGGCCATTGCCGCCGACGGCCGGCGCTACATCTCTTTCGAGGGCCGGGCCCGGGTCTGGGCCTATCCGACGATGGCGCGGGCGCAGGCGCTGCCCAGCCACCCCGATTTCGACGGCATGCAGAACAATTCCGCGCTCGAGGCGCTGGCGGTGGACAGCCGGGGCTGGCTTTACACGATGCCGGAACGTTCGGGCCAGTTGACCCGCCCCTTCCCGGTCTATCGTTTCAACGGCACCCGCTGGGATCAGCCCTTTGCGATCCCCCGGATCGGCGGCTTTCAACCCACCGGCGCCGATATCGGCCCCGACGGCATGTTCTATCTGCTCGAGCGCGAATTCACCGGCCTCGGCTTTCGCTCGCGGGTCCGGCGCTTTCCGCTTTCGGAAACGGCGCTCGGCCCGGGCGAGGTGCTGCTGGTGAGCCATCTCGCGCGGCACGACAATCTCGAAGGCCTCGCCGTCACCCGCGCCGCCACCGGCCAGATCAGGCTGACCATGATCTCGGACGACAATTTCAACCCGTTCCAACGCAGCGAGATCGTCGAATACCTGCTGCCCTGAGGCAATCGCCCGGATCCGACCCGGCATTCCCCGCGCCCGAAGACCACCCGCCCCGGACCCCGATCCGGGGCCCCCTGGCCCGCGGCGCGCCCCGCCTGCCCGGCTTCCCCTTGACCGAGGCGCAGCACCTCTATATGCCCCGCCCGTTCCCGTTTCGGGAGCCAAGTCGCCGCAACCTTGCAAAAACGGGCATCAGACATGAACCGCACCCATCTTCCCGGCATTCTTGCCATGGCCGCGATCGTCGTGGCTTCGAACATTCTCGTTCAATTCCTCATTCTCGACGGGCTCCTCACCTGGGGCGCCTTCACCTATCCGCTGGCCTTTCTCGTCACCGATGTGATGAACCGGGTCTATGGCGTCCGCGCCGCGCGCAAGGTCGTGCTGGCAGGCTTCGTCACCGGCGTGATCTGTTCGCTTGTGGGCAGCCAGATCATGTTGCAGGGCGACGGCTACACCTATGCCGCCGTGCCGCTGCGCATCGCCGTGGCCTCGGGCCTTGCCTTCCTCGTGGCGCAGCTCACCGATATCGCCGTCTTCAACCGCTTTCGCGCAGGCCGCTGGTGGCGTGCGCCGCTGGTCTCGACGCTGGTCGGCTCGGCGCTGGACACCGCGCTGTTCTTTACCATCGCCTTTTCCGCCTCTGTCACCCTGTTCGGCGCCGAGGCCGATGCCGCGATCAACTGGGCCTGGGAGGCTGTGCCCTTCCTGAACACCGGCCCGCTGGCGCCGCTCTGGGTGACGCTGGCCTTTGCCGACTGGCTGGTGAAGCTCTCGCTGGCGCTGATCGCATTGATCCCGTTTCGGGCAATCGTCGCACGGCTTGGGCAAAATCGCGCTCTGGCCTGAAAAAACCTTTTGCGATTTGGCCTGTCCGTGCCATGATTCGAGTACGGACAACAAACAGAAAGGAGGTGCTTCAGTGTCTAGAGAGGTATTGGAGAAAGGTGTCGGAACAGTTCGGGGAGAGGCCCTCTGAGGCAGCCCTTGGGGGAGTTTCACCCCGAATTGGTAGGACCTAACCGGCCCCACCTCCTGACATTCTCGAAGGGCCATGCCGCCGGGCATGGCCCTTTTCGATTCAAATGACTGGCGGGACCGGCGCGCGACCCCGGGGAGGTCCCGGACCAGGTCCGGGCCGTACTCGGCTCGCGAGGCCCCGCGCCGCTTGCGACCTTGCCGTTCGCCCTCAGCCTGCCATATTCACCCGCATGACCCTGCACATCAACGATCAGATCGAAATCGCCGACTGGGAGCTGACGGAGCAATTCATCCGCGCCTCGGGCCCCGGCGGGCAGAATGTGAACAAGGTCTCGACGGCGGTGGAACTCCGCTTCGAGGCCGCCCGCTCGCCCGCCCTGCCCGATCCGGTCAAACGCCGGCTGCAACGCATCGCCGGCCGCAAATGGACCCGCGACGGCGCGCTGATCATCCAGGTCGACGAAACCCGCTCCCAGGCCCGCAACCGCGAGATCGCCCGCGAACGGCTGGCCGAGATGGTGCGCAAGGCGCTGGAACGCCCGAAACGGCGCATCCCGACGCGGGTGTCGCAGAACCAGAAACGCAAACGCGTGGATGCGAAAAAGAAGCGCGGCGAAGTCAAGGCGCTCAGGGGGAAGGTCGAGGAATAGCCCGGCCTACACCACCACCTCGATCCGCTCCTGCTCGCCCACGCCGAACACCCGCTTGTAGCGCTGGATCTCCGTCTCCGGCCCCATCGCCTTTTCCGGGTTGTCCGAGAGCTTGACCGTCGGCCGCCCCTCGGCCGAGACCGCCTTGCAGACCAGCGAAAAGGCGTCGAGCCCGCCGTCCGGCACCAACCCGCGGAAATCATTGGTCAAATTCGTGCCCCAACCAAAGGACACCCGCACCCGGCCCGAGAATTGCGCGTGCAACGCCGCGATGTTCTCCACGTCGAGCCCGTCGGAAAAGATCACCAGCTTGTTGCGCGGGTCCTCGCCGCGGGCGGTCCACCAGGCGATCGCCGCCTCGGCGGCCTTGGCCGGATCGCCGCTGTCGATGCGGATGCCGGTCCAGCCGGCCAGCCAATCCGGCGCCTTGTCGAGGAAACCTTGGGTGCCATAGGTGTCGGGCAGGATGATGCGCAGGTTGCCGTCGTGCTCTTCGTGCCAGTCGGCCAGCACGTCGTAAGGCGCCCGCGCCAGGGCCGCGTCATCCTCGGCCAGCGCGGCATAGACCATCGGCAGCTCATGGGCATTGGTGCCGATCGCCTCGAGATCGCGGTTCTTGGCGATCAGGCAGTTCGAGGTGCCGACAAAGCTCTGCCCCAGCCCTTCGGTCATCGCCTGCACACACCAATCCTGCCACAGAAAGGAATGCCGCCGTCTTGTGCCGAAATCGGCGATCCGCAGATTGTCGATGGCGCGCAGGCCTTCGACCTTTTCCCAGAGCTTGGTCATCGCCCGTGCATAGAGCACCTGCAATTCGAACCGCCCCATGTCATTGAGCACCGCCCGCCCGCGCAGCTCCATCAGCACGGCAAGCGCCGGGATCTCCCAGAGCATGACCTCGGGCCAGGCGCCTTCGAAGGTCAGCTCGTACTGGCCGTCGCGCTTTTCCAGGTGATAGGGCGGCAGGCGCAGGTTTTCGAACCATTCCATGAAATCCGAACGGAACATCGACCGCTTGCCATAGAACATGTTGCCGCGCAGCCAGGTGCTCTCGCCGCGCGACAAGGACAGCGAGCGGATGTGATCGAGCTGTTCGCGCAATTCGCCCTCGTCGATCAGCTCGGCCAGGCGCACCGATTTCGTCCGGTTGATCAGCGAAAAGCTGACCTGCGTGTCGCGCTTGTTGCGAAACACCGACTGGCACATCAGCAGCTTGTAGAAATCGGTGTCGATCAGCGAGCGGACGATCGGGTCGATCTTCCATTTGTGATTCCACACGCGGGTGGCGATATCGACCATCTCGACCGTCCTTCCCTCAGCGCAGCGTGACGCCGGCGTTCTGCATGTTGGTTGTCGCCGCCGCCAGCGACCCATCCAGATCGATGGCGCGGCAGTGATCGCCCAACACCGTGACGCCAAAGCCGAGATTGGCCGCATCCACCGCCGAAAAGCCGACGCAGAAATCCAGCGCCAGCCCCACCATCACCAGCTCGCTGATCCCGCGCGTGCGCAGATAGCCTTCGAGCCCGGTGGGCGTCGCGTGATCGTTCTCGAAAAACGCCGAATAGCTGTCGATCGCCGGCCGGAACCCCTTGCGAATGATCAGATCGGCGCGCGTCGTTTCGAGTTTCGGGTGAAACTGCGCCCCCTCCGAGCCCTGAACGCAATGATCCGGCCAGAGCACCTGCGGCCCATAGTCCATATCGGTCATCGCGAAGGGCGCCTTGCCCGGGTGCTGGCTGGCAAAGGAGGAATGCCCCGCCGGATGCCAGTCCTGGGTCAGCACCACCGCCTCGAAGTCCGCCATCAGGGCATTGATCGGCGCCACGATCTCGTCGCCGCCCCCGACCGCCAGCGCCCCGCCGGGGCAGAAATCGTTTTGCACGTCGATCACGATAAGAGCGCGCATCAGGCGGCCTCCTGTAGTCCCGGTTTCGCCGCAGCTTAGAATCGGCATTGCGGAATTGCCATGGCCCATCCTTGCCGCTATAGCCGCCGCTTCGCGATGGATCAGAGGTGCGGATGGCACGGCTTGGCATAGATTTCGGAACCTCCAACACCGGCGCCGGCATCCTGCGGGATGGTCGCCCCGCCGCCCTGCCGCTCGAAGCGGGCGCGCAGACCCTGCCGACGGCGGTCTTTGTCGATTTCACCGACAAGCGCTTTGTCTATGGCGAGGCCGCGGCGCGGGCGATGATGGAGGGGCAGGACGGCCGCTTCATGCGTGGGCTGAAAAGCATCCTCGGCACGCCGCTGGCACGCGAAAAACGGCGGTTTCTCAACGAGCGGATGACGCTGATCGAGGTGATCGGCCGGTTCCTGGCCGAGATTCGATGCCGCTCGGAACGGATCACCGGTCAGAGCTTCGAGGCCGCGATCTCCGGCAGGCCGGTCAGGTTCCACTCCGAATCCGAGGACAAGGACGCCCAGGCGGAGATCGACCTGCGCGAAGCCTATGCGCTGGCGGGCTTTCGCGCGGTCGATTTCCTGCCCGAACCGGAAGCGGCGGCGCTGGCGGTGGCCGGCGAGGGCCGCATGCTGATCGTCGATATCGGCGGCGGCACCTCGGATTTCACCCTCTGCGAACGCGCGCGCGGCCAGACCCGGGTGATCGCCAGCCGCGGGCTGCGGCTCGGCGGCACCGATTTCGACCGCAGCCTGAGCCTCGCCCATGTCATGCCGCTGCTGGGCCACGGGGCCGAAATCGGCGCCGAGCTGGGCGCCAAGACCCATGCCGCCCCGCGCGCATTGTTCCACGATCTGGCCAGCTGGGAAAAGATCGCCTTTGTCTATGATGCGGCACTGCTGCGCGAGGTGAAACGCTGGATCCGGCTGGCCCGCGACCCCGTGCTCTTCGAGCGACTGGCCGAGGTGCTCGAAATGCATCTGGGCCATGACATCGCCTATGCGGTCGAGGCAGGAAAAATCGCCGCCAATGACGCCGAGCGCGGCGAAATCGCGCTCGACGTGGTGCAACGCGGGCTGCGGATCGATCTTTGGGGGGTGCAGTTGCAGCACGAACTCTCCTCCGCTGCCGCGCGCATTGGCGACATGGCGCTGGCGACGCTCAAGGACGGCGGTTGCCGGCCCGACCAGGTCGACATGGTGGTCTTTGTCGGCGGCTCCAGCCAGCTGTCCGGCGTCCGGCAGGCGCTGGCAAGGCGGCTGCCGGAGGCGCGGCAGGAAACCGCCGAGGTCTTTACCGCGGTGGTGCACGGCCTGGCCTTCGCGGCGCGGTAATCGCAGGACCGGGCGCCGGCGATCTTGCCTGCGCCGCCCGGTCTGCGTACATGCAGCCCATGTACACCGTTGCCGCGCTCTATCACTTCACCCGCTTCGAGGATCCCGCCGCCGTACAGGGCCCGCTCCGGATGCTCTGTCAAGATCAGGGCATCACCGGCACGCTCTTGCTGGCGCAGGAGGGGATCAACGGGACCATCGCCGGCCCGCGCGCCGGCATCGACGCGGTGCTGGCGCATATCCGCGCCCTGCCCGGCTGCGCTGATCTCGCGCATAAGGAAAGCCGCGCCAGCGCCCCGCCCTTTGCCCGGATGAAGGTGCGGCTCAAGCGCGAGATCGTCACCATGGGCCAGCCCGACGTCGATCCGCGCGCCCGCACCGGCCATTACGTCGATCCCGCCGACTGGAACGAGTTGATCCAGAGCCCGGATGTGGCGGTGATCGACACGCGCAACGATTACGAGGTCGCCATCGGCACCTTTGACGGCGCCATCGATCCCGGAACCGCCAGTTTCCGTGACTTTCCCAAGTGGTGGCAAGACAACAAGCACCGCTTTCACAACAAGAAGGTAGCAATGTTCTGCACCGGCGGCATCCGCTGCGAGAAATCCACCAATTACCTGCTCGGCCAGGGGGTCGAGGATGTGTTCCACCTCAGGGGCGGCATCCTGAAATATCTCGAAGAGGTGCCCGAAGCGCAGAGCAGCTGGCAAGGCGAGTGTTTCGTCTTCGACGGCCGGGTCTCGGTGGGTCACGGTCTCAGGGAAGGCCCGCATCTGCTCTGCCATGCCTGCCGCCGCCCGATCCTTCCCCAAGACCGCGCCCGCCCGGAGTACGAACACGGCGTGGCCTGCCACCATTGCGTGCGCGAGACCTCCGACGCCGACAAGACCCGCTTTCGCGAGCGCCAGAAACAGATCGAACTGTCCCGCAAACGGGGCGAGAAACACCTCGGCGGCGATCACGGCGTCTGATCCTTTTTCTGTTGGCAGATACCGCGGGTGAATCGCCGCGCGCGGCGATGGGACAGCGCCCCCGTCCTTGCCATCCACCAAACGAACGGTCATATTCGCATATGACATTATGTTTGGGAGGACGTCGTCATGGCACTCACCCGCAGAGAGATGCTGGCCGGTCTCGGCGCCGGTCTGGCCCTGGCCGGCCCGGTCTGGTCGGGCACCACCCTTGGCGCAATGCGGATCGACACGCTCAGCGATGGCAACCTGGCGCTGCCCGGCGATTTCATCTTCGGCCCGATGCCGCAACAGGCGCTGACGCCGATCCTGCGCAAATACGATCTCGATCGCGACAGCCTGACGCCGGGCTGCAACCTGACGCTGCTGCGCGATGACGAGAGAACCGTGCTCTTCGACGCTGGCGCCGGTCCGGATTTCCAGCCCTCGGCCGGCAAGCTTCAAGCTGCCTTTGATGCCCTCGGCCTGTCGCCGGACGACATCACCCATGTCGTGGTTACCCATGGCCACCCAGACCACATCTGGGGGCTGCTCGACGATTTCGGCGATCCGCTGTTTGCCGAGGCCACCCATCTGATCGGCGCGACCGAGCTGGATTACTGGCTGGACGACACCACCGTCGACACCATCGGCCCGGCGCGGCAGGCCTTTGCCGTCGGCGCGAAACGGCGGCTCGAGGCCCTGGGTGACCGGATCACCACCTTCACCGATGGCGCCGAAATCCTGCCCGGCGTTTTGGCCCATGCCAGCTTCGGCCACACCCCGGGCCATATGTCCTTCGAGCTGCGCAGCGGCACTGACGCGATGATGGTCGTCGGAGATGCCATCGGCAATCACCATGTCGCCTTCGAACGACCGAGCTGGCCCTCCGGCTCGGACCAGGACGTTGACACCGCCGCCGCCACCCGCCTGCGCCTGCTCGATCGGCTTTCCACCGAGCAGATGCGGCTGATCGGCTTTCACCTGCCCGGCGGGCTCGGCCGGGCCGAGGCCCATGGCGACGGCTATGTCTTCCTGCCGGAGGCGACGTGATGCGGATCGCCCTGGCCTTGGCCCTGCTCGCCGCGCCCGCCCTTGCCAACGAGGAGATCGCCGATCAATACCCCGGCTCGCTGCTCTATTCCAAACCGGTCGAGTTCATTCCCGGGGTCTGGTCCGCCATCGGCGCCACCGCCCCACCGACCTATGAAAACGCCGGCCACAACAACAATCTGAGCTTTATCCGGCATGATAGAATCGGCGCTTCGAAACCCTGCCAGTCTGTGCAGATCGGAGATAGGGTAGCACCATCCGGGATTTGGGGCGCCGGGAGCACGAAAGTGCGGGCAGACCGAGCTTGAGACATGGGCTGCGAGCCCGAAGCTTTATCTGGTCGCCCCTGCGGCTTGCCCGGATGTGCCGAGAGCACGGATCTGTAGTTGCCGCGTGCCCGCCTGCTCCCACGACGTGAATGCTTTTGAAGTGGAGGGAGTATGCGGATCATAGGAATGGACATTCATCGGGACTTTGCCGAAGTGGTGGCGCTGGAAGGTACCGCGCTGACCCATCTGGGCCGAGTAGAGATGACACGCGACAAACTTAGGGCCTTCGCGGCAGAATTGGAGGCCGCGGACCACGTCGTGCTGGAATCGACCGGCAATACGGTAGCGGTGGTCGACCTTCTGTCGCCGCATGTGGCACGGGTTGCGGTAGCCAACCCGCTGCAGGTGCATCTGATCGCGAAGGCCAAGACCAAGACAGACAAGATTGATGCGGGCGTTCTGGCAAAACTCTACGCCGCGGGTTTTCTACCCGAAGTGTGGATCCCGGACGAGGCGACGCTGGCGCGGCGCCGGCAGGTGGCGCGCCGCAGCCAGCTCGTGAAACAGCGTGTCCGGCTGAAGGGCTTCGTTCACTCAATCTTGCATGCGCATCTTGTCCCGCGGTGCCCCCATGCCGATATCTTCGGCGGCAAGGGGCGCGCTTGGCTGCGCGCGCAAGTGTTGCCAGACGATGAGCGCTCCGCAGTGGAGCGCCATATCGCCGAGCACGACCGACTCACAATCGCGCTGAAAGACATTGAAAAAGACATCGCCCAGGCGGCGCTGGCGGACGAAAACGTCCAACGGTTGATGACGATCCCGGGCATCGACATGATCGTGGCAGTCGGCGTGATGGCGGCCATCGGCCGGATTGATCGGTTTGGCTCACCCGACGCGCTTGTGGCCTATATCGGTCTCAATCCCAGCGTCTTTCAGTCCGGGGATGGACCTGCCCGTCATGGCCGTATCACCAAGCGCGGGCGCTCTCACGCGCGCTTCCTGCTGGTCGAGGCTGCCTGGCAGACCGTCCGTTCGCCCGGCCCTCTGCGCGCCTTCTACGAGCGCGTCCGCGCCCGCCGCGGCAATCACATTGCCGCTGTGGCCGTCGCGCGCAAACTGGCGGTCCTCATCTGGCACCTGCTGACCAAACGTGAGGACTATACCTGGGCGAGCCCGGCTCTCATGGCGCGCAAGCGCCGGTCCATGGAACTCGCTGCCGGGATGCCTTCTGAACGCGGAAAAAAGGGCGCCACGGCAGACTACAATCTGCCACATCGCCGGCGTGCCGACCGCGCAGGCGCCGAACTGTCAGAAATCGCCTATCGCCGCATGATGGAGGGCTGGCGAAAGAAGAAGCCGCGGAAGGGTGCGGGCGCCACACCCGAGGAACGACTATGACAAGGCTGCGTGACGGGACTTGAACCTCACGTCCCGTCCTTCGCCACGTGGTCACCCGCGCCTCAAGAATAGCACAAAATCGAAAAATGGGGCTGTTCAATCTCATCTGTATCGTCACCGGCGCGGGGGTGGTCGTCATCAACAGCGGCGCGGCGCACCAGCTGGCTCGGGCGCTGCATGACGAGATCAGGAAAGTGACCAACCAGCCGGTCATCGCGGTCTTCAACGAGAACGGCCAGGGGCATGCGGCGCTGGGCAATTCCTACTGGGCGGCGCAGGGCGTGCCGATCATTGCCCACGAAGATGCGGCGCGGGAGCTGGAGCACTCCGGCGGCCAGATCCTGAGCGGCATGATGCGCTACAACCGCGACCGCGGCGAGGGGACGGAGATCACCCTGCCGACCGAGACCTTCGCCGAGACATACATCCTCGAAAAAGGCGATTTCCGCATCGAAGCGCGCTATCTCGGCCCGGCCCACAGCCCCGGCGACATCGTGATCTGGCTGCCCGAGCAATCGCTGGTGATCTCGGGCGATATGGCGTTTCACGAACGCCTGCTGCCGATCTTCGAACATACGATCACCGCCGATTGGCTGGACACCTGGGACAGGGCGTTTGAACCGCTGGGCGCGACCTATGTGATCCCCGGCCACGGCCATCCCACCAACATGGCTCAGGTGCGGCGCTACACGCGCGACTACTTGGAATTCCTGCGCGGGCAGATCGGCGCCCATATCGACGCCGGCGGCGGGCTGGCCGAGGCTTATTACGTCGACCAGTCGCCCTTTGCCCATCTCGACACCTTCGAAGAACTGGCAACCAAGAACGCCGGCCGGGTCTACGAGCAGATGGAATGGGAGTGAGCCGGCTCAGAACGCCAGCGCTTCTGCGACGATCTCGCCCAGAAGCGTCTCGACCGCGTCCATCGGGCCGGCGGGATAGCTGCGATAGCCGATCTCGACCTTGCCGGCGCGGTCGGTGACAAAGACGCTGTAGGGACAATAGGCGATATTGGCGGGATCGGCCTCCATCACCTGCCGCGAGACCTGCGCCGAACAGAACAGAAAGGCATCCGCCGCATCAAACAGCGGCGCGCCGCCCACGTCCTGACGGGTGCGCGCCAGCATCTCGCCGATGTGGCTGCGGTAATCCACCACCAACCCCTGATTGACGATGGCGTTTTCGACGCTGAACAGCGCATCCTCGTAGCTGCCGTCATAGACATGGGTGATCACTGGCGCTTCGGCCATGGCGGCGCCGGCCAGGCTGGCGGCAAAAGCCAGCGGAATCAGGCGGATCATCTGTAGTGCTCTCCTCAAAGTCGGGCCCCGCCCCGGGGCAGAGCCCGCCCCGGTCCGGTTTCAGCCGAACATGTCACTGGTGATCGCGTCATACCAGCCGAGACTTTCCTCGTAGGTCGCCTTGCGCGTCGCCGCATCTTCACCGGTCTGGCTGACGAAGCCGTCGATCCGGGCGATCTTTTCTTCGGTCGCCTCATAGGTGGCGCCGACCTTGACGCCATCGTCCGCATCGATCAGCGACCAGCAGGTATTGGAGAACCGCGCCGGAAAGACACGGCTTCCGGTCAGCGCGCCGCGCACCGCATTGGCACAGACCTTGGCCTGCGAATTGGCGGAAAAGCCCGATTTCGGCATGTCGCCCTGCGCCGCAGAATCGCCCAGAACGTGGATCTCGGGATCGACCTTGGACGACATGTCGACGGCATTCACCGGCGCCCAGTTGCCCTCGGTCACCCCCGCCAGATCGGCGATATGGCCGGCCTTCTGCGCCGGGATCACGTTGCAGGCCGCCGCCTCGATCACTTCGCCATCGATGTCCACCGTCATCTCGGCCGGGTTCACGGTCACATTCTCGCCGCCGAAATCCGGGCCGATGCGGGTGATCATGCCCGGGTAATGCGCCTCCCAACCGGCCTCGAACAGCCCCTGCTTGGAGAAATTGGCCTTGGAATCGGCGATGATGATCTTGGCGGTCGGATTGCTCTGCTTGAGCACATGCGCCACCATCGACACCCGCTCATAGGGCCCCGGCGGGCAGCGGTAGGGGTTGGGCGGCGCGACCATCACGAAGGTTCCGCCTTCGGGCATCGCAAGGATCTGCGCCTTCAGCAACTCGGTCTGAGAGCCGCCCTTGTAGGCATGCGGCATGGCATTCTGCGACGTGAGGTCCCAGCCGGCCACCGAGCCCGCGACGAAATCGATGCCCGGCGAGAGGATCAGCCGGTCATACGGCACCCGGCCGCCGCCGGCGAGCGCGACGGATTTGGCGGCGCGGTCCACCCCGGTGGCCCAGTCGTGCACCACGTTGATCCCATAGTCGCTGGCCAGGGTGCCATAGGAATGCGCGATGCTCTCGATCGTCCGAAAGCCGCCGATGTAGAGATTGGAGAAAAAGCAGGTGTAATAGCTTCGCGCTGGCTCGATCAGCGTGACGTCGATCTCGCCGGCGCTGTCCTTGGCGATGTAACGTGCCGCCGTGGCGCCGCCGGCGCCGCCGCCCACGACGACAACCCGAGGCTTGCCATGGCTCCCCGCCCGCACCATCGGCGCGCGAAGCGTCGCGGCCGCCGCGGCGGTGCCGATAAAGGCCCGTCTGTTGAATGACATGTCCGTCTCCTCCCATAAAGCAGGGCCGCCCTATGGTGCGAGCGTCCCGAAATATGCGGCCAGCGCCGCAATCTCCTCGTCGGACAGGCGCCCGGCGATCATCTGCATGGCGGGATGGGATCTCTGGCCCGATTTATAGCCGTGCAGGGCGACGACGAAGGCCTCTTGCGGCCATCCGACGATCGCGGGAATGGCGTCGCTGCCAGAGGCCTGATGGCAGGTGGTGCATTCCGATGACAGGTATTCACCATACTCCGGGTCGCCCTCGATGGCGAGGATTTCGCCGATCTCCGTCTCCTCTTCGGCCGTCACCGCCGCCGCCCACCCGAGACAGAGCGCCAGGGCGACGGTCAGCGGGCGGGGGGCGACGGGCATGACTTCACTCCTCGGCGAAGGATTTCAGGTATTCGACCACCGCAGCCTGATCCGCCTCCTTGCGCAGGCCCGAGAAGGACATCTTGGTGCCTTGCAGATAGTCGCGCGGTTTGGCCAGAAAGGCTTTGAGGTCTTCCTCTGTCCATATCAGACCATCTTCGCCGGCCTGCTTCAACGCTTTCGAATACGAGAATCCGTCGATCGCGCCGGCCGGATGGCCGACAATGCCGTTCAGCGCGGGGCCAGTGCGGTTCTTGGCCCCTTCGCCGACCTGATGGCAGGACTTGCACTTCCGGAACACCCGTTCACCGGCCGCCACCAGTTCGGCATCAAGCGCGGCCGGCACCACGGCTTCGGCCTCTTCGACGGCTTCGGTCTCTTCGACCGTGGCCTTTTCGACCGCAGGCGGGTCTTCGGCCGCCCCGGCCTGATCCGGCGTCACGTCCAGAACGGTGGCGCGCATGGTGATTTCGACGCTGTCCTTGCAGTTCTCCATGCAGGGCTCGGCCCGCCATTGCGCATATTCCGCCTCGGCCCGGTCATCGACGATGAAGCCCGCGGCGTTGGGCATCTCGACTTCGAGGAAGTTCTCGTGGCTGAGGGTGAAATCCTCGTCAACGATATCGTTGGAATAGAGGATATAGGCGGTGATCGCATAGACCTCGTCATCGCTCAATGTCTGCGCCGCGCCAAAGGGCATGGAGCGGTGGACATAATCCCAGACCGTCGAGAGATAGGGCCAATAGCTGCCCACGGTCTTGACCGGGTCTTTCCGGTCCAGCGTGTCCCAGCCGCCGGCCAGCGTCGGCCAGTTGCCGACGCCCTCGGCAAAATCGCCATGACAGGCGGCGCATTGCTCGGCAAAGACCTCTTCGCCGGTCCAGACATCGCCGGAACCTTCGGGCAAGCCGGTGCCATCGGGCAGGATATCGACGTCCCAGGCGGCGATTTCCGCTTCCAATGCCGGGCGGCCGAGGCCGAGGCGGCTGTCTGTCAGGCCCTGGGCCGCTGCCATCTTCATCACCGGGGCCTCTGGCGCGCTGGCGGCGGCCCCGGCCTGCGGCACGTCCGCCGGCTCTGCCAGCCCGGCTTGCTCGGCCACTTCGGTCGCGGCCGGGATCACCTCGGCCGCCGGGGCGCCGCCACCGGGGATTTGAAAGGCGATCGTGGGCGCCGTGGCGGGCATCGGGGTGACAAAGCGGTCGGCCAGGGTGATGGCCAGACCGGCGGTCGCGGCAATGCCCGCGCCCGCGCCGACAAACAGAGCGGCTTTAGGAAACTTCGACATTTTCGGCCTCCCCGTTGGATTTGACATGCCAGGTCTGAATGCAGTTGTTGTGATAGATCGAATTTTCGCCGCGCACGTCGCGCAGCTGGGACTTGGTCGGCTGGACATAGCCGGTCTCGTCCATCGCGCGGGCCTGCAACAGCATCTCGCCACCGTCCCAGTCGGTATCGAGATAGAAGCGCACCAGCGCCTTGTTTCCGCCCTCCTGCGAAAGCCGTGCGGTCTCCCAGCTCTTGCCGCCGTCCCGGGAGACGTCGACGCGGGTGATCCGCCCGTGCCCCGTCCAGGCCATGCCAGTGACAACCAGCGGCCCGGGTCCGTGAGTGATGGGCATTTGCGGCGAGGGCGAGGTGATGACCGACTTGGCGTCCATCACCCATGTCCATTTGCGGCTGGTCCCGTCGGCCAGCGTGTCGGTGTATTTCGAGGTTTCTTCGCGGCTTTCGACCGGCTGATCGAGCACCTCGATCCGGCGCAGCCACTTGATCCACATGTTGCCTTCCCAGCCCGGCACCACCAGGCGCACCGGGTAGCCATGCTCCTTGCGCAGCGCTTCGCCATTGGCCTTGAACGCCACCAGAACGTCATCCAGCGCCTTCTCCAGCGGGATCGAGCGGCCGTTCGACGAGGCATCGGCGCCTTCGACATAGACCCATTTGCCCGCCGTCTCGCCCGACAGCCCGGCCTCTTTCAGCAGGCTGCGCAGCGGCACGCCGGTGTATTCCATGTTGTGAATCATGCCATGGGTGAACTGCGCGCCATTGAGCTGCGCGCCGGCCCATTCCATGCCGGTGTTGGCGGCGCATTCGCAGAAATAGACGTGGTTCTCGCGCGGAAAACGCTCGAGATCGGCATAGGTGAAGACCAACGGCCGATCGACCAGCCCGTTGATCATCAGGCGGTAATCCTCCTTCTTCAGGTCGATGGCGCCCGAGTGATGCCGTTCGAAGGCGCAGCCCTGCGGCGTAATCGTGCCGTCGAGCGCGTGGATCGGGGTGAAATTGATCGAGCTGATCGTATCGGCGGTGAGCCATTCGACATTGCGGCGGATCACGTCGCTCTCGAATTCGATGGGCAGGCCATAAGGCACCTCGTCGACGCCCTGGCCGAGCCCGGACGCCCAGTCCTGCACTTCGGTGATCAGCGGATCGGGGGTGGCGGCGCGGGCGGCCCCGGCGGTGACGGCACCGGCGGCGGCGGCCACGCTGCCGCGCAGGAACGCGCGGCGGGATGATTTCAGGATGTCAGACATATGGCCCTTCTCCCTTGGTTGCGGTTTGCCGCTTGGACGGCGCGATTGGAGAGCGCACTGCCCGAGGGCAGTACGGCATGTTCGGTGCGCCCGGGGTCGGGCGGTCAGGCAGGTCTTCTGTGCCTTCAGACGCCGGTCACGGCGACGCTGGTATTCGGATCAAGCCGGACAGTTCCCAGCTTGGAGATATGGGCCTCGACCACATCCCAGATCGGCGGGCCTTCGGTGCCTTCGTTCACAGAGGCCCAGCCGGCGACAACGTAGGTGCGCGCCGGGTCGATGGCCTCGCCGGTCGAAAGCAGCGTCATCTCGGAGATGCGCTCGCCCTGCGGTTTCGAAATGTCGATCCGGTAGCCCATGCCGCCAACGCGCACCATATCGCCGCCCTGCTGGTAATAGGGATCCGGGTTGAAGATGTTGTCGGCCACGTCCTCGAGCACAATTTTCAGGAATTCGCCCGTCATTTCGGTGCGGTAGGCGTTGGGATAGGTCATCGAGGTGACGTTCCAGATATCCTCGCGGGTGATCTTCTGACCGGGGATCAGCGACGGCCCCCAGCGCACGCCCGGAGACAGCGCAATCTCGGCGTCGCGTTCCGACAGCAGCGCATCGCAAATCAGGTCGTCCCACGACCCGTTGAAATTGCCGCGGCGGTAAAGCAGGCTCTCGCTCTCGCCGATCACCTCTTGCAGCTCCGCCTCATAAGGCGCGCGCTCTGCGTCGATGACGGCGGCAACCTCCTTGTCGGGGGTGATCACGTCGGAAAAGATCGGGATCAGCTTGTGCCGAAAGCCCATCATCCGCCCGTTCCGTACATCGAGATCCACGCGCGAGACGAACTTGCCGTTGGACCCGCTCGCCACGATGATCGTGTCGCCCACCAGCACCGGCTCGGGCAGCGCGTCATGGGTGTGGCCCGAGAGGATCACGTCGATGCCGGTGACGATGCCGGCCATCTTCTTGTCGACGTCGAACCCGTTGTGCGACAGGCAAACCACCAGCTCGGCGCCCTGCGCGCGCACTTCGTCGACCATGTCCTGCATGTTCTCGTCGCGGATGCCAAAGGCGTATTCCGGGAACATCCAGCCGGGGTTGGCGATCGGCATATAGGGGAAGGCCTGGCCGATGACGGCGATCTTGACGCCGCCGCGTTCAAAGAACTTGTAGGGCGGGAAGAGCTCGGCCGGTTCGTCCCATTCGGCGTCAAAGATGTTCTGCCCCAGCGCGGCGAAGGGCAGGCCCTCGACGATCTCGGCCACCCGGTCCGAACCCAGCGTGAACTCCCAGTGAAAGGTCATGGCATCGGGTTTCAGCGCGTTCATCACGTTGACCATGTCCTGGCCCTGGGTGTGATAACAGGTATAGCTGCCGTGCCAGGTGTCACCGCCATCCAGCAGCAGCGCATCGGGACGCGCGGCGCGGATCGCATTGATTACCGTGGCCACCCGGTCGAGCCCGCCAACCCGGCCATAAGTCTGCGCCAAGGCCGAGAAATCGCCCGACGACAGCGCATAATGCGCGGACGAGCCGTCGTCGATGCCGTAGAGCCGGCGGAAATCGGCGCCGGTCACATGCGGCACCGCGCCCTTGTTGTCGCCGACGCCGATATTGATCGACGGCTCGCGAAAATAGATCGGCTTCATCTGGGCGTGGATGTCGGTGACATGGATCAGCGAGACATTGCCGAAGGTGTCGAACTCCAGAAGCTGGTCCTGGGTCAGCGCCTGCTGCGCGGCCAGGCGCGACCAGGTGCCGAAACCGGAGGCGCCAAGCATGGCCGAGGCGGCCATCGAGACCTGAAGGAAATCGCGGCGGGAGATCATCGGAGGCTCCTTGTATCACACAGGGCTTTTCTCACACACGGCTTCACATGCGCATATGTGAATAAGTCAAGAACAGAAAACCCCGCGCCAGAGAAACCGGCGCGGGGCGTGGATTATTGGCGAACCGCCGGTGTCTCGACCGAGAGGCCGTTGCCGCGCGAGGCGACATAGAGCTCCAGCGCGCGGAACTCGTCGGAGCCCTCGGCAAAGGTCTCGGCGCGGGTGTCGCGGATGCAGCCGCGGAAGCGGTTGTGCTTGGAGATCAGCTTGGCCTGCTTCAGACGATAGGTCGGAAAGCCGTTGATCTGGCCCTGGCTGAGGTGATCGGCGCGGATGTAGTTGCCGTTGTTGTCCTCATGGCAGGAGGCACAGGACAGCTCGAGCTGGCCATAGCGGGTGTAATACATCTCCTTGCCCTGCTCCCAGTAATCCTGGGCCGGGCCGTCGATGGCCACGTTCATCGGCATGCCGCGCGACTGATGCGCGATGGCGGCGATCATGCCCTGCATCTCGGCGCCCGACCATTTCCACGGTTCGGCTTCCATGCGCTCGGTGCGGCAGGTGTTGACCAGATCTTCCATCACCACCAGTTCGCCGGCCTCGTTGACCTTGGGCATTTCTGCGGTGAGCCCGGCAAAACTCTCGATGTCCTCGTGACAGGAGGCACAGCTCTTGCCGGCGGCGCCTTCGACCACCTCGAACTGATCCAGCGCCTGATCGACAAAGATCATGCCGGGGTTGTCGAAATCGTCGAGCTCCAGCGCCTGGGTCTCGTTGGTGCGGTAGTGCCAGCCCGAGATCACCTTGTCGCCCAGCGCACCGTCCAGATGGGCGGGGGCGTCGGCCTTGGAGACCATCTCGACGTCGCCGTTGATGACCAGCGCGTCATCGTCAGGACCGCCGGCAAAGGCCGGTGCCGCGGCCAACAATGCTGCGGCAGTGAGTGCGGTAAATTTCATATCTTCCCTCCCTAAGCTGTCCTGCCCCGTTTTCGGGGTCAGATGGCGCGCCCGCCCCGGTCCATCCGGAGCAGGCAGGGGCCTCAGCCGACCGCGATTTCCTTGGCTTCCTCATAGACCGAGCCGTCATCGTCATACCAGGTGAACTTGAATTCACCCGATTCAGGCACCGTGGCCTGAAACTGAAAGTACGGGTTGGTCGAGATCGCCGGTTCCAGCGTGACATCGATCACGTTCTCGCCGTTGAAATCACAAGTGAACCGATTGATGATCGAGCGCGGGATGGTGTTGCCGTCCTTGTCCTTGCGCTGGCCGGATTCCATCGTGTGGCTGATCAGGGTCTTGATCGTGATCGCTTCGCCGGCCTGGGCCTTCTTGGGCACCTTGACGCGGGGTTTCACACCTTTTGCCATTGTTCTGTCTCCTTGTTAGCCGCCGCAGCCGCCGATGGTGACCTTGACGGTCTTCGAGGCGCGGACAAAGCTGCCGTCGGCCATCTGTGCGACGGCAATCACGTCCTGGGTTCCGGCAAGGCGAATCCGCGTGGCGGCCTCCTGCGCGGCGGCCAGCGGGCCGAAGTTGAACGTCGCGACCGGCGGCGCCGGGTTGCCGGCGGCAAAGACCGCGATGGCGGTGGCGCCGGGGGCCGAAACCTCGATCGGGACTGTGTTGCCGTTCTCGGCGATCTCGGGCGCGGTCAGCTCGAGCCCGCCCTCACCGGTTTCGGCTCCGCCGGTGAAATCATTGATAAGATCGTCCACCGACGCAAAGGCGCGGAACGGCAGGACGGTCAGAAGCGCGGCACCGGCACCGAGAGCCAGCGTTTCGCGTCGCGTGAAATCCATCATTTGTCTCCTTGTCTCGTCTGACGGGCGGTCACTCGTCTTTCAACGTCATCAAGAACGCCACCACGTCTTCGATCTCCTGCGCCGTCAGCAGCGGCGGCAGCGGCTCTTCGCCCGCCTTGCCGGTAAAGCCGTTGCCGGGACGGATGAAACCGCTGGTCTTGTAGAATGCCGGCATCACCGTGCCGTCATAAGTCATCTTGGCATTGGCGACGATGCCGCGCAGCTCGGCCTCTTCCCAGCGCGAACCGACGCCATCGAGGATCGGACCGACCTCGCCATGGAACGGCGCATCCTTGAGCTCGGTCACCTCGTGGCACGAGATGCAATTGCCCTTGGATTTGGTCTTCATGATCATCGCGCCGCTTTCCGGGTCGCCCGGTGCGCCCGACAGCGAAGTCGCAATGGCGCCGTAATCGTCGTAGGTCACATCCTGCGGGGCCACTTCTGCCGCGAGCGCGGCCTGCGCGCCCAGCGAGGCAACCGCCAGTGCTAGTGTCGTGAGCCTCATATTCCCTCCCTAAGTCGCTACCTTGTAATTTTTTGTATCAGGTTGCTTTGCGTACCGTAGTCCACTGCGGCAGCCGGACGCAACAACAAATTCATGAGTTTGAATTAGTTGATTTGAATCAATCGGTGCTGCCATCGTCGCGTTCCTGGATCATCCGCGCGTGGTATCGCTGAAAATCCTCGCCGTTATCAAGCAGATACCTCTTTTCCGCAACCCAAGTGAACATGTCGAGCGTGGTGCCAGCGCCAAAGGCCCCGGGCATCACCGCCACCGCCACCTGCGGCGCGGTTGCATCCTGCGCCACCTCTTCCGGCAGGAACATCACCGTCGGGGTAAAGAGAATCCCCCATTTGCGCGCCATGTCCTTTTCGCTCAGCGTCTCGCCGTCGAAATCGGTCACCTCGATGTCGCCATGCAGGTTGAGCTGCACCACGAAGTAATTGTCCTTGATCATGCGGGCGATCTCGGGGCGCGGAAACACTTCCTTGTGCATCTTGTCGCAATAGACGCAGCCGCGCTGCTCGAAGATCAGCGCCAGCCGCTTGCCTTCGGCATTGGCCTCTTCCAGATCCTCGCGCAGGTCCTTGAACGTGTCGCGCATCCAGTCCGTCTTGTACAGCCCGTCGTCGCCCAGTTCTGCCGCCCAGAGCGGCAGCGCCAGCAGCAGCGCCGCGAGGCTTGTGATCCAACGTGTCATGTCGTCCTCCCCCTTGAAGGTCGTGGTCAACCGATCTGCATGAAGACCGGAAAGGTCTCGAGCATCCATTGACCGATGTAGTTCATCGTATCGGTGGCAATCAGCACGCCAAAGACGATCAACAGCGCGCCCATCGCCTTTTCGATCTTGGGCAGGTGGCGGCGAAACCGCGCCATCCAGCGCATGAACGGCCCGATGAACATCGCCGCCAGAATAAACGGCAAGGTCATCCCGAGGCCATAGACAAACAGCAGCGCCGCGCCGGTTCCGGCGGTCTCCTGCCCCGCCGCGGTGAACAGGATCGCCGCCAGCACCGGGCCGACGCAGGGCGTCCAGCCAAAGGCAAAGGCGAGCCCGATCACATAAGCGCCGACCAGGCTCATGTTCGAGGTCGCGCCGGTGTCGGCGCGGAACTGGCGATAGAGCAACCCGATGCGGATCACGCCCAGGAAATGCAGCCCCATGACGAGGATCACCGCCGCCGCCAGCCAGCGCAGGATG
Source organism: Marinovum sp. E3 (assembly GCF_055755275.1). Taxonomy (NCBI): domain Bacteria; kingdom Pseudomonadati; phylum Pseudomonadota; class Alphaproteobacteria; order Rhodobacterales; family Roseobacteraceae; genus Marinovum; species Marinovum sp. E3. Next base: position 3,424,010 of record NZ_CM146908.1, read on the forward strand.
TCGAAATAGTCGCGCAGCATCTGGCCAAAGACCGTGGCCGAGGCCCCGAGCGCCACAAAGACCGTGATCACGCCGAGCGCGAAACAGCTTGCCGCCAGCACGGCGCGCAGCCGCACCGCGCCCGAGATCTCGGCGCTGGCGGTCACCTGGTTCATCCCGACCCCGGCGAGGTAGCTGAGATAGAACGGCACGATCGGCAGGACGCAGGGTGACAGGAATGACAGCAATCCGGCCAGAAGAGCGCCTGCGAAAGTGACATCGAACATCGTAGGCCCGTCCCGCTTGTAAAATTCACATATTCAGATTAGGTAGTATATCAGGTTCGGATCAAATGAAATCAATTCGCATGCTGAAGATTGTCCCGCTTCTGCTGTCGGCGCTGATGCTGCTGGCCACGGCTGCCCGTGCCGAAATGGCGCTTGTGATGGTCGAGGAACCCGGCTGCGTCTGGTGCGCCAAGTGGAACAAGGAAGTCGGACCGGTCTATCCCAAGACCGACGAGGGCGCCCAGGCGCCCCTGCGGCGGATCGACATCCGCGACCGCCCGCCGGACGACATGCAGTTCGCCCGCGACCTGCATTTCACGCCGACCTTCGTGCTGATGGTCGACGGCGTCGAGAGCGGGCGCATCGAAGGTTATCCGGGCGAGGATTTCTTCTGGGGCCTGCTCGGCAGGCTGATCGATACCGCCAGGACGCAAGAGGCAGCAGGATGACCGACGCGATGAACACCACCCTTGGCGCGGCAAAGGCATCGCCGCTTCCGGCGTTCGACGAGAATACCTGCGAGGAAGACATCGAGCGGATGATGGAAAACGCCACCAACGCCGCCAATTTCCTCAAGGCGCTGGGCCACGAGGGGCGGCTAATGATCCTCTGTCATCTGGCCACCGGCGAAAAATCGGTGACCGAGCTGGAGGATCTGCTCTCGGCGCGCCAGGCGGCGGTGTCGCAACAGCTTTCGCGGCTGCGGCTCGAAGGCATGGTCAAGCCACGGCGCGATGGCAAGGCGATCTATTATTCGCTGGCCGACGACCGGCCGCGCCAGATCATGGAAATCGTCTACGACATGTTCTGCCGGCCGGACACGGAAGACCGCTAGGCCCGCGCCAGGCAGGCCCCGGCGGCCGGGATCTCGGGGAGGGAGGACCGATGCTGGACACCATGGGCGACGCCACCGCCGTGGCGCTTGTCGGACTGCTGAGCGGCCTGATGCTGGGCCTCGCGGCGCGGCTCGGGCGGTTCTGCACCCTCGGTGCGATCGAGGATTATTTCTATTCCAGCAGCGACCTGCGCCTGCGGATGTGGGGCATCGCCATCGGCAGCGCCGTGACCGGCAGCTTCGTGCTGATCGCGCTGGGCTGGCTCGACCCCGCCGCCCCGATCTACCTTGCCACCGCCTGGTCGCCTGTCGCTTCGGTGCTGGGCGGACTGGTCTTTGGCTATGGCATGGCCATCAGCGGCAATTGCGGCTTTGGCGCGCTTGCCCGCCTCGGCGGCGGCGACCTGCGGTCCTTCGTGATCGTGCTGGTCACCGGCATCTCGGCCTATGTGGTGCTGTCGGGGCCGCTGGCCGCGCTGCGCATCACGGTCTTTCCGGTGGTCGAGACCGATCCGCAGGCGCTGCCCGGCCTGGCCCATGCGCTGGCCCGGCTGACCGGCCTGCCGGTGGCGCTGCCGGGGCTGGCCATCGGGCTGGCGATCCTCGCCTTTGTCGCCGCGCCGGCGCGGGTGCGCCGCTCTCGCGAAACGCTGATCTGGGGCGCGGTGGTCGGGCTGGCGATCGTCAGCGCCTGGGCCGGCACCTCCTGGGTTGCGCGCCATGGCTGGGACGATATCGCAGTCTCGTCACATACCTTTTCCAAACCGCTCGGCGACACCCTTCTCTATGCCATGCTGTCGTCGGGGGTGGCGCTGAATTTCGGCACCGGCTCGGTGCTTGGGGTGCTGGCCGGGGCCTTCCTCGGGTCGATGATCAAAGGCCAGTTCCGCTGGGAGGCCTGCGACGACCCGCGCGAATTGCGCCGCCAGATCGGCGGTGCGGCGCTGATGGGGCTGGGGGCGGTGGTGGCCACCGGGTGCAGCGTCGGACAGGGCCTCTCGGCCATGTCCCTGCTGGCCTGGAGCGCGCCGGTGACGCTGGCCTCGATCCTCGCCGGCGGCTACATCGGGCTGCGTCAGCTGATGCTGGGGTTTGCCCCGGCCGAATGACCGGGGCACGCCCGGGCCGTCAGGCCCGGGGGGTATCCTCGCCGACGATCTCGGCGTCATCCGCCATCTTTCCCGCCGCCGGCGGCGTGTTATCCTCGGCCAGCTTCTCGGCCATGGTCTGATCGTCCTCGGCGCCTTCGGCCGAGACGTCGCCCGTGCCCGGACCGTTGTGCATTGCCTCCCCGGCAATCACGCTGTCCTGCGTCGCCATGTCCCGGCCGGAATGATCCTCGATCGCACCGACGATCAGCGGCAGCATGGCGCTGTCGGCGCTGGACGAGGCAGCCTCGGCCGGCGGCGTCTTCCAGCTCAGCGTGTCGAGCGCGCCGCAATTGGTGCAGGTCGCCGACCATTCGCTCTGGATGTTCGAGCAATTGTCGCAGACCCAATGCGGCCCGCGCGGCGCATTCAGCGCCCGGGCCAGCCAGCCCTTGACCACCGCATCCGAGGCGCCTTCGCCGCGTTCGATGGCGGCCATGATGGTCAGCGTGCGGGTGTCGGGACCGGTCTCGGCCAGATCGCCCAGCGCCCGGCGGGCACCGGGGAAATCCTCGTCCGCGATATGCAGCTCGGCCAAGAGCAGCTTGGTCTCGCGATGCTCCGGCGCCAGCCGGGTCAGATGCTGAAAGCGCTTGATCCGGGCTGCCGGCGTCTCGTCGGGCTCGATGGCGGCAAAGGTGGCGGCCAGATCGGGATGCGGCTGCGCCTCCCAGGCCTTCTTGATCACCCGCGTGGCGTATTTCGGCTTGCCCTGCTCGATATAGCTGCGCGCCGCCATCACCGCCGCCGGGATCAGCTCGGGCGAGAGCCGGTTGGCCTCGATCGCGGTTTCGCGCTGTTCGATGGTCCGGCCATCGGCGGCCACCTCGCGCGCCTCCGACAGCGCCAGAACGGCCTCGCGCCGGCGGTGCACGTCGCGCGGCAGGTTGCCGGATTTCAACTTGGCGTTCAGCGTCTTGCGCGCCCCGGCCCAATCGCCGTGATCGGCCTGAAGCTTGAGCAGGATATCCTGCGTCTCTTCATGCTTGGGCTTGATCGCAAAGGCCCGCTCGGCCAGCTTCAGCGCGGTATCGGTGTCGCCATCGGCCAGCCGCTGCTTCATCACGCCGCGCACGCCGACGAAACGGGTTTTCTCGTTGGCCACCAGCTTCTTGTAGACCGCCTCGGCCTTGCCGCGGTCGCCGGCCATCTCGGCGGCCTGAGCGGTCAGCAGGTTGGTCAGCTCGGGCTTGTTGAGATAGCGGTCGGCCTTGGCGGCCTTGGCCATCGCCAGCTTGCCCTCGCCCGAGGCCAGCGCCATCAGCCCGTCGCTCAGCGCCTGAAAGCCCTTGCGCTCGCGGTTGCGGTCGAAATAGCGCGAGATCGCGGTTTCATCGCCATTGACGAAGCGCAGCAGCGCCACGAGGAAGGACACCACCTTGAGCAACACCCAGAGCGCCACCAGCAGCGCCATCAGGGCAAGCACGGCCTGCAAGGCGGTAAAGGTGAATTCCTGACCGTTGAAGGTGACGCGCAGCCCCGCGCCATCATATTCCAGAAGCCAGCCGGCGCCCCAGGCAAGCGCCAGAACCACGGCGACAAAGACGAGGATTTTCAGAAGTGACCAAAGCATGAATTCGTCCTTATCCCTGGTTCAGGCGTGCCGCGATGGCGTTGGCTTCGTCCAGCGCCGACATCCGGGTTTCGGCATCCGCCACCCATTGGGCCAATGGCTCTTTCGCCGCATCCGGCAGAGCCGTTATTTCATCAAGTGCGACACGCAAGTTGCCGCTGCGCACCGCCGCTTCGGCGCGTGACAGAATGGCGTCGGTGTCGACGCCGTCACGCGGCTCGACCGAACGCACCTCGAACATCTTTTCCAGCACGCCGCCGATGCCGCCGTCGACGTCATCCGTTCCGGCCGCGCGCGCGGCGCGCAGCGCGGCGCGCGCGTCATCGGGGAAGCGTTCGCGCAGCGCCGCCTGGGTCACCACCCCGTCGGAGGCCGCCGCCTCAAGCGCCGTCATCGGCGCGTCCACGTTCTCGGCCAGCGTCGCCAGCGGCTCGGCAAAGGGATCGCCGGCCTCGAGCGCGGTCAGCACCTGGGTCAGCGCCGTGCGCGCGGCGGAAATCCGCGCCTCTTCCAGCGCGCGTTCCTCCATCTGGGTGGCTTCGGCCGCGATCTGCTCGATCTCGGCCTTTTCGGCGGCAATCGTCTCTTCGATCGCCAGGCGCTGCTCTTCCATCGAGCCGCGCAGCCGCTCCAGCTCGGCTTCATAGGCCGCAATCGCCTCGCGCGAGACGGTATCGGCAATCGGCCGTTTCGCCAGCGTCGTCAGGCGTTCGTCAATCGCCGCGATCTCCTCGCGCAGCGCCTCGACACCGGTCAGCCGTTCGTTCTGCGCCCCCAGCTCGCTTTCGGTGACGCCCAACGCCTCTTGCGTGGTGGCGAGGTCAGCGGCAAGCGTGTCGATCCGCACGGTTACATCGGCGGCCATGCCGGTGATCTGCTCCGACACGTCGTCCAGCCGCGCGGTCTGCGCCTCGAGCGCGGCGCGGGTCTCGGTTTCGAAGCTGTCATCCTGCCCCAGGAAATAGGCGGCACCATAGCCCAGCCCGGCGGCAACGATGCCGCCCAGCACCATCGGCACAAAGCCCCCCCGACGCTCGATCACCTTTTCAGTAACCGGCGGCGCAACCGGCGCCGCCGCCTGCGGCGGCTCGGCATCGTCAAAGACCTCGGGCTCGGGCTCATTGCCGGCATCCGCTCCGGCCTCGTCGGCGGCCATCTCGGCCTGCACCGGATCTGGGGCGGCCAGCGGATCGGCGTCTTCGACACCGCCTTCGGGCGGCTCCGCGCTGTCGCCGGCGGCTGGCGTATCCGCGCCCGACGTCAGCGTGTCGGCCTCATCGGCGGCCAGCGTATCGGCCTCATCGGCGGGAAAGGAGTCATCGCCGCCGGAAATCATGTCGCCCTCATCGACGGGATAGGTATCGTCGCCGGTGGTAATCGTGTCGGCCGCACCTTCCGGGGGGGTCTCGGGGCCCGCAGCCTCATCGGCGGTATCCGAGACCTCCGGCGCATCTGTCCGGTCGTCGGCCGCCGTCTTGTCTTCGGTTTCTTCCGGTTTCGGCTCTTTCGAATTTGACACCAAGGATCACCCTTTCCGAATCTTACTGCTGCGGCGCAATATCATTACCTTATGGCACCCTCGAGGGCCCCTCAAGCGGACTTCCCCCACCAATGACCCCGGCCACGGCTGCGCATATCGCCGCACGATCGGGCCGCGCGGCGATCACCAGCCGCTCTGGTTTCAGGGGCGCTGCACAGCTGGCCACCGCCGGGCTGAGCGCCACGACCCAGAGCGGCGCCCGCGCCCGGGCCTGCCGCACGACGATCTCGGCGCTTCGCGGGGAAAACAGCGGCAGGATCACCGGCTTCTCTGCGTCAAGTAGCGCACGCGCCTCGCGAGTAAAGTCACAGGCCTGCTGATCATAAACGATCGTTTCGCGCGCGTTCATTCCCATCGCGGTGAGCCGCGCCGCCACATCGCCGCGCGCATGCCGGCCGCGCAGGTGCAGCATGCCACCCTCGGGCCGCAACCCGGCCAGATGCGCGACAAGCTGATCGGCGGTTTCGCCCACCATTTCGGCGACATACCCGGCCGCCTGCGCCGCCTGCGTGGTCTTGCACCCGACGCAGAAGGCGCGCAGCCCGGGCGGCAGCTTGCCGGCGCGTACGCCATTTGCCGAGGTAAAGATCACCGCCGTCACCCCGGCCAGATCCGGCACCGCCCCCGTGGCCACGATCCGCAGCACCGGCGAAATCACCACGGTGCCGGGCGTGACGCTCCGGCGCAGATCGGCCAGAAAGCTCTCGGCATCGACGCGGGGCCGGGTCAGCAGCAGCGCGGGCGGGTGTTGGGCGGGATTGTTTGCCATCATGGCAAGTGTTACCTGCGCCCTGTTCCCTCCGCAACGAACCGGCGCGTCAGATGACCCAATCGCTCACCCTTCTCGGCCTTGAAAGCAGCTGCGACGACACCGCCGCCGCCGTGGTGTGCGGCGCCCCCGGCGCGGCCCAGGTCCTTGCCTCGGTGGTCGAGGGTCAGACCGGGCTGCACAAGGAGTTTGGCGGCGTGGTGCCGGAAATCGCCGCCCGTGCCCATGCCGAGCGGCTCGATGTCTGCGTCAAGGAGGCGCTGGCCCGGGCCGGGCTGGGCTTTGACGCGCTCGACGGCATCGCGGTGACCGCCGGGCCGGGGTTGATCGGCGGCGTCGTCTCGGGCGTGATGTGCGCCAAGGGACTTGCGGCGGGCACCGGCCTGCCGCTGATCGGCGTGAACCATCTGGCCGGCCATGCGCTGACCCCGCGGCTGACCGACGGCGCGGCCTTCCCCTACCTGATGCTGCTGGTGTCCGGCGGCCATTGCCAGTTCCTGATCGCCCGCGGCCCCGAAGAGTTCACCCGCCTCGGCGGCACCATCGACGACGCCCCCGGCGAAGCCTTCGACAAGACCGCGCGGCTTCTCGGGCTGGCCCAGCCCGGGGGCCCCTCGGTCGAGGCCGAGGCGGAACAGGGCGCGGCCCGGCGCTTTGCCTTTCCGCGCCCGCTGCTCGACCGGCCGGGTTGCGACATGTCGTTTTCGGGGCTGAAGACCGCCTTGCTGCGCACCCGCGACGGGGTGATCGCCGACAAGGGCGGGCTGACCCGACAGGACCGGGCCGACATGTGTGCCGGGTTTCAGGCCGCCGTGGTGGATGTGCTGGCGGAAAAGACCCGCCGCGCGCTTGCGGCCTATCTCGCCGAGTCGCCGGCGCAGCCGATGCTGGCCGTTGCCGGTGGCGTCGCCGCGAACCAGCCGATCCGCGCGGCGCTGCAAGCGGTCTGCGCCGAGGCGGGCGCGGGCTTTACCGCGCCGCCGCTGGCGCTTTGCACCGACAATGCGGCGATGATCGCCTATGCCGGGCTGGAACGCATGGCGCTGGGCAAGGTTGACGACATGACCCTCGCGGCCCGCCCCCGCTGGCCGCTGGACAAAAGCGCCGCGCCAATGCTGGGCAGCGGCAAAAAAGGAGCCAAGGCATGAGTATCGGCGTGATCGGAGCCGGCGCTTTCGGCACCTCGCTGGCCATCTCGCTGGCCGCCGCCGGCCGGGACGTGGTGCTCTGGGGGCGCGATGCCGCCGCCATGGCCGAGATGCAATCCGCGCGCGAAAACGCCCGGCGCCTGCCCGGCGCGGGCTTTCCCGAGCGCCTGACGGCCACCGGCGATTTTGCCGAGACCACCGCGCCCGACACCGTGCTGCTCTCGGTGCCGATGCAACAGCTCGAGACGTTGCTCACCGACAATGCCGGGACGCTGGCGCAAAAGACTCTGGTGGCCTGCTGCAAGGGGTTTTCCCTGCGCACCGGCGAAGGCCCGGTCAGCCTGATCAGCCGCATCCTGCCGCAGGCACAGGCGGCGATCCTGACCGGACCGAGCTTTGCCGCCGATATTGCCCGGGGGTTGCCCACCGCGCTGACGCTGGCCTGCGGCGACAAGGAATGCGGCCGGAGATTGCAGGAACAGCTCTCGACCCGCAACCTGCGGCTCTATCGCACCACCGATGTCACCGGCGCCGAACTGGGCGGCGGGCTGAAGAACGTGATCGCCATCGCCAGCGGCGTGGTGATCGGCGCCGGGCTGGGCGAGTCGGCCCGTGCCGCGCTGATGACCCGCGGTTTTGCCGAGATGACCCGCATCGCCCAGGCGCTTGGCGCCCGGTCGGAAACCCTGGCAGGCCTCTCGGGCTTTGGCGACCTGACGCTGACCTGCACCTCGACCCAGTCGCGCAACTACCGCTTCGGCCAGGCATTGGGCCGCAACGAGGAGTTTGCCGCCGGCACCACCGTCGAAGGCGCCGCCACCGCCCGCGCCATGCTCGGGGTTGCCGAGCGCCACGGGGTCGAAATGCCGATCACCCGTGCCGTCACCGCAATCATCGCCGGCGAGCTTGACGTCGGCGCAGCGATGGACCAGCTTCTCGCCCGACCCCTGAAGGAAGAGTGACATGCTGATAGCCCTGATCGCCCGCGACAAAGCCGGTGCCCTGCAAACCCGCAAGGACAACCGCGACGCCCATCTCGCCTATATCGAAGAGACCGGGGTGGTGTTTCAGGCCGGGCCGCTGATCGAAAACGACGGCATGATCGGCTCGCTGGTGATCCTCGATGTCGAGAACATGGAAGCGGCAGAGAGCTGGGCGGCGAATGACCCGTATGCCAAGGCCGCACTGTTCGACAAGGTCGAGCTGATCGAATGGAAGAAGGTCGTCGGCTGATGCGCTATTGGCTGTTCAAATCCGAGCCCTCTACATGGTCCTGGGCGGATCAACTCGCCAAGGGCGCGGCGGGCGAGGAATGGGACGGCGTGCGCAACTACCAGGCCCGCAATTTCATGCGCGAGATGGCCGTGGGCGACCGCGGCTTTTTCTACCACTCGCAAAAGGCCCGCGAGATCGTCGGCATCGTCGAGGTCTGCGCCGCGGCGCATCCCGACAGCACGACAGACGACGACCGCTGGGACTGCGTCGATATCCGCGCGGTGGAGCCGCTGCCGCAGCCGGTGACACTCGACACGATCAAATCCGATCCGGCGCTGTCGGACATGGTGCTGGTCAAGAACTCCCGCCTGTCGGTGCAGCCCGTCAGCGAAGCGGAATGGCGGCATATCTGTGGCCTCGGCGGGCTCTGATCGCGGTTAAGGGCAACAAAACAATTGAAATTGTAAGGAAACCGGTGATCCTGCGGTAAGGTTAATTTCGCCTGAATTCTCGGGCGTGCTTGCAGGGAGCGACTCACATGGATTTTCTCAGCGTCCTCATCGCCGCCGCCGTCGGTTTCGGCCTTGGCGCGGTCTGGTACATGGTGATGGCCGAGCCTTGGATGGCCGCCGCCGGCATCAAGCGCGGGGCGGATGGCAAGCCCGAGGGCGGGCAATCGCCGGCGATCTTCGCGATCACCTTTGTCATGCTGCTGCTGGTCGCCGGAATGATGCGCCACACCTTCGCGCTCTCCGGCGTCGATACCCTGGGCAAGGGCTTTTTGTCCGGCCTGGGCATCGGCTTGTTCTTTATCAGCCCCTGGATCGTCATCAACAATCTCTATGGCGGCCGGCCGTTCAAATTGTCGCTGATCGACGGCGGCTATGCAACTTCGGCCTGCGCGCTGATGGGGCTGGTGCTGGTGCTGCTTTGAAACGACCGGGCGGCAGACGGCAAAAGGGCCCTGACTTCGATCAAGTCAGAGCCCTCTCCTCTCACCCCGGACGCTCCCACACATCCTTCGTGATCTGAATTTCGGCTCCAACCTTTCTGGTCGGGATGAAACTTTAATAGCTTAACGCCGCCCCCGATCCAAATCTTAAGAAGTTAGGGTTTTCCCTAAATCGCGGATAGCTTCATCCCGCTTGGTAAAAATGGAGTAAATGTTCTCCGTCCATCCGCCAGGCGGGTCAACAAAACAAGGGCATCCGGCGCGGCCTTGCCCTTTCGCCACCAAGCCCCGGCATTGCCGGTCTTTTCTCGACAACCGGAAATGAAAAAGGCGCTTCCTTGCGAAACGCCTCTCCGAATATTCGTCAAATCGGTTTGGCTCAACCGTAGACCGATTCCTTGCCAAAGTGCTTTGTCAGGAGATAATAGACCACCGCGCGGTATTTGTTGCGCTCGGAGCGGCCATAGGTCTCGATCACCGAAGTGATTGCATCCATCAGCTCCGGCCCGTCGCCAAGACCCAGCTTCTTGACCAGGAAATTGTCTTTGACGGTCTGCAATTCCTCGGGCTGCGTGCCCGCGACCGTCGATGCATCGGCGTTGTAGATCGCCGGGCCGCATCCGATGGTCACTTTGCGCAACAGATCCATATCCGGCTCGGTCCCGCATTTCGTCCGAAGATCATCCGCATATTGCGCAATAAGATCGTCGCGTTTTCCCATGAGTGTCTCCCCTTTTTGTCCCGTACATCCGGGCTCTGGCTTGGCCCCGCGCAGCATCAGACACTCAAAGCGGTCTGGCAACGGTTAATATGGGTGGGGATTTCCCCCTTCGGGGAGCGCGTGGCACAGATGCCGCAGCGGGCCGCCCGATGGCGGCAGAAGGGCGCGCTCCCCCGGGGTCCGAGGGAGCGCGCTGTGGCTCAATAGCGGTAATGTTCCGGCTTGAACGGGCCTTCCGGCGTCACGCCGATATAGGCCGCCTGCTCGGGCGCCAGCTCGGTCAGCTTGGCACCGATCTTGTCGAGGTGCAGCTTGGCCACCTTCTCGTCCAGATGCTTGGGCAGGATGTAGACTTGGTTGTCGTACTCATCGCCCTTGGTCCAGAGCTCGATCTGCGCCAGCACCTGGTTGGTGAAGGACGCCGACATCACGAAGGACGGGTGACCGGTGGCATTGCCGAGGTTCAGCAGACGCCCCTCGGAAAGCAGGATGATCTTGTTGCCCGAGGGCATTTCGATCATGTCGACCTGTTCCTTGATGTTGGTCCACTTGTGGTTCTTCAGGCTCGCCACCTGAATCTCGTTGTCGAAGTGGCCGATGTTGCCGACGATGGCCATGTTCTTCATCTCGCGCATGTGCTCGATGCGGATCACGTCCTTGTTGCCGGTGGTGGTGATGAAGATATCCGCCGTGGCGATCTCATCTTCCAGAAGCGTCACTTCAAAGCCATCCATCGCCGCCTGCAACGCGCAGATCGGATCGACCTCGGTCACCTTCACCCGGGCGCCGGCCCCGCGCAGAGACGCGGCCGAGCCCTTGCCCACGTCGCCATAGCCGCAGACCACGGCGACCTTGCCGGCCATCATGGTGTCGGTGGCGCGGCGGATGCCGTCGACCAGCGATTCCTTGCAGCCGTACTTGTTGTCGAACTTCGACTTGGTGACAGAGTCATTGACGTTGATCGCCGGGAAGGGCAGCTGGCCCTTCTTGTGCAGATCATAAAGCCGGTGCACGCCAGTGGTGGTCTCTTCAGAAACGCCCTTGATCGCGTCGCGGGTCTTGGTGAACCAGCCGGGGCTTTCCTTCATGCGCTTTTGGATCTGCGCCTTGATCACCTCTTCCTCTTCCGAGCCCGGCACCGCGAGGATATCCTCGCCGGCCTCGGCCCGCGCGCCCAGGAGTACATAGAGCGTGGCGTCACCACCATCGTCGAGGATCATGTTGGCGCCTTCGGGGAAGGCGAAGGACTTGTCGAGATAGTCCCAGTGCTCTTCGAGCGACTGGCCCTTGACGGCAAAGACCGGCACGCCGGCCTTGGCGATGGCCGCGGCGGCATGGTCCTGGGTCGAGAAGATGTTGCAAGAGGCCCAGCGCACATCGGCGCCCAGGTCCACCAGGGTCTCGATCAGCACGGCGGTCTGGATCGTCATGTGCAGCGAGCCGACGATGCGGGCGCCTTTCAGCGGCTTGGCCGCACCATATTCTTCGCGCAGGGCCATCAGCCCGGGCATTTCGGTCTCGGCGATATCCAGCTCTTTGCGACCGTAGTCGGCGAGCGAAATATCTCGTACCTTGAAGTCACTGGTCATATCTGCGGTCCTTGCGGTAATAGCGTCGGACGGCAAATAGCACCGGTGCCCTCTCTGGGCAAGGTGAGGGGTGTCAGCCAGAAACGCCGGCCGGGACGGCTGCGCTGTCGTGCCAGTTCTGACCAGCGGCCAGCACGCAAGAAATGCCATCGGGGCGGGTCATGATGATGGTAAAAGTGCCGGAATCGGCCGAGCGCCAGACTTCGATCAGACGCTGCTCGGTCTGCAAGCCGCCGCCGGCGAGCGTTTCCGAGAACTTGCTGTTCAGCGAATCGACCAGATTGTCACGCGGCATACAGGTCGATTGCGCCACGGCAGGCGGGCCGAGGGCGACGGCGCCAAAGACCAGCGAGGCGGTGAAAAGACGTTTGAACATGGGGCTTCTCCTTGGTCGGGGCCTCATGCAAGCCGGCACGCAGGCCCGGGGTTCTCTGGTATACAAATGCGCACTCCGGCCCTTTGGTTCCATTAACACCGGGTGACGATCTCGTGCTCGGCCGTGGGTTTGGATTTGCAGCGCAGCCGCAACCGGGCTAGGACCGATGCCCGAACGGAGACACCAGATGCCCCCCAAACCCCCGCGCGCATGGCAAAGAATGCTCTCTGGCCGCCGGCTCGACCTGCTCGATCCGACGCCGATGGACATCGAAATCGAGGATATCGCCCATGGCTTGGCTTTTGTCGCCCGCTGGAACGGCCAGACCATGGGCGATTTCGCCTATACCGTGGCCGAACATTCACTGTTGGTCGAGGCGCTGTTCCGCCGGATGAACCCGCGCGCGCCGATCCGCTGGCAGCTTGCCGCGCTGCTGCATGATGCGCCGGAATATGTGATCGGGGACATGATCTCGCCGGTCAAGGCCGCCGTCGGCGCCAGCTACGGCGAGCTCGACAGCCGGCTCACCGCCGCCATCCACATCCGTTTCGGCCTGCCCGCCGCCCTGCCGGTCAGCGTCAAGAAACAGATCAAGCGCGCCGACCGCGTCAGCGCCTGGATGGAAGCCACCCAGATCGCCGGGTTCACCGAAAAAGAGGCCAACGGTTTCTTTGGCCGCCCCGACAAGACCCTGATCGAGGGCCTGTCGATCACCCTGCGCCCCCCGCGCGAGGTGCGCGACGATTTCACCGCCCGACACGCGGCGCTGCTGCAACTCTGCTGATCCCCGGCTTCTTCCGTTCGAAGACACCGCGGGGAGTGTGAGGGGATGCCCCCTCACTCCGGCGCCGGTCCCGGCCGCGCCCGCGGCTATTTCGGCGAGCGTTTCGCCAGGATCCGCTGCAAGGTCCGGCGATGCATGTTGAGCCGCCGCGCGGTCTCGGATACGTTGCGGTCGCAAAGCTCGTAGACCCGCTGGATATGCTCCCAGCGCACCCGGTCGGCCGACATCGGGTTTTCCGGCGGCGGCGGCAGGTCGTCGCCCTTGGCCAGCAGCGCGTTGGTGATATCGGTGGCATCCGCGGGTTTCGAGAGATAATCGGTGGCACCGATCTTGACCGCCGCCACGGCGGTGGCAATCGCGCCATAGCCGGTCAGCACCACGACCCGGCTGTCGGGCCGGCGTTCGCGCAGCACTTCGACGACATCGAGCCCGTTGCCATCGTCGAGCCGCAGGTCGACAACGGCAAAGGCGGGCGGCCGGGCGGTGGCAATGGCGCGGCCGGCGGCGACCGATCCGGCGGTCTCGACATCGAACCCCCGCTTTTCCATCGCCTTGGCCAGCCGCCGCAGAAAGGGTTCGTCATCGTCGACCAGCAAAAGCGATTTGTCTTCGCCCAGTTCGTGCCCCGTCATTTCGGCCAAATCGTCGCTCCTCCCGATCGGTTGCTCACCGTTTCACGCGATTATTGAGAGTGTCCCCGGTCGTGTCAAACCTGCAAACCGGCGCAAAAGGTAGCAGCTGGCAAGTTAATGCACGAAAGTTCTGCACCGTGGTCACAGCCGGTTTCCCGCTCACCCGGCCGCCTCGATGAAACAGGCCGTGTGCGCCGCCATGTCTTCCGGCGAGATGTCGCGGCGGAAGTATTCGACAAAGCCATGCTCGGGCAGCACCAGGTAGGAAAAGGTCGAATGATCGACAAGGTAATATTCGTCGCTCTTGTCCTGTGCCTTGTAATAGGTGCGATAGGCCCGGCTGGCCACCTGCACCTGTTCTTGCGTCCCGGTCAGGCCGATGGCCTTTTCATGGTTGTTATAGGCGAAATCGCCCACAACCTCGGGGGTGTCGCGCTCGGGATCGACGGTGATGAAGACCGGCGTGGCGCTGTGGCCCTGCGCGGCCAGCAGATCGACCGCCTGCGCATTGCGGGCGAAATCCAGCGGGCAGACATCGGGGCAGAAGGTATAGCCGAAATAGAGGATCGAGGGTTCGGTGATCACATCGGCATCGGTCACCGACGCGCCGGCGCTGTTGATCAGGGTGAAGGGCCCGCCGATGGCATCGGTGCCGCCGGCCACGGCCGTGCTGCGGCACTGGGCGAACGGATCGCCCGACGCGTCGCCCTGAAAATACTTGTACCCCACGACGCCGCCAAATGCGATCACGGCTACTCCGGCAAACAAGGCGGCGATGCGGCCCATCGGCTTCTCCTGTAACATGATGATGATTGATCGAAACTCGCGGGAGACGTATCAATCTCGGGTTGGGGATCAAGGGGCAAAACGTAGCAGATGACGGATTTGGGATCGGACTTTCTGACCGAGCACCGCAGAGGCAACTGGGTCCGCCTGCGCACCATGATCATGCTGCGCTGGGCCGCCATCTTCGGTCAGCTCACCGCCCTGATCGTCGCCCAGCGCTGGTTCAACCTCTCGCTCGAGATCGGGCTGTGTTATTTCGCCATCGGCCTGTCGGTGGTGGGCAACCTCGTGGCGATCGCGATCTTTCCGGAAAACAAGCGCCTGAGCTCGACCGAGAACATGTTGATGGGCCTGTTTGACCTGTTGCAGCTGGCGTTCCTGTTGTTTCTCACCGGCGGGCTGCACAATCCCTTTGCCATCCTGATGCTCGGTCCGGTGCTGATCTCGGCGGCGGTTCTGAACACCCGGCCGACGATCTTCATCGCCGCCACCGCCATCCTCATGGTCTCGTTGCTGGCCGTCTATCACCTGCCGCTGCGAACCGAAGAGGGCTTTCTGCTGCGCACGCCCAACATCTTCGTCTTTGGCAAATGGCTAGCCATGGTGATCGCGCTGATCTTTCTCTCGGTCTATTCCCGCCGGGTCACCAGCGAGCTGCACACCATGTCCGACGCCGTGACCGCCACCCAGATGGCGCTGGCGCGCGAACAGAAGCTGACCGATCTGGCCGGCGTGGTGGCCGCCGCCGCACATGAGCTGGGCACGCCGCTGGCGACGATCAAGCTGGCCAGCGCCGAGATCGCCGAAGAGCTGGACGACCGTCCCGACCTGAAGGAAGACGCGCTGCTGATCCGCGCCCAGGCCGACCGCTGCCGCGATATCCTGCGGTCGATGGGCCGCGCCGGCAAGGAGGACATGCAGCTTCGTCGCGCGCCGCTGTCGGAACTGATCCGCGAGGCCGCCGAGCCGCATGAGGAACGCGGCAAGACGATTCACTATGAACATGCGCCGGGCCCCGGCGGCGAATTCACCGTGCCCACTGTCAGCCGCAAACCCGAGATCATCCACGGGTTGCGCAATCTCGTGCAGAACGCCGTCGATTTCTCGCGCGGGACGGTCTGGATCGACACCATGTGGACCGATGACCTGATCTCGGTGCGCATCGTCGATGACGGCGCCGGCTATCCGCCGCAACTGCTGGGCCGGATCGGCGATCCTTTTGTCCGGCGGCGGCGCGGCGAGGCCGACAGGAAGCGCCGGCCGGGGTACGAAGGCATGGGTCTGGGGCTGTTCATCGCCAAGACCCTGCTGGAACGCTCCGGCGCCGAACTGAGCTTTGCCAATGCCTCCGATCCCTATGAGCCGCGCGGCGCGGCGGGCGAAAAATGCGGCGCCGTGGTCGAGGTGATCTGGCCCCGCAGCAAGCTTGACGCCCAGTTGGGCGCAGGATCGGAGCCGTTGGGAGAGAACCGGCCGATCGAGATCTGACCGGCGGGGCAGCAAGACCGCTTAAGACATTGTTAACCCTGGCGTCCGATGGTGAGGCGAGGGAGAGATTCGATGCCTGTCGACCTGACCATCCCCGAAATCACCGTGCTGCTCTTCGGCAGCCTGCTCGGGACACTGCTGACCGCGGTGGCCCTGCGCCGCGCCGGTCCTGTTTCCCTGAACACCCCGGCCGACGACCGGACCTGCTTCGTGTTTTGCGACACCGAGCTTGTGGATGCCACCGGACCGGCCTCGGTGCTGGCCCAGCAGGCCGGATCGGACGCCGGCGACCATTGGCAGGATCTGCGCGCGGTGTTTCGCGCCCGCTTTGGCGATCTGCCCGACCGGCCCGGCGATGTCTTTGCCGCCATGGCCGAGCGCCGCCGCACCTATGCCGCGCTGGCACAGGACGATGGCGGGCGGCTGGTGTTTTCCCGGGTCGGCGACCGGGTGCACGTCTCCCTGCTCGACAATGCGCCCGAGGAGTTCGACCGGCAGATTTCCTTTGATCGGGCCAACGAATTGCGCTTTCTGCGCAATGCGGTGGCCGAGGCGCCGACGCCGATCTGGCTGGTCGATGACGCTGGCCGGGTGAGCTGGCACAACCACGCCTACAGCCGCCTCGCCGCGCAGGCCGGCGCCACGCAACCCGGCGACGAGCCGCTGTTTGCCCTTCCCGAGGATGGCCCGCCCGAGGCCCCGCTGCGCGTGCCGCTGCAACCGGGCGAAGGCGCGGCCACCAACTGGTTTGCGGTCACCAGCCGCAAGACGCCCGGCGGGTTGCTGTCTTATGCCAGCAATATCGACGCCGTGGTGCATGCCGAGCAGGCGCAGCGCAATTTCGTCCAGACCCTGAGCAAAACCTTTGCCCATCTTTCGACCGGGCTGGCGATTTTCGACCGCAACCAGCGGCTGGCGCTGTTCAATCCGGCGCTGCTCGATCTGACGTCGATGCCGGTGGACTTTCTTACCGCCAAGCCCAGCCTGGCGGCGTTCTTTGACTATCTGCGCGAACACCAGATCATGCCGGAGCCGAAGAATTATGCCAGCTGGCGCGACAAGATCGGCGCGCTGATCGCCGCCGCCCGCGACGGCCGCTATTCCAAGACCTGGAACCTGCCCTCGGGGCTGACCTACCGGATCACCGGCAAACCGCATCCCGACGGCGCCATCGCCTTTCTGTTCGAGGATATCAGCGCCGAGATCTCGCTCACCCGGCGGTTCCGGGCCGAGCTGGAAACCAGCCACGCGGTGCTCGACCGTCAGGAAAAGGCGCTGGCGGTGTTCTCTCAGCTTGGCATCCTGACCTTTTCCAACGAAGCCTTTCGCCAGATGTGGCGTTTTGATCCCGACAGCAGCTTTGCCGAAACCACGGTGCCCGACGTGCTGCGCATCTGGCAATCGGAATGCGCGCCCTGCCCGGCGTGGGAGGGGTTGCAGGGCTTTGTCACCTCCTTCGGCGAAAGGGTGCCGCGCAGGGCCGAGGTGCTGCACCAGCAACAGGGCCGGCTGGTCTTCTGCGCCGAACCGCTGTCCGGCGGGGCGACGCTGGTCTCCTTTACCCGTCCCAGCCTGTCGCCCGACGCGCCGGAAACGAGCGACCGGTTGCCGGTCGGCCGATGATCGGCCACAATCTGAGGTTTCATGGGTTGCACGGGGCGATGTGCACGGTAATGTCCGGCCATGAACGCCACGCAGATGCTGACCCTGTGCCTGACCTCGCCGGAGGCCACCTGCCGCTTTGCCGCCCGGCTGGGGGCGCGGCTGATGGCGGGCGACGTGCTCCTGCTCGAAGGCGGCATCGGCGCCGGCAAGACGCATTTCTCGCGCTGCCTGATCCAGAGCCGCCTGCCGCTGCCCGAAGACGTGCCCTCGCCGACCTTTACCCTGGTTCAGACCTACGAGACCCAGGGCTGCGAGATCTGGCACAGCGATCTCTACCGGCTGGGCGATGTCTCAGAGGTCGAGGAACTGGGTCTGACCGAGGCCTTCGAGGCGGCGATCTGCCTGGTGGAGTGGCCCGACCGGCTGGGCTCGCTAATCCCGGCCAATGCGCTGCACCTGAAATTCGAGCCCGGCCAGGCCGAAAATTCCCGCATCCTGACCCTGAGCTGGAGCGCGCCACGCTGGGATGACCTGCCCGGAGCGCTCGCCGCATGAGCCGTGAAGAGGCGCTGTTGCACTTCCTCGCGCGAGCCGGGCGGGCGGGCTGGACGCGCCGCGCGCTGGCCGGCGACGCCTCGGCCCGGCGCTACGAACGGATATCCGGCGACACCGGCAGCCTCATCCTGATGGACGCCGATCCCGCCACCTGCGGACCGGTGCAGCCCTTTCTCGCGATCCGCGAGCATCTCTATCACTACGGCTTTTCCGCCCCCGCGCTCTGGGCCGAGGATCAAGAGGCCGGCTTCCTGCTGCTCGAGGATTTCGGCGACGCGCTGTTCACCCGGGTCATGGCCGACGACCCCGCACGCGAGCTGCCGCTCTACCGGTCCGCGGCCGCGCTTCTGGCCCGGCTGCACGGCAAACCGCTGCCGGGCGGCCTGACCCCGATGACGGCCGAAGCCCTGGCGGCCATGATCGCCCCGGCCTTCGACTTCTATGCGCCCGGACAGTCCGGCCAGCTGCCGGCGGTGCAGGCGGCCTTTGCCGAGGCGCTGCGCCCGGTGGCCGCGCAGCCGGCGGTGCTCGCCCTGCGCGATTTCCACGCCGAGAACATGGTCTTTCTGTCCGACCGGAAAGGCGACCGCCAGGTCGGGCTGCTGGATTTTCAGGACGCATTCGCCACCCATCCGGCCTATGATCTGGTATCTATGCTGCAAGACGTCCGCCGCGACGTCTCGCCCGGAACCGAGGAGGAGATCATCGCCTTTTTCATCGCCCGTACCGGAGCCGACAGCGCCACGTTCCGCGCCGCCTATGCTCTGCTGGGCGCCCAGCGCAACCTGCGGATACTGGGCATCTTTTCCCGCCTCGCGGCGGCCCGCCACAAACCGCAATACCTGGCCCTGCAACCCCGCGTCTGGCGCCATCTTCAGGCCGACCTGGCGCATCCCGCCCTGGCGCCGATCCGCGAGGCCCTCGCCCCGCTGCCCAGCCCCGTGGTGCCGGCATGAGCCAGCCCGACGCCGCCCTGCTCTTTGCCGCCGGTCTGGGCACGCGGATGCGACCGCTGACCGACGACCGGCCAAAACCGCTGGTCAAGGTGGCGGGGCGCACGCTGATTGACCATGCGCTCGAGCTGGTGACGCCGCTGGGCCTGCCCCGGGTGGTCGCCAATGCGCATTATCGCGGCGACATGCTGGCGGCGCATCTGAACGGCTCGGGGGTGGCGATTTCACATGAGGCGCCGCAGGTGCTGGAAACCGGCGGCGGGCTGAAACAGGCGTTGCCGCTGCTCGGCGCGGGGCCGGTCTTTACCCTCAACACCGATGCGGTCTGGCGTGGCCCCAATCCGCTGCATGCGCTTTGCGCTGCGTGGAATGCAGAACGGATGGACGCGCTCCTGCTCTGCGTGCCCCGGGCACAGGTGCATGGCCACAAGGGCAAGGGCGATTTCCTGATCGGCGACGACGGCCGGCTCAGCCGCGGCCCCGGTGCGGTCTATTCCGGGGTCCAGATCATCAAGACCGAGGGGCTGGCGCAGATCGAGGCGCGGGTGTTCTCGATGTGGGATCTCTGGCGGCCGATGCTCGCGGCGGGGCGGATGTACGGCCTTGCCTACCAGGGCGACTGGTGCGACGTCGGCCACCCCGATGCCATTGAAATCGCAGAGGACATGCTGGCCTATGTTTGAGCGCCTCGCCGCCCCCCGCGTCTTTGGCCTGCCCCCCGGGGTGGATTTTCCCCAGGCGCTGGTCGACGGGCTTCTGGCGCGGTGCCAGGGCCAGCCGCCAGAGGCGCTGGCGCGGGTCGAGCTGATCGTCAACACCGAGCGCATGCGCCGCCGCATCCGCGCGATCTTTGATGCCGGCCCGCCCCGCATCCTGCCCCGAATTCGCGTGCTTTCCGAGGTCGAGCCCCCTTGGACCGCTGAGATCCCCGAACCGGTCGCGCCGCTGCAACGCCGGCTGGAGCTGGTGCAGCTGGTCTCCGGCCTGCTCGAGGCTCAGCCCGACATGGCCCCGCGCGCCGCGCTGTTTGATCTGGCGGACTCGCTGGCCGGGCTGATGGACGAGATGCAGGGCGAAGGCGTGACCCCCGCCGATATCGAGGCGCTCGACGTCACCGACCAATCCGGCCACTGGCAGCGCGCCCGCGATTTCCTGGCGCTCGTGCAGCAATTCTTCGACCCCGAGACCGACGCGCCGGATGGCACCGCGCGGCTGCGGATGATCTCCGAGGCGCTGGCGCAGCATTGGCAGAGCGATCCGCCGGAGCATCCGGTGATCCTCGCCGGCTCGACCGGCTCGCGCGGGGCGGCCTCGGCGCTGATGCGGGCGGTGGCGCATCTGCCGCAGGGCGCGCTGGTGTTGCCGGGCTTCGATTTCGACATGAAACCGGCCAATTGGGCGGCGCTGGACCAAGCGCTGGTCTCCGAAGACCACCCGCAATACCGCTTTGCCAAGCTGATGCGCGCGCTGGAGCGTGGCCCCGAGGATGTGCACCACTGGCACCGGGTCGTCGCCCCCTGCCCGCCACGCAACCGGCTGATTTCCCTGGCATTTCGCCCGGCCCCGGTTACCGACGCCTGGCTTGCCGAAGGCCCGAAGCTCAGCGAGCTGGACCGTGCCTGCGCGGATGTCACCCTGATCGAGGCGCAAAGCCGGCGGGAGGAGGCGCTGACCATCGCGCTGCGTCTGCGTAAGGCCGCCGAAACCGGCCAGAGCGCCGCGCTGATCACCCCCGACCGTCAGCTTACCCGGCAGGTCTCCGCCACGCTCGACCGCTGGGGCATCATCCCCGACGACAGCGCCGGCATCCCGCTGCAACTGACCGCGCCGGGCCGGTTCCTGCGGCATGTGGCGGCGCTATTCGCCGCGCCGCTGGATGCGCCGGCGCTGCTGACGCTCTTGAAACACCCGCTCTGCCATTCCGGCGAGGGCCGCAACGATCACCTGCGGCTGACCCGCGATCTTGAGCTGCACCTGCGCCGCCATGGCCCGCCCTTCCCCGATGCGGCGATGCTCACGCGCTTTGCCGAGGACCGCAAGGCGCCGGACTGGGGCGCCTGGCTGGTGCGGCTCTGCGGGCAGGACGGGCGGGGGCCGCTGCCGCTCACCGAGTGGCTGGCGCGACACCGTACGCTGGCCGAAGCGCTGGCGGCGGGGAACACGCGCGACGGCGCCGGCAATCTCTGGGTGCAGGTCGCCGGCATCGAGACCCTGGCACTGGTGCGCAAGCTGGAAGAGGCCGCGCCGCATGGCGGCACGCTCTCGGCGCGCGATTACGTCGATCTCTTCGGCGCGGTGCTCGGGCGCGAGGAACAGCGCGACCGCGACCTCGGCCATCCGCATATCCGTATCTGGGGCACGCTCGAGGCCCGCGTCATGGGCGCGGATCTGCTGATCCTCGGCGGGCTGAACGAAGGCTCCTGGCCGGAGCCGCCAACGCCCGACCCCTGGCTCAACCGGGTGCTGCGCGACAAGGCGGGGCTCTTGCTGCCCGAGCGGCGGATCGGCCTTTCGGCGCATGATTTCCAACAGGCGGTCGGCGCGCGCGAGGTCTGGCTGACCCGCGCGGTACGCTCTGACGATGCCGAAACCGTGCCCTCGCGCTGGCTCAACCGGCTGACCAACCTGCTGCGCGGACTGGGCAATACCGGGCGCGAGGCCCATGCCGGCATGCAGGCGCGCGGCCAGTCGTGGCTGGCGCTGGCCCATGCCGTCGAAAAGGTCATCCCCGCCGCCCCGGCGACGCGCCCCTCGCCGAAACCGCCCGCCGAGGCGCGACCGAAACAGCTCTCGGTGACCGAGATCAAGCGGCTGATCCGCGATCCCTATGCGATCTATGCCAAACATGTGCTGCGCCTGCGCCCGCTCGACAGTCTAGCCAAGGCGCCCGACGCGCTGTTGCGCGGCATCATCGCGCACAAGGTGCTGGAAGATTTCGTCGACGCCAGCGTGAAACACCCGGACAGGCTCAGCCGGGCCGAGCTTTTGGCGACCACCGCCCAGGTTCTGGGCGCGCAGGTGCCCTGGCCTTCGGCGCGGGCGATGTGGCAGGCGCGGATGGCGCGGGTGGCCGATGGCTTCATCGCGGACGAGACCGAAAGGCAGGCCGAGGCGCTGCCGATCCGCTTCGAAGTCAAGGGCGGCCGCGACATTCCGCGCCTGGGCTTCCGTCTGACCTGCGAGGCCGACCGCATCGATCGGGCGCGCGAGGACGGGCGGCTGCTGCTCTATGATTACAAGACCGGCAAGCCCCCCGGCCCGGCCGAACAGAAACATTTCGACAAGCAACTGCTGCTCGAGGCGGCGGTGGCCGAGGCCGGCGGCTTCGAGGGGCTGGCGCCGGCACAGGTCGCGCGCGCGGTCTATCTCGGCCTCGGCTCCAGCCCGGAAAACCGCGAGGCGCCGCTGGCCGAGGCGCCGCCCGCCGCCGTCTGGGCACAGTTCGAGACGCTGATCGCGCGCTACATGGACGAGATCCAGGGCTTTACCGCGCGCCGCGCCATGCAAAAGGCCGGTGACGTCGGCGATTACGACCAGCTTGCGCGCTTTGGCGAATGGGAGCTGACCGACCTGCCCGATGCGAGGCCCGTGCCATGACCCAACGCGACGAGGCCACCCAGCGCCAGATCGAGGCGGCGCACCCCGACCGTTCCACCTGGCTGGCCGCCAATGCCGGCTCGGGCAAGACCCGGGTGCTCACCGACCGGGTGGCGCGGCTGTTGTTGCAGGGCGTGCTGCCCGAACACATCCTCTGCCTGACCTACACCAAGGCCGCCGCCAGCGAGATGCAGAACCGGCTGTTCCAGCGCCTGGGTGACTGGGCGATGAAGGACGACGCGGCGCTGCATCACGCGCTGCACGATCTGGGGATCGAGGGGCATATTTCCGAGGATGCGCTGCGCCGCGCCCGCACGCTGTTTGCCCGCGCCATCGAAACGCCGGGCGGGCTCAAGATCCAGACCATCCACTCGTTCTGCGCCGCCATCCTGCGACGGTTTCCGCTCGAGGCCGGGGTTTCGCCGCAATTCAAGGAGATGGAGGACCGCGCCGCCGCGCTGCTCCAGGCCGAGATCGTCGACGAGATGGCCGACGGCGCGGCCGCCGGAACGGTCGAGGCGCTGGCCGCGCATCTCACCGCCGCCGATTTCGCCGAGATCACCACCGAGGTGGTGCGCCACCGGCAATTGCTGTTCCGGCGCCTGCCGCGGACCGAGTTGCATGCGCTTTTCGGCCTGCCGGAGACGGCTGGCGAGGACTGGCTGCTGGATCAGGTCTTTCTGGGCGGCGAGCTCGAGATGCTGCATCAGATCGCGGATGTTCTGGCCGGCAGCGGCGCCAACGATCAGAAGGCGGCGGCGAAACTGCGGACGATCACCGCGCCCGACCTGGGCGCGCTGGCGGTGCTGGAGGGCGTGCTACTCAATGGTGCCAGCGCCAAGGCCGGGCCCTACAGCGCCAAGATCGGCGGCTTTCCCACCAAGGGGCCGCGCGAGGGCGCGCTGGCCGACGTCATGGACCGGCTCGAAGACCTGATGCGCCGGGTCGAGGCGGCGCGCGATGCCCGTTGCGCCCTGGCGGCGGTCGGGAAAACCCAGGCCCTGCAAGCCTTTGCCGCCGAATTCCTGCCGCGCTACGAAGCCGCCAAGCTGGCCCGCGGCTGGCTCGACTTCGACGACCTGATCCACAAGACGCTGGCGCTTCTGACCGATCGCAAGGTGGCGCAATGGGTGCTCTACCGGCTTGATGGCGGCATCGATCACATCCTCGTCGACGAGGCTCAGGACACCAGCCCGGTGCAATGGCGGGTGATCGAAGAGCTGGCACGCGAGTTCACCAGCGGCGAAGGCGCCCGGGCCGAGACGCCGCGCACGATATTTGTGGTCGGCGACAAGAAGCAATCGATCTATTCCTTCCAGGGCGCCGATCCAGCCGAGTTCGACCGGATGAAGGCCGAATTCGCCACCCGCCTGCGCGCCGCCGATCAACCGTTGCAGGACACCACGCTGCAATTTTCCTTCCGCTCGGCCGAGGCGATCCTGCGGCTGGTCGATACCCTGTTCGAAGCCCGCGCCCGCTCGGGCTTTTCGCGCGAGGAAACCCACCGCGCGTTCAAATCCGACATGGGCGGGCGGGTCGATCTCTGGCCGCTGGTCGAAAAATCCAGCGATGCCGAACAGGGCGACTGGGACGATCCCGTCGACCTGCCCGCCGACACCCACCACAATGTCACCCTCGCCCGAAGGATTGCCGGCGAGATCAAACGGATGCTTGCCGAAAACACCCCGATCCCGTGGAAAAAGGAGCCGCATGGCTGGGCCGGGCGCACCGTGACCCCGGGCGATTTCCTGATCCTGGTTCAACGCCGCTCGGATCTCTTTGCCGAGATCATCCGCGCCTGCAAGGAAGAGGCGCTGCCGATTGCCGGGGCCGACCGGCTCAAGGTCGGGGCCGAGCTGGCCGTGCGCGATCTGGCGGCGCTCCTGAACTGGCTGGCACTGCCGGAGGACGATCTGAGCCTCGCCACGGTGCTGAAATCGCCGTTGGGCGGCTGGGACGAGGGGCAGCTTTACCAGCTGGCCCAGGGCCGCGAACAGAAATACCTCTGGCGCGAGCTGGCGGCGCGGCAGGCGGACTTCCCCGAACTCTGGGCAATGCTCACCGATCTTCAGAACGCCGCCGATTTCATGCGGCCGTATGATCTGATCGAGCGCATCCTGACGCGGCATGACGGCCGGCAGAAGCTGCTGGCGCGGCTCGGCACCGAGGCCGAGGATGGCATCAACGCCCTGCTCAGCCAGGCGTTGGCCTACGAGAAGACCGAGATCCCCAGCCTCACCGGCTTCCTGATCTGGATGGAGACCGACGATCTCGAAATCAAGCGCCAGATGGACGCCGCCGGCGACCGCATCCGGGTGATGACGGTGCATGGCTCCAAGGGGCTGGAAGCGCCAATCGTGATCCTGCCGGACACCGCCAAGCGGACCGTGCAGCTGCGCGACGCCCTGCTGCCGATGGGCGAAACGGCGGTGTGGAAAAGCGCCGCCACCGACTGCCCCCGCGCCATGTCGGACGCGCTGGAAGCGGCCAAGGAGCGGCAAAGGCAGGAACGCGACCGGCTGTTGTATGTGGCAATGACCCGGGCGGAAACCTGGCTGATCGTGGCGGCGGCGGGCGATCTCGGCAAGGATGGCGAGAGCTGGTACGCCGGCGTCGAAACGGCGATGAGCGCCGCCAATGCCGCACCGCAGACCTTCGCCTTTGGCGCAGGGCTGCGGTATGAAAGTGGCGACTGGCCGCGCGTCGCCGCAGTGCCCGAGCCGCCGGAAGACCCTGCCGCCGTTGTCCTGCCGGCCTGGGCTACCTGCCCGGCCGCGGCGCCGCCTGCGCCAGCAGAAACCCGCGCGCCCTCCGATCTCGGCGGCGCCCATGCGCTGGCGGGCATGCTGGGCCAGGACGAAGAGGCGGCAAAGCGCCACGGCACGCTGGTGCATCTGGCGCTCGAACGGCTGTCCGACCTGCCCGAGGCCGCCCGCGACCGGCGGCCCGGGGACGCGCTGCGCGCCCTGGCGCATGACGAGGCCTGCGCGGTTCTGGCGAACCCCGGTCTGGCCGCGCTCTTTGCCCCCGGCACCCTGTCCGAGGTGGCGGTGAGCGCCGATGTGCCCGGGCTCGGCCGGATGCATGGGGTGATCGACCGGCTGATCCTGGACGAGACCCGCGTTCTGGCGGTGGATTTCAAGACCAACGCCACCGTGCCCGACCGCCCCGACGCCACGCCGGAGGCGCTGCTGCGGCAGATGGGCGCTTATGCCGAAATGCTTAAGCATCTCTATCCAAAGCACGAAATCGAAACCGCCATTCTCTGGACCCGGTCGGCCGCGCTGATGACCCTGCCACACGATCTTGTGACGGCCGCGCTGGCGCGCACTACATCGCCTTGACGCCACCGGGGGGCGTACTTACTTTCGCCCTCCAAGCGACCCATACGACTCATCAGGAGAAAGCCCATGGCCACCGTTGCCGTAACCGACGAGACATTCGACGCCGAAGTCCGCAATTCCGACATCCCCGTCGTAGTGGATTTCTGGGCCGAGTGGTGCGGCCCCTGTAAACAGATCGGCCCGGCGCTCGAGGAGCTTTCGGCACAGTACGACGGCAAGGTGAAGATCGCCAAGGTCGACGTCGACAGCAACCCCGACACCGCTGCCAAGCTGGGCATCCGCGGCATTCCCGCCCTGTTCATCTTCAAGGGCGGCGAGCCGGTGTCCAACAAGACCGGCGCCGCGCCCAAGGCCGCGCTGCAAGGCTGGATCGAAGAGAACATCGGCTGAGATCAGCCCCAGGTTCGCACGTGAAAGGGTCGCCCATCCGGCGGCCCTTTTGCATGGGGCACGACCGGCCCGGCCCCTTGCATGGGCTGTCCCCGGGTTCCATATAGGCCGAAACCCGAAGCAAGCCCCCCAGGAGGCCCCATGAGCGAAGAATTCCCCGGCTGGCACGGCACGACGATCATTGGCGTCAAGAAGGGCGGCCAGGTGGTGATTGCCGGCGACGGACAGGTCAGCCTTGGCCAGACCGTGATCAAGGGCACCGCCCGCAAGGTGCGCCGCATCAGCCCCGGCGGCTCGGATGTGGTCTGCGGCTTTGCCGGCTCGACCGCCGATGCCTTCACGCTGCTCGAACGGCTCGAGGCCAAGCTGGAGAGCACGCCGGGCCAGTTGGCGCGCGGCTGTGTCGAGCTGGCCAAGGACTGGCGCACCGACAAATACCTGCAAAAGCTCGAAGCGATGCTGATCGTCTCGGACGGTGCCCAGATGTTCGTGATCACCGGCGCCGGCGATGTGCTCGAGCCCGAGCATGACGTCACCGCCATCGGATCGGGCGGCAACTACGCCCTGGCGGCGGCACGCGGGCTGATCGAGACCGACCTTTCGGCGGAAGAGGTGGCGCGCAAGGCGATGGCAATCGCCGCCGACATCTGCGTCTATACCAATGGCAACCTGACGGTGGAGACGATTTCGGCATGACCGAGCTTCTTGCCGCAATTCTTGGCGGTCTTGTCGGCGGTGTAATCGGCCCCATCCTTCTTCAGGAATACCGGGACTGGAAACACGGCAAGACCTGGGCCAAACCCCGACGGAGGCGGCTGGAAGCCATGCTGAAGGACCGAAAGGTCGCCCCGACAGGATGGCGCACGATTTCGCGGCTTTGCCTTGAAACCGGAATGGAAGCAGAAGACTGCCGCACCTTGCTGATCGAGATTGGCGCGCGCGGCGGATTGATCGAAGAAAACAATCAGGAGGTCGAGGCCTGGATCCTCGACGACCCAACAACATGACAGACCTCACCCCCCGCGAAATCGTCTCGGAACTCGACCGGTTCATCATCGGTCAGGCCGATGCCAAACGCGCCGTGGCCGTGGCGCTGCGCAACCGCTGGCGGCGCAAGCAGCTGGCCGATGACCTGCGCGACGAAGTCTATCCCAAGAACATCCTGATGATCGGCCCCACCGGCGTCGGCAAGACCGAGATCTCCCGCCGCCTCGCCAAGCTGGCCAAGGCGCCCTTCATCAAGGTCGAGGCCACCAAATTCACCGAAGTGGGGTACGTCGGCCGCGACGTCGAGCAGATCATCCGCGATCTCGTCGATGCCGCCATCATCCAGACCCGCGACTGGATGCGCGAGGACGTCAAGGCCAAGGCGCATCAGGCCGCCGAGGACCGGGTGATCGCCGCAATCGCCGGCGAGGACGCCCGCGAAGGCACCCGCGACATGTTCCGCAAGAAGCTCAAGGACGGGCTGCTCGACGACACGATGATCGAGCTGGAGCTGACCGACCATTCCAACCCGATGGGCATGATGGACATCCCCGGCCAGCCCGGCAGCCAGATGGGGATGATGAACCTCGGCGATATCTTCGGCAAGGCCTTTGGCGGCCGGACCGTGCGCAAGCGGATGAGCGTGCGCGAGAGCTATGACGTGCTGATTTCCGAAGAGGCCGACAAGCTGCTTGACGACGAGACGGTCAACAAGGCGGCGCTGGAAGCGGTGGAACAGAACGGCATCGTCTTTCTCGACGAGATCGACAAGGTCTGCGCCCGCAAGGACGCGCGCGGCGGCGATGTCAGCCGCGAGGGCGTGCAGCGCGATCTGCTGCCGCTGATCGAGGGCACCACCGTCAGCACCAAACATGGTGCGGTCAAGACCGACCACATCCTCTTTATCGCCTCCGGCGCCTTCCACATCGCCAAGCCATCGGATCTGCTGCCGGAATTGCAGGGCCGTCTGCCGATCCGGGTCAACCTGCGGGCGCTGACCGAAGACGATTTCGTCCGCATCCTGACCGAGACCGACAATGCGCTGACGCGGCAGTATACGGCGCTGATGGGCACCGAAGAGGTGGCGGTGGATTTCACCGAAGAGGGCATCGCGCAGCTCGCGAAGATCGCCTTCGAGGTCAACGACAGCGTCGAGAACATCGGCGCGCGGCGGCTCTACACGGTGATGGAGCGGGTGTTCGAGGAGCTGAGCTTCCATGCGCCCGACCGCGCCGGGCAGTCGGTGACGGTGGATGCGGACTTTGTCGAGAAGAACCTCGGCGAGCTGACCCGTTCGACCGATGTGAGCCGCTACGTGCTATGATCAGAGCGTGAGGCCCCGGGTCAGGCCCGGGGCGCGGGTGCGCGACCTCAAGATGAGCCGCGCATCTCCGGGGCTGCGGTCCGGCGATGCGCGGCGGGGATAATGCCCGGCCGGAGGGGCCGAGACCCCGCCCGCGAAACCCGCGGGCGGGCGCTTCACACCTCTCAGGCCATTGCCCAGCGCTCGGCCATCCTTGCGTTGTCCATGCCCCAGAGGTTGCCCACCGTGCCCGGCACCGACAGCTTGTTCGACACCGCCTGCACCCAGTTGGCGAACATCGGGATGATCACCCCGCCGTCGTCGCGCAGGATCATCTGCATCTCGGTGTACATCTCGCGGCGCTTGTCGCTGTCGAGTTCGGCGCGCGCCGTCACCAGCAGTTCCTGGAAGCGCTCGCTGTCCTCGGTGCCCCATTGGCTGTCGTTCCACGGCACGCCGTCCTCGTAGGCGGAAGAGAACATCCAGTCCTCGGTGGCGCGACCCGACCAGAAGGCGGCGCTGAAGGGTTTCTTCAGCCAGACGTTCGACCAGTAGCCATCCGCCGGTTCCTGCACGACGTTGATGTTGATGCCCGCCGGTTTCGCCGAGGATTGATAGAGCTGTGAGGCATCCACCGCGCCGGCAAAGGCCGCGGAAGAGGCCGACAGATCGATGTTGAGCTGATCCATCCCGGCCTCTTTCAGATAAAAGGCGGCCTTGTCGGGGTCATAGGGGATCGGCTCCATATCGGCGGCGTAATACTGGTTGGCGGGGCCGATCGGCGTGTCATAGGCGATGCTGCCGTGGCCGAGCAGGATCTTGTCGACCATCTCCTGGCGGTTGATGCCGTGCTTGAGCGCGCGGCGCACGTTGACGTCATCGAACGGCGCGACATTGGTGAGCATCGGGAAGGTGAAATGCCGATTGCCGGTCACCTCCTGGATGCTGACCAGCGGGTTGGCATTGAGCAGCGCCTCGGTCTTGACGTCGACGCGGTTGATCGTCTCGACCTGGCCGGTCAGCAGCGCGTTCATCCGCGCCGTGGGATCGTTGATCGCGATGAACTCGATCTCGTCGAAGAAGCCGGCGGCATCGCCCTTGTAGTGGCTGTCGACCCGCTTGCCGACGAACCGCACGCCGGGATCGAAGCTGACCACCTGATAAAGGCCGGTGCCGATACCCTTGGAGATCGCCTCGTCGATCTGGCCGGCCGGGTACATCATCAGGTGATAATCCGACAGCAGATACGGCAGATCGGCATTGCCCGCCGCCAGCACAAGCTGCACCTGATGCTCGCCCAGTTTCTTCATTTCGGTGATCGCAGAGACAATCGGCTTGGCGGCGGATTTCGAATCCTCGGCGACGTGCATTTGCAGCGATTCGATCACGTCGTCGGCGCCAAAGGCCTTGCCGTTGTGGAAGGTCACGCCCTGGCGCAGGTTGAAGGTCCAGGTCTTGGCGTCGGGGCTGGCCTCCCAGCTTTCGGCCAGTTCGCCCACAAGCGTGCCATCGGCGGCCACTTCGGTCAGCGCATCGAACACCGCCCCCTGCGAGGCGTTCTGCATGAAGGCGTCGGTATGGGTGCGTGCATCCCAGTTGTCCGAGGTATTGGCCCCGGCAAGGCCCGCGCGCAGCCGTCCGCCACGCTTCATCTGGGCCTTCAGCGGCAGGCCCGAGGCGGCCAGAACACCGGCAGCGGCACCGGTGCGCAGAAGCCCGCGTCGTGTCAATCTTGTCATTGTCGTCTCCCTGTTTTTGTTATTTGAAATCCCGCCCCTCGTGCGCGATTCGCCCTACATCTTATCAACAGCGGCATCGCCGATGTTATCAACTCCACGTTCTGCCAGCAGTTTGTCGAGCCAGTCCGGATCCATCTCGGGCACCGAAGACAGCAGAAGATCGGTGTAGGCATGATGCGGCGGGGTGAACATCTCGGTCTTGGGCCCCTGTTCCACCACCACGCCATCCTTCATCACCACCACCTCGTCGGCGATCGATCGCACGGTGGCGAGGTCATGGGTGATGAACATGTAGCTGAGCTGCAATTCGTCCTGAAGCCGCGCCAGCAACCGCAGGATGCCCTCGGCCACAAGCTGATCGAGCGCCGATGTCACCTCGTCACAGATAATGAACTTGGGTTCCGCCGCAAGGGCGCGGGCAATGCCGACGCGCTGTTTCTGGCCGCCGGACAGCTCGCCCGGCAGCCGGCCGGCGAATTGCGCCGGGTCGAGCTCGATATGCTCGAGCAGCTCGTTCACCCGGCGACGCTTCTCCTTGCCGCGCAGACCGAGGTAGAATTGCACCGGCCGGCCGATGATCTGGGCGATGGTCTTGCGCGGATTGAGCGCGGTATCGGCCATCTGATAGATCATCTGTACTTGGCGAAGCTGCATCTTGGAGCGTTTGCGATAGTCCGGCGGCAGCGCCTCGCCATCGAGCAGGATCTGCCCCTGACGGGGCGGCAGCAGCCCGGTGATGCAGCGCGCGGTCGTGGATTTGCCCGATCCGCTCTCGCCCACCACCGCGACGGTGCGGGCCTCGTGAATGTCGAAGCTGACGTCTTGCAGAACGTCGATCTTGCCATAGCCGGCGGTGACATTCCTGACCGAGATCACCGGCACTGCCCCCTTGGGCGCCAGCGGCTTTTCCGCATGCTGGAACTCGCGCACCGCCCAGAGGCTCTTGGTGTAATCCTCCTGCGGATGGTCGAGCATCTCGCGGGTCGTGGCCTCTTCCACCTCGTCCCCCTTGAGCAGCACCTTGATCCGATCGGCCATCTGCGCCACCACCGCCAGATCGTGGGTGATGTAGATCGCAGCGGTGTCGAAATCCTCGACGATCTTGCGGATCGCCGCCAGCACCTCGATCTGGGTGGTCACGTCGAGCGCGGTGGTCGGCTCGTCAAAGATGATGAGATCCGGCCGGCAGGACATCGCCATCGCCGTCATTGCCCGCTGCAACTGCCCGCCCGAGACCTGATGCGGATAGCGAAAGCCGATTTCCTCGGGGTTGGGCAGGCGCAGCCGGCGGTAAAGCTCGATACCGTCCTCGGCGCTCTCGCCCCGGCCCATGACGCCATGCACCACCGGTCCTTCGGTGTGCTGGTCGATCAGCCGATGCGCCGGGTTGAAGCTGGCGGCGGCGGATTGCGCCACATAGGCGATGCGTTTGCCCAGCAGGTTGCGCTTGGTATTGGCCGACGCATTGACCAGGTCGATGCCGTCGAACTCGACCGAGCCGCCGGCAATCCGCACCCCGTCGCGGGTAAAGCCCATGGCGGCCAGACCGACGGTGGATTTGCCGGCCCCGCTTTCGCCGATCAATCCCAGCACCTCGCCCTTGTCGAGCGTCAGGCTCACGCCATTGACGATCCGGCTCCAGCTTTCGTCGCTGCGGCCCTCGAGCACGAGGTCGTTGATCGTCAGCAGGCGGCTCATTCCTTCAACCCCGAGGACTTGTGCAGCATCCAGTCGACCACGAAATTCACCGCCACGGTCAGCAGCGCAATCGCCCCGGCGGCCAGCAGCGGCAGCGTCGCGGTCAGCGGCGAAAAGGCGGCGAAATTGATGAACTGCGCCAGATCGCGCACCATGGTGCCCCAATCCGCCAGCGGCGGCTGGATGCCGACGCCAAGGAACGACAGCGAGGCGATGGTCAGGAAGACAAAGCAGAAGCGCAGGCCGAACTCGGCCAGCAGCGGCGCGAGGGCGTTGGGCAGGATCTCGTCAAAGATCAGATAGCGCAGCCCCTCGCCGCGCAGCTTGGCGGCCTCGATGTAATCCATGACCACGATGTTCAGACCCACCGCGCGCGCCAGACGAAACACCCGCGTCGAATCGATCACCGCGATGATGATCACCATATAGACCGTCAGCAGCCATTTCTCCGATCCCGCCCAGGCGCTGGCGATGGTCATCAGCAGCAGCGCAAAGATCAGCGAGGGGATCGCCATCAACACATCGACGCCGCGGCTCAGCAACTGGTCGAGCCAGCCTTGCAGCGTCGCCGCCAGAAAGCCGAGGCTGCCGCCGATGAAAAAGGCCAGCAAGGTGGTGATGAAAGCGATGCCGACGGTGTTCTGCGCGCCATAGATCAGTCGCGACAGCAGATCGCGGCCGATCTGGTCGGTGCCCAGCGGAAACTCCGGGTTGCCGCCGGTGGCCGGGTTGCCGCCGGGCAGAACGTTGACGGCGTTGAACACCTCGGCCTGGCCATGCGGCGCGATCTGGCCGGCAAAGATCGCCACCACGGCATAGATCAGGATCATCAGGATGCCGAAGGCGGCGGTCAGCGGCATGTTGCGGAACATCTTGCGGCTGCCCGCCGGGCCGACATGCCGGCCCGCCAGGCGAAAGACAAAGGCCGCCAGCGCGAAGATCACAAAGCCCTGCACCGCCCAGCGAAAGAACATCACGCTGGCGCGCGGAATGCCCGCCTCGGTCGCCGTGGGCTGAAAGTAGAACCAGACGCCAAGCCCCAGAAGCAGCGCCGAAAACGCATACCCGAAGGCCACCGCCAACGGCATGTCGCGATAGCGTGGCGCATTGCCGGTGGTTGTCTGTGCGATCCGGCGGCCCAGCCAGCCCAGAGCCAGACAGGCCAGCAGCGCGCCCGAAACGTAAAGCAGAGCGGTCATTTCGGATGCCTCAGACGCGGGTTGGACAGAATCGACAGGATATCCGCCGTCAGGTTCAGCAGGATATAGGCGGCGGCAAAGATCAGGCAGCAGGCCTGCACCACCGGGATATCGCGGATTTTCACCGCATCGACGAACAGCTGGCCGATGCCGGGATAGACAAAGACCACCTCGACCACGACCACCCCGGTGATCAGATAGGCCAGGTTCAGCGCGATGACGTTGATGATCGGCGCCAGCGCATTGGGCAGCGCGTGGCGCACGATGACCCGCATCGGGCTGATGCCCTTGAGCCGCGCCATCTCGATATAGGGCGAGGCCAGCAGGTTGATGATCGCCGCCCGCGTCATCCGCATCATCTGCGCCAGCACGATCAGCGTCAGCGTCAGCGCCGGCAGCATGGTCGCCCGGAGCCGTTCGGAAAACGCCATGCCGTCATAGATGTTCGACAGCGACGGCAGCATTGGATTGAGCACCGCCAGGAACAGGATCAGCATGTAGGCCAGAAAGAACTCGGGGCTGGAGACCGAAGAGAGCGTGAAGATATTGGTGAACCGGTCGAACACCGAGCCGCGATAGAGCGCCGCCAGCACCCCCAGCGCCACCGCCACCGGCACCGCGATCGCCGCCGTCACCCCGGCCAGAAAGATCGTATTGGCAAAGCGTGGCGCGATCTGCGAAGCCACGGTCTTCATCTCGCCACCGCCGAGCGAGGACTGGAAGTTGAGCTGCGCAAAGGAGGTGCCCAGATCGCCGGTCAGGATGGCCCCCAGCCAGCCGACGTAACGCGTCACCAGGGGTTCGTCCAGCGCCAGGTCGCGCCGGATCGCCGCCACAGCCTCGGGCGTGGCGCCCTGACCCAGAATCACCTGGGCGAAATCCCCCGGAAGCGCGTTGACGGCGACGAAAATGACGATGGAAACCACAAAGAGCGTGACAAGGCCCAGAGCGAGCCGCTGAAGTACGATTTTCAAGACGCCAGGCACGTGGCAGGTCATCCCGGTATGGTGAGTGGTTGGGAAAGCCTAGCGATCCCCTCTCAAATGTAAACCGGTTTGATAAATCAGCGCTCGGCCAGATGGTCCATCGCCCGCACCAGTTCCGCCGAGATGCCCGGCTCCGACAGCGCATGGCCGGCATTGCGGATCATCCGCAGCTCGGAATTGGGCCAGCGGCGCGACAGCTCCCAGGCGCGGCGCGGCGGGCAGATCATGTCATAGCGGCCCTGCACGATGACGCCGGGGATCTGCGCGATGCGGTCCACCTGGTCGAGGATCTGGCCGTCGTAATCCAGGAAACCGCCATTGATGAAATAGTGATTCTCGAGCCGGGCAAAGGCGCGGGCATACTCCCCCGGCGTCTCGCCGCCATGGCCCGAGGAATAGACCGAGGCCAGCGCATTCTCCCAGGCCGACCAGGCCTTGGCATAACGGGTTTCCTCGGGAAGATTGCCGGAAAACAACCGCTTGTGATAGGCGGCGATCATGTCGTCCTGCTCGTCCTCGGGGATCAGGTCGGCAAAGCGCTGCCAGGTTTCGGGCCAGAACTGCCCGGCGCCGCCGCCATAGAACCAGCGGAGCTCGGCCTGGGTCATCATGAAAACGCCGCGCAGCACCAGCGCCCGCACCGCCTCCGGGTGGGTCTCGGCATAGATCAGCGCCAGGGTGGCGCCCCAGCTGCCGCCGAAGACCGTCCACCGGCCGATGCCAAGCACCTCGCGGATGCGTTCGATATCCGCCACCAGATGCCAGGTGGTGTTGTGTTCGACGCTGGCATGCGGCCGCGACCGGCCACAGCCGCGCTGATCGAAAAGCACGACACGATAGACCCGGGGGTCGAAATAGCGCCGCATCGCCGGGCTGCATCCGCCGCCCGGGCCGCCATGCAGCACCACCACCGGGAGGCCGTCGGGCCGGCCGGACTGCTCGACATAGACCTTGTGGCCATCTCCGACGTCGAGCATGCGCTGATCGAAGGGATCGATCTGCGGATAGAGATATTGCACTGCGCGCTTTTGGCCTGAGAACTTGTCCATAATCATCCTATATGAGACCGAGGGACCGAAAGACCATAGGGAGCATGCCATGCAAACCGCCCAGACCACAGTCGATCCGTCGGAAATCTCGAAATTCGAGGCGATGGCCGCCGAATGGTGGGATCCCGCCGGCAAGTTCAAGCCGCTGCACATGCTCAACCCCTGCCGGCTGGACTATATCACCAGCCAGATCGCCGGCGAGTTCTCGCGCGACCTGAGCGCGCCGCGCCCCTTCGAGGGGCTGCGCCTGCTCGACATCGGCTGCGGCGGCGGGCTGCTCTGCGAACCGATGGCGCGGCTCGGGGCCACCGTGGTCGGCGCCGATGCCGCCGCCGGCAATATCCCGGTGGCGCGGCTGCACGCCGAACAGCAGGGGCTCGAGATCGACTACCGGCATGTCACCGCCGAGGCGATGGTGGAGCAGGGCGAACAATTCGACGTGGTGCTCAACATGGAGGTGGTGGAACATGTCGCCGATCCGCCGGCCTATCTCACCGCCTGCCAGCGCCTGCTGAAACCCGGCGGCATGCAGATCTGTTCGACCATCAACCGCAACCCCAAGAGCTTTGCCATGGCCATCCTCGGCGCCGAATGGGTGATGCGCTGGCTGCCCAGGGGCACCCATGAATGGTCGAAATTCATCACCCCCGAAGAGCTGTTCGAACTGCTCAAGCAATCCGGCATGAACCCGGTCGACCGCAAGGGCTTCGTCTTCAACCCGGTCACCTGGGGCTGGTCGATCTCGTCGCGCGACCTGAGCGTGAACTATGTCACCACCAGCCTGAAACCGGCCTGATACCCCCGCCCTGTCCTCTTGCTTCAAATACCGCGGGGAGCGCGAGGGGCTGGCCCCTCGCTCCGCCACCGGCCCAAGGGCGCCCGCTCAGCCTTCGTCTTCCAGCTTCAGCCGCAGGTCGCGCAGGATCGGCAGCGCCGCCCGGACCCGCTCCTGCCCCAGTTCGCCCACCAGATCGGTGATCAGCGGCGTGATCGCATCCAGCGCCGCATCCCGCGCCTGCACCCCGGCCGGCGAGATCGTCACCAGCTTCGACCGGGCGTCGTCCCAATCGGGCCGGATATGGATGAACCCGGCCGCCTCGAGCTTGCTCAGCGTGTTGGTCATCGCCCCCCGGGTCACGTGAAACGACCGGGCAAGCTGCGCCGGCGTCCGCTCCTGCTTGAAGCGCGCCAGGTGGTTGAGCACCGAAAAATGCGACAATTCCATGCCTTTGGGCAGCATCCGGCTGAGCCGGTTGCGCAACATCTGATCGGCGGTGAACAGCTCCGAGAACAGCGCCACCGCGAGGCCATTGGCAGTCTGATCGGCCATCAGGGTCCTGTGAAGTCACGGTCATGGGTGAGCGAGGGCACCCGCTCGCGGGCTTTGTCCACCGCTTCCCGGCTCAGGTCAACCCAAAGCACCTCCGGCGCCTCGCCGGCCTCGGCCAGGATCTCACCCCAGGGCGCCACTGCCATGGAATGCCCATATGTTGTGCGCTGCTTGCCACGCACCGCATCATGCGTGCCGCATTGCGCCGCCGCCAGCACCCAGGCCCCGCTCTCGATCGCCCGGGCGCGCAGCAGCGGTTGCCAATGGGCGGCGCCAGTGACCGGCGAAAAGGCCGATGGCACCAGCAGCACCTCGGCCCCGGCATGGGCCAGCGCGCGGTAAAGCTGCGGGAACCGCAGATCGTAGCAGATGCTCAGGCCGAGGGTGGCAAAGGGCGTCTCGGCCACCACCGCCGCGGTGCCGGGGCGGAAGCCCGCGCTTTCGCGATAGGTCTCGGTCTCGCTGACCTGCACGTCGAACATGTGGATCTTGTCATACCGCGCGACGATGTCGCCCGCCGGTCCGATCAGGAAGGAGCGGTTGGCGAAACGCCCGTCGGCCGCGCCGGTTTTCAACGCCAGCGACCCGATCGAGAGCCAGATCCCCCGCCGCGCCGCCAGATCGCGCAATCCGGCGAGCGTGATGTCGTCTTTCTCCTGTTGCAGCACCGCCTGCTGCCGGGACCGGCTGGCCGAGACGCAATTCGTCACCTCGGGCGTCAGAACGAACCCCGCGCCCTCGGTCACCGCGGCGTCGATCCGCGCCGCCGTGATGGCGAGGTTTTCCGCCGGATCGTCGGTGGACGACAGTTGCAGCAGCGCGCTGCGCATCAGGCGGCGTCGAGCAGCGGGTCGAGCTTGCCGGAGCGTTCCAGCGCAAACAGGTCGTCACAGCCGCCGACATGGGTTTCGCCCACGAAGATCTGCGGCACGGTACGGCCGCCATTGGCGCGCTGGATCATCTCGGGCTTGCGGTCGGGGTTTTGCAGCACGTCGATCTCGTCATAGGCAACACCCTTCTGGTCCAGCAGCCGTTTGGCGGCGTGACAGAAGCCGCAGAGCGGCGAGGTGTAGATTT
Source organism: Marinovum sp. E3 (assembly GCF_055755275.1). Classification (NCBI taxonomy): domain Bacteria; kingdom Pseudomonadati; phylum Pseudomonadota; class Alphaproteobacteria; order Rhodobacterales; family Roseobacteraceae; genus Marinovum; species Marinovum sp. E3. The sequence goes on from NZ_CM146908.1 coordinate 3,461,644, forward strand.
CAATCCGGGGCATTCTGGCTTTCCTTTGCTGTTGCCCCTTACCTAGTCCTCCCGCACCGCTCTTGCCAGTACACCGGCGCATATCGGCCCGGCGCCCGCCGCACGCAGCGCCGCGCCACAGGCCGAGAGCGTCGCGCCGGTGGTCAGAACATCGTCGATCAGCAGCACCGGGCGGTGCGCCGCCACCCGATGCCGCCGTCCGGGGTGCAGCCGGATCGCGCCCGCCAGCACGGCGCGCCGCTCCTCCCCCGTCATCCGGCCAAGACTGCGGGTGCGCCGCACCCGTTGCAGCAGATCGGGGCAGTAGGACAGACCCAGCTCGCCCGCCAGCGCCCTGGCCAGCCGCGCGGATTGATTGTAACGGCGTGACATCAGCCGCAGCCAGTGCAGCGGCACCGGCGCCACCAGCATCTGCGGCAGGATCAGCGGCCGCAGCACGCGGGCCAGCCAGAGCGCGCCGATGCGGGCGATGTCATTGCGGTCATTGTGTTTCATCCCCAACACCAGCCGCCGGCCATTATCATGATAGAGCAGCGCCGCGCGGGCCCGGTCCCAGCCGCGCGGATAGGCCAGACAGGCATCGCAGTGGGCGATCTCGTCGGGGTTGCTGCCCGGCAGGGGCGTGCCGCAGCCGTCACAGACCAGCCCGCCCAGAAACGGCGTGTCGCGCCAGCAGGCCCCGCAGAGACCGAAATCGCTTTCGACCATCTCGCGGCAGATCAGACATTGCGGCGGATAGATCATCCGCAGAGCGGTTTGAACAATCTCTCCCATGGCTCTATCTACCCCACATGCAGCCACGCCTCACCGATACCGCGGCCCTCGCCCGCAACCGTCAGCGCGCCCGTCAGGAGGCGCTGTTCCTGTTTCAGACCGCGCGCGACGACCTTCAGGATCGGCTGACATTGGTTAACAGAACCTTTACGGCGCCGGCGATCGTCACCGGCCAGCCGCAGATCTGGCGGGGCACGCTGCCCGGGGCGCGGCTGGTGGCCGACAGCGACACTCTGGCACTTGATCAGCAGGCGCATGACCTGATCCTGCACAGCCACACGCTGCACTGGGCCGAAGACCCGGTCGGCCAGTTGATCCAATGCCGCCGCGCACTTCGGCCCGATGGCTTCTTTCTTGCCTCGCTGTTCGGCGGCCGCACCCTGCAAGAGCTGCGCGCCTGCCTTGCCACCGCCGAGGCCGAGGTCACCGGAGGGTTGTCGCCGCGCATCGCGCCGATGGCCGAGATCCGCGACATGGGCGGGCTGTTGCAGCGCGCGGGCTTTGCCCTGCCGGTGGCCGATGCCTTTGCGCTCACTGTGACCTATGCCTCGGCGCTGCACCTGATGCGCGATCTGCGGGCGATGGGCGAGGCCAATGCGCTGGACGCGCGCCTGCGCCATCCGACCCGCCGCGCGGTGCTGCTCCGCGCCGCCGAGATCTATGGCGAGGCCCATGCCGATGCCGGCGGCCGTATCCCCGCCACTTTCGAAATCATCGTGCTCACCGGCTGGGCGCCCGACGAGAGCCAGCCGCAGCCGCTGCGGCCGGGATCGGCCAAGGCGCGGCTGGCTGACGCATTGGCAACCCGTGAAACCAAGCTGAATGATTGACGGCGGGGGGACAGTCGTTATCTGTCTCCCGATCCTATGCCAGCGGAGACCCTGATGCGCGACACCAGCCAGCCCGGAGCCACCTGCCCGGCCCATGCCCCGAAAGACCACCCCGCGATACCGGCGCAGAAAGTGGGCATCCTTCTGGCCAACCTCGGCACGCCGGACGGCACCGATTACTGGTCGATGCGCCGCTATCTGGGCGAATTCCTGTCAGACAAGCGGGTGATCGACTATCCGGCGTGGAAATGGCAGCCGCTGTTGCAGCTCATCATCCTGAGCAAGCGGCCTTTCACCTCGGGCGCGGCTTATCGCACGATCTGGAACACCGAGGCCGACGAAAGCCCGCTGATGACGATCACCAAGGCCCAGACCGCCGCGATCCGCGAGACCCTGACCGACCAGTACGGCGACCGGGTGATGGTCGAATTCTGCATGCGCTACGGCAACCCCTCGACCCGGTCCAAGGTGCGCGAGATGGTCGCCGCCGGCTGCACCAAGATCGTGTTTTTCCCGCTTTATCCGCAATATGCCGGGGCCACTTCGGCCACCGCCAACGATCAGTTCTTTCGGGCGCTGATGCAGGAGAAATGGCAACCCACGGCGCGCATCGTCGATCCTTATTTCGAACATCCCGCCTATATCGACGCCCTGGCGCAATCGGTCGAGCGGCGCTACGCCGATCTCGAGACGCGGCCGGATATCCTGGTGTGTTCCTACCACGGGGTGCCCAAGCGCTATCTGATGGAAGGCGACCCCTACCACTGCCAATGCCAGAAGACGACGCGCCTGCTGAAGGAACGGTTGGGCTGGGCGGATACCGAGATCACCACCACCTTTCAGTCGCAGTTCGGCCCCGAGGACTGGCTCCGGCCTTACACGGTGGACGAGGTGGCGCGGCTGGCCCGCGAGGACGGCAAAAAGAACATCGCGGTGATCGCGCCGGCATTTTCCGCCGATTGCATCGAGACGCTGGAAGAGATCAACGAAGAGATCCGCGAGAGCTTTGAAGAAGCCGGCGGCGCGCGCTTTACCTATGTGCCCTGCCTGAACGACGATCCGGCGCATATCGCGGCGCTGAGCACGGTGATCCGCGAGAACCTCGGCGGCTGGCTCGACTGACCGGGCGGCCGGCGCCGAACCGGCCCGATGCAGAATAGAAAAAGCGGCGCCCGAGGACGCCGCTTTCTCTTTTTTCGATCAGGTCGTGCTTAGTCAGCCGAAGCGACAGCAACAACCAGGGCAAGCAGGATCAGCGGAACCAGGATACCGGCCGACGTGGATGCTTGCGTGGTTTCTTCAACGATCACCGGTGCTTCGATGATGACGTCGTCTTTTGCATACGAACCGGCGAATGCGGTCGAAGCTGCTGCGGACAGGGCCGCTGCGAGTGCGAGTTTCTTCATATCATATCCTCCAGATATTCACTTACCGCTCTTTAACCATACTGGTTGCGGCAAGCACCCAAGACTTACCTCGTGGTTTTTTTCTAAGCAGCTTATCTGGGGGATTGCAAACTCATCTTTGTTGTGGGCTCTCGCAGAGCGCCGATTTGTCGTCAAATTAGCAACACTTGTGTGCCCACTTTGGCCCGGCTGAAAAGTTCCGCAATGTGCTGATTATAAAGGCCAATACAGCCGTTCGACGAGCGACGGCCGATCTTGCGCGTGTCATGTGTGCCGTGGATACGGTAGTAGGTCCAACTCAGATAGAGCGCATGGGTTCCAAGCGGATTGTCAGGCCCCGGACCGACGTAATCCGGCCACTCGGGATTGCGCTTTTTCATCGACGGCGTGGGGCGCCATTCCGGCCCCTCGACCTTGCGGATCACCGAGGTGCGGCCGCGTCGCGTCAGATCTTCGGTCAGCGGCACCGAGGTGGGATAAAGCCGGTAGGTCTCGCCGTTCTGCGACCAGTAGTGCAGCGCCCGGCTGGTGATGTCGACGAGGATCGCGCCGTTGGAGAGCGAATTGAAATAGGGCCGCCAGTCGAGCGATCGAAAGCTCGAGATATTGCGCCGCACCGCCGAGGAGATATCCTGCTCGATCTCGATGCTGCCCTGGGTCTGCGCCAGTGCGGGCGCGCCGATCAGTGCGGCGGATCCGGCCACGAAGGCGCGGCGATTTAATTGAGTCGCTGAAGTCTTGGTCATAATCCCGTTCCTCGCAAACGCCGTCATGATCACGACAATTTTAGTGCGCGAAAGCCTCAGTCGCAAATCAAACCGCCGTCAGCGCGCGGATCGCCGCCGAGGTGGGTTTGAAAGGCCACTGCTTTCCGGATAAGTCGGACAAAACGAATTTCGGGTGGATCCAGTCATGAAACGTTTCGCAGTCCTGCTTCTGCCTCTGGTCTTTCTGGTTGCGGCCTGCACCACGACGCCCTCGGGCCCGCCGCAGCTTGGCCCCGACGGCAAGCCGCTGCCCAAGGTCTATCGCCTCGGCGCCGGCGACGAAGGCCGGGTGCAGTTCCGCATGCTCGACGCGGTCAACGCTCTGCGCGAAGCGCGCGGGCTGGCAAACGTGCAGCTCAACGCCCAGCTCAACGCCGCCGCCGCCACCCATGCGCGCGACATGTCAGTGCAGAACCGGCCCTGGCACTTCGGCTCTGACGGCTCTTCGCCGATCGACCGGGTGGCGCGGGTCGGCTATCGCGGCCGGATGCTGGGCGAGGCGATCTCGGAAACCTATGAGACCGAGCTGGAAACCCTGGCCGCCTGGATGGAAGAGCCGGGCACGCGCGACGTGATCCTCGCGCCCGATGCCCGCGACATGGGCTTTGCCTACTTCCAGGAATCCAACGGCAAGATCTGGTGGACCATGGTTCTGGGTGCCCCCGGCGCGCCGGGCTATCGGCCAGATGCCGCGATCGCCACCGGCCCGGCCGGCCTGCAACCGATCGAGGATATCGCCGCCGCCGCGATCAACCTGTCCGAAGACGGCTCCTGAACGCCGTCAAACCGCCGCCCGCGACCGGGTGAGCGACAGGAAGACGTCTTCGAGATCGGCCTCCTGGGTCTTGACGTCGCGAATGCGGATACCCGCGGCCCGCACCGCGCCCAAAACGTCCTCGGCGCTGGTGTCCTGGCTGCGGTACTGCACGAAGATCGCATCGCCCTTGCGGCTGACATCCAGCCCCGGCGCCTCGGGCAGGGTCTCGACCGCGCCTTCGGGGTGAATGACCATCGCCTTGGCATCCAGCCGCCCCAGCAGGTTGGCGGTGGAATCCCGTGCCGCCACCTCGCCGTGGTTGACGATGGCGATCTCGTCGCACATTTCCTCGGCCTCTTCGAGGTAATGCGTCGTCAGTATGATCGTCATGCCTCGCTCGCGGTTGAGCTTGCGCACGTTGTCCCAAAGCATCTGCCGCAGCTCGATGTCGACCCCGGCGGTCGGTTCATCGAGCACGAGTATGCGTGGATGATGCACCAGCGCCTTGCCCAACAGCAGCCGCCGCCGCATCCCGCCCGACAGTGTGCGGGCATAGGCATTGGCCTTGTCCTCGAGCCCGACCATGGCAAGGATCTCGTCGCTCCGACGTTCCGATTTCGGCACGCCGTAGAGCCCGGCCTGCACCTCGAGCGCGGCGCGCGGGGCAAAGAACGGATCGAGATTCAGCTCCTGCGGCATCACGCCGATGGCGGCGCGCGACTGGCGCGGGTTCACATCCTGGTCGAAGCCCCAGATCTTGACCGAGCCCGCGGTCTTGATCACCAGCCCGGCGAGGATGTTGATCAGCGTCGACTTGCCCGCGCCATTGGGGCCGAGCAGGCCAAAGACCGAGCCCTCGGGGATATCGAGATCGATCCCTTTCAGCGCCTCCTTGGCAGGGGCATTCTTTTGCGCGGCATAGGTCTTTTTCAAGCCGCGAATCTCGATGGCTGACTGGGTCATGCAGAGTTCCGTTTGATCGTGACGCCCTTGGGATACCGTGCCTGAGGCCCGGCTTAAACCGGCAATCAGGCCGGCGTCTCCGCTTTGTCGCCGGCGTCGCCCCGCCGCGACAGCGCGGTTTCGATCCGCGCCGCACGGGGATTTTTGCCATCGGCATTGGCCGGCCAGCCTTCGCGCTGCGCGTTGCGGTCGCCGTCGGTCTCTTCGGTCTGGTCGTGAAACAGCACCATCCGCGTCGGATAGGGCATGTCGACCCCCTTGGCATCGAGCGCGTTGTAGACCTCCTTGATCACCCGCGCAAAGACTTGCACCACGTCGGCGCGCGGCGATTTCGTCCACCAGCGCAGCCGGACCGTGTTGCCGTCGGCATCCATCGACCAGGGCAGCGCCTCGGGGGCCGGATCGCCCAGCACGCCGTCGACCTGAGTGCAGGTCTCGACCATGATCTTGCAGGCGCGGTCGAAATCGTCGGAACAGCCGATCTGGATGTCATATTGCGAGCGCCGGGTGTCATAGGCGGTATTGACGGTGACGGCATCGGTATAGATGTCGGCATTGGGGATGACGACCCGGCGGCCGTCATAGGTCTTGATCAGCGTCGCCCGGGTCTCGATCCGTTCGACCGTGCCTTCGAAACCGCCCGAGACGATCTGATCGCCGACTTCGAAGGGCTGGCGCAGCAGGATCAGGATGCCGGCCAGCATGTTTTGCAGGATGTCCTTGAAGGCAAAACCGATGGCCACCGAAGAGATGCCGAGGCCGGCAAAGAGATCGCCCGGCGTCACCGAGGGCGCAATGATGGTGATCGCCAGCATGACGCCGACAATGATGATCGCCCAGCGCACCAGCGCGCCGCCGACGTCGCCCAGGCTCGGGCGGTCGTGCTTGTGGCCCGCGCGCGCCAGAAGGCGGCCGATCCAGCCGGCGGCAAACCAGAACAACAAGAGCACGACAAGGCCGACCGCGAGGTTCGGCAGCAGGCGAAAGAAGCCGTCGAGCCAGGTATCGATCTTTTCAAAGATGTTGCCGACGTCCGCGTCAACCTGTTCGATCCCGGTTTCGTCCTGCTCCATCCTGTCCCGCCTTTCGTGCTGCACGTGGCAAAGGACATGGCGCGGCCGCCTGCGAGGTCAAGCGGGCCGGGCCGAAGCTCTTGCCGAAGCGCCATGGATCGCTATCATGCAGCCCGATTGCGCGGCCCGCCGCGCCGACCGGAAACAAGCGAGACTGACATGACCATCGCCCCGCCCGAAACCAAGATCGTTGCCGCCAACCGGGTTGCCTGCGACGGCGGCGAATCCGCGCTGGGCCATCCCCGCGTCTGGCTGATGATCCCGGCCAAGACCGGCTGGGTCGAATGCCCCTATTGCGACACCAAATACGTGCACCGCGATTTCGCCGAGGCGGCGGAAAAATGACGCTGCGTCGCGTCTCGGCGGGGCTTCTGGCACTGGCGGTGGTGGCAACGCTCGCCACCCGCATCGCGCTCAACATGGAAGCCAATGGCACCACGCTGCCCGAGGCGCTCTGGGGGATCTATCGCTATTTCACCATCTGGACCAATACCGCCGTGGCCCTGGCCGCCGGGCTGATCGCCCTGCGCGGTCGGCTTGACGGGCGGATCAGCGGCGGGCTGGTGATGGCGATTGCCGCCGTCGGCCTCGTCTATCACGCGCTGCTGGCCCATCTCAGCGATTATGCCGGGCTCGAGCTGCTGCTCGACGAGATGCTGCATACCGTGGTGCCGATCTGGTTCGTACTGCACTGGCTGGCCTTCGAACCGAAAGAACGCGCCCGCCCGGCCGCTCTGCCCGCCTGGCTGGCCTTTCCGGCGGTCTATTGCTTCTATGCGCTGGGCCGCGCCGCGTTCGACGGGGTCTATCCCTATTTCTTCCTCGACATCCCCGAACAGGGGCTGGTGCAGGTGCTGATCAACATCGCCGGGCTGATTGCCGCCTTCGCGGTGCTCGGCGGCATCATCCTGCTAGTGGCGCGCATGCTCTCGGTCCGGCAGCTGGCGCAGCACGGCTGAGGCCGGAAACCGCGGAACCGAAAAAGAGACGCAGAGGGCGGCTGGCCTTGCCCGGCCGGGCGTGGCATGAAACGGGCCGACGCCAGTGGAGGGATGCGCAATGTCGCAACAATTCGGCAAGGGATGCCATCTGCATCTGATCGACGGATCGGCCTATATCTTTCGTGCCTATCACGCGCTGCCGCCGCTGACGCGCAAGTCCGACGGGCTGCCGATCGGCGCGGTCTCAGGGTTCTGCAACATGTTGCAGAAGTTCGTCGAGGACAACGCCGGCCCCAATGCGCCGACCCATGTGGCGGTGATCTTCGACAAGGGCAGCCATACCTTCCGCAACGACCTCTACGATCTCTACAAGGCCAATCGCGAGGCGATGCCCGAGGATCTGCGGCCGCAAATCCCGCTGACCCGCCGCGCCACCGAGGCGTTCAACATCGCCTGCAAGGAGCTGGAAGGCTTCGAGGCCGATGACATCATCGCCACCCTCGCCTGCCAGGCGCGCGCGGCCGGGGGGCGGGTGACCATATTGTCATCTGACAAGGATCTGATGCAGCTCGTGGGCGACGGCGTCGACATGCTCGACCCGATGAAGAACAAGCGCATCGACCGCGAGGGCGTGATGGAGAAATTCGGCGTCGGGCCGGAGCGGGTGGTGGATGTACAGGCCCTGGCCGGCGACAGCGTCGACAACGTGCCCGGCGCGCCCGGCATCGGCATCAAGACCGCCGCGCTCTTGATCAACGAATACGGCTCGCTCGAGGATCTGCTCGACCGCGCCGCCGAGATCAAGCAGCCCAAGCGCCGCCAGACCCTGATCGAGAAACGCGAACAGATCGAGATTTCCAAGAAGCTGGTGCAGCTTGATTGCGACATGGTCCTGCCCTTCACGCTGGACGATCTGGAAGTGCGCGACCCGCATGCCGAGACGCTGCTGGCCTTTCTGTCCGAGATGGAATTCCGCACCCTGACCAAGCGCATTTCCGACAAGCTGGGCGTCGAGGCGCCGGCGATCCCGGAGCCGGTGCAAGAGGCGCCGGAGGCGCAGGCCGAGCAGGTGCCTATCGCCCCGGAGACCTATGAATGCGTGCGCGACGCCGCGGCGCTTCAGCTCTGGATCGACCGGATCAACGACCGGGGCTATGTGGCGGTGGACACCGAGACCACCGGGCTCAACGAGATGCGCGCCGATCTGGTGGGCCTCTCGCTCTGTGTCACGCCGGGACAGGCCTGCTACATCCCGCTGGCCCATCGCGCCGCCGGCACCGACGATCTCTTCGGCTCGGACGATCTGGCCGAGGGGCAGATGGACCTCGAGGAATGCCTGGCGCTGCTGAAGCCGGTGTTCGAGGATCCGGCGGTGCTCAAGATCGGCCAGAACATGAAGTATGACGCCAAGATTCTGGCCCGCAACGGCATCAACGTGGCGCCGATCGACGACACCATGCTGATGTCTTATGCGATGAACGCCGGGCTGCACAATCATGGCATGGACGCGCTCTCGGAACGCTACCTGTCGCACAGCCCGATCCCGATCAAGGAGCTGCTGGGCACCGGCAAGGCCCAGATCACCTTTGACAGGGTCGCGATCGACAAGGCCGTCGGCTATGCGGCCGAGGATGCCGACATCACGCTGCGGCTCTGGCAGGCCTTCAAGCCGCAACTGCACCGCAAGAGCGTGACCCGGGTTTATGAACGGATGGAACGGCCGCTGGTGCCGGTGCTGGCGGAGATGGAGATGCATGGCATCAAGGTCGACCGCGACACGCTCTCGCGCATGTCGAACGCCTTTTCCCAGAAGATGGCGGCGCTGGAGGACGAGATCCACGAGCTGGCGGGGCGCAAGTTCAACGTCGGCTCGCCCAAGCAGCTGGGCGAGATCCTGTTCGACGAGATGGGCATCGAAGGCGGCAAGAAGGGCAAGACCGGCGCCTATGGCACCGGCGCCGATATCCTCGAGGATCTGGCGACGCTGCACGACCTGCCGGCGCGGGTGCTGGACTGGCGGCAGTTGTCGAAGCTGAAATCCACCTATACCGACGCGCTGCAAGAGCATATCCATCCCGACACCGGGCGGGTGCACACCTGTTATTCGATTGCCGGGGCCAACACCGGGCGTCTCGCCTCGACCGACCCCAACCTGCAAAACATCCCGATCCGCACCGAGGAAGGCCGCCGCATCCGCGAGGCTTTCGTGGCCGAGCCGGGCAATGTGCTGGTCTCGCTCGACTACAGCCAGATCGAACTGCGCATCCTGGCGCATATCGCCGGCATCGACGCGTTGAAAGAGGCCTTCCGCGAGGGTCAGGACATCCACGCCGCCACCGCCTCGGAAATGTTCGGCGTGCCGCTGGACGAGATGACACCCGAGGTGCGGCGACAGGCCAAGGCGATCAACTTTGGCGTCATCTACGGCATTTCCGGCTTCGGCCTAGCGCGCAACCTGCGGATCCCGCGCGCCGATGCCCAGGGCTTCATCGACCGCTATTTCGAGCGCTTCCCGGGGATCAAGGAATACATGGATCAGACCGTGGCCTTCGCCAAGGAACACAAGCGCGTCGAAACGCTCTTTGGGCGGCAGATTCACACACCCGAGATCGGCGCCAAGGGGCCGCACGCCGGATTCGCCAAACGCGCGGCGATCAACGCGCCGATCCAGGGCACGGCGGCGGATATCATCCGCCGGGCGATGATCCGCATGCCCGAGGCGATTGCGGGGCTGCCGGCCCGGATGTTGTTGCAGGTGCACGACGAACTCTTGTTCGAGGTGGATGCGGCGGCGGCCGAAGAGCTGATTTCGGTGGCGCGCGCGGTGATGGAAGGCGCGGCAGACCCGGTGGTGAAGCTCGACGTGCCGCTGGTGGCGGATGCCGGGCAAGGGGCCAACTGGGCGGAGGCGCATTGATCGGGGCGACTTTGGCGGGCGCGCCCCGGACCTGATCCGGGGCCTCCCGCGCCAAGAGGTCCCGGATCACGTCCGGGACGGGGTCAGGGAAGCTCGGCAGACGGAATCACTGGGAAGAAAGTGCCAGAAGACCACAGCCCGAACCAGCGCTCGCCCTCGACCTCGTGATGCGCGCCGATCTCGACCAGCCGGTAGAAACTCTTCCGGTCGATCAGCGCCTCCAGCTCGGCCCGCACCAACACATAAGGCGAAGGCTCGCCGGTCTCGGCATCGCGCTCCACCCGGATCGGCGCCTCCGGCCCCGCCACCGTGAAATCGCCGACATTGGTCTCGAAGGTCAGCACCTGGTCGCGGCCCTCTCCGGCAACCTCGAAATCCACCGCCACAAACGGCGCATCGTCGACGGTGATTCCGACCTTTTCGACCGGCGTCACCAGCACGTAGCGCGCGCCGTCCTTGCGCAGGATGGTGGAAAACAGCCGCACCAGCTCTTTTCTGCCGATCGGCGTCCCGAGATAGAACCAGGTGCCATCCCGCGCGATCCGCATGTCGAGATCGCCGCAATCCGGCGGATTCCACAGATGCACCGGCGGCAGGCCCTTGCCCTGCGACGCCGCCTTGGCCGAAGCGGCGATCCCCTCGGCCGAGGGCTGCACGCGATTTTGTGACGTCATTGCTTTTGCCATTTCCCGTTTCAACGATACACTCACAGCCAAGGACAAAGTGTGCAAGGAGCCTTTTTCATGAATGACGTCCCCGATCTCGTCGCCGAAATCGAGGCGCTGGAAGACAAGCTCGCCCTTGCACGCGCCTCGATCACCAAGCGGTTCATCGGCCAGGAGCGGGTGGTCGACCTGACGCTTTCGGCGCTGCTCTGTGGCGGCCATGCGCTGCTGATCGGCCTGCCCGGCCTGGGCAAGACCCGGCTGGTCGAAACCCTGTCGACCGTCATGGGCCTCGATGGCAACCGCATTCAGTTCACCCCCGACCTGATGCCTGCCGACATCCTCGGCTCCGAGGTTCTGGAAACCTCGTCGGACGGCAGCCGGGCCTTCAAGTTCATCGAGGGCCCGGTGTTCTGCCAGCTCCTGATGGCCGACGAGATCAACCGCGCCAGCCCGCGCACGCAGTCGGCGCTGTTGCAGGCGATGCAGGAGAAACAGGTGACGGTGGCGGGCGAAAACCGCACCTTGGCGGCGCCGTTCCACGTGCTGGCCACGCAGAACCCGATCGAGCAGGAAGGCACCTATCCGCTGCCCGAGGCGCAGCTCGACCGCTTTCTGGTGCAGATCGACGTGCTTTACCCCGACCGCGACACCGAGCGCGACATTCTGCTGGCCACCACCGGCGCCACCGAGGAAGCGGCGCATGAGGTCTTTACCGCCGAAGAGCTGATCGCGGCGCAGGCCCTGCTGCGGCGCATGCCGGTGGGCGAAAGCGTGGTCGAGATGATCCTCGATCTGGTGCGGGCCTTCCGGCCGGACGAGCCGGAAGCCTCTGACAAGGTGCGCGAAAACGTCGCCTGGGGCCCCGGCCCGCGGGCCGCGCAGGCGTTGATGCTGACGGTGCGCGCCAGGGCGCTGATCGATGGCCGGCTGGCGCCCTCGGTCGAGGATGTGCTCGACATGGCGCGGCCGGTGCTCACCCACCGCATGGCGCTCAATTTCGCAGCGCGGGCACGCGGCATGTCGCTGAGCGACCTGATCGACGAGACCGCAACAGGCTTGATGCGGGCCGAGGCGGCTGCGTGAGCCACAGCCCCGCCCATCTGCGCGCAAGATCCGAGGCCGAGGCGGCCACCCTGCCGCCGCTTCTGGCCAAGGCCGAGCATCTGGCCGGCACGGTGCTCCTGGGTGAACACGGCCGGCGGCGCGCCGGCATGGGCGACGATTTCTGGCAATACCGGCCGGCGCAACCCGGCGACCGACGGCGCAGTATCGACTGGCGCCGCTCGGCCCGGTCCGATGGCACCTATGTGCGCGAACGCGAATGGCAGATCGCCCAGAGCGTCATGCTCTGGGTCGATCAGGCGGCCTCGATGCGGTTTGCCTCTGACACGGCCTTGCCGGAAAAGGGCGACCGGGCACGGCTCATTGCCATGGCCACCGCCGTGCTGCTGATCCGCGGCGGCGAACGGGTCGGTCTGACCGGTGGCGTGCTGCCGCCGCGACGCGGCGAGCCCCAGCTGTTGCGGCTGGCGCAGGCGTTTTCCACCGACCAGCCCGAGGATTACGCCGAACCGGAAGCCCGGCTGATGCTGCCGCACGCCCGGGCGATCTTCATCTCGGATTTCCTTGCCGACAGCGCCCCGGTCGAGGCGGCGCTGACCAAGGCGGCCGACCGCGGGGTGCGCGGCGTGATCCTGCAAGTGCTCGACCCCAGCGAAGAGGCCTTTCCCTTCCGGGGCCGCACCATATTCGAAAGCGTCGGCAAGACGGTGCAGCATGAGACGTTGAAGGCGGGCGAACTGCGCGCCCGGTATTTGCAGCGGCTGGCGGACCGCAAGGATTGGCTGACGCAGGTGTCGCGGGCGACCGGCTGGCAATATGCGGTGCACCACACCGACCGCTCGGCGCATGAGGCGCTGCTCTGGCTCTATCGGGCGATGGAAGGCGTGCGATGACTTTGTTTGGTATAGGGTTCCTGTCCCCCTGGTTGCTTTTGGGGCTTCTGGCGCTGCCGATCCTCTGGATCATCCTGCGCGCGGTGCCGCCGGCACCGATCCGGCGGATGTTTCCGGCGGTGGTCCTGCTTCTGGGCCTGAAAGACGACGATCAGGTCACCGACCGCACCCCCTGGTGGCTGCTTCTGCTGCGCATCCTGGCGGTGGCGGCGGTGATCCTCGGCCTTGCCGGGCCGATCCTCAACCCGCGCGAGGCCGGCGAACGCGGCTCCGGGCCGCTGCTCATCGCAATGGATGCAAGCTGGGCCAGCGCCGGCGACTGGGCGGCGCAGCAGGAGGCTCTGGAGGCGCTGCTGCTCGAGGCGCAGCGCGACGGGCGGACGGTGGCGATGCTCCGGGTCAGCGACCCCGAGCCGTTGCAGTTCCAGGCCGCCGAGACCTGGCGGTCGCGCCTGCCGGGGCTGGCGCCGGAGCCCTGGCTGCCCGGTCAAGACCTCTATGCCGAGGCGGAAGCGGCCTTGGATGACGGCGCCTTTGACACGCTCTGGCTGTCTGACGGGCTGGCGCATGACGGACGCGCCGATTTCCTCGCGGCGCTGGAATCGCGTGGCGCGGTGCGGGTGGTGCAATCGGCCCGGCCGCTGGTGGTGATGGCGCCGCCGGGCTTTGCCGACGGGGCGATCGAGCTGACGCTGTGGCGGGTCGAGACCGCCGGCAGCTATGCCGCGCATATTGCCGCCCATGGCCGCGATCCCTCGGGCAATGCCGCCGTGCTGGCCCGCGCCGGGGCGGAATTTGCCGATGGCGCCGCCGAGGCGCAGGTCTCGCTGTCGCTGCCCGCCGAGCTGCGTGGAAGGATCACCCACTTCGAGGTCGAGGGCCAGCGTTCGGCCGGCGCGGTGGCGCTGTCCGACGATTCCCTCAGGCGGCGCGAGGTGGCGCTGATCGCCGGCCGGGACGACCGCGAGGGGCTCGAGCTGCTCTCGCCGCTGCATTATCTCGAAAAGGCGCTGGAACCCAATGCCGACCTGTTGCAGGGCGCGCTGGGTGACATCCTGCCGGCCAACCCCGATGTGGTGGTACTGGCAGATGTGGCGACCCTCGCCCCGGCCGAGGAAGAGGCGCTGCTCGCCTGGGTGGAAAAGGGCGGGCTGCTGCTGCGCTTTGCCGGGCCCCGGCTTGCCGCCTCCGACGTGAGCCGCGCCGAGGAAGATGCGCTGATGCCGGTGCGCCTGCGCGCAGGCGGCCGCACCGTCGGCGGCGCCATGTCCTGGGGCGAGCCCAAAGCGCTGGCGCCCTTTGCCGAGGACAGCCCCTTTGCCGGGCTGCCGGTGCCGGAGGACGTGCGGGTCAGCGCTCAGGTCATGGCGCAGCCCGATCCGGTGCTGGCCGACCGGGTGATCGCGCAACTGGCCGACGGCACGCCGCTGGTGACCCGCAAGCGGATCGATCAGGGGCAGGTGGTGCTGGTGCATGTCACTGCCAATGCCGAATGGTCGACGCTGCCGCTGTCGGGGCTCTTCGTGCAGATGCTCGACCGGCTGGCGGTCTCCTCCTCGGCCACGACCCCCGATGCCGAAAGCCTCGAAGGCACCACCTGGGAGCCGTTGCAGGTGATGGATGCCTTCGGCGCGCTGGAAGATGCCGGCACCCGGCCCGGTGTCGACGGGCCGGAGCTGGTGGCCGCCCGGCTTGGTCCCGATCTCTTGCCCGGTCTCTATCAGAGCGAGGACCGCCGGCTGGCGCGCAACGTGATCACCGCCGAAACCGAGCTTGCCGCCGCCAGTTGGCCGGCGCGCATCCCGGTCGAAGGGCTGAGCCGGCCGCGGGAAACCCCGCTGGCGGGACTGTTGCTGAGCCTCGCCCTGGCGCTGCTGGCGGTGGATGTGGTGGCCTCGCTGGCGCTGGCCGGACGGCTCACCGGCGGGATGAGAACCGCCGCCGTGGTGCTTCTGGCGTTGGGCGCAAGCCCGCCCCCGGCCGCCGCCCAGAGCACCGACGATTTCGCCCTGGCGGTCACCTCGGAGGTGGTGCTGGGCCATGTGCTGACCGGCGATCCGCAGCTCGACCAGATGGCCTATGAGGGGCTGACGGGGTTGAGCGAAACGCTGTTCTTCCGCACCTCGGTCGAACCGGCAGAGCCGATCGGCGTCGATCTCGAGACCGACGAACTGGCGTTCTTTCCCTTTCTCTACTGGCCGGTGGCAGCGGATCAGCCGATCCCCTCGGATGAGGCCTATGCCAAGCTGAACGAATACCTGCGCTCCGGCGGGATGATCCTGTTTGACACCCGCGATGCCGATATCGCCGGCTTTGGCGCCGCCTCGCCCAACGGCCAGCGGCTGCAACGGCTGGCACAGCCGCTCGACATTCCGCCGCTGGAGCCGGTGCCGGAAGATCACGTGCTGACCCGCACCTTCTATCTTTTGCAGGATTTCCCCGGCCGTCATGTCGGCCGCGACGTCTGGGTCGAGGCCGCGCCGCCGGATGCCGAACGGATCGAGGGCATGCCGTTCCGCAATCTCAATGACGGGGTGACGCCGGTGGTGATCGGCGGCAACGACTGGGCGGCGGCCTGGGCGATGGACGAGAGCGGCAACCCGATCTATCCGGTCGGCCGGGGCTATTCCGGCGAACGCCAGCGCGAGCTGGCCTATCGCTTCGGCGTCAACCTGATCATGCATGTGCTGACCGGCAACTACAAATCCGACCAGGTGCATGTGCCTGCTCTGCTCGACAGGTTGGGCCAATGACCGGAACGCTCATCTTCGACCCGATGCTGCCCTGGCCGGTGCTGGCGGGCGTCGGCCTGCTGGTGCTCTTTGCCGCCGGGCTGGCGCTCTGGCGCGGACTTTCCGGCTGGGGCCCCAGGCTTCTCGGCGGCCTGGTGGTGCTCGCCGCGCTGGCGCAGCCGGCCTATCAGGAGGAAGACCGCGCGCCACTGACCGATATCGTCATGCTGGTCGAGGATCAGAGCGCCTCGCAGCAGCTCGACGACCGCGCCGAGGTGACGGCGCAGGCCGCCGAAACGCTTGAGGCGCAGCTTTCGGCCCGCGACAATACCGAGGTGCGGCGGGTGCGCGTCGGCGATGGCGAGGGCGATCTCGGCACCCAGATGATGACCACGCTCAATTCGGCCCTGGCCGAAGAGCCGCGCGGGCGGATCGCCGGGGTGATCGCGCTCTCTGACGGCCGGGTGCATGACATGGCCCGCGCGACGCAGCTTCCGGCGCCGATGCACCTGCTGATGACCGGCCATGACGACGATTGGGACCGGCGGCTGATCGTGTCGAACGCCCCGGCCTTTGCCATCCTCGGCGAGCCGGTCACCCTGACTCTGCGGGTCGAGGACAGCGGCGCCGCGCCCGAGGCGGCCCGGACGCCGCTGCATGTCTCGGTCGATGGCGGCGAACCGATGGAATTCGACGTGCCGCTGGGCGAGGATATCGAGATCCCGGTCACCCTGCCGCATGGCGGGCGCAACGTGCTGCAATTCACCGTGCCGGAGGCCGAGGGCGAGCTGACCGGGCGCAACAATACCGCGCTGATCCAGATCAACGGCGTGCGCGACCGGCTGCGGGTGCTGCTGGTCTCGGGCGAGCCGCATCCCGGCGGCCGGACCTGGCGCAACCTTCTGAAATCCGACAGTTCGGTCGACCTGGTGCATTTCACCATCCTGCGCCCGCCGGAAAAGCAGGATGGCGTGCCGGTGCGCGAGCTGTCGCTGATCGCCTTTCCCACCCGCGAGCTGTTTCTGGAGAAGATCGACGACTTCGACCTGATCATCTTTGACCGCTACAAGCGGCGCGGCATCCTGCCGGCGATCTACCTCGACAACGTGGCGCGTTATGTCGAAGAGGGCGGCGCGGTGCTGATCGCCTCGGGCCCGGATTTCGCCAGCGCCGATTCGCTTTATCGTTCGCCGCTGTCGGAGGTGGTGCCGGCCGCACCCACGGCACGGGTGATCGAACAGGGCTATGCGCCCAGCGTCACCGAACAGGGCGCGCGCCACCCGGTCACCGTGGGGCTGGGCGATCCCGAGACCTGGGGCCGCTGGCTGCGCCAGATCGAAGTCGAGCCGGAACGCGGCGATATCCTGATGTCCGGCGTCGAGGACCGGCCGCTGCTGGTGCTGGACCGGGTCGGCGAGGGCCGCGTGGCGCTTCTGGCCTCGGACCATGCCTGGCTCTGGAGCCGCGGTTTCGAGGGCGGCGGGCCGCAGCTCGAATTGCTGCGGCGGCTGGCGCATTGGATGATGAAGGAGCCCGAACTCGAGGAAGAGACGCTTTATGCCGAGGCCAGCGGCCAGACCATGCGGATCATCCGCCGCACGCTGGACGAAGCGGCCGGGCCGGTGACGGTGACCGGGCCGGACGGCGCCGAGGTGGTGCTCGAGCTGGAGGAGGTCAGCCCGGGCCGCTTCGAAGCGGTCTACGAAGGCCCGGAGATCGGGCTCTACCGGCTGCGCGACGGCGATCTCGAGAGCGTGATCGGCCTGGGGCCGGCGGCACCGAAGGAATTCGAGCAGACGATCGCCACCGGCGCGGTGCTGGCGCCGCAAATCGACAGCCTGCGCGGCGGGGTGATGCCGCTCGACGACGGTCTGCCGCGGATTCGCAACGTGCGCGAAGGCCGGCCGGCGGCGGGGCGTGGCTGGATCGGGCTGACCCCGCGCGGCGCCTTCGAGACCCGCGACGTGACCCAGGTTGCCCTGCTGCCGCCCTGGCTGGTGCTGCTGCTGGCCTCGGGGCTGATCGTCGGCGCCTGGCTGCGCGAGGGGCGCCGCTAGGACCGGGGGGGGCGCTGCCCCCGTCCCTGCGGGACTCCCCCGAGGGTATTTTCGGCAAGAGGAAGATATCAGTAGGTGCCGCGGCCCGCCGGCGAGAGCTTGACCTTGATCGGGCGGGACGACCAGCCATCCTCGGTGCAATGCACCCGGATCATCACCATGCGGATGCCATCGGGGATCATCACGCCGCGCAGCGAGCGGGTGAAGGGCTGTTCGTTGACATGCGGATGGGTCAGCCTGCGGAAGCCCAGCCGGTTGCCGTGGCGGTCGAGCACCTCCCAGCCATCGGCATAGTGATCCCAGCCGGTGTCGGCATGGCGCAGGGTGACCTCGAAGAGCCAGCCCATGTCGGGCTTGCTGACCTGGACCTTGACAATCTCGGGTTCGGCGGCCCGGGCGGTGAGTGGCAGCATGAGAAGCAGGGCGGCAATGGCGGCGCGGATCATCGGATCTCCGGTGTTTGCGCGGTCTGACCTTCGTCGGCAAGCAGCGCCTCGCGCGATTGCGAGGCAAATTCCCGGCGGTAGACCACGGCCAGCGTGAAGAGCACCGCCAGTATGAGAGGAACCGCGCCCAATAGCCATGCCGTCGCGGCCATGGCGAAGTAAATTGATCGTAATCCCTTGTTATAACTTCGTGCGGCGGTGATGTTGAGCGCCGCCGCCTTGCGCGCCCGGGGGTAGGCCGCCGGATCGGCCGGATCATTGGGCACCGCCGCCATGATCACCGCGCAGTAGCCGAACAGCCGGTGCGACCAGACGAATTTCAGGAAGCCGTTGACCGCCAGCAGGATCACCACCAGGAGCTTGAGTTCCCAGACGATGATCGGCGCGGTGTCGAGGGTGAGATCCTGGGCCACGCCGGCCAGGCGTTCGGCATTGCCGATCAGCGCCAGCATGCCGCCAATGGCGATCATGCAGGCCGAGGCAAAAAACGCCGTGCCCTGCCGCAGGATGCCGAGGATCTGGCTGTCGAAGATGCGCGGATCGCGGGTGACCATCTGCTCCATCCAGACGCGGCGGTATTCGGCGGTGAGATGCGAGACCGAGCCGCGCTTGCCGGGGTTTTCGATCACGAAACCGATGCCGATCCAGGCAACGAAGAGCAGCGTCAGCGCGGCGTAGTCCCAGGCGGTGAAGAAAAAGAGGCGGTCGGTCCAGGTCATCGCAGCACCGTAGCCGCGGCCGCGCGCAAGCGAAAGAGGGGCTGCGCGACAAGCGGGTTGCACTTTGGGTTAATTGGTTATATTTTCTTACCAATATCAGGAGAGCACCATGGATATGCCCCCTCCCCGGCCAGAGCGGCTGGCGCTGAAAACCGAGCTTGTGGCGCGGCTGACCGAGGCCTTGGGGCCAACGGGCGTGATTCATCAGCTGGCGGAACTGCGGGCCTATGAATGCGATGCGCTTTCGGCCTATCGCTGCCCGCCGATGGCGGCGGTGCTGCCGCGGGACACCGCCGAAGTGGCCGCCGTGCTGCGCATCTGCCACCGGATGTCGGTGCCGGTGGTGCCGCGCGGCGCCGGCACCTCGCTGGCCGGGGGCGCGCTGCCGACGGCGGATTGCGTCATCCTGGGCGTGGCGCGGATGAATGCGGTGCTGGAGACCGATTTTGCCAACCGGGTGATCCGGGTGCAGACCGGGCGCACCAACCTGAGCGTGACCGGCGCGGTGGAGGAGGACGGGTTCTTTTACGCCCCCGATCCCTCGAGCCAGCTCGCCTGCGCCATTGCCGGCAATATCGCGATGAATTCCGGCGGGGCGCATTGCCTGAAATACGGGGTGACCACCAACAACCTGCTCGGCGTCACCATGGTGCTGATGGATGGCAGCGTGGTCGAGATCGGCGGCGCGCATATGGACGCCGGCGGGCTCGACCTTCTGGGGGTGATCTGCGGCAGCGAGGGGCAATTGGGCGTGGTGACCGAGGCCAGCTTGCGCATCCTGCCCAAGCCCGAGGGCGCGCGCCCGGTGCTGATGGCCTTTGACAGCAATGCCGTGGCCGGGGCCTGTGTCTCGGATATCATCAAGGCCGGGATCCTGCCGGTGGCGATCGAATTCATGGACCGGCCCTGCATCCGCGCCTGCGAGGATTTCGCCCAGGCCGGCTATCCCGATTGCGAGGCGCTGCTGATCGTCGAGGTCGAGGGCTCGGAGGCCGAGATCGACGACCAGCTGACCCGGATCAAGGCGATTGCCCGGCGCCATGACCCGCTGGAGCTGCGCGAGGCGCGCGATGCCGATGAGGCCGGGCGCATCTGGCTCGGGCGCAAGAGCGCCTTTGGCGCCATGGGGCAGATCAACGACTACATGTGTCTCGACGGTACGATCCCGGTGTCGGCGCTGCCGCAGGTGTTGCAGCGGATTGGCGAGATGAGCCGCGACTACGGGCTGGAGGTGGCCAATGTGTTTCACGCCGGCGATGGCAACATGCATCCGCTGATCCTCTATGACGCCAACAAGCCCGGCGATCTCGAGCTTTGCGAGCGCTTCGGGGCGGATATCCTGAAGCTCTGTGTCGAGGTCGGCGGCTGTCTGACCGGCGAGCACGGGGTCGGCATCGAGAAACGCGACCTGATGTGGCACCAGTACGAGGCGGCGGATCTTGAAGCGCAGATGGCGGTGAAGGATGTGTTTGATCCGGCCTGGCTGCTCAACCCGGCCAAGGTGTTTCCGCTTGATGCCTCCGAGGCGCGGCGCGGGCGGCCGGCGGCGGCGTGAATGCGGCCTCGGGCCTGCCCGAAGGCAATCTCAAACAGAAGAAGACGGATCATGCGACCTGACAGCGAGGCCGAACTGGCGGAGATGATTGCGGCGGCCGAAGCGCCGCTGCGGATAGGCGGCGGCGGGACGCGGGATGTGGGGCGCGCGATTGCGGGTGACATGCTGGAGACCGGCGGGCTGTCGGGCATCCGGCTTTACGAACCCGGCGCGCTGACCATGGTGGCCGGGGCCGGAACGCCGCTTGCCGAGATCGAGGCGGCGCTGGCGGCGGAAGGCCAGCGGCTGGCCTTTGAACCGGGCGACTGGCGCGGGCTTCTGGGCACCGAGGGCGAAAGCACCATCGGCGGCGTCGTGGCGGCCAATGTCAGCGGGCCGCGGCGGGTGACGGCGGGGGCCTGTCGGGATTTCATGCTGGGAGTGCGCTTTGTCGATGGCGCCGGGCGCATCGTCAAGAACGGCGGGCGGGTGATGAAGAATGTCACCGGTTACGACCTAGTGAAGCTGATGAGCGGGTCCTGGGGCACCTTGGGCGTGCTGAGCGAGGTCTCTTTCAAGGTACTGCCCGAGGCCGAGGCCAGGGGGGTGCTGCTGTGCGAAGGGCTGAGCGACGTGCAGGCGGTTTCGGCCCTGTCGCGCGCCCTTGGCGCACCTTGGGAGGTCAGCGGCGCGGCGCATTTGCAGCGCGGTCTCGACGGGGCGCCGGTGACGATGATCCGGGTCGAGGGGCTGGCGGATTCGGTCGCCTATCGCTGCGGAGAATTGCAGAAGCTGCTGGCCGATATCGGCGATTTCACCGTGGAGCGCGATCCCGAGCGGACCGCGGCCGGCTGGCGGTATATTCGCGACGTGGCGCCGTTTCACGGGCGCGCCGGCGAGGTCTGGCGGCTTTCGGTCACGCCGAGCCAGGCGCCGGAGATCGTCGCGCGGCTGGACGGGGCCGAGGCGGTATACGACTGGGGCGGCGGGCTGGTCTGGGTGCTGGTGCCCGACGGGACGCCGGTGCGCGCGGCCCTGACCGGCGGCCATGCGACGCTGTTCCGGGCCTCGGCGGCACGGCGGGCCGAGGCCGGGGTGTTCCAGCCGCAGCCCGCGCCGCTGGCCGCGCTCGAGGCCGGGCTGCGGGCGAAATTCGATCCGAAGGGCATCCTCAATCCGGGGCTGATGGGGTAACAGATGCAGACGACATTCACCGAAGAGCAGTTGCAGGATCCCGGCACCGCGCGCGCCAACGAGATCCTGCGCGCCTGCGTGCATTGCGGCTTTTGCACTGCCACCTGCCCCACCTACCAGGTGCTGGGTGACGAGTTGGACAGCCCGCGCGGCCGCATCTACCTGATCAAGGACATGCTGGAGAACGAGCGGGTGCCCGACCCGACGACGGTCAAGCACATCGACCGCTGCCTGTCCTGCCTGGCCTGCATGACGACCTGCCCGTCGGGCGTGCATTACATGCACCTGGTCGATCACGCGCGGGCCTATATCGAGGAACACTACGACCGGCCCTGGGGTGACCGGGCGCTGCGCTGGCTGCTGGCGCGGATCCTGCCTTATCCGGGGCGGTTCCGGCTGGCGTTGCTGGGCGCCAAAATCGGCCGGCCCTTTGCGCGCTTTCTGCCCGATCCGCGGCTGCGCGCCATGCTGGAGATGGCGCCGAAGCGCATTCCGCCGGTCAGCCGCAACGACGATCCGCAGAGCTTTGCGCCCGAGGTGCCGCGCAAGACGCGGGTGGCGCTGATGACCGGCTGTGCGCAGAAGGCGCTCAACACTGATATCAACGACGCCACCATCCGCCTGCTGACCCGGCTGGGCTGCGAAGTGGTGGTGGCCCGCGGCGCCGGCTGTTGCGGTGCGCTGACCCATCACATGGGCAAGACCGGCGAGAGCCATGCCGCGGCGGCAAAGAACATCCGCGCCTGGACGGCCGAGATCGACGGCGCGGGCCTGGATGCCATTGTCATCAACACCAGCGGCTGCGGCACCACGGTCAAGGATTACGGACATATGTTTCGCAACGATCCGCTGGCGGCAGAGGCGGCGCGGGTGTCGGAGATCGCGATGGATATCAGCGAGCTCTTGATGACGCTCGACCTGCCGGAAGGCGCCGACAAGGGGCTCTGCGTGGCCTATCACGCCGCCTGTTCGCTGCAACACGGGCAAAAGATCAAGACCCATCCCAAGACCCTGCTGAAACGCGCCGGTTTCACCGTCGCCGAACCGGCCGACAGCCATCTGTGCTGCGGCTCGGCCGGCACCTACAACCTGATGCAGCCGGAGATTTCCGGCCAGCTCAAGGCGCGCAAGGTCACGACACTCGAGGCGGTCAGCCCGGATGTGATCGCCGCCGGCAACATCGGCTGCATGATGCAGATCGGCAGCGGCACCGGCGTGCCGGTGGTGCATACGGTCGAGCTTCTGGATTGGGCCACCGGTGGGCCGACGCCGCCCGCGCTCGCGCCGGAATGATACACCGAAAATGCCGCATTTTCGCCCAAAGTGCTTGATAGCCCGGTGAAAAGACCATCGGGAGGCAGACCGTGCGCATCCTTTTCCTGCTTTTCGCCGCGCTGCTTTCGGCGACGGCGGCCTGGGCTGACATCCATCGCCTGCGACAGCTCAACACCGGCGACGAAAGCCGGGGATGGGAGGCCGTGGGCCGGATCGATTTTGACACCTCGGGGTTCTGCACCGGGGTGCTGGTGGCCCCCGACCTGGTGCTGACCGCCGGGCATTGCCTTTATGACAAGACCACCGGCCGCAAATTCACCGCGTCGGAAATCCGCTTCAGCGCCGGGCTGCGCAATGGTCGCGCCTCGGCCTATCGGGCGGTGAAACACGCGGTGCTGCACCCGCGCTATCGGTTCTCGCGCAACACCGATGCCGCCCAGGTCAGGAACGACGTGGCGTTACTGCAACTGGCCCGGCCGATCCGCACCACCGAGGTGGCGCCGTTCGACACCGCCGGCCGGCCCGGGCCGGGCGCGCGGATCAGCGTGGTGAGCTATGCCCATGACCGCGCCGAGGCGCCCTCGCTGCAAGAGGCCTGCGAAGTGGTCGACCGGCGGCGCGGCGTGCTGGTGATGTCCTGCGATGCCGATTTCGGGGCCTCGGGCGCGCCGGTATTTTCGCTGGCCAGCGGCGAGCCGCAGATCGTGTCGCTGATCTCGGCCAAGGCGGAATCGAACGGCACGCCGGTCTCGCTCGGCACCTCGCTGGCGGAGCCGCTGGCGGTGCTGATGGTCGAGCTCAAGGCCCAGTCGCTGTTCCGGCAGGCCTCTGACAGAACGCGGCCGGGCGGGGCCAAGTTCATCCGCCCCTGAGCCGATGCCGACTGCGATCACGCTTGCGTGATCTTTCGTTCGAGGCGGGGTTCCGACCCTCTTGAAACCGCGAAATCCATCCCCAAATCAGCCCTGTCCGGACGCCACAACGGGTCTGGACGCCTGACGCGCCTGTCCCCAAGGGAAGGCGCAACATAATGGTATCGCTCAATGGAGGATGACCCATGCGTAGCTTTGATTTTGCACCGCTTTACCGTGCAACCGTCGGTTTTGACCAAATGGCCGACCTGATGGATCGCGTTCTGGCCAATGATGTCCAGTCGCAGACCTATCCCCCCTACAACATCGAAAAGACCGCCGAAGATGCCTATCGCATCTCGATCGCCGTCGCAGGCTTTGCCGATCAGGACCTGAACGTCGAGGTGAAGGAAAAGGCGCTTGTAGTTTCGGCCCGCAAGGCCGAAGAGGACGAAGAGCGCAGCTATCTGCACCGCGGCATCGCCACCCGTGCCTTTGAACGCCGGTTCCATCTGGCCGATCACGTCAAGGTGGTGGGCGCCAGCCATGAAAACGGCATGCTGCACATCGACCTCGAGCGCGAGATCCCCGAGGCGCTGAAACCGCGCCGGATCGAGATTGCCAATGGCACCAAGGCGATCGAGAAAGACGTGGTTGACGCCAAGGCCGTCAACTAACGCACTTCGGCCCGTGTTTCGAGCCCCTCGGTTTTTCCGGGGGGCTTTTTCATGTCCGGGCGCCGTTTGCCTCTGGCAACCTCGGGCCGTTCTGCCATGATCCCCGCCGGGGGCGCAGACATGAAACTCGATCACATCGCAATCTCCGGTGAAACCCGCGATGCCGCCGCGGCCCATGTGCAGGCGGCCTTGGGCATGGCATTGCGGCCGGGGGGCGCGCACCGATATTTCGGCACCCACAACCACCTGCTGGGGCTGGCCGAGGGGCTCTATCTGGAGGCGATTTCGATCGACCCCGCGGCCCGGGTGCCGGCCTATCCGCGCTGGTTCGGCCTCGATGACTTTGTCGGCGCGCCGCGGCTGACAACCTGGATTTGCCGCACCGAAGACCTGTCGACGCTGGTGCGCGACCTGCCCGAGGCGGGCGAGATCGTGGCCCTGGAGCGCGGCGATCTGAAATGGCGCATGGCGGTGCCGCCGGACGGGCACCTGCCCTTCGATGGCTGCTTTCCGGCCCTGATCCAGTGGGACAGCCCGACCCCGCCGGGCGAGACCCTGCCATCCTCGGGCTGCACGCTCGAAACGCTCACGGTCGCGCATCCCGAGGCCGACCGGTTGCACCAGCGGCTGGCGCCCTATCTGATGGACGCCCGCGTGCAGTTTCAGCCCGGATCGGCGCATCTTGAGGCGC
Source organism: Marinovum sp. E3 (assembly GCF_055755275.1). Classification (NCBI taxonomy): domain Bacteria; kingdom Pseudomonadati; phylum Pseudomonadota; class Alphaproteobacteria; order Rhodobacterales; family Roseobacteraceae; genus Marinovum; species Marinovum sp. E3. The sequence goes on from NZ_CM146908.1 coordinate 3,486,871, forward strand.
GCCTGACGGGCCCGGCCGGCCCGGTAACCTTGCGATGATCGTCCGTCCGGCTACGCCGCGCGACGCCCGCGGCATTGTCGATCTGGTCAATCCGGTGATCCGCGACACCGCCATCACCTTTACCACCGCCGAGAAATCCACCCGCGATATCGTCACCGCGATCCGCGATGGTGGCGCCTATTTCGTGGCCTGCGACGGCGACCGGATCATCGGCTATGCCTGTTACTTCCCGTTTCGCAGCGGGCCGGGCTATCGCCATACCAAAGAGCATTCCATCGCCCTTCTGCCCGAGGCGCGCGGCACCGGCGTCGGGCGGCGGCTGATGGCACTGCTCGAGGACCACGCACGCGCCCGCGAGGTGCATTCGCTTTTTGCCGGCGTTAGCGGCGAAAATCCCGATGGCGTCGCCTTTCACAAGGCGATCGGCTTTGCAGAGGTGGCGCGGCTGCCGGAGGTCGGACACAAGTTTGGCCGCTGGATGGACCTGGTTCTGCTGCAAAAAATGTTATGATTGTCACACTGACTTATGCCGCGCTGCGGTATAGGCTTGTCGCATGTCGATCTGGTCTCGCATATCCGCCGCCCTTTCCGCGCTTGCCAGCGGGGAACCGCTGAGCGACGTCTTTGACCGCCTGCGCACCCCGCCGGAACGCAGCGTGGCCTTTACCATCGCCGTCATCGCCCTGGGCGCCAAGATGGCCAAGGCCGACGGGCTGGTCAAAAAGGTCGAGGTCACGGCCTTTCGCGAGGTGTTTTTCATCGCCCCCGAGGACGAGGCGCAGGCCGCCCGTGTCTTCAACCTCGCGCGGCAGGACGTCGCCGGCTATGAGGATTACGCCCGCCGCGTGCGCGCGATGTTCGATGACACCCGCGCGCCGCTGACCGACCTGCTCGAGGGGCTGTTTCACATCGCCGTCTCCGATGGCAGCTATCATCCGGCCGAGGATGAATTCCTGCGCAATGTGGCCGCGATTTTCGGGCTGGATGATCGCCAGTTTCTGGCCCTGCGCACCCGCTTTGTCCCGGATGCCGACAAGGATCCCTATTCGGTGCTCGGCGTCAGCCCCGACATGCCGCTGGCCGAGATCCGCCGGATCTGGCGTAAGGCGGTCCGCGACAGCCACCCCGACCGGATGATCGCACGCGGCGTACCCGAAGAGGCGGTGCGGATGAGCGAAAAGCGCCTGATCGACATCAACAAGGCCTGGGAAGAGATCCAGGCCAGCCAGAGCGAACCCGCCTGATCAGGGCCGGATGGTGATCGGCGTGCCATTGCGCACCATGGCATAGATGTCGCGCATTTCGGCATTGCTCACCGCGATACAGCCCGCCGTCCAGTCGCGCCCGCCCTTGCGGTTCTTCCACGGTCGGCCGTGGATGAAGATGTCGCCGCCGGGGCTGACCCCGGCGTCCCGCGCGCGGCGGATGTCCTCTTCATTCGGGTAATCGATGCCGATCGAGAGATAGAAGCTGCTGTTGGGATTGCGCCGGTCGATGCGGTATTCGCCCTCGGGGGTGCGGCCGTCGCCCTCCTGCGCCTTGTGGCCGGCGGGCGCAAATCCCAAGCCCACGTCATATTGTTCGAGCACCTGGGTGTCATGCAGCAGATACATCTTGCGCGCACCCTTGTCGACGACCACGCGGGTGACCTCGGGGCCGGTATATGTATAGAACTTGCTGCACGCCGTGGCCGTGAGGGCCAAGGATACCAACAGGATTGCTCGAAGAACCCGCATCTGCACTGCCCCGGTTTTGATTTTTTCCCCTTATACCATGGGGCAAATCAGCCGCGAAGAGACTTTATCGGCGCTGAGCGTCTTCCAGCCGTTTCTCGATCGCCTCAAGCCGCACCAGAACCTCGTCGCGATAGGTGTTGGTGGCGGCGGTATCCTCTTCGCTGTGGGCGTCCTGCATCGAGTTGACGATCAGGCCGACCAGAAGGTTCACCACCGCGAAGGTGGTGACCATGATGAAGGGCACGAAGAACGCCCAGGCGTAGGGATAGACCTCCATCACCGGGCGCACGATGCCCATCGACCAGCTTTCCAGCGTCATGATCTGGAACAGCGAATAGGCCGAGGCGCCAAGATCGCCGAACCAGTCGGGGAAGCTGTCGCCAAAGAGCTTGGTCGCCATCACCGCCGCGATATAGAAGATCAGCGCCATCAGAAGGAAGACACTGGCCATCCCGGGCAGCGCGGTCAGAAACCCCTCGACCACCCGGCGCAGGCGCGGCGCCACGGTCAGCAGGCGCAGCACCCGCAGGATGCGCAGGGCGCGCAGCACCGAAAGGCCCTGCGCCGCAGGCACCAGCGAAATGCCGACGATCACGAAATCGAAAATGTTCCACGGCCGGCGAAAGAAGCCGAGGCCCTGGGCGTACATCTTGAGCGCCAGTTCCACCACGAAGACCGCTAGGCAGGCCATGTCGAGCGCCACGATCAGCGGGCCGGCCTGCGCCATCAGCGGATCCGAGGTCTCGAGCCCGAGGATCATCGCGTTGAACAGGATCACCCCGATGATCGTGTTGCGCACCCATGCCTGTTCCAGCCATGCCGCCAGTCTGTCCCGCATCTGCCTGCCCCTTTTGTCCGGCGTCAGATATGTGCGCGCGAAAACCGCGCTGCAAGCTCGATATGGCTGGACCAGCGGAATTGGTCCACCACCTGCACCCAGTCGAGCAGATAGCCGCCGGCCCGCAGCACCGCCGCATCGCGCGCGAAAGTGACCGGGTTGCAGGAGACAAAGCCCAGCACCGGCACCTTGCTTTCCGCGATCTGGCGCACCTGCGCCTCGGCCCCGGCGCGCGGCGGATCGAGCACCAGCGCGTCGTACCGCTCCAGCTCCTGCGGCAGCAGCGGGTTGCGAAACAGGTCGCGGGCTTCGGTGGTGACCTTCTTCAGCCCCTCGGCCTTGCGCCAGCCCCCGTCGAGCGCCCGCAGCATCGCGGCCTCGCCCTCGACCGCATGCACCTCGGCGCCGCGCGCCAGCGGCAGGGCGAACGTGCCGCAGCCGGCAAAGAGATCGGCGATATGGCCGGCCCCGCCCACCGCTTCGATCATCGCCGCCGTCAGCACCGCCTGGCCATGGGCGGTGGCCTGAAGAAAGGCGCCAGGCGGCGGGACGACACGGATGCCGTCAAAGCGCTGGCCCGGAGGGGTGCGCATGGCGATCGGCTCGTCCTCCCAGACCAACCGGGCGATCCGCTGCTGGCCGGCCAGCTCCGCCAGCGCCACCTCGAGCGCGCGATCCAGCGGTTTGCCGCCCCGGGCCAGCACGTCCAGCCCGTCCTCTGACAGGGTGATCTGTACCGACACTTCGCCCTTGCGACTGCCACCCAAGGCCGCCAGCGCTTCGGCCAGCGGGCGTGCGGCCAGCAGATCGGGATGCAGCAGGTGGCAATCGGGGATCTCGACGATCACACCCGAGGCACGGCCGTGAAAACCCGCCATCGCGCCTTTCTTGGTGCGCCGGGCGGAAAAGGTCGCCCGCCGGCGGCTCTGCGCCGGCGAGGTGGCGATGGGGCGAAAAGCGGCCTCGATGCCCTGGGCCGACAGCGCGCGGATGACGATGTCCTGTTTCCAGCCGGCGACGAAGTCATCCGAGGCATGCATCAGCTGACAGCCGCCGCAGGCCTTGAAATGGCGGCAGGGCGGCGCCACGCGATGCTCCGAGGGTGCGAGGATTCTGACGTCGCGCAGCCGGTCCCCCTCAACGGTGCCGCTGACGGTCTCGCCGGGCAGGGTCAGGGGCGCAAACAGCGGGCCTTCGGCGATGCCGTCGCCCTGATGGCCGAGGCGGAGTATGTCATGCTGGGTCATGCCCGGGCTTTTGCCTGCAATCGCCGGCGCTGTCGAGAGAGGCGAGAAAGGCCCGCACCGCCCGCGGCGAGCGCAACACATGCCCCGGCAGGCCCGGACGCACACCGATCAGCCGGGCCAGGATGGATTTGCCGCCGCCCGGCTGGCCGACGATCGTGATCCGCTTCATTCCGCGGCTTCGACCAGGTTGAGGAACCCGCCCGACTGCCGCTCCCAGTAGCGCGCGTAGAGCCCGCCCTTGTCGAGCAGCACCTCGTGGCTCCCCTCTTCGACGATCCGGCCCTTGTCGAGCACGACGATGCGGTCCATCCGCGCGATCGTCGAGAGACGGTGGGCGATGGCCAGCACGGTCTTGCCCTCCATCACCCGTTCCAGCGCCGATTGGATCGCCGCTTCGACCTCGCTGTCCAGCGCGCTTGTCGCCTCGTCCAGCACCAGGATCGGCGCGTCCTTGAGGATGGCCCGGGCCAGCGCGATCCGCTGCCGCTGGCCGCCCGACAGTTTGACCCCGCGTTCTCCCAGATGCGCGTCATAGCCGGTGCGATGCTCGTGGTCCTCGAGATCGAGGATGAAATCATGCGCCTCGGCGCGTTCCGCCGCCGCGATGATGTCTTGCTCGGTGGCGTCGGGCCGGCCATAGGCGATGTTGTCGCGCGCCGACCGGTTGAACATGGCGGTTTCCTGGGTGACCATGCCAATCTGGCGCCGCAGGCTCTCCTGGGTGACGCCGGCAATGTCCTGCCCGTCGATGCAGACCTCGCCCTTTTCGGCGTCGTAGAGCCGCAGGAGCAGTGCCACCAGCGTCGATTTGCCGGCCCCCGAGGCGCCGACGATGCCAAGCTTTTCCCCCGGCGAGATTTCAAGGCGGATGTGCTCGACCCCGCCGATATCGCGGCCATAGGCGAAATCCACGTCGCGAAAGGCGATCCTTCCGTCGGTCACCTTTAGCTGCGTGGCATTGGCGACATCGGTCAGCCCATGCGGCGGGGTCAGCGTGCGCATGCCGTCCTCCACCTCGCCGACATTGGCATAGAGGCCCATCAACGTGAACGAGACCCAGCCGGTCATCTGCGCCAGCCGCAGGCTGACCGCGCCGGTGGCGGCAATATCGCCCGCACTGACCAGCCCGCGCGACCAGTACCAGAGCGCGCCGCCCACCAACAGCACCGGCAGAACGCCGGCCAGCGCCATCAGCCAGAACCGGAACTGAACCGAGACCTGGCCGAAATCGAGCTGTCGGTCGCGAAACCGCGCCATCGCGCCCAGCGCCGCCTGATCCTCGTGATCGGCATGGGCGAACAGCTTGACCGTCTTGATGTTGGTCACCGTATCGACGACCTGGCCGGTCACCATTGCCCGCGCCGAGGCCCGCGCCTTGGAGCGCAGGCGGATCCGCGGCATGAAATAGCGGATCATCAGCAGGTAGCCGGCGATCCACAGCAGGAGCCCAAGGGCGATCCGCGCATCGACGGTGCCGAGCAGCAGGATCGAGCCCACCACCGAAGCCAGGGCAAAGAGCACCGTATGCACCACCTCGACGACCACATCGGTGATGGCGCGGGCGGTCTGCATCTCCTTTTGCGCGATCCGGCCGGCAAAATCATTGTCGAAAAAGGTGACATCCTGCCCCAGCGTGAAGCGATGCAGACGCGACAGCACGAGGCTGAGCAGATTGGGCTGCAACACGATCGATTGCAGCCAGGCCGAGGCCATCAGAACCAGCGGCCGCAGCAGCAGGAAAAACAGCGTGACACCGATCAGCAACCAGAGGTTTTCAGCAAAGACGCTCTCAGCCGTGCCGTTCAGCGCCACGTCCACCACCAGCCCCAGGGTCATCGCGGCCAGCACCTCGAGCACCCCGGCAAAGGCCGAGGTCGCGCCGGCGATGCCGATCACGCCGAAGCTGCCCCTGAGCGCCCAGCGCAAAAACGCGCCAAGGCTGCGCGGCGGCGGCGTATCCGCCTCGGCAAAGGGATCGATCCAGGATGGTGCCGTCATTCCGCTGCCTCCGATTCTTCCGTCTTGCTCTGGTCTTCGACCGCCAGGAACCCGCCGGACTGGCGCGCCCAGAACCCGGCATATAGCCCGCCGCGAGCCAAAAGGTCGTCATGGCTGCCCTGTTCGACGATGCGACCGTCATCCATCACCAGGATCCGGTCGAGCTGGGCAATCGTCGAAAGCCGATGCGCGATGGCGATCACCGTCTTGCCGGCCATCATGCCGTAAAGCGTCGACTGGATCGCCGCCTCGACCTCGCTGTCGAGCGCGCTTGTCGCCTCGTCCAGGAGCAGGATCGGCGCGTCTTTCAGGATCACCCGCGCCAGGGTGATCCGCTGCCGTTGCCCGCCGGACAGTTTGACGCCGCGTTCGCCGACCTGCGCGTCATAGCCGCGCCGGCCTTTCTGGTCTTCGAGATCGAGGATGAACGCATGGGCCTCGGCCTGTTTGGCGGCGGCGATCATCTCGGCTTTGGTGGCGTCGGGGCGGCCATACAGCAGGTTGTCGCGGATCGAGCGGTGCAGCAGCGAACTGTCCTGTTGCACCATGCCGATCTGTCGCCGCAGGCTGTCCTGGGTGACCTGCGAGATGTCCTGCCCGTCGATCAGGATGCGGCCGCTTTCGGCGTCATAGAACCGCAGCAGCAGCTTCACCAACGTCGATTTTCCGGCGCCCGACCGGCCGACCAGCCCGATCTTTTCGCCCGGCGCGATGCTCAGGCTGATCCGGTCCAGCCCGCCGCGCCCGCGTCCGTAATGATGCGACAGCCGGTCCAGTTCGATCCGCCCGTCGCCGAGCTGCAAGGGCGTGGCCTCCGGCCCGTCGCGCAGGGCGATCGGCTGGGCGATGGTTTCCATGCCTTCCCTCACCACGCCCAGCTCGCGAAAGAACGAGGTCAGCGCCCACATGATCCAGCCGGTCATGGCATTGAGCCGCAGGGTCAGCGCCGTCGCGGCGGCCACCGCACCGACACTGGCAAGCCCCTGCATCCAGAGCCAGAGCGCCCAGCCGACCACCCCGACGATCAGAAAGCCGTTCAGCAGGGTCAGCACCACATCCATGATGGTAAAGATCCGCATTTCGGCCTGAAAGGTCCTGCGCGCGCGCTCGATCGCCTCTTTGGCAAAGTCCATCTCGCGGCCATGGTGGGCAAACATCTTGACCGAATGGATGTTGCTGTAGGCATCCACCACCCGGCCTGTCACCTCGCTGCGGGCGTCGCTTGCCGCCTGCGAGGCGGGGCCGACGCGCCTGATCGTCCAGCGGATCAGCAGGCCGTACAACCCGAGCCAGGCCAGCAGCGGCAAGGACAGCCGCCAGTCGGCCTGCCCCAGCAGCACCACGGCGCCAACCACATAGGCCAGCGAAAAGGTGATCGCGTCGAACACCTGAAACACCGCCTCGCCGGCGGCGGGCGGGGTCTGCATGATGCGGTTGGCAATGCGGCCGGCAAAATCGTTCTCGAACCAGCCGACCGACTGGCGCAGCACATGGGCATGGGCACGAAACCGGATCAGCGTGCCGAAATTCGGCAGGATGGTATTGTTGAGCAGCGCCACATCCACCGCCTGCAACACCGGCCGCAGCACCAGCAGGAAGACCGCCAGCGCAATCAGCCAGCCGCCGTAGTCCTGCCACACCTGCTCTGGTGACCCCGCGAGGATGTCGACCACCCAGCCCATCGCCCAGATCAGCCCGATCTCGATCACCGCCACCACCACCGACATCACGGCGGCGACGGCAAAGACCCGTTTGAACGGCTGCGCATAGGCCAGGAGAAACGGCCAGAGCCGCTGGGGCGGATGATCCGAGGCGGGGTAGGCACAATAGGGATCGACAAGATTTTCGAAAAATTTGAACATGGAGCGCTCCTGCGAGCAAATGGGCAACTGATGGACATGGCGTGGAACATCCACGCAAACAGAGAACGTGGCTTAGCCGTGGCGGAAGCTGATCTCTGTTTCCATGCTGCACTCTCCTGTTCAGATGCGCCTTTCATACCCCGACTGTGACGGTTTGTCACCCCCCGGGGGGGCGGGTCAGTCCTTCCGCAGCAGTTCGTCGCGCGTCAGTTCGAAGCCGGAGGTGATCCAGAGCGTTTCGAGCAGCCGCAGTCTTTCGCCCAGCGCCGGGCCTTCGTACTCCGGCATAAGATCGGCGGCCCGGATCGGAAACACCGCGTTGGCGCCCTCTTCCATCTCGGCAAAGGCCTTGCGGTCGATATGTTCCTGCAAGAGCGCGGCGCGCAGGGCGAGCAGCTTCTCCGATTCCTCCGCGCCATGGCGATAGCCGATCTCGGCCGGCGGCGTGGCGGCGCCGACCTCGTGGCGAAAGAAGGCAAGCGCCTTGGCCTGGGCCTTCGACAGCCGCAGCCGCTCGGCCACATCCTCGCCGCCCAGCGCCGCCAGCCGCAACACCGGGTCGGGGGCAAGGCCGGCCTCGTCCTCGACATAGACCAGCGGCCCCAGCGCGGAAATGACGGCGCCCGGCAGGATGCGCAGCAGCACGCCGGCCTTGTCCATCGCCGCCACCGCGCGGGTCGGATCGGGGGCCGAGAGCAGCTTGATCATCTCGGCGCCGACACGTTCGCGCGACAGGGTTTCCAGCCCGTCGAGGTTGTCGGCAATCGCCGCCAGCGCCTCGCGGTCGAACCCGCCCTTTGCGCGACCATACCAGGCGTTGAAGCGGAAAAACCGCAGGATGCGCAGGTAATCCTCCCGGATGCGCGCCGCAGGATCGTCAATGAACCGCACGTGATGCGCCTTGAGATCGTCGAGCCCGCCCACCGGATCGCGCACCGCGCCCGAGGCATCGGCATAAAGCGCGTTCATGGTGAAATCGCGGCGCCGGGCATCCTCTTCGATGCTGTCGGCAAAGGCCACCACGGCACGGCGGCCATCGGTTTCGACATCCCGGCGATAGGTTGTGATCTCATGCGGAACCTTGTGCGAGATCACGGTGACCGTGCCATGATCGATGCCGGTGGGCACCGCCTGCAAACCGGCTGCGCGGGCCAGCTCCATCACCCGTTCGGGGCGCGCGTCGGTGCTGATGTCGATGTCCGCCACCGGTTCGCCCATCAGTGCGTTACGCACGCAACCGCCGACGAAATAGGCCGAATGCCCGGCCTCGGTCAGCATCGCGCAGACCGCCTGGGTCGCCGGGGTGATCAGCCAGTCGCCTGTTATCCTCATGCCACCATCCTGTCTGCCAGCCCGCGCAGGATACGGGCCGTCGCACCCCAGATGTAATAGGGGCCGTAGGGCACAGTGTAATAGGACCGCCGCAGCCCGCGCCAGCGCCTTGATTGCACGGAAAACCGCGCCGGATCGGCGAAATGGGTGAGCGGCACGGTGAACACCTCGGCCACTTCGCCCGGCTCCGGCCGTGGGGTGAAATCGCCCCGGACCCGCGCCACCACCGGCGTCACCAGAAAGCTGGTCACCGTCTCATGCGTCGGCAAGAGGCCCAGAACCTCGACCTGCGCCGGATCGAGCCCCACCTCCTCCTGCGCCTCGCGCAGGGCGGCGGCGGTGACATCGGCGTCGCCCTCATCCTGCTTGCCACCAGGAAAGGCGATCTGGCCGGGGTGATGCTTGAGCGCCGAGGAGCGTTTGGTCAGGATCACTTGCGGCACGCCATCCTGCATGACGAAACCCGCAAGCACGCCGGCGGGACGCAGCTTGCGGGATTGCGGAAGCTTGAAATCCGGGTTCAGATCGAAATCCGACGAGGCCGCGCCATCCCGGGACAGCGCGGCGACGAGCGGATCGAGCGGATCAATCGTCATTCGCCTCGAAACCCACGGTGGCGGGGTCGAGATCGTAATGCGCACCGCAGAACTGGCAGTCGGCGGTCACCCGGCCGTCTTCCGTGGTCATCTTTTCGATGTCCTTGGCGGAATAGATCGACAGGCTCTGCCGCACCCGATCCTCGGAACAGGTGCAGCCGAAATGCACCGGCTGGGTCGGATAGACCCGCGGCTGTTCCTCGTGAAACAGCCGCACCAGAAGATCAGTCGGCGGCACCTGCGGCCCGATCAGCTCCATCAGCTCGACCGAATCGAGCAGGATATTGGCGCGGTTCCAGTTCTCTGCCGTTTCTTCGTCATCCAGAAGATCATCGACGGTGAGCAACCCGCCCTCGCCGGAGCCGCCTTCGCCGCTGGCAAAGGGCGAGGCCTTGGGCATATGTTGCAACATGATGCCACCGGCGCGCCAGCGCTCGGCCTCGCCGGGCTCGGTCGAGCGGCCAAAGCTCAGGTTGAACCGCGTCGGAAGCTGTTCCGACTGGGCGAAATAGCTTTCGGCACAGGCGCGCAGGGTGCCCCCGGCCAGCGGCGTGATGCCCTTGTAAGGCTGCATCCCCTGCCCCTGATCGATCATGATGGCGAAATAGCCCTCGCCGAGCTGGTCAAAGGGGTTGTTGCCCGACAGCCGCGCCGCATCATAGCTGGCATAGGCGCGGATGCGCGCCGGTTCGCCCTCTTTGCTCGGGCCGTAATAATCGGTGGCGATCATCCGCACCGGGCCGTTCGACTGCACCTGCAACGACAGTTTCCAGCGCAGCTTGACGGTCTGGCCGATCAGCGCGGTCAGCAGCGCCATTTCGGCCACCAGCGCCTCGACCACCGGGGGGTAATCGTGTTGTTTCAGGATGCCTTCCAGCACCCCGTCCAGCCGCGCGACGCGGCCGCGGATGTCCGAGCGGTCAAGCTGAAACGGCAGGACGGTATCGTCCCAGGCGATGGCATTCACAGAGATCATGGGAGTTCCTTGTTGCCCAGATTTGGCATATCGCCTCTATATAGCCGTGAAAGCGCAGCATTAAAGGGGTATGCCATGATCCGCCGCGTCGGCACCGCACCAGCCCGGGACAAGCGCCACCGGCTGCGCCCCGGGGTCTATGCGCTGCTGCCGATCGGGAACCGGCTGCTTCTGACCTGGCAGAGCGGATCGGACGAGCCGCTGCAACTGCCCGGCGGCGGCATCGATCCCGGCGAGGCGCCGGTCGCGGCGCTGCATCGCGAAGTGCGCGAGGAAACCGGCTGGAAGATCGCCGCGCCGCGCCGGATCGGGGCCTGGCGGCGATTTGTCTTCATGTCGGAATACGACCTCTGGGCCGAAAAGCTCTGCACCATCTACCTTGCCCGCCCGGTGCATCGCCTGGGCCCACCCGAGGAAGCCGGTCACAGGGTGCGGGTCGTGCCGATGGCCGACGCCGGGCACTGGCTGTCGAACCCGGTGGACCGCGCCGCGCTCCGCCGTGTCAGAGCGACGCCGGGCCTGTTGGGCTAGAACTCCAGCAGGGCGGCAGAGATATCGTCCGGGAAATCCTCGCTGCCGGTGCTTTCCGCCAGGGTCCAGACCATCGCCTCGAGAAACTCGCGCCCCGGCAGGTGGTGCAGATCGCCGGCCAGCCGGATCAGCCCCTCCTCCTCGAAGAACCCGCCGCCGGCGTCGGGGCATTCGGTGATGCCGTCGGAATACAGCAGCAGCCGGTCGCCCTTGTTCAGATCGATCTCGAACCGGTCAAACGCCGCGTCTTCGATCAGCCCGACCGGCAGGCCGCCAGCACCGATCAGCTCGATCCTGTTGTCGGCCCGTTGCACCAGCGGATGCGGATGCCCGGCCTGGGCCAACCGCACCCGTCCCGAGGCAAGATCGACATCGGCCAGCAACATGGTGAAGTAATGCTCGGTCTCCATCTCCTCGAGCACCAGTCGGTTGAGCCGCCCGATCACCTGGTCGGGCGGATGCATCGCATAGGCGCCCTCCTCGGTCTCATACAGAGCGACGTTCTGATCCGGGGTCGTGGCCGAGAGATAGCCGGCCAGCCGGGCCGTCATCAGCGCCGAGGAAATGCCATGGCCCGAAACGTCGATCGCATAGATGCCCAGCCGCGTCTTGCCGACCGGGAAGAACCCCACCAGATCGCCGCCGACATGGCCCGAAGGCCGCAGCAGCAGCGACAGATCGGCATTGCCGAACCGGCGATACCGGTCGCGCACCAGCGATTGCTGAAGCTTCTTGGCCTCGATCAGATCATTGTCGAGCGCATCGTAAAGCCCCTGCAATTCGGTCAGCGTGCGCGAGATCACCCGGTTCTGCTCGCTCAGCTGGCGCTGCATCTCGAGAATGCGCTCGCCGGCGGTGATCCGGGCGCGCAGCTCGTCGACATAGACCGGTTTCGTCAGGAAATCATCGGCGCCATTGTCGAGCCCGCGCGCCACCGCGCCTTTCTCGCTCTTAGACGTGAGCAGGATGAAATAGCCATAGCCGTCCCGCTCCATCGCGCGGAACCGCTTGCAGAATTCCAGCCCGTCCATGCCCGGCATCATCCAGTCGCTGAGCACCAGATCGGGCGGATTGGCCTCGCACAGCGCCAGCGCCTCCTGCCCTCCGGCGGCCACATCGACGATATAGCCCTGCCGAAGCAACGAAGCCGAGAGGATCTTGCGCTGCATCTTGCTGTCATCGACAACCAGAATGCGCGGGCGCCGGGCGCTGACCCCGGCCGAAAGGGTATGTCTGGCTGCCAAATCCAATGGTCGCTGATTCCGTCCTGCGTGTTCCTTTCCCCCGGTATGACCTGTCGGCCTTAACCCGGAATGAAGGCCGGAAATTTCCGAAAATCCGCGCGGATTCGGCAACCAAATCTTAGCCTCGTGCGCGTAGAACCCTGACCAGTAACCAGGAGAAGTGTATAATGATTGACTGGTCCCGGGTCTCCGAGCTCCGCGAGGAAGTGGGAGAAGAGGATTTTGCCGAAGTGGTCGAGCTGTTCCTCGACGAGGTCGACGGCGTGATCGGCACGCTTGCCCCCGAAACGGCCGATCTCGAGGCGCAGCTGCATTTCCTCAAGGGCAGCGCGCTGAACCTCGGGTTCGCGGCCTTTGCGGCGCTGTGCCAAGCGGGCGAAACCGCGGCGAATGCCGGCCAGGGCGGGCGGGTGGACGTCGCCGCTATCCGCGACGCCTATGCCCGTGCGCGCAGCGAATTCGCCAGCGGGCTGACCACCCGCCGCGCCGGTTAGTCGGCGCCGATCAGAAAGACCTGGACATCGGCCACGTTGGTGCCGGTCGCCCCGGTCATCAGCAGGGCATCGGCCCGGCGCAACGCCTCGAAGCTGTCGTTGTTGGCCAGCAGCGCCTGCGCCTCGGCGCCGATCGCCGCAGCGGTGCCGGGGCCGACAATACCGCCGGCGGCATCGGTCGGGCCGTCGCGCCCGTCGGTGCCGCCGGAGAGAAACAGCCAATTGGCCGGCAGATCGAAATTCCCCGCCGAGAGCGCGACCCGCAGCGCCAGCTCCTGGTTGCGGCCGCCACGTCCGTCGCCGCGCAGGGTGACCGTGGTCTCGCCGCCAAAGATCAGCGCCTGCGGCGTGCCTTTCGGAGCAGCCGCCGCGGCGCGCAGCACCTGCTGGGCGGCATCGTCCACATCGCCTTCGAGCGCGTCCGACACGATCCGCGCCGTTCCCCCCTCGGCCGCCGCAAGCATCGCCTCGAGGCTCTTGCGGTTCGAACCGATCAGATGGTTTTGCGCCGCCGGCGTCTCCGGCGTCGGGGCCTCGGCCGAAAGATGTGCCCGCACCGAGGCCGGGCAGGCCTCCCAGACGCCGGCCTCTTGCAGCACCGCCCTGGCTTCGGCACGGGTGCCGATCGGGCCGACGGTGGGGCCCGAGGCAATGGCGCGCAGATCGTCGCCGATCACATCCGACAGGATATAGGCGGTCACCGGCGCCGGCGCGGCCTGGCGCGACAATCCGCCCCCCTTGAGCCGGGACAATTGCTGCCGCACCAGGTTCATCCGCACGATATCGAGCCCGGCGCCCAGCAACAGGCGGTTGACCTCGGCCTTGTCTTCCAGCGTCACGCCCTCGACCGGGGCGGGCACCAGCGCCGACCCGCCACCAGAGACCAGCACAGCCACGGCATCCTGTGGCCCCAGCGACGACAACCGCGAGATAAGCTCTTGTCCGGCCCTCAGTCCGGCGGCATCTGGCACCGGATGCGCGGCGCGGATCACCTCGGCCCCGGGCACGTCCATGTCGTTTTCGTAATGCGTGATCGCCAGCGCGGGAACCGCGCCATCCAGATGCGCCAGCGCCTCGCGCAGCATCGCCGGGGCGGCCTTGCCGATGGCGATGACATGCAGCTGCCCGTCCGGTTGCGGCAGCGGATGCGCGGCCAGGGCGCGGCGCAGGGCAATCGCCGGATCGGCGGCCTCGACCGCCTTGTCGAACAGGTGCAGGGCGCATTGGCGCAAATCGGACGTCATGAAGCAATCTCGCATTGGCTGATAACAGTGCCGGCCCGCCAGTGCTGCGCAATCTCGAAAACGCAGCCTGCCGGCCAGCCCGTTGATAGGGGTTTTGTCAGGCGCAAGGCCAGTCCATCCGGTCGAATTTCGGCGATTTCGGCGTGATCGAAGCCGAAAAACCGCCCGACGCGCGGAAACAGCGCCTTGTAGAGCGCCTCCTTGGCGGAAAACACTGCGGTGGCACCGGCGGCATCCGGCGTCGCTCCCAGATGCACCCTGTCGCCCGGCGTCAGCACCGAATGACAGATCGCGCGCACGGCGCGTGGATCGGCCAGCGCCTCGAGATCAAGACCAAGGGTCGCCGCCCCCTGCCCCAGCCAGACGCCGACCATGCCGTGACTGTGCGAAATCGAGCCCTGAATGCCCCGGGGCCAGACCGGCGCACCATGGGAATCGCGGCCTACCGCACCGGTCGCCCCCAACCGCGCCAGCGCCTGCCCCGCCAGCGCCCGCCCCGCGAGGAATTCGGCCCGCCGCTTCGGCACGGCACGCGACAGGAAATCGGGCAGGGCCAGCCCGGCAACGGCATAATCGCTGTCGCGATAACGGGCGATGTCGTATTGCGCGAACAGCAGGCAGCGCCCGGCGCCCTGCGGCCACAGCTCGGGCTCGGAGAGGAAAACCGGCAGCTTATCCGGAAAAGGTGCCAAAATGCCCGCCCTGAAAGATCAGCGGATCGCCCTCGCGATAGCTCAGCTGGTCGACCCGGCCGACGATCACCGAATGATCGCCCACCGCCACCGTCTGTTCGAGCCGGCATTCGAACACCGCCAGCGCATCGCGCAGCACCGGTGCGCCCAGCGCCCCGGCAAAGGAATTGGCCTCGGTGAAATGGCCGCCATCCTTGGCAAACACCATCGCCAGTTCGTATTGCCCGGAATGCAGTACGTTGATCGCATAGGTTCTGGCGCCGCTGAACACGTCATAGCGCTGCGAATTGTCGGCCAGGCACCAGAGCACCAGCGGCGGATCGAGCGACACCGAGGTGAAGGAATTCACCGTCATCCCGGTGGGGCCGTCGTCGGTCATCGTGGTGATGACGGTGACCCCTGTCGCGAACTGGCCCAGCGCGCTGCGGTAGAGCCGCCGGTGCGCCTCATCGGGCCGGAACGGGATGGGTGTCAGCATGGGCATGGTCCAGACAGGGCTTTCATAGGCTCTTCGCATTCACGGGCTCCGCGGTAAAGCATGCTCCGCCATATACCGTGAATACCGGGCGAAAATGGGGCGAATACGCCGCGAGGCAAGCCTAGTCGACGCCGCGCCCCTCGACGCAATGGCCATAGACCGTAGTCAAGAGCGAGATCCCGATCATCGTGGCAAACCAGCCGACGACGATGGAATAGACCAGGCTGAGCGGCGAATTCGGGTCGCCGGACAGCATCGTCGGGATCTGCAACGCCAGCGAGCCGAGGATCATCAGCCCGGCCAGCCCGACGATGGTGCCGGCCTCGCCACGCGTCGCCTCCCAGGCTTCGCGAAAGCCCAGGCTGTTGCCCAGCGCGATGGCCGGCAGGATCGGCGAAAGGCGGAAGAACACGAAAGAGGCCACCCCCACGGTGACCGCCAGCATCAGCACCGGTGGCAGGATCACCGCGCTGATCGCGCCCACCGGCACCGCCGCCAGCGCCACCACCAACCCCAGGAGCACCGAGCGCCAGAGATAGCCGGGGATCGCCGCGCCGGGCCAGTTCGGAAGCCAGCCCGCCGGCTCTTCGCCCAGAAGCACATAGCGATGCCAGGCCACCGCGATCCAGAGCGACGCCAGAAGCGCGGCAATGCCCAGCAGCAACATGACAAACCCTTCGCCGGCGGAAATGTCGGGATAGGGGATCCCGTCGGGGCCCTGCACCATTTCGCCGCTATTGGCCGAAAAGGTGTAGATCTGCGAGATCGCCTGCACCGAATAAAGCACCAGCGAGACCCTGAGCGCCACATCGAGATTGTTGATCACAAGCCGCAGGGAATGGACGAACATCGACCAGGCTTTCATCTGTCGCTCCTCGGACACCGGTTTCGGGCGCACATTGGGCGTAAGCCGGACCAAGGTCAACGCCGCCACCTTGCCCCGCGCCCGAAAACCCGGTATCGCGCTTGCGTCTTTCAAGAAGGAAACGCCCATGTCCGCGCCCAAGAAAGTTGTCCTGGCCTATTCCGGTGGCCTCGATACCTCGATCATCCTGAAATGGCTTGAAACCGAGTATGGCTGTGAGGTCGTGACCTTCACCGCCGATCTGGGCCAGGGCGAAGAGCTCGAACCGGCGCGCAAGAAGGCCGAGATGATGGGCGTCAAGGAGATCCACATCGAGGATCTGCGCGAGGAATTCGTGTCCGACTTCGTGTTTCCGATGTTCCGCGCCAATGCGGTTTACGAAGGGCTCTACCTGCTCGGCACCTCGATCGCCCGGCCGCTGATCTCCAAGCGTCTGGTCGAGATCGCCGAAGCCACCGGCGCCGATGCCGTGGCCCATGGCGCCACCGGCAAGGGCAATGATCAGGTGCGCTTCGAGCTGGCCTGCTATGCGCTCAACCCCGATATCAAGGTAATCGCGCCCTGGCGCGAATGGGATCTGACCTCGCGCACCCGTCTGCTGGAGTTTGCCGAGGCGCATCAGATCCCGGTCGCCAAGGACAAGCGCGGCGAAGCGCCGTTTTCGGTCGATGCCAACCTGCTGCACACCTCGTCCGAGGGCAAGGTGCTGGAAGACCCCGCCGAAATGGCACCGGATTATGTCTATCAACGCACCGACGATCCCGTCGGCGGGCCGGACCAGCCGGAATACATCGAGATCACCTTTGAAAAAGGTGACGCCGTGGCGATCAACGGCACCGCCAAGAGCCCGGCAACGATCCTGACCGAGCTGAACGAATACGGCCGCAAACATGGCATCGGCCGTCTGGATTTCGTCGAGAACCGCTTTGTCGGCATGAAGTCGCGCGGCATCTACGAGACCCCCGGCGGCACCATCCTGCTCGAGGCGCACCGCGGCATCGAACAGATCACGCTGGATTCCGGCGCTGGTCACCTCAAGGATTCGATCATGCCGCGCTATGCCGAGTTGATCTACAACGGGTTCTGGTTCTCGCCCGAGCGCGAGATGCTGCAAGCGCTGATCGACAAGAGCCAGGAGCATGTCTCGGGCACGGTCAGGGTGATGCTGTTCAAGGGCATGGCGCGCACCGTCGGCCGCTGGTCGGATCATTCGCTTTATTCCGAGGCGCATGTCACCTTCGAGGACGACGCCGGCGCCTATGACCAGAAGGATGCGGCGGGCTTCATCCAGCTCAATGCGCTGCGGCTGAAGCTTCTTGCAGCACGGGACCGCCGATTGAAGGGCTGACGGCCCCGCACCTTACTCGTTAAAACGCTTCGGCAGGGCTCACGGTCCCTGCCGAGCGTGCCAAGCCAACTCTACTGTGCGGTAATGGTTCCCATCACGAGCTTGTCATCCACGCGGATCGGGCCGTCTTCCTTGGCGCCGAGCGTGTATTCGAAAACGCCGGTTTCCATCCCGCCGGCTTCGCTGTGAACCATCAGCATCAGCATGTCGCCCGAGGCCACGTCTTCTTGCAGAATGGCGGCGACATCCATGGTTTCCCCCATGCGGATCGGCGCATAAGCGACAACCGGGCCCGGCTTCATGTCGGTGTCGGTGCGGTGCACCACCAGCCAGCCGTTCTCGGACGCAGTGACCTTGTCGGCCGACACGACGCCATTGGAAAGGTCCTGATCAACCGCCTCGACGGCGGGGGTCATGCCGTGACCGCCGGCAAAGGCAGCGGTGGCGGACAGGGTGGCGGCGGCAAGGCTCAGTGTAAAACGGGTCATCGTCAAGTCTCCTTGGAAATCTGTTTTCACGTCCGGATCGCGTCCGGCGTTCACAGCTACGTGGCCGGTCCGGCAATAGTTTCATGTTGTCTGGGAATGTTTGGCGAATGCGGTCGGTCACACCGTCTCACCTCTGCGTGACAGGGGGCGGTGGCGGCTTGCCTGACGTGCCGCTTTTGCAACAGGCTTGGCGCAGGAGGTATCACCCATGTCCCGTTTCTCATCGCTCAAGCCAGCGCTGCTGGCAGCCCTGATCGCCCTCGGACTGATCGTGCATTCCGGAAAGGCCCGCGCCGCGGAGACCGAGGTACTGACGGTCGCCGGCGGCTGTTTCTGGTGCGTCGAGGCTGATTTCGAAAAGGTCAGAGGCGTGGCAGAGGTGGTCAGCGGCTATACCGGCGGCAACGTGGAAAACCCCAGCTACAAACAGGTGACCCGCGGCGGCACCGGCCATTACGAGGCGGTGCAGATCCGCTATGATCCCGATCAGGTCAGCCGCGCGCAGCTGCTCGGCCTGTTCTTCCGCTCGATCGACCCGACCGACGCGGGCGGCCAGTTCTGTGACCGGGGCAACAGCTACCGCACCGCCGTCTTTGTCGAAAATGCCCAGGCCAGAGCCGAAGCCAGCCGCGCCAAGGCCGAGGCGCAGGCAGCGCTTGGACAGGAGATCGTGACCCCGGTGCTCGACGCCAAACCCTTCTATCTGGCCGAAGACTTTCACCAGAATTACTACAAATCGAGCAAATCCACGCTCACCCGCTTCGGCTATATCTCGCGGGCCGATGCCTACAAGCGTTACCGCGAGGCCTGTGGCCGCGATGATCGCGTGCGCGCGCTCTGGGGCGAAGACGCGCCTTTTGTCGGCGGTTGATCAGGGGCGGAAGTCTTCCAGATCCCTGAGATCGGGGATGACATCCGCCGTGCCCTGCCGGGTCACCATCAGCGCCCCGGCGCGCTGGGCCCGGCCGATTGCCTGGTCCATCGGCATGCCCCGGTCGAGCCCGGCCACAAGATAGCCGGTAAAGGTGTCGCCGGCCCCGGTGGTATCGACCGCCGCGACCTTGATCCCGGGATAATGCCGGTCGCTGCCGCTCTGGCGCTCCAGATGCCGACAGCCCTCGGCCCCGAGGGTGACCACGATATCGGAAATCCCGAGATCGCCCAGCCCCCGCCCCAACGCTGCCTCCAGCTGCGCCGCCTCGACCTGATTGAGCACAAGGAGATCGATCCGGTCGATCACGCCGTGCACCGCTTCGGCATCGAAAGGCGCCGCGGCATAGACCACACGCATGCCTTTCTGCTGTCCGAGGCCGGCGGCAAAGCTCTGAAGGTTGGTTTCGTTCTGGAACATCAGGCTGTCCGACGGGGTCGCCCCGGCCAGCGCCGCCGTCACCTGCCCCTGCCCCAGCGCGACATTGGCACCGGGGTAAAGCACGATCTGGTTTTCGCCCGCCGCGTCGATCAGGATGATCGCATGGCCGGTGGTGTCCCCCAGCTCGGCGATATGGCGGGTGTCGACGCCATATTCCAACAGGCGCTCGACCGCCCAGCGCCCATCGGCGCCGACCGCGCCGATATGCACCACATGTCCGGCCGCCCGCGCCGCCGCCACTGACATGTTGGCACCCTTGCCGCCCAGCCCGCGGCGAAATTCGGTCGAGGCCAGGGTCTCGCCCGGCGCCGGCAGATGCGGCAGGTGATAGAAGAGATCGGCATTGATCGAGCCGAGGTTGAAGATGGTCACGCCGCTCCCCTTTCACCTTGCCTGCTGCGCCCGGTCACGGGCGAAACCCTCCACCGGAGGGTTTCCGTATGCCCGCTCACCCCACCTTGCAGGCGGCCAGTATCGCCATGTTCAGGATGTCATTGGCGGTCGAGACAGACGAACATATCTGGATCGACTTGTCGACGCCGGCGAGGATCGGCCCGATCACCGTGGCGCCTGCCATTTCCTGCATCAGCTTGGTCGAGATCGAGGCCGAATGCCGCGCCGGCACCACGAGGATATTGGCCGGACCGGTCAGCCGCGAGAACGGATAGGCCTTTTGCGCCTGGGCGTTCAGCGCCACGTCGACGGTCATTTCGCCTTCGTATTCAAAGCTCACGCCGCGCCGGTCCAGCACCTTGGGCGCGAGCAGCATCTTGGTCGCCCGTTCCGACACCGGGTAGCCAAAGGTCGAAAAGCTGACAAAGGCGACCCGGGGTTCCAGCCCCAGATGCCGCGCCACATCGGCCGAGCGTTCGGCGATGGTGGCGAGATCCTCTTCGTCGGGCCATTCCTGTACCAGCGTATCGCCGATCAGCACGATCCGTCCCTTGTGCAACAGCGCCGTCACGCCGACGGCGCCATGCTCGGCATCGGCGTCGAAGACGTAGTTCATCCGCTCCAGCACATGCGCCGATTTGCGCGTCGCGCCGGTGATCAGCCCGTCGCCATGGCCATGCGCCAGCATCAGCGCGGCAAAGACATGCCGGTCGCGCGCGGCGAGCCGGTGGATATCCTTCTCGTCGTGGCCCTTGCGTTGCAGGCGGCTGTACAGGAAATCCTTGTAGGTCTCGAGATAGCGGGTATTGGCAGCGTTGACGATTTCCAGCTCGCGGGCCGCATCGCCCATGCCAGCGGCCTGAAGCTTGGCCCTTACATCGTCGTCACGGCCGACCACCAGCGCCTTGCCCAGCCCGTTGCGCTGATACATCACCGCGGCGCGCAGCACCCGGGGATCGTCGCCTTCGGCAAAGATCATCCGCGCCTGATTGGCGCGCGCACGCGCATTGATGCCGCGCAGGATCGAGGCGGTCGGATCGAGCCGCGATTTCAGCGACAGCTCATAGGCTTCCATGTCGACAATCGGCCGCCGCGCCGCGCCGGTGTCCATGCCGGCCTTGGCGACGGCGGGCGGAATGCGGTGGATCAGACGCGGGTCGAACGGCGTCGGGATGATGTAATCGCGCCCGAAGGTCAGGTTCTTGCCATAGGCCAGCGCCACCTCGTCGGGCACATCCTCGCGCGCCAGCTCCGCCAGCGCCTCGGCGCAGGCGATCTTCATCTCGTCGTTGATCGCGCGCGCATGCACGTCAAGCGCGCCGCGAAAGAGATAGGGAAAGCCCAGCACGTTGTTGACCTGGTTCGGGTAATCCGAGCGGCCGGTGGCGACGATGGCGTCCGCGCGCACCTCATGCGCCTCTTCCGGCGTGATTTCGGGATCGGGGTTGGCCATGGCAAAGATCACCGGATCCTCGGCCATGCTCATCACCATCTCCTGGGTCACCGCGCCCTTGGCCGACACGCCAAGGAAGACATCCGCCCCCTTCATCGCCTCTTCCAGCGTGCGCAGATCGGTGTTGGCGGCATGCGCTGATTTCCACTGGTTCATGCCCTCGGTGCGGCCCTGGTAGATCACTCCCTTGGTGTCGCACATGATGCAGTTGTCCTGCTGCGCGCCCATGGATTTCACCAGTTCGAGACAGGCGATCCCCGCCGCCCCGGCGCCGTTCAGCACGATACGGCAGTCCTCGATCTTCTTGCCCGACAGATGCAGCGCGTTGATCAGCCCGGCGGCACAGATCACCGCGGTGCCGTGCTGGTCGTCGTGAAAGACCGGGATGTCCATCTCTTCCTTGAGCCGCTGCTCGATGATGAAACACTCGGGTGCCTTGATGTCCTCGAGGTTGATGCCGCCAAAGGTCGGCCCCATCAGCCGCACCGCGTTGCAGAAGGCGTCGGGGTCTTCGGTATCCAGCTCGATATCGATCGAATTGACGTCGGCGAAGCGTTTGAAGAGCACCGCCTTGCCTTCCATCACCGGTTTCGAGCCCAGCGCGCCAAGGTTGCCCAGCCCCAGAACCGCGGTGCCGTTCGAGATCACCGCCACCAGGTTGCCCTTGTTGGTGTAGTCATAGGCGGTTTCCGGCTTGGCGGCGATTTCCTCGCAGGGCACGGCGACGCCGGGCGAATAGGCCAGCGACAGGTCGCGCTGGGTGGTCATCGGCACCGAGGGGGTGATCTCGAATTTGCCCGGTGCGGGCTCGAGATGGAAGGCAAGGGCCTCTTCGCGGGTGATCTTGGCTTTGGGCATTCACTGGCCTCCCTGTTTCCGTCTGGCGGGTTGTAACCAAGCCCCGAAGCGAAGCAAAGCGCAAGCTTTGCCGCAATTCCCGAAGGGGCCTTTCGGCTTTTCCCGACAATCGCGGAAGTTTATGGTCTGCGGCAACACCGAAGGGGGCAGAATGAGCAGCGGCAAATCCACCGTGACGCCGATGATGGCGCAGTATCTCGAGATCAAATCCGGTTATGAAGATGCACTTCTGTTTTACCGGATGGGAGATTTCTACGAGCTGTTCTTTGACGATGCCAAGGCGGCGGCCGAGGCGCTCGACATCGCGCTGACCAAGCGCGGCAAGCATGATGGCGGTGACATCCCGATGTGCGGCGTGCCGGTGCATGCCGCCGAGGGTTATCTGCTGACGCTGATCCGCAAGGGCTTTCGCGTCGCGGTCTGCGAACAGATGGAGAGCCCGGCCGAGGCCAAGAAACGCGGCGCGAAATCGGTTGTGAAACGCGACGTGGTGCGGCTTGTCACCCCCGGCACGCTGACCGAAGAGAGCCTGCTCGAGGCGCGGCGGCACAATTTCCTCGCCGCCTATGCGCTGGTGCGCGACGCGGCGGCGCTGGCCTGGGTGGATATCTCGACCGGGGCGTTTCACGTGATGGCGTTGCCGCAGGTACGCCTGGGGCCGGAGCTGGCGCGACTCGCCCCGTCCGAAGTGCTGGTGTCCGAAGCACAGGAGATCGAGCTGGCGAATGTGGTGGCCGACGCCGGCGCGGCGCTGACCGCGCTGGGGCGCGGCTCCTTCGACAGCTCACTGGCAGCGGACCGGGTGGCCGAGGTCTTTGGCGTGGCCTCGCTCGATGCTTTCGGGACGTTCGAACGGGCCGAGCTTTCGGCAATGGGCGCGCTGGTCGACTATCTGAAGATCACTCAGAAAGGCAAACTGCCGCTGCTGCGCCCGCCGCAGAAAGAGGCCAGCGGCGGGGTGATGCAGATCGACGCCGCGACCCGGCGCAATCTGGAACTGACCGCGGCACTTTCCGGCGGGCGGGCCGGATCGCTGCTCGCCTGTATCGACCGCACGGTGACCGCCGGCGGCGCGCGGCTGCTGGAGCGCCGGTTGTCCAGCCCGTCGCGCGATCTGGCGGAGATCAACGCGCGGCTCGAGGCGGTGGGTTTTTCACTGGACGAAACGGAATTTCGTTCTGCGCTGCGCGAGGCCCTGCGCAAGGTTCCCGACATCGACCGGGCGCTGTCGCGGCTGTCGCTCGACCGAGGTGGCCCGCGCGATCTGACTGCCGTGCGCAACGCGCTGGAACAGGCCGCCGAAATCGGCGCGCGCCATGACGATACCGCGCTGCCAGCGCGGCTGCACGACGCGGTGGCGCGGCTCTCGGGGCATGACGCGCTGCTCGACCTGCTCGACCAGGCGCTGGTGGCGGAACCGCCGCTGCTGGCGCGCGATGGCGGATTCATCGCGCCGGGCCATGACGAGGAGCTCGACGAGGCTCGCACCCTGCGCGACGAGGGCCGCAGCGTGATCGCCCGCATGCAGCAGGAGTATGTCAGCGAAACCGGCATCAACTCGCTGAAGATCAAGCACAACAACGTGCTGGGCTATTTCATCGAATGCACCGCCACCCATGCCGACAAGATGCATGCGCTGTCCGAGCGGTTCATCCACCGCCAGACCACCGCCAACCAGGTGCGCTTTACCACCGTCGACCTGTCAGAGCTGGAAACCCGCATCCTCAATGCCGGCAACCGCGCGCTGGAGATCGAGAAACGGCTGTTCGCGGCGCTGCGCCGGGCCATTCTCGACGCTGCCGGGCCGCTGGGCGATCTGGCCCGCGCCTTGAGCGAGCTGGATGTCACCACCGCGCTGGCCGAACTGGCGGCGCAGGAGGATTGGACGCGGCCGGTGGTGGACAACAGCCGGATGTTTCACGTGGAAACCGGGCGGCACCCGGTTGTCGAGACGGCGCTGAAACGCGAAGGCGATCCCTTTGTCGCCAATGATTGCGATCTGAACGACGCCGATGGCGCCTCGGCGATCTGGCTTCTGACCGGGCCGAACATGGCGGGTAAATCGACCTTCCTGCGGCAGAATGCGCTGATCGCCGTGCTGGCGCAGATGGGCGCCTTTGTCCCCGCCGAAAAGGCGCATATCGGGCTGGTGTCGCAATTGTTCAGCCGCGTTGGCGCCTCGGACGATCTGGCACGCGGTCGGTCGACCTTCATGGTGGAAATGGTCGAGACCGCCGCCATTCTCAACCAGGCCGACGACCGCGCGCTGGTGATCCTCGACGAGATCGGCCGCGGCACGGCAACCTATGACGGGCTGTCGATCGCCTGGGCAACACTGGAACATCTGCATGACGTCAACCGCTGCCGCGGCCTCTTTGCCACGCATTACCACGAGATGACCTCGCTTGCCGGACGGATGGCCGGAGTCGAGAATGCCACCGTCGCGGTGAAGGAATGGCAGAACGAGGTGATCTTTCTGCACGAGGTCAAGAAAGGCGCGGCGGATCGGTCTTATGGGGTGCAGGTGGCGCAACTGGCGGGGCTGCCCAAGGTGGTTGTCGGCCGCGCGCGCGAGATCCTCGATGCGCTGGAACAAGGCGAGCGTGAGGGCGGCAAGCAGAAGGCGGTGATCGACGATCTGCCGCTGTTCTCGGCGATGGCGGCCGCGCCGGCGCCGGTGGCTGCGGCCGAGCCATCGGAAGCGGAGGCGCGGCTGCGCGAGTTGCATCCCGACGAGCTGTCCCCGCGCGAGGCATTGCAGGTGATCTATGAGCTGAAGGGCTTGGTCTAGGCGGTCTCGTTTTCGGGAGCCGCGCCAGATCAAGGCCGGAACGTAAAAACGCCGCCCCGAGGGGCGGCGCTTTCAAACTTACCCGCCGGTGTTCGACGAGACCCCGACCTGCGCCGGGCGCAAGAGACGGTCGTGCATGATGAATCCGTCGGCCGAAACCTGGATGATCTCGCCGGCCTTGGTGCCGGGCACCGGGGCTTCGAACATCGCCTCATGATGCTGCGGATCGAATTTGTCGCCAACCTGCGGCGTGATCGGATCGATGCCGTGTTTCTTCAGCACCGACACCAGCTCGCGCATGGTCAGCTCGACACCCTCGATCAGCGCGGCGGCGACCTCTTTCTGGTCTTCCGGGGTCGCCTCGACCGCCCGCTTCATGTTGTCGTAGACCGGCAACAGATCGCGGGCCAGACGCGAGCCGCCATACCGCTCGGCGTCATGCCGTTCCTTTTGCGCCCGCTTGCGCGAATTCTCGGCATCGGCCAGGGCGCGCATGAATTTGTCCTGAAGCGCGTCGCGCTCGGCGCGCAGCGTGTCCAGCTCGATCGCTGCGTCGTCCATCTCTTCCATCTCGCCTGCGAGTTCTTCGGCTTCTGCCTCGTCAATATCGTCGAGGAATTCTTTCTCCGGCTCTGCCATTCTTCACCTCTAACTTCGGTCGGAAATCAGCTTGCCGACCAGCTGTGCCGTATAATCCACGATCGGAACGATGCGCCCGTAGTTCAGCCGCGTGGGGCCGATCACACCGACCGCACCGATGATCTTTCGATCCGCGTTCATATATGGAGAGACCACCAAAGAGGAACCCGAAAGAGAGAAAAGTTTGTTCTCTGAGCCGATAAAAATCCGCACACCATCGCCGGTTTCGGTCAATTCGAGGAATTCGGCAATGTCCCGCTTACGTTCGAGATCGTCAAACAGCACGCGAATCCGTTCCAGGTCTTCCTCGGCCCCCTGCTCGCCCAGAAGATTCGACCGCCCGCGCACGATCAGCCGGGCGGAATCGGCCGCATCGTCCGACCAGATCGCCAGTCCGCTTTCGACCAGTTCCTGTGACAGGCTGTCGATTTCCTGGCGACGTTTCTTGATCTCCTTGGTGAACTCGCTGCGCAGCTCGCTGAGGGTGCGGCCTTCGATCAGCGCATTGAGGAAATTCGCCGCCTCGCGCATCGAGCTCGGCGTCTGGCCCGGCGGCGGAGTGAAGATCCGGTTTTCGACGTGACCATCGGCAAAGACCAGCACCACCAGCGCCCGGTCCTGCGCCAGCGAGACAAATTCGATATGGCGGATCGGCGCCTCGTGTTTCGGCGTCAGCACCAGCGAGGCGCCATGGGTCACCCCCGAGAGCGCCGATCCCACCCGATCGAGCAGGTTCGACACGTCACTGGCATTGTCGCCCAAAGTCTGATCGAGCGCGGCGCGATCTTCCATCGCCAGCTCGTCGACCTCGAGCAGCCCGTCGACGAACATCCGCAGCCCCTGCTGGGTGGGAATCCGCCCGGCGCTGACATGCGGGCTGTCGAGCAGGCCGAGATATTCCAGATCCTGCATCACGTTGCGCACCGTCGCGGCGCTGACCTTTTGTGACAGGGTGCGGGTGAGCGTGCGCGAGCCCACCGGCTCGCCCGTGCTCAGATAGCCTTCGACCACCCGGCGAAACACTTCGCGCGAGCGGTCGTTCATCTCTTCGAGTATTCTCGAGCCGTCGCTCATCGGGCTCTGACCCCTTCCTTTCCTGCCATCGGACCACGCCACGACAGGGTTGCGCAACAGGCCGCCCGCCCGTATCCCGGCGGAGAAACCAGCAAGGACAAGATCATGCGACCGTCTGGACGGAACTTAAGCGAAATGCGCGCCGTTTCAATCGAAACCGGTGTCACGAAACATGCAGAAGGCTCCTGCATGATCAGGATCGGCGACACCCATGTGCTCTGCACCGCCACCATCGAGGACCGGGTGCCACCCTTCATCAAAGGCTCGGGCCTGGGCTGGGTGACGGCGGAATACGGCATGCTGCCGCGCGCCACCAACACCCGCATGCGGCGCGAGGCCTCGGCCGGCAAGCAAGGCGGCCGCACGGTGGAAATCCAGCGGCTGATCGGCCGCAGCCTGCGCGCCGGTGTCGACCGGGTGGCGCTGGGGGAACGTCAGATCACTGTCGACTGCGATGTGATCCAGGCCGATGGCGGCACCCGCTGCGCCTCGATCACCGGCGGCTGGGTGGCGCTGAAACTGGCGGTCAACAAACTGATGAAGACCGGCGATGTGGTCTCGGATCCGTTGACCGATCCTGTGGCCGCGGTGAGCTGTGGCATCTATGCCGGCCAGCCGGTGCTCGACCTCGACTATCCCGAAGACAGCGAAGCCGGCGTCGATGGCAACTTCATCATGCTCGGCAGCAAGCAGCTGATCGAAGTGCAGATGTCGGCCGAAGGCTCTGTGTTTTCCCGCGATCAGATGAACGCGCTGATGGACCTGGCCGAAAAAGGCGTCGAGGAACTTGCTGCGGCGCAGAAAGCGGCGGTGGCATGAGCCGGAAATTCTCGGGCGACAAGCTGGTCATCGCGACCCACAACCAGGGCAAGCTAGAAGAAATTCAGGCATTGCTCGCGCCGTATGGCGTCGAGGTTGTGGGCGCGGCGACATTGGGGCTGGATGAGCCCGAGGAGACCGAAACCACATTCGTCGGCAATGCCCGGATCAAGGCGCATGCGGCGGCCAGGGCCACCGGCCTGCCCGCCCTTGCCGATGACAGCGGCATCGAGATCACCGCACTGGGCAACGCCCCCGGCGTCTATACCGCCGATTGGGCCGAAACCCCGAATGGCCGCGATTTCGAGATGGCGATGCGCCGCACGCATGAGGAGCTCGAGGCGATAGAGGCCCCCCACCCCCGGCTGGCGCAGTTCTGCTGCACCCTGGTGCTGGCCTGGCCCGATGGCCATGACGAAGTGTTCCCCGGGGTGATGCCGGGCAAGGTAGTCTGGCCGATGCGCGGCGATCAGGGGCATGGCTATGACCCGATCTTCGTGCCAGATGGCTATGACATCACCTTTGGCGAAATGGCGCGCTGGGAGAAAAACAGGATTTCGCACCGCGCCGATGCCTTCGCCAAACTCGTGGCCGGCTGCTTTGACTGAGGACTGGCAGGTCGGCGGCTTCGGGCTTTATGTCCACTGGCCGTTCTGCGAGGCCAAATGCCCGTATTGCGACTTCAATTCCCATGTTACCCGGCGCATCGACCATGACGCCTGGCGCGAGGCCTATCTGAGCGAGATAGACCGGATCGCCGCGCAGACACCGGGCCGCGTGCTGCGCTCGGTCTATTTCGGCGGCGGCACGCCATCGCTGATGCAGGTCGAGACGGTCGAGGCGGTGCTGAACCGCGTGGCGCAGCGCTGGACCCTGGCGAATGACGTGGAAATCACCCTGGAGGCCAACCCCTCGTCGGTCGAGGCCGGCCGTTTTCGCGGCTATCGCGCCGCCGGGGTCAATCGCGTCTCGCTGGGCGTGCAAGCGCTGAATGACACCGATCTGCGGCGGCTCGGGCGGCTGCACGACGTGGCGCAGGCGGAAGCGGCAATTGCCATTGCGCAAGAGACCTTCGAGCGGATGAGTTTCGACCTGATCTATGCCCGGCAGGATCAGAGCCTTGCCGAGTGGGACAGCGAATTGCGCCGGGCGCTCGACATGGGCGTCGACCACCTGTCGCTCTACCAGCTGACGATCGAGGATGGCACCGCCTTTGGCGATCGTTTCAAGGCCGGCAAGCTGCGCGGTCTACCGCAGGAAGAGCTTTCGGCGGATATGTATGCGCTCACCCAAGAGATTTGCGAGGCCGCCGGCCTGCCGGCCTATGAGGTGTCGAACCATGCCCGCGAAGACCGGCAATCGCGGCACAACCTGATTTATTGGCGCGGCGGCGATTATGCCGGCATCGGGCCCGGCGCGCATGGGCGGCTGACACTCGACGGCGCGCGGATTGCCACCGAGGCGCGGCGCAATCCCGGCGTCTGGCTCTCGGCCGTGGCGCAGGGCGATGCGGAAATGCGCAGTACGCTGAACACCACAGATATTGTGTTGGAATACATCATGATGGGGCTGAGAACATCAGAACCGCTTGATCTGGCGCGCCTGAAAGCGCGCACCGGCGCCGAGATTCCGGCGGCCCGGCTTGCCCATTTGCAAGAGCTTGGCATGATCGAGCGGCGTGACGCGCTGGTTTCGGTCACCCCGGCGGGGCGACCGATCCTCAATGCGGTGATTTCCGAGCTGATCCGCGACTTTGACTGAGCGCTATTCGCCGGCCAGTCTGCGGCAGAGATCGTCGAGCTGCTCGAGCGAGCTGTAATTCAGCACCAGTTTGCCGCCTTCGCTGCCCGGTTTGTGCTCGACCGAGACCTTGAGGCCGAGATGCGCCGAAAGATCGCCTTCGAGCGCCCGGGTGTCGGCATCCTTGCCTTTCGGCTCTGCAAGAAACCCGGTTGTTGGCGCTTTCGGCTCGGGCGCGTCGCCCTGCTTGGCCGCCTTTTCGGTTTCGCGCACCGAGAGACCCTGGGCCACCACGCGTTTTGCCAGCCCGACCGGATCGTCGCAGGTTACCAGCGCGCGGGCATGGCCGGCCGAGAGCTCGCCCTGCTGCAACATTTCGCGCACCTCGTCGGGCAGCGTCAGCAGGCGCAGCAGATTGGCGATGTGGCTGCGGCTCTTGCCAAGCGCCTTGGCCAGCTTTTCCTGGGTATGGCCGAAACGGTCCATCAGCTGGCGAAAGCCCATCGCCTCTTCCACCGGGTTGAGATCGGCGCGCTGAATGTTCTCGATAATGGCGACTTCGAGCACTTCGGTGTCAGTGAAATCGCGGATGATGACCGGGATCTCGTGCAGCTGCGCCATCTGCGACGCGCGCCAGCGGCGTTCGCCGGCAACGATTTCATAGCGGTCTTCGCCTTGCGGGCGGACGATCAACGGCTGGATCACGCCCTTTTCCGCGATCGAATTCGCCAGCTCCTGAAGCGCGTCCTGGGTGAATTGGCGGCGCGGCTGATCGGGGTTGGGGAAAATCCGCTCGACCGGGATCATCCTGTCGGCGCGGCGCGGCGCCTCGCCGGTTTCGCCGGGCGTCTGCTCGACATCCGCCATCAACGCCGACAATCCGCGGCCCAGACCGCGACGTTTTTCCTGTTTCATCTGCTCTCTCCCTATGCAGCGCGGCGGGCGTTTTTCCCTACCAGTTCTTGGGCCAGGGCGCGGTAGGCCATCGCACCCTTGGAGTTCGTATCATATTCAAGCACCGGCACCGAATAGGACGGCGCTTCGCTGACGCGGACGTTGCGCGGGATCAGCGTCTGGAACACAAGATCGCCAAGGTTGTCGCGCGCGTCCATCTCGACCTGTTGCGAGAGGTTGTTGCGCGCATCATACATCGTCAGCACCACGCCTTCGATCCGCAGGCTCGGATTGGCGCTTTGCCGGACTTCGCGGATCGTCAGCATGAGCTGCGACAGACCTTCCAGCGCGAAGAATTCGCTTTGCAGCGGCACCAGAACGGAATGCGCGGCGACCATGGCATTGACAGTCAGCAGGTTGAGCGACGGCGGGCAATCGATCAGCACAAAATCGAAGCCGAATTGATCGATCGCGGTCTGGCGCAGGGCGTCATGCAGCAGAAAGCTGCGTTTTTCGTTGGAAATCAGCTCGATATCGGCAGAAGAGAGATCAACTGTCGCCGGGATGATCGCCAGCTTTTCCACCGCGGTCGGCCGGATCGCCTCGGACAGGGCAACATCTTCGAGCAGAAGCTCATAGGTTGTGAGATCGCGATCCTGCGGGACGACGCCGATACCGGTCGAGGCATTGCCCTGGGGATCAAGATCGACGATCAGGACATTGTAGCCCTGCTCCGCCAGGGCGGCGCCAAGGTTGATTGTGGTGGTTGTCTTGCCGACGCCGCCTTTCTGGTTGGCGACAGCGATGATTTTCGGGCCGATGGGACGGATCGGATCAGACACGGGAAATCTCTCTTATGCGTAGGATGACGGCGCCTTCTTGGGTACAGCTTTTAATCGCCTCACAGTGAAATGAAAATGACTTCTGCGCCTCGGCAACTTCGTTTTTCCAAGTGATGCCTTTGGGCAAGAGCGCGACCCCCTCCTGAGCGAGATGACGCTCGCAAAACCCAAGAAGCTGCGGCAGGGCCGCCAGAGCGCGAGCCGAGAGCACGGCGGCGGATTGCGGCTCGGTCGCTTCGATGCGCTCTGCGATCACCGTGCCGGTGGACCCGGTTTCGCGCAGGACCGTGCGCAGGAACGCCGCCTTGCGCTGATCGGATTCCACCAGCGTGACCGAAAACCCCGGACGCTGCGCCAGGGCAACCACCAAACCCGGAAGCCCACCACCGGAGCCGAGATCGACCCAGGCGCCGGTGAGACCCTCGGCCGCCTCGAAAACTTGAAGGGAATCGCGGATATGACGCTCCCAGACATCCTGCAACGTCCCGCGAGAGACCAGATTGATCTTCGGGTTCCACTTGTGCAGGAGCGCAACGTAGTGCTCCAACCGCTCGAATGTTTCACGTGAAACATTGAGGCTCGACGCCAGCGCAGGGTTCATGCGGACCTGCGCTGTTCGAATTTCCGCAGCCTGGCGAGCAGAAGGGTCAGCGCCGCCGGGGTCATTCCCTCGACGCGAGAGGCCTGAAGAATGTTTTCCGGCCGCGCGGCCACCAGCTTCGACTTCAGCTCATTCGACAGGCCTTCGACCGCATCATAAGAGAAATCCGCAGGAATCTGCATCTGCTCATCGCGTTTCAGCGCCTCGACATCCCGCCGCTGCCGTTCGACGTAATTGGCATATAGCGCGTCCCTGGACAGTTGTTCCGCAATATCTGGATCCATATCGCCGATTTCCGGCAAAAGCGGCGTCAGCTGAGCGATGGTTACATCCGGAAAGGCCAGCAATTGAAAGCCGGTGCGGCGCGCGCCATCATTGGTCAAACCGATCCCGGCAACCGCCGCCTCGCGCGGGGTGAAGGTGGCGGATTGCAGCAGATCGCGCCCCTTGTCCAGCTTTTCCGATTTCACTTCGAACGCGGCGCGCCGGGCGGCCCCGACGCAGCCGATATCGAGCCCGAGCGGCGTGAGTCTCTGATCGGCGTTGTCCGCCCGCAAGGACAGCCGGAATTCCGCGCGCGATGTGAACATGCGATAGGGCTCAGATACGCCGCGGGTGATAAGATCATCAATCATCACGCCGATATAGCTCTCGGACCGGCTCAGAAACACCGGCTCTTTGCCAAGCGCGAATGCTGCCGCATTCAGCCCGGCCACCAGCCCCTGGGCGGCGGCTTCTTCATATCCCGTGGTGCCATTGATCTGACCGGCGAGGAAAAAGCCCTCGACACCCTTCAACCCGAGCCGGGAATTCAGCGCCCGCGGATCGACGTAATCATATTCGATCGCATAGCCCGGTTGCAGGATCTCGACCTTCTCAAGCCCGGCGATGGAGCGCACATAGGCCTCTTGAACCTCGACCGGCAGGCTGGTCGAAATCCCGTTGGGATAGACCGTCTGACTGTCGAGCCCTTCGGGCTCGAGGAAAATCTGGTGGCTTTCCTTGTCGGCAAACCGCACGATCTTGTCTTCGATCGAGGGGCAATAGCGCGGGCCGATGCCATCGATATGGCCGCCGTACATGGCCGACCGATCGAGATTGTCGCGAATGATGTCATGCGTGCGTGCATTGGTATGGGTGATGCCACAGGGCACCTGGCGCAGATGCGGCGCCTTTGACAGAAAGGAAAACAGCACCGGATCTTCGTCGCCGGGTTGAATATCCAGACTGTCCCAGTCGATCGTCTTGGTATCGAGCCGCGGCGGCGTGCCGGTCTTGAGACGTCCGATGGGAAGTTCCATCGCATACAGCCGCTCGGCCAGTTTGTTCGAGGCCTCGTCGCCCATCCGGCCACCAGAGTACGAGACGTCGCCGATATGGATGACCCCGCGCAGAAAGGTGCCGGTGGTCAGGATCACCGCCTTGGCCGCCAACTCACTGCCGTCGGCCAGGGTGACGCCGCGCACGATCTCACCCGACATCACAAGATCGGTCACCTCGCCTTCGACAATCGTCAGCCCGGGGCAGGCCTGCATCTCGGCCAGCATCGTTTCGCGATAGACCTTGCGATCCACCTGGGCCCGAGGCCCCTGCACCGCCGGGCCCTTCCGCCTGTTGAGCAGCCGGAACTGAATGCCGGCCCGATCCGCGATGCGCCCGATCACACCGTCAAGGGCATCGACTTCGCGCACAAGATGCCCCTTGCCGAGCCCGCCGACCGCCGGATTGCAGGAGAGCACGCCAATACCCTCCGCCTTCAGTGTCACAAGAGCCGTCTCGGCCCCCATGCGGGCGGCAGCATGCGCCGCATCACATCCGGCATGGCCGCCGCCCACTACGATGACGTCAAAATGTTTCACGTGAAACACTCCTATTTACCGACGCAAAACCGCGAGAAGATTTCATCCAAAAGGTCCTCGACGTCGACCCTGCCCAAGAGGCTGCTCAACGCTCGAATCGCGATGCGCAATTCCTCTGCCGCTATATCATAGCCGTCCGGTCCATTTCGAACCCAAACCTTGGCCGTCGAAAGATGCGAGAGCGACCGCTCCATCCCCTGCCGATGCCGCAGATGCGTGGCCAACCCGGCCTCTGCGCTGCGCTCCGTCAACACCGAAGCCACTCGATCCACAAGATGATCCAGGCCCTCCCCAGAAATCGCGGAGATCCTGTGATCTCCCACTTGATGTAGATCCGCCTTGGAATACGCCAGGATATCACCCGGCCGCACCTCTAGCTCCGGTGTATCACCCGGCGCCAGAAGGAACAGCCGCAAATCCGCCGTCTCCGCCCTGCCCCGTGCCAGAGCCACGCCAAGCGCCTCGATCCTGTCTTCGGTCTCGCGCAGACCGGCGGTGTCGAGCAGTGTCACCGGCAATCCGCGCAGATCCATCCGCACCTCGATCACGTCGCGCGTGGTGCCGGCAATCTCCGAGGTTATCGCCGCCTCGCGTCCGGCCAGCGCGTTCAGCAGGGTCGATTTTCCGACATTCGGCTTGCCGACAATGGCAACCTCGAAACCGCTGCGGATCCGCTCGGAGACCGCCACGCCCTCAACCTGGCGGGTGATGCTGGTTTCGACCCCGGCCAGAAGCGCATCGACTTCGGGCGAGACATCGACGGGCACTTCCTCGTCGGCGAAATCGATTGTCGCCTCCAGAAGCGCCGCAGCCCGCACCAGATCCTCGCGCCACCGCGCCACCAGTTTTCCGAGATCGCCGGAGAGCACCCGCAGGGCCTGCCGCCGTTGCGCCTCGGTCTCGGCATCGATCAGATCGGCCAGCCCCTCGGTCTGCGCCAGATCGAGACATTCGTTCTCGAAGGCGCGGCGGGTGAATTCCCCGGCTTCGGCCAGCCGCAGGCCATCGACGCCGCCCAATTCGGCCAGGATCTTGCGCACCACGGCCACCGATCCATG
The DNA here is from genome assembly GCF_055755275.1 of Marinovum sp. E3. Classification (NCBI taxonomy): domain Bacteria; kingdom Pseudomonadati; phylum Pseudomonadota; class Alphaproteobacteria; order Rhodobacterales; family Roseobacteraceae; genus Marinovum; species Marinovum sp. E3. Next base: position 3,521,233 of record NZ_CM146908.1, read on the forward strand.
GACCTGCAATTCGACGACATCCTCGCCGGTAAAGCTCGCGCCTTCGGCAAAACACAGCACAAGCGCCTCGTCGATCCGCACGCCGGCGCCATCGCGCAACAGCCGCAGCCCGGCCTGCCGCAATCCGGGCAAAGTGCCACAAAGCAAGCGGCCCGCGGCAAATGCCTGCGGGCCGGAAATCCGAATGACCGAAACACCGGCCTTCCCCTGGGCCGAGGCCAGGGCAAAGATCGTGTCCATATCTGCCTCCGGCTCAGGTGTTCATGGAATCGAAGAATTCCGAATTGGTCTTGGTCTGCTTCAGCTTCGACAGCAGGAATTCCACCGCATCCGTCGTCCCCATCGGGTTGAGGATCCGCCGCAGCACGAAGGTCTTCTGAAGATCGAGTTTCTCGATCAGCAGGTCCTCTTTGCGGGTGCCGGATTTCAGGATGTCGATCGCCGGGAAGACGCGTTTGTCCGCCACCTTGCGGTCGAGCACGATCTCGGAGTTGCCGGTGCCCTTGAATTCTTCAAAGATCACCTCGTCCATCCGGCTGCCGGTGTCGATCAGCGCGGTCGAGATGATGGTCAGCGAGCCGCCCTCTTCGATGTTGCGCGCGGCACCAAAGAAGCGTTTCGGCCGTTGCAGCGCGTTGGCGTCGACACCGCCGGTCAGCACCTTGCCGGAGGACGGTACGACGGTGTTGTAGGCGCGGCCGAGGCGGGTGATGGAATCGAGCAGGATCACCACGTCGCGCTTGTGTTCGACCAGCCGTTTGGCCTTTTCGATCACCATTTCCGACACCGCCACGTGGCGCTGAGCCGGTTCGTCAAAGGTCGAGGAGATCACCTCGCCCTTGACCGAACGCTGCATGTCGGTCACCTCTTCCGGCCGCTCGTCGATCAGCAGGACGATCAGATAGCATTCCGGATGGTTCTTTTCGATGCTGCTGGCGATGTTCTGCAACAGCACGGTCTTGCCGGTCCGCGGCGGCGCCACGATCAGCGAACGCTGGCCCTTGCCGATCGGCGCAACCAGATCGATCACCCGGGCCGAACGGTCCTTGATGGTCGGATCCTCGATCTCCATCTTCAGCCGCTCGTCGGGATAGAGCGGCGTCAGGTTGTCAAAGGCGATCTTGTGTTTCGCCCGCTCGGGATCTTCAAAGTTGATCGCGGTGACATTCACCAGCGCGAAATAGCGTTCATTGTCATCCGGGGCCGAGATCTCGCCTTCGATGGAATCGCCGGTGCGCAGCGAGAATTTGCGGATCATCGTCGGAGAGACATAGATGTCGTCCGGCCCCGGCAGATAGTTGGCTTCCGGCGAGCGTAGGAAGCCGAACCCGTCTTGCAGCACCTCGAGCACGCCATCGCCGGACACCTTCCAGCCTTCGTCCGCGCGTTCGCGCAGGATCTGGAACATGATCTCGCCCTTGCGCATGGTCGAGGCGTTCTCGATCTCGAGCTCTTCTGCCATCGCAAGAAGGTCTTTGGGGCTTTTCGCCTTGAGATCGGCAAGGTTCAGGTGGTCTTCTGTCATGGCAAATCCGGGGCCTGCGCCGGTGTCGGCGCCATGGCATCGTCTGAAAGGGAAAATCGCATACCGGACGGTATGGAGCCCCTAGGTAGCTTTGAGCGGCCCTAGAGTCAATCGCCCTCGCTCGAGACGCGCGTCAGGCGCTTGTCCCCAGGCTGGCTCCGGTGCGGCTCCTCTCCCAAGAAATTAAAGAAAGAAGGTTTGATGTGGTGTGTAGGGCGTGGCTTTTCTGTGGATTACGCTGTCATCCAAGCATTTATCAACACTGTGCAGGACTGTGGTCCCAGGGGGTGGAGAACTTCTTGAAAGATGGAAAAAAATCGTGAAAAAATCGTTTTTTATCATCGACTTGTGTCCAAAAAGTTAACGGCCAATCTTGGGGATAACCGGCGGGACAGGCGTGGCGGCGTTCCGGCTCTTCACAGCCCGGCACTTGTCCTTTTCCCTCTGTGTCCGCTTGCCGGTCAATCCGGTGAAAATCGCCCGGATCCGGCGCCGGAACGCTCGACCTCGGAATCCCACACATGTATTCCTCCTGTCATCCGCCGCCCTTCCACGGAGTCATCCACATGCCGAAACCGCTCGTTCTGGCCTCAGGGTCCGAGATCCGCGCCGAAATGCTGCGCCGCGCCGGGCTCTCGGTCGCGGTGATGCCGGCAAGGCTGGATGAGGATTCGGTGAAACAGGGGATGCTGGCCGAAGACGCCGCGCCGCGCGACATCGCCGACCTTCTGGCCGAGATGAAGGCCGCCAAGGTCGCCGGCAAACGCCCCGATGCGCTGGTTCTGGGCTGCGATCAGGTTCTGGATTTCGAGGGCGCGCTGCTGTCCAAGCCCGAATCCCCGGAAGCGGCGGTCGCGCAGCTCTCGGAAATGAGCGGCAAGCGGCACAAACTGCTCTCGGCCTGCGTCGCCTTTGACGACGGCAAACCGGTCTGGCGCCATGTCGGTGTTGTTACCCTGAGCATGCGGGTGCTGAGCCCAGACTATATAGAGGATTACGTCGCCCGGAACTGGCCGTCGATCCGCCATTCCGTGGGCGCCTACAAGCTCGAGGAGGAAGGCAGCCGCCTTTTCACCACGATCTCGGGCGATTATTTCACCGTACTTGGACTTCCGCTGCTGCCTCTGTTGAATTGGCTGGCGATTCGAGGAGAGATTGCGACATGACGGAAAACGTGCCGCTGGCGGGGGTGATCGGACATCCGATCCACCAATCGAAATCGCCACAGCTTCATGGCCACTGGCTGCGCCGCTACGGCATTCGCGGCCATTACATTCCGATGGACGTGGCGCCCGGCGATCTGGCCGATGTGATCCGGGTGCTGCCCCGCATGGGCTTTGTCGGCGTCAACGTGACGATCCCGCACAAGATCAACGTGCTCGACCTGGTCGACAGCATCACCGACCGCGCCACCATCATCGGCGCCGCCAATACGCTGATCGTGCGCCATGACGGCAAGATCATGGCGGACAACACCGATGGCTACGGGTTCATCGAGAATTTGCGCCAGAATGCGCCGGGCTGGGATCCCAAGGCCGGGCCGGCGGTTGTCTTTGGTGCCGGCGGCGCCTGTCGCGCCGTTGTCTCAGCCCTGCTCGACGCCGGGGTGGAAAAGGTGTTGTTGTCGAACCGCACCCGGATCAAGGCCGAACAGCTGCAATATGAATTCGGCAAGCGGGTTCAGGTGGTGGAATGGGTTCAGGCCGGCAATGTGCTCGAGGATGCGGGGCTTGTGGTCAACACCACCTCGCTCGGCATGACCGGCCAGCCGGAGCTGCGCGTGCCGCTCGACGGGTTGCAGCCCGGCACGGTGGTGACCGATCTGGTCTACAACCCGCTGCGCACGCATCTTCTGGCGGTGGCCGAAGACCGCGGCTGCCCGACCGTCGATGGCCTTGGCATGTTGCTGCATCAGGGTGTGCCGGGGTTCGAGCGCTGGTTCGGCCGTCGCCCCGAGGTGGACGCGGAGCTGCGGCGGGTCGTTCTGGGATGAGCTTTCGCCTCGGTCTGACCGGCTCGATCGGCATGGGCAAATCGACCACTGCGGCACTTTTTGCCGAACAGGGCTGCGCGGTCTGGGATGCCGATGCGGCGGTGCACAAGCTTTACGGCCCCGGCGGCGCGGCGGTGGCACCGATCGGTGCGCTCTGGCCCGAGGCGATTTCCGGCGGCGCGGTCGCTCGGCCGGCGTTGAAAGAGATCATCGCGCAGGACGCCGGCGCCCTACCCCGGATCGAGGCTATCGTGCATCCTCTGGTGGCGCAGGATCGGGCGGATTTCGGCCGTCAAAGCGTGGCGGAAATCACGGTTTTCGACATTCCGCTGCTCTACGAGACCGGCGGCACGGCACAGATGGATGCCGTTGTCTGTGTCTTCGTGGCGCCAGAGGTGCAACGGGCGCGGGTTCTGGCGCGCGGCACGATGACCGAGGCGCAATTTGCGCAGATCCTTGCCAATCAGATGCCAATCGCGGAAAAGCGCCGCCGCGCGGATTACGAGATCGAGACCGATACCCTGAGCCATGCCCGCGCGCAGGTTCAGGAGGTGCTGAGGGATATCAAAGTGAGGCTGGCCGATGCGTGAGATCGTTCTGGACACCGAAACCACCGGGTTCGACCCCGAAACCGGCGACCGCATCGTCGAGATCGGCGCCGTCGAGCTCTATAACCACATGCCCACGGGCCGCACCTACCACCAATACATCAACCCCGAGCGCGGCATGCCGCAAGAGGCCTTCGAGGTGCACGGTCTGGGCGACGAATTTCTGGCCGGCCAGCCGGTGTTCAAGCTGATTGCGCAGGATTTCCTCGATTTTGTCGCCGATGACGCCAAACTGGTAATCCACAACGCCAGCTTCGACATGAAATTCCTCAATGCCGAGCTGCGCTGGCTCAATCTGCCGCAGATCGCCATGGATCGCGCCATCGACACCGTTGCCATGGCGCGCAAGAAATTTCCCGGCTCGCCGGCCTCGCTCGATGCGCTGTGCCGGCGGTTCAGCATCGACAATTCCGCGCGAACGCTGCACGGCGCGCTGCTCGACAGCGAAATCCTGGCCGAGGTCTATCTGGAACTGATCGGCGGACGGCAGCCCGGGCTGGTGCTGGCCAGTGTGGAAAAGACCAATGTCGCCAGCGGCGGCGGGGTCTGGAAGCCGCATCCCCGGCCAACCCCCCTGCCCGCGCGGCTGACAGAAGAAGAGCGCGCCGCCCATGCCGCCTTGGTCGAGGGCATGGGCGAAAACGCGCTCTGGAACCGGTATTGACGCGGCAGGCCGGGCTGCTGCCCGGCCGCGGTCTCATGCGTCGGGTGTGGCTTTCGCCTGGGCCTGCTGTGCGGCCTGGCGGCGCATAATTTCGTTGCGATAAAGTGCAACAAAATCAATCGTTTCCAGATTGAGCGGCGGGAAGCCGCCATCGCGGGTCACATCCGAGACGATGCGGCGCGCGAAGGGGAAGATCATTCGCGGACATTCGATCAGCAAATAGGGATGCAGCTGATCCTCGGGCACGTTCTCGATCTGGAAGACACCTGCGTAATCCATTTCCAGCAGGAAGAGCACGTCGCTGGTGGCCTTGGATTTCGAGGTGATCTTGAGCTTGAGCGCGACTTCGAACTGGTTGTCCTGCTGCCGTTTCTTGGCATCGAGGTTCACTTCGACCTGGATGTCGGGCTGCACCTCGCCGGTGGTGCCCTTTTGCGACAGGATGTTTTCGAACGACAGGTCACGCACATATTGCGCCAGCACGTTCATCTTGGGCTGCTGCGCCTGCTGCTGTTGTTGCGGCTGCGCGGCTGCGCCGTTCTCGGTTTCGTTTTCGGCCATGGATTGTCTCCCCAAATGCGTTTGAGGTGCTTTACCAGCCCGGCCCTACAGGCTCAATGGCTGCTCCATCCCGAAGGGCCGCCGGGCTTGCCGTTTTCCTCGGAAACCTCGGAATAATCGCCGTCGATCACCGTGTCGCGTGGCTGCGGCCGGCGCGGATCAGGGCGCTGGCCCATTTCGAAACGCTGCACCTTCACCCGTTTGCTGATGAAGTCAAAGACAACCGCCCGCACCGGCGGCATCAGCAGCGCAAAGCCCAGCGCATCGGTGAAAAACCCCGGGGTCAGCAGCAAGGCGCCGGAAAACAGGATCATCGCGCCATCGGCCAGCGGTTTTGTGGGGTTCTGCAATTCGGAAAACGATCGCTGGAGGTTGGCAATCGCATGCCGCCCTTGCTGGCGCACCATGATTGTGCCGAGGATCGCGGTCAGGATCACGATGGCCAGCGTCGGCCACAGACCGATCGCGCCACCAACCTGAATGAACAGCGCAATCTCGATCAACGGAACGAGAAGAAAGGCCAGCAGAAGATACATGTAGCGATACCCCGAAGGTGAAAGATGGTGTGGTGGACTTGCACCCACCTTGGCCTTACATAAGTGCAACAGCATCCGCTTTCAAAGTGTGTCACTCATGAGGTTCTGATGAATTCGCCCCTGCTCCAGCTTCTTGTCCTTGCTGGGATTGCCGTATTTCTCATTCTGCGGCTCAAATCCGTGCTGGGCACGCGAGACGGCTATGAAGAGCCGCCGGTGCCTCGTGGGGGTGCGTCACAAGACGCCAAACGCGATTTCGAAGTGATCGAAGGCGGGCCGGACCACGATATCACCGATCATGTCCCCGAAGGTTCTTCGGCGGCGCGGGCGCTGACCGAGATGAAGCGGGTCGAACCGTCGTTCAACGTGTCGGAATTCATGGGTGGCGCGCGCGGCGCCTATGAGATGATCCTGATGGGCTTCGAACGCGGCGATCTGGCCGAGATCAAGCCGTTCCTCGCCGAGGATGTCTATGAAACCTTTGCCGAAGTCGTCGAGGCGCGCGAAGAACAGGGGCTGACCATCGAGGCCGAGTTCGTCGGCGTGCGCGAGCTGACGCTTCAGGATGCGACCTTTGACAAGGCGACCGACCGGGCCGAGATCACCATGAAATTCATCGGTGAGCTGACCCAGGTGGTGCGCGACAATTCCGGCGAGATCATCGAAGGCAGCCAGACCCAGGTCAAGAAACAGAAAGACATCTGGACCTTTGCCCGCAACATGGGCGCCGACGACCCGAACTGGGTGCTCGTGGCAACGGATGAGTGAGCCGGTGCCATGCGGAGGTTGCTGTCTCTTCTCGGCTTGATCGGCCTGACGATGGGCAGCTCTCCCGCCTCTTCTGAGATCTCTTATCAGGTTCTGTCCTTCGACCAGCTCGATGGCTGGGACAAGGACGACCACGATGCGGCGCTGCGCGTCTTTCGCAACACCTGCATCGACATGTATGGCCCGGACTGGAATGCGCTCTGTGCCCTGGCGCATGACATGGACGACGGGCGCGCCTTTTTCGAGCTGATGTTCCGGCCGGTGCTGATGGAAGACGGCCAGGAGATGCTCTTTACCGGCTATTTCGAACCCGAACTCGAAGGGTCCCGCTATCCCGGCGGGCGATTCCGTTGGCCTGTCTACCGCATGCCCGGCGAGGCGCAAAATCGCCCCTGGCTGTCACGGCGCGAAATCCTGACCTCCGGTGTGATGGATGGTCGCGGGCTCGAGATCGCCTGGGTCGATGATCCGGTCGAACTGTTTTTCCTGCAAATCCAGGGTTCAGGCCGCATCCGTCTGGATGACGGATCGGTGGTGCGGGTGGGTTATGCCGGCAAGAACGGCCATGAATACCGTTCGGTCGGGCAAGAGCTGGTGCGGCGCGGTGTCTATCAGTCGCATCAGGTCTCGGCCCAGGTCATCAAGAACTGGGTGCGGCGCAATCCGGTCGATGGCCAGGAGCTTTTGTTTCACAACCCGTCTTACGTCTTTTTCCGCGAAGTCTCGGAAGTGCCGGCCGAATTGGGGCCTCTTGGGGCGATGAACCGGTCGATCACGCCGATGCGCTCGGTGGCCGTCGACCCGGATATCGTGCGGCTGGGCTCGCCGGTCTGGATCGAAAAGGATGGCAAGGGGCCGATGCGGCGGCTGATGATCGCCCAGGACACCGGATCGGCGATCAAGGGCGCGCAGCGGGCCGATATCTTTGTCGGCACCGGCGACGAGGCCGGACGCAGGGCCGGGCGTCTGCGCGATCCGGGGCGGATGGTGGTGTTGATGCCGATCCAGCGGGCCTATGCCCTGCTGCCGGAATCGGTGCAATGACCCGCAAGCGCAAGCTGCGACCGGAAGAAGCGGAGCTTTGGGGTCAGGTTGCACGTTCGACCACGCCGCTCGATCGGGCGCGCGGGCTCGACAGCACCCGTCCTGCCCCGAAAAAGCCCGAACCGGCGCCGAAAGAGGCCAAACCCCGGATCGAGCCGTTCCGGGTCGGCCAGAACGCCCGCGCCACGCCCGCCGGAAATGCGCTGGCGCCGTCGATCTCGGCTTCGCTGGCGGCCGATCCGCTGGCGATGGACAAGAAGGCCTTTACCCGGCTCAAGCGCGGCAAGCTCAAGCCCGAAGCTCGGATCGATCTGCACGGCATGACGCTCGAGCGTGCGCATCCGGCGCTGGTGGGCTTCATCCAGCGCGCCTCGGCTCGGGACATGCGGCTGGTTCTGGTGATCACCGGCAAAGGCAAGACGCGGCCCGACGACGGCCCGATCCCGCAACGCCGCGGCGTGTTGCGCCATCAGGTGCCGCAATGGCTGCGGATGGCGCCGCTGGGGCCGCTGGTGCTGCAAATCAGCGAGGCGCATATCCGCCATGGCGGCGGCGGCGCCTATTACGTCTATCTCAGACGGCGACGCTGAGCCCCGGCCGCGCCTGCGTCACGCCGATGGCCATCATCGCGCTGGCAAAGACGAAATACCCGGCAACGCCCAGGTATTGCGCCTCTATCCCGACACCGGCGTCGATCAGGACACCGGTCAGCCCCGGCCCCAGCGCCGAGCCCAGCACCATGACCGCCGCCGCCATCGCCTTGATCGATCCCAGATGCGCGGTGCCGTAGAATTCGGCCCAGAACGCATTGGGCAGGGTCATGTTGGCGCCGGTGGACAAGGCCAGAAAGAAAAAGCCGAACAGCGCCGAGGCCGGGCTTGTGGCATAGGCGAAGAACACGAAAGCCGCGACCATCGGCACCTGGTAAAACGGCATCAGCCGCGCGGTGCCGAGCTTGTCGAGCAGCCAGCCCGAGACAATCATCGCGCCGACGCTGATCGCGGTATAGACCGGAAACAGCGCCACCAGATCGAGATGCGCCCAGCCCTTGACCTCGGCGTAATGCACCTGCTGGAAAAAGAACGCGGTGTTGAAGGCCGGCGGCCCCAGAAGCGCCGGCACCATGAACCAGAACAGCCGATGCCGCAGCGCCTCGCCCCGGGTCCATTGCCGCGCCTGCATGCCGGTGGATTGTTCGCTTGTGGCAAGGCTTTGCGGGGTACGTTCGCGGCGCAGGAGCAGCAGGAGCAGCGGAATGCCGGCGGCAGCGATCATCGCCGCGACGAGCCAGAGCAGACGCCAGTCGAACATTCCGAGCAGGGCGACAAAGACAATCGGCAGCAGCGCCTCGCCAAAGGAGAACCCGAGCGCGGCGATCGACAACGCCCTGCCCCGCATCGCCACGAACCAGCGCGCCATGGCGACCGCCGAGATATGGCTGGTCATGCCTTGCCCGGTCAGCCGCAGCGCAAAGATCACCAGTGGCAGCAGCCAGACGGTGGAAAACGCCATCGACAGGCAGGCCAGCGCCAGAAGCACCAGCACGCCCGAGCCCAGGACGCGGGCGCGAAACCGGTCGGTCAGACCGCCGGCCCAGACCATGACGGCGGCCGACAGCGTGGTGCCGAGCGAATAGATCCCGCCCCAGGCGCCATGGGACAGGCCGAATTCGGCGCGGATTTCACCGGCAAAGACCGAGATGAAGAAGGTCTGGCCGAAACTGGAAAGAAAGGCCAGAAGCGCCCCGGCGGCCAGCCAGGGAGCATTTTGCAACAGAAAGGATCGTTCACGCACAGCGATGGCTCCTTGCCGCACGGGACCCGTGCGGGAGCCGGTGCTTGAGGTTCAGTTTGACAGAGTCTGAGTGGTCGTGGTCACATCCGACGCCGTTCCGAGCGCGGCACCGAAGAGCGAGAGCACGGTGCGCACCGCAACGACAGGCGATTCAGTGGCCAACACGGTATCGTTAGGGTTTATCAGGAAATTTCGCGCCGCAAACAACCCGTCGGCCGTCGTCAGATCGAGCGAAAAGATCACGTGCTGGCGTTTCGGGCCATTGGCCGGCTCGAGCACGATGTGCCGCGCGGCATATTCCCGCAGGATCAGCACGCCCTTGGGGTTTGCCCGCTGGTCGTTGATGCCGCCCATGAGCGAGACGGCTTCAAGCGCGGTGACATATTCCTTGGGGAAATAGATCAGCTCTTCCGAGCCGGAGGCACCGAGGGCGCTGAAGGCGCGTTCGTCCTGTTGCACGATCACCTTGTCATTGCCGTGCAGCCGGGTGTTCTTGGACGGGCTGTCGAACAGGTCCTTGGCGGGGATCGAATAATTGGATGCGCCCCGGTTGAGCGTGATGATCGGATTGCGCAGAGCCGGGTTGATGCCGCCGGCGGTGGCCAGGATGCTCAGGATCGAGGTGTTGCGATCGGGCAGCGGATAATTGCCCGGGCTGGCGACGCCACCGACCACGCTGACCGCATGGGCCACGCCGGGCGCGGCGGTGAGCTGCACCTGTGCGTCAGGGGCGATGGCCACAAGCGAGTCCTGAATGCGGGCGCGGGCGCCATCGGCGGTCAGGCCATTGACCACCACGTTGCCGACATAGGGGATAAAGAGCGCGCCGCTGGGCGAGACAACCAGCCCTTCCATCACCGCGATGTTCGAACCGGCCTGGGTGATCAGCGAATTGACCTGGCTGTCCCAGATCTGGATGTTCACCTGATCACCGGGCCGCAGCACCTGGCTTTGCGGGCCGCGGCTGGCCGCGATCCAGTGGAAACTGCCGCTCCAGCCGGTGACCGGCCATTTCGAGATCAGGGCAGCGTTGAGCCGGGTGACGGGCACAAGATCGAACGGGGCGCCTTCGGATTTGGTCTGGCGGGTGACCTCGCGTTCGAGCGCGGCCCCGCGCGGCAGCGGACCGCAGGCCGCGACACCCAGAAGCAATGCAACAATGAAAAAGCGCAATACCTTGTGCACGTAGACGTCCCCCGAACATCGATGCTTGTTATCGTCAGCTTTCTAGCGACACTTTAGGGTGATAAACAGTCCGTGAATTCAAGAAAATCAACGGTTCGCCAACGTGTCAGGCTGCAAGCAGAAGAAAAAAGTCCTCGTCCTCGGCGCGACCGGGCGCGTGGCGCGGCTGCTGCGGCGGCAGCTTGACGTGAAGCCGATTGAAAACACGGAGTTTTTCTGGATATCCCGGCGAATGGTGCCGGGCGTCGATCAGGTTTTCGAAGTGGGCGACGATGTTGACTATTTGCCACAGTGCAATGCCGTTCTTGCACTGTGGGGCGCTGTATCTGGGGGCGAAGAGGCGCTGAACGGCAATATCTCGCTTGCCTGCGAGGCACAGCGCATCGCCCGCGCCTGTGGCGCCGACCGGGTTCTGCATGCCTCTTCGGCGGCGGTCTATGCGCCCTCGCTCTCGCCGATCGACGAGACCGCGGAATGCGCGCCTCGCAATGCCTATGGCGCCGCGAAATTGCGGATGGAACAGGCCTTGCTGGGGGCCGAGCCCAAGGCCGTCTGCCTGCGCATCGGCAATGTGGCCGGGGCGGATGGATTGCTGTCGGCGATCGCCGACAACCCGTCGGTGACGTTGATCCGGTTTCCCGACGGGCGCGGCCCGGTGCGCAGCTATTTGCAGCTTGCGACCATGGCGCATGTGGTCGATGGGCTGGTGCGGCTCCCGGTCTCCGGCATGCCCGATATCCTGAACGTGGCCGGGACCGCGCCGGTGGCGATGGAAGAGCTGGTGCGGGCCACTGGCTGCGGATTGGACTGGCGACCGGCGCCACGGGGCGCGCTGCCGGTGATGGCGCTGGATGTCGGGCGGCTGACCTCGCTGATGACGCTGGACCCGCCCAGCACCGATGCCGCCGAAATCGTCGGCGAATGGCGCAGGATCGGACAAATGCCATGACCCCGCAGAAACGTCTCCTCGATCTGGTCAGCGCGCTTTTCCTGCTGATCGTGCTCAGCCCGTTGATCCTGGGCGTTGCGCTGGCGATCCTGATACAGGATGGCCGGCCCGTGCTGTACCTGTCCGAGCGGATGAAATCGCCGACCGAGCCGTTCCGGCTGTTCAAGTTTCGAACGATGACGGTTTCCGGCGCCGATTCCGGTGTGTCCGGCGGCGACAAGAGCCGGCGGATCACGCCGATCGGCCGGTTTCTGCGCGCCAAGCGCCTGGACGAGCTGCCGCAATTGTTCAACGTTCTGAAAGGCGATCTGAGCTTTGTCGGCCCGCGTCCGCCGCTGCGGATGTATGTCGAACGGTTTCCCGAGGTCTATGCCGAGGTGCTGAGTTGCCGTCCCGGTATCACCGGTCTGGCGACGCTGGTCTATCACCGGCACGAAGCGCGCATTCTGGAAGATTGCGCCACCTCGGCCGAAACCGACGCTGCCTATTCCCGCCGCTGCGTGCCGCAAAAGGCGCGGCTGGACATGATCTATGCCCGCCGGCAGAGCGTCTGTTTCGACCTGCGGCTGATGTTCGCGACGGTGTTTCGCAGGATCAGCCTGCACAAGGGCCGGTCCCGCGGTGCCTGAGCTGCGATTGGCGGGAATCCGCCGGTCGGGCCGCCCTTGGGGCGGGATCCGCGGGCAGAGTGGCGCCAGCGAAATCAACGATATATCCTGTCACGGTTATTATGCTAACCACGGGTCGGCGCGGAACCCGCTGGTAAAGAATTACGAAGACGGAATTTTTCCGGAGGTCGATTGATGCTGTACAGTCTTTTGGTTCGGATGAGCCGGGGCCAGAAGGGCTTCGTCATCGCCAGCATCGACCTCGCGCTGATCGTGTTTTCCTTTGTCGGCGCCAATTCTCTTCTGATCGGCCGGATGCCCACGTTGCAGGTTCTGCGGGCCAGCCTGCCCTATCTTTCGGTGATGCTCCCGGTCGGTCTTGCGGTCATCCTTTACCTCGGATTGCACCGGAAAAAGCTCATCACCTATGAGCTCAAGGGCGTTTTGCAGTCCGGTTTCATGGCAGTGACGGTAGGTCTTTCGGGTGTCGCCACCAGCATTGCCATCGGCACCTACATCTCGGTGCAGCTTTTTGTCATCGCGTCGATGATCCTGCTGATCGCGTCCGCGGGGCTCAGGCTCTTGCTGCGCGAGTTGGTGGTGCGGGCCTATCTGCGCGGCAAGGCGCTGAAGCGGGTGCTGATCTACGGCGCCGGGCGCACCGGACAACAGCTCGCCTCGGCGCTCTATTCCGACATCGAATTGCAGCTGCACGGTTTTATCGACGACAATCCCGGAACCCACGGGATGACCGTCTCGGGCTTCAAGGTCTATTCCCCGAACAAGATCGAATCACTTGTCGAAAAGCTGCGGATCGACCGGATCATCCTGGCCATGCCCGCCGCCAGCGAGGCTGACAAGGCGCGCATCGCCCGCCGCCTCAGCCATCTGGCCTGCGAAGTTCACATCATGCCGTCGTTTGCGCAGATGCTGCTGGATCACGGCAACCGCACCAGCACCAAGCCGCTGGATTTTTCCAAGCTGCTGGGGCGCAACCATCTCGAGGCGGAATTGCCGGGGGTGAGCGATGCCTATGAGGGCAAATGCGTGCTGGTCACCGGGGCCGGCGGGTCGATCGGCTCCGAGCTGAGCCGGCAGATCGCCATGTGCCAGCCCGCCAAGCTGATCTTGCTCGATCATTCCGAGCTGCTGCTCTACAAGATCCAGCGCAAATTGAACGCCTTTCAGAACGATGTCGAGATCGTGCCGGTCCTCGGGTCGATCTGCGAGCCGGGCCTTGTCGATCGGATCTTTGCAGAGAACGAGATCGACGTGGTGCTGCATGCCGCCGCCTACAAGCATCTGCCGCTGCTCGAGCTCAACACCATCGAGGGTTTGCGCAACAATGTGATCGGAACCAAGGTCGTGGCCGATGCCGCCCGCCGCCACGGGGCCGAACGCTTTATCCTGATCTCCAGCGACAAGGCGGTGCGGCCGAAAAGCGTGCTGGGCGTGTCGAAACGGCTGGCCGAGATGCTGGTGCAGGATCTCGCCACGCGTCCGGGACGCACGATGTATTCGATGGTGCGCTTCGGCAATGTGCTGGGCTCCTCCGGTTCGGTCATCCCGTTGTTCGAGGATCAGATTGCCAACGGCGGCCCGGTGACGGTGACCCATACCGATGTGACACGATATTTCATGACGGTAAGCGAAGCGGTGCGGCTGGTGTTGCTGGCAGGGTCTTTCGCGCGCGGTGGAGATGTCTTCGTGCTCGACATGGGCAAGCCGATCTCGATCTGGCAGGTGGCGCGCAAGTTGATCGAGAACGCCGGCTATACCGTGCGCGATGCCGCCAATCCCGATGGCGATATCGAGATCCTGTTCACCGGGCTGCGCCCCGGCGAGAAACTCTGCGAAGAGCTGCTGATCGGCACCGACATGCTGACCACGCCGCACCCCAAGATCCTGCGCGCCCAGGAAACCCACCTGTCGGAACTGGAAATGGCCAATGTCCTGCAAGAGCTGCGCCGCGCCGTCGAAACCCACGACACCGAGGCCGCGAGCCTGATTGCCGACCGCTGGGTTGAACACGAAGGCAAGAGCGTTCGGGACAAGACCGCCACCGAAGGAAGCCTCGGCGCGGGCTGACCCGGCGCCGGGCGTGTGACTTTTCCGTCAGAACCGAAGCTGTTGCAGCTTGGCCATGCCGAGCCGATTGCCGAACCATTGCTCCGACCGGACGATCCGGCCCCGGCCATCGACGTGATATTTGTTGTTGAAGATGAACCAGGTGTCGTTTTCACGACAGGTTTCGATCATCGCCGTGGTGCCTTTGACGCTGGCCGATGGCCCATCAACCTGCACCTCGCAGGTAAAGCGGTAGCGCACGGTGATATCTTCGCCATTGAGAAAGCGCATCTCGCGCGCGATCGTGCCGGCGCGACGATCGGCGATGAGGCTGGGCAGGGCGCCAAAACTCACCGACATCAGATCGCCACCAAGGCCGCGGCTGCCGCGGGCCAGACCGTTCTGCAAGCTCACGGTCTGGCGCGAGGCGGTGGCATAGGTGTCGACCGGGCCGTTGGCGCCGATCTTGGCGATCAGCGCGTTGGATTCGATGCGCGGAAAATCGATCAGTACCAGCGGTTGCGTCGCTTGCGCCGCCGCCTGGCTGGCCTGTTCCGCGGTGACCCGGGTCGGGCCTGCGCTTTGCTGTCCGGTTAGCTTGCTGCTCAGGGTGTTGCGCACCAGGGTACCGGTGTCGCTGCCCACCTTTTCGCCGCCGGAACAGGCCGCCAGAAGGGTGGCGCAGCCAAGCGCCACCAGCGTGCCAAGACCAAGGCGGCGGGAGTGTTTTTGCACCTCTGTCACGCTCATCTCCAGAACTTGCCCCAGCTCTTGGCCATTTCGGGCTGGTGATAATCACGCACCTGCTCATAGAGCCGTCCATCGACCTTGAGCCGTGCGCCCCCGTCGCGGGTGAGCGACTGGATCGCGAAGGTGCTGCGCTCGGTCGAGGGCTGTGCCGACACCGCACCCAGCGGAATGGTGATGCGGATGCCCTTGTCGAAGGAACCTTCGCCGAAATCTTCGAATTTCGTGTCCGTCACCGTGGCATAGGCGCCGACGCGCCAGCCGTTCACGAACTCGCGGTCAAGGGTGACGGTGGCGCCCAGATCGCCGGCCAGATAGCTGCCGACGTCAAGCTGGCCGTGAAAGCCGTTGCCGAAATCGTAGTAGGCCGAGACATGGCCGTTGAAATCGGGGATCGTGCCGGTGCGGGTCTCGGACGAGCGCAGGCCGAAGAGCTGATCGAAATCGCGCGGTTTGACGTAGTTCAGCTCGACGCCCAGGGCGAGACGGCTGTCGACCGGTTTCCACAGCATCTCGCCGGAGACCCCGGCATACATGTCTTCGAGATAGCCGGCGGTGACGCGGCTGTAGACGTTGGGCGCGACGCGGCCGTAATGCGCCAGCGTCAGCTGCTCGATCGCCGGGTCGCCTTCCTTGGCGTAGCGGGCCTTTTCCGTCCGCACCAGCGGCAGCGCATCGTCGTCCTGACGATCGATGTCGGTGAGGTTGCCCGCCAGGCGCTTGGTGACCGAGCCCGAAAGCACCAGGTTGGCGGTGGGCCGATAGCTTGCCTTGGCACGCACCCCGAAATCGCCGCGCAGCGGGCTCTCGGGGTCGAAGAACGAGAACTCGGTATAAGGCGAGATCGCCCAGCCAAAGCGCGGATATTCGTCATCAAACGCCGAGGGCGCCCGGCCGAACCCGTCAGAAATGGCGGTGCGGGCCAGGATTTCGGCGTTGTCGCGGTGTTCCAGCGCCTCGAGATCCGAACGCTGGAGGGTTACCGCGGACAGTGCCATGCCGTTGACGACCGGCACGATCACAAAACTCTCGATCGAGGCGGGCAACACCCGGGTCATGGCGCGGGCGGTGCGTCCGATGGCCTGCGGAACCTGGCCATACCGCGGGTTGCGCAGGCGGACCACGGCGCGGCGCGGCTCGAGCTTGAGCCCCTCGAGCACGAGGCCGTCATTCGTCATCGCGGTATTGAGCGCGCTGCGATAGTCCGAGGTGTCGGCGGTGACCCAGCCCAAATCGCTGGCGGCCCCGGGCGCACGTGGTGACACCGGGACAGGCGCGCTTTCGGCGCCACCGGGAACGGCGGCGTCCTTGGGATTGGTGTGGACGGTGACCTGCGCGCCGATGGTATTGCCATAAAGATGGTAGAGCGAGAGCTGCGCGCCATTGTCAAAACGGTAGTCGACGCCGAAATTCCACGGCGAATCGTCGTCATGCTCGCCCCGGGTCCGCTCGCTTTCGTAGGTGTCCGAGGAATATTCCGCCGAAAAGGCCAGCCGCTCGGTCAGCGCGTAGCTCATCCCGGCAAAACCCGCCACATCGCCCCGGAACCACCGGTCATAGGTTGGCAGCCCGCCTTCGCCCAGCAGCTCTTCGGGCCGATTGCCGGTTTCGGCAAAGGGGTTGCGAGAGCCGAGGCGGCCCCAGCCGACGCCGCCGGTCACATCGAGACCGGGGATGATTTCCTTGGTGGCCACCAGATATTCGCCGCCGTAAAGCCCGGTGCCGATGAAATCCTGAAGCCCGACAACGACGCCGGGCAGGAGATCGCCCTCGTCGAGAAGCTGGTAGCGCAGGTCGAAGCTGCGGTCATAGAACACCCCGTCGACCGAGCCGGCGGCCGAGAAATCCGAGATCCGCGAATAGCGGAACGAACCCGACAGCCGCGGCGTGATCTGAAAGCTGAGGGTCCCACGGCCCTGTGTGCCGCCGCCACCGATCGTCGTCGAGAGCGTGGCATCGGGCGCGACCCGCGCGGTCGGCATGTCGATCAGGCCGGGCAGGCCGTAGAGGTTGTAGGATGGAATGCCCTCGGCGGTGGCGGTGGGTGCGGCAAGCGCCGTCAGGCCCGCCAGCGTCGCGGCGACGCTTCCCCGCAGGGTGGCTTTCAACGAATTTGGCATGAAATCGCCCCGTCCCAATAGTCTTGCCTTCGTGATAGGCGGCAATGGCCCGCAAGTCCATGAGGGCAGGGGCGATTGCTGGCGGTTGTGACAAAATACGAACGCTTGCGCCCCGGCGCCGGCAAACCCCGCGAATTGTAGACGTTAAGTCAGCGGTAACACCTGCTCTGCTATTCCTGTCCCCGGGTGAAACAGGGTGGTGAGACCATGAGTGCTGACGGAAACGTCGCGCCGGTCATCATCAAAAGGAAAAAGGTTGTTGGCGGGGACGGGCACCATGGCGGTGCCTGGAAGGTCGCCTACGCGGATTTCGTGACCGCGATGATGGCATTTTTCCTTTTGATGTGGCTGTTGAACGCGACAACGGAAAAACAACGCAAGGGGCTGGCGGATTACTTTGCGCCGACCATTCCGATCAACCGGGTGTCGGGCGGCGGCAGCGGCGCCTTTGGCGGCGACAGCGTGTTCTCGGAAGAGACCCTGCCACAGAACGGCACCGGCGCCTCGAACAAACATCCGACGAATGGCGACAAGGCGCGCGGCGACACCGGCATCGATCCCTCTGGCGAGAACGCCGGCGACACGGCTTTCGAAGCGCAGGTCAACACCATCAAGGAGGCGCTTTACGGAAGGGGCGGCGAAAGCATGGTGGCCGAAAACGCGCTCAGGCACGTCGTGATGAAGACCACCGACGAGGGCCTGGTGCTCGAGCTTTTCGAGCTGCCTGACAGCCGCTTGTTCGACGCGTTTGGCAATCCGACCGAGGTTCTGGCGGTGCTGGCCGATGCCCTGGCCGAGGCGGCAAGGACGGTGGACAACCCGCTGGCGATCGAGGGCCATGTGCCGACCAGCCCCATCGTGCTGCGCCGGAACCTGGCCTGGGACCGCTCGGTCCAGCGCGCGCAGTTGTTTCGCAACATGCTGGAATTCGAAGGGCTTCCGCCCGGAGATGTGGCGCGGGTGACCGGCCACGCCGACCGCGACCGCGTCGATGACAATCCGCTGGCACTGCGCAACAGCCGGCTCGAGGTGATCTTTCTCAGGCAGCAAAGCCCGTAGGATTTTAGCTGTTAGCGCGCTGTTAAGCCGGAGGCGTCTATCTGTTGCGTCAAGCAATCGATGCAGCAGAAAGGCGTGTCCATGACGATCTCTTCTTCCCTCAATGCCGGTGTGGCGGGGTTGGCCGCGAATGCCACGCGACTTGCCGGCATATCCGACAATATCGCCAACTCCTCGACCTATGGGTACAAACGGGTCGATACCGAGTTTCATTCGCTGGTGCTGACGCAATCCTCGCGCTCATATACCGCCGGCGGCGTGCGGACCAGCACGCAGCGGCTGATCGATCAGAGCGGCTCGCTGATCACCACGTCGAACCCGACCGATCTTGCCGTGCGGGGGCGGGGCATGCTGCCGGTGGCCACCGGCAGCGACGTGCGCACCAATGGCCCCGACGCCGAGATGCTGCTCACCACCACAGGTTCGTTCCGGCTGGACGAGGACGGTTATCTCAGCACGCCCTCCGGCCTGGTGGTGATGGGCTGGCCGGCCAGCGTCGACGGCACCATCCCCTCGTTTTCGCGCGATACCGCTGACGGGCTCGAGCCGATCCAGTTTTCCCAGAACCTGACCGGCGACCCGACAACCCAGGTCGACATGAATCTCAACCTGCCGGCCACTGCCACGCTGACCGGTGCCAATGGCGATCCCTACAGTCTCTCGGTCGAATATTACGACAACCTCGGCACGTCGCAGAGCATCAACATCACCTTCACCCCGACGGTGCCGGCCAGCGGCGCGTCGAACGAATGGACAGTGGTGATGTCGGATTCCGCCCAGGCCGGCGCGGTTGTCGGTGAATATACCATCACCTTTGACAACAGCCGCCAGACCGGCGGCACCATCGCCTCGGTCGTCGATATTTCCGGCGGCGCCTATGATCCGGTGACCGGGGTGATCCCGGTAACGGTCGCGGGTGGCCCGATCGACATCAACATCGGCGCCGTTGGCGACACCCGCGGCCTGTCGCAGCTCTCCGACAGTTTCGCGCCGATCTCGATCACCAAGGACGGCTCGCCGGTGGGCAACATGAACTCGGTCGAAGTCGATGAGAACGGCTATGTCCATGCCTTGTTCGACAGTGGCGTGACCCAGCTGCTCTATCAGATCCCGCTGGTCGACATGCCCAACCCCAATGGCTTGCAGGCGCTCGACCAGCAGACCTATCGCGTCTCGCCGGAAAGCGGCTCGTTCTTTCTCTGGGATTCCGGTGAAGGCCCGACCGGCGACATCAAGTCGTTTTCGCGGGAGGAATCCACCACCGATGTGGCGACCGAGCTGACTTCGATGATCCAGACCCAGCGGGCCTATTCGTCGAATGCCAAGGTCATTCAGACGGTGGATGAGATGCTTCAGGAAACCACCAATATCAAACGCTAAGGCGCTGTCGCCGGAACCGAGGTGAGCCATGTCCTTCTCTGGATCCCTGTCCAACGCCCTGTCGGGTTTGCGTGTGTCGTCGCTGGCGGCCGAGATTGTCTCGTCCAACCTGGCCAATGCCACCAACGCGGCCTATGCCACGCGCGATCTCGAAATCTCGGTGCGCGCCCGCGGCGCCGCTGGCGGGGTCGGGGTGGTCGGGGTCACCCGGTCGGTCGATCCGACGCTGATGGGCGAATGGCGCCGGGCCCGGGCCAGCACGGCGGAACTGAGCACCGGCAACGGCTATCTCGCCCGGGTGGAGCAGGTCTTTGGCACGCCGGAAACCCCCGGCTCGCTCGCGGATCTGATGACCCGGTTCGAGGCCGCGCTGGTCTCGGCGGCGGCGCGGCCCGATCTCTCCATCCGGCTCGATGCCGCGGTCTCGTCGGCCGGCGCGGTGGCTGGCGCGCTGCGGGCCACATCGTCGGAGCTTCAGGCGCTGCGCACCGAGATCGACGGCAGGATCGGCCAGACCGTCACGGACCTCAACGCGCATCTCGCCAGGCTGGCCGACCTCAACAGCCGGATCATCAGCGCCGAAGCCAGCGGCGCGCCCAGCCAGTCGCTGCACGATCTGCGCCAGGATGGCATCGACAAGATCTCTGAAATCGTGCCGCTGCGGGTCTTCCCGCGCGACAATGGCGCCGTGGCGCTTGTGTCCACCACCGGCACCGTGCTGCTCGACGGCGTGGCGGCGGGGATCGACTTTTCCGCAACCAATGCGGTCACCGAATTCAGAACCTTGGCGAACGGCGGCCTGTCCGGCCTCAGCGTCGACGGATTTGACATCCCGGCCTCGGGCGCGGCCAGCCGGATCGGGGGCGGCAGCCTTGCGGCGCTCTTCGACCTGCGCGACGAGACCCTGCCCGGATATCAGACCGAGATCGATGCACTCGCCCGCAACCTGGTCGACAGGTTCCAGGACAGCGGGCTTGATCCGACGCTCGGCGCCGGCGAGGCCGGGCTGTTCACCGATGCCGGCCAGGCCTTTGATCCGGTGAATGAAACCGGCCTTGCCCGCCGCATCGCGCTCAATCCTCAAGTCGACCCGGAGGCCGGCGGCGCAAGCTGGCGCCTGCGCGACGGGCTTCAGGCGGCGGCGCCGGGAAATTCCGGTGATGGCACGGTTTTGCTGTCGATGATCGATCGTCTGACCGAGGCCAGAACCGTCGCCTCCGGCAGCCAGATCGGCCTGTCCGGCACGGCGGCGTCGTTGACCGCGACGCTTCTGTCCGGGGTGGCCGCGGAACTGACCGGCAATGAGGACCGGCTGAGCTATGCCGCCGCCCGCAGCACCGAACTGACCGAGCAGAAGCTGAGGAGCGGCGTCGATACCGACACCGAGCTGCAAAAGCTCATGCAGATCGAAAAGGCCTATGCCGCCAATGCCCAGGTGCTGAGGACGGTGGATGAGATGATCGAAGTATTGCTGGGGGCGACCTGATGACACTGACACCGATTGGCGACCTGTCGCGGGGCTTTGTCTTGCGTCATCGTCAGGCCGGGCTGCAATCGGAATCGATGCGGCTGCAAACCGAGCTGACCACCGGCCGGGTGGCGGGCACCCGCAACCATCTGCGCGGCGATTATGCCCATCTGAGCGATATCGAGCGCAGCCTCTCGATGCTCGAGAGCTACAGATCCGCGATCGCCGAGAGTGACACGATGACCGCCACGATGCAGGCCGCGCTGGGCGCCGTGCGGGATCATTCCGCCGATCTTTCCGCCGGGCTGATGCTCGCGGCACAGGCTGGATCCCCTCTCGATCTGCGCATCGCGTCCGCTGATGCCGAACAGGCCTTTGGTGCCCTCGTCGGCCAGCTCAACAGCCGAAGCGCCGGGCGCTCGCTGTTTTCCGGGGCCGCTTACGACAGTGCCGCGCTCGCCGCGCCGGAGGAGATGCTTGCCGCGCTGCGCGGCGTGCTTGCCGGCACGAGCACGTTTGCCGGCGTCGAGGCCGCGTTCGACAGCTGGTTTGGCAGCGGCGGCGGCTTTGAAACAAGCGGCTACCTCGGTGCGACGCGCGATGGCACGCCGCTGCAACTCTCCGAAGATCTGCGCCTCGGCCTGTCGATCCGGGCCGACGATCCGGTGTTTCGCGACACGCTGAAAGCCACCGCCATGTCTGCGCTTGCCGCCGATGAAAGTCTGGGCTTTGCCGAGGATGTTCAGGTGCAGATGATCGAGAGCGCCGGTGCGCAGCTGATCGCGGCGCGGCCCGGGGTGCTCGACGTGATAGCTGGGCTGGGCGTCGTCCAGTCCCGCATCGAGGACGGCAGGGCGCGCAACGAGGCGGCCGGGCTGACGCTGGAACTGGCGCGCAATACGCTGCTCTCGGTCGACCCATACGAAACGGCGACGCGGTTCGAAGCGGTGCAGAGCCAGATCGAAACGCTTTACGCCGTCACCGTGCGCGCCGCGCGCATGAGCCTGCTGGACTACATGAGATGAGCCCGATGCTGCGAACCTGGCTTCTGCTTCTTGTCGCCCTGATCGCCCCGGCCGTCGCCGGCGCCAATCCGATCCGGATCAAGGATCTGGTGGAATTCGACGGCGTCCGTGGCAACGATCTGGTGGGCTATGGCCTTGTGGTGGGCCTAGACGGCTCTGGCGACGGGCTGCGGAATGCGCCGTTCACAGAAGAGATCATGAGCAATATTCTCGAACGGCTCGGCGTCAATGTGACCGGCGAGCAATTCCGCCCCAAGAACGTCGCCGCCGTCTTTGTCACGGCGACCCTGCCGCCCTTTGCCCGTTCGGGCAGCATGATCGATGTCACCGTCTCTGCCATCGGCGATGCCAAGAGCCTGTTGGGCGGGACGCTGATCATGACGCCGCTCAATGCCGCCGACGGCGAGATCTATGCCGTGGCCCAGGGCACGGTGATCTCCGGTGGCGCCAAGGCGGAGGGTGATGCCGCCCAGGTGACATTCGGCGTGCCCACCGCCGGCGTCATCCCGGCCGGCGCCCGGATCGAACGTGAGGTGGATTTCGACCTGTCGTCACTCGATGTCCTGCGGCTGGCCCTGCGGGAGCCGGATTTCACCACCGCCGGCCGGATCGAGACGGCGATCAATCGGGCCTTTGGCCGCCAGGTGGCGGTGATGCTCGATTCCGGCACCGTTCGGCTCGATATCATCGCGACCCGCATGGCCTCGCCGGCGCATGCCCTCGGGCGCATCGAGAACATTCTTGTCGAACCCGAGCGCAAGGCGCGGGTGGTCGTCGATCAGCGCTCGGGCACGATTGTCATGGGCGAGGATGTGCGCATTTCCCGGGTCGCGGTGTCTCAGGGCAATCTGACCCTGCGGATCGAAGAAGCGCCGGTCGCGGTGCAGCCGAACCCCTTTTCCGACGGCGATACGGTTGTCGTGCCGCGCACGCGCGCTGCGATCGAAGAGGAAGCGGGGATCAACCTGGCCGAGGTGCCTGACGGAACCTCGCTGTCCGAGGTCGTGGCCGGGCTCAATGCGCTGGGCGTCGCGCCGCGGGACATGATCGATATCCTCAAGGCGATCAAGGCGGCCGGCGCGCTGCATGCGGAATTCATCGTGCGCTGAGCGCGGCCCCGCGGCAGTAATTCGGACCGCCTGCGGCCCTCGCGCCGCGGCCGGCAGGCCGGCGCGCGTTGCCACGCCCGGCGCAGGGACAGGTGGCCGGGCAGGCGAGTATGGCTCCGAGGTTTGGCCAGGTTCGACCAGGGTCGGGCCATGGGGCGCTATCCCAGATAGCCCCGGACGAGACTGCTGGTAACCAGTGCCCAGCCGTCGGCGACCACGAAAAAGGCCAGCTTGAACGGCAGTGAAACGATAGCGGGGGGCACCATCATCATGCCCATCGACATCAGGATTGCGGCGACTACCAGATCGATGATCAGGAAGGGCAGAAAGATCAGGAATCCGATCTGAAAGGCGCGCGAGACCTCCGAGAGCAGAAAGCTCGGCACCAGCACGCTGAGCGGAGCTTCGGGCGAGACCTGATCCGCCGCCACATCGGCGCGCAGCGCGGCCATGGCGTCAAAAGTCTCGGGGTCGAGCCGTGCGGCCATGAAGCCACGAAACGGCGCGAGCGTGCGGGCGAAGCCTTCCTCGATCGAAATGGCGTTTTCCAGCATCGGCTGGATGCCGTCCTGCCAGGCGGCGGTAAACACCGGGTCCATCACGTAATAGGTCAGAAACAGCGCCAGGGTGACGATCAGCATGTTCGGCGGCGCCTGTTGCAGCCCAAGCGCCTGCCGCAGGATCGACAACACCGTGACAATGAAGGGAAAACAGGTGACGGTGATGGCAATGCCCGGGGCCAGGCTGAGCACGGTGATCACCAGGATCAACTGGACCGAGCGCAGCGTGAGCGACTCGCCTTCGCCAAGATCGAGCGAGAATTCCTGCGCCTCGGCGCCGCCGCCCGCCAGGGCAAGCCCGGCGGCAAGCAGGATGCCGCATACGGCGGTTCTGCCGGCAGCCATCAGCCCTGATCCAGATTGTCCCGGAGATCGACGACCTCGGTGAGCCGCACGGCCAGCTGGCCGGGGGCGTCATCGCCGGCTTCGACAAGCTCCCCCCGGGCGATCAGCCGGGTGCCGACGTAAAGCTCGACCGGGTCATCGATCCGCTTG
This sequence comes from Marinovum sp. E3, assembly GCF_055755275.1. NCBI lineage: Bacteria > Pseudomonadati > Pseudomonadota > Alphaproteobacteria > Rhodobacterales > Roseobacteraceae > Marinovum > Marinovum sp. E3. The sequence goes on from NZ_CM146908.1 coordinate 3,545,498, forward strand.
TCGAGCGTCAGAACCGAGTCGGGGCCGAGCCGAAGCAGATCGCGCACCGTCGGCCGGGCCTTGCCAACGCAAATGGTGATTTCGATCGGAACGCTGGTAAACGGGCTCTGGCCCGCGTCAAACGGCGTGTTTTCGGTCATCCGGGTCTTCCTTCTGAAGATCGTGGGTGAATGCCTCGAGCGCCGAGGAAATCTCGGCGATCATCTGGTCGAGATTGATTTCGATCTCGCGGTCTGGCAGCGAAAGCTGCGCCTGCCCCTCGGCCAGCGCGGCATCGCCCCGGATCAACACCGGAAAGGCGCCATCCTGTGCCACCAGCGCCGCGACCGTTTCGGCCACATCGGGATGGACGAGGATATGCGCCTCGCCGCGCAGCGTGTCGGTCGCGGCGGCCTGAAGTTCCTCGACGATGCGCGGCCCGATCGAATGGCGCAGCATTCGCGGCAGCAGCTTGTCGACGATCTCGACCAGGAGCGGCCGCAATTCGCGGAAAAGGTGGGTGTAGGCCTCATTGTAGGTGAAGGACATGTCCAGCAGGTTCTGCGCCAGATCGGAGGTGACGCGCATCCTGTCCTGGGTATGGGCATGCAGCGCATCGTCCCAGCCGGCCTGGTAGCCCTCTTCGAAGGCGGCAAGCCGGCGGGTCTCGATCTCTTCGTCGTTCGGGGCGGGATGGCGGCCGGCCGCGCCCCGGGTGCCGCCGAAATCTTCCAGCAGATGCAGGAGGGACATCAGGCTTTCTCCCCGGTGTCGTCAAGCCAGCCGCGGAGGATCTCGACGGTTTCTTCCTGGCGTTCGCCGATCAGGCCCCGCAGGCGTTCGACGGGGTCGGCCGGCGGCGGGGCCGGTTCGGTGCCGGGTGCCGGCGCCTCGGGCGCGGCCCGCGTCGGCGTCAGCGAGATGAAGCCGCCCTGGCCATCGTCGATCTCGCCGTCGAGCGGCGTGGCGGCCTCGGGCGTGGCCGGCGCGGCGTGGGCCGGGGCGGCTCCGTCGCGCGGCGGCAGGGCCAGCCTGTCGGGCGGTGGAGGATTGCGGAAGATCGGCCGCAGCACGAAGAGCCCGAGGATCAGCGCCACGACGCCGAGCACTGCCATCTGCACCAGCGTGCCGAGATCGAACGGCAACTGCGCCAACAGGCCGGGGGCGGCCGCGGTGCCGATTTCCGAGACCGGCTCGAAGGCCATCGAGCGGATGGTGATCGCGTCGCCGCGGGCCGCGTCAAAGCCAACGGCCGAGGCCACAAGCTCTTGCAGCGCCTCGATTTCCCGCTCGGGAAGGGGGGTGAATGTCTCGGCGCCGCTGCCATCCGGCGTGCGGGTGCCATTGACCAGGACTGCCACCGTCAGCCGCTTGATCGCGCCGGGCGCGCGGATCACCTCGCGTTCGGTCTGCGACACCTCGTAGTTCACCCGCTCGCGCGTCTCATTGCCCTGGGATTGCGATTCGCCGCTGCCGCCGCCCTCGCCGGCGGGCAGGTTGGAGGCCACGGTGACATCGCCGCCGCCGGCCTCTTGCGCGGTGTTCGACCGTTCCTCGGTGTCGGTGCTGATGGCGACACGGCTGCCGGGATCGATCCGGCGCTCGCGGATCGATTCGCTGTCGGTCACCGTGTCGACGCTGACCTCGACCACCGCATTTCCGACCCCCACCCGCGCCTCGACCAGCCGGGTGACCGCGTCGCGCAGCGTGGCCGAGCGTTCGTCGCCAACCGAGGCCGGCGCGTCCTCCTCGCTGGCCGCGATCAGGCCGCCGGTGCTGTCGATCACCGACACCCTTTCCGGAGCGAGCCCCGGCACGGCGGATGACACCAGATATTTCAGGGATTTGGCCTGTTGCGGTGACAGGGCGCCGCCGGCGGTGGTGAGAAAGACCGAAGCCGAGCTTTCGCCCTCCCGGCGGAACGGGTTGGTGGCGCCATTGGCGATATGCACCCGCGCGGCCGAGACCCCGGGACTCGACAGGATGGTGCGCGCCAGCTCGCCCTCCTTGGCGCGCCAATAGGCGGCATCGAACATCTGCGAGGTGGTGCCGAAACCGCTGAGCTGGTCGAGCAGTTCGTAGCCCTTGGTGCTGTTGGCGGGGAGGCCCTCGCTGGCCAGGGTCAGCCGCAGCTCATCGCGTTGATTGGACGGCACGAATATCGATCCGCCGCGAATTTCATACTCCAGCCCACGCTGTTCGAGCGCGCGCACCACCTCGCCCGCCGCACCGTTTTCGAGGCCGGCATACAGCAGCGCCATATTCGGCGTGGCGGCCATGCGGCTCATGAAGAACACAGCCGCGAACATGCCCAGACCGGCCGCCAGAGCGGCGATCTTTCTTTGCATGTTCAGCGCTGCCCAGGTCTTGGCGAATTGATCCACTGAATCCTCCGTCGGGTCGGCCTTCTGCACGACATTGCCCCTCCGGTTTCGCCGATCAGCCTTAACAATCGGTTAGTTCCTCTGAGGTTATAGATCGGGAAACCGAGTATTGAGGTGGCCCATGTCGGACGCGGAAATCGAAGAACAGCCGGTCAGGAAGAAATCCAAGCTGCCGTTGATCCTTGGCGTGGTTCTGGCATTGGCCGGCGGCGGCGGCGGGTTCTTTGCGGTCCAATCCGGGATGATTCTCGCCGCGCCATCCGACGCGGCCCATGCCGAGGCGGCCGAGACCAAACCAAAGGCGGCCGCGCTGCTGCCGGATGTCGCCTTTGTGCCGCTCGAACCGATGGTGATTTCCCTGCCGGGGGGCGGGACCAGGCACCTGCGGTTTACCGCCCAGCTCGAGGTACCGAGCGCCGCGCAATCCGATGTCGAGCTTTTGCTGCCGCGGGTGGTGGACGTGTTCAACAGCTATCTGCGTGCGGTCGAGGTGGCCGATCTCGAAGAGCCGACGGCGCTATTGCGGTTTCGTTCGCATCTGTTGCGGCGGGCGCAGCTGGTGCTGGGCGACGAGCGGGTGAGCAACCTGCTGGTGATGGAATTTGTGGTCAATTGACGGGGGCGACATGGTGGAAATGATTGCCGATGTACTTCTGGTTGCCGGGGCGCTGGGCGCCGGGGTCTATTGCTATGTGCTGGCGCGGCGGCTGAGCCGGTTCAACGATCTGGAGACCGGGGTCGGCGGCGCCGTGGCCGTGCTTTCGGCGCAGGTCGATGACCTGACCCGGACGTTGCAGGCGGCGCAATCGGCCGCCCAGGGCTCCAGCCGTTCGCTCGAAGATCTGACCGGCCGGGCGGAAACCGTCTCGCGCAAGCTCGAATTGCTGGTGGCCTCGATGCACGACATTCCCGATCAACCGCCACCGGCCCCGTGCCAGGAGGCCGAGGACGCGCCGCCAGCGCCGGTCTTTTCGCGCCACTCGCGCGATGCCGGGAGGGCGCAGTAGATGACACAGGACCGCAAGCGCGGCCATCGCCCCGGCCGCGGCACCCTGGCGATCATCGCCGTGTTGCTTCTGGGCTCCGCGCTCCTGCGGGTCGGGCTTCAGGCGACCGAGGCCATTGCCCGCGAGGCCAGCCCGGAGGAGCTGGCCGAGAGCCTGCCGATGCCGGCGCCCCTGGCCGCGCCGCAGCAATGTGTCAGCGATCCCGATCTGGTGCCGCTGCTCGAGGCGATGGAGACACGCGAGGACCGGCTGCGCATGCGCGAGGAGCGGATGACCATGCGGATGCGCGCGCTTCAGGTCGCGGATGCGCGGATCCAGGAAAAGCTGGCCGAACTCAGGGCCTCGGAAGCGGCGCTGCGCGCGACGATCGCCCTGGCCGACGAGGCCGCCGAATCCGACCTGACGCGCCTCACCTCGGTCTATGAGAACATGAAGCCCAAGGATGCCGCCGCGCTGTTCGAGACGATGGACCCGGATTTCGCCGCCGGTTTTCTCGGCCGCATGCGCCCCGAGGCCGCGGCCGGGATCATGACCGGGCTGTCGCCCGAGACGGCCTATCTGGTCAGCGTCGTGCTGGCCGGACGAAATGCCGAGGTGCCCCGGGAATGAGCGAACGGTTTCTTTAGGTTTCCGTGCGATTCCGGGGACAGGCAAACAACAGGTGCATCGATGATCGGATTCGTGGGTATCGCAGTGGTCTTCGTCATGGTCTTTGGCGGCTACCTGCTGGCGGGCGGCAAGCTTGCCATCATCCTCAAGTCGCTGCCGTTCGAAATGATCATGATCGGCGGCGCCGCGCTCGGCGCCTTTCTGATCGGCAATGATGGTGCCGGCGCCAAACATACGCTCAAGGATGTCGGCAAGGTGTTCAAGGGCCCGAAATGGAAGCAGGAGGATTACCGCGATCTGCTCTGCCTGCTGTTCGAGCTGATCCGCATCGCAAAGCAGAACCCGGTGGCGCTGGAGGAACATATCGAAGCCCCCGGCGAAAGCGCGATCTTCTCGAAATACCCCAAGATCCAGGCCGACAAGGAATCGGTCGACCTGATCTGCGACACCCTGCGGGCGGCGACGATGAATTACGACGATCCGCACCAGGTGGAAGAGGTGCTGGAAAAGCGCATGGAGGCCAGCCTGCATCACAAGCTGCATTCCAGCCACGCGCTTCAGACCATCGCCGACGGGCTGCCGGCGCTGGGAATCGTCGCCGCGGTGCTTGGCGTGATCAAGACCATGGGGTCGATCGATCAGCCGCCCGAGGTACTGGGCAAGATGATCGGCGGCGCGCTTGTCGGCACCTTTCTCGGCGTGTTCCTGGCCTATGGTCTCGTCGGCCCCTTTGCCGCCCGGGTCAAGACGGTGGTCGAGGACGATGCGCATTTCCATCAGCTCATTCGCGAGGTTCTGGTTGCCAACCTGCATGCCCATCCGACGAATATCTGCATCGAGGTCGGGCGGCAGAACACGCCGACGCATATTCGGCCCGATTTCAACGATCTCGAAGAGGCTTTGAAATCCCTCAAGCAGGATGCGGCATGAGGCGCGCCGGGATCATCGCCCTGTCGATCCTGAGCGCCGGCATGGTGCAGGCGGCCACCGTGACGGTGAAATCCGGCGAACACGCCGATTTCAGCCGGCTGGTTGCCTATCTGCCGGAAGGCACGGACTATGATTTACAGGTCGATGGGCGCAGCCTGACGCTGGACTTGGCGGGAGAGGACGACCATCGGTTCGATGTCGGCACGGTGTTCGACCTGATCCCGAAAACGCGGGTCTCCGGCCTCTCGCAGCCCGGCGGCAACCGGCTCACCGTGACGTTGAACTGCGATTGTCAGGTGACCTCGGCTTTCGAGCCGCCGCGATTGCTGATCATCGATGTCGCCGATGCCGTCGGAACGCCTGTCGCGGCGCAGATGCCCGCGCCGTCCCCGGCCGCCCCGCCGGCGGCGCTTCGCGACAGGTTGCGCGCCCCGCTGGTGGCGCGGCAGAGCTATTCGACAAGCGGCGTGTCGCAATTCGCCGAGGCGTTGGCGGGGCGGACGACGCGGCAGATCCTCGATCTTGGAGACCCCGACGCACCGCGCCTTGCCAGCGTGGCCGCACCTGGCCCGGATTTGCGCGACATCGACCTGCCGAACATCGCCGTACCGGGCACGGCGGCAGGGGCACCGGCCCTGACGAAACCGCGCCGCGCTGTCTGTGCCGGCCTGGTCGCGGCGCCTCTGGGCCGGTTCGGCGGCAAGGTGCGATTTTTCAAGGAAAAGGCCGCGCTGTCCGCTGCGCTGTTTACCGAACAGCTCATGCTTGATCCCGGGGTGGCGGTCGAACTGGCCCAGTTGCATCTCTCGCAGGGTCTCGGTTCGGAGGCGGGGCAAATCCTCGGCATGATCGACCGGCCCGAGGAGGGCGCCGGTTTCCTGTCTCAGGTCGCGCGGCTGATCGAAGCGCCGGACAGCCTGCCGCGCAGTACGTTCGAGCCGTATCGCGATTGTTCCGACATGAATGCCATCTGGCCGCTGCTTGCTGCGGCCCGCACGCCGATGGGCGAGGCGGATGCCTGGCGGATCGCCCGCGCCGCCGAATCCCTGCCGCGCCCCTTGCTGAAAGTCATCGGGCCGCGGATGATCGCCCACCTGATTGATGCCGGCCGCAAGGATCCGGCCAACATGATTGCCCGGATCCTCGACCGGTCGGGCAGTGCGGCGGGCAAGACAATGGCCGATGTGCTGCTGGCCGAGGCGGCTTCGGAGCAGGAGGTCATCCTCACCGAAATCGCCGCCTCCAACGGCGAAGAGGCCGCCCGCGCCAGCGCGCTTCTGGTGGATCGCCAGATCGAGGCCGGTGAACCGGTGCCGGACGAACTGGCCCAGCTCGTGGCCAGCCACGCCGAAGAGCAACGCCATGGCGTGGCCGGAAGCATGCTGCGCAAGGCAGAGGCCTTCTCGCTGATCTCCAAGGGCGATTTCGCCGCCGCCTTGCTCATCCTCGGCACAAAGGCCCTGGACGCGGAGGCGGAAGCCTCTGTCACCGCGCAGTTTTTCCGCGAACTGGCCGGCAAGGCGGATACCGTGACCTTCCTCCGCGTCGTCCTGGCCAAGCCCGATCTGGCTGCCACCGCCCCGAGAGAGGTGCGCCAGGCCGTGGCGGCGCGGCTTTATGAGAATCGCTTTCCCGGGCCTGCGGCGCGGCTGATCGTGGGGGGCGAACCGCTCGACGGTGCGCTTCTCGCCGAGGCGCTGGGCGCGCGGTATCACGGCGATGTCGGCATTCCCGATGCGGTGCTCTTTGCGCCGTCCGACACCGCCGACCGGGAAACCGCCGAAGCCCGCCACGCCGCCCTGCTCGGCGCCGGGAGGTTCGCCGAGGCCAAGCAGGCGGCCCTGCGCCTGGGTCGCGAAGACCCGGTGGACCCTTTGCTCGCCTGGCAGCCCGAACCGGACGGCACCGAAGCGCTGAGCGGGCCGGAGCTGAGTTTGCAGCGCGCCAGCGCTCTGACCGAGGCATCAGCCTCCCTGGCCGAGACGGTGGCCCAAGTGCTCGATGATCCCCTGCTGAGGCTCGAACCATGACACAGCTTTGCCGGGCAGCGGCGCCCCGATCGGGGCCGCGATGACAATGGCCGCGAAAATCGGCGGAAATACCGGCCGCGGGCTGGCCGCGATGCTGGTCAATCACACCGTTCTTCTGGCGGTCGGATTGCTCGGGATCGTCGCGATGATGATCCTGCCGGTACCCGCCGTCGTGCTGGATCTCGGCCTGTCCTTTTCCTTCGCCCTAGCGATCCTGGTCTTTGTCATCGTGCTTTTCATCGATGAGCCGCTGGAGTTCTCTTCATTTCCGACCATCCTGCTGGCCGGGCTGATGCTGCGGCTGGCGCTCAATGTTTCGTCAACCAAGCTGATCATCGGCGAGGGTCACACCGGCACAAAGGCCGCCGGAAATGTCATCGACGGCTTCGCCAGCTTTATCATGGGCGGCAATTTTGTCATTGGTATCGTTACATTTTGTGTCATCCTTATCGTGAATTTCATGGTCATCACCAAGGGCGCCGCCCGCATGGCCGAGGTCGGCGCGCGCTTTGCGCTCGACGGCATGCCGGGCAAGCAGCTGGCGATCGATTCCGACGTTTCGGCCGGTGCCATCGATCACGAGACAGCCAAGCGGCGCCGCGAACATGATCAGCGCGAGACCACCTTCCTCGGCTCGCTCGACGGTGTGTCGAAATTCGTCAAGGGCGACGCGGTGGCCGGATTGCTGATCACCCTGCTCAATCTTGTTGTCGGCACGGCCAACGGCGTGCTCTCGCATGGCATGGAATTCACCGCCGCCTTGCAGACCTATGCCATCCTGACGGTGGGCGACGGCCTGGTGACGCAGATCCCGGCGGTGATCGTGTCGATCGGCTCGGCGCTGCTCCTGGCCAAGGGCGGCAACCTCGGCGCCGCCGATATCGCGGTACTCGGGCAGTTGGGCCGCCATCCCGCGGCTCTGATGGCGGTGGGGATCCTGCAACTGGTCTTTGCTTTGATGCCGGGCCTGCCACTGGCGCCCTTTCTGCTCGGGGCGGCGCTGTTCATCGCGCTGGGCCTACATCGTTACCGAAAACAGAGCGATGCCGGAGCAGTGCCCGAGGTCGCCGAAGCGCCCGAGGCCGCGCCGGCAAAACCGATCGGCGATGTCCTCGCGCTCGACGATATCCACCTCGAATTTGCCAGCGATCTGGTGGACATGGTGCTCGATCCGGCGTCCGGCCTCGACGCGCGGATATCCAACATGCGCACCCATATCGCCAGCGCCTTTGGCCTGATCCTGCCGGAAATCCGCCTGACCGACAATGTCACCGCCGACCCGGGCAGCTATATCATCCACATCCAGGGCGTCGAACAGGCGCGGGCGCAGGTGCACCCCGATCTGGTTCTGGCGCTGATCCCGCAGGGCGGCTCCGATCTGCCGTCGGGCCGCGACGTCGATGAGCCGGTCTATGGCGCGCCGGCGTGCTGGATCAAGCCGGAAGAGCAGGAGGATCTGGCGCTTCGGGGGCTGACCATCGTCACGCCGAACGAGGTGCTGGCGACGCATCTGCTCGAGGTCATCAAGACCAATTTCAGCCGGCTTTTCACCCACAAGGCGTTGCGCCGCCTGCTCGACGAAATGGTCAACCTGTCAGAGCCCGACCGCGCCGAGGCCAACCGCAAGCTGTTCGACGAGATGATCCCCGACCGGGTGCCGATGGACCTTTTGCATCAGGTGCTGAAACATCTGCTGGAGGAACAGGTTTCGATCCGCAATCTGCCGGTGATCCTCGAAGCCATTGGCGAGGCGCGCAAATTCTCCAATCAGCCCGAGGGGATCTGCGAACATGTGCGGCAGCGGCTGGGCTTTCAGATCGTCGCCGGGCTCAAACGGTCGGACGGGACGGTGCCGCTGATTCAGCTGGCGCCGGAATGGGAGGACATCTTTACCACCTATCAGGTGGACTCCGATCAGAACACGGTCGATGTGGCGCTGCCACCGGAGGTCTTTGCCAAGCTGACCAAATCCATGGCCGACCAGATCGAACAGAGCAGTGAAAGCGGCTTTGCCGCCTCGATCGTCACCTCTTCGCGGCGGCGGCGATTCCTGCGCCGGATCGCCCGCGCCAAGGGGTTTCAGACGCCAGTGCTTTCGTTCGAAGAGCTCGGGCTCGAAGCCAAGCCGATGCTGGTCGGCACCGTTGCCGCATGAGCCCCGAGGCGCTCTTTGATGTGCTGGGCGAGGGGATGCGGTTTGCCGCGATCGTGTTTTTCCGGATCGGCGCCGTGCTCTCGGTGATGCCCGGTATCGGCACCCGGAGCCTGCCGCTCCGGGTCAGGTTGGCGCTCGCGGTCTCGCTGGCCGGGTTTTTTGCCGTGCTGCTGTTTGATCCCGCCGTGCCGGTGCCAGACCCGGATGTCGGGCTGCTGGCCAGCGAAACGGTCATCGGTCTCGCCATCGGCCTGGCGCTGCGCTTCATGATCCTTGCACTGCACACCGCGGGCACCATCGCCGCGCAATCCACGTCGCTTAGCCAGATTTTCGGCACCGCCGGGGTCGAGCCGATGCCGGCAATCGGTCATGTGCTGGTGGTGGGCGGGCTGGCGCTGATGTTCCTCAGCGGGATGCACCTGCATCTTCTCGCCACTTTGGCCGGGTTCTATGACGTCTGGCCGATCGGCGCCCGCCCTGCGGCGGGCGATTTGGCCCTCTGGATCGCCGGCCATGTCAGCGAAACCTTTGTCCTCGCCTTCCGGTTGGCGGTGCCCTTTGTGATCCTGTCGATGCTCTACAACGTGACGCTCGGCGTCATCAACAAGGCGATGCCGCAGCTCATGGTCTCTTTTGTCGGTGCGCCGGTGATAACTTTGGGCGGGCTCATGCTTCTGGCCCTCAGCGCGCCTTACATGCTGGGCCTCTGGCAGGCGGCGCTGGCACGGTTCCTGAGCCATCCGCTTGGAGCCGGCTGATGTCGTCAGAGACGGAAACCGCCGACAAACCGCATGACCCGACGCCGAAGAAGCTCGACGATGCGCGCAAGAAAGGCGAGCTGGTCAAATCCTCCGAGGTCAATACGGCGGCGATGTATTTCGGCTTTCTGATCGCCGCGTCGGTCTTCGGCGCCGCGTCGCTGACGGCGCTGGGTGACGCCATGGCGCCGCTTCTGGCCCGGCCGCACGGGCTTGCGCCCGGGGTTTTTGCCGGCGAGGGTACGCGCTTCGCCGGCAAGCTGATCGGTGGCGTGGCGCTGGCCATTGTGCCCTGGGTCGCCGTGCCGTTCCTGACCGTGCTGACAGCGATCATCGCCCAGCGCAGCCTGGTGTTTGCCGGCAAGAAGCTGGAATTCAAGGCCTCGCGGATCTCGCCCCTGCGCAATTTCAAGAACAAATACGGCTGGAACGGGCTGTTCGAGTTCTTCAAGAGCGCGGTGAAGCTGGTGATCTATGCCGCGATCCTCACCGGTTTTCTGCGCAACAAGAGCGACCTGATCATCGGCGCCATGCAGATGAACGCGGTCCGCGCCATCCTTCTCTGGCTCGAGCTTGCGGCGCAGCTCTTGGCCATCGTGCTGGCCATTGCGGTGGCCATGGCGGTAATTGATTACCTCTGGCAGTATCGCAGCCACATGGCCAAGAACCGGATGTCGGACAAGGAAATCAAGGACGAGGTCAAGGATGCCGAGGGCGACCCGCATCTGAAATCGGCGCGGCGCAGCAAGGCGCAGGAGATCGCCTTCAACCAGATGCTCAAACAGGTGCCCGAGGCCGATGTCGTGATCGTCAACCCGAGCCATTACGCGGTGGCATTGAAATGGGCCCGCACCGCCGGCGGCGCGCCGGTCTGCGTGGCCAAGGGGGTGGACGAGATTGCCCTGCGGATCAAGGAGATCGCCTATGAAGAAGGGGTTGCCGTGTACAGCGATCCGCCAACCGCGCGGGCGCTTTTCGCCCATGTGCGGCTCGACGCGCAGATCCTGCCCGAGCATTACGCGGCGGTGGCCGTGGCCATCCGCTATGCCGATGCGCTGAGCCGAAAGGCCCGATCATGGAGATGAGGCATGTGGCGGATTTGCACAAGGTGGCCGAGGCCCGGTTCGAGCGCGATGCGGCCGACCTGCGGCAGTCCTTGGCGGCAGAGGCCCGGCTGACCGCGGCGCTTGATGCCATCGCGGCCTCGCAGGCGCGCCGGTCCGAGGCGCTGACCGGCGATCTGGCGGTTGCCTTTGCCCAGACCGGTGCGGCGCTCTGGCAAACCTGGGCCGAGGCGCGGCGGCGCGAGTTGCTCATGGCGCTGGCCAATCAGCGGGCGGTGACAGAGGCGATCAAGCTCCGCGCCAGAGCCTCGTTCGGCCGCACCTCGGCGCTCGCGGCGCTGACGGAACAAACCCGCGAGGACATCCGCGAGGACGCCGCCCGGCGCGAGACCGAACGGCTGGTGGAGCTTGAGATGCACAGGCGGTGGATGAAGACGCCCGGCGATTGACCGCGGTCAGACGTCCTGGCGGGCGATATCGGTGATCAGCACGTCCTGCACCAGATCGCCGAAATGGCTTTGCGCGGTTTCCCGCAACGCCCGCCGCAGCACTTCGAGATTGCGCGAGCTGGTGAAGGTGCCGGTGAAGCCGCCCAGGTTGGCGTGATCGAAAAACACCTGGAGAAAGGCGTCGCGCAGCTTGGGTTCACGGGAATAGACCTCTTCCGACCGGCCCTCCGGCACCTCGACGCTCAGCGCGATCACCATCATCGAGGCGACCCTGGCCTCGCTGACCACCGGCACGATGAACTGATTGTTGAGTTTGATGTATTCGACGTCGGCGGTCGGCGTGGTCTCGTCCGGCGCCGGGTCATGCGCCGGTGCCATCTCGCCGCAGGGGTTGTCCAACTCGGCGAGGCCGGGCGCGGGCCGAAGCAGGACACCGGCGCCGACTCCGGCACCAATGCCGATCAGGGCCAGCAGGACTGGCAGGATCTTTCCCATGAGAACACCTCAGAATGGCAGAATGACATCAAGCACTTGCTGGCCGATGCGGGGCTGTTGCACGTCGCTGATCTGGCCCCGGCCGCCGTAGGAAATTCGCGCCGAGGCGATCTTGTCGTAGGTGATCTGGTTCTGACGCGAGATATCCTCGGGGCGGACATAGCCGGTGACGATCAGCTCGCGCAGTTCAAAATTGACGCGCACCTCCTGCACCCCCTGGATCGACAGGGTGCCGTTCGGCAGCACCTCGACCACCGTGGCGGCGATCCGCAGCTCGAGCTTTTCGTTGCGCCTGACCGAGCCGTCGCCGCCGGAACTGGACGCGGAATTCAGGTTGACGGCATTGTCCAGGGTAAAGCCCGGCGGGAGGTCTTCCGAGAGCCGCTGCGGCAGGCCGAGAAGCTGTGGCACCGCAAGCGATTCAGAGCCATTGCGCCCGCGATTGGTGGAATTCGAGATTTCGGCGCTCTCGTCGATCTCGATCACCACGGTGAGGATATCGCCACGTTTGACGGCGCGCCGGTCGCCGAACAGCGAGGCCTGGCCGCCATCCCAGAGCGAGGGCTCCGGCATCCCCCGCCCGCGCGCGGTCTCGACCGGCAGGCCCGGGCTCAGCATGGCGAAATGCTCGGGCGTTTCCCGCGTGTCGGAGAAGGTCGGCGCACGGCCCAGGTGATCGAGGCGGGCGCATCCCGGCAGCATGCCAAGCGAGACCGCCATGGCGGCGCAGGTCATTTTCCTCATGTCTCGGGCCTCATTGACTGACGTTGATGGTGCCGTCCGGCTGAACGGTGCCGAATAGCGTGGTGCGCGACGACAGGTTCATCACGCGAATCCGGTCGCCCGCGCCGCCGCGGCCCAGCGCCCGGCCATCGGCAAGGATGCGCAGACCGCCGGAGGTGAAATGCAGGGTGACGATCTGGTTGCGCGTCACCAGCGCGGGCGGGCCGATGTCGCCGGGGCGGATCGGCCGACCGGCATAAAGCGTGACGCGGGTTTCCTGACCGATGAGCGCGGCCGGATCGGAAAACGCGCCCGGCACATCGGCGCTGCGCAGCGCCAGATCGGCGGGCGCAATGACGGTATTGGCGCGCAGGGTCCGGGCCGGCACAACCGTTTCGGACCAGGCGGCGCCGGCGAGACAGAGCAAGAGGATCGCCCAGAGCAGCCGCATCACCGCACCTGCGTCGTCGCGCCCATCATCTGATCGGCGGCGGAAATCACCTTGGCATTGAGTTCATAGCCCCGCTGCGCCTCGATCAGCTCGGAAATCTCGCGCACCGCGTCGACAGAACTGTCCTCGAGATAGCCCTGCCGCAGGATGCCCAGCCCGTCCTGGCCCGGGGCCGAGGTGATCGCCGGGCCGGAGGCCTCGGTCTCGAGAAAGAGGTTCGAGCCCATCGCCTCGAGCCCCTTGGCATTGGTGAAACCGGCCAGGGTGAACTGGCCCAGCAACTGCGCCTCGACGGTGTCGTTGAAATAGGCATAGACCTCGCCATCGGCATTGATCGAGATGCTGCGTGCGTCCTGCGGGATGACGATATCGGGCACCACGGGAAAGCCGTCCGAGGTGACGATCAGCCCTTCGGCCGAGCGTTTCAACCCGCCGTCACGGGTATAGGCTGGCTGGCCCGAGGGCAGGGTGACCTCGAGATAGCCCTTGCCGTCGATCGCCACGTCAAGATCGCCGCGGGTGGCCGAGAGCGCGCCCTGTTCGAGCTGCACCGACACCGCCGCCGGACGCACCCCGAGGCCAAGCTGCACCCCGGTGGGCAGGACCGTGCCGTCAGAGGCGCTGACGGCGCCGGCGCGGGCGTATTGCTGATAGTGCAGATCGGCAAATTCGGCGCGCCGCGCGTTGTAGCCGGTGGTCGACATGTTGGCGAGGTTCTGCGAAATGGTCTCGACCCGCATCTGCTGGGCGGTCATGCCGGTGGCGGCGATTTTCAGGGCACGCATGGCGGCCTCCTATTTGAGGAAGGTTTGCATCGCAGTGCGGATGCGTTCGTTTTCGGCGTCGAGAAAGCTCTGACCCATTTCATAGGCGCGCTGAACCGCGATCATCCGGGCGATCTGACGGATCGGATCGACGTTGGAATTCTCGAGAAACCCTTGCAACACGCGCGGGTTTTCCACCGGTGCAAAGCCCGCCTCGGCGCGGAACATCACGCCATCCTCGCGGATCAGGTCCTGGCCCGCGACCGGGCGCACTACGCCGAGTTGCGCCAGCGGTCTGCCGTTCGAGCTGAGCGTGCCGTCGCCGCCGATGGCAAGATCGGTGGCGTCCGGCGGTACGAAGATCGGCGCGCCGCCGGCGTCGAGCACCGGGTCGCCTTCCTTTGTCACAAGATCGCCCTGGCCGTTCGTCGAAAAATTGCCGGCCCGGGTCAGCCTTTCGCCGGCGGGAGTCTGGACGAGGAAATAGCCGCCGCCCTCGATGGCAAAATCGAACCGCCCGCCGGTGGGCGTCAGCGCGCCCTGCAATTCCGAGGCGGCGCCGATGTTGCCGCTGGCCATCGAGATCGAGGGGCCGTTTTCGACCCGCACCACATGTTCCGAGAACACCATGTTCTCGGCACGAAAGCCGGTGGTGGCGGCATTTGCGATATTGTTGGCGACGACCTGCATCTCGCGCATCAGCCCGGCTTGGCGGGTCAGCGTGGTATAGGTGGCGTTTTCCATGTCAGACCTCGACAATCAGGGGGATGATCCAGCTTTGGAAAAAGGCGGTGAGCCGTTCGGTCATGAAACTCATCGAGAGCCAGAAGACGGCGACGATGGCGGCCAGTTTCGGCACGAAGGTCAGCGTCATCTCCTGGATCGAGGTGAGCGCCTGAAACAGACCGATGGTGACCCCGGCCACCAGTGCCGCCGACAGGATCGGCAGCGACATGGTTACCGAAATCCAGAGCCCGTGGCGCATGGTGTCAAAGAAAACCGCCTCATCCATCGGTCAGACCGGCATCCGCAGGATTTCCTGATAGGCCTCGACCACCTTGTTGCGCATCGTCACCACGGTTTCGACCGCCAGTTCGGACTGCGCCAGGGCCTGCACCAGCGCATGCGGATCGGCGTCGCCGATCATGGCCGATTTGGCCGTTTCCTCGGCGGTTTGCAGCGTCCGGGCGAAATCCCGCGCGGTGTCGGCAAAGGCCGCGCCCATCGAATGGGGCGTGTCGTCCGGCTGGGTCGCAGGGCGAGAGGCCGCGTATTTCTGCGCGGCAAGGATTGAACGGACATCCATTCTGGGTCTCCTATCGGGTTATCTGCGCAACAGCTCCATCAGGCTCGATGACATCTGGCGTGCCTGGTCGAACATCTTGACGTTGGCCTCGTAGCTGCGCTGGGCTTCCCTGGCGTCGGCAATCTCGATCACCAGGTTGACGTTCGACCCCTCGTAATGGCCGGTGTCATCGGCCAGCGGATGCGAGGGATCGTAGATTTTGGCCAGATCGTTCTGATCCAGCCTGACGCGACCGGTGGTCACCTGGCCCCGCGTGTCGCCGTTCTGGCGCATCTCTTCGAACGGCACGGTTTTGCGCCGATAGCCGGGGGTGTCGGCATTCGCGATGTTTTCCGAAACATGGCGAAGTCGCGCTGCCTGGGCTTTCAGCCCGCTGGCAGAAACTGAGAAAGAGGATGAGAAATCGGTCATGTGTCAGGGCTCCGGGTCACTGGCGGCCAAGGCTCGAGCGCAGGATGTTGAGCGAGGCTCGGTAGACGGCGAGCGCCTTGTCATGCTGGCGGCGGATGTCGACCGCGCGCAGCATTTCGGTTTCGAGTGAGATAGAGTTGCCATTGGGGTCGCTGATTGCGCCCGGATCTTCCACCGGCGCGGCGGCGCCTTCGGCGCGGGCGCCGGAGAGATGACTGTCGCGGGTGGCGCGCAGCCCGAACTGGGCCTGCTGTTGCAGGACAAGCTGCGGAAAGGCGACCAGGTCGCGGGCCTTGTAGCCAGGGGTATCCGCATGGGCGAGATTGCGCGCGGCAATCGCCTGTCTGGCCCCGGCATGGCGGGCCATGGCCTGCGACATTTGCAGGACTTCGAGATTGTCGAACATCGGGGCTTCTCCCTCGATTGGCTTCAATCAAGGCTTAACCCTGATTCCTTTAGAAATGGTTTTCAGCAGATAATGGAGGCGCACGATGCAGACGCCGCGGCTGGAAGGTTTGAAAAACAGGATTGCGGGGCTCACGCCGGTCCGGCCGTTCGGCCGGGTGGCCAGCGTCGATGGCACCTATCTGATGGTGGCGGGCCTCGGGCAGAATGTGCGCATGGGCGATCAGCTGCGGTTGGTGCGTTCGCGCGGGGCGGCGCTGGGCGGCGAGGTGCTCAAGATCGCGGCTGGCGGGGTGATGATGCTGCCAGATGACGCGCTTGAAGGGGTGGCGCTGGGCGACAAGGTGTTCCTCATGCCCGAGGCGCAGATTGCGCCGCATGCCGGCTGGATCGGCCGGGTGATCGACCCCTACGGCCTACCGCTCGATGGCCGCGCGCTGCATGGCGGGCCGGAGCTGCGGCCGATCCACGCCCGGCCACCCGATCCGGCCAGTCGCCGGCGGCTGGGGGCGCGGCTCGGTACCGGGCTGGTGCTGTTCAACACCATGCTGCCAATCGTGCGCGGCCAGCGGATCGGGTTGTTTGCCGGTTCGGGCGTCGGCAAGACCAGCCTGCTCGGCCATCTCGCCCGCAAGATGGAGGCCGATGTCGTGGTGGTCGCGCTGGTCGGCGAGCGCGGCCGCGAGCTGCGCGATTTCGTCGATGATGTCATGGGGCCGGAGGGCATGGCGCGCAGTGTCGTCGTCGCCGCCACCTCGGATCGCTCGCCGCTGGTGCGCCGCCGCTGCCCCGCTGCGGCCATGTCGATTGCCGAGCATTTTCGCGATCAGGGCCTTCAGGTGCTGCTTCTGACCGATTCGATCACCCGGCTGGCCGACGCCCATCGAGAGGTTGCCGTGGCGGGCGGCGAGGTGCCGGCGCTGCGCGGCTATCCGCCCTCGATGGCGCATATGATCATGTCGCTCTGCGAACGCGCCGGGCCGGGGCCGGAGACCGGCGGCGATATCACCGCGATCTATACCGTGCTGGTCGCCGGGTCCGACATGAACGAGCCGGTGGCCGATGTGCTGCGCGGGGTGCTCGACGGGCATGTGGTGCTGGAGCGGGCCATCGCCGAACGCGGCCGGTTTCCCGCTGTCAACGTCCTGCGCTCGGTCTCGCGCAGCCTGCCGGAGTGCGCCACCGAACGCGAGAACGCGCGTATCGGCCTCGCCCGAAAACTGCTCAGTGCCTACCACGGTTCGGAAACCATGATCAAAGCCGGGCTTTACAGCGCGGGTGGCGATCCGGTGCTCGACCAGGCGGTGCAGGTCTTTGACAAGCTCGACGGGCTGATCGCGCAGCAAGAAGACAGCATCGACAAGAGCTTTGCGCGACTGGAGGTCGTGTTGCGGGAGGCCGAGGCCTTTCGCCCGAAATCGAAACCGCTGGCCAGGCCGCCCGCCGCGCGGCCGCAGCCCCGCCCGTGACAGGCCTATTGCGGGATGTTCCGAAGCAGGGTCAGCGCCACCGACATGCCGGAAAGAGCGGCACTCTCCTGAAGCTGGCCTTGCAGCAGAAATTGTTCCACCAGCCGTTCCCGCAGCTCGGGATCGGCAAAATCCGCCACCTCTGATACGCCGAACCGCGCCTGCGATTTTTCGCGGAACACGGCGAGCTGCCGGTCGAGTTCGAGCTGCGAGAAGCTGTCCGGCAGGTTGAGCGCGGTTTCAAAGATTTTGCGCAGGGCAGGCACGCCCATCACCGTGTACCAGCGGCCGTTTTCGGTGGTGCCGGTGTCGGCGGCAAGTTCGGGAAGCGCGCGGTCGGCGTAGAGCGCGATCCGCAGGTTGTCATCCTGCGCGCCCACCGACGCCTCGAAGGAGGCCCGGTTGAATTTCTCCACCACGGTTTTGGCAAAATCCGCGCCGGCGGTGTGGGGGCCGAGCGGCTGATCGAAACCGAAAGCCTCGGCAAATTGGGTATAGCGATCATCGGCCATCTTGTTGGCCAGCGCATCCGGCGCCAGGGTGCCGTCGGCCAGGACTTTCTGAATGAAATACCTGTTGTCGATATCCTCCTGAAGCCCGTAGGCCCCCAGCGCCACGCGCAACAAGCGGCGATCGCCGACCAGCTGTTCGGCGGTGTCGACCTTGGCGATATTGGCCGCGAAATAGGCGGTGTCGCGCGAGATCTCCGCCGACCGGTTGAGCGCGGCCTGCTGGGTTTCCATCGTCCGGCTCAGAAGCTTCCAGCCGACGAGGCCGGTGCCTGGAAGGATCGGTTGAAAGCTCATCTGTGCCCCGCGGCAAAAATTCGGTCCTCGCGCGGGATAAGCGCGCGCAGCGACTTGAGACATTGGTAGAACTGATCGCCGAGCAGGGCATCGGTCGCGGCGGTCAGGTGGCGGCGGCTGTCGGTATCGGTGAGGATCTGGCTGAGTTCCTCGATGCGCCGCAGCAGCTGCAACCGGGTTTCGTCCGGTTCGGCGTCGCCGGTCAGCACAAGCTGCGTGGCGAAACAGACCCGGCGCACCGGCGTATTCGCCTCTTCCGGATGAATGGCGTCGCGCAGGCGCAGGATATTGGCGTTTGGGGTCACGATGTTGAGCCGGCTGCGCCGGTCGCCGTTTTCGATCACCGCGCCGTTGATCAGCACCCGTTCCTTGGGCCCGAGTTTGAGAACGAGCCCGGTCATGTTCTCGCGCTCCCGCGACGCAAGCCGCGCAGGATCGCGGTGTTGATTTCCAGAAGCGGCACGACCGTGGCTTTCCGGGCCAGCACCTGTGCACTGTGGCGCTTGGTGAATTCCGACAGAAAGAAGATCCGCGCCTTGAGGTCCTGGGGCAGGGGGTTGTCGCGATCGGCGACGTCGGCGGCGAGGATGGTCCAGAGCCTGTTGTTGCGGTGCAGGGCGCCGGCAAGACGGGGAAAATCCGAGGTCGCCTTTTCGGCGGCGGCCTTCAATTCGTGGGTGGTGCGGGCAATGGTCTCGTATTCGGCCCGGCGATCGGTTTTCGTGGCGGCGGATTGCGCATAGGCGCGGTGGGCCATGGACTGGGCGTTCATGCCGCATCCTTCCTTCTGGAGTATGAATTGATGTCACCGGGCGGTCGGGGGGCGAAGACGGTCTTCGCCCCCGTCCGTCTCGGTTACCGGAAGAGCGACAGGAGCTGCTGCGGCGCCTGATTGGCGATCGAAAGCGCCTGCACACCCAGTTGCTGCTGCACCTGAAGGGCCTGGAGGCGGGCCGAGGCCTCTTCCATGTCGGCGTCCACCAGGCTGCCAATGCCCGAGGTCAGTGAATCGGCCAGGTTCATGATGAAGTCCGATTGGGTCTCGATCCGGCTTTCGACCGAGCCGAAGGCCGCAGCGGCTGACGTGGCCGCCTGGATCATGCCTTCGATATTGCCCAGCGCGGTTTCCGCGCCGGCCTCGGTCGAGACATCCATGCTGGACAGCTGCGCCAGGGCGCCGGTGCCGCGTTCCTGGGTCAGCGTGACGCCAATGCCGGTCTCGGAAGTGAGGTTCTCGACATCGAGCGTGCCCGCCCCGAGCGTCAGCGAGAAGTCGTTGGTATCGAGCCCGGCTTGCAGCATGCCGTTTTTCAGACCGGCCAGGACGGCATTTGCATTGTCGCCTTCCCGAACGACATAGCTGCCCTCGATATTGCCGATTTGCAGACGCATGGTATCGCCGGCGACAAGGCCGGTGGTGACCGCATTGTCGACACCCGCGTCAGAGGCCTTGAGCGCCGACGTGCCGGTTGCGCCGCCGCTCGTGTCAAGGAAGGCCGAGCCGAGCGCGATCTGGACATCGTCGTCGGTGCCGCCGTTTTCGTCCAGCGATGCGGTGTCGGCGGTGGCCGCCGTGATCGTCGTGCCGGTATCTGTCGACAGGTTCTGCGCATCGACGCCGATGTTGGACACGCTGATCGCGCCGGAATTGTCTCGGTCCAGCGACGACAGCACGTCGGCGCCGAGATTGCCGTTGGAGTTGAAGGCGCCGGCCGTGCCGTTGACCAGGTTCAATCCGTTGAACTGCGCGGCGCCGACCACCGATTCGATCTGGCCGATGATGGCCTGGACGTCGTCCTGAAGCGTTCCGCGATCAAGATTGTCCGCCTGGGCGCTGACAATCAGATCCTTCATGTCGGTCAGAAGATCTGTGACGGTTTCGGAAGCGTTCCGCGCGACGGCCACGGTCGATTGGCCCAGCGAGAGATTCTCGCCGATCGACTTGAAGCCTTGCACATCGGATTCCATGACTTTGGAAATTGCCCAGATCGCGGCGTTGTCCTTGGCATTGGCCACCGATTTACCGGTCGAAATTTCGGATTGCACATCCGAAAGGCTTTTGTTGATCCCCTTGAGGGTTTGAAGCGCGACCATTGCGCTGGAGTTGGTCAGAATACTGGACATAGATTATCCTCATAAGCGAGACGCTTTTGCGTCAATTTCATGCCACAGCCGGTCTCCCGGCATCTCTGTCATTCTGACACTTGCAATCTGCACGAACTTCGCGTTGATTGCGCCACCATCAGGGGTGCATCGCCACCATGGAGCCGTTGTCCTAAGGGTTTGCTAATGCGTGCCTCATTGTTTGGCAGGATTCGCCTAAAAACGGTCAGGCCCGTTTTTCAAGCCGGCCTCCGGGGGATATATCGATCATCTTGCGCCGGCCGGAGCGGTCATAGGTCTCAAGCGACCTGCGCACATTTCGAATCGCCGCGAATCTCTGTGCGACGGCCTCGATTCCCTTCATGGAGCTTTCAATAAGTTCTTGATTACGCGTAATTTTGAGGCGAATCTCGTCAAGCCCTTCGGTGTCGGAGGCGGCGCATTCAGCCAGGTCACGCAGCAATTTCTCCTTGGTGTCGAGCACGCGCCCCACGGCATCAATGTCGCCCGTGAGAAGGGCTGCCCGCTCGGTCTCCAGAAGATCGTTCAATTCGTCCAGAATTGCTATGTCGCGATCAGCCATTTTCGGCCTCGATCATCGTTTTGACGAACGCTTCGCTCAGCCCCAATCCCCCGGCTTCGACCATCGCATTCGCCTGCGCGCGAACGAGAAACGATGAGAATTGTTCTTCTCCTATTCCACCGTTGAAACTGTCCGGTTGTCTGCCGAATCCGGCGGATTTCAACATTTCCGCCAAAAACGTCACTTCCAATTCATGCGCCACTTGCCTTGCTTCTTCGGAGGTGGCTGGTTGCCGGGCCACATGTGGGCCAATTGGCTGAATCAATAATGACATTGGGCAGTCCTCACAAATTGTTCCGGTTTTTTCCAATTTGCCGCAGGACCGGTAAAGAACTGGTAACCGTCATGGCGGATAAAGGCTGGAGTTGGGAAGAATTCCTGGAGTCCTTATGCAAATTGAATCGATTTCCGGCGGCCTCGGGTTTCTGCGCGCTGTGCCGAAGCTCGAAGGTCTCCCTCCGGGCGCGGAGCGGACGGTCAGCTTCAGCCAGATGTTCCTGACTGGCCGGAGCGCTTTTGCTGACAAGGAGAAAGGCGCCGCAGCCGCTCCTGGCGTTGGCGGAACGGGGGCTGCGCCCGATCGGAAGGGTTCGGATGAAACCGCCCCGGAGGCGGCCGACGCCGAATTGGCCCAGCCCCCTGCCGCCAAGGTGAGCTCGCCCGAAACGATCGGGCCTGCACCGGAAGGCCGGGAAATCGCGGCGGACAGGGCTGATGCCAAGACGGTGGCCCCCCTGCCCGCCGTGCCCGAGGCGGAGAGCGGCGGGTCGTCCTGGCCTTTGCCTGCGGATCGGCCCGTGCAACCCGATGCCGATATCCTTGCCGATGGGAATATCGCTGCACGCCGTGGCGGCGACGGCTTGTCGACACAGCCGCCCGCCTTGCTGTCCGGCGACGGGGATGCGCCCGATGCACAGTTGCTCAAGCTGATCGAGTCGACGCCGAAACCGCGGGGTCAAGGCGCTGACATGGAAGCCGATACGCGGATGGCTATGTCGCGGCAACCTATTGAAGAATTGGAGAAAAACTCGGAATCTCCGACGGATTCGAACTGGAGGAAAGAGCCCGATCAGGCGGATCGTGCCTTCCGAAAAATCGATCCCTCGGAAACGGGCTCCGCGCGCGGGAGCGTGCCGGATATGATTGTGCGCGCCGCCGCGGTGGAAACCAGGAATTCCTCTGGCATTGCGCCGCTGACGAGTGGCAAGCCGGCACCGCACAATTGGCCCGGACGCTCGGTTGGGCCGGAGCCCGCAGCGGCGCAACCGGCATTGGCTGATCGGCGCGCCGCCGGTGAGGCTCGCGCATTCACGGACACGGCGATGGGCGCAGAGCGCGCCTCGAGGCAGATGACCGCCATGCCATCGGAACGCCCGTCGATAATTTCTGAACCGAGCCGGAAGGATGCGCGCGCGGCTTCGGGCCGCTCCGCACAGGCTTCATCTTCCCGGCCGCCTCGCGAGCCCACCGAGGTGAAATCCCCGCCGCAACAATGGCTCCAGCCGACAGACCGACAAAACACCCATGTCCCGCCTGCGGGTTCTCGTCGGTCGGCGCAGGGCGCGGAAATGCCGGAAGACAGCCCCGGGCATCGTAATCCGCCGTCGCAGGAGGAGGCGGTTCTTTTTCCGGCGGCAACCGCTGAACCGAAGCCGAACCCGGGGCGGGGTGCGACGGATGTGCCTGACTTGCGCTACGGCAATTCCACCCAGAGCGTGTCACCACGGCGCGCCGCCGTTCCGGCGCTGACGATCCCGTCGAGCGAAGCTAGGTCAAGCGAGGTGAAACACCCGAGGTCGATGCGTCCGGCAGAACCGGAAAGCACTGGGGATATGTCGAATTTTCGGCGCGTTAGATCTCCGATGGTGGCGGCTATTGGGGGCTCTGCTCTATCGGAGGGGGCATCTGGGCCGCCGTCCGCAAATTCTGCCCGAGATTTGGCCGGGCCGCGGGAACGGCCTTCGACGGAAATGATGGCCGGCGCCGAGGGCAAGACGACAGCGGCCGGAAATAGTGCAGAGAAGGGCGGCGCCATCTCGCGGCCGTCGGGCGACATTCCGCAGCCGGCTGCGGCGCCGGTCAAAGCGGCGGAGGCGAACCGGGGCGGAGGGGCTCTTTTTCCGGCAAATGAATACTTCTTCGAGCCGGACCACCCGCGCCAAAAGGCCGTCCCGCGTGACGTGCAGACTGAAGGCGCGCAGCTGCACTTTCGCGACCGGATCTCCCGGCTTGCCGCCATTTCAGCAGACCGAGCAACGCGCGAACAGCCCGCTGAAACCGAGCCAATGGGGCGCGAGTCCCCTGACCCTGGCCGGGCGGGGCGTCGCGCCGGGCGGGAGGTTCCAACTTCGGCACCGGTGTCCGGGGCGTCCGGTGCGGTCGCAAGCTTCCCTTGGGCAAATTCCTCTGGCGGTGCCGGGACAGGCGACAAGTTTGTCGCCAGGTCAGCTGCCGATCCGGCTGCCTTTCCGCCCCGCAATGGCCTAAGCGGGCCAGACGAAACCGGCGAGGATGCTCGCAGGCCTGTAACCACAGGTGATCCTGAGGTATCGACCCACCGCCAGCGGAGGGAGCCTGCGCCGCGAGGCCTTGATCGGATGGACGCCACGCGCCCAGGGATCTCGACCGGTTTCGACCCCTTGCCCGACCATGTGTCGACGGGCCTTCAAAATCGGGGTCCCGATCGGGGGGACGAAGCGGAAGCTCCCGGCGACCGGCTTGCAACGGGCCGTGGTGAGTTCTCCGGCCGCCCGGTTGCCGAGTTGATTGTCAGGGCTGGGGCAGGACAGGTCGCGGCGTCGGACGAGCGGGCCGCCTTGGTGAGCCCGGCCGGTTTTGCGCCAGAGACCCCGAGCGCGCCACAGGCGGAGAGCCTGCTCAGGCAGAGCGGGTCGCAGGGGCCGCCGACGGCCCACGCCGCGCAGACGATGGCGCGTGAGATTGCCCAGCAGATGGCCCCAGTCGTGCGCGCCATGCCCGGCGAATTCACCGAAATCACCCTGCGACCGGAAGAGCTCGGGCGTGTCCAGATGCGGATGCGCGGGCAGGAGGGGCAGATCCTGCTTCAGGTTGTCACCGAACGGCCCGAAACCCATGATCTCATGCGGCGCCATATCGACGTCGTCGAACGCGCCTTCCGCGACCTCGGATACAGCGAAATCGCTTTCGAATTCTCCACCTCCGGTCAGAGCAAGCGCCAGCCCTGGTCCGAAATCCCGGCGGGTGACCCGGAAGTTTCGCCAGAAACAGCCGAGGCGGAGGATGCCGCGCCCGGGCCTGAAACCGAGGGCGCGGCCGCGCGCCTCGATATCCGTGTATAGGAGAGCGAGATGATCCCAGCCACCAGCCCTCAGGCACAGACCACGGCGCAGGTTGCGCCGCCGGTGCCGACCACTTCGAGCAGAGGTGCGTTGTCTTCCGACTTTGACACGTTCCTGCAAATGCTCACCGCGCAGATGCGCAATCAGGACCCGCTCAACCCGCTCGATTCCACCGAATTCGCCTCGCAACTGGCGACGTTTTCCTCTGTCGAGCAACAGGTTGTCACCAACGACCTGTTGGGCAGCATGATCACCCTTCTGGGGGTCGGCGGGCTGGGCGATATGGCGAACTGGGTCGGTCGCG
Organism: Marinovum sp. E3; assembly: GCF_055755275.1. Classification (NCBI taxonomy): domain Bacteria; kingdom Pseudomonadati; phylum Pseudomonadota; class Alphaproteobacteria; order Rhodobacterales; family Roseobacteraceae; genus Marinovum; species Marinovum sp. E3. Next base: position 3,570,003 of record NZ_CM146908.1, read on the forward strand.
CGGTGCGCTCTGACGCGCCGGCCTATTTCGACGGCACGCCGATTGCCCTCTCGGTGGCCCCGTCGCATCTGACTGACGAGAGCTATCTCGAGGTCTATGACGACACCGACACTCTGGTGCAGCGACTGCCATTGACGCCCGGACAGACCACCTTTGAATGGGCCGGCGTCGATGACAGCGGCACGCCGTTTGTGGCCGGCCACTACAACTTTGTGGTGGACAACATTTCGCAGGCCGAATCAATCGGTCAGACACCGGTTTCGAGCTATCAGGAAGTGACGGAAGCCCGCATAAACAACGGAGAACTTGTGCTTGTGCTCAACGGTGGATACCCCGTAGACGTGGAAAACATCACCGGAGTTCGCGCTCTGGGGTGAATGATACACCAGTTGACCGGTATTTGAGCAGCGGAAATTGGGCACATGATGCATTCTCGACACAAAAAACCTTGGGTCACGCCGATTTGTTGCACAAAAGACGCGGTGCGCGGGGCAGCGAATTTTCGCAGGATTTTCACGATGAACGGGTTTGAAACCAAAGGGCCTTCGTAGTAGCTTCTTTCCGCGTGGGGTGCGTGTTCACCCAAGAATGTCTGGAGAACATTATGAAAAAATTTGCCATGGCAGCAGCAGCTGCTACTTTTATTGCGTCGGCTGCACCTGCTGTTGCTCAGCAAGCTGATACGGCCGCAGATCCCTTTGTTGCGACTCAAGGTACCACTGAACTGGCCGTTATTGGCGCCGTGACCACCTTGGTGATCATTGCAGCAGCCTCGAATGGCAGCGGCAGCTCGTCGGGCACCGACTAAGTTTTTTTTACAGAGAATTCCTGATGCGGCGGCCCGGATGGTCGCCGTTTCTGCGTTTGGGGGCCAAAACCGAGCCGCTCGGACCTGAACGCCCCGGCCCGGGCCGTGACGCCGCCGTTCAGAACAGCGGCAGCAGCACGGCGGCGGTGGCGAACCCGGCAAGAAGACCGGTCGCGAGATAGGCCCACCGGGACTTGCGGCCCTTGTCGGGGGCGGGATCGGCGTTGCGCCCGGCCTCGGCGAGCAGCGCGTTTTCCACCAGCGCCGGCAGTCGCGGCCCGAACCGCGCCAGAACCTGCGCGGTGCGGGCGAGATCGCCGGCAAAGGCGCGCGGCCCGAGACTGCCGCGGATGTAATCCTCGACAATCGGATGGGCGACTTCCCAGATGTTCATGCGTGGGTTCAGCGCGCGGGCCACGCCTTCGACCACCACCATCGTGCGTTGCAGCAGGATCAGCTCGGTGCGAGTCTCCATGCCGAAACGTTCCGTCACTTCAAAGAGGTACGAGAGCAGCTTGGCCATGGAAATGCGCGTCGCATCCATGCCGAAAATGGGTTCGCCGACGGCGCGCAGGGCGCGGGCAAATTCATCCACATCGCGGTCGGCGGGGACATAACCGGCCTCGAAATGCACTTTGGCGACGCGCTGATAGTCGCGGCGGATGAAGCCAAAGAGGATCTCGGCATAAACCCGGCGGGTGTATTCATCGATATGGCCCATGATGCCGAAATCATAAGCGATGATATCGCCGCTCGGCGCGACCTTGAGGTTGCCGGGGTGCATGTCGGCATGGAAAAAACCGTCGCGCAGGGCGTGGCTGAGGAACAGCTGCAAGACCCGCTCGGAGAGCGCCACGCGGTCATGCCCGGCGGCGTCCAGCGCGGCGTTGTCGCCCAGCGGCACACCCTCGGCCCAGCCCATGGTCATCACCCGGCGATCCGACAGGTGCCATTTGATCTCGGGCAGCTGAAAGCCGTCGTCGTCCTTGGTGTTGGCGGCGAATTCCGAGGCGGCGGCGCTTTCCAGCCGCAGGTCAAGCTCGCCCATCACGACGCCTTCGAAATGACGGATCACTTCCATCGGGCGCAGACGCCGCGACGAGGGCGATATCAGCTCGATGGCGCGGGCGGCGAAATAGAAGGCGTCGATGTCCTGGCGAAAGGCGCGTTCGATGCCGGGGCGCAGCACCTTGACGGCCACGGTCTCGCCGGTCTCGCGCACCCGGGCCTTGTGGACCTGGGCAATCGAGGCGGCGGCGACCGGCGGGCTGATCTCGGCAAAGATCTCGTCGGCGGGGCGGCCCAGCGCCTGGGTGATGCTGGTGCGGGCGGCCTCGACGGTGAAGGGGGGCAGCTTGTCCTGCAAGACGCGCAGCTGTTGCGCCAGATCGTCGCCCACCACGTCCGGCCGGGTCGAGAGGATCTGGCCGAACTTGATATAGGCCGGCCCCATTGCCGTCAGCGCCCGGGTCACCGGCGGCAGGCTGGGGTCGCCGCGAAAGCCCAGCCATTTGAACGGCCAGCCCAGGGTTTTTGCAGCAGCGCGCAAGGCCGGCGGCGCATCCAGCGCGTCGAGCACGTCGTTCATCGCGCCGGTGCGTTCCAGCGTGGCGCCGGTGCGGATCAGCCGCAGGACATTGTGCGGGCCGCGCATCAGAGCTTCCAGCCGGAATGCAGGCAGGCAACGCCCAGCGTCAGGTTGCGATACTTGGCCTGTTCAAAACCGGCGGTGCGGACCATCCCGAGAAAGGTGTCCTGATCCGGGAAGCGGCGGATCGATTCGACCAGATATTGATAGCTGTCGCGGTCGCCGGCGATCGCCTGGCCCATGGCGGGAATGACGTTGAAGGAATAGCGGTCATAAGCCCATTGCAGCCCGGGATTGGGAATCTGGCTGAATTCCAGCACCATGAGCCGGCCGCCGGGGCGCAGCACGCGATAGGCCTCGGAGAGCGCCTCTTCGGGCCGGGTCACGTTACGGATGCCGAAGCTGATGGTATAGACGTCAAAGGTATTGTCGGGGAAGGGCAGGGCCATGGCGTCGCCCACCACCCAGTCGAGGCTGCCGGCCATCTGTTCGGCTTCGGCACGCTTGCGGCCTTCGATCAGCATCGGTTCGGTCAGGTCGAGCACGGTGGCATGGCCCTGGCCCGCACGTTTCAGGAAGCGAAAGGAAATGTCGCCGGTCCCGCCGGCCACGTCGAGCAGCCTTTGCCCCGGGCGCGGCGCCAGCCAGTCCATCATCGCATCCTTCCAGATCCGGTGAATGCCCATCGACATGGCGTCGTTCATCACGTCGTAGCGCGAGGCCACGGAATTGAAGACGCCCTGCACCCGGCCGGCCTTTTCCTCTTCGGGCACGGTCTGATAGCCGAAATGCGTTGTCTTCTGCGCGTCGTCACTCATGGGGGCTTGCCGTTTTATTGTCTCCGGCTTTCTTATAGAGCGCTGAATGGCCGTTACAATGCGGCCCCCCGAAAGGAAGGCCCGCCAATGCCCGAATTGCCCGAAGTCGAGACGGTTCGTCGCGGCCTGGCCCCCGTGATGGAGGGTGTCGCCATGTCTCAGGTGGCGGTGAACCGGCCGGATCTGCGCTGGCCGTTCCCCGAACGGATGGCCGAGCGGCTGCAAGGGCAGATTGTTCTGCGGCTGCGGCGGCGCTCGAAATACATCCTGGCCGATCTGGGCAGCGGCGAGACGCTGCTGATTCACCTGGGGATGTCGGGGCGCATCCTGATTTCCGGCGATCCGCTGGGGCGGTTCGTGCATGACCACCCGGCGCCGGAAAAACATGACCATGTGGTCTTTGACATGGCGGGCGGAGCGCGTGTCACCTTCAACGATCCGCGCCGGTTCGGCGCGATGGATTTGATGGCGACCGACCGGGCCGAGGCGCATCCGCTCCTGGCGAAGCTGGGGCCGGAGCCTCTGGGCAATGAATTCAGCGAATCCTACCTGGTGGCGGCGTTGAAAACACGCAATACGCCGATCAAATCGGCCTTGCTAGATCAAAAGATCGTCGCGGGATTGGGCAATATCTATGTTTGCGAGGCGCTGTTTCGCACCGGAATATCGCCACGTCGCAAGGCGCGCGCCCTCTCTTCGGTCCGGGCGGCGCGGCTGGTGCCGGCAATCCGCGCCGTGCTGACAGAGGCGATTGCCGCTGGCGGTTCCTCGCTCAAGGATTTCCGCCAAGCCGATGGCGAGCTTGGATATTTTCAGCACAGCTTCGATGTTTACGGCCGCGAGGGACAGCCCTGCCGCACCCCCGAATGCGCCGGAACCGTGGCGCGGATCGTGCAATCGGGCCGCTCGAGCTTCTATTGTCCGGTGTGCCAAAGATAGGTTGAACCGCACATTCAGAGTGATAAGCACGTGAAATCGACCGCAACAACGGAAAGCATCTGACATGGCCTATGAGACGATCACCGTCGAAGTAGACGACCACGTTGCCACCATCACCCTGAACCGGCCGGACGCGCTCAACGCTCTCAACTCTCAGTTGCTGCGCGAGCTCTGCAAGGCGTTGGGCGAGGCATCGGCGAACGACAAGGTGCGCTGCATCATCCTCACCGGCTCGAGCAAGGCATTTGCCGCTGGCGCCGACATCAAGGAAATGTCGGAGAAATCCTTTGTGGACGTGTTTACCGAGGATTATTTCTGGACCGAGCACCAGGCGATCACCGCCACCCGCAAGCCGATCATCGCGGCGGTGGCGGGCTATGCGCTGGGCGGGGGCTGCGAGCTTGCGATGATGTGCGATTTCATCATTGCCGCCGACACCGCCAAGTTCGGCCAGCCCGAAATCAACCTCGGCGTGATTGCCGGCATTGGCGGCACCCAGCGTTTGACCCGGCTGGTGGGCAAGTCCAAATCCATGGACATGCACCTGACCGGGCGCTTCATGGATGCCGAAGAGGCCGAGCGCGCCGGGCTTGTCAGCCGCGTGGTTCCGGCCAAGAAGCTGATGGAAGAGGCCCAGGGCGCGGCCCAGAAGATCGCCGAGAAATCCATGCTGGCCACCGTCGCCGCCAAGGAAGCGGTGAACCGCGCCGAAGAGGTTTCGCTGTCCGAAGGTCTGCTGTTCGAAAAGCGGCTGTTCCAGTCGCTCTTTGCCAGCGAAGACCAGAAGGAGGGCATGGCGGCCTTTCAGGAAAAGCGCGAAGCGCAGTTCCGCGACAAATAGACCGGAAGCGGCAAAGGCCTGAGCGACTGCGCTTTTGGCCTTTGCAAAGGCGGCGAAGTTCACTATATCCCGCCGCCATACATGCGCGTGCAGCCCGCTCTGGCTAGAATCATCCCCGGTGACAACAGGTCCGGGCCGGTCTGGCATCGCGTAACATCGACATACCAGACCCGCGAAAGGGAAGATCAGCATGGCCAATACGCCCCAGTCCAAGAAACGCGCCCGTCAGAACGAAAAGCGCTTTGCCGTCAACAAGGCACGCCGTTCGCGCATCCGCACCTATCTGCGCCAGGTCGAAGAGGCGATCGCCTCGGGCGACAAGGATGCGGCAACCAAGGCACTTCGCGCGGCCCAGCCCGAGCTGATGCGCGGCGTGACCAAAGGCGTCATGCACAAGAACACCGCATCGCGCAAAATGTCGCGTCTGTCGGCACGGGTCAACGCAATCGGCTAAGCCGTTCAAGTGACGTAAAGTTACGGGAAGCGCCCCATTGGGGCGCTTTTTTCGTGCAATATCAATGGGCGGAAATGGGCATAGTGGCATTGTTGCACAGGGCTGGGGATTCTTTTTATGCACAACCCGAGTCAACATTTAGTTTCGGTTGCCGCTCTACGTGCGAGGTTGCTAGTTTCGGTCTTGCGAGTCAGCTCGCACTGGGGGGACAGGCGAAGCCAGTCGATTTGCACCGACTGAATTGATGTGGACAAGAGCCGGATACGGCCGTGTTTACAGCATATTAGAGCATTGTGCTCGAAGCCATGTCCAAGACGGAAACACAAGGTCGCCAGGCCGAATCTCGGAGTCCATCGGTCTCCGGAGGGGAAAGGTGTTTCTATAGGATGGCTGGTGTTGCCGGGTCCGCCCGGTATGGGGACCACCGGTCATATTTTTTAGCGCCGGTTGCCGCGAGGCCGCCGGGTACATGGGAACGGACGCAGGGACAC